>CAWDJD010000005.1:0-18244 GCA_963802555.1 Terriglobales bacterium | reverse complement strand
ATCTGGCGGAGAGGGGGGGATTCGAACCCCCGATACAGGTGTTAGCCCGTATAACGGTTTAGCAAACCGCCGCCTTCAGCCACTCGGCCACCTCTCCAGCGGGTTGGTTTTCAACAGCTTACCATAATGCGCCCATCCTGTTTTCCGTCCCCCTCAATACAGCGTAACTGCCTGATTTGCATCCAAATAGGGCGGGAAATCGAATTCCGGGTGGGAGGGCTCACACCTTCGTAACTGGCTCACGAAACCGTCCACAACTAGTCTTTCAAGGAGGGGTTTAGTTAGGTAGCCCGATGATTCTGAAGCCTATTAACGCACCGTGGCAGGGCCCTAAGCCATTGACTCCTTTCGTGCAAACGAACTGGTTAAGCCATTCGTGCGCGTCCGGGGATGTTGTGAAGGCAGGGCTTCGGGCGTGTGCTTTATTTGTCTTGGTGTTAATTCTGGGAGTGTCCCGGGCCCATGCCGCTGCCGCCTTGTTGCTCGAAGAGCCGTACGGGAAGCTGGGTGCTTTTATGGCGCAAGGCCATGCGGCGATTTATCTGTCGCGAGTGTGCGCTGAAACGCCGCTGGTTCTGCGTCGTTGCGCTCCTGGGGAATCTGGCGTAGTCATCAGCCGTTATAACGGAGTCGCCGGATACGACTGGATTGCAATTCCTCTGATTCCATATTTATATGCCGTGGAAGAGACCGGCGACGTTCCCCTGTTTGCGAATCCCAAGCTGGCTGCATTTCTAAGAAACCAGTATCGGCGTAAGTATCTTGAAGCCATTGCTCCGGATGACCCCGACGGAGAAACACCTTCGGGAAATTGGTACGAGTTGGTGGGTACTTCCTACGACCGGACGACCTACAGCTACGAGTTTGAGACCAGCGCGGCGCAAGACGATGCGTTAATCCGCAAGCTGAATGCACTGCCTAATCGCTCGCATTTCAAGACGATCAATCGCAATTGCGCTGACTTCGCGCGCGAAATCATCAATTTTTATTACCCGAAGTCGGTGCATCGCAGTTTCATCGCGGATATGGGGATGACAACCCCTAAACAGATTGCGAAGTCGCTGGTGAAGTTCAACACTCGGCATCCGGAGTTGCAATCCGCCGCCTTCGTGATTCCGCAGGTTCCGGGCAGTATTCAACGCAGCACTCACGTGCGTGGCGTGGCTGAGTCATTGCTGAAAACCAAGAAGTACGTGCTGCCCATTGCCATTCTCCAGCCCTATGTGGCGGGCGGGATCGCATTGGCCTATTTGAGCGGCGGACGTTTCGATCCGGCGCATAATGCGATGATCATGGATTCCAAGCGCGAACTGCAGCCGCCGCTGGCGTCCGATCAGCGGAAGGCCATTGAACGCCAGCTTGATCTACTGGCCAACGGCGCGAATCCTGATGCAAAGACGTGGCGCAACGAAAAGATGTGGCGTCGTCTGCAAGCCGACGCCGAGCCGCAACTGGACCAGTCTGGAGCGCCGGTGCTGGAGGTTCGACTGGGAGAAGACGTGATCGATGTCGGGGTGTCACGAGAGAACGTCTTGAGTACAAGCGGATCGCCTCTGCTATCGCAGCAACTCCTGCAAGCCAGGCTGCGGGAAGAACTGCGCCGCGGTTCAGCCTCCAAGACGGCGGAGAGCGACGTGATGAACGACTTAAAGTTGTTGCAACGAGTTGTTCCCAGTGGAACCGATTCCAATTGATTTTGGGTATCGTGTTTGCAGAAGGCGCCTAATTTTATGTGGCGGCCGCCGCAGCCTTGCTAGCTACTAGATTGAACCCTTTCGCTCTCGCCTCCTGTTCCAGTGCCCGTAGATGAGTGCGACCGGCAGCGGCTTGTCCGGAATGGATCTCGATTTCGCCCAGCGCCAGCCGGGCCTGGAAGTCGCCTTCGAGAAACCCAATTTTCCGAGCTTCAGTGGAGGCCTCGCGAAGATCCCGAATCGCGCCCGCCGCCATACCGGCAGCGGCTCGAATACGTGCGGCCACAATTCGAGCCAAGAGTTGAAGATCGCGACTATGGCTGGTCTGAGCCAGCGCCAGCGCTTTATCGATACTCTGTTTCGCGGCCTTGGTTTGCCCCCGAGCCAGCAAGACCCGCGCGAGGACGGTCTGGGCCGCAGCTTCGTCGGAC
This sequence comes from Terriglobales bacterium, assembly GCA_963802555.1. Lineage (GTDB taxonomy): Bacteria > Acidobacteriota > Terriglobia > Terriglobales > Acidobacteriaceae > DATBAX01. The sequence goes on along the minus strand of CAWDJD010000005.1, from coordinate 16,119 downwards.
AGGGCTTTTTGTTGGTGAAACTCGTCGGCCGCGGTCTGGGCGAAGTGTTCGGCTTCGTCGAGCTTGCCCTCCTCGAGCGAGACCAGAGACAGGGCAACGCGACTCTGGGCGGCGGTTTCCTTCTCGCTCAGTTGGTTCCTGGTGGCGAGAGACTCCTCGTACTTCTTGCGCGCTCCTGCGAGATCACCTTGCTGGCGAAGGATGTCTCCCAGTCCGACCACGGCATAGGAAGCTACGCTCTGTTCACCGACATCATGCCCCAGGGACACCGCGTCTTCGAAGGACTTCTGGCAGGCGGGGAGCTCTCCCAGTTCAAACAGCAACTCTCCCAGATTGACCAGGGCCATTTCCTGATTGGCTTTATTCTCGGCTTGCCGGGCCATGGCCAATGAGCCCTCGTACATATTCCTGGCTTCGGGCAAGTCGCCCTGCTGTTGCAGGATGAGAGCGATGTTCATCAGCTCGAGGCCGGCGTCGTTTACGTTTCCGATTTCGCGGTAGATGCGGAGCGATTCCTCGTGCATTTTTCGGGACGCGGACAGATCTCCCTGGTTGAATTCGACGATGGCCAGGTTCCCCAGCACCCCCGCCGTATAACTCTTGTTGCCGATCTGGCGGAAGACTTCCAATGCCTCCAGGTACATCTTTTTCGCCTCGGTAAGATTGCCTTGATCGGAGGCGATGTTGGCGAGAATGTTGATGGCCCAGGCGGCATCGTTACGATCGCCGAGTTGGGCCGCGATAACCCTCCCACTTTCGCAGGCGTCCGTGGCTTGCTTAAACTGGCTGAGACTCTTGAAGGCGTAACATTCTCTCTGCAGCGCCCTGGCGGTGAGCAGGGGCGCTCCTTGCGCCTGGCCTTTTCGGGCCGCACTCTCGGCAAGCTGCTGGGCGCGGTGAAAATCGGAAAGCGATTCGGCTGCGTCGGCTTCCGCCAGATCAATGCGGGGATCGTCTCGCTCCGGGGGAGGGAGCTGGCGAAGGGTCGCCACGGTGGCCAAAGATTCCTTCGATTGTCCGGCACTATCCTGGGCACCGGCCAGGCGCAATCCGTAGTCCAAATTGTCGGGGGCGAACATATAAAGAGTGCGATACACCTCGCTGGCTTTTTTCCAATCCTTGCTGAACTCCCGATAGCGTCCTTCGATCCAAAGCTGTTGCTCACGGGGGAGGTCCTTGGCGAGGTCAAATGCGCTCTTGGCTTCTTTGGCGGCTTTTTCGTCGTACCCGAGAATGGACAGCGCTTGCGCCAGAGCGGAATGGGGGAGGGGATGCTGGGGATCGGCGGCTATCGCTTTTTCCAGGAGGTCGCGGGCCGCCAAAGCATCGAGCAGGCGAAGTCTGGCCAGCCCTTCCGAATAGAAACGAGCCGCCGTGGGACTGGAAGGCAGCGATGCCCGCACGATGCCCGCATCCGCCGGAGAAACGCCGGGAACACTGAGCTTCTCGCGCAGCTGCGATCCGGCTCGCGAGAGCAAATCGAACAGATCGGCTTCGGTTCCGGTCTCGCCGACTTCGGCCACGATTTCTCCGCTCCGGGCGTCCTGCAAACGAAGGTCGAGCCGGAGCTGCTGCTTACCTTTTTCGCCCAGAACCGTATAGGAGCCGAGCACCAGAAAATCGGAGCCCAGGTCGCGATGAATGCGGACCAAAGTGTCCTTGGCCAGGCTGCCCTCGCCCTTCCAGGGCAATTCCTGCTTCATGCGGGCGACATCCTCGCCGGAGATCATCCGGAGTTCCTCACCCGCAGCCAATTCCGTGCTCAGCATCTCGGAGATTGCGGTGGAGAGCCAGCCTTCGTCGAGCTGACCCGACACATTTTGGAAACCGAGAACGGCCACCGAGCGGCGGATAGGGATGGTGGAGGACTCGGCGACGCCGCTGGGTGGCGTACCTTTCAACCAGCGCTGAATCAGGGGCATGCGAAAGCTCAGGCCGCCGGCCACCAGTAAAAGGATGAAAGCACCAACGCCAAGAATGAGCCGCCGCCGGCCTGAGGCGTTATCCCCGGCCGAAGGGGATTGATTCTCGATGGCGGGACTCCGAACCGGCTCTTTCGCCCCTCCTGAAACTTCCGCGACCTTGGTCGCGAACCTGTAACCGCGACCGGGGACAGTGACGATGTAGCGATAACTGCGGCCGCTCTCGCCCAGGGCCTTCCTGAGGATGAAAATATTCTGGGTAAGATTGGCTTCTTCTACAAAGCTGTCCGGCCAGAGCAATTTCATGAGGTCGTCTTTCAAGACCACCCGCTCGCTGTGCTGAACGAGGATCATAAGAATCTCAAAGGCCTTTGGGGTCAATGGGATAGCGGTCCCGTTCTGCGAGAGGATCCGCTCCTCCGGGTCAATGCGGAAGGAGTCGAACTCGTAGAAAACCTTGGGTGACCCGGCCATTTCCCTCTCAATAAGGCTGTTTTGAGACAGTCTTGAGTTGGTCTTGAGGACTTTTAGAACCCTCCGCTGGCAATATGGCCGCGTTCTTGAGGGTGGCGCGCAGTGGTGATGTGCCGCAATTTAGCACGAATTGATGCCAGCGCATAGACCCTGGGGAGGGGCGAAAACGGTGGCAGGGGAACCGACCGCGCCATCCTCAAGACAAAAAAGTAAGACCACGGCTTTGGAGGTGGTGTCTGGCAGTAGAGTGTCGAACCTGGCACGAATTGGTGCCATCGCTGGACCTCGGGGGAGGGATGACAGCGACGGCCCAAAAAACCGCCGGCACCATCTTCAAAACAAGCAATAGTAATAATAAGGAGAGCCCCTTGAAAATCAGATCGTTTTCGATGGCCATGGTTGTGGCTGCGGCGGTGATGATGGCCGTGCTTCCGGCGAGCGCCAAGACCCACTCGACCTTGCTTCTGAACGTTCCTTTTCAGTTCACCGTGGGTGACCGACTGTTGCCACCGGGCAACTACAACTTCGAACAGTTGTTGGATTCCGCGCCCGGCCTGAACATCATCGCGATCCGCAGCGCCGATGGAGGCACTTATCAGGCAGCGGTGACGACGACCACCCATGCCACAGTGGTTCCGCGTCGTTCGAGATTCGTGTTCAAGCGCTACGGGAACAGCTTTTTTCTGTCGCAGGTTTGGACCAAAGGTAAATTGGTTGGGCTGCTGCTTTATCCCTCACGCACGGAAATCCGCCTGGCAGAAAAACAAGTGGCGGATGAAGAAGTGAGCCTGCCGGCCTGGGTAGGCGGCGCAGTCATGGCGGCGTCATTGAGCGCTCGCGGATCGGCATCTCGTTCTCCCGGCCACGGGCGATTCGAGCCGGACGGGCAATAAAAATAAAAAAGAGGCCAGCCCCAAGGCTGGCCCCAAATGGTGCGGACAGGGACCGGAATTTACTGGATGGCTTGTAACTCGCCGTACAATCCATGCGCTTCGCCGTCCGGTCCCGCGGTGAAGAACAGAGCGTTTTTCGGACCAGCAGCTTTCCCGTTCCCGAAGGCAAGTCCCCAGAGACCATCAATCCACAGAGGCTTGCCTTTGGAGTCGCGAAGCGACCCGAGAGACGCTCCGGTTGCGGGGTCATAAGCGTTGATGCGGCCGTTGCCAAAGTTCCCAACCAGCAGCGCATTGCTAAACAGCCCGAAATTCGACGGAGCCAGCGCCAAACCCCAGGGAGAGTTCAACGCTCCATGAGAAATGAGCCGGGACAGTTTATTTCCATGGATGTCGAACACATCCACGAAACCACGGCCAGTGCCTGCGGCATCGTCGTGTTTCTCGGCATCCTGCTTGGCGAAAGTGACGTACAGTTTGCCTTTGATGGTGCGGATGCCGAACGGGGCAAAGCCCGCCGGAAGGTCGGTGTCGGTAAAAGTCTTCACCAGTTGGAAGTTGCTGTCATACATTTCGATCGAGCCATCGTGAAAATTGGTGGCATAAAGGAAACTGCCGCTCGCGGTGTTGACGGAGGCCAGGCCCTTGTAGACGGCGCCCAGAGCGGAGTTATCCACCGCCAGAATGGCGTGAGTGTGATCTACGGCTGGACTCCAGCCACTGATGGTTCCGTCTTCGGTGGCGAACAGGAATACAGCGGGGCCAGAAGCGCCACCGGACGAGACCACGAAGTTCGCCGTACCATTGAAGACAGTCCCGGTTGGGGTGGCCGTATCCGTACTCCCGTTCGGAGGCGGAACCGTGACTACTAACGGAATGATCGAACTGCCCGAGTACAGAGTGGACAAGCCGGTCCCGTTGTCGGAGAACCAGAAGGGGCTGGAAGAACTGAAAGAGATTCCCCAGGGATTCACCAGATTTGGGTCGGTAACGGCAGCTACTCCAGGGGTATCGGAAACCAAATTGGTTTGGGCATATCGCTGAGCAAAAGCCGTGCTTGAAATGCCAAGAACCGCCGCCAGACAGGCAGCAATCCAGGCAGATTTTAGACGTAGTTTCGTGAAAGCAGGCATATTTCTCTCCTGAGAGCAAAGTTTGTGGAATGGAACTGTCTCTGACCGCTGAGCCAAGCTCGGTTCAGTCAGCGACCTAGGGCCAACCGCAGTCCCGGGACTTACGGCCTGGAACGGGCCAGCAGCGGCTACCCGTTCCCAATGGTTGAAGGGTAGGGGACGAGCAGAAGGCGGTTGTCACGGGCTCATAATGCAAATGTAATTTTTTTGTTAAGTGCTGGATGAGTAATGAATTGTCCTATAAGAAAGGACTAGTTCTCGTGGGGTTCGGTTCTCAGGGATGCTGATATGCCGGATTGTCCGGCGCGGGAGGTTCGTAGTCGCGTCCATATTTGTTCTTGTGGCTATGTGGGAGGCCTCCCGCTGTAATGCGAATGACTCCGAGGGTGGAAGTGGTTTCTGACACTGTGATCTCGCGGGTCATGGTGTTCAGAGTCTCCGGCAAGACGTCCTCGTGCCAGACTCGCAAAGTGTAGTGTCCAACCGGAACGTTCGGAATCACCACTTCGCCACGTTGATTTGAAATCGCATAATAAGGAGTGTCCAGGGCAATCACGACGGCACTCATTTCAGCGTGGATATTGCAGAAGATGTAGGAAATTCCAGGTTTGCTGAAGGTCACTTCGCGCGTGCTTCCAGCTTCATAGAGTCCGAGATCGAAGCGCTTTCCTTCGAATAAAGAAAACACGTTGTGAAAGAACGGATCGCGGTTGGGAAATTCGACCACCGAGCCCACCGGTATGACCAGGACATGAGGTTCGAAGCTCTTGTTTTTCTGAGTCAGACGCGGATGCGGCGTGCCGGGCGTTGGGGCCGGTGCCGGTGATGAATTCTTGTCTGGACTCAGCCAAACCACGGCATTCCCGGCATGGACTGTCTTTCCTTGAGACGCGGCACCGGTCAAAACCACGCGGGCCGAAACCGTGACGGCCTGCGCAAAACCGGGAGCGCTGCACAAGAGAAGTACGCACAACCAGCCGCGGCGGAGAGCGGGGATTTCCATGCTCAGAAAAGAACTCCCATGATCAGATTGATCTGTTCAGCGGAGTTCTTGTCATTGTAAAGCTGAGAAGTTCGCAGGTGCAGGTATTCCGCGGAGAACAGCAAATCCGAGCGCGGCCGATAAATAAAGTTGAAGAGAGCGCTGCGGTTCTGCAATAAAGGAGCGTTGTAGTAACTCTGGGCGTAGGGGAAGGCCTGCACATCCGCGGCGTAAGGATTGTCCAATCCGAACGCACCATTGAGTTCCAGTTTCGCAGTGGCTTTGAGTTTTAATTGCGACCATCCGCCGATCGAATTCAGCCCGCGGATCTGAGTTGCGGGGTCGGTCGGGTTGCCGCTGAAAATCACAGTCTGCCCGATCCCGCCGCCGATTCCTCCGATGGCGCGTCCCCGATAGAACTCGCCCGAAAAGCTGACTCGCGAGGCCAGCGGGATATCCCAATCCGCCATTCCAGACCAGCCGTCTGTATAGCGTTCAAAACTCCAATCCTGACGGGAATAATAGCCGGCGGCGCCCAGAATCATTGGCTGACCAAAAATGCTGTGGGTCCAAGCGAGTCGGGCCGCATAGGCCGGCTGAGCGGAACTTTCTCCCGCTTGGGGCTGGCGCGAATACGCGGTGTAGGGTGGCTCTCCCGCGAGATTGTCCAGGATGCCGCCCTGGAGGGTGAGGCTTTGTTGGTCAGAGAAATCGAACCGATGCTCCACCCGGACTTGCGGAATCCAACCCCACAGGTTGCCTGAGTAACCGAACGCGGGAATGGCCAGCGATGCGAATGAAGTGGGTGAGAGAGGAGAGAAAAACACGCCATCCTGTCCGGCGACCACAGAGGTCTTCGCCCAATCCATGCGCATGGTTGCGGTGCGCAACCGGACAATGCCGTAGTTCACGCCGTTGAGTGTATTGGGGACACCGCCGGCAAAATCGACCTGCACGGCACCGCTGGTTTTGGCGCCGGCGACTTGTGGACCAAAGACTTCCAGCCCCAATTCAGACTGCCGCAGCGTCGCCCCGAAACTTCCATCGGAGCTGAGCGGTGTGGGGGCGAGGGCATAACTGGGGAAGTCGGCATTGTCCACCGTGCCGCGATTACTAAAGAGGTTGAGCAGGACGATTCCCGAAAGTCGCATGCGGTATTTCGATGCGCTCTCGACTTTGGTCTGATATTGCTCGTCTACTTTGCTGGTGGTGAGCAAAGCAGAATCTTCCAGTGCAGCCACTCGGTCTTCAAGCGAATGTGCTGGCGCGGAAGTGATGGTTTCCCCAATAGCGGCGGGCGCAGGTTCCGGCTGAGTTTCGGGAGGCGCGATGGCAGCGGCGGACGTTTGGCTTCGCGAAGACTCAAGCTCGCGCCGCAGCTCCGCAGTCTCGGCGCGATATTGAGAGGCTTCGGAGCGCATTTCCTCGACCGCCGTCCGCAATTCGCGGACTTGCTGCTGGAGTTCCTGGACGGCAGTTGCCATCGCGTCGCTCTGGGGCGCGGGAGGTGCTTTCGCTTCCTGGGCGCATCCAGAGCCACTTCTGGCCAGCAGAAACAAACCCATCACACCATATTGCAGAAGCCAACCTGGCAAACCATTCCGCTGCTTCACGATTCGCCTCCTGAAGAAGAATCTGGAAGTATTGATGCAGGCTTTGACTCGGTCCCAACGATTTCCGAAGAGATTTTAAATGCTCGTCTTCGCGATGTGTCCCGGTCACAGAATCCTACTCTCGTTCCGCCGGTTTGCTCGGGACCAAGGGGCTAGGCAGCGATCTGGTTTCTCCGCTACCCGCAGAGGAACGCTCCGCAGCCGAACTCAGAGGAAGGACCAGCTTGAAGACGGTCCCTGTGGTGGACGTCTTCTCCACCATGACGTCGCCTCCATGGTCCTGAATGATCTTCTGTACCACGGTCAACCCCAGTCCGGTGCCATTCTCCTTGCCGAAACTGACAAAGGGCTCGAAGAGCTGGTCGCGGATAGAATCGGAGACTCCCCGCCCGTTGTCGGCGAACTGCACTTCAATGCCGTGAGAAACCTCCTGGATTCTTATGTCAATCTCTCCGGTCTCCGAATCCACGGCTTCGCAAGCGTTGAGCAGAAGATTGAAGAAGGCCCGCTCCAGTTTCCGGTGATCGAACCATCCTTCGCTGTTGCCGTTCTGGCGGATGGTGATGCGGACTGTGTGGAACTCGGGATGCGTGCGAATGGTCTGAATGACGCGTTCGACCGTAACTTTGACGCTGCCGTAGCTCGCCCGCAGCGATTCCCGAGTCCGTGAAAACTCGAGCAATGACTCGATCAGATCGGTCATTTGATTCACGGCAACGCGAATTTCCTGATACAGCTCCTCGCGTTGCTCGGAAGACAGGCGGGCCTCGCAGAGAAACTCGGCGTTGGCCACAATGGCGGCGAGGGAGTGTCGCAAGTCATGGGAAACCGAGCTTGCCATCCGTCCAATCGTGGCCAGCCGTTCCGCCTCCAGAAGATTTTGTTGCGTTTTCAGAAGACTTTGCCGCATGCGGTCGAACGCCCCGGTCAGCTCCGCGACTTCGTCGCCGCCGTGAGCATCCAGGGCGTAGGTAAAGTCCCCTCTTTCCAGCGCTCGCACGCCGGAGACAAGATTTCCCAGCGGGCGAGTGAAGGTGTGCGAGATGAGAAATACCAGGGCGCTTCCGCCGGCGACTGCGGCCAGGCCAAGGGCGAGTAAAAGCCGGTTCAGCTTGTCGAGGAAAGCGGTGGCCTGATCATAAGACTTGAGGACGGTCAGACGAACCGAGGGGCCGGCCGCGCCCGCGAGTTCAAGCGAGGTTCCCAGAAAGCGTTCGTCCCCCAATTGAACCTCTTCGGCCTCCGAAACTCCAGCGCCGGAACGGACGAAGCCCAGCCGTCCGAGTTCGATCTCATGCGAAGGGGTGAGTGTGCTCCTCACGATGTTGTGGTCGTAATAGAAAGCGACCTGACTGGCGGCGATGCGGCTGACTTGCGAGGCCACGCTGTCGTCGATCTCGTAGCCGATCACGAGATATCCCAGCAGGCGGTTTTGCGAGGCCGGCCCAAAATAGATGGGTTTCAGGAAAACCTGATAGAGATGCTGCGCCCCAAACCACCAGTGGCTTTGCTCCGACTGGTTGGAGGAAGAGCCCAGAGAGGCCTGGGCCATTTCGCGAGTGAAACCGGGCGATACCGTGTGCAGGGCAACCACCGCCCCGGTTCGGTCGGTCAATACGAAGAGATCGCTCTCAACCAATCGCCATAACCTGTCGGAGCCGTCCTGGATGGTGGCATCGTCCTGGGTGGTCATCAGTGCGCGGAGATTGGGCAGGTCGGCCAGCAGATCGGCGGAATGGCTCAGCGTGGCTTCGCGCTCGCGCTGGAAGTTTTGAAAGGTGCTGACCGAGTTATGCAGGTCGGCGAAAATCTCTTTTCTCACTTGCGCCTGCACATTGCGGCGGACCAGCAGCAGACTGGTGGAAGTGAGGCCGGCAGAAATCAGCAGCATGGAGAGGAGAAACTTGGTACGCAGCCGAAGTTTCAACATGCCCGCCCTCTCCCAGACGCTAACACCTTACAGTCCTTTCCGACTCGTCCTTACGGAACGAATTTGTAGCCGATGCCGTGGATCGTCCGAAAATGGACGGGATTGGAAGGGTCAGGCTCCAGCTTCTGTCGCAGTTTTAAGATGTGATTGTCCACGGTTCGGGTGGAGGGATAGTTCTGATATCCCCAAACCAAATTCAGCAACTCTTCGCGAGTGATTACGCGCTCGGCGTTTTGCACCATGAACTTCAAGGTCTTGAATTCCTGAGCGGTGAGCACAATATTTTCTTCCCCGCGTGTGATCTCCATCTTGGTAAAGTCCACGGAAATCCCACCGAAGGCAACCGTATCGGTATTGGCCGGACGGGTGGTGCGCCGCAACGCCGCCCGCACCCGCGCCAGGAGTTCTCGAGGGCTGAATGGCTTGGTGACGTAGTCGTCTGCGCCCAGTTCGAGCAAGAGCACTTTGTCGGAAACATCGCTGGCCGCGCTCAGAACAATGATCGGAGTGGTGGGGGCTTGCTGCTTGATCTCGCGGCAAACGTCACGTCCGGAAAGCGTGGGCAGGCGCAAATCGAGTACCACCGCCGCGGGTGCCAGGGTACGGAAAGCTTCCACGCCGGAACGTCCGTCAGCACTGATTTCGACCGCGAATCCCTCCGCCTCAAACAGACGCTTCAAGGCCTTCTGGACGGCGCGATCGTCTTCGACCACCAGAATTCGCTCCATCAGAGCTGCTCCAGCATGAGGGTAAAAGCCACCGCGCAAAAATCCCCGTTGCCAGGGTGCCGAGTTTTGCATGTCTGCGGCTTTGATCAAGTGTGCTCCTTTGGCTTGCAATGCGGCCCGGATCACAATCAAGCTTACTACCAAGCCAGGTACTCAAGACTGCCGCGGCGGCACAATTGACATATCTTTTACAATTCTCTGACGATTCAGAGATACCTGCAAGTTGCTGAACGTACAGGGAGTTATTTGGCCTAAACCACTAGTTCCTGATCTCCTGTGACCTTCAGGTGATGCCCGGTCCTTTGTTACTGTCTATTCTGCAGCAGACTGACCGTCCCTCTCCCTGCCGTCGTCGTGTAGAAAGTTCGTTTTTGACTGCTCACGTGCAAGAGACTCATAAATCAAGACCGGCGACCGAGGAGATTCTCGGCAAACCCATTCGCGACCTGGGGTTGAAGATCGAAGGCTCGCCCCTGGAGCGATTCGTTCAGCAGTTATATCGCGAACTGGAAGGCAAGAAGCTGCTCAAGTTTCGCCCAGCTTGCTATCTGAGCGACGAATGGGGTTGCCCGTCGGGAGAGCCCGTGATCGGCATCCCTTTTTATCTGGCGCATCCGGGCCTTGCTCTTCTCGAAAAGGAGAGGAACGATTTGGAAGACTCGCGCGAGGTCATGATGTACCTGCGGCACGAAGCCGGGCACGCGTTCAATTATGCCTATCGCCTGCATCGGACGCCGCAGTGGAAAGAGCTATTCGGTTCCTTTCGCCGCCCATATCACGACAACTACCGGCCGGTTCCGTTCTCGAAAGACTTTGTGCGTCACATGGCGGGGTGGTACGCGCAGAAGCATCCTGACGAAGATTTTGCCGAAACCTTTGCAGTTTGGCTGACACCCCGCTCGGGATGGCGAAAAAAATACCGAGGTTGGGGCGCCATGGCCAAGTTGCGCTACATGGATAGGATCGCGCGCGAGTTGGGCAACATTGATCCGCTGCGCCGTCGCGGCCATCCTGACATCACAGTGGACGAAATGGAATCCACGGTCGCCGAGTTCTACCAGAGGTCCACCGAGGAAGTGCCGATCGTGGATCTGGCGCTCGATACCGACCTGGCGGACATTTTCAACGCTTCCCGGCGGCGCAAGACGTCGCGTCCGGCGCCGGCACTGTTACAAGCGCATCGGAAGCCAGTGGTGGACAAGATTGCGTATTGGACAGGCGTTCAGCGCCCGCTCATTAAGAGATTGATGGAAGCGATCGAGAAAAGAACCGGCGAGCTCGGCTTGTTTGCCGATTCCGCCAGAGAGACAGAACATTTGTCGAATATCACCGTCTATGCGACCGCATTAGCCATGAACTACATGGCGCGGGGAAAGTTTGTGCAACCTTGATGAACGGACGGTATCGCCGTCAGGGAGTCGGGGAAACGAGGCCAATATGGTGCGAACAAAACTGAGAGTCGGAATTCTCTACGACGTCTGGGAGGACGGCGTGGAGATCGCGGAAGAGCCCAAGAAGAAGCAGAAGTCCGGGTCGAAAACAAGAAAAGAGAAGGAAGACCGGGAAGAGATTTTCGAATCTCTCGAGAAACTCGGGCATGCCCCGTTTTATCAAGTGCTCGACGGCACGCTCCAGTGTCTGCAAGCGCTGGCCAAATGCGATGCCGATCTGATTTTCAACCTCACGGAATCGTATGCTGGCGACGACACTAAGGAAATGAACATCGCCGCCTATCTGGACCTGCTCGAAATCCCCTATACCGGGGCTGGGCCGCATGCGAATTTTCTGGCCCAGGACAAGGGGACGGCGAAGAAGATGTTTGCGTTTCACGGCATCAAGACCCCATATTTCGCGACTTCTTATCGCGGCCGGATCGAACATTCTCATGACATCGCGTTTCCACTCATCGTGAAGCCCATCTGGGAGGACGGGTCGATCGGGATTGACGCAGGCGCCGTGGTGCACAGCATCAAAGAGTTGATGGAACGTGTGGAATACATTCAGGACGAATTCGATTCCCCGGCATTGATCGAAGAGTACATCGAGGGCCGCGAAATTTATTCGGCCATCCTCGGGAGTTACGAACATACGGAATCGCTTCCGCTGGTGGAGCTCGATCTCTCCCGCTTGCCCAAGGGCACTCCGAAGATCGCCAGTTACGACGTGAAATTCGAAAAAGATACCGATGCGCACAAGCTGACCAAGTCGCGCCTGGCTGAAGATCTCGATGAAGACACGGCTTCTCTGCTGACCGAAACCGCGCTCGCGGCTTATCGGGCGGTCAAGTTGCGGGACTATGGCCGCATTGACATGCGGTTGTCCAGCAAGGGCGAAGTTTACGTGATTGAGGCAAACCCGAATCCATGGCTCTCGAACAAGCACGAGTTCGCCATGGCCGCCAAGGCTTCCGGCCGCTCCTATACGCAACTGATCGGAGAGATCGTGGATCTGGCCATGGCGCGCTACGCGACCCGGGGCAAGGCTCTGGTGGCTGGACAAAGGGTTTGAAGACGGGCAGATAGTTTACGAAGCTTTACACGGCTTTACCGAAGCTTTACTCCGCACGGCATCTTCCTACGCATCTCACCCACAAAGATCAAACGGCGCAAAGTTTCGGCGTCCACGAGGGGACCAAATGTTCAAGGCAGCAGCCACCATTCTGGCGGCATTGCTCCTGCTTGCCACTTTCATGTCGGCCCAGGAGAACCGTTCGGATGTGAGCATCAGCGCGACTGGAGACTTCGGCTCGCAGTCACAAGGCAACAACGTGATCCAGAACTCCAGCAATTCGCTGGGTGGCCTGGCAACTTACCGGTTCAAGATTAGCCGGTTGAATTCCGTGGAGGTGAACTACGGACTTACCAGGAACTCGCAATATTACGCGGTGCGAAGCGTCCTCAGTGGCGGGGAAGCGTTCTACGCCATTCAGACCAACGTCAGTGAAGCCACTGTTGAGTATGTCTTCACGCCGTGGAAGTCGGGCAGGCTGAGTCCGTTTCTTCTGGGCGGGGTGGGCGCTTTGATCTTTAATCCGACGGGAAATTCCTATGGCACGACAGCGGCCGGCACGGAAATCAAGGGAGCGCTTTCCTATGGAGGCGGAGCGGACTATCGAATCCTGCGAAACCTCGCACTCCGGGTTCAGATCCGCGGCCTGGCTTACAAGGCGCCCGATTTCTACGTGCCCGGGCTGACCACAGGGCAGGCCGGCAACCTGGCGGTTCCTTCGCTGGGACTGGTATTTCACTTTTAGTTTTGAGGCGGCCAATACCATTGGGCGTCCCACTAGGCGTCCCGGCTTACTCTCCAAGTCCGGGAGGCATTTTTTTGTTCTCAGAAAATCGATCCGGAGCTTGCGATCAGGCAATGTTTCGTCGCGTTGCTGAGGCCCGTGTGCGAGGCGAACTGGCGAATTCCACCCGGTTACGACCAGCGTGTTTGGCTTTGTAAAGCGCTTTGTCGGCGGCAAGCATTACTCGTTCGACTTCTCGCGATTTTGCATTTGCTTCGGCGACCCCGATGCTGATGGTCACGGAAAGCAGTCCGTCACTTTGTTCTGCCACAATGTTTCGAGGCCGCGCGTTTTTGCGCCGAGGGTGCGCTCTCCGGTCGGCGGCCCGGGGGGGGCTGTGGCGGCGATCCGGAACTGTACGCATGCGGAATCTCGACGCTTCGACGATCTCCCGGAGTGATTCGAGATGCTCAAGCACTTGCTTTGTCGTCTTGCCGGCAAACAAAATCGAGAACTCTTCTCCTCCCACGCGGAAGGCTTTTCCGCCGCCGCTTACTTGCGCGAGCCGGCTGGCAACCATGCGCAGGACTTGATCCCCGGTGTCGTGGCCGTAGGTGTCGTTGAAACTCTTGAAATGATCGATGTCCACAACAGCGACAGCATAGGGTTCTTTCAAGCTGAGCAAAGCGTCGTTGTAGGCGCGGCGCGAGGGCAACCCGGTCAGCTCATCGTGGTAGGCCAGAACATACGAGTTCTCGATGATTGAGGAAATCAGGATCAATCCTGCAGTCGCCACGTAAGCAGTGGGAATTTTCCCGACGCCCCCAGCCTGCAAACTTAAAAGCACGGCGCCCAGCGACCACAGCAGCCCGCTTTCAACCGGCTTGCGATAGAGCAGAAACCGCAGCAGCAAGAACCCGAAGGCCAGGAAGAACACCAGCCATGCGGGTTGCGGGATATTTGTCCACTGAAAAAGATGCCGGCTGAGAAAGGAAAAATGAAGGAATGCGGGGCCGCTGATTTCTCCCGGACGGCAAATCAGCGCTACGAATACGGACTCGAAAAACAATATTACCGCCCGGGACACGATCGAGGGAAGCGCCAGCCCTCGTTCCGGAATGCACGAAAGTAGAATGAAATTCAGGGGCAGCAAAAACGCCACCGCTTCAAAAGCAATGCGTCCCGGCCCATTGGTTACTACTCGTCCCGCGGAAAAGAACTCGACCGAATGATGGGCAAGCAGCAGAAAGAGAAGCGCGAACAAAATCCGGCTGGAATGGAACCGCCAGGCAAGCAGAATTCCGGCGATGAACACGGTGTAGTAGTAGAAGTCGATGGCTGAGCCGGAAATGGAGAGGAATCCGCCTCCCAGCAGCACAGCCGCCGCCATTAGGAGTGCGCTTCCGGGCAAGAGCAGCGATTTCAGAGTGGTTCGGTTCCAGAGGTCCAAGCGGCGGCGTTTCCTTACTTTAGGCTAAAAGTCGGAAATCCATATCCATTGGGATTTCTCAACCTATGCTTTGACGATTATCCTCGGTGGCGGGATGTGCAAGCGAGTGTCGGGGCAGGTTCCCAGAGGGCTTAGCGAGGGGAAGGTGCGGCTGACGGAGTGCGATTCCCGTTTCTGCAAGCCTTCCCGATTGCGGTGGTCAACCACCTTCGTGCGTGTCTCCAGCTGTTCCATTGCTGTGATGTTCCTGCCTACAATCGAAGTGTCCCATTAGACAAATCTTATGCGCGTATTAATTGCGGAAGACGATGCGGCACTGGCCAGCTTTGTAAAAAAAGGGCTGGAAGCCGAACACTATGCGGTGGATATTTCCGGCGACGGCGAACAGGTGCGAGCCATGGCCGGGGAGTTTGATTATGACCTTCTCATGCTCGATCTAAATCTTCCCCGGCTGGATGGAGTTGCCATCCTCCGCTATCTTCGCACCCGCAAGCCCAGCATGCCGATTCTGGTGCTCACGGGACGGAACCGCGTGGAAGACCGAGTGGAATGTCTGGACCTGGGAGCGGACGACTACATGGGTAAGCCTTTTTCGTTCACTGAACTCTCCGCTCGAATCCGGGCCCTGTTGCGCCGCAGCCACCTGCCGGCGGAATCGACGCTCACGGTGGACAATCTGAAACTCGACCGGGTGGAGAGACGAGTGGAGAGGGCGGGAAAACGCATCGAGCTCACATCCAAGGAATTCGCCCTGCTGGAATATTTCATGCGCAATGCGGGGCGCAGGGTCAGCCGCCCCATGATCATCGAACACGTGTGGAATCTTTCTTTCGATACCTGCACCAATGTGGTCGATGTTTATGTAAATTATCTCCGCCGGAAAGTTGACGACGGGTTTGGCAATCGGTTGATCCATACGGTTCGCGGAGTGGGTTACGAATTGAGCAGCCGAGGGGAAGCCAGCGGAGCCATTCATGCGGATAGTTAATGACGACGCTGCCTAATGACGGGGATGGAAGTGTCAACGCGGCCGCGGCGGTCCGCTCCCTTTTCGCAACTCCGCCCGAAAGCGGACAGGATTTCTCGGAAATAGAATCTCCTCATCTTCATCTAATCGCGTTCTAATCCTGACGGAATCAAATCGTTCCATGACAACCGCCGCGATGCTTGGGCCTCCCACCGGAGGGATCCTGCTGGCCAGCGCCGACCGCTCGCTTCGACCGCGCTTCCTGCGAAATTTCGAAGACCGGCGCAGTCCGGTGCAGCAGGTCTTTGGCGGGGCGGAAGCTCTGGTGAAGCTCGAAGCCGGCGGCTGGGAAGTGGTGTTTCTGGATCGTGGGCTGCCGGACCTGGCGGTCGAAGAATTGGAGCAAATCATTCGTCAACGCTTTCCCGGCGTCGACGTGGTGGTGCTGGAGCCAGAAGTTCAGCCTGCCACTGCGGCATTGGCGAGAGGCTCATCCCACCCGCGCGGAGCGAGTGGTCTAAATCATCCGCTGCGGTTTCGACCGACGGCTCGGCTGGTCCCTATTTGTTGCCGGACGAGTCGCAGGACCAGCCAGCTCCGGAAGCCACAGTCATTCCCCTGCCAGGAATGATTGGTCATTCAGAGGTCATGAATCATCTTTACCGGCTGGCCCGGTTGGTCGCCCCGCGCAACACCACGGTGCTGCTTCTGGGGCCGACGGGAACGGGGAAAGTAACGGGCGGCGGCGGCGATACACCAGCTTAGCCCTCGCCGAACCCATCCCTTTGTGGTGGT
>CAWDJD010000004.1:0-71283 GCA_963802555.1 Terriglobales bacterium | reverse complement strand
GCGCCCACTTCATGCCTCGAACGGTCTTTGCGGCTTCTGCCACGGCGTTTTCCGCGGGCTCGAAACAGCTTGAGCAGATGCGCCAGACCGTAGATGAGAAACTTCAGGGCACGCTGGAAAAGCGTCTGGGCGAGTCCTTTAAGCAAGTGAGCGAACGTCTGGAGCAGGTGCACAAGGGGCTCGGGGAGATGCAAACGCTTGCCACTGGCGTCGGGGACCTTAAAAAGGTCTTGACGAACGTCAAAACCCGGTGAATTGCTCGATGGCATGTCGGTAAACGCGCCTTGAACCGAGTGAGCTGAGACTATTTGAGCACTGCCGACTTGGATTGATCGAGGTCAGGCAACCGAAGGACACGCTGGCTATATTATTAGGTTACTTTGGCTTTGCTGTTTGCCATGCTGCCGCATGATCTATCGCGGGGTCAGTGGTTTCAACGGTCGCTTTATGGCGGAAGCCCTTCATCGGGACGAATGGTGTACTGATCGGTGTGATCCGTTGCTGGTGATCCCGAGCCAATATTTCGATGTCGAAGTGGAGCGTTAGCCCGGGTACCACACCCGCCGCGGATCGCTTTCGCTCCGCTGATACGACCAGGCTTCGTCGATCAGGCGCGTCAGGTCAATGCGCGGTTTCCATCCCAGGAGGAATTTGGCTTTGTTGTTGTCGAGCCAAGTGGACCAGTACGGCGTTTTGATTTCGACTGCGGGCAGGCCGCGGGTTTCGCGCAAATAGTCGGCGACCTGGCGATAGTCCACCGGCTCATCCATGCAGATGTTGAAAGTCTGTTGCCGGGCTTTGGGATGGTCGAGGGCGATGACCATGCTCTCGACCAGGTCGCTTAGGTGGACGAAATTGCGTTTTATGGGCGTACCGTTGGGATCGAGCATCAGCGGGACCGCGTTGGTCCTCACATACTCTTCCGCGAGCTCGGGCACGACGAGATCGCGCCACCGCGGGCCTCCGAAAACATCTTCGCCGAAAGACAGCGAGTACTTGAAATCGTCTTTCTCCATGATCCACGGCGCGCGCAGGCAACATCCGTTCAGGTTGTATTGAATGTAGTACTGCTCCAGCATGACTTCTTCGAGGACTTTGGAAAGCGCATAACAGCCGGGATAGGCGGTGTGCTTCTGCTGCTCAGTCACCGGCGCGGGGTGGGGATAGAAGAAGTGCCCGACCGCAGCGTCTCCGCCGATCAAAATGAACTGCTGAAAGTCACTGCTGATATGGCATTCCTCGAGCAGCCAGAACAGGCCTTTGACCGTGACATCGATCACATCGTCGGCAGTTTCCTTGCAAGTGGCGCAATGAATGACGTGCGTGATTCCCTTCATGGCTTCGCGCACGGCGTCGCGGTCGGAGATGTTGCCTTTGACGATTTCAAGGCGCGGATGCGGTTCGGGCACGCGGTTGTGGCAAAGGGCGCGAATGGGCACATCTTTGCGCGACTCGGATTGCAAAATGTGACGAATGAAATGGGCGCCAACTTTGCCAGTGGCGCCGGTTACCAGGATGTGTTTCTTCGGTTCTACCATATGGGTTCCGCCATTCTGATGGGAAATTTTCTAATTCGCTGCTGTCTTTTTTGCAGATGCAAAGCTTCTCCGCGGACAGCGCTCAATGGCCGCTCCGGCTCAGATAATGGATCAGAAAGACTATGGGCCCGAGGGCGTCGCCTATGCCATGTGCGATCATGCCTGGGACAAGCGTTCGGCAAGCGGTCGCGGTGAGCGTCAGGGTGAGGCCCACCAAAAATACGGAAATCATCCCCGTCCATCCCTGATAGATGTGCGCTACCGTGAAGAAGCCCATCTGAAATGCCGTACCCAGCCACACATTCCCGAACATCATTGTGAAACGTCTCTGAAGATAGCCGCGGAAGACAAACTCTTCAACGAAGCCCGCCGTGATTGCAGCCAGCAAGAAAAGCAACGCTTGCCGGCTGTTTGTTAGAACAAGGAACTGAGTGCCCCGGCTGTGAAGGTGGAGGCCCGAGATCAAAGCATTCGACCCGACCCCGATCAGGACAAGCGCTATGGTACTTGCGAAGATAGCCACCACGTTACGGGCCCAATGGGACGAAGCTTGTGCCATCCCAATGATATCTCTCGTATGCTCATTGTCCTTCCGGAGAGTGATCACGGTCATACCACAGAGGCACCATAGAAAGGAGATCACCAGCACGCAGAACCGCACGACCGCGGTCGGACGCCACTGCGCAGCCTGTGAACTTTGTGCGTAGATTTGAAAACGCACGAGCACCCCGGAGAAAGCCAGCATCACGAGGCAAATAAATCCAAGCCGTGCGTGCTTTCCTGATCCGAGATTCGGCCTTTCGACGGGTTCCAGACCAGCCCTCCTGTGTTGTCAAGCCACTCCGGCGGGAAATTTTCTAATTCTCTGCCGTCTTTTTTTGCAGATGCAAAGCATACACGTTGAGCAAGAGCGCGGCGAGCAGCACTACGCCGCGCAGCCAAAGGCGCACGAAGATATCGAGCTGCAATAAATTCAAGCCGTTGCTCAGCACGCCGAAAATCAGCAGGCCGATAGCGGTGTTCTTGATGCCGCCTTCGCCGCCGAACAGCGACGTGCCTCCAAGAACAACCGCGGCAACGCTGTCGAGCAGCATGTTCTCCATGCCAAAACCTTGCGCGCTGCCGAGGCGGCCGGTGTTCAGCATTCCGGCGGCGCCGGCGGTGAACCCGGAAATCGCCAGGCACGCGGTCACAATGTTTTTCGTGTTGACGCCGCTGAGGCGCGCGGCTTCGCGATTGCTTCCGGTCATATAGACGTAGCGTCCAAACCGCGTGTAGGTGAGGACAAGATGGCCGAGCAGAAGGGCGATCACTCCGCAAATCACGACCACCGGGAGGCGGAAGGGTTCATTCTTACCGAGATAAGCACCGCCCAGGTATTCGATCGCGGGAGGCAGCGTGTAAAGAATCTTCCCCTTGGTGATGTGCTGCCCGACTCCGGAGGCAATCTGCATGGCAGCCAGCGTGACCATGAAAGAAGGAACGCGTAGGCGCGAGACGATGAGGCCATTGAACAGTCCTGCAGCGGCACCAACTAGAGCGGCCAGTGCTACAGCGGCCATTCCAGGCATGCCGACGACCCCGTGCAAGTAGGCTGCAACCACCCCTGTCATAGTCGCGACGGCGGCGATGCTGAGATCTATCTCGGCGCACAGCAGAACAAACGTCACGCCGGTGGCCGCGATGGCCAACGTGGCGGTCTGGGCGAAAATGTTTCGCAGATTGACCAGGTCGAGAAAATTCTCCGTGGTTACGCTGAAGGCGACAACCAACACCAGCAGAGTGAGCAGCGGAGTTAGCTCACGGGCGCGGCGGCGGCTCCATTTCAGGAATTCTTTCATGCTTAATTTCATGCGGCGTAGTGCATCAGATTTTGTTTGGTGACATCCGCGCCGTTCAATTCCGCAGCGACGGCTCCCTTCTTCATCACAAGAGCCCGGCCAGCAATTTGCTCAATCAGTTCCGGTTCGAAAGAAATCAAAAGAACGGGTACACCCTGATCGCGCAGTCGGGCGATCACGCTCACCACTTCGTCTTTGGCGGCGATATCGATTCCGCGCGTGGGCTCGTTCAAGATCAGCAAGCGCGGGGTTTCCACCAGCCATTTTGCCAGCACAACTTTCTGCTGATTGCCGCCGCTCAACGCCCTCACCGGCATCATCGGATTAGGCGGACGAATGTCCAGATTTTCGATCGACCGTTTCGCAACTGCAACTTCCCGGCCGCGGTTCAGCCGCCAGCCAACAATTTTCTTGAGGTGCGCCAGCGTGATGTTGGCAAACATGGCTTGCTGGAACATCAGGCTGTCGTGACGGTCTTCCGGGACGTAAGCGATCCCCTGCTGTACGGCCGCGGTTGTATTTGATAGCTCGAGACGCTGGCCGTACAGGGCGACCGTGCCGGAATCGATGTGGCTGTCGCCAAACAGGCAGCGGCCTAAAGAGACCTGCCCCGCTCCAAGGAAGCCGAACAGGCCGAGAATTTCTCCGCGATGCAGGGCGAAGGAAACGTTTGCGAATTCTCCGTCCAAAGTCAGGCCGTCGATTTTCAGAGCGACTTCCTGCTGCTCCGGCGCGTCGGATTGATTTTTATGCCCGGATCGAACCGCGAGTGGGCGCTCGCCCAGCATTAGCTCAACCAGATGCTGCTTACTGGTGGCTGAGGCCGGCAAGGTCGCGACCTTGGCACCGTCGCGCAGGATGGTCACCCGGTCGCTGACCGCGAGCACGTCTTCCAGAAAGTGCGAGATGAAGATGATGCTCTTCCCTTGCGCTTTCAACCGGCCGACAAATTCGAAAAGGCGCTGAATTTCAGGCGCCGAAAGCGCGGAGGTAGGCTCGTCGAGAATAATGACCTTCGCGCCGCTGAACACGACTCGTGCAATCTCGACGACCTGCTGGCTGCCGACGGGCAAGTCGCCCATCTTCGTGGTCACGTCGATCTCCAGGCCCAGATCGTTCAAGTGTTGCTGCGCTTCCCAAGCCATGCGCTTCCACGCGATCAGTCCCATGCGGCATGGAAGTTTGCGCCCAAAGAGATTCTCCGCGACGGTCAGATGCGGAAAGATGCAGAGTTCCTGATACACCATCCCGATGCCCAGGTCCTGCGATTCTGCGGGCGAGCGAAAGCGGGTCACTTTGCCGTTGACGCGCATTTCCCCGTCATAGTCTTCCTCGACTCCGGCCAGCAGTTTCACGGTAGTGCTCTTGCCGGCGCCATTTTCACCGATCAAGGCGTGGACTTCTCCCGCTTCCAAGTCGAAGTCGATGCCACGCAGCACGGTGATCGGGCCGTAGCGCTTGGTTACGCCGTGCAGTTCGAGTACTGGAACACTGGAAAATGGTTTCATTGGAATGGATCAGGAATTTCGCGCAGCGGATTACACCAGAAACTGCTCCTGCATGAAGAGAAGTCCGGCGGCGTTCTCGCGCGTTACGGCTGGGCCGTCCATCAGAATATATTTTGGAATGTCCGTCATCCCAGTAACGGCCAGCGCGCCCACCATTAGCGCTCCCCAGTGAATGCGGCAGGCGGGGTTGCGGACGGAAGTTAGCAACACTCCGTCGCGCACGGCTTTGATGGCCTCGGGCATGGCGTCGACGCCGCCGAGTTTGATTTCTTTTTCGCGCCCGGCGTTGCGGATAACTCGCGCCGCGGCCAGAGCCATGTCGTCGTTGTGAAAATATCCGGCGTCGATTTTCTTGTGCTGCACCAGATAGTCTTCCCACAGGGTTGCAACTTTGTTGATGTCCCAATCGGCGGTATCGTCGGCGATCAACTTGACGTTGGGATATCGCGACATTGCTTTTCGAAATCCCGCCGCGCGGCGTTGCGCACCGGTGTGTCCCAACGCTCCTTGAGTCTGGATCACGTTGCCCTGTCCGCCGATCGCCTGGAAAAGGGCTTCTCCGACCACCTCGCCCATGTATTCGTTGTCCGGCTCAAGGAAGGAAATCGCGCCAATGTCGTTCTTGGAAAGCAAGGTGTCCATCTGTACTACGGGGATTTTCTTGGCAATGATTCTCGAAACCGGATCGACGAGAGTATCGATCCCCAAAGTTTGAATGGCGACAAAATCCCAAGTGCCGGTGGCCATGTCCTCGATAGCTTTGCGTTGCACGTCGATGTTCAGGCCGCCGTCGAACCAGGTAACGTCGACGCCAAACCATTTTCCCCACTGCTCGGCAGTTTCTTTACCGGAGGCGCACCAAGTAGACCCGAGGCCGCAGTTTGAAAACGCGGCTTTTAGTTTTCTGCCAAAGGGGAGTTGGCTAGTGGCGCCGGCGCCAGATCCTCCCGAGGACGAGCGGCATCCGGCGAGCAGGCCAAACCCCAGGGCAGCGGCAACACCGCCCAGCAGGCCTCTGCGGGTCCAGTCATCGGTGCAGCGGGTGAATGCCGTTTCGTCGCGGATTGGAACTGGTTCTGGAGTTCTCTCGGCAGCCATGATTGGGGTTCGCGGCGCTCAGTCCGCGCTCCAGAGAGCCTATATCAGACCCTCGAAAAAAAGAACATCGATTTTGCCGATGGGTTGGCAGGGTTGAAGCCCAGCCGCCTCACTTGCGGCGAGTCTCCATCACCGCCTACAATGCCCGATCATGAAAGCATTCAAGTTTGCGTGGTTCGCTGCCGGTCTATTGCTGATGCCGGCTCTTGTTTCCGTTTCCGGGGTTCGCGGTCAGGAACTGCC
Organism: Terriglobales bacterium; assembly: GCA_963802555.1. Lineage (GTDB taxonomy): Bacteria > Acidobacteriota > Terriglobia > Terriglobales > Acidobacteriaceae > DATBAX01. The sequence continues at coordinate 65,055 of CAWDJD010000004.1, read as the reverse complement.
GGAATTTGCTCCTACCGGCGAACGGGCCGATGCCAAATTCGTGGACACCTTGCCGCCCGAAGGAAGATTGGTAAACGGCAAGCCCGTCGGCAAGCATTGGAAAAACATGCTGAAGTCGCTGCACGGATGGAACGCCGATCCGCGCTACTGGACTTTTCAGAACGGCGTGCTGCACGGCGACTACGACGGCGGGAAACTTCACAACTACAGCTATACGCAAAAGACTTATAAAGATTTTGAATTGAATGTCGTCATCCGCATGTCGGGCAGGAACGCGAATTCGGGCGTTTGCATTCGCATTCACCCCACCGACGCCGACAACGTTCCCGGCTACCAGGTGGACATGGGCGAAGGCTATTGGGGCAGCCTATGGGAGGAGCGGCGGGCGAACATGGTGCAGCAGTATCCAGTGGAACTTGCGCACAAGCTGGTGATCGAGGGCGGCTGGAACCACTATTACGTGATCGCCAAAGGGCATCACATTCAGGCCTGGCTCAATGGCGTGAAGACCATCGACATTGATCACGAAGCCGGCTTTGCCGACGGGAATATCGGCTTCCAGCTCTGCCACGGCGACAAGCACACGACCGTGGACGTGAAAAAGCTGTACATCCGTGAGATGTAACGAGCAGTTCGCCCAGGACCGCCGTGTAAAATCCGCGCCACCCCCCGCCTCTGGCGCGCGTGGTAACGGTCGCGATTTACCTCGATATTTCCTATTCGTACCGGTACAGCGTTACCCGCAGCGGTGCATTAGGACGCACGGTCAGAATTTCTCCCTGCCCCGTATCGTCGCCAGCCAATTGGCGAACGACCCGCCATTGGCCATCCACGAACTTTCCTTGCTGCACGTCCCCTAAACCGCCAATTTTCGGCCCCGGAGTGTTTGGGGCAAACCCGATTCGGATTCCGCCGCCGACCGCGCCGAAGTAATATTCGTTGGCGCCGGTCGAAATGAGGATTACCGCTGCTTGGGGCGGTGGAGGTGGGTCAGGTTCTCCTTTGGCCACGGATGGCGCGCTCGGTTGCCCGGCGGCGGGCTTCGGCGCGGAAGGTTCCGGCGCAATGGGAACGCGGCCGTTGCCAACGTAGGTGAGCGTCAGCGTGTAGTCACCGAGCTTGACCTCCACCGGAGCATCTCCCTGATTCAGTCGGACTGCGGTCATCGTGCCCCTTCCCTGCTGGGCTGCGATCGCCGGCGACAGTTGCGAGATCAGCGCGTAGGCGGCGGCCAGATCGGTATCCGAAGCGGCGGAGCGTTCGATGAAGAAGGGCGAGAATGCGATAGCGTTGAACTTGCCAAAAGCCGAAAGCACGTTCGACGCATTGGTGCTGGTCTCGGGAATAAACAACGGATTGCCGTTGCGCGTGAAGCGCGCCGCGACTTCGTCGAAATACTCTAGGTAAAGATCCGGCGCGAGAATGTCAACGGCCGGCGCTCCCGCTCGCCAGATGTCATGAACCTGGGGCACCGGCCCGCCGCTGGGATAAGTTCCCGGCCAGGCATGATTAGGCTGCTGCAGCCACGCATTCACGTACACCGGGATGTCGTATTCTTTTTTCCCTTCCTCGACAATCGTGTTGACATAACGGGCATAATTCCAGGCCATGAAAATTTCGTCCACCGGCCAGTGCAATTGCCGCCAGCTGACTTCGTGTTCTTCGGGACTCATGGGCGGGCTCTTGGTTTGGATGGGCATCTCGAGGCTTTCCGGCTTTCCCGGGCCGAACACTTCTTCCCACGATCCCGAGGTCTTGAATCCCTGCGTGGCCCACAGATCGCGCAGCTCGGGGACTAAGGAATCCTTGTGCTGCCGCAGATAGTCCATCAACTGTTTTGGAACTGGCGCGGCAAACGCCGCGTTGGCCGCCGCCGACCGATCGCGCGAATCGCGCAGGACGCCGACTTCGTTTTCCACCTGCATCATTAGAACCGTGTGCTGGACGCCATCGACTTCCTTGATATGCCGCATCAAGGCGCGGTAAGCGCGCGCGTCGGCGTCACGGGTGGCGTCGCCGAAAGTGCTGAGTAGTTCCATGGTCCTGCCGTCCTGAAGCCGAATTCTTGGGAAGCGCTTGTAGTCCGCCTTGACCCAAACCGGCGCGTAGCTCGAGAGTCCGTTCTTCCAGCTTCCGAACCATAAGAAAACAATTTTCAGATGGTTGCTCCGGGCTTCTTTGATGAGGCCGTCCACCACCGCAAAGTCGTACTTGCCTTCGGTGGGCTCGGTCTGCGCCCATGAAACCGCCAAAAGTGCCGCGTTGAGGTTGCCCGAGACCAGCTTGGGCCAAACTGCCTGCATGTTTTCGAGACTGGTCGCAGTGTTGTTGCCCAGCTCTCCCGTTAACGCAAGGAACGGCTTGCCATCCACGATCAGCTGCGTCGCCGTGCCCTGCTTCTGGAGATGCGGCGTGCCGGGGGTTGTCTGCCCGTAGCCGTGTAGAGTAATGAGCACAGCAAACGCGGTCAGCAGTAAAAGTCGAAAGCGGAATTTCATTTTCCCTTCACCTCAATTGTTTTTTCCCGGCGCACGTCGGCGGAAGATGATCCCACCATGATTTTGACGTGGCCGGGTTCTACTACAAAGGTCTGCTTGACCACGTCCCAGTACGTGAGGCCGGTTGCATTCAGGGGGAACTTGACGGTGCGGGTCTCACCGGGCTGCAGCGGGATGCGTTGGAATCCGCGCAGCTCTTTGATCGGGCGCTCGACGGCGGAATCGAGGTGCTGCACGTACATCTGCGCCACTTCATCGCCGGCGCGAGCGCCGGTGTTTTTCACGTCCACGCTGACAGTCACTTCGCCGCCGGCTTTCATCGAGTCCGACGAAACGCGCAAGTTGGAATACTCGAACGTGGTGTAGCTGAGGCCGAATCCGAACGGATACAACGGCTGGCCCTTGAAATACATGTACGTCCGGCCCTGGCGGATGTCGTAGTCCATCATCGGCGGCAGATCGTCGAGCGACTTGACCCAGGTGACGACCAGGCGTCCCGCGGGATTGTAATCGCCAAACAGCACGTCGGCCAGCGCGTTGCCTTCTTCCTGGCTGGAGTGCGTCATGTGCAGGATGGAGGAAACATTTTCCTGCACCCAGGTGATGGCGTAAGGGAAGCTGGAAATCAGCACCACGATGGTTTTGGGATTGGCGGCCTTCACGCGGCGAATTAAATCAAGCTGCGGCGGATCGAGGTCGAGGGCCTTGCGGTCCACCGCCTCTTTGCCTTCGCTGGGAAGCGGGCAGCTTCCGAAGCGGTCGTTGCAGTAAGGATGGTTGCCGACGAAAACAATCGCAAGGTCGGATTCGGCAGCCAGATTGGCCGCGTAGCTGTGGGTGTTGTCCGGCGCGTAACGGACGCGAACGCCCAGCCCCACTGCGCTCCTGATTCCTTCGAGCGGGGTCACGCTGTAGGGCAGCATTCCGGAGTACCAGTCCATCAGAACGTTGTCGCCGTAGGGGCCGATGACGGCGATCGAGCGCAGTTTGCTCTTGTCCAGGGGAAGGAGGGCCGCACCGTTATCCAGCGGGGCATTCTTCAGGAGAACAATCGATTCCTGCGTGACTTTTCTGGCAAGCGCTTTGTTCTTGTCGCTGTACCAGGGCTCCTCGTCTCCGGAGATTTTTTCCCACGGCGAACTTCCCGGCGGATCGAACTCGCCCAGGCGCATCCGCATCCGCAGATTGCCTTTGATGTTGCGCTCGATGTCGGCTTCGGTGACCAGCTTCTTGTCGAGAGCGTCGCGCAACGGCACTTCGTATCGATCGAGAAAGACGCTAATGCCCGCTTTCACGCAGCCGGCGACCGCCGCCGTCGGATCGGAATAGTAGTGAAACTCGCGGGTAAGGTTGGGGAGCGATCCGGCGTCGGTGCACACCATTCCGTCGAACTTCCATTCCTTCTCCACAATGTCGCGGATGAAGGGCGAGACGGTGTCGGGGATTTTATTGACCGCGTTGTAGGACGCCATGAACGATTGCGCATTCCCCTCTTCGACACCCATCCGGAACGGAACCAGATAGTATTCCCGAAGATTGCGCTCGTCGAAATCGGACGAGGAACTGGTGCGGCCGTCTTCATTGCTGTTGGCCAGGAAGTGTTTCATGGTCGAAGCGGCAAGCAGATATTTTGGGTTGTCGCCCTGCAATCCTTTAATTAGGCCGACCGACATTTTTCCGACGAAATACGGGTCTTCGCCGAAAGACTCCTCGGTCCGCCCCCAGCGCGGATCGCGCGCCAGGTCAACGTTGGGCGTACGGATGGCGAGACCGACGCGCATGCCGTCGAACTTCTTGTTATAGACGCGCGCTTCGTATCCCTCGACCGCGCCGACCTGGCGAAGAATTTCCGGATCCCAGGTTTCACCCAATCCCACCGACTGCGGAAATGTTGTAGCCGTCACCTTGCCGCCCCAAACCCATCCCAGACCGTGCAAGCCTTCGGTGAAATTGGTGAACGATTTGATCCCCAGTCGCGGGATGGCCGGCTGCATCTGGCCGAGCATGAAGATCTTTTCGTCGAGAGTGAGGCGCGAAACCAGGTCGTCAACGCGCGACTCGATCGCCAGGCTGGGATCGCGAAACGCTTCTGTGGCCGCTTGCCCGCACGCCACGCCGGCAGTCGCTGGAACTAGAACCAACAGCAGAGGAACAATTCCGGCACGTAGTCGCACTCTCATAGAAATCCTCTTGGAAGCATGAAGAATATCGAATAAGCTGTCCGGGCTGGTTCGCCCGAGCATGAAGGCCAGCATGATTCCGGTAGGGAATACTAATTCGTTAAAGGACCCTTGTGAAATGAAATTTCCTTCTGCTGCTGCCCTCGCCGTTGTCGTATCAGTGGGCGCGGGGGTGGCTTCTCACGCCGAAGTGAAGCAACGCCCGATTCCCCGCATGATTAAAAAAGACGGGCGCTTCGCGCTGCTAGTAGACGACGCTCCCTACTTGATGCTGGGCGCGCAGGTGCACAACTCCAGCACCTGGCCGGCAACGCTGCCCAAGGTGTGGCCCGCGATGGAATTTCTGCACGTCAATACCGTGGAAGCTCCGATCTACTGGGAGCAGTTTGAGACGAAGCAAGGGCAGTTCGACCACAGCGTGGTCGACTTGCTTTTGGCGCAAGCCCGCCAGCATCACATACGGTTGGTGATTCTTTGGTTTGGGACCTGGAAGAACGGCAGCCAGCACTATATGCCCGAGTGGATGAAGCTCGATCCCGCACGTTACTCGCACGTGATCGATAAGAACGGCAATGCGGCGGACTCGCCTTCGCCCTTTGCGACTGCGTCGCTCGAAGCCGACAAAAATGCTTTCACTGCTTTCATGAAGCACCTCAAGGCCGCCGATCCCCAGCGCACCGTAATCATGATTCAGGTGGAGAACGAAAGCGGGACGTGGGGAAGTCTTCGCGATTATTCTCCGGCAGCGCAGAAAGTTTTCGAAGCACCGGTTCCACCCGAAGTGCTCAGCGCTATGGGTGTGAAAAGCTCGTCGCCATCGCCGAGTTGGCAGGAAGCCTTTGGCCCCGAAGCGGAAGTTAACTTCCACGCGTGGGCGGTAGCGAAATATGTTGGACAAGTTGCCGCTGCGGGTAAAGCGGCTTATCCGCTGCCGATGTACGTGAACGCCGCTCTGCGCGATCCGCTAAAGCCCGGGGCTCCTGGCAGTTACGAAAGCGGCGGCCCCACCGACAACGTGCTCCCCATCTGGAAAGTCGCGGCGCCTGCCATTGATATTCTGGCGCCCGACATTTATCAGAACAATCCGGTCGCATATTTGAAAGAGTTGGAGCTTTATCATCGCGACGACAATGCACTCTTCATTCCTGAGACCGGAGGTGCAGCCAATGCTCGCTTTTTTTTCTCCGCGCTCGGCCTTCAGGCGATAGGATTTTCTCCCTTCGGCATGGACTACACCCGGGGGCACGACGCCGGTCCAGGCTCCCGCCAGCAGGATGAGTTCGAAGCCTTCGCGATGACCTACCGGCTGATCGGCCCCATGCAGCGCGAGATCGCTCGCCTCAATTTCGAAGGCAAGCTCCAGGCTGTCGCCGAAGAACAAGGCAAGCCCACTCAGACGCTGCCGTTTGCAGACTGGAACGCGGTGGTTTCCTACGGAGCCAGACGCGAGAGTCAAGGGGCGGGGAACGAGGAACCGACGGGGCGTGCTCTGGTGGCCCAGCTCAAAGACAATCAGTTTCTAGTGACAGGATTCTTCTGTCGCATCGATTTCCGTCCCGCCGGCACCGAGGCGCAACGGAAGGCGGGGAATATTGTGATTGGAGTCGGACAGACTCCGTCGGCACAGATTGACGGCAAGTGGCAGCACCGGCAGTTTCTGAAAGTCGAAGAAGGGACGTTCGACAATGGCGTCTTCAAGTTCGCTCGCATCTGGAATGGCGACGAAACCGACTGGGGGCTCAACTTTGGCGCGGAGCCAGTGGTGCTGCGTGTCTCGCTCGCGACGTATTAATTGTCGGGCACGCCCGGAATCCGAACCCGCAGAGCGAAGCCGTGCTTGCAGTCGTAGCTCTTCGGTATGAGGTAGTGTCCTAATTTGAACTCAGGCTGTTTGTAGGTTGGCATGAATCGTGCTCCGTATCCACTCTGAAACGTTCTGCTTGCTAGCCTTGGCCGCCGCTTCCATGGCCCTTAGATCGTCTGCCGTGAAGCGTACAGGCAGCACTCTTGGAGGCCTCGCTTACTGTCTCAAATTCATCAACCAGCCCGGAGGAGACTGGGATTTGGGAAACTTGGACCTGTTCTTGCCGACCAATCGCGAGAACATGAACAGCCGCCAGCGAAGACGCCAAACCCGCCAAGCAGCACGCATTTCATCGAAGGGAGCCAAGTGAAACTTCTTACGACGAATATGGTTTCCGCGATGACCTCGATCCCAGTGGGAACACTTCGATATTGGCGCAATGTCGGCGTCGGCCCCGCCTGGGTAAAGCTCGAAGGATCCATCCGGTATGCAGAGGAAGAAGTTTTACGATACATTGAACGCAATCGCCGAACTCCTTCCGTGCGGGCATACATGGAGGAGAATAATGCTGTATAGGCGAGAAGGTGATTGCTGTGGCACCGACCATCAAGCTGATGAAAGAAGTAGGTCGCGAAATGACCATAGACCGGGAGACCGAATCGAAGTTGCTCACGATCGCAAAACAGCCAATGAAGGATGTATTGATCATGATTCAGGACACGGGGCTGCGGCCGGAGGAGGTTTTTCGCATTCGGATTGAAAACATCGATTGGACTCGACGTTTGATTTTCAATCCTGATGGAAAAACCAAAGCGGCGCGGCGGCATGTGCCGATCAGCGAACGGATGTTGGATCTGTTAATGATTCGCTGCTCAGGTCGGCGAGAGGGCTGGCTGTTCCTTTCGTCGAGAGCCAAAAGCGGGCACCTCACCACGGTAGCAAAGCAGTTCAGGGATGCTCGCAGGAAGGCCGGTCTACTTGGGGCTTTGGTGCTGTATTGCGCACGTCATACTTTTGGTACGGCGGCGCTTGAGGCGACTGGAAACCTCGCTGTGGTGATGAGCGTCATGGGCCACTCGGATGTACGGACTGCAATGCGTTATCAGCATCCGACACTCGATGCGGTTCGTGAAGCCATCGATCTGAGGAATCTACGTCACAAACCACGTCACAACGAACAGAGGGTGCAGTGAGGAAGGTTGATAAGTGATTGAAAGAATGGAGCCGACGAGCGGACTTGAACCGCTGACCTGCCGATTACGAATCGGCTGCTCTACCAACTGAGCTACGTCGGCCTTCGCTTGGCTTGGTTAGTTTACCAAATCGTGCGCGGCTAGCTTCCAAAGCCGGCATGCAATGGTGGAGCGTCGAAGAACCATCTTCGGACGGAGTGGGATGATGGATGAAGGTCCTTCGCCAAACCGGCACCCCCCGGGGCGTTGCGAGCAAATGACCGGACAAAGCGCGCCCGTCGGCAAACGGGCGCCAGGATTTGGAACACAAGCCTATGTTTCCTACCCATCGAGCCTACGCGGCTCCCACATCACGGCTTTGCGCTTCATACTCCTGCTCTGACCGCGAAGGAAGCAGCACCCACATGGTATAGACGCCCAGCGCCGTACCGAAAGGGATGTTGATAAAGAGCGACACGAATCCGGTCACCAGGGCGAGAAGGCGTGCCCACGGCTCGCGCTCCAGCAAGCCCCACCCGGCGGCGAATCCGGCAGATGCCTTCACTACCAGCAGGATGGCAAAGAAGGTCAACAAGGGATGCAAGAACGCTCTGGCTTCGGGCGGAGGTCCACCTTGAAAATTGGTGACGAAGAGGGTATTGGCGAGAATGTACAAGACCACGCCTCCAACCGCGTCGAAGGCCGAGAGCGCCATCCAGAAGATCCCCAACAACCGAACATGCTCTTGCACCCGCCCGCGAGGTGGATAACCCACAATGGAGACGACAGCGAGTTCTTTTCCGCAGCGAACGCAGAAACGCTGTCCAGCCTGAAGCGGTGTGCCGCATTTATCACAGAACATAGGATCCTCGGATGACGACTAGAGTGTGCTCTACATAAGATACGCATTGCAACCGGTCTTCGTTCCGGTTCAGTTGTATTCCCCGGTAAAACGAAAAGGCCACCCGGCAAAAGGTGACCTTTTCTTTCAAGGGAGAATAGTTCCAACGGAGGTAAAGACCGTCAAAACTTTCTGGGCAAATCTTATGGGCCGAAAAAGGGGGTGTCAAGAAATTTTTAGGAAATAAATATGTTTATTTTCAATAACTTAGGAAACGGGTTAATAGTTCCCACAGGCGCATCGTTGTGAGACGAATCGCGGGTTCTTGTCCCCTAAACCGCCGTGATTGAAGAACTTAGCTTGGATCTGACCCGTCGGAAGGATTGTCAGAGAGATGTAGAGAGATAAATTCCACCTGTTCCGGCCGATCAAAAAACCGATCCGGGAACCAGCGTTTTGCGAGCACACGAAGCCCGAAATGGGCAACTCCGGCCACAATGCAGAACCCGGCAATAATGAAGCTCAGATACAGAATGTTCACCACCAGGCTGCCAATGTTGTCCTTGGGCGAAAGGTAAGTGTTCTCGTTCCAGGTGACGTTGGCTTCGTAGTTCACTGAAGAGAGCAGCGCCTTCGCCTCGCTTTGCGAGAGCGGCCCGGCGGCGACCACCAAGAGCGGGCCGGTGCGCTTGTCGAAAATTGGCCCCAGGATTTGAGGTGAGTTCGACGGCGTGGAAGCATTCGCTTCCTGCGCGGCATCGATCTTCTTCAATTGTTCCGCGGCCATCTGCGGTGTGGGATAGGAAATGAGCATGAGTGTTGCCAGGCCATGCGGCGTCGTGTATTGGCCTAGAGCCACTTCTGCGTCGGCACCGAAATCGACGAGGTTAGCGGGCAGCGGAGCCGATATTTTCTCCAGCCCGATCGGCCCCATCACGTACTTGGCTGTGTTCTTCTCATAAGATTCTTTCGGCAAGTAAGCGGGCAGGCCTGGCAATTGCGCTGCGCTGTCCGGCGGCAAGGGAAGCCCCCCGGCCAGTTCTCGCAGTTCAGCGGCGGACATCGCGGTCAGGTCCTGGAAAACCGCATCTACCACGATGTTCCCGCGATAGAAAAGCACGCGTTGGTTGAGGGACGCGCCTTGGTCCCCAATCTTCTCCCCCAGCATGGGCGGCGTTTTGTAATAGGTAAACGCCCCGTAGGCTCCGCTCGCGTTTTGAAAGCGCGCCGCCCGGATGGTGAGCTTGTGACCATCTCCGCGGCTATAAGTGGCCAGTTCAACATCGGTGAATCCGTACTCTTTGAGCAGGGCAGCGTTCACCGGATCGGCGATGCCGGGATCTTGACTCGCTTGCAAGGATGCCCCGGCCTGCCACCCGCTGAACTGCTTGGGAAGAATCGATCCAGATGCAGGTGTGGCGCGGCCGCGCTCGGCCGCGAATGCCGATGCTATGAATAATATGGCAACGAAAACAGGCCTAAACATCTTCATGGAGGTACGAGAAGACGAAGCAACACCTTCCCCATCCTTAGACTACAGATTGGCTGGGAAAGTTTCCAGAATGAGCTCTCGTGGGGGCCGTTGCCCTGACCTGCGCCAGGGGGCCTTCGCCTTCGTCTGGGGCTCGCTGCACTCGCCGGACAGACGAGGGCGTCCGTCCTACGTGAGCATTTACTGCCCGGCGCCTTTGTCCATTTTGCTGGCGACTTTTACTCCACTCAGGCCGCCCACATACTTGGAAATGCCGCGATATAAGGATTCGGCAATGCGCTGGCGATACTCCGGGGTGCGCAGTCGGTGCTCATCGCCCGGATTACTGACGAAGGAAATCTCGGCGAGAATCGAGGGCATGTTGGCGCCAATGAGCACGATGAACGGCGCCTTCTTGACCCCGCGATCACGCAAGCCGGGATTCTTGGTCGCCAGGCCGCTGTGCAACGATTTCTGCACGTCGGACGCGAACTGCTGCGACTCTTCGATCTTTTCTTTTAAAGCGATTTTCTTTACCAGGTCCTGCAACTCGTAGATGGTCTTGTCGGACGCGGCGTTTTCTCGCGCCGCGACGTCCAACGCCTCGGACGAGGAGGTGAAGTTCAGGTAGTAAGTCTCAACGCCACGGGCGTCCGGGTCGCGGCTCGAATTCGCATGCACGGAAACGAACAAGTCCGCCTGCTCCTGGTTGGCGATGGAGGTCCGGGTTTCCAGAGGAATAAAGGTGTCGTCGGCGCGGGTGTAGACCACTTCCGCCCCCAGGCGAGCTTCCAGCAGCTTACCCAGGCGCCGGCTTACGTCGAGGACCAGATCCTTCTCCTCCAGACCGTGGGGCCCGATGGTGCCGGTATCGTGGCCGCCATGACCGGGATCAATCACAATCTTGCCGATTTTCAGCCCCAGAGCGCGGATGAGCGAACGGTCTCCACTGGCGGTGGGCTGCGCCTCGCGAACATCCATTCCGGATGTCAGGGAGTAGCGCTTTCCCTTTCCCCTGGCACTGGTCGTGGAGGCTGACTTTGAACGATCGGCTGGAGCGGATGTCTCCTGCAGGCTCGGCGGGGCCTTCATGATGGGCGTATCGAATTTCGCGACTGTGTTGTCGTCGTCATCGTCCGCTTCGACGATCGTCTTTTTGACCAGGGAAGGAGGATTGACGGCCACGTTCGTGAGCTGGGCCGGCTTTTTGTTATCGGCTCGAACTTTGATTACTGGCCGGTCAGTCAATGTGGCCGAACCCGGATTGGATTTCACCACAACCGGGGCAGGCTTTGATTTTGACCCGAGCGTATCTTGCTTCACAACGATGGTCTTCGCCATCTGCCGGTTGTGAATGTCGATCAGCAGTCTCGGCGGGTTCGCCAAAAGCACAGCGTCGTAAGTAGAGTCGCCATCCACGTCCAACACAATTCGTGCCCTTCCCGGTTGATATTGGGAGACGCGGATCTTCTTCAGCAGGCCGTCGTCCACATCGAAGGTCTTGCCCAGGAGAGCCGGGTTGAGCTTGGTGTCCAGCAGGTCAAAGAAGACGCGATCGGGATGATCAATGCGCTGCGATTCGTACTTCACTTCGTGCTCGAGATCAATGGCCACGCGGGTGTAGTCCGGGGTCGACCAGTGGCGTACTCCGGTCACTTGAATCTGCCTGCCACCCTGGGATTCCGGCCGCGCGGCGTCTGATTGAGAGTTGTCGCCACTCGACGCGGTGTTCTCTGGGACTGAATCATCGCCTGCGTCCTGGTTACGGGCTGATTCTTTCGGCGGTTTCGTGGAGCCCTTCCCGGAATCCACGTCTTTTGATTTGAGTCCAGCCTGTTGTACTGGCTCGGCCAGCTCCGCGCGTGCCTGCTCGGCCCCATGGCTGTGCGGATATCGCCGCAGGAATTGCTCGAAGACTTCGCGTCCGCGGGCCGTCTCGTTGAGGTCGTCTTTGTAGATTTGGCCGATGGCAAGCAGGGCCTCAAAGCGATACTTGCTGCCGGGATATTCACGGCGCAGGAACTCATATTGCCTGACCGCCGAGCGCAGGATGTCATCGTCGTTAAAGAGCCGTCCCATCTCGACCGTGAGTTCGGCTGCGGTGGCCGCGCTGCTCGCGGCTTTGCTCGAGGACGGGGCCCCGAAGTAAACCCGCCGGTAGGCGTCCACTACGCTTTGATATTGGTGACGAGTGCGCTGCTCGGCCGGGCGTTTATTCAACCCTTCGCGCATGTTTTCGGCAGTGGTGAACTGCAAGCGGGCCCAGGCTTCGGATTTGTGAGTTCGCGCGTGGGCGGAAAGCCCCGGCAGCATCATTAGGAGTAGAACTACACTCCAGCGCAGCGCGCGTCGGCTTCGATCGGAGCTGTTCAATGTTCAGGCCTGTAATCGCAGATCCAAGCAAACACTTCTATCCGGGCTCAGGCGCATTCACTGGATGCGCAGTTAATCCGTGTTGCTGATGTAAAGCACGCCGTTGGCGTCCCGTTGAACCCGTACGGGTTCATGCGACACGCTATCCATGGTCAAGCCCGTGAAGTGCGAGTCGGGTACGTTCCCTCCGTAATACAACGCGGTGATCCGGTTCACATATCTACGCGTCTCGCCATAGTGCGGCACCCCGTTGCTCCGCGCTACCGCCCCCTGTCCGGCGTTGTAGGCGGCGAGGGTCAGTTTGACGTCGCCTCCGTAGCTCTGCATCAACTGCTTCAGGTGGCGCACTCCAGCGTCCACGTTTTGGCTGGGATCAAACGGATTGGTCACCTTGAGCTGGCGTGCGGTTTGCGGCATCAGTTGCATCAATCCCATGGCTCCCTTGCGGGAAACAGCGTTGGGATTGAAATTGGACTCCACTTTGATGACGGCGCGCACCAGGCTCGGGTCCACGTTGTGCCGGGCGGCGGCCTGATCGATGGCCTTGTTGATTTCCTGCTCCGTAAAGGGCTTCCCGCGGACTAGGCTGGAATCCGGAGTGAACGAATTGGACGTCCCATTCGCGTCGTGGCCCAGGTATTGATTCACTTCCGCCGCCGCCGAACGGGCGGCACGAATGTTGGCGGAAGGCACCGGTTTCCAGCGATGTGCGGTAGGGCTCCAGTAGACCAGCGAATTTTGCGGGGTCGTCCGGGAAACGGATCGTTTTGTCGAGGGCATCACTACCGACTCATTTACGTAGACTTTGTGTCCACTATCGTCGGTGCTGGTGGTGATGGGAGCCGCAACACTAACTCCCGAAGCGGCATAAGCGCGGGGATGGATAAAAGAAAGGAAGGTCGCGATTACGAGACCAGCCATCAGGGCGAGTTGCAGGCGTTTTTCCATAGCAATATGCCGAGGTTTCAGCGCGGAAGCCAGAAACACTCCCGCGGCCACCTACCCGCGAACCTGACGGAGAATCCCTACCAGAGTGATTCGATTATAGGCTGGCGCGGAGGGCTGGGCAATCAATCAAAGGGACATTGAACCACCGTAGTAATCCTTGTAAACCATTGAAAGATATGGACATCTAAATTCATCGCTTGGCTCCAACCGCACGCCCGGAGGCAGGCGCCGGCGCGAAACCGCTCCTTCGACAGTCCGCCGGTATATCCGGCGGTCATTGCAGTTCCCCCTGTGGCTGTTCGTCCACGAACCCGGTTGTATTTGTTAAACGAATTGACGTGATAGGACATTCGCACATTCTCTTCCTTGAGACGGTTCATTGCCCCTTTGTTTTCAGCGGCTAAAACTCTGATGAATGCCGGTCATAAATTTCATTTCTGAAAGTATTTTTAATGTAAGGCAGAAAAACAATCAATTGGACACTCTCAATCAAACCCAATAACGTGCGGCTCACTGTCGCATCGACCACTGCAAGTTTGAGCAGGCGACTAGTTTGAAAATAGCGAGCAGCCAAATTATGAAGAGTGCCTCCATCGTCCGTTATGTAGCGTTTGCAGCTATGGTAGCGGGCCTGTCGTTCGTGGCGACACCCGCCACGGTTGCCCAAACTTCAACCAGCACGACTACCGACCAGGCCCCGGCACCGGCAACACCAGCGGCCGCGGCGGCCGCGCCGGCTGCGCCGGCACCTCTCCCCACACCGGCGATGTCAGGGCCGTTGGCCACGGCAGTTCCTCATGAGATCGCCGCAGGCCCGTTTGGAAAAGTAGAGGTTACCGGCATTTTGAGCGGCATAGGCTGGAGCGAAGGAAATGCCGTTCCGGGCGATCCGGATTCGCATTGGGATGTCAGCAATGCTCAGATCTTCATCCAAAAGACCACCGGTTGGTTTCAATTCTATCTGCAGGCTGGCGCGTACAACCTGCCCGCTCTGGGAACGCCTTTCCTTTCGACCGGCGACACGGTAAGACATGTCTTCGGCCCGTTCCCACAAGGCTACGCCAAACTGGTGAAGGGCAATTTCAACGTAGAGATCGGCGCGCTGCCCACGCTCATCGGGGCGGAATACACGTTCACGTTTGAAAATATGAATATCGAGCGTGGCATTCTGTGGAATCAGGAAAATGCCGTGGACCGAGGCATCCAACTAAATTGGACCCACAAGAAGCTGACTACAGCATTCAGCTGGAATGACGGTTTTTACTCGAATCGATACACCTGGCTTTCGGGTTCTTTGGCTTACGCTTTCAATGGCGCCAACACTTTGGCTTTTGTCGGCGGCGGAAATGCCGGCTCGTATGGGAAGAACACCCTGGCAACACCTCTCCTTCTAAACAACGAATCGATCTACAACCTTATCTACACCTACAGCAAGGGGGCATGGGTGATCAATCCATACTTCCAGTACTCCAACGTGGCGGCAAATCCGAGCATCGGAATTTTTGCGAGCGCGCATACCAATGCCGGTGCTCTCCTCATCACCCGCAATTTCAAACACGGAGTATCGCTGTCGGCCCGCCCGGAATACCTCAAGTCGAGTGGAGATGTTGCAAACCCCAACGCCATCAACTTGTTGTATGGCCCAGGAAGCGGCGCGTTCGCATTCACCGTCACTCCGACTTATGTAAAGGACGCCTTTTTCCTTCGGGGAGACTTCTCGATCGTTCACGCTACCAGCTCCACGCCGGGCTTTGTTTTTGGAAGTTCCGGGGCCGATACAAACCAACCGCGCGGCGTCCTCGAAGCAGGCTTCATGTTTTGATAAGCACGCGGAGTTTCGTGGTGCAGTCGTAATTGCAGTTGATCGAAATGCGGAATGGCTTGGGCAACAATCGGGTGATGCCCAAGCCATACTCGCGCCAGCAGCAGAAAGTCTGAGTTAGAAGACGGACGACGATGTCCGTAGCTCACTTCGAAGGAGAAGACTCATGGCAACGAATGCCCCAGTGGAAATGAAGCAGAGTTTAGGCTTGACTGGCTTGACAATGAACGCCATGGCGCTGATCGCGCCGGGCGCTTTTCTTTGGCTCACCTTTGCCGGACAGGCCGCCGCAGGCGCGACCGCGCCCGCGATGTGGATCGGCATCCTCTTCGCAACCGTGTTGTGTCTGGCCACGGCGGTCTGTTACGCGGAAATGGCCAAGCTCTATCCCGGCACCGGCAGCTCGTATTACTTTGCCGAACAGGCCTTCCTGAATCACGACACGGCGTGGCCCTACGCCCGCCTCGCGAAATTCATCATTGGCTGGGGCTCCCATCTCTACTATTGGATCTATCCCGGCGTGATGGTTGGAGTCATCGGAGTTATCTCCGGCTACCTGGTGGGGACGATTTGGCCGAACTTCATGAGCGCCTCCAACCCCGGCCCCATGTTCATGATGGCCGTTGCCATCGCGTTCTCGTTTGCCGTTGCTTACATCGCGCACCGCGGCGTCAACGGTTCTACGGCCGTAAACATTGCCATCAACGTGATCCAGATCAGCGCCCTACTGGTGTTTACCGTCGTAGCTTTGGGATACCGCATCAATCACAAACCGGGCAGCGAAGCTCTCCAGTTTGACTCGCAAACCAGCGCCGCCTACAACTATGAGTACGCGATCTCCACGGCGGTCGTGAATGGAGTTTCAACCGACACCATTGTGCGTGATGCCAATGGCGTTCCCCAGCCGAAACTCGATTCAGCCGGGAAGCCGGTGCCTTTCCACATTGATTATCCCGAGAAAGACGCCAGCGGCGCTTTTATTTCCCATCCCAATGCAAAGTCTGTAATCCGGATGCATAACTTTGGCTTCATGTTCGTGCAAGCCACCATCGCGATTCTGATTCTGGTGGGATTCGAATCGGTCACCTCGATGGGAGGCGAGGCCAAGAACGCCAAACGCGACGTACCGATCGCAGTGATCACATCACTGCTGGTCCAGGGATGTTTCTGTTATCTGTTCGAATATTTTGCGGCGAACTATTTTCTCAATAGCGGGTATCCCATGGGGAGCGCTGCATCTTCGGCGGCGCCCATCGGCGACATGATGGTCATCGTGGGCGATGCTCTGTTCGGCACCGGAAACGGACGCATCTTCATGCTAGTGGAAGCTGCGACCGTCTTCCTCGCTTTGATCGGTACCACTCTCTCCTGTATCAACACCGGAGCACGCGTCACTTACGCCATGGGGAAAGACAAGGAATTGCCGGACTCCATGGGGGCATTGCACTCTGCCAACCTGACCCCGCACAAAGCTATCTGGACGCTGGCAATTATTTCCGCAGTGGTCGGATGCATCACTGTGCTGGTGTTCTTCGGCGATGGCGCCGCTCCCTCGGACGCCTCGATTGCAGCTTTGCCGCACGGCTTCTGGTCTAGTTTCGGTTACCTTACCCACGACAAGATGGCGGCGTTGCCAAATACCTTCCTGACAACCACGCTGGCTTCGAACTTCGGAACGTTCCTGCTGTACATGTTGAGCTGCATCACGTGCATCGTCTGCTACCACAATCACCCGAAGTTTAAAGTCGTGCGCCACCTCATCATCCCGGTGTTCGGACTGCTAGCCAACCTGGCCTGCATGGCATTCTACGTAGTCGGTCCGTTCATGGGATTCGGCACAAAGATGGAACCCCTGCTGGCCTTAGGAGTGGCTTTAGTCTGGGCCATCTACGGAGGGATTTACTTTGTCCGGGCCAGCAAGAAGTCGGGACGGACAACGTTAGTGGAAGGACTGCCACAGGCCAAAGCGGTGTGAATCTTGTGAATCGCAACTAAACGTCGTTTGGTCGTAGGTCGCGGGCGGGTTCAAACCCGCCCGTTGCCTTGCGAGAAGTTTCGCGGACTAGGGACCTGCGCTCGCAGTCGCCGCCAGTGATCACCGTCCGTTACAATACCCCATGCTGGATGTGGAATTTGCCGAGCTGTCGGACACCGGTCTCGTGCGTGAACACAACGAGGACTACATCGGTCATTTCGCGCCGGCCACGCCCGTCCTCGTCCGTTCCCATGGTTGGCTGTTCACACTCGCCGACGGAGTGGGCGGTCAAGCCAAAGGCGAAGTAGCCTCGCGCACCGCTGTCGAGAGCGTCCTCTCCGGATTCCAGTCTGCCCCAGCCGAAGAATCGCATTCCGCGCTACTGCCTCGCCTCTTGCAAAGGGCCAACACTGCGGTCTACGAGACCGGCCGGGCGGCCAGTCCCGGTGGAGTCGCCATGGCGACCACGTTCGTGGCCTGTGCCTTACGATTTGATCGTGCGGTTGTGTCTCACGTGGGGGATTCGCGCTGCTATCTGATTCGCCGCGGTCACTGTGCCGCGCTGACACGCGACCACACCGTCGCCGGCGAGCAGGCAAGGCTGGGGTTGATCTCCTCAAAGGAAGCTGCCGAATCGCACACCCGCCACGTCCTCAGCCGTTCGCTCGGAAACGATCTCTTCGTGAATGTCGAAACTAACGAAACCCAGGTGTACGTCGGCGATGTGCTTATGCTTTGCTGCGATGGCATGCACGGCGCGGTCACACCATCCGAAATTGCTGCAGTTGTTACTCACGAAGCTGATTTGAATGCTGCAGCCCACAAACTGGTCGAGATGGCAAAGACAGCGGATGGCAGCGACAACATTAGTGTGCAGCTCATCCGCATTCGTGGAGTCGAGCGGGTCGGTATGTATCGCGGCAGGCCTTACCGGCTGCGCTGACTGGCGCTTCATAGGTAACGCTTTGCCGATTTTATGGATTCTTTATGTTTTGCCGCGGCTTCTTCTGGCATGATTGAGGAGTATGAATTCAGTTTTGGACGGATTGACACGCAGTACCGGCGGAGCATATCTCTTCCTTTTGTTGGCGGCCACCTTGGAGGTGCTTGGAGATTCATTCTTCCAGTCAGGTTTGCACCGGGCTACGGGACTGGCGAGGATTCTGCCTTTCATCGCCGGGGCGGGGTCTTTGGTTCTATATGGGGTGATGGTGAACCTCCCGCGCTGGGATTT
The DNA here is from genome assembly GCA_963802555.1 of Terriglobales bacterium. Lineage (GTDB taxonomy): Bacteria > Acidobacteriota > Terriglobia > Terriglobales > Acidobacteriaceae > DATBAX01. Next base: position 46,737 of record CAWDJD010000004.1, on the reverse strand, counting down.
TGGAAAGCTGCTCGGAGTCTACGTGGCTTTCGTCTTTTTGGTCGCGCAGATTGTGGCGTGGTTGCGGTTTAATGAATTTCCTACGATCCGGATTCTCCTCGGCGGCTTTTTCATTCTCGTCGGCGGCGCAATCATCGGCCTGGGGAAAATTCCATGATGTTCACAAGACGAAGTTATCTCTCACAATGACCACTCTCCACGCTGGCGAAGAACTCGATCACTACCGCATTGAAGGCGTAGCCGCCCGCAGCGGGATGGCTTCGATTTTTCGCGCCACCGATTTGCGCACCGGACTGCCGGTTGCCATCAAGGTCCCGCATCCCGAGATGGAAGGCGATCCGGTGTTCTTCGATCGCTTTCAGCGGGAGCAGGAAATCGGCAGGAAACTCGACCACCCCGGGGTAATGAAAGTCCTCTCCGACGGTGACCGGAGCCAGTTCTACATGGTAATGGAGTGGGTGGAAGGCCGCCTGCTGCGCCAGGTTCTCAACGAGACGGGGAAGCTTCCTCCCGAGCGTGCGGTAAAGATTGCGCTGGGCATCGCGGAAGCCCTGGAATACATTCACACCCACGGCGTCGTGCACCGCGATCTGAAACCGGAAAACATCATGATTGACGCCGAAGACCGCATCAAGCTGATTGACTTCGGCATCGCGGCCAACGTGGGCTCGCGGCGTCTGACCTTTGCCAAATTCTCCCAGACCATGGGAACGCCTGATTACATCTCTCCTGAACAAGTGAAAGGCAAACGGGGTGATGCGCGCAGCGATATCTACTCGCTGGGCGTCATCTTCTACGAAATGCTGACCGGGAAAGTCCCATTTACCGGGCCCAATGCTTTCGTAATCATGAATGACCGGCTGTTGAACAATCCCATTCCGCCGCGCGAGGTCAATCCTGAAATTTCTCTCCCGTTGCAGGAAATCATTTACCGCGCCCTGGAACGCGATCCCAACAAGCGCTACCCCAATGCCCACGAATTTGCCTGGGACCTACAGCATCCAGACCAGGTGGGAGTGGCCGAGCGCAAGGAATTGAGCGATTGGAAGAACCGTCGAGAGCCGGTGACCAGGAAGATTCTTTTCTACATCATGCTGGCGTTGATCCCGGTAGTGGTTTTTGGTTTGCTGCTGTGGGTGGCGCGACACTAGGACGAGCTGCCTTCCTAGCGCTGAATAAACTCTTCGGTGTGAGTTACAAACTCCGGGTAAGCATCTGCTCCCAACTCATGCAAATCCATTCCTTGACGTTCGCCGTCTACGGCCACGCGCTGCCGATGGAATCGGTTCAGCAGCCAGTTCAAGCCGTAAGACAGAGGCAGCACAAAGCCGATCAGCGTAGCGATTCCAATTAGCTGCGCGAGAAATTGTCCCGGGGCTTGACCGGAGAACTCGACGAAAAGTCCGGCAGCCAGTACGCCCCAAATCCCGCCCAAGGCATGCACGGAAATCGCGCCTCCAGGATCATCCACCTTCAGGTTGAATTCGAACCACTCCACCGCCAGCGTGACCAGTGCCCCGGCGACGATTCCGACAATCACCGCGGCCGCCGGCTTCAACAGCGCGCAACCCGCGCTGCTGGCGACCAGCCCGCCCACCCAGCCATTTGCTGTAATCGAGGCGTCGGGTTTGCCAAAGCGGGTGCGGGTGACGATCGCCGCCGTCAAGCCCGCCGAAACCGCGGCTAGAGTTGTATTGACGCCTACCAGTACGATCCCGCTCACTTGCACGCCGGCAAATAAAATCGCCCCTGCTGAATTGAGCCCCAGCCATCCCACCCAGGCCAGCAGGCAACCAAACATTACGAACACGCTGTTATGACCGGGAAGGGCGACGGGCATGCCATTCGACGAATACTTGCCCCGCCGCGGACCCAGAATCCACGCAATCGACAACGCGGTCAACCCTCCGACGACGTGGATCGAACCGGAACCTCCGGCATCGACGAAGCCGTGCCCCAGTCCATAATTCGCGCCGAGTTGCGCCAGCCAGCCTCCGCCCCATACCCAGTGCGCAAACAGAGGATACGTCCAGCCTGCCAACAGCGCGGTCGAAGCGCAGCTGGCACTCAGCCGCCAGCGGTCGGTGCCCGCGCCCAGCGGAATCAGCGCAACCAATCCGACGCTCACGATTTGCAACCAGGCCACGAGCGAGGCGGACGAGCCGTTGAATTCCAGTCCACGCATGAAGAACGGTTCAGCGGAAACATAGTGCGCCGGGCCTCCCCCAAATCCCTGCCAGGAGAACCCGCAGACGAAGTACACGAGCGCCGCTACCGCAATCACGCACAGAGAAGCCATCATGGAGTGCGCTGAACTACGCGAGCGGCCGAGGCCAGTATTAATCAGCGCCAGTCCGGCAAGGGCGAAGGGAACCAGAAAAATGCAGAGAATGCACAAGACCATAGTAGCTTCGGAAAGTGCAGGAGTCGGCGAGGCTGTCACCCTTGGTCCTCCGGCAGAACCGAGTGAGCGCGGGCAACCAACCCCAGCCCTAGAGCTTCCACCGCGATTCCGGCCAGTACAAACCCGGTTTGCACCGGCATCGATTTAAGAAGCACGAGTGCGGACAGAACAATCCCCCACCCCGCCAGCAACAACAAAAACCCCGGTAATTTCATGGAATGGGACTCCGGCCAACTCTGGCAAGCACCGACCGCAACTTGCCTCAGGATGGAACATCACAATACAAATCCCGTATTTCCGCAATAGAAAATTTATGCTTTGCCGAATTCGAATTTTCCCCTTACGATGCAAGCGCGGTGCTTCGAGGACAACGAACCCATCATGACCAAAATTGAAGCTATTATTCAGCCCTCTAAATTTGAGGCGGTTAAGGAAGTGTTGACCGAGCTGGGCGTCCAGGGCATGACGATTTTAGATGTGCGCGGCCACGGTCGCCAAAAGGGCCACACCGAGGTCTATCGCGGCCGCGAATACAGCGTTGACCTGCTCCCAAAGATCAAGATTGAACTGGTCGTCGCCGACAACCTCGTCGACCAGACCGTCGAAGCCATCATCAAGACCGCCGCCACCGGCAAAATCGGCGACGGCAAAATTTTTGTCTCCAAAATCGATCAAGCCATTCGCATCCGCAACCAGGAGCGCGGCGACGCCGCACTGTAAGCCTGGCACAACTCACGTAGCGACAGCCGCCGCGGCTGTCCGATCTCTATATTCGGAAAAGATTCGTGCTTCTCATGCTGTGTTACGCTGATTTTCATTCCCCATGGGCGAACTGACAACCCCCGATACCGATCTGCCACAGCGCGAGATGCCAAACTCCCAGATGCTATTCGGTTTCTGGTACCGGGCCTTGCCCAGCGCACAAGTCCCCCGTAATCGGCTGCAGAAGGCAACGTTATTGGAGACTCCTCTGGTTCTTGGACGAGATGCGCAAGGCCGGCCTTTTGCTTTGCACGATGCTTGTCCGCACCGCGGCATGCCGCTCTCCTGTGGCTTGTTCGACGGTCAGAATGTGGAGTGCAGCTACCACGGCTGGAAGTTTGAAGCGCACACCGGCCAATGCGAGCTGATCCCCTCGCTCACATCTGATCAGAAGCTGAAAGTGGATCGCATTTACGCCGGCGCCTATGCCTGCGAAGAACATGATGACTACGTCTGGGTATTCATTCCCGAGCCGAAGCCCGCGGGCGCGGGTTTCACCAAAGCTGCCGAGCCGCAAATCCCCGTGCCGCAAGTACCAAAGTTCAGCGATAAATACAAGTTTGCGCGCCTGACCGCCGACATGCCCGTCACCGTCGATCACGGCATCATCGGCCTCATGGATCCCGCTCACGGGCCGTTCGTTCATCAGGCCTGGTGGTGGCGCAGCCGCCACAGCATTCACGAGAAGCAGAAGAATTTCGAGCCCATTCCCAACGGCTTTCGCATGAGCGCGCACACTCCCAGTTCCAACAGCGCGCCCTACAAACTTTTGCGCCTTTACGCCGACGCGGATTCGATCACGACTACGATCGATTTCGTTTTGCCCAACCTGCGTTTGGAAACCATTCGAGCAGGGAAGTACTGGTTTTCTTCGCTGACAACGGTGACGCCCATCACTCGCAACCAATGCCGCATTGATGTGGTTGCCTGCTGGAATTTGTTCCGCTGGTTTCCCTTCGCGCCCGAGTTGCTGAAGTTTGTCTTCGCGAAATTTGTCGAGCAGGACCGGAAAACCATGGAAGATCAGGCGGAAGGCCTGAAACGCAATCCACATTTAATGCTAATCGACGACGCGGATCGTCCAGCTAAGTGGTATTTCCAGTTGAAGGCCGCCTATCTGGAATCAAAACGTACCGGTGCGGTGATGAAGCACCCAATGTCAGGCCCGATAACATTGAAGTGGCGCAGCTAATTCGGGCCTCATCAGTACCGTGGAAGAGCCGGCCTTCCAATCCGGCGTTTGGGTGGTTGCACGATCTACGCGGCGCTGAAAGCGCCGCTCTTCCACTCAATCCTTCACCAGCCAATCCATCGCCTCTTCCCGCGTCTTGAACACCGGCAAATCCCGCTGCGAAAAGCTCTTAAAATTTTCGTAGAACACATGCGGCAGGCTTTCCGTCCCTACCCAGGCCGACCGCTTCACGTAAGGACGGTCCATGGTGAGCACTTCCTTGATGCGCATGGCCGCAGCTTTGTCGATCTGCGCGCCGCTGAAGTCCGCAAGTGTCAGCAAGGAATTATGGGGATGCTCGGCCACGCGGCGCTGGACTTCATCAACCAGCGGCAGGATCTCAGCCGGCGTGCACTGGCTGAAATCAATCAGCATGACGGGGTGTCCCTGATGTTTGATCAAGCGAACGCGTTTTTCCATGGCAGAACTCCAGCCCAACATTTCAAGCGGTGATTACTTTAGCAGTGACTCCACAACGGTGTACACATCGTTCAAAGCGGCATCCAGGGCTCCGGGATCCTTGCCTCCCGCCTCGGCGAGATCGGGCCGCCCGCCGCCTTTGCCGCCAACTTTCTGCGCGATGGGGCCAATAACTTTCCCCGCCTGCACGCGGCTGGTGAGGTCCTTGGTCACGCCGACGATGAGAGAAACGTTGCCATCGTTTGCCGAACCCAGCACGACCACGCCGGAGCCGATCTTGTCGCGAAGTTGGTCGACCAGCGTGCGCATTTGCGCGCGTTCCAGATTGTCCACGCGATGCGCGAGAACTTTGACGCCATTCACTTCTTTGATCTTGTCGTTCACCGATCCGACCGAAGATGATGCCGATTTCATCCGCGCCTGATCGAGCTCGCGCTGCAGCTTTTTTATTTCCGAATCTTTCTTTTCCAGTTCCGCTTTCAGTGCCTCGGCCGGTGAGGAAGTATCGGAATGTGTGGTGATGCTTGCGACCACACCTTCGAGCTGATGATCTTTGCGGAAGTGTTGCAGCGATCCCTCTCCGGTCACGGCTTCAATCCGCCGCACGCCGGACGACACGCTGCCTTCTTTCAGAATCTTGATTAGTCCAATCTCACCGGTTTGCGCGGTGTGCGTGCCGCCGCAAAGTTCGGTCGAGAAATCGCCAATCTTGATCACGCGAACTTTGTCGCCATACTTTTCCCCGAACAGCGCCATGGCGTGATACTCATTGATGGCCACATCAATCGGCACGTTCTCGATGACTTCAACTTTCTCGTTGCGCAGGACTTCTTTGTTGATGATGTCTTCGATGTCCTGCAATTCTTCATCGGCAACGCCGGTAAAGTGCGAAAAGTCAAAGCGCAGATGATTGGGCGCCACCAGCGATCCCGCCTGCTTTACATGCTTGCCGAGGACCTCACGCAGCCCAGCTTGCAGAAGATGCGTAGCCGTGTGGTTGCGCATGGTCGAATGCCGAATTTCGTCGTTCACCACGGCGTCCACTTTGTCGCCAACCCTGAGGGTGCCCCGTCCTTCTTTCGCGTTTTGTGCGAAAGAGGGCGGGGCTTTCATCACCACCTGATGCGCCCGCACCCCCTGGATCGGCGAATAACATCCCTTCACTTCCGCGATGATGGTATTGTGATCGTCGCTGTAAAACCATCCCTTGTCGCCAACCTGTCCGCCAGATTCGGCATAGAACGGCGTGTGATCGAGGATGACTTCGCCTTCCTCGCCGGGCTTGAGCTCTTGTATCCCCTGGCCACTGTGAATGATGGCCAGCACCTCGCAGTTGTTGGAACGCGTCTGGCGATAGCCTTCAAACTGTAGATTTCGGAAGTTGCTGGTAGACGGGATTAGCAGTTTGCTTGGCTGCGCCCTTCCAGGATGCGCGTGCACGGGTTTCTGTTCCTCGCCACGTGCTTTGTCGAATTCCTCATCGTCAAGGACGAATCCCCAACCGAGTAGACACGTATCCTCAATAAAGTCTTGCGGTAACCCATAAGTCTCGTAAAGACGGAATGCCTTCTCTTCCGGAAAATTTGCGGCCAAGATTCCTTCGGCAACGAGTGCTCGATCAACCAACAGAAATTCTTCACGGTCTCTTTTTGTGGGTCTCGAGCACCCTGGCCCATCTTCGAGACGTGCACTGAACGTGGATATCTCGCCCTCGTGCAGTTCCGACTCCTCTCTCTCTTCAAGACGATGAAGGTGAGCACTGACAACCGCGCGTGCTACTGCCGAGCGTTCGCGGTTGCTCCGAAAGGATTTCTGCGTTCCAGCTTCTCTAAGCCGACCGAGTGGGTGGGCGAAACTCTCTTCTTCTCCGATAACAACATCTTTGATTCGTTCTGATGTTCTCCTTAAGTTCGGGATAAGCATCTTCCATGTGATGGACGACTGTGTCCACCATCTGATACATGAAACGGCATTTCGCTGACCAAGCATACGCCCATGGTAAATGCCGCACGGAGTATCTTGCGCAGCACGTATTCTGCGTCCTCCGTTTCGAGGTAGCACTCCCGTCCGTAATCAAGAACGTCGCGGCGCGAGAGTGGTCCGCGATCACGCGAAGAGAGGGACTGATCGCTTTCAAGGCCAGATCCGTTGTCGGTTAAATGGGAGTGACGGTTTGCCCGTAAATCAGTTCGATTGCTCGTGTAATCAATGGTAAGAATAGGTCCGTATCGTAATTCGAAATCATGCCTTGCAGCACCGCCGCCACCCGCTCCAAGCCCATCCCAGTGTCAATCGATGGTTTCGGCAGCGGTTCAAGACGATAGGTCGGATATTTCAAAGTCCCGGTCGCTGGGTCGATAGCTTGTACACCTTCGCCCTTTCGATTGAACTGCATGAAGACCAAATTCCAAATCTCGACAAAGCGGCCGCAATCGCAAGTAAATGCGCAATCCGCGTGTCCCTGATCGCGCGGCCATCGCCCATGTCGTAATGAATCTCGCTACAGGGCCGCACGGGCCAGTGTCACCCATCTGCCAGAAATTGTCTTTCATTCGCCGATCCGAAGATTCGCTCTTTGGGAACACGCCACTGCAAGCCAGAACCGCACAGGTCATAGGCTTCGGGACATCGACGCCGCACGTCGCCTTCGCCGTCGAAAATCGGTCACATACAGCTTGTCCTTGTCGATGCCATACCAATCTTTCGAAGTGATCAACTCCCAGGCATACGCGATGGCATCTTTCTTGAAGTAATCGCCGAAGGAAAAATTTCCCAGCATCTCGAAAAACGTGTGATGGCGATTGGTGAAGCCGACATTTTCCAGATCGTTGTGCTTGCCGCCGGCGCGCACGCATTTCTGCGAAGTGGTGGCGCGGTTGTAGTCGCGCTTTTCCAGGCCCAGGAAAACGTCTTTAAATTGGTTCATCCCCGCGTTGGTAAACAGTAGCGTGGGGTCGTTCTGCGGGACGAGCGACGACGAGTGCACGCGCCGGTGCCCTTTTTCCTCAAAAAAACGCAGGAATGTTTCTCGAATTTCAGAGCCAGTAGGCATGAAAAATCAATTCTAAATTAAAAACGCAGAGGCCACAGGGCCGCAGGGGACATCTTGCATTCGCAAGACTCTGCGGCCTCGGCGCACTCTGCGGTTGGTCTGAAGACGATTCTTTACTTCACTGCGTCAGCAGTTTTGTCGGCGGCTTTCTTGACTCCTTTGCCGGTGTCCTTGGCGGCTGTCTTGGTCGCATGTCCAGTATCCTTGGCCGCGGTCTTGGTCGCGTCCGCGGTTTTATCGGCAGCTTTGTCGGTGTCCTTCGCAGTGTCTTTGGCCGCTACTTTGGTGGCGTGTCCGGTCTTTTTCGCCACGTGCTTGGTCACACTCGCGGTTTTATGGGCAGCCTTGTCGGTGCCCTTCGCCGTGTCCTTGGCTGCCGTCTTGGTAGCATGCCCGGTATCTTTTGCTGCCTTGTCGACGTCCTGCGCGGCATCTTGCGCGAACAACAGCGTTGCCGAAATGAGTAATGCAGCGGCGAGAATTGCCGCTAGCCTGGATTTCATATTGCCTCCGTATGGGGTGGAAGTGATTGAAGAAGTATGCGACATTTCAGCCGCGGAACGCAACGGGGATCGGATCTGTGGGACTCGCCTCTCGATTTCCTATTCGATTTCACTTTCCAGCGCGCCGATGGTCTCATCGTCGACGTCCCAGGTTTTCAAGATTTTGAAGATGGTCTTGGCGGCAAAGCCCGCGCGCATGAGATTGCGAAAGATGCGGGCAGTCTGCTTCTTGTCCTTCGGCTTCTGCAGACGCTTCCGGCGCAAATATTCACGAGCCTGTTTCTCATCGCTGACAACGTCGTACACAGTCGCCACGGCCTTCTCGATCACTTCGCCGTGCACCCCCTTGGTTTTCAGATCGGTGATGACCCGCATCCGGCCGAACTTTTCGTTTTCCTTGCGATACGACGTATACATCGCCGCATACCTGGCATCGTTCAGATATCCCTGATCTTTCAGCCGGCGAATCACCAGCTCGACCAGCGTTTTCCCGTACTCGGTGTCTGCCTCAACCCGAGGCCGCAACAGACGCTTCAACTCAGCGACCGAGCGCATGCGGCGGCTCAGTGCGCCAACGGCATACTCGTATAGCACATCTTCGGAATCAGTTTGCTTGGGACGCGGGAAAGGCATTACAGGCTAACGATAGCGCAAGTGGGAGGGAAAAGCATGGTTGGATGAACACTCTCAAAATTCTTGTCATCCTGAGCGGAGAGGAAACTTCGGAACGAAGTTTCCTCGCAGTCGAAGGACCTCTACCGCAAACAGGAGTGGCGGGTATAGGGGTCCTTCGACTGCGTGAGTGTTTCGCTTTGCGAAACACTCACTCCGCTCAGGATGACAGAGGTTGAGAACAAGATCGGAGCAGATTTTCTCGCTTCGCTCTAATTGACGATGGTAGAAGCTATTCGCAGCCCTGCAAAGCAACGAAAACTTGACGCCGTCACATGGACGAGGGCGTCCGCGCCACACAAGCCTACCTTCCGCCGAAGCCTGCCTGCTGCATGGAGTTCTTCGAAATATCGCTGGTGGACGAAATACCCGACATGCGCAACTTGAAGTCGTCGGCATTCGAGGCGCTTTCGAGAGCCGTCTCGTAGTTTACCAGGCCAGCCTGGAACAAGTCCCACAGCGATTGATCGAAAGTCTGCATGCCGTACTGCGAAGTACCGGCGGCAATGGCATCGCGGACCGCGCGGGTTTTTTCAGGCACCAGAATACATTCGCGAATGTAAGCGGTATTGATCATGACCTCGACAGCTGGAACTCGGCCGTCGCCGTCGCAGCGACGTACCAGGCGTTGGCTGATGACAGCACGCAACACTGCGGCCAGCTGCAAGCGAATCTGTTTCTGCTCCGGCGGCGGAAAAACTGCAATGATACGGTTGATAGTTTCCACCGCGTCCAGCGTGTGCAGGGTCGAGAACACCATGTGGCCGGTTTCGGCCGCGTGCAGAGCGGTGCCGATGGTTTCCATGTCACGCATTTCGCCGACCAGAATGACGTCGGGATCCTGACGAAGAGAAGCGCGCAGTGCCGCTGAAAATGACGGCGTATCCACTTCGATCTCGCGCTGGTTGACGTAGCCCTTTTTGTCGCGATGCAGAAATTCGATCGGATCTTCAATGGTGATAATGTGCTCGGCGCGCGTGGAATTGATGCGGTCGACCATCGCCGCCAGAGTCGTGGATTTACCAGAACCAGTCACACCGGTCACGAGAATCAATCCGCGAGGCATGTCGCAGACTTGTTCGACAATCTTAGGTAAGTACAATTCGTCGAGCGCGCGGATCTTGGTGGGAATCATACGCAGGACCAATCCCACGTTGCCGCGCTGCTGAAAAACGTTCACACGGAAGCGGCCCAACCCGGCGACGCCGTAGGCCATGTCAATTTCCGTGCTCTCTTTGAATTTCTGTTTCTGCCGGGCCGACATCATGCTGAAGGCCATGGTGAGCATGTCCTCAGCACTGATGCGGGGCTGGTCGGTGAGCGGAGTCAGTTCGCCATCGATGCGGAGGTGTGGATAGTTGCCGACCTTGAGGTGCAAGTCAGAAGCGCGGCGCTCCATCGCGATGCGAAGCAGATCATCAATATTCATTCGACCCTTCCCGGTTCAACCCAGTCAGTATGATGAACCGAAAAGTCACTGGGCCCAAGATGACCTAAGTAACGGAGAAAAATGGGATTTCTGCGAGGCAGAGGATACACTTACGTGAAGTAAAGAGTGGACTTAGTCCACAGACTTAGTCTATAGTTTGAATATGGAAGTCAATATTCACGAAGCAAAGACTCATTTTTCCCGGCTTTTGCAGCGGGTACAAAGTGGCGAGGAAATTACTATCGCTCGAGCCGGGGTTCCGATTGCCCGCATAGTTCCTCTTGAAGCGAAGAACGAGATCCGCCCTTTGGGTTTCGCACGCGGAGAAGTGTGGATTGCAGATGATTTCGATGCCCCTTTGCCGGATGAAATCCTGAAGCAGTTTTATGGAGGAGAGCTGCCTAATCTCGAAAAGCAGCCGCGGCGGAAGCGCAAGTGAAATACCTGCTCGATAGCGGCATCTGGCTTTGGAGCATTAGCGCTGAGCACAAAATCAATTCGCGGGGCCTCGATATTTTGGGGAACGGGAAAGAGGAAATATTTCTCTCTGCCGCTACCACTTGGGAGCTTGGGATAAAAATGCTGCTGGGAAAATTGCATTTGCCATCTCCGCCAGCGCAATGCATCCCGGCATACATGGCTCGGCAACGCCTGTTGCCCCTGCCTGTGAGCCATTTACATGCTGCGAGTGTTTACGATTTGGCACTACATCATGGGGATCCATTTGACCGATTGATTATCGCGCAAGCCATCGCGGAAGAAATGACACTTCTGACTGCCGACCGCATTTTCGAAAAATATCCCGTGGAAATATTGTGGTGCGGAAAGTAGATGTCGTGCCTTCTTACACAAGAAAAGCACGGACAATATGTCCGTGTTTTGATCGGTTGAACCTCAGTTGTAGTCCTACACCGAAACCGGCTGTTTGCTGCTCACCGGCACCGAAGTCAGCCAGCCGTGCTTGTCTGCCTTCTCACCCCGGACAATCGCATAGAACTCTTTCTGAATGGCCTTGGTAATGGGTCCAGTTGTACCGTTGCCAACGCTGATTTTATCGACGGACCGAATGGGTGTGACTTCCGCGGCTGTGCCCGTGAAGAACGCCTCATCCGAAATGTACAGCATTTCGCGCGGAATCCCTGCTTCTTGAACTGGAATGCCTAGCTCGCGAGCAATCGTCAGCACGCAATCCCGAGTGATCCCCGGCAGTACTGAATTGCCCAGAGGCGCGGTTTGCAGAACACCATGGCGGACCACAAATACGTTCTCGCCCGAGCCCTCGCTGACATAACCGTTGGCATCCAGCGCAATGCCTTCAACATAACCATTCACAACGGCTTCCATCTTCATGAGCTGCGAATTCATGTAATTCGCACCCGACTTCGCCATCGCGGGTAGTGTGTTAGGCGCCAACCGCGTCCACGACGAAACGCAGACGTCCGCGCCCTCATCGCCCGTGCCCAAGTATTTTCCCCACGGATAATTGATGACGTAAACCTCCGTGGGCGAGTTCAACGGGTTTACGCCGGCTTCGCCATATCCACGCAAGACAATGGGACGTATGTAGCATGGCGACACGCCATTGTTTTTCACCACATCGACCATGGCAGCGACGAGCTCTTCCCGCGTGTAGTCGACATCAATGCGATAGATCTTGGCGGAATCCAGCAGGCGCTGCATGTGTTCCTGGGCGCGAAAGATGGCCGGGCCGGTGGGCAGTTGATAGCAACGCACGCCCTCAAATACCGACGAACCATAGTGCACCACGTGCGACATCACATGGATGGTTGCATCTTCCCAACGAATCAGTTTGCCGTTATGCCAGATTTTCTCCGTTTTTTGGATTGCCATGGATACTCCTAAAAATCGCGACCGCCCGCTGCTTCCGCGTTGCGGCGATCAGCTCTACACATGATTATAACCGAGTGAACGGTGGATTCCGGTTCACCGGGACGCGCCGGCAGTTTACGCAGGTAACCGCCCTGTCGCCGGTGTCGGAAAACGGCTGCTTAACGGCTTGGTTTCCGACTGCCGCTACTTCCACACTCCGGCACCGGAGCCAAACTGCTAAACTCGCCTTCTTTATGACGACGACCTATAACCGGATTGCGGGCCAAAGCGTGGAGCGTCTCGCGGCCCTAAGCGATGGCATCTTCGCCTTTGCCATGACCTTGCTGATGCTTGACCTCAAGGTCCCGGTGATGGAGGCGGTGCACAACGAGCACGATCTGTGGCGGGCGCTGGTCGCACTCGCGCCGCGGCTTGTCATGTACATGATGAGCTTCCTGACGCTGGGCATTTTCTGGATTGGTCAGCAGACTCAACTCAACCACCTCGTCCGGTCCGACCGCAGTCTTTCGTGGATACACATTGCGTTTCTGTTTTTCGTTACTATCACGCCGTTCTCGACGGCGCTGCTGGCTGAATTCACCGTATACCGGATTGCGCTGCTAGCTTATTGGTTGAACATCCTGTGCCTCGGCTCAGCGCTGTATGTCAGCTGGGGATGCGCCACCCGATCCGGGCTGGTGAAGGATGACATACCAGCCGAAGTTCCGGCTGCGGTGTGCCGCCGCATTGTCATTGCGCAGGCGCTCTACGCCTTCGGAGCTTTGCTCTGCATCATCAGCACGCGCTGGAGCATTGCCTTTATTGTGCTCGTGCAATTAAATTACGCCGTTGCGCCCCGATGGTTTCGCCGTTCTCGTTCCTGACTTGCTTTTAGAGTCAGGAACTATTTGTCCCCGGCCCGCGTATATTGATCAGCACCACAGACCACGTAGCGACGGCCGCCTCGGCCGTCCCTACGTGGTTTGTAACAGCACAAGATGTCGCAAACTTGTGTTAAGGAGCGCCAATGAGAAGAACTCTTCTTTTGTGCACAGTGGTTGGAATCGGTTTGGGCCTGATTTCCGCTACTCCGGATTCTCCTTCGCCGAAGCCCCAATACACCAAAGACAATCAACTACTCTGGCCCGACAACTACCGCGAGTGGATATTTCTATCTTCCGGCCTGGGCATGAGTTACAGCCCGTCCCCCGGAGGAACGCCGATGTTCACCAACGTCTTTGTTCCACAGTGGGCGTATCACGAGTTCTTGAACACCGGGAAATGGCCCGATAAGACCATGTTCGTGGTCGAGGACCGCGGTTCCGAGACCAAAGGCTCCATCGTCAAGAACGGACACTTTCAAAGCGACTCGATGGGCATCGGCGTCGAGGTCAAGGATGAAACTCATTCTCCCGACAAATGGCAATACTTCAGCTTCGACGAGAGCGACAAATCCGCAACTGCCAATCCCAAACAGGGATGCTGGCAATGTCACGAGGACCATGCCGCGGTCGAACACAGTTTCGTGCAGTTCTATCCCACGCTCAAACCGATCGCGAAGAAGTTTGGCACCTATAAACAGTCCGCCGAAGCGATTCAGTGACGAGGGCTTTACCTGGAACCAATCGTTCTCCTCCTTCGGGAGGAGGAGGGAAAAAGCTTTCCCAAAATAGGGAGTGACGTTCTAGTAACTACCTGTAGATTACCAAAGACCGATGGACCCCACAGAAACGACCGCAACTATCACTATTATCAATGGGTTAGATCAATTATTAAGTTAGTCTCAGAGAATCACTTTTTGGTTGCGGGGAGGGCCGAAGTTCCTTACTATCGAAGCAGTTGCAGGAACTTAGCCGGGGACAGGCTGGAACAACGATCCTTGGCAGGCGCCGTGCAGGCTAACAACTGTGAACTTCGGGGATAGGTCTGGGGAATTAATGCTTAAAGAGCGGTCGGTTCTCATTCGTTTCTGTGTCACTGTTTTCTCTCTGTTGCTGCTTAGCCAGGCTGGCATTGCGGCCTCGGTCAGCACGCGTACCCTCACGAATAAGTCCAAGACCCAAAGAGTTACTGAAACCCAGCATGCCCGCAAACACATGCGCCGGTTGGCGCGCAGCCGGGCGCTCGCCCATCCCAGGACGGCGGCGACTTTACGGAAGACGAGCGTGCACCGCCGTCACCGCTACCATGAGCGCTTCACCGCCAGTTCATTTGCCACACAGGACATCACTGATGGCGATGTTTTGACCGGGGAAGATCCGGTCGTACGCCAGGCCGCGATTGATGCCCTGGGCGACATGAACGGAACGGTGGTTGCGATTGAGCCCACCAGCGGACGCATCCTAGCCATGGTCAATCAGAAACTGGCACTCTCCAGCGGCGCGCAGCCCTGCTCCACCATCAAACTTTCGGTAGCGCTTGCCGGACTGAGCGAAGGCATCATCACCAAGGAAACTGAAGTCCGCCTCGGTGGCCGCTACCACATGAACCTGACCAACGCGCTGGCCCACTCCAACAACGCCTATTTCGAGGCGCTGGGCCGCCAGTTGGGATTCGAAAAAGTCAGCTATTACGCCCACCAGTACGGACTCGGCGAGTTGGCCGGCTACGGCATTCCGGGTGAGCAACTGGGCATTTATCCCAATCAGGAAATTCCCGCCAAGCTGGGCGGCGTCGGCAAGATGTGCTCCTTTGGCGAAGGCGTTTCCGTGACCCCGCTGCAATTGGGGGCGCTGGTTTCAGCGATCGCCAACGGCGGAACTCTGTATTACCTGCAGCATCCCAATACTCCAGAAGATATTGCCAGCTTCCAGCCCATCGTGAAACGGCGTCTGGACATCGCTGGTCTCATTCCCGAAATCTCCGACGGCATGGCGGGGGCAGTCGCGTACGGCACCGCACGCAGCCTGCGCACCAATTTCAACGAGGAAGAAATCCTGGGCAAGACCGGGACTTGCTCGCGCGCCGGTACTCGCTTCGGATGGTTTGCCTCCTACGCCAATACCCATGCGGGACGCATCGTCGTCGTGGTCTTCCTCGAAGGCGGACGCCCGACCTATGGCCCCAAGGCAGCGGAGATCACCGGACACATTTATCGCAATCTCTACGATCACGACTTCTTCCTCGCCAAACCGGCCTCACCCGCGGACACGGCGGCAGTGAAGACCTTGGGATCTGGGCAGTAAGCTCTCCGCCATCAACTTTTCAGCTTAGGAATTAAAAAGCCTCCCGCAAGAGAGGCTTTTTTGTTGCGTAACGAATTCTTCGGATCGAAGTTATTATTCCGCCGCGGCCCGCGATCTGACCGCCCCGATCGACGTACCCATATAGAACTCATGGTCAAGCCAGGCGGCAAAACGATTCTGGTCCTCGGCGCTGGCACACTGGAAGTTGATCCCGGCTTTGCCGTGCTTGTCTTCCCAGACCACGCTGCCTTCGGCACTCAGTGAAAGCTTGGCGCTTGGTACCTGGAAACTGAGCTTGATCGTCTCGCCGTGCTGCAGGGGTGAAGGAGTGAGCACGGCCATTCCGTTCTGACTAAGGTTGGTCGTCTTGCAAAGCATCTCGGCGCCGGTGCTGCGCTTGATCGAGACATTCAGTTCGACGGCCAGCCTGAAATACTTTCTGCGCTCGCGGAGCATCTGGGCATAGGCGGTGCGGAGCACCAGCCTTATCTGTTCAGCCACAAAAGGACGCTCAAAAATATAGCTGGTCCCGTTTTCGAATGCTTTCTGCTTGGCTGCGCCGTAGGTCGCGGCGGCAAATAACACCGCGTTTTTGTTGGAAGGACTCGCGCGAAGGCTTTTAATCAGGGGATCGCTATCCGATACATTGTCGAAGTCCAGAACCAGGGCGTCGAGCTTGGATCGCGAAAGAATCTCCGAAGCCACCGCCTCATCTTCGCAACCCTGCACCACGATGCTGATTTCAGCGAATAGCTGGCGAAACAGATCTACCATCGGCGGGTCATGGGTCACCAATAGCGCTTTCATTTCCGCAGTGTCGGCTGTCACGGTTTATCCTCCCAGGCTCAGTCGGTATTAGGACAGAATTCTCAACGACGGAAACTCATTCAAGGGTAATGGAATTCCGGCGCGATACCAGGAACGTAGGTCTCTTGTTCCAAAAACCGAACGAAAATCCATGGACCATTGAGCTGCCCCTCTTTGGCTTCGTCGTTGCCAACGATGCGGTTGACCCGGAAACGACGCGTCCGGTGAAATCCCACTCACCCTATGCCCGCCTCCGCGTCTAAACCGGAACAACCATGAAACCCTTCTGCCTTCTTATTGCGATCCTCCTCGGGCTGCCCGCTTTTGGCAGCGACGCCGCCATGTTTCGCGGAAACCTGCAACATTCCGGCACCTATGATGCTGTGGGCGTCCAAAGGATGCCGACCATCAAATGGAAGTTCCCCACCATGGGGCAAGTGATTTCATCGCCTGCCATTGCCAATGGCACATTGTATGTCGGCAGTACCGATGGGAACCTTTACGCGGTTGATCTGGGGTCGGGAACCCAGAAATGGAAGTTCGCCACCCACGTCCGCGTGACTTCTTCCCCGGCCGTGGACGGAGGAACGGTTTACTTCGGAAGCTATAACGGCAATTTCTACGCCGTGGACGCCGCCAGCGGCCAACTCAAGTGGAAGTTCCAAACCCCGGGCGAAAGGCGATTTGCGGGCAAGCATCTTCACGGCAGTCAGCCGGCGGGTGAGAGCATGCCGGATCCCTTCGACTACTACTTGTCCTCACCATCGGTGTCGGGCGGCATCGTGTACTTCGGCAGCGGCGACGGGAATGTCTACGCCCTGGATGCAGCCTCCGGCAAGTTGAATTGGAAATTTCAAACCGGAGATGTCGTGCACGCCTCGCCCGCCATCGCCGACGGGACCCTCTTCATCGGGAGTTGGGATAGCTATTTCTATGCCCTCGACGCCGCCACCGGCAAAGAAAAATGGCGTTTCAAGACTGGCGAGGACCATGAGATTTACAACCAGGTCGGCATTCAATCCTCGGCGGCGGTCATGGATGGCGTGGTTTATTTCGGGTGCCGCGATTCAAACTTCTATGCCCTGGACGCGCAAACCGGGGTAAAGAAATGGGTCTTTAATAACAAGGGTTCGTGGGTCATCAGTTCGCCCGCGGTCCAGGACGGCAAGGTCTATTTCGGAACTTCAGACACGGGCCTGCTCTACCAGTTCGACGCCAAGTCTGGAACACCGGTATTTTCGGTGAGCTCAAAGGGATGGCCGATGTTTTCTTCGCCCGCGCTTGCTGGAGGCATGCTCTATATCGGTTCGACTGAAGGAAAGTTGTTCGGCATCGATCTTAAAACCCAGCAACTTGCCTGGACGTTCCAAACCGACGCTTCCCGCCAAAACGGCCCCGCCCTGACCAAACCGGATGGAACTCCCAACTACGAAGCGGTTTTCACCGAGGACTTTTACGACAACATGGTCGTCGGTGTTGGCAAGATGCTGACTGTGGGTGCCATCCTTTCGTCGCCGGTGGTGGTGGACCATGTCATCTATGTGGGCAGCACGGACGGGAATCTCTACGCGCTGGATTAGCTGTCAGCTCTCAGCCATCAGCTTGAACCATCCCCTTCCATTTCGGGTGAGATTGAAAAGGTTTTGCTGAAAGCTGACGGCTGAGAGCTGACGGCTGATCCCCGCTACTCGCCTTCGAAAATCTCCTCGATCGTCGTCCCAACCAGCCGTGCAATCCGGAAGGCCAACGGGTATGTTAAGGAGACTTTACTTCTGAGGGGGAAGTTACGGCGTCAATAATTCGGTGACGACCGCCTTCACGTGAATCTCGGTTGTATCCAGCAACGGGATGCCACTGGCTGTAGCCTCGCGCAGGAGCAAGGGTAATTCCGTTCCGCCGAGAATGAGCCCCTGGATGCCCTCGCGATCTTTGAGCCGTCCCACGATCGCCAGCAGCCGATCGCGTGTTTCCGGAAGATAAACTCCCTTCACCAGCTCACCCATGTATTTCTCGTGAATGTAGGCTTGTTCGTTCTCGTCGGGAACGACGATGGCGATTCCTTCGCGGGAAAAAACCTCGGGATAGAATTTCCCCTGCATGGTGAAGCGGGTGCCGAACAAGCCGAGCTTTTTCAGCGCCAGGGCTTTGGCAGCCGCGCATGTCGCCTCGACAATACTGATCAGCGGAACAGGCGACTGGCGGCGCACTTCGTCGAAGACAATATGTGGGGTATTCGACGCCAGCAATCCGAAATCCGCGCCCGCCTTCGCGAGCTTTTGCAGTTCGGTGACTAGATATTCGGTCAACCGGTCCAAATCACTTGCCGCAAGAGCCAAGAGCTGCTGCAGATCAATGCTATTGATGATGATCGAGGGATAACCGCCGTCGGGCTTCTGCTCGCGATAAGCAGCAATGATCTGGCGGTAGTAGGCAATAGTTGACTCGGGCGCAATCCCGCCAATGATGCCTACGGTTTTCATGCAAGAATTCTGATCAGTTGCCAGGTTGCGTCGACGGATCGTTCAATGCGATTAATTTGCCGGGCGGATAATCGTGTTCGGTGAACGGGTTCTCGGGATCCGCATTCAGAATCTTCAGCACGTCGCCGGTGCGGACTCCACGGAGAGTGAGGCTCTGGTCCTCAACCGCGACGACTCTATACCGATCCTCGAATATCGCAGTTTCTTCCATAGTTGGTTAGATGCGAAATCGCGGAGGAGAGATTCCCAGCAAAAAGCACTGTAGAGACCCAGCTTGCTACGTCTTGCCTGCAGCGTCTAATCTGCGACGGGACCTGTTGCGGCCGAAGCCAGACGTAGCCAAGCTACGTCTCTACAGGTGATTTGGAAACTTAACGGCCGGGCTTTTTTTCGTCTTTCTCGACCACGCCGTCCTTGATGTACACCACACGATGCGCGTATTCCGCGATATCGTGCTCGTGAGTCACCAGTACGATGGTGTTGCCCTGCGCTTGCAAGCGGTCGAGCACCGCCATGATTTCGTTTCCGGTCTGCGAGTCCAGGTTGCCCGTGGGTTCGTCGGCCAGAATGATGGAAGGACGATTGACCAGGGCCCGAGCAATGGCAACTCTTTGGCGCTGGCCGCCGGAGAGCTCGTTGGGCTTGTGGGTCATACGTTCGCCCATGCCGACTGAGGTCAGGGCTTCCTTGGCGCGTTCGGTACGTTCGGCGGCTGGCACCCCGGCATAGATCAAGGGCAGTTCGACATTGTGCAAAGCCGTGGCCCGGGCCAGCAGGTTGAAGGTCTGGAAAACGAAACCGATTTCTTTGTTACGAATGCGGGCCAGTTCGTCGTCATCCAACTCGCTGACGAGTTGGCTGTTCAGCCAGTACTGGCCTTTGCTGGGCGTGTCGAGGCAGCCGATCAAGTTCATCAGCGTGGATTTTCCCGATCCCGAGGGCCCCATGATGGCCACGTATTCATTGCGGCGTATCTGCAGGTTGACGCCACGCAACGCATGGACCTGTTGCTCAGACCCCATGTCGTAGGTCTTCCACAAGTCTACGGTGGAGATCATGCACGATTCGGGCGGAGCCGACACAACGGGTTGCGAAATGCTGATGACTTCTGCGGTTGCCATTCTGTTCTCCTGGTCCTCTGGGGACACTCACCGGCTCCGATCTTCTCTTCACCCTGTCCCGGCTGGCTTCACCATTGGACGAGCCAACCCAGCGAAGGTCACGAATAAGCAAAGATTCTGCCCTGATTCAGGTACGGCTCCGCAAACGCAAAAGTTCCCGGGGATTAGAAGCAGGCCATAGCAGGGTCAGACCCAATTATACCCGGACGGTGGAAACGGGAAAGTAACCGGCATGGCCCCCTCGGAACCCCTACAACCCTCGCCAGCCGTGGGCGCATCGTACTGAGTCTAGGGTGTTTAAATAGTTCGACTTAACCTTGCCTTGGCGTATGCAAAGTCTTAGAATGTTGTAACTAAGCGTGACCCTTAAGGAGTACCCGCCTATGTTTCGATCCGAAGGCCGCAAATGTGTGGGTTGGTCGTTCCTCTGTCTGGCGATTTTGGGGCTTGGGTCATACGCCTTGGCGCAGCAGGAAAATACCTCTAAGTCCGATGCTAAAGAGTCCGCCGGTTCCACGGTTTCCCAAGGGCCGGGAGTCGAGGATGGGGACCCGCTCAAGCGTCCTCCCACGGAAAAGCAAAAGAGAGAGAACTCCCGGGCGTTGAGACAGGAGTTGGGCAAGTCTTACAAGAAGTGGCTGGACGAGGACGTCACTTACATTATCACCGACGAAGAGCGCAAGGCCTTCAAACTGCTCTCCAACGACGAGGAGCGGGACAATTTCATTGAGGCCTTCTGGCAGCGGCGCGATCCCACGCCCGACACGGAAGAGAACGAATTCAAAGAAGAGCACTACCGGCGCATTGAGTATGCCAACGAGCACTACGCGTCTGGAGTCCCGGGATGGCGGACGGACCGCGGCCGGACTTACATCGTTTTTGGCCCGCCGGATGAAAACGAGTCGCATCCTTCGGGCGGTTCTTATGAGCGGCCCATGGACGAAGGCGGCGGCGAAACTTCCACGTTCCCCTTCGAAGACTGGCGTTATCGCTATATTGAGGGGATCGGGCAGGAAGTCATCATCGAGTTCGTGGACACTTGCATGTGCGGCGATTACCACATGACCATCGACCGCGGAGAGAAAGATGCCCTGCTGCACACTCCCAACGCAGGTTTGACGCTGTACGAAGAAATGGGCCGGTCGACCAAGGCGGACCGCTTCACCAATAACGGCCTGGAAACGCTTGGTCAGGGGCCGGGCACGCAAACCCTGCAAAGCAAACAATTCGATCGCCTGGAACAGTATGCCAAGCTGACCGCGCCTCCACCCATCAAGTTCAAGGATTTGGCCGAGGAAGTGGGACACACCATCAGCTACAATCCCATGCCGTTCGATGTGCGGTCAGACTTTATAAGAGTGACCGGCGACACCGTGCTGGTGCCCATCACGATTCAGATCAAGAATCGCGACATTACCTTTGCCAACAAGGACGGAGTGCAGCGGGGAGTCGTCAATATCTTCGGCCGGGTCACAACTTTGAGCGGCCGTACCGCGCAGACTTTCGAGGACACGGTGCAGGCGGATGTTCCCGCCGAATTGCTAGCCAAGGCAGTGGAGACTTCGCAGATCTACTGGAAGGCGCTTCCCCTGAAGCCGGGTCTTTACCGGCTCGATCTGGTGATCAAAGACGTGAACGGGGACCGCGTGGGCACCTGGCGGAAGGGTTTGCAGGTCCCGGATTTCGGCGACGATCGGCTTTCGGTATCTTCCTTGATCGTAGCTGACGACATGGAACAAGTCGCCGCCAAGAACGTGGGCACGGGCATGTTCGTGATTGGCACCACCAAGGTCCGCCCACGGGTGGCCTCTTCGGACGGCAAACCGATCAGTTTCAAGCGCAACCAGAAACTCAATTTCTGGATGCAGGTTTACAATCTGAGCGTGGATGATAAAACGCACAAGCCTGCCGCCACCGTCGAGTACGACGTAGTCAATACGACGACCAACAAGTCGGTGGTGCATTCGGTAGAGTCTACGAGCCAGATGGGCAATGTAGGCGAACAAATTACTCTGCAAAAGACGCTGGCGGCCGCCAATCTGGCGCCGGGGGTTTACCGTATTCAGATCAAGGTGAACGACAGCATTTCCAAGCAAACCGTGGATCCGTCGGCGACGTTTGCGGTTGAGTAAGCAGGAAGACCTGGTTTCCCAAAGGGTGGTGGGGATGTTTCGAAAGCTCGGCTACCTGGTAATCGCGTTCGGTCTGGTGGTCCCTTCGTGGGCCGGCGAAAGGCCAGCGTCTATTTCCGGTTATGTGCGTAGCGCCAATGGCGTCCCGCAAATGGGGGCCGTGGTGGAAGTGCTGGGCTCTGCGGTGAACCGGATCAAAGTATTCAGTGACGAGAACGGTTTCTACTCTGCTGCCGGACTGCTACCTGGCGTTTACAGCGTCAAAGTTTCCGCGCCCTCGTTTTTGCCAACCACGCGTGACAGTGTGGGTTTACGGGCAGGTGCTGCGTTGATGTTGAACCTCACCCTGAGTTCAATTTTTGACACCATCCAGTTGGTCCCGGCGCGGGGCAAAGAAGACACCGACGATTGGAAGTGGGTGCTCCGCTCCGCTGCGGACCGCCCTATTCTCCGCCTGCTGGACGAGCCTTCTCCCAAGCCACAATCCGAGAAGGGGGACTCTACTCTCAAAGGGACAGTGTCATTTCTGGCGGGTTCCGCGTCCGACGGCTTCGGAGGCGAGTCCGACATGAGCACGGGGTTTTCCCTGGAGAGGTCCATCTTTTCTTCTGGAACGGTGGCGCTGCACGGCGATGTGGGCTACGGCGACGGCGTCCCGGACGCAATCTTTCGCGCGTCCTACAGCCACAAGCTGGGTAATGGATCCGCGCCGGAAGTCGCTCTGACGGTGCGCCATTTGAGTTCGCCCGACGTCAGCCTGCGTAACTCCGATTTGGAAGCTTTGGCGTTGACCACTTCTGACGACCTGGTATTGGGTGACGTGCTCGAGCTCAAGTTCGGCAGCGAGCTGCAGACCATCCAGTTCATGGGCCGGCAAAGTGCGTTCCGGCCGTTTGGCTCAGTAGCCATGCATCTTTCGCCAGACACCATTGTGGCCTACAGCTACGCCACTTCGCAGCCGGACAGCCGCCTGGAGAAGGGCTTCGATTCCGCGCCGGCGGACTTGAGCGAGTCCGGGCCACACGTGAGCATTACGAATTTCATTCCGGCGCTGGAGCGGGCCCATCACCACGAAGTTTCGGTCTCCCAGCATGTGGGCAAGAACAGCTTGCAACTCGCCGCGTACATTGATCGCATCACCGATCCGGCTCTTACCGGTGTGGGTGAAGTCGCGGGGGGCAGCGGAGACGTTCTGCCCGACCTGTACTCGGGGACGTTCACTTATCAGGGCAAGGACCTCGACACCCACGGAATGCGCATCGTGCTACAGCGCAAGTTGACGTCGGATATTACCGCCACCGTCGACTACGGCTACGGCGGCGTGCTTGATCTGGGAAAAGGCGACGTGAGCTTGCAGAACGCCCGCGAAAGCACTCAGGTGCAAAATCGTCACAGCCTGACCGGCAAAATCAGCGGGACCTTGCCGCGTTCGAAGACCAGTTGGATCGCTTCGTACGGCTGGCTCAGTGGGCAGGCGCTCACTCCCGTGGATATGTTCAATGCGTCGGCAGGGCAAGCCGATCCCTATCTCGACATCTTCTTCCGGCAGCCGATTCCGGGTACCGGATTCTTCCCTGGCCACGTCGACGTTCTAATCGACGTGCGCAACCTGCTCGCCCAAGGCTATGTTCCGGTGGTCGGACAAGATGGCCGCACGGTTTATCTGGTGCAGTCCGCCCGCGCCGTGCGCGGCGGAGTGGCGTTTACCTTCTAATTTCCGAGCGAAGCGGTTCTTCCATTCCCACTCCACGATCGGCTGTTTAATCCTGCAACTCAGCGCTGAACTTTTTCTTCTCCCAGGGGAACGATCCTGATATCGGTGCGGAATTTCTTGTAGTCGTGATAAGTCACGTCTTCGTCAATGTTCAGTCCTTTGAACAAGGCAATTCTCGCGTCCAATTTGAGCGCCACATGTTGAGGCAGCCAGACATCTTCGTTCACGCGGGTGAGCTCGAGCACAATGTTTGAGCCTTTGTGCACGCGGGCCAGAATCCATCCGAAAGAGGCCGTCTCGATGCATTCAATGTCCAGCATGACCCACTGGCTCTCTGCTATGTCGATCCAGACGCGGAAGCGGAAGCTGGGCAACATTTTTGCGTCTTTGAGCTTGGGCTGGAAGCCGGGCCGGGGATCGGCGTCAATGACGTAGGCATCGCGTCCATTGAAAGGTGCAACGTCGACCAGGCGGAAGTTATAGGCGTCGGCAACTTCGCTCACAAATTTACGGTCGTCTTCGCGTTGCTTTTCTTCTTTTTCGAGGCGCTTCTTGCGGTCGTCGTCGCTCTCATTCTTGCGCTTGTCGATGATCTTCTGAATTTTCTCTTCTTCTTTGCCGGCGTCTTTCTCGGAGAGGGGCTTGTCGTCCTTTTTGACCAGGCGCCGGACTTGTTCACCGTAGAGCATCATCACTTCGTAAGTCCGATTCTCCGTGGATTGCAGCTCGCCTTTGCCATTCAGCCTGTGTTCTTCTTCCCGCTGAACGTAGGTATAGTCGCGCTGCTTCTTGTCGTTCTCCATATCTTTTTCCGCAGCATGGCGGATGAGATCACGGATCTGATCGTTGGAAAGCGTGAGTGTTGAATCATTCCTCGAAGGTGGCGCAGGATTACTTTGTCCGAGTGAGATCGCGGATGCAAAAGTAGCAAGAAGCAAGAGAAGGATGCGATAGCGGCACATAATCGTTGCAACCCGCGGGGTGCTGGCAAGTTCCTAAGAATAACCACCAAGGACACGAAGTACCACGAAGGAAACCGTTTAAGCTGAGACCTTCGTGATACTTCGTGTCCTTTGTGGTTCACTGCTTCTTTTCGATCCGGCCTTCGACAGCATATTACTTTTCCGCTCTTCCCAGGCAGCCGGCGCGGAACGAACGGTCGTCCAGGCGGTGCAATTTCTTCACTAGGACAGGCGTGAGCAATGGATCATGGTGAATGTCGAAAAGATATTCGGCGATGAAGAAAACATCATTCTCCGCGGTCATCCAATCCTGGCCATCAAAGCGTTTGAGATTTACCGGCCGGGAAAAAGTACGCAGCGTGCGTTCGCGGCGAAGATTGAAATATACGTCGAAATAGCTGAGTGCCAGTTCACGCAGGGAGCGGTAAACCGGTTCGCGGTAGCGGCATCCGGTGTAGTTGGATTTCGCGACCGAGCCCCAGTGGCCGTTCATGCGATAAATCGCAATCACATGGTCGGTGTCATGTTCGGCCTCGAGGTCGAGGATCAGAGGCGGGAATCCGTTGACCCGCAAAGCAGCGGCGGCGAAAATCGCGCCTTCGAAACAATGCGAAGTATTTTCGCGAAGGACGCGGCGCGGGGACCAGCCGGTGTCCGCCAGGTGATATGGCATGTCATCGAGAAAACGCTGGATACCGTGGGGGTCCTTGAGGCTGTGCAGCTTGCGGAGTTCGGCGGGAGTGAAGTTGGTCATTGTCGAATGCAGTGTAACTGAAGGGGGTGCGGGAAGAGTTAATCAGCTGTGGTCATGGCGAGGCCCAGAGGGAATGGCTATTGCCGGGAGCAGGGGTCCTTCGACTCCGCAAGATCGCTCGCCAGCGAGCGATCTTGCTGCGCTCAGGATGACGAGGGTTGACGAAACATTCTGGCTAATTCCTTGGCATTGTCGACGATTGCGTCCGGCCGGTTGGCCTCCAGCGTGTGCGGAGCGAAGCCGTAGGTGACGCCGCACGTCCACAGGCCGGCGTTGCGGCCGGTGGCGATGTCCACGCCAGAGTCGCCGACAATAAGGGTCTCTTCGGGAGAGGCGCCGGTTTCCCACAAAATGGTCTGCGCGCCCAGCGGATCGGGCTTTTTGGTGGAGAAGCTGTTGCCTCCGTAGACGGAAACGAAAAATTTCCCCAATCCGAGCGCCTCGACAATCGCCCGCGACGGCGCCACCGGCTTGTTGGAAAGCACGGCCAGCTTGCATCCGCGCTGGCCGCCGCGGATCGCTGCCAGAGCTTGCGGGATCCCGTCATAGACGCGAGTGTGGTCCAGTTTGTGCTCGCGATAGTAGGAGAGAAAGTATTCCAATCCGCTGTTCACCAGTTTTTCGTCATTGGCATCCGCGCCCAAGGCTCGACCGATCAACACCGGAGCGCCGTCGCCAACGTAGCTGGCGATCAGGTCTTCGGGCAATTCAGGACGTTTCATGTGCCGCAACGTGGCGTTGACGGAGTGGACCAGGTCGAGACGGGAGTCGATCAACGTGCCGTCGAGGTCGAAGATTACCAGCTTGAGCGAGGAAGGGTCGAATTGGCGATTGACTTTGATCAAGGGCTGCTCTAGCAGCATAAATGATTTCGACACCGGTGATCAGCTGTCAGCTCTCGGCCGTCAGCTCTCGGCTTGAACCCTGTCCGGCAGCCACCTGCAGGTTGGCGGAATTCGCCCAACCGTGTCGGATGCAGGTCTTGAACCTGAAAGCTGAGAGCTGACAGCTGCCCTCCCAAGATTTACAATAGTCCCTGCAATCCCACCTATAGACAAGGGAGCCGGATGTCGACTACCAAGACGAATCCCAGACCGGCTGCAGTCGCGGAACGCGTGCACAAGGCTAAGACCTATCAGGGTCTGTCCCGCGAGCAATTAGTGGAAGCTTATCGTTTCATGTACATGTCGCGGCGCGTCGACGACCGCGAGATCATGCTCAAGCGCCAGCAGAAGATCTTTTTTCAGATCTCTGGGGCGGGACATGAGGCGATCTGCGTGGCTGCGGCATTCGCCATGAAGCCGGGTTACGACTGGTTCTATCCTTACTACCGTGACCGCGCACTGTGCCTGGCGTTGGGCGCGACTCCTTACGAAATGTTTCTGCAGGCTGTCGGCGCGGCGGAAGACCCCAGTTCCGGCGGCCGCCAGATGCCTTCGCATTGGGGATTTCAGCGGCTGAATGTGGTCACCGGATCGTCGCCGACCGGATCGCAGATATTGCAGGCCGTGGGATGCGCCGAAGTCGCGCGTTATCTGTCGGCTCATCCGCAAGCGGCTAAAAAGGCCAGTGGCGACTATCGCCAATTCAAGGACGTTGTGTTCCATGGCGATGAAGTCACCTACGTTTCGCTCGGGGATGGCACTACTAGTGAAGGAGAATTCTGGGAGGCCCTTAACGCTTCGTCGAATGGACGACTGCCCATCGTTTTCCTGGTGGAGAATAATGAGTACGCGATTTCCGTCCCGGTGGAAGTGCAGACGGCGGGGGGGAATATTTCACGGCTGGTAGCCGGCTTTCCGAATTTTCATTTTGAAGAGATTGATGGCACCGATCCGGTGGAAAGTTACGGAGCGTTTGCCCGGTCGGTGGCCCACTGCCGCGCGGGTGACGGCCCGGCTTTCATCCACGCGCATGTCATTCGTCCGTATTCGCATTCTCTGTCGGACGATGAACGGCTTTATCGTCCTGACGCCGAGCGCCAGCGTGATGCCGCCCGCGATCCGGTATCGCGGATGCAAATGTTCCTGATCCGCGAAGGCATCCTGGACGAAAAGGGCATCAACGCCCTCGAAAAACAGGTGGATGACGATCTACAGATCGCCGTTGACCATGCTCTGGCAGCGGCCCATCCCACGCCCGATTCTGTGGAAAAATTCCTCTATTCGCCCGATTTTGATCCTACTTCTTCGGTCTTCGACACCCAGCCCATCGTTACCCCGGCCGTGCCCGACGGAAAAACGGCCGATGGCAAGAAGACAACGCACGCCAAAACCATGGCTGACCTGATCAACGCGACGCTGCGCGATGAAATGCGGCGTGACGAACGCATCATTGTGTTCGGCGAGGATGTGGCCGATTGCAGCCGCGAACAATACCTGCAGCAGAAAATGGTGAAGGGCAAAGGCGGCGTGTTCAAGCTCACTTTCGGATTGCAGACGGAGTTTGGCTCCGACCGCGTATTCAACTCTCCGATTGCGGAAGCCAGCATCGTTGGACGCGCGACGGGCATGGCGCAGCGGGGATTGAAACCGGTGGTCGAAATTCAATTTTTCGATTACATCTGGCCGGCCATGATGCAACTGCGGAACGAGCTGCCCACCATCCGCTGGCGCTCGAACAATGCGTTCTCCGCGCCGCTGGTGATGCGAGTCCCGATCGGTGGCTATCTTACCGGCGGCGCCATCTATCATTCACAATGCGGCGAGAGCATCTTTACGCATATCCCGGGACTGCGCGTCGTGTTTCCTTCCAATGGACTCGATGCCGCGGGCCTGTTGCGCACCGCGATTCGCTGCGACGATCCCGTTTTGTTCCTCGAGCACAAGCGGCTTTACCGCGAGACTTATGGGCGCGCCCCCTATCCAGGGCCGGATTATATGATTCCCTTTGGCAAAGCGAAGATCGTGCAGCCGGGGACGGATTTGACGGTGATTACTTACGGAGCGGTTGTGCCGCGTGCTCTGCAGGCCGCCCAGAAGTTGGAGCGCGAGCGTGGAGTGAAGGTGGAATTGATCGACTTGCGTAGCCTCAACCCGTTCGACTGGGACACCATCGCTGGTTCGGTGAGCAAGACCAATCGCGCCATCGTCGCCTATGAAGACACGCTGAGTTGGGGCTATGGCGCGGAGATCGCGGCGCGCATCGCTGACCAGATGTTCGAACACCTCGACGCTCCCGTGCGCCGGGTCGCTGCCAAAGATACCTTCGTTGCCTACAATCCCATTCTCGAAGACGCCATCCTGCCGCAGTCGAGCGATCTATTCGATGCCATGAAAGAGCTGGCCGAGTACTAGAAGCCTGCCCCGTTCAAGCTCCGCTTGAGCGGGGATTTTGCGATCTTCCTCATCACTTCTTGAAGACGGCATCCAGTCCCGCCTGCGCGATGGCTTCGTCAATCTCCGACTTCGCGCCACTGGCGGCGATTCCGCCGATGGTTCGTCCGTCCACTTGAATGGGCAGGCCGCCCTGGTTAGGGAAAAATTTCGGAAACGCGAGCACATCGAGGTTCCCCTTCTTCAACGCTTCCGCGCCTTCCCGCGACGGACTTCCGTAGTACGCCGCGTGCCGGGCCTTTTTCTGCGCGAAGTCGATGGTGTTGAGAAGCGCCGCATCTGCCTTTTCGAGAAACAGCAGGTTGCCGCTGTCGTCCACTATGCAGATGGTTACCTCAACATTTCGCTTCCTGGCTTCTGCTTCCGCCGCCGCCACCATGGTTTTAATGGTGGCCAGGTCCAACTGCTTCCGGGTTGGAAGATCTGCCGCAAGCACCACCGCCGTAACACTCAACATCACCAAAAATTGTTTGAACATGCGCAGGATGCTATCAATTACTTTGCGAGTTTTCCAGATGAATGTGGGGAAGCCGGAAAGTCCGGCTCTGTGGCGAGGTTCTATCTTTGCTTGGCCGAAGGACGGCTACCTCGCGCCAAATACTGCTGATCGAGCGCTTGGCGGATCAGCGTCTTGATCACCGCCTGCCGGCTGATGTTCAACTCTTTGGCGGCCCTGTCCAGTTCTTCCAGCATGCCCGACGCCAGGTCAACATTCACTCTCTGTATCGGGCCCATCATGCGCCCGCCGTTGGTGAAGAACCGGGACACATCCCCGCCTTTGTCCGCAAGGCGAGCAATGGTTTCTGCGGGCACAGATTTCCGGCGCCTACGAGTGTTCTCCATAAAGCTCCTGCTCCCGTTTGGTGGCCTTCCAGAGAGTTACCAGGTGGTAATACTCTCCTTGTTTGTCCTCGCGCACCTCGAAAATGACGCTATACAATTGCTCTCCCACCCAGCCAATCGCGCGGTACTGTTCCGGCAAATCCAAGCGCTGGTCAAGGTAGTAAGGATGCGAGAAGATCTCCTGCGCCTCTTCGAATCCGATGCCTCTTCTCGGGTTTGCTCTTAACCGCTCACTCTTCCGCTCATCGACGTGGAATCGCATGAGGTATAACAGTTATACCATACTAAGGTTGGGATGACGAGCAGTCGGGAAGGGCCCGGCTTCGGCCGTGCCACCCAACCGTCGATTTCGATTCACGCCCCGCTGGCGCTTCCGTTTTGTAAGCCGCCTACTCGCTGAATAGCGCCCGGTAGATGCCTCCGCCGAGGACGCCGCCGACCAGCGGGGCCAGCCAGAACAGCCAGAGTTGATGCAGCGCCCACCCGCCGACGAAGATGGCTTGGCCGGTGCTGCGGGCCGGGTTGACGGAGGTGTTGGTGACCGGAATGCAGAACAGGTGGATCAGAGTCAGGCACAGGCCAATAGCGATGGGAGCGAAGCCCTTGGGGGCGCGACTGTCGGTTGCTCCCATGATCACGATCAGAAAGAACATAGTCAACACGACTTCCGCGACCAGACACGCCAGCAGGGAATAGCCGCCGGGAGAGTGCTCTCCGTATCCATTGGAGGCGAAGCCGTTGGCCAGGTCGAAGCCGGCCTTGCCGCTGGCGATCACGTAGAGAACGCTGGCTGCGGCGATCGCGCCCAGCACTTGCGCCGCCACGTAAGCGAGCAGGTCAGAAGCAGGGAAGCGCTTGCCCACCACCAGTCCGGCGCTGATGGCCGGGTTCAAGTGGCAACCCGAGATGTGTCCGATGGCGAAAGCCATGGTGAGCACGGTGAGGCCGAAAGCCAGAGCTACACCTGCGAACCCGATTCCTAGTCCTGGGAAGGCCGCGGCCAACACTGCCGCGCCGCATCCGCCAAACACCAACCAAAACGTTCCAAAGAATTCCGCTGCCGCACGTTTGCCCAGAGACATAGCTAACACTCCCGCGTGAATTAGTGACCCAGACAGCCGCTTGCTGCTCGGGCCATTTTTCGAGCGCCACAGCGTAGCACAACCGCCGCAAAAGTCGAAGCCGTTTGCAGACAAGCAACGGCGCGGCTATGATGCCTGCACATGAAATCCCCACACGTTTTTCTAGTCTTCCTTCTTATTGCTGGGTTTAGTGTCTCCGCCGGCGCGCAGACTGCGGCGTCTTCCAAGGAAGTCGACGATGTTTACCCCGACGCACATGCGCTGTATCTGGATCTGCATCAGAATCCGGAACTGTCTTCGCATGAGACGCAAACTGCGGCGAAGCTCGCGGGCCGCCTGCGCGGCCTTGGGTACGAGGTCACGGAGCACGTTGGCGGCACGGGAATTGTCGCCATCCTGAAAAATGGGGCCGGCCCGATCGTCATGCTGCGCACCGAACTGGATGCGCTGCCGGTGGAAGAAAAAACTGGCCTCGCCTATGCCAGTAAAGTTCGCACCAAGGATGACTCCGGGCGGGAAGTTGCGGTGATGCACGCCTGTGGGCACGACATGCACATGTCGACGCTGGTGGCGACGGCTACCATCATGGCGCACAGCAAGGACACGTGGCACGGGACCCTCATGCTCATTGGTCAACCCGCCGAAGAAACTATTTCTGGAGCGAAGGCCATGCTTGATGACGGCTTTCTCAAGCGCTTCCCCAAGCCTGATGTGGCGGTCGCGCTGCACGTCAGCAACGAATTTCCTGCGGGGAAAATCGGGATCGCCTCCGGATATCGCTATGCCAATGCGGATTCTCTCCGCGTCACCATTTACGGCAAGGGCGGGCACGGCTCGGCACCCAACACGACGATTGATCCGATTGTGATTGCCGCCCGGACGGTGGTTGACCTGCAGACGATCGTTTCGCGTGAAGTTAAGCCCGGCAAGGCGGCGGTGGTGACCGTAGGCTACTTCCAGGCGGGCACGAAGAACAACATCATTCCCGACCAGGCCGAGCTAGGGCTGACGATCCGCAGCTACGAGCCGGAAGTTCGCAAGCAGGTTCTCGCGGCCATCGCGCGCATCATCAAGGCGGAAGCGGACGCCGCCGGCGTGACGCGCGAGCCTTTGATCGAGCATCCTGAGGCGACCGACGCGGTCTATAACGAGCCCGCCCTGGCGGAACGGCTGCGCGGTCCTCTGGAATCAGCGCTTGGCAAAGATAACGTTGCCGTAGCCGAACCGATCATGGGATCGGAGGATTTTTCCTACTTTACTGCCCAGGGCATTCCGGCCTTCTATTTCGCGCTGGGCGGCGCGGACCCGGAGAAATATCTGCAAGCGAAAGCCGCCGGGGAAAACCTGCCGTCGAATCACTCTTCTCTGTTCGCCCCGGACGTGGACCCCGCCCTGCACGCCGGCATCGCTGCAGAAGTGGTGGTGCTAAGGAATCTGTTGCAGGGATCAGGGGAGGAGTTGCGACGGTCGATTTCGCAAGGCAAGTGAACCTCAGGCGCTAAAGCACGGGGGAGATGAGCGAAAGTCTTGACGCAGGCCTAGAAGGCCTGCTCCACCCAAAGAAGGTATGCTCCACCTAATCCCGGAAAGTTTGATCCAGCCGAACAGTGTTGGATAATGGCGGCAGAGAATCCACATGTATATTCCAAGACATAACGAAGAGAATCGCGTCGAGGTGATGCGAGCGCTGATGGTGGCCCATCCGCTGGCGACGCTGGTGACGTTGGGAGCACACGGACTCTTTGCGTCGCATATTCCCATGGTGTTTGAGGCTGACGGCTCGGAGTTCGGCCGGCTGAAGGGCCACATTTCGCGGGCCAACACGCAGTGGCGTGATCTGAACCCGGACGTTGATGCGCTGGCGATCTTTGCTGGGCACCAACACTATGTCACGCCTAACTGGTATTCCGAAAATGGTGAGCACGCCAAGCAAGTGCCGACGTGGAATTACGCCGTGGTGCATGCCTATGCCCCCTTGCAGGTAATTGAGGATCAACAGTGGCTGCTGCGCCATGTCACGAGTCTGACCAACATTCATGAAGCGCCATTTCCGCTGCCCTGGAAGGTCAGCGATGCGCCGGAAGACTTTATCGCTTCGCAGTTGAGGGGAATCGTTGGCTTGGAGTTACCGATCCGGCGGCTTGAGGGCAAGTGGAAAGTGAGCCAGAACCGGACGGAGAGAGAGAAGCAGGGCGTCATCGATGGACTGAATAAACTCAACACTCCGGAGAGTCTGGCGATGAGAGATCTGGTGGAGGAACGACGGAAGTGATGATCTCTTGCTGACTTAGCTCCACGAAAATCCCAAGGGCCCGAGCATTTGTGGAATCCCACCCTAGCGCATAAGACTTGCCTTGTCTTGCGACACTTAGCACGCGCTAGGATGGGGCACCCGGCATTTTCTAGGCACGCTGGATCGCGGCCTGTACGAGGGCGCAGAGCTGCGCCGTGAGCACTGCCGGCTCGAGGTTGGCGTCGATGTCCAGGCGGATGTTCATATCTTTGAAGAAGCTGGTCAGCGGCTCGATTTGCTGGTCATATTCGACCAGGCGCTGTTGCACCGTTACTTCATTGTCGTCGAGGCGACGCTCCAGCGGCGTCGAGTCGCGATCGCAAAATCCAGTCATGCGCGGCGGCTTGAAGTGAATGTTGTAGATCTCTCCGCAAGCTGGGCAGGTGCGGCGGCCCAGAATGCGCTGCATAAGAACTTCGCGACTGATTTGCAGGTTCAGCACCAGCGTATGCCGGAGCGGAAGTTTGGGACACAGGAAAATGGCCTGATCGAGGGTGCGAGGAAAACCATCGAGAATCGCGCCGTGTTCGCAATCGGGCTGAGCGGTACGGGCAACGACCGTCTGGCACACGAGACTGTCAGGGACCAACTCACCGGCAGTCATTTTGCTTTGGATCAGGCGGCCCAATTCCGTATTGTCGCGGGCCGCTTTCCGCAAAATGTCTCCAGTTGAAATGTGAGCCAAGCCGACGGCTTTCGAGAGTTCTCTGGCCTGGGTCCCTTTTCCGCAGCCGGGTGGGCCGAGCAAAATGACAAACACGGGCCCGCGAGGCTTGAAAGGTTTCGGGTCGTCGTTCTCGGCCAACATCGTGGGTTAACTCCTGGTCCCTAGGGCTTGTTTGTATTGTGAACTGCAAGTAGGCGGGGGGGCGCCCTCTCCACACGTTTCATGCGGATTTGATTTTTTTTCCGCTTCCGCCGCCACCGCTGCGGGCGTGGTCCAAGGCGATGGGGCCGGCGTCGAAGAAGATGAGGGCGAAGGCGATGGCGGCGAGAGCCAGGGGGAGCTGGTAGCCGTGGTCTCCGGTGAGTCCATTTTTCCAATCTACTTTCCAGATGAAGACGGCGAGATCGATGGTGACGGCGAACGCGGCGCAACGAGTAAAAAGTCCCACCACAATGGCGATGCCGCCGAAGAATTCGACGATGGCGGAGAGGTAGGCGAGCCATCCCGGCAGGCCAACGCTGCGCACCACTTCGCTGTAATGCGAGAGGCCGCCGAAAACTTTGCCATAGCCGTGGGCGATCACGATGACGCCCAGTACGATCCGTAGCACGAACAAAGCAAAGGGTTGAACGCGATCGAGAGTGCGCACGAGAGCTTCTCCTATGAAAAGAAACCGATTATCCCATGAGAGCGTCGTCCGCGCTCGTACAGGACCCTTGGTACCGTCTATGGTACTTTGGTTACGTTTACGGGAAGTCGCCCGACACCCGAGTACTAAAACTACCACTGATTGACGCCGGATTTAAAATAACCACAATATATAGATATCTTGTGCAACTGCGTTTTGGTTACTTTCCAGAAAAACCCCCGAAAACCCAGCAAAACGCGGTGTTTCACTTTGACCTGCTGCAAAGTGGGGGTGAGATATGCTCAGCACACCTGAATTCACTCGAAAGCGCTTTTCAGGCAAAGAAACTATGGCCGACTCACGAGAAGTCATGAACATTCGCCAGGCTTCGCAGTACCTGGGAGTGAGTCCGGACACGCTTTACAAGTACGTTGGGGAGCAAAAGCTCCCGGCGTTCAAGCTGGGCAACCGCTGGCGGTTCAAGAAGTCGAGACTCGATCAGTGGATGGAAGAGAAGTCCAGCCAGATGGAAGTGAAGAGCAAGAAGAAAACGAAGGCGGCTGCCAAAGCTGCCGGGCAATCGTAAAAGGCGGGCACATGTTTGGAATGGGATCGAAGACGATTGTTGGTTTGGACGTGGGCTCCTCCAGCATTAAGGCCGTAGAGCTGAGAAGGAAGGGCACGCAGATCGAGGTAGTACACCTGGGTCTGGAACCGCTGGCTCCAGATATTGTGGTCGACTCCATGATCGTGGACTCGGGTACGGTTTCGAGCGCGATTTCGAAGCTGTTCACCGACAACGCGATCAAGACCAAGGCCGTCGCGACCGCGGTGAGCGGGCATTCCGTCATCGTCAAGAAAATCTCGTTGCCTTCAATGAGCGATCAGGAATTGGCCGAGACCATCCAGAAAGAAGCCGCCCAGCATATTCCCTTCGATTTGGCCGACGTGAACCTGGACTACCAGATTCTT
Organism: Terriglobales bacterium; assembly: GCA_963802555.1. Taxonomy (GTDB): domain Bacteria; phylum Acidobacteriota; class Terriglobia; order Terriglobales; family Acidobacteriaceae; genus DATBAX01. The sequence goes on along the minus strand of CAWDJD010000004.1, from coordinate 11,459 downwards.
TCCGAAGACGCCGGCAGCCCGCAGATGGACGTTTTGCTGGTGGCTGTCAAGAAGGACAAGATCCTGAACTACACCAACGTACTCTCGATGTCGGGGAAGACTCCGGCTATTGTTGACATCGATGCGCTCGCTCTGCAGAACTGTTACGAGTACAACTACGAACCCGCGCCGGGACAGGTGGTGGCTCTTTTGAACCTGGGCGCGAGCGTAATGAACATCAACATCGTGAAGGGCACGACGCCGTTGTTCCCGCGCGACGTCAGCGTAGGCGGGCATCAGTACACGGATTCGCTACAGAAGGAACTGGATTTGAGCTTCGACGACGCGGAATCGCTCAAGCTGGGCCACAAGGTGGGCACGGTGAGCGAAGATGCCAAAACGCCGATCCTGCAGCAGGTGACCGAGATTATCGTGCTGGAAATTCAGAAGACTTTTGACTTCTTCCGCGCCAGTGCGGCGGGAGAACACATCGAGAAGATTTATCTGGCGGGCGGATCTTCGAAGGTCCCCGGACTGGTCGAAGCGTTGCGCCAGGAGTTCTCGTTGCCGGTGGAGATTTTCAATCCGTTTCAGAAAATCACACCGCCCACCGATGGACCGGGAGTGGAGTTGATCGAGAACAACGCTGGCCAGCTGGCTGTTGCGGTGGGTTTGGCCCTAAGGAGTTTTGAAAACCTATGATCCGAATCAATCTACTGGTCGCACCGAAAGCGAAGCGCAAGGGCGGCGGCGGAGCAGCGTCTTCCATGCCTTCGATGGACGTGGGCAATGTCGGCTCACCAATGGTGAAGGTGCTGGTGGTGCTGGCTCTGGCGGGTGGCCTCAACTATGGCTACTACTACAAGCTGGACAAAGAAGCGACAAACATCGCCACCCAGATGAAGGCTGCGGAACAGAAGAACCGGGAGCTGGCCGATGTGAAGGCCCAGTACCTGGAGCGGCAGCGGCAGGCGGACAGCTACAAACGTCGGGTGGATGTGATTGACCAGTTGCGAGCGGGCCAGGCGGGGCCGGTCAATTTGTTGAACACGATCGGGGACACCATCAATGGCACGGAAGCGGTCTGGTTGAGCACCATGAAAGACCAGGGAAACTCGGTGGCCATCGAAGGGATGGCTCTGAGCACGGATGCGGTGGCCACGCTGATCAAGAATCTGCAGAACACCGGCTACTTCAAGAACATTGAAATCAAAGAGACCTATCAGGACGATTCGGTCAAAGATATGCAGGCCTTCCAATTCACACTGACTTGCGAAAAGGCGAAGTCCTAAGAGGCAGGAGAATATGGCGAACTTGAGCGAAATATCGGGTCTCAAACAATGGGGCGCCCTGGTGGGTGGAGCGGTCCTGCTGACGGTCGCACTGTACTTCACGGTTTTTAAGAGCCAGCGGGAAGCCAATACGACGGCGCAGACAAGCTTGCAGGCGAAGCTGCAAGAGAACCAGGAGCTGGAAGCCTATCGGCCGAAGCTTGCGGAAATCGAGCGCCAATTAGCCAGTCTGAAACAGCAATTGGAAATCGAACGCCGCATCGTGCCGGACGAAAAGGAAGTGGACACGTTCATGAAAATGATGGACGCCGAGGCCATGAAGTCCGGGATCGAAATACGGCGCTACACGGCGAAGCCGGCGACCACCAAGGACTTCTATACCGAAGTGCCATTTGAGATGGAAATGGACGGCCCCTACTACTCGATGCTGGACTTTTTCGATCGGGTAGGGAAGCTGGAAAGAATCGTCAACGTCTCGGACTTGCTGGTGGCGAATACGAAAAAAGGCAGCGAGGCGAAAGCCAGGCATGCTTATCAATACGCGCCGAATGAGAGCATCGTGGCCACCTGCACGGCGACGACGTTCTTCAGTCATGACGTGATGCCACCCGCGAGTGTGCCGGGCAAAGGTAGGGTCCAATGAAGCTGACGATCGGAATTCTTGTATTGGGTATGGCGGTGGGAACTGCCTGGGGGCAGACCGACGCCATCGATAACACGCGGAGCACCATGAAAGCGCTGCAACAGAAGCAGGCGATGGATGAGAACGCCGCGCTGGATGGTCCGCAGGCGCAACCTGCGAATCCCGCGCCAACCGCCGCCAAGCCAGCTACCCAGGCGGCGCAGCAAAAAGGCACGCCATCGTCGGTAACGATTGTCCGCAAGCCGGTCGTCGCGGCGAGCACCACGCATGCAGCGGTGGCGCCGAAAGTTGCCGTCAAGCCTGCGGTCGCGATCACGGCGTCGAAGAAAGCAGCAATCAAGCCAACGGTCGCGGTTACGGTAGCGCCCAAAGTTGTGGCCAAGGCGGCCGCGCCTAAGGTCGTGGCTAAGACCTCGGCGGGGAAAACCCCGGCCAAAGCGACCAGCAAAGCTGCGAAAGTGCAGCCAGTGGTCGCGGTGGAAGACAAGAAAAATCCGGTGGATGCCAAGAAAGAAGAACCCAACAAAAAGATCAATCTCACCGGGCGGCGCGATCCTTTCATCAGCCCAGTGGTCAATCGCAGCATGGTGGGTTCAGGATGCAGCACCGGCAAACGCTGTCTGGCGATCGACCAGATCGCGCTACGCGGGGTGGTGAAGTCGGATACGGGCATGATCGCGGTGGTGACCAATGCCCTGGACAAAGCCTATTTCCTGCATGAGAACGATCCGGTTTTCAACGGATACGTGGTCAAGATTACCGGCGACTCGATCGTTTTCAAAGAGTCGGTGCAGGACAAGATGGGCAAGCCATTTATGCGGGAAGTGACGAAGACGATTAGCACCCCGGCGGTTTAAGCCAGGGAGTGGCCGAATTTTCCGGTCGCGACGAATTTTAGAAAGAGATCACGGGGCGAGCAAAGGCTGGCCCGTGGGGAGAAGCGAAATGCGAAAGCAACTGCTGGGTGTTTGCCTACCGCTGCTGTTAGTGGTTCTGATGGCCGCGGCTGAGACGCAGGGCACGGGCACAGGAACGACCAAACATGCCACGCTGCAGAAGGTCAACGTGGTGCAGGGTGACGACGGGGTCACGGTGGAGATCACTGCTCGGGGCGCGGTAGTGCCCAAAGTGAGCACGCTGAAATCGCCGGCGCGCCTCGTGCTCGACCTGCCGAACACCGTGCTTGCCAACGCCATGGGCCGCATCGCTGTGGACCGCGATGGGGTGCAGGATGTCCGTGTTGGCATGGACGGCAAAGCCATCCCGACCAGCCGCATTGTGATCGACCTGGATCGCGCCTGCCAATATGAGTTGGTTCCCAGTGGCGACAACAAAGTTGTTCTGAAGTTGCACTCGGCAACGATCGCGGCGAAGGCGGCCAAGATTGTCAAGACCGCGCCAGTGGCGACGGAGACGGCATCTGCGCCGTCAGTCTCCGCTCCAACTGTTCCAGTGGCAAAAGAACAGGCTCCGGCCGTGGTTCCTGCCAAGGCGAGCAATCCGGTGGAAGCCGCTTCCACCACTGCCAGCCATTTCGTGGTGGTTGAGCCCACCTACAAGTCCAAAGATTTCTCGGAGGCGACGCCTGCCGTGAGTGGGCCGCCAGCCCGGGTCATCGAGGCTGCCTCTAAATTTGTTGAGAAGCCGGACACCAACTTATTGCCGGCACCCAGCGCCGCCATGCAGCCGCAGGCTGCCCAGACGGCAGCCGCGGCATTCACCCCAGCGGTGAATATGGCCGCCGAGCAAAAGGCGCAATTGCAGCAAGCGCCCGCCGCAGTCGGCCCCAAATACACGGGCGAACCGATTTCGGTGAATCTGAAAGACGTGGACTTGAAGGATTTCTTCCGCCTGATTCACGAGATCAGCGGATTAAACGTGGTGCTCGATCCAAACGTAAAGGGTTCACTGACCATCGTGCTCGATGACGTGCCGTGGGACCAGGCTCTGGACATCGTCCTGAAGAACAACGACCTTGACCGTCAGCTGGAAGGCAACGTGCTGCGTATCGCAACTCTGGAAACGCTGCGCACCGAAGCCGAATCCCGGCGCAAGGCGCAGGAAGCCGAGGCGCTGGCGGTAGACAAAGTTACGGTCACTCGTTTCCTGAGCTACGCAAAGTCGCATGATGTGGTGGTCACCATCAAGAAATTCCTCTCCCAGCGTGGAGATGTGATTTCGGACGACCGCACCAATGCCATCATCATCTCGGACATTCCGTCGGTGATGCCGGCCGTCGACCGCTTACTCACCCAACTGGATCGTAAGACACAGGAAGTGGAGATTGAAGCTCGGGTGGTCGCTGCTACGCGCAGCTTCGCGCGTGACATCGGTACCCAGCTCGGCTTCGGGTTCGGCAACGGCGGGTCTGCCGTGGGCGGCGCCTCTGGTGTAGGACCCTCGCCAATCACCGCTGGTATCACCAATCCGGCCTACATCATTACCAGTGGCACCGGAACAAGCGGCGGTTCGTCGATTCCACTTTTCTCAAACTTAGGGGCCACCAGTCCGACCAGCGGTCTTAGCTTCATTACCGCCAGCGGCACGGTGCGGCTCGATGCCATTCTGACCATGGCGGAGTCCCGCGGCTTGCTCAAGATCCTATCGCGTCCGCGAGTGGTTACCCAGAACAATATCCAGGCCGTGGTCAAGCAGGGTACTCGCGTACCCATCGTGACCCTGGCACAGTTGGGTGGCCCGCCGACGGTGACCTACGTGGACGCATTCCTGCGGCTCACGGTGGTTCCACAGATCACGTCGGAAAAGACCATCTTCCTGAACGTGGACGTCGAGAACACCACGCCTGACTTCGGACACGCCATTCAGGGCAACCCGAGCTTGATCACCCAACAGGCGACCACGCAGGTACTGGTCACCGACGGGGGCACGGTCGTGATCGGCGGCGTGATCCAAACCGACAACTCAGTCAGCATCAGCCAGGTACCGTTGCTGGGCAACATTCCCTTCCTGGGAAATCTGTTCAAGCACACCACCGTCAGCACCACCAATGCGGAGCTGATCTTCTTTATCACGCCTCGAGTCATCGAGACATAAGCCAGATCGCAGCACAAGGTAGAAGTAAAGACAGCAGCCGGCTCCTGAAGCCATTCTTCAGGGCCGGCTGTTTTTTTCTGTAGAGCGGCAAGCCACGTCTTGCCTCCACCATCCATTTCTGATTGGGCATCTATTCCTGACTGCATTTGAATCGGTGCAGGCAAAACGCAGCGAAGCCGCATCTCTTCAGAAAACTGTGCCGGAAGTTGCTAAACTCTTTGCAGATGGACTGCAAGGGCCGCCGCACAAAAATCCAAAGCGCTCTCAACCAGAATCGGCTGGACGCGCTACTGGTCAGCCATCTTCCCAACATTCGCTATCTCTGCGGATTTACCGGGACGGCCGGAGCTCTTCTCATCACAAAAAATCATAGCTTGTTTTTCACCGATGGACGCTACACCACCCAGGCCCGCGATGAAGTCAAGGGATCGAAAATAGTCATCGCACAGCAACCGCCCTTGCTGGCGGCGGCGAAATGGGTGGCCGCCAACCGGAAGAGCTTCGCATCGGGGACTTGGCGAATCGGAATCGAGGGCGAGCACCTGAGCGTGGCGGCCCGTAGCCGTCTTGCCCGAGCCCTGCCTCTTGGCTGTCAACTTCGCCAGGCCCCGACTCTGGTGGAGCGCCAGCGCATGGTAAAGGATGCACAGGAGATCAACTGCATTCGGGCCGCGGCCCGGCTGGGCGAAGCGCTTTTTAGAGCGGGCGCTGGAAATCATCCGCCCCGGGGTTAGGGAGACTGAGGTGGCTGCGGAAATGGAATATGCCGCCCGCCAGGCAGGTGCTCAGGAGATGTCGTTTCCGACAATTATTGGCGCAGGAAAGCGGTCGGCGCTGCCCCACGGCCGGGCCTCGGCAGCCAGGATCCCGGCCCGGGGGTTCGTCGTCTGCGACTTCGGTGTTATACTCGCGGGTTATTGCTCCGATATGACGCGGACCGTGCATGTGGGCCGTCCCAGCGCGGAAGAGCGGCGGGTGTACCAGGCGGTGCAGCGGGCGCAGCAGGCGGGCATTGCGGCTCTGCGGCCAGGGATCAGCGTTGGCGAGGTTGACCTGGCTGGACGTAAGTTATTGAAAAAAGAAGGATTAGCACAGTATTTCACGCATTCCACCGGCCACGGCGTGGGTTTAGAGATTCACGAGGCACCCCGCATCGCCGTTGGACAAACTGAGATCCTGCAGCCAGGGATGGTGGTCACCATCGAACCCGGGGTCTACCTTCCGGGGCGGATGGGTGTCCGGATCGAAGACATGGTTATCGTGACCGAGAGTGGGTGTGAAGTCTTAACATCCACAACGAAAGATTTGATTACGCTTTGAAAAGTTGGCTTGGCGTCCTGAACCGGGCAGGGGAATCGGGTACCATATCCGACGGCCTCCTTTGCAGTTCGAGGAGCGCTTGAAAGAAAAGTAGTCCCACCGCATACAAATGAACCAGAAAGAACTGAAAGAACTCATCGAGTTCCTGATCGAGAAGGACATTGCCGAGTTTGAGCTGGAACGCGGCGATGTAAAGGTGCGCATCAAGCGCGGCGCTGAGCCGGCTATTTCGCATGGAGGAGATGCCCGTTATTTTGCCGTGCACTCCGCGCCGCCGGCGGCACCCGAACTAACCACCAAGCCTGCGGTTCCGCCGCCTCCGGTCGTGGAGGCCGCGCCCGAGCCGGAAGCCGGTCTGCACATGGTGCATTCGCCCATCGTCGGAACGTTCTATGAGTGCCCTTCGCCGGGGTCGCCGCCCTTTGTGAAGGTTGGAGACGTGGTCGAAGTTGGCCAGGTCTTGTGCATTGTCGAGGCCATGAAGCTGATGAACGAAATTGAGTCGGACGTCGCCGGGGAGATTGTGACCAAGCTGATTACCAATGGCCAGCCCATCGAGTACGGGCAGGATTTGTTTGCCATCCGGCCGAGAAAATAAGCAAGTTCCCGCACAGACTTCGAAATGTTCAAGAAAATCCTGATCGCCAATCGTGGAGAAATTGCGTTGCGGGTGATTTGTGCCTGCAAGGAACTGGGCATCCGCACGGTTGCCATTTATAGCGAGGCCGACCGGAATTCGCTGCACGTCCGTTTCGCCGATGAGGCCATTTGCATCGGCCCGCCGCAATTAGCTCAGAGCTATCTCAATATCCCGGCTGTGATTAGCGCGGCGGAGATCGCCAATGTGGACGCCATCCATCCCGGCTACGGTCTGCTTGCGGAAAACGCCAACTTTGCTGAGGTTGCGGAAACCTGCAACATCAAGTTTATTGGCCCGCCTCCGGAAATTACCCGGCTTATGGGCGAGAAGGAAAAAGCCCGGGCGGCGATGAAGAAAGCGGGCGTGCCGATTCTGCCCGGTTCCGAGGGGATCCTCGCCAGCGACGGCGAAGCCCTGGAATGGGCGAAGCAAGTTGGCTTTCCGGTGATCATCAAAGCCTCAGCGGGCGGTGGCGGACGCGGTATGCGCATTGTCCGCAACGAGGCGGAGCTGCCGGGATTGTTCAAAGCCGCGCAGTCGGAAGCGTCGGCGGCCTTCGGCAACGGCGATCTCTACATGGAAAAATTCGTGGAGCGGCCGCGGCACATCGAATTCCAGATTCTTGCCGACCAGTATGGCAACGTGGTCAGCCTGGGCGAACGCGAATGCAGCATTCAGCGGCGGCATCAGAAATTGCTGGAGGAATCGCCCTCGACGCAAGTCTCTCCGGAACTTCGCGCACAGATTGGGCAGGTGCTGAGCAAGACGCTTTCCGAAATCGGCTATGTCAACGCCGGCACCATTGAATTCCTGATGGATGAAGACAGCAAGCTTTACTTCATAGAAATGAATACGCGCATTCAGGTGGAGCATCCGGTCACGGAGATGGTCACCGACGTCGATCTGGTGAAGAGCCAGATTCTGCTGGCGGTGGGCGAGCGCCTGGAAAACGTGCTACAGGGGCCGATCGTGCATCGCGGACACGCCATCGAGTGCCGCATCAATGCCGAGAATCCGGACACGTTCGTTCCGTCGGCGGGGAAGATTACGGCGTTCCATCCGCCGGGCGGCACGGGCGTGCGCATTGACACCGCCGCTTATGCCGAAGGCGTCATCCCTCCGTACTACGATTCGCTGATCGCCAAGCTGATTGTGCGCGGCAAAGACCGCTCGGAGGCGATTTCCCGCATGTCGCGCGCGCTCGAGATGTTCATCGTGCAGGGGATTTATACGACGATCCCGCTGCACCGGCGGATTCTGGCCGATCCGGATTTCCGGGCCGGGAAGATTGATACCACGTTCATTGAGCGGTTCCTGGCGAAGAATGAGAAGGCGAAGCCGCACGGGTAGAGTTGTTGTAGCCAGAAACCACCCCCAAAATCCTGTCATCCCGACCAGAGCGAGCGCAGTGGAGGGATCTAGAGGGCTCCCGCAAAAAAGGAAATTTTGCGAAAAGGGTGAGAGATAACCGGATGAGGAACTTTCGTACAGTAAGGTGGCTGAAACTGTGGCTTATCGTCACCATGGGAATTCTTTTACTTTGCGCCGCATATTTCCATTTTGTCATCGGTAAAAAAGCTCTCGCCCCAATCGTTCCTGTCGTGTCTAGCTGTAACAGCTTGGGGCCTGGAATGAGGAGGATTGGGGATCAGTATGGATTCCAATTCGACGTTCCTATAAAAGACTTTGCTATCAGCGAAGGAACATCAGACGCGATCCCGGTAGTGCATGGTTTTGACTTAAAGCTTAAGAACGGCGTATCCGTCTTGGGTATCTCATTCGGCTCAAGGGCGACGGAAAGCATACCCGTCGACCCAGCTTCCGTTTTTTCCAACCATGTTGAGAAACGGAGCATTTTCGATGACAAAGGCGAGCCGATTGGCGAGGACGACTGGGGATATCTCGATAGCGGGGAACGTTGGCGGCGGATTCAGCTTCGGGGAAGGGGTGTTGCCAAATATAATTTTGTCAACGAAAAGGAAGCCGAGCTTTTTGATCGCGTTATCAGTTCAGTCTGTCTCTTGCCCGCTCCAGGATCGTGAAAGAGAGGTGGGCCTCCCGCCACTTTAAATGTTGCTCGCTGGGGAACACCAGGTCCCTCCACTCCGCTACCCATTCCCTGCGGGAATGGGTAGCTCCGGTCGGGATGACAGTTCGTAGGGAGTTGGAGGAGTCTTTGCACGTAGCGCAACCAATGTGTGGTTCCCACCCTTGCAAAGAACGCAAGGATGGGGCACCCTCAGTGGTGCCGGGATCGGCGAGTTAGCTTGATCAGTCCCGTGACATCGCCCACAATCCTTCATGATCACGCTGCCGCGACTGTACGCCATCCTGGACGCGTCGTTGTTTCTTGACACCCAAACCCTGTGTGCATCTGCCAAGGAACTGGTGGCTGGTGGCGTGACTCTGCTGCAATACCGGAATAAGAACGGCAATGCGCGGCAGATGCTGGAACAGGCGCGGGAATTGAAACGGAGTATTGGCGCGTCCGCTAAATTGATCATGAATGATCGAGCCGATCTTTGTGTAGCTGCGGGATTCGATGGCGTGCATGTGGGCCAGGAGGATCTCTCGCCCGAGGGCGCGAGGAAAGTCATAGGCCCGAATCTCTGGCTCGGGGTGTCCACCCACAATCCTGAGCAGGTGGCCTTGGCCGATAAGACTTGCGCAGATTACATCGCGATCGGGCCGGTGTCTGCTACGTCGAGCAAGATGAATCCTGATCCTGTCGTCGGACTCGAGGGAGTGCGCCGGGCCAGAGCACTTACCAGCAAGCCGCTGGTGGCGATTGGTGGCATTACTCGTGCCAACGCGTGGTCGGTGATCGAGGCGGGAGCGGACTCGATTGCCGTGATATCTGATCTGTTACGGGACCCTCGCAAATCAGCAGAGGAGTTTTTGGGGATATTGAGGTAAAGTCATGGCTGCCTCGCTACGCTTGGCTGGACAGCCGAGGCGGCTGTCACTACGTAGGCGGTGGTGGGAACTTATAACCTTATGACTGGCGGCGAAACCAAGACTCCGACCACATCCAAGTCCGGCGCCGACTGGGCCATTCACACCCAGCAAGATAAAGAACTGGTCAAAGGACTCGGCCTGACCAGCGCCACCATGCTGGTCATGGGGTCGATGATCGGCTCGGGCATCTTTATTGTGTCCGCCGAAATCGCCCGCGAGACCGATTCTCCGGCGCTGCTGATCGCGGCCTGGGTGGTTACCGGCTTCATGACCGTCGTCGGGGCTTTGTGCTACGGCGAACTGGCGGCCATGATGCCGCGCGCCGGGGGTCAGTATGTCTATTTGCGCGAGGCGCTGGGGCCGCTCTGGGGATTTCTTTACGGCTGGACGCTGTTTCTGGTGATCCAGACGGGCACGATTGCCGCGGTGGGCGTAGCGTTCGGCAAGTTCCTCGGCGTTTTCTTTCCTGCGGTTTCTTCGACACACTGGATCGTGCATCTGGGGAAAGTTCCACCCATCCATCTCGGGCCCATGGTCCTGGGAAATATGGATGTCGGTGTGAGCACGCAGAATCTCGCAGCGATTCTGATGGTGATTGCGCTTTCGGTCATCAATATTTTCGGCGTGAAAACCGGCGCGCTGATCCAAAACATATTTACTGCCGCCAAGGTCACGGCATTGTTGGGATTAGTTTTACTTGGACTTTTTGTGGGGAGGAATGCGCAGGCGCTGCTGGCGAATTTCAATGGCAATTTCTGGCACAATGCCGCGCTGAGTGCGCAACATGCGGTGCAGGTGGGAGTTGGGGGGCCCGTCGTCTGGGTCTCGACGCTCACCATTCTCGCCGTGGCCCAGGTGGGTTCGTTATTTTCCGCCGACGCCTGGAACAACGTGACGTTTACCGCCGGCGAAGTGAAGAATCCCAGTCGCAATTTGCCGCTTTCACTGGCGCTGGGTACGGGCGTGGTGATCGCGCTCTACATCGGCTGCAACATCATTTATCTAAACGTGCTGCCGCTCAATGGCGATCCCCACGGCGCGACCATCCTCGACCGGGGCATCAAGTATGCGAGTGAAGACCGCGTGGCCACGGCTGTCCTGACGCAGATGTTCGGCAAGATGGGTGGATATATGATGGCGTTTGCGATTCTGCTTTCCAGTTTTGGCTGCAACAACGGCCTGATCCTGGCGGGCGCGCGCGTGTATTATGCGATGGCGAAAGATGGCCTGTTTTTCCGCGGCGTTGCCAAACTGCATCCCACTTACAAGACGCCGGCGGTTTCGCTGATGGTGCAGATGGTCTGGACCTGCATCCTTTGCGTCTCGGGCAGCTACGGGCAATTGCTCGATTACATTATTTTTGCCGTGCTGGTGTTTTATATTCTGACCATTGTCGGGCTGTTCGTTTTGCGCCGCACGCGTCCCAATGCCGAGCGGCCGTATCGCGCCATCGGGTATCCGGTGTTGCCGGCGATTTATATTGTGATGGCTTTATTCATTGATGTCGTACTATTGCGCTACAAACCGCAATTTACCTGGCCGGGATTGATTATCGTCCTGCTGGGAATTCCGG
>CAWDJD010000003.1:0-179921 GCA_963802555.1 Terriglobales bacterium | reverse complement strand
TGTACTTTCTGTGGTCGCGACGCGCGGTGCCTGAATCGTCCGTTGCCTGAGGAGAATATGGCGAATCTGTTGGCGAGAAAGCGGATCGACACGCTCATGCAGGAGGCCGGGGAGACTGGGGAACACAGTCTCAAGCGGACCCTGGGGCCGATGAACTTGGTCATGCTTGGAATTGGCGCCATTATCGGCGCGGGTTTGTTCGTGCGAACCGCCGCTGCAATCGCCGACCGGTCGGGACCCTCGGTGACGCTGGCATTCATTGTCGCGGGAGTCGGCTGCACGTTCGCCGGGCTCTGTTACGCCGAATTCGCCTCGATGATCCCGGTGGCGGGAAGCGCTTATACCTATTCCTACGCCACCATGGGAGAACTGGTCGCCTGGATCATCGGTTGGGACCTGGTGTTGGAATATGCCGTGGGCGCGGCGACGGTCGCAATCGCATGGAGCGAATATTTCAACCGCGTGCTAGGCTGGTTCGGCATTTCCTTTCCCTATCAGTGGTGCCATTCTCCGCTTCAGACAGCGGACACGGGAACGCGCGGCATCATCAATTTTCCAGCTCTGATCATTCTCTTTCTGATCTCGGCCCTGCTCATCAAGGGCACGAAGGAATCTGCCATCGTGAATGGCATTATCGTCTGCCTAAAGGTGACGATCGTCATTCTGGTGATTGCCATTGGCTGGGGATTCATGAATCCGGCCAATCACACGCCGTTCATTCCACCGGCGACGATCTATGTAACACCGCAGGGCATCAGTCACCATTACGGCGGCCTGCTCGGAATTCTTGGCGCCGCCGGAGTGGTGTTCTTTGCTTACATCGGGTTTGACGCGGTTTCAACGGCTGCACAGGAGGCACGAAATCCCAAGCGTGATATGCCCATTGGCATTCTGGGATCGCTGGTGATTTGCACAGTGCTTTACGTGCTGTTCGCGTATGTGCTGAGCGGTGTGGCGACGGTCCAGGACTTTCGTACTGCCGGGCGTGAAGCGTCGGTTGCGTTTGCCATCACCAAGTACATGCATGGCTATGAATGGCTTTCAAAATCGGTGACACTCGCGATCCTGGCAGGGTTCTCATCCGTGATTCTGGTGATGCTGCTAGGGCAGTCCCGGGTCTTCTATTCGATGAGCAAGGACGGCCTTGTTCCCAAGATTTTTTCCGAAGTTCATCCCCGTTTTCACACGCCATACCGGTCGAACATGCTGTTCTTCGTTTTTACCGGACTGTTTGCAGGATTTATTCCGGAGGACATCGTCGGCGAGATGACCAGCATCGGAACTCTGTTTGCTTTTGTGCTGGTATGCATCGGAGTCTGGATCCTGCGGCGGCGGCGTCCGGATTTACAGCGGGCTTTCCGGGTCCCGGCGGTTCCGTTCGTCTCGACGGCGGGCGTGATTGTCTGCGGCGCCATGATCTACGGCCTCGGCTGGACGAACTGGTTGCGCCTGTTTGTTTGGCTGGTAATCGGGCTGGTCTTCTACTTCACCTACGGACGCAAGCACAGCAACGTGCAAGCGCTGGAGGCAGGAGCCAAGCCTACGGTGTGATTCCTCTCCGTGATTCCTTTCGTAGAGGCGTAGCTCGCTACGTCTCTTTTTCGCTGCCGGCAGACGCAGCAAGCTGCGTCTCTACGGGGCAGACTGGAAAGAAGCTCTCCGCCGTCAGGTCTTGCGCCGTACTGACGCATAAGGCCCTGCTTTTCTTGCGACCCGCATCTCGCTACCCCTTTTCGATCTCACGGTTTAAGCTGATGGCTGACAGCTGCCCTCATGAAAATCGTTTCCGCTTCCGAGATGCGCGAGATTGACCGAGTGACCAGCGAACGCTTCGGCGTATCGTCGCTGACGCTCATGGAAAGCGCGGGTACTGCGGTCGCGGAGTTTGCCTTGTCGCGTTATCCGCAAGCGCGAGTGGTTGGCGTGATCTGTGGCAAAGGGAACAACGGCGGCGATGGTTTTGTGGTCGCGCGCAAGTTAAAACAAGCAGGGAAAAAGGTTCGAGTACTCTTACTCGCGGATCCAAAAGAACTCCGTGGCGATGCCGCGAAGATGTTCAAGAAGCTCGCCATCAAGCCGGTGATCGTTAAGTCCGGCAAGGATTTGAAGAGCGATAAAGTCCGGGCGGCGTTCGGTGCGGATGTGCTGATCGACGCGATTCTCGGAACTGGCTTTCGGCCTCCGGTGAACGAACTTTACGGGTCTACCATCGCGGTGATGAATGCGAGTCCCGCGCCGGTAGTTGCCGTGGACATTCCCTCGGGAGCAATGGCCGATGTCATGGGCGAACAGACCGGAGCCGTAGCTCGTGCGGATGCGGTTGTGACCTTCACGGCCCCTCATCCAGCACAAGTTTTCGGACAGCTGACCAGCGGTCCCATTGTGATCGCGCCGATTGGTTCGCCGGACGAAGCGATTATCTCTTCGTTGAATCTCAACCTAATCGCCGCCCAGGACATTGCGCCGCTGATTGGGCCGCGTCCGCCAGATTCGAATAAGGGTAGCTTTGGGCACGTTCTGGTGCTGGGCGGATCGCTGGGAAAAGCTGGCTCGGTTGCGATGGCCGGGATGGCCGCTCTGCGCGCTGGGGCAGGGTTGTCAACGGTGGGAACGCCCCGGTCTGTCTTAGCAACCGTAGCCGGGTTTCATCCCGAGCTCATGACGGAGCCGCTGGAGGAAACGGATGCTGGCAGCATCTCGCTAAAGGCCAAAGCTCACCTTGTCGAATTGGCGAAGAGCAAAACTGTGCTTGCCATTGGGCCCGGCATTTCGCGCCATCCCGAGACCGCGGAATTAGTACGCGATCTTGTTAAGAATTCCAATCAACCGATCGTTCTCGACGCCGACGGCCTCAACGCTTTCGAGGGCCGTGCGAAAGAGTTGAATGGCAAAGGACGGTCGCTGGTCATCACGCCGCATCCCGGCGAGATGGCGCGGCTTCTCGGCTGCACCATACCCGAAGTGGAGCGTGATCGTATCAACGTAGCTCGCAAATTTGCCCGCGAACACGAATTAATCGTCGTGCTCAAAGGCCATCGAACTCTAATCGCCCAGCCCAGCGGGGAAGTTTGGGTGAATACGACTGGAAATCCGGGTCTGGCGACCGGTGGTACGGGAGACATTCTCACCGGAATGGTTGCCGGGTTAATTGCCCAAAATCCGGGCCGGATTTTCAATGCTGTGATCGCCGCTGTCCACCTTCACGGCCTGGCCGGAGATGTGGCATGTCAATCCATGGGTGAGCACTCGCTGGTCGCCACCGACCTCATAAAAGCCCTGCCGGAAGCCTTCCGGCGGGTACGTCAGTCGGCGCAGGAAAAGTCTGTGGAAATTGGTGGGTGCTACTAATCTGCGATATTTTGGAAATCGCCGTAATCTCCCTAACCCCTTACTGGTGGCGGGTTTGCGGGGAGAGTAACCCCGCTTCACATGGTTCGGTATTCGAATCCGGACAGCTGCTTCGGTAATCTGTTCGCATGCGGGTGGCGGTGGCATAGTTGGGTTGCCATGACTCACTTCCCCCAGCCCCATCCGCAGCACCGTGCTCCGCGAATCCAGTTCAACAGCATCATTTCCGCGTTGGTCCAGTCGGATAGCGGACAACGCGCCAAAGCCAGACTACAAACCGTTTCCATGACCGGCGGCCTCTTGCGGCTGGCGAAAGCCTTGTCCAGTGGCGATTTTGTCGAGGTGGCGTTCCAGACTGGCTCAGGCCCCGTGCATGGCATGGCCGAGATGCTGCCGCCTACGCGCCGGGCCACGGATGGCGTCCTGCAGCCGTTCCGTTTTATCGCGCTGGACGACGACGATCATCGCGTGTTGCGCATGGCAGTGGACTCGATCTCCGATCGCAGTTTCGTGGGTCTGCGCTCCAGCCAATGGACGCTACCTAAAGGGCAATAAACTAACTCTCCGCGGCCGTCTTTCGCTGCATGCACTGGCTCTCGTTATACTGGTCTCGCTTGATTGTGTCAGAAGAAGATCACGCGACCAGAAATGAGCCCGCAAGAATTCACCACCCATTCCGCAGAAGAAACCATCGCCCTTGGGCGAAGTCTCGCCAACAATCTTCTTCCTCCCAAAATTGTATTGCTACGCGGCGATTTGGGTGCCGGCAAGACCACGCTGGTCAAGGGAATTGCGGAAGCTTTCCAAGCCGCTTCGGCCGAAGACGTTACCAGTCCCACTTTCACGCTCGTGCATGAGTATCGTGGGCCGGAAGTGAATCTCTTTCACATTGATCTCTATCGTGTTGATACGCCGCGCCAGTTGGAAACCCTGGGCCTGGACGATCTGATGACGGAGAACAGTATTTTGCTGATTGAATGGGGAGAGAAGTTCGCCCGCTTCGAGCGGGAGTGGGATGTCGAGATTGCGTTGGAACGAGTGAGCGAGGTCGAACGGAAAATACTGCTGATTACCCGTTGATCAGAATCCCATGATGTTGTAGCCGCAATCCACGTAGATGACTTCGCCAGTGATGCCGGAGCTGGCGTCTGAAGCAAGAAAGACTCCGGTTGCTCCTACTTCCTTCACATCCACGTTGCGTTGTAGCGGGGCACGCTCGGCGTGGGCTTTGAGCATGTCGCCGAAATCGGCGATCCCGCGTGCGGCAAGAGTTTTGATTGGGCCGGCGGAAATGGCGTTCACGCG
The DNA here is from genome assembly GCA_963802555.1 of Terriglobales bacterium. GTDB lineage: Bacteria > Acidobacteriota > Terriglobia > Terriglobales > Acidobacteriaceae > DATBAX01. The sequence goes on along the minus strand of CAWDJD010000003.1, from coordinate 175,268 downwards.
AATTTTCCTCTTACCCAGATCGTAGGCGAGATAACGGACGCTGCACTCGAGGGCCGCTTTGGCCACGCCCATCACGTTGTAGCGGGGAACAACTCTTTCGGCGCCATAGTAGGTCATGGTGATTATGCTGCCGCCACCTTCCATGAGCGGAGCGGCCGCACGAGAAACGGCTACCAGCGAGAACGCGCTGACATCGAGAGCAATGCGAAAACCTTCCCGCGTAGTGGTGAGGAATTCGCCTTTGAGTTCTTCAGCAGGGGCGAAGGCCACGCTGTGCACTAAAATGTGCAGTTTGCCGTAGCGTTCTTTGAGCTGGGCGAAGAGGTTGTCGATTTCGGCGTCGTTCGACACATCACACTGAAACGCTTCCGCGCCCGGCAGGGCAAGGATCATGTCTTTGGCTTCGAGTCCCAGGCGTTCGTTCTGATAGGTGACAGCCAGCTTGGCACCGGCTTCGTGCAGTCCTTGCGCGATGGACCATGCGATGCTGCGTTTATTGGCGACCCCGAACACCACCGCCACCCGACCTTCCAGGCTGAGGGACATGCATGTCTCCTGATGAAATTTGCAGGGAGAAGGATAACAGTTTGAGACCGAAGAAGTAAGATTTCAGATTGTAGATTTTAGATTGAATAACCGTCGCAGCAGGCTGCCGGACAAAAATCTGAGATCTAAAATCTACAATCTGAAATTATTCCGTGAGGCTGGTCTCTTGCACCGGCGCCTCTGCTTTCACCGGCCAACTCGCGCTGACAAATCCGGCGGCATACACCAGGCCAATGATGGAAAATCCCGCGACCAGATTTAACTGGGCTACCGCACCCACCACCAATGCCAGAAGAATCTGCAGGGCGGTGCCGGCAAAGTAGAACGTATTCTGCACTCGTCCCATAAAGTGCTGTGGCACTTGTTCCATCAGGCTGGTATTCATGGCGATGCCTGCCACTCCTCGACCCGATCCCATCAGCCCGTAGAAGCCGGCCGCCATGGCCAGCATCGGCGAGAGTGGCGCCACGGTCACGCAGATTGCCACCAGACCCATGGACAGCGCAATCGAACGCTTGCCACCCAGTTTCGCGATGACTTGCGGGGCATACAGAATGCTGAGAAATGCGCCCGTTCCCCACCCGGCATTCAGCCAACCGTAGCCAACTGCGCCGGCGTGAAAAACCTGATCGCTCAAGGGAGCGGTAACCACGCCGCCGGATGACATCGCGCCAAGAAATAGTGCCCAACTGATTCCAATCATGACCACGCTGCGATTGGCGCGCAGGAAATCCAGGCCTTCTCGCATCTCTCGCAAGAAGCGCCCTGCTGCGGTTTCTGCAGCAAGAATATCCGTCCGCAATTCCTGGGGACGGGGCACCACATGCCGTCCTTTGCGCACCGCAAGATAGCAGAGGAACGAAACCAGGTAAGTAGAAAAATCAATCAGCAACACACCGCCCAGGCCGATGTGGTTGTAGACGAATCCGACCAGAGCTCCAGCCATCAGCCAGCCGCCCTGGATGCCCGCCAACAGAAAAGTATTGGCCTGGACGAACTCCTGGTCCGGGGTCAATTCCTGGATGAGCGCGGTGATGGTGGGCCAAAACATCCAGAAACCCGCCGCCACCAGCATATTCATGAGATAGAGTTCCCAGATCTTGGCCTTGCCCTGAAACGCAAGAATGGAAACCGCGAGAATGACGATGGCCCGGCCGGCATCAAGCATCATGACCAGCCGCCGGCGGTCTCCACGATCAATGATGACGCCGGTGAAGGGCAGCATGAACATGGCGGGAATAGTTTGTACCACCACGAACATCCCTAGCGCCACCGGCGAATGCGTTGCCTGCAGAACGAACCAGGCAACGGCAGCAGTGTTCATCCCGCTGCCCAGCATGGACACAACATTCGCTGCGAAAATAAAGCGCAGTGCTGGTTTCTGCAGGATGGAACGCATCTCTAAACTCTAAATGATGGACGCAGAGCCGCCAATTGTCGTCCGAGGAATGTGACAGTTTCAAACCCTCGATTTGCTTTTCTTTGCGTTCTTCGCGGCCTTTCTTCGCGACCTTTGCGGTTAAAAAGCATTTAACCGCAAAGTGCGCAAAGGAATCGCAAAGGACGCTAAGAAGAACCGGCCTAGTTCGTGGGCTTCTGGAATGGCCATCGCACCTGAACCTTGCTGGCTTCCGCGAACAGATAAACCACCAGTAAAGTCATCACCGGCTCGATGGGGTGCTTGTAGCGGACGAAGGGGTTCACCAGGTAATAGGGAAGTGGATAGAACAGCATGCACGCGGCGAACAGAAAACTACCCGGCACTCGATTGCGAAGTGTCAGCCACAGTCCGGCGAAAGCCAGTATCGCCGCAAGCAGAAATTCCGTGTGACGGGCGATCATCATGTCATATCCCGCCACGATGGCGAGTTGCGGAGGCGCGGTCCAGAAGTATCCGACGCGTTCCACGGTGAACCACGCAAATCGCCCCGGATGTTCGCGGATGAATTGATTTACCTGCTCGTGCTTTTCCTCCATAAAACGGATCTCGCCCAACTGCTGAAATCTCTGCATGGCGTCCGCATCATTGCCGGGATGCTCACTGCGCGTCCACAAGCCGCCGGACTGATCGTTGTTGGCCTCGTGCATCTCCAGCGGAAGATTGTCGCGGACAAAAATGAATTTGCCGAAAACTTCGTAATTGCGGACCAGCCACGGGCTCGCCACCAGTGCGGCAACCAATACACACGCGCCCGCCCCGAGGAATACTCGAGGACTTCGCGGCGAGCGATACCACAGCCAAAGCAAACAAAACGGCAATAGGCTCACGATCGCCGTATTGGTTAAAACGATCAGTCCCCAAAGCAGCCCGAAACCAATCCACATACGCGGCCGAGGCGGCTCATCGGCCATGTGCAATGTCATCAGAAGAGCCAGACTTAATAAAAACGTAGTGAGGCTGGTTTCCCAGACCACCCGTACTGGCCAGTAAATGAAGTAGGGGAAGACGGCCCAGGTCCAGGCAGTCGCCCGGGCCACCGTCGTCCCATACATCCTTCCCGCGATCTGATACAAAGTCAGGCAGGTCAGCGCCCCGAAGATGCTGTTGAAAGCCAGAATCACCCACGCCGACGCCGCGCTGTAGACCCCGAATATCCTGAAGACGCCCGCGAGAATATAAGGGTAAACCGGCGGCGCCCAGGCGCTGGGCCCGGTGGGGAGATCCGTGGGCGAACTGAATCCTTGCCCAGTCGCGATCGAACGCGCCAGTCGGCCCATTTCCCATCCATATTGAAAATGGTCGCGGCGGGGGGTGATGCGATAAGTGTGGCCGACCGTGATCACGGCCAGCCGCAGAAGAAAGGCAATGAGAACGATGAAGAGAATGGAATGGCGCCAACGTCGAGGCTGCTTCGGTACGCCGGTGTGAGATGAACCCGCGACCGCAGGCAGATTCTTCTGGTCGCGCTCACGCATCGGCCCAGACTATAGCACAATCACTGGTCGCCATCGCCGCCACGCACCACGTAAGCCCGGACGCCCCGTCCGGGCCCGCGCCTCAACCGGGGCAGGTGAGGGCACCCGCCCCTACGCGAGCACCGCTTGCATCCCTTGCGATTCAGAGCTACGATGCCTCCGCTGAAAATTTGCGGGGGTGACCTATGAAGCTCAGTCGCGTGTCCGATGTGCTGGCCGTTCTGTTGCTCTCCGTTTCACTCCACGCCCAGGCAGACAAGATCACCATCCCCGCCGGCTCCCCGGAAGACCAGGCTTTGCAAACCATTACCGCCGAACCCGACGCGCAGAAGAAACCGGCGATGTATGAAGAATTCGTGCAAAAGTTTGCTTCCAATCCCCAGGCGGTCGCTTTTGGCAATTGGCAACTGGAGCAGTATTACCTGACCGCCGGAGACCTCCCCAAGGCTCTGGATTACGGCGACAAAGCGCTGGCCAGCGCTCCCCATAATTTCGATATCCTGGTGTCGCAAACAACCATTGCGCAAAAACTGCAGGACAACGGGAAAATCGTCCAGTACTCCGCGCAGGCCGGCCAATCCTACAATTCGATTGGAAAAGATCCCAAGCCCGAGAGCATGAGCGATCAGGACTTCGCCACTTCGGTGGACGACCAAAAAAAGGCAACGAAAAGCTCCTACGATTTTTTCGAAGCCACCGCCTTCAATGCCATTGCGGCTGAAACCGACCCCCGGAAACGTGTTGCCTACATCGAGCTCTTCACCCCCGCTTTTCCGAACTCCAAGTTCGAAGACCAGATGACGTCGTTCGCCATGCTCTCATTCTCGCAGCTCAAAGACACTCCGCACCTCATTGCCTACGGCGAAAAAAGTCTGGCGACGAATCCCGACAGCCTGCCCGTCTTGTTGATGATGGCGAATGCTTACGCGGACGATCCGAAACCAGGTAGCGTGGCCAAGGCAGTGAGCTATGCGCAGAAGACCATCGCAGTCGCCAAAGCCGATGCGCCCGACGCCGATCGCACCAGGAAAGTGTCAGCCGGTGCAGCACACTCTACCTTGGGCTATGCCTACATGAAGCAGGACAAGACCCTGGCCTCCATCCCCGAACTGAAGTTGGCTTGCAGTCTGCTCAAAGGGCAGGACGATCAATCCTACGCCGCGTCCATGTACCGTTTGGGTTTCGCCTATGCCAAGCTGAGACAGCTCACCGAAGCCCGCGCAGTGTTGATGGAGGCGGTGAAGATCCAGGGTCCTCTGCAGCCCATGACCCAGGAGCTTTTGACCAAGGTGAATACCGCGCGAGCCAAGGAAAGGTAGCCCGGAAGATCCAGCCCACAGCGACTCTGTGCTTATTGTTTCGCCAATTCGTCCGACAGCAGCTTTGCCTTGAAGGCCAGATTGTGGGCCCGTTGCAAATCGCCTGCGTCGGCGGAAGCCTTGGCCTGCTTCATGTATTCCCGCACCTGAGTCACCATGTCCTGCTGGCTGGAGTTCAGCGGGTGGCCCTCCAGCATTTTCAGGTTCGATTCCGTGGTGGACAACAATAGGTCTGTGCTCTGACGCTGGCGCGAAGCTTGTTCCGGGCTGACCCCGGGCGAGAGCTGTACGGTGGGATCAGGAGCGCCGCCATTCTTTACAATCACCTTGGTGGGGCCGTCACTCGGCGGTGTCACAGGTTTTTTTCTGCGGCGATGTCTTGGCGGAGTCGCCTTCGAAGCTGCGGTGGTTTTGGTTTTCGCTGGCCGGTCAGGCGCGGTCTGTGGTTTTGTTTCCGATGCAGGTTCCGGAGTCCCAGAAGGGGTTTGGGCAGGCGCGGTTTTCTGCTCTGTTGGCGGAGCGGGGTTCTGCTGAGCGTCGGAAGCAGAATCTTGCGTTGAAGCTGCCTGGATCACGAACGAAGCCGGAACTAGCGCGGCACCAGGCAGCGAAGCCAGCATCGAACACACTCCGAGGATCATGGCCAGAGTCATAGCAACTTCATTACCCGGAAACCCACGGGCGGTTAAGCGAATTCTACTGCACTCAGAACGATTGCACGAATCTCGCAAAAGATGGCCCAAAATGGCGCCACGTAGGCCCGGACGCCTCGTCTGGGCCGGCGAGCGCAGCGAGCCAGAGGCATCAAGCTGCCGCCCCGGATGGGCAGGTGAGGGCACCCGTCCATCCGTGAGCATTGCTGTCTAGCTTCTGGCAACCACTTCCTTCAGCCCGCCGGATCTGGCTTCCACCAAGGGCAGGCGAAGCCGGAAAATCGTGCCTTTCCCCGGCGCCGATTCGAAATCCACGGTACCGTGGTGCCAATGCATGGTCTGGTAGGCTTGCGCCAGTCCCATCCCGCTTCCACCTTTCTTGGTGGTGAAATAGAGTTCGAAGACCTTATCGTGAAGCTCGGTGGGAATGCCGCTGCCCTGATCGCGGATTTCGGTCACGATGGTGTTGCCATCCCGCCGGGTCGATGCCGTCAATGTCCCACCCTGCTCCATGGATTGGACTCCGTTCAGAACAATGTTGAGAATGGCCAGCTTCATCAGATCGATGTCCACTCTCACGGTGAGCGGCTCGGCGGGGAATTCGCGGGCAATTTTCACTCCGTGTTGACCGGCATCGGGCGCGGCCAACGCAAGCACATCCTCCAGTAACCGGCGCAGATCAATTTCTTCGAGACGAAGATCGCGCGGCCGGGTGAAGTCCACCAGAATCTGCACCACCCGATCCAGACGATGGATTTCGCTGTCAATGATATCCATATGGCGCCGGGTTTCCGGATCGGTCTGCTTCAGCTTGGTTTGCAGCAATTGCATATGCAAAACGATGGCATTGATGGGATTCTTGACCTCGTGGGCGACTCCGCGGGTGACTCGGCCGCTGGCCGACAACCGCCGCGACATTTCGATTTCGTCTTCAATCTGCCGCGCCGATTCAGCGTCGCGCATGGTCAGCAGCGCACCGATCTGGGTCCCACCTTCCTGAATGAAGTCGAGAGAAATCTGCACCTGCTTTCCGTTGGGTGCGTCAATTTCCTGTTGCTCGATGGAGTGTTGCAGCCGGAAAGCGTCGAGCACCACCGCGCCCAGATTCGACTCCCCGGAGAATATCTCTTTCACCCTGTGACCCAGCAGTTCGTGTCGTGGCCGCCCCAGAAAAGTTTCCACCGAGGCGCTGACCAGCACCACCCGCGATTCGCGCGTGAACAGCATCAGTCCGTCCTGAAGATTGGACATGATCTGGTCCACGTTGTCCTTCAAAGCGGAGAAGATCTCTTTGGCGTCACGCATCTTGCGTCCAAGGTGAGCGATCTTGAGCGTGACCAGTCCGTATTCATCTAAAGTTGCCCCCTCAAGCGTCTCTTCCTCGGGGGCGCTGCCGGAATCTCCGTAGCTGACGTTATCCAGACTTTGAGCGATGCGTTCGAGCGGACCCAGGGCCAGACGCGAAAGCCCGGCGGCGATGACCAGCGAAAGCAAAATTGCGATCCCAGAAAGAATGAACGCGTGTTGCAGCCAGGGGGTGAGATCGTGCTTCAAAAAGACGGTGGAGATGCCGACCCGGATGCTTCCGAAAGGGGCGCCGTTCAATTGCAATGGCCGGCGCACTTCGTAGACCATGGGAGGGTCGTACACCAGTCGAAGCTGACGGCGGAATCTGGCATCCTGCATGGTCTGAAAAGCGGGCCTGACGGGAACTGGCTTGCCAACGAGGTCCGGATTGCTATGTAAAATTGCATTGCCGTTTGCGTCGACGACAGCCGCGTCCAGAACGTTGGGCCAGTTTCCGGTCACCGATTCGAGGATCACGTTCAGGTCGCGGTCAGTTCCGAGATAATAGACCACTCCCTTGCGAACCGCTTCTGGCTTGCTGGTGTCGACCTTTGTGCTTGTCAAGTCAGGCACGGCGCTGGTGGCGACGTACGCCAGTTGTGCGCTGAGATTGTCGGCAGTGTCACGCGCCGTCTTAATGCGCTGCCGCAACATCTGAGAAATGTAGATGTAGGAGAACGCTGCCACCAGAAGGGCAACCATGAAGGTAATCGTCAGCACGATTTGGGTTCTGCGACGCATTGGTTAGTGAGAGTCGGGACGGCGCTGCTGCGTTGGATGTCTGGCCCAATCTTTTCGACGAACTTCAATCCGAAGCTCTAGGCCGGCTCTTCCTTGTCCGCCGCTTCGGCTGCGGCACTGCCGTACTCCTTGAGTTTATTGTGCAAAGTTTTCAGGCTGATGGCCAGAATCTCAGCCGCCCGGGTCTTATTGTTGCTGGTGGATTCCAGCGTCTTCAGGATCAACAGCTTTTCCGCTTCACCGACGGTCGTTCCCACGCCCAAACGGATGGAATCTGCATCTTCGGCCGAGGGGCGAATGGTCACCTGTCCGAAGCCCGGAGGCAGATGTTTGGTTTCAATCACCGCGCCGTCGCATACGATGATGGCCCGCTCTAATGCATTGCGCAGTTCACGGACATTGCCGGGCCAGGAGTGGTTGCGAAACAAATTGAAAACCGCTTCGCTGATGGTGGCCACTTTTCGTCCATGCTTGGTGTTCATATCAGCCAGTAGGGTGCGCACCAGATCCGGAATGTCTTCCTTGTGGTCCTTTAAAGGCGGCATGTGAATGTTAAAAACATTCAGCCGGTAGTAAAGATCATTGCGCAGCTCGCCTCGCGCCACGGCCTCCTCGGGCACTTTATTAGTGGCGGCAAGCACGCGTACGTCGATCGTGGTCTCCACCTTGCTGCCCAGCCGTCTTAGTTTCCTGTCTTCGAGCACCCGCAAGAGTTTGGCCTGGGTGGCGATGGGCATCTCGCCAATTTCATCCAGCAACAGAGTTCCGCCTTCGGCCAACTCGAAACATCCGGTACGTCGTTCCAGAGCGCCGGTAAACGCGCCTTTCTCGTGACCAAATATCTCACTCTCGATGAGAGTCTCAGGAATCGCAGCGCAATTGATGGCGACAAATGGTTTGTTGCGGCGTGGACTCAAATCGTGGATGTTGCGGGCCACGAGTTCCTTACCGGTGCCGCTGGCCCCCGTAATCAAGACCGACGCAGTACTCGGCGCGACCATTTCAATCAGGCGGAAAATCTCCTGCATTTTCTTGGACGGTCCCACCAGGCTTCCTAAAGATCCGGTGTCGCGAAGCTTGCGGCGGGTGACTTCGAGTTCGACTCTCGTCCCCAGCAGCGCCGACGCATTCTGCAGAATGGTGCGCAGACGATTGGTGTCGATGGGTTTGGTGATGTAATCGTAGGCTCCCATCCGCATGGCCTGCACCGCGCTATCAATCGTGCCTTGCGCGGTCACCACGATCACCGCCATGGTCTGGCTGTCGCTGGCAATTTTTTCCAGCAATTGCAGTCCACCCATGCGCGGCATCTTGAGATCGGTTACCACAATGGAGGGCATCCAGGTGGTGATCTTTTCGTATCCCTCGGCGCCATCGCTGGCAGTCTCGGCGCGGTAGCCCCACGCGGAAACCAATTCCGCAAGGCCCGTGCGCTCATTTTCTTCGTCTTCGACGATCAGCACTTTTTCCTGGCTCATAAGTGGGAAACTGGTTCCCGCAAGCATTATTGAGGCTTCTGCCGTCCTCTGCAAGCACGACGGCCGCTTTGCCCGCCGGATTCGGCACTCCGGAGTGCACAATCATCAACGAAAGCGGGTATCAATATGAGATTAAGCAGGCCAGACATTCCACAATTCAAATCTGGAGTGTGTGGCGCATCCGGATTGACGCCTTTGCTCGAAAAAAGATGGGCAAGCTATTGGTTTCAATCGTGCTCTTCGCTAGAATGGAAAGTCACGCGGAAGCCGTCTCAAAGTCCCCAGTCTCTTTAACGACCCTGAACTGCAATTTATCGGAGACACGATCCGCGCACTCCCGGAGGGCTACTATGGTACGTTGCTCAAAGTTTAGTAATCCAAGTGTCTTGTTTGCTGTTTTCGCTCTGTTGTTAAGTGTGTTCCTGTTTTCCGCGACTTCGTCTGCGCAGGATTCGGAAACCCCCAAAATCGATGTGTTTGCGGGTTATCAATGGCTCCATCCAGGAGGCACTGTGCCCGCGCCCTTCGGAGATCCCAACAACCCGCCTTCGTACAAGATCCCGGACGAGGGCAAGGGTTTCGGCGCCGCCGTCACCTACAACTTCGATCCGCATTGGGGAGCGGAAGCTGACTATGGGTTCAACTGGGGCGACTCCAACCGCATGACCACCTTTTCTGTCGGTCCCAGATTTATGATTCGGACAGAGAATACGAACTACTTTCTACACTCCTTGCTTAGCTACAATCGGCTGAAAGTCACGGGACTCGACGCCGACAATGGGATCGGCTTGCTCCTGGGCGGCGGCATGGATTTGAAGTTCTCGAAGACTCTTTCGTGGCGCCTATTCCAGGCGGACTATGTGTATGCCCCGCACCACTACACCGACGCCGCGTCCGGGAGCTTCCCCGATTTGCGCCGCCCGGTTTTGGAAGGCGCGAGACTACGCACCGGCATCGTCTGGTCTTGGGGATTCTCTGAGCCCGTCACGCCGGCGGCCAGTTGCTCGGTGCAGCCCAGTGAAGTCATGGTGGGCGAACCTATTACCGCGACTGCCACCGCCAGCAATTTCAATCCTAAGCACACATTGACCTACAGCTGGAGCGGAAACGGTGGCAAGGTCATGGGCAAGGACAACACCGCCAGCATTGACACCAATGGAATGGCTGGAGGCAGCTATACCGTCTCGGCGCAAGTGACCGACCCCAAAATGAAGAAGGGCGGACAGGCCAGTTGCTCCGCCAGCTTCACCGTAAAGGAACCGCCAAAGAATCCGCCAACATTCTCGTTGTCGGCCAGTCCGTCCACCGTGCAGGTGGGCGGAACGTCGAGCATCTCCGGGACTTGCAGCAGCCCGGACAACATGCAAACCAGTGTGGCAGGCTGGTCCGCCACCGGAGGCAGTGTTTCCGGAAGCGGCAGCTCCGCAACTCTGAACACTACGGGTGCTTCACCCGGATCCATCACAGTCAGCGCTACCTGCAGTGATTCTCGCGGCTTGAGCACTCCGGCTTCGACCGCAGTCAATGTCGAAGCTCCACCGGCACCACCACCGCCGCCGCCGCAAGCCAGCAAGCTGAGCGAGTGCGATTTCAGCAACATGGCGAAGATCGGCAAACCGTGGCGCGTGGACAACGAGTGCAAGGCCATTCTCGACGACGTGGCCAAGAACCTCCAACAAAACGCTGACAACAAACTGGTTATCGTTGGCAACGCCGAGACTGCCGAGAAGCGCAAGAACCTGGCAGGCGAACGCGCGGTCAACAGCAAGGCGTATCTCACGGGCGGGGAATCCAAGCAGGGAATTGATCCCAGCCGCGTCGAGACTCGCACGGGCAACCTGGGCACCAAGAGCGCTCAATTCTGGGTCGTTCCTGCCGGCGCAACCTTCCCCGCGGAAGGCACGGAGGTAGTGAATGAATCCAAAGTGAAGGCGGTCCCGGATCACCCGAAGGCAGCGGCCAAGAAGAAGGCCGCTAAGGCTGCTCAGTAGGCTTTTGCCAACCTCTGGGCCGGTCGAGTTTTTCTCCTCGACCGGCCCTTTTTCGTCTTCCCTTAAGTAACTTGATTACCGCGTGTTAGGCTGTCAATCTGTGCCCCGAATGGAAATATCTTTCGCCAGGGGTGACGTTACTTATGAGTTTGATCACAGCTCGCACAGCTTATCGTAAATCGTTGATTTCATTAGTGCTGGTGTTGTTATGCAGCACAGCGGTTTGGGCCGCCCAGTGGACCGTCCTGGGCCCTGATGGAGGGGATGCCCGCAGTCTGGGCCACGACCCAAGAAATCCTGATCACATTTTGCTTGGCACCAGCACCGGCTCATTGTTCGAATCGAGCGATGGCGGCCACAGCTGGTCGCGCTTGGCGCACCTCGGCGAGGGCGATGACTACGTGCTCGACCATATTGCCTTTGATCCGCAGAATCCCAACACTGTTTTCGTAGCTGCCTGGAGCGTCGCCAACCAGCAGTCCGGCGACGTTTTCCGTTCCCACAACGGTGGAAAATCATGGGAAGCGCTGCCGGGAATGCACGGGAAGTCTGTCCGCGCATTAGCCATTTCTGTCTCCGATTCTAAGACCATCGTTGCCGGCGCGATTGATGGCGTATTCCGCAGCCAGGACGGCGGCAAGAGCTGGGACAAGATTTCGCAACCCGCCCAGGGAGAGATCGAGTCGATCGCCATTGATCCCAAGAACGCAAATGTGATTTACGCGGGAACATGGCACCTGGCGTGGAAGACCCCGGACGGCGGCGCCAACTGGGAACACATCAAACAAGGAATGATTGAAGATTCTGACGTGTTCTCGGTGATTGTCGATGCCGACAATCCGTCGATCGTATTTGCCAGCGCCTGCTCGGGAATTTATAAGAGCGAAAACGCGGGCGAGCTGTTCAAAAAGATTCAAGGCATTCCATTTACCGCCCGCCGCACTCGCGTACTGAAACAGGATCCGGCGAGCCCGCAGATTGTGTACGCCGGAACCACCGAGGGACTTTGGAGAAGCACCGACCTGGGTAAAAGCTGGAAGCAGGTCACCGGGCCCGAAGTCGTAGTCAACGATGTGCTGGTGGATCCGCGGAATTCTTCGCGCGTTCTGCTCGCAACCGATCGCGGTGGCGTGCTTGCCAGTGATAACGGCGCGCAAAGCTTCTCGCCTTCGAATCATGGTTACACTCACCGCTACGTAACTTCGATCCTGGCCGGCAAGAACGATCCCAACACCATTCTGGTTGGGGTCGTGAATGACCGGGAATGGGGCGGCGTGTTTGCTTCCAAAGATGGAGGCAAGAGCTGGTCGCAGAAGAGCTCCGGCTTGAGCGGCAAAGATGTCTTCACCCTGAAAGAAACCGGCAAGGGCGACTTCGTGGCCGGCACCAGCCACGGAATTTTCACGTTGGCCAACAATGGCAATCAGTGGCAGCCGATCAACGCCGTCATCAATGAGAAGGTTTCTTCTCACATCGTGAAGAGGGGCGCGAAGAAGACGATGGTCGCTACCAAGACGGCGACTCGCTCGGTTCTCGATGCCCGGGTCAACGAAATCGAAATCACTCCCAAGCGCTGGATTGCCGCTACCACTGCAGGCTTGTTCATCAGCACCAACGATGGCAAGAGCTGGAGCGGTGGCCCCGTGCTCGGGAAACAGGAATTCTCTTCCGTGCAGGCGCAAGGCGAACTCATCGTGGCGGCAGGCACGACCAACGTCTTGTTATCAGCCGACGGTGGAACGACCTGGCAGCCGTCCAGTCTGGCTTCCTACGTCACCAGCATTCGTGGTGTGACGCTGACCCCGGACGCGCAGATTCTCGTGGCTTCTCACGAGGGTGCGTTCGCCAGCTCTGACTCTGGCGCCACCTGGCATCATCTGTCGAATGGACTACCGGACAAGAACATCAGCTCCATCACCTACGACGGCAGCCGCAAACGGTTGCTGGCTACCAGCACGGAGACCGGCGTTGTGTTTGTAAGCGAGAACAACGGGCAGAAATGGCATCGCGGACCGGATTCCGGATATCCGTTGCGCCGGATCAGCGTCGTTCATGGACGTTTCATGGCGGCCACGCCGTTTGATGGCGTGATCGTTCAGCCGGAAAACGAGCCCCAGAGCGCCGCTGCCGATGCGGGCATGTCGAACTAGGCTGGCGGGGAACGATCGGTTTGCAATTCCTGGGAGGAGCGGCCCCTGGCTGCTCCTCCCAATCACTAGCCGAGTGCGTCGGTTCCGCCACCATCATTATCGTCTTCGCTCGTCTTCCTGGTCCCCAGCACGCGTGCCAGCAATTCCCCGATCCAAATTTGTTTCAGGAATGGCAAAGCAAAGGTGCCGAGCAGCAGCGCGCCGATCCAGGAAAATATTTGCAGCACCTGCTGGCCGCCCGGCGTACTCGGCTCCGGGGCGGAAATCGGCAGGTGCAATTGCGAAAGAACGTTCTTTCCAAACGACGATGCCGCTGCATTGAGCGTGGAAAACTCCTGGGTCACATCGCCCTCGACGGTTTGCAGCCAAATTGCCGCCAGACCCCACAGAAAAAGACAGGCGAACACGAATAGGATGGCAGTACCGTAACGCGGGTTCAGCCAGCGCTTTCGTTGCAACAAAAACACACTTCCCACCAACACCAAGGTGATGAACACGAGCCGGCACAGCGCCCAAAACGTGCCCCGCCGCAAATGTCCCGGTTGTACCAGAAACCGCAAGGCCACGGGGTGGACGCGGTCAATTCCCCTCTTTGGGTCATGGAGTTGACGCTTCAAAGGGCTGCCCAGCAGGATGAGGCGGAAGGTTGAGGGTTTGCCGCTGGCCACATCCTTGCCCTTGCCGCTCATGGCCTCTTCGATGGCACCCTGGCGGGCAAAGAGGAGCCTCGCCAGGGCGGCCACTTTCTCCGGCTGATGCTTTTCCCCCACCGCCCCCGGGCCAGCCAGAAGCAACGTTTGCACGGCCACGGTATAAATTCCCTGGCTCAGCGGGTACGATGCGCGTTGAAATGAAGTCTCCACATAACTGCTGTTCTTGCTGGTATCCGTATCTTCCACCAATTTTTCCACCGTGACCCGATCCAAGCCGAGGAGAGTGATTTCGGTGGAATTCATCAAATCGTAAATCGTCGAACTGGTGGCCACCGTGGTGTCAAAAACCGCGTCGAGCTCTCCCAGTGCGAGTAACTTGAACGCCATTTCGAGGGAAATATCCCGGTCCATCAATCGGGCGCGGTCGTCGAGATTTGGGTGGTCTCCCGGAAGAAGGGTCTGCAGGACAACGTCGTCGAGTTTGTCATTTCCCGGCGGCCACCAGATTTTCTTTGAAGAACCAGCCAATTCTGAAACTGCGGAAACCTTGGACGCCAGGAACGCCACCAGTCTGGTCTTGCCGTTGGTTCTTGGATCGGGCGCAACCGGAAGGGTGGTGAAGCCACGCGCATCCAGGATGGCCTGGAGCATCGCAGGAGTCAGTAGTTCCGGCTGGATGACGGCGTCGATCTCATGGTGCCGCAATTGCTTGAGGGCTGCCGCCACGTCCTCCGCAGGCGGGTTGGCGAGGCCAAGCGCAGCCAGACCAGCGGCGAGATCGGAGCAGCATCCTTCGCTCGCCCAGACGGTCTTGCCCACCAGATCGGAAAACGTTGGGATCACCGTATCCGGGCGGAACAGAACCGTAACATGCCCAGGTCCCTGAGGCAGTTTCAGGAGAACGGTCTTGATCCCCAGCGGGCGCAGCAGTTGCTGCAGGGCTTCGGGGGAAGGGGTTTCGGAGTCAATGACCGCATCCAGCAATACCTGTTTGTTCAGCAGCTTTTCACCCAGCAAAGCGAAAGCCAGGCGCTCGTCGAGCGAAACGATTGTGCCTGCGGGATCGGGCGACAGTCCGGCGGCTTGCAGAACCGACGAAGCGGAAACCCTGGTCCCGCTGTTGGCCGGGCCCATCCAGATTTTCTTTCCCTTAAGCTGGGAAACGGAACCGAGGTATTGGTGGGGCCTTACCAGAATATGGATCTTTTCGGTGAACAGAGGAGCGACAATCTGAATTTGCGGATGAGGGCGTTCGAACGGAGCTTCCGCCATCCATGCCCGGTGGGCCACATCGCTTTGCACCAGCGCGAAATCGGCCTTTCCTCGCGCCAGATCGTACACGTTCTCCAGAGAGCCTTGGGTTGGCAAACAGGTGATTTCGAAGTTTTCCTGGCTTGCCACCTCTTTAATCGCCTCGCAGACCCGCGTGTAGTAGCCGCGGTCCGTGCCAGCCGCGAGCGTGGCTTTGAGTGGAGGGTTGTGATCCTGGGCGAAGCCATATCCGCACATCAATAACCACAACGCCGACAATAATAGGCGGCGGCGTGCAGGCGCAGTTATGGATTCAGTTTCCATCCGATGAAAGTCACGATGTTCCCTGGGGTATGCGGCGGAAAGAAGCAAGCCAACAACCGGCCATGGCGCCGTCCAGCTTCTTCAGCCTGGGGCCTGAACTGCGGTAAACGAATGCGACTTATGTAACATGCCTAGCAGCCAAAGGGCAAGCGTGAAAGCTGTGCCTTTCCTCGAAAGGGCCTTGCTGGCGGGCAGGAGCTCCCGCTCCGCCATGTTCACACGTCACACTCATTCGGTGACGAGTGCCCTTAGCAAGTGCGCCGAAGCCGCCTAGACTTCCCAATGTGGAGCAGGACAGGGCGCGGCGAATCCTTGCACCTAGCTTCCCAATTCGGGAATTGAAGGTCACGTAATCTTCCCAAACTTGCAAGTGGATACAGTTTGGGTGGACAGCTGTCGATGCTTCTTGAGGATGTGAGCGAGGCAAGGTAAGGACTTTCGAGGGATGGGTGAGATGGGCGGAACGGCAAAACTGCGGGCGAAGGTTGGAGGCTCACTGGATCCAGGGCTGCTCAATGCGGCCCTGGCGGCATTCCCTCTAGGCTTGGCGATTGCGGAGAAAGGCAGGATCCTTTATGCCAACCCGGGTTTTGCACAGAGATTCGGGGCTTCCCATGAACTCGACATGCAAGGCCGGGCGATCGAGGAGTTCGTGCCCGAACTTGGTCCCGAGCTGGGAACGGGCGAAGCGAGCGCCCCCAGGAATAACGCTTCCGGGCTTGGGCAAGCTTCCGTCGCCGAATTCAGGGTAGACGGACGCGATCTTCTGATCATCAGCGCTTCTCATGTGAGCCACGGGCCCCGCCCGCACCTGGAGTCGGAGTCGTTAAAGATGGAGGCGCTGGGACGGCTGGTCAGCGGCGTGGCGCACGACTTCAACAATCTGCTGACCGGCATCATGCTGTACTGCGATTTGCTGCTGGTGGGAATAAAAGACAACCGCTTGCGACATCACGCGGAAGAGATACGCATGGCGGGAGAACACGGCGCGGCGCTGATTCAGCAACTGATGGCGGTAGCGCGGCGGGAAACGGTCGAACCGCAATGCTTGTCCTGGAACCAGGCAGTGGCAGAAATAATCGATCTGCTGGGGCGGCTGATCGGCGAAAACATCGAACTGGTCAGCGATCTGGCGGACGACCTGGGATTGGTGAAGATCGAACCCACTCGCGCCCACCAGATCATTCTCAACCTGGTGCTGAATGCCCGCGACGCCATGCCCCAAGGCGGCCGGGTCACGCTGAGCACTCGCAATGGTGGCAACGGAGCCGAAGGTCATGAGGCTGGAGCCGTCCCCTACATCGAATTCGCTGTGTCTGACACCGGTCTTGGCATGGATGAGGAAACCCGCAATCACCTGTTCGAGCCATTGTTTACCACCAAGAAGCCGGGTCAGGGGCATGGCCTGGGACTGGCGACGGTGCATGACTTGATCCATGAACTCGGTGGGAACATCGAAGTGCAGAGCGCACCCGACAAAGGCACACGCGTAGTGGTGCATCTGCCGTGCGCAGAAACAGAAGTCCCTGAAGCCGCATCCCAAGTCTCCCCGTAAATATTTGAAAGAAGCCGAGGTAAGAGTTTATGACCACTGCAGCAGCCATCGCGCCGAACACTCCACAAATCGAGGGCGCAAACTTTCTCAACCTGATGATTGTGGACGATGAACGCGCCATTCGTGAGGTTTGCCGCGAGGTGGCCCAATCGCTTGGCTTCACCACGTGCGTGGCTGACTCGGCCGAGCACGCCTATCGTGTCATGGAGTCGCAAAATGTTGACGTCCTGCTCCTCGACTTGAAACTGCCAGGTGCGGGAGGCCTGGAAGCCTTGCATCGCATCAAGGAACGGCGGCCGGATTCCGTAGTCGTGGTGGTGACCGGCTATGGCACGGTGCAATCGGCGGTGCAGGCCATGAAGACTGGCGCCTATGACTACGTGACCAAGCCCTTCAGTATGGACGAACTTCGCATGCTGCTCGATCGGGTGGCCAATCACCTGAAGCTGAGGACAGAGAACCGCATTCTGCGGGAGAAGATCAAGTCCAAGCAGGGCTTCGGCAGCATTGTGGGCCGCGCGCCGGAGATGGAAAAGCTGTATCGAATCATCGCCAAGGCGGCGCACAGCGTTCACCCCGTGCTGATTCTGGGGGAGAGCGGGACGGGAAAGGAAATGGTGGCGCGGTCGATTCACTTCTCTGGACCGTTTCGCGACAAGCCCTTCATCCCGGTGGATTGCGGATCGCTGGTGCCAACCCTGATCGAGAGCGAACTTTTTGGATATGTGAAAGGGGCTTTCACCGGGGCCGTCCAATCGAAAGAGGGATTGCTGGCAATTGCGGAGGGCGGAACCGTGTTTCTCGACGAAGTGGGCGAGCTGCCGGTGGACTTGCAGGCCAAACTTCTGCGCGCCATCCAGGAGAAGGAAATTCGTCCGGTGGGGAGCACCAAGCGTTCGACCATCAATGTGAGGATCCTGGCGGCCACCAACCGCGACCTGGAGCAAGCGGTGGCCCAGGGAACCTTTCGCCGCGACTTGTATTTCCGGCTGAATGTGTTGAGCCTGCGGATTCCCGCTCTGCGCGAGCGGCGGCAGGATATCCCACTGCTGGCGGGGTTTTTCCTGGACCGTTTGTCGCGAGCCTCGGGCACGGAGCGATCGTTAAGCGATGAGGCCATGAAAGTCATGCTGGCCTACGATTGGCCGGGCAACGTGCGGGAGTTGGAGAATTGTCTGGAGCGGTCGTGCGCGCTTACGTCGGGCCCGGTCATCCAACTTTCGGATTTGCCCGGCTCAATCAACGGGACCAATGGCAGCGTGCTGGTGGCGGGCGACGGCTCGGCGAAAATCCTGCCGATATCGGAACTGGAGCGGCAAACCATCCTGAGCACGATTATGCAGCTCAACGGGGACAAGCTAATGGCGGCGCGGCTGCTGGGGATCGGCAAGACGACTCTCTATCGTAAGCTGAAGGAGTATTCGTCGCTGGGTCAGGCGTAATCAAGATCAAGAGTGGCCAGGCTTCGGCGTGATCCTGCGTGATTGTGATAAAGATCAGGCCCTGATTAGGTTTCGCCGTCCCACGATGGAACTCGGAGCTTGGGGTGGCAGCGGTAAAATCAGTGTTTTCAGCGAGACGGCTTCTGGCCGCTGACGTGCAACAGACAACGCATGATTCTGCTGATTACGCCGGCTGCGAGAGCCGAGGATTGCGCCCTGGCCATTGAGCAAGCTGTGGCTGAGCCGGTAAGGCTGGCGGCGAGTCTGCAACAAGCCGCAGTGCACCTGCGCGCGGAGGAGTATTCGGCGGTCGTGATGGACCAGGCCCTGGTCGAGGCTGCGCCCGAGGAAAGCCAGCGGGTGTTACAGCACATGGAGATGGCTACTCCGGTCTTTGTGAACTTTGCCATCAGCGGGATTGAGCGGGTAGTCCGCGAATTGCGTGCAGCCCTGCATCGGCGTAAGAAAGAGGTCCTGGTGGCGCGGGAGGCCGCAGAACGCGCGCTACGCAACGAACTGAAGGGAACGGTGACCGCCATGCTGCTCTCCTGCGAGATGGCGCTGCAGGTGCCGAGTCTGCCTCCGGCAGCGGAGGTCAAGCTGCAAGCCATTGATGAATTGGCGAGAGAGATGAGGAAGAAACTGGGGATGGCGGTGGGCGTGTGAGGAGTTGAAGCAACCGGGTGCCCCATTTCTCGCCGGTCTTGCGAGAAGTGGGAGCCTGCCCATCCTTCTACTTTCTTACTGTGTGGTTCTCTGTCGCGAATTGTCCATCGGGAGCAGAAGCTGCCGGACATAAGCGTATAGGAAATGGGGATCGTTCGGATTAACGCGTCGGAGGACGTAGATGAGGGTTCGGGTTTTGTGATCGCCGATTGATCTGTGGTGGTTATCCCACTTCTCGCAAAGGACGCGAGAAACGGGGCACCCGGGTATCTGGTTTCGGCGCCGGGGGTGGGTCCCCTGGCGCTTCTGCCTTGCGCCGCGATTACTTTGCGGCTTTTACCTCGCGAGCTTTGTCAGCGGCTTTCAGCTGTTTCAAGATCAGGGCAGTGTCACGGCCTTCGTGAGATCGTTTGCCCGATTTGTTTCGGCGCTTGGTTTTGGTGACGTAGTGGTTCTTTGCCATAAATAGAATGATCTCCTGATTAATAGTTTAACCCGTCTCACGTTTGTTTCTTGCGAATTCCTAGCACGATCTCCCAAACCTGCTTCATGTCGGGATCGGTACTGATCGTCTGCACATCGAGTCCACCGGTCGAGTTACAGTGCCAGGAGATTGGTGTTGCATCGAATATATCGGGCGTATCTGGCGGACTCGGCAGTTGGTCGCCACCCGTGCAATGGATCGCTTCACCACCGACGTCGAATGTCCGATAGAGAACGGGGTTCACCCCTTGTTTCTTCAGGAAACTCTCGTGGAGAGAAACCAGACGGTTTAGCTCCTGATCGTTCATCGGCTGTTCGGGGAAGATCAATACTGAGGCATGCCATTTCAGCTTTTTGTAGGGCGTGTGATCGTCGGTATCAAGTCTAAACAACATCTGGCCTCCGTTTCCCTCACTCTGCACATACCAATTTGCGGGGACTGGGACAATGTAGTTGCCGATACCTAGGTGCGTTCCATGACGAAGATGCCAAGCCCAAGCCTCCATAGGGACGCGGTATCTATAGATCCCCCACATTGCGGCCAGAACGACCAATGCGAGGACAACGGATCTTACTCTTGCCGCAGTCATGTCGGTTGTCCTTGATGGGAGCCACCGCAAACCCTCTAGCCCCGGAAATACAAATAAGCCCCCAGAATGCAGGCCAGGACCACGCCGGAACCGGCCACGTCGCGCCAATCCCAACTGGCGCGGGTTTGGGCGCGGTCTTCAGAGGTCTTGGTGGCAAAGGTGAGGTTCTGGAGTTTGGCGTAATCCGGCTCGGCTGTCATGTAGCTCACGCCGACCATCACGATGGCCGATACGATGGTGATCAGCACGCTGAAGTACTGGAAATAGAAATTGTTGATGATCCAGAGGAACGAGCCCGGCGTGTATCCGTTACTAAGGCCGTAGAGACCGAGGGTGACGGGTGTATCCACCAGCATGCGGAAAATTCCCATCACAAAACCCACGATCATGGCCCAGAGCGCGCCTTGGGCGTTGAGCCGTTTCCAGAAAACGCCAAAGAAGAACACCACAAAAATCGGAGGCGCCAGGTAGCCCTGCACCGCCTGCAAATAAGTGTAGAGGCCGCTCGCGCCTTTAATGACCGGGATCCACAACAGAGCGATCAGCACCATGATGCCGGTGGCGATGCGGCCGACGCGCACGATCTGGTGCTGGCTTGCGCCCGGTCGCCACTTCTCATAAATGTCCACGGTAAATAGCGTGGAGCAGGCGTTGAAGACGCCGGCCAGCGATCCCATCAGGGCGGAAAGCAGGCCCGCCACCACAATGCCGCGCAGGCCGGGAGGCAGGAGGTACTCGACCATCATGGGGAAGGATCCCTGGGCGACTGAGGCGATCGCCTTGCCATCCGGGCCGATCATAACCGCGAGTTCGGGGACCTTGCCACTCTTGGCCAAGGCATAGCACACCATGCCGGGAATGATGAACAAATATACCGGCGACAACTTAAGAAACGCCGCGAAGATGGTGCCGCGACGGGCAACTTGCTGGTTCGGGGCTCCGAGGGCACGTTGGACAATATATTGATCGGTGCACCAGTACCAGAGTCCGATGATGGGTGCGCAGAACAGCATTCCCAGCCAGGGGAAATTGCCGTTAAAGTACCAGGCTTGCTTGACCACCTCGCCGGCGGCATTGGTTTGGAGCACCGGGGCCCAGGTGCCCTGCACTCCCGCCGGGATGAGCGGCTTCCAGAGATTGAACATCTCGGAGCCGCAAATGTGGCGAAGTTCGCTCCAACCGCCGAGTTTCGCCAATCCGTAAAACGTCAAACACGCCGATCCCGTGATGAGGACGATGGCCTGGACCGCGTCGTTATAGGCGACCGCGCGCATGCCGCCCAGCATGGTGTACAAACCGGTCAGGACGATGACCAGGACGGAACCGATCCAGAAGCTGTCGATGTAGGTGCCGCCGATTTGGAGGTGCATCTCGGGGAGAAGCGTGCTGAAGACCACGCCGCCGGCGAAGATGCCTACAGCGATTTTCGAGACAATGAAAGTGATGATCGAAACAATCGAGAGAACGTAACGCGAGCTGGTGCTGAAGCGGCGTTCCAGGAATTCCGGCATGGTGAAAACCATGGAGCGCATGTAGAAGGGGACGAAGACCCATCCCAGCACCAGGATGGCCCAGGCGTGCAATTCGTAGTGGGCGAGGGCGACGCCGCTGGTTGCGCCTGCGCCGGCCAGTCCGACGACGTGCTCCGATCCGATATTCGAACAGAAGATGGAAGCGCCGATGATCCACCAGCTCAGGTTGCGTCCGGCGAGAAAGTAATCGGCAGCTGAGTCTTTGGCTTTGCTGACTACGTACCAGGCAACACTCAACAGAATGCAGAAATAGATTCCGATCACCACCCAGTCAATTCCGGTGATATGGGACACCGCGAAGGCGGCGGGCAGCATTGAGGCAGGACTCATCAGGGGCTCCTCCGATTCAGCTTATGCTTTATAAACTAAACGGCTTGATTGTCCAAGTCATTTGCGGCGGTGATGGAGTCTTCTTCGAGCGGGAACTGGAACACTTCCTGCGGTACCGGGTTGAGCCAAACTGGCGCGAACGACTGGCGGTGCAGAGGGCAAGGGCCGTGTTCGCGCAAAGCCGCCAGGTGGTGAGGCGTACTGTAGCCTTTGTTGGAGGCCAATCCATACATCGGGAAGACAGGGTCCCACTCGCGGACCAGGCGATCGCGTTCGACTTTGGCGAGGATGGAGGCTGCGGCGATCGATACCGAAAGCGCGTCGCCATGGATGATGGGGTTTTGTGGCAGGTCGGAGTCGAGGCGGACGGCGTCCACCAGCAAGTGATCGGGGCCGGGTGTGAGGCGCGAGACTGCTTCCCGCATGGCCACGCGCGAAGCTTGATAGATGTTGATCTGGTCGATCACGGCGACGTCGACAGCGGCTACCGACCAGGCGATGGCATGTTCGCGGATGCGTTCCGCCAGGACTTCGCGGCGTTCCGGCAACAAGAGCTTGGAATCGCGCAGGCCACGGAGCCGGTATTCGGGATCGAGAATGACAGCGGCCGCTACGACACATCCGAACAGGGAACCGCGTCCCACTTCGTCCACGCCTGCAACCATGCGGGCGCCCGAGTCCCATGCCTTCTTTTCGAATTTGAGGGTGCAGCGCAGCCGCTTCAGTAGGCGAAGTTTGGCGGCGGAGGCGGAGACTGGTTTGTCGGGCGCGAGTTTTAGATTAGAAGACACTTAACCGGGAGATAGGAGCATCTTCGCTGAGAGTGGGGCTGTGGAGCAAGAAGGAAAAGTGTATTTCAATCCGTAACGGCCTGTTATTTCGGTCGGGAAGTCTAGTGTTTCCTTACCGCCGGCAGAAAGCGGATTCCTCGGCGCTCCGCGCTTCGGAATGACAAGTTTGGCGGCGTATTCGTCAGTAACCTCAGCCGGGTTACGCAGGTAAATTGACCATCACTCCAGCGGTTGTTACTTTCGAGTGCAAGGAGTGCCCTCCTTTAGGCCCGCTGTGAGCGAACCACACCCCAATCAACTTTCCGAGAAATCCGTTCCTGAACGCCTGGACAAGCGCATCCGGGTGGCCTTGCCGCTGCGCGTGACCTATTGGGACGGCGATCACAAACCGTGTCCTGACATGGCCTGTACCTACGACATTTCTCCCCGCGGCGCGCGGATTACCGGCCTGCGATCGGTGCAGCAGGCCGGGGAAATTATTGCGGTGGAACGGACTCGAAATCATAAGACATTCTGCCGGGTAATCTGGGTGGGTGATCCGAATTCCGAGCAGCGGGGGCAGGTGGGAATCCAGTGCGTGGAGAGCGAACGGCTGATGTGGGATACGGAACTGCGGGATATGGAGGAAGTCTACGATCCCATTCTCCCGGAAACTGAATTCGGGCGGTTGAATTCGGCCGTCGGGGACCGTAATCGGCGTCGCCAATCGCGTTTTCTCATTGTTGATGGGACCGCAGAATTGCAGAATCAAAGTCTAAGTGCCGCCCCGACGGAGGTTGTGTTGAAGGACTTGTCCGAGAGCGGTTGCCTGATCACGGGCGAGCATGCTTTTTCTCCAGGTACCGACCTGAAGGTGGTGCTGACGGTCGCCAACTATGATTTAAGCGTGAAAGGGCAAGTCAAGCACGCCGTGCAGGGACTGGGGATCGAATTTCGGGAGATCCGCAAGGGCGACCGCCAGATGCTGCAATTTCTGCTGCGCAAACTGGCGGAGCAGAAACTGGAAGAATCCTTTGAGCTGGAGCTCCAACCTCGGAGGTAGACGGCGCTGGAACCTTCGGGCTAAAGCCCGACACACGTAGCGAGTCTTTATCGCAGTGCTATAAGCGCTGCGCCACCCAAAATCAGCGCCCCCGCCGCTCTCTTCTAAGCCTCGATTATGAGGTTGTTTCTTCGCGAGGAATGACAGCCGCGAGGTGCTCACGCTCGACGTCCTTTAGGCGGGCAGCCTTGCCGCGGAGTCCGCGCAGATAATACAGCTTGGCGCGGCGCACTTTCGAGGAGCGCACCAGTTCCACTCTGTCGATCACCTTGGCGTTCATGGGGAAAATGCGTTCGACGCCTTGACCGAAGCTCATCTTGCGGACGGTGAAGCTGGCTTGCGGGCCCCGGCTCAGAGAGATGACGACGCCTTCAAAAGCTTGCAGACGTTCCTTGTCACCTTCCTTGATCTTGACATGCACGCGGACGGTGTCGCCCGGAACGAAATCTGGGATGTCGGTGCGTTTGGCTTTGGCCAGAAGTTTTTCGATTATCAAGTTCGACATGATCGTTTCCCCTAATTTCAGAATAAATTCTAATCTCGTTACTGAATCTTGTTGCCCGTAATCTGGGCCAGCAATTTCTTGTCTTCCTCGCTGAGCGCTGCCCCTTCCAGAAGCTCGGGACGGTTGCGCAGCGTTTTTTCCAGCGCGGTGCGGCGCCTCCAGCGTCGAATTTCTTCGTGGTTGCCTGAAACCAGCACTTCAGGAATTACCATGCCACGAAAGTCCGCCGGACGCGTGTAATGCGGATAATCCAGCAAACCACCCGACCCACAGGTAGAGTTCGCACCGTTTCCTGCCCGTGGCTCGGTTTGCGTAGTGAACGATTCCTGTTGCGAAGAAGCTTCGTTCCCCAAGGCTCCGGGGATGAGCCGGGTAACCGCGTCCACAATGACTGCCGCGCCCAACTCGCCGCCGCTTAACACGTAGTCGCCGATGGACAACTCGCGATCGGCTAAATGTTCGCCGACACGCTCATCTACGCCTTCGTAGCGTCCGCAGATCAAGACGATTCGTTCCAGGCTGGCGAGTTCGGTGGCAACAGCCTGATCGAAGCGCTTGCCTTGCGCGGAAAGGAGCACCAAGCTTTCTTTAGCGCTGCCTTCGACCCGCACTTTGCGAGAAGCGACGCCGAGGGTCTCAATACATTCAAAGATCGGTTCCGGCTTCAGCACCATGCCTTCGCCGCCGCCGAATGGGCGGTCGTCTACAGTCTTGTGGCGATCATGCGTAAACGTACGCAGATCGTGTATCTCTATCGTCGCCAAGCCCGTTTCCTGCGCCCGGCGGACGATGCCATGGTCCAGCGGCCCACGAAAGAAATCGGGAAAGATCGTTAAGATATCGATCTTCATTAAAAACCCCTTGTCATGCTGAACGACGAGGGATTCGAAGCACCCCCAAGACCCGGCAGACTCTCAGCTATAGGGGTCCTTCGACTCCGTGACTGCTTCGCTTCGCGAAGCAGTCACTCCGCTCAGGATGACAAGAACTTATTGCTTTTGCTGCTCCTGCTTTTCCTCTGCCGTTAGCGGCCCGTTTACTTCGAGCAGGCCTTCGGGCAGTTGCATGAAAATCTTCTTGCCGTTCAAATCCAGCTTTCGCAAATAAGCTTCCGCGTAAGGGATCTCGTATTCTTTCGTTCCCGATCGTACGATCAGCAGCGGCGCTTCACCGGCTCCAAACTGCAAATCCTTCACTTCGCCGATCTCACGATCTCCGTCGAAGACTACACACCCAACCAGATCACTGACGTAAGTCCAGCCAGACTCCAACTGCGCCCGTTCCGACCGGGGAACCTGCAACTCGCATTTCAGAAGCGTCTCGGCGTCGGAAATCGAATCCACGCCGGCAAATTTGAAAACCAATTGGCCCTTGTGCGGCCAGAATCCTTCCAGTAACAATTCCCGCCTCTTACCGTCTTCAGCCAGTGCCCACAGACGCATGTCCTCGTGGAATCGATCCGGGACGCCGGTTTGCGGCTCGACGGCCACTTCTCCAATGCGTCCCTGCGTCTTGCGGACCCAGGCGAGCGTGATGAAGTCGTCAGACATGGCCGACTCCGCCAATTCCAGAACCCACTATTCGAGGATTTCCAGCACGTAGCGCTTGTTGGCCTTCACACCAGCCGCACCCACTAAATTCCGCATGGCCCGCACTGTCCGTCCCTGTTTGCCGATGACTCTGCCCATGTCGCTTTCCGCCACGGTGAGTTCGAGGACTGTTTCCGGTCCTTCATCAACCTGTGAGACGGAGACAGCGTCCGGGGCTTCGACCAGCGCCTTCGCGACCTTCTCGATCATCGTTCGCACGTTTGCACTTGGCGCGCTGATTGTCGGCTCAGTCAAAACGGGCTCCTGACGGGCTGGTTAGGCTTTTCGGGACAAACACTGGGATTTAGGCAACCGAACCGGCAGCAACCGGAACTGGCTTGGACACGATCTTGCTGACCCGGTCCGACATCTGGGCGCCTTTGGAAATCCAGTAGGTAATGCGCTCACGCTTGAGTTCGATGCTGGCAGGTTCGGTGCGAGGATTGTACGTACCCACGACCTCGACCGGCCGTCCGTTGCGGGCGCGTTCCTTTTCGATCACGACCACCCGATAATGCGGTTGCTTGCGCGCACCCGTGCGCGATAGACGAATCATTAACACAGAGCTTTGTTTCCTTTCCTAGTCCACCCGGCAGGGATGAGACAAACCATTATTATGCCGTAACTTAGGCGAGATGGCAAGGTGGAAAAGTCGCCTGCTAAGGGCAGTTTTACGCCATTCGCAACCGTCGTTTGATTGTTGACTCAACATGTACAGCCGGTTTCAATCCTGCAGCGTAGTAGTAAAATCTGCCGAAAAGGCTCCAGCTTGCTTGGGCGGGACGCGTTGGCCGGGTCTCGCGTGCCCGGGAGCGACATTTTAGCGAAAAGCACCAGACGGCAGTCCGAGCCTTAAGTCGGACCGAGCACAGAGGAGAAATCAATGAAGAGGAAAACAATCGGCATTTTAACGGTGATGGCCTTAATGATGGCTTTCACTCCAACTTCACCGGCATTCGAGCGCCATCCAGAAATCCGCGCAGCTATTGATGCGCTGCACAATGCCAAAGAACACCTGCAACATGCGGCGCACGACTTCCATGGACATCGCATTGACGCAATCCGTGCGATCGACGAAGCCGACCGCCAATTGCGTATTTGCATGGAAGCTGACTAGGATTCGGAATCGATCGGATAGGCAGCGCTTCCCGCGCACCGGAAGCGCCGCCTGTCTCTCATTTCGTGGGAACCACTATCCCGTATTGTGTAGGCCGGCAGCGATTCCATTGATGGTTGCCCCAAGCGCATAGTTGAGTTCGTCAGTATCCGTGCCCGCCCGTTTTCGCCGCAGCAGCTCGACCTGAATCAAGCTCATGGGGTCAACATAGGGATTTCTCAGTCGCACCGACCGCGACAGAACTGGATTATTTTCCAGGAGCGTCTTCTGCCCTTTGATCGCCAGGATCATTCGCCGGGTGCGCTCGAATTCCCCAGCCAGCAGGGTCCACACTCGTTCGCGAAGGCCAGCGTCCTCCACCAGCGCCGCATAGAGCCGGGCGATGGTGAGGTCGGCTTTCGCCATGGCCAACTCCACGTTGCGGATCAAGTCTGAAAATAGAGGAAACTCGCGCATCATGGCCCGTAGCGTTTTTTCCCGCTCCGCTCCGCCGGCCGCAAAACGCTCCAAAGCGTAGCCAACGCCGAACCATGCCGGCACGGCGTGCCGGCTCTGCATCCAGCCGAAGACCCAGGGGATGGCGCGCAGATCGTCCAGTTTGCGGCTGGCGCTGCGGCGAGCCGGACGCGACCCCATCCGCGCGTGCTCCAGTTCATTCACCGGCGTGGCCTGTTCGAAATACTGCAAGACTTCAGGATTGTCGGCAATATTGCGGCGATAAAACGCGAATGCATCGCCCGACATTTGCTCCATGGCGGCGTCCCACCGGCGGTCGGCTCCCGCTGCCGGGCCGTCCGGGCGGGCGAGGGCCTCGAGGCACGCCGCAATCATGATTTCCAGGTTCCATTCCGCGAGCACGGGATCGGCATACTTCCAGTTGAGGACTTCGCCCTGCTCGGTCACCCGGATCTGGCCTGAAAAATCTCCCACCGGCTGCGCGAGAATCGCACGGTGCGTGGGCCCGCCGCCGCGTCCGACGGTGCCGCCGCGTCCATGAAAAAGCCGCAGCTTGACGTTATGTTCGCGCGCCACGCGGTGCAGTTCGCGATGCGCTTTATACAGCTCCCAAAGACTCGTCAGCATGCCGCCGTCTTTGTTGGAGTCCGAGTAGCCGAGCATGACTTCCTGCCACTGGCCCCAGGACGCGAGCAACGGCTTATAGCTATCCGCACTCCACACGCGGGACATTATTTCGGGAGACGACCGCAAGGCTTCGATGGACTCAAACAAGGGAACCGGCATTAGTCCGGGATCGTCACCGGAAGCCGCGACTTGAACCCCATAGATATCTGCGAGACGGATGACGGCAAAGATGTCCGCCTCGGATTCCGCTCCGCTGATGACGTAGTTACGGATCGCTGTCGGAGGGTAGGTCTTCTTCAGTCGGGAAATGCTCTCGAAAGTCTCGATCAGATCCGCTGCCGGAGTTGAAACAGCGGATGATGGCGCCGGCGTAGATTTGCTTTGTGAGACATCTGACGCGATTTCCGTCAGCAACTGGGCATGCACCCGCGCATGCTGGCGAATGTCGAGGGTGGAAAGGTGAAATCCGAAAGTGCGCACTTTTCTCAATAGTGGATCGAGCAGCAACTGTGCCAAACTCTGGGCTCGGTTCTGATGTAAGCTGTCGCGGAGGATGGAAATATCGCGCTCGAACTCCACGGCGTTCTCGTAGCCGTTGGCCTCGTCGGACTCTCCCCGGCTATGGCGCAGTCTTAAAACCAAAAAATTCATGAAGCGGCGATAGAGTTCGGTTTCCGAAATCCGAGCCAGCCGCGCCGGCTCGTCGCCAATGCGAGCGGAGTAGACGGCCAATTGAGACTTGAGTTCCCCGGACACCGGGATCTGACGAACCGAAGAACTGATCTGATCGATCGCCCGTTCCATCTCGGCGACGTAATGGCCGATGATCGCATTGCGCGCCCTTTGCAGCGCCTCGCGGGTCGAATCCGCCGTAACAAAGGGATTGCCATCGCGATCGCCGCCAATCCAGGAACCGAAGTAGAGAAGCTCGGGCACCTCCTCATCTTCGAGGGCGAGGTCGTAAACCTCACGAAACGCATCCGTCACTTCCGCATAGAGGCCGGGGAGCGCGGCAAAAATGGACATGGCATAGTGGTCCAGGCCCATGCGGATTTCATCGGTCACCAGCGGCTTTTCCACGCGAACTTCGTCGGTCTGCCACAAGGATGTAATCTCGGCGTGAATCAAGTTTTCAAAGGCTGCGGCATCGGGCCCGGACAAGGGCAGCCGGTCCAGTCGCTCCAGATGCTTGGCGATCCGGCGGCGTTTGAAGAGAACGGTACGTCGGGCGACTTCGGTGGGATGCGCGGTGAAGACCGGAACCACTTTGATCTCCCGCACCGCTGCCAGGGCATCGCTGGCAGTCATCCCTCTCTCCCGCATCCGCAACAGGGTCCCGCGGAACGAACCGGGCAAGGGTGGTTGATCGGTGTGCAGCTTGGCGGCGCGGCGCCGGCGCTTGCGATGGTTGGTCTCCGCAAGATTGGTCAGCTCGAAATAAATCGAGAATGCTTTGGTCACGCGATAGGCATCGCCGATCGCAAGTCCTTCTACAATGCGGCGCGCCTCGGCCATTTGCGAATCTTCGGAATCGGCCCCGGCATCCCTGGTACGCGGCTGTTCCCGGTGCTTGATGAGCAGGCGCCTTAGCTGTTCGACGATGTCCAGCAATGGCTGGCCCGATTGTTCCACTAACACTCTGCCCAGCAACATGCCCAGCGAACGTACATCGCGGCGCAGCGGGAGTTCTTTGGTGTGCTCGTCACCAGTGCCGGCGGTCAGTTCGACCAGCCGTTTACTTTGGTCTTTGACGCTCCAAAGCGGCGTGTCCATGGGTGCAATCATACTAATGCAAAGATCTGTCTTTCGGTTCGAGATTGCGGGCTGGAGCTAAAGCGGCGCGAGTTTTTGCAGGATTTCCGTCGGTTCCGCGCGCTCAGTGTAGTCCGGATTGGCCGAAGCGTAGAGGACGTTGCCATCGCGATCGAGAATAAAAGTCGCTGGCATGGGCAGTCGCCAACTGTCGTCCCCATTGGCGAATGGCAAATTAATCATCGCCCGCCGGTAAACAGACTGTTGATAATCGGGGACGCGATAGGCGAGCCCGAATTGTTGCGCGACCTCATTGTTGGCGTCGCTGAGCAATGGAAAACGCAGCTTGTGCTGGTCGGCCATGAAGAAAGATTGCTGAACAGTCTGGGGAGAAATCGCCACCAGCGATGCACCAGCATCTTTGATCTCGGGCAGAATCAGATTCATTGCCTCAAGCTGCCCTACGCAGAATGGACACCAGCGTCCACGAAAAAAGCAGATCACCAGGCGGCCTTTACTCAGCAGATCAATCGAAGAAACTGATTTGCCATTG
The DNA here is from genome assembly GCA_963802555.1 of Terriglobales bacterium. GTDB lineage: Bacteria > Acidobacteriota > Terriglobia > Terriglobales > Acidobacteriaceae > DATBAX01. The sequence goes on along the minus strand of CAWDJD010000003.1, from coordinate 144,869 downwards.
TGATCTTTGAGCTCGAACGCTGGAGCCTTCACGCCAACGGATAGAACACGCTCCGAAATGTCGGATTGTTGGAGCTCTGCAATGGCGCGGGTATGGATGGCCTGAGTCTCCCGCGAGACATATTTGGCGATGAGTTCTTTCCGCTCGGCGAAAATTTCACGCAGCGGACGGATGTCAGTCGACGGGCCAGATTCCTCGAGGGAGCGCCATTTCATAGAGTCAGCCGTCAGCTTCCAGCTATCAGCAAAATCTCTCGACTCCAACGAGTCTTTCCGAAGCAGCTTTTACGCGCCCGGCATCTTCATTCCGGCCAGCCGTCGGGCGAAGCTGGGTTTCCCAATCTGCTTGAACATCTTCTTCATTTGCACATACTGGCGGAGCAGATTGTTGACTTCCTGCACACTGGTTCCGGAGCCGCGGGAGATGCGTTTGCGGCGGCTGCCGTTGATCACCTCATGATGCAGGCGTTCGTGTGAAGTCATCGAATTGATGATGGCTTCGACCCGGTCAATCTGCTTCTCATCCACGTTATCGGCGGCCTTTTGCAGCCCTGAAAACGGCCCGACGCTGGGCAGCATTCCCATCAGACTCTTGATCGAGCCCATTTTCTTGACCTGGCGCAACTGATCGCGAAAATCCTCCAAAGAAAAGCCGTCGCCAGAGAGCGCCTTGGTGGCCATCTCTTCGGCTTTTTTCTTGTCGACATTCTGCTCGGCCTTTTCGATCAGCGAGAGAATGTCCCCCATGCCGAGAATGCGGGAAACAATGCGGTCGGGGTGGAATGGCTCAAGCGCATCATATTTTTCACCGACGCCAATGAACTTTATAGGCTGTCCAGTGACCTGACGAATGGAAAGCGCCGCGCCGCCGCGGGCGTCGCCGTCCATTTTTGTCAGCACCACGCCGGTGAGCGCGAGCTTCTTGTGGAACTCGTCGGCGGAGTTTACCGCGTCCTGGCCGGTCATGGCGTCGGCCACGAACAGAATTTCCTGCGGATTCAGAATCCGCTTGAGCGACTGCATTTCCTCCATGAGCTGATCGTCGATGTGTAGGCGTCCGGCGGTGTCAACGATGAGCACATCGGAACCACTGATGATGGCTTCTTTACGGGCTTCTTTCGCGAGGCGTTCGACAGTCGCAGTATTGGCCTCGCCCACCTGGCCTTCATAGATGTTGGCTTTGATCGCCTGAGCAACTACTTTGAGTTGCTCGCGAGCGGCGGGCCGGTAAACGTCCACTGAAACCAGCAGCGGCCGGTGCCCGCCAAGCTTCAACCAGTTGGCCAGCTTGCCCGACGTGGTCGTCTTACCGGAACCCTGCAGGCCGGCCATCAGAATGACAGTCGGCGGTTGCGAGGCGAACTTTACCTTGGCAGTATCGCTGCCGAGGGTCGCGATCAATTCGTCGCGCAGAATCTTGATGACCTGCTCGCCCGGCGAGAGTGCAGTCGCCACTTGCTGGCCGACAGCCTTCTCCTGAATGTGCTCAATCAGCTGTTTGACAACTTTGAAGTTGACGTCCGCTTCCAGCAGCGCCAGCCGGATCTCGCGGAGCGCCGCGCCGATGTTCTCTTCATTGAGGACAGCTTCGCCGCGGAGGGTCTTAAACGCGCGTTGCAGCTTTTCTGAAAGATTCTCAAACATATGGGTGCGAAACCATTTTAGCAGTTGCCTTTGAGTGACGTGGAAGAGCGGCGCCTTCAGCGCCGCGTAGTCGTGCAGATCACAACACGCGGCCCTGAAAGGGCCGCTCTTCCACGATGAAGTTGAGGTCGGGCGTGGCTCCTAACAGATCTAACCCACGAAGATCTTCTTCGCCGCAATCACCGTATTGCAATGAATGATCACCGTATCCTCGACGTGCCGGGCGTAGCCCCCGGCGTAGGTCACCATCACCGGAATATTGCGCGTCCTCGCCACGCGGAAGACCAGTTCATCGCGCCGCTTCAGGCCTTCGATAGTGAGATTCAGCGCGCCGAGTTGGTCTTCGCGATACGGGTCCGCCCCCGCGATGTAGCAAATTAAATCCGGTTCGAACTGGCGCAGGCCGGAACTCAGGGCGTTGTCGAGCCAGGCGAGATAATCGTCGTCGCCGATGCCGTCGGGCAAGTCCACATCGATTGATGATGGCGGTTTCCTGGCCGGGTAGTTGTTCTCTTGATGCAGCGAAATGGTGAAAACGTCACCAGCGTGGGCGGTGCGTATTTTTGCCGGCTGCAGGGTTGCCGCTCCGGTCGATGGCAGAGGATCGCTGGGAACTCGCACCCCAGCAAAGATTGCCGCAGTCCCGTTCCCCTGGTGAACATCGCAGTCCACGGTCATCGCCCGCGTGATCTTATTGGAATGCTGCATGTAGCGGATGGCGACCGCCACATCGTGAATCATGCAGAAGCCTTCGCCGTGATCGGGGAAGGCGTGATGGAATCCGCCACCAATGTTGAAAGCGACGCGATCTTTCAACGCATTCTCGGCAGCCAGAATGGACCCCCCAGCAGCCAGCCAGAAGGCCCGCACTAGTTCCGGCGAGAAGGGAATCTCCATCTCGGCTTCTTCGCGTGGAGAAAGAGTACCTGTCTTAAGTTTGTGGACGTACGCTGGCGTGTGGACGAGCAGGATGTCCCGATCAGATGCGGGCTGCGGCGTTAGGAAATCCGACGAATCAGCCACACCGGCTTCGATCAACCGGTCATGAATGCGGCGGTATTTTTCCGCCGGGAACACATGCTGGCCGATGGGAAGGAAATAATCGTCGCTATAGATGAGCTTGAAAGGAAGCATGTTGAATCATCCATCATAACTCTCACCCCCTGTCATCCTGAGCGCAGTGGTTGCTGCGCGAAGCGAAGCAACCACGGAGTCGAAGGACCCCTAGCGCGAAGATGAAGTGGGGCCATAGGGGTCTTTCGACTCCGCAACTGCTTCGCTTCGCGAAACAGTTACGCCGCTCAAGATGACAAGAGTAAAAGTTATTTTTTTCTGCTTTGTGTTGGGGCAGGAGTAACGAAGGGTCTCCTGATCGGCACAATCGCGCCTTTCGACGGATCAGCGGCGGCGCTAGCGCGCAACAGCACTTCTTCCTGAATGTATTTCACGAAATCCTGTATCTGGCGCTGCATTTCTTCCATGCGTTCACGCATTTGCAGGATGATGGCCATGCCGCTGATGTTTACGCCCAGATCGCGAGCCAGCGACAGAATGAATTCCAGGCGCTGTAGGTCTTCGTCAGTATAGAGGCGAGTATTGCCCTCGGTGCGCGAAGGTTTGAGCAGGCCCTCGCGTTCGTAAAGCCGCAGCGTCTGCGGATGGATGCCATACATCTCGGCGACCGCCGAGATCATGTACGCTCCTTTGGATTTACGCTTGGTCATGGCTGCCTGCGACAAATACTACCCTAAAAAGCCAAAGCGACGCAGCAAACTGCGTCTCTCAGCTCAATGCACAATCCATTGCCATTTCGAGCGAAGCGAGAAGTCTGCTTCCCCAAACACCCGGCAGACAGGCGATTGCTCGTCGCTACGCTTCTCGGAATGACAAGGGTGAGAGGGTGTCTCGAAACCATTCCAGTTGGGAAGGAGTTTAGGCGGCAGTTTCTGGTTTCTGGGCTGCCACCGAGGCCCATCCTTGGGGCTTCAGCGCATGATTTAGGCCGTAGGCCACTACGCCAGCGCCGATGAGAATCATTCCAAATGCAAAGGAACTCATCCCCAGCACCTGCTCGGTCTCGCTGCGGAAAATAGCTAGGCCCAGCAGCAGCATGGGAGCGATCCCAATCGCTGCCGCGCCGAACATGCCGCCGGGAACGCGGAAGGCACGCGGCAGATTGGGCTCGCGGACGCGCAGGGCGATCAGTGCAACGAACTCCAACCCCAAACTACAGCCGTAGAGAAGGATGTCAATCGTAACCAGCCGGGCGAATCCCAACCCGAGGCACAGAGCCCAACCCACCGCACAGACCGAGATCGCCACCCACGGTGCTCGCGTCTTGGAATGCAGTTTGCCAAACACGCTCGGTAACATGCCGTCCTGGGCCATCGCCAAAGGCAGGCGCGAATAGCTCATCACCAGGGCGTTGAACATCCCGAAGGCGCTGATCATGCCGCCGAGAACCAGGGCGATCCGGAGAAACGGCCCGCCCAGCAGTCCGGCGATTTCCGCCCAGGACCCGGTTTCCCATGCGCTCGGCGAGAGGCCGGTCATCCACACTGCCGCTGTGGGCAGAATGTAGCTCAGGCCAACAATGCCAACCGCCGCCAGCATCGCCCGCGGATAAGTCCGCTGCGGTTTTTCGACTTCCACGGCAATCGTGGACGCGTTGTCCCAGCCCATGTAGTTCCACATGGCGATCAGCAGGCCGCCGATCATGTCTACCTTGGAAGTGGTGGGCGTGGTCACGGCGTGCAACAAAGCTCCATATTTAAAGGGCGCCAAAATTACCATCGCCACGAACGGGGCCGACAAAGCGAAGAACAGCCACAGAGAAGTGGTCGACACCACTTTAACTCCGGCAATATTCAGCAACGCACAAGCGATCACTACCGCCAGTCCCACAATCACTCCCCGATATCCCTGAGCAAACCAGGGGAGCATGCGAGTGAGATAAAGCACAAACAAGGTCGGATAGATGGCCATGTCGAAGATCGACGCAACCAGCGACAGCCAGGCTTCCTGGAACCCCCAGAAATCGCCCATGGCGCGGCGCACCCAGGCGTAGTAGCCGCCTTCGGCAGGCAGTGCGCTGGAGAGTTCGCCAATCATCAACGCAGTGGGCAGGCTCCAGAGAATGGGAGTCAGCAACAGAATGAGGATCGCCCGCCCGTAGCCGGCGCCATGCACGATGTCTTCAGTGCCATAAGTGCCGCCCGACACCATAAAGAAGGTGGCGGCGACCAGGGGCCAGAGGGTTAGGCGGACTGATTTTTTCCGGCTGGGGATGACGGTGGGTGGCTGGATTTGTTGACGCGGCGCGCTAGCTGTTGCCAATTTCGATGTGTCCCTACCTTGGGCGACTCACTCTCAGCCACGCCTTCACGCGTGCTGCACGCGCTCCGGGTCTTCCGGTGGGGAGAGATTCCAGAAGCTGCGCTTGAGTTAGTTCGCATTCATGAGATTACGGGAAATTTCCACAGATGCAAGAAAATATTTGAAAAATTTTGTCAGCGCGGGCGGTACCGAGGTAATGGACCCCGGAGTGCTTCCACCGCCGAGTTCGCGGAGAGCGCTGAGAGATCATGTCTTGGATTTTTCTCGGTGCTCTCTGCGTGCTCGGCGGTGCAAAAAGTGCTATACCTATCGGCATTGCAATCTACCGTTTCTTTTAGGAGACAAACGACATGAAGAAGATTTCCGTCTTTGTTTTTTTACTGCTCGTGGCAGCGTCATTCTCGCAATCCGGAGCACCGCAAAACGCTTTTACTCCCGCCCAGGTGAAGTTTGGGCCGGTGCCGTCATTCTTGCGGCCCGGCGCGAAACTGGCGGTACTGGAAGGTGATCCCATGGCGTCATCGGGAGACTATACGATTCGCCTCAAGATGCCCGCCGGATACAAGATCGCCCCCCACACGCATCCTGCTCGCGAGAATGTGACGGTAATTTCGGGGACACTGAAAGTCGGCATGGGAGACAAGTTCGACGCCGCCCACATGATGAGCTTTCCCGCCGGCAGCTTCGCTTATCTCGATCCCGAGATGCACCACTATGCGATGGCCAGCGGTCCGACCATTATCCAGATTCACGGGATGTCGCCGGTAAGGGTGGACTACATCAACCCTGCGGACGATCCCAGCAAGGCGAAGTAAGGTTCACCACAACATTGCACATCTGTCACCCTGAGCGGAGTGGCTGCTTCGCGAAGCGAAGCAGCCACGCAGTCGAAGGACCCCTACAAGCTCCACGGCAGTGTGCCGCTATAGAGGTGCTTCGACTCCCTCGCCGCTCACTTCGTGAACCGCTCACTCGCTCAGCATGACAAATGTTGCGTTTGGAAACGATAGGAAGGCATCTCGGCGGTCAGACATTCTTCCAAAGCTCTTCTCGCGGATCTTCCGGATTCAACTTCGCCAGCTCCCGCAGAATTTCCTTGGACCGTTCGTCCCGAGGCATGGGAACGGTCAGTTTAATTTCAACAATCTCATCACCGCGCACGCCATCTTTCGTGGCCGAGGGCACCCCTTTTTCCCGCAGACGGAGTTTCTGTCCGGATTGGGTCCCAGGAGGAATCTTGAGCATGGCCCGGCCATCGATGGTCGGAACTTCAACTTTGGCCCCTAAAGCCGCTTCGGTCGCGCTTACCGGCACCGTGAGCCGGATGTCATCGCCATCGCGCTGGAAAATCGGATGTGGCTCCGTCCGGATAATCGCATAAAGGTCGCCCGCAGGCCCGCCCCGCGATCCGGCGTTGCCTTTGCTGGGAACACGGATGCGCTGCCCGTCGCGCGTACCGGCCTTGATGCGAACTTCCAACGGTTCCGTACGCTCGACGCTGCCTTCACCATGGCAAGCCGCGCAGGTGGAAACATTCTTTCCCGTGCCATGGCAGCGCGCGCAGGTGGTATTGAACTTCATGCGTCCGCCGGTTTGTGTCACCTGGCCCGTACCGCCGCATTCCGGACACTTGCCGGGAGCCTCTATGGTTCCCTGTCCATGGCAGGTCGCGCAGGTGTCGCGCCGGGTGATGTTCAGGCGCATCACGCCGCCGCGAATGGCCGTCCAGAAGGGAACATTGACCTGATATTCGAGATCGTGTCCCGGCTCGGGCCCTTCCTGCGCAGCCGCACCCCGCCCGCCGAAAATGCCAGAGAAGATGTCGCGGAAGCTGCCGCTGCCGGCGCTGCGTCCATGCCCGCCTTCGGCCATGTCGGAGAAGTCGAAGCCGCCAAAATCAAAGTTCGAGCCCTGAAAGCCCGCTGCCGCACTCGGCTGGCGCGGTGCGTAACCGCCGCCGCCACCACCACCGGCACCTGCGTTGGCATAAGCCTCAGCCGTGGCTGGATCAATATTGTCGGAGTAGAAGCCGAGCTGATCGTAAATTTTGCGCTTCTTGGGATCACTCAGGACGTCGTTTGCCTCCGACATCGTCTTGAACTTCTCTTCCGCGCCCTTGTCCCCAGGATTGACGTCGGGATGATACTTGCGCGCAAGTTTGCGGAACGCCTTGCGGATGTCGTCCGCCGACGCTGACTTCTTTATACCGAGCAGTTCGTAATAGTCTTTTTGGGTGGTGGTCGCCATGAGTAGAAGCTTACTGCAAACCTTATGTCATCCTGAGCGAAGTTGTCGCCTGCGAAGCAGACAACACCGGAGTCGAAGGACCTCGACCTTCCTGACCTCCGCCCCGATTCCGATGCTAGTTCTGGATCTTATGCCGTCCCGCCGACAACACACCAATGCGTTCATACTTCGGCCCATCCACATACACCGGGATCTTCTGCAGTCCCGTGAGGGATGGCACAAAAACATACCAGCGCGATTCATCCTCCACAAGATTTAAGAAATATTCCTGACCATTCACTTCGAATTGCACTTTGTTTCCCCCTCACTGAAAAACCAGGCCACGGATTCTCGCTGATCTTCGCGGATTGTCCTAAGAACTGATCCGTGTTAATCCACGTAAATCCGTGGCCACGCCTTGCTGGTCGATTCGTTTCAAGCTAGTAGCTACTAGCTAACAGCTCACTTCTTGTCCTCGACGTCCACATACTCAGCATCAATCACGCCTTCGTCCTTCTTGGCCTGACCGTTGCCGTTAGCCGCCGCATCGCCGCCCGGCGCAGCTCCAGAGCTTGGAGGCGTCTGAGCCTGAGCCGCTTTGTACATCTGCTCGGCAAGCTTGTGCGAGGCTTGGGTTAAAGTCTCGCGAGCTTTGTCCATGGCAGCCTTGTCGCCGCCTTCGAGCGTTTTCTTGGCGTCGGCCACGGCGTTCTCCACATCGGCGCGATCGGAGCCGGAGATCTTTTCTCCCTGCTCTTTCAGCATCTTCTCCACGCTGTAAATCATGGAGTCGAGCTGATTTTTCGAATCGATCGTCTCGCGTAGCGCCTTGTCTTCCGCCGAATGTGAGTCGGCTTCCTTGGCCATGCGCTCGACTTCGTCCTTGCTCAGGCCGGAAGACGACGTAATCGTGATCTTCTGGTCCTTGCCGGTCGCGTTGTCCTTCGCCGTTACATTGAGGATGCCGTTGGCATCAATGTCAAACGTCACCTCAATCTGTGGCACGCCGCGCGGTGCCGGTGGAATGCCCGTCAGGTGGAACTTGCCCAGCGTGCGGTTCTGCGCCGCCATCGGACGTTCCCCTTGCAGCACATGCACCTCAACCGACGTCTGACTGTCCGCCGCGGTCGAGAACGTTTCCGTCTTCTTAGTAGGAATGGTCGTGTTCCGCGGAATCATCGGGGTCGCCACGCCGCCCAGGGTTTCAATCGCCAGCGACAACGGAGTCACGTCCAGCAGCAGCAAGTCCTTCACTTCGCCGCCGAGCACGCCACCCTGAATCGCCGCGCCGATTGCCACCACTTCATCCGGATTCACGCCCTTATGCGGTTCCCGGCCAAACAGGTCTTTCACCAGCGCCTGAATGCGAGGCATACGCGTCTGTCCGCCGACCAGCACCACTTCGTCGATCTTGCTGGCATCCACGCCGGCATCTTTCAAGCATTGCTTGCAAGGCCCAACCGAGCGCTGAATGATCTCTTCCACCATCGACTCCAGCTTCGCCCGGGTCAGCTTCTTGACCAAATGCTTCGGACCGCCGGCATCAGCAGTGATGAATGGCAGATTGATCTCAGTCTCCATCGTGGTGGAGAGCTCGATCTTCGCCCGTTCCGCCGCGTCGCGCAGACGCTGCAAGGCCATTTCGTTGCCCTTGCCACGCAGGTCGAGGCCTTCGTCCTTCTTGAACTCATCAATCAACCAATCGACGATGCGCTGATCAAGATTGTCGCCGCCCAGGTGTGTATCACCGTTGGTGGCTTTCACTTCGATCACGCCTTCACCAACTTCAAGGATCGAAATATCAAAAGTTCCGCCGCCGAAGTCGTAGACCGCGATGGTTTCGTCCTTCTTCTTGTCGAGACCGTAGGCCAGCGCCGCCGCCGTGGGCTCATTGATAATGCGCTTTACTTCCAGGCCGGCAATCTGGCCGGCGTCTTTTGTCGCCTGCCGTTGCGCGTCGTTAAAGTAAGCCGGGACCGTGATCACAGCTTCGGTGACTTTTTCGCCAAGATAGTCTTCCGCCGCCTTCTTCAGCTTCTGCAAAATCATGGCGGAAATCTGCGGAGGCGTATGCTCCTTGCCCTGTGCCAACACAGCAACGTGATCGCCCGACTGGACGACCTTGTAGGGCACCATCTTGATTTCTTCCGTCACTTCGTCGAAGCGGCGTCCCATAAACCGCTTGATCGAATAGACCGTGTTCTCGGGATTGGTAATGGCCTGCCGCTTGGCCACCTGCCCGACCAGCCGTTCTCCCGTCTTGGTAAAGCCGACCACCGAAGGGGTAGTGCGGCCTACCTTCTTCATTAGCGATGACCTTGGGCTCCCCACCCTCCATGACGGCGACGCAAGAGTTGGTCGTTCCGAGGTCAATTCCTATAATTTTGGCCATAACTGGCTCCTCCTGAAACTTGCTAAGTGCTTTCTAATCAATCTGATTATGCCGGGAAACGATGCCATCATAAGACCTGAGTGGATCGTTGTCAATGTTTAGATGCGGTGATATCGTAGCGGGATGCAGCCATTCGAAGGTTTTAACTTTTCGAAGAGCACCATGAGATCGAGCGGTGGCAGTTCGCCACATTGGGAGCCGTGATGCTCCACCAAGGCTGGCAAGAAGAATTGAAGAGGATTCTCGAAGCATCCACGCTTGGGCGGTCGCGGTTCGAGGAGGCTATCGTTTTCAAACAGCAGCATTTGCCGAAGCGGATCTATAAGTACCGCAAGGATTGCCCTGAGTCACTCGATTGTTTGAAAACGGATAGCGTGTGGATGGCGTCCCCCGATTCGTACAACGATCCCTACGACTGTTCGATCATGTTGCCGAGTGAGCAACTGAAAAGGCTGCTTGAGGTGCGGCTTGTGAAAAAGGTAATCAAAGCCCACAAACTCCAAGATTATCTCCGCGCCGAGCAAGTCAACGATGCACTCACTAGTCCTGAACCGCTCAAAGCGATTGTCGGATATTTTCCGACGCTGCCCCGTGCTCAACAGGGTCGCAACTGGAGTAATGAAGCCGCACTTTTTTCAGCTACCGTATCGGGCTTAGCAAACGCTGCTACGGACACAATCGCCGAGTGGCGTAAGTTTGCAAAAATCTGTTCCTTCAGCGAAGCATCCGATTCGTTGCTGATGTGGAGTCATTACGCGGACCACCACAGAGGATTTTGCATCGAGTACAATCTTGAGTCCTTGGTTGACCCGAACCACTTCTTCCTCAGGAACCTGTACCCAGTCTTGTATTCGCACGACTTCTATGATTTGGGCCCTTTTGTAGACGGGCTGGGCGGTGGTCCTGAGACCCGTTCAGACTTTCAGCCTATGCTTCCTCTGTTGGCCATGCTCACCAAGTTTGAGGGCTGGGCGTATGAAAAGGAATGGCGTCTCTTTCAAGAGAAGCCAGACATCGTAGACGACGGAAAGAAGGAATCGCCAGTACCTTCGAGAATTTTCATCGGCGCGCGTTTTGAAACCTCGAAAGGTACTGATGTTGTGAGCGTCTGCAAAGAGAAGGAGATACCACTTTCGCGAATGCGCATTGCAAAGGATAAGTTCCAATTGATTGCAGAAGAGGTTAAGAATTAATGCGAGAGGAGACGTAGAGTGAGAGTCACGGAGTCCCCTGTTTATCGTTGTAACTCCGGAATCACCCATTCCAGCAATTCCCTCGAATTCACAACTTGTGTGCGCCGCCAGCGCGCGGGGAAGTGGCGCTTGTTGCCGGTCACTAAGTAATCGGCCTTCGATACTTCGGCGCATTCGACAAAACGATTGTCGTCGGGATCAGAGGCAACTACCAGTTTGCGCTGAATTCGAACCAGGCGAGAGACAGTTTTCAACATACGCATGGATCGAGTGACCGACCTTGCATCGATCCCAAATTTCGGCCGCCGCAGGACCCTGTCATATTCGGCCAGGATCGTCTCCGACACAAAGAGCTGCAATTTTCCGGCGAGCACCAGATCCAGCACATGCCGTTCGTGGCCTTCAGAATTGAGGTGAGCGGATACGATTACGTTCGTATCCAGCACAATCCTGATTTTTCGCATGGAATCCTAGAGAGCGCGCTCGCGGCGGTAGGCACGAATTTCGTTGTCGATCTCGCGCATGGATAGTTTGTTCTTTCCCTGCTTCGCTGCTGCGGCACGAATGGCGGAGACAACTTTCTTTTCCGGAGCAATGGTCTTAAGAAAGTCTTTCACGCTCATAATGACAACTTGCGGCTCTCCCCGCTTATCCACCACGAAACGTGTCTGGTTGTTTCGCGCCCGGCGCATGAGCTGACCGAATTGGGTTCGGGCCGCCAGTGCCGAGACGACCTTCGGAATCGAGTTGGGAGATGTCGCCATAATTCTGAACTAATTAGTTAGTTCGCAGGGGTCAATCCAGATGATAACAGCTTAGCCATACTTCTCACATAAAGAATCGACTTCCGATCACCCGCGATCTTGACATGTTACGCACATGAAAGTATGCTATTAACATGTCAAAGATGATCCAGCTTCGCAACGTGCCGGATGCCCTACATCGTGGCCTGAAGGCCCGCGCCGCCCTGGCCGGGATGTCGCTATCGGATTACTTGCTGGCGGAAATCAAAGAGATTGCCGAGCGGCCCACCCTGGCGGAGCTGCGCGATCGTCTGCATACCCGCAAGCCGGTAAGAGTCCAACTCGACACCGCTCGTCTGGTGCAGGAAGAACGCGAGGCCCGGTGATCGTCGTGGACGCGTCCGCCGCAGTGGACTGGCTGCTTCAGACCTCCGCGGGACGGCAGATCGAAGAACGGATTTACGCGCGCAAAGAATCTCTGCATGCCCCGCACCTGCTGGACCTCGAGGTCGCGCAGGTATTGCGGCGGCTGGTCCGGGAAACTGTGATCTCAGCTCCCCGCGCGGAGGAAGCGATCCAGGACCTGATGGATCTCCGGGTAACGCGTTATCCCCATTTCGTGTTCCTGTCCCGCATTTGGCAGCTTCGCCACAACCTGTCCGCCTATGACGCAGCCTACGTAGTGCTCGCCGAAAATCTCGGCGCGACGTTGGTAACCCGCGACGCCCGTCTCGCTTCCGCCTCCGGCCGCACGGTCGAGATCGAGCTGTTCTGATCGTCTCGGGCGATTACTCGCCCAACTCCGAGGGAAAGCAAGACGCAGGGAAGGACTGCACCCAGCCCTCCCCACGTCTCTGCAATTACGTTTCTTACGACTGCTTCTCCATCGTGAAGCTCGTGGTCGTGCCGTGCTCCTTATCGGTGTACTCGGCATTGATTGATTTGCCATCCGGTGAAACCGTCATGCGGTACACCCCGACGATTTTCCCGTCGCGCTTGTCGGTCTCCTCGATGGTTCGGTCGTTGATCCGTTTCAGCGAAACCATGGTGTGTCCCGGGTCTCCCTGGATGGGATAGTCTTTGCCATCGAACTTCGCGTCATAACTTTCGCCGTTGGGGTCCGCCATTTTCAGGCCATCCGCGCTGGCGTGATAAGTGACGGTGAGGCCATTGTCCGAGACGCTATTCACTTTCGACGTCCGCCATTCCCCGGACACTGCGTGAGCACCCGCCGGTGCCTTGCCCACTCTGGTTTCGGTCACCTCACCGGTAACGGGCTTCGCTTCCGTATCATCAGTGAATTTATCGGTCATGGTATTTCCATCGGACGAGACCGTCTGCGTATCGGTCACCATCGTCTTCCCGTCCTTCTTGCGGATGATCTCAATTGAACTGGCATCCACGACGTGCACCGCAATGGTGTCATAGTAGGGATGTCCGGTGACCTTCTGATCGGTCCCATCGGCTTTCACCGCGACTTTGGGAACGCAGGTCAGGCATTCATACATGTTGTTACTCACCGTGTATTTGTCGGGCTTGGTGGGAAACTTGGCTGTGTCCAGTTTGGTCATCCAGGTCCCGTCGAACGGACTCTGGCCGAATGACATCGTTGACACGAAAAGCAGAGGAGCAAGAAGCGAGAAGAACAAGAGTTTTTTCATTAGGCACTCTCCGAGTGGAATTTGTTCGGCGGCCACCCCTCAGAAGATCGGCCTGGTGAGGAAAGACTTGGTGGCCGTTGAGCGGCCCCATTTTACACCCGCGACGGCCTAGTCGTACTTTTCATACAGAATCGATTTCCGGTCCCAGCCCAGTCCCTTGAGCAGCTCGCGATTGGCCCTCACCATCTTGTCCAGCCCGCAGATGTAGGCATGCATATCTGTCCTGCCCTGCGCGATGGACGGCACGTGCTCCTGTACGTATCCTCGCAGCCCCTGCCATTCCGCAGCGCCGCGGCTCAACGTCGGCAGATAATGAAAGTTCGCATGCTCCGCCGCCAGACGCAGGAATTCCTCGTGATAGTAGATGTCCTGCTCGGTGCGATTGCCAAACACCAGTGACAGATTTTTCCCCTGATGCCGCGACGCATCGGCCAGCAGCCAATGAAGCATCGAACGAAACGGCGCGATCCCAGTACCAGTCGCAATGAAGACCGTGTCCCGCAGCGGGCGGACGCAGAGATGAAATCCCCGAACGGCCCCTGGCAGGAAATTTCGTCACCCTCTTTCATGTCACAGAGAAAGTTCGACATGAAACCATCCTGCACCCGGTTCAGGCAAAGAGCAAACTGATTGCTCTCTCCCGGCGGGGAAGCGATCGAATAGGCGCGGGTGATTTCTTCGCCATCCGCTTGGTTGTGTTTCAACGAGAGCCACTGCCCTGCAACAAAGCCAAAGCGTGCCTGTCCATTCATTTCAAATTCCAGGTGCTTGGTGAAAGCGGAGAGCGCGAGAGATCGCGTTAGACGCGCAGTGAGAGTTTGGAAAGCCATCTAGTTTTTAGATGATACCGCACTGCAATTAGAACCATTGTCATGCTGAGCGAGTGAGTCGTTCACGAAGTGAACGACGAAGAAGTCGAAGCACCCCTATAGCTCCACGGTTCCGTGGCGATGTAGGGGTCCTTCGACTCCGTTGTCATCCGCTTCACGGATGCCAACTTCACTCAGGATGACAGGGCCGATTCCTACTCCACCGTCACCGACTTCGCCAAATTCCTCGGCTGGTCCACGTCACATCCGCGTCGTACAGCGATGTGATAAGCCAGCAACTGCAGCGGCACGATTTCCAGAATCGGCGCCAGCTCTTCCGGGGCTGCGGGAACATAAAGAACGTGATCGGCGGCTTCTTTGATCTCCTCGTCGCCTTCCGTGGCGATGGCAATCACTTTTCCCGAGCGGGCCTTCACTTCTTTCAGGTTCGACATGGTTTTTTCGTAGCGCACCATGGAGAGCTCGTTCTTGGGATCACGTGTCGCAATAATCACCACCGGCAGATTTTCGTCGATGAGTGCGTTGGGCCCATGTTTCATCTCGCCGGCCGGATAGCCTTCGGCATGAATGTAGGAAACTTCTTTCAGCTTGAGCGCGCCCTCAAGTGCGATGGGGTAATGAATGCCACGTCCCAGAAACAGAAAATCCTGCGAGCGGACGTACTGCTTGGCCAGGTCTTCGCAATCTTCATCATGCGTAAGCAGATGCTCGAGTTTCCCCGGAATGCGGGTGAGCTCGAACACCGCAGCTTTCGCCTGCTCTTCGGTCATGGCGCCGCGCAATTGCGCCAGGTAAAGAGCGAACAGGTAAAGAGCCGTGAGCTGCGCGGTGAAAGCCTTGGTGGATGCCACGCCAATTTCCGGACCGGCATGGGTGTAGATGGTTCCGGAAGCCTCACGCGTGATCATCGAACCCACCACATTGCAAATGGCTAGCGTCTTTGATCCCTTGGCTTTCGCTTCTCGCTGCGCGGCAATGGTGTCGGCGGTTTCGCCCGATTGCGAAATCACGATCGTGATGGTCTCAGCCGCCACGATGGGATCGCGATAGCGCCACTCGCTGGCATAATCCACTTCCACGGGGACGCGGGCCAGGCTCTCGATCATGAACTTGCCCGCCTGCCCGGCATGCCAGCTTGTGCCGCAGGCCTCGATATTGATTTTCTTACAGGCCTTGAACTCAGCTTCCGAAATCTCCATTTCATCTAGGAAGACGTGGCCGGTTTCTTGCGAAACTCTTCCCAGCGTGGTGTCGCGCACCGAGCGCGGCTGCTCGTAAATCTCTTTGAGCATGAAATGCTTGAACCCGCCCTTTTCCGCCATGATCGGGTCCCAGGTAACATGCTGCACCTGGCGCACGACGGGTTGTCCGTCGAAGTCAGTGAGCTGCACGCCGTCGGGGGTAAGGACGGCCATATCGCCATCGGCCAGAAAGAACAGATCGCGAGTGTGATAAAGAATCGCGGGTACATCGGAAGCCACGAAATATTCGTCCTTGCCCAGGCCGATGACAGCCGGCGGTCCGTTGCGGGCGGCCACAATCTTGTCCGGCTCGTCCACCGAAATCACCGACAAGGCAAACACACCGGTCAGCAACTTCACGGTTTTACGCACGGCTTCTTCCAGCGAAGGACGGCTGCCGTTGTGCTTCGCATAAAACTTTTCGACTAAGTGGGCAATCACTTCGGTGTCGGTTTCGGTGGTGAACTTGTGGCCTTCTTCGATGAGCTTTTTCTTCAGCGAAACGTAGTTCTCCACGATTCCGTTGTGGACGACCACAATGCGACCCGTGCAATCCCGGTGCGGGTGCGCGTTCTCTTCGCTGGGACGTCCGTGGGTGGCCCAACGGGTGTGGCCAATTCCGTATGTGCCATCGAGCGGCTTCAGGCGGATCACTTCCTCCAGATTGCGTAGCTTGCCTTCGGCGCGGCGAATCTGCAGCCCTTCGCCATTGCCGCAGACTGCAATCCCTGCGGAATCGTAGCCGCGATATTCCAGCCGGCGCAGCCCGTCAATGATGACCGGCACTACGCGCTTTTTACCGACGTATCCGACAATCCCGCACATTGAAAAATGACTCCTGATCCGGTGGATGGCACCGAATACTTTCCTTTGGAATGGGAACCGGGGAGATGGTTAGTCTTCGAGGGAGAAGCGAAATTCTTCGATCACCGGATTGGTCAATACTTCCCGAGCGATGCGTCCAACCTCGGTTTCGGCTTCGGCTCGATTCAGCCCGCCGTCGAGCGTGAGCTCGAAGTATTTTCCCTGGCGGACCTCTTCCAATCCCTTGTAGCCCATTTTCTTAAGCGCGCCCTGGATGGTCTTGCCCTGCGGATCCAGAACACTCTTCTTTAAAGAAACGTACACGTAAGCTTTCATGGGGGTAAAGCATATTATACGTCAGGAGGTGACCAAAGTACGTCTAAACAGTGACTTAGCCCAATTTGGCAAGCTTGGCATCAAGCTCGGAGAGAGCATTTTCGAGCATTTCTCGATGTTGCGAATGTTGCACTGCTTCCAGTTGCTGCAGCACCCGCTTCCGGCTAAGGAGGAGTCCTTCCCGCTCGCGCCGTGCCGTTATTTCTTCGGGGGTAAGGTACGGTCTCGATCGGTTCGCCGGGGACACTGCCTCCGCCTGCTGCTCCTCCACCGACTTGCTCTCCCAACCTCGCGCCATCCCGAAAGTATACCCGCACAAGGACGAAGACGACTGGCGTCTGGGGCAGAGCTTGGTCTGCGAAATCAGATCAGCACCTCTGGTTCAGCTAACACTTACCACGGCTCCTGCTTGGTCAGCTTGTTGCCGGGGCAGCTTCGGCGCCGAAGGCACGGTACAGGAAAGCCCGGCACGGTAGTGCCGGGTAAGCCGGGGAACGAAACGAGTCCCGAAGGGACGGTACTCTAGCCGGGCTCTTCCATTCCAGTCCTTCGGCACCGGGATGAGATCAGAGAATGCTCGGCGGTCCATTTGGAGCGAATATTTTGGGAAGCCGCTTGAGATGAGGAGAAGCCTCGCCATTGTCCCGGGGCTGGGAACTAACCCAAAGGCACTAAGCTTGACTCTTCAGTAAAAATGCCTGTCACGAATTGTGACGAAAAAACAAATAAAATGCTTGCTTTCGAAGGAAAGTGGGTTAACATCCTCGCCAATAGTTGTTTGCGGTTTTTCTGGGAAACGTTGCTCGAGGGGGATGCACAGTGAGCTCGCGCAAATGGTTCCTGAGCGTCATCTCGATTCCGACGGCGAACTTCGCCGTTACGAAACTTTGCTGCACATGGCGGACCTGGTGGTCCACCATCGTGGTCTGGCAGAGCTGTTTCGCGAGCTAGCCGAGCGTCTGCGCGAATTCGCGGCCTTCGAACTTGCCACTTTCTCTCTGCATGACTCCTCGAAAAATGTGATGCGTGTGCACGTCTGGGAGGGTTCCAATCTCGCTCCCTCGGCCGCCGAAGTGTCGGTCGAAGACTCGCCCATCGGCTGGGTTTGGCAAAACCAGCAACCACTGGTCGTTCCAGACCAGGCGGTGGAGGAGCGTTTCTCGGACGCCTTGGCGGGATTGAGGCAGAAAGGCATCCGCTCCTATTGCGCATTGCCCTTGACCACGACGCAAAGGAGATTAGGCGCCCTCAGTCTGGGTAGCTCCCAGGAAGGCCTCTACAGCGAAAAAGACCTGCGGATGTTGCAGCGCGTTGCGGAACTGGTCGCGCTCGCGGTGGAGAATTCCTTGATGTTCGGCGCACTCCAATTGGAACGGCAGCGCCTCCAGATGTTACTGGAAGTGAACAATACCCTGGTCACCAACCTCGACATCCAGCAGCTCTTTCCTGCGATCGCAGGCTTCATTCGCAAGGTCGTCCGCCAGGATTATGCCAGCGTGGCCATCTATGATGAACCCACGCAGTCCCTGCACATGTATGCCCTGGACTCCTCGCTGGCCGAGGGGCTGATTGGCGCCGACACCACTATCTCGGTGCAGGAGTCGACCGCCGGCAGGGCCTTCCTGGAAAAGGAAACCAAAATTTACAACCTGGGAGAGCTAAGAGGGATCCATTCCAATTTTGTGGACCGCATGCTGGCACAAGGCATCCAGTCCTTGTGCTGCATTCCTCTGATTACTCGAAAAGGCGCGATCGGCACACTCAACCTGGCCAGCACCGAGGACAATGCCTTTGTCTCCCAGGATTTCGGCTTCTTGAAGCAAGTCACAATGCAGGTCGCGGTGGCCTTGGACAACGCTCGCGCCTACCGCGAAATCGCCAAATTCAAGGACAAACTGGCGCACGAGAAATCCTACTTGGAAGGCGAAATTCGTTCCGACCGGAATTTTGAAGAGATTGTTGGCGAGAGTCCGGCCCTGAAGCGGGTACTCGCGCAGGCAAAAACCGCCGCCCCTACCAATGCGACCGTCCTGATTCTGGGCGACACCGGTACCGGGAAAGAGCTGATTGCCCGCGCCATCCATCGCATGAGTACCCGGAAGGATGCGAGCTTCATCAAACTGAATTGTGCCGCCATTCCAACCGGGCTGCTGGAAAGTGAGCTCTTTGGCCACGAGAAGGGCGCTTTCACCGGCGCCGTCAGCCAGAAAATCGGACGCCTCGAACTGGCGGACAAAGGGACCCTCTTCCTCGACGAGGTGGGCGACATTCCCCTGGAATTGCAACCGAAACTGCTGCGTGTGCTGCAAGACCAGGAGTTCGAGCGACTGGGATCCAACCGCACCATTCGCGTCAACGTCCGCCTGGTCGCGGCCACCAACCGGGACTTGGCGAAGAGTGTCGCCGAACGAGAATTCCGCAGCGATCTCTACTACCGTTTGAATGTTTTTCCCATTCGCATGCCGCCCCTGCGAGAGCGCGGCAAAGATGTCCAGCTACTGGTCAGCTATTTCGTCCAGAAATATTCCCGGCGCATGAACAAGCGCATCGAGACCATTCCCGCCGAGACCATGAGTGCATTGGCGAGTTGGGAATGGCCGGGCAACGTGAGGGAACTGGAAAATTTCATCGAGCGGTCGGTGATCCTCTCGGAGGGTTCCATCCTGAACGTTCCGTTGGCGGAACTGCGGTCCTCCGACCGTGATCGTGTTCAAAACGATGGCACGCTCGAGAGTCTGGAACGGGAACTGATCGTCCGCGTCCTGCGTGAAACCGGGGGCGTAATCGCCGGGCCACGAGGAGCTGCGGCCCGACTGGGATTGAAACGAACCACCCTGCAATCCAGAATGCTGAAGATGGGCCTTTCCCGCCACGAATACGAAAAAGGCTGAGCGATTCGATTTTCGACCGGAAGCATTGCATCTCGCCGACCGCCGAATTTTCGGCATTCTGCCTCCCCATCGTCAGCCAGCCCCGCCCTTCGACCTTCCTGGACACCGATAGTGCGTTAGTCCTCCGCCATTTACGTTCGATGCCACTTTGGAACTCAAGCTGCCATGGAACAGTCCTTGATCGGTCAAATTCTGCTTCGAACTCAGTCGCGGAGAGACTATGAGAGTGGGCAACGGTTCAGTGGAAAACTGGCCGAGCTGGAGTCTGGGGCAAAGGATGGGACTGCGGGCCGCCGCTCGTCCGATTGGCCACACTACCCCCGTTCCGGCGCCGTTGGCAGCCGTTTCCGGGATGCCGGATTGGCTCAGGCCCCGTTCCCGCAGAGATCTTCACAAACGAACCCAAGGAGAGGGCATCGACCCTCTCTACCTGTTTTTTTGTAGCTCAGAGTGGCACCGCAACGGAGATACCGCTGCCGGCTGGGAGTTGATTCATGGACTGAGGTCTTGGGACCGCGGCGTCCGGGCAGTCGCGGCCGCTTTGCTCGCGAAAACTGAGAACTCGCGATTGCTGGTGCGCGACTTGCGCCGCACCCGATCCGGTCTCGACGTTATGGCGGCTGAATATGCACTCAGACCTACAGGGCAAAGTCCCGGCAAGGTGATGACCATGAACACTCCGTATGGGTTGGAAATCATAGAGAGCTGTCTGACCTGCAAATTGCGGAAGAGTCATTGGTTCTGTCACCTGTCATCGGAAGTGTTGCGGCCCTTCAGCGGGGCCAGCCATCTCAGCACTTATCCAGGGGGCGCGTTGCTGTTCGTCGAGGGGCAATTGCCGCGCGGGGCCTTCGTGCTCTGCTCGGGCAAGGTGAAGCTCTCGACGACTTCGCGGGATGGAAAAGTTCTCATCCTGAAGATGGCCCAGGCCGGCGAAGTGCTCGGCTTAAGCGCGGTCATTTCCGGCGAGCCTTACGAAGTGACGGCGGAGACGGCGTCGCCTTGCCAGGTGAATTTTGTGGAGCGCGAGCCCCTGATCCAGCTCATGGAAAAAAGCGGGGAGCTGGGACTCCATTCGGCGCAGGCGTTGAGCAAAGAGTTCCAGTCGGCGTACCGGGACATTCACGATCTGGTGCTCGCGCGTTCCTCGGCTGGTAAGTTGGCGAGGCTGCTGCTTTCCTGGACCCCGGGCCGCGAAAGAGACCCAGCGGCCAGCGAAATCCGCATCCGGCCCACCCTTACGCACGAGGAGATGGCACAGATGATTGGTTCGTCACGCGAAACTGTGACCCGCCTGCTCAGCGATCTGAAAAGAAAAGAATACATACGGATTGACGGGACGACTCTGGTGATCCGGAATCGGACGGCGTTGGAGGCGATTGCCGCGTAAAAACTATTTCTGGATGAAGTAAATAGGGAGGGGCATTTTTGCCCCTCCCTATTTGCTGTGCGACGGGGATTAGAAGTGGAACCCAAGTTCTGCCGTCAGCGCCCGCGGGGTGACGTAATGCGTGCCGCTGAACGTGGACAGGAAGTTATAGAGCGCGTATTTGTTGGTTATATTGACTGCAGTTAAGCGCGCACTCCATTTGTATCGATCGCCGTGAAAGAGGTTGTCATGGCCCACGGCGATGTCAAACAAGTTCCGGGGCGCGACGCGTGGCGGGTTGTGGTCGTCATCCTCGGTGCCGGCCGCTGGTAGTTGCAGAAGCGACGACCCGTATTGTGCGGCGGGGCATAGGTTCGTACCCAGACTGGAACTGAGCGAAGTGCCCAGCGGATTTCCCGGCGTAGGGGGCGCCGCGTGAACGGAACCGCAAAATAGTCCCGCTTGGAACTCCTGGTCCGCGCTCAGGCCAGATGTGTCCACCACTGAGTCAGTGCCCAAGGGGCCGTTCGCACAGTTGCCTCCGGCGCAGGGTGCTGGCCCAGCCACCAATCCGCTGTCATAGCGCCAATTGAAACCCATCCATGGGCCCTTCTTCCACGGCTGGTATTGTAGATGACCCGTGAGGTTGAACTTTTCATCGTGGTCAATACGGAACGGTCCCGCAGCAGAGGGAACCGCGCCCGCGCCACCGATTTGTGGACTGAAAAAGCGGGCGGCCACACTGGAGAAGACCACCAGTCCGGAGAATCCATGGAGGTTCGGGACGCTCACGCGGGCCGCGTACCCTGGAATCTTGGAGCGGTCCCATTCAATCGGGAAGGTGATCGGGGTGGTGCCGAGCACGCTGAAGTCATAGGCGTTGTGTGTGTACTTCCAGATGTACTCGCCAGAAAAGACAAGATATCTCCCGAAAGCCTGTTGAATACCCGCGTGGAATTCATTGCGCCAGCCCGGACTAAATGGATTGATGCTTGACCCGGTGCAAGCAAGAAGCGGATTCAAGACGGGGTTGCCACAGCCGAGGTTGGAGAGCACGAGGTTTTCGTTGAAGGGGCTTTCCATGGTCCGCGCGTAGGAAACTCGAAGAATCGTGTTGGTTTGCTTAATGTTGTAAGCGACACCAAGGCGAGGCTCGGCTTCCCGATGGGTGGTAAGGCCGTTGTAGAAATCGCCACGCAGTCCCAAGTTTAGAGCCCAGTTGCCTTTGGTGATTGTGTCCTGGACATAGAGCGCCAGTTCCTTCACGTCGGTGTGACCGTTGAAGGTGTACAGGCCGCTGGTGGATGCGGTGCAGCCGTCACTGAGAGCTGGAGTCGGACGGGTCAGGTCATAGCAACCCAGCAAAGAGTTGAAGCCGGCATTCGCGGTAAACGGTGCGGGATAAAGAACCTGGTTGGTGGTCGTGGCGGTTGCGCAATTTCCCGGATCGTTCACTCCGGGGTTGCCAACAAATACCGGCGCGCCATTCGCATCCTGACAGGGCGCGTTCAGCGTGGGATCAACTATGCCGAAAGGGTCCTTTTCGTCGAGAAACGTCTGCTCGTAGGTGGCCCCGACCTTAAGGTTATGAATTCCCTTTACGTAAGAGAGATCCGAACGCAGCCCAGCGTTGGTGAGCGTGCGCCTCTGGCTTACGGTTTCGCCCTGAAGACCGGGGGCACCGAGGTCCGCGAAAGGATTTGCGCTGGGATAATAGTTGTATCCATCGCGCCGGACAAAAGCTCCCAGAGTGAAAACGGTAGTAGGACTAAGCACTCGCGTCCAGGAAGGAGCGATGTTGAAGGTCTGGATCTGCGAACGCTGGTCAGCCGGGCCGACGACATTGCCGTTAGGATCGAGGCCGCCATTGGCCACCACCACTCCGTTCCATGGAGTTGCGTATTCGGCGTCGTAGGGATTGGGGGTTTGGAACCAGGAACGGGTAAATCCCAGGTTCAGGTGAATGGAATCTGCACCCGAGAATTGATAATCCACCCGGTCGAATAAATTTTCCTCATTGCCCTTGTCGTGTATTACTACGAACTCCGGCGGGTCAAGGAACCGGCCGCTGTTGAGGCCGCTGGCAGAAATAAAGTTTCCCCACTTTGCGCCTCCGTAGGCGAGATTGGCGGCGAGGTTGGAGGTGCCAAACGATCCATAGGAAGTGGTCACGCTGCCGTGGGGCGTGGTGATGCCCTGGCCGGAACGGGTTGTCGCCACAATGACCACGCTGGTCTTGCCTCCGTATTCCGCAGGCGGCGCACCCGAAATCACTTCCATCGAGTCGATCGAATCAAGGGGAATCTGATTCGAAAACACTTTGCTCTGCTGATCGGTGATGGGCTGGCCATCAACGGAAAACGAATTCTCTGCGTGGTCGCCGAGACCGTGGAAGAGTCCGTTGGAATCGGCCGCAATGCCAGGAGTGGCTTGGGTAACGAGCGAACTTACCGAGGACGAGGCACTCTCCAAAGGAATTTTATCGAAGAGCCCGCGATCAACATCGGTGTGAAAAGTAGGATCGTTCTCCAGCAAATCGCCGCCGCTTTCCACCGTTACTGTGTCGGACGATCCGGCAACCTTGAGAGTGATGCCGACTTTAATGGGCACAATGGACCGGACATCAATGTCCTGGGCGTAAGGCGCGAACCCCTTGGCGCTGACACTCAGGTGATACGGGTTGAAGGGAACGTTGGGGAAGCTGAAATTGCCCGAACTGTCCGAGGTCTCAGACCGGTCAAAAGCGCTGACCGGGTTGTGAATTTCCACGGTAGCGCTGGCCACCACTGCGCCGGTGGGGTCCACAACCGTGCCGTTGACCGTAGTGGAACTTCCGGATTGCGCGTACGCACACAGGGATAGAGTCAAAACGAAAAGCACTGCAAAAGCCGCACGAAGCGACTTCTTATAAGAAGCCAGCATGAATTCCTCCAAGGAAAATGAATAGGGTTGGGGAATGGGACCACTCGCGGTCCCGCTAAGATGTTTTCGAACCCTAGGCTTGTGGAGGCGGACGGATGCGGAGGGAAAAAACGAAGCCAGAAGATTGATGGATGACGTCCGGAGCGATAAACAACACAGTCCGGATAAATACCGGCGAGGGCTGATAGGTGGCGCTGGGCGATCACTCCCGCATGAGCCACCGAGCAAATCGAGCACTCGTGGCTGGGAAGCTTGGAGTTTTCCGGATGGACGTGAACAGCCTGGGCAAATCCGCTGAACCCAACAAGCAGAGCGCAGACCAGACCTAAAGTCCTGATGGGCCAGCTTTTATGCGCCTTGTCTAGAATTCCAATCAAATCGAATGCCCCAAATACACCGATAGATTACCCGATGGGATGCGTTCGTCAAGACACTGGTTGCCATTGTCCTTGAGTTTTTAAAGTCCGAACAATTCGCGCAAGCGTTTGGTTTGGGCGCGGCTCACGGGGATTTCGGTCTGCTTCTTGTCGTCCATGCGCAGCTGGTAGGAACTCTTGAACCAGGGCACGACTTCCTTGATGCGATTGATATTCACCAGATAAGAACGATGCGCGCGCCAGAAAAAATTGGGGTCGAGGCTATCCAGCAGTTCTTCCAGCGTGCGACAGTTGGACTGGCCCTCCATGCCGCTGACTCCGGTGGTGACCACGCTGATAATGCCGTCCTCGATGGACGCGAAACAAATGTCTTTCTGATTGACCAGGAAAAGGCGGCCGGCGGCTTTGAGCAGGATCTTGGAAGTCTGCGGCTTCTGCGACTCCAGCATGCGGACCAGCGTCTCTAATTTATCGGACGAGACGGCGTTGGTTTCAGTCTTGGCTTTCGCTTTCTGCACCGACTGGGCCACACGCTTGCGGTCGAACGGTTTCAAAAGATAGTCAACCGCGTTCACTTCGAAAGCTTTCACCGCATATTGATCGAAGGCCGTAGCGAACACAATTTTCGGCAGCGGGACTTTCCGGTCCAGCAGCTTTTTGATTACGCCAAACCCATCTAGCCCGGGCATCTGCACATCAAGAAAAACCAGGTCGGGATTGTGCTCGCGGATGAGGTTCACGGCTTCCAGTCCGTTCTTGCCCTGGGCCACGACGTCCACTTCCTCGATATTTTTCAAGAGGAAGGCGAGCTCGTCGCGGGCCAACTGCTCGTCGTCCACGATCACGGTTGATAAGGACATTCGTTCCTTTTGAGCCTGTTCGACGCTATGGGAAGTATAGTCACTTTCAGGGTTGGGGATGCAATGGTTCGAGGCGAATGGAGCTATGCAGGGGCTTAGCGGCGAAATAAGGAAGGGAGCCGGAGATTCTCCTGGGTGTTGATCACTAGGTCTTGCTCAGGCCGCAAAATGTTTTGCCCATAGCATCGCGCTCCTCACCGCTCCACATTCCCATGTCATCCTGAGCGGAGCAGTTCGTCCGCAAACGCGGACGAATGCGGAGTCGAAGGACCCCTAGTATCGGCAGTCTGTGCGTGGTAGGGGTCCTTCGACTGCATGAAGACTCCGCTGCGCGAAGTCTTCACTCCGCTCAGGATGACTGGGAATTCTCGCGGGAGATGTTGCCTCAAGCGCCGAAGAGCGTTGCGTTCTCCAACGCCAGCGCCATCCCCATCCCACCACTCACGCACAGCGTCGCCACGCCACGCTTCACTTTCCGGCGGATCATCTCATGTAGCAGCGTAACTGTGATGCGCGTGCCCGTGCATCCGATGGGATGTCCGAGCGCGATGGCGCCACCATTGACGTTGAGCCTGTCGCGATCAAAATGTAGCTCGCGGTCACACGCGAGTACCTGGGCGGCGAAGGCTTCGTTCAATTCGATCAGATCAAAATCGGCCAGACGAAGTTTATGTTTCTGCTCGAGCTTACGTAGAGCCGGGACTGGGCCGATGCCCATGATGCGAGGATCGACGCCAACTGAAGTCACGGTCACAGATTCTCGCGAGTGGTTTTAGATTGTTCTTCTTCACGAAGTCTTCGCTGGCGATCACCACCGCAGCCGCGCCATCAGTAATTCCCGAAGAATTTCCCGCCGTGATGGTGCCCGTCTTTGAAAACACCGGCGCGAGCTTGGCCAATTTTTCCAGCGTAGCTCCCGCAAAGAGATGTTCGTCCTTGCTCGAAAGTCTGCGGACCTTTCTTGCTTTCGAGAATCACGGGAACCAGTTCGTTGTCGAAGCGTCCGGCTTGAACAGCAGCACGCAGCGCGGGTTTGTGAGGTCAATGCAAATTCGTCCTGCTCGTCGCGCGTGATCTTGTATTGTTCTGCGAGCACTTCAGCAGTTTCGCCCATCAGCATTTTCGCCAGCGGACAGAAAAATCCGTCGCGATACATGCCGTCCACCAGTTCCTGATTGCCCAACCGGTATCCCCAGCGCGCACCCTCGAGATAATAAGGAAGCCGCGACATGGATTCCGTTCCGCCGGCGAGTACGCACTCGAGATTGCCGGTAAAAATTTCCTGATATCCCAGGGCGATGGATTTCAATCCCGATGCGCAGGCCTTATTCACGGTATACGCCGGAACTTCCTGGGGAATTCCGCTGCGAATGGAAATCTGGCGAGCGGGATTGGGGCCGCCTCCGGCCTGACGAGCGTTGCCAAAAATCGCTTCTTCAATCTGATCGGGGCGGACGCCGGCACGCTCGATCGCGGCTTTCGCTGCAACCACTCCCATATCGGCAGCGGTCATCGAGGCCAGCGCGCCTCCAAACTTGCCGATCGGCGTACGCACAGCGGAGAGAAAATAGACGTCGTTCATGGGTATTCAGAACTTCCAGTCTAGCATCGGGGAGACCCTGCCCATCTACCTGCCCTCGCCCCAAATCCCCACAGGCGGTAAACTGACCTCTCATGAATTACATCTATGGAATTAACGCGGTCGCCGAGGCGCTGAAGGCACGAGGACGCACCTTCGCCTGGGTGGGCGTCGCCAAAGAAAGAAATGACCTGCGCTTGAAACAGGTCATTGACGAGTCCCGCAAGCAGGGCATTGCGGTGCGCTTCGTCAGCCGCGCCGAACTCGACGAGTTAGCTGGGAACAACGCACATCAGGGCGTAGTCGCGGTTACCTCGGCAAGACAATATAACGAGCTTGACGACGTCATCGCCGCCAAGCGCGGAAAATATTCGCTGCTCGTGGTGCTGGATGGCATTGAAGATCCCCACAACCTGGGCGCGATTCTACGCACCGCTGATGCCGCCGGAGCCGATGGCGTGGTCATCCCCGAGCGGCGGGCCGTGGGTGTGACCGCGACCGTGACCAAGGCCTCGGCGGGAGCGAGTGAACACTTGCCCATCGCCAAAGTGACCAACATCGCGCGCACTATTGAGGAGCTGAAGGAAAAGAATATCTGGACGGTCGCCCTCGATGAAGCTGGACCGCAAATTTATGACGAGATGGACTACAACATGGATTGCGCCATCGTGCTGGGGAGAGAAGGCAAGGGCGTGCACGATCTTGTGGCCAGGAAGTGCGATTTTCTGGTTTCTATCCCCATGCTTGGCAAAATGTCGTCGTTGAATGTATCGGTCGCTGCCGGAGTCATGCTGTACGAGATCGTGCGCCAGCGACGTAACCAGGAAAATCCCCGCCCTTCCGCAAAAAGCGCGGGAAGGACGGGGCACCCGGAATCAAAATGAAGTTTCTTTTCGTGCTTTGTATTCTTGTAGCTTCCGCCGCGAACTGTCTTGCCCTGGATCGCGAAGCTTTCACTTTTACGAAATACGATTTGGATGTGCGTATCGAGCCTGAGCAGCAACGGCTGGCGGTCCGCGGCAAGATTACTCTTCGCAATGATTCGGCGTCCCCGCAAAAGAACATCTGCCTGCAGATTTCGTCCACGCTTAACTGGCGCTCGATTCACATAGAGAACAAGGCGGTCCAGTACGTCACACAGCCCTACGCCTCCGACATTGATCACACCGGCGAGCTTTCGGAGGCGATCATTACGCTGCCGCAGGAGGTTCCACCCAAGGGCATGGTCGAATTGGAGATTGGCTATGAAGGCGTGATTCCGCTCGATGCCACGCGGCTGACCCGCATTGGAGTGCCGAAAAAAGTAGCAGAGCACACCGATTGGGACCAGATTGGCAGCTCGTTCACGGCAGTGCGCGGGATTGGATACGTGGCGTGGTATCCCGTGGCCACCGACCTCGCGAATTTGTCGGAGGGTAACAGCGTTTTCGAGACCATAGGAAAATGGAACCAAAGAGAAGCGCAGGCCGGAATGAAAATCCATTTCGATTCCTCGGAGGAAGGCTCGGAGACTCCCGTGTTCCTGTTGTGCAACTCTCCGGGCCCCGCGCCCATGTACGCGGTCACGGACAAAGCCCGCCAGCTTTCCGCGGATTGTTCCTACGCTCCGCTGGGGAACGAGGTTCCAACCTTTGCGCTCGGGGAATACTCCGTGCTCGAGCACCAGGCGATCAGCATTTTCCATCTGTTCGAACACCAGTCCGCGGCGGACAACTACGCTTTGTCGGCGGAATTGGCGGTCCCCCTGGTCACCGAATGGTTCGGAGCGCCGCGCGAGAAAGTTGGCGTCATTGAACTCGCCGACCATGACGCCTCGCCTTACGAGAGCGGCACTCTCCTGCTGACTCCGCTCAATACCAGCGACTCCCGCCTGTACGGCCTTGACGCAGTCCACCAGTTGGTTCACGCCGCTTTCCCATCGCCGCGCTTGTGGATCTACGAAGGCCTCGCCCATTTCGCGCAGGCGCTTGCGGTGGAGCAAACGGCGGGACGGCAGGCGGCGCTCGATTTCATGGCATCGCATCGCAACGCCATCGCGGACACCGAAAAAACGCTGGCGGCGAATCACAAGGACGATGCGCACGACGCGCTGATCAATACCAGCAACGAAGAGTTCTATCGCAGCAAAGCGATGTTCGTATGGTGGATGCTGCGCGATACCGTCGGCGACGACGCTTTCAAGAAAGCTCTCGCCGCCTACCATCCTGAGCAGGACAAAGATCCGGCTTACCTGCAGCATCTGTTCGAGGCCCAGGCTAAACGGGACTTGCAATGGTTCTTCGATGGCTGGGTTTATCATGATCGCGGCCTGCCGGATTTTCGAGTGGAGTCTGCCTTCACGCGACCTGCCACCGGGAACGGCTATGTGGCCACACTCTCGGTAGAAAATCTGGGAGAGGCCGGAGCCGAGGTGCCTGTCATCGTGAAAATGGATGGAGGCGAAGTGACCAAGCGACTTGAGGTCCCTGCCAAATCCAAAGCCTTGGTCCGCATACCCTGCGCGGCCACTCCGCAGGAGGTCGTAGTCAACGATGGCAGCGTCCCGGAAAGCGACATGAGTCACAACACTTTCAAGATCGCAGTTCCGGCCGCGGTGAAGTGAAACTGATCAGGAGACAGCATGACGGAATCCGAATTCAAAAAGCACATTGAGGCTGCAGAGAAAAGTCCCAAGCAAACGGCGATGGCAGTCGCCGGCCTGCCCGACAAGACGCTGCGCTACAAACCTGCGCCGGACAAGTGGTGCATCCTGGAAATCCTGGGACACCTCGCGGACGTCGAAATAGTGTTCGGTCATCGCATCCGCCAAATACTTGCCGATCCGAAATCAACAATCGTGCCCATGGACCAGGATGCGTGGGCACAAAATCTTGGATACCTGGAGACGCCTCCCGCCGAGATGATTGCGCTCTACGGAGTGAACCGTCACGCCAACCTGCAAATTTTGCGGCGGCTCAAGGCGACCGACCTGGAGAAGTCAGCTTTTCATCCTGAACTCAAACGGGAATGGCGACTCGCCGAGATCGTCGAGAAGCTCGACACGCATAGCGCAAAACATCTGGAGCAGATCGAAGCGCAGAAGAAGAAAGCACACTAGCAATCCAGCTACGTGCGCGCGGTAAAACGGACGAGCGCTTCCAGTTTGCCAGCGGCCGCGCCTGCGTCAATCGACTTCACCGCGAACGGCAAAGCGTCAGCCAGATGATCGGCTTTGCCTGCGGCCACCAGTGCGGCGGCCGCGTTGAGCAGGACGACATCCCGGCGCGGCGACTTCTTTCCCGCAAGAACTTCACGAATGATGACTGCGTTAGCAGCGGCGTCACCGCCGGCGATCTCTTCGATGCGAGCGCGCTTCATCCCAAATTCCTCCGGCGTGACTTCGTAGGTGCGGACGTTGCCTTCGCGGACCTCGGCAACACGGGTGGGGCCGGTGATGGTGATTTCGTCCAGGCCGTCGAGTCCATGTACCACCAGCGCTCGATGCAGTCCCAGCATGCTGAGAGCTTCCGCCAGTTTTTCCACCAGCTCGACCGAATAGACGCCGACTACCTGCGCCGAGGCGCCCGCGGGATTCGTCAGCGGGCCCAGAAGATTGAAGACGGTGCGCAAGCGAAGCTCGCGACGGGCGGCCTGCACATGCTTCATCGCCGAATGCATGGCGGGCGCAAACAGAAAGGCGATGCCAACTTCCTGCAAGCATTCGGCGAGCCGCGTCGGAGGAAGACTGAGGTTGACGCCCAGAGCTTCCATGACGTCAGCCGAACCGCACTTCGAAGTCACGCTGCGATTGCCGTGCTTGGCCACGCGCACGCCCGCGCCGGCGACCACGAAAGCTGTCGCGGTCGAAATGTTGAAGGTGCCGCTGGCGTCGCCGCCGGTGCCGCAGGTGTCGACCAGAGCGTCACGCCCGGTGCCGCTGACGTCGAGGCCGGAGTGCAGATTCATGGGCGCCGCCGCGGCGCGGATGGCTTCCGCGAAGCCAACGATCTCCTCGACCGTTTCGCCCTTCATGTGCAGGGCGACCAGCAGGGCTGCGATCTGCGAGTCGGTGCACTGACCGGAAAGGACTTCCGCCATGACGGCGCGGGCCTCATCGCGGGAAAGCGACTCACGATGATTGGCGATGCGGTGTAGGGCGTCCAGAATCATGGGTGTAATGAGGTTAGCATTGGTCTGCAAAATGGAGAAATGTTCCCCGGGGAACACAACGTCGATTTGCACAAATGTTCCCCGGGGAACATTTTGTGCTTACCGGAATGTACGTACAAATAGCGGAAGTGGCTTGGATGGTTGAAGTTAGCCCAAATTCCCATTTTGGGAAAATCATTGCTTCTAGCCGAACTCAAGCCAAACCCGGGCTTGAATGGGCTCCCCATCCTGTCGGAAACTTTGTGCTCGCACACGGGTTAGAATTGGGGACTCTTGAGAATGATTCTCCACACTGCGCGATTGTTATTGGTTCTGGTGCCGGTGTTGGCGGCGGCATCGTCCGCTGATGCGCGCGGGCCGTTGGTCGTCGACGAGAACAGCCATGTGGTGGTGATGGAGTATGAAGCCTGGTTTGGGCCGAAAGCGTTGAACTTTCAGGGATTTTCGGCGTTGCCGCTGCTGCAATCGGCAGACATGCAGGCGGTTGGAGGTGGTTATGACAGCGCCGATCCGGGCGTGATCAAGAAGCATTTCGCCTGGTTGGAATACATGGGGGTGGATGCGGCCATTAGCGAAGTGACGAATAACGTTAGCTGTATTTTCAATAGCGAGTGGTTCGTTAAGAAATATGTCCACAACTGCACAGCGTCGTTTCGAAGGAACAACCAGAGTATTCGCGACAATACCGGGAATCTTTATCCTGCGTGGGCGGGGCTGGGGACGCGCCTGAAATTAATTCCCATGCTCGGCGGCATCGATAATAGTGTCTTGATTAAAGATATCGACGGCAAAACTGCGTTCGAAAAAGAGATCGAATATTTCGGCGCGCGCTTGCGGCGATATCCGAATCTGGGCGTGATTTATGAAGGCAAGCCGCTCATGTTGATTTTTCTGGGCGCGGCGCAGGACCCGGATTCTGCCGACCGTCCTTTATGGTTCCGGCTGGAACAGTTTTTGCAACGCCATCCCGAGATTAGCGGGAAATACACTTTCAAATTCGTGGCCGGATATCTCGACAGCCAGCCCGGTCTGTGGGCGATGCAGGGTACGCCAAATGGGCCGATCGCGATCAATCCGGCGTACGGGTTCTGGAGCTGGGTGGACCGGCTGAATACCAACTGCACCGGGGCGCTGTGCCCGTACTATCCGTCGTATAACCAGGTTGGGTCCAGAGTAGAGAATTTCACCGTTTCCATTGCGACGGCGGGGCAGGACGGATGGGGCTGCCCGAACCCGGATGCACTGCCCTATTGTCCAGATGATGCGCTGCGTTTCGGAGAAGACAAGTCCTACGTTACGTTTGATTCGTTCATGAGGTATGCAGGAGAGCTCCAACCAATGTTTCTAATCATTCATCAGTTCAATGAGTTTGGCCCGCCGGATGAGGGATTCGACGCCAATACTCACGACGATATCGAGCCTGCGAATCTGTGGAAGTATGGGGCGCTGGAAACGGTGAGGCGGGAGATTAAGGGGTATCGGCTGGAGGTTGAAGAGGGTAGCGAGCTTCGGTAAACCTCAGGGGCTGAAGCGCGTGCAGAAGACAGACCTTTTATCGCAGCGCTAGGAAGCGCTGCGCCACCCAAAATCAAAGTCTACCGGTTTCAACGCGCTGGCGTTTGCCCAACTCCTCTGCCCTTCTATAGAATCAATAGTTTGCTGCCCGAAGTCTTAAGCCGCAAGCGAGACCTGCCGATCATCATAGGTTGATCCAGTTAAGTTGATCCAATATAGGTTGGAACGGATTGCATCAGGAATCATTATGAAAATTCATGAGTACCAGGCCAAACAGATTCTCAGAAAGTATGGCGTGGCGGTGCCGCGCGGCGAGGTGGCGACTACGCGCGAACAAGCCGAAGCGGCGGCGAAGAATCTGTTCAATTCAGGCGCGACTGGGGTGGTAGTGAAAGCCCAGATCCATGCCGGAGGCCGCGGCAAGGGTGGCGGAGTGAAGATCGCCAAGTCGGTGGAAGAAGCTGCGGAACTGGCGTCCAAAATTCTGGGGATGACATTGGTGACGCACCAGACGGGGCCGGAAGGCAAGCTGGTGCAGCGGTTGCTGATCGAAGAGACTTTGCCGATTGAGAAAGAACTTTATCTCGGAATTGTGATCGATCGTGCGGAAGCGAAGCCAGTGTTTATGGCGTCGGCGGCGGGCGGAATGGAGATTGAGCAAGTGGCGGAGGAGAATCCGGATGCCATTCTTAGGGAGTACATCGAACCGAAGTTGGGATTGGGAGCGTTCCAGGCGCGCAAGCTTGCGTTCAAGCTGGGGTTGAAGCCGGCGCAGATCAACGAAGCCGTGCGCTTCATGACTGGCTTGTATAAGGCCTTCGAAGAGACGGATTCGTCGATGATCGAAATCAATCCGTTTATCACTTGCACCGACGGACGGCTGTTTGCGCTCGATGCGAAAGTGGCGTTCGATGACAATGCACTCTTCCGGCATCCTGATCTCAAGGAATTGCGAGATGTGACTGAGGAAGATCCGCTGGAAGTCGAGGCTTCGAAGTACAGCTTGAACTACATCAAGCTGGATGGCAGCGTTGGCTGCATGGTGAATGGCGCTGGGCTGGCGATGGCGACTATGGACATCATCAAGTACGCCGGTGGGATGCCTGCGAACTTTTTGGATGTGGGCGGCGGGGCCAATGCCGAGCAGGTGACGCACGCGTTTGAAATCCTTCTCAGCGATAAGAGCGTGAAGGCTGTGCTGATCAATATTTTTGGCGGGATTTTACGAGTGGACACGCTGGCTCGCGGCGTGGTTGAAGCGGCAACGAAAACCAAGATTCAGTTGCCGATTGTGTTGCGGCTGGAGGGGACGAATGTGGAGCAGGGGCGAGAGATTTTGAAAGAGTCGGGATTTAATTTTATTGTGGCGGAGACCATGAAGGACGCAGCGGAGAAAGTGGTGGCGGCGGCGAGAGGGTGAGGCGGCGGTTGAGGGTGTAGGGGTCCTTCGACTCCGCATTTCTCTCGTGAAACGAAAGAAATGTTGCGCTCAGGATGACAAGGGTTTTGGAGTAGGGAAGATATTTTATGAGCATTCTGGTTGATAAATCTACGAAGGTAATTGTGCAGGGGTTGACTGGGCGCGAGGGTACGTTTCACGCCAAGGCCTGCGCGGAGTATGGAACCAAGATTGTCGGGGGAGTGACTCCGGGCAAGGGCGGGACTACGCATGAGGGCTGGCCCATTTTTAACACCATGCAGGAAGCGGTGGACAAGACGGGTGCGGACACATCGCTGATTTTTGTGCCTCCGCCGGCGGCTGCGGACGCGATCATGGAAGCTGCGGATGCCGAGATTGAATTGATTGTGTGCATCACTGAAGGCATTCCTACGCTCGATATGGTGAAAGCCTGGGAATTTTTGCAGACGCGGCGTTCGCGGCTGATTGGGCCGAATTGTCCAGGCATTATTTCGCCCGGGAAATGCAAGATTGGGATTATGCCGGCGCGAATTCATAAAGAAGGGAATGTTGGCATCGTTTCGCGGTCGGGGACGCTGACTTATGAAGCTGTGTACCAACTCACCACGCGTGGGATCGGGCAATCGACGGCGATTGGGATTGGTGGCGATCCCATCATCGGCACGAATTTCCTCGACGCTTTGGAGTTATTCAATAAGGATCCGCAGACTGAGGCAGTCATCATGATTGGCGAGATCGGCGGCAATGCCGAGGAAGCTGCAGCCGAGTATGTGAAGACGCGCATGAAGAAGCCGGTGGTCGGATTTATTGCTGGGCAGACCGCGCCACCGGGACGGCGTATGGGGCATGCCGGGGCGATCATCTCGGGCGGGAAGGGAACCGCCGAGGAGAAGATCAAAGCGATGGAAGCTGCCGGGATTCGGGTGGCGAAATCGCCCGCGACGATTGGGGAGACACTGGTTGCGGCGTTGGGCATGACGGCCAAAGCTTAGTGGCGGGCGGCGGCATTTTCCTCACCGCTGGCTGACAGCGGATTCCTCGAAGCTTCGCTTCTCGGAATGACAAGTAATATGGAGTTTTAATGCAAAGGATGAATTACTGAAATCTATGAAGACTCTGCAACGTACTTTTACCATCGTGAAGCCCGACGCAGTGAAGAAGAATGCAGTCGGAGACATTATTGAGCAGTTTGAGAAAAACGGCTTTCGCATTATCGCCATGAAGATGCTGGAGATTTCCAAGCATCAGGCCGAGCAGTTTTATGCGGTGCATGCGAGCCGTCCTTTCTACGGTTCGTTGACCGACTTTATGTCCAGCGGGCCGATTGTGGTGCTGGCGCTGGAGAAAGAAAATGCGATTGCCGATCTGCGCAAGCTGATGGGCGCGACCAATCCGGCGAATGCGGAGGAAGGGACGATTCGCAAGAAGTGGGCCTCGAGCATTGAGTACAACGCCATCCACGGGTCCGACGCGGAAGATACGGCGCGGTTTGAGCTGAGTTATTTTTTTGCGGGTTACGAACTGGCGCAGTAAGGAGAATTCTCATGCCAATGGTGCAGATCACGATGCTATCCGGACGGACGGCGGAGCAGAAACGCAAGATTGCGCAGCGGATTACCGACGTTTTGGTCGAAGAGGCTGTGACCAAGCGTGAGGCGATTACGATCGCTTTTCATGAAGTGTCGAAGGAAAGTTATGCGTCGGGTGGGGTGTTGATCGTGGATAAGTAGGGGTTTAGCTCCGACTCAAATGCCGCGCATTAGCCGGCTGACGCCGAAAACAATAAACAGAATACCTCCAAGACCGAACAGCAGGCGCCCCGCCCACTGTGGGGCTTCTTTATTGCTACTCGAGTAGCGGCCTCTTATCCAATAAAATTTTGGGCTCAGGAAGGCAGCGAGGAGCGCTGCAACCCCCAACATAATCGAAATGATGTCAGTCATCACAATGGCCTGCGCACATCATCCCAACAGTTCGTACAAATTTCCCTCAACCCGCTCGGCAAATTTCGGCAATTCTTTCTTGGCGTATTGGAGAAAATGCGGGGCGGCGCGGTGGGCTTCGAGGGCGGCGTCGTCTTTGTATTGTTCGTAGATGAAGAAGCGGCGCGGCTCGGTCTTGTGGCGGTGGACCTGATAGACCACGCAGCCGGGTTCTTTGCGGGACTCATCGGTGAGCTTGGAGAAAATTGCGGCGACTTCCGCTTCATGACCCACTTTTGCCATCCACGTTACTGCCAGCACTACCATTGATCGCTCCGTCTCCTAAATTTATGCGTGCGTCTCGATTTTCTTTCCGGTCAACGACTTCATCTCGGCGGCAAAGTCGTCGACAAATATGGTTTGCTCACGGTCTGGCCCGGTGGAAACCATGCCAACACGGGCGCCGGTTTCTTTCTCGATGAAAGCCAAGTATTCGCGGGCGGCTTTGGGCAATTTTTCGAATTGCCTGATACCGACCGTCGGCGTGCGCCATCCCGCCAGAGTTTGATAAACGCACTCGATGGGATCGTATCCGCTGGCGTGCGCGGGGATTTCCGTCGTGGTCTTGCCACCGATTTTGTAGCCGACACAGACGGGGATTTCAGCCATTTCGTCGAGCACGTCGAGCTTCGTGACCACCAGCCAGGAGATGCCGTTAATCATGCCAGCGTAGCGCAAAAGCGGCAAGTCCAGCCATCCGCAGCGGCGCGGGACGTCCCGTGACTGCGCCGTATTCATTGCCGCGGGCGCGAAGTTGGTCGCCGGTCGAATCCAAAAGTTCCGAGGGGAACGGGCCGCCGCCTACGCGGGTGCAATAGGCTTTGGTCAGGCCGATGACGGTGCCAATCGCGGTGGGTGCGACGCCGGTGCCGATGACCGCGCCGCCCGAAGTCGCGCTCGACGACGTGACGAAGGGATAAGTGCCGTGATCGATGTCGAGCATGGTGCCCTGCGCGCCTTCGAACATTACCGATTCGCCCTGATTGATCGCGTTGTTGAGCATGACCGCCGTGTCGGTCACAAACGGCGCGATCTTGGCGGAGGCTTCGGCGTACTCGTGGTACATCTTGTCGGGATCGAGCGGCTCGGAGTTGAACAGCGCATGCGCGATCATATTTTTCTCGCGGCAGGCGTTTTCGATGTGCGTTTTTAACAGCTGGAGATCAAGCAGGTCGGCCACGCGCAGGCCGCGGCGTCCCATTTTGTCTTCGTAGGCGGGGCCGATGCCGCGGGAAGTGGTGCCGATCTTTACGCGTCCGGGAGCATTTTCGGAAGCGAGTTCGATCATGCGATGGTAGGGCAGGATCACGTGCGCGCGATTGCTGACGAACAGGCTGCCATCGACCTTTACGCCGGTTTCGCGCAGGGCCGCGACTTCCTTGAGAAAGGCCATGGGATCGAGCACGACGCCATTGCCAATCACGCTGCGGCATCCGGCGCGCAGCACGCCGCAGGGTACCAGCTGCAAGATGAATTTCTTGCCATTGATGATGACGGTGTGGCCGGCATTGTGTCCTCCGGCATAGCGCGCCACGATGGAGAACTCTTCGGAGAGGACGTCGACGATCTTGCCCTTGCCCTCATCGCCCCACTGGGCGCCTACGATGACCGCGGTTTTACCCTTGCTCAATGCCAGCTCCGTGAACGGAAGCGTGGGGCCGCTCCAACGACGTGCGAGAAAAGCCCAACCGCATTCCAGGGTTCGCACACACTCGTTGCCCCAGCGAACTGCGCATGTACTGAATTACAGGGATAAGGTGCAGTAGAGGTGTACCGAGAATCATAACCTGCGGGGCGGGGCGGGGGCAATGGTGGGGTTTACCAGCTTCGTATCAGGGCACGGCTTCACAGCCGTGCCGAAAAGAGTCAGGTCGAACCACCGGCTTTAGCCGCTGAGTCGGGCAGCTTTCCTTCGGGCAAAGTAAGGTGCTCGGGTTGGGCGAGTTGGACTGTTACGCTTTGGCTTTATCGCTGCCGTGGCCGCGATGTTGGTCTAGCGGTTCATCGCACTGGTGAATGACTTTACCAGTGCTCGGGTCGGTCACCTTTTCCCGGTAGCGATTCTTTTCTCTGTCGATTAGCCTTTCCTTGCCAACCCATCTCTGTTCAGTCCGAAAAAGATCGTCACCTGCCATTCCTTCCGCTAGGGGCAACTTGTGGCCATCTCGTTTGTGCTTGAAGCCAACAGAGTCGTGGAGTTCGATACCGTCTTTAATCGAAACCTCAATCACACGCGTCATCAAACCACAGAACGGACACGGGGCACGGTCTGGCTGAATCGCCGGATCGAGCACGGTGCCACATCCATCGCATTTTTCTTGATCAGCCATAGTACCCTTATCCAATAATTGTACGGCGGAAGTTCGACGTGGAGCAAATTTGAACGGGCCGTTGCTGATGTTCGACAAGTCATTCCTGCAGATGCTCAATCCGTCCGAAGTGTCGGAACTGAGCATGTACTTTAAGTTCGTAGGTGCTCCACTTCTGATCCCCGAGATCATTGCTGATTTGAAGAAGCCAATGGCGCGAAGTTTGCCGGAACAGGTTGTTCGCGCACTGGCGTCGAAGATGGGAAAGGCTCATGGTCTTCAACCGGCGAACTTTCGGAAGCTGTGCATCGCAAGTCTCTGTTGTATGTACGACGTGCCAATGTCTGGACAAGTGCCTGTTGACCCGCACGCTGCCAACGTCTTCGTCACCGACGACGGTCAAGGAGTGATCTATGACTCCACGATCGAACAGGAGATGTGGCGGCGTTGGGAACATGGAAACTTCACGGTCGACGATGCGACGAGTGCGGCGATGTGGCGACAGGGAGTAGCGAACATCAATCTAGATCTATTAAGCAAAGACTGGAAAGAATTCGCACAGGAACATTTTGGAAACGCCAGCAACCTTTCCGACTTGATCTCCCTTGTCAACGCAATGATGGACGACTTCGACCGAAATGTTCAGGGAACACTGCTTACGATGCTGATGGCCTTTCTTGACGTGTCAATTCCTGCGGCGAGAATTGCGACTGCGCTTTTTCGCTCCGGCTTGATGCCAAGGTTGAAGGACCTTTGTCCTTATGCGGCGTCGATTCTGCGACTTTATCTAACGTTCATGGGCGGCCTTGGCAGAGGATTCATCGGCCCGCGACCCAGCCACTATTTAGACTTGCAGTATCTGTTTTATGCTCCGTTCTGTATGTGTTTCGTCTCGTCGGATAAGTTTCACCGTGAGATGTGGCCCGCGACAGCAGGCGAGAACACGTTCATCTGGGGGCCTGATTTGAAGCACGAGCTGCAACAGCGCGTAGGAAGGATTCGTCAGGATGGAGAACAGGAGCAGAAAACCGCGCGCCGGTATCCTTGGTTTCCGGATGAGTTTCAATCGTTGCCGATCCACACTGTCTGGCAAAAATACATCATCCTGCCGATGGGTGATTTTCAACCCACAAGACCTGATCGCATAGTACGTCCCCCGGTTACCGAGCAGACCAATTCTAACAAGCCTACCCTCATCGAAGATTTGGAACCAGTGCATCGCGACCGAATCAAAAAGGCATGGCGCATCTTAGACGAGGCAGCCAAGGCCCGCGCTAAGGCAGTGGAGGAGTAGTCGAAATGCCAGAAGCTCTAACCAGACCGGGCGACCTAATCTCCTCGATCCTGCGGGATCCAAGCCATGTACGGTACGCCTGAAGGCGATGCCCTGATACGAATCTTGGCTTGAGTTCCGTCTGGACGAGCGCGCTAACGCTTGCATTCGGATGCCTGTAAACTATTTTTCATGCCTGAACTTCCTGAAGTCGAAACCATTGCCCGGGGACTGGCCAAGCGGGTCAATGGGGATGTGATCGAGTCGGTGTGGCTGGGATCGAAGCCGGAGCCGTTGAAATCGCCGGCGGCGGAGATTGCGGGTACGCTCGAATCCAGCCGGATTGTGGATGTGCGGCGGGTGGGGAAGCATATTGTGTTTGATCTGGAGAGTGGGGCTGGGCGGCAATTCAAGAAAAGCAAATCCGAGAAGAAAAAATCAGTCATAAGCTCCAAAGCGGGCGGGGGCGCTCGCTCCACATCTACACCAGCAACAGCCCAGTGGATTGTGCATCTGGGGATGACTGGGCGCATGCTGGTTTGCGAAAGCGACGCGGAGATCGAGAAGCACACGCACGCTGTGGCGAAGCTGGCTTCGGGGAGGGAATTGCGCTTTGTCGATCCCCGGCGTTTTGGACGGCTTAGTGTTTCCCATGACTTTGCAGCCAGCGGTTCCGAGCCGCTGGAAGTTGAATTGGACCGCTTTGTTGAACTGTTTCATGGACGCAAGACGCCGATCAAGAGTGCGTTGCTGAATCAAAATCTGCTCAGCGGTGTGGGGAATATTTATGCCGATGAATCGCTTTTTCGGGCGGGGATCAGGCCGCGGCGACGGGCGTCGTCACTCACAAGAGAAGACCTGCGAAGGCTTTATCTGGCGGTGCGGGAAGTGTTGAAAGAGGCGATTGCGTTGGGCGGGTCGTCGGTTTCTGATTATGTGGATGCGGATGGCGAAGAGGGATTTTTTCAGTTGCAGCATCGGGTGTATGGGCGCGAAGATGAGGCTTGCCTGGTTTGCAAGACTCCGATCAAGAGGATTGTGATTGCGGGGCGGAGCAGCCATTATTGTGCGAAGTGTCAGAAATAGTGGATTCGCGGCTCTCACTGCGCTTGGCTGGACAGCCGAGAGCCTGCCCTGAGCGAGGTCGAAGGGGGCTATCGCTACGTGATTTGATGCGGGTGGCTGAAAATCACAAGATTATTTCTATCGGTGTCGATCCGGGCGACGCTGGCTGTTGCGGCGCGGTCCGGCGGGCGAGGATGGGCGTCCAGAAGCCGGGCGCGAAGTAAACGGTCGTTGAGAAGATGGGCGTTGAGTAGCCGGGCGCCGGGAAGATGAACTTGTATTGAAAGCGGGCTTGGTCGTCCTTTCGCCGGCTCGCGCGAATGAGGCGGCAGGCTTCCTCGGCGAGGATTCCTGGGCGTCGGCCTGCCGAGCAAAGCTGGGTCTGGCGGGCTTCTTGGCGTATTTCGCGAACGCATTCGGCTTCGCAAATGCGTTGGGCTTGGCAAACTTCGATGGGCGTTTCGTATTGGATGGGTGTTCAGCAGAAGGCCGTGCAGAAAACTTGGGCCGGTTCGGTTGCGAGCCTTTCGCGAATGAACCGTTGGACTTCGCGGGCGTAGACGGACGCGGGCCCGACGGGCCTCGACCGAAGCTGGGTTTGGGGCCCCTGGCGCCGGCTCTGGCAAATGATGCGGTGGGCTTCGCCGACAATACCGGGCGTGAGTCGGAGCGCGGTATGAATTTCGGCTTGGCTGGTGGTGCGCTAGTTTTAGCGTAGCTAACTTTCGGCTTGTCGAAAATTGGCATGAATCTTCGCGGATCGGCTCCCGGTTTCGTCATCGATTTGAGCCGGTCGACCTCTTCGGTTGTTAGCTTGCGGAATTTTCCGGGATGAACATCCAACTCAAGATTTCCGTAGCGGACGCGTTTGATCTTCTCGACGTGGTGTCCAATCTCCTCGAACATGCGGCGAATCTGACGATTCTTGCCTTCGGTCAACGTAATCTCGTACCAGGGATTATTGGCTTCGCGAATCAGATTCACTCGGGCGGGTGCGGTTTTCACACGCCTTCCATCTTCCGATCCGATGAATAGACCTGCGCGTAACTTGCTGAGGCCATCGTCCTTGGGCTTGCCCGCCACTTTCACCATGTAAGTTTTTGGGACGTGGGAAGCAGCCTTCATTAAGAGGTTGGCGAATTCGCCGTCATTGGTAAGGAGGAGAAGGCCTTCGCTGGCGTAATCGAGGCGGCCCACGGGATAGACGCGCGCTCCCACGCCGTGGAGCAGGTCCATGACAGTGGGGCGATGCTCGGGATCGCTCAGCGTGGTGACGTAGCCCTTGGGCTTGTTCATCAGCAGATAAACATGCCGCTCGGGCCCGTGAAGAAGCTTGCCGTTGACGCGGATATGATCGACGTCGGGATCGGCCTTGCTGCCCAGTTCGGTGACGACCTGGCCATTCACGGAGACGAGTCCGCTGGTGATGATCTGTTCCGCTTTGCGGCGGGAGGCGATGCCGGCAGCGGCAATGATTTTTTGCAGACGTTCAGACGGCATAGGTGGGCGGTCGGGTCACTTCTATTGTAACCGTCTTTGGGTCTGGCTCCCGGCCTTCGCCGGGCTGGTCTATAGGGCTTTAGGTGCCGGTGGGTTTGCCGTGCTGGCCGCCAACTCCATCGCCATCGCCGGTGTTCCCGGTGAGTGGATCGTCGGGCGAAGTATCGCCATCCTTCGGCCGGGGAGCGTTCCCGGACGGCTTGCCATGCTTGCCCGGAACGCCATCGGGCTTGACCGAACCTTGTGATTTGCTGTTCGCCATTGTGTCATCTCCTGGGTCGCCGTCCGTGACCGGCAACAAGTCGCTTTGAAATGATTCTGCAACCAATTTCTCGAACTCTTCCATGCTGGGGAGTTCGCTGACGTCTTTGAGCCCAAATCGTAGCAGGAATTCCTTGGTGCTTTTGTAAAGAATAGGGCGGCCGATGACGGCCTTACGGCCGGCGGTGGTGATCAACTTGCGATCGAGCAGG
Organism: Terriglobales bacterium; assembly: GCA_963802555.1. Lineage (GTDB taxonomy): Bacteria > Acidobacteriota > Terriglobia > Terriglobales > Acidobacteriaceae > DATBAX01. The sequence continues at coordinate 102,780 of CAWDJD010000003.1, read as the reverse complement.
GTGGCAATCACGCCGCTCGAATCCACGCCGCGGATCTCGCTGATTTCAGGCACGGTTACGGGCTGTTTGTAGGCGATGACCGCAAGCGTTTCCAAGGCAGGCATGGACAGGCGGATGGGCGGCTTTAGGCTTTTGGCGAAGGCGCGTACCACGTCGTGATGCTCGGGCTTGGTGGACATGCGATATCCGCTGGCGACCTGGCGGATTTCAATGCCATGGTTCGCGTTTGCGTAATCGCTGGACAATTCTTCCAGCGCCAGGCGGACCTGCGATTTAATGGCGGCGTTGTCCGGGGCATCGCCGTTCGAGACGGATTCGCGGACGAGTTCGATCAGGTTGTCGAGCGTGACCGGCGTTTCGGCAGCGTAGATGATGGCTTCGAGTTGGGCTTTAAGACTCATGATCAGTCGTTGGTCGTTCGTCTTTGGTCGTTGGCCTTGCAGTCTTTGGCCGTAGGGGCGAATGGCTTAGTAAGTGACGGTGTCCTCACCGCCAGTCATCCTTTACTGCGACTTGTTCCGCCATAACGGCGTCGAAGCCAGTATGTTTGCGAAGCAGAATTTCGCCGAACGAGCGTTCCTGCCGGAGTTGGATTGCCTGCAGGCGAACCAGTTCCAGCAGCGCGAGAAACATGCAGACCAGCGTGGGACGCGAATCGATGTTCCGCAACAACTGCTTCAGGCGGATGGGCCGGTCTTCGAGCGACAAGCGCCGCCGCAGGTAGTCGATCATTTGTCCAACGGTGACCGATTCCTCGTCTACCTGGAGCATGGGGCGGGTGCGGGCGCGGTCGAGAATCTGCTGGAAAGTTTTCACCAGGTCAATCACGTCGGCGGCGATTTCGGGCTCGGTTCCCTCGGCATCCATGAACTCTTTGATTGCCGGGTTTGACCAGACCGCGTCTTCGATTTGCTGCTTCTGCATCAGCATCTGCGCCGCCGACTTGAATTTCTCGTGCTCAATCAGACGATTCACCAGCTCGGCGCGAGGATCGTCTTGTTCCTCGGAAGCGGCGGCAGGATCTCGCGGCAAAAGCATTTTCGACTTGATGTGAATCAGCACTGCGGCCATGTAGATAAAGTCGGCGGCGACGTTTACGTCCAACTCGCGGAGTTTTTCCACGTAGGTCAGATATTGCGAGGTGATTTTTGCGATCGGAATATCGTAGATATCGATGTCCTGCTTGCGGATAAGATCAAGCAGCAAATCGAGCGGGCCTTCATAAACATCGCTAACGGAGACCGCGAAAGGGAAGTCGCTTTCTTCTCTTTTCTGCGGCGATTTCTGTGTGACCACGGCCAGGCTCGGCGCGGTGTCGACAGGGTTGACCGCAGAGCTCTCGCGGACCGCCTTTAATTCTTCCGCCGTTAATTTGCTGCTCAGTGCGGTCATAGTTTACTCATACTCCAGGGACATCCCCATGGCTTCCCGAACCTCGCTCATGGTAGCGGACGCAACCTTGCCAGCCGTGGCAGCGCCAGCCTCAAGAATATCCCAGACGAGGCGGGGATGGTCCTCGTATTTTTTGCGGCGTTCCTGCATGGGAGCGAGAATCTGGACGAGCGCATCCGCGGCCCAGCCTTTGCACTCAATGCAACCGATGCCCGCGGAACGGCAGCCTTCGTACACTTTGGCAAGAGTGTCCTTACTGCTGAATAGCTTGTGCAGGTCGCCCACCGGACAAACGTCAGGATTGCCAGGGTCGGTGCGGCGAACGCGAGCCGGGTCGGTGACCATGGTCTTCAACTTTTGCCGCACGACCGGCTCGGGATCGCTGAGCATGATGGTGTTGCCATACGACTTCGACATCTTGCGGCCATCGGTGCCGGGCAATTTTGGCGTAGGAGTGAGCAGCGGCTTCGGCTCCGGGAACACCGGAGCTCCGTGCAGGTTGTAGAACTGGTTAAACCGCCGCGCGATTTCGCGGGTCAGCTCCACATGCGGCACCTGGTCTTCGCCCACCGGGACAAAGTCACCCTTGTAGATCAAAATATCCGCCGATTGCAATAAGGGATAGCCCAGGAAACCATACGTATTCAGATCTTTCCCGGCAACGTTTTCCTGCTGCTCCTTATAGGTGGGGACGCGCTCGAGCCATCCCAGCGGGGTGATCATGGAAAAGAGCAAATGCAGTTCGGCATGCTGCGGCACGTGCGATTGAATAAACATGGTGCAGCGTTCGGGATCCAGCCCGCCCGCCAGAAAATCCAGCATCACCTCAATGGAGTTTTCTTTTACTTTCGAGGTGTCAGCGTAATCGGTGGTCAGAGCGTGCCAGTCGGCGATGAAGAAAAAACACTCGTACTGGTCCTGCATGCGGACCCAGTTATCCAGTGCGCCGACAAAATTGCCCAGATGCAGTTTGCCGGTAGAGCGCATGCCGCTGAGCACGCGTTTGCGTTGATTTGAGGGACTAGAAGACATCAAATTTTGCAGAGCCTTGACGAAGATTCCGACGCGAGATTGGCTTCGATATTAACATGTGGATGCGGGTACCGCGCGGTGTCCCGGGGTTTCATCCCGGAGCCCAAGCGTATGGCATCCGCTCGTCTAGTGCTTCCCAAATTCTTTGCGCAGTTCCTCGGGGGCGATGGGCTTTACCTTGATCGGTTTCGCGGGAATGCCGGCCACGACGTTGAAAGGTGCGACATCCTTGGAAGCCACGCCCATCGAGCCCACCATCCCATGCTCGCCGATTTTCACTCCGCTCATCACCGTAGCGTGGTACGTAACGCGTGCCTTGGGGCCGATCTCGGTGACGTGGTTAGAAACGATCATGCCGTCATTCAGATCATGCGCGTGGGTATAGACGTTCGCATAGTCGGAAATCGAGCTGCCTTCATGGATGATGAGTTCACCGCGGTCATCCAGCAGTACATACTTGTGGATGGTGCAGTTGTCTTCAATGGTCAGGTTGTAGCCGAACGAGATTTCCACACCGTGAAAAATCTTGACATTCTTGCCGCAGCGCTTGAGAACGTGGCGTGCGAGCATGGCGCGTAGACGAAAGCCCAGCCAGTGATTTAGCCCCACCGGGGAGCGGTCATACATCATCCAGAGCCAGATGAGCGGCTTACGCTCGGCATATTTCACGGGATCGACGTCGCCATAATATTCCGGTTCGAGCGAAGCGTTTCTCGGATCGAAGCTGTGGACCAGGGTCTGTTCCGCCAGGGTCGCGGTCGGGCCGGGCGCGGCGTAGGGGTGTCCCAGATAAAGCTCGTGCAAGGTGTCGCGGACGACGTCATTGCGGTGCTGGGGATCGCGATTGCTGAATTCGCGGTCCAGACGTTCGATCCATTCCAGAAAGCTCCTTTGGGCTTCTGGCGTCGGATTAATGGGACGATATTCGTATCGGGGCATGGCCGCCTCGTAGATTGATTAGGGCGCGTTAAACATAGCATACCCGCTGGCCGGGACCCGATGATGAGGGTAGACTGCTTGGTTGCGTAGGCCAAAGGTAATTCTGTTTTGTACAGATTCAGAGGGGAAAGAATGAACAACACTGTCTCGCGAATGCTTGGAAACCTGTTGCTGATCGCTACGGTTTTCCTGGCTGGAGTTCAGTTGCTCTGGCCGCAATCGGCGGCATCAGCATTGCAATCTTTCGATATTGTCATCGTCAACGGCCACATCATCGACGGTACCGGCTCGCCCTGGTATTCCGGAGATATCGGCATCCGTGGTGGGAAGATAGCGGCGATTGGCAATCTGAGTGCCGCGTCGCGGACGCGGACCGTCGATGCGCAAGGCAAAGTGGTGGCCCCGGGATTCATCGACATGCTTGGCCAATCCGATCTCACCATTCTTGTCGACCCGAGGCTGCCCTCGAAAATCTATCAGGGCATCACGACCGAGATTACGGGCGAAGGCGGCTCGGCAGCGCCGTTGAATGATGCCATCCTCCAAGCGGATCGTGCTGACTACGAGCACTACCACCTTTCTCCTGACTGGCGGACTTTCCGCCAGTATTTTGCCAAACTCGAAAGCCAAGGCATGGGAATCAATCTGGCCAGTTACGTAGGCGCGACGCAAGTACGCCGGATGGTCCTGGGCGACGACGACAAACAACCCACGCCCGAACAACTCGAGCTGATGAAAGAACTGGTGCGCCAGGCCATGCGCGACGGCGCGGTTGGCGTCTCTACTGCTCTTGAATACGCTCCTGCTCCCTATGCAAAAACCGAAGAATTGATCGCGCTGGCGGGAGAAGCATCGAAATTCGGTGGCATTTATGCGACCCACATGCGCGACGAGAGCAATTCGGTTTTGACGGCCATCGACGAAGCCCTGCGCATTGGCCGCGAGGCGCACATTCCGGTGGAAATTTGGCACCTCAAGGTTGCCGGCAAAAAGAACTGGGGACGCATGCCGGAAGTGGTGGCAAAAATCAACGCCGCGCGCGCGGAAGGCATGGACGTCAGTGCCAATACCTACGCCTACACCGCATGGTTCAACACGTTTTCGGCGTTCGTTCCGCAGTGGGCGCACGATGGCGGGGACGCTAAGCTGGTGGAGCGATTGAAAGATCCAGAGATGCGGGCCCGTATTCGCATGGAGATGTTGACTCCATCAAACAATTGGGACAACGAATGGCAGGAAATCCCCGGGCCTGAGTCAATCCTGATTGGCGTGGTGCGGAACCCAAAGATCCTTCCCTTGCAAGGCAAAACCCTGGCCGAAGTGGCGAAGCTTTGGAACAAAGATCCGATTGACGCACTCTGTGACTTGCTCATCGAAGATCCCCTCATGGAAGTCGCGGTCTTCGGCATGTCAGAGCCCGACGTTGCGCTTGCCCTGCAACAACCCTGGGTTTCGATTGACAACGATTCTTCCGGCACGTCGCCGGAAGGACTCCTCGGTCAGGAACATCCGCATCCCAGGGCTTACGGGACTTTTCCGCGCATTTTGCGCAAGTACGTTCGCGAGGAGCACAAACTCACGCTGGAAGACGCGATTCGGAAATTCTCCGCCTTGCCGGCGCAGCGCATGCGACTCACGGATCGCGGAGTGTTGAAGGCCGGCATGTGGGCAGACGTCGTGATCTTCGACCCGGCAACCGTTCGCGATCTAGCGACTTTTGAGAATCCGAACCAACTATCGCAAGGGATGGAGTATGTGCTGGTGAACGGTGTGCCCGTGATTGATCAAGGGAAAATGACCGGCGCGAAGCCAGGAAAAGTATTGCGTGGGCCGGGATACGAACCGTAATTATTTCTGGGTAATGGTCAGCTTTTGCAGTCCGACGGTTGCTGTGTCAACGCGCGCTGGCAGGGTGAAGTGCGAATCCATTCCGAGGTTTGGATATTTCGGCTGGATGAACTTTTGTACGAAGATTTGCAGAATGAGTGGCGGGATTTCGGTGTCGTCAAGGATCACCGAATCTACATGCACATAGCCTTGCCCGCCTTCGCCGTGCGCGTGCGCGACGACAACCACGGTGTGAATCCCGCTGAAAATTGAGAGCAGCGGATTGCTCGAATTGCGTCCGGCCTTGATTTGATCAAAGTCCACCTGCGCGGTGCCCGCGATCATCCCTGGTTGCGCCTGAAAATTTACGGACTGCACTCCAGCCGGCAGCTTGACCTTTCCTGCAGCAAAGTAGGCGTTAATCTCTTGATCCGTAAATTCGGTTGGCGAGGGATTTGGGTGTGCCAACCTTCCGTTGCTGACCACGTATTGCAGCTTCTTCTCCATGGTGGCTGTGGCAGCAGGATTTGCGGAAGAGGTTTGGCCCGGAGATGAACTCAGTAAGCCGGCAGCAAGAAAAATCAATCCCGGAAGCATGGGTATGAGAGCCTTCATGGTTTAAGAGCGGCCCGAGTTTCCGGAGTTGCGAGGGGCGAGACGTGGGGTTCCGTGAGCGTGCCCGTGATGCTAAATCCTCGACTGCCTTCGCGGGAAAGTTTCATGTCCAGACTACGAGTGAACGATGCGGTGCCACTCATCCGATATATGCCGTTGGTGGTTTCGAACTCGCCGTCCTGGATTTCCAGCTTGCCGCTGCGAATCAGGAACCGCCCGCCGAAGCGGCGCACTTGCAAAGGCCCACCGGGGTTGGCCAGAGCGAGATGCGGCAACCGGGCGTCCTGCGCGTCGACCTGCAAACTTGCGTTGGCGGAGGTGAGCAGGTCGGAAACACTCCAGCCGGAAGTGGACGCCTGATAACTCGCCGTCGCGGTCCCGCTGATCCAGCCGTCGTGCATAGCGTCGGCAAGCTGGCCGAGGACGACATGTTGCAGCGTGCCGCCTCCCGCGTAGGCCGGCGGCTTGACGGTGAAATCAGCTTTCCACTCGCCGTCATGCCGTCCGCCGAGAACGCTGCCGCGCAATTCCGACAGTCGGAGTTTGCCATTTTCCAGTTCGGTATTGGCCGAAAGTCCGGTCGCCACCAGCTTGTGAATCACCAATCGATCCACTGCCAGCGTTCCCACAGCGTGCAGAGTGCGCAGGTAAGGAACACCGGGCGATGGGGTAGTCGAGAATTGGTACCACGCTCGTGCGTGCGGCGGCGGGCCCAGAAGCTGGCCGAGTTGGTCGGTGGCCAGCTCGTCGGCGTGCAGATCGAAGCGGACTGGACAATGTCCCGGCGCGGCGCATGGGCCTCGTGGTATGGTCAGCGAGCCACGCCACGTATTCTTTGCCAGCGAAGCCGTCAGATTTTGCACTTTGATTTCCTCCCGCTCCAAAGACAAGTCCGCAGAGGCAATTTCCAGAGGCACATTTAATCCCGCGACCGGCGCGCGAATAGCATGCAGTTGCACGGTGCCGGTAGTGATGGGTGCCTTGAATCCTGCCCAGTCGCCGGCGGCTTGCAGGGCTACTTTTGCGACTCCGTCAGCAGCGAGCACGGGGACAGGAATCCCGATGGTTCGCGCGACTTGCAGTAGCCGTTGCACCTGCGCGTCTCCCTGGAGCATGAGGCCATACCCCGAATAAGTGAGCCAACCTCGCGTCACTGCTGGTGAAGGTCTCCCGAGCGAGAGGTTAAATGGCCCAATATTTAAGCGAGGTCCAATCGCCGGAAGGTTGGTTCCATTCCCAGAAATCGCGAACGGAATCTTATCGAGCGCCAACTTAGTGTCGGTAGAATTGGAGCCCAGGCGGAATCCCAGAGTCTCGCCCGCGCCCGTCCAGCAGGCAGGACCTCGATTCCCCACCCCGACATACTTAGCATTTGCTTCCAGCGTTCCAGCCGCCAACAAATCGCCGGGAATATTTTTCTTCGCATGGCGAGCCAGCCCTACCAGCGCCTGTATGGGTACGTGCTGGACCACCAGGGCCAAATCGTAGGCTGGGGAACCAGGCAGACCCGCCACGCTGCCATCCAACGTGACCGCGCCATCCTCGACCGGCGCGCGGCAAGTGAGTCGGGAAAGAATTTGGTCCGCCGTGCTGTAGTGTCCGCTGCACGCAGCCGCTAGCCGCAGAGCGCCTCCCTCGGGAATATCGAAGCGGCGAAAATCTTCTACGGACGCCGCCGTCTTGACCAGCAGATCACCCGGGGTTCCGGTCAGGGTAGCGGAGAATTGAATCGTTCCTCTCCATCCCTGATCGTTGCCGTAAACCAGTTTGGAGGCCTGCCCGAGCTGCGCCTTTGCCCACTGCAAACTGAACTGCAGAGGAGTTGCGCGCAACGCCGTCGCTCTCTGCCAGGTTCCGTTGACGGTCAGAAGACCGGTATCGCTGAGGTTAAAATCCGTGCGCACCGGTTGTGCCTTCAAACGCATGCCCCATGCGTTTTCCGAATCCTGCCAAAGTCCAAAGTCGGCATCGGTCAGAGCGTACGGTTTCTTTTCCTGCCCGAATTTGAAATTGATGCGGCCGCGATCCGCTTCAATATAGGGAAAGCCGGGGCGCACCTCGGTCCGGGCTTTGCTGGTGGGCGCAATCGGGATGTTGGCCGCGCGTTCGAGCAGGCCTTCCAGGTTCCAGTGTCCCTCGCGATTGCGTACCAGATTCAGACTTGGTTCCGTCAGGCTTAGGCGGGCGATCTCAATCCGGCCGCGAAATAGCGAACTGACTCTTAGAGACGCGGTAACCTGGTCGGCCCTCAGCATGGGCTCGGCGCTAAAGGCTGGATCATCGTGAACTACAAAATTCTGCAATTCGAAGCCGGGCTGCGGCAGCAGTTGAAGTGTCACCGAGCCCACATCCACTTGTCTCCCCAGCGCCAGACTGATGGAGCGAACAATCCTGGTCCGCAGCCGGTCCGCTCCCGGCCGCACGAGGAACAAGACCAGGACGAGCACCGCCCCAAGCGCCAGAAGGCCGCGTTTGGAGCGAAAAAAATTCACCGGATCACCCTCAATGTGCGATTCCACCGGGTCTCATCGAAGAAATGGATCACCACCTGCGCCACGAAACTCAATCGGTCGAGAATCCCGGTTTTTTCATATTGGTCGCGCGGCGTCTCGAAGGACCAGTAAATAAACATGGGCCGCCCGATCACGTTCTCCTGCGGAATGAATCCCCAGAAGCGGCTGTCCAGGCTCACGTCGCGATTGTCGCCCATCCCGAAATAGCTGTTCGGGGGAACGACCAAATCGCCGCCTTCAATGTGAGGCTGAAGGCTCAATTCTCCGTCTGGGTACGGAGTGTTACCTGGCGGCGGCGGGACCGAGGGAAAATCGTCGCGGTAAAAATTGACGTCCGAAGGGTTGTGTTCGTACAGGTAGGGTTCGTCCAACTTCTCGCCGTTGCGATACACCACTCCGCCGCGCAGGTGGATGTGGTCGCCGGGAATACCGATGATTCGCTTCACGACATAAAGCCCCGGTTGCCGAGGGTGTAGAAATACCACGATGTCCCCATGCCGGATCGCGCGATAGGGAAGAATGGGGCCCAGCCAATGAGTCGCCGGTGCAAATTGCATCCGGTTCACGAACACATGGTCCCCGATCAGCAGCGTGTTCTCCATGGAGCTGGAAGGAATCTCGAAGGCCTGCATGATGAACGTGATGATGAACAGGCCGGTCACTAGCACGGTTGCCAGCGAAGCCAGAAACTCCACCGTTGTCTCTTTCGGTTTTTCTTCCTGCTTCTTGATTTCTTTCTTGGCCACTAGAATCAATCCCCTTGCAGGGCGGGTCACGCCCTAGCTAACGACCCGGAATGTGCGGTCCCAACGAGTGAGTTGAAACAAATGAGTTACGGCATAGGCGAAATGAAAAAGTTTATCACCCACCGTGGGCGATGCGGGCAGGTCCTCCGCCCCATTTCTCACTGACCAATAGATGAGCAAAGGCCTTCCCACGATGTTTTCCCTGGGGACAAACCCCCAGTAGCGGCTGTCCTTGCTGTCATCGCGATGGTCGCCCAGAGCGAAGTAATTTCCTTCGGGAACAATCAGCTGCCCGTCCTCAACCAATTTCTTCATCAGCAGCCACCACTCCCCATCCTCGTCCGGATCCAAAATGTCGGTGCGGGGGAATTCGTCGCGATACAGGTTGTGGCCGACGGTGCTGTAGTGAACGTAGGGTTCATTCATCAACTCGCCGTTCACATAGACTTGCTGGTTCTTGAGGCGCAGGTGATCACCGGGAATCCCGACCACCCGCTTCACGAAATGCTGGCGCGGATCAATCGGATAATGGAAGACGATAACGTCGCCGCGATGCACCTGCCGGTAGGGCAGAATCGCGTCCAGCCACCCGCCTCCGCCATAGCGAAACTTGTCCACCAGCAGGTAGTCGCCAATCAGCAAAGTGTTCTCCATGGACTCGGAAGGAATTTGAAAGGCCTGCACAATAAATGTCATCACGAAGGTCGCGATGATCACTGCGTTCAGCAGCCATTGCAGCGACCCCGGCCAGTGGCTCAACGACGATTTCTCGGCCTCATCCATGATGCTCTCTAGTGCCCCTTGCGCAGCAGCTGCGCACTGGCTTCCTCGGGTACGGACGCCAAATATTCCAGCGCTTGCCGGGCCGCGTCCTGTTCAGCGTTCTTCTTGGTGGAACCGTCGGCCCGGCCCACGAATGCGGCCCGTCCATTTTGATCGGCGCCGCGCAGCCTGACTTCAACCGTAAAAGTCTTGCTGTGGTCCGGACCGTGTTCCTTCACCAAGACGTAAGTTGGCTGCGGCCCTCCCTTGGCCTGCAATTTCTCCTGCAGAGCCGATTTGTAATCGGTGACTGGCAAACTATTGCCGTTCCTCTCCAGCTCCGGAGTGACAATCAGCTGCAGAACAAAGCTTCGTGCAATCTCCAATCCACCATCCAGGTAAAGCGCCCCCAGAACGGCTTCCAGCGCGTCTACAAGCAGGGCCGTCTTATTTCGGCCGCCGCTCTTTTCTTCGCCCCGGCCCAATCGCAGATACGATCCCAACTCCAGTTGCTGGGCTACCTTAATGAGATGCTTCTCACTCACCAGGTGGGCGCGCAGCTTGGAAAGCTCGCCCTCGCGGAAGTCCGGAAAGCGCCGGAATAGTTCCTCAGTCGTGATCAGCCCCAGGACGGCGTCTCCCAGAAATTCGAGCTGCTCATTGTCCCCCACGCGGGTCGGCTCAGATGGTGTCAGAGCCTCGAGCTCCCGGGCTTGCGAGGTGTGCGTCAGCGCCTGCCGCAGCAGCTCCGGACGCCTAAACCGGTGGCCCAGGACGCCCTCGAGCATCGCGATGTCGGATGATTTCATCACAGGAAAGCTGGAAGATGAACCACTCGGGACGGCCGCACGTTCGCGATCCCTTTCGCGAACCGCCTGACCGCTTACCGTTTCCTTCCTGAACAGCTATTACTTGGCCGGTGCTTGCGCGCCGGGGACCAACTGGACCAGGCGTGACTGTTCATCCCGCGCCGCCTTCCCCACAGTAGTGCTGTCTTTCGTAAGTTCGACCGCCTGCTTGGCTTCCTTCAGGGCCTCGGGATACTTTTCCTGCTTGTCCAGGGCCAGCGCCAGGCGCAGTACCGCCACCGGATCCGGCTGAGCCGGATAGGCGTCAATCGACTTGCGCAGAGAAACTTCCGCATCGGCAAACTTGTCGCGTTTGTACTGCAACGTTCCAATAATCGAATAGGCGGTGGAGCGCAAATAGGCTTTGTAGCTGTCGACTTTTTCCTGCGGAGTTCCCGCTGGAACCGTGATGTCCGTATCCACGGTTTCCAGTGAATGCTGCGCTAACTTGGTGGCCTGGTCGAAGCGCTGGTCACGGTCGAGATCGCTATCCTGCGTGCGCTCCGCCAGGACCTGGGCCACGCCCACCAGGGCCTCGGGATCATCCGCGTCCAGGGCCAATACCTTCTCGCCCATGCCCATCATCAGATCGGCGTTGTTGGCGTTCTGGGCGCTGTTCATGGCGGCCCGATAGAGCAAAACCTTTAATTCGCTGTCGGGAAATTTCGTGGCAAAATCGTTGGCCGATTTTTCCATGGCTGCCGCATCGCTGACGTTGGCGATCGCCGCCTTGTAGGCGTCGTATTCAGGCTGCGTCTTGGCTTGTGGAGGGCGCTTCCCCGCGGGCGGGGCGGCGGGTGTCGTGCTGCCTTGCGGGGCGGCCGGTTTTGTTGCCGGCTGAGTTTGGGCGGCACCAACGGATGCCATCAAGGCCAGCGTCCCAACGAACATAGCTGCTCGCTTCATGCGTTCTCCTTGAAACTGCGAACTCGGAATTCCTGCTGCCATTGCATCATCTCATTACGCTTTCTACTGGGCGTGGCTGGGCGGTTCGTAGGGTTGCTGCAACCCCTGTTCCGCCGCCGCTTTGGCCTCGGGCAATTGCTCCCCCGCGTTGAGCGCCGCGCGATAGTGGCCCAGGGCCGCGTCGCGCTCCTCCTCCAAATCAAAAATCCTGCCCAGGTAGATATGGGACCAGGCAACCACTTTCGGTTCGTGCGCCACTCCCAGGGCCTGCTCGAAATAGTTGCGCGCCCCCGGCATATCTTTATTTTTGACGGCCGCCTGCGCCAGAATGAACAGCGCCCGTCCTGCATCTTCACTCTTTTCATCCAGCGCCTGCTGCGCCAATTTCTGCGCCGCCGGTACATCGCCAGACGCTAGCCGCTGCTCCGCTGTACTCAAGAGTTTACCCTCGAGCGCAGGCCGCGCCAGATGCAGGACTTCCGGGTCCGCCTGGGCCGCAAACTGGGTCGCTGCCGCCCGCTTTTCCTCCTTGCGGACGTCAATCGCCGCCAGCATGCCGCCATACACATTCCGCAAGCCCGCCGAGTCCTTCTCGAAGGCGATCAGCGCGTCATAAAAATACTGGGTCAGAATGAACCCTTGCTGCATGGACGCATCCACCGCCTGCTGCCGCTCCGCTTCGGTCGTCTTGCTGGGTCCGCCCGTGCGCGCCTCGATCGCCCGGATCAGGCATTCCGTCGCCAGCAGGCTCGGTTCCTGCTTGAAGCTTTCGTCCATCGGGGCCGTCTTCACCGAGTCCATCAATGGCGTCAAACGCTTGGTCGCTTCCGGATATTTCAGCGACAGCGGGTCGAGCAGATAGTGCAGGTAGGTGTGCCGGATCTGCTCCATCTTGAGTGCCGCGCTCTTCCCCGGAGAAATCACCACGTAATAGTCGGAACCGTAATTGCGAGCGTTGATCTCCCCCGGCGCGCCCATCGGATCCAGGTACACCGTAAAGCCGCGTCCCAGGTATCCCGAGGACGGCACCTTGAGATAGATTTCGGTATCAAACAACATCTTGGCCACGGGCACGTGATAGCGGTCCGTAAAGGCAGAGAACTCAGGGAGATGAGTCCGCCAGATCGAATGTAAGCCGGCGTCGGCGTAAAACTTCGGCAACAGCGGCACGATCCCCAGCAGCGCCGCCGCATCCGGCGCGAGGTCCGCCTCCTTCACCTTCAAAGTCAGTAGTGGAGGAGGATTCAGGAAGAGCGCCAGCGAAACAAATTGCGCCAGGTTGCGGGACGCGTCGGGCAGCTGATGCTCCTGGTAGGCTTGGCACAACACTCCCACCGAAGCCTTCAGATCCTCAGAAGCCTCAATGTTCTTCGCGACTTCGGCGCGCACCTGGCTTCGCAAGGGATCGGACGCGTCCAGTTCCGCGTCGTACCCGCAGGTATTCATGGCCGTGAGCACGGTAAACAACGTCTCGTTGGTATCAAGGCTGACCTGGGTAGTCTGCTGCGCCGCCGACACCTGTACGATCAGCCCCAACCAGGCCGCATACCACGATCTTCGTAGCCAATGATTCAGGAAAAAGCCTCCTACAGGCTCGCCAGACGCATGCGGATCACTGTGCCAGTCTAAGGGCTTCCCCGCGCACGGTCAAACCCTCCCGGGATCCAGAGAGATGGAGGGCTGGCCCTTCTTCGCGCTACCACAACCGAGGGGGGCTGGCCCACCCTTTTCCCTTTCCCCTAAATAAAATGAGGGCTGCCCCACCCTTCGCGTTTTGAAGGGTGGGATTCCACGACTCTAGCCCGCCTTGGATTTTCACCGTGCAATCGAGAAACGGGCAGGTCATCCGTCACATCGACGGTGGCTGGCCCACCTTTCCCTTTCCCCAAAATAAAATGAGGGCTGCCCCACCCTTCGGGTTTTGAAGGGTGGGTACCACGGACCTTGCAAGCTCGTTCTTTCAATCCCCCAGAAAAGCCTTAGACTTCCAGGTCAGAAATCTTCGTAACTACCTTCCCCTCAGCGTTTTAGCGGGTCAGCCTGAGTTCCCTTTCAGTTCTCTTGCCTTTCGCTCCTCTTTGTCGCAAAGTGGCGCCAGATGCATTCGCGCGGTAGCAAAGCCCTGCGACTGTCGAGATGAATCGAAGGAGATTGGATTATGTTTGCCCGCAAGGTTGCCGCCCGACTGAAGCCGAACTCGCTGACCGAATTTAACAACCTCATGGAGCATGAAATCCTTCCCTGGCTACGCACCCAGGAAGGCTTTTTAGACCTGATTACCCTGGCCAGAGCGGATGACAGAGAAATCGCAACCATCAGCTTTTGGGATCATCAGGGGCATGCGGAAGCCTACAACGCCGGCGGCTATCCGGCGGTATTGAAGATTCTAGGAAGCCTCCTGGATGGGACTCCCTACGTCAAGACCTTCGAAGTCGTTAGCTCGACCTTCCAAAGGACGGCCTCGGAGCCGCCGCCGCAAGAAATGAGCCTGGTGCAGGAGGATTGTTCCGCACAACTTGACTATCACGCATGCGAGACCGGCGTCTAACCGCGCCCCGGCCGCGCAAGCGATTTCCCAAAACGGGAATTATTTGCTAACTCTAATCACCGCAGCGACTTCCCCCATTTTGTACGTACATTCCGGTAAGTACGGAATGTTCCCCGGGGAACATATCTCCATTTTGCAGGGGCTCAAGCCGTGCGGAATTTCTTCACCGCGAACACGGTCAGCACGATGAAGATCACCATGACCACGACCTGCGCCACCAGAAATGGCGGCTCAGACCCGGTCGGAGCCAGGGCATGCAGGGCAGGTACTTTCATGAAGGCCTGCGCCACCAGGACGAAGACGTTCAGATAGAGTGCAATCGCGGCAGTGACCACGTAGATCGAGCGCCAGACACCCGCGAGGTGAAGTGCGTAGCGGGCCAGCACCGCCACCGCCAGCATCACCATCGAGATGATCCCAACCTTATGTGACGGCAGCAGGTGGGTGAACGGAAAGAAGAAGCCGCTCACGCTGGTCAGCGCCGTGGTCAAAAGAAAGAGAGCGGTCCAGCCGTCGAGCCGCTTGCCGGAGAGCATCCCGAACAGGACGACCAGTCCCGAGCCGATCCCGATCAAACTGATCACCACATGAACCAGAGTGAATGTAGACAAACTCATGCCAAGGATCATGGTGTTCTCCCCTCAGACAAATTCGCGGTGACGAAGTGCCGGGATTTTAACACAGGGGTCTACGCGACTACAGGAGGGCTGAAGCGGGGCGCGCTTGTCTGCGCGTGGCGCGTCGGCGGCGAGATTTTTTTGGGGAAGGGGCCTTCGGTTTCAGGTCCATGGCCAGCAGCTTTCTTATTTTCCGATCCGTGTTCCGGAGGTGACGCTGCAGGGTCTCCCAGGTGAAATTGGGACCAAGCTCCACGGCCTGAAGCCGCTCTTCCACGGAGATATGTTGCCGAGTCGCCATGTTGGAAACATTGAAGCAGCCGCTCGGCGATCTGACAATACTCTCTTTCTAGTAGGCGACGCTTTATAGGTTGGAAATAAACCTCGTGGAGTTACTTCCGTGGGATTACGGCGAGGAGAACTCTTGGAATTAGTTTTCCCTTGGAAGAGGGAAAAAGATTTCCCTCGCTCCAATTCGAGGGGGAAGTATTTCTTGTAAAGTGCTGATTCTAATATAGTTAATTGTTACTTGGGCTTTGGGCATACTCGTGCTTCATCCTTACCAGACAAGGCCAACTGGGGTCAACACGCCCGATTTTGGTCGTTACTTTTCCCTCGCGGGATAAGTGATCACTTGAAGGAGCAACCGGTTGAAATACGCTGACTTTGATTTCTCGACTGAGGCATTCATGAAAAAGCTTTTGCGCTCGATCCCAATCATTCTTCTGGCTGTCCTTGCTGCTTGCGGTGGCACCTCCAATGGCGGCGGAGGCGGGGGCGGAGCGCCCAAGCTGAGGTCGATTCAAGTCACGGCGGCGAACTTGTCGCTGCTCACCGGCGCCAGCGAACAATTTAAGGCCCTGGGGACGTATAGCGATCTCAGCACTCAGGATCTGACTAGTTCGGTTTCGTGGAGTTCTTCCAACACCGCCGCCGCGACCATTTCCGGCGGGGGAATGGTGACCACCAAGGCGCAGGGCTCGACGACGATCACGGCGACCGCGGGAGCGGTGAGCGGTTCAGCGACCTTGACGGTGACCGCCACGCTGGTTTCGCTGGCGGTGACGCCGGTGAATCCTTCCATTGCCCCGGCAACGACGCAGGCTTTCAAAGCCACCGGAACGTATAGCGACAGCAGCACGCAAGACATCACGGCCTCGGTGACCTGGAGTTCGTCCGCCACGGGTGTGGCTACGATCAGCAACGGCGTGTCGACCCAAGGTTTGGCGACAGCGGTCGCGCACGGCACCTCGACCATTACGGCGACCTCGGGAACGATTACCGACTCGACGACCTTGACCGTTACCAACGGAGTTTTGCAGTCCATCGCGGTGACCCCGGCGAATTCGACGGTCTCATTGGGAACGGTGAGACAGTTCACCGCCACCGGCACATTCCTCGACGGCGGCAACACGACGACTCAGGACATTACCAATACCGTGACCTGGAGTTCTTCGAACGTGAGCGTAGCTTCCATCACGGTGAGCGGAGCAGTTACCGGGGTCAAGACCGGTTCCGCCACCATTACGGCCACTGCGGGTGCGATCAGCGGGAACACCATGGTGACGGTGAAAGTCGCCAACCTCTCTTCGATCGCGATTCAGCCTGGGGACAGCACCATTGCGCCGTTGACCACCATCCAGTTCAGCGCGGTGGGAACGTTCTCCGACGGCAGCACGCGCAACATCACCAACCAAGTGACGTGGAGTTCTTCGAATCCCGCAGCGGCGACCATTCAGAACAGCACTGCGACTGGCGTGAGTCAGGGCGAATCGACCATCTCGGCCACCCTTAATTCGGTCAGCGATTCGGTTACTCTCACCGTGTCGGGTGCGACCATCCAATCGATTTCAGTGACGCCGTCCGCGCGTTCGATCGCGGCGGGGACACAACTGTCGTTCACCGCAACCGGGGTGTTCACCGATTCCAGCACGCAAGACATTACCAACAACGTGACTTGGTCCTCGAGCAACACGGCGTTCGCCACGATCAGCAATACTGCGGGAAGCAATGGAGTGGTCACGGCAGTGGCCACTGGAAATGTCACCATCAATGCGGCTTTCGGATCGAAGAATGGCTCCGCGCAGCTGAAGGTAGATTCCGCGACGCTGACCTCGATTTCGCTGACTCCCACGACCTTCCTGTTGGCTCCGGCGTCGACTAAGCAATACGACGCCACCGGAAAGTACAGTGACGGAACCACCTATCTACTGAACCTGGTGGCGCAATGGAATTCTTCGTCCACGACGATCGCCACGGTCACGAGCTATGGACTGGTCACCGGCCAGTCGGCGGGAGCGAGCGACATTACCGCGACCATGGGGAGCGTGACCAGCAACACCGGCAGCTTGATCGTGAGCTCCTCACCGTTAGTTTCGATTGCTGTGCTACCTGCCACCAGCAGCGTTCCTGAGACGATCGAAACCCAATTCACAGCCATCGGCACGTTCGGGGATGGGAGCACGCAGGACCTGACGCAATCGGTGCAATGGACGGCGGCTCCGGCCTCGGTAGCGACCATCAGCAATGTGGGAGGTTCCATCGGTGTGGCAACTGGCCTGGCCGTTGGCAATGCGACCATCACGGCGATCTTCGCGGGAAAGAATGGGACGGCATCACTGACCGTCACCAATGCCACCCTGAACTCCATCACCATTTCGCCGAACGACCCTCATATCAGTTCGGGAAGTTCGGAGCAGTTCGTGGCTACCGGAAACTTCAGTGACGGCACCAGTCAAAACATAACCGACCAAGCCACCTGGACCTCATCCAACGTGAGCGTGGCGGTGGTCAATGCCTCAGGTCTAGCCACCAGCGCCGGGGCGGGTACTACAACCATTAAGGCCTCGCTGAACGGAGTGAATGATACGACTGTCCTGACCGTGCAATAGAGAGCATGAGGGCACGATCTTGCCGGACTGGATCTTCCGCAAATGTCGCGGAAGGCACAGTCCGGTCTTTCTTGCAGCAAAGTTACGCGGCGGCAAAGGTAGTTATGGCTTGACGTCGCTGGAGGCCAGGGATTGCAGGCGCTCCGCCGCGACTTCTGGGGTGATGTCGCGCTGCGGCGTTCCCAATAGTTCAAAACCCACCATAAACTTTCGCACCGTCGCCGAGCGCAAAAGCGGCGGGAAAAAGTGCGCGTGAAAGTGCCATTCCGGGTGCGGTTCGCCGTCGGTGGGTGACTGGTGGAATCCCATGGAGTAGGGGAACGGGGCATCGAAGACGCGGTCGTAGGTGGATGTCACCTGCTTCAGTATGTGAGCGAAGCTGGACACTTCTTTGGGCGTGAAATCGCTGATGGTTCCGAGGTGGCGGCGACTGCAGATCAGGATTTCGAAAGGCCACACTGCCCAGAAAGGCACTAGCGCAACAAAGCTCTCGTTCTGGCACACGATGCGGATCTTTTGTCGATCTTCAAGTCCTGTGTAATCACACAGCAGACAGCTCTTGTGATTTTTCAGAAAGCTTTGTTGCGCGCGCAATTCCATTTGAGGTATTTCTGGGATTGAACTGGTGGCCCAGATTTGGCAGTGGGGGTGAGGATTACTGGCGCCCATGGCTGCGCCGCGATTTTCGAAGATCTGCACATGATTCATCTCCGGCAGAGAGCCCAGTTCCTGAAACTGGGCGGTCCAGGTCCGGATGACCTGCTCGATGTCCAGCACGCCCATGGTGGCGAGGGTGAGGTCATGCCGGGGAGAGAAGCACATGACGCGGCAGACTCCGGACTCGGCTTCGGCCACCAGCAGGCCTTTGTTTTCGAAATCGAGGCGATCCCTGGCGACATCGGGCTTGAGCGCGGCAAAGTCGTTTTCGAAAACGAAAGTCCCAGTGTAAGACGGATTATGGGCCTCGCCGGCGCGGGCATTCCCCGGACACAGATAACAATCGGGATCGTATCCGGGTTGGTTTATGGCGGGAAGCTTTTCCACCTGTCCCTGCCAGGGACGCGTGGCGCGATGGGGCGAGACGAGCACCCATTCGTTGGTCAGCGGATTGAATCTGCGGTGGGAGTCTTCGCTAAGTTTCAACTTGCAGCCTTGAGAAGGGATCCGATCTCATCCCGTCGATATTGACATCCGGGCAACGGAACCGTATGGTTTGGCGTTGTAAAAGCAAACATTACAAGGGCGACACCAGCCATCTTAGAGCGTCCAGGCTCTCTTTCCAAGTGCATGAAGTTAACCCCCAAAGTGCGTTTCGAGTTCACCCGATGATCCCTTCCGAACTGGCCCGGCATTTTGAAGACCTATTCGGCGCGCCGCCTAAGATTTTCAGCGCGCCGGGTCGCGTGAATCTCATCGGGGAACACACCGATTACAACGACGGTTTTGTGATGCCGTGTGCTATTGGCATGACCACACGGGTCGCCATCTCTCCTCGCCAGGACCGCATGCTGGTGGTGCGGTCGGGCGAATTTCCCGAGCCAGCGGAATTCGATCTGGACCACTTGCCCGAACGTGGCGGCGGAGTGTGGAGCGACTACGTGGTGGGAGTGGCGGTCATGCTGCAACAGATCGGGCATCCCTCGCAGGGCGCGAACCTGCTGGTGCGAGGCGGAGTGCCGATGGGAGCCGGACTCAGTTCCTCGGCCGCCATTGAAGTGGCAAGCGCGCTGGCGATGATCAGCCTGAGTGGGGCCATGTTTCCCCTGCCCCAGGTCGCCAAGCTGTGCCAGCGGGCGGAGAACGTGTTCATCGGCGCGCGAGTCGGCATCATGGACCAGTTTGTTTCCTGCCTGGGAAAAGCCGGACATGCGCTGATGCTGGATTGCCGGTCTCTGGATTTCAAGTTAATTCCCCTTCCCGAGAGTGTCCGGCTGGTGATCTGCAACACCATGGTGAAGCACGAACATGCGGGGGGAGAATACAACCGCCGCCGCGAGGAGTGTGAGACGGGAGTGAAGATGTTGACGCAGTGGTATCCGGAGATTCGCGCTCTACGGGACGTTTCAGTCGAGCAGCTTGAAAAACATTCCAAAGAATTGCCGGAGATCATTTACCGACGATGCTTGCACGTGGTGCAGGAAAACCAGCGGGTGCTGGATGGCTCGCGGCTGCTGAGCGATGGCGATTTGCACGGTTTTGGAGAACTGATGCGGGCTTCCCACCGCAGTTTGCGAGATTTGTACGAAGTCAGTTGCCGCGAGTTGGATGTGATGGCGGAAGCTGCCGAAGGCCTGCCTGGTTATTACGGCGGACGCATGACGGGCGGCGGCTTTGGCGGCTGCACGGTGAATCTGGTGAATGCGAGCGACGCGGCGGCATTTGCGGAGAACGTCGCAGAACGTTACCGGCAGAAAATTGGGACCGAACCGCTGGTGTACATCTGTTCAGCGGCGGATGGGGCGCACGCGGAGAGTAATGGGCCCGGATAGTGATCGCCCGAATCGGTGGCTAGTGCCGTGCGAAATAGATCAGCAGGCCGAAGATGGTGATCGGAATCAATCCGATTGATACGTAGATAAGGATTCTCTTCAGAGGCTGTGAGCGCAGTTGCTGCCAGTCTCGTATCTCGGGGCGGTCGGACACGCCAACTCGATCCAGATGATTGAGGTCCATTCCGAAATCGTGGGCATTTCCGTATCGATTTTTGGGCTCACGTTCGAGGGCCCGGTAAATCACTTCCTGTAATTGGGGTGAGATGGCAGGTTCGATTTCGCGCGGCGGGACGGGATGCTTCAAAACCCGGTCATAGGGCCGGGTCCCGGGGAAGGGTGTCTGTCCGGTGACCATCTCGTACAGCATGACTCCCAGCGAATATATGTCGCTGCGAGCATCGCACCGTTTTCCGTTCAGTTCCTCGGGAGAGATGTATTCGGACATTCCAACCACCTGGGCAAGGTTGGTAAAGGTAATTCGACGCGATCCGGTTTTTGCGGCGGTGCCGAAGTTGATCAGTTTTATGTGATCGTGGACATCTACGAGAACATTTTCCGGCTTGAGGTTGCGGTGGACTATCCCGTGACTTTGAATATAGGCGAGGGCATCACAAATGCCGGAAGCGATTCGCACCGCACGCTCTGGAGAAAGTTTCTTTTCCTCGTCGAGGATCTGGCGCAAGGGTTTTCCCTCGAACCAGTCGGTGACCATATAAACCTGGCTGTGGTGGTCGTCGGGTTGGACCTTGAGCAGGCCGGGATGATCGAGCGTCTTGCCGATTTCTTCCTCGCGATGAAAGCGATCGAAGAAAACCGGGTCGGTTTCCATGTCCGGATGCGGAACTTTGATCGCGACCTGGCGGTTGGTCTGTAGATCAGTTCCACGAAAGACGGACGCGGTGGGACTGCGAGCCACCACGGTATCGATGCGGTAGTGATCGAGTGTGTCTCCGGGATTGACTTGAGGGTGCATTAGGGCTCGTTGACCGTCATCAAGACCGGTCCGGCGGTGTTCAAACCTTCCTCGATATCTTGAGGGGACTTCAGATTATAGGCGCCGCGCAGGGCGAGCGGAGTCAGCAGGGTGGTCAGCAAAACCACGGCCACCATCACCGCGACTTCGGATTTTCCGAAAATGCCGGTGCTCGCGCCCATGGCGGTAACGATCAGACCGACTTCACCGCGTGAGATCATGCCGCAACCGATGCGCAAGGCTGCGCACCCAATCCATGCCCGAGCCGAGGGCTGCCAGACCGCAGCCTATGAGCTTGCCGATGATGGCCACCGCGAATATTACGAGCAGCAGAAGCCAGTGGCCTGACAATGCACGATAATCGCTCGACAGTCCGATGGAAACAAAAAACAACGGAATGAGAAGACCGTGACCGATGGCGTAGAAACTGCGTTCCACGTCGGCCTTGTATTCCGAACCGGCGAATACATATCCGAGCAAGTAAGCGCCAGTAATGCCGGCCACACTGCCCAACCACTCGGCGGAAAGGGCGTACACCAAAATCAGGCCCAGCACGCAGCTGGGAACTGCCTCGTTGGCGGTGAGCTTGCGCAGCTGAACAATTAGCGGATCAAGCCAGCGTTGTGCCGCGCCGTATCCGACGACAAAAAACACCAACACACAAATGGAAATGAGGCCCATTTGGATCAGCAGACGGATGACTCGCCGCAAATGCGAACCGGTGTTGCAGCCACGCGCTGGCCATGGGGGCCAAGCCGAAAGTCTCGCCTTTGGCTGTACTCCCAGAAGCCGCAAGAAAGGCTAGTACGAACAGGCCCATCACATCGTCGATGACTGCGGCTCCCAGGATCACGGTCGCTTCCGGCGACGCCATCTGGCCTGCATCCATTAGGGTGCGGGCGGAAATCGAAACACTGGTGGCGGTCAGTGCGCCGCCCATGAAGCAGGCGGTTTGCCAGGAGAGGCCAAGCAGGTGGGCTGCACCCGCTCCCAAAAGAAAGGGCCAGACGACTCCTGACAGCGCGACTACAAACGCAGTTACGCTGGCTTCGCGCATCCGGTCGATGTCGGTTTCGATGCCCGCGATGAACATCAAAACCAGACCGCCAAGCTGAGCGAGCAGTAGCAGAGCACTGGAGGCTTGTCCCTGGGAAAACAAATGCAGGTGTAGAAGATTGAATGCGCCGGGACCCAGCACGACGCCCACGAGGAGTTCCCCGAGAATGGCAGGTATCCCGAAGCGGGTGCAGAGCGAAGCCGCAATCTTGACCGCTGGGAGCAGGATGGCGAGCAGCAGCGCGAGTTGCAGCGCTGGTTGCATCGTTAGCTGATATCCAAGGCCGTCGAAACCTCTTGGTTGCGAGTCCAGAGACGACGGAATTGACGGGCCACCCACTGTCCCGGCGTTTTGTAGCCACCGCGCTCAATGCCCCCTTGCTTTATCGCGCGGAGGGATGCCGCCTGCCGTCGCGCCAAATCCGATTGGGCCAGACTCTGGGCCAACAGCGCAGCCAGGCGGGTGTGCTCTTCGGCTTTGTCGATCACCCGGAGCCGCATCCACAGCTCGCCCAGCTTGAGCTGGGCAATGAAGCTGTTCGGCGCAAGCCTCACGGATTCGCGCAGCTCCTCGATCGCCGCCTGAGGGTCGAAGTTGACGCAAAGGGCCATCCCCAGGAGGACGCGCAGTTCCGAGACTTCCGGAAACTGGGTAACGCACTCGCGCAATTGCGTAACTAGTGTGGCGCAATCGTCCTTCTCCAGCAGGTAGGGATCGGCAAACATCCGGAACAGCAGATGTTGGGTTTTTTGTGGAATGGAAGCGAGCGCCAACGAAGATACTCGTGCGCTCAAAGCCGTTTCTTGTTTTTCTCTGTTGAATACGATCTCAGTGCTCATGGCATTTTTCATGTGAGTGGCAAACCTGGATGTCGGATTTATATAAGTAGCAAGGCGCCATCCCCGGTGGCGCCTTGCCCATTGCATTCAAGCCGCCAGCTTCACCTGCATCACGCGACGGCAAAGTCCCGTGGAGCGTGGGTGAAGATGTCGGCTTCCGCCCGGAACACAAACTCGGGATAGCCAAGCTGCCCCATTTCCGGGATATCAAGACCTGCCATTTCTGTTTCCGCGGAGACTCGGTGTCCGATGAAATACTCGAGCACCATGTTCAGCACGAAACTGAAGGTGAAGACGAAGCCGAGCAAAGTGGAGATGCCCACAAGTTGGGCAGTTAGCTGGCTGAGGCCGTCTCCTCCGTAAAAGAGGCCGGTAACCGAGCCGGTAACGCCGTTCCAGCTTCCTCCGTAATTGCTGGTGCCGTCTGCGAACAGACCTACGGACAATACTCCCCACAGGCCGTTGGTGCCGTGAACGGAAATAGCGCCGACAGGATCGTCCACTTTCATCACATTTTCGATGAATGCAACGCTCAGGCAAACCAGGACACCGGCAACCAAGCCGATGATGGCAGCGCCGACCGTGCTAACGAAACCGCTAGGAGCCGTGATGGCCACGAGACCGGCCAACAACCCGTTGCCGCTCATCGAGGCATCGGGCTTGCCCTTAAAGCCCCACATGTAGAGGATCGCGCCGAAAGTTCCGGTGCAACCCGCCAGCATGGTGTTCACCGCGATGGAGCCGATACGCAAGTTGCCGTTCGCGGATGCACCCAGCGTGCTGCCCGGGTTGAACCCGAACCAGCCGAAGGCAAGAATGAAGCAACCAATCAAGACTGCCGACATGTCATGTCCAATGATTGGGTTGCTGGATCCGTCACGGTTGAACTTGCCGATACGAGGGCCAATGATCAGGGCCATTGCCAGCGCAGTGATTCCTCCCACTGCATGGACAACGCCAGAACCGGCAAAATCACAGTATCCCTTGCCTAACCCCACGTTTGCTCCGAGCTGAGAGAGCCATCCCGCGCCCCATGCCCAGTTGCCATAGAGAGGATAGGTGATGGCGCCCATGAGCACCGAGGAAACGGCGAAGGTAACGAACTTCCAACGTTCCGCACAGGCTCCGGTGACGATGGTGAGGGCGGTGTCCATGAAGACCATTTCGAACAGGAAGATCACCATCACTCCCACGTCATAACTGTGACCGGACAGGAACATGCCCGCTCCGCCGAAGAGTCCCCAGGTCTTTCCAAAGAGTGAAATGGGGTGCTCGACCGCCAGAGGGTTCAGGCCGCCCAGATTCGCGTTTCCGGCGGCCCCGCCCATCTGGATGGCAAACCCGATCAGCCAGTAGGCGAGAAGACCGCAACCGTACACGAAGAAATTCATCATGTAGGTGTGGTTGGCATTTTTCACTCGGCATAGGCCTGCTTCAACCATGGCAAAACCGGCCTGCATGAACATGACCAGGAAGCCAGTGACCAACGTCCAGGTGAAGTTGATGGCGACTTTGTTTTGCCCGGCTTGGGCTGCCACATCGGGCAGTGTTACGCCCGCTTTGGAGTCGGCGGCCGGAACATCGTTGATCGTTCCGGTTATCGCGCCGCCGGGATCGCCGTTCGCCAGCTGCGCCGGGGTGGGGGCCTTCGAAGCGGCATCTTTGAGTTGAGCATCCGCGGGAGGTGGAGCGGCGGTTGCAGCCGGGGCCGCAGCCGGTGCAGCCGCCTGAGCATGAGCCATTGAGCTCATGGTCAGGCCGAGTGCAAGGATGCAAATATAGAGACCACTACTTCGGATCAATTTCATTTTGTCGCTCTCCATAGTCGTTTTGGTGATTCGCTGTGAACCAGAACCAACTCACTAGGTCTTCCAAATCGCGTTCTTGTTGAAAGCCGAGGGCAGGACATAAACAATCCCGACAAGGCTTATGCCGATGCCTACCAGCGCAAGCACGATGCGTCCGCCGGCGCCGTCAACCAGATGCAGCCCGTACAAGGTGATGACCCAGCCCAGAGCGGAGAGGAGAGCGCCAAGTGCCTTCATCCCCGCACTCCCTGGCCTTTGAGCAGGCTTGCCTTCCAGTGGCTTGAGCTTCAGGAACCCGAAGAGGCTTCCCAATAAAATCGCCGCCCCCGCCACCAGTCCTACTTTGCCAAGGCCGGTCGAAAAATATGCAATTCCGGCACACGCTATCGTCATTCCCACCAGGAACGTTGTGAAACTGCGTCCCTGTCCTGTGTTTGCCGCCATGAGAACAGCCTCCTTTGGCCCGAATCGGGCCGCCTTGCTGAGTTAGAAACGCCAACCTGAAAAATCGACTCGCTGCGCCGTCCATCCAATCAAGCCAAAACTGAAGACAAATTCATCGCGCTCGGGCGCGCTTCTTGGCCTCGACCTGGACTGGCAGGGCAAGAAACACCACAAACTGCACCGCCACCATGACCTCCAGCATCAGCGGCAAACGTCCCTGGAGGCGAATGATCAGCATCAACAGCACCATCGAAAACCATTGCCATCGCGAGCGGCGCAGCCGTTCAATGCGATCCGACAACCGGAAGAACTCGCCTAACGTCATGCTCCGTTCCGCACTGAAAGGAGCGTGCGCTTTGATACACGCGACGGCAAAAAAGCCCCCGATCAACAACTCGAACAAAACCATCTTTCCATCCATACTGGTCTCCTGGCTCCTCGACTTCGAGGTATGAGGTACACGTATCGCGCGGCCGCCACGGCGCCGAACACAGCCTGAAACGGACACGGCAGCCCTTAACTCCCGGGCGATACCTCACTTAAGTGTGTCGGTAATGGGCACCGCGTCGTGCCGAAGAATCGCTTCTTTTCGGCGTCGAAAAGAAGGCCCTACTTGAATAGTCCAACTTTACTGCGGGGCATTTTGTGGTCGCGAACCAGGAAAGTCCAATTCAAATTTTTTATCATCACGATACATTCTTCCTAATCTCTTGAATCGCGGATTTGCCGGAGCTTCGGGAGGTTTTGAGCTCATCGCTTACGATCACCGCTTCCGCAATTTCTCTCATGGACTTGCGTCTTTGCTGGCTCTCCCGCTGCATAATTCGATAAGCGTCTTCCTCGCTCATCTTTAAATCGCGCTGCAAAATCCCTTTGGCACGCTCCACAAAGGTTCGAGTCTCCAGCTTGCCCAGGAGCTGGAAATTTTCGCGCTCCAATCGCACCTGTTCGATCTCCGCGCCGGCTAATAAAGCAATTGCTGAAACCAACGTGATCTCGCGATCGCTGTACGCGTGCGGCGCGACATGGTGGAGATTGAGAACGCCCACTATCCGACCTCGGCTCAGTACGGGGGCAGAAAGGAACCCGTCAAAATTATCCTCCGACCATTGGTTAAATCTTTGAGAACGATGGTCCTGAGAGGCATGTTGCGAGATCACCACCGGCTCCCGGTGTTCGGCGATCCATCCGGAAATGCTCTGCCCAAGCTTGATCTTGAATCGATTTACGGCTTCATGGTGAGGGGTCTTGGACGCCCGCAGGACCAGTTCGCTGCCCTCGATGAGGTAGACGAAACAGGCGTCAGCACGCGCGACGGACGCGGCACATTCGACGACTTCTTTAAGCGCTTCGCCGGCGGCGGCGCCAGCCATCCGCATGGCCACGGCATGGAGGAAGACCGCGTCTGCGTTCGGGCGCTGGACTGGTTCTGGCAGGTCAATCACCAATGAGGTCGATCCATTCAGAGGCCATTCCACGGAACTATCCATGCCGTTCAAACTAGCCAGCGCATCAGGCCAGAACAATCATCCTAAGGTATGGGTAGTCATTGAAAATAGTTATGGGAAGAAAAGGGCGCGTTTATGCACGGCCGCGGGGATTGAGCTTCCCGGCCATTCTCACCAGGTCGGGGAGGGAATCGGCCTTCATTTTACGTGTGACCTGGCCGCGATGCATTTTCGTGGTGACCTCACTGATTCCCAACCTCATTGCCACCTCTTTATTGGTGAGCCCGGCCACCACAAGTTCCATGACTTCCCGTTCTCGCGCGGTGAGTTCGTCGAATCGGGACCGCAAAATGGAAAACTCGGCCTGCTCTTCCCGCCGGACGCGATCGCGGTCAACGCCCTGACGGATCGCCGATAGCAGGTCTTCCTTCTGAAACGGTTTCATCAAGAATTCTATGGCGCCTGCCTTCATGGCCCGGGAAGTCATGGGAACGTCGCCATGGGCGGTGATGAACACGATGGGAATTCTGATGCCAGCCTTTTCGAGCGCTTCCTGAAACTCCAGGCCATTCATTCCCGGAAGCTTGACATCGAGTACCAGGCAGCTGGGCCCATCCGGACGGGAGGCATTCTGAAACGCCTCGGTGGACTTGAACACCTGTACCTGCAGCCCCACGGATTCCAGGAGATTGCTGACGCCATCGCGGACCGAGGCGTCATCATCAATGACAAAAATTATGGGGCGAGGGTCAGTCATCGGACTCTTGCGGCTGGATGGGAAGGGTGAATTGAAAGATGGCGCCACCGGACGAGCGCGGCTCAGCCCACAACCTGCCGGCATGGGACTCAATGATCGAACGGCTGATGGACAGGCCCATCCCGGTACCCTTCGGCTTGGTGGTGAAGAAGGGCTCGAAGATTTTCTCCCCAGCTTCCGGTGCCAGACCGATCCCGTTGTCTTCGACGCTCACGGCTACGGCCGCGCCTTCCTTCCGTGAGCTTATGAGCAGATGCTTCGGTCGGGTGGCCGTCTCCGCCATGGCGTCCATGCCATTCACGATGAGGTTGAGCATCACTTGCTGCAACTGTATCCGGTCGGCCTTGATCCTGGGGAGCCCAGAGGCAAGTTCAGCCTGGATTGAGAGGTGGCGTCGCAGCGCTTCGTCGCGTAGAAATAGAACCAGCTCGTGAATGACTTCATTCATGTCGAGCCAGTCTTTCGTCGGGGCCTCCTTCTTGAAAAGCGCGCGCAGACGGCTGACCACGACGCCGGCCTGGGTGCCATCCTGAACGATTCGGTTGGCGGTCTGGCGAGCCTTCTCGAGATTCGGCGGACTGGCGGAGAGCCACTCGACGCAGGCGTGTCCGTGGGCCACCACCGCCGTTAGGGGCTGGCTGATTTCGTGGGCAATCGATGCCGCCAGTTCTCCCATGCTCATGATTTGCGATAAGTGAGCCAGGTCAGCCTGGGTTTTCATGAGCTCCGCGGTTCGTTCGGACACGCGAATCTCCAGTCGGTCCCGCGCCTGTTTAAGCGCCTCCTCGCTCTTTTTCTTGGACGAACTCACCCAACTGGCCAAAGCGGCGCACACCACGAACGTCCCGAAATATGTTTCAGCAGTGGTGCTGACGGAGAAGGAGTAGACCGGTGGGACAAAAAAATAATCGACTAACACGGTGGAAAGCAGGACCGCGAACAGTCCCGCGCCCGTTCCCCCCAACCACGCGCTCACCATGACCGCCCCAAAAAACAGAAATAGAAAGGGATACGGGAAAAGATGTTGCAGCAATAGCGTCGCCAGGAAGGCGCCGGCGACGGAAAGCAAAGCTACTCCGTATCGCTGGAGCAATGGTTGAGTGCGGTCGGACGGCAAAGGTCTTCCTCGGCGGCGGGGGTAAAGGCCCCGCGCCAATTTATATCATTATCATCCTATATATCGCTTTGATCGATGCGGATTGAGACTTGGTGCCGGGAGGGGGAGTTGAACCCCCAAGACCCGAAGGTCGGCGGATTTTGAGTCCGCTGCGTCTGCCAGTTCCGCCATCCCGGCTAAAGGTTGGCAAGTGACGGAGATTAAAGATTAATTCAGTTTCACCGGCTTGTCACGTGCACGTATTTGACATACTCCATCCAAGGCTTCTATCTTCACCCAGACTGTTTGCCAGACATCTCATGTGGAAAACCCAACCATTGTTTCTGGCGCTTCTTTGGGGCTGCCTTTTCGGGGAGGATATGACTTCATGACTTGCCGGAACACTGTCTGTAGGGTTGCCGTGGTGGTTCTTGTCCTGACTGCGGCGGTGGTTCACGCCGCCGAAACCTATCAAGTCACGATTGAGCGCGGTGTCGCCGTCAAGATGCGAGATGGCGTCAACTTGCGCGCGGACATCTACCGGCCCAAAGCCGACGGACAGTTTGCCGTGCTGCTGCAGCGCACGCCATACGACAAACGGAATGCCGGAGATTTCGCTTTCGAGGCGGCGTCACAGGGATTTGTGGCCATCGTGCAGGATGTTCGGGGAAGGTACTCGTCGGAAGGCGAATGGTACACGTTCAAGCACGAATCTGACGATGGCTATGACACCGTGGAGTGGGCGGCGGCGCTGCCTTATTCCAACGGGAAGGTCGGCATGTGGGGCGGTTCTTATGTAGGCGCCACGCAAATGCTGGCGGCCATTGCGCACCCGCCTCATCTGGCCGGGATTTGTCCCGTCGTAACGGCCAGCAATTATCACGATAACTGGACCTATCAGGGGGGAGCGTTCGAGCAGTGGTTTGACCAGTCGTGGACTTCAGGGCTGGCCCAGGACACGCTAAATCGCGCCGTGGGGAAGAATACCAACGCCATGCTGGGAGTGGCGAAGCTTCCCTTGAACAGTTATCCGCTGTTCAATTTTTCCGATACCTCGAACGTGCCACTTGGCGCTTCTGCTTTGGCCCCTTATTTTCTCGATTGGCTGGCGCATCCCAGCTACGACGATTATTGGAAGCAAATCTCGATTGAAGAGCACTACGCAGACATCAAGGTCCCTGCGCTTCACATCGCCGCCTGGTACGACATCTTTCAGGGCGGGTCGCTGCGGAATTATATGGGAATCAAGGCCCGCGGAGGCAGTGACGCGGCGCGCCACGGACAACATCTGCTGGTCACCATTGGAGGCCACGCCGGCGGCGGGCGCAAGATTGGCGACGTTGACTTTGGACCGGCTGCGGCTGAGTACGAAGAGAATGATCTCACCTTGAAGTGGTATCAGTATCTTTTTCAGGGGGTGCAGAACGAATTTGCCGGCAAAGCGGTGAAGGTTTTCGTCATGGGCGCGAATCAATGGCGGGAAGAGGATGACTGGCCGCTAGCCCGGGCGCAGAGCACGAAATATTTTCTGCATTCAGCAAAAGGAGCAAGCTCGCTGCGCGGTGACGGTAATCTTTCCGCTGCCGCTCCGCGGTCCGAGCCTGCGGACCACTTTGTTTACGATCCGGCGAATCCCGCGCCCACCATCGGGGGGCCGCTTTGTTGCGATGGATGGCATCAGCCGGCAGGCCCTCGCGATCAGCGGGCGGTGGAGGCGCGCGACGACGTTTTGGTCTACTCCACGCCGCCGTTCGCGCAGGACACGGAAGTTACCGGTCCCGTCAGCCTGGAATTGTTTGCCCAATCTTCGGCCGTGGACACGGATTTCGAAGCCAAGCTGGTCGATGTGGGGCCCGATGGATTCGCCCAAAACCTGACGGAAGGAATCATCCGGGCGCGGTATCGCAACTCGCAGGAAAAACCTGAACTCATGAACCCGGGCCAGATTTACAAGTTCGTTATCGATCTGTGGTCAACCAGCGATGTGTTTATGAAGGGCCACGCGCTGCGTCTGGAGATTTCCAGCAGCAATTTTCCACGTTTCGACCGCAACCTCAACACCGGCGAGACGCAGGCAGCGGCGCAGAGATATGTGTCAGCTACAAACACTGTCTATCACGACGCTGAACATCCTTCCGCGCTCATTTTGCCGATCGTGAAGCCGCAGTGATCTCTAAAATGGAGAAATCGCGATGAAAAAGAGCGCCTGGCTCTTGAGTCTCGTATTCGCTCTGGGTTTAAGCGATGTGGCGCTGGCACAGACGAAAACCGCCCAGCCCGCATTGGCTGCGACTCCGCCGATGGGTTGGAACAGTTGGGATGGTTACGGAACCACGGTCACGGAAGCCGACGTAAAGGCGAATGCCCAGTGGCTTGCCGAACACTTGAAGGCCTTCGGTTGGCAGTACGTGGTCGTGGACATGGAATGGTTTGTCGCTAATCCCACCGCCGAAGGCAATTCCCGAGTTGCGCAATTCAGTCTGGACAAATTTGGCCGCTACACTCCAGCGGTAAGTCGTTTTCCTTCGGCGGCCAACGATGCTGGGTTTAAGCCGCTCGCCGATTATGTTCATTCTCTCGGCCTCAAGTTCGGAATCCATATTCTCAGGGGCATTCCGAGGCAGGCAGTGGCCAATAAAATTCCTATTGCCGATTCGACCTTTTCGGCGGCGGAGGCTGCCGAGTCTTCCGACACCTGTCCCTGGAATCCCGACAATTTTGGTACTGATCCCAGCCAGCCAGCTGCGCAAGCCTATTACGACTCAATTGCCAGGCTGTATGCGGCATGGGGCGTGGACCTGATCAAGGTGGATTGCATCAGCAGTCATCCCTACAAAGGCGATGACATTCGCATGATCCGGCAAGCTCTGGATAAAGCCGGACGGCCGATTGTCCTGAGCCTTTCTCCAGGGGCAGCGCCTCTGGACAAGACAGAAGAAATGCGGAAGTACGCGCAGATGTGGCGCATTTCAGACGATATTTGGGACCTTTGGCACAGCACGGTCGAGTACCCGCAGGGGCTGGGAGACCAGTTTGCGAATGTCGCCAAATGGGCCGGGAAAGCGGAACCGGGGCGGTGGCCAGATGCCGACATGCTGCCGTTGGGATATCTTGGCCCGGCACCGGGGTGGGGCAAGCCACGCTACACCCGGCTCACGCACGACGAGCAGAGAACGCTGATCACTCTTTGGGTTATGTTTCCTTCTCCGCTGATGGTGGGTGGCGATCTTCCCCGTGCGGATGACTGGACGACCTCATTGCTTAGCAATCCCGAGGTGATTGCCGTGGACCAGCATTCAACCGGGAATCATCCTGTAATTAGCACAGACAAAACCGTTGCATGGATGGCGCAATCCTCCACCGGCGACAGCTACTATCTGGCAATCTTCAACCCCGGGGAGTCCGCCCAGAGGGTCGAATTTACCTGGAAGGATGTCGGTCTTGCGGGAACGAGATACGCCCTGCGGGGCCTGTGGGAACAAAGAGATCTGGGTGCGGCAGACTCAATCAGTGTGACCTTACCGTCGCATGGGAGCGTGTTGTTCGGGGTTACACCGGTAAAGTAGCGTCCGGACTTCAATCGTGGGGGCTCATTTCGGCTGGGTGATTGCGCCTTGCGAAGCTGACGATACCAGCGCCGCGTATTTGGCGAACACGCCCGTCGGATAACGCGGCTCGGGGGCCTTCCACTCAGCCAATCTTTTCCGCAGTGTGGCGTTGTCAATTTCGACTTCCAGCAGGCGTTTGTTGACGTCGATGTTGATCACGTCGCCTTCTTGCACGGCGGCGATGGGGCCGCCGAGAGCTGCTTCCGGCGAAACGTGTCCCATCATCAAACCGTGAGTTGCGCCGCTGAAGCGTCCATCGGTCAATAGCGCGACCGACCCGCCGAGTCCTTCGCCCACGATGGCGCCGGTCACGCTGAGCATCTCGCGCATGCCCGGGCCGCCCTTGGGACCTTCGTTGCGAATGACCAGCACATCCCCAGCTTTGATTTGCTTTGATGTGACGGCACTCATGGCCTCTTCTTCGGACTCGAATACTCGAGCCGGGCCGCGATGGGAAAGCCGCTCGTGTCCGCTGATTTTCGCCACACATCCTTCAGGCGCGAGATTGCCTTTGAGAATCACCAGACCGCCGGTTTTCTTGAGCGGACGATCGAGAGGCGCGATGACTTCCTGACCCGGAGTTTCAATCGCGCTATCACTCTCCGCCGACAAACTGTGCCCGGTTACGGTGAGCGTTTTGGGATGAAGGTGTCCACCGCGAAGCAAGCGGCGGGCCAGCAAGCGCACGCCTCCGGCGCGGTCCATGTCCGTGGCCACGAAACGGCCGGACGGTTTGAGGTCGGCAAGCAGCGGAGTGCGTTCGCTTACCGTCTGAAAATCGTCGATTTCGAGCGGAACGCCGGCTTCTCTTGCGATCGCCAGCAAATGCAGTACGGCGTTCGTCGAACCGCCCGTTGAGGCCACCGATGCAATCGCATTCTCGAATGCAGGACGCGTAAGAATGTCTTTGGGCAGGATGCCGTTCTTCAAGAGATTCATGACGACTTCGCCGCAGTTGAAAGCGATCTGGTCTTTGCGCGGGTCCTGGGCGGGAACGCTATTAAATCCCATGGGCGAAAGCCCGATCATTTCCATTACCGTGGACATGGTGTTTGCCGTGTATTGCCCGCCGCAAGCGCCTGCGCCGGGGCAGGCAACGCCTTCCAACTCGTGCAGGTCACTGTCAGACATTTTTCCTGCGGCATTTGCTCCCACCGCCTCGAACACATCCTGAATGGTCACATCTTTCCCGCGAAAATTTCCGGGAGCGATGGTCCCGCCGTAAAGCACAAAGCCAGGAATATTCAACCGCGCGAGTGCCATGGCGGCGGCGGGAATGGTTTTGTCGCAACCCACGACGCAAACCACGGCGTCAAACATTTGCCCGCGGCAAACCAGTTCGATGGAATCGGCAATCAGCTCGCGGCTCACCAGCGAGGCGCGCATGCCCTCGGTGCCCATGGTTTCGCCGTCGCTGATGGCGATGGTGTTGAACTCCATGGGAGTACCGCCGGCGGCGCGAATGCCTTCCTTCACTTTGGCCGCAACCCGGCGCAGATGAAAGTTGCAAGGCATGGTTTCGATCCAGGTGTTGGCGACGCCGATCAGCGGCTTTGCCAGGTCGCTGTCAGTAAATCCAATGGCTTTGAACATGGCGCGCGCCGGAGCCTGGTCGCGTCCATCGGTGATAAAGCGGCTGCGATGCTTCAGATCCATAGGCTTATGAGATTACGACAGAGAAGGTACCGAAAAGCAGTCTACAACATTAAGGAAAAACAATTGCAATCAGCCCAAATTACAATTCGACGAATACCTTACGCTCTAGCGGCACTCGTAGAAGGATTTCGAATTCCTGTCGAGGCGTGCGGATGAGGGGCGGAAGACCATTCTGTCTCCAGATCGGCCAGATCTTTCGGGGGGACGCCAACGCGCACATCGGTGACGTCTACAATCGCGTACCAATCGCGGCAGAGCTGGCCAATCTGCTTGGCATTGACCTCGAGCAAGAGTGTCGCCGTGTGTTCGTGACCGGTAGGAACGGCTTGCACATAAGGCATATCCAGCGCGCGCCGGGAAGCGGCGTTCAGGATACGCATCAGCGTGCCTTGCGTGTTGCGATAGCGAATGTGAAAAGCGTGCATGGAATTCTCCCTAATCTTCTTCAAATAACATTTCTGAGAGCGCCGCTCCCGCCGGAACCATGGGGTAAACGTTGGCTTCCGGCTGACAATCGAAAACCAGCAATTCCGGCTCGGACGAATGCAGAAAACATTCCAGAGCATCCCCGGTTTGCTCGGTGACAGGAAACTCGCGCATGGCTTCTTCGCCGAGACGAGAAGCGTGAATCTTGTAAGCTTCGGCGATGGCCACAAAGTCCGGGTTGTCGCTCAAGTCGGTTTCGGCATAGTTGCGGGCGTAGAAAAGCTGCTGCCACTGCCGCACCATGCCCAGATATTTGTTGTCGATGATCACGTTCTTGATGGGCAGGTTGAGCCGCCGCACCGTGGCCAGTTCCTGAATGTTCATCTGGAAGCCGCCGTCGCCGGAGACGCAGACCACCAGGGCATCCGGCTTCGCCATCTGCACTCCGATGGCTGCGGGTAGAGCGAAACCCATGGAGCCGAGGCCGCCTGAGGTAATGAATCCTCGCGGAAATGACGAGCGGTAGCGTTGCGCTGCCCACATCTGATGCTGGCCCACGTCGGTGACGACGAAGCTATTCTCCGGGAGACGGCTAAAGAGTTCATCCAGGAAACGCACCGTCGACTGGGACAATCCCCGGGGATCGAGTTCCGCGCGTTCCGGCCCACCGGCGATCGCACGCCACTCGCTCCAATCGGGTAGGGAAACTTTTTTCACCTCGCGGTGGAAAGCTGGGACGGTGTCCGCAAGATCGCCAATCACTGGCAGCTCGCAAGCCCGCACGCGGTCGAGTTGTGCGGGATCAATGTCAAAGTGCACGATTTTCGCGTCGGGGGCAAAACGCGTGGGATCGCCGGTTACGCGATCATCCAAACGGGCGCCGAATATCAGAAGCAAATCGGTTTCGTGCAATGCAGTGTTCGATGCGCGGGTGCCGTGCATTCCCACCATGCCCAAGTAGTAACGAGCTTCCGGCGGAACCGCGCCTAATCCGTGAACTGTCGCGATGGTCGGAATATTCAGTTGGTCGAGCAGGCGGCGCAGATCGGAAATCGCACCAGAAATCTTGGCGCCGGCGCCGATCAGTGCCACCGGCTTCTTTGCGGCTTGCAACATGGCAATGATCTTTTCGCTGAATCCGGATTCGGCATGAACATCGGCAGGCTTGGCGAGAGGGGCAAACTTCACCGCGCCGGCGAATTCGATCTTGGCCTTCATGATGTCGGTCGGGATATCGATGACCACCGGCCCCGGACGTCCACTGCGGGCCCAATGAAATCCTTCGGCAATCGCTGCCGGAATTTCTTCGATGGTCCGCACCAGGCGGCTCCACTTGGTGAGTGACAGCGTCATGCCAAAAACGTCGGTCTCCTGGAATGCGTCGGTGCCGATCATGGCGGTGCGGACTTGTCCGGTGATGCAGACTAACGGAACCGAATCCATCTTGGCATCGGCAATGCCGGTTACCAGATTGGTTGCTCCGGGGCCGCTGGTGGCCATGGCCACGCCGACTTTTCCAGTGGCTCGGGCATAGCCTTCTGCGGCGAATACCGCACCCTGTTCGTGGCGGGTTAGAATGTGGCGGACGCCGCTGCCATCCAGCGCGTCGTAGAGCGGCATGATGGCGCCGCCGGGATAGCCGAACACCAGGTCCACGCCCTCGGCGCGCAAACAGCGCAGAACGATTTCTGCTCCCTTAAGCATTCACGACCTTCGGTTGCGGAGTTTCCACAGATTTCTTTTTGGATTCCTTTGGCAGCCACGACATCATGCCGCGCAACTGCGCTCCCACGATTTCAATCGGGTGCTGTTTTTCTTTTTCGCGCAGAGCGGCGAACTTTTTGCCGCCACTTCTGTGTTCTTCAATCCACTCTTTGGCGAATTGGCCGCTCTGGATCTCACCCAAAATCTTTTTCATTTCGATGCGAGTCGCATCGCCGACAACTCGTTCGCCCCGGGTCAGATCGCCGTATTCCGCGGTGTTCGAAATCGAATCGCGCATGCTGGCCAGGCCACCTTCGTAGATCAGGTCCACGATCAGTTTCACTTCATGCAGGCATTCGAAATAAGCAATCTCGGGCGCGTAGCCGGCTTCCACAAGGGTCTCGAAACCTTTCTTGATGAGCGAAGTCAGGCCGCCGCAAAGTACGGTCTGCTCGCCGAACAGATCGCTTTCGGTTTCCTCTTTGAAAGTTGTTTGCAACACGCCGGCGCGGGTGGAACCGATCCCGTAAGCGTAAGCCAAAGCCAATTCGTGAGCATGGCCGCTGGCATCCTGGTGGATCGCGATCAACGACGGAACCCCGCGGCCCTCGGTGTAAACGCGGCGTACCAGGTGACCGGGGCTCTTGGGGGCGATCATGACTACGTCCACATCTTTCGGCGGGACGATGGTCTTGAAATGAATGCTGAATCCGTGCGAGACGCCAAGAACTTTTCCCTTGGTCAGGCCGGCCCGAATGTCGGCTTCGAAGAATTCGCCCTGGGTCTCGTCCGGGGTGAGGATCTGGATCCAATCAGCGCGTTTGGCCGCTTCCGCCGGGGCGACGACTTCCATCCCGTCCGCTCGGGCTTTCTGCGCGGTAGGCCGTTTGGGGTCGAGCCCGACAATGACATTGAAGCCGCTGTCCCGAAGATTTTGGGCCTGGGCATGTCCCTGGCTTCCGTAGCCGAAGATGGCGATGGTTTTGCCCTTCAGGGCAGCTGGATTGGCGTCGCGCTCGTAGAAAATTGTGGCCACTAGGTCTCCTAAAATTTCGACTCAGTACGTTAGCTCGATAGCAAACCGACCGGTCGGTCGGTATCGAAATGGTATGCGAGTCAAACCGGCGCTGTCAAGTGACGACTAACGGGCCCTTTCTAGCATCCCACTCGGGCTTTGAACTCACGGGCGCGATCGCGGGCGACGGTCAAATCCGTCCCTTTGCCATCCTTCAAGCGGAGATTCAAAGCTCCGCCGGGGAGCGCTGCGATTTCCTTGATCCAATCCAGGTTGACCAGGGTGCTGCGGTGGATGCGGAAGAATTTCCTGGGGTCCAGTTTCCTTTCCAACTCCGTGATCGCGTGGTCGACGCAGTAGGCCTTGCCGTCGGACATCGCGTAGGTCAACTTGTCTTCGGCATAGAAATGCGTGATCCGTGCCAGATCGAGGAACCACAGCCGGTCTCCCAGCCGCGACGCAATCCGCTCAAGATATTCAGGCTTACTTTCGTGCAGGGAATCCGCGAGTTTCTTGAGGAGAGCCTCCAAGTCTGGCTGGGCAGAATTGCCAGCGCTCCGTAAGCGCTCCACTTTATCGAGCGCCCGATCCAGAGCTTCAGGTTCTACCGGCTTCAGGAGATAGTCTACCGAGTTCACTCCGAATGCCTTCAAGGCGTATTGATCGTAGGCGGTGGTGAAAATCACGATGGGCTGGGTGGGCAATCGTGCCAGGACCTCGAAACCATTGAGACGGGGCATCTGAATGTCCAAAAAGCAAACGTCAGGCGGGTCCGCGGTTAAAGCGGCCACCGCTTTTTCAGGCTCGGTCGTGCTGTCGGTCACTTCCACGCGTCCGGTGCGATCAAGCAACCGGCGCAGCCGCTCTAGTGCCAACGGCTCGTCATCCACCAGATAGGCTCGCAGTTTCATTCGCGTGGCACCACCATCTCCACCATGGAATGGCCGTCTCGCTGCAAAACGTTTAGGTGCGCTTTCGCGCCGAACAAAGCTTGGAGACGCTCGACCAGGTTGTCCAATCCGTGGCCGGCGGGAATCGCGGAGAGGTCAAAGCCTGGCCCACTGTCGCGAACGTAAATGTGCAGGCTGCCATTGTCCGCCGCCGCCGTGACCAGAACCTCGCCGCTGCTTTGCGGGGTGATTCCATGTTTCACAGCATTTTCGACCAGAGACTGCACCGACATGGGTGGCACCTTGATGTCCTGTAGTTCGGCAGGCACCTCCACGGATCCCCGAAGATTGTCCCCAAAGCGCGCCTTTTCAATGTCGAGGTAACTTTCGACCATTACCAGCTCCTCACGCAAGGGGATGAGCGGTTGATGACTGGAGTCCAGAGAGGCCCGCAACAGCACCGCCAGTCGCCCCACGATCTGCTCGGCGCGTGCCGGATTCACCGCAATCAGCGAGCTGATCGCGTTCAAAGTGTTGAACAGAAAATGGGGATGGATGCGCGACTCAAGCGAACGCAGCCTTGCTTCTGCCGCCAGCTTCCGCGCCCGCTCTTCAGCGATTTCTTTTTCGTGGAGCTTTTCTTCCGCAATTTGTATGCGTCCCCGCAACGATCCGTGGACGAAGGCACCTAAGCCAAACACCGCGGCCAGGGGTAACGCTATGCGCAGCGTGCTGAAGTACTCTGGCCAGAAATAGCGTGGGACTGCAACGCCTATCCCCGCCAACAGAGCCTGTGCCAGCAAACAGCCGAAAGCCGCAAACACGAGAATGCCTATTGCCACGACAGGGACGGGTGGATACTTGCGAAGGTAGAACCTCTCCGCAAGCCCACCCAGTACCCAGGTGCCGAGAAGCCCGGTTAGGTTTGCGTAGACCAGCGCGTAGGCCAGTGGGTGGAGCAGCTCCCGGGCACTCGAGAATTGATTCCCCACGAATAGGACCAGCACCACCAAGACCACGGCGAGGTTGACCCAAAGCAGGGAAAACACCCATTTGTTTTTCATCGGAACCTATCGCTGCCCTTCGCCCGCACGAGTCCTACTTCGCGCTCACGGGTTCGAGCGTGCCGCTGCGTAAGACGTTGATGACCTGCGTAGTGTCCTGACCGGCCAATTTCAGCTCTCCCACGACAGTTTCGTTGATGGTGCCGTATTCGATTTGCCTGGTCGCCAGCGATACCCAAATCTGTCCCCAATAGCTGCTGCGGCCATTCAAAGTCATACCTGCGTTGACAATCTCCAGCGGATTCAGGAATGCCTGGTACTGAATCAGGGCGCAGTCCTGACCATTTCTTTGCGAACGTCCGATCCACTCCAGCACCACTTCGCGGTTGTGAAACGTGCCTACCCCCGGCATGGTCACGTCTTCGTCGGAGATGCTGTGATATGGCTCATTCAGCTTAAGGTGTTCGAAATAGTCCTGGCCAAAGTGCTCGATCATCCCGGTGTCCCAAACAAGGTTACGCTCAAAGACCGCAGTCGGGTGGAAACGCTTTAAAGAATCCGGGCTTCAAGGTATCACCGAGATCATTGTGATAACGGAATCCCTCCATGAAGTCACGCTTCTGCGGCACTCCGAACGGAGCCGTGGCACCGGGCGCGTCCGCCTGGGCCACGTTTTTCCAACTAACGTCTCCCCCTGGCAGTCCGCGTGTGTACTCCCCGGTCAAGCGCTGACGGAGCAGCATCTCGCCCTTGGTGTTGGTCGTGTCGTACTCGACCGTGAACAGGTAAGTTCGGGGACCATTGTCCTTCACGGTGGTTCCGTGGGGCAGGGTCCAGGCTTGGGCGGAAAGGGATTGTCCGGGCAGTCCGTTGGCCCACAAGGCAAGTCCGATTAAGAAAGCTATCGTTCTAGTTCGCATTTGGGTGATACCTCCTAACCCGGAGTTTGCCCTCGGTGCGCGAGCGATGCACCTCCTTTGCGACGAAAGGCCGTAATTCCTGACGACGGGTGGTCAGGTGCACCCCAGCCTCGCCCGCAGGCTCTGACTGGAGCGACCCCAGCCTGCGGGAACCCAGCCGTAACCTTCCCCCACGGAAGGCTGGCTGGGTCCGCTTTTGGTGTGAGCTATAATTGGGCCAAATTTCCTCCCTCCGCACCCTGGCTCGACAAAGGCTCGGGGTCCTTGTGTTTCGAAAATGGATGTTAAGCTCCAGGCCCGGCCTCGCCTCAAGCTGCTCCTTGACCAGGAGCCGGCCCACCGCATCTTTTTTCGCAATCTGGCCGACACATTTTGGCGACGGCAAGTGCCCCCGGTCGCCATCAGTTCCAGGCCAGGACCATTTTGGAACGATGTTTTTGTCTATACCGCCATGCCCTGGCGGTCGTTTTTCGAATCGGTACTCTGGCACGTGCTGGTGCTCGCCGTAGCATGGAGCTTATTCTGGAGAACGCCCCAGGAAACCGCGCAGCAGAAGATGATTCGCGAATCGCACATCGTCTACTATCCGCCTTCCAAGTCCTTTCCAACCCTGCAGAGCCGGCGGCCACGAGTTCGTCCCCAAACCAAGACCGAGAGCAAAGCCGCGCATCAGCAGAAGATTGTGGTAGCACCTGAGCGCAGCGCACATAGTCTCGTTCTGCCGCCCGATCTCAAGCTGGCTACTTCGGGCCGATCCGATAGTCTGGCTTCGAAGATCGCGGCTTCAAATCCCGCTCTCCCGGCCATGCCGCTGTCGGCAACTGGGCACTCCCGGCGGCCCATGGCGCCGGGCCCGAGTGCCGCGGTTGCGCCGTCGCCGGACGTTGGCGAAACCAGCACTCGCCGGCTGGGCTTGCCGCAGGCGTCGGCGGTCGCGCCCGCACCCGAAGTTGGAGCGGGGTCGCTGCGACGCGCAGTGGGTGCTCCTAATTCTGCCGTCGTGGCTCCTCCGCCGACAGTGCAGGGCGCCATTCGCCGAGTTGGGGACGTGAACATTGGCCACTCCGAAGCCGTCGCACCGTCTCCCGAGTTGCCGATGCACGAGCAGCACACGATCCCGGGACGGACGCAAGAGGGTCTGCCGGGTACGTCCGCCGCGGTTGTGCCACCCCCTCCTTCCGTGGGAGGTTCCGGAACCCTGGCTGACGGGCGGGGCAGCCCCATATCTGGTGGG
Source organism: Terriglobales bacterium (assembly GCA_963802555.1). Lineage (GTDB taxonomy): Bacteria > Acidobacteriota > Terriglobia > Terriglobales > Acidobacteriaceae > DATBAX01. The sequence goes on along the minus strand of CAWDJD010000003.1, from coordinate 61,773 downwards.
GGAGTTAAAGCGGTGCCTCCCGCGCCGGCGATTGGGAGCAATGGCAATTCCGCGGAAGGCCGGCATGTGAATCCGTTGGCGACCGGGGGAGCGAAAGTGGTTCCACCGGCTCCGTCGGTGGAGGGAAACGGTGCGACGACGATGGGCCGGGCGAGCCCCCTGCCCGGTGGCGGCACCCACGTGGTCCCACCCGCTCCGTCACTTGCGGCAGGTGGTTCGTCTGGGTCGGGGCGAGGGAACTCGTTATCGGCGGATGCAGGAACACAGGTCATACCGCCTCCGCCGGCATCGGATGGAGGTGGCGACTCCGGCGTCGGTAGACGCTCAAACTCGCTGTCGAGCGGCGGCGCGCAAGTCGTACCACCGGCTCCGTCCTTGGGCAGCGAAGCCAGTTCCGGCTTGGGCGGAAGCGGGAACTTGTCCACTGCCGGCATGCGAGTGGTGCCGCCGTCTCCATCTGTGGACGGCGCCGGCAACTCGCCCGATGGCGGGCGTGCAACTGCGGCCAACCTGTCACAACCCGAGGTAGCGCCGCCTTCGCAGGCGGCAGATGACCATAGCCAGCCAACCGTGCAGGAACTGCCGGTGAATATAATTGGGTTGGTCCTGGCCTTGCCCGGCACTTCATATTTCTCGAACTACGAAGTCTTCGTGGCCAGAAGACGCGTCGGCAAAGACGAAACCGCGCTGATAAAACTGGTTTACGAATTTCTTCCTTATCAGCGCCGCCTGTCCGAAATCGGTCTCAAGAACGCAAAGGTGTATAAACTCACCGTGGTCAGAGATACCACTTGCGACGAAACCTTGAAGCAAATGCTGAATCCGCAACTCGACGACACCCATCCCGGCACGAAATATTCATTCGATCCTGCGATCCTGGGTCCTAACGACCCTAACAGCGTGTTGTCTTGTTATCGCACCACCGCCGACGATTTCCGGAAAGCCCTTTCCCGGGCCCACTAGCTCTGGTACCGTCAAACATTCGTGAACCACGGAGGATCAAATTCAGGGAGTTCCTCTGTGCAGCTCTGTGTCCTCTGTGGTGAAGCATTAAAATTATTCTCAATTGGCAATCCGGCCCGCAACTGTTTATTCTGTCGCCTCATGACTCGCGACACCACGCTCGATCCGCGGCAGGAAATCCTGCGTACTGCCGCGCGTCTTTTTCAGCAACAGGGATATGACGGCACGTCCATGAACGATGTGGCCGCGGCTTTAAAGCTGAGCAAGGGCGGCCTGTATCACCACTTTCAAAGCAAGGACGAAATCCTGTTCAACCTGATCGACCACGCCATGGACATCACCCAGGACCGGGTCATCAATGCGGTGCGGGGGATTGCCGATCCGGAAGCGCGGCTGCGGGCCTTGATTCGCCTGCATATCGCCGTGGTGTTAAGCATTCGCGATCGCGAGATTACCGTGATGCTGCACGAAAACCACCCGCTTCCACCGCCGCTGCGGAAGCGCATTAATATCCGCAAGAAGGAATACGTGCATTTCGTCGAAAATGTCATCCAGGAAGTGCGGGCGTTGCGCCGGTCGAAGGGCAATGTGAGTCCCCGCGCGGCGGCATTCGCCCTGCTGGGAATGATTAACTGGATTTACCAGTGGTATCGCCCCGAGGGGACGCTGCAGGAAGAAAATCTGGTGCAGCAATATACCGAGATTTTTTTTGCCGGAGCGTTGGAGTGAAGCACTTCTTTGCAATTTCTGAACTGCAGCAGCAGCGCGAGCTGTCAGGCAAACTTTACTTGGAATTTCTGCGCGTACCTGCCATGAGTGCCGGAATTTACACGCTGGCCGCCGGAAGCTCCGATCCCCAAAAGCCTCACCCGCAGGATGAAATGTATTACGTGGTCCAGGGAAAGGCCCGCATGCGGGTGGGCCTGGACGACCAGGCCATCGGCCAGGGAAGCGTGATTTTTGTGGAAGCGAATGTGGAACATCATTTCCACGAGATCAGCGAAGACTTGACCGTGCTGGTTTTCTTCGCGCCCGCGGAGAGCTAAAGATCCTATTGCGGTGGAGTCGGTTGGTTCCAAGACCTTAGCCCCTCTAACTCTTGCAGGGTATTGTTCCAGGCGACCTGGTCTTTCTTGGTGGCGACGGGAGAATTCAAGTCGGCGTAGAAGTCGAGAATGTTCAGCCGCAATTCGGGCGTGAGTTGCGCGAATTGGTTCTTGCTCAAGTCGTCCAGAAGATGCTCGTAAGTCTTGTCCGCCAGCGAATACTCTCCCCGAGCGGTGGGACGGCCAGTGTCGCAATCCAGATTGGGTAGTTGCGGCGGCCCACCTCCAACAGTGTGCAGGAGGGTCCCGTAGTCCTTCACAGTAGTGTTGATGCTCTTGATGTACATGTCTTCGGTTTGGGTGGAAGGTATTTTAAAAGCGAGCGCCTTGAAGGGGCCGATTTTGGGAACAATCCTTAGAAAGAACGCCAGGACGCGGGCCCCGAACTTCGGCTTGCGATAGCTCGTGCCCCAATCTTTTTTGTAATTGGTGCGGGAGAGGTGATACAGGAATTGCTTCTCGTTGAAGTTCGGGGTGTCCCGAACGATCTCTTTGCGCCGGTTGATCAGGGCGACCCGAGTCATTTCGGGAACGACTCTTGCGATGGCATGGCGGAAAGTGCCAATGGCCAGGTCTTCGTCCCCAAACACATCGGAGATTTTCATCCCATAAGTCTGCAGAAAGGCCCGCTCCAAAAGAGGCTTGGAGACGTTGAAGCCGATGAAGTCGTGGTAACTGTCAGAGGTATACCGGTTCTTCGCCACCTGCACCATATCGAAGCCGAACTCGGTTCGAATATGCGCTTTAGGGTCGTCAGCATAGGTGACATGATCGCCGTATTTTTTCCGCAGCTTGGGAAAATCCAGCGCCACCACCTGGTTGATGATGGGATGGCCACTATTATCCGAGGCGTAATGTGCCAAAGCACCCAGCGCGAAGGCATATTCATTGACATCGGAAGATTGTTGAAGCAGAGCGTTCACAAAATCGCCGCTGCGAACGTAATGCACAAGATCGCTGAAATATTTGCTGCCGAAAGGGTAGTAACCCATGTCCTGGAGAAGGCTGCCACCATAGGCATAGGCATGGGCTTGCCGTAGATCCTCGGGGCTTGTGGCGGGAAACCTCTTTAACAGAAGCGGCTGGATTTGGTCCTTCCACAAAAGATCCACCACCTCTTCGTGGGTCAGCACCGAATAACTAAAGGCGCCGCTCGAGCAGACCAAAACCAGCAGCGCGGTTGTAGCGGTTTTCGACAGAAATGGCAGGCTGATTCGCATAGGGTGGAGGTTGGATGCCGGTTTGTGCTCAGGGAGCCGCATTGGACCTTCTAGTTGCGCGGCCAGCCTGGATCCCCTTCCCGTTTTGGGCCTGTGGTTTGTTCGCGGATGCCGAGTGGGGAGAAAGTAAGGATGGCTTTCGTTTCTGCGAAGCGAAAGCTTGCATTTTGTAAGTATCAGTAATTAAATGGGTTGCAAGCCAAGAGCCGCCCATTAGTAATAGCAGATCGTAACCAGTTGCGGGGCACCCGTAACTTTACGCGGTGGGTGCCGGCCACTAGACTTTCCCTATGCACGCTTGGGAAGGAAATCCGCGGTTGGACGAATCGTCCGAGTATCGCTCGCTGGAGCTGACGCCGGAGGGCAACCGGACAACAAAGTCCAAACCCTCGCGTCCAGTGAGCTGGCGCGTGCTGGTGGTGCTGGCTACGGGATCCCTTCTTGGAGTGCCTTTTGTGACGACTGGTGCACTCCATGCCGTTTGGGCACAGCTTTCACACCTGCTTAGCCTGCTGCGGCGGTAAAGCGGCGCCATGCCGTTCCCAGTTTTCAATTCCAATCAGTTCTGTGTGCCCCGTCCCACACCATCGTTGAACTAATCGGCCATCTTGGCCAGGTGCAGATCGAAGCCGGTCTTCGGCAGCAGTGAGGTCAACTCGAAGGCCTTGAATCCGTCTCCGGTGACTTCGGTGTGGCGATAAATGCCGGGCTCGATTTCCGCAATTTCATGGCGGCCTTCCATGTCTTCGAGAAACTGCTGTGCGGACCTTTCGCCGGCATCGTGATTTCTCCCATTGCTGGATATGGCTTCCGCAGCGTATGAGCGCACCAGCTTGGGCCAGTACTTTTCCAGGAGCTCGGTGCTGGCGAAAATGTCCGCCCAGATGACTTCGCCGTTCACCGCCACTACCACTCCTACGGCCTTGCGATCTCGTAGCTGCTGGATCAAGCTTTGATAATCACGCTGGATGGGAGCGGCGACGGCATCAACTTTTTGCTTCACTTCTTCGTTCTGCATCACCCGGGCGTAAGAGCTGGTCGTAACTACCTCATTCGCGGCAGGAGGAGGTAATGTCGCGGCAACCGCCGCCTGAGCGCCCCTTACTTCCGCCCAGACTTTGGTTTGATCTTTGTCCGCCATGGCTTTGGAACGGACTGCCGGCTGTGCCATTCCCGCACCGATCGCCCCGCCTGAGCCGACTCCCCCGCCGAAACTTGCTGTCGGGCCCGTCCACCGCCCAGGCTCCACGCAGAACACGCTCAAGTCAATGGGATCGCTCTCCGCCGGCACGATACGATCTTTGCCGATGACGCGGTCCTGTTTCCCTCCGGTTACGATCTCGCCGGCCAGCAGAATCAGCGGCCGCTTCGAGTTATTGATCAGCACCAGTTGATTGACCTGGGCTCCGCCGCCGGATCGCCCATCCAATATCGGACCCGAGTGCTGATGGCGAGGCCTCACCAAAGGCTGGGCATTTCCTGACTCAGTAACTATTACTTCGCCGGAGCGCAAGCCTTCATCCAGGGTGAGGAACTGTTGGGTGTCATGCGATATGGCAGTCACCACCGGGAAAATTGTGAGATTGCCATGGTGGATGGGCGAAAGGATCTTATAGCCGGAAATAGAAGGGGCTTCGCCCCCACGAGCCAGGCACGGCACAATCATGGCGAGCCCAGCCAGAACGACAACCGCTAGAAGCAGTAACCAAAGCTTTTTGTTCATGTTCGCACTCCCCGCCCGGACACACTCCGGACTCACGGGCGCCGCACGCTGATCGCGGCGTTATTTCTCAACCCGCTACCAGTCGAACGGCAAAATTTCAGCTCCTTGCGTCTAAATAATTGGTAGCATCCAGACGGGCTGCACCCGCCATGACCGATCGCGGTGTCCAATTCGTTGGGGAAGCGTCTACAGGGTTGGAGTCGCTTATGGCGGAGCTCTTTCAAAAGAGCTGTGGCCAGGAATTCGGTCTGGGCCGCGAACAATTTGCCGCGATTCTCGAAGACGTTCGCGCGAAATACTTGCCGGCCGATGCGGCGCCGGCGGCAGTGCAGGAGCTCTACGCCAGTTTGCGGGTAGAAGACCTTGCACTCGCGCGCGCATGTGCCGCAGGGAATGAACGCGCCTGGGAACGGTTCTTGCTGCGCTACCGCGAGAAGCTTTACGACATCGCAGGGTACATCACCAAGGAAAGTTCTTCCGCGCGCGAACTGGCGGACTCGCTGTATGCCGATCTTTATGGCATGTCGGCGCGGGACGGGCAGCGAGTGTCGAAGTTGGCGTCTTATACCGGGCGGGGCTCGCTCGAAGGCTGGTTGCGCACGGTGATGGCGCAAGAGCATGTCAATCGCTATCGCAAGCAGCGGCGACTGGTCAGTCTGGATGAAGAGAATGAAGAAGGCGTGCAGTACGCTGCCGTCGAGCCCGAACCCGCCATCGCGGTCGAACCCAGACTTGAGGCTGCCATGGATGAAGCGCTAGGCGCGCTCTCCGCGGAAGACCGTTTTGTCCTGGCGTCGTATTATCTGGACGATCGCACCCTGGCCGACATTGCGCGTACGCTCTCTGTGCACGAATCTACCATCAGCCGCAAGGTGGACAAGTTGGCCAAGTCCTTGCGTAAGCGGATCTTGGGAGCACTGGGGCGCAGCGGCATGAGCCGCCGCCAGGCTGAAGAAGCGCTGGAGGTGGATGTCCGTGACCTGGGTTTGAATATCCGCAGCCGGCTGGCGCAAGAAGCGGCAACTGGGGCGTTCCCAGAGAAGAAGGCGGAAGCCCCAGCCGGCGATGGAGCCGGGTAAATCGAGAGAGGGTTCGTCTTGCGGCGGTGGTTGGGTCAGATTTGTTTGTAACTGATGATATGGAAGCACTTCCCAAAATCGTGCGACAGCGCCTGCGGTCGGGCAATAGGCCTGGCGGGCATCCCCACGCGGACTTGCTCACGGCCTTTGCTGAAAAGGCGCTGACCGAGCGCGAGCGGACGCGGGTGATGGAGCATCTGTCGCGATGCGAGGATTGTCGCGAGGTGATGTTTTTGTCCGCCCCGCAAGAGGCGCCAGTTCAGGCCCTGGGCAAGATTCCTGGCCGCGCCGGATGGCTCAGTTGGCCGGTGCTTCGTTGGGGAGCTGCGGTTGCCTGCGTTGTGGTCGTGGGAACAGCCGTCACGTTGCATCATCAAAGCCAGAATCGTGCGGTTTTAAACGACAGAGTTCTGAACGAAAAGGCCGAGAGCGCCGCTCCATCTGCGGCCCCGGCGCCGTCTGCTGCAACCGTTTCAAACGTCAATCTATCCGCGGAACTCAAGGCTAAAGATACGCGACCAAATCCAGGCGCAGGCGCAGCTGCAGATAAGTTAGCGAAGCTTGAAGCACCCGCGCGGCCTCAACCGAAGGCGATGACTGCCACTCCGCAATTCCAAATGCAGTTTGATCAACCCCAGCAGAGCCGTGGCTATGGAGCCGGGAGAAAAGAGCCCGGTGCATCCGGAGCGATTGGCGGAAGCGCAGGGGCTGCTTCGGGGATGGTGGTTGCCCCCGCGCCGGCTAAGTTGGAGAAAGGTGCGAATTCGGTATCCCAGCCAGAAAGCGACCAGAAGCAAGCGCCGGCCGGCGGTTCACGCGACGCTCTCAACGCGCCTGCTTCCATGAATGAAACGGTCACAGTGGAAGTACAGGCGAGTTCTCCGATCGTGCAAACGGAAGCAGTACCTGTGGACGTTGCCAAGAGCAAAGACGCCTCCGAGGCACAGTTGCCCATCGAGGGCCGCAATATGCAGGATCTGGCACAGCTCAGTACGGCGGACGCGGCGAGGCCGGATTCGGTACACTCTGCAAAGAAGGCATTGGCTCGCGCTTTCACCAAGATCGCGTCGCAGTGGATGCTAACCTCCGGTGGAGTTTTACAGCGATCCCTGGATGCGGGCAAAACCTGGGAGACCGTACCTGTCGCCGATAACGTTTCTTTCCAGACCTTCGCAGTCGTGGCAGCCGATATCTGGGTGGGAGGCGCGAACGGACTGCTCTATCACTCCTCCGACGCTGGCCTGCACTGGGTACAGGTGATTCCTAGGGCGAAAGGCGAATCCCTCACCGCCGGAATCACGAAGATTGAGTTTAGTGATTCCCAGAATGGGAAGGTAACCACTGCCAACGGTGAAACTTGGACGACCTCTAACGCCGGTAAAACCTGGCGAAGGAAACTGAATCGGCGGCGTTAATCTACAAACTCCGATCATTGCAGGAATTACTTTCGCACGGCAACTTCAAGATTACTGATTGAATCATCAGGATTACCAAAGTGACGTTTACACTCCGGTAGGGCCAGCCTAGTATCACTCTCGTGGTTTGGCAGTTCTGGGGGAGGGCTGCCGAGGCGTCCTGAACTGAAAAGTTCAGGGCGCTTTTTATATTTTGCGGCCAGCCCAGCGTCTCAAGTGACCCACAGTCGACGGTTACTACTTTGCGACCGATCCATGCTCCCGCGCATCGAATACTAGTGTTACGATAGCAAGTCTCATTTGTGGACTGCACTGGTAATGGCCTTAGCAGTCCATCACTTAAAGCGGAGGAAAAGATGGCAGGGAACGGAATCATTGAGGTAAATGACGCGAATTTTGATCAGGATGTCCTGAAGTCAGACACGCCTGTTTTAGTCGACTTTTGGGCAACCTGGTGTGGCCCCTGCCGCGCCATTGCTCCCATCGTGGAAGAACTCGCGAAGGAGTATCAGGGCAAAGTAAAGATCGGCAAAATGGACGTTGACAGCAATAGTGCCACGCCCATGCGCTACGGCGTCCGCGGCATCCCCACACTGCTGGTGTTTAAAGGCGGCCAGGTGAAGGAACAGATCGTCGGATATGTGCCCAAGGAGACGATTCAGAAGGCGCTGGATAAGCATTTGGCATAAAGCCGTCGTTGGCTGTTAGCCGTTGGTCGGGGGCAGAAACATTAAACGCCCGGTTCATACCGGGCGTTTTGCTTTGTTCGATGCCGGACTGTTTAGTACTTTCTCAGCACCCCAATTACTTTTCCCTGAATCTGCACCGTCGCCGCGGGCACGATGATCGGTTTCATGGCCGCGTTTGATGGCTGCAGGCGAATGTTGTCGCCTTCGCGGTAGAAACGTTTGAGGGTGGCATCGGTGCCATCGACCAGGGCAACTACGATTTCGCCGTTGTGGGCAGTCTTGGCTCTTTCAACCAGCACATAGTCTCCGTTGAGGATGGCTTCGTCCTGCATGGAGTCGCCGCGCACTTCGAGGACGAAGACTTCTTTCGAGCGCACGAAATCGGCCAGGGAAATGGTCTCCGGGTTGGCCACGGCTTCAATGGGCTGTCCGGCGGCGATCCTGCCCAACAGCGGCAGTACCATGGTGCTATTCACCGACATGGCTTGCTTCAGGCGTCCCTTGGGCGGCAGCAGATCAATGGAGCGGCTGCGGTTGTAGTCGCGGGTCAGCAGGCCCTTTTTCTCGAGATTCGAGACGTGCTTGTGCACTGTAGCCAGGGAACTCAGTCCCATGCCTTCGCCGATTTCCTCGAACGAGGGCGAGTAAGAGTGCTTCTGCACGAAGTCGGAAATGAAGTCATAGAGCTGTCGTTGCCGTCGTGTAATCGCCATGCTCGTAATGTTGGCGAATGGAAGGCGAAATGTCAAGTGGGATGTATCAAAACAGGAAGTCGTACATCTAATATGTAAAATTGCAAAACGACTTTGAGGAGCGGAAAAGAACCATGACTGAAAAGACGAAGATCCAGAAGACAGACGCAGAATGGCAAAAGCAGTTAACCCCCGAGCAGTTCCAAGTGGCACGCAAGGCCGGTACCGAACCTGCGTTTACCGGGAAGTACTGGAAGACGAAAGACGCGGGAACTTACGCGTGCGCCTGCTGCGGCGAACCGCTGTTCAGCTCAGAAACAAAGTTTGATTCCGGGACGGGCTGGCCCAGCTTTTATAAGGCGCTTGACCAGTCGGCCGTCGAGGAAAAAACTGACTCAACCTACGGGATGGTGCGTACCGAGGCGCGCTGCGCCAAGTGCGACGCGCATCTGGGACACGTCTTCGAGGATGGCCCTGCGCCTACTGGACTGCGCTACTGCATGAATTCGGCCGCGCTGGAGTTGAAGAAGGACGAGGGGAAATAGATAAGCTGTCTACGCAGCGCTCACGGCGCGGGGGCGCTCAAGCATTCGACATAGTTGCACGCTCAACCGCTGCCCCTGTCTTCGTTACTTAATTGCTCTTCACCAGAGTACCGCTGACAACCGTGCCCGCGTCCGTCTCGATGGCTAGCATTTCCTTCCCGCCGTCCACAATAACCAGGCCGAAGCGCATTTCGGAGAGCCCCTTCGGCGTGATGGTAGCCCTTCCCCTGCAGTCCGCGCCGATCCTGTAAGAACCGGTGACAGGCTCCTCTGCGAACGGTAGAAACGTGCTACCCTCGCTGGCCGCTACGTGTCCCCTTATCACTCCTTCTCCAGAAGAGTTGACCGTGAACTTCAACTCACCGATGAAAGCCACCGCTCCTGTCGCGAGGAAGACGCCGGTTGTTTCAAACCCAAAGCTACCCTCAACTCCGGCATTGGTGCAGTTCGGGGACCCTTGGTTCACGGCGAATCCCTCCGAAAAAAGGTGAAGGGCCAGAAACCCTGTTGACGTAACCACAATGGAGAAGCGTCCGCCGCCCGTGGGGTAACCCGTGCCGGTGCAGTTCGAGGCGACCCTGTATGTTCCGGTGAGAGACTGCTTGACTATCACGCCGCCATGGGATGCTGTGGTCTCTCCGGTAAACGTGCCTGTGGTTGAGTCGAACGTGATCTGGGTCACGGCGGCGGTGGCAGGGGTGCCGTTGCCATCTGTGCCGTCGTGCAGAAACCCGTAGGTGCCACTCAGAGAGGCGTTAGAACATTTCGCCGCCCAAGCAGCAGAATCGAGCCCAAAGCTGGCAAGAACGATCACTAAAGCGACGCGAAACATTTTGGAAGTCATGGAGCCCTCCTCTTCCCTGTTTTTGCCTGGCCCGGATTTCCTTTTGGCCCGAAGAAACGGCTGCCATTGTCCGCTCAATCCCTGTTGGCGTCAATGGGAAACAATTTGCTACGCCGACGAGAACATTTCTGTTATGGATGCTGTCGTAACATCGCCTTCACACCAACAATGAGTGCTGGCCCGAACTCAAAAGCTGATCTATGCGAACAGCAGTAGTCGTTTCGTGCTGGCCGTCCAGCCAATCCCCAAAAAACCAAAAGGGAGCATGTCGTACAGACAAGCTCCCGAGGATCATTCAGCGGAAAAAAGTAAAAGTTTAGAGTCCCGCAGCGGCTGCCGCTGAGGTCGTTGCTGGCAGGGAAGCAGCCGGCTTCGATTGCGACTGGGTCTGAGCCTTCTCTTGTTTTTGTTCAGCGGCCCGGACCTGAATGCTGCCGGTCAACATGGCGCCGTCTTCCACGCTGATGCGGTGGGTGATGACGTCGCCGGTCAGCGAGCCTTCACTGCGGATGTCCACGCGATCGGTGCAGGTCACGTTTCCGTTGACCTTGCCCATGATCACAACTTCCTTGGCGTTAATGTTGGCGGCAACCTGGCCATTGCGTCCAACGGTGACGCGGTGATCGGCGAAGTTGATGGTGCCTTCGATGCGGCCGTCAATAAACAGCGACTCTGACCCGGTCACGTCGCCCTTGATGACCAATGAGCGGCCGATGGTGGCTTGCTCCGTGGGGACGCTGCTGGTCTTCACAGGGGCAAAGGTGTTTGTAGGGGTGGAATATTTTTGTGCGTCCGACGATTGCAACATGGTGGCGGGCCTTCCTTAGGTTTCCGAGCGGCTTATCCCGAACTCTGCCGCTTACGGTGGGATCGATTGCACTGCCTAAAGTGACTATTGCACGGACTTTTGTAATTCGGGAGGTTACGGAAGATCGTGTACCGCAAAAATTGGGTGGACTTAAGTTTCCAGCGCCTGTCCGAGTTCTTCCCACTCGGCGAGGCACTTCTGGAGTTCGGCGCGGTCGCTGCCGAGTTCGCGGGAATGGCGTTCGGTTTCTTCCGAGCTGACGAAGGTCTGGAGGGCGGTTTCGTGCCCTTCAATAGCGGCTTCCAGCCGGCTGATCGCTTTCTCGAGCTCTTTCACACGGTCTTCGATTTGCTTGCGCTTGATGGGATTCAGGCGCTTGGATTTCAGATCCGAGACTTGCCGGTTACCGTTGGTCGGTTGCGAAGTCGAGGACGCTGCCGCTGATGACGTAACCATAGATTGCTGCAATTGAGCTGCCCCGCCCTGCTTTCGCCACAGGTAATCTTCATAGTTTCCGGGATAGATTTCCACTTTGCCGTCCCCTACCTCGAATACCCGCGTGGCCAGTTTGTCGATGAAGTAGCGATCGTGGGAAACAAAGACTGCAGTACCATTGTAGTCGCTCAAGGCTTTCAGTAGAACGTCCTTGGCGCGCATGTCGAGATGGTTGGTTGGTTCGTCGAGCAGAAGGAAATTTGCCGGAAACATCAGCATGCGCAGCAGGGCGTAGCGATTGCGCTCGCCGCCGGAGAGTACGCCGATGCGTTTGAAAACGTCGTCGGCGGAAAACAGGAAACATCCCAACAGGCTGCGCAGTTCGGTTTGTGTCGAGCGGGGAGAGAGTTCGCTGAGATCGTCGAGGATGCGCGCGTCGGGATTGAGTTCTTTGTACTGATCCTGCGCGAAATAATCGGCTTGCACGTTGTGACCGAGCTTGTAGTCGCCAGTGGTCAGAGCCTCTTGCTCTGCCAGCAGTTTGATTAAAGTTGATTTGCCGGCGCCATTCACGCCCACCAGGGCGATGCGGTCTCCGCGCTCGATCATGAAACTCACGTCGTTGAATACCTGTTTTTCGCCATAGAATTTCGCGACGTTCGAAAACTCAGCCACGATCCGACCACTCGGTTTTGGTTGTGGGAAGGAAAAGTGGATGGTTTTTTCTTCCTCTGGAATTTCGATCCGCTCGATCTTCTCCAGTTCCTTGATGCGGCTTTGCACCTGTTTTGCCTTGGTGGCCGTATAACGGAAGCGATTGATAAACACTTCGAGTTGCTCAATGCGATCCCGCTGGTTCTTGTATGCCGCTTCCAGTTGTTCCAGACGCTGCGTTTTCTGATTGAGGAACTTCTCGTAATTGCCGCTGTAGAGATGGATGCGTTTGTTCCATATCTCGACAATTTTGTTCACCGTGGTGTCGAGAAAATAGCGGTCGTGCGAAATCAGCACCACCGCGTTGGGATAATGAGAAAGATATTCTTCCAGCCAGTTGCGCGCTTCGAGATCAAGATGGTTGGTGGGCTCGTCGAGCAATAGCAGAGTTCGGCGCTTGTAGCAACAGCTTGGCCAGCGCCAGCCGCATCTGCCAGCCGCCGGAGAATTCGTCGGTCAGGCGGGCCCAATCTTCTTTATGGAATCCCAAGCCGGTTAGAACGCTGCCTACCTGCGCCTCAATGGCGTATCCGTCGCGAGTCTGGAACTCGTGCTCGATGCGGTGATAACGCTCGGCGATTTGCGTGTATTCGGGCGAGGCGTGGTCGACTTCCGACATGCGCCCGGTCAGGTCTTCCATCTCCTGCTCCATGGCGCGCAGTTCAGAAAAGACCGACATGCATTCGGCGAAGACGGTGCGTCCGGAGAGCGTCAGGCCGTCCTGGGGCAGATAGCCGGCGCTGATTCCTTTCGCTGTGCTGATAGTGCCGTAATCGAGGCCTTCGCTTCCGGCCAGGATTTTCATCAGCGTGGATTTGCCGGTACCGTTCGCACCGACCAAGCCGATGCGGTCGCGCGGCGTGATCATCCAATCGGCTCCTTCGAACAGGAGCTTGTGGCCAAACCGTTTTCCGGCGGAGGACAGCTGAATCATGCTGGTGATTCAATCGTCTCATGAGCGGGGAGTTTTGAATAACGGGAGCTTCAGTGAATCTGCCCCCTTGTCATCCTGAGCGGAGTGACTGTTTCGCGAAGCGAAGCAGTCACGCAGTCGAAGGACCCCTATAGCCGCACCACAGTAGTAGAGGTTATAGGGGTGCTTCGACTCCTTCGTCGTTCACTTCGTGAACGACTCACTCACGCAGCATGACAGTTTTCTTGTTTTGCGGAGGGTTATCGTGCGGCGACGGCCCGGAGTATGCCAATCTGCTCCAGGGCCCGATCAACCACTGCTTGGATCTCACGCGCATACTTCACTTCGCGGCCTTTGGCGAGTGTTTGCTTGGCGTTCTCGGGTAGAAACCACGTCGGATTGCGATCGGCCTCGTGGGGATGATCGCTTTCTTGCACTTCCATCAGAAAAGCTTTTACCACGAATTCACGCACTCCGGGAGGCTTCCAGAAAACGCCTTTGGAATATAGATATAGATGGAAATGCCGCGGCTCGATCGCGCCCTTCACACCAGCTTCTTCGAAGGCTTCCCGCTCGGCAGCCTGGCTGTGGGACATCGTCCGCTCGGGAGCGCCTTTGGGGAACGTCCACTTGCCGCCGCCGTTGGTGTTGACCAGCAGGAATTCAATCGTGTCCCCGCGCCGCCGGTAGCAGATGGCTGCTACTTGCAACGGTAGAGTCGATTGCAAGAACCTGGGCGCGCCCATTTCTTCTCCGTAACAATTCAATGTTAGTTCGAAGATATTGCAGGAATGTTAAATTGCATCAGAAAAGGTGCAAGTTGTAGTTACCAAAGGGAGTACAGAGCGCCAATTTTGTCGCTAGACCCTCTTCACAAGCCGCCACTAGCTCCAGCGACCTGCGCGATTTTACCTGTGAGATTGGACTTCATTTTGCGAAATTGCAGTCTGCGGAAAGCCGGTCAGGCTGTTAGCGGATTTCTTCTCCAGGCTATGCATGGTATTCAGAATGGCCGAGATGACATGGTCATTTCCGATGGCGGTATTGATCATCACGTGATAAAGCGAACGGGTGGGCCAGTCAGCGCCGAAATAATGTTTGACGAAAATAATCCGGTCGCGGTCCACCGTGTCCACCAAGGTCTCCGCCTCTTGTTCACTCTTGCCCAGCAAATGAAGCCGGCGTAGCTTTTCGGCGCGGGGCGCATAAAGAAAAACGTGGAACGTATCCGGCTGCTCCCGCAGAAAGTACGGTGCGCCACGGCCGACGATGACGCAGTTGCCGGCAGCGGCCGCTTCTTTCATGACCCGTTCGCCGGTGGTGACAAAACAATCGGCGTCGAATGCCTGCTCATGGGAGAGAGTCATGCTGCGCTCGTAGCTTCCGCGCCAGAAGACGTTGGCCAGGCGGTGAAACGTGCTGTCCACCCGCTCCTCATGCTGCTCAACGTCCGCACAATCCACGTGGGCGAGCTTGGCGATCTCTTCCGTCAGGGTATGGTCCCAAAGTTTCCACCCCAGCCGTACGGAAAGCTCGCAGGCAATTTCTCCCGCGCCGCTTCCGAACTCTCGCTCAACGGTAATGATCCGGTACATGGAGTCCTTTATGCCTAGTGGACGGGGACGTCTCCGCCAGTGCGCGGCCGCTTCATCAAAAACGCCAATGGAATCATGGCCAAGATAGCTAACCCTAACAGCTGGAAGTTGTCAATATACGCCAACATGGTGGCCTGCCGAACCACCATATTTTGCAGCATGGCGTAAGCCTTGTGCATGGCATTGCCGCCACCATCGGGGCCTCCGCCACCCATCGCCGCCGCCGCGCCCGCCAAGGTTCTCCGTAGATTCGGATTCGACGCCGAAAGATGGCTCGACAGATACACCTGATGAACTTGTGCCCTACGATCGAGCAGGGTGGTCACGACCGAAATCCCCACGCTCCCGCCGATGTTTCGCGCCAGATTCATGAGTCCTGAAGCGGCATTGTTCTTGTTTTTGGGGAGATACGCGTAGGCCATGGTGTTGATGGGCACGAAAAGAAATGCCATGCCCAACGCCTGAATGGTTCGGGCCCACATCACGGTGCTGAAATCGACGTCCAGGTTGAAGCTGGTCATGTGGAACAACGAGAATGAAAGCACAAGCAGGCCGAACACCATGAGCTTGCGGGCATCCCAGCGGGAAAGCAAAAAGCCCACCAGCGGCATCATCAGCATGATGGCGAATCCGCCCGGCGAGAGAGCCAAGCCTGCCCGCTCGGCGGTATAGCCTAGCAGGGTCTGCATCATGAGCGGCAGCAACAGTGTGCTGCTTAGCAGCGCAAATCCCAACATGAACATCATCATGTTGGCGGCGGCGAAGGTCCTTTCCTTGAACAAGTGCAGGTCGATGACCGGGTCTTTGTGGTGCCACTCCCAGAAGATCACAAAGAGCAGCGAAGCCACGGAGACGATGGTCAGCGTCAAAATGAAGTGCGACTCGAACCAGTCGTCGCGCTGGCCTTTGTCCAATACCACCTGCAACGTGCCCAAACCGAGGGCCACGAAGCCGAGACCTATGTAATCCACTCGCAATTCCGAAAGCTTTTTGCGAATCATGTTGGGCGGATCATGAATCAGGCGCTGGGTCAGGAGCAGGGAAATAATGCCAATAGGGATATTCAATAAAAAGATCCAGCGCCAGGTGAAATTGTCGGTGATCCACCCGCCCAGGGTCGGACCGATGGCGGGTGCCATGACCACGGCGAGTCCATACACGGCGAAAGCCATACCGCGTTTCGCGGGTGGAAACGTATCCGCCAGAATGGACTGCTCGCTGGGCTGCAAGCCGCCTCCGCCGGCGCCTTGCAATATGCGAAAGAAAATCAGCATGCCGAGGTTCGGAGCCAATCCACAGAGCAGGGAACTGACGGTGAAAATGGCGACGCAGCTCATGTAGAAACGCTTGCGTCCGATGATCGAGGAAATCCAGCCACTGAGCGGCAGGACGATGGCGTTGGAAACCAGATAAGAAGTCAGGACCCAGGTGCTTTCATCGGTCCCGGCGGAAAGGCTGCCCGCAATGTGCGGCAGAGAAACGTTGGCGATGCTGGTGTCCAGCACCTCCATGAAAGTCGCCATGGTGACCACGACGGCGATGATCCAGGGATTGATGGCCGGGCGTTCCCCCGGCATCCCATCCATGGTCAGTGCCGCCGTACTCATTGATGGAGCCTTACTTTGGGCTCAACCGACATGCCGGGTCGCAAGACATGCTCCTTGGTTTCGCCCGCATCGAAGGTGATTTTCACGGGTATGCGCTGCACCACTTTCACATAATTGCCAGTGGCATTTTCGGGAGGCAGCAAGCTGGAGATGGAGCCGCTGGATCCGGAAATACTCTGTACCTGCCCGTTGTAATCCTTGCCGGTGGCGTCCACGTGGATAGTGACCGGCTGCCCGGCCCGCATTTCTCGGAGCTGGGTTTCCTTGAAGTTGGCGGTCACCCAAATGTCGTCCAGATTGATGATCTTCATCATTTCCTGACCGACCTGCACGTTCTGTCCAACCTCCACGGTGCGGTTGGTGACGATGCCGTTCACCGGAGCGACGATCTGGGTATACCGCAGGTCCAATTCGGCTTGGTCTAACGCGGCTTTCTTGAGCGCAACCTGGGCCCTGGCGGATTCCGCACGAGAGCGCACGATGGCCACCTGTTGTGGCGCGGTCCGGGCGGCACGAGCATTCGCCTTGGCTTCCGCCAGTCTGGCTTGGGCCTGATTGATGGATTGTTTCGCAGCCGATGCTGAGGCCCGCGCCGCGTCCACTGTGGCGGCACCCGCTTTCGCCGCGGCTACCGCCTGGTCGTACTCCTGCTGCGAGATCTCCTGCTTGTCGACCAACTGTTTGTAACGCGCCAAATCGCTTTGGGCCTTGACATTATTTGCCTCCGCTTGAGCCAGTTGAGCGTTGGCGGCATCATATTGCTGGCGGGCTGCGGCAATGCCGGCCTCAGTATTCAGAATGCCCGCGTCCGTCGTTGAAAGCTGGCTGTCGGTATTGATCGAAGTAAGTGGGACACTGACTTCCGCGGCGTGGGCGGCGGCCACCGCATCTTCGTAATCGGCTCTCGCGTGGTCCACCGCGATCTGGTAGTCGCTGGGGTCGATTTGAACCAAGAGCTGCCCTGCTGTCACATTCTGATTGTCGTCCACCAGCAATTTCACTACATGCCCGGATACGCGCGCGCTCACCGAATTCAGGTGGCCGTCAATCTGGGCGTCGTCGGTGGACTCGTAGCTGCCCAGATAGCGCCAGAGAAAAAAGATCGCCACCAGGACCACGATCCCGCCAATAATCAGGAACAGGCGAAAGCGCGGGTTGCGAGCGTCGAAGCGTTTCCCGCGAAGGTCGCGCTCGGATGCCGGTAGCGGAGTTTGTTGAGCGGCCGTCCCCGGCGGTTGGCCGGGCGGAGTATCGTGAGCGATCGTCGCTGTGTCTTGTGCCATGGTTACTTGCTCTGTAGATATTCCCTTACGCCTTCTTCCGCGAAGCCAATCGCCCGAGCCAGCGCGATCTTGCCGTAGTTGTGGGCGTAGAGGCTGGAAATGTAGTTTTCGTTGGCCGACGCGACCGCTTCCTGGGCTTGGATGACTTCCAAATTATCGGCCACCCCGGCGGTGAAGCGATCGCGGGCCTGCACCAGCGTCTGGTTGGCAAGGTCCACCGAACTGCGCGCGACTTCGACTTGTTCCGCCGCAGAGGCCAGGTCCAGCAAGGCGCGGCGCACTTCGTAGTCTATCTGTCCTCGTAAACTTGCGAGCTGCTGGCGGCTCTGGCGCAGCGCTGCTTCCGCTTCCAGAACATCGCTGTGGGTCTTACCTCCGGCAAAGATCGGGATATTCAATGTGGCTGCCGCCTGAAATACGCTATGCGAATTCCCGGGAGTCACGCCCAAGTCGCCAAAGTTGCCGGCCACGTCCAAGCTGGGGTAATGCTGGGCGGTGGCGGCGCTGCGAAAATGTTCCGCGGCGCGCACTTGTTGCACCGCAGCCAGGTAGTCGGAGCGCGAGCTGTAGGCGCGCTGCAGACTCTCTTCCAATCCCATCGCGGTCAAGGGCTGATAAGGCATTTGCTCGGTCAGGGTGAATTCCTGCCCCGGCGGCAGTCCGATCACCCGTCCCATGGCTAGTTTCTGTTTGGCATAGTCGTTCGTGGCGGCGATCAATTGCTGCCGCCGAGTCTGCAGTTCGACCTGTGCCCGCAACGTGTCAATGGCCGGAACCACTCCGGCCTTCTGCTGGTCCGACGACTTATCGTAGAGCGCCTGTGCGGTCTGAACCTGCGCTTGCGCCGTTTCCACACGGGCCGCGCCGGCCAGCGCCTCAAGATAGGCGTTGCCGACGGCCAGCACCACCAGATCGCGAGCGTCTTTGTAGTTGTACTGCGCGACCTTTTCGTTGTCCTGAGCGCCTCGCGTGCGCTGCAGAGCTTTCCAGTTGAATACCGATTGGTTGGCGTAGGCTGCGGCGCTGAAGTAGTTATAGGGCCCAATCACTGAGGGGATTCCAGGAAACTTGAAGCCAAAGGCTGCGATGTCCTGCTGCGCAACCGTTTCGCTGACCGCAGCATTTACGTTAGGAAGAAGAGCACTCAATTCATGCCATTTCTGCCCGCGCGCCGCCAACGTATTGTCCCCTTGTAAGAGAATGCCGAGGTTGTTCCGCAATCCACGGGAGATAGTCTCTTTGAACGAAAGCGGCAGCACCTCGGGAGTCGCTTTGCCCTCCGGGACGCTATTGCCGTAGGGATTTTGCGTGATGATGATGCCCGGACTGCTCGATTCCGAAGAGCCGGAATCTCCCGGGGCCCTGTTCGTGTTTTGAGCAAGTGCCGGTACGTTAAATAGAAGCGCAGCCGAGAGCAGCCACACCACGACTCTGAGGCCGGAGAATCCTGCAGCCTCGAGCTCGCGGTTTGTTACTTCCAAGTCGTTCATTGGCAGAGAGATAACAAGACGCAAAGAGTATATATGGATTCCCCCACCCGCCTTGTAGATGCAAAGGATTTGTGCGCAGATGGCAATAATCGCACGATTTTTCCCGATACAGAAACGCCGCGCCCCGCAAAGTTATTTCGGAAGGCTTGATTCCTAAGCCTGGGCTTCGCCCTCCAGAACATTTCGTGTACCCTACCTTGCAACATTGCACACCAATCCAGCGACTCCCGGAGCCCCTTTGCAGCCAGCCGGCGTGACTGTTCCAGACCCCCAGAGAGATCATCAACACAATGTGGTCGCGACCGTGCGAAAAGCCGGTCTGATTTCGTTCGTATTTGTGATGTACTCCTACTGCACGGGCGGGCCCTTCGGGCTCGAGGACATGGTCACTACCTCCGGCCCGGGGATGGGTTTGCTTTTCCTTCTCATCGTCCCCTTTTTCTGGTCCATTCCCATGTCCCTGGTGGCTGCGGAGCTGACGACCGCCATGCCGGTCGAGGGTGGATTCTATCGCTGGACCCGCGCCGCCTTCGGCGATTTCTGGGGATTTCTCGCCGGCTGGTGGAACTGGTGCTCTTCTTTCCTGCTCGGCGGGGCTTATGCCGTCTTGTTCACGGACTACATCGCGTTTTTCTATCCGCAAATCACCGGTTGGAAACATTATCTGATGGCGTTGTTGGTGATCGCGGTAATTACCTACGTCAACATTCGGGGAATTGCGATGGTGGGACGACTGGCCACCGTGCTGGAAATCCTGATTCTGTTGCCGGTGGCCGCGATGTGCGTGATGAGCATAAAAATGTGGCACCACAACCCATTCGTGCCGCTGGTGCCACCGCATCAGCCTACATTCCAGGTGTTTGGAGTGGGCTTGGCGGTCGCGCTGTGGGCGTATGCGGGCTACGAGCAGCTTTCCACCGTCGCCGAGGAGGTGGAAGATCCGCGCAGGAATTATCCCCGGGCCCTGGCGTGGATGGTGCCCATCTCCATCGCGACCTATTTTCTGCCGATAGCATGCGCGCTGGCCGCGCTCAACAACTGGCAGGACTGGCACACCGGGTTCTTTTCGAACGCCGCGCAACTGATCGGCGGCCGTTGGCTGGGATTTGCCATGACCCTCGCCGCTGCCATCACCAACCTTTCCCTCTTTAACAGCACGGTGCTGACTTCCACCCGAATGCCGTCTTCCATGGCAGAGGATGGCTACATGTCGCCGTTCCTGGCGCGGATGCATCCGAAGTACGGGACGCCCTGGCTGGCGATCCTGGTTTCCGCCGTGTGTTACGCACTGTTGGCTTGGGGCACTTTGACGCAACTGATCTCGCTCTACGTTTGGCTGCGGATTGCCACCTCCGTGCTGACCGTTCTTTCCGCATGGAGGCTGCGCCGCACCCATCCTGAACTGGACCGGACTTTCCGCATTCCCTGGGGAAATACTGGTCTGGGATATTCCGTTATTGCCACTTTGCTGATGAGCGTAGTTGCCCTGGCCGGCGCCTTTGCCAGCAGTGACAAGACTGCCCGGATCCTGGGGCCAGTCGTCATCATTGTCGGGCCGATTGCGTACCTGTTCTTTCGGCGACGGACGACAGCTCCGATCACGTAGTGACAGCCGCCCGTTCGGCTTCGCTCAGGGCAGGCTCTCGGCGTCCAGCGAGCGCAAGCGAGCCCGTCCCGACTAGCTAATCCAATCCAAGAGTTTGTAATACGCCCCAGCAAACGGCAGGAACCACGGACGTCCGCTATACAGTCCAAGCGGCGCGCCGGGGAAGGGAATGTCGGCATAAGGATTGTCACTCGCGCTCCCGCTGATCTGCTCCGCGATCTTCGTGCCGAGATAAGTAGCCATGGCCACACCGTGTCCAGCGTATCCCAGCGCATAGTAGATGCCGTCCATCTGCCCCGCGTGGGGCATGGTGTCAAAACAGAAATCCAGAGTCCCGCCCCATGCGTATTCGATCTTCGCTTCGCGGAGTTGGGGATAGACCTCCACCATACCGCGTCGCAAGATTTCCGCACTACGCCGGATCGTGTCTTTGGTCTCGGGAAAAAATGCCGCTCGGCCGCCAAACAGCATGCGGTTGTCGGGAGTGAGGCGATAGTAGTGGAGGTAATGCTTGGAATCATAGATCATGCGATTGTGCGGGCTGAGTTCGAGGGCCAGTGCTTCGGGCAGACGTTCCGTCCCGATGATGAACGATCCAATCGGAATGATCTTTTTTCGCAGCGCTGGGGTTGCATTTGAGGTGTACCCGCTGGTGCCGACGAAAACATTATTTGCGAAGAAGCGGCCACGCGAGGTCGTCAGCAGAAATCCTGGGCCGCCGTTTTGTGATGCCCGTTCGATACTCTCCACGCGTGTGTTTTCGAAGATACAAGCGCCCGCATTCAATGCCGACCGGCCGAGCCCGGCCACGTAGCGCACGGGATTCAAGCCCGCGCTGACCGCGTCAACCATGCCGCCATAATAAATATCCGATCCGATTTCGCTGCGCAGGCGATTCTTCGGAATGATCTGCAGCTGATGATTAAAATCGCGCGCGATGATTTCGACCGAGCGAGCGTAAGTATCGAAGTGTGACTGTTTGCACGCGACTTCCAGATGTCCGCTGCGGGAGAAATTGCAATCGATCTTCTCTTCATCGACGATCCGTTCTACCAGATCAATGGAAGCCAACGAAGCCGCATACATCCGCTTGGCCGCTTCCATGCCATAGCGCGCAGCCAGCGTTTCCACGCCGAGTTTCAATCCGGTGAGCACCATACCGCCATTCCGTGAGCTGGCGCCCCAGCCGATGCTGTGCGCCTCAAGAACCGCGACCTTGGCCCCGCGTGTTGCCAGCGTGCGCGCCGCCGATAGCCCGGTGAATCCGGCACCTACGACGGCGACGTCTACGCGCTCGGGAAGATTGCCCGGGGTTCCCGCTGGCATGGTGACGGTATCCAGCCAGTAATTTGCGTCGCGGAAATTCATAAGATAGAGGGCTGTATTCTATCGTGTCGTGGTGAATGCGTGAGCTCGCAATGCTCACGTAGGGGCGGACGCCCTCGTCTGCCCGTTGGCTTCAGCCCGCACCATCGTGGCGAACTTTTAAAGAGCGGGCGCAGACGAGGCGTCCGCGCCCACGTGATTCTTGGTCAAGTTTCGCTCAGCTCACGCGGTAGACTATAATTCGTCGCTGCCCCAACGGACCACTTGGGCGGTGATCAGCACAAAAGTTTACTGAGTTAATTTGCAGGAGGAGTGGATGGCCTCTTCTGAGCAGGTCCGCCCTGGTGGCGCGCAAGCGGGTGAAGCCTGGTGGCTGCAGGTTATTCCCACGGTTCTTGGACTGAGTGCGTTCGGTCTCTACGCGACGGTCAGGGCCTTCGAGGGCGCATTCTATGCTTGGGGACCCTATCTTTCTCCGTTCTACTCGCCGTTGATTGATCCGCATCATCACTACTGGCCGTTTTCTCCGGCGCTTCTGATTCTGGCCGGCCCGCTCGGATTCCGCGTCACCTGCTACTACTACCGCAAAGCCTATTACCGCGCTTTCTTTCTCGATCCACCGGGTTGTGCCGTTGCCGAACGACCGGGTCGCCGCTATTCCGGCGAGACCAAGTTTCCTTTTATTCTGCAAAATCTGCACCGATATTTCATGTATCTCGGAATCGTGTTCCTGGCGTTTCTCTGGCATGACGCCGTGCGCGGCTTCTTTTTCGAGAACGGATTCGGCGTGGGGGTCGGCTCGCTGGTGCTGACGCTGAATGTTACCCTGCTGACGCTGTACCTTCTCTCCTGCCATTCCCTCCGTCATTTGGTCGGCGGTAAGCTCGACTGCTTTTCTTGTGTCTCCTTCGGAGGCACGCGCAACGCAACCTGGAAAGGCGTGAGCTCGCTGAACGGACGCCACATGCTGTTTGCCTGGATCAGCCTTTTCGGAGTTGGCTTCGCGGATTTCTACGTCCGCCTGGTATCTTCGGGAATGATCCGGGACGTGAGACTGTTTTGACGAACCTTGCCCATGAAACTCCAGAAATTTAGCTGCACAACGGGAATGAGCTACTAGTGAGCAATATAGATAGCGACAAATTCGAGACCCACGAACATGATGTCCTGATCATTGGCGCAGGTGGCGCCGGACTGCGTGCCGCCATCGAGGCTCTGTCCCAGGGGGCAAGTGTCGGTGTGGTCTGCAAATCACTCCTCGGCAAAGCCCACACCGTGATGGCCGAAGGCGGAGTCGCCGCTTCCATGGGCTGCGTAGACCAGGATGACAACTGGCGTGTCCACTTCGGCGACACCATGCGCGGTGGAAAATTTCTTAATAACTGGCGCATGGCGCAACTGCATGCTCAGGAAGCCAGCGATCGCGTGAACGAACTGGAACAATGGGGCGCGTTGTTCGATCGCACCGTTGACGGCAAAATCCTACAGCGAGCTTTTGGTGGACACAGCTTCAAGCGTTTATGCCATGTAGGCGATCGCACCGGCCTGGAAATGATCCGTACCTTGCAGGACCGCGGCGTGCAGATGGGCTTCGATGTCTACATGGAATGCGCCGTCACCCGCCTGCTGAAAGATGGCGACCGCGTCGCCGGCGCATTCGGCTACTGGCGCGAGAACGGCCGCTTTGTCGTCTTTAAGGCGAAATCAGTTGTACTGGCGACGGGCGGCATCGGCAAGGCTTGGCCGGTCACCTCGAATTCATGGGAGTACACCGGCGACGGCATGACACTGGCCTATGACGCCGGAGCGGATTTAATGGACATGGAATTCGTGCAGTTCCATCCCACGGGAATGGTCTGGCCTCCCGGCGTTCAGGGATTGCTGGTGACCGAGGCGGTGCGCGGAGAAGGCGGCATTCTCCGGAACCGGCTGGGTGAGCGCTTCATGGAAAAATATGATCCCAAGCGCATGGAGCTTTCCACTCGCGACGTCGTCGCACGCGCCATTTACACCGAAGTACGCGAGGGGCGGGGAACCGAGCATGGCGGCGCTTTCCTCGACATCTCTCATAAACCCACGGAATACGTGAAACGAAAATTGCCCAGCATGTATCACCAGTTCAAAGAGCTGGCGGACGTGGACATCACCCGGGGACCGATGGAAGTCGGGCCCACCTGCCATTACATGATGGGCGGAATACGAGTGGAAGCCGAAACCGCGCAATCTTCCGTCGCCGGTTTGTTTGCGGCGGGAGAGGCGGCGGCCGGACTGCACGGTGCAAATCGTCTGGGCGGAAACTCACTCTCTGATCTTCTGGTGTTTGGCCGCCGCGCCGGATTAGCAGCCGCCGAGCACGCCAAGAAAACCGGCGCAGCTACGATCGATGCGGCTCAGATCGCCGCGGCTGAGCGTGAGATGCTCGTACCGTTCGAGAGAAAAGACGGAGAGAGCCCCTACGCTTTGCACCGCGATCTGCAGCAAGTAATGCAGAGCCTGGTTGGAATTTACCGCACTGAAGAAGACTTGCAGTCGGCTCTGGTTAAGATCGAAGGACTCCGGCTGCGAAGCGAAAACGTGGCGGTCGATGGTTCGCGCATGTTCAATCCGGGCTGGCATCTGGCCCGCGACCTGAGGTCCATGCTGACGGTTTCTCGAGCCGTTGCCCAGAGTGCTCTAGCGCGGCGCGAGAGTCGCGGGGCCCATAGCCGTATTGATTATCCCAATTACGACACGACCTGGGGCAAGCAGAACAACCTCATATCTCAGCGGGGCGGCACTATGAACTTGCGTCAGGTGCCGACTTCGGAGCTACCGGAAGACCTGAAACCGTTGTTGGAAGAAAAAAAGTGAAAGGGGCCTGGTGATGGCGGAAGCAACCCTGAGAATTTTTCGAGGCACGCGAGAAGGCGGCGAACCCGTCGATTACCATGTGCCTATCGCTCCCGGCATGGTGGTGCTGGACGCCATCCATCACGTGCAGGGTCATCTGGCGCCCGACCTCGCGGTACGCTGGAACTGCAAAGCGGGCAAGTGTGGATCGTGCTCGGCTGAAGTGAACGGCCGTCCCCGCCTGACCTGCAAGACCCGCATGGATTCTCTCCCGCTCGACAAGCCCATCACCGTTAATCCCATGAAGTCGTTTCCAATAATTAAAGACTTGGTGACGGATGTGTCGTGGAATTACAAAGTCAACAAGAAGATTCCAGCATTCCAGCCGCGTCCCGGCGTGGAGTGGAAGATGTATCAGCAGGACATCGATCGCGTGCAGGAATTCCGCAAGTGTATCGAATGCTTCCTGTGCCAGAACGTCTGTCACGTCTTGCGCGAGCATGACAAGAAAGAAGAATTCGGGGGCCCACGTTTCTTTGTGCGCGTGGCGGGTCTCGAAATGCACCCGCTCGACGGCGTTTCGCGCACCCAACTCCTCAAAGACGAGCTCGGCATCGGCTTGTGCAACATCACGAAATGCTGTACCGAAGTCTGCCCGGAAGAAATTCATATTACCGACAATGCCATCATCCCGCTGAAGGAACGCGTCGTGGATGACTTCTACGATCCCGTCCTCATGCTGGTGCGAAAAATCGCTGGCGCGGGCAAGACTTCGAAGGAAGCATCTCCGACGAAGTAGAAGTGAAGGAGGGCCTATGGAGTTCCAGCTAAAGGCAATCTCTCTCGAAGGCGTGGACGCGGCTCTATCCAAAGCTGAACTGTATCGTTTGCTCAAAGACCCGGAAGAAGCCGAATCCATTTGCCACGATGTGTTGGCAACGCAGCCCGGACATCAGCTCGCGCTGCGCCTCCTCGGGCTGGCGATCACCGACCAGTTTTCTGGTACTCCGTCGGATCGCTATGCTGAGGTGGAAAGGACTTTTCAGCAGCTCACCGATGCCTATGAGCGCCAATATTATTTAGGACTCCTGCACGAGCGCCGCGCCAAAGCCCAGCTTCGCGCCGGACGTTCCCCACACACGTTGATGGTTCTGCTGGAAGAAGCCCTGCGTTACTACCAGGAAGCCGAAGCGATCCGGCCGACCGGCAATGACGAAGCCATCCTGCGTTGGAATCGCTGCGTGCGTTTGATCCAGAGCTATGCGGCTTCCGACTGGCATCGCGAGGTCGAAGTCTTCGACACCGGCGACAGCGCCCCATAAGAATCATTTCTCACTATGGTTCGACCTAGGAAGAGCGTGCGGAAGGTTTGGTCGGGGCGATAGGATTTGAACCTACGACCCCCTGCGCCCAAGGCAGGTGCGCTACCAGGCTGCGCTACGCCCCGACTTTCTATGACTTACGCTTTATTTCAACCTGACTGAATCATAGAGGCAGGTGCGCTATCTGGCAAGCAAGCAGGCTGCTACCAACCCGCCCGGCGCTCAGGGGCCTTGTCGGTTAGTACTTTGGTGTTTCCCAACTCGGGATTGCCATTGGAGGGGAGGAATTTTGCTGGTAGAACCGAACTTGTAAGTCTAAGAGCTGCTTTTGAACAGTGGAGGTTCTATGAAGCATTTTTCACTGACGCTCATAACGCTTTGCTTGGTGGTGCTGCTCGGCGGTTGCGGCGGCGGAAAAAACAGCGGATTTGGCGGCGGAACACCTACCGTTACTTTAGCACCAACAACTCTGACTTTTCCTTCTCAGATCGTCGACACCACCAGCTCACCCCAACCCATTACGCTTACAAACTCCGGCACGGTGACCCTTAATATTACGAGCATAGCGGCGAGCGCCAACTACACGGCGGACAGTTCCGCCTGTGGGGCAACTCTCGCGCCGGCAGCAAACTGCGTGATCAACGTGACCTTCACGCCCGGTTCCGCAGCCACCCTGACGGGCACCATCACATTTACCGACAATGCCGCCAACAGCCCGCAGACGGTCGCCCTCACCGGGACCGGCAGCTAAGGCGAATCATATACGGGAATACAGGATGCAACAGGGATTGCATCCTCTAGTTTTCAGCCCGCGCTCGTCTATCCGCTCCACCGGCCATCTCGCCCGGGTTGCGGAGTATAATATTGAAGGTTTCATGATGCAGACTCCGCGTTATGGTTTAGTGGCTTACGTAAAGACCCCGGTCGGGGAATTTGTCGAAAGACTTCGGCAGGAGATGCATCCAGAACTTCCCCATCTGGCCGCCCACCTCAGTCTCCTACCCCCTCGCTGTCTGCAGGGCAGCGAAGCCTCGGCGCTGGAAACCATCGAAGAGATTTGCAGCCAGGTGGAACCCTTCGAAGTGAGTCTGGGCGAGGTGGAGACTTTCATTCCGGCTACGCCTACGGTTTTTGTCCGGGTCGCCAATGGGGCCCAGCGCATGCGCGAGTTGCACTCCCAGCTCAACATCAAGGCCCTGGCCTACGAGGAAGAGTGGCTGTATCTGCCGCACCTGACCATTGTCAAGATGAGCAACGAGGAGCAGGCCCAGAATGCCTATCGCATCGCCCGCCAACACTGGGACAAGTTCCAGGGAACGCGCTGTATCACCATGAAAGACTTGACCTTTGTCCGGGAAGAGTCGCAGAACCGCTGGGTTGACTTGGCCCCTGTTCCCCTCGGTCGCCGTTTAGTAAAACGTTAATATCCGATTCTTCAATCGACCGTCCTTCCAAATTCCCGCACAAGGACAGTTCCTTTTTCCAAAAGTACATAGGCCCATCGTGCGTTGCCTAAGGCTGGACCGCGGGCGTACATAAGAACAGGGATTGCTACGCGGAACCCCGCTCCCCAGGCGGTTTCCGGCGATTCGGGGCGGAGGCACCATGCAGATTGGCGTTTACGGGGCAGGGTATCTGGGGACGGTCATTTCAGCCTGTTTGGCTGACTTTGGCACTCCCGTCACCTGTTGCCATCCGGACAGCTCCCGCATGGTTGAGATGGCGCAGGGCAATGTTCCTTTCCATGAAAAAAACCTGAATGAAGTCATCAAGCGCAACGTGCGCTCTGGCCGCTTGGTTTACTCGACCGACATCGAATCGTTTGCCCGCAAGACGCAGGTAATTTTCCTTGCCGAAGATACCCCGCAGCACCTGGCCGATCTGGCGCTGCGCATCGCGCGGGTGGTCACCAAACCGCCGATCCTTGCCATTGTCACCCCGGTTCCGGTGGGAACGGCCTCTGGAATCGAACACCGTTTAGCGGAAGAAGGCTTGAAGGCCACCATGGTTTCGCAGCCCGTGTTCTTTACCCCTGGCTGCGCTGTCGAAGACTTCAACTGGCCGGACCGCATAATTCTGGGGACCAGATCGAATGATGCTGTGCTGGCCATTAAGCAGATATTTCATCCCCTGGTCATGCGTGGAGTGCCGGTGATTGTGACCAATCACGAGACCGCCGAATTGGTGCGCGAGTCGGCGACGGCTTTCGTCGCCACCAAGATTTCTTTCATCAACGAACTGGCGACCCTGTGCGAGAAGGTCAACGCGGATGCGGTGAATCTTTCGCTGGCCCTGGGACTGGACAAAAAAATTGCCCCGCGCTGTCTGCAGCCCGGAGCCGGTATGGGTGGGATCTTCGCGGAATCCGACATGGATTCGCTGGCTCTGCTGGCCAAGCAAAATGGAGTTTCGCTCCGTGTGTTGAGTGCCGCCCGCGAAGTAAACCAGAATTTAGCCGAAAACGTCGTGGACAAGATCTCCGGCTTCATGACCTCGGTACAAAACAAAGATGTTGGAATTCTGGGCCTGGCCTTCAAGCCCAACACGAATTCGGTGGCTGGTTCTTCTTCCATGCGCCTGGCGCAGAACCTGGTTTCCAAGGGCGCTCGCGTCCGTGCTTACGATCCGGTGGCCCTCCCTGACGCTCGCCTGGAACTGAACGGCACTGTCCACTATTGCGAATCGCCTTATGCCGCCGCCGAAGGCGTGGACGCATTGGTGGTGGGCACGGGCTGGCCGGAATTTCGCGCTCTCGATTTCGATCGCATCAAGCATCTGCTCAAACGGCCTTTGATCGTGGACACCAAGAACCTGCTCGATTCCGTCCGCTTGCGTGCCATGGGATTCGAATACGTCGGCGTGGGAAGGGTGTAACCTCAGGCGCTGAAGCGCGTAGTCGCGAAGGAAACTTTTAACGCAGCGCTGGGAAGCGCTGCTCCACCAAAATCTGCGAAGATCCTGTCGTTCTGATCAAAGCCATAGAGTCTTGTCATTCCGAAAGGGATTTATCCCGGGAGGAATCCGCTTTCCTTTCCAGCGGTCAGGGGTTTGGGCCCGCACAAACGATGCAGCCGCGTGCTTTGCTTCTCACACACTTTCCGCTTCGATTGCTATAATGAATCGGTGCGGTGGGAATAGCTCAATCGGTAGAGCACCGGTCTGTGGCACCGGACGTTGCGGGTTCAAGTCCCGTTTCCCACCCCAATCCCCTCTACTCCGCCAAACCGCAGCCCCATCTCAAGATTAAGTTCGGAACGATTGGGCAACCAATGGTCGACTTCTTGCAACTAAATCACTAGTTGACGTTTGGAATGCGCTCGCGTCTAATAGTTTAAAGAGCGTTATTTCGCTGGAGAACAGCCCATGCCGCCCAGAAAATCCGTGACCCTGACCGAAGCCGAGCTTCGGTTGATGGACGTGTTGTGGATGAAAGGGTCGGCCACCGTCCAGCAGGTGCAGGAGTCGCTCCCCAAGAAGCAGCCGCTGGCCTACAACTCGGTGTTGACGACGATCCGCGTCCTCGAGAAAAAGGGCTACGTGAAGCACGTGAAAGACGGCCGCGCTCACGTGTATATGCCGTTGGTGGGGCAGCAGGAAGCGACCCGCTTCGAGGTACGCCATCTGGTGAACCGCTTTTTCAAGAATTCGCACGAATTGCTGGTCCTGAATATTCTGCAGGACCAGAGTATCGAAGCCGAAGAACTGGGTCGTTTGCGCCAGATGCTGGAGGAGAAAGAGTAGATGACGTCCGCGCTCAATCTGCATGCGGTTGCGCAATTCTCCGCCGAGAGAATGGTGAGCTGCTTGGTGGAGGGCTCGGCCATTGCGCTATTTGCGTGGCTGTTATTGCGGGTCATTGGTGCGCGAAACTCCGGCCGGAAAAATTCGGGTACCCGATTCGCGGTATGGTTTGTGGCGCTAATGGCGATTGCGGCGTTGCCTTTTGCAGGAGCTTTGGTGCGAAGCGGCGCGGCGGGCTCGGCAGGGGCTGCTCATCCAGCGATGACCATGCCCAGCGCATGGGCAACGTATCTGTTCACGATTTGGGCAGCGATCGCGGTGCTTGGATTATTCAGAGTTGGAATCGGACTGTGGCAGGTGCACCGCGTCCGCAGGAATTGCGTCACCATCGAGACTGCGAGCCTGGATCCTGCGTTACAGGCGACGTTAAAGGAATTTGGTTCAGTGCGGCGAGTCACGGTCTGCGTTTCGGACAGCTTGCAGGTGCCGACGGCCATTGGCTTCATAGAACCAGTGGTGGCGCTGCCAGCATGGACCATGCGGGAACTCTCGCCGGCAGAACTGAACACTATACTCCTGCACGAGTTGGCCCATCTTCGCCGCTGGGACGACTGGACCAACTTGGCGCAGAAGCTGCTGCGGGCGGTGTTTTTCTTCCATCCCGCGGTGTGGTGGATCGAGAGCAAGCTATCTCTCGAGCGAGAAATGGCCTGCGATGACGCGGTGCTGGCTTCGACCGCCAATGCCCGCGCTTATGCGCAATGCCTGGTCGCGGTGGCAGAGAAGAGTTTTGTGCGCCGCGGGTTGGCGATGGCGCAAGCCGCGGTAAGCCGGGTGCGGCAAACCTCGCAACGGGTGGCTCAGATTCTCGACGTGAATCGGGCGGGCGCCACCCGGGTGTGGACCCCGGCCATTGCGATGGTGGCGGCATTCGCGATGGTGTGCGCCGGATTGTCGGCTCGCGGACCGGAGTTGGTGTCATTCCAAGATAAGGCGACGGGTACTGAATCGGCTTCGGCGATGGTTACGGGATTACCGCCGAGCGCACCACTAAAGTTGATGGCAGACGCCGTTCATCCTGCAAACATAATGGCCGCAAGACACTCGAACCGTGCGATCGCCAAGTCAACGCTCGGAACCGTTCTGGCGAAGGCGTCGATATCACGGCATGAGACAGGCATGACTGAACCGGGCGAAGCCACACCGGATTCGTCGCAACTCAAGCCCCAGGTGATTCCCGCAAGTTACAGCCCCAGCAAGGAAATGGGAGCGAACGAAGCCTCACCGCAAGAGACGAACCCACGGCTGCAATCGGTAGTTTTGGTTTATCAAGGTCTCCGCGTGGACGACGAAGGCTTCGCCCATTGGACGATCTGCGTCTGGCGGGTGACCGTCCCGTCCCATCAAACAACAATTACCAATCCGGCAAAATCAACCTAAGGAGTTTTTTGGTGAACAGTTAGAGGTTACTTTGTGTCGCAATCAACTAAAGAATTAGTTTAACCACTAATGATCCAGATCGCATAACAAGGAGAAATGAAGGCTATGACTAGATTTACAAAAGCAAATTGGAGAAACATGCTGAATCGCCCACTGCTGGCGTCGGCGCTTGCGTTGGCGCTCGCCGTTTCGCTCGGCGGGTATGAACTCGTTAAACCCGCGACCGCCAAGGCGGCTGTGGCTGCGCCGGCGGCACCGGCGCTGGACGACAACAGCGTCACCGCGCTGCTGTCGCTGGATCGAGCCATGGAGACTCTGGCCGCCCGGGTGACTCCGGCCATCGTGAATGTTGCGGTGACCTCGCAGGAGAAACCGGATGCTGCTAATAGCGAAGTGCCGGAAGACATGCAGCAATTTTTCGGCCAGTTTGGGGGCCAGTTCGGGGGCCAGTTCGGGGCCGCCGCGCGCAGCCGCAAATCGAGCATGGAATTGGCAGCGGCGTGGTGATTTCGCCCGATGGCTACATCGTCACCAATAACCACGTGATTGATGGCGCGGTAGACATCCGGGTGACTATGACCGACCGCAGGATCCTGAAAGCGAAGCTGATTGGCTCCGATAAACTAACCGACCTCGCCGTCATCAAAGTGGATGGCAAGGACCTGCCCAGCGTTCCCTGGGGTGATTCCGCTGTTCTGCGGCCGGGTCAAACCGTGCTCGCGTTCGGCAATCCCTATGGTTTCCGCTTCACGGTAACGCGCGGGATCGTGAGCGCGCTTAACCGTCCCAATCCGTTCTCCGAAGACCGCCGCAAGCCCGGTGAATTTATTCAGACCGATGCCGCCATCAATCCGGGGAATTCCGGTGGCCCGTTGGTGAACGCTCGCGGAGAGGTGGTCGGGATCAACACCTTCCTGGTCTCACCTTCGGGAACCTTCTCGGGCATGGGATTTGCCATTCCGGCCCAGATCGTGCGGCCAACCGTCGAAACCCTCATTCGCGACGGCAAAGTGACGCACGGGTACATTGGCATCGGGATCTCTGACGTAACGCCGGAGAATTCAAAGTTCTTCGACATGAAAGAAGATACCGGCGCGGTTGTCAGCCAGGTCGAGCCCAATTCGCCGGGAGGAAAAGCCGGCCTGAAAGTTGGGGACGTAATTACGGAGCTTAACGGAAAAACCGTAAGTGACGCCGGACAGTTGCAAATGGAAGTCGGACAAAAGAAACCCGACTCCACCATTAAGCTGACGGTGCTGCGTGACGGCAAGAGCCTCGAGCTTCCGGTGACGCTGGAAGCGATGGGCAGCCGCGACGCGGAGGGAAACAGCAGCAGCGACGCCGACCATGGCAAACCGCGCTGGGGCATTGGGCTCTCGGACGTTACTCCCGACATCCGCAAGCAAATCCAGGCGCCCAGCGAAGTGCAAGGCGCAGTGGTGGAGCGCGTGATGCCGGGAAGCGCGGCGGACAATGCCGGCCTGCAGCGGGGCGACGTCATCGTGCAGGTGAATCGCCACGACGTGGGAAGCGCGGCGGACGTTCAGAAGGCTCTGGCCGATGTTCCCAAGGGCCAGGATGCGCTGTTGTTAGTTTGGTCGAACGGTGGCAGCACGTTTCGCGTGTTGCACGCGGGCGACGGCGCATAAAAATTGAACAGATTGCGCGCTGCGCTCCGGAATCCAGATCCTCCTGGCCGGGGTGCAGCGCGCACTTGGGGCGCGCGGTGAAAACGCGAGCCCTCTTTTTTTGGCGCCTCTGGCTTACCGGGAATCGTGTCCGGAAATCGTGCCGGGCTGGAAACAAGGGCCTGGGACAGCGTCATCACGCAACAAAATCTTTAGAGGTTTTCCCGGCTGTGGAGTGTCGAGGAGAGAAACAGCGCTGCAATTATCCACCACCCAGTCCGCGCCAGCCTTCTCGAGCTCTGAATCTTTGAGCGTGGTGCGAAACGCAACTACTCGGGCGCCTGCGGCTTTGCCGGAGCGAATGCCCGCTGGAACATCTTCGAATACCAGACACTCCTGAATGGGAAATCCCAGCACCGCGGCTCCCTTCAGGTAAGGCTCCGGATGCGGTTTGCCATTCGTTATGTCACTCGATGTGATCAATCGCTGCGGAATCGGCAAACCCGCCGCGCGGATTCGGACTTCTGCCAGCGGCCGCGTGCACGACGTGACGATGGTCCATCGGTCCGAGGGAAGGGCACTGAGTAGAGCGCACGTTCCCGGCAAGGCGACGACACCCTCCAGGTCTTCGATCTCTTGCTGTTCGACTTTGCCATTCTCCAACTCATGATCCGCGCTGGGTAAATACTCGCGGATGGTCGAGAGGCTGGGTCGTCCGTGGGCCCGGTGTACGACTTCGACAGGATCGAATCCGTGTTCCAAAGCCCATTGTGTCCAAACCCTGGTTACCGCTGGTGTGGAGTCGATCAATACTCCGTCGAGATCGAAAAGAAGTGCGCTGCATGTAATCTGGCCCATGAATTCACGATACCAAAAATCTAGCCACTTTATTTCTTCGCGGTATACTTGCCGACGTCTGGGACGTAAATTAGTTTATTCTGAAGCACGAAAGCGAAATCAACCGAGGCCTATGCCACCCTTCACGGATGCTGAACTGAAAGCCGAGATCTCTGCCAAGATTGGCCGTCTGCAGGAATTCATGGAGCAGAAGCGATGCGCAG
This sequence comes from Terriglobales bacterium, assembly GCA_963802555.1. Lineage (GTDB taxonomy): Bacteria > Acidobacteriota > Terriglobia > Terriglobales > Acidobacteriaceae > DATBAX01. The sequence goes on along the minus strand of CAWDJD010000003.1, from coordinate 27,699 downwards.
GCATTCTCCTGGCCCAGGTGCGGAATTTTGAATGGCTGACCGGCGGGGTGGGCGACAACCAGGTTGGACGAGCCAGCGAAATCGGCGCCGCGTCGCTCCTTCTCGCCAAGGACGGGCGCAAGTTTGTGGTCGCCGCGCACAGTGAAATTCCGCGGCTGATTGAGGATGGTTTGGGTGGCCTCGGATATGAGCCCGTGGAGTTGAACTGGTATGAAAAACAGCCGGACCTGACAAAGCTTTTAGGAATCGCTGGAGCAATCGGCAGCGATGTTGAGCGCGAAGGTTGTACAACAGTAAATATCGCGCCTTTGCGATATCAATTGACCCCCACCGAAATTCTAAAATACCGCTGGGTCTGCCAGCAGTCCGCCGAGGCGGTAGAACAAGTTACTCGCCAGGTCGAGCCCGGGATGACGGAGCGTCAAATCGAGGCGATGATCGCCAACGCGCTTATGCAGCGCGGCATTCGACCGACCGTCTTACTGATCGGGTCTGACGACCGCATCCTGCGGTTCCGCCATGCCCTGCCTTCCGACCGGGCGGTGGAGAAATATGCGATGGTCAACATTTGCGGCCGGAAATGGGGCCTGACTTCGTCCGTGACCCGGTTTGTCCACTTCGGCCCGCTTGATGCTGAATTAAAGAAGCGGTTGCACGCCGCCGCGGTTGTGAACTCGAAGTACTCGCATGTACTGAGATCGGGCGCGAAGATATCGGATATTTTCCAGCAGATGACCGAATGGTATGCGGCACTGGGATACCCGGGCGAATGGAAATTCCATCACCAGGGCGGCGCTACCGGATACGGCGAGCGGGAATATCTCATCATGCCGGATTCTACGGAGATTGTCGTTGATCACCAGGCGTTCGCCATGAATCCCACGGTCCAGGGCGCCAAGGCCGAAGACACGATCCTGGTGCAGCAAGACCATACGGAAAATCTAAGTGCCACAGCGAATTGGCCCACGATTAAGGTGGAGCTGGACGGAAGAGTTTACGAGTCTGCAGACGTTTTGATTCAGCGAGCGGCGCAAACCAAATGGTCGTAGTCTCTGTGGGCTACTGGCGCGCGATCTTGATTAGATTCGGCAACACATCCCCGAACCGGCTGCCTTCCAACGGTCTTCCAAAATCGAAATAGATGCGGCGATACAAATCATAGAGTTGATCGTAAGTCTTTTGTGCCGCAGGTTCGGGAGAGAAGACCGTGTGCGACGGGCAGATTTGCTTTTGCGCCTCTTCAATCGTCGAAAAGATGCCTGCCGCCAGGAACGCGAAGATCGCCGAACCAATGCCGGTGACTTTGCTGCTTGGAACTAGAACTGGCCTGCCCAGCACGTTTGCATACACCTGATTGAGTACAGGGTTGCTCAGCGGAATTCCACCGCCGTTAATTACCCGCGAGGTCGGCGCGCCGTGTTCGCTCATCTGGTCGAGGATCACTCTAGTATGAAACGCGGTGCCTTCGATGGCAGCGAATAATTCATCCTGCGCGGTGCTTTGCAGGTTCCACCCTAGCGTCATGCCGCCCAGGTTTGGGTTCACGAGCACGGTGCGATCGCCGTTGTCCCAGGTCATCCTGAGCAATCCGGTTTGTCCGGCGCGATAGTTTTCTAATCCTTTGCTAAGTTTGGCAACGCTGGTGCTGGCACGATTTGCTATCGCACTAAAAATATCTCCGGTAGCGGAAAGTCCCGCCTCCACTCCCGTATATTGTGGATGCACACTGCCCTGGACCACTCCGCAGACACCAGGAATCAATTCTGCCTTCTTGACGTAAGCGATGATGCAGGTGGAGGTGCCGACCACATTGACCACGTCGCCCTCTTTGGCTCCCGCCCCAATTGCATCCCAGTGGGCATCAAAAGCGCCGACGGGAATCGGAATTCCCGCTTTCAATCCGAGCTTCTCTGCCCAGGTTGCTGAAAGGCTCCCGGCAATTTTGTCCGAAGTCTCATAATCGCCATCCAGTTTGGCGCGCACGCCTGCCAGTAGTGGGTCGAGTTTGGTCAGAAAAGTTTCTGCGGGAAGGCCGCCGAGATCGAGCGTTCCACATCCACTTGTGTCCCATCGCACAGACGCTGCGCTTCACCTGCCTGGGATCGGTGATCCCGCACAGAGTGGCGGCGACCATGTCGCAATGCTCAAATGCAGATACAAATTTATCGCGCTTGTCGGGGTTGTGACGCAGCCAATGCAGCAGCTTGGCAAATCCCCATTCCGAGGAATACACGCCTCCGCACCACTCGATGACCTGGAGTTTCTCCCGGTGCGCTAACTCTGTGATTTCCGCGGCTTCACTTTTGGCGCGATGATCGCACCAAAGGTAGTACTCATCCAGAGGAACAAGGCCGGCGGCGACGGGAATGACGCTGGAACCGGTGGTGTCGAGTGCGATGGCTTCGACCTGATCGCCGGATATCCCGGCTTCCTTTACAGCCTGCCGAGTGGCGGTCGCCAACGCACGCATGTGATCGTCGTGCGATTGAGTCGCGTAGTCGGGATCGTCCCGCTTGCGATGGAGGGGATATTCAGAGACGGCGGAGGCCAGCAGGCCGCGTTTGCTGTCCACTATGGACACGCGAACGCTCAGAGTACCGAAGTCAACTCCAGCAACAATAGCCATCGGTTTCCCGGGACCTCAGTCGCGATGCCAGTGCATCTGCCAGCCCATATAACGGGACATGGCCTCATGGGTCGCGCCCGCAACACTGGAGAAGTTGGCAGCGACATGATGCTCGAATCCGTTCTCGCAGATGTAGCGTAGCAATTTCTGCATGTGCGGGATCTCGACCACGCCCGCGCCGCCGAAGGTATTCAGGGGATCATTGGTAAACGCGCCCTCCCCCACGTATCCACGCATGACACCATCGCGGTCGCTGGTCGAAAAACGGGCATAGCTCATGGCTCCGGGTTTAACGCGGCCTACGACCGTGCCGTAAGTATTTTCCTTGCCCACGGTCCCGGCAATGATTTCCTGAAAGTCCATGCGAAATTCCTGGAAGAAATGTTTGGGTAGGTTGCTGCAGTGGAAGCACACCGCCTTGTCGGGATCGTCGCCGTAGTTGTTGTTCCAGTCGAGCAGCGCACTGGGCGTTTCCGACGCCAGCGCCAGAGCGTACATGCTAATCGTGCCGCACACATCCACTTCGCAGGCGCTGGGAATCAGGTTGTTGCTCATCATGCTCATGATGGTGCAAGGGACCACGCCAAAAAATTCTTCCAGTGCCGTCCAGCATTGCACTGCACTTACTTTTACGTCCGTCGCTTTCATCCAGTCATCGATTACATAACCGAGCTTCGCCATCTTCATGAGTGCCGCGGCCGGAACATTTCCCGTCGGCACGTATTTGTGGATGTCCGCCAGCTTGGCTTGAACGCCCGCGTGAGTGTCGGCTAATTTGTTTATTCGTCCCAGGACCTCGGATAGATCGAGTGTCTCAACCGAGATTCCTTGGGATTCAAGGATCTTCTCGCTATAGCGCACTGTGTTGAAAGCCGCCGGACGCGCGCCAATGCTGCCGACCCGCAGATTGCGGAAACCGTCAACGATGCGGCAAACCGAGGCAAACCAGGATAAATCTTTGCGGAATTCGTCGGAATCCGGGGCCTCGGTATGCAGGGTGGTCAGGGAATAGGGGATGCCGTACTGCATAAGATTGTTGCAGGCCGACATTTTGCCGCAGAAACTGTCACGCCGGAAAGCGATGGTCATCTTGGCAGTGGCATCCGGGGTGGCCTGAATGAGTACGGGAACATCGAGACGAGCCAGACGAAGAGTGTCGGCAATGGCGCGTTCGTCGCCAAAGTTTGGCAGCGAAACAATGACGCCATCAATGCGATGGCGGTTGTCCTCAAAAAGCTTGGCGCAGCGTTTGGCTTCCTCGTGGGTCTCCACCGCGCCGTGTTTACTTTGGTCCGGGCCCAGCACGACGCAGTCGATGCCAGCCTGTGCCAGTGCGCGGGTCATCTCTTCGCGTCCCTCGGTCGCCAGGTGGCCGGGGAAAAATCCCCGGTTTCCCACGATCAGTCCCATAGTCATTTTCTTGTTCGCCATGAATACACTGTCCTCTTTATATAAATCAATTTAGAAACTGACTACTTATCCGCCAACCGCTTCGGCGAGAAACGCAAGCAATAGAATATCCCGCTGACGAACAACACCGCACCCCACCAGATGGCGGCGTGCTTTTCAAAAAGAACGACTTTCTGTAGTGGCGGGTTGGCATACTCATAAATTCCTGCGCCACAGATCAGCGCCCCGTTCACCAGCAGCGAGACACCGATAAAGAACCAGATGGATATTCCGCCTTCTTGCATCGTCGTCACCCACCATTTCCTACCAGAAGATAATGTTCAGTATCACAAAAACCAGTACGACCACGCCCGCCCAGAAAATCGGCTTTTGGTAGAAGGGGAGCTCTCCCACCGAAGGCACGTGCGTCAGTCCATAAACCAAGCCCGCTAATTCGGCATCCGGCTTAGGCTTGGTTGCTAGACTCACCACCACCGTCACGGTAACGCACACAACGAATGACCAGAGCGCCTGATACATATCCTGGGCCAGGGCCTTGGCGTCCGGCGACAAGGCCACGTAGCGCAGCGCGGAGGGATCAACTTTTACCCAGACCCACATGCTGATCGAAGAGAGGGTCCCGCAGAGCAGTCCCCAGAACCCGGCCGGGCCGGTCGCCCGCTTCCAGAGCATGCCCAGCACAACGGTGCCAAATAGCGGTGCGATGAAGAAACTGAACAATGCCTGCACATAATCCATGATGCTGGCGAACTGCATGACCAGATATGCCGTGCCGACGCTGATCAGGACGCCGATCACCGTGGTCCAGCGGCCCATGCTTACATAGTGCGCGTCGCTGGCCTTCTTGTTGATCAGCGCCCGGTAAATGTCATAGGTCCAGACGGTGGTGAAGGCGCTCACGTTGCCGGCCATGCCAGACATGAATCCCGCGATCAAGGCCGTGATTCCGAGGCCAAGCAATCCAGGACCACAGTAACGGGCGAGCATGAGCGGCAGGACTTCGTTGTAGCTGTGCTTGCCGGCGGTCGCCAGCGACTCCGGGACCAGCGTCATGGGAAGCAGTCCCAGTCCCAGCAGCCCGGGCAGAATGACGATAATGGGAACGAACATCTTGAATCCGGCGCCGATGATGGGGGCCAGCTCCGCGCTACGGATGTCCTTGGCGGCGAGGATGCGCTGCACCACTAGAAAGTCGGTGGTCCAGTACCCCATGGAAAGGATTGCGCCCAGGCCAAACACGATTCCGGTCCAATGAATACCCATCGGATTGGTGCTGAAATGGCCCAGCCCCGACCATAGGTGAACATACTCGTTGGAGGCCCGCTGTGTGATGAGCACCTTCAAGTTGTTCCAGCCGCCGGCCTCGTAGAGTCCGAGGATTGGGATCAGTAACGCGCCCGCCCAGATTAGAAAGAATTGCAGCACTTCATTGAAAATCGCGGAACGCAATCCTCCCAACGTGACGTAGATGGCAACGGTGAGCGATGAGACCCAAATGCTGAAATTGATGTCCCATCCCAACACAATTTGCATGACCTTGGCCATGGCAAACATGTTCACGCCGCTCATCAGCACCGTCATGAACGCGAATGAAACAGCGGAAAGTGCACGGCTCGGCTCACCGAAACGCAGCTTGAGATATCCCGGAACCGAGTGGGTTTTGGAGATGTAATAAAACGGCATCATCACCAGCGCCAAAAACAGCATCGCCGGGATAGCGCCGATCCAGTACCAGTGCGTGGCTAGGATGCCGTACTGATAAGCTGAGCCCGCCCAGCCCATCAGTTCGAGCGCCCCAAGATTGGCGGAGAGAAAGCTCAAACCGGCAACCCAGGCGGTCATCTCGCGTCCCGCCATGAAAAAGTCTTCGCCGGTGTTGGCCCGTCCACGCAGATAAAAGCCAATGGCCAGAACCAGGGCGAAATAGAAAATGATGATGACAAAGTCCACTGGTGCCAGGTGGACCAGCCGGTTTGCATCCATCAGGACGAGCGCAGGATTCATTTGGTCGGGACCTGTCCGTAGTAGGCGTTTTTTCCGTGTTTGCGGAGATAGTGCTTATCGTGGAGCTCGGACGAGATGGGACCCGCGTCCGCCGCAATTGCCAGCGTGTAGTATGCCATGCGAGCCACCGCTTCCAGGATGACTGCGTTATGAGATGCGTCGGAGGCGCTCTGGCCCCAGCAAAAAGGCGCGTGACCGGCCACCAGCACGGCTGGGATGTCGTCGGTACCCAGCTTGTCAAAGAGGCGGCGGATGGCCAACCCGGTATTTTTCTCGTAGTCGCCGGCGATTTCTTCGGGCGTGAGGCCCGCGGTCACCGGCACCGCGCCGTGGAAGTAATCCGCATGAGTGGTGCCGAGGCAGGGAATGGGACGCCGCGCTTGCGCCCATGCCGTGGCAAACTCGGAGTGAGTGTGGGCCACGCCGCCAGCTGTGAGAAAGCGCTTGTACAACTCAATATGCGTGGCCAAGTCCGACGATGGTCGAAGTGAACCTTCTACGGCCCGGCCGTCCAGATCCGCGATCACAATGTCCTGCGCTTTCATGCTTTCGTAGGGCACGCCGCTGGGTTTAATGGCGATCAAACCGTCCTTGCGGGAGATACCGCTGACGTTTCCGAATGTGTACAGCACCAGGCCCCGGCGCACTAACTCGAGATTGGCATCCAGAACTTCTTCCCGAAGGGATTCCAGCAACATATTAGGGTCTCAGACTAACAGCGTACAGGCCCGAAGATAATCGATTTGGTGAAGCGGCAAGCGTTTTCCGAGCGGAACATTAACGGATGCCAGCGGCTTTGTCAATCATCCACCCATTTGGGCAAATAGAGGTTTGAGCGCGACGTACAGCTCTCTATATAAAAGATACTGCCGCTGGAGGGCGTCCTTTGACGGGCCGGCGGGTTGGACCCGTTGAGCAACCTGTACCGCTTCGGCGCAGGCTTCTTCCACCGAAGTCCAATGCTTCGTGCCCACGCCGGCAAGCAGCGCAGCGCCATAAGCGGCGCCTTCTTCGGCTTCGACAATTTCCACTTCGTGTCCGTAAACATCCGCCTGGATCTGCCGCCAGAGTGCCGACCTCGCTCCACCGCCTCCCAGCCGTATGGAAGTGACAGGAACGTGCATGAGTTCGAATAGAGAAAATGTGTCTTTCAGGCTGAACGCAACTCCTTCCAGGATGGCCCGCACCACATGCCCACGGGTGTGGCTCGCGGTGAATCCGACCAAAGCGCCACGTGCCTTTGGATCCAGATGAGGAGTACGTTCTCCCATCAGATATGGTGCCCAAAGAACGCCCGCCGATCCGGCGGGAACTGCACTGGCCTCGCGAGTCAACTCGTCATACGAGATACTTGCCCCAGGCGTGGCCAGCAAATCCCGGAACCACCGCAGGGAAAGTCCGGCGGCCTGGGTCACGCCCATAACGTGCCATTGTTGCGGGATTGCGTGACAGAAAGTGTGGACACGCCCTTGCGCATCCATGGCGGGATGGTCGGTCGCGGCAAAAACAACGCCCGACGTTCCGATGGTCGCGCTCACGCTTCCCGGACGCACAATGCCCATTCCAACCGCTCCTCCGGCTTGATCTCCGGCTCCGGCCACTACCGGTGTGCCCGCCTTCAGCCCAGTGGCCGCCGCTCCTTCAGCGGAAATCCGCGCGCACACCTCCGGCGATTCAAACAGACGCGGCAAACAGCTCATGGGTAAACCCGCCGCGGCCATCATGGGTTCCGACCAGCGCCGATGGGCAACGTCGAGCATCAACGTCCCCGAGGCGTCGGCCATGTCAATGGCTTGCTCCCCGGTGAGGCGAAACCGCACGTAGTCCTTTGGGAGCAGAACCCGGCGGAAGCGTTTCCAGATCTCAGGCTCGTGCTCCCGCACCCACAGCAGTTTGGTGAGTGTGAAATTCGTGAGCGCCGGATTGCAGGTAAGTTCGATAATGCGAGCTGCACCGATCGTTTCCGTGAGCCAGTCGCATTGCGCTTGCGTGCGCTGGTCGCACCAGATGAGCGCGGGCCGCAGCACCTGATTGTTTTCATCCAGCAAGACCGCGCCGTGCATTTGCCCGGCCAATCCGATACAGGAGATGTCATTGCCCGTAATGCCGGCCTTCTGCAAGACCTCTTTGATGGCCCCAGCGCCCGCCTGCCACCAATCATGTGGGTCTTGTTCCGCCCATCCGACTTGAGGCGAAGCGAATGCCGCATGCTCATGAGTTGCGGAAGCCAGAACTTTTCCGGTTTCAGAAAGGATTACAGCACGCGTGCCGCCGGTGCCAACGTCAATGCCGAGGAGCTTCATATGAGAAACGAGAGAATATCATTTCCGAAGTCTCACTTGTTGGCTTCGAAAGCTTTCCAGTGGAACTCCATGGTCTCGCCCAGATGGGAGAGAAAATAGCTGGCGCCGTGATTGCCGGGATAAAGGTGAAACTCGTGCTTGATGCCTTCCGCTTGAAGTTGCTTATCCAGCGCCTGTGCGCCCACTTCAAAGCTGAATTCGTCGTCGCGTCCGCAGTTAAAGTAGATCGCGAGTCTTCCAATGGACGCCTTGTTTTGTTTGGCAAGAAAAAACGGATCATTCTGTTTCCAATGTGCCGTGTTAACAGGGTTTCCAAACACTGAACCCAGAAGTTCGCCCAGTGGCGTACCGGAACGCATCGCAGACGTGAGCTCCTGTGGCGACTCCGTCATCAACGCCGCGCTTTGCGCGCTGACTGACGAAAATAGTCCAGGATTGGCAAACGCGAAACGCAGCGCTCCGTAGCCTCCCATGGAGATACCACTGATGGCCCTGGAGCCGCGGCCCAGGCCAACCCGATACTTGCTTTCAATGTAGGGAATAAACTCGTGCAGAAAGAAATCGCTGTACCGTACTTTCCCATCGGCGGAGTTGATGTAGAAACTGCCCTTCGCTTCCGGGGCGACGATGAGGAAATCTCCAATCTTGTGTTGCTGGCGAAGGTCTTCGACCAAGTTCCATCCGCCAGACTTGAAAAGAGACTGCTCGTTGTCGCCAAGCCCATGCAAATAGTAGAGGACAGGGTAGCGCTGAGAAGAATGACTGGCGACGGCTGCATCATAGCCAGGCGGCAGCAGGACGCAATAGTGAACGGCTTCTCCGAGAATGCGGCTGTGGAGAGCATTGCAATCAATCCGGCCCTGCCCATGAGCGACGGAACAAAGTAGTGCAAGCAGAAACGCTAGAGAGAATGTATGAATTCGCGAATTCGATCGTCTTAGGGATGTTGCGACAGTGACAGAATGTTTCCGTCCGGATCTTTGAACCAGGCTACTTTGGCTCCGCTGGGGGCGCTCCAAATTCCTTCCTCGTCCTGGCCCGGCAGCCCGTACTTCTCGAAGAGAATGCCTTTTTTCATCAGATCGGCCACAACGTTCTCGATACCTGAAACTTCCCATCCCAGGATTGTAAATTGCGCAGGCTTGAACTCCGGGACTTTTGCCACTCTGACCCTGATGCCGTTGGCGTCCAACTGAAGTGCGAACCCATCCTCAGTAATAAACTGCAGCCCTAACTTGCCCTCATAAAATGCCCGGGCTAGGGCGTAATCCCGGGTGGGCACAAAAGCTACAATTTTATTAGAACCTAGCATCACAATCTCCTATTCGTATCTCAACGCCTGTACTGGGTCGAGTTTGGCGGCGCGGCTCGCGGGATACAAGCCCGAAAGCAAGCTGACGATAATCGCAAACAGAATCGCGAAAATAACCAACCACCACGGCACCAGCCATATTTTTTCCGGCGGGAAATGCAGACTCTTTAAATAAATGTTCATTCCCAGATTGATGACCTGCCCAATCAACCAGCCTAGCGCGACTCCCACCACTCCGCCGAATAGACCCATGGCCCCGGCCTCGGCAAAGAAGAGTCCTTTCACATCTGCATCACTGGCGCCGAGAGCTTTCATGATCCCAATTTCGCGGCGGCGCTCGAGGATGGCCATCACCAGCGTGTTTACGACCCCGATCGAGGCGACAGCCAAGGCCATACCCCCAAAAATTATGAGAAACGCATCCAGCACCCGAAAAAACTGCTGTACGCTGCGGGTCGCGTCAATAATCGAGAGGGCGTTGAATCCCATCTTCTTGACCGCGGTTTCCACGGACTGAATGTCACTGGTCTTCCTGACCCTTGCGCTTACCGCGGTATAAGCAGGCGTACTGCCAGCTACGCGAGTGGTGTCCCGCAGGTCGTTGGGTTGCATGACGTGCAAACGTTCAGCAAGCTTCAAAGGAACGAACACGCGAGCCCGGGTAGGCCCACGCATGCTTTCGGGATCAAGATCGACGACGCCGACAATCGTCAGCTTTTGCTGGTGCGAGACCACAGAGTAGGCCGCACCCAGCGAATTCTCCACGCTGCCAGTTGGGGGGCGCTGGCCATTTCCGGCAGTTCCTGCATCAGCGGACGCGGTACGTTCTGCGTATTGCATGACCAATTCTTTGCCGATTAGCGGTTTTGCCAGATCAGCAACGTTCACTTCCTCAGCCCCCGCCTTTGACGTCTTGCCCAGCAATTCCTCAGCAAACGACTTCTGCAGAATGGCCTCCGTCGCGGTTTCCGAGGAGAAAAACTTGCCTTGCACGCCGTCAAACGCATCGTTGCTCCGGGCGGAAGCGGGAAGTCCCGCCACCATGCTGAGGTGTGGTTTGGCGTCAAACTGAAGTTCGGTGATAAAGCGAATATCGGGATATGCTTCCAGCACGTTGGGCAATTGCGCAATCTTCTGACGAGCAGCTTCATCAAGAACCGGACTCTCAGCGGGAGCCGGCCCATTTTCTTCCTGCTCGCGGTTGTAGCTTCGCAAATCGCGCCGGGAGGTTACGACCACCGTGTCAAACAGGCCGGATTTCTGTAGCCTCCGTGCCGTCAGTTGTTGCAGGCCAATTCCCAGCGAAACCATCGCGACCAGCGAAGCCACGCCCACCGAGATGCCCAGGGTGGTCAGCGAATTGCGCAAAAGCGACTCCCGCAAATTACGCAGCGCAAGTTCGGTCGAGTCGTAAAGCTTCACAGATTGCCTCCGCTCTGCGCGCCAGTGCTCGGCGTTGTGACATTCGCCTGATCGTCGATCAGCTTTCCGTCCGCCAGAAAAATCATGCGCTTGGCGTAACGTTCGGCCAGGGCGCGTTCATGCGTCACCATCACGACGGTCATCCCCAGCGATTCATTGAACTCGCGAATAAAATTCATGATCTCGGTGCCGGTGCGGCTGTCCAGATTGCCTGTCGGCTCGTCGGCCAGTAAAAGCTGCGGCTGATTGATCAATGCCCGCGCCAGCGAAGCTCGCTGCTGTTCGCCGCCGGAAAGTTCCGTCGGTCGATGACGCACCCGCGCCCCCAGCCCCACGCGATCCAATGCCTTTTGGGCCAGGCCCTCACGCTTGCTTCGATCCACTTCCGCGAAGCGCATGGGCAGCTCCACGTTTTCCATCAAGCTCATACTGGGGATCAAGTTGAAAGACTGAAACACCATGCCTACGGTGTGCAACCGATGTTTGGCCAGATCCTCCCGCGAAAGCTCCGCCAAATTTCTGCCTTGCACGATCACGCTTCCGGAAGTCGGACGGTCCAATCCCGCAATCAGATTCAACAAAGACGATTTACCCGATCCGGAAGTTCCCAGTAAGGCGACAAACTCTCCGGACGGTACGTTGATCGATATGCCGTCCACAGCACGAATCAGCGATTCCCCCATCTGATAATGGCGGCACACATTCTCTGTGCGAATGGCGATGGTGGAAGTTTGGTTCAACGGATTTGTCCTTTGACCAACCGCAAAGCGTCGACTTTGGCATCTTCGCCGTCGCCAGCGTCGCCATCCTGCGCCGGCTTGGGATCGCCTTCGCCCGGCGCCAGGAACAGGTTGGTTTCGACTCCATGCTGTTTGGTGTAGAGATCGTAATAGCGCCCGCGAAGTTCATACAGCTGTTCGTGGGTGCCGCGCTCAACGATCTGTCCCTGCTCCATCACCAGAATCTGGTCGGCGCGACGAATAGTCGAGAGCCGGTGCGCGATCACAAATGTCGTGCGCCCCTGCATAAGATACGAAAGCCCGTGCTGAATCAATGACTCCGATTCCGAATCAAGACTGGAGGTCGCCTCATCCAGAATCAAGATGCGCGGCTCGGCCAGAATGGCCCGTGCGATGGAAATTCTCTGTCGTTGGCCGCCGGAAAGCTTGACCCCGCGCTCGCCAACAATCGTGTCGTACTTGTCGGCGAAGCTCTCGGCGAACTCGTCGACACGGGCGATTTTGCAGGCGCGAATCACGTCCGCTTCGCTTGCCTCCGGCCGTGAGAATGACACGTTGTCGCGAATCGAGCCATCAAACAGAAACGATTCCTGCAGGACCACGCCCAGTTTGGTGCGGTAGGAATCCAGCTTGACCGTGCTCAAATCAATTCCATCCACCAGCACTCTTCCCTCGGTGGGAACATAAAAAGCGGAAATCAATCCAATGGTCGTGGATTTTCCCGAGCCTGACGATCCGACTAGGGCGGTCACCGTCCCCGGCGCGGAGTGGAACGATACGTCATGCAGCACTGTTCTCTTGCCGTCATAGCTGAAGTTCACGTGCTCGAAATCAAGGTTGCCCTTGATCTCCGGCAGGGCCACGGTGCGTCGCGGGTCCTGATCTTCCGGACGCTCGCTCAGAATTTCATGGGTGCGTTCCAACCCTGCCAGCGCTTCCGTGAGCTGGGTTCCAATCTGGACGATTTGAACAATCGGTATCACCAGGAAGCCCAGCATCAACGTGTAAGTAAAGAAGCCGCCAATGGTGAGGGTCCCCACGCTGATCTGATGAACGCCGATATACATGATCATGGCCCCAACCACACCCGTCAGCAGGCTGGCCGAAAGGCTCATGAGCGACGTGGCGGTCAAACTGCTGATCACGTTCGCCAGCAACCGCCTCACTCCACTCGCAAAAACTTTCTCTTCGCGCTCTTCGGCGTGGTATCCCTTCACTACCCGCATGCCGCCAAGTGATTCGGAGAGTCGTCCTGTGACTTCGGCATTGAGCTTGCCCCGCTCGCGGAAAATGGGACGCAGTGTCCCAAACGCCTTACCCAGTGCCAGCCCAAAGCACAACAGAAATCCGAATGCGAGCCCAGTCATCAGCGTGCTAATCCGTAGCAACACCACCAACGCAATGCTGGCTGTGACCAGGCCTCCAGAGAAATCCACGAGGCCCGTGCCGATCAGGTTGCGCACTCCCTCGACATCGCTCATGATCCGCGACACCAGTACACCCGTCTTCGTGGAGTCGTGAAACGATATCGGCAGGCGGCCAATGTGGGCCTGCACTTTTTGACGCAGTTCCGTGATCAGTCGCTGCGCCGCCTTCGACAAAAGTTGGGTCAGCGAAAATGAAGTGATCCCTTGAACAATGGTTGCCGCCAACACGATCGAGACCAGCGGTTTGAGGCCTTCAATGTGATGTTTGAGGATGACCGTATCGATCAGAAATCTTTGGGAGTACGGAAGGACGAGCCCGCAAACCCGGTTGATGACCATCAACAGGAAGCCAAAAGCCAGCAAGGCACGGCGGGGACGCACCAACTCCCAGACTAATGGAAGAACGGCACTCAGCCTTTGGCGTTTGGGGACTTGATCTTTAGCCAGTTTGCGGTCAGAAGACACTGCGTTATTAGACACTATTCCGTGCGGCTACGCTTCATTTTATGAACGTCAGAGGCCGTCTCCGCCTAGTTCTCAGGCGGTGCCGCCGCCGGTGGCGCGCTGGGATCAACCAGTTTTTGTATCGCCGGCGCAACCATGATCAGAAGCTGTGCTTTCTGCTCCAGCGCCTGCTTCACGACGACCATTTGCTGCGCTCTCCAGGCATCCGGGGGACGCTCGCTGCGGTCGAGGTAGTCCATGGATTCCAGTCCCGCCGCTGCCAGCGCTGAAAGACTTTGCGAGAGCGGTGCAACTTCCTTTAACAGAAAACTCTTCTCTTCCAGCGGCTGAAGTTTGGCGTCGTTTTCTTTCCAGAGCACGAGCCATGTTCGTATCTGGGCTTTTGTGCCTGCGTCCGCCTTTCCGGCCACCAAAGAATCCACCAGCGCGGCAAACTGGCGGGCTGTCGAACTCTCCGGACGCGCCGCATCCACCAGCCGATTCAACGGTACCAGGCTCGTAGGCTCAGCCGGACTCGTCTCCTCACGGGTGTAGCCTTTCACCGGTTCCACGACGTCCGCGAGCACACGCAAAGCTGAAATATCGTCCGTTCCAGCGATGCGCCGCAGCATGGGCGCGTAGCTCGAATTATGGGTAAGGCCCAACCAGTCCAGCCACCGGCTGACAACCTCCAGCCGCCGATACATGGAATTCACATCCGTCACGTTCTGCGGCGACCAAAAACGCTCGGCAATCGCCGCCGTGCGCGGCCAGATGCGCGAATCGATATTTTCCGGGGAAACATATTCCGACCACATGGTGTCTTCGCCGCCCAGAATGCGCGCACTTTCTTCCGGGCTCAGGCTGGCTGCGCCGCCGGACATGGGATCCACCGCGTAATGCCGCGCCGCGGACTGAATCAGATCGATGTAATACCCGGAAGAAAGAATGCCCCGATAACCGAGCTTGGCAGCCTGCGCCAGCGACTCCTGTCCACGCCACGATTGAATGACAATGTCTTTGGGAAATCCGGGTTGGAGAATTTCATCCCAGCCCATCATCGTCTTTCCATGCTTACTGACGATCTTCTGCACCCGTGCCGTGAAATATGCCTGCAACCCGGCATTGTCTTTTATGGCATGCGAATGCATGAATTCCTGGATCTTGGGATTGGTGTCCCAAAACTTTCCATTCACCTCGTCGCCCCCAATATGGAAAAACTGGTCGGGGAAAAGCTTGGCCATCTCGCCAATAAATTTGTCTAGAAATTTATAGGTGCTTTCTTTGGTGGGGTCCATGGCGGGATCAAAAACTCCCCACTTCCGTTCGATCATAAACGGCCCCGGAGCACTGGCCAGTTCGGGATATCCCACGAACCACGCCGTGCTATGCCCCGGCATATCAAACTCCGGAATGACGCGAATGCCACGGTCGTGCGCGTATGCGATCAGGTCGCGAATTTCGTTTTGCGTGTAGTAGAACCCGTCCGAACCCATATCCTGGAGTTTGGGAAATTTCTTGCTCTCCACGCGGAATCCCTGGTTCTCCGAGAGGTGCCAGTGAAACACGTTCATCTTCACGGCCGCCATGCCGTCGAGATTACGCTTCAGAACATCGAGCGGAATGAAATGCCGGCCTGAATCGATCATCAATCCCCGCCAGGGGAAGCGAGGCTTGTCCTGAATGTTCAACGCTGGTACCGCGAAGCCGGCAGGGGTTGGGGCGACCAACTGCAGAAAGGTTTGCAGACCGTGCATCGCGCCCAGCGAAGTCGGCGCGGTTAACTTTGCTCCCGAAGTCGTGATCTCCAATGAATAGGATTCATCCTCGCCCAGTTCTTGCACCGCTCTGCTGGCACGCTCGGCGCTGATCACGAGCGCCGCCTTCGAGGCGTCACCCACTTTCATATCCAGGGGCGGCATTCCCGTCTGTCGGCGAAGATCGTTCAAGAAGCGGTCGACGGCGCGCCGCAATACTGGATCGTCCACGCCGCTGATGCCGACAGTGAAAGAAGGATCCACCACGAGTTGCCCCGTTCCCATTTGCAGACTCGAGGGCAGAGGCATGAGATTGAGTGAACTCGGCGTTTCTGCGCTAGCCAGCTGAGTAAACATTGCCGAGAGCATCAGAATAGCGAACAGCGGAATCGTGAAGATGGCGCGCATGAGTTTCCCTCGGACTGAATCTCGACCAGGTTGTGAGGCGACTGCGAGAATAGCGGAAGCACAAAAAATGCGCAAACTCAGGCTAGTGTCACGATTTAATAGACGGAAGGATCGATCCCCCGCAGAGCGAAATCGATCCCTCAATTTACGGTTTTACGCCCAGTTGCCAGAACAGGAACGAGTAGATGTCGGTCCCTTCTTCAATCTGTTTGGCAATCGGTTTCCCGGCGCCATGGCCGGCCTTCGGCTCAATCCGCAACAAAATAGGACGCTCGTGGCTTTGGCCGTTCGCAGCCTCCGCTTGCATCAGCGCGGCCATTTTCTTAGCGTGCATGGGATCGACGCGCGTGTCGGTGTCCGCGGTCATGAACATGATCGCCGGATATTCCGTTCCCGCCTTCACGTGATGGTAGGGCGAGTACGCATAAAGCCACTCGAATTGCTTGGGATCCTCCGCTGATCCATATTCCGGAATCCACAACTTGGCAATCTGGAAATTCTGATAACGCAGCATGTCGAGCAACGGGACCTGGCAGACGACGGCCTTGAACAAATCCGGACGCTGCGTGATCATCACGCCCATGAGCAGGCCGCCGTTCGAACCACCCTGAATGGCAAGATGTTCTTTGTTGGTGATCTTGTCGGAAATCAGAAACTCCGCGGCGGCGATGAAGTCGTCAAACACATTCTGTTTTTTCTCCAGCATGCCGGCGCGATGCCAGTCTTCGCCAAACTCCGCGCCGCCTCGCAGGTTGGCCACGGCAAAAACACCTCCATGTTCCAGCCACAGATAACGCCCGCCGACGAAGCTGGGGGTCAGGCTGATGTTGAAGCCTCCATACCCGGTCAGCAGCGTGGGATTCTTGCCGTTGAGCGGCAACCCTTTCTTATGAAAAACAAACATCGGAACTTTGGTTCCATCTTTCGACGCATACCAGACCTGCTTGACTTCATACGCCGAGGGATCAATACCCGGCGCGTCAACTTTGTCCCATAGCGAAGTCTGGCGCGTGGAGAAATCTACTTGATACACCGAAGGCGGGACGGTGAACGACTGAAACCCAAAGAACGTCTCCTTGCGGTCCCACTTGCCAAATATGCCGGAGACAGTTCCAATCGCGGGCAGGTAAATGTCACCAATCGGTTTGCCATCCAGTTCGAACTGCTTGAGCTGCGAGCTGGCATTCTTTTCATATTGCGCGAACAGTTTGCCGCCCAGCACGCTCACACCCTGCAAGACAGCATCGGTCTGAGGGATAATTTCTTTCCAGTTGTCGCGCTTGGGATTGGCCGCATCCACGGTAAACACACGATATCGCGACGCATCTTCATTGGTAACGATGTAAAGCTTGCCCTGGAAAATCTCTCCGCTGTAAAGGAAGTTCTTGCGCTGGGTAAGCTCGACGGGTGCAGTTCCCGCCTTCAGGTCCTGCAAGTACAGTTCACTCTTGGCCCAACCCTGGAATACGGTGGTAAGCAACCAGCGGTCATCATCGTCGGCCAACTGCACCGACGGAATGTCCTGCGCGGTGTGGCCTTCGCCCACGGTCATTGAATCGAAGATCAGCGGATCGTTCGCGGAGTCGCTCCCCAGCGTGTGATAGAAAACTTTGACGTGATAAACTTCTTCCCCGGCCGGCACGTCGCCTTTCTTAGGATGGCGAGTGTAGTAAAACCCAGAGTTGTCCTTCTTCCAGGCGACGCTGGCAAAGCGCGTGCGATCAATAATGTCAGGCAGAAGCTTTCCGGTGGCACTCTCAATCAGGTGCAGCGTGCTCTCTTCCGAGCCGCTTGCCGAGGTGCCGTACGCCACGAATTTGCCGTCCTCGGAAGGGAACCACCAGTCCAGCGCGACCGTGCCATCCGACGCCAACTGGTTCACATCCACCAGCACGCGGTCTTTGCCATGAATGCCCTCGCGGACAAAGAGAATCGGCTGGTTCTGCGAACCTTCGCGGCGCGTATAGAAGTAGTAAGGACCCGCGACTTGCGGCGCCGTAATGGTGCCGATCGAAAGCAGTTCCGTCAGCCGTTTTTGGATTTGCTCGCGTCCGGGAAGCGGATCGAGGATGCTGCGCGTGTAGGCCAATTCCTGGCGCACATATTCCTGCGTATCGGCGCTGCCCGGATCCTCCAGCCAGCGATACGGGTCGGCAATCTTGTGCCCCTGGACGGTGTCTTCCACGGCCTCCTGTTTTACTTTCGGAGGCGCGGTCGGCGCAGAGTTATCTTCCGCGGATAGGATGGCAACAAACAGAAATAAGCAAGCAAGAGTCCAGAGCAAACCGCGACCTCCCGGCATACACACCTCGTGGGAACGAGAACCAACTTTGCGGACAGGCGTTATGCCTGTGTGACATCAGGGTAACAAAAATCGCCGCCACAGACGCCGGGTATTGGGCGGAAAGTGCCGGTTTTCAGTACGGGGCGCGGATGATATTATGAATAGCGGCAACTAGGGACGCGTCTTCCCGGCGCATCCCGCGACACTCCTCAGTAGCTCAATGGCAGAGCATTCGGCTGTTAACCGAAGGGTTGTAGGTTCGAGTCCTACCTGAGGAGCCATTTCTTTTTAGTCAGTTAGCCCGTTTCTCAGAGGAAGACGATTCCGATACCGGGGGAAATACCGGGGACTTCGCCTGAATTTGTGCTCCACTGATGCTCTCAACCGCTCCCCGCAGTTCATTCAAGGAGAAGTGGCCGTAACGAGCGGCCATGCGTACCATAGTGGCCGGGCTCCACCCTACAATCTTGGCAACCTTGGCAATCGGTACTCCCGCGTTCAACATCCGGGACACAGCGGTGTGCCTCAGATCGTGGAAGCGACAGACGAGTGGCAGTACCCGTCCTTCCGAGTCCGTTCCTTCGGGGATGCCCTCTAGAATCCGTCCGGCTCTCAGCTTCGCTGATTCCCACGCTTCCTTGATGCTCCCGATGGGCTTGGCCGGGTTAATGTCGTAGGCCTTCGCAGAGAACTTGTCACCAGCCGCACCATACCGTTCGGCTGGAAAGACGTAGTGCTCTGCCTTGCGATCCGGGAAGTGCGTGGCCCAGAAGCTTAGGGCGGCGATTGCCCGCTGACTCAACGGAGTCACGCGGCCTGTCCCCGATGCCGTCTTGTCTTTGCCCCATCGCAGGCAGCGGTTCATCGCCTCGCAAAGTGACGGCCATCGTATCTTGCGTGTGAGGATTAGTAGCGATCTGCTCGGCGACGTACTGGCAGGCTCGGATAACAAAATGTCCCGATCCCATCGCCGGGTCAAGGATTCGCAGATGAAGAACTCGCTCCGCGAACTGTCCACGGAGACTCGTGAGTTCCGCCTCAAGTTCTGGCTGAGAATTCGTCGTCTGTTTCAGACGCTCTTCAACACGCGAGATGTCGGAACGCAGCGTTTTGTCGATCTCTTCACAGACGGGTCCAATCGTGTGCTCGACAATGTAGTCAACGATATTGTTCGGAGTGTAGTAGCTCCCCGATGATTTGCGTTCAGCCTTGTCGCTTACGAGGTAGACCTCTCCCTTAGGGTGATCGTTCCCCGTTCGCACGAACCCTGTGGGAATCGGTGATGAGGCGGAAACCAATTCGCACTCTTCCTCCGAGTCCTTTGGACGAATCTCAATCATGTCCTCGTGAGCGAAATTGGGCCGTAATTCCAACAGCCCCTCGTAAAGATGGCCGAGGTGTTGGATCGCCAAGTCTCTGTAATCAACTCGAACGAGGTCTGGATCACCGTGAGATAGGTCCTTGGCTCGTCCCAGTTGGTCGATGATCCGGGCTAGATATTTGTCGGGCAGTGCCTTCTCGCCGAGGAACGGATGCACTTCGCCGTCGAACAATCCCCCGTTGTAAGGGGGGACTTTATAGCGAGGGGCACCATCATCAATGAGGGCAAAAAGAGTCTGGAGGTCACGCCAGAGACTTATCTCGTCGCTGGCATAGTCAGGCTGGCGTTTTTCACGAATGCGATCAAGGTTCGATGTGATCTCATCACGTAGGCGTCCGAGCGAACGGTTGTCGGTGTAGGCCCGGTCAACGCCGTATGGGAGTAATCTGCGGTCCTCGGCGTACAGGACGAAGAGCAGCCTGTAGAGAAACACGAGACTGTTTGACCTGCATTGCTCCATGTCCGTCTTCGGATCGAGGCCATTCGACGGATATGCCAGAAACCCCTCGACGCAGAGCCGCAGAGCCTCGAATACTCGCTGCTTCAATCCATCTCCGACGCCGACCCGATAATGGCCGCTTCCAGTTCTCGCCCTATCGACGAGGGGAGGACGCTCCACAGTGCTTACGAAAGCTGTCGGAGAAAAGAAAAGGAAGAACTGAAGGAAGTCGTGGAACCCGTGCCAAATCGTCGGGAGACGATTCTCCTGCTCAGTTCGTTCATTAAGGAGCATTTCTAAATCGCATTCAAAGTAGGTGTCAAGCGAGGCTGGCCGGGATCGTGAACTCGTGGAATGAGCCTCCAGCGTCTCCCGTTCGTGAGAATCGCGTAGTCGAGATAGCTGTTGTTGAGATACCACTCAATCTGTTCTGGTGGGTACTCACGCTGCTGTGCAGTGATCGTCGGGCGATCTAATGCTATGTGCCATGCTTTGGCGTCCGCCAGAAGTGTTGGGTATTTCCAAAAGTCGAAGTTCAAAACGCCCCGCTTGCAGACTGTTTTCCAAAGACGCATTGTCGAGGAATAAGGCATAGTCCGGCCTGCGGCCACGGAGATGAGTCTGATAAATGAGTTTCCAACCAAGAATCAGCAAGACAGGCTGGATGAACGCTTGTTCCAAGCTCTGCTCGTTCCCGTAGTGTTCGACTCGGTTCTTTTGCTCATTCCACAGTTCTGTCAGGGCGTTTAGGGCCTCGCCAGCACGCTCCTGTAGGTCGTGCCACTCAGGTTCGAGCGGGAGCCTGTTCTTGAGCCAGTGGCTTGAGAAACAATTCGCTGTTATGCACTGCTCCCAGACGAAGTGAAATTTGCGTTGATCGAGGCATCTGTTCTCGGAGTTTAGCGTAGAGCAGAACCGCTGACGGGGCAAGCCAGTCGCATACACCTAGTTGGTTCAGGCCGTCCTCCTATGGGACCAGAACGGCGTTTCCCTCCACCCGAATACCCATCCTCAGAACAGAGGAGGTTGAGTGTGAACTAATTTGACTGGCAAGGAGCAATCTTCGTCATCGTTAGCCACATTGTTGACCCGATTGCCTACGGAGTAGAGTCGCATCGTCCCAGCATCGTAAGGCTTCAAGAGGTCGCCGACGGCCTCTACTCTGGTCATCCCAGGATCGAGCCACAGGTCATAATCGGCTCGTTTTAAGATGACTGGCATTCGGTCATGGACGGGCGAAGTCACGGCGTTCGGTGTCGTTGTCAGAATCGAACAGGTTTTGATCCACTGCCCGTTCGGGTTTTTCCAGCGATCCCACAATCCTGCAAATGCAAACAACTCTCCGTCATTGACTTCAAAACAGTACGGCTGCTTCACCTTGTCCTTCCGCTGCCACTCGTAGAATCCGTCTGCCGGAATGAGACACCTACGATATTTGAATGGATCGCGGAACGCGGGTATCGTCGCCGCTGTTTCCGATCTCGCGTTAATCATTCTCGCAGCGCCGGACAAGTCTTTCGACCAAGACGGAACGAGTCCCCATCGGACAAGCGATAATTCCCGGCGCGGTTCGCTGGGATTCTGACGGATCACTGCGACAGGCTGAGTCGGCGCAATATTGTAGCGAGGACCCCAGTCTTCATCTGAAACGCTGTCGAAATATTCTTCGGCAAGCTGCTTCTTGCGTGATTGTCGATAACGACCGCACATCAGTGGATTATGGCAGATCAGTCAAGTGCCCCGCCAAAGGCTTCTCATGCCACTTGACAACTCTTTCCACCCAGAGCAGAATCATACAGCAATAGCGAAACAAAAGCGAAAGTACTGATCCAGTCTATGACCTCCGCCCCAGTCCGCGCCCTGATTGAAGCCCGTATTCCGTCTGCCTTCGCAACGCATAAACACTCAGAATCGAGAACCATTTTGACGGGCATCCCCGAAGTCGATTCTTTGACAGGCGGCGTTCCGATTAGTGCCCTGACAGAAATATCCGGCATAGGCAAAACTTCTGTCCTCGTCTCCCTGTTGGCTCAGGCTTCCAACGATCATTTCTGTGCTCTGGTCGATGCAAGGGACTCCTTCGATCCTGTCGCGGCAGAAGCAGCGGGGACGGATTTCTCACGATTGCTATGGGTCCGCTGTGGAAAAACGAGACAGAAACTCCGGCCACTTGAGCAGGCATTCAAAGTCACAGACATGCTTCTGCAAAGCTGCGGCTTCGGTCTGATCGTTGTCGATCTTAGTGACATCGCCGAGAAGGTCGTCCGTAACATTCCGATTAGTTCATGGTTCCGCTTCAGCCGTGTTGTAGAGAAACAACAGACGGCCCTCGTCTTCGTTGAACAACAGCCTCATGCGACAAGCTGTGCAGGATTAGTTCTGAAACTCTCTACTGCGCCAGAGATTTTCTCTGGGCGGTTGCTCACGAGGTTGACCCTCAATGCTGACGTGATCCGTACCCGTGAGAGGAAACGCGCTCAATCGGTGACACCTGAGTTTTCTATCAATGCACAATGGGCCTGACTGATGTTCGCGTGTCTATTCGTTCCCGATTTTTCGGTGCAAGCGGCTCTGCTATTGGAGCCAAAGGATTCGAGAGAAGCCCTGAGACGATCTCCTGTCGTTGTTCTAGACGGGCCATCTAGCCTGCTAAAAGTAGTGGCTCAAAACGAAATCGCTCGAAAAATCGGTATCAAGATCGGAATAACAAAGTTACAAGTTGAAACGTGTGACGGTGTCTTACTACGAGAACGGTCTGCTGATAACGAAGATTCTGCTCAAGCTCAATTGCTCGAATGTGCAAACACCTTCTCCCCTCGCGTCGAATCAACCTGTCCAGGCACAGTCATTCTCGATCTCACAGGTACCGAAAAGTTATTTGGGTCACCTGAAAATACAGCCTGCAAGATCATTGTGAGTGCTAGACAAATCGGCTTTCATCTGCGAGTTGCAATTGCCTCTAATCCAGACGCTGCCCTATATGCGGCCCGAGGCTTTGAAGGCATTACTGTCATTCCAGCAGGTGACGAAGCTTCCCGACTCGGATCATTGCGTGTCGGAATGTTACCCACCTCACCTGAATTACTTGAAGTATTGAGGAGTTGGGGAATTCAAACCTTCCGGTCACTCGCCGCATTGCCCACAGTCGCACTTGTTGAGCGGCTTGGGCAGGACGGGTTGATCTTGCAAAAACTCGCACTAGGACAAACCCATAGACCCTTGCTCACCGTAGAGCCAACTCCAGAATTTGTCGAGAGCTATGAGTTCGACGATCCAGTAGAAACTCTTGAGTCGCTGGCATTCGTTCTCAATCGTCTCTTGCAAGAGGTCTGTGCTCGTCTCGCTTCACACTCCCTAGCTACCAACGAATTGCGATTGACTCTAGACCTTGAAGTCAGGCAAGTACAGAGCGGTAAAGACGGAGAGCAATACAGACAAGATTGGATGTTGCCGGTTCCTACACAGGACAGGAACATGCTTTTTACCCTTGTAAGGCTCGACCTTGAAAGGAATACATTCTCAGCGCCCATTAAGAGACTGACGATTGAGGTTGTGTCGGTGCGCCCTCGCGCTGCTCAGGGCAATCTCTTTGCACCGCCGTCACCTGAAGCTGAGAAATTGGAGATCACCTTAGCTCGAATTCGGGGTGTTGTGGGCAGTGTTGACGCGGAGGGCATCAATTGCGTCGGCTCCCCAAATCTTCTCGATACTCATAAACCCCACGCTTTCGTTGTACAAACGTTTTCGAGTGCGGCTGAAGAGCAAAGTTCATCAGCAGTCGTTCCTACCCTTGCTCTACGAATGTTCCGTCCAGCATTAGAGACCTTTGTCGAGCTTACCGAAGAAACCCCGCACTTTGTCCGATTGTGGAAGAAGTATCGCCGGGTACTCGCAGCGTCAGGCCCGTGGTGCAGTTCCGGCAATTGGTGGGACGCGGCTGTTTGGTCTCATGAAGAGTGGGACGTTGCTCTCAAGACTTTTGAAGGGATTGGATATTTCCGTATCTACCAAGATCGAATTAGGAAACGGTGGTTTGTGGAAGGCATCTTTGATTGACTGTGCGATATGTCGAACTACATGCCCGTTCTGCCTTCACCTTTCTGGAGGGTGCGTCCTTACCAGAGACTCTCGTAAAGGTTTGTTCTGAACGGGGCATCCCTGCGATAGCACTTCTGGATAGGGATGGTGTCTATGGTGCTCCTCGCTTGCATATGGCTGGGAAGCGAGGTGGGATCAAAGCTCACGTGGGAGCGGAGATCAGTATTGCGGACAGCAATCTTCCTGTCCTGGTTGAATCTCGCACTGGCTATCAGAATTTGTGCCGCCTGATTACGACTGCGAAATTACGCACGAAGAAAAAGACAATTGCAACATCAAGCTTTAATGAATTGCACGATCATGCCGAAGGGTTAATCTGCATGACGGGTGATGAGAACGGCCCGCTGGTTCATGCTTTGAGGAACGGTGGGATGTCATCGGGCCGTATCGTACTGCACAGACTGATCTCGATCTTTGGCCGAGGAAATGTCTATGTCGAACTTCAAAGGCATTCCAATCGCTTTCAAGAATCTCGGAATCAGGTCTCAGTCGAACTAGCAAGAGAACTTAATCTGCCACTGCTGGCGACGAATGGCGTTCGTTATGCCACGCCAGCCGAGCGGCAGATTGCAGATGTCTTCACTTGTATCAAGGAAAAATGTCGCCTTGATACGGCTGGCCGCTTGCTTTCTCAAAATTCGAAACGATACATCCGTAGCCATGAGGAGATGGAACGCCTCTTCATGGACCTGCCGGAGGCTGTCGCCAACTCCAGCGAGTTGTCTTCACGATTGGATTTCACACTTGAGAAGTTAGGGTATGAGTTCCCGCGCTATGCCGTCCCCGAAGACGAGACGATTGATTCATTTCTGCGAAAACGAACGTGGGATGGAGCGCGGCTGCGCTATCAACCCATCACAACCAGAGTCCGCGAACAACTTGATAAAGAATTGGCTCTCATCGAGAAGCTGCATCTGGGAGGTTACTTTCTCATCGTTTGGGATTTGATTCGATTCTGTGACCGGAACGGAATTCTAGTGCAAGGGCGGGGATCAGCGGCGAATAGTGCCGTGTGCTATTCCCTCGGAATCACAGCCGTAGATCCAATTGGAATGAATTTGCTTTTTGAACGGTTTCTGTCCGAAGAGCGTGGGGAGTGGCCGGACATCGATCTTGATCTGCCGAGCGGAGATCAACGCGAACAGGTGATTCAATATGTGTACGAGCGATACGGCAAACGTGGCGCTGCCATGACAGCGAACGTGAACACATATCGCGGACGATCAGCCGCCAGAGAAATGGGTAAGGTCTTAGGGTTTGACGAGAAAACTGTTTCCCAACTGTCCGGGATTGTGGGTTCGTGGGAATGGAAGGACCCGAATGACACTCTCGACCGTCAGTTTGAAAATTCAGGTTTAGACCTCTCTCATCCTCAAATTGCAGTTTATCTCGATCTATGCCAGCGGGTGCAAGACTTACCTCGTCATCTCAGTCAGCACTCGGGTGGCATGGTCATTTGCCAAGGACAACTGGATTCCGTTGTTCCGTTAGAGCCAGCAACCATGCCGGGAAGAGTCGTTGTGCAGTGGGACAAAGATGACTGTGCCGATCTCGGACTTATCAAAGTCGATTTACTCGGTCTCGGGATGATGGCAGTGCTCAAGGACAGTATCGGGCTAATCCGCGATCACTTTGGAGATGAGATTGACCTCGCTCATCTACCTCAAGACTGCCTAGATGTTTACGACACGATCCGCAAAGCCGATACCATCGGAATGTTCCAAATCGAGAGTTGTGCTCAGATGGCGTCTCTCCCTCGTAACAACCCAACTCGTTTTTATGATCTCGTCGCTCAAGTTGCATTGATTCGTCCGGGGCCGATTGTCGGGCATATGACCAATCCGTATCTCAACCGAAGACAGGGGAAAGAGAAAGTCACCTATCCACATCCATCGCTAGAGCCTGTCTTAGAGAGGACATTAGGAGTTCCCTTATATCAGGAGCAACTTTTGAAGATGGCAATGGTCTGTGCGAACTTCACAGGAGGGGAGGCAGAAGAATTACGACGGGCGCTCGGTAGCAGACGATCAAGACAGCGGATGGAGGAGATTCAAGTCAAACTCCGTGCGGGGATGACTCGGAATCGATTTCTTGCCGCAACTCAGGATGTCATTATCGGATTTATCATCTCGTTCGCACTCTACGGGTTCCCAGAGTCTCATGCTGCCAGTTTCGCCCTCATTGCTTACGCTAGTGCGTTCTTGAAGGTTCGTTACCTCGCGGCATTCACCGCAGCGTTGCTCAACAATTGGCCGATGGGTTTCTATCATCCAGCAACGATTGTCAAAGATGCTCAACTTCATGGATTAAGGGTAAAACCAGTGGATGTCACTGCCTCAGATTGGAACTGTTCACTGGAGCATGACTCTGAGAGGATCGTGTTGAGGATCGGACTGCGTTATGTCCGTGGACTCCAGCAAAGCGCAGCCGATGCCCTGGCGCAAGCCCGTGCGATCAGTCCTTTCACCTCGATTGAAGACTTGTCTCGGCGTGCCCAGCTCAACAAAGCAAACTTAGCAATGCTTGCCCAGATCGGAGCACTCAACAATATCGGTCATGAGAGAAATCTGCATCGCCGTGATGCACTCTGGCAAGTCGAACGAGCAGTCAGAAAGCTTGGGCCGCTGTTGGAAGGAATTGGGGAATGTGACACGGAGTCTCCGTTATCTCAAATGAGTGTTGAAGAAAGACTTGTCTCTGATTTTCACGGTACGGGGATGACTACTGGCCCCCATCCGATGGCTTACCGTAGAGACGATCTCCGTCGAATGGGTATACGTTCTGCAATTGAGATGAGAAACCTCCCAGACGGCAAAGAAGCTACGGTCGCCGGGTGTGTAATTACGCGCCAACGACCGGGGACGGCAAAGGGACTAATTTTTATGACTCTGGAAGATGAGACCGGAACAGCAAGAGTGATCGTCAAACCGGATTTTTATGAGAAGAATCGTGCTGCTGTGCTCTATGAGAGATTCGTCCAGGTGTCAGGCACCGTCCAGAGTCGAGACGGAGTTGTGAACCTCATTGCGAGGCGTATCAGTCCGCTTGCAATTAGCGCAGCCGAAACCTCATCTCACGACTTTCATTGAGCGTCTAGGCTGTAACCCTTTGACGCCGTGGTTTTCACCGGAGGAAATACCGGGGACCTTGGGCAGTAATCAGTAGAAAAAGAGAGAAATCTGACAGTCGGGCGGAAAGCCACAAGGCGCTGATTTGGAACACCCGGAGGAACTGATAGCTAAACAAAGAAATGGCTCCCGTGCAACTGTTAACCGAAGGGTTGTAGGTTCGAGTCCTACCTGAGGAGCCATTTCTTTTGTCACCCATTTCCAACCAAGAGCTGGCCCACTTACCGACGTCACAAATGAGGCTGCCCCATCCGTCGTGGTTTTCGACGGGTGGGAACGACAGACGCTGAAGCCAGGTTCTTTCGATTGATCTGGATATGATCTTGAGAGTGCGACCTGGGATCCATCGCGCTCGATCGCAGTTTCGGGAAGAACGACGTCCACTCCGGCGAGACACAAAACAAAATCCCAAAGTGGATAGGCCTGTGGTTCCCACCCTTAAAGAACAAGGGTGGGGCAGCCACAGTTTTTTCCGTTATACTTCCCGCGAAAGGGTGGGCCAGCCCCCTTGGAATA
>CAWDJD010000002.1:0-2618350 GCA_963802555.1 Terriglobales bacterium | reverse complement strand
GAAAATCGATCCGGAGCTTGCGATCAGGCAATGTTTCGTCGCGTTGCTGAGGCCCGTGTGCGAGGCGAACTGGCGAATTCCACCCGGTTACGACCAGCGTGTTTGGCTTTGTAAAGCGCTTTGTCGGCGGCAAGCATTACTCGTTCGACTTCTCGCGATTTTGCATTTGCTTCGGCGACCCCGATGCTGATGGTCACGGAAAGCAGTCCGTCACTTTGTTCTGCCACAATGTTTCGAGGCCGCGCGTTTTTGCGCCGAGGGTGCGCTCTCCGGTCGGCGGCCCGGGGGGGGCTGTGGCGGCGATCCGGAACTGTACGCATGCGGAATCTCGACGCTTCGACGATCTCCCGGAGTGATTCGAGATGCTCAAGCACTTGCTTTGTCGTCTTGCCGGCAAACAAAATCGAGAACTCTTCTCCTCCCACGCGGAAGGCTTTTCCGCCGCCGCTTACTTGCGCGAGCCGGCTGGCAACCATGCGCAGGACTTGATCCCCGGTGTCGTGGCCGTAGGTGTCGTTGAAACTCTTGAAATGATCGATGTCCACAACAGCGACAGCATAGGGTTCTTTCAAGCTGAGCAAAGCGTCGTTGTAGGCGCGGCGCGAGGGCAACCCGGTCAGCTCATCGTGGTAGGCCAGAACATACGAGTTCTCGATGGTAGGCACGAGGAAATCAGGATCAATCCTGCAGTCGCCACGTAAGCAGTGGGAATTTTCCGACGCCCCCAGCCTGCAAACTTAAAAGCACGGCGCCCAGCGACCACGCCCCGCTTTCAACCGGCTTGCGATAGAGCAGAAACCGCAGCAGGAACCCGAAGGCCAGGAAGAACACCAGCCATGCGGGTTGCGGGATATTTGTCCACTGAAAAAGATGCCGGCTGAGAAGGGAAAAACGAACGATGCGGGGCCGCTGATTTCCCCCGGACGGCAAATCAGCGCTACGAATACGGACTCGAAAAACAATATTACCGCCCGGGACACCATCGAGGGAAGCGCCAGCCCTCGTTCCGGAGTCACCAAAGAGAACGTGAAATTCAGGGGCACAAAAACGCCACCGCTTCAAAAGCAATGCGTCCCGGCCCATTGGTTACTACTCGTCCCGCGGAAAAGAACTCGACCGAATGATGGGCAAGCAGCAGAAAGAGAAGCGCGAACAAAATCCGGCCGGAATGGAACCGCCAGGCAAGCAGAATTCCGCGATGAACACGGTGTAGTAGTAGAAGTCGATGGCTGAGCCGGAAATGGAGAGGAATCCGCCTCCCAGCAGCACAGCCGCCGCCATTAGGAGTGCGCTTCCGGGCAAGAGCAGCGATTTCAGAGTGGTTCGGTTCCAGAGGTCCAAGCGGCGGCGTTTCCTTACTTTAGGCTAAAAGTCGGAAATCCATATCCATTGGGATTTCTCAACCTATGCTTTGACGATTATCCTCGGTGGCGGGATGTGCCAGCGAGTGTCGGGGCAGGTTCCCAGAGGGCTTAGCGAGGGAAGGTGCGGGCGGCGGAGCGAGATTCTTCCCATTTCTGCAAGCATTCCCGATCGCGGTGGTCAACCACCTTCGTGCGTGTCTCCAGCTGTTCCATTGCCGTGATGTTCCTGCCTACAATCGAAGTGTCCCATTAGACAAATCTTATGCGCGTATTAATTGCGGAAGACGATGCGGCACTGGCCAGCTTTGTAAAAAAAGGGCTGGAAGCCGAACACTATGCGGTGGATATTTCCGGCGACGGCGAACAGGTGCGAGCCATGGCCGGGGAGTTTGATTATGACCTTCTCATGCTCGATCTAAATCTTCCCCGGCTGGATGGAGTTGCCATCCTCCGCGATCTCGCACCCGCAAGCCCAGCATGCCGATTCTGGTGCTCACGGGACGGAACCGCGTGGAAGACCGAGTGGAATGTCTGGACCTGGGAGCGGACGACTACATGGGTAAGCCTTTTTCGTTCACTGAACTCTCCGCTCGAATCCGGGCCCTGTTGCGCCGCAGCCACCTGCCGGCGGAATCGACGCTCACGGTGGACAATCTGAAACTCGACCGGGTGGAGAGACGAGTGGAGAGGGCGGAAAACGCATCGAGCTCACATCCAAGGAATTCGCCCTGCTGGAATATTTCATGCGCAATGCGGGGCGCAGGGTCAGCCGCCCCATGATCATCGAACACGTGTGGAATCTTTCTTTCGATACCTGCACCAATGTGGTCGATGTTTATGTAAATTATCTCCGCCGGAAAGTTGACGACGGGTTTGGCAATCGGTTGATCCATACGGTTCGCGGAGTGGGTTACGAATTGAGCAGCCGAGGGGAAGCCAGCGGAGCCATTCATGCGGATAGTTAATGACGACGCTGCCTAATGACGGGGATGGAAGTGTCAACGCGGCCGCGGCGGTCCGCTCCCTTTTCGCAACTCCGCCCGAAAGCGGACAGGATTTCTCGGAAATAGAATCTCCTCATCTTCATCTAATCGCGTTCTAATCCTGACGGAATCAAATCGTTCCATGACAACCGCCGCGATGCTTGGGCCTCCCACCGGAGGGATCCTGCTGGCCAGCGCCGACCGCTCGCTTCGACCGCGCTTCCTGCGAAATTTCGAAGACCGGCGCAGTCCGGTGCAGCAGGTCTTTGGCGGGGCGGAAGCTCTGGTGAAGCTCGAAGCCGGCGGCTGGGAAGTGGTGTTTCTGGATCGTGGGCTGCCGGACCTGGCGGTCGAAGAATTGGAGCAAATCATTCGTCAACGCTTTCCCGGCGTCGACGTGGTGGTGCTGGAGCCAGAAGTTCAGCCTGCCACTGCGGCATTGGCGAGAGGCTCATCCCACCCGCGCGGGAGCGAGTGGTCTAAATCATCCGCTGCGGTTTCGACCCACGGCTCGGCTGGTCCCTATTTGTTGCCGGACGAGTCGCAGGACCAGCCAGCTCCGGAAGCCACAGTCATTCCCCTGCCAGGAATGATTGGTCATTCAGAGGTCATGAATCATCTTTACCGGCTGGCCCGGTTGGTCGCCCCGCGCAACACCACGGTGCTGCTTCTGGGGCCGACGGGAACGGGGAAAGAACTGGTGGCGGCGGCGATACACCAGCTTAGCCCTCGCCGAACCCATCCCTTTGTGGTGGTGAACTGCGCGGATATCCCGGAGGCTTTGCTGGAGTCGGAAAGCTTTTCGGCCATGTGCTCGGGCGGATCGCCGGGGCGCCGTTCGCCATGGAATGCCAGGAGGCGGCGCCTGCCGATGCTTCTCCCCCTCAGGAAAGCGACCTGAAATTGACGGTGCAGTCGTCCGGCGCGCTGCGGGGAGAAATGAGCTTTGCGCTGCCGCAGATCGCGGCGCAAGGGCTGGCGCAATTCTTTCTAGGAGAAGCCCAGGACCCGGCCGCGGAATTCAAATCGGACTTCCGGGAAGCGATCGAAGAGCTGCTGCGGCAAGTCGCCGGACACTGCGCAACCGCCATCAAATCACGCTGGGGCGAAGTGCAACTGCGCATCGAATCCGGCCCGGCGCCCACCTGGTCGCCAGGGGCCAGTGGCTGGTTGAACTCCACTCCGACCGCTCCCAGTCGGCTCGGCATGCAGTGGCAGTTGAGCGCGGCGTTGCACGCGGCGCTGCTTACCGCACAATCCGCCCCACCCGCAGCTCTCAATGAACCTGCTGCGGAGCCCCGGGAAGCGCCACTGGTGTCGAGCGCCGCAGGCTCCGAGGGCAAATTTGATCGGTTCATGGATGTGGAACTCGGCGTGACCCTCCGCTTTGGAAGCTGCCGTATGCTGCTGCGCGAAATCCTGGAATTGAACTCCGGAGCGGTTGTGGAACTGGATCGGCGAGTGCAGGAGCCCGTCGATCTGCTCCTCGACGGCAAATTAATTGCCCGGGGCGAAGTGGTGGTGGTCGAAGGCAACTACGGATTGCGAGTGAGCGAAGTGATTGTTCCTCCGCCCGCAGACTAGGTCGGAGCGCGGCGGGGGGTCGAGGGATGATGCGCTGGAAGGTACGGCAAGAACTAGCGGGCGGAAGCTGGCAGAACGCATTTCCCAAATGCGACGACCAGCAATGCAGTCGCACCCGCCGCCTATGGCGGCGCGTCTGGTCGCGACACAGGTGGATCAAACTGCAGGGCCATCGCTATTGCGCCGCTGAATGCTTCGAAAAAGCGGCGGTCCCGTGTTTTGAACGGGCACGCTCCGCAAGAGCTTCCACGAGACCAGTTCAACATCGCATTCCATTGGGCCTGGTATTGCTTTCCCGGGGATGCCTGACCGCAATGCAATTGCGCACCGCTCTGGAAGCGCAGCGCATGCATGGTCGCCGGATTGGGCAATGGCTGGAACATCTGGGATTCGCCACGTCTCAACAGATCACGGCGGCGCTGGGCCTGCAGTGGTCCTGTCCCGTTCTTCAATCTTCCGCGATCGTTGACCCGGAGTGCGCCCGCGTCCTGCCTCTTCGCTTATTGCAAAGCTCCCGGATGTTGCCTATCCGATTTATTGCTTCCACTCGAGTTTTCTACCTGGCCTTCAGCGACGGACTGGACCACACGGCGCTCTATGCAATTGAGCAAATGCTGCATTGCCGGACGGATGCTTGTCTGGTGGAACCCAGCGCCCTCGAACGAGGGCTGGAACGCATTGCGCGCGAACCCAGGCAGGGGGACGTACACTTTGAAGGTTGGCACGAAGCCGTGGAAATGGCCCGCATCACCTGTGACTATGTGCTCAAGCTCGAGGCCGAACAGGTGCAGGTTGTGGCCTGCGGGGAATACATCTGGGTGCGCCTCCAGGCCGGCTCCGGCTTCTCC
This sequence comes from Terriglobales bacterium, assembly GCA_963802555.1. Taxonomy (GTDB): domain Bacteria; phylum Acidobacteriota; class Terriglobia; order Terriglobales; family Acidobacteriaceae; genus DATBAX01. The sequence goes on along the minus strand of CAWDJD010000002.1, from coordinate 2,613,571 downwards.
AATATCCTGTTCCGCTGTCCAGTTTCCGGCTGGGACGAATCGGTGATCTCCACCCGGGCCCCCGTTTTCCCGTCCGTCTAACCGATAGCCGCCCATTCGATCCGTGAACAAACCGCTGCCGATAATCCCTCTCCGCTCGCTTTTGGACCCGGGCTGCTAACCAAGCGGCCTAGGGCCAGTCCAATATAGAATGTTATTGATAATGCGGTCGGTTCTGGACATTTTCGCGCAGATCTTCCGTACCCTGTGGGCGCACAAACTGCGGTCGTTTCTGACCATGTTTGGCATTGCCTGGGGCGTGGGTTCGTTGCTGCTTCTGGTGGGTTTGGGAGAGGGTTTCCGCTCGGGCAACAAGCGCGAACTGGCCGAGTTTGGCCAGGACATCATGTTCATCTTCCCTGGGCGGGCGCCAGCGGTCGAGGGCAGCATGAACTCGGCTCGCGGCTATCTGCTTACCTATCAGGATTATACCGACATCCGCAAGGAAGCTCCCCACGTTCGCAATGCTTCTCCCGTGCTGACTCGTGATGACGTCCGCGCAGTCAGCGATTTCGCCACCGCCAACGGTCAGATTACCGGAGTCGAACCCCAATTTGGACAGATACGCTATCTCCCCGTCAACCAGGGACGCTGGCTGAACGACCTGGATGAGACTCAGAAACGCAACGTAGTCGTGCTCGGCGAGGAAGTGACCCACAACCTGTTTCCGGGGCGTCCGGCATTGGGAGCGACGATTCTACTCAATGGCATCAGTTTTGAGGTCATCGGAACCATGCAGCGCGTGGGGCGTGGAGACAATAATTCCACTAACATGCGGGCCTACATCCCCTTCCAGGTGATGGCCATGGATTTTCCCATCAAGGGCGAGAACCACGAGAATTCCATCTCTTTCATTAACTATCAGCCGCGGGTTACCGAGGAGCACTTGTTGGCCCAGGATGAGGTCCACAAGATCATCGCTCGTAATCACGGTTTTGATTATCACGACAGCGAGGCATTTGAGGGTTGGGACACCATCCAGAACTCCAAGATGGTAGGCACCATTTTCGACGCCATGAACATGTTCCTCGGCAGCGTGGGGCTGGTCACGCTGGCGCTCGGCGCCATCGGCGTGATCAACATCATGCTGGTCGCCGTAAGTGAGCGTACCCGCGAGATAGGATTGCGCAAAGCTCTGGGCGCCACCAATCGCAGCATTCTGTTTCAGTTTTTTCTGGAAGGAATTCTGCTAACTGTGGGCAGTGGATTGATTGGCATGGGCCTCGCTGCCGGCCTAATGGCCCTAATGGGTACGGTGCAGGGGCCGGGTGGGTTTGATCCCCCCAAACTGGTGCCGATGTCGGCGATCATTGCGATCGGCAGTCTGGCTCTGGCCGGCGTGGTGGCCGGAATTTATCCGGCTCGCAAGGCGGCAATGTTGCAACCGGTGGACGCGCTCCGGGCCGAATAACAAAAGTTTAAGTAAGGAAGTTTTCAAGAATGATTCGTGATTTACTCCAGGAAGCCTACGGCGCGATGCAGCACAACCGCCGCCGCACTGCTCTTACCATGCTGGGCATGGCTTGGGGCATTGCTACGGTCGTCATGCTGCTTGCTTACGGGGATGGATTCGGCAGGGCTTGTGCGAACATCTTTGCCAACTTCGGCACGAAACTGATGATTCTCGTTCCCGCCCGAACTTCTACGGAAGCGGGCGGCCAAAAGGCGGGTGCTCCGGTTCGCTTTACCGTAGACGACGTTGACATCCTGACCGCTAACGTTCCGCAGATCACGCACATCACTCCAGAAGTAAGCAAACAGGCCAGCATTCAGTACGATACCCGAACCTTCACCTTCCCCGTGACCGGCAATTATCCCAACGTCATTTCCATACGTGCACTGAAATTGGGCCAGGGACGCTTCTACAACATGGAAGACCAGATGCAGCACGCCCGAGTGGCCGTCATTGGTTCCGAGGCCAAGCAAAAACTCTTCTCGGGAAGAAACGCTCTGGGGGAATACATTCGCGTGGATGGTCTTAGTTTCGAAGTCGTTGGCATTCTGCAGGGCAAAATGCAGGAAGGCGATGACGACATCAACCGCGCGATTTATATCCCCTTCACCGCTATGGGCGATTTGAAGGACACCCACTTTATCGACACCATCTGGTTCAATTACGAGACCCCTGAATTCGAGCGGTTGGAGCAATCCGTGCGCGCCGTGATGGCGACCCAGCACAAGTTCAATCAGAGTGATCGTCGCGCCATGCTCGTCTTCAATCTCATGGAGCAGGTCCACCAGTTTGAAATCATCACCATTGGGTTGAAAATCTTACTAGGTTTCATTGGCACGCTCACCCTGGGCATCGGTGGCGTCGGGCTGATGAACATCATGCTGGTCTCGGTGCAGCAGCGGACTCGTGAGATCGGCGTGGAGAAGGCGCTGGGCGCACAGAAGCGGCAGATTCTATTTCAATTCCTGGCCGAAGCTTTGACCATCACATTTATGGGCGGAGTGCTGGGAATCATCCTGGCCTACATCGTGGCGATTTCGGTAGGCCGACTCACCCTGTACAGCGCGTTCGCCAAGAATGCGGAAGCCGGCGACATCCGCCTGATGATCGCCCCGGGGACGCTGATCGCGGCGACTCTTATTCTGGGATTGGTGGGATTGATCAGTGGTATGGTGCCTGCGGTACGGGCTTCCCGCCTGGATCCCATCGAAGCCCTGCGCTACGAATAAGCTAAGTCCCAAATTATTTCTTGCCGTAGAGACGTAGCTTGCTACGTCTTGCGTCCGCAAAGGCAGAATTGTGGGTGAGAGAGACGTAGCAAGCTACGTCTCTACGGATACGGCTTTCTCAGATTTCCTTACGCGCGAACGGTGTGCATCTGCAGGGTCTCTCCCGGCAAACGCACCATTCTTGTTTTCGAGGCCGTCGCGTCAAAGCTGCCACGGTCTTCACCGCGATCTTCCCAGGTCTGGTTCTCTTTGCCAGACGCGAGTTTCGCGGAAGCGTCGAAGTCGCCTTGTTTCCGTTCGATGCGAATCCCGAGTGCTCGTTCAATCTGGCGCAGATCGCCAGCCTGATCGCGCCCGTAGAGAGTCGAAGCAATGCCCACCTCCCCGGCGCGTGCGGTCCTTCCCACGCGGTGGATAAAATCCTCCGCCACGGCAGGCAAGTCGTAGTTGATGACGTGGGCAATGTCCTGCACGTGAATGCCACGGGAAGCCAGGTCGGTGGCGACAAGCACGCGAATCTTGCCCTGCTGGAACCCTGCCAGTGCAGCCGTGCGTTGCGACTGCGAGCGGTCTCCATGAATCATGGCCGCGGAGAAACCGTCGCGGGTGAGACGCCGTGCAAGCCGTTCCGTGCCATGCTTTGTACGTACGAAAATCAGGCAGCGCCCGGTTTCGTTCGAGAGCAAATTGTTGAGTACCTGCTGCTTGCGCTCGCCGGAAACTTCAAAGGCCTGCATGCGTACGTTCTCGGCAGGCTTGAGGGTTGACCCCAAAGCGACCCGCACGGGAGCGTTCATATACTTTTTCGTCAGTTGCGCAACCGCATCGGGCAATGTCGCGGAAAAACACAGCGTCTGCCGTTGTACGGGAAGGACCGAAACGATGCGGCGAATGGAGGGAAGAAAACCCATGTCCAGCATGCGGTCGGCTTCGTCCAACACCAGAATAGAAGTGCCGCGGAAATCCACCAGCTTGCGGTCGAGGAAATCTTCCAGGCGGCCAGGAGTTGCGACCATCAGGCGGGCGCCGCTGCGGATCGAAGCCAGTTGTTGCCTCTCGGGCAAACCGCCGACCACGATGGCTGCAGCTGCGAGCCGCTTGCCGCGGAGTGCGTCATATTGTGCCGCGACTTGCATAGCCAGTTCCCGCGTGGGAACCAGCACCAGGGCAGTGATCGCCGGGATGTGCGACTTGAGCAACTGTTCTATCACGGGAATCAGGAAGGCGAGGGTCTTACCGGTTCCGGTTTGAGCGGTTGCCAGAACATCTTTGCCTTCAAGAGCTTGAGGGATAGCGGCAGCTTGCACTGGGGTCATTGTGGAAAAATTGGCTGCCGAAAGTTGCTCCAGGATCTGGGGCCGAATCGGCAGTTCTGAAAATTGTGTCATTGATGGGTAGTTCTTTCTGTCTGGCGGTAGCGTGCCCGGCACACACGAATCCGTGCGGCTAAGCTATGGCTTTTAGGCCAGCCTTAGTTCAAAATTAGCGCCAATTCTACGGAGGATACAGCAGGGCGGGAAGTCTTGGATCAGGATCTTAACTTCTTAACCTTTAGAGGAACCGCACCACACAACCGTGGTATTAACCGCAGCATCAGTATAGCACGCGTTTTGCCCGGGGCGGACGAAACGCCAGTTGCGCGGTGTCAATCTAGGTGCTCGGGCACTAGTTAGTTCATTTCAACATTGGGGTAACTCGCTTAAGGCTCAGTTGTTTACCCGGTTTCGCCGGATCAATCGCACTCCCATTACTTTGGTGTGGTGCGTGATTTGGCGCAACTGCGGGTACCCGGCCGTGTTTAAGCGAGAGCCTGGCAACTCAAGACTGGAGACATGATGAAGATCACCAAGCGATTCGCATCGGTGCTGTTAGCCGGACTAACCGTTACCCTGTGGGCTAGTTTGGCGCTAGGGCAAGATCAGGATGATAACGACGATCCTCCGGGCCGGGCGGCCGACATCCGCTATATCACCGGGCAGGTCTCGATCCAGCCCGGTGGGGTGGATGATTGGGTGGGCGCGGCCGTTAATCGTCCCCTCACTACTTCTGACAAGGTTTGGACGGACAAGGAGTCAAGGACGGAGCTGGAATTGGGGAGCTCCGCGCTGCGCCTGGGCTCCGAAACCAGTCTGACCCTGAGCAACGTGGCCGACCAGAATGTTCAGGTCGAGCTCGATCAGGGCACTCTGAACTTGTGGGTCCGGCATCTTTACGACGGGGAAATCTATGAAGTCGATACCCCCAACCTGGCCTTTACTGTCACCCGACCCGGCGATTACCGCTTCGACGTGGATCCGAACGGAGATACCACCCTGGTGACCGTCCGCAATGGCGCGGGCGAAGCTACTGGCGACGGGCCTGGGGTTTCTGTGCGCTCGGGCCAGCAAGTGAGCTTCAGCAACGGGCAATCCATGCAAAGCCAGACTTACGACGCTCCGGCCTTTGACGGATTCGACGATTGGTGCCGGGTCCGCGACGACCGGGAAACCCATTCGCAATCTGCCCAGTATGTTTCGCCGGACGTCGTTGGCTCGGCGGACCTGGACGAGTACGGAGCATGGAGCCAAGTGCCGAACTACGGCCCGGTGTGGCGGCCTTCGCACGTGGATGTGGATTGGGCTCCGTATCACGACGGACATTGGATTTGGGTCGAGCCCTGGGGCTGGACCTGGGTGGACGACGCGCCGTGGGGATTTGCTCCCTCGCACTATGGCCGTTGGGTTTACACCGGTGGATATTGGGGTTGGACTCCAGGACCGCTGGTGGTGACGGCTCGCCCCGTGTACGCACCAGCCTTGGTGGCGTTCGTGGGCGGCTCAAACTGGGGAGTGGGTGTATCTTTTGGCGGTGGCGCTGGCGTGGGATGGTTCCCGCTCGGCTATAACGAACCTTACATTCCCCCTTACCGCACCAGCCGGAACTATTTTACCCAGGTGAACGTCACCAACATCCACGTCACCAACGTAACGGTGATCAACAACTACTACAACAACCGGACGGTGGTGAACAATATTCACTATGTGAATCGCGATCAACCGAGAGCATTCGTGGCCGTTTCCGCAAGTGCCATGTCGAGCGGTCAATCGGTGAGACGAGTTGCTGTGAACGTTCCCCGGGAGCAGATCGAACGGGCTCCCATGGCTGGTGCGGCCCCGGTCGCCCCAGTCAGGAATAGTGTTCTGGGCGTGCATGCCGGAGTAAGAGCGGCGGCGCCCCCGATGCGAACCGTGCAGCGGCAGGTCGTGACCAGGACTGCGCCTCCTCCGCGGCCGGTTCCGTTTGCGGCGAAACAGGATGCCCTGGCGAAGAATCCAGGACGTCCGCTGGATCGGCAAAGTGTGCAACAGATTCGCGCCACGCTGCCACCGCCAGCAGTCAACCGCGGCGCAAACAATACCGTGATTCCCAATAGCCACATTGCCCCGCCGAGGAACGGGAATCCCAACGAAGCCCCGGGGAGGAATCCGGGAAACCCCAACACGGGTCCGGTAAGTCCCAACCCTGACCGCAACGTTCCGCGTCCGGGCGGTAACCCGAACTCAGCCCAGCCAATGGGAAACGCCAATCCCCGCGGCCCCGTGGCTCCGGATGCGAATCCCGCTCGTCCAGACAGAGTCCAACCTCCAACCGGAAATCAGCCGGAGGTGGCGCCCAACCGTTCCAACGGAAACATGGGCAACCCACCACGATCGGTGCCGCAGCCTCCGAATGCAGGTGGGGATCGAGGGCCGAGACAAACTATGCCCGAACGAACTCCCACGCCTGCGCCGGATCGTGAAGCCACGCCACCAGCGCAGCGCCAGCAGCGACCGCCCGATTCCATGAATCGGAACGTTCCTGCTCCTCCACGGGAAGCCGCTCCCCAGGAGCAGCGTCAACAACCGCCACCTGATTCCATGAACCGGCCGGCGCCTCGTCCACCAGCGGAGAATCGGCCCAACGCCAAACCGGAAGGCGGAGCGAACTCGGAGCGTCAGGCAGCCCCTCCGGCTCGCACCGTGCCTAAGCCACCGGCAAAGCCGCCAAAAGAGGAGAAAGAAAAGCCGAGAGATAAGGACAAAGAAGACAAGTAGCGTGGTTCAAAAGTAGGAGCAGAGGGGAGCTTCTCGACCACATCGAGAGGCTCCCATGCTTTTTGCTACCTTGGTCATTCCCAGCCGCCCTTGCACACGAAAAATATTTTCCGCAATTTCCGGCCAACCTAAGGGTCTGCGTACTTATTTAGTATGTAAGGAGGTTTTTGTGAAACTAACGCGCAAGCAAATACAAGAAGTCCGCTGTCCTATGTGCGCGGCGAAACCTGGGGAAAAGTGTGTTCGCTTCCCCGATCAGCCATGCATTTCACCTCACAAAGAGCGCCTGGAACTTGCTAAGAGTCGCTCAGTGTCGAGCTGATTTAGCTCAGTTTTGGGCTGATCGCCCTAGTTTACCCATAGGGCGGTCTGCCTGAAATTCTAGGCAAGCCGCGCGGATTGGACTATGGCGAGCTTGTGCTCGCCGGACACCGAGGCGGCTGTCCCTACGCAAGCATCGCGCGCAAAGTAAGTCCTATGTTTACAACCAATTAGCAATCCCCTCAGACAGCGTTCTTCTCCGTAGATAGCACGCAACTCTCTGCTCTTTTTGGGGTTTACACTGCTGTTAGGTGGTTGACGGGTGTGACTCGAGGAGCAGACTCCCAGATTGTTCCTCAGGAGAAGGATTTTTATGACGGCCCTAAAGCGCTTCATTCTTGCAAGTCTTCTAATTACTGTATGGTCATTTTCTTCGATGACGGTCGTGGCGCAAGATAATCAGCCATCCGATCAGCCTCCGGCTTCCGATCAGCCTCTGGAAACTCCGATGGCTCAGTCCGCTCCGCCGGCTCCTGAAGGGGCACAAGCGCAGCCAGGCCACGCGGATGTTGATCCTCCCGGCCGTGTCGCACGTTTGCAATACATGACGGGATCGGTGTCGGTCCAGCCGGCCGGAACCGGCGACTGGGTGGAAGGCGCCGTCAATCGTCCGCTTACTAACGCGGACAATGTTTGGGCCGACAAGAATTCACGCACTGAGCTGAATCTTGGCACCGGCCTGTTTCGACTGGGTTCTGAAAGCAGCCTTACGCTCACCAATGTGAACGAAAATACGGTGCAGGTTTCTCTGCATCAAGGGACTTTGAACGCTCACGTCCGGCACTTGTTTGAAGGCGAGACTTATGAAGTCGACACGCCGAACCAGGCGTTCACCATTTTGAAGACTGGCGACTATCGCTTTGACGTTGATCCCAATGGCGACGCGACGGTTGTGACGGTGTGGAAAGGTGAAGGCGAAGCCACCGGTCAGGGCCCGGCAATGCGCGTGAAGGCGCATACCCAGGCTCGGTTTACCAACGGCGATTCGATGACAGTGAAAGAGAGTGCCGCCCCATCGCCGGATAGTTTCGATGAATGGTGTGAGAGCCGCGATCGGCGAATTGATGCTTCGGTTTCCAGCCGTTACGTTTCTCCCGACGTCATTGGATCGGAAGATCTGGATGACAACGGGACTTGGCGCAACACCCCTGACTACGGCAATGTTTGGGTCCCGAATGATGTCGGCGCGGATTGGGCACCCTATACCAACGGCAACTGGATCTATGAAGATCCCTGGGGATGGACCTGGCAAGACTATGCTCCCTGGGGATTCGCCCCCTTCCACTATGGCCGCTGGGTAAGCTTTGGCGGTTACTGGGGATGGGCTCCGGGCCCCTACTACGGCGGCTGGGCACGAGGGTGGTACGCTCCGGCTCTGGTCTCATGGTATGGCGGCGGATTCGGGTTTGGCGGATTCGGCTGGTGCCCGCTGGGCTTCGGAGAGCCATTCTTCCCTTGGTATCACTATGGCTGGGGCTACTTCCGGGGCATTAATATCTACAACTCCCGCTTTCGTAACTTCGACCGCTTTCACGAAGGTTTCAACCGTGGCTGGCGCGGTGGGGATTGGCAGCGGCGCTCAGTGAACATGAATGCGCGCGGCGGTTTCCACGCGATCTCACGCAATACGCTGGAGCATGGATTGCCAGTGAATCGCAATTCCATCCATGTCAACGAGAGTACGCTGCGGAATGCACGGCCGTTGAATCACCTGGACGCCAATCCGTCACGGGAAAGCCGACTCGGCGGAAGAACGGGTGCGGTGGGCGCTCCTCAACGCTCGTTCAATCGTCCTATGGTCAGCAGGTTGGGCGCGCCTTCTTCGGTATCACGCTCCGGCGGAAACCGAGCCGGGTCGTTTCACAATGCGGAGAGGCCATCGCCTGACCACATGGCGAGGGGACCGGTAAACTCTGCGGGCACGCACAACGTGCCGCGTCCGCCAGAGAGCATGAATCGGCAGAGCGCAGGTCGAGAGAGCATGAGCAACTCGAGACCTTCGGACAGAGGCCGCGACTCGTCGATGAATTCGCGCCCGGTTCCTCGTCCGCAGTCGGGCAGTGTCCCGCGGGGCGGATCCAGCAACGTGCCTCGTCCTACGGGACGGGTATTGCCAGCGCCGCGCAGCTATTCTTCGGATAACCGCGGCAGCTACTCGGCAAGATCGTACGGAGAGTCGTCAGGCCGGTATGGCCAGTCTTCGCGATCTGGCGGAGGGTACGGTTATCCCAGACCGGGCTATGGAGGATCTCCCTACGGCGGATCGCGGGGCGGTTACTCGGGCCACAGTTCTCCGGCACCAAGCCGGGGCTACTCTGCACCTCATAGTTCGGGTGGCGGTGGTGGTTATCACGGCGGCGGTTCGGCAAGTAGCTCGCACGGAAGTTCCGGCGGCGGTGGTGGGCACAGCGGCGGAGGAGGCGGTGGCGGAGGCCACAATGGGCATCGCTAACCTTCGCCTGTACATCCGATGATCTGCGAGACGCCGCCTTCGGGCGGCGTCTTTGTTGTTTAGCGAGGGTAAATATTTCGATGTAAACTTCTCCCATACGATTTCGGTTGGAGGGCGCGATGAAAGCTTTCATTTTCGGTCTCATTCTCGGGGTTATCGCCGTTCCGTTGGCCGGTTACTTTTACATCGTTTCCGGTAGTGCGCCGGTGGCGACGTCGGCTGCGCCCATGCCTTTCGAGCGTATGCTGGCGCACCGTGCCCTGGACGCGCTCATCAAAAAGGAAATGCCCAAAACAATCCCCATCTCGCCCGATGAAAACAATTACAAAGCCGGAGCCCAGATCTATCGTGAGAACTGTGCCGTGTGTCACGGTTTTTCGGATGGCTCCCCGAGCGCGATTGCCAGCGGCATGTTTCCCAAGCCGCCCCGGCTGCTGAAAGGTATCGGGGTTACGGATGACGAGCCCGGAGAAACTTATTGGAAGGTCGCCAATGGTATTCGTTTGACGGGTATGCCCGGCTTCAAAGAATCGCTTTCTGACACGCAGATGTGGCAGGTAAGTCTGCTGCTGGCCAATGCGGACAAAGCACCCGACTCAGTGAAGCAGTTTCTCGCCACGGTGCCGCCGGTTGCACCGATGACGCCCGTTAAATAAAACCCAAACCCTTGTCAGAAGCGGTGGGCGCCGGGTGCTGCGCTTCATAGGCGGCGATTTCGGACTCTTGCAGCAGGGTAAGTCCGATGTCGTCGAGCCCGTTCAACAAGCGATGACGCGTCGATTCTTCGATCTGGAAACTTGCCGAGAGGCCATGCGCGTCTTGCACGCTGCGCTTTTCGAGGTCAATCGTAAGCTGGTAATCCGGGATTTCGATTGCTCGTTTCACAATCTCGCTTACTTGCGGTTCTGGTAGGACCACCGTCAGAACGCCGTTCTGCACACAATTGTTAGCGAAGATGTCGGCGAAAGACGGCGCGATCACGGCGCGGAATCCGAAATCTTCCAATGCCCAGACGGCGTGTTCCCGCGACGAGCCGCAGCCGAAATTCTTGCCCGCTACCAGGATGCTTGCGCCGGCGTAGCACGGCTGGTTGAGACTGAACGCCGGGTCGGGCAGGCCATCTTTCCCGCGCCGCCAATCGTAGAACAGAAACTCTCCGAAGCCGGTGCGTTCGATTCGTTTCAAGAACTGCTTGGGGATGATTTGATCGGTGTCCACGTTTGCTCGATCGAGCGGCGCGACCTTGCCTTTGTGTATGCGAAACGGTTGCATGATTTCTCTCAGTGCAACCTGGCTAATTGAAATGCCAGTTGCGAATGTCAGTGAAATGGCCCGCGATCGCGGCAGCTGCGGCCATCATAGGGCTGACCAGGTGGGTGCGTCCACCGCGCCCCTGGCGGCCTTCGAAGTTGCGATTGCTGGTCGAGGCGCAGCGTTCGCCGGGTTGGAGGATGTCGGGATTCATTCCCAGGCACATCGAGCATCCCGACTCGCGCCACTCGAAGCCGGCGTCCTGAAAAATCTTGTGCAGTCCTTCCTGCTCAGCCAGGCGTTTGACCACCTGCGAGCCGGGAACAACCATCGCCCGCACTCTGCTGTTCACATGATGCCCCCTGGCCACGCGGGCGGCGGCGCGCAAATCTTCCAGGCGCGAGTTGGTGCAGGATCCGATGAAGACGCGGTCCACGGGAATGGCTTCGATGCTGGTTCCCGGTTCGAGTCCCATGTACTCCAACATGCGCACCGCGGACTGCCGCTCGGCCTCCGTCTTGAGATTGCTCAGTTCCGGTACTCGCCCGCTCACCGGCACCACCATGCCTGGATTGGTTCCCCAGGTAACGAAGGGAGCCAGATGGGAAGCGTCTATTTCGATGATCGTGTCGTAATGCGCTCCGGGATCGGACGGCAGCGTTCGCCAGTGCGCGACGGCTTTCTCCCATTTCGCGCCTTGCGGCGCATAGCGACGGCCTTTCATGTAGGCGAACGTGGTCTCGTCGGGCGCAACCATGCCGGCGCGGGCCCCGGCCTCAATACTCATGTTGCACAGGGTCATGCGACCTTCCATGGAAAGAGCGCGCACCGCTGCGCCCGCGTATTCGATGACGTGACCGGTTGCGCCGTCAGTTCCGATCTGTCCAATGATGCCGAGTGCGAGATCTTTTGCGCCGATGCCTTCGCCGAGTTTGCCGCTCACGTGGATCAGCATGGTTTTGGGCTTGCGTTGCGGCAGACACTGGGTCGCCAGAACGTGCTCGACTTCCGAGGTTCCAATCCCGAAAGCCAGCGATCCGAAGGCTCCGTGAGTGCTGGTATGACTGTCGCCGCAGACAATGGTCATTCCGGGATGGGTGATGCCCAACTCCGGCCCGATGACGTGCACGATGCCTTGGTTGGGCGAATCCATATCAAATAGAGGCACGCCGAATTCTTTGCAATTGATCTGCAACGCCTGAATCTGGCGGGCCGCGATAGGGTCAGTGATCGGAGTGCCGCGGGGTTCCGTCGGAATGTTGTGGTCCACGGTGGCAACCGTGCGCTGGGGCTGGCGAACTCTGCGCTTCGCAACTCGCAGTCCATCAAAGGCTTGTGGGGACGTGACTTCGTGTACCAGATGCAAGTCGACGTAAAGCAAAGGCAGCCGGTCTGCGGGAAGGCAAACTACGTGTTCGTCCCAGATCTTTTCGAATAATGTGCGTTTTTCTGCCATTGCGCTAGCTATTAGTTTACCAATAAAACGGCGATAGGCTGTGTTTGGAAAGACTTTGGGAAGCCCCAAAGTCGTGAACCACGAAGGACACGACGTTACACGTAAGTGCGAATTCTTTGGACTTCCTTTGGGGACCTTAGTGTCCTTGGTGGTTTAAAAGAGTGCTCTACGTTCTGGCGCCAGATGCCTTCTGCAGCAGATAAAAAGTCAACATGCTGACCGCCCCGCATAAAGGCACCAGAAATCCCACTCGCAGGCTGGCAAAATGAGAGGAGAGTGCGCCTACCAACCAGGCCAGGGCTGCGCCGCCAAAATTGCTGACGGAAAAAATCGCCCCGCTGATGCGTGTCGTGTTTTTTGAGAACCAATGGGGTAGCAGGGAGACGTTGATGGGGAAAATGGAGGCCAATCCTAGTCCCGCCACGCCCGCGCCAATCATGAGCTGCGTGATCGTTCTTGCCATCACTAAGATGACGACGCCAAGGGAAGCCAAAGCTAGTCCGGCCACGGCCAAATTCATGGCGCGCACTCGTCGCAACACTACGGGCGCGAACGCGCGCCCGGCCAGCATGGCCCCCCAAAAGAACGAAGGCATGATGGCCCACAAGGTCACGGCGGCGGGGTCAATTCTCCGTGCGTAGGACGCGATCCAACCACCCACGGAAGTTTCCGTCCCCACATAGATAAAGAACAATGCAGCAATCAGCACTACGCGGCTGCTCCAAATGCCCACAGCCGCGCTCGAAACTTCTGGGGTGGGATGTTTCTTATCGGCAGTGAAATGAACGAAGGACATACAAACCGCCAATGCGATCAGCGCTCCGGCCATTCCGTACAGGAAATGCGAGGTACGCTGCGATCGCTGCGCCGCGGCCACAATGAAGGGGCAGAGCATGGCGCCGACTCCCCAGGAGGAATTCAACAGGTTTAAGGCAGCAGCTCTACTCTGCGGGTTGGCTTCCGCGATGAACAGATTCGCTGCCGGCGTGTTCACCCCTGTGCCTGCGCCATAAACGCACACAAAAATCAGCCCCAGCACCCAGTGTGCCTGCCCTAAGCCGGCCAGGCCGACGGCCATGAGGACCAGTCCGGCGATCAAGGTGATCCGGTATCCGTAACGCTGGACAAGCAAGCCCGAGAAGAACATGCCCACCGTTGAAGTCACCCACTGCGCCACGAAAAGATATCCCGCTTGGGTGTCGTTCAACTGCCACTGCCGCGAGAACAACGGCAGCAGCGGCCCTAGCATCGTCATCACCACGCCGGTGAGGACGAAATCTACATGGACGTAGGCGGTTCCTTTTATGGAGGAAGAGTCCGGTGCCGGATTCGAAGCAGGGTTCAGGGCATCTAGCGGCATAATCGTAGATTTAAGGTTTCGAAAACGAATGCATTTGATTATAGGGGGAGACGGCGAATGCGGCGCCGTCGTGGGTTATCATGCATAGGAAATGATTAACGGCAAACGCATTGCGGTGGTGTTGCCCGCCTATAACGCGGAGAAAACGCTGGCCGTGACGGTCGGCGAGTTGGCGGAAGTGGTGGACATCCGCATCCTGGTGGATGATCACAGCTCGGACGGAACGATCAAAGAGGCAAAGCGACTGGGGCTGACGGCTTTCGTGCACGACAAGAATTACGGCTACGGCCGCAACCAGCAGACCTGCTATAGCGAAGCGCTGGCCGAAGGCGCGGACGTAGTGGTCATGCTGCATCCCGACTATCAATACACACCGCTCTTACTTACCGCCATGGCCAGCATGGTCGCGTACGAAGTCTATGACGTGGTGCTGGGGTCCCGCATTATCGGAGGCCGGGCGTTGCGCGGCGGCATGCCTTTCTATAAATATGTGGCCAACCGGTTTCTGACTGCCTTCGAAAATTTATTTCTTGGGATCAAACTTTCCGAATATCACACCGGATATCGCGCCTTCAGCCGTAACGTGCTCACCCGGCTTCCGCTGCTGGAAAATTCCGACGACTTTGTTTTCGACAATCAGATGCTGGCGCAATGCGCGTATTTCGGCTTCGGTATCGGCGAGGTTTCGTGTCCAACCAAATATTTCGAGGAAGCTTCCTCAATCAATTTCAGTCGCAGCGTGAAATACGGGTTTGGGGTGCTGGCAACCACGCTCCAGTTCGCCTTGCAGAAGATTGGTCTGGCGCATTTTCGGATTTTCAGTCCTGACGGCCGCAGGTTGGAACCTGGGCAGGCGACCTACTACGCGCGGGGCGCAGCAGGCGCCTCGCAAGGCAAGAGGTAGAGGTAAAGACCGGCAGTCATCGCGCCTTCTGTTTCGACAGTCGTCTTAGCAGGAGCAAATAATCCCAGGCGACCCGGAGACTGGCTTTGCTCCTTCCTGCCAGGCGCGAGCCGAAAGTAAATGGAACCTCGGCTACCGATTTCACTTTTCCGCGGACTAGAATTTCCAGCAGAATCTTGAAACCCTGTTTCTGCAGAACCAGCTCGTCAAGACACGAGCGCCGCACCAGAAAAAACCCGGACATCGGATCGCGCACAAAAATGTCAGGGCGTTGCAACGGCACCGTCGCCCACACTGCCAATCGAGACACCAGGTGCCGCGCCGGGTTCCATGTCGGCACGCCACCTTGCTTAGCGTAACGGCTGGCCACCACGACGTCATTCCCCTGGTTCATCGTCTCCCATAACTTGGCAAGAAGTTCGGGGGGGTGCTGCAAGTCGGCGTCAATCGCGCCCAGAATTTCTGCCTTGCTGTTCTGCCAGCCATGTACGATAGCCCCGGCCAGGCCACGCTCTCCGCGGCGAACCAGGAGATTAATGCGGGGGTCTTCCTCTACGATTTCCTGAACGATGTTTTCGGTGCCGTCGCGGCTGTCGTCATCGACTACAATCAACTCGTAGTTGATGCCGAGCGGATCCAGACTGCGCCGGATGCGATCCAGAGCCTGACGGACATTGCCAGCCTCACCCAGTGTAGGTATAACCAGACACAAGACCGGGGTCGCGGCCACTCGGGCGGGAACCGCAACCGGATGACCGTAGTGCTCATCCACGGGTTCGCCCAACGTATTGGCCGTCTTCGGTACCATCCAAATGATTGTAAGGGTCGAACCTTCGAAAAACTATTCCGCCGGAAGAACTCTAGTGGTTCTTCTTGTGCTGACCACGCTGGGAATGCTGGTGCAAGGGTATCATCCCGGGGCGGAAGACGATGGAGTTTATCTCTCCGCCATAAAAAAAGACCTCAATCCTACGCTCTACCCTCACGATTCCGATTTCTTCATGTTGCAGCTGCAGGCGACCGTGTTCGACAAGATGGTTGCCGGTTCGGTTCGTCTTACGCATCTGCCGCTGGGAGCCGCGTTGCTCGGCTGGCAATTCCTTTCTACTTTTCTTCTCTTGTGGGGATGTTGGCGGGTTGGTCGACGATGCTTTGTCGAGAACTATGCGCAGTGGGCGGCGGTGGCGACGGTGGCCGCACTTCTGACCCTTCCAGTATCCGGCGCGGCCCTTTATCTTTCCGACCAGTACCTGCATCCGCGAGTCTTGGCCACGGCGATTATCCTGGCTGCCATCGTTGCCATATTGGATCGAAAACACATATTAGCTGCTCTGCTGTTGGTGGGAGCGTTTCTGGTTCATCCCCTGATGGCGGCTTTCGGGACTTCCTACTGTGTGCTTCTAGCATGGAAGAAGTCGCCAGTGTCAACAGTGCCGATGATGCTGATGGCGCTGCCCTTGGGATGGATCTTTGAGCCCACCTCGCCAGCCTGGCAACAAGCGGCGCGCACCCGCGATTATTACTATCTCTCGCGATGGCAATGGTACGAATGGCTGGGTGTGTTCGCCCCCTTGCTTTTGTTGTGGTGGTTCCGTCGCTTAACCGCTCGCGATGGCGTATCGGCTCTGCCCCGAATGGCTTCGCGACTGGTGCTCTATGGTTGCGTGCAGCTTGTGGTTGCAGTCGTCATTCTTGCGGTTCCGGGGTTGGACCGGCTGCGGCCATTCCAACCCATGCGCTACCTGCATCTCCTCTATTTGTTGTTTGTGCTTTTTGCGGGAGGCTTGATCGGCCAGCGAATTTTACGCGGACACGTTTTTCGATGGGTTCTGTTCTTCCTGCCGCTCACCGTGGGAATGTTCATTGCCCAGCGCCAAACTTTCCCAGCAACCGAGCACATGGAATGGCCGGAGCAAAGTTCCCAGAACGCATGGCTGCAGGCATTTACCTGGGTCCGGCAAAATACTCCAGTGGATGCCTTGTTTGCGCTTGATCCCTACTACATGCAGCGGCCCGGCGAGGACTTCCACAGCTTCCGGGCTCTGGCCGAGCGCAGCGCGTTGGCCGATTATGTGAAAGATCCGTCGGTCTCCACTCAGGTCCCGCGCCTGGCGGTGCGATGGCAAAAGGAAGTCGCGGCGCAGCAGGGCTGGCAGCATTTTCAGGCGCAAGACTTCCAGCGGCTTAGGGCAGAATTCGGCGTCAATTGGGTGCTGCTCGAAAAGCCCGCAGCTGCCGGTCTTTCCTGTCCTTATGAAAACAGCAGGCTGGTGGTTTGCCGGATCGAGTAGCACTCTGTGTAGCTTGAGATTCGCCGATTTCTCTCCGTCCCCAAGAAACAGTAAAATTGACCTGTGTCCCGGCCGCGTGCTGGCTTGAAACCGGGATGGAAGGTATTTGAACCATGAAGGTTTTACGACCCATCCTGATCGCCGTGATCTTCGTCGGCGCATTTTTCTATTTCACCACCTACCGTTCTACCCGGTCCTGGCCCAGGAACTGGCTCAGCCGTCCCAACCAGGTGGAGATTACGGAAGCCGCCGGCGGCAACCCAGAAGATGCCGAAGAGCAGAACAACATCAGTGTTTATCACAAGAATGTGGAATCCGTGGTGAACATCACTTCCCGCGCCGTGACCTTTGATTTCTTCTATGGACTGGTTCCGCAGGAAGGCCAGGGGTCTGGGTTCATCATCGACAAAGAGGGCCATATCCTAACCAACTATCACGTGATTGCGGACGCACGTCAGCTCGAAGTGACGCTGCATAACCGGAAAAAATTTCGCGCCACCGTCATCGGGACTGATCGCTCGCACGATCTGGCTGTAATTCAAATCAAGGGTGCAGAACTCACGCCCATGGTGCTGGGCGATTCCCATAATCTGCAGGTCGGACAAAAGGTGTATGCCATTGGCAATCCTTTTGGACTCTCAGGCACGCTGACCAGCGGCATCGTGAGTTCCATTCGTTCCGTGCAGGAACCCGAGGGCACAACCATTGATGAAGCCATCCAGACCGATGCTGCCATTAATCCCGGAAACTCCGGAGGCCCGCTGCTCAACTGGCGCGGCGAAGTGATTGGCATCAATACCATGATCGCTTCCAACTCCGGTCAAAGCGCGGGGATTGGTTTCGCAATTCCGATCAATACTGCCAAAGCGGTGCTGAATGATCTGGTCACGCTGGGCCGGGTGCGACGTCCCGCGCTGGGAGTTGTCACGGTTCCCATCAGTCCGGAACTTGCGGACCAGATGGGCCTCGCCGCCGATAGCGGATTGTTGATTGAGCGAGTCGTGCCGGGTGGGGCAGCCGACCGTGCCGGCCTGCGCGGGGGAAGTGAGCAGGCCTACCTGGGGAATTATCCAATCATCACCGGCGGGGATCTCATCGTCGCCATCGACGGCCAGGATGTTCAGGATCAGCAAAATTTAAGCCAGGTTATGAATAGTCACCGGGCCGGAGACACGGTGCGCATCACCTTTTATCGCGGAAAGAAAAAGATGGACGTCACCGTAACTCTCGGCGAAGCCAGGGAACAGCGAGAGCAAGTGTGATGGCAGAAGACCCCCAGCCCCAAAGGGGCGGCATTTGATAGCCCGGCATGGAAGTGCTGGGTAGAAAGGGACGCCCGGCCGAGTCCCGCAGGGACGGCACGCTCATGAACCTCGATTCCGTCCGCCACTATTGCCTCTCCTTCCCCGGAGTCAAAGAAAATCTGCAATGGGGCGATGACCTCTGCTTCAAAGTCAGGGGAAAGATTTTCGCCATCCTCGCCGTGGATTCCGTGCCTCCCAAGCTCTGCTTCAAGTGCGCTCCGGAGAAATTTGACGAATTGGTCGAACAGGAGGACATCATTCCCGCACCCTATCTCGGGAGATACAAATGGGTGCTGCTCGAACGGCTGGATGTGCTGCGGGACACAGAACTGGAAGACTTGATCCGCGAATCGTATGGGATGGTCGCGGCCAAAGCAATAGTTACGAAAAAACGGGCCTGGCCAGTCAAGAAACTCAAAAAGAAGCGATGACAACTGCCCATGAGGTGCATCCCTGAATATTGACGCGCAGTCCTCGCCTATCTAACCTTGTTCCACCTCTCGATGGCAACTTCTGCCAACAGCCTTCCGGCCAACAAGCCAGCTTATCGCGCTGATGTGCTTCTGGGACTGCTCACACTGCTCTGCCTGCTGCCTTTTTCCGGCAAGGCCTTTCACATCGATGACCCGCTCTTCGTTTGGGCGGCGCAGCAGATCACGCGGCATCCGCTCGATCCGTACGGATTCAAAGTGGTTTGGTATGCAACCCAGATGTCCATGTCAGAAGTCACCAAGAACCCGCCGCTGGCGTCCTATTACGCCGCGCTGGTCGGCTCTATTGCCGGATGGTCGGAACGGGCGTTGCACATCGGATTTCTTCTGCCCGCACTCACGTTGATCCTGGGCACGTATCATCTAGCTCGTAGATTCACCGAATCCGCGTGGATTGCGGCCGCGGCCACGCTTCTGACACCCGGATTCATCGTCTCCAGCACCAGCGTAATGTGTGACACCATGATGCTGGCCCTTTGGGTAGTCGCGGTTTTGTTTTGGATCAAAGGATTGGAACCGCTCAATCCGGTTTACCTGTTGGTCTCTGCCCTGCTCATGGCGGCTTGTCCGCTGACAAAATATTTCGGCATTGCCCTGATCCCACTACTGTTCGTCTATTCGCTCGTCCGCTTGCGCCGCTTCGGAAGTTGGATATTTTTCCTGCTGATCCCGGTTGCTGTTCTTGCCGGATACCAGATGTGGACCCACTCGCTTTATGGCCGGGGCTTGCTATCCGATGCTGCAGCCTATGCCAGCGTCCGCCGCGACGACGCGAAATTGACCCTCTTCACCAAAGCGATCGTGGGCCTGTCATTTCTCGGTGGGTGTGCGTTGACAGGTCTTACCTTTGTGCCCTTTCTGTGGTCGCGCCGGCAGATTTTCATTGGCGCCGCTCTTAGCGTTGTCGCTGGGCTGCTCATTGGCAAAGGAGCGATCCATCTTCCGGCGTCTGCGTCCTCCGATCCCTGGGTATTGAAGATCGTTCAGCTGATTATTTTCATTGCCGGAGGCATCTCGATTCTTGCGCTTGCCCTCGCCGATTTGTGGAAACGGCGCGACGCCGAATCCCTCCTGCTGGCTTTCTGGATTTTCGGTACGTTCCTTTTCGCCGCCTTTCTGAACTGGACGATCAATGCCCGTTCCGTACTACCGCTGATTCCCGCCGTAGGCATTCTGCTGGCCCGACGGCTCGACTCGATTCCCTCTCCGCCCCTCCTCAAGCTTCGGCGGCTCTTGCTCATCCCTCTGGCCATTTCCGGAGGGTTGTCTCTGGCCGCCGCTTCTGCCGACTCGGAGCTCGCGAACTCCGCCCGAAACGCAGCTGCTTTCATTCACAGCCAATCCCCCGGCGGATCGTCAAATACTTACTTCGAGGGTCATTGGGGCTTTCAGTACTACATGCAATCCTATGGGGCTCAACCCGTCGACGTTCACAGCTTTCTCTTTACCCCCGGCGTCGTCATCGTAATTCCGGAAAATAACACCAACATTTTCGGGGTTCCACCCGGTATCCTCGCCTTGCAACAAGTCATCGAGGTTAAGACCGATCCCTGGATCGCCACCATGAGTCCAGCGGTGGGTGCTGGCTTTTATGCTTCGGTCTGGGGGCCGCTGCCTTTTGCGTTTGGCGCGGTGCCGCCGGAGCGCTACCACATTGTCACTCTGACATCCGATCCAAATCAGACGCCTCCGAAACCCTAGGCGCGCCCTGGTACGGATTTCAGGCCTACCTTTCGGAAGAAGGCTTGCTGGTGGATGGACCGTTTTCAGTCGTGGGCCCGGGAGGAGCGGCGAATGATCCCGGCAGGGAGGCTGGCCGGTCGAACATGATGTTCATCTGGGTAAACTTGGGCAGGATGACGTCGCGTCCGTGGCGTGTCAGCATGAACAGGGTTGAGGCGCAAGTCGCGGCAATCCGGCCAACTCCCGCCGTCGAAGCATCTGTGGCAGTTGAGACGAAGGCTTCGATGGCCAGTTGCAGGCCGTCATCCGTTTCCTTGGCGATTCCTCCCGTAGCTCCGATATTGATCAGCATCCAGGCCTTGCCGGGATGATCGCCGTGAAGCTTTCCTTCGGGGTCGATTTTGGTGTGCGACCGCTGGTCTAGTTCGGCTTCCGTGACCGAGGCCGCGATCGGAGTGGGCGTTTCTCCGGGCAGAGTCAGGCTGGTGAAAGTCAATAACAGGGAGCCAGCCCGGCCCAACATGCGGGGTGCAGTGCTCTTGACGACAGTTCCTTCGAACTGAGTGCCTTCGGGCAGAACGATGTTGGAATCCAACCGGACAGGTTCAACCAGGCGGGCCTGAAAAGAATCCCCAGGACGGCTCTTGGTCGCGCTCACACTGCTGAGAAGGATGACCGTGGCTTGCGTCCCGGCGGCAAGAGTACCGGGACCGGACAGAGAAGACGCAGCGGAAGAATTATCTTGGGATGATCCAGTTTCCGTGCGGACTAGAGCCAATGCGGTGGCCTCCAGGGTCACAATGCGTAAGGGCGCGCTCTTCTTGGACTTGGCCGCCGACGGAGCGACTTCGTTCGGAACCGCCATATCTGCGGACGTCTTCTTCACTTGAGCGTGGACGGGGCGTTCGCTGCCAATGGAAAGCAACGACACCCGCAGCGGAACTTCCTTCCCATCCGCCAGGCCGACACTTGCCGATCGAAAGATGGGGGAATTCTGATGCCGTGGAGCGAAAAACTTGACCACCCACGGCCAGTGATCGTTGGGCACTCTTCGCACTCGCTCCAGCTTGTCAACGGTGAGATGAACCGGGCTTCCAGCTGGGAACAGTTCGCGGTCTCCGGAGTACACGTCTTGCGAAAGCTTTCCGTCGACGACATCTCCGGTCTTGAGTTTCGAGACCTTGATTACGTTGCTGAGCTGTATCTTAAGATACAAACTGGAGTCCGGCGAGGCATTGAGTTCTGGCTTGGGGTGATCTGCGGCATTGGAACTTAGCGAGGCCGCAGCTAGAAGACTAACTAGCCAGCCAGCCGCGCGGAATATTCTGGCAATGAAAGAGCGGCTCATTGGGAGTTTGATAAGAAGAACCCCATAGCGAAGAATCGCGTCAAGATCGACGCGAAGGTCATTCCGATTAGAAATAAAACCCAACGTTTGGATCGCCAGGTTTCTCGAAAACCCGAGCCTTGGGCAAAGACATCCGCGAGATACGCCGCACAATAAGCAATGTTGGCAAGCACGGCAAGCAGGAATAGGACGAGAATTGTGTCGAGCGAAAGCACTCGCTTCGAAAACGGGAGACCCTGTACAAAATAAATTGCCACGATTGCGGCGAGAGTCAGGTTGTAGATGATTCGCCTCGGCTCCCAGTAGCCGATCGCGTCAGTAACCGATTCACGGATCGTGGCCATTTCCATCGCAAAGCAATTCTATCGCCGGGAAAATGTAGATCGATAAATTTAATTTTGTGAACTGGGCAGTGAATTTAACTGCGCTTGATGCCGCTGTCTTCATAGCCAATCCTTCTCACTGCCCAGGCCATGCGCGGGGTGTTGTGGAAAATGCCGAAGTGGCCGCCGGCGTTGAGCAGGATCATGCCGCCGTGTCCGTTTACCCGGGCCTCAAGATAATTGATGGCTTCGGCCGCCACCCATTCCGGCATATTCCCGGAAGCCACCCGGTCGGCGGCCCACTTCGCCAGCACCAGTTTCATGATGGGCTCTCCCCATCCCGTGGTGGAAGCGGCGGCGGATTTATTGTCGGCATAGCAGCCGCATCCGATCAACGAAGAATCGCCCAGGCGGCCGGGAGCTTTATTCAAAGTTCCGCCTGTGGAAGTTGCCGCGGCGATGTTGCCATCGCGATCGAGAGCGACCGCTCCAACCGTGTCATGCGAAATCGTGGGCGCGAAAAGATCAGCTTTCTGATCTTCAGGACGCGATTGAAATTCCC
Organism: Terriglobales bacterium; assembly: GCA_963802555.1. Taxonomy (GTDB): domain Bacteria; phylum Acidobacteriota; class Terriglobia; order Terriglobales; family Acidobacteriaceae; genus DATBAX01. The sequence continues at coordinate 2,591,031 of CAWDJD010000002.1, read as the reverse complement.
GCAGGCGTTCGACCTCGCGGGGAATGATCAGGTCGTCGTTCTTGCACAGCGGGATGCCATGTTCGGCGGCGAATCGTTCCGCGCCTTCGGCGACGAAGTACACGTGTGGACTCTCGCTGAGAATCTTGCGAGCCGCACGGACGGGATTCGCAATGTGCTCCACGCATCCCACGCCGCCGGCGCGCAAAGTCGCGCCATCCATGATGAGCGCATCGAGCTGCACCTTGCCGTCGCGATTGAGGAAGCTGCCGCGGCCGGCGTCGAAAGTCTCGTCGTCTTCCAGGATGACGACGGCTTCTTCGACCGCGTCCAGCGCGGTTCCACCACGCTCCAGAACCCGCCAGCCTGCGGCCATAGCTTTGCGCACACCGTCTAGGTGGGCTTCGACCATGTCGTCCGGAATGGCCCAGGCACCGCCATGAACTACTAAAACCGGATCAATCGGCAAGAGAAGTCCTTCGTAAAAATATAAAAGCGAAAAAACAGTCTAGCACCGCCGCTTGGCGTTGCGGTTCGCGTCAATTAGAGTAGTCGCGAAGATTTGTGAGAGGACCACAAGAGCTCATGCCAGACGAGAAGAACGCAAGGCGCAAATTCCTGAAGGCCGCAGGCGCGGGGATTGCCGGCTCAGCGCTGGTCGCAGTTCCCCAGAGCAGCCGGGCTGAAACGGCGAACGTAAATGCAACCACCCGTTCTTACGACGTGAAAGCATTCGGGGCGAAGGGCGATGGCAAAACGCTCGACACTCCCGCCATCAATAAGACTATCGACGCGGCAGCTGCCGCAGGCGGAGGCGTGGTGACCTTCCCGGCGGGGACGTATCTTTGTTACTCAATCCACCTCAAGAGCCACGTTGCTTTGCAGTTGTCTCCGGGAGCGACAATCCTGGCAGCTGATCCTCCTGCGGAAGGCGGTAGCGACGGGTATGATCTCGCCGAGTCGAACGCACCGTGGGAGGCTTATCAGGATTTCGGCCACAACCACTGGCACAACAGCCTGCTCTGGGGTGAAGGATTGGAGAATGTTTCCATCGTTGGTCCCGGCCTCATTTGGGGTAAAGGCCTGAGCCGTGGTTGGGGCGCTGGGCCGAAAGCCGAAGTTCCGGGCGTGGGGAATAAGGCCATCGCCCTCAAAAACTGCCGCAACGTGCTGCTGCGGGATTTCTCCATCCTGCATGGCGGACACTTCGGCATCCTCGCCACCGGCGTCGATAACCTCACCGTCGACAACCTGACCATCGACACCAACCGCGATGGCATGGACATTGATTGCTGCCGCAACGTTCGCGTTTCGAATTGCAGCGTCAATTCACCGTGGGATGATGGCATCTGCCTGAAGAGTTCGTTTGCGCTGGGATTTGCGAGGGCAACGGAGATGGTCACCATCACAAATTGCCTGGTAACTGGCAACTACGAAGAGGGAACGCTCCTCGACGGCGCGTTCAAGCCTTTCGCCCCGGACGCTAAAGTGCCGCGCACGGGACGCATCAAGTTCGGGACCGAGTCGAATGGCGGCTTCAAGAACATCACTATCTCGAACTGCGTTTTCGATGGCTGCAGCGGCTTCGCGCTCGAAACCGTGGATGGAGCGCTGCTCGAAGATGTCAGCATTACCAACATCACCATGCGCGATCTGTTCGGACCGCCGTTGTTTCTGCGTCTGGGCGCTCGAATGCGGGGGCCTGCCAATGTTGCGGTCGGAGCGCTGCGGCGCGTTCTTATCAGCAACATCGTCTGTTCGAATGCCGCTTCGCCGATATGCTCAAGCATCACTGGCATCCCCGGCCACGAAATCGAAGACCTGAAAATTAGCCACGTGCTCATCCAGCACCGCGGCGGAGGCAGTCAAGAAGATGCTGCACTACAGGTCCCCGAAAAAGTGGAAGACTATCCCGAGCCAAACATGTTCGGGACGACCCCAGCGCACGGATTTTTCATCCGGCACGTAAAGGGGCTGGAGATGAGCGACGTCAAGATCAGCTTTGAGAAAGAGGATGCTCGACCGGCGTTCGTGCTGGAGGATGTCCAGAATGTTGATTTCTTCCGAATCAAACTTCCCGAAACTTCCAACCCCTCATTCGTGCTGAACCATGTAGAAGACTTCAGTATCGGCAAGAGTCAGCCAGTCCCTGACACTGAAATTAAGAAAGCAGGGCGGAAAGAATTCTAGCGCAAGGTTCCGGAGGCAATGTTTTGTCGGTTTCGATTTAAGAGATTCGTATCAGGGCACGGCTTTCGAGCCGTGCCGAAGAAACTTCGAAATATTCCCGGCTTTAGCCGCAAGTGTTGAAGCATGCTGAAATCACACCGGCGCGCTCAAATAAGCTGTGAATGGCATGCCTGAAGGCGATGCCCTGATACAAAGCGTGCGAATCACGCGGCGTGACTGGGCCGGGCTTCCCGGTCCACCAGTTCGGTGCGGGTCCAGGTGTAGCGCATGCGATGAATGACGGTGATGGTGGAGAGAATCGCGATCACCCACAATACCGGGCCCATCCGATTGAACAGGGCCCCGAGAATAACCAGCACCAGGCGTTCGGGACGTTCCATAAAACCCACCCGGCACGATCCGATGAGCGATTCGGCGCGGGCGCGCGTGTAGCTCACCATGATGGCGCTGATCATTACGAAAGCCGTCAACACCACGTAGAAGAAGCGGTCGCCGCGGGCATAGAACACCAAAAGTCCAAAGAACTGGGACGCATCGCTATAGCGATCGATCACCGAATCGAAGAAGCCGCCAAAGCGCGTCACCCGGTTGGCGGCGCGGGCTACGGCTCCATCCACCAGATCGAAAAATCCCGACCCGATGATCACCAGCCCGGCGTAGAAAAACATGCGCGCCTGGTTATTGCCATTGGCGTATCCGAATAGGAAGGCCGCGATGGTATTGACCACCAGCCCCATGAAGGTAAGCACATTGGGATTAATGCGTGACAGCGCCAGCCAGCGCACGATGGTGTCGAGCAGCACTCCGCAAGCCCGCCCGAATGCGCTAGTCCAGGTCATCGCCATAAGGCCCTCGTCGTCGTCATTTACTTAGCGGGGGCCTCGTCGTGAATGGTGCTGAGTTTCAATATCTCCATTTCGCGTGCGCCATTGGGGGTGACGAAGGTGGCCGTGTCACCCACTTTCTTATTCAGCAGCGCGCGGCCGATGGGAGAGCTGGTCGAAATCTTGCCGGTAGCCACGTCCGACTCTTCGCTGGTCACCAGCTTGTATTCCACTTCCGCATTCTTGGTATTGTCGAAAACCTTGACGGTCGATCCCAGCCCCACCCTGTCTTTCGGGATATTGTCCATGTTGATGAGCGCGAGGTCGGCCATGCGCGCGCCCAATTGCCGGAGCCGCGCTTTGACGAACTCCTGGCGCTGCTTCGCCATGTGATACTCAGCGTTCTCGCTGAGATCGCCCAGGGCGGCCGCCTTCTTGATCTCTTTAGGCAGGTCGTGGACGAGCTCATGCTCTAGCGCGTTCATTTCTTCCTGCAGCTTTCGCTTGATGTGCTCAGTCATTGCGTTGGGCGATTATAAACCCACAGACCCCTAAGCTCTTCTCATTCCGGCGCTAAGCGTAGCGACGAGGAGGAATCCGCTGTTTGCCGGAAGCGTCAAGCAGATTCCTCGGGCCAAAAGCTGGCGCTTGGAGCGACAATATGTGGGATTTGGGCTCCGCCGCCCGTATTAGGTATCGTTAACCGGCCTGATTTGGCCAAAACGACGACATCATTGAATCCCTATCTTGCTGACAGTATTTAACATAGCTACGACTCTCATTCGCTCCGCATAAGCTTGCCTCCCCGAACCTGCAACCTTACCGTTCCGAAATTGCCTTCCGTTCCAGCTTGGGATAGAATGGTTAGGTATTGTTCCTCTGTCCCCTGCGCCCCGTAGGCGGTTCACATGCTTGGTAGTGACAATTTCCACATAGGCGATAAGGTCGTGTACCCCAATCATGGGGTCGGGGTTATTGAGCAGATCAGCAGCCGAACCTTCGGCGCGACCGTAGAGCAGTTCTATCTCCTGAAAATCCACTCCAGTAGCCTCAAAGTCATGGTGCCGTTCCATAACGTAGGGGCGGTCGGCTTGCGGCGGGTGGTCAAGAACGGGGAAATCCAGAAAATCGTTGATTTTCTTACAGATGGCGAGTGCGACAACAACGCCGACTGGAAATATCGCTTCAAGGAAAACTCCGAGCGCATGCGCACCGGGTCGCTCTTAGAAGTGGCTGCCGTACTCAAAGGACTTCTGGTGCTGAACCAGGCCAAACCGCTCTCTTTCCGGGAAAAGAAGATGCTGGAGCGCGCTCGCTACCTACTAGTGAGCGAGTTGGCGATGGCCAAGAACTGCGACGAGCCCCAGATCGAAGAAATCCTTTCCCTGGCCCTGGCTAAGAGCAAACTCCGCTTCCCCGAAGCCTCAGAATTTCAGGCCTAACCGCTGGTTATAATCCCCTCTGTGTCTTCTACCAGCAGCCCGTCTCCGCGCGTGCTCGGTCTCGACGTGGGCTCGAAGACCATCGGCATGGCGGTTTCCGATCCCCTCGGCATCACCGCCCAGGGCCTGACCACCATGCGCCGCCAGAATAAGCGCCTGGATTTTGGCCAGCTTGAGAAGGTCATCCGCGAATACAACGTGACCGAGATCGTGGTGGGATACCCGCTGCGCATGAGCGGCGCCGAGGGGACGCAATCCGACAAAATGAAGCTTTTTGCCGAAGAGCTTCATAAGAAGTTCAAGCTGCCAGTCCATCTTTGCGACGAACGCCTCACCTCGGCCCAGGCCAACCGCGTTCTCCGGGACTCGGAAATGTCCATCAAGCGCCGTGGCGAGGTCGTGGACCGGCTAGCGGCCGTCCTGATCCTGCAGAGCTGGATGGATATGAGAGCGAGCGGTCGATAAAACGGCATGGAAAACTCAGTAGAGACGTAGCTTGCTTCGTCTTGCTTGCCGCGCGTAATCCCACACACCCATTGCCAGAGACGTAGCAAGCTACGTCTCTACAGAGAACGGTGCCCCTCCCAGGTGACCAATGTCTAACAACCAATGACCCACGGCCGACCCCGTCTTTTCATCTAAACTATTGCCAACTTGCGTGCCTTTTTCACATTGCTCCTGGTTGCCGTTCTCGCCGCTGGTGGATGGCTGGCGTGGGCGCTAAAGTCCCCGGTCACGCCCGACGGGCAGAAGTTTGTCATGCTGCACCCTGGGTATTCCACTCGCCGGATCGCTGCCGAGCTCAAGTCTGCGGGCGTTATACGCAATGCCCATGCCTTCGTCTTCTGGCACTATTTTCACCGCCAGCATTCGCTGAAAGCCGGCGAGTACCTGTTCGACAAGACCGCGAACGCAATCGACGTTCACCAACGCCTGGCGCGTGGTGATATTTATGTCCATACCGTAGTGATTCCCGAAGGCTTCACCATGTTCGACATCGCGCAGGCCATCCAGGATGCCGGACTGGGCTCGGGCCAGGACTTCCTGAAAGTCGCCATGTCTGACACCGCTCTGATTGCCGACCTCGACCCCGAAGCCAAGACTTTGGAGGGATATCTCTTTCCCAATACCTACGAATTCACTCGCACCCAGACCATGCAGGAGATGGCGGGGGCCATGGTAAAGCAGTTTCGTCAAGTCGCGCGTGAGATTGGGCTGGTTTCCACGGAGCAAGAGAGTCTGCACCAGACCGTCACCATGGCCTCCATCATTGAAAAGGAAACAGGATCTCCCGAGGAGCGCCCGGTGGTGGCCAGTATTTACTACAATCGCCTGGCGAAAAATGTGGCTTTGCAGGCCGATCCCAGCGTCATCTACGCGGAACTATTGCAGGGACAATATTCCGGCGCCCTGCACCACGACGACATGAAATTCAACTCTGCCTACAACACCTATATCCATCCCGGACTGCCACCCGGCCCCATCGGCAACCCAGGGAAGACTTCCCTGGAAGCGGCCATGCATCCTGCCATTACCGACTACTTTTACTTCGTCAGCGACGGCAATGGGCATCACCGGTTTGCCCAAACTCTGGAAGAACACAACCGGAATGTGGCTGCTTACCGGCGGGTTGCAGCCAGACGGTAGGGTTCCGGTCAGCGCTAGGTGCCTTTCAAATCAGCCCCATCCGGGTAAACAGATGCCTTTGAGCCTTTGTATCCCTTATACTCATCTAAACAAAGCAGCTAACAGGGGGCTGTTCATATTCCATGTCATCTTTCTCCCGATACCGGGTATTTCTTTTGTTTTTTTCGATTCTTCCGTTGACGGGCTGTCTTTTTCGCACCCACGTCGTGGAGCGGCAAGTGAGCACGGCGCCACTCAAATCCACCAGCCAGGCTGAGCTGCTGGCTTATGTCAATTCGCAGGCGGCCAAGATTCAATCCATGCAGGCCACCGTGGATATCGACACCTCGGTGGGAGGGGCAAAGAAGGGCAAAGTCACGGAATATCAGCAGATACGGGGGTATGTGCTGGTGCGTAAGCCGGCCATGCTGCGTATGATTGGGCTGCTTCCGATCGTCCGCACCCGGGCGTTCGACATGGTCAGCGACGGCCGCGATTTCAAGCTTTCAGTTCCACCCAAGAACCGCTTTGTGATCGGACGGAACGACATCGAAACCCACAATACCCAGCAGCCGCTGGAGAATCTTCGCCCGCAGATCATCTACGACTCGCTGCTTTTGCCGCCGATTGATTCCCAAAATGAAATTGCCGTCCTGGAGAACGCTTTCGAGCCGGTCTCCGACGCCAAAGGGCACCGCTACCAGCAGGCAGACTACGTAATTGATGTAGTCCGCAGGCAGGGGAACGGATGGTTCCTTTCCCGCAAGATCATCTTCAGCCGCACCGATTTACTGCCCGATCGCCAGCTGACCTACGACGAAAGCGGAGACGTGGCCACCGAGACCCGCTACGAGAATTACAAGGATTACGATGGCCAGAGTTTTCCTTCCGTGGTCGAGATCAAGCGGCCGCAAGAGGAATACGACATTACACTTAGCATTGTGAAGCTGCAGTTGAACCAGCCCCTTACGGATGACAAGTTCGTGCTCCAGCAGCCCAACGGGGTTGAGGTGATTCATTTAGATGGCCCGCAATCCAGTGCCGCGGGCCGGAGCATGGAAGCGATCAATAAGTAAGTAGTTCCCGGTTGAGAAAACTCGAAGCCGCCGAGTCCACACCCGAATGATGAACAAAATGATTGTCGCCAACCTGGTGCAGCGGCCCATCCGGTCGCTGATCAGCGTGGTCGCCATTGCGCTCGAAGTGACGCTCATCCTCATGATCGTCTGGCTGTCGCTGGGGATGATGAACGACTCGCGCTCGCGGCAGGAAGGCATCGGCGCGGACGTCATCGTTCTGCCGCCTGGTTCTTCCAACATCATTGGAATGACGGGTGCGCCGGCGCCCATCAAAATCGCCGATATCCTGGCCAAGCTGAACCATGTCCAGACCGTTTCACCCGTGCTCATGCAGCTTTCCTCGGGTACAGGCGGCGCGCCGGAAGTGCTTTACGGCATTGATCTGAAGAGCTACGAGTCCCTGGGTGGCCCTTTTCACTATCTGCATGGCGGCCCATATCAGGGTCCGGACGATGTGTTGGTGGACGATATTTATGCCCAGTCCAAGCACACCAAAGTCGGGGACACGATCCAGATTCTGACTCACAATTTCAGGGTGGCCGGGATCGTGGAACACGGTAAGGGAGCCCGGAAGTTCTTGCCCATCAGCACGCTGCAGGATGTGATCGGCGCCCAGGGCAAAGCCTCCGCTTTTTACGTGAAGCTGGACAGCCCGGAGAACGCCGACGCCGTGGTCGGGGAAGTAAAAGCTGTGCCCGGCATGCAGCAATACATCGTGCAGTCCATGCGCGATTACCTGTCGCTGATGACTCCCAGCAGCATCCCCGCACTGGCCATCTTTATCAACGTAGTCATCAGCATCGCGGTCATCATCGGGATCCTGGTGATCTTTCAGGCCATGTACACGGCGGTCATGGAACGTACGCGCGAGATCGGGATTTTAAAGTCCATTGGAGCTTCGAAGTTCTACGTAGTAAATGTGATATTGCGCGAGACCGCTCTACTGGCCGTTGCCGGCATTATTGTTGGCATCGGTTTCAGCCTGACCGCAAGCGCCATCATTGGCTACAAGCTGCCGACGCTGCCTCTCACGCCGGTTTGGGGATGGGTGGTGAACGCCGGGATCATCGCCATGGTCAGCGCCATCGCCGGCGCGCTCTATCCCGCCTTCAAGGCGGCGCAGAAAGACCCGATTGATGCCCTGGCGTATGAGTAAAGGCTCCGGCGCGGCGGACCATCCTCAAGATGTGCGCCAAGGTGTTCCTGTCAAAGTCCTTCACATTACCCTGCACGGTTGACTTTCCATAAAGATGGGATAGGCTTCGTTTTTCAAACGGAGGTGAGCCGATGGAGATATCCGTCTATACGCTGTGGGGTCACTGGAATTGGTATCCGGCTGTGGGTATATGCAGCGTGATCGTAGGTGTAGTCGGTGCGGCCGCACCGTTCATTTGGAAACTGGAAAAAAAGGAGAACGCTCGTAAGAGGGGAATCTGGATAGCGATCATGGCCACGCTCATGGTGCTTGAGCTCCGTTCGATCCACTTGGATCGGGCGGAAAATGAGAGAAAAGAAAACGAAGCTAGAAAGTCCCAACTGCAGAACTTTGACAAAATAGGAAGCGGAATCACCGATAGCATAACCCAAGCTAAGCGTCACTTTGACAGGACGATGCAGAAGTTCGAGCTGGTCACGGGCATTCAAAAGCAAACGCTCGGGAAGCTGAACCAAGAAGAGGAGATTCAACTGAGAAAAAATATTTCCGTGATGCCAAACAAAGAACTTGCAGAAAAAGCACGTGACACGGCCAATAGGATGCGCAATCTATTGCAACAATACAAAACGAGAGACGATGAGATCGACAACGGGCCTACAATGCAATGGCATCTTCCCAGGTGATGCAAACCGAAAAAGACGAACTGATGAAGCAGGAGGCGAAAAGATCGGGATGAACTGAGAATTGAAAGAGAGGGTGACGCGATTGAGATCATTTCTTTCGCAAACGATTTGCATGTAGTAATGGCGAAACGCTTACAACCGTACTCAGAAGATTGGAACAGAACAAGATTTTTTCAAGACCCGTCCTCAGTCAAGAATCTTCTGTGGCAGATTGAGCCTAACGCGAAATATTTGGATGACTTAGCTCAGCGCGTGCTCGAAGACGGTCACTGATCGAGGCCTCCTCGATATGCATCTCTACAGGACGACTACCAGGGCTATTCTTGATGTGCGATTGTGCCTAAACGCTGTGCGTTTGCACGGGTTTACGGAGTAGTAGTAAACTGAGTGTTTGCCAGCCCACCGTAGCCGTTAGAAGGGAAGTTCGTGCGCGCAGAAACCCGTCATCAACTGAAACAAGATCGCTTTAGCCAAGTCACCATTGACGCGGCCGAGGCCACCGCCCACTGGTCAGTCGAGCACAAGAGCAAAGTCATCGCCGGAGCGGTCATCCTGGTGGTGCTGGCGGCTGCGGCTTTTGGCAGTTGGTATTTCATCGATCAGCAGGACCTCAAGGCCAGCGTAGAGTTGGGACAAGCGACGCGCACGCTCGATACTCCGGTCCGGCCGGCGGGGATGCCCCCGCAGGCGGAAATTCCCACCTTTGCCTCCGACCGGGAGCGCGCTACCGAGGCCCGCAAGCAGTTTCAGATGGTGGCCGACAACTTTCCCCACACCAAGTCTGCCGACTTTGCCCGCTATTTCATTGGACTCACGTCGGAACAACTGGGCGACCACGCGGCGGCAGAGACCCAACTGAAGGCGGTTGCCTCGGCACGCAATGACGATCTTGCGGCCCTGGCCAACTTTGCCCTGGCTTCGGTCTATCGCAATAACAATCGTCCCAAAGATGCGATCGAAATCTATAAGAAACTGATCGACAAGCCCACCTCGAGTGTCAGCAAAGTTACGGCACAGCTGGAACTGGGCGAGACCTACAAAGCCAATGGACAGCCGTTGGATGCCAAGCAGGTCTACGAGCAGGTGCAAAAGGAGAATCCGTCTACACCCACGGTTCCGTCGGCGGCCTTTGAAATCGCCAAGCAGAGATTGCTGGATCTGAAGTAGAGCGGTCCTTGGCCATTGGTCGTTCGTCGTGGCTGGTCGTGGTGGTCACCGGCATTCTCGTCCATAGTTCAAATCAATCAAGGTGGCTGCCTTCGATGAAACACCTGCATACTCTGGCGCGGATTTCTGGATTCATTCTCATCGGGCTGTGCGCAATTTCGCTTCAGGCGCAGAACGGGCCACCTGGCATTGCGCAACGGCGGCTGGCCCACTTGCAGCATGGCATCAACGCCAGCGAGTGGTTTGCGCAAGTCTACGATCCCAAAGGCTACACCAAGGAACATTTCGAGAATTGGATGACGCCGCTGGACATCGCGTTGATCAAGTCCATGGGCTTCGACAATGTGAGGCTAAGCGTCAATCCGCAGCCCATGTTCCGGCATGGCCACGCCGACGAAATTCCCGCCGATTATCTGAGCTATCTCGACGCCGCCGTAAAAATGATCCTCGACCAGGGACTGGCGGTGACCATCGACATTCATCCCGACAGCGACTTCAAAGCCCGGCTCGTGAGCGACGACGATTTCGTCGAGCAGTTTTGCGAATATTGGAGGGCACTGGCGTGGCACTACGCCGCCTACGATCCCGACAGAGTTTTCTTCGAAATCATGAACGAGCCGGAAATCCGCGATCGGTACCGCTGGTACGGGATCCAGGCCAAAGTCGCGGCGGCGATCCGTGAAGGCGACCCGCAGCATACCATCATCGCAGCCGGCGCCCGGTATTCCGCGGACGACGAACTGCTGTTCCTCGAACCGCTGCGCGATGCCAACGTCATTTACACCTTTCACTTTTACGACCCCGGCATTTTCACCCACCAGGGAGCCACCTGGGCGGTGAATTTCTGGCACAACGAAAAAGGCGGGCTGGCGTATCCGTCGAATCCCGAATCAGCGGCGAAGGTCGCGTCGCAGGTGCCGGAAGAAATGAATCGCCTGTACATTCTGCGATACGGAACGGAACACTGGAACGCCGCCCGCATCGACACCGAAATCAGCCTGGTGTCGGACTGGGCCAAACGCCGCAATGTTCCTATCATCTGCAACGAGTTCGGCGTCTTCCGCAAATATGCCGCTCCCGCGGACCGCGCTGCCTGGATCCACGATGTGCGGACATCCCTCGAACGCCACGGCATGGGCTGGGCGATGTGGGACTACAGTGGCGGGTTCGGTGTGGTGACGAAATCCAGTCCTACAGCGGCTGCTGTTCCTGACGACGTTACGCTAAGAGCTCTAGGGCTCAAGTAAATCAGCTTCTAGCCGCTAGCTATTTCCCATCATGGCCGACCGAGTTCCCAGCTAGAAGCTGCTTCTTGCGGCATCGGCTGACCGACTATCAGCTTGAAGATGGAAATGTTTCGTCCGAAAGACTCTGGCTTCATCTGGCGGAACTGGGGAGCCTTCTGTAGTTCCTGGGTCAGATCAATGTTCCATCCTGCTTGAACGATCCAAACTGGCTGCCCAGATCTGAGCCCGTATTTAGGAACCATTTCATTCCAGCGTCGAAGGAAGCGCTCTGCAGTGAAACGGAAATCCTCGCCGCCGGTGGCAATCACACGATAGCCGCCGCACTGAATGCTTCGAAAGCCGGGAACCGAGCGATCGAACTCAAAAGGTTTTTGCTGGCACAGGTAGTGTCCCAGCAGGATGCTGGTCTGGTTGTCCACGAAGATGGCGTCGGCGGGCGAAATGTGCCGATGCATGAACTCAATCGTTCCATCCATTTGTGCGATGCTCTGATCCGGACGAGACATATAGGGCTGATGGTGCGTGACGAAAATATTGCACAGGGCCACAATTACTATCGCCGCTGCGACTCCGCGACCCATTCGGTCTTCCGTGATTTTGGCCAGAAACACGCTCACTCCCGCGATGGCGAAAATGAGAAGAAATGAGGAATGACGTGTGCCGCCATAGGGATACCTTCCCGCCAGAGCCGCCGCGCAGTTCAAAGCGAATGGAAGAAGCAGGAAAATTCCCAGCAGCCGGGGGTCGACTCCGAGCCTTGCAGACGCAAACTTCCTTCTCAGCAGGAACACGATACCTACGATGTAGAGCGGATACGCCAGGTCTCCTACCACCAACTGTCCGAAAACGTATTGAAATACTCCGCCGGTTCGGGCCAGGACAAATAGCAGTAAATTGGTGTGGGTCGAATCGAAGTAAGAATTGTGGAGATACGCGCCACCCATCCATCCCCGCGTGGCTTGCGCTCCGCCGTAGCGTTCGCCGAGATGCCTGAGATGCGTCACGTACAGCAGCGCCGCAATTCCCAGCCCACCGATCTGCCCGGCGATCCAGAGAGCGACCACTCTCGTATTCACCCGCTGCGTGGCCAGGCGCAAGATGACGTATCCCCCAATGGCGGCGGCGAAAAGGAACGCGGAATAATGCGACAGCATCGCCAGGTAGAGACAGAGCAACGAGACCGCCATGAGCTTTGCGGAATTTTCCGCCAGCGCTCTTTCCAACAAATAAGCGGCAGAAGTAGCGAACACCAGCAACAGAGCGTATTGCCGCACCTCGGTAGAAAGTGCGATCGCCGGCGGCAGAAAAGTCACAAAGATCAAGCCAATCCAGCCTACCGTCCGGCCAAATAAAACCGTCAGCCACTTGAACGCGACCCAGCACAACAGCGTGCCGGCGATGATGGACGGAGAACGAAGGACAATCTCCGAGGTGCCGAAGACGCTCCAGTAGTGGAGTAAAAGAACCAGCAGCGGCGGATGAGAGATGATGAGGCTTGCCTGATAGGCCGCTGCCAACGAGTTCTTGTTGGCTTCGAAGAAATGCAGGGCTTCGTCGGGATCGAGGAAGATTCCCGACGCGGCCCGGATGCGCACCAGCAGGCCGAGCGACAGAACGATCACGACGGCGAGATCAGGATGGGCCTGCAGCCATTTTTCGAGTGGATCGAGTGGTCGAGCCGTCTGCTTTGCCCCGTTCACAATCCTCCCAAACTTCTTTGGCAGCGTTTATCTTGGCAGCGGTTTTGGCAGATTGGCCAGAGCATATCCCATCACCGCCATGGCGGCGGCATTCTCACGTAATTCCTGGGGGACGATCTTGTCCAGCGTGTCAGCCGCAGTGTGGTGATAGTTGAAGTAGTTCTTGCCATCCTGCATGACGCCCAGAGTCGGAACTCCGAATTTCGCCATGGGAGCGATGTCCGAACCGGGGCTGGATTCGGTGGGCTGCAACACGGTCGCTCCAAAGCTGCCGAGTATTTCGAGGGCCGGACGGAGAAAGGGCAAGGCGACCGGGACTTGCCATGACCTCAAAGCCCAACGGGTGAGCCGCTCCCGAGTCACTCTCAATGGCGCCCACAAATTTCGGGAATTCCGCCTGATGGGCTTTGGCGTAAGCATCGTGGCCGCTTCCGTTGTTTTCTTCATCCATCCAGGCGATCACTCGGATGGTTCGTTTGGGCTGCAGATGCAGTTGCCGAATCAATTGGGCGGTTTCCATGGCGATCACGACTCCCGCTCCATCATCAATCGCGCCCGTTCCCAGGTCCCACGAATCGAGATGTCCGGAAACCACCACCACCTGGTCGGGATGCTCCGATCCCTTCAAGTCCCCGACCACGTTATAAGAAAGTACCGGAGCCCCGGTCTTCGAAGTTAGGACCAAATGCAGGCGCACTCTTCCCTGCGAAGCCAGATGCGCGATCAGATCGGCGTCCTCGCTGGTCACCGCCCCTTGCGGGATGCCTGCGTCGTCGCTGTAGCCGGTGTGCGGCAAGCGATAATCCGCCGTCCCCACGGAGCGCACCAGAGACCCGACCGCGCCCAACTCCGCGGCCGCCTGCCCGCCGCTGACCCGGTAAGTCACGGCTTCCTCGTAACTGTCGAAGGCGCGCCCTCCAGCTGCTTTTTTCGCATCGAACCGAACGTTGAACAGGACGATTTTCCCTGCGACTTTCTCGCGGCCCAGAGATTTCAATTCGTCGAAACTGTTCACCACCACCACTTCGGCGGTTAGACCTTCCAGGGATGTCGGTGTATTCCCGCCTAAAGCTGTGAGCATGATTTTCTGCGTCGTCCCCGGCGCCTGGTCCGGATATTCAACCAGTTCCGCCGTTTCCACGCCTCGCGTCCACCGCGGGACTTGCACTTCTTCCAGCCGGACTTCCAGACCCAACTTGCGCAGTTCGTCGGCAACGTAGTTCACCGCCGCCAGAGCTTGCGGCGATCCCCCGGCGCGCGGACCAATGTTTTCCGTTAAGTGCGCCAGTTGCCGATAGGCATAGTCGTCGGCAAGCGCGGCGTCCCGCAGCGCTGCGAGTTCGCCCCGCAACTGCGGCGAGTAGGCGTCCTCAGCCGATGGCGGCGTGTCCCGCTGGCTTATCTTGCGTGGGGGTGTTTGAGTGGCGGCTAGAGTCGTGACCAACAGGGAAACAGTCACGGCGAGTTGCAGGCGCATTGTCACCTCGTAAGTGATCCCGTCCGGGGAATACTCGCGGACAGGATTTTGTAGTGTAACCGAGCTGACAGGATTAAGGGGACGACGTCTGGCCGCGTGATCGATGCGACCAAGAAAAAGTGGCTCCATTTCTGGAGCCACCTTTCAAAAGAGACATAGGTGATGGGATTCAGGAAAGGCGATGCAAGGGGCCGATCCGCCAGCCGGAACGGCTTAAAGTGAAGTGTCGAGAACAGATGAGAGTAAAGGTCATGCTTTGGTACGGCCTCTTTTAGTGCTAAAGGAAGATGCATTTGCGCAGCCAAATCCTTGGGATCGCCCGCCCATGGCCGCTTCCCTGGCAAGTGCATGTGGAATAGCCACTTAGTCTTGCGTCAAACCTATATGTGAATCTCCCGGAAGCCGGATCGCCGCGGGCAAGTGCAGAATCCTGCACATTCTTTGCAGCGAACCTTGTGCATGGCGCGGAATATTACGTAGGCGCGGACGCCTCGTCTGCGCCTGAGCTTTACCTCGCCGCGCGAACCAGAGATCATTCGCCGTTCTCGCCCTTCTGGAACTCCTTCAAAAACTCATTCACCAACGATTTCTCTTCGTCTCGGGGAAGATACCGAAGCGGCTGAGGATTCGCCTTCATCTCTGCCCTGGCGCGAGTACAGAAAGAGCACGGACACGCCGGAGTTGAGTCACACAAGAACTCGGTCATTGAAACTGCCCGCCTTTCTCTAAAAGTTATATCCCGATGGATCGAAGGGAAAGAATACTCTTCTCAATTCGCCATTTGGGAGAATGCCCCGCGAGCGCGCAGCGGCCGGCCGAATTCTGGTAACATTTGGCCATTCGGGCTTCGTGGAGGACGCAATGTCCAATTTCACCCGACGTGAATTCCTAAAAACCGGACTGGCAGCCGGAGCTCTCGCGGCCACCGGAAGTCTCCCGCTGATGGCACAGCCGCGGACGGCCACTGACTTCGTCACCCTGGGAAGATCCGGGGTGAAGGTAACGCGGCTGGCTTTTGGCACCGGGAGCTTCAGCGGCCAGGTGCAGCGCGATCTCGGCCAGGAGGGGTTCACGCGGCTGGTGCGCTACGCCTACGACCGCGGCATTCGTTTTTTCGAAACTGCGGAATCGTATGGCGAGATGCACAAGATGCTGGGCGTCGCCCTGAAGGGCATTCCGCGGGAGAGTTATCAACTGATGTCCAAGGTGACCACTTTTCACGAAGGCGTGAGTCCGCAACAGAAGTTCGACGAGTTGCGCACGCTGGCCAACACCGAGTATTTCGACATCATGTTGCTGCACTGGCAACACGCGGCGACCTGGCCCACGGACTCCCAGCGCTGGCAGGACGCGATTCTGGAAGCCGAACACAAGAAGGTCGTGGTGAGTCACGGTGCGTCGGTGCACGGGCTGCCGGCGCTGCGGCGGGTGCCAGGGAATCAGTGGCTCAACGTGGCCATGATCCGGGTGAATCACAAGGGCAAGAGCATGGACGCCGAGGACTACGCCACCCAGGGATTAGGCAATGTCCCCGAAGTGGTCGAGCACGTCAAGGAAGTTCACCGGGAAGGCATGGGCGTAATCTCGATGAAGCTCGCTGGAGAAGGCACATTCAACCGTGAAGACCGGCGGGCGGCGATGAAGTTCGCGTTCAAGAATGCCGGCGTCGATAGCGTGACCGTCGGCTACAAGAGCACGGCCGAGATCGACGAGGCGATTGAGAATCTGAATATGGCGCTGGCGTAGGATGCGTCTAAGACGCACAAGAATCCCCAGCCGGATACATTTGTGGTCTCCCACCCTATAGAAACCAGGGTGGGGCGGCCCTCAGGTTATTTTTTGGGAAAGGGTGGGCCGGCCCCCAAATACGAGCATCCGGGACACTTCAGACACTAAACGGACACTCTAATAGACACCAAGTTAGCCGACCAGCCTCTTCACGGTGTTCGGGTGTCCAGTGAAGATCCAATCGTCGGACTCGCCTGAGATCACTTTCACCTTGTCGATCATCTGCTTGGCGTCCTCTTCGCTCATGCTCTTGCCTTCCGCTTCGTTCGTTCTACCTGAGTAAATCTCCGACGCAGTGCGGAAGTCGAGTGGATATTCCGAGACGACGGGATTGACGGGGAGATGCAAGTCCGCTGATTGATTCCTGAGCCCATACGTGTACTTTGTCCAGTGATGGACCGGGACGATGCGGTCGTTCTGAAGTTCGCCGTCAAACGAGATCACGGTTCCCAACGGCCAGCTCGTAAATTCGGCGACGTAGTTGGTGCGACCCGCGATGAGGTCTCGGTGAACGGTAACACCAGATTTTCGGCTCGCGAACGTGTCGTGCGCAAACAGATAGATCGCCACGTTTCGAGGAATCACGTTGTTCCATTTTTCCATGATGAACGGCGCGACCCAATCGTTTGCTGTGACGAACTTGTCGCCGTTTGCTGTGACGAATTGAAGCATGATCTGCTTCAAGATCAAGAGGGGATTTCGTACGTGGAGAATCGAGATTGTGTGAGATCGTTGTGTATCAGCCAGTCGCTCAGCGACTCGTTGAACCAGATCGACGTAGGATGCACCGTACCGATCTCCGTACTTATTGTTGCAGATCGCGCACAGACTGCGGACCCAAAAACCTTTTGTGAAAGAAGTTCCTGGTACCCAATTCAGGTCGCCGTTCTCGCGACCGCGTTCGTCGATCTTCATCAACAGCCGCGGACAATTGTTATAAGCTTTCTCGGGCGGGATGTGTTCTTTCGTCAAGATTCCGAATTCGCCGCAAAGCCAGCAGTAGCCTTCAGGTGCAGACATACCAAAACCTTTACGTCGTTCTAACTTCGTTCAAGCCGAGCTTTCGGAGTTGCTTCGTGAGATCGTCGATCTGTCCGTGAGTGGCACGATCGAAGACCAACATTATCTGACCACCGTTGGGACGGTCCGCAGCCATTCGTATTCCCTGCTTTTTCGCGTCGCCATCCACGTTCGGATCGACGCAGTCGATTGAAAGACTTTCAAAATTCTTCATTGCTGCCACCCTCCACTAACTAATTGTACGCGATTATTAGAGTGGAACAAAAGACGAAAATCTGTGGAAGGCAGTGGAAAGCAGGCAACTTTTTCTTGTGTGTTTAGCAATCGGGTCACTTCCGTCTGTCCCCAAGTTTCCTCAAGCCAAAAGAAGGCTTGAGTGGGACATTGGCCGAAGGACTTACCAAGGCGATCGAGTAACCATAGTTGGGTTTACGTAGACCCGGGGTCGTGCATACTGGTCGTCCCAGCTTAAGGTCAACCAGTCGGTAGGTTCAGACTTCTCTCCCCCACCAGTCTCTCTTCGAAACGTGCAAAAGCGGGCAGTGACCCTCACGAGCAAACAGGGGAACGCTCCCCAGTTCGGCCCTCCTAGATGGTGGCCCATTGTCCACGACACTGTAACCGTCTGGTCCAACCACTTCATAAGATCCTGAACCACCGAAGACCGAAGATCGATCATCTGCTGGAAGAGTAGTTCGGTTGCTTTTTCAGTTTCCGAATTTCGACGCACCCACGCTGGACCGCCGAAGTGCGGTGCTAAACCGTTGTGCTTGATGTCTACGCGGACGCATTGTTTGCCGTCGCGTGTGTAGACCTCTGTCCGGTAGTAGATCTCTGGGTAGATCTTGTCGAACTCAGATCGAACCCTCTTCTGGATATTGTCGGGATTCGTGACGCCTTGCACGGTGCCATCGTCTTTCTCGCCAATAAATATTTGAGCCGTATCACCTGGAGCGACCGAGTTCGCAAAAGCGACCATTGTTTTCA
Organism: Terriglobales bacterium; assembly: GCA_963802555.1. Classification (GTDB taxonomy): domain Bacteria; phylum Acidobacteriota; class Terriglobia; order Terriglobales; family Acidobacteriaceae; genus DATBAX01. The sequence goes on along the minus strand of CAWDJD010000002.1, from coordinate 2,572,666 downwards.
ACAGGTCTTTGAGATCGCTCTCGACTTTCTTCTCCCGGAGGCAGTCTTCAGGTTGCCAAACTATGTCCATAGTCAATTACCTCGCCAGCTTCTCATCGTCGACCATCTCGAACCTGCAACGTAGGGCGTAAAAAAGCGGCCCTTTCGGGGCCGCTCTTACATGCCAATCTTAATAAGTCTTACGAGTTTCCCGCCACCGTCCGCAGTTTCCCCGGCAGAAAATGATAAGGCGGCCACGGGCCGCTGATCACCAGTTCGCAGTTCTTCAACTGCTTGGCGGCGCTGCTGTAGCGGTTCTGATATTTTTCCACGGATTTCGAATCGATCAGGTGGGCAATGTCGATCAGCATGCCGTTGGTGTTGACGCGTTTGCAGCTGATTTCTTCTTCGAGCGGGTTGAAGAGCTTGTGTACCTGGACGGAAAGAGCGCGCGCTTTGGTCTGGCGTTCGCGGTCTTTGGAAGCCTTCTCCCGCAGCTTCATCAGGTAGTCGCCGCCGACGGTGTCCGGCAATGGCACATCCGCCATGAACTCGCGCAATGCACCGTCTTTGATCAAGACCTTGAGGTGCATCTCGGCCTTGCCGCGTAAACGCTCGACGCTCACGCCAAAGGCGCGGCGATTGGCGCGGACGGCCTGGCGCAGGGCGTCGTCGCTATCGAAAATCGTCCCAAAACGGAACGGGAGGACGGTACCGCTGCGGAAGCACACGCTAACGACGTGTGCGTGTTCCAAAACGGTCTTTTCTTCCAGTTTTCCGTTTCCGTTGTTGCGATCGTATTCGCTGACGATTACCGCGAACTCACCGCTGGGATAACTGAGGACTGGAGCGCCATTTACGCCTTGAATCCCTTCCAGCAGGAAAGGACGGCGGGCGCGGGTTCCATTAATTTGGGTTTGTTGTTCTGTGAGGCAGTACGCATACCACGACATAAGGGTCTCTCCGAACCTTGTGGCTTGAGGCGAGGTGCTCGTCTCAAGCGTCCGTGACAGCTAGCTACGGCTCTTGAACCTTGGAAGAAAGGGCGGTACAACGGAATTGGGCGTTTACAGCCATGCCCTGACTGAAGTGTACTACCGACCCCATTAAAAATGCAACCGTTTCGTGGCAAAAAGCATCTCGCCGATCTAAATCGATAAAACTGGTGGGTTAACGGGCCGAAAGCCTGTGGAGATCGGCGGCACAGTATGGCTGGGAACTAGGCCTGGCGGGCAGCATCCCTCTCATTGAGGGCGAGTGTGACCACACGCAGCATTTCGTCCCAGGGGGCGGGTTTGCCGGTCCAGATTTCGAATTGGCGGGCGGCCTGATGGACGAACATCTCGATCCCGGGGATCACTTCCGCTCCCCGTTCCTTGGCCAGCTTGATGAGGCGGGTTTCTCGAGGGTCGTAGACCATATCGAAAACGTACTTGGCTTTGATTTCGTCGGCATTTAGCGGCGAATCCTTGGTGTTTCCCATACCTACCGGGGTGGCATTGATGATCACATCAAAAGCTAACTTCTTTAAATCAGGCCGCTTGATGGATTTGGCTTTGGCCTGGCGCGCCAGCTTCTGCGCCTGCGCGGCGGTGCGATTCAGAATGAAAACTTCCGCCCCGCGTTCTTTGAGTCCGAAAACTGCCGCCCGGGCGGCACCGCCGGCGCCCAGCACCAGAATTTTTGCCCCTTCGATGGTGATGCGCTGCTCCAGCGGCCGCACCACGCCGGCGGCGTCCGTATTGAAACCGTACAGTTTCCCGTCCTGGGCGCGAACGACTGTGTTACAAGCGCCGATTTTTGTGGTGAAAGCGTCGGTGTTGTCGAGATGACTGACGATCGGCTGCTTGTACGGCATGGTGATGGAAAGCCCGTGGATGGGGATGTCGCGAACGCAGGCCAGCAGGTCTTTTAAAGTCTTGGCGTGCAATGCGACGTAGACACCATTGACGGTTTCCCGGCGCAGGGCGGCATTCATGATGGCGGGCGAAAGCGACTGCGACACCGGGTCTCCCGCGACTCCGTAGACTCGCGTGGCGGTGTCCACTTGCTCGATGCGATAAATGCTGCGCAGTTCCTGCGCTGTCGCTTGACCGGGCGCGGTCTTTTCATCGGGACTGAGGGCTGCGAAGGTGAAGGCACTGCCGGCGCGCACGCCGAGCACACGGCTGATGATCCCTTGTTCGCCCATGCACAGGCCAATCAGCGAATGCTGGTCGCGGTGCTTCTCCAGAAACTTCATCATCACCACGTTGTCGTACAACGTGGTGGCGGTGGTGACGATCTTGTAGAAATCCGCAGGGAAAGCCACCATTTTGGCCAGCGTTTCTTCCAACTTCTTGGTGGCGCGAAAATCGTGGAAGGATAGGATGAGCGACGCCTTGTCGCGAAGCCGCTGGAGCTGTATGGGCTTGCAATGAACCGCGGTTTGCAGTTCCACATCAACCAGCTGGCAGCCTGCCGCCGCAGCTTTGCCCAGAATGTCCAGTTGCGCCGCCACTGTGCCGCGAAACTTGCCTCCACTGGCGGTTCTGCGGCAGGTCGCGATGACAATCACATGCGGGTAGTATTCGGTAAAGCGCTTGATCTTCGGTAGCGCGAGAAGGGGCTTGGCCAGGTAGTCTAACCTGAACTCCAGAAAGGTGTTATCGCGAACCAACGCCTCTGCCTTGTCGACCAATTCGGTAGGATCGGAGCCGGTAAGAGCCACGCAGACCCGGGGCAATCGTTGATGCAGTAATCGCGAAATGTATTGGTTAGAGGCAGCTGTCATCGTGATGGGAGTCGGCGCCGATATTACAGGCGTGTAATTCCAGATGCAACAAGGGATTATGATTATTTGCTGCCCTAGCAAACTTTGTAACCTTTCGCCCATAACACCCTCGTAACCTTGACCGGGGCTTACCCGCTTGTTACTGTCCGGGTTGGAAACCCTTTATTTGCTGTAGTTAGGCGGATACGCCGGCTGCATCGCGGCCCCGACTTGGAGATAACATGAAGAAAACAGGACTGTTGCTACTTTTGTCGCTGGCGATTGCCGCCTCGGCCCAGCAAGCTCCACCCACGCCAGCAGACCAGCCAGCCCCGGACGGGACAATGCTGACTACGACCAGCTTTCCCATCGAACGGGTGGAAATGCCAACCGTAGCCGACATCTACTGTGCCGGTTTCATCAGCAGCCAGCTCCTGCCCAACAGCAATTACGTGGCAGGAGGCCTGGAGAGTCCCAGCACCGCCAAATTCGTCAAGGGCGACGTGGTATTCCTTACCGGCAGCAACTACCAGGTGGGACAGCAGTATACGGTCCTGCGGGAGCTGCGTGATCCGAACAAGTACGAGCTGTTCGCCGGCCAGCACGCCATGCTGAAGGCCGCCGGCCAGCCCTACTACGAAGTGGGCCGCGTGGAAGTGATTGACTCCAGACACAAGACGGCGGTAGCCCGCGTTAATTTCAGCTGTGATCCGGTCAATCCGGGCGACATTGTAGTGCCTTTCGCCGAAAAGCCCACGGTTGCGTTTCATCCGCCCGCCCGTTTTGATCGTTTTGTTCCCGCAAACGGAAAAGTCGGCGGCCGCATTCTGATGGCGAAAGATTTCGACGGAGAATTAGGAAGTGGCGCGAAAGTCTATCTCAACGTCGGCGGCAACCAGGGAGTCAAGGTTGGGGATTATTTCCGGGCCGTGCGGACCTACTACGCGGACCTGAAAAACCCCGTGGACTCGCTTTCTTTCAAGGCATCGACTTCCGAGGACACGCAGCGAAAGCAGCCCTCGATCGATCCTAAGTTGTTGACCAAGACCAACGGGCCGGAGATCCACGTGGCGGACTTCCCGCGCCGCGCCGTAGGCGAACTGGTCATCGTCAGCACCACACCGACCACCTCCACCGGCATGATCGTGTTCGCCATGGAAGACGTTCTGGTTGGCGATTCAGTGGAGCTCGACGAACAACAGTAAAACTAGCTTCTAGCTAAGCACGTATTTCTGAACCGGGGAGGCCAGCCTCCCCGGTTTTCTTCTGTCCGATGGGCAAAAACCTCACTTGCTCGACATGAAGCGCAAGCGAGTGAGATAGTCACGATGCCCGTTGCGTTCGGTGAGCGCCTGGTAGGCGTCGCCAAACGCGGGATTGCTGAACAGGTCATCGAAGGCCTTGTTGGCTTTATCGAGGGACGCGGTATCCGGCACCGTGATGTAATCGTAAACCGTGCCCAGTTTTTTTGTGTGGTAGTCCTCGGCCAACTCTCCGTAGGACGTGATCGTGCCCTCGGCCAGCAGCTTCTCAAGCATCGGCACCAGCGTATTCTTAGTGAGCTCCTGATAGGCGTGCATTTCGCCGGGCTTGATTTCCCACTGCGACCAGGTGAGATAGCCCATGGATGAGCCTGGCTTGGAACCATAAATGTCCCCGGTCAGGATCTGGTCCCAATGCTTGGAGGCGCCCTGCACCGGCGAATCGGTCGAGCCGGGGTGGGAATATAACGCTTCCAGAGCCTTCAACAAGTTGCCCTCGGAAGTGGCGGTGAACCAGCTGCCGTGGGTGGCTTCGCCCTCCTGGTGAATCAGGTTGGTGTACGCACCGTAACCGATAAGAGTGCCATCGGCGACCAGTTTGTCGAGCAGGGGCTTGTCCTGCTCGTCAAGCTTGACCATGTCGCCCCATTGGGCACGAGGAACATCCCAGCTCGCAACGTAGGTGTAGACGGGTGGCTTGGCTTTGGCCGCGGTCTGCGCCTGCAACGGGGCGACGGTGGCTGCGGCAAGACAAATAATCAGGGAACCAACGAACCAAATTGCTCGCTTTTTCATGAATTCTCCTTCTCGCGTGAGATTCCTGCGAGGTGCTCTCTGAATTCGAATGCAAAGAGAACAACCCCGCTTAAGGGTGGATTAGACAGAATTTTCCAATGGAATCTGAGCGGGCCGAATTGTACACCGATTTTCGTTCGTCGCAACGAATTCCCAAGAGACCGCAAGGTTCACGATCCCACAAGAGGATCGAGGTCTGACATTCGCGCATCCTGATCGCCAAAGACTTCCGCGGTGAAAGCTTCGATACTTGCGCCGTTCTTCCAGGCATCCGACGGGAGGCCCGCCTTCCGACAGGTCTGTTCTAGAAACGCAATGCGGTCCCATCCGTGCTCGAGCGGAACTTGGGGAAGGAGCAGGCCGCGGTGGCCCGCCATGCTGATGAGCAAACCGTGGCGTCCGATCTCGATTTGTTCGGGAGCAATTGGGCTGAGTGGTGACAGTATGCTGAGCTCGACGACCAGATGCGGGGCTTCTTCCCGGGTCACGGGCGGGAAGCGCGTGTCTCCGAATGCTGCCGAGCGTGCGGTTTCCGCCACGTTGCGATAGAGCGATCCCTGCGGAAACACGAATCCCACGCAACCGCGCAGCGCACGGTGCAAATGGATGGTGGTGAAAACCCCCCGCGGTTCCGCGAGATGAGACGAAGGCGGCTGCAGAGCGATCTCCCGCTTCTCGAGTGTCGAAAGGATCGCCTCGTGGGCGAGTCTCAAGAGGATGCCGCGTTCTTCGGGAGTGAATTCGTTGTGCTCGGTGCCTGGGGTCGGGTGCGATTGAGAGAGAGGGTGCTCAGGTGACGGGGACATCGCGTTTCCTTCGGCGGCTGAGGATGAAAGCCCGGCGCCGCCGCTTCACCACTTGCCGGTCAATCTTCGACCAGAAGGCGATGAAGTAATCTCCTGCCGACACCAGCGACAGAAGCACCATGAACCAGATGGACAGCCACGCGATCCAGTGCACGGGAAAAAAGTACGTTCCGTAAATTGGCCATTCCTTCCAGCGATGGTCGAGGATGACCGCCACCACGGAGACGATCTGCACCAGCATTTTGAATTTGCCCAACTCGCTGGCTTCGATGGTGAAGCCCTCGGAAGCGGCGATGGAGCGCAAGCCGCTGACCAGGAACTCGCGGCCGATGATCACGACTGCCATCCAGGCAGGGACCAGGCTGGGATTGAACTGGACCAGGGTCACAAACGCGGCGGCGATCAGCAGCTTGTCTGCCAGCGGATCCAGCAGGATGCCCATGGTGGTGATCTGGCCGCGTTTGCGGGCGAGATAGCCATCAATGCCATCGGTGATGGAGGCGGCAATGAACAATGCCGAAGCCAGCAATTCCTGTTCCCCCCCTACACCGTGGAAGCGGTTAGTTGACAGAAGCCAGATCAGCAGAGGGATACTGCAGATGCGGGTGAGCGTGATGGAGTTGGGCAGGTTCACCGGGGACCGGAACATCGCAGTTGGCAAGAAGGCCCAAACCCGACGATGCCAAATTATCCTCCACCGGGAATAGGGAAAGCAATCGAAGCGGGAAGATTAATACTGGGAAGGGCAGGTTTCGACGGCACAATGCCATGGCCCTGCCATGTTCCTGAGGTCAGTTCCGCTTGGCGGCTTTGTAGCCGGCCTTTCTGGCTTCGGCTTCGGTCATGAACTTGCCGTCTTTGGTTTTGCCATACCAGCGTCCGGCTTTGTGATAAATCCCGCTATCGAGGTTCACCCAGACTTTGCCGCTGGCTTTGGCGGCGGTGATGTCGGCTGCGGAAGGCTTGGCTGCTGGCGATTTCGCGCTGTTGGATTGCGCGGCAGCCGCTGGAGTCTTCTGATCCGAGGAAGCGTCCTGAGTCACGGCAACCGAGGACGCGATCGAGAGAACGAACAGCAAACACGACGCTGCTGCCAAATTTCTCAGCCTGATGATGCTCATGCTACTCACCTCACCTAACGCTACTCTGAACTGGTCAAGCCCGGGCTATGCGTAAATCCCACGCTGGCGGATGGTGTAGGCCACGCGGTCAATGGCCAGCATGTAAGCCGCGATGCGGTTATTGACGCCGTGGGTGTCGGAGTAGCGCACCACGTCATGGAAAGCGGCCACCATGATTTCCTCCAGCTGCTCGTTCACCACCGACTCTTTCCAGAAATAGCCCTGGCGGTCCTGCACCCACTCAAAATACGAGGTGGTCACGCCGCCGGCGTTGCAGAGAATGTCGGGAATCACGAAGACTTTCTTGTCCGAAAGGATTTCATCGGCGGCGGCGGTGGTGGGGCCGTTCGCGCCCTCGGCGAGAATTTTGCATTTGACCCGGGCGGCATTGAGGCTGGTGATCTGATTTTCGGTGGCGGCGGGAATCAGAATGTCGCAATCGGTGAGTAACAGTTCGGCGGGATCGGCGGCTTCGGCCTCGGAGAAGCCTTTCAGGGTGCGGTTCTTGGCCCGGTAGTCGGTGAGGGCCTGAATATCGATTCCATTCTTGTTGAGCAGGCTGCCTTCGACTTCAATGACGCCAATCACTTTGTATCCGGCCTGATGCATTAACAGTGCCGCGTTGGAACCGACGTTGCCGAAACCCTGCACGATGACTCGGGTGGATTCACGGGCAAGGCCCAATTTCTTGATGGCCTCTTCGCAGACAATCATGATGCCGCGCCCAGTGGCTTCGCGGCGGCCACGCGATCCGCCAATGTTGATGGGCTTGCCGGTCACGACCGCGGTGACGGTCTGACGCATGTGCATGGAGTAGGTGTCCATGATCCAGGCCATGGTCTGTTCGTTGGTATTGACGTCGGGAGCGGGGACGTCTTTTTCCGGCCCGATAAATTCGATCAACTCCGCGGTGTAACGGCGGGTCATGCGCTCCAGTTCGCCCATGGACATCTTGTGGGGATCGCAAATCACCCCGCCCTTGGCGCCGCCGAAGGGGATGTTCACTACGGCGCATTTCCAGGTCATCCAACTGGCGAGGGCGCGGACTTCATCGAGAGTGACGTCGGGGGCGTAGCGGATGCCGCCTTTGCCGGGGCCGCGGGCAATGGAATGCTGGACTCGAAATCCGGTGAAAACCTCGAGCTTGCCGTTGTCCATGCTGACCGGAATGTGCACGATGAGCTCGCGCGTGGGATAGCTCAATACCTTTCGAATGCCTTCGTCCAAATGTAATTTATCGGCGGCGAAGTCGAAGCGGGCGGCTTGCGCTTCCCAGGGATTAATTTCCTGCTCGTGGGATATGGTTTTCATGACGATCTCCGTATGAGTGCGGTTTGCGATTCATATGACGTTTGCTGGCTGGGTCACTTATTGGCAGCGATTCAGGCCAAACCTACCAATTCTAAGCAGGAAGGGGTGGGTAGGCAAGTGAGGCTGGACTACTTTGAATCTCCTCTGTACTTTCGCATCCACCATAGCGTCGCGAGAGCAGCAAACAGAGGAGATAACACTGCAGCTTCCCTAAAATCGACTCCACGATGGGCAGTATAAAGGATGCACATTAGGAAGGATGCGCAAACCCACGCTACAAAAACTTTGATAACCCTCATGCTTCGGCTCTTTCCGCCGCCCACTATTGTATGGGCTGGAAGCGCCCACCTTACAACTCAATCTCCATACCTTCGGCTGCGGCGCGCACGCGAGGATAATAATTGCGGGCTTCTTTCACAACTTTATCCAGGCAGAGGTCATCATGATCGGGATCGTGGTGGTAGAGGATTAGCTCTTTCGCCCCGCTTTGCATGACCACGTTGACGGCTTCGCGCCAATGACTGTGTCCCCAGCCGCGGCGGCGGGATTCGTATTCGTCCGGCAAATATTGGGCGTCGTAAATGAGGACGTCCGCACCCTCGGCCAGCTTGCGCACGCTTTTGTCAAACGCCTCGTCGCCAGGTTCGTTGTCGGTGGCGTAGACGAACACGCCTTCTTTGGTTTCCAGGCGAAAGCCCATGCAGCCCTGAGGATGGTTAAGCCAGGCGGTGCGAATGGTGACGTCGTCGAGTTCGATGCGGCCTTCCTGTAGATCATGAAATTCGCGCTGGGCCTTCATTTCCTTCAGCCCCACGGGGAAGTAAGGGGACGACATTTGCTCCTCGAGAACCTGCTTCAGAGCGCGAGTCCGGTTGGAGGCGTGAAACACGAAACGATTCTTCGGGTTCTCGTAGAGCGGGCCGAAGAAGGGGAGTCCCTGAATGTGGTCCCAGTGAAAGTGAGAGAGGAAAACGTGCGCGGAAATCGGGGTGCCATTAAATTCGCTGCGCAATTGATTCCCCAGCACGCGGAAGCCGGTGCCGCAATCGAAAATGTAGAGCTGGTTGCCGAGGCGCACCTCGACGCAGGAGGTGTTGCCTCCGTAACGCATGTTTTCGGGCTGAGCAGCCGGGGTGGAGCCCCGAACTCCCCAGAATTTAATACGCATAGGGCTCCGCAAGCGGACGGTGGGCCGATCAGTCATCTTCCATCGCATTGCGGAATCCGTCAATTCGTTCGCTGGTTACCCTGTGGGCGGGCGAAAGGCGCGTTCCTCGCCACTCCCATATAATGTGGCAACCGCATGCCTGTTCCGGACTACAAAGAATTCTCCCGCCTTGCCCGCGAAGCTACGCTGGTGCCGGTGGTGAAATCGGTGACGGCCGATCTGCTCACGCCGGTCTCCGCTTTTCTTGCCATCGCCGCCAAAGAGCCGGACGCGTTTCTGCTCGAATCGGTCGAACGCGGGGAACAAATCGGACGCTATACATTTCTGGGCGCCCGTCCGTACATGCAGCTGCGGGCCCGCGGCGACGAGGTCAACATCCTGCGCGGAAAGGCCCGCGAGAAGCGCAAGGGCAGCGTTGTGCAAGTGGCGAAAGAGCTGCTGCGGCAGCATCGCCCGCGAATGTTCCGGGACTGCCGCCGTTCACAGCGGGCGCTGTGGGGTATTTTGCTTATGACGGCGTCCGCCAACTGGAAAATATCGGCGAGCATGCCAAGGATGATCTCGATTTGCCGGACTGCGTTCTGATGTTCTTTGATCGGCTGTTGGCCTTCGATCATCTGCGGCACCAGATTCACATCATCGCGAATGCAGACGTGTCCCGCGAGAGTCCGCGTAAGGCTTACGATCGGGCCGTCGCTGACATTGCTGTGCTGGAAAAGAAACTGGCCGGCGGACTGCGTCCGGCGCAGGTGCGAAAATCTGCTCCGCCGCAAACCGGCAAATTGAAAGTGAACGCCGGTACCAGCCGCCCGCGTTTTGTACAAATGGTCGAACGCGCCAAGGAGTACATCGCGGCGGGAGATATTTTCCAGGTCGTGCTCTCGCAGCGACTCGATTTCGTTCCCGAAGTTGCGCCCTTCGACATCTACCGCGCCCTGCGGACGGTGAATCCTTCGCCCTACTTATATTTTTTGCGTATGGGAGACACGCACGTGCTGGGATCGTCTCCGGAGATGCTGGTGCGAGTCACGGGACGAAAGCTGGAGTACCGGCCGATTGCGGGGACGCATCCACGGGGCCGTGATGAAGCTGAAGACCAGCAACTCGAACAGAAAATGCTGCACGATGAAAAAGAATGCGCCGAACATGTGATGCTGGTCGACCTCGGCCGCAACGATCTGGGTCGCGTCAGCGAGTATGGTTCGGTGAAAGTGAAAGACCTGATGTATGTGGAACGCTACTCGCACGTCATGCATCTGGTGTCAGCGCTGGAAGGCAAGCTGCGCGGCGATCTGGATGCTCTCGATGCGTTTGCCGCCTGTTTTCCGGCAGGCACTTTGAGCGGCGCCCCGAAAGTTCGCGCCATGCAGATCATCGAAGAGCTGGAACCGACGCGGCGTGGGATTTATGGCGGATCGGTGCTGTATGCAGATTTTGCCGGCAATCTCGATTCCTGCATTGCCATTCGCACTATGCTGATGCAGGGGAAGAAAGCTTATCTACAAGCTGGAGCGGGAATTGTGGCTGACTCCGATCCCGCCAGCGAATTCGACGAGTGCATGAATAAAGCGCAGGCGGTGCTAAGGGCGGTGGGGGCGGCGCGCGAGTCTGCTCGGTAATTTCCTCTCATTAAGGCGTAATGTCTCCGAGAATTTTCTCTGCCAGGTCGGTCGCTGGAAGTCCATTCATATTCACCATCACCACCACAGCGATATTCAATTCCGGGAGCATCGCCAAATCCGTGCTGGTTCCGGGCTGGGCGCCACTGTGAGAAACCTCTTTGTGACCTTTGAGCTCTGCCAATCCCCAGTCCAGCCCAGAGCCGGTTTTCTTGCCGTCGCGCATCGTCTGCGGAGTCCACATCTTTTCTAGAGTGGCTCGCGACACCAGGGTCGCGTGCATGGTAGCGATGGCAAAGTTGGCGAGATCGGTTGCGGTCGAGATCATGCCGCCACCCGGGATCTTATTGCTGGTGTCCGCGAGGTAAGCGTTGACCACTTCGCCCTTTTCCGTCATGCGATAACCGTGAGCGCGGTTGGGGATGATGGCGAAAGTGTCGTCGAGCCTGAATGTGTTCCATTCCGGCAGGGCGAAAAATTTTTTCCTGCAGGTATTCCATGAACTTCATGCCCGACGCGCCTTCGACCGCGCATCCCAGGATGGAGAATCCGAAAGTCGAATATTGATATTTCGTTCCCGGCTCAAAGTCGAGCGGGTCCGCCTTGAAGAAATCGAGTGACTCGGATACCGATGCGTAGTGCTTTGTGCTCCTCCATTCGTCGTCTAGCTTGTAGTGCCGCACTCCGGCGAGATGTCCAAGCAACTCCCTGGCGGTAATGGGCCACTGCTTCTCAGGATAAGCGGGACAGTATTTCTGGATGGGTGCGTCGAGATCGAGTTTGCCGGCCTCCGCCAGTTGCATGACCGCTGTCGCGGTGATGGGTTTGGAAATCGAAGCTAGGCGATACATCGTCGAAGGCTTGGCGGGAACGGAGTTCTCCAGATCGGAAAAGCCGTAAGCACCCGTCCATGCCAGCTTTCCATCTTTCACAATCGCCACGGAGACGCTGGGGGCGTGTTGGTCTGCCATGAACGTGGTGACGGCTTTCTCGACGCCGCTGATTTGGGCCGGGGTCAGTAAAGACTCCTGCGCGCCGGCCAAAGTCGCCGCGAATAAAGAAATTAAGAGAACGAGATTCACGATTCGAGATGCCATGGGAACTCCTTGCGACAGGAAGATTAGCACGAGGGAATTCTTGAAAGAGCGCAGGTTTTTTCCGTAGAGACGCAGCTTGCTGCGTCTTGCCTGCAGCTTTGCTGCGTTCGTGGTGGGAGCCGCAGCAAGCTGCGTCTCTACAGACTGGTTCGGATTTAGATCGACAAAAAGTTTGAAACCAGTTTCTTGCCTTCGACGGTCAGCACGCTTTCGGGATGGAACTGCACGCCTTCAATGAAAAAGCGCCGGTGACGCAGGCCCATGATAGTTCGTGATCCGTCTTTCTCGGTGGCCCAGGCGCTGACTTCCAGGTCGTCGGGCAAATCCTTTTCTTCGATGATCAGCGAGTGATAGCGCGTGGCCGTGATCGGAAAAGGAAGGCCCTGGAAAATGGTGCGATTGTCGTGTTGTACCTGGCTGGTCTTGCCGTGCATCAGGTGAGGAGCGCGCACGACTTTGCCGCCGAAGGCTGCGCCAATGGCCTGATGTCCCAGGCAGACTCCCAGCAGTGGGACTTTGCCGGCGAAATGGCGAATGAGCTGAATGCTGATTCCCGCGTCCTGCGGCGTGCAAGGGCCGGGCGAAACCACGATGCGTTCAGGGCGCATGTCCCCAACTTCGGCCACCGTGACCTGATCGTTGCGGCGCACGACGACATCCGCCCCCAGCTCGCCCAGATATTGCACCAGGTTGTAGGTGAAGGAATCGTAGTTGTCGAGGACGAAAATCATAGCGTCTATCTCAAGCTTACCGTGAAAACCCGAGAACCTCAAAACCTGGTCCGCGCTCCTGGCGGCGATAGCTTTTAACCGAAAAGGTCGCTAAGTCAACGCAAAAGAACGCAAAGCAGGCTTTGTAATTGAAACCTTGAGCCTGCCGCTCCTGCCCAAAAGTCCAGCCTTGACACCCTGCCGGCAAACCGCCATGCTTACAAGGCTTTATGGAGGAAACTATGGCCGAGGCCCAACAGGACAAGCGCGCTACTCGCCGCTTTGCTTTACGGCTGCCGGTTGCCGTGACCAGCAGTGAAGAGGGAACGCAAGGAAAGATTGCCCAGACCCGCGATGTGAGCGCTCGCGGAATCTGTTTCTATCTGGATTCGGCGGTGGCGGCCGGATCGGCCATCGAATTTACCCTTACCCTGCCGCCCGAGATCACTTTGACGGAAAGCATCCGCGTGCAGTGCAAAGGCAAAATCGTGCGCGTTGACGACGTGGTGACCGACGGCAAGATGGCGGTGGCCGCGGTCATCGACGAATACGAATTCCTCGCCGAGCCCTAGGCGTGGGTTTTGACGCTCCTATTTCCGCGGGGACAGGCCTTTCGCAAATTCCCACCGATTCTTCGAACCAGCAGGAGCCTTTTCAGCCGCCGGGTTACCCGGCAAGAACACGGCGCTACCGCCGTCGCAGGCTCTTGGCCAGCGGAGTCACGCGATCGCGCACTTCATCCGCAATCTTGCCGCCGCGTTCGAGAACTTCGTCCGCGATGTCGCTGCCGCGTTCGATCGCGTCTTCGGCGAATTCCCTGGCGTCATCGCTCCAGTCCCCCAGAGTGTCCTTGGCATCGTCGAATTTCTGACGCAGATCTTTTCGCATCTGCTTGCCGGTTTTGGGGGCCAGGAGCAGCCCAACCAAAGCGCCGGCGCCCAGTCCGATCAACAGGAAAGTGACCGCTGTGCCCACCTGGGCGCCTTCCTCGGATACCTTATATTTTCCTACACGCATAAAATGCACCTCATGGCTAAGATTTCGCTTACGGAGCTTGGATTCCCCACAGACCATTCTAGCTGCCTGGAGCCGTATGCGTATTGTGCATTTCTCGAAGATTGCAGGCGTCTAACCGCCACATTTCCCAAATCTGTCCAAGCCCGTATAAAATAAAGGGTTGGTCAGTGTCTGGTGGAATCATCATCGACTGTCTTCCGCTGGTCTGCTGCAAATTCTAAGGAGATTTCTTCAGCGATGTCTATTCCTGCGACCCAGCTACGCCCCGGCATGATCATCAAGCACAACAATGATCTGCACTCCGTTTTTGCCGTGGAGCATCGTACTCCCGGTAACCTGCGTGCTTTTATTCAGGCCAAGCTGCGCAATCTGCGCACGGGCGCCATGTTCGAGCATCGCTTTCGTTCTCCCGATCCGATTGAAAAGGTGGTGGTGGATGAACTCGACATGGAATTTTTGTACGCCGATGGCGACAATTACTACTTCATGGACACTTCGAACTACGAGCAGACCCACTTGACCAGGGAAATCCTGGGCGATGCCGTGGAATATCTGACGTCGAATCTGCAAATCAAGGTGGAATTCTTTGACGGCAAGGCTGTTGGAATTGAGCTGCCTCAGACCGTCCTGCTGAAAGTGATTGAGACGGAGCCGGGAATCCGCAGCGCGACGGCTTCCAGCGTGACCAAAGCCGCAAAGACCGAAACCGGGTTGGTGGTGCAGGTGCCGCCCTTCATCAATGAAGGCGAGACCATCAAAGTGGATACGGCCGAGGGCACGTATCTGTCACGCGCTTAACGGCAATAAATTCGTCATCCTGAGCGGAGAGAATTCGGGCGTGAGCGACCGAATTCTCGGAGTCGAAGGACCCCTAAAGATTGAAATGCTGCGAGGGTCGCGGGATTTTTCAGAAAAAATAATGCAGTGGCAGTGACGGTAGTGTGCAGCTTATAGGGGTCCTTCGACTTCGCTCAGGATGACATGGTGGTGAAAATGACGTCCACTGAAAAAGCCATCCAAGCCCGCCGGTTTCTGGTACGCGGACGCGTGCAGGGCGTCGGATTCCGCTGGTTCGTGGAACGCGAGGCCCACATTCTGGGCATCGCCGGATGGGTACGCAATAACGAGGACAGCAGCGTCGAAGTACTAGCCATCGGTACGCGCGATCAACTCAGCGAACTGCGTTCGCGTTTGCAGCAGGGCCCGCGGGCGGCGCGTGTGGATGATATCGAAGAATCGGAAGCCAAACCGGACAACGGTTTGAAGAATTTTCGCATTGAAGGAGCGTGGTAATGTCGCAATTGGCCCTGAATTCTGATCAGCTGAAAAAGTTGATTCGTGAAGTCCCAGATTTCCCCAAGCCGGGAATTCTGTTTTACGACATCACCACTCTTCTCAAGGACAAGCTGGGTTACGCCACGCTGATCGATGGACTGTCAGAGCATTACATTGGCAAAGGGATTGACCTGGTGCTGGGCATGGAAGCGCGCGGATTTATCTTCGGCCCCGCGGTAGCCTATCGATTGAATGCTGGTTTCGTTCCCGTGCGCAAACCCGGAAAGCTGCCCGCCGCTACGGCGAAATACGATTACGCGCTCGAATATGGCTCGAACACGCTGGAGATCCACAAGGACGCCATCCAAAAAGGTCAGCGCGTCGTCATCGTCGATGACCTGCTCGCCACCGGTGGAACCGCTGAAGCTACCACCAAGCTGGCTTCTTCCCTGGGGGCGGAGATCGTGGGACTGGGTTTCGTGATTGAACTGGACTTCCTGAAAGGTTGCGACAAGCTGAAGCAATACGACGTATTCTCGCTGTTGCATTACGACAAGTAGATCCTTGTAGCGCAAGTTAGGGTGGAGCAGCGCTTCCAGCGCTGCGGGTTCGGTGGAGGAAGGTTTACCGCGGGGCCGAAGCCCTGCGCCACCCGAAACCACGATTGCATGTATCAGATATGCAAGCTTCTCCATTTCCCCGGGAAAAGCAGGTTCCTCCACTTCGCTCGCGTTGCTTAGCTTCGGTCGGGATGACAGAGTTTTTAGGCGGGATCTGAAATTCGCAGCGTCCCATCTTTTGGTAAGTAGCTCTTCTTGCGAAACCACTCTTCCATCGCTTCTTTCAATTGATCGAGCGGGACGTGAGTTCCAATCTCCATCACTCCATCCGATAAAGGCAAGGTGTCATCGAAGACGCTGGCATTGGTGAAGTTGCGCATGGCGAAGTTGTCGAGCCACTTCAGCGGACAGGGTTTGAGCCGTCCGTTATCCTCATACTCGACGCGAATCTTGCGGGCAAACATAGATTTGATTTAATCACAGGCGACGTAGGGACAGCCTCGGCTGTCCAACCCGGGATAATGTCCTAGATTTGAAGGCTAACAACTACTGAGCAGGCGGTGCGGGCGCAGCGGCGGGCGTGGCTGCACCACCAACATTCACCAAATCTTTCAACTCTTTACTGGGTTTGAAGAAAGGAATCTTCTTGGCGGGAACGTCGACGCGGTCTCCCGTTTTGGGATTGCGACCGACACGCGGCTTGCGTTGCCGGGTGCGGAAGCTGCCAAAGCCGCGGATCTCAATCTTGTCCCCCACTCGCAGCGAGCGCACGATGCTGTCAAAGATGGTCTCGACGATGACTTCACTGTCTTTGCGTGTCAATTCCGCCAACCGGGAGACTTCGTCGATCAGATCCGCTTTTGTCATATGCCTGTTCGCTCCGTACTGCCTTCAAATTGAGGATGGGCTGGCATAACCTTCTCAAATTTCAGGGGTTGTGCGCAAGTGGCAATTGAAAGAAGCCATTAAATTCCACCCCCGATTTCTTATTTCCACAGGTAATAGAAGCCAGTCTGCTGGTCCATCAGCTTTTCCTTCGTAGGCAAATACTGGGAAACATCGCCAAATAGCAAATCCAGGAGTGTTTTGCGGTCTCTGTCTGGACGCACCAGGACCGGTTTCCCACTGATATTAACGGACTTAGCAGTATCATCGACCGCTGCCTCGAAGTCCGCAATCTGGTCAATCATATGCATGGAAAGCGCCTGCTGCCCAGTCCAAACTTTGCCGTTGGCGAGGGCCTTGATGTCGTCGACTTTGGCGTGCCGTCCCTCCGCAACTGCCTGAACGAATTGACCATACATGTTATCGATCAAAGATTGCAGGTAGGCCCTTTCCGCCGGGGTCATTTCACGGGAGGGATCGCCGGTATCTTTGAATTCGCCTACGGTCAGGACTTCGGGCTTGAGCTTGGCCCATTTCATCAGATCGCCATAGTTGACCCACTCCGAAATCACGCCGATCGAACCGACCACGCTGCCATTGTCGGCGTAAATCTTATTGGTGGCGGAGGAAACATAGTAAGCGCCACTGGCGCCCACGGTTTCGATGGAGGCGACAATGCGCTTTTTCTTCTCATCGCGGATACGCTTGACCTCGCGATAAATCTCTTCCGATGCCGCCACGCCGCCACCTGGTGAATTTACATGGATGATGATGGCTTTAATTGAGTCGTCATCGCCAAACTTTTTGAGTTGCTGGACCACAACGCTGGGATCAAGAATGACGCCGTCCAGGTCAACCACGCCGATGCGGTCGCCGAAGCCATGCAGCCCGGCGCTTTCACCGTTGGAACGGAGCGTCAGATAAACCAGGGTGAAAACGGCCAGTACGAAGAGAAAGAAAGCTCCTCCCCCAATCAGGATCCAGAGCCAGGTGCGCGAACGCTTTTCGTCATTCATTTTTATCACTCGCTAAGAAGGCCTAGTTTAGCACCGGATCAGAAGAAAAGGCCTCTGGCTAGGCTTTTTGGGCAGTGGTGCTGCGAGAGTCTCTTTGCATCCTTTTGCGAATCCTTGGCGCGCTTTACGGTTACAAGTGCTTTTTACCGCAAAGGTCGCAAAGAAGAGCGGCAAAGATCGCAAAGGAAGACGTAGTTAGTGTGCGGCCCCCCGCCGCGGATTTTACCCACCTTGACCCGGTGTCCAAAGCTTCGTAATATACCGCGATCTCAGAACGACCTTGCGAGTTTAACCATGGGTTGACTCCCAGAGTCTTTGCCGGATTGTTCGGTAGTGTGCGAAATCACGAAGCGCCCGAAGGAGGCAAACTGTGGCTGCATTCTGTTCGAGTTGTGGAGCCCCTCTGGCTGAAGGAACGAGATTCTGTGAAAAGTGCGGTGCTGCGGTCGCAAGTCAACCGGTCACGGCTGGAGCCCCGGTTGCGAGTCCAACCCCCGGTTATCCGGCGCCCGCGCCAGTCGCTCGTAAAGGTAGTAGCACCGCGACCAAGATCATCATTCTCATTCTGGCTGTGTTCATGTCTCTCGCGTTGCTGGTGGTCGGAAGCTGTTTTTACATTGGCTACCGGGTCAAGCAGCGGGCCGAGCAATACACAAAACAGATGGGCAATGTGCCCCCCTATACCGGCAAGCGCGAGCCTTGCGCCATGTTGACGGCGGAGGAGGCAGGCAGCGCCCTCGGGCAGACGGTAAGCTCGGCCGAGCCGCGCAGCATGATCAATTGCGAATATCAGGTTGGCGAGAACGGTAAGCGTTTCACCATCCAATACACCTGGCAGGGTGGCGCCATGGCGATGGCTATCGCACACGGCGCGATGAATCAGTTCTCCAGCGTGGCGACTCTGACCCCACTCCCGGGCATCGGCGATGAAGCCTACCTGGGCCCCATGGGATCGAGTCTGATGATGCGCAAAGGCGATGTCATGGTGAATATGAATTTGCAGGTCAGTGGCGTCAGTCCGGACGCGGCGGAGAAGATGGCCAGGATCATTGCTGATCGTTTGTGAGGCGGACCGTTTCTGGTCCTAAGTTGAGCGGGGGGTGCGGGAACTTAAGGTACGACTACTGTCAGCACCTGCGGGGCGACGCTGACTTCAATCGGGGTGCGACAGACGTATTCGCCGTCCGCGTAGACATCCAGTGGCGCCTCGTTTTCAATCCTCAGGCACCCTGTCTGAAAATATTCCACCTCGCGAATTCCCAGGTGCCGACCGAAGTACACGGAAGGAAACAGCCGCAGCAATCTGGGTTTGGAAACGTTGCCCACCACGCAGACATCCAGTTGGCCATCGTCGAGCCGGGCGCGAGGCGCGATCTTCATGCCGCCGCCATAAACGGGAGTGTTGGCGAAAGCGACCACGACCGTTGGTTGGTTGCTGCGTTCGATGAAGACCTCTGGATCTTTGCTATCCGCCGCGAGGACTTTCATTGGCTGAGGCTTGAACTTGAGCAGCGCTGAGGGCAGGCTGAGCGCGTAACCGCCGTGTCCACGCAGCCAGCGTGGCAGGCGATTGGCGCGTCGGGCGATCTCGCCATCCAGACCGACGCCGCCCACGCAGCAGAAGTAAGAAGAGATTTCAGTTTCGGGTTTCAAGTTTCGAGTTGACGTTGAATCCGTCGCAGCCGAATCCAGAGAAGTGATCACACCCAGATCGATCGTCCGCACATTCTTTCCGTCACTCGAGAACTTCCGCCATGCCCGCAAGGCATCTCGGATACTGCGCAAATTCAGTGCGCGCGCGAAGTCGTTCCCGCTGCCGCAGGGCACGACCAATACCGGCAATCGCAGGTTGACCAATTGCGCCAGATGCCGATGGATGGTGCCGTCGCCTCCGAAGATGAGGATGGCTTCGGCGGCGTCCGGGCTCGCGGGCAAACCGATCATCCAGTCCACGCCGGAATCTTTTTGCAAAATCCCAAGCGCTTTGGCAGACGATCCCAACCCGAGAATGGCAGCGGCGCGCATTGGTCAGGGCATTAAACCACAAGCCGAGCGCCGCCTGGCCGAGCGGGACAAGCGATCCGCCGCTACGAGCTTTGGTGAGGCCAGCGAAGGCGAATCCAGGTGTACGGCACGAGGCCAATTGGCATCTAGGGAAGTTCCCCATCGTAACCGCCCATCCCCTGCCCAAAACGGGAAAACGTTGGCATGATGATAGGGTGGTCGCTGGCCGTAGGAGTTGATTTCATGCGATTGAAGCATTCAAGGCAAGTCATTTTATTTGTTGCAGTTAGCATGATTCTTGCGGGTTGCAGCATGGATGCGAATCCGCCCACCCGCGCGACTCCTCCTGCAATTACTACCCAGCCGTCAAACCAACTGGTGACCGCCGGCCAGACGGCGACATTTTCGGTCGTCGCCACCGGAACGGCCCCGTTGACCTATCAGTGGCAAAAGGGCACCACGCCCATCAGCGGAGCGACGGCGGCCAATTACACAACTCCGGTGACGACGACTTCCGACAACAACACCTCATTTCGAGTGGTCGTGACCAATTCCGCAGGGAGCGTGAGCAGCAATCCGGCCACCCTCAGCGTCAGCTCGGCGGCGGTCAAGCCGTCAATTACGCAGCAGCCCTCGAACCACACAGTGACCGCCGGGCAAACCGCAACATTCTCGGTCGTGGCTACGGGCACGGCGACGTTGAGCTATCAGTGGCAAAAAGGCACGACCGCGATTACGGGGGCGACTTCGGCGAGTTACACGACGCCTGCGACCGCCACCTCCGATAGCGGCTCGCAATTTCGAGTTGTAGTTAGCAATTCGGCGGGAAACGCAACCAGCAACTATGCGACGCTCACGGTGAATGCGGTGTCTGCGGGAACCACTGACGTATTGACCTATCACAATGACATCGGACGGACGGGACAGAATCTCAGCGAGACGGTCCTCACCACCAACAACGTAAATTCAGCTACTTTCGGCAAGCTTGGCGTCTACTCGGTGGACGGCAGGGTTGACGCCGAGCCTCTGTATGCGTCCGGCGTCGCCGTACCCTCGAATGGCACGCACAATCTGCTGATTGTCGCCACCGAACATGATTCGGTCTATGCCTTCGATGCGGACTCGGGCACGGTGATCTGGCACACGTCGATGCTGACGGCAGGAGAGAGTTCAAGCGATGATCGCGGCTGCGGCCAGGTGAGCCCGGAGATCGGCGTGACCTCGACACCGGTGATCGATCGCACGCGCGGTCCCAACGGCACGGTTTACTTGGTCGCAATGTCGAAGGGATCTGGCCAGTATCACCAACGCCTGCATGCGCTCGATCTTGCGCTGGGCACGGAGCTGCTCGGCGGGCCGAAAGATATTCAGGCCACGTATCCCGGAACCGGCGATAACACCAATGGCACGGATGTGATCTTTGATCCGGCGCAGTATAAAGAGCGCGTGGGATTGCTGCTCATGAACGGCGTTGTCTACACGGGCTGGGCATCGCATTGCGACGACCGTCCGTACACGGGATGGATCATGGCGTATAGCGCGTCCACATTAGCGCAAACGAGCGTGCTGAATGTGACTCCCAACGGCAACGAAGGCGCGATCTGGATGGCGGGGGCAGGCCTGGCCGCCGACAACTCGGGAAATATTTTCTTTCTCGATGCCAACGGTGAGTTCGATTCGTCGCTCAATGCCAGCGGCTTTCCCAGTAGTGGGGACTATGGCAACGCTTTCATGAAACTCTCGACGTCCAGTGGTCTGGCTGTGGCGGATTATTTTGAAATGGACAACCAGTTGCAGGAGAACAGCACGGACACCGACCTCGGTTCCGGTGGAACGGTGGTGCTGCCTGACCTCAGTGACGGAGCCGGCCACACGCTGCATCTGGCGGTGGGCGCCGGCAAAGATTCGAACCTCTATGTGGTGAACCGGGATTCGATGGGCAAGTTCACCTCGAATAACAGCGGCGTTTACCAACAGCTTTCGGGGGCATTGCCGGGCGGCGTCTGGGCCATGCCTGCGTACTTTAACAATCGGGTTTATTACGGTTCAGTGGGAAGTCCGATCTTGGCGTTCACGATCACCAATGCGAAGTTGTCCAATGCGGCGACGGCGCATAGCAGCAATAGTTTCGGCTATCCCGGTGCGACGCCTAGCATTTCGGCGAATGGCAGCAGCAATGGGATCGTGTGGGCTACGGAGAACAGCAGCCCCGCTGTCTTGCATGCGTACAACGCCAGCAACCTGAACGAGCTTTACAACAGCAACCAGGCCAGCGGCGGTCGTGATCAATTTGGCGCGGGCAATAAGTACATCACGCCCATGATCGTGAACGGGAAGGTGTTTGTGGGGACGACGAACGGCGTGGCGGTGTTTGGGCTCCTGCCGTAGCAGTTGCATCGGGTCGTAACACGCTCATTTGTCATCCTGAGTGAAGTTGTCGTTCGCAACGCGAACGACAACGCAGTCGAAGGATCCCTATACCCTGATAATACGACGGCTGCTAAAGGCGTTTTGTTGAGATGGCGACCGGGAGGCCCCCGAAGCGCAAGCAGCAGTAGAGCGAGTAGGGGTCCTTCGACTCTGTGGCTGCTTCGCTCCGCGAACCAGCCACTCCGCTCAGGATGACATGTGGAATAAGTAGACTCACTGCGCTCGGCTGGACAGCCGAGGCGGCTGTCCCTACGTGAGCATTGCTCGCTCCTCGATTACTTAGCGCGGACTTTCTTGATCTTTCTTCCTACTTGCAGGATCAGTGGTTGACTAAGATCCAATGAAACGTGAGCTTCGGTCTGCGGTTCTCCGTTTACCTTTACTGATTTCTGCTTTAATTTTCGTCCCGCGTCGCTGACGGACTCTGCCAGTCCGCACTGCGCTAACAGCTTATCCAGCCTCACCAGGCCGTGAGCCGTCACCTCTATCGAAACCGCCGTTTCCTCGATATCCTCGGGAACTTCGCTTTTCTGGAACTGCTTGGCCCAATCCTCGGCAGCTTTCGTTGCCGCGTCGGCGGAGTGGAAGTCCGTGACGATGCGGCGGGCCAAATCTTTCTTCGCCAGCATTGGATGCAACTCAGTTTTCATCTTCTGGATCTCCGGGAGCTGCACATCGGTCAGCAGTTCGTAGTAACGCCACATCATCTCGTCGGAAATCGACATGATTTTGCCGTACATTTCAAGCGGCGCTTCCAGAATGCCGATGGCGTTGCCCAAAGACTTCGACATTTTTTGCACGCCGTCGAGGCCCTCGAGAATCGGCATAGTCAGGACGACCTGCGAATCCTGCCCGTAGGCGCGCTGCATTTCGCGGCCTACCAGCAGATTGAATTTCTGGTCGGTGCCCCCGAGTTCGACATCGGCTTTCAGGCAGACGGAGTCGTATCCCTGCGCCAGCGGGTAGAGCAATTCGTGGACCGCGATCGGCTTTTCGTCTTTGAATCGTTTGTGAAAGTCTTCGCGCTCGAGCATCTGCGAAATGGTGAACTTGGCGGCCAGCTTGATCCAGTCGGACGATTTCAGTTTGTCGAACCACTCGCTGTTGAAGCGGACTTCGGTCTTATGCGAATCGAGAATCTTGTAGACCTGCGCCATGTAGGTCTTGGCATTGCGCATGATGTCTTCAGCGCTGAGCGGCGGGCGGGTTGCGGAACGGCCGGTGGGGTCGCCGATCATGCCGGTGAAATCACCAATTAAAAAGATGACGGTGTGGCCAAGGTCCTGAAAGTGCTTGAGCTTACGCAGCAGGACGGTGTGGCCAAGATGCAAGTCCGGAGCAGTGGGATCGAATCCGGCTTTGACCCGCAGGGGCTTGCCCGAGGCCAGAGACTTCTCCAGCTTCGAGCGTAGTTCGGGCTCCTTAACAATTTCCGCGGAGCCTTTTTTGATGTAGGCGAGTTGTTCGTCGACGGGGGCAAACGTAGACATAGGGTAACGATTATAGCCGCAAGCACCGGCCACGTAGCCCGGACGCCTCGTCTGGGCATGTCGGTTTAGAAATCAGGTGAGAACCCGCCTCGCTGCGTCGTCTGGGCAGACGAGGCGTCCGCCCCTACGTATTTCGCACTCTTCGAATGAACCTTCGGCCCGCGACCTCGTGCTGTCCTTGTAGGACAATATTTATGGCCTCGCTGTACGCCAAGTGCTCTTGCTGCAAAATTTTCTCGGCGAGGGTGTGTTCGTCATCGGTGTCAAGCACCGCTACGGTTTTCTGGATGATGATGGCGCCGTGGTCGAGTTCTTCGTCCACAAAATGCACGGTGCATCCGGAGACCTTGACGCCGTAGGCGAAGGCTTGTTCCTGGGCTTCGAGGCCAGGGAAGGCAGGCAGCAGAGAAGGATGAATATTCAGGATGCGATGCGGAAATTGCTGCACGAACCAGGGTGAAAGCAGCCGCATGTATCCGGCGAGGCAGATGAGATCGACTTTGTGCTGTTTGAGCGCGGCGACCACTTCGCGGTCATGATCTTCGCGCGACTTGCCTTTGGAAGGGATGGCCAGCGCCTTGAGTCCAAGATGGCGGGCGGTTTCGAGGCCGCCGGCGTCTGGTTTATTCGAAATGACAACCGCAATACGCGCGTTGGGGATGTTTCCGGCGGCGATGTTTTTCGCGATGGCTTCGAAGTTGGAGCCGCGTCCGGAGAGCAGGATGCCGAGGTTGGCTGGTCGTTGGTCGTTGGTCATTGGTCGTTGGCCAACAGCTCTCAGCCGTCAGCTTTCAGCAACATCATAATGCACCGAAAGCATCTTCCGTTGTCATCCCGAGATCCGGCGCACTTCAACCGGTCGAGGGATCTCGCGCGTATCGGCAAATTTGCCGCGCCACGTTCTATATGCTGCACTTCGCGCGTCTCATTTGCCGGGTGCTGCGTGGTTCGGTATAGTTTTATTCATCCATGTACAAAGACTTCCACGCCCTTGATCGTTGGAGCAAGAAGAAAGTCCACTGCATTTATCAGGCGCTGATTGTGGCCGTGGCCACGCGCCATGCCGATGCTGTGGACGTCAAGTTCCTGGTGGATGGCCGTCCCGTCTGGGTGGCTCTGCCGCATCCGGCGTGGGTGGAGTACAACAAGCGCACTGGCAAATCGATTACCGATCCTCTGGCGATTGAGATTGCCGGACATTATCTGAAGACGGCGCTGGAATCCGGAGAAGGCGTCGGACGGGAAATGTATTCGTTGACCGTGGACGAGACGCTGAAACAACTGGACGCGCTGGTCAACGATGATGATGTGATTGTGACGCCAGCCTCCTCCTAGCAACCTTCCGCCTGAGTAATTAGCTTACGAAGAAAAACCCCGCTCAAGCGTAGCTTGAACGGGGCACCCTCGGGATCTGTTACAACCGACAAATCAGCAATTCGCGCTCGTAGATCAGCTCTGGAGGCAGGTGGGCGTGGAGCAGGATGAACAGTTCCTCGTGTCCGATCACTTCTTTGCGCCAGGCGGCGCGGTCGACGGCTTGTAGTTGTTCGAATTTCTCTTTGGGGAAGTCGAGTCCCTTCCAATTGATGTCTTCGTAATGCGGAGTCCACCCGATGGGAGTCTCTTTACCCTGAGCCCGGCCGCGGACGCGGTCCACGATCCACTTCAACACCCGCATATTCTCACGGTATCCCGGCCAGATGAAGTTGCCGTCCGTGTCTTTGCGGAACCAGTTCACATGAAACACGCGCGGAGTGCGGCTGAGCGAGCGTTGCATCTTGATCCAGTGGCGGAAATAGTCACCCATGTGGTAGCCACAGAACGGAAGCATGGCCATGGGATCGCGGCGCACTTTGCCGACTTCACCAGCGGCGGCGGCGGTTGTCTCTGAACCCATGGTGGCGCCGAGGTAAACTCCGGCGCTCCAATTGAAGGCCTGGTAAATGAGCGGAATATTCGTGGCCCGGCGTCCGCCGAACATGATGGCGCTGATGGGTACGCCGTTGGGATCCTCCCAAGCGGCATCAATCGTGGGACATTGCGATGCCGGCGCCGTGAAACGCGCATTGGGATGGGCCGCTTTCTTCCCGGTCTTGCCGAGTGCGGGGGTCCATTGCTGACCCTGCCAATCCAGACATTCTGCCGGTGGTTCGTCAGTCATACCTTCCCACCACACGCCGCCCTCGGGCGTTAGCGCGACATTGGTGAAGATGGTATTGCGAGAGAGCGTGGCCATGGCATTAGGATTAGTAGCCACGGAAGTACCTGGAGCCACTCCGAAAAATCCAGCTTCCGGGTTGATCGCGCGCAGGCGGCCCTCGGCATCGGGCTTGATCCAGGCAATGTCATCGCCGACGGTCCAGACTTTCCAGCCGTCGAATCCGGCGGGCGGGACGATCATGGCAAAATTTGTCTTTCCGCAGGAACTGGGGAATGCGGCTGCGACGTAAGTCTTCTCCCCCTGCGGATTCTCGACTCCGAGAATGAGCATGTGCTCGGCCATCCAGCCTTCGTCGCGAGCGATATTGGAGGCGATGCGTAGGGCGAAACATTTTTTCCCAAGGAGCGCGTTGCCGCCATAGCCAGAACCGTACGACCAGATTTCGCGGCTCTCCGGGAAATGCACGATATATTTTTCCTGGTTGCACGGCCAGGGGACATCTCTTTGCCCAGGGGCGAGTGGCATGCCCACGCTATGCAGGCAGGGAATCACGCGCTTTTCGTCTTTGTCGATTTCCTTGAAAACATCCAGGCCCATGCGGGTCATGATGCGCATGCTGGCGACGACGTAGGGCGAGTCGGTGAGCTCCACGCCGATCTGCGACATGGGCGATCCCACTGGGCCCATGCTGTAAGGCAGCACGTACATAGTGCGTCCGCGCATTGCGCCGTGGAATTTTTCCTTCAGCTTGCGGCGCATGGTGTAGGGATTTTCCCAATTGTTGGTGGGCCCGGCGCTGTCTTTCGAAAGCGAGCAGATGAAGGTGCGGTCTTCCACGCGGGCAACATCGCTGGCATCGGAACGGGCGAGATAGCATCCCGGCCAGAGTTTCTGATTTAACTTGGTCAGGGTGCCGCTGTGGACCATCTGGCGCAGCAGTTCTTCGTTTTCGGCCTGCGAACCGTCGACCCAGTGGATATTGTCGGGCTGGGTGAGTTCGGCCGTCTTCTCAACCCACTTGATCAAGTGGATATTGCGGGTGGGCGGTGCAGCCACACTGACACTCTTCATGAACATTCCGATTAGAACGATTTATTATTTCGATGTTCTATTTTGCCAGATAACCGGGCCGGATGTCCCACGAGGCTTTGACACCGAAGTTCGAGTGTGGTGGAAGTGCCCTGCTTGTAGATATTTAGCGACCGCACACCCCGCCCGAATGGCGAGTCAGCGTGCCTGATAGAGAATTAACCGATCAAGCTTTCTTCAAAGCTCGCACGATGACGACAAGCAGAACCGCACCCAGGATCGCAACCAGGATATTGGCGATCAGCCCGCCTCTCGTGGCAAAGCCCAGCAACTCCAGTATCCAGTTTCCGACGATGCCGCCTACAATGCCGAGAATAATGTCGACCAACACACCGTAGCCCGAACCCTTCATGATTTTGCCTGTCGCCCAACCGGCGATCAGTCCTACAATCACTGCGTAAAGCATGGAATTTCCTCCTGGATACTGTCCCGACGAGGCTCCGAATCCCGACCGGCGGCAGTCGCGGCAGACTATGCTGCACCGGGGCCGGTGTCAAGCTACGGTGCGATTTTTATAAGCTAATATGCTTGTTTACAACAGCTTGCGAATTCCTGCCACGGCCATCATGCGGCCCGTGACTCCTTTTTCCGCACGATGAGAAAAAAGCAAATCAGAACGGCAAGCCGTGCACAGCGGTGAAACCCAGATATTCCTGGCCACCACTCCGATGCGGAGGAGCTGTCGGCGGTTGGCTTCGGCCAGATCCAGAAAAATCTTCTTGGGCAACTCGCTGTGGCCGGGGGCGCGTGCGGTCAGAAACAGCATGGGATACTTCTCGCGGACTTCGTCGTGTTCCTCGATCTCATGAAACAGATCAGCAGCGTAATCGAACTGCGAAGCAAACTGGTCGCGCACCTCCGGCCCAACTTCATAACAGCATTTATGAATGCTCGGGCCGATAGCGGCTTTTAGATCTCGCGGCAGGGTGCCGAACCAGCGCCGCATTTCTCCCGCGCCTTTTTCCACGATGCGTTTGACCGTACCGCGCCAGCCGGCGTGGAAAACGCCGATTGCTCTGCGCTTCATATCCACCAGAATGATCGGCAGACAATCGGCGGTTTGGATGCCGAGGAGAATGCCGGGCGTGCGCGTGATCAGCCCATCTCCGGCCAATTGAGCTTGCGGTGGTTCCGAAATGTGATGGATGAGATCGGAGTGGATCTGGCGGAGTGTGACCAGCGGCCAGGAATGGTTGCCGTTGATCGCACCGAGTTGCTTCAGGAAGGCCGCCCGGTTACGTTCGACGGCTGCGCGGGAATCGTGCTGAGTGAATCCCAGGTTGAGCGAATTCCCGCCATATTTCCGGGAGGATCCGCCGAGGCGCGTGCTGAAGCCATGGAGGAGCCAGGGAATCCGTGCAAGCGGATCAGACGGGAGAATGACAAGTTTAGATTTCTTGGAGACCTTGACGGGCACAGAACATATTAGCAATTGCCGATATTGGGACGCTGTCGGCGGTCGCGGGCGGGGGCGCCCGCGCCACATTTATCTGCGCAGGTTATAATTCCCCGCTGTCGGTTCCGAGTCCACGTATTTCTTTAGATAACTTTTTAGGAGACCCACACCATGCGTTCTCTTTCGATCAAAGTTGTGATGATGCTTGCAGTTCTTTTTGCACTTATCGCTGGGGTCGCCGCCCAGCAGTCGGATTCGCAAAACCAGCCCGACGACAAGAAGTCGAAAAATGAACAATCGGCTAAAGAGAAAGACAAGGACAAGGAAAAGGAAAGGAAACCCGGCCAGTCCGCCGAAAAACCTGGCGAGACCAAGGCCTCTGGCGATGAACAGAAATCCGATGGGCCGAAGCCGGGTATGGGAGATAAAGAAGAATACGATGTCAGCGACGTGCCGCCCGTGGTGACGCATCACCAGATGACCGTCGACGGCAAGCTGCTGAAGTACACGGCCACCACCGGGCGGCTTCCGCTCAAGCGCGGCGACGGCAAGATCCTGGCAGAGATGTTTTTTGTGGCGTACTCGCTCGATGGGCAGGATGCGGGCAAGCGTCCCTTGACCTTCGCTTTCAACGGCGGACCCGGATCGGCCACGATCTGGCTGCACATGGGAGCGCTGGGGCCGAAGCACGTGGTGCTGCAACCGGATGGCTTTCTACCACCTGCGCCCTATCACATTGCCGACAATCCCCACACCCTGCTCGACAAGAGCGACCTGGTGTTCGTGGACGCGATGGGCACCGGCTTCAGCCGCGCATCGAATCTTGAACAGTCCAAGAAGTATTGGAACGTGAAGGGCGATATCGAAAGCTTCAGCGAATTTATCCGCCTTTACCTGACCCGTTACGAACGCTGGAACTCGCCGTTGTTTTTGTTTGGCGAAAGTTATGGGACCACCCGGTCAGCGGGAATCGCCGGCTATCTGGCGGACCGTGGCATTTCCTTCAACGGCATCACTCTGCTTTCGATTGCCCTGAGTTTTCAAACGCTGGATGACACCAAAGCTAATGACTTGCCTTATCCGCTTCTGATTCCGTCCTTCACCATGATCGCTGGATACCATCACAAGCTGGCGCCGGATTTGAGCGCGGATTTGGCAAAAGCGCGGCAGGAATCAGAGCAATGGGCGGCAACGGACTACACGCTGGCCCTAAACAAGGGAGATGCGCTGACCTCCGACGAGCGCAAGAAGGTTGCCGAGCAGATGGCCCGCTACACGGGATTGAGCGCGCAGGTGATCGACGACGCCAATCTGCGCATCGACGTGCCGAAATTCACGCACTACCTGTTGCTTGACCAAAAGCTGCGCGTGGGCCGACTGGACGGCCGCTTTACCGGACCCGATCCCCAAGGCCTGCTGGACACGCCTTTCTACGATCCCACCGAGTCGAACATTACGTCCCCGTTTACGTCGGTCTTCAATAATTATGTTCGAGCCGAACTGGGTTACAAGACCGACATGCCTTACGAAGTGCTAGGCGGGAACCCGGAACTGGGGGCCAACTGGAACTGGGGATCGAACGAAGACGGTTTCCCGAACACCGCGACGGCGTTGCGAGAGGCGATTGTCAAGAATCCTTACCTGAAAGTGCTGGTCATGGAAGGCTATTACGATCTGGCCACTCCGTACTTTGCCGCGAATTACACCATGAACCATCTCGATCTGGGCGAGAAATACCGTGGCAATATCTCGTTTGCCACCTACGACGCCGGGCACATGGTCTATTTGCCGATCGACAGTTTAAAGAAGCTCAAGAGTGACCAGGCAAGCTTCATGGACAAGGCGCAAGGGAACTAGGTCTAGCATCATTCAGCCGAATCCACGGAAATCGGCGGCCGCCGCTTGTGCCAGCCAGTGGCTTGTTCATAGGCATAAGCCAACTGAAGCACCGTGGCCTCCTGCCAGTGCGAGCCGCTGATTTGCAGGCCGATCGGAAGTCCGGCTTTGGTGAAGCCGCACGGGACCGAGATTGCAGGAATTCCCCAAACGTTGAATGGACGAGTGTTACGCAGCATGACGAGCTCACGCGGACGCAGGAGATCGGGATGTTCCTCTAATTCCGCGAGCTGCGGCGCGGGGATGGGCACGGTGGGAGTCACGAGAAGGTCGACCTCTTCGAACACGCGCTGTATTTCACGACGCGACTGTTCGAGCTTGGCTCGGCCTTCGGAGATTTGCGATTGGGTAATGTTCTGGCCCGATCGAATGCGCCGCAGCGTCTCTGCCTGATAAAGCTCCGGGCTGCGGGCGACGGATTCGGCATGGACGGCGTAAGACTCCGCCTGCTGGAGGATTCGGTCAGTATCGATATTCAACGAAATGTCCTGAGTATCGGCAGTTAATGCCGTGATGACCGTTAAAGCCTGATCGACGGCTGCAGCGACCTCCGGATCGAGGTCTTCGAAGAAAAACGAACGCGGGATGCCCACTCTCAGGGATTTCGGGGCTTTTCCAAGCAGCGCCGCATAGTCGGGGACGTCCACAGCATGCCCAGCGGCATTCTTCGCCGCAGGATCGGCGATTGCGTTAAGCAGAATTGCCGCGTCAGCGACTGTCCGGGTGATGGGCCCAACGTGATCGAGGGATGCGGAGAGGGGAATCACGCCGTGTGCACTGACGCGTGCGTAAGTTGGCTTCAGACCCACCACCCCGCAAAGTGCCGCTGGCTCGCGAACTGATCCTGCCGTGTCCGTGCCGATGGCCGCATAACCGAGGCCCGCCGCCACCGAGGCAGCCGAGCCTCCGGAAGAACCTCCCGAAATGTGTGCCAGGTTCCACGGGTTGCGAACTGGCCCGTAATGGCTGACGACGGAACTGCCACCATAGGCAAACTCGTGCAGATTCTGTTTCCCCAACAAGACGGCCCCAGCGGTTCTCAGGCGACGGACGACGTCAGCATCTTCGGACGGAATGCGCTCTCGGAACAGAGCGCTGCCTGCGGTAGTGAGAATGCCTGCCGTATCGATGAGATCTTTGAGCGCCAGCGGAATCCCATGCAGCGGACCACGCCAATCCCCACGCTGGATTTCCGCTTCCGCCTGGCGCGACTGGGCGAGGGCCGAGTCGGCAGTGATGGTGATGAAAGCATTGAGTACGGGATTGAGTTTTTCGATGCGGGCCAGACAATCTTTGGTGAGATCGACGGGAGACACTTTTCGATCTCGCAGCTGTCTCGACAAATCCAGGATCGACGGTTGCATTTTCGGTTGACACTCAGGACGTAGAACTAATTATCGTCCACTTTGGGAATTGTGCCAGGATTGAAGTCTATAGGTCTCGACCTGGCTTGTGAGTGAGGTCTAAGATATTGTTATGGCCCAAATGACCGCGACTCCCGTCAGCACGCAAGGTTTTCTCGTCGATGGCAAATGGATCGAAGAGGGAGACATCGTTGAAGTTCACGCTCCCTACGATGGCAGCGTGGTTGGCCGCGTATTTCAGGGAAGAAGAACACACGCGGACGCCGCAATTGCTGCAGCCGTAAAGGCGTTTGGGACCACCAGAAGGCTGCCTGCCTTTGAACGCCAGCGCGTGCTGCGACGAGTGGTGGAAGGCATTACGGCCCGCAAAGAAGAATTTGCCCGTACCATGGCGCAGGAAGCCGGCAAGCCCATCAAAGCATCGCGTACGGAAGTGGACCGGGCGATCTTTACGTTTCAAGTGGCCGCAGAAGAAAGCACACGCATTTATGGGGAATACCTGCCTCTGGACTGGCAGGAATTCACCACTGGACGCTGGGGAATTGTGCGCCGGTTTCCGCTGGGTCCGATTGCCGGAATCACGCCTTTTAATTTCCCTCTGAATCTGGTGGCCCATAAAGTTGCTCCCGCGATTGCGGCAGGTTGCACCATGGTGATTAAGCCGGCGCCGCAGACTCCATTGACCGCGCTCATGCTGGCAGAAACCGTGCAGGCGGCGGGTTGGCCGGATGGCGCACTGAATGTGCTGCCGCTTTCGAATGACGATGCCGGCCTGCTGGTAGCCGATGACCGGTTGAAAATGATCAGCTTTACGGGCAGCGCAGCGGTAGGCTGGCAGATCAAGAAAAATTCGGGCAAGAAGAAAGTAATTCTGGAATTAGGCGGGAACGCTGGAGTGATTGTCCACAGCGATGCCGATCTGGCTTATGCGGCGGAGCGATGTGTCGCGGGCGGGTTCAACTACGCGGGCCAGACTTGCATCTCGGTACAGCGGATTTTGGTGGAGCGGTCGGTCTCCGGTAAGTTTATTGATCTGCTGCTGGCGGGAGTCAAGAAGCTGAAGATCGGCGATCCGCTCGATGAATCCTGCGATCTGGGGCCGCTGATTCGGGAGAGCGATGCCATCCGGGCCAGCGACTGGATCCAGGAAGCGGTGCGCGGCGGTGCACGCCTGCTTTGTGGCGGACAACGCCAAGGGCCTATGCTCGAGCCCACCGTGCTTACGGGCACGCGTTCAGAAATGAAGGTGAATTGCCAGGAAATCTTCGCTCCGGTAGTGACGGTGGAGCCTTACAACACGTTTGAAGAAGCGGTGCGGCTGATCAACAACTCGCCCTATGGTTTGCAAACTGGCGTGTTCACGCGCGACGCCAAGTTGCTGTTCGACGCCTACGAAGATTTGGAAGTGGGGAGCGTGATCGCGGGGGACGTCCCGTCCTTTCGCATCGATCACATGCCCTATGGCGGGGTGAAGGAATCCGGCCTGGGCCGCGAAGGACTGCGCTACGCCATCGAAGAGATGACCGAACCGAAACTCCTGGTCATGAATTTGCGATAAAACTTACGATTGAATCTTGCGAGGCCACGAGAAATTGGCGGAATTCTTTGGGGGCATCCCCTTTGAGGAAGTTTTTTCTTTTAAATCGGCAAAGAATAGTTTTCAAAACGGTGTGAACTGCTATAATCACCAGTTTTCCGGATCACGTTTGCAACACCTTAATATCGCTTAATAAACGCCTTATACCGAAACGCTGCACGAACCGGGGGCCGAAGCGGTTCCCCGCTGCACTGGAACATCTGAGTCAATGCAGATTTTTCCTCGCAGTTCGAACACAATTGCCAAGGCCTCGATCGTGGGAGCAGCGATCGTGGCGGGCCTGCTGCTTTGGGTGGTGCTGGAGTTCGCCAAATCGCCGTATGTGACCTATGCCGGCGTGGCCCGACCCCAGCCGGTCCCCTTCAGCCATCAGCACCATGTCGCGGGGCTGGGTATTGACTGCCGTTATTGCCATACTTCGGTTGAAACCTCCCACTTTGCCGGCATTCCTCCTACCAAGACCTGCATGAACTGCCACTCGCAAATGTGGGTGGGAGCGCCGCTGCTGGAGCCGGTGCGGGAAAGTTACCGCACGGGCAAGTCGCTGGTTTGGACGCGGGTCAACGATCTTCCGGATTTCGTTTATTTCAACCACAGCATTCACATCAACAAGGGCGTCGGTTGCAACACCTGCCACGGGCCGGTGGACCGTATGCCGCTGATGTATAACTACGCTTCGCTGCAAATGGAGTGGTGCCTGGACTGCCATCGCGCGCCGGAGAAGTATTTGCGTCCGCGCGACCAGGTTTTCAATATGCGCTATGAACAGCCGTCGAGTGGTAAGCCGGTCACGGTGGATGGCAAGGCTTACACCGATCAGCTTGCGCTTGGATCTGATCTAAGAGCGAAATACCATTTACGCACCGAGGCCGATATTACGAGTTGCTCCACGTGTCACCGGTAAGAGCGAAAAGATGAAGATGGAAGAACAAAACGGCAAGTCGCACCAAGAGGCAGTCTGTCCCAGCAAGAAGGACAAGCTTGACCTGGAAACGGTATGCGCCCGCATCGCTGAAACCAAGGGGCCGGAGTTTTGGCGCAGCCTTGAGGAATTGGCGGGAAGCACCGAATTCAAAGAGATGATGCACCGGGAATTTCCCAAGGGTGCGTCGGAGTGGCTGGATGATGTCTCGCGGCGCGGATTCCTGAAGCTGATGGGCGCTTCCATGGCGCTGGCGGGCATGACAGCCTGTACCAAGCAACCGCTGGAGGCGATTGTCCCTTACGTGAAGCAGCCGGAAGAGCTGGTGCCGGGGCGTCCGCTATTTTTTGCAACTGCGTTTTCGCTGGGTGGATACGCATCGCCAGTGCTGGTGGAGAGCCACACCTATAGGCCTACGAAAATTGAAGGCAATGAGCAGCATCCCGCGAGTCTGGGTGGTACCGACATCTTCGCGCAGGCTTCTATCCTCGAGATGTACGACCCGGATCGTTCCCAGAACGTCATCCACCTCGGAGAGCTGAGCACCTGGGGAGCGTTTCTGGAAGCGCTCGAAGTGCCGCTGAAATCGCAGAATGCCACCAACGGGGCGGGCATTCGTGTCCTCACCAAGACCATCTCTTCGCCTACACTGGCTGACCAGTTGCGTTCGGTGTTGAGCCGCTATCCGCAAGCCAAATGGCATGTGTACGAGCCGGTGAATCGCGACAACGTACTCGAAGGCGCCAAGATGGCCTTTGGCGAGCCGGTGGAGACGCAATACAAGCTGGAGAATGCGGACGTTATCGTCTCGCTGGATGCGGATTTTCTGTACGCGGGATTCCCGGGCTCGGTGCGCTACGTGCGGGATTTCGCCAAGCGTCGCAATCCTGATTCAGGCACTATGAGCCGGTTGTACGTAGTCGAGAGCACGCCGAGTTCCACGGGCGCGAAGGCGGACCATCGTTTGCCCTTGAGGGCACTCGAAGTCGAACCGTTCGCGCACGCCCTGGCTTCGAAGTTGAACGGGGGTACGGGCGGCGGCAACTTGAGCGCGGAGCAGCAAAAATATCTCACCGCACTAGTGAACGATCTGCGAAGCCATTCGAGTGTTGTGATTGTTGGCGATCATCAGCCGCCTGCGGTCCATGCTCTGGCCCATGCTATCAATCAATCTCTAAGCAATGTTGGTAAGACGGTCATCTACACCGAGCCGGTGAATGCAAATCCGATAAATCAAGCGGATTCGATCAAAGACCTGGTCGCGGACATGCGGGCCGGCAAAGTGGATATGCTTTTCATTCTCGGCGGAAATCCGATTTACGATGCGCCCTCCGAATTGAATTTTGCCGATGCGTTGGCGAATACCAATATTCCCTTCCGCGTGCATCTCGGACTTTATCAAGACGAGACCGCTGAATTTTGTCACTGGCACATTAACGAAGCGCACTATCTCGAAGCCTGGGGCGATGCTCGTTCCTATGACGGTACCGTCAGCCTGGTGCAGCCGCTGATTGCGCCGCTCTACGATGGCAAGAGCGCACATGAAGTGATGGCGCTGCTGACGGGAAAGACGCAGGTTATGGGCTATCCGGTAGCGCAGGATTACTGGCGCTCGAAACATACGGGGGCTGACTTCGATGCCTTCTGGCGGAAATCGCTGCATGACGGCTTCGTCGAAGGAACTGCGTTCACTCCAAAGCAGGTCACGGCGAAAGCCGCCGTCAGTGGGAACGGTGCGGCCGCTCCCAATGAAGACATAAACACCATTGAAATCAATTTCCGGCGCGATCCTTCCATCTACGATGGAAGCTTCGCCAATAACGGCTGGCTGCAGGAATTGCCCAAGCCGATGACCAAGCTGACCTGGGACAATCCAGTGCTTGTCAGCCCGAAAATGGCCGAGCGCATGGGGCTGCAATCCAAGGATTTGGTCAAGCTACAGTTGAATGGCAAGAGTATCGAAGCCCCGGTTTGGATCCAGGCCGGGCATCCCGATAATTCCGTCACTGTATTTTTGGGATACGGACGCAAACGATCCGGACGCGCGGGAACGGGTGCGGGCTTCGATATGTATCCGCTGCGCACGGCGAACCAGTGGTTCACTACGGGATTGGCGGTTACCAAAACTGGTGGGACTTATCTCCTCGCGTCCACGCAGGGTTATCAGACCATGGAGACCCCTGACGGCGGCGACCGGCCGCTGGTGCGGACACACACGCTTGAGGAATATCGCAAAGAGCCGGACTTCGCGAAGGAAGGCACGCCGCCGGCGGAACTGACGCTTTATCCCGGATACGACTACACCAAAGAACCAAATGCCTGGGGCATGACGATTGATTTGAACGCCTGCGTGGGTTGCAACAACTGCGTTCTGGCTTGCCAATCGGAAAATAATATTGCGGTCGTCGGCAAAGAGCAGGTGAACAAAGGCCGGCACATGCACTGGATCCGCGTGGACGCCTACTATCAGGGCGACCGCGATAATCCCAAAGCGTACTTCCAGCCGGTTCCCTGCATGCAGTGCGAGAACGCGCCCTGCGAACTGGTCTGCCCGGTGGGAGCGACCACGCACAGCACCGAAGGCCTGAATGACATGGTTTATAACCGCTGCGTCGGCACGCGGTATTGTTCGAATAACTGTCCCTACAAAGTGCGGCGATTTAATTTCCTGCTGTTCCAGGACTGGGAGAC
This sequence comes from Terriglobales bacterium, assembly GCA_963802555.1. Lineage (GTDB taxonomy): Bacteria > Acidobacteriota > Terriglobia > Terriglobales > Acidobacteriaceae > DATBAX01. The sequence goes on along the minus strand of CAWDJD010000002.1, from coordinate 2,536,253 downwards.
GCCGCAACTCAAGATGATGCGCAATCCCGACGTCACCATTCGCAGCCGCGGGGTGATGGAAAAATGCACCTACTGCGTGCAGCGTATCAACGAACACCGCATTGATTCGGAAATTGCGGGAGTGCCGATTAAAGACGGCGATTTGCAGACTGCTTGTCAGCAGTCGTGCCCGGCCAATGCCATCACTTTTGGAAACATTAACGATCCCAATAGCCGGGTTTCGCAACTGAAGAAAGGTTCGCGAAACTACGGACTGCTGGCGGACTTAAACACGCGGCCGCGCACCACGTATCTGGCCGAAATTCGCAACCCCAACCCCGAACTGGAAGCGTAAGCGGAGCAGAAGCAAAGTAATGGCAGAGCATACCCAAATGGTAGAGGACCCCAAGAAGGCTCCGGTCATCGAGCCCGGCCATTCCTTTGCCAGTGTCACCGACGAGATCAGCTCGATCGTGCTCAAGCGGCCGATCACGCTGGGCTGGGTAGGCGGCTTCTTTATCGCTTTCATGGCCATGCAGGGACTTTTGTTCGGCATGACTTACCTTTTCGCCAAAGGCGTGGGCATCTGGGGGATCAACATTCCTGTCGGCTGGGGATTTGCCATCATTAACTTTGTCTGGTGGATCGGTATTGGCCACGCCGGCACACTGATTTCGGCGATCTTGATGCTGCTGCGGCAATCGTGGCGCAATTCGATCAATCGTTTTGCCGAAGCGATGACGTTGTTCGCGGTAGCCTGCGCTGGATTGTTCCCATTGCTCCACATGGGCCGTCCCTGGCTGGGTTACTGGCTGTTTCCTTATCCCAGCTCGATGGGGGTGTGGCCGCAGTTTCGCAGCCCGCTGGTGTGGGACGTGTTTGCCGTTTCCACCTATGCCACCACCTCGCTGCTGTTCTGGTTTGTCGGGCTGATTCCGGATCTGGCGACGTTGCGTGATCGCTCGGACAACAAAGTCATCCGGATGATCTTTGGATTGCTCGCCATGGGCTGGCGTGGGTCGGCGCGGCATTGGGCCCGCTATGAAACCGCCTATCTGTTGCTCGCGGGACTGGCAACACCCCTGGTGCTTTCGGTTCACACCGTGGTGAGCTTCGATTTTGCCATCAGCATTGTGCCCGGCTGGCATACCACGATTTTCCCGCCGTACTTTGTGGCTGGCGCCATTTATTCCGGTTTCGCCATGGTGCTGGTGCTGGCCATTCCGATTCGCAAGTACTACAACGTGGGCGACTACATCACCGAGCGCCACCTGGAAAATTCCGCCATGGTGATGCTGGCCACCGGCTTGATTGTTGGCTACGGATACGCGATGGAAGCCTTCATGAACTGGTACGGGGGCAATCCCAACGAAAGTTTTCTGGGATGGAACCGCTTGCACGGGCCGTATTCCAAGTTTTATCTGGCGTTGTTGTTCTTCAATATCGTTTTGCCGCAGATCCTGTGGATTCGCAAGTTCCGCACCCATCCGGTCTGGCTGTTCCTGATCTCGTTTGATGTGCTGGTGGGCATGTGGCTGGAGCGTTTCATTATTGTGGTCGTCAGCCTACACCGCGACTTCCTGAATTCGTCCTGGGGCATGTACTACCCCACGGTCTGGGACTGGGCAGTTTTCATTGGAACCCTGGGCATGTTCAGCGCGGCCATGTTCCTGTTCGTGCGCCTCCTGCCCATGATTTCGATTTTTGAAATACGCACTCTGCTGCCCGAGGCGGAGGTGAAACACAAATGAAGGACAACCCAGTGTATGGCCTGATGGCAGAGTTCGATTCGGCCACCGACATTGTGGCGGCGGCCCGGCGCACGCATGAAGCGGGATACAAGGAAATCGACGCCTACAGCCCCTTTCCGATTGAAGAACTGGCGGAGGCGATCGGGTTTCACCGCAATAACGTGGCGCTCATCGTGCTGATCGGCGGCCTTTGCGGTTGCGCCACCGGTTATTTGATGCAGTGGTGGATTTCGGCCGTGAGCTATCCCATTAATGTCGGCGGCAGGCCTTATAACTCCTGGCCATCGTTCATGGTTGTGACTTTTGAGCTGACCATCCTGTTCTCGGTGCTGTCGGCGGTGTTTGGCATGCTGATGTTGAATGGACTTCCCATGCCTTACCACCCGGTGTTCAACGTGCCGCGCTTCGCGCGCGCCACCCAGGACAAATTCTTTTTAATCGTGTTCTCTTCCGATCCGCAATACGACAGCACGCAAACCCGGCTCTTCCTCGAGGGGTTGGGACCGACTTCGGTTTCGGAGGTCCCCAGCTAGGGCATGCCGAACCTTCGCAAATTCTCGCCTTTGGGGTTGCTGGTGGTGCTTGTCCTTGCCGGATGCCGGCAGGACATGCACGACCAGCCGCGTTTTAAGCCCCTGGCGAAAAGTGATTTCTATACCGACATGCGCTCGGCGCGTCCCCAGGTGGAGCGAACCGTGGCTCGCGGGCAACTGAACGCGGACACATATTTTTATACCGGCTACGTCGGCGCCGTTCCGGGCGATTACATGCCGTTTCCGGCGACCGCCGAGGTTCTGGAGCGCGGACAGCAGCGTTTCAACATTTACTGCGCGCCCTGTCATTCGCGGGTGGGCGACGGCAACGGCATGATTGTGCAGCGGGGTTTTCGCGCGCCGCCGTCCTACCATACCGACCGCTTGCGCCAGGCGCCTTTGGGATATTTGTTTGGCGTGATCACCAACGGCTATGCTGCCATGCCGGATTATGCGTCGCAGATTCCGCCGCGCGATCGCTGGGCGATTGTGGCCTACATCCGGGCACTGCAATTGAGTCAGGCCGCCACCCTGGCGGACGTGCCGAAAGATCAGAAGGTGCCGTCCGAGCCTGTGGTTTTCCAGGGAGAGCCGGGGTCGGGCGCGACGCAGCCTGATCTGGAGCCGGCGGCAACGGAAACTGAAAAAGGAGAAGCGGCGAAATGAGCACGGCGCGCATAAACGAGATCGATCTGCTGGCGCCGCCGGTTGCGCAGACCCTGCAGCAGAAGTCGCTGGTGGTCGGCGTTCTGTTTGCCGTGGTCTCCGGGATTATCGCCGTGGTTTCACCGCAGAAATTTTTCCAGGGCTACCTGCTGGCATACATGCTGTGCCTGGGAGTGACCCTCGGTTGCCTGGCGCTGCTTATGCTTCAGCACGTCACCGGCGGGGTATGGGGAACGGTGATCCGGCGTCCGCTGGAAGCGGGTACGCGCACCCTGCCGCTGATGGCGGTCTTGTTCATTCCACTGATTTTCGGCATGCGCCATTTGTATGTCTGGACCGATGCGGTGGAAGTGGCGAAGGACAAGCACCTGCAAAACCTGACCGCAGCCTATCTTTATCCAAACTTCTTTATTTTGCGGGCGGTGATTTATTTCGCGATCTGGGGATTGCTGGTTTACTTTCTGAATCGCTATTCCGCGGAGCAAGACCATCCCTTGACTCGCGACGTAGGCAAGAGCATTCGCAAGGTGAGCGCCCCAGGGCTGCTGATTTATGCCTTAACGGTTTCATTTGCGGTGATCGATTGGGTGATGTCGCTCGATCCGCACTGGATGTCGACCATCTATCCTTTGATTTTCGTTGTCGGCCAGTGCTTGTCGGCGCTGTGCTTCATGGTGGTGGTGGAGCGGATCTTGTCCTCTTATCCACCTATGTTGCTGTACCTGAAGCCCAGAGAAGTGCACGATCACGGCAAGTTGATTCTCGCCTTCACCATGTTGTGGGCCTATTTTTCGTTCTCACAGCTGCTGATTATCTGGGCCGGTAACCTGCCGGACGAGATCACCTGGTACACGCGCCGCCTGCACGGAGGATGGCAGTGTGTCGGGCTGTTTCTTGCTGCCTTCCACTTTGCGATACCGTTTCTGTTCTTGCTTTCGCGGCCCTTCAAGCGAAGTCCACTGAGCCTGGTATGGCTGGCGGGGTGGATGCTGTTTATGCGCTGGGTGGATTTGCTCTGGCACATCGAACCCAACTTTTATCAACGGATGAATTCGATTGGCGTGTTGGATGTAGCGGCCTGGATCGCGGTCCCGGTCGGGATGGGCGGCCTCTGGCTCGCCTTCTATTTCCACAATCTGAAGGGGCACACGCTGCTGCCTCTCTACGACCCGAAGGCGCAGGCACTTTTGGAATCGGCACATGAGTAACGACATCAGACACGGACAACCCGAGGAAGGCTTTGAGCCGAGCGACCTTCGGCCCGGTGGCTTATACGGATTTTTTGTGGGGCTGGCCGTGGCCACCGCCATCGTCTTCTTCATTATGTTAGGGGTCTATCACTTCATGGATGCGTACGAAAAGAGCCATGAACCGCCGATGAGCCCCATGGCCAAGGCAGAAAAAGACACCCGTGAAACCAACACTCCGGAAGTGGCGAAACAGATGCAACGCACATTTCCCCAGCCCCGGCTGGAGACCAGCGAGCCGACCGAGATCAGGGATTTTCGATTGAAGGAAGAACAGCAGTTACACAGTTATGGCTGGGTCAATCAGTCCGCCGGGACGGTGCATATTCCGATTGACCTGGCGATGCAGTTGATCGCGGCGCGCGGCTTGCCGACAACGCCAAGAACCGGAACGGTGCCGCCTTCGATCGTCAACATAATCAAGGAAGCGGCAGACAAGTCCGATCACAGTGACATGCCGGCTGCGAAGCCGCAGCATTGAAGGGAATGAAAGCAGTGGGGAGCCGTTCAAATAATTCGAAATGGATGTTGGCGATGCTGGCAGCGATCGCGCTGTCGGCGTCCGCCTTCGGCCAGGGTATAACGCAGGGCATCATGTCCCCTCCGGCATCCATGCGGCCTCCGGGATTGAAGAATGTCGGAATCCTCCAAAATCTGAACCAGCAAATCCCCGCCGACCTCACATTTCTCGATGAGTCGGGAAAGACGGTCCGGCTGGGCGACTACTTTGGCAAGAAACCGATCATTCTGAACCTGGTCTACTACCGGTGCCCCATGCTGTGTGGCGAAGTGCTCAGCGGCCTGACCAGCGCATTGGGAGTGTTGAAATTCGATGTGGGCAAGGAATTTGACGTGCTCACCGTCAGCTTCGACGCTAAGGACACGCCCGAGATCGCTGCCTTGAAGAAAGCCGAATATCTGAAGCGTTACAAAAGGGCGGGCGCGGAACAAGGCTGGCACTTCCTGACCGGGAAGCAGCCGGAGATTGACGCGCTAACCAAGGCCGCGGGATTTCAGTATCAGTACGACCCGAAGTCTGAGCAGTTTTCCCATGCTACGGCGATCATGATTTTGACACCGCAGGGAAAGATCGCCCAGTACTACTACGGAGTGGAGTTCGCACCCAAAGATTTGCGCCTGGGATTGATCCAGGCTTCGTCGAACAAGATCGGCAATGTGGTGGATGAAGTGTTGCTCTACTGCTATCACTACGATCCGAACACTGGCAAATATGGCGCGGTGATTACCCGGATCCTGCGGCTTTCCGGAGTAGCCACGATTTTAGTGATGGGCATTTTCCTTGGATTATTGATTCGGCGCGGGTCGCCACCGGCTGGCAAGGAGCACCACAGGTCTCATAGCTATGTTTGATAATTTTCCACTTTGGCCCGCGCAGTCCTCGAGCTACGCCGTCAATGTAGACTTGTTCTACATTTTCCTGGTGTTGCTGTCGCTGTTTACCTGCGCGGCGGTTTTCACCACGGTGTTTGTGTTTGCCACCAAGTATCGTCGCACTCCCGGACGCGAGGCTGAGCACATTGAAGGTTCCACCATCCTGGAAGTGACCTGGTCGATTATTCCGCTGGGCATTTTCCTGGTGATCTTCGTTTGGGGCGCAATCATTTATTTTCAGGAACGCACTCCTCCCCAGGGCGCAACCGAAATTTATGTCGTAGGCAAGCAATGGATGTGGAAGCTGCAACACGAGGAAGGCGTTCGCGAGATCAACGAACTGCATGTTCCGGTAGGGCGGGACATTAAACTGATCATGACCTCGCAAGATGTGATTCACAGCTTTTACATCCCGGCATTTCGCATCAAGATGGACGTGCTGCCCGGCCGTTACACGACCACGTGGTTTCGCGCCACCAAAGCCGGCACCTATCACCTGTTCTGTTCGCAATATTGCGGCACCCAGCATTCCGGCATGATTGGACACATCGTGGTCATGGAGCCCGCCGATTATCAGGCGTGGCTGAATGAAGGCCCCGCATTTGGATCGCTGGCCTCGAATGGCGCAGCGCTGTTCGCCCATCTCGGATGCCCGACCTGCCATCAATCGGAAACCCAGGGCCGCGGCCCACGACTGATTGGAGTTTATGGCCAACCGGTTTTGCTCGAAGACGGACGGACGGTCATTGCGGATGAGAACTACATTCGAGAATCGATTGTGAGTCCGAGCGCGAAAGTGGTGAGTGGCTTCAAACCCATCATGCCGGTTTTCCAGGGACTGGTGAACGAAGAGGAACTGAATGAGCTGGTGGCGTATGTAAAATCGTTGAACCAGCCCCCAGCGGGAGCGTCCGGCAGCACGCTGATGGCGTCGCCGAGTGCGCAGTCCCAGGAGCCCAAGGAATAGCAATGGCAACAACTGCGAACGTTACCGCTGAACGCGAGAACTATCTCAATAAGGACTACAGCGTCGGCTCGTGGCTGCTCACCACCGACCACAAGCGCATTGCGCTCCTGTATCTGGTATCGATCACTTTTTTCTTCTTTGTGGGTGGTTTTTTCGCACTGCTGATCCGGCTGGAGCTTTTGACCCCGGCAGGCGACCTGGTTCTGGCCGACACTTATAACAAGCTGTTCACCATGCACGGCCAGATCATGGTGTTCTTCTTTCTCATCCCTTCGATTCCCGCAACCCTGGGAAACTTCCTGGTTCCCATGATGATTGGGGCCAAGGACCTGGCGTTTCCGCGCATCAATCTGCTGAGCTGGTATCTCTACATTATCGCCGGCACGCTCATGATGCACTGCGTCCTCACCGGGGGCGTGGACACCGGTTGGACGTTCTACACACCTTTCAGCACGGCCTTCAGCAACACCAAAGTGATTGAAGCGGGGCTGGCCATCTTTATTAACGGGTTCTCGTCGATTTTGACAGGATTAAATTTCGTGGTGACGGTTCACCGCATGCGGGCCCCCGGCATGACATGGACGCGCCTGCCTCTGTTTATTTGGTCGACCTACGCCACCAGCATCATCTTTTTGCTGGGAACGCCGGTCATCGCGATCACCCTGTTGTTGGTGGTCTTTGAAAAGGCCTTTCATCTTGGAATTTTCGATCCCACCCGCGGCGGCGATCCCCTGCTATTCCAGCATCTGTTCTGGTTCTATTCGCATCCCGCGGTTTACATCATGATCCTGCCGGCGATGGGTGTAGTCAGCGAAATTGTGCCCTGCTTTTCGCGGAAGCGCGTGTTTGGCTACAACTTCATTGCGATGTCGAGTATTGCCATTGCGGTATTCGGCTTCCTGGTCTGGGCGCACCACATGTTTGTGGCCGGAATTTCGCTCTACTCGGCCTTGGTCTTTTCCGCCTTGAGTTACCTGGTGGCCGTGCCCTCGGCGGTCAAGGTCTTCAACTGGACGGCGACCATGTACAAGGGCTCCGTCACATTTTCCACTCCGATGCTTTACGCCTTCGGATTCATCGGCCTGTTTACCATTGGCGGCCTCACCGGACTGTTCCTAGCGGCATTGGGCCTCGATGTACACGTGCATGACACTTATTTCGTCATTGCACACTTCCACTACATCATGGTGGGCGGAGCGGTCATGGGTTTCCTCGGAGGGCTGCATTTCTGGTGGCCCAAGATTTCAGGGAAGCTTTATCCCGAAGCCTGGGGACGCTTAGCTGCGGCGATCGTATTCATCGGTTTCAACCTGACATTCTTCCCGCAATTTGTATTGGGCTATATGGGGATGCCGCGCCGCTACTGGCAGTATCCACCGGAATTCCAGGTGCTGAACGTGCTGTCCACGGCCGGTTCCACGATCCTGGCCGTGGGATATCTGTTGCCAATGGTTTACTTCGCCTGGTCGTTACGTTACGGGAAGCCCGCCGGCAATAATCCCTGGGGAGCCTCGGGCCTGGAGTGGCAAACTCAGTCGCCGCCGACAACGTTCAATTTTGATGAGACGCCCATCGTCACCGAAGAAGCCTACGACTACGAGAACATACCTTTCCCTGAGGGAGGTGCCGCTTGAGCGATAGCCCAATCGCCCTGGAACACCACCTGGAGCCGCATCAGCAGCATCATTTTGCGACCATGGAACAGCAGAAACGTACCGCGTCATTGGGTATGTGGCTTTTCCTGGCAACCGAACTCATGTTTTTCGGTGGCATGTTCTGCGCCTATCTGGTCTATCGCTGGTCGTATCCGGTTGAGTTCGGCGTGGGCAGCCGGACACTCAACTTGCCGCTGGGCGCGGCCAACACCGCAGTGCTCATCTGCAGCAGCTTGACGGTGGCTTTGTCCATCCGCGCCACGCAGATGGCCAAGCGGACTTTGACTCTCGTACTCCTGGTGCTCACCCTGGTGTTTGGTCTCACCTTTCTGGTCATCAAAGGTTTTGAATGGAAGGAAAAATACGAGAAGCACCACATTCCGGGCGCGTCCTTCCGGTTGAGTGCGGAAGACCTGAAGGATGTAACTGTGGATCCGCAGAACATGCAGGATTTTCAGCAACGCACCCAGACTTTTTACTCTCTCTATTTCGCCATGACCGGCCTGCACGCTCTGCACATGATTGTTGGCGTGGGTCTTTTCCTTTACTTGGTTTACGCTACATGGAAAGGCCAGTACGGGCCCGGTTATTACACTCCGTTGGAAAATGGCGGCTTGTACTGGCACTTTGTCGACATTGTCTGGATTTATCTGTTTCCATTGCTTTATTTGATTGATCGAAATCCGCATAAGTGAGCGACATGTCTTCTAAAAACGCCGAGCATTCCGAGCACATACTGCCGAGCACGTTATATTGGGGTATCTGGGCCCTATTGATCGTCTTGACCTTCGTCACGGCATGGGTCGCGAACATCGATCTCGGACCGTTCAACACCGTGGTTGCGCTGGTCATTGCCACCTTCAAAGCTTCGGTCGTCGTACTCTTTTTCATGCACGTGAAGTACACCAGCGAAAAATTGACCAAGGTGGTTATAATCTCGGCAATCTTCTTCCTCATCATCTTGCTTGCGCTGAGTATGTCGGATTACACCACGCGACTCATGAGCTAGGACCCTCGCCCACCGCCCGCCCGGAAACTACGGTTCGTCATGCCGGACAAGTTTACTGAACTCGCCCAGATCGCCAAATCTTCCGCAGCCGATGTGGACAGCTCCGCTCTCGCCAACGCCCTGAAACGTCAACTGCGCGGCGACGTTCGCTTCGATGATGGCAGCCGGGCCCTTTACGCCACCGATGGATCCAATTTCCGTCAGGTCCCCATCGGCGTCGTCCTTCCCCGTGACGCGGATGACGTCCTCGCCACAATCTCGCTGGCCCGCGAATATGGCGCTCCTATTTTGTGCCGTGGGGGCGGAACTTCGCTGGCCGGGCAATGCTGCAATGTCGCCGTGATTCTGGATTTCTCCAGATATATGGCGGAGATTCTCGAAATCGACCCTGTGAAACGGTTGGCGCGAGTACAGCCCGGGGTCGTCCTTGATCGTTTGCGCAATGCAGCCGAAAAACATCATCTGACCTTTGCTCCCGATCCAGCCACACACAGCCGCTGTACTCTCGGCGGCATGATTGGCAACAACTCCTGCGGCGTGCACTCGGTCATGGCGGGCAAGACCGACGACAATATCGACGCCTTGGAAGTCCTGACCTACGACGGTTTGCGCCTGAAAGTCGGCCAGACAAGCGACAACGAACTACAGACAATTATTGGCCAGGGCGGCCGACGCGGTGAACTCTATGCCGGACTAAGAAGCTTGGGCGAGAAGTATTCCGATCTGGTTCGCCAACGCTTCCCGAACATTCCGCGCCGGGTTTCCGGATACAACCTGAATTATTTGTTGCCGGAAAACGGCTTCAACGTCGCACAGGCTCTCGTCGGATCGGAGGGGACCTGCGTGACCATACTCGAAGCCACTTGCCGGTTGGTGGAGAGCCCGCCGGAGCGGGTCTTGCTGGTCATCGCCTATCCGGACATCTACGAATGTGCCGATCACGTGCCCGAAGTACTGGAGCACAGGCCGATCGGACTCGAAGGCGTCGACGATCTGCTCGTGGAATACACCCGGCGAAGGGGAATCAACGCGGAGGGGTTGGCTCTGCTGCCCGAGGGTGGAGGCTGGCTGTTGGCCGAGTTCGGCGCGAACACCACAGCAGAAGCGGAGGCGCAGGCGCAGGGATTGATGGCGGCGCTGAATCGTTCCGCGAATCCTCCGAACATGCGCCTGTTCACCCAGCGCCAGCAAGTCAGGTGGGTGTGGGAAGTGCGGGAATCCAGCCTTGGGGTGATTTCTTACGTTCCGGGCGAGCCGTTGAGCTGGGAAGGTTGGGAAGATTCCGCAGTCGCGCCGGAAAAACTCGGCAAATATCTGCGCGAACTCCGCAAGCTCATGAACGCCTATGAATACCGCGGCACGCTCTACGGCCATTTCGGCGACGGCTGCGTGCACAACCGGATGAACTTTGATTTACAGAGCCACGAAGGCATTGCGAAATATCGCAAGTTCATGGAGGAAGCCGCCGATCTAGTCGTCAGTTATGGCGGTTCGATTTCCGGAGAACACGGGGACGGCCAGCAGCGGGCGGAATTGCTGCCGAAGAATGTTTGGCCCGGAACTGGTGCAGGCTTTCCGCGAGTTCAAGGCACTTTGGGATCCCGACTGGAAAATGAATCCCGGCAAGCTGGTCGAACCTTATAAGTTGGACGAAAATTTGCGCCTCGGGGCCGACTACCATCCCTGGGATCCCAAAACCCATTTCCAGTTTCCTGAAGATCACGGAAGTTTTGCCCACGCCAACTTGCGTTGTGTTGGAGTCGGCAAGTGCCGCCAGGATGAAGGCGGAGTAATGTGTCCCAGCTTCCGCGTTACCCGCGAAGAGAAAGACTCCACTCGTGGGAGAGCCCATCTCCTCTGGGAAATGACGCAGGGCGAGGTGATCAAAGACAAGTGGCGCGACGAACAAGTAAAGGAATCGCTCGACCTCTGCCTCTCATGCAAAGGCTGTAAGAGCGATTGCCCGGTCGGCGTGGATGTCGCCACTTACAAAGCCGAGTTTCTCTCCCACTACTACGAAGGACGCACGAGGCCACGCAGCGCTTATGCCTTTGCCAACATCGATATTTGGGCACGGCTCGCCTCTCGAGTGCCGGGGTTGGTGAACCTGACTACCCAATTGCCCGGATTTCGCGCTCTAGCGAAGTTGACTTCGGGGATGCCCCAGCAGCGGAGCATTCCTGCCTTTGCCCCGCAGACGTTCCGGCACTGGTTCGAGAGACGAGCAACTAGTAATCCGGACGGAACGCCAGTCGTTCTTTGGCCCGATACGTTTAACAATCATTTCCTCCCAGACACCGGCAAGGCTGCCGTCGAAGTGCTGGAGGCCGCTGGCTTTCGGGTATTGCTTCCCGACGCTATTCTTTGTTGTGGCCGTCCGCTTTACGATTTTGGCATGCTGGATCGCGCCAAGAGGCTGCTGCTCGAAACTTTGGATGTTCTCGACTCTGAAATTGAAGCCGGCATTCCCGTGGTGGTGCTGGAGCCCAGCTGCGCCGCGGTGTTCCGCGATGAACTCCTCAATCTCTTCCCGAAAGATGAACGCGCGAGAAGACTCTCACAACAAACTTTTCTGTTAAGCGAATTTCTGGAGAAAAAGGCGAAACATTTTCAGTTGCCCAGGCTGGATCGCAAGGCCCTCATCCATGGTCATTGCCACCACAAATCGATCATGAAAATGACCGATGAGGAAGCGGTGCTCCGGCGGATGGGCATCGATTTCCACACCCCCGCGCCGGGCTGTTGCGGAATGGCTGGATCGTTCGGTTTCGAGGCTGAGAAATACGACGTTTCTGTAGCCGTCGGCGAACTGGAGCTTCTGCCGGCCGTCCACAAGGAACCGCCGGAATCCCTGATCATCGCCGATGGCTTCAGTTGCCGGGAGCAGATCGCCCAATGCACCGATCGCCACGCCCTGCACTTGGCGGAGGTCATCCAAATGGCTCTGCAAGGGGAGTCGCCGGGCCCACCCGGGACTTACCCGGAACAGGCTCGCGTCCAGCGAACCGCCACAGAAGTGCAGCGGTCGATGAACCGGGCAGCTTTAACCGTGGCTGGAGTCGCCGCGGGGGCCGCCTTATTGTGGGCTTTCGCACGGCGAGGATGAATGTAAGTCATTGATTCTATTGGTCATGGCATGATCTCTCGCCAGACCGCCCCGAATCTGGGAAAATAGAACCAGCAGCCGGATCTCTGAAGCTTCTCCGACGATCCCTTTCTGACGGCTGACGGTGCCAACCATGATTCGGGACAATGATCGATCTCTCACAGTTGCGGATAGCCCCGAGCTGGCCCGGCCAGCTATGGCCGAGGCTGCGATCCACGGCTCCGTCCTGGTGCTGATCCAGTTCGATGTTTGTGAGGAGATCCGGCTCGACGAACTCCGCCAGATTTTTGGGGCTCGCACCCTGGAGCAACCAAGTTTCAAGCACCCCGCGCCGGGCTATGTACGCTATCAGCGGCCTCCGGTAGTGGAACCCATTGAACCGCTTGTCCTCGAGAGTGGCGAGCGCCTGGAAGGCCAGATCAAGTATTACGACTACGGGGTGCTGAGCGTGGTCTTCGAGCTGCCATTCTCCGGCGATTGGGACATGCTCATTCGCCTAAGCAGCCGCTGGGTCTGGGACGTCGACTTTGAACGGCATGCTTCCCGCATTGTCCGGCAGAAACTCGAGCGCTCGGCTCCGGCCCTGGTGAAGCCCTATGCGGAATGGCTGAGTGAAGACTATTTTATCTTCCATGTCCGCGAAATCACCGGCTCTCCTGGCGCCACCGAATTGATTGCATCCGACGGCGCCCGGATCGCGCAGGTGGTTCGCGGAGAAACTTCGCAACTTTCGGACGGCGAACGCAACGAAATTCTGCAATCACGGACTTCCTACTATCCCCATGACCTAGCGGTCATCGGCTGGAATGCGGCGTTTCTCTATGACAGCGAGGCAGGCGCCGAAACTGCCATTCAGTTACTGGAATACGCCAACTCGCAGTTGCTGGAATTTCGCCATTACGATGAACTGCTGACCCGCGAACTGGAAGGCGTGTATGCCTTTTTGGACAAGGGCACCGGCATGCTGGCCCGCTGGCGCCTGGCGCGGGCAGCTTCCAAACTGCATACCGTCCTGCTCGATGTAAGCGAACTCACCGAGCACGCCGATAACGCCATCAAGTTTCTCAGCGACATGTTCTCCGCCCGACTCTATAAGCTGGCGGCGTCCAAGGTCGGCGTGCCAGACTACAAAGATCTGGTCACGCAAAAAGTCCATACCGCCGAGGAACTGTATCGCTTCATGGTGGATCAGTTCAACCAGAGCCGCGCCTTCGTGCTCGAAGCCCTGGTGGTGATTATTCTGATCGTCGAGCTGGTCTATCTATTTCACGGAAAACCGTTCTAGGAGAACAGATGCGCGGACTTGCAGGGAAACGTGTGCTCATCACCGGCGGCGCCAGCGGCATCGGCGCGGCCACGGCAGCCCGTTTTCTGGAAGAAGGTTCCACCGTCGTGGTGCTTGATCGCGACGGCAAAGCTCGCGAGCAAATCCAGCGCCAGTTGCCGGATTTGGCGGGCACTGTTGACGCGGACGTTTCGAATCTAAAGCAGGTGCAGGCGGCGTTTGCCGATGCTGTTCGAATCCTGGGCGGCGTCGACGTGCTCATCAATAACGCCGGCATCAGCATCCGTCATAATTTTCTTGAGATCACCCCTGAAGCGTGGGACAAGGTAATCGCGGTGAATCTCACCGGCGTCTTCTACATGGCCCAAACCGCGGCGCGGCACATGTGGAAGCGGGGCAGTGGTGTGATTCTGCAAACCGCTTCGACCAATGGAGTGATGGGCTATCCGTTCTACGCTGACTACAACGCCACCAAGGCAGGTGTCATCGAGTTGACGCGCTCGATGGCTCTGGAACTCGCGCCGAAAATTCGCGTCTGTGCCGTCGCGCCAGGATACGTGCTGACCCCCATGCAGCGCGCCGAATACACGGATGCGATGCTCGAGGAAGTGAATCGCAAAATCCCTCTTGGCCGCCATGCCAAGCCGGAAGAAATCGCGGCCCTGTTTGCTTTCCTGGCGTCCGACGACGCCGCCTACATGACCGGCCACGTTTACACGGCAGACGGCGCAGAAACTGCCGGCGGATTGGCCAGCCGCTGATCGCTGTTCGATTTCACTGCCTGTGCGGGAAACTTAGGACTTTGGGATCACGCAGCTTTGCGTGGCGCAGGCGCTTTATCGCGCTGCGATAAAGGTGGTTATTTTTCCGTACGGGCTTTAGCCCCTGCGGTCCAGGAGCCTTGCACTCAAGCGAAACATTCTCACCACACGATAGAACGGAAATAGCGGTCCTGGCAGTTGCACCATTGACCACTCGCCAGGGCTCGGCGTGAAAATCAGCCGCCACAGAAACCGTACCCGATCCTGCCAGCGCTCTCTCAACTTCATCATCAGGCGGAAGTAGCCGATCGACTCGGTATTGTATTCCGCGCTTTCCACCATGATGGGCATGGCTTCGCTGGTTAGACCTGCAATGGTCCGATCCCTTGCCACCGTCTTTTCTACCCGCTCGGGCAGCGGCGTCCGGAGTAATTCGTGTGCCAAGAGAAAATTCACTGCGACGATCCGCTCAACACCCAGGTCTTCGCTTTGTTTCCCGATCGCATTCCAATCCAGCGGTTGTTTTGCAAGTTGGGAAATATCACATAGCCAGGAAAGTTGCGACCAGGCATGCTTGGCGGCATGCACACAGAGCACCAGTAGCAAGTCCTCGGCGCAGAGTGTCCGAAATGTGTATCCCTCCATGTCCAGGCTCGCAGCCCTATTGAACATTGCCTCCACATCAAAACTGACGGAGTAAAAGCGCGGCAGAATCTGCCACTTCAGCTCAATCAGGTTGCGGCCGTGCGCACTGTCGAACGTGTATTCGTAACCCGACTTCAGATATGCACGTTCTTCGCGCTCCGTCAGCTGAATACCGCCCTTGTATCCCAGATCCAATAGGGCCGCTTTGCTTCTGGGTACGTCCGCCGGATGCACCAGAAGATCTAGATCGCCAAACTGCCGCTGAGTGACGTCGGCGTAGAGCGCATGGGCGAGGATGGGCCCCTTGTAAGGCAACACCGCGATGCCCAGCGACTCAAGATGGGACACGACACGAATCAGCTCGCCGGTAAACCAAAGCGCCTGACGTGCATTCGCCTGATAGCGCGAGCGAAGAGTTTCGAGAAACGCAGCTGGCGCGACTTCGAGAACGGAAGGCTTTGCGTACACTCGCGGAACCAGACGATGGCAGTCCGCAAGACGAAGCAGTTTGTCCCAGTCAAACCGGCCAGAAACGATCGAACGGATACGCGGTGTCCACTCGTTGTCCAACATTTCCGCGCAGCAATCCAGCAGCAGCTCGAATTCCGGAATGATGCCCCGTTCCGTTGGAGGCTGCGGCCCCAACCCAGAAGACGCCGCGAAGGAAGACCCCAGAGACGGCTCGGGAAGCGAGGAGGCGGCTGCATTCATGGCATTGTGGGTTCGGCTGCGCCCAGGGAGACTCTATATTACAGCGGCTCTGCCCATATTTCGGCAGTATCCATGGCAAGAATAAAAGCTAGACGTTGGTTCCGGGGCGTGAGTAGAATGCAGTCCGGCCCGTGCTGGTCTTTCTGTATGGAGGTAAATCGTGCCGTTTGCCAGGAGAGCGTCATCCGCAATTCTCCTCTCCCTGTTGTTCTTGATGGCCTTCATTCCCGTCGCTAGAACTGAAGATTGGCTGCCAATCACGCCTGAAGAATTGAAGATGACCAGCGAGCCTCTGGCGGTCGCAGCCCCCGCCATCTACTTATATCGCCAGGTTGACCGTGACGACAATGTGTTTCGCGAGTACAACTACTGCCGCATCAAGATTCTGACCGAGGAAGGCCGCAAGTACGCCGACATAGAAGTCCCGTTCTTCAAAGGGGCGGGCGAGGTCAGGGGGATCCAGGCCCGAACCATCCACCCGGATGGAACCATTATCAATTTTGATGGCAAGGTCTATGAGAAAACCATCGTCAAGGCACGCGGCGTAAAGTATCTGGCTAAGACGTTCACCCTGCCGGACGTTCAAGTTGGAAGCATCATCGAGTACCGTTACACTCGCGCTATCGGATATAACAACGCTCTCTGGGTATTGAACGAAGACCTGTTCACGAAAGATGCGAAATTTTCTCTCACGAAAAACACCTACAATGGGCTGCATTGGAGTTGGCCGCTCGGCCTCCCACCAGGCACCGACCTGCCGAAGGCGGACAACGGTGTGATCCGTATGGAAACGCGAAACGTACCCGCATTCCAGGTCGAAGACTACATGCCCCCGCAAAATCAAGTGAAATACCGCGTGGAATTTGTCTATACGAATCAGATAGAAAAGGACCCCGAAAAATTCTGGAAGATCTACGGGAAGGGTTTAAATCAGGCGGTGGAATACTTCGTTGGCCATCATGGGTCGATCAACAAAGCAGTCGCGGAAATCGTGTCTCCGAGCGATTCTCTGGAAGCCAAGCTGCAAAAGATCTACGCGCGAACTCAACAGATACGGAACCTATCGGTGGAACGGGAAAAAACCGGCGCCGAGCAAAAGCGGGAGAAGCTTAAGGATATCCATTATGTGGATGACGTTTGGAAGCTCGGCTATGGCGGCGGTACCGCAATTACCTACCTCTTCCTGGCCATAGTTCGGGCCGCAGGGTTTGAGGCCTATCCGGTAATGCTTTCCACGCGCGACGAATATTTCTTCGATCCGAAATTGATGAATTCGTATCAGCTCAACACCAATGTCGTGCTGGTCAAAGTGGATGGAAAAGACGTTTATTTCGATCCCGGCTCTGCTTTTACTCCCTATGGGCTTCTGCCCTGGCAAGAGACCGCCTCACAAGGACTGCGCCTGGATAAAGACGGCGGGAGGTGGATACAGACCCCCTTGCCGAATGCCGCTCAGTCGCAAGTCGAGCGCAAGGCAAACCTGAAGCTCACCGACACTGGCGATCTTGAAGGCAAGCTGACCGTCACCTTCAGCGGACTGGAGGCAGTGTGGCGGCGGCTGGACGAAATGGATGACGATGATGCGGCCCGCAAGAAATTTCTCGAAGATGAGGTCAAGGGTGCCATTCCCACTGCCAACGAAGTGGAACTGACCAACAAACCCGACTGGAGCAGCTCCTCTCCGTCATTCGTGGCCGAGTTTGACTTGAAAGTCCCGGGATGGGCCTCGGCTGCAGGGCGCCGCCAATTGGTTTCGGTGGGACTTTTCAGCGAGACTGACAAACACGTCTTTGAGCGCCCCGAGCGGGTTCATCCCATTTACTTTCGTTTTCCGTTTCAAGAGGTTGACGACGTGACCTTAGAACTGCCTCCTGGTCTGAAGCTTACCAGCGTGCCGCCACCTCAGGACACGGGCGGCAACAGTATCTGCGATTTCACGCTCAAGGCGGAGACCAAGAACGGTGCCCTGCATTGGAGACGCCAGCTGACCGTGAATGGAATGTTGTTTCAGACGAAATACTATCCGGCGTTGCGGAGTTTCTTTCAATCGGTAAGGAGCGGCGATGAACAGCAGATCGTATTGTCCCCGATCTAAGAGGTTCGCGGCGCGAGAATGGAGATCCTTTCTCCTGTTGGCAATCTGCGTATTGTTCGGTCCCCGCTCCTTTGCGGCAGATGCTCCCGACTGGATGCAGGCGCTGGTCAATGTTCCGTTGCCCCGACACGACGAGAAGACCAACGCCGTCCGGTTGTATGCCGAGACCATCGTGACCGTCCAGCCCGACGGAAAAATCAAGACTCTGGAACGTGAGGCTTATAAGATTCTCAGACCCGACGGCAAAGCGTACGGATGGGTCCGCAGTTCCTACGATTCCGAAACTCGCGTGACCCACATGCGAGGGTGGTGCATTCCTTCCGCCGGCCAAGACTATCGGGTCAAGGAATCGGATTCTGTTGAGACAGCGCTCTACGGTGTCGAAAACAGCGATTTGATCACCGACATCCGGACCAAAATGATGCAAATCCCGGCCGCGGAACCGGGCAATATCGTGGGCTACGAAATTGAGCACGACGATCGGCCCAATCTCCTGCAAGACGAGTGGATATTCCAGGTTGGGGTTCCCACGCGAGAAGCGCGTTACTCCTTGCAGCTTCCTCCCGGCTGGGAATACAAATCGGTGTGGCTAAACCATGCCACGGTTGCGCCGGCGGGAGATGGCAACCGGTGGCAGTGGACAGTCAGCGACGTCGCGGCGATAAAATCAGAGGAGGACATGCCCGCATTTCATTCCGTGGCAGGTTCCATGATCGTGTCCTTCTTTCCTCCCGGAGGGGATAAGAAAAAAGCCTTTGGTACCTGGGAGGAAATGGGAAACTGGTACGTAGACTTGACCGCTGGACGCCGCGACGCATCCCCTGAGATCAAACAGAAAGTCGCCGCTCTTACCTCCTCAGCACCTACACAGCTCGCGAAGATGCAGGCGCTCGCTCGTTTTGTCCAAAGCGACATTCGCTACGTCGCCATCGAGCTGGGCATCGGCGGACATCAACCTCATCCCGCCAGCAGTGTGTTCAGCAACCGTTACGGTGACTGCAAGGACAAAGTTACGTTACTGAGTTCCATGCTTAAGGAAATTGGCGTGGACTCCTATTACGTCGTGATCAATACCGAGCGGGGTTCCATCGTCGCGTCCTCTCCTCCTAATTTCGGATTCAATCACATGATTCTCGCGGTCCGGCTGCCGCCAGATCTCAACAACACTTCCTTGAAGGCGGTGATGCAGCACGCCAAGCTGGGGAGGATTTTGTTCTTCGATCCCACCGACCACCTGACGCCATTCGGCCAGCTCAGAGGTGAGCTTCAAGCCAACTATGGGCTGCTGGTCACTCCCGAGGGGGGGGAACTGGTGGAGTTGCCACTGTTGCCTCCCGCTTCGAACCAGATAAATCGTACGGCTACACTTCGCCTCGATGAAAAAGGCACCTTGCAGGGCGACGTTTCCGAAGTGCGAGTCGGTGATCCCGCCATGCAGCAGCGGTGGGCGCTTCGCGAGGCAACGAAGGCGACCGATCAGATCAAGCCCATTGAGAATGTGCTGGCGCACGCCTTTGCCACCTACCAAATCAGCAAAGCAAGCGTGGCCAACCTGCAACGGGCAGATTTGCCCTTCGAATACGACTACTCCTTTATCGCATCGAACTACGCCAAGTCTGCGGGGGGTCTGCTATTGGTGCGTCCGCGCGTGCTGGGAACGAAGTCGAGAGACATCCTTGAAACCAAAGAGCCCCGACTCTACCCCGTGGAATTTGAAGGATTGCGGCATGACGCCGATGTTTTTGAAATTACTCTGCCGCCCGGCTACGAGGTGGATGATCTTCCCTTACCGGTGGACGCAGACTATGGCTTTGCCGATTACCACAGCAAAGTCGTGAAGGAAGGAAATGTGCTCCGCTATACCCGGATTTTCGAAGTGAAGCAGTTGAGTGTACCCCTGGACAAGATGGAAGACCTGAAAAAGTTCTACCGCATCATCGCCAACGATGAGCGCAGCGCCGCCGTTCTGAAGCCCAGCGCTCCCTGAGCCCGGATTCTTGTCTGAGAGCGACCGGACTCGATTGGCCTCGACTCCCGCAATCTACGGATTGTTCACCGTCACCGGCACTTCCAGGGTGCCAATCTTACTGTTGGTGTAGTCCATGACTCCCAGGCGTATCTTGTAGGTCCCCGGCTTTAGAGTTAGTTGCTGGTGGGCGGGCACGCCTGTGTTCAGGATCCTCTGAAAGGTCTCCGGCTTCAGGTCCAGGTCCATGGTTTCTGACACATTCCCGGCGGCCTTATTGTTCTTGTCCCAGGCCACGGCGACGAATTCCAGCTTGGCATGTTTCACCGGATCTCCGCTGAAAGCGATGTCGGGCGCATTGACCCCGTAGTCGATACTCACGTTGCCGGTCTTGCGATTGACCGATTGCAATTTGACCCGCAACGATAGCATGGTTGACTCTGGCACCCCCGGCTGCATCTCCGCGATCAACATGCGGCGGGCGGCGTCGGCGGGACTCGGATCGTCGCGGCTGGCAAAATATCCCTGGCGATAATCCAGTTTCACGCCGGGGTGCTCGACCTCCACCTTGATGCGGCGAAACTTTCCGTTCCAGTCACGATTTTGCGGAATGTACGCTAATGTGTAGTACGTCGAGCCATGCTCGATACTGCGACGCAACGCGCCTTTGAGATCATTGGTGTTAAGGAATGCTCGTCCGCCGGTCTGTTCGGCAACATCCCTCATGGTTAGCTGGGAACCGACCAGATCGTCGTTCTGGCGTTGCGTGGAGTGAAATTCCGGATCGCCGCCGATCGGTGGCAGGCTGGTGTTCTTGAGTCCTCGTATGTCGATGGGATAAACAGAAATCTGCGAGGCTTCGAGCAGGCCGGAATATCGCTGAAAAATTTCCAGATAGCTGCGGGAATCCAACCTGGCGGACTGAACCTGCGGAAGAACCGCCCCGGGAAAAGCCTCCGAGAGCCAGAGCAGGTTCTTGCGTCCCGCATAACCCGAGAGCGCCCGCGCCAAGGCCCCCAACCCCTCAAATGTTTTGTCCACACGAACGTCGGTGCGAATCAAACGGGTT
The DNA here is from genome assembly GCA_963802555.1 of Terriglobales bacterium. Taxonomy (GTDB): domain Bacteria; phylum Acidobacteriota; class Terriglobia; order Terriglobales; family Acidobacteriaceae; genus DATBAX01. The sequence goes on along the minus strand of CAWDJD010000002.1, from coordinate 2,515,416 downwards.
TCTTCCGCGAAGTCCGACATTTCCTGAGACATGGTGAAGCCGCCTCCGCCTCCGTTGGAGGGAGAAAGCCCACTATGCAACTGGTGGTTCAGATGGTCCTCCGCTTCCTTGTCTTCTTCCGTGTCCAAGATCGTGGACAAGCCGGGACGGAGTTTGTTGGCGGCCGCGATCAAATCGTCCGTGCTGGTCGTGAATCCCGCAATCATGCGTAGATCACTGCCTAGGGTGAACAGGGCCACGCGCTCGCCGCGCGGAAGGGTCTTCAGGAATTCAATCATCTGTTGCCGCGCGAACATCTGGTCGTTGGTCGGCGTATTCAGAATGTCGAATAGAATGATGTTGACCGCGCTTCCCGGAACTTGTTTCGCTGAATTCGTGTACTCATCGGGCGGGAGTTGAACTTCGGGGATCGCAAGCGGCAGTTTGGCGGGCACATGTGGCTCGAAAACTTGAACCTGCTGTGTTTTCCCGTCTTCCAGGAGTTGGAAGTCGTCTCGATCCAATCCAGAAATAGGGTTTCCGTCGTGGTCGGTCACCACCACGTTGACGACTACCAGATGACTGGCGGAATGAAAAACGGCGGTTGGTTCCGAGGTTTCCGGATTCTTTGCAGCGGGTTGTGCGTCCTGGGGCGGGCTCGGTTGCTCCGAAGCCCAAGCGCCACCAAACAGAAAAATACACAATACGCACGCCAGGCACTTCATTTTCGCTCCTCCTCCCGCCAACGCGGGTACTGCGAGTGAGCCCCAAAGCGCTTCCATGATAATGCTTCGCCGGAAAATGCAGGGAAGATTCGGCAAGGAGAGCAAATTCTACGATCCATCCGATTCCGGCATCGCCGCAAAACCGACTTGCAAGTCGTTACCTTGGTGTCACCTTCGACCATGAGTGTCGATGCGGTGGACGCCATTTGCCGCTAGAATTCATGTAACCAGCCATGAAATTCATTGCAAAAGCTCACGAACCCGCGCGCCGGGGAAGTAGGATTCGCGCCCAAATCCCCTTGTGCATCAATAGCATAGATGCGGCTGACTCATTTTCCGAGCACTGCCACACGCTGATCGTGAACCCACAGGGATGCGGGGCGCGGATTTCGCGACCCCTCGAACCCGGCGCCCCGGTGCGGCTCGACGAACTCCCCGGTGGAATCAGCGTGACCGCGAAAGTTGCCAACTGCACGCCCTTGGGAACCGAAGGCAAGTACTGGCTGGTCGGCCTGGCCTTGGATGAACCAGGTAACGTCTGGTGTATCCATCCTGCCCCGGCGGATTGGGGAGAGATGTCAAGCCCGGTGCTGGCCGCGGCAGCAACCTCAACTGCACCTCCGGTCAAGAAACACGAGTGGCCCTATTCGGTCTTTTCCGACAAAGGCGAGGCCCATCCCGGGCGGAAATAGTTTCTGAAGGGGTTTCGGAACTTCTGCCGTCTCAGCGATTCAGGATCTTCGACAGGTAGCGATTATCGTAGAACGTCGTGGTGTTGTGCACGTACTCGAGGATCCGGTGCATCTGTTCCTTGTTCTCGCGATTCATTTCGTTGAACTGAATGGCAATTCCTGATCCTGGGTCAATGCGCAGCACACTGCCTTCGGCACGCAGCTTGCCGTCATCAATCGAAAACACCAATCGGACGGTCGTGCCCGGCACCAGCAACGCGCTGGTTTCCAGATAACACCCGCCCAGGCTGAGGTCAATCAAGTGTGCCAGGAACGGCGCTTCATTGCCGGTTGCCTGCATTTCGATGGTGACCCGGCATTTCATGCGCGGGTACAGCCTGCGATTTTTCCGCGAAGGCTGCTGCTGCTTTTCCAGATACATGCGGCGGTCGGCTTCCGCCAGAAGCTCTTCGGCATCCTGGCCATTCTGCGGATACTGCGATTGGCCAACGCTCAACGAAAGAATGTCTTCCCCGCAAACGTCATGGCCCGCCTGTTTGGCCAGGCCGCGTAACTGCTCAGTTTTTCCCGCCACTGAGTCACCGGGCAAGCCGGGCGCGACCACTACAAATTCGTCCCCGCCCATGCGCGCGACATAGTCGTACTCGCGGCAAGTTTCCTTTAGGGCCTGGGCGAACAACCGAAGCACCCGATTGCCTTCCAGGTGCCCGAAGCGGTCATTGATCTGTTTGAATCCGTCCATGTCGCAGACCATGACGGTCAACGACGAATTGTCACGTTTGCAGCGGGCCAGTTCGCGGTCGAGTTGCAGGAACAATGAGCGGGCGTTGGGGAGCCCCGTGAGGTAATCCGTGGTCGCGGAACTTTCCGCCTGCTGGTACTTCAGAGCATTCTCGATGGCCAGCGCCATCTTGGAGCTGATGGCCAGCATGATGCGCAAATGATCCGAGGTAAATGCGTCTCGCTCCGCGTGATAGAGAGCCAGTACACCGACTACGCCCGCCAAACCTTCCAGAGGAAGCGCGAGGGCAGACCGCAAAGTGCTGAATTTCGTGGGGTCATTCAGATATCCGGGCTCGACCGATGGGTTGCCGTTGACGATCGGCTTCTTGTTCTGTGCCACCCATCCTGAGAGCCCCTGGCCGATAGGGATACGCAGCGAGGCAAACAGCCGGTGGTTGTCCCCATTTACGTATTCCGGGATCAATTCATCGTTGCGTTTGACATAGATGGCAATGGCGTCAAACGGAACCAACCGCCGCAGTTTCACTGAGAAGACCGAAAGGGTTTCCGTCAAACTGAGGGAAGCTCCCAGGTCCTGACTTAGTTCGAAGAGAGTTTGCGCTTCCTGACGGGCCGCCGCGATAGAGTAGAGGAAATTGGTGTCGTGGCTGGCGCCATCCTTGACCGCAATGTTTTCGAATCCGGCGGCGGGAGCATCTCCCCTTTCCACCTTCACCTCGGTCGAAAGCTGGGAGGAAACGACTCCCGGGCCAAAACGGGCAACCGCCATTCTTTCCAGTTGCTTGTAGTGCTTTTGCAACATGTTGACAACTTTGGGATCAAACGCCTTGCCCGACTCTCCCGCCAGACGCTGCATGACCTCTTCGAGTGGCAGGGCGCGCCGGTATTGCCGGTCGGAAGCCATGGCGTCCAGGAAATCCACCGCCGAGAGGATGCGTGCCCCAATTGGAATCTCCGTCCCTTTCAAGCCCAGGGGATAGCCGGTGCCGTCCCACTTTTCGTGATGAGCGCGAACGATCGGCACCACCGGATAAGGAAAGCGCACCCGCTCCAGAATTTCCGCTCCCACGACGGGGTGAATCTTCATCTTCTCAAACTCTTCCGGGGTCAGCCTTCCGGGCTTGGAGATAATGTGCTCCGGAATCGCCAACTTGCCGATGTCGTGCAGCAACGCCGCGGCGTGCAGCGCTTCCATCTCCTCGGGAGTTACGGCCAACTGTTTCGCAATCTCAATCGCGTATACGCGGACGCGCTGCAGGTGGTCGTGGGTGGTGTGGTCTTTCGCTTCGATCGCCAGAGCCAGCGCTTCAATAGTCCGGAGGTGAAGATTGGCCATCTCCTCCACGTGCCGCTTCTCGTCTTCCAGCTTGGTCAAATATAGGCGGTAGGACCGATAAATCAGGTAGATGACGGGTACGATCAGCAGCGAGGTTTCCCAGTTGAAGGCGCTATTGAACCAGCCCACCATACCGGCAATTCCGGCGCCCACAAGATAATACGGGAACGACCAGAAGTAGCACTCCACCCAGAGCTTTCTAAGTGATTTTTGCTCGCTCAACGAGATGATTGCCGCGATCGATCCAGTGTTGGCGATAAAGTAAACTGAAGCCGCGATTCCCAGCAAAAAGGTGGGGCTTCCCAATGTCTTGTGCAACCAGACCGAGTGATACACACCGTAAGCCAGCACAATGGACGAGGCGCTGGCACAAAGATTAAACGTGACTTGAATGGCACTGGGGCGGTCGCGATAAAAGCATTGCACCAGCAGCGCGGCGCATCCCAGAACCAGAGTCTCCGCGAAACTCAGCTCCAGAATGCCCAGCAGGATGAACAAGAAGTTGACCGACATCGTGCCGGTGATGCCCGGCAGGTTGACCTTCAGCCGCGAAGCCAGAATGGAGATCAGCAGGTAGCAGATAAATTCCGCAATGTTCCGGCTGGCAGGCTTGGCCGCTCCATAGAGAAAAGCCCCCGTGCCGGCAGCCACGACCAGGCCAATAAACACCTTGGCCCCGACGGGCATATCTCTCCACGACTGTGAACCAACAGCCATCTAGCTCCTGGGTTAGTTTTCAACTTTGCCTGGAGGGGAATAGTCAGGCAGCGAAACTGATTCCTCTTAAGTGATAACAGCTAACATGCTTTCTGGACAGCAAGTTACAGGGATTCCGGCAAACTTTGGTAACCCTTTGGATGGAAGACCGGTAATCGGGCCGAAAGGGGATGCCAGGTCGAAAATCGGTAAAGTCGTTCGATTGAAAGAATTACTGCACGGCCTCGTTGGGACCGCGTTCTCCTCGATGTGGCCGGAGATAGGCCGACCTCTCGCCGGGCGGCAACCTATGCTAATATGCCCGGCTTGGTCCCAGGAGTCCGTCATGCGCTGGTCGCTTCTTTGCCTTGTTCTGTTGTTCGGAACCGCCCTGTCGTTCTCCCAGGACGCCGTAAGCCCTACTCTTCATGTTTCCCGAAGGCTACCGGTCGCCGGGGCCGGATACGAGCTCTCCGCGGAGCGCCCCGCCGGGGAAACCCTGGCGATCGCCCAGCCCGCGGCCACCGGGCCCGCAAGCTCCACAAATAACTGGCAGTTGCTTGCCACCTTGCCGCAAATGATCGTTCACGATATCGCTTTCCCCACCGCCAAGATCGGTTACGCCGTTGGGGAACATGGCCAGGTGTCGAAGACCACCGATGGGGGGAGTCATTGGGTGCAGGTGTTGAGCGCCGGAGATGCCTATTACTTCTATGGCGTGGCCACACTTACGGCGAGGAAGGTTGTCATTTCCGGTTTCTACGATTCCCCCGCCGCGCAGTACGGGGTTTTCCGGTGGAGTGAGGATGGCGGCCGCACATGGACATCCGATCTGAGTTTTGGTCCAACTTGGCTGCAACGCGTCCGTTTCGTCAAAGGGCAGGATGGCGTCATTATGGAGGAGGGCGGCGGCAATTCTCCCACGAATAGCGAATACACGACGGATGGCGGCGCCATGCTCTCCGATTGGACCAGCGCGGTCTCCAATCCGGATGGCGGGTGGTTCGATCCTCAGTTCTCGTTTCTGGGCAACCTGCACGCTCGTTCGTCAGGCATCAATTTCTGTACCAGCCTCACCGGTGGCGCGCAATGGAGCTGCAATCCTTCGGTGGATTCCGTTTTCGACGGCCCCGTTTTCTTTCTTAACGATAGCCGGGGATGGGTCGGCGGGGGCGAGATTTCTCCCAACGTCGAAGGCTGGATCCATCTCACCACCAACGGCGGAAAGGCCTGGAGCGCCCGGACTCTGGATGGGCCCTGGCCCATCCGTTCGATATTGTTCCTGAACAGCCAAACAGGATGGGCGGCAGGTGGCAACTTCTGGACGGGCGTGGGCGGCATTTACTTCACCAGTGATGGCGGCAAGACCTGGTCGGTGGACGCTACCACTAACTCCGAAATGGGTTCCTGCGCGCAACACGGGCTTCCCGGAGGAGGCCACCGGCTCTGGTGCGCGGGTTTCAGCGGTAATCCCAGCGCCTACTCCAGCGTTATCTACAGCACCCAGTTCTAACCAAGCGCCGGCTCGAGGAAGCGATCCCCGGCTCTGGTGCAGCTATAATTAGCAGGTCATCCGCTTAGAGACCGTTCCAGATTCGATGTTTGGTCACTTGCGGGCCTGTAGCTCAACGGTTAGAGCAGCAGACTCATAATCTGTTGGTTGTAGGTTCGAGTCCTACCGGGCCCACCAAACCACCGAGAAGCCGCTAATACGCTGCATTCTAATTGCGGAGTTTGCGGGTCAAAGTCGCGATTCCGCACACAATTGAGCAGCTTTTCGCCCAACGATTTCGCATTACAATGCATCTATTGGCTTTAGGCGGCAGTCTCGCACGCCTAAGGACGGAGCCGGCAGGACTGGAGAACTCTTGTAGGATTTCTCAGCGTCTTTTGCGTCCTGGCTGGCCGCGCTCTAACTTGATTTCTATGAACTTAAGGTACTTTCATGCGTACGCCGTTGCGGCGGCGTTTTTTTTGCTGGCGCAATCCGGCTTCTGTCAAAGCCCGACGCTTATAAGTCTCGACCAGGCCATTGATTTGGCGCTGGCCCACAATCACGCGATCAAGGCCACACGGACTTTAATTTTGCAGAATCAGGCACAAGAAATTACCGCCAACCTGCGGCCCAACCCGACCCTTGGCTTTGATTCGCAATTTATTCCTCTCTTTTCCCCCGGCGACTTCTCCGCCGATAATCTGAATGTAACGCAACAGTTTGATCTTGGAATCGGGTATCTGTTCGAGCGCGGGCACAAACGACAACGACGTTTGCAAGCCGCCCGCGATCAAACCGCAGTCACAAAGTCCCAAACGACCGACGCTGAGCGGACTTTGGCATTCAATGTGGGACAGCAGTTCATCAGCGTATTACTGGCGGAATCGACCTTGCAGTTTGCGCTCCAGGATCTAAAGGATTTTCAGCAGACAGTCGATATTGGCGAGGCGCAGTTCAAGGACGGTGCCATCAGTGAGGCAGACTATCTCAAGATCAAACTGCAGTTGCTGCAGTTTGAAACCGACGTTTCCTCGGCGCGGCTGGCTAAGAAGCAGGCGCTGGTCGCATTGCGTCAATTGCTAGGCTACGAGGCCGTTCCGTCTGACTACGATGTCATGGGCGATCTGGCCTACGAGCCGCTGAAGCTGAACCAGGAAGACTTACAGGCGAAGGCGCTCAGCGAACGTCCCGATTTTCGCGCCGCGGTACTGGGCGTCACAGCAGCCCAGAGCCAGATTGCTTTAGCCAAAGCCAATTCCAAAGTCGACGTCAACGGGACCTATGACTTTTCCCACGTTTCCGCCCAGAATACCGCCTCCATCTTTGTGGGCTTCGATCTGCCGATCTTCAATCGCAACCAGGGAGAACTGGCACGCACCCGTTATGCGCTCACCCAGGCGCAGGAGACGCAACAGGCGGCAACGGATACTGTGGCGTCAGACGTTGCCAATGCCTACGAAGCGGTCAAGAGCAATGACGAAGTGGTACAACTTTATACGTCGGGATATTTGAAGCAGGCCCAGGACTCCCGCGACATCAGCGAATATGCCTACAAACGCGGGGCGGCCAGCCTGCTGGATTTTCTCGATGCGGAGCGCAGCAACCGGGCCACGCAGTTGGCTTATCGTCAGGCCCTGGCTTCTTACATGACCGCCATCGAGCAACTGAAAGAATCGGTCGGAACAAGGAACCTTCCATGAAATCCTTTCGCGGGTGCTGGCAGATGCCGTCGCTGTTGATGGTCTCAGCGATTACCCTTCTGGCGATCAGTTGCGGTGGATCAGGGTCCGATGCTGCCACCAGGAACTCCGACGCCAATGGCGGCAATCCAGCTCTGTTCACCATTCCGGCTGATCAGATGTCGCACTTGCAGGTGCTGACCATTCAGCCCACGACGTTGATTCGCAGCCTGCGATTGACTGGCGCAGTGGCCTACAACAGTTTCCGGACTACGCCCGTGATCACCCAAGTCAGTGGGCCGGTGAGCCGGATTATGGTTGTTCCGGGGCAAAGAGTGCAAAAGGGCCAACCCATGCTGTACGTGGCCAGCCCTGATTATTCGCAGCTTCGCACCAACTTTCTCAAAGCCAAAGACGCCTACGCGCTGGCCCAAAAGAGCTACACCCGCGCCAAGGACTTATACGATCATCACGCCATCGCCGAACAGAATCTGGAACAAGCCGAATCCGCGGAAGTGCAAGCGGGAGGCGACCTGGCCTCGAGTGAAGCCGCGCTCAAAGTCATGGGAATTACCGATCCGGACGCTCTGGCGAAGGCCCCGCCCTCGTTTGAAGTCCCGGTGTTGGCCCCGATTGGCGGCGAAGTGGTGGAGCAGGATGTTTCCGTGGGCCAACTCATCCAGCCTGCAGCCACGCAGTGCTTCATGATTTCCGACACCAGCAATGTCTGGGTGCTGGTGAACGTATATCAAAAAGATTTGCCTTATGTACGAGTGGGGGACACAGTCGAAATCCAGACCGACACTTACCCGCAAGTTTTCCACGGGCGCATTTCTTATGTGGCCGCTTCACTGGATCCGAACACGCGAACTCTGCAAGCCCGCATTGAAACAGAGAATCCTGGCGAGAAGCTGAAAAAAGACATGTATGTCAGCGCGGTGGTAAAAGCCGGCACGATCAAGGACGCCGTAGCCGTTCCGGATTCTGCGATTCTGCGTGACAACGTGAACCAGCCCTTCGTTTACGCCGAGACCGCATCGAATCAGTTCGGAATGCGCTCGGTCACGCTGGGGGAAAGCCTGCAAGGGCAAACCCAGATCACCAACGGGTTGAAGCCGGGCGACCATGTGGTCGGCGATGGCAGCTTGTTCGTGCAGTTCGCGAACTCGCTGCAGCGCTGAAAAGCGAATTCCCCGCGGGAAAATGCCCGCGTGAAACGAAACATTTTTCGAGATGAAACGCCGGAATAGCCGCCGAGAGTGGCGGGTTCGAATCACGGTCAAACTCTGAATGATTCATCGAATCGTCCAAGCAGCGCTGCGTCAGCGGTTTCTGGTATTGATGCTGACCGCCTTCATCACCATTGGGGGCGTCATGTCATTCCGGCGCATGCCCGTGGATGCTTATCCCGATCTCGCCCCTCCGCAAGTTGAAATCATCACCCAGTGGCCCGATCATGCGGCAGAGGAAGTGGAGCGTCTGGTCACCCTTCCTCTCGAACTGCAGATGAACGGCGTGCCCCACATGGTGGTGATGCGTTCGATCTCGCTTTACGGCCTGTCCGATGTGATCCTGACCTTCGAGGACAGCACCGACGATTACTTCGCCCGCCAAATCGTTTTTGAGCGGCTGGCCGACGCCACTCTTCCAACCGGAATCACGCCCTCGATCGCGCCGCTGTTTAGTCCCAGCGGCTTGGTATACCGCTATGTGCTGGAGAGTCCCGACCGCACTCCGCAAGAGTTGAAAACGATCGAAGACTGGGTGGTGGAGCGGGCTTACCGGTCAGTTCCGGGCGTAGCGGACGACTCCAGTTTGGGCGGCACGGAAATGCAATACCAGGTATTGCTCGATCCGTCCCGGCTCTATGGATATCACCTGACCGTCCCGCAGGTGGTCACCGCGCTGACTGCTAACAATTCCAACGCCGGCGGTGGATTTTATTCGCAAGGCGGGCAATTTTATTACGTTCGTGGCATCGGCCTGGTACGGAACACCGAGGACATCGGCGCCATCGTGGTCGGCGCCAACAAAGGCGTGCCCATCCGCGTGCGCGATATCGGCGACGTAGTCATTGGGAACGCGCCTCGCCTGGGCGAGTTTGGCTTCCAGAAGACCGACGACGCCGTAGAAGGCGTCATTCTCATGCTGCGCGGCGCACAGACGCAGACCGTCCTGAAAGGAGTGGAGGCCAAGACGGAAGAGCTCAACCGGCAGATTCTTCCGAAGGACGTCAAAATCCGTCCGTTCTACGATCGCAGCGAGCTGGTCGAACTGACCACGAGCACCGTGGAGAACAACCTGCTGCGGGGCATGCTGCTGGTGCTGATTGTCCTGATTTTCTTCCTGGTCAGTTTTCGGGCCGCCGTCATTGTCGCGCTTACCATCCCTCTTTCGCTTCTGTTTGCCTTTATTGTCCTGCATGCGCACGATGTTGCCGCCAATCTGCTTTCTATCGGCGCCATCGACTTCGGGATCGTGATTGACGGCACTGTCGTCATGATGGAAAACATCTACCGCGAGCTGGCGCTGCGGGCGGGCCAGGAGTACGACCTCAGCGAAGTCATTCAGGCGGCCGCAAAAGATGTGGACCGTCCCATCTTCTATTCGGTGGCGGTCATCATTGCCGGTTATTTGCCCATCTATGCCTTGAGCGGGCCGTCCGGGAAACTGTTTCATCCCATGGCTGAGACCATGTCGTTCGCGCTGGTCGGCGCGTTGATACTTACGCTTACCTTGGTCCCGGTTTTGGCCTGGTACTGGTTCAAGGGTGGAGTGCGGGAAAAGCCCAATCACGCCTTCGATTGGATGAAACAGAAGTACGCGAACCAATTGGATTGGGCGCTCGAGCGTCCCAAGCTTACGCTGCTGATTGCCACCCTAATTTTTGCCGCTAGCTTGTTGCTGGTTCCTTTCATCGGCGGCGAATTCATGCCCCATCTCGACGAAGGCGCCCTGTGGGTGCGCGCGACCATGCCGTACACCATTTCGTTTGAGGAGGCCAGCAAGATTGCGCCGCAAGTACGCGACATCCTCATGTCTTATCCGCAGGTCACGGTGGTGGGTTCAGAGTTGGGCCGCCCCGACGACGGCACCGACTCGACGGGATTCTTCAACTGCGAGTTCTACGTCGGCCTGCGACGATATAGCGACAAATCCTGGAGCGGCGACACTGAGACCAAAGAAAAACTGATTGCCTCCATTAACCATAAGTTGAGTGCATTCCCCGGCATCATTTTTAACTACACTCAGCCCGCGGAAGACGCGGTCGACGAAGCCCTGACCGGCTTGAAGAGCTCACTCGCGGTCAAGATCTATGGCGAGGAACTCAATGTGCTGCAAGACAAAGCCGTGCAGATGAAGAATGTTCTCGCCCAGGTGCCGGGATTTACCGACTTGACCGTGGTCCGCGAACTTGGCCAGCCGAGCCTCCTGATCGATGTGGATCGTGAAAAAATCGCCCGCTACGGAATCAACGTTGCCGACGTTGAAGCCGTGATCTCGGCGGCGGTCGGGGGCCAGGCCGCGACCCAGGTCAGCCAGGGCGAAAAGCTGTTTGATTTGGTGGTGCGCATGCAGCCTCAATTTCGCAGCAGCGCACACGACATTGGAAACCTACTGGTCGGCACCCCGGATGGGCAACAGATTCCCCTCAGCCAGTTGGCCACCATCACGCAAGGTAACGGTGCATCGTTTATCTATCGCGAGAACAATTCCCGATATATTGGTGTGCAATACAGCATCCAGGGGCGCGATCTGGCGCGGGCCGTGGAAGATGGGCAGAAGGCCGTCGCCAAGGCGGTCACGTTGCCCCAAGGCTATTGGCTCGCCTGGGGCGGAGAGTACAGCCAGTTTCTTGAGGCTCGGGCGCAGCTTTCACTGATTGGCCCGCTCGCGGTAGTGCTGATTTTCATGATCCTGTTCGCGCTCTATGGCAATTTCAAATTCCCCGTCACCATTGCTCTCGGTGTGATTATGACCGAACCGGTGGGGGCGCTGGTTGCATTGAAGCTTACCCATACGCCATTCAGTGTTTCTTCCGTGCTGGGACTGCTGGCGTTGCTCGGCGTTTCGGTCGAGACGGCGGTCATTCTGGTTTCCTACATTAACAAGCTGCGTCAGGAGGGGATGGATATTCGCAAAGCCACGCGAGAAGCTTCGCTGCTGCGGCTTCGTCCCATTATGATGACGGCGCTGGTGGCGTGCCTCGGCTTGTTGCCGGCTGCGCTTTCCACCGGCATCGGCTCGGACACGCAGAAGCCGTTCGCCATCGTGATCGTAGCCGGTTTGATTTCGCGGCTCTTCATCGGCTTCTTTGTGAACCCGGTGTTGTATGAGCTGGTAGCCCGAGAAGGCGACGTTTTGCAGGTCTGATCGTGAAAATCAAGTTATAAGAAAAGCGTTCTGTGAATTCTACGAACAAGGCTGTGCTTCGATTGGAGTCCTTCTTGGAATACCGGAAGCCGCGCTGTGTGAGATAATTTTTAGGCAGCGTCGCTGCGAGGAAAGTTATGGCTGAACACAAAGTATTTTGCGTCAAGCTCCAAAGAGAACTCCCCGGATTAGACGAACCCCCTTTCGATTCCGAGTTGGGCCAAAAAGTCTATAACAACGTCTCCCAGGAAGCCTGGAACGGCTGGACGGAATTCTGCAAAATGCTGCTCAACGAATATCGCTTGAACCCCGCTCGCAGAGAAGACCAGGAAGTGATCGTGAAGCAAATGGAGCAGTATTTCTTTAGTGGCGGTGCGGCCTTGCCCGCTGAATACGTCCCACCCTCGAAGTAAAGCAAGCCAAGAGCCAGCTTACGCGACACGGTTACCCTCTAGTTATTATGAGGTTACCTGGTAGTTACTTCTGCACCAATTTATTGGGCAGTGTTCATCATCCTGTAACACTCTTCGACTACAAATGAAGCATGGATCTGCCAGCGGATCGGCCTCCATACGACACGCTGATTCTCTCCGACGTGCACCTCGGAGCAGAGACCAGCCGCGCCCATGGGGCCACTTGTGTCCTGAAGGAGAACCGCTTCCGGCGGCTCATCCTGTTGGGAGACATTTTTGCCGACCTGAATTTCGGCCGTCTCACCAAAGAGCATTGGAAATTCCTCGGCTACATCCGCAAACTCTCCAATCCCAAGCGCAACATTGAAGTGGTGTGGGTGGAAGGAAATCACGACCAGGGATTGACTGATGTGATGTCGCACCTGGTGGGCGTGAAAGTGTATCAAGAGTACGAGTGGCGGTATGCCGGCCTGCGGCATTTAGCGATCCACGGGCACCAGTTTGATCGCTTCGGCATTAACAACATGAAGTTCCATTATCTGGGGACTCTGTTGTATTTGCAGTTGCAGAAACTCGATTTCAAAGGCAAGCCGTTGGCCCGCACCATCGACCGCCTGAATACCCGCTGGCTGCGGCTTTCCTCCAAAGTGGCTTCCGGGGCCTTGTCCTACGCACGAACCCACGGCGCGGACCGCATTTTTTGCGGCCACACGCATGAAGCGATGCATCGTGTACAGGATGGCATTAATTATTACAACTCCGGGGGCTGGGTCGATTCCAAGCCTTCGTACATTACTGTCGGCGAAGAGGGAGTGCAGATACATGAATACCGCGAGCGACCTGACCATCGTGATTCCGGCGAAGAACGAGGCGAAACTGATTCCGCGCTTGCTGACGTCGCTGGCGAATCAGGATTATTCGAAGATGCGGAATACGAGGGTGTTGGTAGCTGACGCCAATTCGACCGATGGGACTCCGGAAGTTGTCAAAGGATTCCGCAATTCCCTGAACGTCAGCGTGATCCCCGGTGGTCTGCCTTCAGCGGGGCGGAATGCGGGGGCCGCGTTGACTGATACGCCTTTCGTTTTGTTTCTCGATGCCGATATAGAGCTGGCTTCGCCATCGCTCATCCGGCGGGCTGTCGATCTGGCGCAAAACAAGAAACTGCATTGCGTGACCACCAACATTCTCTGTCGCGAAGGAAGTTTCGCGGATAAATTGCTTTACACTGGCAACGACTTTTTCCAGTACCTCTCCCGCTTACATCGTCCCTTCAGCACCGGCATGTTCATGCTGTTTGACAAGCATCGCTTCGATGAGCTGGGAGGATTCGACGAGCGCATTCACTTTGCCGAGGACTACCACCTGAGCAAGCAAGTGGCGAGAAGCAAATTTGGAATTGTTCGCGGTGGCGTGTACACGACCAATCGTCGTTTTCAGAAAATGGGACACGCTCGTGTGGCCCGGCTATTTCTCGCCACCGCGTTCAATTTCTGGAACAAGAACTTCTTCCTGCGCGACCATAAATACTGGGAAACTTAGGCCGCGCCTGCGCGCTCGCTCAGAAGTGGACCACCACGCCGGTGGAGAGCCGGAAATCATTCTGGGTATCGTTGAAAAAGCGAGTCTGCAACAAGTCGCCCTGGAAGCGCCACCCGATCAGTTTGATCAGCTTGTAGTCAACGCCACCGCCGATTGCATCTGCGAACGAGGTGTCGGAATCTCCGCCCCCGCTGACGTGCGAGACGCCAAACAGGACGTGAGCAAAGGGCCTGGCTCTTCCTATCGAAACCGATACGCGCGGGCCAAACAGAACATTGTGCTGGCTAACTCCCGATCCGTATTCTCCGCTGAGGTCAGCGACGATTCCGAAATGAGGGGCAACCTTGCCCTCCAGCGCGCCAGCCCAGCCGCTCAGGTTGAGGCCGTCACCCGAGAAATTGGCGCGATTGTACGAATATCCAATAAACACGTTTCCACTGGTTGGGACCTGCGCAAATCCAGCGGCGGTCACTAGTAAAAGAACAGAAACGATTCCGATAAATTTCAGCATCAAATATTCTCCTTAAGTTAGCGATAACTTGGTTCTCTATGCAGAGTCCTTGGATGCAAGTGGCGCAGGATAGGGATGCAGAAACTTTCCTCTTTTAGCACGGCGGTTATCAAAGTAACCAACTTTTAATGGTGCCAAAACTCATTCTCCGTCGTCTAACAAGATAAGATCGAATACATGAGCGAAATGTCCAATTGCGTGTTGTGTGAAGAGCCGGTTGTTCGCCGCGTCTCACGGGAAGAAGCGAAGCCGAAACGGTTGCGGCTCAGCTTGGAGATTAGTTTGGCGGAAGATGTGACGATTGTCGCTTGCAAAGGCCGCATCGTTTATCGAGACGAAGCTGCGACTTTGTCTGACAGAGTAGCGAGGCTCATGCCGGACTTCCGCAAGCTGGTTCTCGATCTCAGCGAAGTAGACTTGGTGGATGGTGCAGGCCTCGGAAATTTTGTGGCCCTGCATAAGCGCGCCGTGGCCAGCCATTCGTTGATCAAGCTCGCGGCTCCGCAGCGTCATGTTTTTCAGGTATTCGCACTTACCAAGCTCGAATCGATATTCGAAGTCCATTCCACGTTGGAACAAGCGATCGGTTCGTTCGAACCGCAATTCGCCGCGGACTAACTCACAACCATCAATCTCACGCTGGATCCATGTAGGGACGGGGCGGAGCCTGCCCTGAGCGAAGTCGAAGGGGCCGTCCGCCGAGCGCAACTCGGCAGTCCATCGTGAAGTCAGCGTTCGCGCTGGAAGCGGTAGCTGCCTCCTTGCTCGGCCGCCACCGCTTCCGCGACTTTCAGGAACGCCTTTGCGGCATGCGAAAGACTGGCCGACTTGCGATACACCAGCCGCAGTTTGCGATGGAACTTGAGCTCCTTTACCGCGATGCGCACCAGTTCACCGCGGGCCAGTTCGGTTTCGACGCTGATTTCCGGCAGGAACGCAACTCCGTTTCCCATGGCAACAAAGCGCTTGATGGCCTGAAGCGTGGGTAGTTCGATGTCCATGTGTAACGGTGTTTTGTGGCGCCTGAAGGCCTGAATGACTTTTTCGCGGTACGGCGAAGAAACAATGTGGGCAACGAACGATTCCGCGCCCAACTGTCGAATGCTGGCCTGGGTTTCGCTGGCCAATGGATGCTTTGGCGGCACAACTAAGATCAGCTCATCCAGATAAACCACAATGGACGCCAGCTGTGATTCTTCAGGATGGTAGGTGAGCACACCCAGTTCGGAATTGTGCTGCAGGACGTCGTCAGGAATATGGCTGCCCAGGGCGCGGTTGACCATGACGCGAATCAAGGGATGCAGACGCCGAAACTCGGCCAGCACTGGCAGCAGATAAAGCGCGGTGAATTCGTTGGCGGCGATCGCCAGCGTGCCCTTGTGCAGTTCGCGCAGTTCCACCAAGGCTTCCTGCGCATTGCTTCGCAAGTTCAGCAGTCTCTCGGCATATTCCTGGAGAACGCGTCCGGCGTCAGTCAGCAATCCCTCTCGCGAAGACCGGTCGAACAGCGGTTCGCCGAGTTCTTCTTCCAGTTTGTGGATGGTCTGGCTTACCGCCGATTGGGTGCGGTGCAGCTTGTCGGCGGCGCGGGAAAAGCGGCGCTCCTGGGCCACCGCGAGAAACACTTCGAGTTGCGCCAAGTCCATGGCAGAAGCCCTTTAGCAAAACTTCAGGGACCATCAGTTGCGCTTATGATGATAAGTTGAGCTAATGATAATGTAAAGAATATTAGCTTTGCTTTAATCTGCGGGTTCCCGTACCATAGAACGTCGGTATCCTAGGAGGTCCTGGGCATGGAACGAGCGCGCATCACCATTTTCGACACCACCCTGCGCGATGGTGAACAATCGCCGGGTTGCAGCATGAACGTGCAGGAAAAGCTGCGCTTGGCGCACCAGCTCGACCGCCTGGGTGTGGACGTTATCGAGGCCGGGTTCCCCATTGCCTCGCAGGGCGATTTTGCGGCGGTGCAGGCGGTTGCGGCTGCGGTTCCACGTCCCATTATTGCGGCGTTGGCCCGCGCCACCCGTGCGGACATCGAACGCGCCTGGCAGGCCCTGAGCGGCGCGGTTTGTCCGCGGATCCATGTTTTTCTGGCGACTTCCGATATCCATTTGCAATACAAGCTGCGGATTTCCCGCCAGCAGTGTCTGGAGCAGGCACGGGATTCCGTCCGCCTGGCCAAGTCGTTCTGTGAAGACGTGGAATTCTCGCCAGAGGACGCCACCCGCACCGACCCAGAATTCCTGTTCCAGGTGCTCGAGGCAGTGATTGAAGCCGGCGCGACGACGCTAAACATTCCGGATACTGTCGGATACAGCGTCCCTGCGGAATTTGGCGAACTGATCCAAAATATTCGGCAGCGCGTGCGCGGAATCGAGAAGGTCACGATTTCCGCCCACTGCCACGATGATCTTGGACTGGCGGTCGCCAACTCTTTGGCTGCGGTCGCCGCGGGGGCGCGCCAGGTGGAGTGCACCATCAATGGCATCGGCGAACGCGCCGGCAATGCTTCGTTGGAAGAAATTGTCATGGCGCTGCGAGTTCGTCCCGATCGTTACGCTTACGATACCGGCGTGGTCAGCGAACACCTGTTTCCAGCCAGTCAGTTGCTGGGGGAAATTACCGGAGTTCCGGTCCAGCCCAACAAGGCGATCATCGGGCGGAATGCATTCGCTCATGAAGCCGGCATCCATCAGGACGGCATGCTCAAGAACCGGCTGACTTACGAAATCATGACGCCGCAATCGGTGGGAGTGCCTGATTCCAAACTGGTGCTGGGCAAGCACTCCGGACGTCACGCGTTGGGTCTCCGCTGCGAACAGCTGGGCTATCAGTTTGACCGCCGCGAGCTCGACGACATTTATCGCCGGTTCGTCGTGCTTGCGGACGAGATCAAACATGTCCACGATCATGATTTGTTGGATCTCATCCGGCAGGTTCATGGAGCGCGGCAGACGCCGGCGCAAGCCAACGCCGCGGCGGCATCTGTTGGATCGGGCAAAGCCGAAGAAGGCTTCCAGAAGCCTTTTCCGGTTACATTGCCAGAAGACTTCAGCGCAGCGACTCTGCCCCTGAAGCCGATGACGGACCATCAGAGCGAGCAGGAAGACTATCTCTGGGGAGTTTAAGAACTGACGAGCTACGATCTGAGGATGTAAACTTTCTTCAAGCAGGCCAATGCCTGCCCGCGTAACAACCGACTTACCGCACTACCATACCTGAGACCATGCTGCTCAAACTGACCATTCTTCCCGGTGATGGCATCGGGCCGGAAGTGACCGGCGAAGCCGTTCGCGTCCTCGAGAACGTGGCTCGGGGTTTCGGTCACGATCTCCGCCTAACCAGCAAAGATGTTGGCGGAGCGGCGTTGCTGAGCAGCAACGATCCCTTGCCCGACGACACCTTGCAGGCTTGCCTGTCCTCCGGCGCCGTTCTGCTGGGAGCCGTGGGCGGCCCGGCGTTCGACAAGTATCCCAGCCAGCTTCGCCCCGAACGGGGATTGCTGCGGCTGCGTAAGGAACTGGGAGTATTCGCCAATCTTCGTCCAGCGATGTGTTTTCCGGCGCTTGAAGAATATTCGCCGCTGCGTCCCGAAATCGTTCGCGGCACGGACGTCCTCATTGTGCGGGAATTGCTGGGAGGCTTGTACTTTGGAGAGCCGCGTTCCATCACCGGGCCGCCGGGCCAGCGCGTGGGGATCGACACCATGCGCTATGGCGAGCCGGAAATCGAGCGCATCGCCCACGTCGCCTTCGCCCTCGCGAAAACGCGCCGCCGCAAGCTCCTTTCGGTGGACAAAGCCAACGTTCTTGATACCTCCAAGTTGTGGCGCGACGTTGTGACCCGTGTCGCGCAGGATTACCCGGACGTACAGCTATCCCACATGTACGTGGACTCGGCGGCGATGGCGCTGGTGGCCAAGCCCACGGACTTTGACGTTCTGCTCACCGAGAATATGTTTGGCGACATCCTCTCCGACCAGGCCGGAGCGATCGTGGGATCGCTGGGCGTGTTGGGCTCGGCGAGTATTGGAGGTTCGGTTGGTCTCTATGAGCCGATCCACGGATCCGCGCCGGACATTGCCGGACGCGGCATTGCCAATCCTCTGGGCGCAATTCTCTCCGCCGCCATGCTGTTGCGCCATTCCTTTCATCTGGAAGCCGAAGCCGCCAGCATTGAAACGGCGGTGACCCGCGTTCTGGCCTCGGGACATCGCACCCGCGACCTGGCAAGACCGGGTCAGAACGCCCTCAGTACCAGGGAAATGGGGTCTAAAGTCGCGGATACGGTCGAAGAACTGGCTAAAGCCGCGGTCCCAAGTTCGGCGAGAAACCAGTAAATCGCCTTTCTTTGCCGCCTTCGCGTCACCATTCCGACCTTTGCGGTCAAAGACTTTAACCGCAAAAGCACGCGAAGAGAGTCGCCAAGGTCGCTAAGAAGGCCTGCCAGCATCCATAAGTCTCCGAAATCTCTTCCTTCCCATTTTTGTACCCGCGGTCAAAATTTTTCACATAGTTCCTCTCGGGAGTGGATTGCATCTAAGCAAGGAGAGTAGAATTTTTGTGTCACCGGAGATTCCCCAGCAGGTTGGGGAGGTCAGATGGTTTCGAAGTGCGCCAACCCGGTCTGCTCTGCCAGCTTTCGGTATTTGCATGAGGGAAGGCTGTTTCAGAGGGCAGTCGCGAGCGCGCCTGTCGATCACTCCAATTTCGGCACTGACCCGGGGATGGCGAGAGACTCCCATCGCATCGAATTCTTTTGGTTGTGCGAAGAATGTTCGCGGGAAATGACTCTGGTCTTTAAACCGGGGATGGGCGTGACCGCCCAACTTGTGGCCCGCGCCCCAATCACAGCGGCTTCACAGGATATGGGGCTGGACCCGTGCAGTGGTGTATTTCCCGCAGATCGCGTTCCAGCGGATTTTCAGGACTTCGCCAAACATGCGAAGCCCATCGCGCAGCGGATTAATACGCGTCCCTTCACGATGCGACCACAACACCGGGACTTCTTTGATGGAGAAATTCAGCTTTTTCGCGAGGTAGAGCACTTCCGGATCGAACCCCCAGCGCTCGATCTTTTGTAAGGGGAAAATTGCCTGGGCCGCTTGCCGGGTAAAGGCTTTGAACCCGCATTGAGTGTCTTTGAAATTCAACCCCAGAATGGTGCGCAACGCCAGGTTAAAAATCCGTCCCAGGAACTGGCGGCCGAGCGGCTGCCTATGAGTTTGCAACTCCGGCTGCAGCCAGCGCGAGCCGATGGCGATGTCGTTCCCTGCCGCAATGGCGGCAAACAGCTTGCCGGCCTCTTCGATGGGCGAGGAAAGGTCAGCATCGCTGAACAGCAGGATGTCTCCGCGCGCCCGCAGCATACCGTTGCGAACGCTGTAACCCTTGCCGCGGTTTCCCGGATTCTCAATCAACCGCAGCGCTGGATTGTGCCGGGCCAGATCCAGGACGATCTGCGCGGTCGAGTCACGGGAGCCATCGTTGACTACGATGACCTCCGCATCCCAGTTTCGGGCGGCGACATGGGCGAGAATTCTTTCGAGGCTCTCCCCGATGCGCGCGCTCTCGTTATAAGCGGGCAAAACGATGCTATAGGTCAGGGGCTCCGGCATGGGGGCTCAGACAGCCAGTTTTTTCAGACAAGACCTTATCACGATTGGCTTTATCGGGCCAAAAAATATTGTCAGGTGAGGGTAGAGCAGCGCTTGAGCGGTGCATTAAAGGCTTCGTTTTCTGTACCCGCTTTAGCGCCAGATATCGAAAAATGAAGTTAAGCTCGCCGCAGATAAAAAAACGCCGCCGCCAGCACCATCGTAGTTACAATAAACACCCCGTTCCGCCAACCACTACGAACCTCGGGCGGGGCCATTAGATGTTTCGCCAGAACTGCGCCAATCGCCAACCCAGCTAGCAATCCGCCGATGTGGGCTGAATTGTCGACGACTCCAACCACTGCTCCGAAGAATAAGTTGTAAGCGGCAAAGGTGAGCAGACTCTTCAGCGTGCCACGCACCGCCGCCGGCGGGACGGGAAGCTTTCCAAGATACAACGCGGTGATCAGCGCGCCGGCAATCCCGAAGATTGCGCCCGAAGCCCCGACGCTGACCTCCATCGGATGAATCCATAAGCTGGCCAGGCTGCCTGCGATTCCACACGCGGTGTAGGTCAAGATGTAGGTCCAGCGGTCGAAAATCCGTTCGGCGAGGACGCCAAGATTCCACAGGCACCACATATTGAGCGCAATGTGGATGATCCCGCCGTGAACATAATTGGAAGCCAGAATTCGCCAGGGCTCCGGGCCCAGAGACAGCGGCCCGGCGTCGGCGCCCCATTTCAACAAGTCAGGGATGGAAGGCCGGAACGCGTTCACTCCCGACAACACCATGGCCGCATAGACAGCTACGCAAATTCCGATCAGGACGGTAGTCACCGGCGGACGATTCCGAGCAGCGGCACGAGGGGCTCGGCCGGGATCGGGCGCATATCCGGTTCTCGCGTCGATGGCCGAAGCCCGGCAGGCGGGGCACACGTTACTCCGCTCCCCGAATGGGGAAGGCGCCAACTGCCGTCCGCAGGTGATGCAATTTGCCATTACGTTCTCAGTGAATACTCAGTTTTTAAATCTACGATCTAAAAATCTGCAATCTAAAATTCCGGACTCAGCTCGCGGCTTCCACCGCCGGCATCTCCTCCGCCACAGTGCGTGTCTTGATCTTCGCGCTGGTCACCAGTGCGACCGACGCGATCACGATGGCGCTCCCCGCCACAATATACGCGTCCACTTTTTCATGCAGCACCAGCCATCCCAGAAAAACCGCTACCACTGGATTCACATATGCATAAGTCGAAACTTTCGACGTTGGCACGTGCGCCAGCAGCCAGATGTACGCGGTATAGCCGATCCACGATCCACAGATAATCAGATACAGGACCGCGCCCAGTCCACGTGGCGTCCACACCACCCGCGACCAATCGCCGTTGAACGCGGCAAAGACCAAATTTGCCAGCCCTGCGAAAATCATCTGCCAGGCAGTGGCAGCAAACGACGGTGCTCCCGACTGCCAGCGTTTGGAGAGCACCGAACCCAGCGCCCAGCTGAACGATCCGCCCATCAGCGCGAAAGAGAACCACAGCTCTTTGTGTCCCAGCTTGGTGGTGGACACCAACTGCGGCCAGATCAACACCGCCGTCCCCACGATGCCAAGCGCCAGTCCCGAAAGTCCACGCCGCGAAATGCGATGATCGCCAAGCAGGAGCGAGTCCAACACCAGAAACCAAAGCGGAGTCCCTGCCAGCAGCAGGGCCGCCAGCCCGCTGGGCAAATATTCTTCCGCAAACGACAGCGTGAGGTTCCCGCCCATGAGCAGCAGAATGCCCACAATCGCCAGATGTCCGAGTTGCACCGGACTAAAGCGGATCTTTTGCCCGCGCAGCCCGCAATACGCCAGCAGCACCACGCCCGCAATCAAAAAGCGCACCCCGCACATCAGCGCCGGAGGAATGCGCTCGACCGCGATGTCGATAGCCGTGTAGGTCGCCCCCCAGAACACATACACCAGTCCGAAGGCAAGGATGACCATCCACGTTGCTGGGCGCTGAGAAGTGGGCATGGGAATCAGGGGAGCTTTAAAGATAACAGACGAGAGAGGAGAGTCTTACGATTCGGAGAATTTGGTAGTGGGCTACCTTGAAATCTTGTGGCAAACTCCAAAACCCATCGTTGGCGACCTAGGCTCAGTTAGGTTGGATCTGGGACTGAAACCATTGATCGGCGCATTCCTCAAAGTCGAAGAAGACATCAACGAGATGGGTATTTTCATCGAGGTGCACTTGATATCCTCCACTATTGAGCGCGCACTCTGGAAGAATCGGATGGAGCCGCTGGTAAATATTGTTGTACAAGGAGGGATTATATGGCTGACCATAGAACGGCTTGACGGACACAAGGGCCTCTCGGAGTTGATCGCTGGTGAGCCCGGAGAACGCTACACTGCGCAAAGTGAATTTGCCTCCCTCATCAACGTCGATGTCCAATGCAATGGTAGCTTCCGCTTCGTCAATTTTTGTACTTGGAATAAGGGTCATGTTGATGTAACCATGAGATTGGTAAAGCTCCCGGGCATTTTCTAATCCCTCAGCGATCTTCGCCCGGCTGAAGATTTCACCGGGATGAATCGGCATGACACTCCCGCAGTTGCTGTTCGGAAAACACGGTCATATTTTTCCAGTGGATGTCGCCCATTCGGTACATCTGTCCTTGCTGCTACAACATGACCACAATGTCCATTTGGCGGGCTGCAGTGTCACCGAAACTGGGTTAACTTTGAATTGAACATCGGGACTGAAATAACCTTTGTCTTGATAGGCGCTTCGTACTAGCTCCGCGGCCTCTTCGGCGAACCCAGAGAAGTCTCCAGACGTTCGATCGTCGATCTCCCTAGAATACCTGGAATCTTGCTCATGGAGCTCTATCGGAGATCTGAGTCCGCTCCTCCTCAGAAAGCAACGTGGCATTCTCGAACACAACATTCCTCAGCTCGATCTTCTGAATGGGGCGCTATCTGCGACTCAATTGTGGTCTGGGCGTAGGCCGAGGTCAACAGAATAAGTATGCAAGCAGCAAAACAGAGGCGTGTCAGCACGGCATTACCTCTCACACATTGCGGGAATTATATGCTGATTCTGATGCGTTTCCATAGGCTCAAGAGACCTAAACCCTGAACCGATCGGCCAACGACCAACGGCCAACAGCCAACGACCGCCCCTAAAACAGGGGGTTACGCCATCGCCTCCGGCCAAGCTATAATGAATCCAGGAATGTTTACCGATGCGTTATCAGAGTCCCAATTCGCACCTGCCCGCGTGCTGGCTACAGTTCTTAGTGTGCCCGCGCCGCCATCTGGCAGTGTTGCCCTCACAGGCGCGTCCCAGCCTCTTCGGTAGCGACTAACTTCCGATCCCTTCCAAAGATTTGAATTTGGCTTAAAGCCTTTGTCTGCCTAACCGCAGCAAAGCTAATGTTCCAGGCCAACGACCAACGACGACCGGCCAACGACTGCACTTAGGAGAATTCCATGACCACCAAGACCTTAATCGGACCCAAAATCAAGACCGCCCTGCCCGGGCCCAATGCCAAGCGCGTGCTCGAGGGCGACGCCAGATACATTTCGCCGTCCTATACCCGCTCTTATCCCATGGTGGCCAAGCATGGCCGCGGCATTGTGGTCACCGACGTGGACGGCAACGAGTTCTTCGACTTTTCCGCCGGCATCGCCGTGACTTCGACCGGCCATTGCCATCCCGACGTTGTCGCCGCCATTCAGAAGCAGGCCGGCGAGTTGATCCACATGTCAGGCACCGATTTTTATTACGAGAGCCTGGTAACGCTCGCCGAGCGGCTTTCGAAGATCGCTCCCATGCCTGGCCCGCATCGCGTGTATTACGGCAACTCCGGCGCGGAAGCGGTGGAGTGCGCGTTGAAGCTGGCCCGCTATCACACCAAGCGCCAGAACGTGATCGCCTTCTTCGGAGCTTTCCACGGACGCACCATGGGCGCGCTTTCGCTGACCGGCTCCAAGCCGCAGCAGAAGCGCCGTTTCGGCGCTCCGGTCCCGGGCGTCACGCACATTCGTTATCCCGATGTCTATCGTGGATGCGAAGGCGGCGCGCAGGATGCCGATGCTTTCGCGCTCGGTTGCGCCCGCTTCATCGAAGACAAACTCTTCAAGACCACGCTTCCGCCCGAGGAAGTCGCTGCGATTTTCGTCGAGCCAGTTCAGGGCGAAGGCGGATACGTCGTCGCTCCGACAATCTTCATGCAGGAACTGCGCCGCATCTGCGACAAGCACGGAATTCTGCTGGTCGCCGACGAAGTCCAAAGCGGCATGGGACGCACCGGCAAATGGTGGGCCATCGAGCACACCGGCGTGCATCCTGACATCGTTTGCAGCGCCAAGGGAATCGCTTCCGGCATGCCGCTCGGCGTCGTCATCAGCAAAGCCGACGTCATGGATTGGGTCCCCGGTTCTCACGCTTCCACATTCGGCGGAAACCCGGTCTGCATCGCCGCAGCCCTGGCCACACTCGATGTAATCGAGCGCGAACACTTGCGGGAAAATTCCACCGAAGTCGGCAATCACATGCTCAAGCGCATGGCTGACTGGCCGAAGAAGTACGAGACTGTCGGCGACGTTCGCGGCCGCGGCTTGATGATCGGCGTCGAGATCATCAAAGACAAAAAGACAAAAGAATACGCCGCCGCCGAACGCGACCGCATAGTCGAACTGGCTTTCGAGCGCGGCGTCCTGTTCCTGGGATGTGGCCCAAGCACCATCCGCATCGCGCCGCCGCTCATCGTCACCAAGGACGAAGCCGACGTCGCAGTTGATGTGCTAGAAGAATGCATTGCTATCGTGAATAAGGGCAACTAACTGGCAATGTGACGCGCGTCACATCCAAACTCAGTCCGGAAGACTAGCCTGAAACCTATGTCTTCCGGCCGCCTCACCCACGCCACCATTCGCGCCCTGGACTTCCTCGCGCAAAAAATCCTTCCACCCGATCTCGCCCCCCAACACCAGCGCACCGGACGTCGCGGCGAAGAAGACACCTACTTCTATCTTCGCCGTCGCGGCTACATCATGGTCGCCCGGAACTTTCGTTCACCGCATCGCCGCGGAGAGATCGACCTGATCGCATGGGACAAAGACGTCCTCTGCTTCATCGAAGTGAAAACTCGCACCACGCATGATGTGAAACCCGCCGAAGCCGCCGTCGACCGCGACAAGCGCCGCGCTCTCACCGCCGTCGCTCGCGATTACCTGCGTCACTTGCCACCTTCGTGCCAGTGGCGCTTCGATGTAGTCAGCGTATATTATGAGCAATCCACTCAGCCGCAGTTTGAGTTGTTCCAGAACGCCTTCCCTGCGGCTTAATGAAAAGCACGGCTTCGGCCTCGCATTGAAAGGATCAGTCTTTGCCCGAGCTTAGAAAAGACCCCATCGTTGGCCGCTGGGTGATTATTTCGACGGACCGCGCCAAGCGCCCCACGGACTTCGCTCGCGAGGTCAATAAACTCAAGGGCGGTTTCTGTCCTTTCTGTTACGGCAATGAGAGCAAGACCCCGCCGGAAATCCAGGCCTACCGTCCCAATCCTAATGGCGGCCCGCCGCCGCAACGCGATACTCCCGGCTGGACGGTGCGGGTCGTCCCCAACAAATTTCCCGCGCTCGGCATCGAAGGCAATCTGAACCGCCAGGCCGAGGGCATGTTCGACCGCATGAATGGGGTTGGAGCGCACGAGGTCATCATCGAAACTCCCGACCACAGCGCCAGCCTCGCGACTCTTCCGTCGAAGCGTATTGAAGATGTGCTTTGGACTTTCCGCGATCGCATTCTCGACCTGAAGAAGGACCGGCGCTTCAAGTACATCCTGATTTTCAAGAACCACGGCGAGGCCGCCGGCGCGTCGCTCGAACATGCGCATTCTCAGTTGATCGCGCTGCCCATCGTCCCCATTTATGTGACCGAAGAAATTGAAGGCGCCAAGCAGTACTTTATGTATAAAGAACGCTGCGTTTTTTGTGACATCGTTCGTCAGGAAACCGAATCCGGCTGTCGCGTGGTCGCCGAGAACAGCGACTTCCTCACGCTGGCGCCCTATGCGCCGCGCTTTCCCTTCGAAACCTGGATCCTGCCCAAACAGCACGAGTCGGCATTCGAGAATTCTTCGTCGCACATGTATGAGAACCTCGCGAAAGCAATCAAGACCTTGCTGAACAAAGCCGACCGCGTACTCGACAATCCCCCCTACAATCTCGTGATTCACACGTCCCCAGTGCAAGACCCGACCAACGACCACTACCACTGGCATGTCGAATTCATGCCCAAGCTGACCAAGACCGCGGGTTTCGAATGGGGAACTGGCTTTTACATCAATCCCACTCCGCCCGAAGAAGCCGCGAAGTTTCTGCGCGAAGCGGGCGTGGAAGAGAGCAAGCCAGCGACAGCGGGATAGAAGGATTTGATTTAGGGTGGAGCAGCGCTTTCAGCGCTGCGGTAAAAGCTTAGTTTTTCGTACACGCTCCATCGCTTGAGCTTGATCGAAACGACAACGGCTTACAAGCGTTGAGTCTTACCCTTGCGTCCGGTCCAAAACCTCCGAGTGCCATGCCATTTGGATGGCTTCCAGCTTGCCCTCGTTGGATCTCTTGGGATCGTCCTTGAACTCGGCCAGTTCGGTGACGTAGCGGTGAAGATCGGTAAAGCGCACTTCCAGCGGATTCACTTCCGGATACTTTTCCGAGAGCGAAATCCCAATATCATCGGCATCATCCCACGTCAGTTCTTTCGCCACGCAAGCTCCTATTTAGCATTCAGCAATCAGCCACCGAAGGCCTTGTCGCCATCAGCAAAAACCAATCAGGACTGAATGCTGATGGCTGAGTGCTTTCTAGTGTTCTTCCGAAACATAGTTCCGGTTCCATGCCGGAATTTCCACCACAACCTTACCAGGCTTTGTAATCGTCGCCTGACAGCCAAGCCGGGAGTTTAATTGGAGATCGGCAGCCATGTCCAGTCGGTCGGCTTCGTCGTCGTCCATCTCCGAAACATTTGCGGCACCTTCCTTCACCCAGATGTGGCAGGTGGTGCAGGCGTTATTGCCGCCGCAAGCGTGATCGAGACGGATTCCGTTGTTCAGCGCAACGTCAAGGATCGACTCTTTTTTGCCGTGCTCTTTGTAAGGCAGCTTGCCATGCTCGAAGTGCACCGTCCTGCCTTCAGGAAGAAAAGTTACTTCAACAGTATTCTCCCCGATTTCGGCGGTTGCTGTTCCCGAGCCTTGTGTCTTTTCTTCAGCCATAGTTGCTCCTGAAATTTCTCCGGGCCGCTTTTGCCAACGACGAACGACCAACGGCCAACGACGGCTATTCGAACTCCGCTTTGGCCATCGGATGCGGTGCCGTGGGCCCTTCGCCCATGTCAGCATCGTCCATATTCTTGCCTTTGAGGGCGGTAGTGACCGCCGTCTCCATCATCAATTCCGCCAGCCGCATCGTTCCCCGGTTAAGCGCGTCAATCGCTTTTCGGATTGCATCGTAGTCATCGCCGTTTCGGGTTTCCTGCAACCCATTTTCCAACCGAGCAATCTGCCTCTTCTCATCGCTAGTAAGCGCGCCCCACGCCGGACTCTGCCTGCCTTTTTCGAGCGCCGCCAAAATTGTGTCTGCTTCGTTTCGCGCCTCGATCACCTGCCGCTGCCGGAAGTCTTGCTCGGCATTATCGAAGGACTCAAGAATCATGCCCTCGACTTGTTCATCGGTCAGACCGTAGCTGGGCTGCACTTCGATTTCGGCTTCTTTGCCGCTGCGCTGTTCCCGCGCGGACACATGCAGGATGCCGTTCGCATCGATTAAGAACTTGACCTCGATGCGCGGCATGCCCGCCGTCATCGGCGGAATGCCTTTCAGATCGAATCGCGCGAGTGACCGGCAATCCTTGGCCAGTTCGCGTTCCCCTTGCAAAACATGGATCGCGACATTGGTCTGCCCATCCACTTGCGTGGTGTAGTGTTCCGTGGCCGACGCAGGAATGGTCGAGTTGCGTAGAATGATTTTGTCAGTCACTCCGCCCGCGACTTCAATGCCCAACGACAAAGGCGTGACATCGAGCAGCAGCATATTCTCGGTAGCTTCCGAGCCGCCGGATAGAATGTTGGCCTGCACTGCCGCGCCCAGGGCCACAACTTCATCGGGATTCAAATCGGTGTGCGGCTTACGCTTGAACAGCTCCTCCACCAGCGCTCGCACCTTGGGAATGCGCGTCGAGCCGCCCACCAGCACGACTTCATCGATCTGCTCTGGTTTCAGCCCAGCATCTTTCAAGGCCTGCTTGCATGGCCCGACAGTGCGATCAATAATCGGCTGGATCAATTGCGTGAATTGCTCTTGCGTAATCTCCCGCAGATAATGGCTGCCATCCGGCAATTCGATCTCGAGTTTCGCGGAAGCCTGTGACGACAGTGCGATCTTCGCTTCGATGACAGCTCTGCGGATCGTCGCCACAATCTCGCCATTCCGCGAAACATCGAGCTTTAGATCGCCGCGAATGTCGTCGATCGCAATCGCGATCAGTAAATTGTCGATGTCATCTCCGCCTAGGTGTGTATCGCCATTGGTGGCGATGACTTCAAAAATGCCGTCATGCACTTTGAGAATGGAAATATCGAACGTGCCGCCACCCAGGTCATACACGGCAACAATTCCGTTCTGCTTCCGGTCCAGGCCATAGGCAAGGGAAGCGGCAGTCGGTTCATTCACCAACCGCAGCACTTCCAGCCCAGCAATGCGGCCGGCATCTTTGGTAGCTTGCCGTTGGGCGTCGTTGAAGTAGGCAGGAACGGTGATCACAGCCTTAGTGACAGGCCCGTTGAAAAATCTCTCAGCATTGCGCTTGAGCTGACGCAGAATAAACGCGGAAATCTCCGGCGGTGTAAAAGTCTTGTCACCGAGCTGAATGCGGATCACTTCCCCAGTTTCCAAATCGTCCGCGAGGCGAAAGGGGAAGAGCTTGAGTTCCTGCTGAATGTCCTCAACCCCGCGCCCCATCAACCGTTTAATCGAATATACCGACCGTTCGGGCGTCTCAATTAAATATTTACGCGCCGCATTGCCTACGATGATCTGGTCTTTCTCGTCGAGGGCCACGACCGATGGAACAAGATTCAGTCCATCTTCTCCCGGAATCACGGCAGGGCTTTCCCCCTGCATGAACGCCACAAGAGAGTTCGTGGTTCCGAGATCGATGCCGATAATGCGATCGTTTGACATAAGCATTCAGCCATCGCATTCAGCCATTCCAGGCTCTACCAGGCGCAGCACAAAATTCCCAAGGACTGAGTGCTGACGGCTGAGTGCTGATGGCTAGCTTTCCAGTGCCTCATTCACATCTCTTACCAAATTCCTGATGTAGCTTCTGCGGTTCAGCAGGTCCACCATCTGGTCGCGCACCTTGCCGCGATCCGCTTCGCTACCACCGACGGCAAGACTGTCCCAGTCGTTCCAATATGTTTTCAGTTCGTCGAACAATGCCTCGTACTTCTTTTCCAGCGTTACTTTCTGAACCTCGAGTTCCTTCACCAGCGCAGCATCGTCTTCGCCCATCTTCTTGTTCATGCGCAATTCTTCCAGCTGCATGTTCAATTCAAAAACTTCCTCCAGCAAATCCGGCGGCACCACTTGTTTCTTAATCTCGCCAGACGCCCGGGCCTTCTCCGTCGCGGTCTTGGACTGTTCTTCGAGTTCTACGCCTTCCAGATGCAGCAGATATTCTGTTCGCAGAATGGGATCTTTCAACGTCCTGTAGGCGTCATTGAGCAGCGAACTCTGTTCCAGACTCCATTCCTGCTCTCGCTTTGCGGCATTGGCGTACAGGTCCGGATGCAGCTTCCGGCTCAACTTGTAGAACTCACGCTCGAGCAAGGCAATATCAAGATTCAGTTTCTGGGGCAAGCCGAAGAAGGCGAAATAATCCACTGGCGCCGGCGGTTGTACTTTCCCGCAGGCGGTGCAGAAGTGCGCCGCGCGCATGTCTCCGCACGACCAGCAGGCCGAAGCGGCGCCTTCATTTCCCAGCACCGAGAAGTCGCTCTTTGGAGTAGAAATCATCGCTCTAGACACATTCACCACGGCCGCCCACCGTCTTGCGGCAATGGAAGGTGGCGCCGTGGTGGATTCTTACGCTTTCTGCTTTTTCCAGACAGCTAATTGTTAACCTGAGAACGACGTCCCGCATCCACACGATTTGGTCGAGTTCGGATTGACGAACACAAATCCTTGCTGCATCAACGTTTCCTGATAATCCAGCGTCATGCCATGCAGGTAGATGAACGACTTGGGATCGACAAACACGCGCACGTCCCCAAACTGAAACACCCGGTCGCGCTCGCGAGGCTGTGTGTCAAAACGAATGTTGTAGCTCAACCCCGAGCATCCTCCGCCCTGCACGCCCAGACGCAATCCGCCTTCTTCAGGCGAAATGCCTTCTTTCACAATAGCGGTGCGGATGCGGGCCAAAGCCTTGTCCGTCACCAGCACGCCCTTGGCAGGCGCGTTCTTCGTCGGGGTTTGCTCTGCAACAGGAGTCATAGTGATCTCACATTCACCGTGGTTTTCAAGCCAACGGCCAATGACTAATGGCTAACGGCCGATTCCGCCGGCTTTGCCACTTCCTGTTTCTTCTTCCAGTCGTGGATCGCCGCCCGGATCGCGTCTTCCGCGAGCACCGAGCAGTGGATCTTCACCGGAGGCAGCGCCAACTCTTTCACGATCTCCGTATTCTTGATGGCCAGGGCTTCGTCCACGGTTTTGCCTTTCACCCATTCGGTGGCCAGGGAAGAAGATGCAATTGCCGACCCGCAGCCAAACGTCTTGAATTTGGCGTCTTCAATGATGTTGGTTTGCGGATTGACCTTGATCTGCAGCTTCATGACGTCGCCGCATTCCGGCGCGCCCACCAGCCCCGTGCCCACATCAGAGCTGGCCTTGTCCATGGAACCAACGTTCCGCGGATTGGAATAATGATCGAGAACCTTATCGCTATATGACATATTTTCCTCTTCTCTTGAACTAGAAACTCGAAACTGAAACTAGAAACTTGCTTTAGTGCGCTTCCCCCGCCCATTTCACAGTCTTCAAATCCACGCCTTCTTTCGCCATTTCGTAAAGCGGCGAGAGTTCGCGCAGCCGCGTCACCGTCTCGACGACCTTATCGGCCACATAATCAACTTCGGCTTCGGTGTTGAAGCGTCCGATACCGAATCGAATCGAACTGTGCGCCAGATCGTCTCCGGTGCCCAGCGCCTTCAATACATAAGATGGTTCCAGCGTCGCCGAGGTGCAGGCCGATCCGCTCGAAACCGCAATGTCGTTGATGCCCATCAGCAACGATTCGCCTTCCACGTAAGCGAAGCTGATGTTCAGATTGCCTGGCAGACGATGTTCCCATGAGCCATTGATGTAAGTTTCATCCAGACGGCTCATGATCTTGTCGCGCAGCCGGTCGCGCAAGCCCGCCAGCTTCTTGGCTTCCTGCTCCAATTCTTCCGACGCAATCGCACATGCCTTGCCGAGTCCGACAATTCCCGCGACATTCAGAGTTCCGGAACGCATGCCGCGCTCGTGCCCGCCGCCGTCCAGGATCGCGGAGAGCTGCACCCGCGGATTCTTGCGTCGTACGTAAAGTGCGCCCACGCCCTTCGGCCCATACATCTTGTGCGCCGAAATCGACATGAGATCGATGTTCATCTTGTTCACATCGATCGGAATTTTACCCACTGCCTGGGTCGCGTCGGTATGGAAGATCACGCCGCGCTCATGACAGAGCTTTCCAATTTCCGCGATCGGCTGCACCACGCCGATCTCGTTGTTCGCCGCCATGATGCTGACCAGGATCGTCTTGTCATCCATCACGCGCTTCAGTTCTTCCAGATCGATGAGGCCGTCTTTCTTTACCGCCATGTAAGTGACGCGATATCCGTACTTCTCCAGCCGCTTGCAGGTATCGAGTACGGCCTTGTGCTCCGTCACCGCCGTGATGATGTGGTTGCCCTTTTCCCGGTACATCTCGGCGACGCCTTTGATCGCCAGGTTGTCGCTCTCGGTCGCGCCCGACGTAAAGATGATCTCCTTCGTGGTGGCGCCCACCAGCTTGGCAATCCGCTCGCGCGCCGTTTCCACGCCTTCTTCACCGGCCCATCCAAAGGAATGATTCCGGCTGGCCGCATTGCCGAACTTTTCCATAAAGTAAGGCAGCATTTCTTCCAGGACGCGCGGATCCATCGGCGTCGTGGCATGGTTGTCCATGTAAACCGGCAGCTTGACGCCCTTGGGGTCGGCGCGATGTTCTCGCTGCTGTCCCAACTCTTGTCGTTCCTGGGGGAAGGTCTTCACATCCGTGCTCATCAGTTTTTCTCCTAAATAAACTTACGTGGATAGACGCCTCGTCGGTCCCTGACCCGCAAGGGTCAGCGCTTCACCGAATCGTCACCAATTCTTCGTTCTTCGCTGTCCGGATCTCTTCTTCTTCCGCCGGCTCTTCTTTCATCTCCAAGATAGTGATGCGCCGCAACACCTCTTCGATGCGATGACTTACCTGGCGCAACGGCTCGCGAATGTTGCAGCGATCGCTTTGATCGCATTCGCCCCGCACCGTCACGCACGATGTAATGAACAGCGGCCCATCAATCGCCCGGATGACCTCAAACGCGCTGATCTTTCCCGCATTGCGCGCCAGCGTATAACCGCCGTTCGTCCCATGCTGCGAATGCAGCAACCCGGCTTTTACCAACCGCTGCAAAATCTTGGCCAGCGCTTCCTGCGGAATGCCATAGGCGTCGGCAACATCCTTGGCGCTGCATGCGCCTTCGTGCGCGTGCTCCGCCAAATGCTTCATCGCCATCAGGCCGTAATCCGCTTTTTTGGTCAGTTTCAGCATGGCCAGCGCAAACCTTGAAATGCGACTCCTTTGGTCGGATATTCATATTCTAGAGATATGAGGCCCGAAATGCAACCTAAGACAGCCAAGGGTCCAAGTCCGCAGCGAATGGTAAGACCATGCCACTGAACGGCTTACCGCTACCGACGGATCGGTCGGATTCCCTCCGGCAGGATGGTCAAACCTAACTTGGCCTGCGGTGGCAGACGAAAACTTACTTGACAAGTTCTCAGGGCAGGCTAAAATACCGCCAATTCCGGCGAAAGTCTGGCCCGCTCGGGCCGGAAGTAGCAAACCGGATTATGAATTCAATCCAACCGCAGCACGTTCCCGAGAGTACCCACCATGGCACCATGTAAGCACCCGCGCGTGCAAATTGTCGCTCGCGAGGAAGACACCGAATTCGTGGAGTGTCTCGAATGCCGCGAAGTCTTCGAGTCCAGTGAATTCAAAGACATGACCATCGAAGAGACCAAACTCAACAACGCCGAATCCTGACCCGGTCCTCCACCTGGGAGACCCCGCCAAATCGCAGGCATTGGTGTGGAATCTCGCGGAATCCCGCGCGGTACCGTGACGAAGGTAACCTTAGTCACGGGCTTTCCCGTTGTGACCTGCTTTCCCCGTTTGGTAGTGTCGCTTGGGGGGAATTTTGTCCGCGGAGAAAGTAATGCCACTCGTAGCCCTCGTCGTCGACGACTCCATGTTGATTCGGCACACGGTGTGCCGCTTTCTCGAGGAGCGCGGGTTTTCCGTGGAATCCGCTACCAACGGTCAGGAGGCGCTCGAAGCTCTCAAGCGCCGGCGTCCCGACATCATCATCACCGACATGGATATGCCCAAGATGACCGGCAGCGAACTTATTACTGTCCTGAAAAGCCGCCCCGAAACCGCCAATATTCCAGTCGTGATCGTGGCCGGCAAGCAGAGCGGCTTCGACGAAAAAGAGCAGCGCGCCAATTTCGCCATCTTCAAAGATATCGATATCGAAGACCAGCTCGCTAAAGCCCTTCAGTCTGCTATCAATCCCGCTCTCGTCAAGGGCCAGGCCGCTGGAAAGTAAGCTCTCCGCCATCAGCCATCAGGTTTTCAGCCATCAGGATTCTTCCATTGCCCTGCGTCCTATGCGGGGCTGCTTTGCCTTTCCCTGACGGCTGATGGCTGAAACCTGGCAGCTATTTCAACCGCAGTCCCGCCTCCGCAGAAAAATCCGCAGCCGCAAAATCCTTCGCTACAAACTTCGGATACGCCGCCGCCGCAATCATCGCGGCATTGTCGGTGGCCAGCGGACGCGATGGAAAATACACCTGCAAACCTTCCTGCGCTGCGTCTTTCTCAAACCGCAAGCGCAATTCGTTGTTCGCCGCGACTCCTCCGGTAACAAATAGCGTCCTCACCTCGCTGGCTCGCGCTGCCGCCAGGGTTTTGCCCACCAGATCGCCGACCATGGCCCGTTGGAACGACGCCACCAGATCGAGCGTCTGCTGATCGCACTCTCGTAAATAATCTTCCAGCTTCGGATGTGCAATCTCCGCCAAAGCCTTCCGCCGCGCCTCAATCGAGGCTCGCAAGTTGTGAACTTCCACATAGCGCAGCACCGCCGTCTTGATTCCGCTGTAGGAAAAATCAAATCTTGCTCCCTCTTCGGCAGGCTTGCCCTTATCGTTCCGATCGGGATGCTTCAGCTGCGACAGAGAAAACTTCACCGCCGTGGGATCGCCGTGTTGCGACAGCTTGTCGATCACCGGCCCGCCCGGATACCCAAGCCCGAGCAGCTTGGCCACCTTGTCGAAGGCTTCTCCAGCCGCATCGTCGCGCGTGTG
Organism: Terriglobales bacterium; assembly: GCA_963802555.1. Taxonomy (GTDB): domain Bacteria; phylum Acidobacteriota; class Terriglobia; order Terriglobales; family Acidobacteriaceae; genus DATBAX01. Next base: position 2,480,907 of record CAWDJD010000002.1, on the reverse strand, counting down.
CCCAATATTCTGATAAGACCAGGTTTCGCCTTGCTGCTCCGCTAGATACAAATGCGTATGCCCGCCGGAAACCACCAGTGCCAGCACCGGGAAAAGCAGGTGGCTGGAAGAGGAAGAAGTTGGAGAGCCAAAACCACCCTTCTGCCGCTCCTCCAGCAGCACCGCATGAATGTGGCCTTCCAGATGATTCACCGCGATCAAAGGCTTATCCAGCGCGAATGCGAGCGCCTTGGCATAGCTGATGCCCACCATCAACGCCCCCGCCAGGCCGGGTCCCTGCGTCACCGCCAGCGCATCGATCGATTGGTAAGTCTGTCCCGCATCCGCCAGCGCCTTGCGCACCACGGGAACAATCGCCTTCAAATGCTCGCGCGAAGCCAACTCCGGGACCACGCCCCCATAAGGCTGATGCGCCGCAATCTGCGAAAAGATAACGTTCGAAACGATCTTCTCGCCAGAACGCACCACCGCCGCCGCGGTCTCGTCGCACGAGCTCTCAATCCCGAGAATGAAAATGTCAGCCAAGGAAGGTTCCGGCTTCAAGTTTAACTCGTTACCGGCCATGCGGAACGCCACCTGCCACGTAGCGACAGCCGCCTCGGCTGTCCGGCGACGGTAGGCCCCGGCGGATACCGTGGAAGAGTGGCGCTTCCAGCGCCGCGTCAATCGTAAATCCGTTCGGAACGCGGCCCTGAAAAGGCCGCTCTTCGACAATATCTCATTCGTTCGCGTTCGAGACAGCGATCTTGTCACGCTTTCTGATCTTGGATCGCCGCTTTCTCTTCACCCTTCACCGCTGCTTTAAATCCTCGAATCCCCTCGCCAATTCCTTTCCCCAACTCCGGCAGCTTCCTGGGCCCGAACACCAGCAACGCAATTCCAAAAATGATCAGTAGATGGGTCGGTTGAAACAGTCCTTCAAACATGAGTCCTCCAATCGGGTTGAGTAAATAAACGCAGGCGCCGCGGCTCCATTTTTCGCGGCGCCCGCCTCCCAAGAGACGTCGTGACCCCACGACGTCGCCTAAACGTTAAAACCCGCGTTTGGCCGCATCCGCCTGCTTGGCCAGGGCGGTGAGGGCCTTGAAGAACGCCGGTGACTGGCCGGTGAAAAGCCCCGTCCCAGTCAGGAAGTTCACCACGCCCATAGCGATTCCTTTCGGGTTCGTGGGCCGAATCACGGCGCAGCGCGGCAGCTTCGAACTGATGAATTCGCAAGGCACCGGGAAAATCAGGTTGGTCTGCAGCAAGGGATTGGCCGTGGCATTGAAGTCCGGGAAGGTGAGTCCGTTCGTGGGATCGGTGAACGGAGCCATCGGCCCCTGCACGCCGTTGCCTGCGAAATCCACCCACTCGAGGAAGTGGGCCACTTCGTCTCCGCCGATGCTCACCACGATCCGCAACACTTCTACGTTGCTCGCCTTCTGCGCCATGGCCGAGTAAAGCGTGCTGCCCCCTTGCTCAATCATGGCGAAGTGGAAAGCCGCGGTGTTGGCGATGGCCTGAACGTGCTCGGCGGGACCGAAATCGTCGTTGGTCATCGGAATCGCCGGCACATTCACCAAGTCGATGGCTTGCGGAAAAGTGCCACTCAGGTCGGGATTGTCGCTGCTGCGGTAGCGCGTGTACCAGCTTGTGTCCACCGTGATATTCGCCAGGCTGGTAAGCCGTCCAATTTGCTGCGCGCCGGCGGCTTGACTGCTGGGCAGAGTCCGGAAGCCGTCGAGATCCACGGGCTCCGCGCCTTTCGACAACAGATAAGCATTCAGAAATTCCGCGTGGCTCAACTCATCGAGGGTATTGCTGGTAATGTACTGGCCCGCGTCGCCGTCAAGTTTCTGCAGTGCCTTCTGGTAGGGATTCTGCTTTCCCGGTGTGACCCCGCCCAGCTCGGCATATTGTTGCCACAAGTCGGTCTCCAGAAGTTCGGCCGCAGCCAGGAAGCGCAGAATGGCGGCGTCGCCCGGGGTGAGGGTCTTGGGGGACGGCTGTGCTTCCGCTTCGCCCGCGAACAGTGCCCCTGCGGACAAGGCGATGCCCGTCATGCCGATACCTTTCAGGAATGACCGGCGTTTCATGCCGTCCTGCGAATCAGAGGGTGTGGTTCCTTCGGTGGAGGTAAGAGTGGATCGAGTTAAAACTGCGGCAGGGAAATCTTCTTTTTTCATAATTGTGCGCTCCAAATTGTTTTTCGATGACGTTGGGTGATTGGGCTCTCGATTTCGATTTCACCGTGCGAACAGCTTACGTTCCGCTTTCGCGTGATGGTGTCATGCGCGGGTTATAGGTTTGTAAGATGATTGTCTCGTGAACGAATTGTGAAGATATGATTGCGTGTCCACTAATGCTCAAAGATTTTTCCATCTCGATTGTCCGCACTCTGCGCGAGCATGGTCACAAAGCCTATCTGGTGGGTGGATGCGTACGCGATCTGCTTCTAGGTCGCGAACCCGCCGATTACGACATCGCCACCAGCGCCACGCCTGACGAGGTGATGCGCATCTTTCCTGAAACCTACGCCGTGGGCGCGCAGTTCGGCGTGGTGCTGGTTCCGCTGCCTGACCAAAATCCAAACACCCTTGTCATTCCGAGCGCAGCCGAAGCTTCGCGTAGCGAAGTTTTGGCGGAGTCGAGGGACCTGCTGTTGACCGCCACCGCTGAATCGGCTCACTTCAAATCGCGTGTCATTGAGGTCGCGACCTTCCGCGCCGACGTCGGCTACTCCGACGGCCGCCATCCCGACCAGGTCCACTTCACCAAATCGCCAGAGGAAGATGCCGCGCGCCGCGACTTCACCATCAATGGCATGATGCTGGACCCGATCACGGACGAAGTGCTGGATTTTGTGGGAGGCCGCCAAGATCTCAAAGCCGGCATCATTCGCGCCATCGGCGATCCCGAGCGCCGTTTCGAGGAAGACAAACTTCGCATGCTGCGGGCGGTTCGTTTCGCCGCCCGCTTCGGCTACGTCATTGAAGCGAAGACTCTTGCTGCCATACAAAAGCTGGCCCCGCAAATCCGTCAGGTTTCCCGCGAGCGAGTGCGCGATGAGCTGACCCGGATGCTCATCGAGGGCCACGCACGGCAAGCGTTTCTATTGCTCGATGAGAGCAAGCTCCTGCATGAAGTGTTGCCGGAAATTGAAGCCATGAAGGGAGTTGAGCAGCCGCCGGAGTTTCATCCCGAGGGCGATGTCTTTATGCACACGATGCTTTTGCTCGATAAGCTGCCGCAACCCTGCTCGCCAACCCTGGCCTGGGGCGCGCTTTTGCACGATGTCGGCAAGCCGCCGACGTTTCGCGTTGCGGAACGCATTCGCTTTGATGGGCATGTAGATGTGGGCGTGAAGATGGCGGAAGAAATTTGCCGGCGTTTGCATTTCTCCAACCACGACACCGATCAAATTCTGGCGCTCGTCGACAACCACATGCGGTTCGCGCACGTGCAGCGCATGAAAGAGTCCACCTTCAAGAAGTTCGTTCGCCTGCCTCGATTTGAGGAGCATCTGGAACTGCACCGGCTGGATTGCGAATCGAGCCTGCGGAATTTGACGTCCTATAACTTTACTCGCGAAAAACTTGCTTCCACGCCGCCGGAAGCCATTCGTCCGCAGCCCCTGGTGACGGGCGAGGACCTAATTGCCGCCGGTTACGCGCCCGGGCCGCGCTTTAAGGAAATTCTGTCCGCCGTGGAAGATGGACAGCTTGAGGGACGGTTGCAATCCAAAGAGAGCGCCATGGATTTGGTGCGGCGGGAATTTCCCATAGAATGAAAAGTGGTCTGGCCGCGAAGCCCGCGAAAAACATAATTCCTGTCAATCCCCCGCGAAGCAGTGGAGCCCGAGCAATTGTCTGAAGGCAAAGGAAATATATTTACTTCGCGCCTGTCCCATTCCGTCCGCGGGAATTGATATTCTGTAATTAGAGTTAAATCCGCTAGAATCGCCAGACCAATATGAAAGTCGCCGAAAAAGACGTTGCCTATGTTGCCGATCTGGCGAACCTGGAGTTGACCGAAGACGAACGCACGCGCATGCTGCGTGATCTGAATTCGATTCTCGGACACATCGACCGGCTGAATGAGTTGGAAACTTCGAACGTTGAGCCCATGGCGCAGGTTTCGGACCGCTACGGTGTGGATTCGTCAAAGCAGGGAGACGAGCGTTTTGTGTACGCCAGCCGCGAAGATGTGTTGGAAGGATTGCGAAAGTCTTTATCGCAGGATGTTGCTCTGGCCAATGCCCCGGATTCGGATGGAACGTTTTTCCGGGTGCCCAAGGTGATTGAAAGATAAGCTATTAGCCCTTGGCCGTTGGCTTTCGGCTAAAAGCCAACGGCCAACGGCTAACAGCTCCAACCACGAACACATGGACTTGAATTTTCTCACCATTGATGCCGCCCGCTCTGCGATTCAGGAGCGCAAGACGACGGCTGTGGCGCTGGCGGAAGCGTGTTACTTCAAAATTGAAAAAGACGATCCGAAAATTGGCGCATATCTGACTTTGTGCATGGACCGCGCGATGGCGAAAGCCATCGAGATGGATGCACTTGCGGCGAAGGGTGAGAAGTTGCCGCCGCTGGGAGGCGTGCCCGTCGGCATCAAGGATGTGATGGTGACGCGGGGCGTGCGCACGACGGCGGGATCGAAGATTCTCGGCAACTACGTTCCGCCTTATGACTGTACAGCCGTTGCGCGCATGGAAGCAGCGGGCGCGGTGGTTCTGGGCAAGATGAATTGCGACGAGTTCGCCATGGGCTCGTCGAACGAAAACTCGGCGTTCAGGCCGGTGCATAATCCGCGTGATTTGAGCCGGGTGCCTGGCGGATCGTCGGGAGGATCGGCGGCGGCGGTGGCGGCGGACATGGCGGTGGTGACGCTCGGGTCCGACACTGGTGGCTCGATCCGGCAGCCGGCGTCGTTTTGCGGTGTGGTGGGATTGAAGCCGACCTATGGGCGGGTGTCGCGCTATGGATTGATTGCGTTTGCTTCATCGCTCGATCACATTGGGCCGCTGGGCAAGACAGTCAAGGATGTGGCTACAGTGTTGGGCGTGATTGCCGGGCGCGATCCCATGGATGCGACGTCGGCGGATCTTCCGGTGCCGGATTATGTTGCTGAGCTTGAAAAGCCGGTGCGCGGTTTGAAGATTGGCGTGGCCAAAGAGTATTTCGGCGAAGGGCTTGACCCGGAAGTGCGGGCGGCGGTTGCGAATGCGGTTGAGAAACTCGCCAAGCTGGGTTGCGAAATCATGGAAATCTCTCTGCCGCATACCGAGTACGCGATTTCGGCTTATTACATAATCGCCACGGCGGAAGCGTCGGCGAACCTGGCGCGCTTTGATGGGGTGCGTTACGGATATCGCGCGAGCGATGCGCGAACGCTTTCCGAAATGTATCGGCGTACCCGCGATCAGGGATTTGGCGCCGAGGTGAAGCGTCGCATCATGCTGGGGACGTACGCGTTGAGCGCGGGTTATTACGATGCGTATTACTTGAAGGCGCAAAAAGTGCGGACGCTGCTGACCCGTGACTTTGATGAGGCTTTCAAAAAAGTGGATGCGATCGTGGCTCCCACCAGCCCCACGGCGGCGTTCAAGCTGGGCGAGAAAGTGGATGATCCGCTGGCCATGTATCTGGCTGACATTTATACCGTGACGGCGAACATCGCGGGCATTCCCGGGATTTCGGTGCCTTGCGGCGAGACGAAAGAGAAGCTGCCGATTGGGTTGCAGATTTTTGGGAAGCATTTTGATGAGGGAACGGTGCTGAGGGTGGCGGCAGCGTATGAGAAGACGAGATGAAGACTCGCGAGAACTTGTACACAGTCGTTTGCGAATATCGCGGCGGAACATATATTGAGCAGCTGACAGCTGATTCGCCTGTTAATGCGATATCGAATTGGACGAATAGCACGACGGTTGTTGAGTATGTGCCCGCCGGCGCACTCAGGGCTGTGAATCGAGAAATTAACGAAGGCAATGTGCCGCTCGCAGTCGATGGGTGTAAGAATGCCTGGTGCTTTACAGCAACGTTTCGAGGACTCGTCTTGATTAATGTGATCCGAACCTGTCGATGAAATAAGAAGGAAATAGTACGCCGACTTTGGTCGGACGGACAGCCGAGGCGGCTGTCCCTACGTGAGCAGTTGCAGAATTTCGTAGTACGAGTCGAGGGCCCACCCTCTTCGCCAATAACGCGAAGGAGGATGGGGCACCCGGCTGCGAGGTAGAGGTAGGGGTCCTTCGACTTCGCATGATCGTTCGCGAGCGAACGATCATGCTACGCTCAGGATGACAAGGGCTTTAGGGCGGGGACAAGGGTTGGTAGTATTGTTCGCCGGAGCAGGATTTGCATAACACCTTTCCATCGCGAACTACTTCGCGGCGGAAGTTGATTCCTTCACCACACATTTCACAAACAATTCATTCGCCTTTGGATCCGGGAAATTCTTCGGGTTCTAGATCGATACCTTTACCCATTGCGAAACGTGCAAAACAGACTGTAGTACGAGAAGACACAAGCAGGTCTCTCGATGCGCCCGCTTGGTCGCAAGCGACGAGCGTGCTTACTCGAGATGACAAATCTTATAAAAGAAAATCAAGGAGCAGTTATGAAATCGAAATCGATGATGAAGGCGGTTTTGGCGGTGGTGTTGTCAGTTTCATTGCTGGCTACGGGTTGCAGCGCGCAGTGGATCAGCGTGGCGTTGGCGGATTTGCCGGTGCTTACGCAGATGGCGCTAAACATTGCGGCGCTGGTGGCGACATTGCAATCGGGCAAACAGCTCAGCGCGGCAGACGCGGCGGCGATCCAGAACATTTCCGCAGAAGCAAGCCGGGACCTGAATCTGCTGGAGACGCTTTATAACCAGTACAAGGCGAATCCGAGTGCGGCTGGGTTGCAGAAGATTGAAGATGCGATTGCGACCATCAATACTAATCTGCCGGCTCTGTTGCAGGCGGCGCATATTGCCGATCCGACTTTGTCGGTGAGAATTACGGCGGCGGTGAATTTAATTTTGACGACGGTGACCAGCTTTGCGTCGTTGATGCCGCAGCAGGCGGGAATGCTGACAGCGCAGAGAGCTGCGGTGGCGAAGATCGCGATTCCGGGGGCGAAAGATTTGAAGAAACAGTGGAATCAGCAGGTGTGCGGGCATACGGGGAGAGTGGAGCTGGATGCGGCGTTTAGCGTGTGCGTGGTGAAGTAGGGAGATGAGTCCGTGGTTGTGCAGACAGAGAGCTAGCCGAGCCTTGCTCGGCCTGGACAGCCGAGGCGGCTGTCCCTACGTGAGCTGTAGAGATGCCGTTTTATTTGCGGCGCCAGCGGATGGTGTCTTTGGTGATTTCGATGAGGATGCCGGCGGCGGTGAGTTCGGCGCGGACGGTATCGGAGAGTTGAAAGTTGCGGGACTTGCGAGCGGCGTCCATTTCGGCGATCTTTTTTTCGATGGCGGAATCGGAAAGCTCGGCGGATTTGACGGCGTCCGTCAATTCCGCGCTGATCTCTTTGTCTAAGCCTTCGGCGGTTGCCCAATCGAAAATGCTTTTCATCTTTTCGCCGTCGTCGTCTTTCAGGACGGAGAAGATTTCATCGAACTGTTGCAGCGCGGCCAGCAAGGCGGGGACGTCGTTCTTCTTTAGCTGTCCGGCATCGACGGCGGCGTTGGCGGCGCGCACCATGTCGAAGATCGCACCTTGGGCTTGCGCGGTGTTGAGATCGTCTTCGAGTCCCGCGCGCAGATTGCTGCTGGTTTCCTGGGCGAGTTTGGTCATGGCCTCACTTGTCCCCTCCGGAAATTGACTCCCAGCGAGGCGGGCGCGAAAATTTCGCAGACGATCCACGGAAGCGGCGGCCTGCTGCAATCCGTCCCAGGTGAAATTGAGCTGATTGCGATAGGGAACGGAAGCCAGCAGGAAGCGGATGGACGACGGCTTGTGGCCCTTGAGCACGAGATCGCGCAAGGTATAAAAGTTGCCCAGGCTCTTGGACATCTTCTCACCTTCAACCAGAGAAACCGAGCATGAAACCAGAAGTGGACGAAAGGCTTTCCAGTCATGGACTCGGACTGGGCGATTTCGTTTTCGTGATGGGGGAAAATTAAATCTTCGCCACCCGCATGCACGTCAAAACTCTCGCCTAACTCTTCCATCGACATCACCGAACATTCGATGTGCCATCCCGGGCGGCCCGGCCCAATCACACTTTCCCAGGAAGTTTCCCCAGGCTTCGGCGCTTTCCAGAGAGCGAAATCGCGGGCGCTGTCTTTTTCGTATTCGTCCACATCGACACGTGCGCCATCCTGCATGCCGGCGAAATCCCGCTTGGAGAGTTTGCCGTAGGCGGGGAATTTTGCGATGCGAAAATAATAGGAGCCGTCTTCGGTGCGGTAGGCGAATCCTTTCTTCACAAGATCGGCGATGAACTGGGCCATGGCCGCGATGTGATCGGTGGCGTGCACCAGGCGGGGCCGCTCGATGTTCAGCGAGGCGGCGTCTTCGAGGAATGCTTTCTCATATTTTGCGGTGTACTGCTTCACGCCCACGCCATCGCGGGCGGAGTTGCGAATGATCTTGTCGTCCACGTCGGTAATGTTCATGACGTATTTGACCTGGTAGCCGCTCTGGCGGAGGAAACGCTGCAGAATGTCGACGGCGACGAAGGTACGAAAGTTGCCGATGTGGCCGTAATCGTAGACGGTGGGGCCGCAGGCATACATGCGGACCTGGTTGTCCAGCAGCGGGTGGAACTCCTCGATCTTGCCGGAGAGCGTGTTGTAGAGGCGCAGAGCCATAGTGAGGGCGTCAGGTGAAAACGGAACCATTCATTCTAGGGGCATGAAAAATGGCGGTCAAATGGGCGCGCTGGAAGATGAGGGTGGAGTGGTGGGAGGGTGCGGATGGGCATGCAGGCGTTGTCCCACGAGCAGGACATAGTGCAACGCGGAAACGATGGTGAAAAGAAAAGTCGCACGCAGGAAGGTAAGGCGCGCGATGGCCACCCAGCGGGAGTGGTCGACTTCCAGCAGCAAAACAAAAAACACGGCTGCGATTTGCGCGAAAGTGTTGGCCTTGCCGAAGATGCTAGGACGGAAATCGCGCAATCCGGCGATGGCGTAGAGCACGGCGCTGGCGGCGAGGATGGAGATATCGCGGCTGAACACCACGACGGTAAACTTCCAGGGAATTTTGTGCAGGATCGAGAGCACCAGGAAAATGGTGCTGAGGAGAAGCTTGTCGGCGATGGGATCGAGATACTGTCCGAGCACGGTTTGCTGCTTGAGAGTGCGGGCGAGCAGGCCATCGAGCCCGTCGCTGAAACCGGCGAGGATGAATAATATGAGCGCCCAGGAATAATGCCCATCGAGCAGGCGCAGGACGATGAAGGGCAGGAACATCATGCGCAGCAGGGTGAGCTGGTTGGGAGCGGTGAGCAGTTGCGAAAGCTTCACGGCAATGATTGTCGCATGAGTATTGGCCGATTGCCGGGAAATGGATGCCCCGGTACAATCAAAAGACTGCAGGCCCGTAGCTCAGTTGGTTAGAGCGCCTCCCTGACACGGAGGAGGTCGATGGTTCGAGTCCATTCGGGCCTACCATTTTGTTTTTTGCCGCGGCGGATTCGCATTCGTCGCGGAATTGTTTCCCCTTTCCCTCCATCTGGAGGTAAGCTTTTCCCCCGATTCGCTTTCGGCAGCATTGATTCCCACCCTTGCAAAAAGCGCAAGAGTGGGCCAGCCACCAGCCATTTAACTTCGGTGTGGTTTACTCGCTGCGTTCGCCACGGAATCCTCCTCTTTTCTCGGATTTGGATATAGGCTTTTCCCGGTTTGCTTTCGGCAGCATGGCTGCCCACCCTCGACGACACTCTTCAATGAGGTGCTGATTCCACTCCTTCCGGGCTGCACTGATTCGGCAAGCGGAAGGGCGCAGCGGATCGGCGGCCCTTGCTCGAATCATCTCGCTAGGCAAACGATGCTTACGGAGCGAGCGCGCATCCCCGCACCTGGAACTCTTGTGATCCGTTGAAGACGATCCCGGTGGGAGATCCGGGACCTTTGCCACTAGCGGAGGGAATTACCACCTGCAGGCTTTTCGCGGCTCCGGTACCGGTATAAAGAGTTGACCAGCCGGAGCCTTCGTTACGATCCAGAATGCGCTGCTGGGAGTGCGAACCAGCCCCCATGCATTCACCAACAGAGGGTCGGTGTGTTTGGCTTGACCGACCTGATTCGACGTCAGATTGGCGGCCAGAAGAGCGGTGACAGGCTTGCGACTGCCATGCCCTGAATTTTGATTTATGATTTTTCTGACCGGTATGCAACGAATGCTAAGCTCAGCGCGGCTGTCGAGTGTCATTGAATTGTCATGAGTTTGTAGACTTTTTGCGCGTGGGTTCGATGCGGCGCGAGCTCGCGAAATAAAAAATCGGGGACTTGCTAGGCGGTTACAGCAGGTAATCTCAAACGGCGGCACAACTCGACGAAGCGCGGATCGGAATGCAGCGGATCGAACCAGCGGTCGACGGCGAGAAAGGGTAATCGGCTGTCGCGTTCGCGGTAGGCTTGCTCCAAATACTGCAAGGCTTTGGGCTTGTCGCCGAGCCCGGTAAAAATGGCGGCCATGTCGAACGGAGACACGTAGCTCTTGCTGGATTGGGCCTGCAGTTGTTCCACGATCTTGAGGGCCTCGGCCCGGTCCCCGGAGGCGGAGTAGGCGTGACCGAGAGCGGACAGACTTTCGGTGTTGTGAGAGAGAGCCGCGGATTTTTGAAACTCTTCAATGGCCAACTTCCACAGTCCCATGGCTTCGTAAGTCTTTCCCAATCCCTGATGGGCGGGCGCGAAATTGGGATCGAGCTCGAGCACCGCGCTTAACTCTTCGACGGCCCGGTCATAGCGCTGGGCACTGCGATATTGCGTAGCCAGGCTGGTGGTGATGCTGGGAGAAAGAGGATCGAGTTCGTGGGCGCGTTCGGCTTCCTGGACCGCCTCGGGAAAACGTCCCATGGCCGAGAGATAAACGCTGTACCAGTGATGGGCGGCTGCGAAATTGGGATTCAACTGGATGGCTCGTTGCAACTCAAGTTCGGCGTCATTCCAGTTCCAGTCGTAATAGAAATGCACAATCGCCAAAGCGGTGTGGCCTTCGGCGATGGAAGGGTCCAGTTCCAGCGCTTTGAGTGCGGCCGCACGGGCCTTGGCGCTGGCCACGGAAGCGGGAAGCACGTCGGACCCCAGCAGGGAATAACAGTCGGCCAGGCCGGCGTAGGCCAGGGCAAACTGCGGGTCGCGGGCAATGGCTTGCTCGAAGTAGCCGCTGCCGGTCTTCATTCCTTCGGGAGAGCGCTTATTCAGGAAGTAACGCCCTTTGAGATAAGCCTCATAAGCGTCGGGGTTCACGGGTGTGCGAGCGGCGGCCGCAGTGTTGGACTGCGAGGGGGACACTTGGCCGCGAATTTCCTGGGCGATGTCGCTCGCCGCCTCACTCTGGAGTAGAAGCACATCGCGCAGTTCGCGATCATAGGTGCGGGCCCAGAGATGCTGATCGCTGGCCGCGTCAATCAACTGGACGCGAATGCGGACGCGATTTGCGTCACGCTCCACGGTGCCTTCCACCAGGGCGTCGGCATGGAGCGCTTTGCCAATCTCGGGCATGGATTTTTTCGTGCCTTTGTACTGGATGGTGGAGGTGCGCGAGATTACTTTTAAGTTGCTGATCTGGGCCAGGTCGGTGATGAGTTCATCGGTGATGCCGTCCGCAAAATACTGCTGCTCGGCGTCGCCGGATAGATCTTCCAGCGGCAAAACGGCGAGCGAATGAATGGGACGCATTGGCGCCGGAGCGGTCCGCGACCACCTTTCACGGATTCCGCCGACATCAAGCGCCAGCGCCAGAACGACCGCGACGAACCCGATGATGGAAATGCTGAGCGCGATCGAACGTTTGCTGCGAGCCGGCGCCGTGGCTAGGGGAGCAGCCGCTGGTTCCGGAGGGAAAGTCGATAGTGGATTGGCGACCGATACCGAACGGGACGATCCCAGATTGGAGGCAGGCTCCTGATATTCGACGGGTGCAATGAAACGGTAACCGCGCTTGGGCACGGTTTCGATAAAGGTGGGATTGTCGGAGGAATCACGCAGCGCAAAACGAACTCTCTTTAATGCCGCGTTGAGGCTGCCCTCGAATTCAACATAAGTATTTTCCGACCAAAGAGCTTGCCGCAATTCCTCCCTGGTCACAACTTCATCGGCGCGTTCCAGTAGAAGAGCAAGCACACGGAACGGCTGTTCCTGCAGCTTAACGCGCTCACCCTGCCGGCTAAGAGTACAACTTGCCAGGTCAGCTTTGAACAGACCGAAACGATAAGTTCCTTTATGTGCGACGTCTTCCATGGCCCCTAGCCAAACCGCGCCCCGACTAGGCCGGAAAGTTTAGCATGCGCCTGTAGGGCCGGGGAATATATGTCACGACATTGTGTAAAGCGTTGAATTACAAGGTCTTATTAAGTCATGAATTGGTCACACGCTTATCCTTTGACCCCGGTAACAAAATTTGGCATTCTCCCACCGCGATTTGGAACGACCTTCAGTCGCACCTTGATACAAGGCAGCAAGGGAATGGGTCGGGGAGGGCACATTCCCAGCTGCCGAGGCATCTCGCTCCCTAAGGTACAAAAACGCGGGACTCGACCAAGAACAACTTACAACGCGAAAGCGAACTCCGAGGAGATATCAAAACTATGAGACGTTCAAATTCAACACTTGTGGTAGTAGGGTTAACCGTAGCGGCCTTGATGTTTCTATCAAGCCTGGCCGTGGCCCAGCGCATAAACGGAGAAGAGAGAACAGCTATCTTCGCCAGCGCTCAGAGAGTACCCACCAGCGTCAAAGGCGTCACCGCTTTCGCAGCTCCGCCTAGCGGGTTTAATATCCTGGCCGCAAGCAACCGCGAACTGCTCAGCTATGGTTTGCCGCAGGCGCCGGACAAAGCGACCGATGCGAAAGGTTATGAGCATTGGGTCAAGGCGATGACCGCATTGCAGGCTTGCAGTGACAGCACCCGGCAACTACGCGCAGGCATGACGTCAGTGGCCGCGAACAAAGTATGCCGCGCCACCGATGTCAAGGCAATGCCTTACTCCAGCCGAAACATGGAACTGGCACCCAGCTCAGCGGCTCCGAGCGCGAGTGTCGAAGGCGCGCCAACCTCCTATAACTCCTATAACTGGAGCGGCATCGCGAATACCAACAAGAACCAGACCTGGAAATACTCGACCTCCTTCGACGAAGTTGTATCTATCTGGAACACGCCGGTGGCCGACCACCCGTTTGGCGTTCTCCCCTGCACGGAAGGCCCGTGGTTTGAAGTGACTTGGAATGGCATTGACGGATGGAACAATGGCGACGTCGTACAGGGCGGCACGACCAGCTATTGGGACGGCGGCGGCTGCGGCGGCCCCATTCAGTACTACGGATGGGTCGAGTGGTACCCCAGCTATTCAATTCTCGCTGCCTACTGCGGTTCGAGCCTCTGCCCCGTGGGCCCTGGCGACGACTTCGAAGCCATCAGTTATGGCGAGCCGGGAACTTCCGAACAGTACGTCTTTATTGAAGACGTCACCCAACAGTGGTCTGGCACCTACGGGCTCACTTACGTCACCGGCCCGGGCGTGGTGGGAAGCAGCGCCGAGTATATTGTTGAGCGCCCATGCTGCAGCGGGAGCCATTACTATCCGCTAGGCAACTATGTCTGGGAGTTCTTCGACGACAGCTTTGCCTACGACTACGCCGGGAAGGTGTTTTTCCCGGGTAGCACCGCAACCACCACCGCCATCATCACCATGCTGGGAGATGATGGAAGCAGCATTTCCACCCCTGAGTTTTACGGCAGCACGGGGAACCAGGGCAAATATAGTATCTGGCTGACAGACGAGGGTTGCGCGTATTCCGGAGGTTGCACGCCGTAGCCGGTTTACCAGCTGTTTGATTTTGCTCGCTATTAAGGCCTGCCTGGTTGGCAGGCCTTTTTTCTCGCCCGAAGGGGTGATTTACAAGCCATCCTGACTCAGGGTATGGTTTTAGAACTTGCGTACTTCCAGGTCGCATGTCTGTGGGGGATTTTCTGATGGGGAGGCAGGGCTTTTTCAAGCTGCCAATGGTAGGGCTGTTGCTGTGTGCCGCCGGGATCGGCGGCTTTGCGCAGTCAGCGCCCATTGAAGCGGTCGCCCGGGACCTGCACAACGCGAGCCCGGCGTTCACGGAGCTGGCGCCGCGCGGTCATGCTAGGCCGAGCCTGGGCGCCAACGGGCGTGCAACGCGCACGATTGATTCACTGCTTAATTTCAACGGACGATTCCAGGCGTCAGGGCTGGACGACCGCGGCAAGCCGAGAAGAACCTGGAAGTACACCATGGCAGGCAGTGCGCCGCAGAATGGCGGCACGACTATCCTCGAAGCTCCCATCGTCCCGGTTTCGCTCGATCTGCTCAATTACGACGGCAACGGACATACCCTCCATTACAGCGTAGTCCCCTTCATTCTGCCGACGATCTATTCTCCGATTTTTCAGAGCTGGAATTACTCCAGCAGCGAGGCGCCCACGCAGATCATCGACGCCGAACTGCGGGCCGAGTTTTACAACACGATGAAGCCGGACTGGCACACGCTGTTGAATCCGAACGTGAAGACAGTGCGGACGATGTCGCTTCCGGCTGGCTCTTATTATTACCAACTGAAGCGAGATGGCAGGTGTTGTGAATACGTGCTGGTGGACAGCAAGGTGTTCGGCAACGTGCTGTTTCCTCCGATTCCGGGGGACACCACGACTCCGGTCGGAGCGGCGGAGAATGCCGGTGAGATTACCACCAAAGATATTTCGACGTTTCTGTTTCCCAACACTTATCTCTACGAGGGAAATCCCGGCAATTGCTGCGTTTTGGGATTTCACTCCTACGATTACGAGCCGGGCGACGCCAGCAATGGATATGCGGAGAGACGTTACGTCTTGAACTTCTCCAGTTGGATCAGCCCCGGTCTTTTTGGGGAGGGCGTGGAAGATGTGACGGCCACCAGCCACGAACTGGCGGAAAGCATCAATGACCCGTTCGTGGTCAGCGACAGCGTGCACAATCTCACGCCATGGTGGAAGTCGCCCAACGGAAATTGTCAGAACGATCTGGAAGTGGGCGATGTGATCGAAGGGCTCCCCATGGACGTCTATCCGATCACGATGAACGGCAGGACGTACCATCCGCAGAACGTGGCGCTGCTGCAGTGGTTCGCATTCGAGTCTCCGTCGAGCGCGCTGGGCGGGGCTTATAGCTATCCGGATACCAACACGCTGCCTACGTTGTCCTCGCCGCAAGCCGCCAACTGCCGGTAAGACAAATTCATTTTGATTCGTGTAGGGGTGGGTGCCTCACCTGCCCTGCGGGCGCGAGCCTGCATTTACCCCCGCTGGCCCAGACGAGGCGTCCAGGTTACGTGATTAAGTTAGAAGGTAAACCTGGCCTGCAGGTCAATCCGACGGTTGGAGGACTGGCTGTTGAAGGGCCCACCGGCGAGGGAAGTCGATATATCGAAGTTGGGGGACTCGAGATTTCCGGAAGGCTGCCCAAAATTTCTATGATTGAGAACATTCCTCGCAGAAATGCTTAGCGTTAAGTTATATCGCCGATTGGTCGAGCCTCCGCCACCAAAAGGATTGCCTCCGCCGCCTGTGAGCCCCCGGCCGCCCAAGCCGCCGCCGCGCCTGCCGCCGCCTCCCGGGCCGCCATAACCGCCACCGCTGCCTCCGGCGCCTTCCGCCTTTTTGCCAAAGCCAAATGTCCGGCTCAAACGCAAATTCACTGTGGCCTGGCTCGGGCCGGTGGCGAAGTTGACGGGAATCGTGCTGCCCGTCGGGACAGTATCGAAAGTTCCCAAAGGTGTACAAGCATTGTTTCCAGTGAATTTAACCTTGGCACAGGTTGCCGTAGAAACAAAACCGGGCCGGTCATTGAAAATGGAATCGCCGTTGAGGTCCTGTCCCACGGTGACGTTAAAGGGCGAGCCCGAATTCACGATGATGAGTGGGTTGAGACTGAAGGCGTAAGGCAAGGTAATCGAGCCGCCCAGGAAAACGCGATGGCGCACATCGAACGACGCGCGGCCGTAGTCCGCCGAGGGGTCGAACTGGTTCGAAGGAAAGCTGCCTGCGCCCCCGGTATCGCTATTGGCAAAGTTCAGAGTGTAGAAGCCGAAGAGCGAAAGCTTGGTGCCCAGGCTGACCCTCCCGTTCGCGATCAACTGGTTTTGCCGGAACACGCCTTCCGAAGTGTATTGATAAATATTGTTCGTGCCGCCGAGAAACCGGGTGCCCGTGGCCAGATCAATAATGGGATTGATATTCAACGTGAAGAATTGATGATCGCCGATGGAGTTGAGGTAAGTGAGTGCCACGGTGGCGGACTTTGTGACCTGTCGTTCCACGCTAAACGCTGACTGTATGGTGTAAGGCGCCCGCAAATTCGGATTGGTCTGGTAAATCGTCGGCGCACTGATGGTTGCACCGGATGCTTCGACCGTGATGTGCTGCTGGGTGGTTCCGTTCAGGCGGTCCTGTTGCAACACATCGTTATAAGGGAAGCGGTCATAGAACATTCCCCACCCTGCTCGCAAAACGGTCTTCGGGGTTTTCTTGGCGCCGCCGTCCACGCCCCATGCGATGCTTAGCCGCGGAGCAAAATCGCCGTGGTCATGAATATCGTTTTGGGTCTCGAAGCGCAGTCCGTAGCTGAAGGTAAGGTTAGGACGAATTCGCCAGTCATCGGAGGCGTAGACTCCCAAGTCGACGACCGTGACGTCGGAGGTGGATTGTCCGGTTGTGATGGAGAACTGCGAAGCTCCGCAAGCTTGCAATTCACTCACGGATGGTGTGCCGGTGATTGTGTCGTGGATGCATGCCTGTCCGCCGCCGGGCTGCCCCGATCCTGGAGAGGGGTAGGTTGCATAGGCGGTAAGCGAAGAGAACTGATAGCTGCCGTTGAAATTCGAAGTCGAATCGTTGGAGTCGGCAGTGGCTCGCAGCCGCCCACCAAATTTAAGAAAATGCGTGCCATGGGAAATGGAAGTGTAATTCTGCAACTCGTAGCGATTCTCGTGGTCGATAAGATTCCCTTCAGAGTTTCCGCCTTCCACGAACGCGGCGGGTACCTGGATGGAGGGCTCTGAGTTGGCTGAAATCTGGTTGGTGGTGTCGCGGTTGAACTGAAAGCGCGTCTCATTGATCACGTTGGTGCTCAGCACCTGGGTATCGCTGATTTGCAAAGTTTGTTCCAGTTCGTGGGTGTTATAGGCCTGCGACGACAGAGAAAATTGTCCTACTCCTGCATTGCTTTCGTTTTCGTCGGTGAACTGGTAGCGGGCGGTGAGTGTGTTGTTCTTGCTGACCTGGTAGTCAAGACGCGGGCTGATATTGGTTCGCGTATTGGGATTCGGCACGGATTGACCAAAGGGAATGAAATTCGTGCCTGAGAAGTCCGGCACGATTGCATTCACCACGGAAACATCCTGAATGTTTCTGTGCTCAACATTGAAGAAGAAGGAAGCCTGCTTGCCCAGCGGCCCGCCGACATTGCCGTTCACGATTTCCGATTGGTAGCCCGGTTCCGCGGTCGCGAAGGGATTCGGGGCATTGAAGATGGAGTCACTATCGTTGAAAAAAATCTGGCCGTGGTACTTGTCGGTGCCGGGTTTCGTAAAAATTTCAATTCGCCCGTAGCCCAGTTTGTCGTATTCCGGCGAAAACGGATTTTGGTTGAGTCGGATCTCGCGAATGGAAGCTTTGGGCGGCAGTTGGCCGCCGGTGAATCCGTCAATGTAGATCTGACCGCCGTTGGGGCCGGCGGACGGGCCCGCCAGTGCTTCCAGTTCGGCTTGCAGTTCGTCGGGATCGTCGGAAAGCGCTTCGAGGTCTTTTCCTTTAATAATCGTGGCGCCCGCATTGTTCTCGGGACTGACGCTGACCGTGGTTCCTTCTTCCTGCACCTCGACCCTTTCCTGCTTTACGGCGATGCCAAGAGCGAGATCGAACTGTTGCACCTGCCCGGCGGCGATAGCCACGCTCGGCTCCACGTCGGTGGCAAAGCCTTTGGCCACGGCGCTGACGGTGTAGGTGCCGGCGGCCAGTCCCTTGATTTCGTAGACTCCCTGATTGTTACTGACTGCGCTAGTTTGTTGACCGCCAGACGTGGTGGCGGTGATAGTGGCGCCAGTGATCACGGCGCCGCTGGGATCGGACACTTTTCCCCGCAGCGTGCCGGGTGCAGCTTGCGCAGCAAGGCGAACCGTCGCCAGCAGGAATAGGAGTGCGACGCATCCCAGTACGCGTATTGTTGAGGTACCGACCTTCATTGATTCTCCAAGATTGGGATTTGCGGCATCGCCCGAGAGCGCTCGACTATTGCGCACCCATGTCGCCGCCGGAACTCAGACTCCAGGGCGAAAGAACGCTGGCCGCCGCCGGCGACGCAGTGAGTAACGGCTCCACTCCAGTCAACAACGTAATGGCGCTGGGCGCAGAAGTCGCGCTTCCTTGCGTGGCCACGACAATGATTGCGTCGCCCTTTTGCAAGTCCGCCAGTTTGACCTCGGGCATGCGGGCCAACATCTGTTGGAAATCTCCACCACCGGATCGCGCGCCGCCGCCACCGGATCCCCAACCGGAGCCGCCGGGCGCCGTTCCTCCCGCCGCACTTGGCGGAGCGATTGCTCCCGGCACGCCTCCGGACACAGCGTCAGGATTCACACCTTTCAACCGCATGGCCATCCGCGTTGCCACGAAAGCGGGCAGTTTGCGCAGCTGGGAGTCGGCCGTAACCTGCACCACGGCCGGCTTTTTGGTGAGAAGATCGGAAATGCTGACCGTGTTCTTGCTCGGATCAACCGAGATCACCGTGCCGGCGATGTTGCGAAAGGTTCCCGAGACAATTTCTTCAGCGGTAACTTCGTTCCCGTCGGGATTGCGGTTTCCCCGCGCCCGCAATTGATCGCCTGGTTTAATTTCGTCCAGCGTGCCGGGCTTGGCGTCGTCGAACTTCACCGAGTCCGGCGAATAACGCCGGACGATCGTGTCTTTGGCAGTGTGCACCTCGACGGATTTACTGGCGCCAGCGGAGTTGGTTGAAATGGTGATGGTTCCGCTGGTGGGATCAATGGCCTTGACCACCCCACCCGTGCCGCGTTTTTGCCAATCCTCGCGGTCATGCGACTGTTTATCGGCAATGTCCGTCTTCTTCATTACGATGGCGGAAGACGCCAGGACCGTCTTGCCATCGTCCGAAGCCGTTCCCCGGGCCAGCACCCGGTCCCCCACCTGCACATCCTGCAGCAGGATCGGGGTCGCGCCTTTTAAGTCTTTTTGGCCGGGGGCAGTCTTGATCAGGCGGGTGGAATCTTGCACCAGGATGTTGATTTCAGTTCCCGAATCCGTGGTCAAAGTGATGGTGTTGCCATTCACCAGCTTGACGGTTCCGACTGGTTTTGCGATCGCACCGGGCGAGGCCGGTTGAGTGGCCGGGGTTTGGGCGAGAACGGGCTGGGCCGCAAAAAGGCCCAAACTCCCCATGACGACCCCGAGGGTAAATGCAATAAGGAACACTCTGTTAAAGCTCATCATCGTGTAATTGCGACCCTGCCGTCGCTGACCCTCGATCATCATAACTTCTTCGGCAACAATATTCGATCACGTTCCAGGGTCCGCACCGAGTAAAGAATGGTCAAACAACTGTAAAGTTACGTGCCATCCGCATGACCAGCAGTTCGTCGCGCTGTCTTGATCCACTTTCAGGGGGGCAGAACGCTGCCCCTTCGCCTTCGGCCCGCTAAAAAAAAGCGCCCCGATCACATGGGGCGCCATAGCTGTAGCGGGGCAGTAAGAGCGGTGGTTAGTTGGGCAACAAGACAGTGTCCACCACGTGGATCACGCCATTGGACTGGAAAACGTTGGGGATGGTAACCGTGGAAAGGTCGCCTTTTTCGTCTTTCAGCACAATATTCTTGCCTTGCATCATCGCGGTGAGTGTGCCGCCACTGACCGTCTTCAGCGAAGCTTGTCCGCCGCCCGCCGCGATCTGTTTCTTCAAGTCAGAAGCGCTGATTCTGCCCGCAACCACGTGATAGGTAAGAATCTTGGTCAGCATCTCTTTATTCTCAGGCTTGACCAGGGTGTCCACTGTGCCGGCCGGAAGTTTGGCAAAGGCTTCGTTGGTGGGAGCAAAAACCGTGAAGGGGCCGGGGCCCTTTAGCGTGTCCACTAATCCGGCTGCTTTTACTGCAGCCACTAAGGTGGTGTGATCGGCCGAATTTACCGCGTTATCAACGATGTCCTTGGTGGGATACATGGCTGCTCCGCCCACCATTGGGTCGGAGGCAGCAATTGCGCTGGCCGCCAAAGCCACAACACTCAGCAACAATATTGCAATTTTCTGGTTCATCTGGATATCTCCTGATAATTGAATTGCCTGCGTGAGAGGTACGGATGCGGGATGAATTTGGATTTCAGTGCAGGATTTTGAGGAGGATTCTGTTTAGAGCCGCTAGAAGAACGAGACGAGCGCTGGCTCGATATCAGGCCACTTTGCCATCGTCGCGGAATGAATCCTCGTCCGGATCGGGTATCGAGGACGGCGGATCGCTGGCCGGGAAGGTGTCGGCGATGGTCTTGTCCATCATCTTGTCTTTTCTTTCCTCCAGATCGCTTTCGTCGATCCGGCGATCTTCCGGATCCCGCCCGACTTTGCCCAGCCGATTTGGTTCCATGTGAAGCCTCCTGCACCACTCTAGAGAAATACGCCCAACCCATGAGATGCTTTTTGCCATCGGTTGGGCGCTCGAAATCTTAGTGCGTGAATGAGAAGTTCAGCCCGGTCGTCAGGACCACATCATTCTGTTTGGCGCCCTCCGGTGGGTTCGAGACATAGATATCGCCAAATTGGTTCTGCCAGCCAAGCCACTTGCTGATCTTGGTCACCCATCCCACGTCGAACGTTCCGCGATACTCGCCAGTCTGGGTCAAGTCCGGATAGAAATACAGCTTTTCCGTGAGCACGGTACTCTTGCCCAATTTATGCGTCAGTTCCTGCCCCAGAGTGAGGGCGCCGAAATTATGTACAACTTTCTGCGTCAAAGTGGCTGGCGGCGGATTCAGGTTGGTCACCGTTTCGGAGTAATTCTCATCGGTGAAGTTGCCGCCGGCCAGGAAGTCCAGCGTGGTCGTGTCACTTTTGATCGCGTGATCACCCAAGCCTACGCTGCCCACCGAGCGCAGATTCAGGTCCTGCAGTGCGTTGCTGGTGAAATCGGCGCCCACGAACCCGAACATGCGTGGGTTGATATTGCGATCGTAACGAATTCCACCCGCCTCGGTATTGGCGGTGGTGCTGGGAGTCGCCAGTTGGTTCGTCCCATAGACCGCATTGGTATACAGGATGAGCTTGTCCGTCTTGGTGGCACGCGCGGCGTTGAAAGCCAGCGATAGGTTCTCGGTCTGGCTGTTGCCTCGAGTCAACGAAAAGCCCACGTTCGCCCCACCGACCCAACCCTCCAGCAGGCTCGGATGCAGCGCCTTATCGTAAGCAAGCTGGTCGGCATCATTGCGGATCGCTACCACACTTTCCTTGGGGGTCTCAACCGCGGGGCCGCTCTTGCTGGCCACCTCGAACTTTCCTTCGCTGGAGGTAATCGGGCCCACCACAATCTGGCCATTCGATAGAGTCACGTGCAACGGTTGATCGGTCGTGATCTGGGTGATGGCCGCGAACTGCACCGTAACATCCCCGGTGAATTCGGTGTGCAGGACCAATGTTTTGCCATCCGATTTCACCACTGTACCCGTCAAGTGGTCACCATTCTTCAAAGTCACCTGATCGGCAAACAGAGTTGAGCCGCACACAAAAATGGACAACGCCAATATGATTCGCAACTTAAACACAGTATTCCTCCATGAATTCGAATGTGGTTCGCTTAATGACCTGGAGCCTGGCAGTCAGGGACTGCAATCTCAGACGAAGCGGAAACTTCGGTGCGTAAAGCCGACCTACCGATTTCGGAGCTTCCAACTGATTCGATGCAGAGAAAACGTTGGGAAACGGCGCGCGGAACGAATAAACCAAACTAATCGACGGCACGAGGCCGGATTGCCTAACTCTTGACTTCGGTGTCCGTTTTGCGGTTCGAAACCGGCTCGGAAGGTTTAGGCTCGGCGCTGGCGTCTTTCATCCCATCCTTCAAGGCGCGGAAGCCTTCGCCGATCCCCTTGCCCAGTTCGGGCAACTTCTTCGGACCAAATATCAGCAAGGCAATAACTAGGATGAGAATCAGATGCGTCGGTTGAAAAAGGCCTTCCATACACACACCTCCGGGCAAACATTACCCACTAACCTTACTCAACTCAGATGTTCCCGTCAACCCATCGCCGGGACGTGTCCTCGCTCCCGTACGGTAGAGCGCCGTTCCCGAATAAGCCTCGCAAGTTGCTGCAACAAAACGCGGTTACCAACGTTACCTACCCACCGGTGACGCCCCGGTCTATGTTGCAAAGAGGTTCCGGATTTCACTCCGTATTGCATTCTAAGGAGCTTTGCTTGCGTCGCAAGAGCCTGGTCCGTGTGGGTTTGCTTTGTCTCGTGTCGCTTCCCGCGTTGGCGTCGGGCGGTCCGGCTCCCGTGGATTGTGCGCAGCTCTTGGGCTGGATGGCGGGTGGTATTTCCGATCAATCACTAGATCGCCAGCTTCAGCAACGAGGTATTGCTTTCGCAATTCCCACCGGCGCGAACGATCCCGCTACAAAATCCCTGCTCGCTGCTGGAGCGGATGCGAATCTGATGCGGTCGCTGCGGGCCGCGCAGCGTGCCAGTGATTCAGTAAATAATGCGAGCGCAAGAAGTCTGAATTGTCCTGCCCGGCTAGCTGGCGCTGCCCAACTTGTCCATGAAAAAGCGTTCCCGCAAGCCGAGAAAGTTCTGCGCGGTTTGTTGTCGGAAGATCCCCAGAATGCCACGCTGCATTTCGCCCTCGGATATGTTCGCCAGCAGCAGCAGGATTGGGACCAGGCCTTCGACGAATACAGCACCTCCAAAGAAATTGATCCGGCGTTTTCCGAAGTCCACAGTCGGCTGGCTTACGTTTTCTACCAGTCCGACGACGGCGACAACGCCATCGCCGAAGCGCGCACCGCATTGAGCATGGATCCGCAAAACTCCGAGGCCTATCGCTACCTCGGTCTGGGTCTCAATGCCAATGCCCAATACCGCGCCGCTTTGCATGCCTTCCAGGAGGCATTGCAGCGCGATCCGCAAAATGCAGATGTCTATTACGACATGGGGATCGCCGCTCACGATATGGGGGATATGGCAGCCGCCACTGCGGCCTATCGCAAAGCTACTCATCTGAATCCCCGGTTCTGGGAGGCCCACAGCAACCTGGCCATGGTGCTGCACAACCTGGGGAAACTCGACGAGGCCATCGGCGAATATCGCGAGGCCAAGCGGCTGGCGCCGCAAGAACCCAGCGTGCGCAACAATCTTGGCAACACCTACTACGATCGGGGCGATTACGCTGCCGCCATCGTTGAATTTCGCGAGCTGTTCCGCAGGTTTCCCGAGTGGCAGCACGGCCACGACTACCTGGCCAAGGCCTTTCTGGCGACCAGGGATTATGCCGCAGCCATCGCCGAACTCAAACTAGCGGTCCTACAGAATCCCACCGGCGCCGCGCAGCACAGCGTTCTTGGTCACGTCCTGCTGTTGACCAATCAGCCGCAGGAGGCCTTGCGCGAACTGCGCGTGGCGGTTCAACTCGATCCCGATTCCGCTCTGGCTCACCGCTATCTGGGAACTGCATTGTTTGAGACTCAGGAACTGGAGTCTGCAGCCCAGGAGTTTCGCCAGGCGCTCCGGCTCGATCCCTCCGCGGACAATCACTATTTTCTGGCTGCCTGCCTGATGAGCCTGGGCCACGATGATGAGGCTCTGGCGGAGTTGCAAATCGCCTCCACCATGAATCCCGCGCAAACGCTGTATCGCGCCCGCATGGAGGAGTTGCGAAAGTTAATGCAGTCGACTAGTTCGCGTTAGCCATGTGCACGATCGGACAGTGCTACCCA
Organism: Terriglobales bacterium; assembly: GCA_963802555.1. GTDB lineage: Bacteria > Acidobacteriota > Terriglobia > Terriglobales > Acidobacteriaceae > DATBAX01. The sequence goes on along the minus strand of CAWDJD010000002.1, from coordinate 2,456,765 downwards.
TGCCCTTTCGTACTGCGGCGGGCATAGCGATTGCTCCTAGAATGTTTTAGAGGCTTCACCGCTCGTTCTTGATCTTACAAATTGACGGAGTCCCCCATGAACCCGACGCAATCCAGCTCCCTTGGAACGGCCGTACAGCCTGCCAAACAGTCCGTCCTCCAGCAACCTCCCGAAATCAGACGCCCCGAGCCCATGGCGGCGGCATCCGCACCCCAGGCATCCCCGTTCGAACTCACTCCCAAAGTGGTGGGCTACGGCTTGCCTTGCGCGAAGTGCAAGACCTATTTCGCGGCTAATCTGACGGCATGCCCGGTTTGCAAGAATACGGAGAGGGTTTCGGCCACTGCGGTTCTGGTTCCGGCTGTCCCGGTTTCTGCCGAGGAGTTGCCCGATCCCCAGCTTCTGGAAGAAGAACGCGAGCGTTTCCTGCGCGAGTTTCAGACCCAGGTCTACGCCTCGCAGTTACAGATCAATGCCACCACCAGCCAGCGCTGCAGCAGAGAAGAAAATCATTCGGGAGGCGTTGAGCCGGCCACCGTCTGCCAGGCTTGCTACGACCATCTTCAGGAACACGTGGACGTTCTCGAAGCCGTGCTGCACATGGATGTGAAGGAAGCGTCACAGATTATTTATGACGCGGTTTGGGCGGATCCGTCCGACCCCAGCAAAACTTATCTCAATGCAGCGCAGGCTTTGCTCGGCGAGCTGCGCCGTCGCTCCGGCATCACGCAAGTGTTCGGACCCTTGACGCCGCTGACCGACTAGACGTCCACCCGGCTACTGCGTTTTTTGGGACGGGACAAAATCTTCCAGCACTGCCTGGCGCATCAGATCCGGCGGCAATAGACCCTGCGCCAGAATGAAATCGTGAAATTTCTTTTGATTGAATTTGGCCCCCAGCGCCGCCTCAGTCTCTTTCCGTAAAGCAATCAGCTTGGTGTAGCCGTAGAAATAGCTGTTCGCCTGCCCCGGCGAGCGATAGGTGTAACGTTCCACTTCTTCCTGGGCAAAGGCGTGGGATTGCACTACGTCCTGCTCCAGCACGCGATACGCGTCCGCCGGCTGAATCTTTCCCGCTTGCAGCTCAGGATCCAGAAATGCCCGGGCCGCGCGCAGGAGCCGGTAGTCCAGCGACACCAGCTGCCCCTCCTGCGGCATGTAAGGCTTGATGATGGCTTCCGAATACAATCCCCAGCCCTCGACGTTGGTGCTGTTGAACGCGTAACGTACCCGCGCCAGAGAAACGCCATGCTCCAGCATGGAATCAAACTGCAGTTCGTGCCCGGGGCGCGCCTCGTGCGCAGTGAGCGTCCACGCGGCAGCGTCGAAAGTGAAATCGTCGTATTTCTCGGACGCCGTCTGCCCCGGCCCGGCCGGTATATTCAGCGGCAGCACGAACTCGCCCTTCTGGCCGGTGTTGTGCAGAAACGGCGGAGGCACCATGTGCGGCGCCGGCTGCTGTGCGGTCTCGGCGGCGGTCGCAATGCGAATACGCGCCGGCCGGTCCGGCAGGGTCACAATCTGTTTCTCCACGATAATCTTTTCGATTTGTTTCAGCCGGTCTTCATAGAACGGTAGAATCGCGTCGCCCACCAATTGCTTCTTTTTCAATTCCCGAATCACGTCGCGATAATCGCTGGAAGGAAGATTTCTTTCTTTTGCCACCTGGACCGCAATCGGCTTCATCTCCTCCTGAATATCCGTGAAAGCCTGATGCGCCATCGCCGCCAACTGCGCGGGAGGAATATCGATGCCGTAATTCTCCAGCGAGAGAGCGTACTCCTCCGGCGGAAGTCGGAAATCGGTGCGCGCCTTGGGCAATATATTCGCCTTTACCCACGTGTCGTAATCCGTAAGCTGCGCTTTCAAGGTCTGGAACGGTTCCTGCCATCCCGTTAGTTTGTTCTTCTCGAACAGCGCCGCCATGCCATCCAGATAGTTCGAATTGCGGCTCAGTTCAGTTTCAATTTCCACCCGCGCCGGATAAATGACGTCCGGTTTCGCCATCTGCTCAATTGCGCGCTGTTTCAGGATCGCGGTAATGGATTTATAAGCGGGATCCAGCCCGGCATACTCGCGCAATCGGAACACCGCCGCCGGCCGCCGCTCCGCGGGCGTCTGTTCATCGAGCAACACCCGAATGCCGGAAAAAACCATGCTGCTGGCGTTCAGGAAAGGAACTTCATGCGCGCGCCCGAAATCCTCATCCTTGAAATTCAGCTCTACCCTGCGGATCACAATCCGCAAGTCCTGGGCAACTTGTTTTTCCTTCTGCTGGTCCACGGCGATCTTCAGTTTTGCCAGCACCGCTTCCGTTTCCTGCCGCTCCTGGTCTTCGTCGGCCAGCGTGGGCTGGGAAATCTTCGTGTCGTATTCGGTCAATCCCTGGCGCGAGCCGGACTCCGGAGAGTGCTTCATTTCCACCGTAATCAGCTGGTTGGTGTAGTCGTTGCTGGTCGCGATCCAATCGCGGTGTGCCACCTGGGTCTGGGCAAGTACGGGCAGCAGGAAAAGTATGGCGGCCGGAAGCAATCCAAATTTGCGAATCAATGTTCCTCCTGAAAGCACTCGGGAAACCAGTAAAACACGCCCGCCAATTCTACTGCAATTCGTTCCAGCCGACGCTCATTTCACAAAACGCATTCTCCCGAACGCCTCGGGCACATGGAAATTAGGCTGCGGCGATTTTGTCGGCTGCCACGCCAGATAGGCTCGCGGTTCTTTGGGGCCCTCCACCCGAAAAAAGTTGACCCGCCAGATCGCACTTGGATCGAAATGCTGCGTTAGCGCCTTGATCGGAATCGCCAGTTCGGCAGTCCAGGTGTGCGATTTCTCATCCAGAAACACCGAGCGCTGCAATCCGCTCTTCAAGTCCGCCAATCCTCCCGGGAAAATATCAAGATCAATCCACATCCCATTAGGACTGACTTCGAACTCCCGGTAATTATGTAACTTCGAAGGATCGGGCTGCAGAAACGCCTCCGCCACGTCGCGATCCCACAAGTGATCCCGCCGCCCGTTGGGTTCGGAATCGGTAAACAGAAAAAGCTCCCGGTAGCGGCACTCAAAGCGAAGATACAACGTCTTCTTCGACCACAGAACACGTACGTGCGTCTCCCGGCCGGCATCGGCGTTGTTCCCCTGCCAATCCGCGCTGAAAGTTACAGGGCTCGCTTTCTGCCATTCCACCGCTGGATGCGCAGCATCAAGCCTGACTTCATTGTCAACATGGGCCGCGCGAATCTCCGAAGACGAACCTGAACCTGCCGGCAGATTATTCTGACTCATCATAGAAGCCGAAAAAATGATTATGACAGCTGCAACCCTCGTCACCAATCAAATGCCTCTTTTCTTGTCATCCTGAGTCGAAGGACCCCTACCAACCTGTACAAAATCTTGCTTTGACCGCAAGATCCGGATAGCCCACACTCATGCACCGCCTTATGCTTTTCCCATCATGACCAGCAATGCGATACTCAACCTGACGCAAGCGATCGAGACCGGGGCAAGCATTTCGCATCAAAACGACCTGGCCTCCGACAACGTGAACCGAACCGACCAAACCCGCTGGCAGGCGGTCGCTACCCGTGACCCCGATCACGACGGCAAATTCGTTTTCGCCGTTTCGTCAACCGGCGTTTATTGCCGTCCTTCCTGCCCAGCCCGGCGTCCGCGCCGCGAGAACGTGCAGTTTTTCCGCGCACCTGAACTCGCCGAAAAAGCCGGCTATCGTGCCTGCCTGCGTTGCCGCCCCAAAGCCAGCGGCGGCAATCCGCAAGCGGAAACCGTCAAAACCATTTGCCGTTACATTGAGCTGCATCTCGACGAGCCGGTTACGCTGGCGCGCTTGGGATCGGTTTTTCATCAAAGCCCATTTCATTTGCAGCGCACGTTCAAGGCCGCGCTGGGCATCACGCCCCGTGCCTACGCCGAGTCCTGCCGCATGAAGCAGCTCAAACGCAACCTTCAGGCGGGGCACTCCGTCACCCGCGCCATGTACGACGCCGGCTACAGTTCCAGCAGCCGTTTGTACGAACGCACCGCTTCGCAGCTGGGTATGACGCCCGACAAATATCGCCGCGGCGCCATCGCCGCCGTCATCCGCTACACCTGCGCGGATTCCCCCCTGGGCCGAATGCTGATCGCCGCCACCGATAAAGGAATCTGCGCCATCCAGTTCGCCAACTCCGACGACGAACTCGAACACGGACTCAAGCACGAATTTCCTTTTGCCATCCGCCGCCGCGACGACCACGCACTGAACCCATGGAAACGGAAATTATTGTCACAGATGCGCGGTGCGGCAAAAAACGGAAAGCTGTATGCCACGCTCCCGCTCGACATCCAGGCCACAGCCTTCCAGCGCCGCGTGTGGACCTATCTCCAATCCATCCCCATCGGCGAGACCCGCTCCTACAGCCAGGTTGCCAAAGCTATCGGCCAACCCACCGCCGCTCGTGCCGTGGCCCGCGCCTGCGCCACCAACCGGATTGCCGTCGCCATCCCGTGCCACCGCGTCGTCCGCGAAGATGGCGCTCTGTCCGGCTACCGCTGGGGCGTTCACCGAAAGAAGGCCCTACTGGAAATGGAAAAACTCACCTAACCGGGCGCCCGTCCTTCTCGCGTTTTGTGCGAGGGGGCGGGGAAATCTTCTCGACTGCCGTCTATTTTCCCCGCTCTACATAGATCTTCCGCGCCGATTCCAGCAGCGCCATCACCGAGGCCTTCTCCCCCTCGCTGTTCCAATCCGTATTCGCCAGAGCCGCGTCCTTCAGCCGGTCAATCCACGCCACAAAATACGCCGCGTCCTTTCTTGCATCCAAACCTGTCCCCGCCACGTTCACATAAATCGGACTCGTAGTCGCGTAAGGATAAATATCCAGCACCGGATGCTCCGCTTTGTCGCTCCACGCTCGCAGCAAGCACCATCCGCCGCGCGAGATCGGAAGCGTACCCTCCACCTCAGCGCTCTCATGATCGCCGCCCAACTTGAGATCGCGCACCACCTCGCCATTACAAATCACTTCCAGATGATCCACGGGCACGATTGAGCGCATCCAGGCTTTGAACTGCACTTTGTTTTCCCCGCCAGGCAATCGCAGTTCCTCTCCCAGTTTCTTGCCACCAAGCGTGAATCCCAGCAGCGGCCCATTGGTCGCAAACGTTCGGCCCTGCTTGATTCCGTCCAGCCACGGCTCAATCTTCAGCGGCCCTTTCGGTACCTCGACATACACGCGGCCCAGTCCCACCGGCCCACGCAGCGACGCGTAGTTGGCCATGGCATCGGTCCCGGCCGCCGTGGGCAAATGAAATCCGCAATTCAGCAACTGATACCACACCGCCGCCGTCGACTTGTGATCGCTGAAGCCCACCACTTCGATGTAGTCCACCTTGCCCAGCGCGATATCCACCGGCAACTCGTCCGTGAGCGAAGAATCCTTAACCGGATCGGGGTAATCGTCAAAGGGATGCACATAGCCCACTAGCGCGTGTTGCCGGTGTGCTAGATCGGCGATGTCAGCGTTGGTCGGGTAGAGGCTGGCAGCGGCTGTGTCCGAATACGCAACATAACCGGGAAGCAAAAAGTTCTGCGTCAGATTGAGCAAGCCGAGGTGTCCCCAGTAACTGGTGTGATATTCCTGACCATGCAGCAAAAGATTGGCGGACGTTGACGCCGGATCAGGCGTGGTCCGGAAATAGGCAATGTCGGGAATGCGCTGCTCTTTGTTGACCACCAGGTCTTCCACGATGGAAAGATTTTCCGCAGCGGCCTGCGCCACCAGATTCTTGGGAGTATTGCGATACGAGCCTGCGTAGTTCATGTGGACGTGCACGTCGCCCGAAACCCATCGAGAACCCGCATCCAGTGGGAGTTTCAACGCAGTTAACTGAATAGTAAGGCCGGTGTTCTGCTTCGCTGAAACGTTTACCGTCTTCTTCTCAAAGCGATATTCGAATCCCTTCATCACTTCGATGTTCACCCGCCCCGCCGGCACCATGACCTCAGCTTTGCCCGATGTATGAAAGTAATGCGCTTCAAAAGGCCGTTCCGCGCGCACAAAGTTGTCGTCGGCATTCATCCAGGCATCCTCGGGAGCGTAGGCGCGGCCATCTTCGCCGGTGATGAACACGCGTGCGGGGGTTGGCTTTCCGTCTTGCCCGAGTACGGTGATCGCTAAACGTCCCGTCGGCTGCAAATAATGTTTTTCTTTCACCTCAATCTGCGTTTGCGAGCCGCCGGGAATTTCCTGCGTCCATAGCGAAGTGTTGCCACCACGATTGGAAATGAACGCAATCTTCTTCCCGTCCGGCGACCAGCGGGGATTGATGTTGTCAAAATCTCCATAAGAAAGCGCAAAAGGGTTGTTGCCATCCGCGGGCATGACCCACAGCTGATGCCACTGCTGCCCCAGGTACGAGGCATACACGATGCGCTTTCCGTCGGGAGAAAATTCTGGCCGCGCTTTCCAGGTAGTTTCCTCGTAATGAATTTCGCGGGCCTCCGCCCCGGGTTCGGCCTTCATCCGCCAGAAGCCGCCCGTGCCATACAAATGTCCGCGATTGGATACGAAAAGAATTTCCGAGCCATCCGGCGACCACGCCGGGCTGATCTCGTGGTCATACTTGCTGTAGTAATATCGCGGCAAATTGCTGCGGTTCTCTCCCGTCAACCGCTGAATGTTTGTGAGCTGGCCGTTACCGAACTCGCCGGTAAAAATATGAAAGTGTCCGTTGAAGGAAGTGGACACAAAGGCCATGCGCTTGCCATCCGGCGAAAAACGCGGCTCCACGTTGACCGCGCCGCCCTGCGTCAGTTGGTGCGATTGCTTGCTCTCTAGATCAAGCACCCACAGTTCGATGGCATCCTTGGCATACGACGCGTACACCACCCAGCGCCCGTCCCGGGAAACATCCGGCTGATAGTCGTAGCCCGGCCCGGCGGTCAACTGCTCCGCCGTCATAGAGTCGAGCTGCTGCCGCCACAGCGACCCCGCCATCGAATACACCATCGCTTGCGAATCCGGCAGCCACGCCACCGAACTCGGCCCCGTCGTCAGCTGCGGAATATACATCTCCCGCCAGTAATACGGATGCGGATGGTCCACCTGCTTGAGCACAGGCTCGCGCTGGGCGAGGACAGGAAGACAAGAAAAAACAATGAGTAGAAGCGCAACAGGATGGCGAGAGAGCAAGAGAATTCTCCGAGTTCGGCGAACGGCGGGAAGTATAGCAAAGATGAGCACTGTTAGAATGCGGTGGAGAGGCAATATTACTGGTCGTCGACACGCACGATGTATACTTTGCGCCGAGAGCTCGGACACTCCGATCGGAAGCAGATATGATCACACGCTCGCTGAATGAGTTTCTCTCAATTGTGCATCGAACACGAGAGAAATGGAATGTTCCAGCCATCAAGAACTTTGGTTCAGAGCCGAAGATGCGAAACACTCGAAGACCCACCTCCAGCCGGGGCTTTATCGTCCAAGTAATAATGGCAAGAGAAAATCAATCGCCTCTTTATTGGAAATTGAGAACGATTCGTACGACGAGTTTACCCGCTGCGCAACACAACTCAGTGAAGTAAACCTAGATATTGAGAATGAGTGGGAATCATACTTCCTGATGCAACATCACGGAGTGCCGACTCGTCTCCTCGATTGGTCGGATGGCGCGCTGATAGCACTGCATTTCGCGGTGAGGGACAAGACAGCTCCTTTCGACAGCGGCTCTGTAGTTCATGTGCTCCATGCTTGGTGGCTTGTCGACGTGTTGAAAAAGGATGCGGACCGTAAGGATGCTAGGCGAAGATGGACCAGATACTTGAAGAAGAAGGGTCCGCATGACCTGGATGAGGATGATTGGGATCGGTTGTACTTGCCGCTAGAGGAAGAAGAATCGAAAGAGCCGCTACTGGCCACTCCCAAAACGCCCCTCTTATGGGATTCTCCGCACGTGTCTCGTCGTGTTGCTGCTCAGCGTAGTCGGTTCATGATATTTGGCACCGATCCATTGTGGCTCTCTGAAATTGCAAAGAAGAAGACTTCTCGAATGCTCACTCTCGAAATACCCGCCGACTCAATCGCAGGCATCAAACAAGACCTAAGAGACGCAGGCATTACGGAATCTGTTGTATATCCAGATTTGGATGGACTTGGGCGTGAGCTAAGGCAGGCTTGGGAAGCCAGGCGATGACCCCTACCACCCCGTTGCCATCAGCTTGCGTGCTCCATTAACTCCACACTTCTGATACTTAGCATAAGCCTCCGCCCCGCGCTCGCGAATTTGTTCGTTGCTCTCGCCCAGAATCCATCCATCTAACGCGCTTTTGAGCGTGTAGGCTTCCGGAGCCATCAGGTTCGTCGTCCAAAGAAGAGGATAAGCTCCCGACGCCCGCAACGGCTCCGCGAAGTACGCTTTGCTGGCGCAAGCCAGCATGATTGCCTGGCGTAGAGTGTTGTTTTTCTTTTTGGGGATGCGCGGCAACTTGAAATCCATCAGCCCGTCGTGTCCGATGTAAACCACCAGATTGGAATCCCCGCGAATGTTCAGGGTCACCATTCCCGGGCCGTCTTTCACGGTGATTTGTCCCGAACTCACTCCAGCCGCTGCATCGAAGAAATTCAGTATCGCGGTTTGGATCTCGCGTCCGCGATAAGCGTCGGCCACCAGATAGACATTTGCGGTGCGATGCTTGAACACGCATCGTTCCAGTACTTCATCCTTGGGTTTTTCTCCCGAAGACAGTAATTTCCAATCCGCGCTGCGCGCGAAGAATGTTTTCACTCCGTAGGCCGAGCCCCAGTAGAGATTGTGTTCGGCATCTTCGCCATTGCCCAGTATCTTTGCGACTGGAACAATGCCTTGATTGACATTGTCAGCCAGCGCCACAAACACATGAACGGTGCGCGGCGCACTCTGCGCCAGCAGCGGGACACCTACGACAAGGCCTGGCAAAAGGGCCAAAAGCAGGCGGCAAAGTGATTTCATGGTCTCCACACTTACGGCACGAGTATATCCCGGGAGATGGGTGGTCACCGCGAGCCGACCATTCTGGGACGATCCAGGCCATTCCCAAAACGGGAGCCTTTCCCTAACCCCAACAATCCAAACGGCATCCCGCCAATGTACGTACAATTCGGTACTAACAAAATGTTCCCCGGGGAACATTTGTGCAAATCGTCATAGTGTTCCCCGGGGAACATTACGTCGATTTGTCGGCCTCCCCAAAGGCCCTCCCGACCAAAGTAATAGCGAATTACCAAAGCGCATGCACATGGGGTATCTATTCGGGTGGTCTTACGGATGAGATGTTGGGATGGTCTTGAGAAAGCATTGGGCCATGGGAAAAGAAGAGTATCTGGACGAGGTTCACGTACGGATCCTGCGGGTGACCGAAGACCTGCGGGCGATTCAGCGCGAGCTGAACTGCGCCGCCATGGAGGCACCCGGCGACCCAGAATTGATGGAAGTGCTCAGCCAGTTGCCGGAGATGGAGTCGCTGCAAACCCTCAAATCCGCGCTCGACCAGATGCGCCATTTTCTCTGGTTCTACCAACAGGTGGTCACGAACGAATCGCCCGAAGGGGAAAAGCTGCGGCAGACCATCCGACAGAAACCCTCGAATGACAAGGTTCTCAGCCCCGATGCTGTGTTCGTAGAGAAGCTCAAGGACGCCGGAGATCTGGCACTGCTGCAATATCTTGCCGATGGCAAGAGCCGCAAGCCCAACTAATGCAGTTTCGAGTTTCGGGTTTCAAGTTTCAAGATAAACCCGATAGTTTCGACGGTGGATCCAAAAAACCTGAAACCTGAAACTTGAAACTAGTTTCCTACTCCACGCTCACGGACTTCACCAGATTGCGCGGGCGATCGACATCCAGACCCTTCTTCACCGTCATGTAATATGCGAACAGTTGCAGGGGCACGATCTCGAGGATTGGCGAGAGCAGTTCGGCCGTGTGAGGAATGAAGATGGTATGGTCGGCCAGTTTCTCGATCTGTTCATCGCCTGCGGTGGCGATGGCAACGACGTGCGCGGATTGCTGCTTGAATCCACGAATGTTGGCAATGTTCTTCTCGTAGCGCAACATGGAGCCGGGATCGTTGAGGTCGCGGGTCGCGATAATGACGACGGGAAGAGTTTCGTCGATCATGGCCTGAGGGCCATGTTTGGTTTCTCCGGTGGGATAGCCTTCGGCGTGAATGTAGGAGACTTCCTTTAACTTCAGAGCGCCGTCCATGGCGATGGGATAGTGGATGGCCCGGCCGACGAAAAGAAAATCCTCAACTTTGTAAAACTCCGATGCCAGATGTTCGCACTGGGAGGCGGTCTTGAGTACGGTCTCCAGCTTGGCGGGGAGGTCCAGCAATTCGCGGATGTATTGGCGGCGCTGTTCTTTGGCGAACTTGCCGCGTACCTGCCCCAGATAAAGCGCGAACAGATAAAGCACAGCCATTTGCGCAGTGAAGGCTTTGGTGGAGGCGATGCTGATTTCTGGCCCGGCGTAAGTGTAGAGTACGCCGTCGGCCTCGCGGGCGATGGTGGAATCGATAACGTTCGAAATGGCGATGGTGCGCGAACCTTTGGCCTGGGCCTCGCGCTGGGCGGCGGTGGTGTCGGCAGTTTCCCCGGACTGGGTGATGACGATGGTGAGTTCACCAGGGCCGATCAGCGGATTGCGATATTCGAATTCGCTGGCGTAATCGACATCGACCGGAATGTTGACCAGATCCTGGATCATGTACTGGCCGGCCATGCCGGCATGACGGCTGGTACCGGAAGCCACGATGTTGATGCGCCGCAGGGAGCGTAATTCCTCGGCACTGATGCGGACGTCATCGAGGCGGACGACGGCGTCGTCGAGGGACACGCGAGGATTGATGGTGTCGCGAAGGCCCTGCGGCTGATCGAATATCTCCTTCAGCATGTAATGCGGGAATCCGCCTTTATCGGGCATTTGCGCTCCTAGATCATTTCTTGCAGCGTTAGTTCACCTGGCCGCGGATGATTGTATTTCTCACTTCGCCACTTTTACTCAGTACCACAATATCTGCCGAGGCCCCGGCTTGCAGTTGCCCCCGGTTGGCCAAGCCTGTCACCCACGCCGGATTCAGGGTGGCGGTGCGCAAGGCTTGCTGCAAGTCCCAGTTCGCGAAACGCATCACGTTGCGGACGGCCATGTCCAGAGTCAAGATACTGCCAGCGAGGTTGCCGTGGCGAAGCGCCTTGCCATCTTTTACCTCAACTTCGAGTGAGCCGAGAGGGTAGTGTCCATCGGGCATGCCGGTGGCGGAAATTGCGTCGGTGATGAGGACGGCGTTTTCCTTCCCCTTGGCTGCAAGAAACAATCGCACGATGGTGGGATCGAGGTGAATGCCATCCGCAATGATGTCTGCGGTGAGTTGCGGATTGGTGAGCACCTCGCCCAAAATTCCTGGCTTGCGATGGTGCAGCGGCCGCATGGCGTTGAAGGTGTGTGTGGCATGACGGGCGCCGGCGGCCACACCGGCGCGAGTGGCCTTGAGGTCAGCGTCAGAATGGCCCAGGCTTACGCAAACCCCGCGCTTCGCGGCTTCGGCGATCACTTCCAGTGCTCCGTCCAGCTCGGGAGCGATGGTCATGATCCGGATGTGCCCACGCGATGCCTGCCAGAAGCGCTCAAACAGCGGCAGCGTCGGGAAGCAGGAGATCCTCCAACGGATGGACTCCAGGCCGAGCGTGACTGATGAATGGGCCTTCGAGGTGGATGCCAAGCGGGGCTGCACGCAAGCTGTCGGGTGCCGTGCCCGGTTTGCCATTTTCTTCAACCGCGGTTGCCAACCGCTCTAGAGCGGCCAAAATTTGATCGAGAGGGGCGGTGACGGTGGTGGGAAAATAACCAGTGACCCCGTGCTTCGCGATCAGTTGTTCCACGGCAGAGAGACTCGCCGGGTTGGCCTGCATCACATCGTGTCCGGCGCCGCCGTGAATGTGAATGTCGAGCAGGCCGGGAGCGAGGACAGAGTCGCCAAAATCGACTACGCGGACGCCTGCGGGAACCGAACGGGCAGCCTGCGAGGTGACCTCCACGATGTGCTGATCTTCCAGCAAGAGCAGAGGATTCTCCACCTGTTGGAGCGGAGTGTAGAGATTATGTGCGGTGAGCGCGATCATCTATTAAAACGTTACAATTCAGTGAAAATCCCAGATTCTGCCGTAGTCCGATGTTTGACGAAGCTACAGTATATTTATACGACAACTTGGCGGGCGGGAGGGTTTTTTCATGAAATCGCACCAGGGCACGCAGGCGTATAGGGGAGGATGGCAGGGTAAGCGAGTCCGTGCAGGATGCTATACTTTGAAAGTAAAGACGGTCTTCGCGGCCGGATTTGTCCCTGCGCTTTCTGATCTTGAGCGCAGGCCTGCACGCTAGTCGGGGAGTGGCTCAGCCTGGTAGAGCACCTGGTTCGGGACCAGGGGGTCGGAGGTTCAAATCCTCTCTCCCCGACCAATTTTTTCGGGCCCATGCAGCATGAATTCCCACCCTTGCCAGGACCGCAAAGGTGGGCCAGCCACCAGCGATAAAAGGGGTTGAACGTGCCATACCGGTGATCAACGTTCTGGCAACCGCCAACGACCTGGTCAATACGAACAAAGCGTATTCCAAATGTATGAACGGACAATGATGGACGACGCCAAGGGCACCCGGTCATGGGATTCAGTAACCCGGAAATGGTCTTACCTGATGGCACTTTGCACTTCTCCGATTTTCATCTTGTTTGTGATTCTTGGCGACACAGGGAGAGGGAGAGCTGCATGGCTTTGCGCGATGATGATTGCGCTTGTGACCAGGTATTTTGGGGACCTGAGAAGCCGAGTATGGTTCTGGGTAGTAATCGTGGTTATAGTGCTTATGCACGTTCCGCTGATAGTACTCGTTCCATGGTCATCAAGGCACCTGACATATGTTGCTCTCTTGCCATTAGGTCTCCTGGATATGGCATTTGCGTATGGAATCATCAGGCTAGTCGAGAACATTATCGAGAAGAAGAGTTCTTAGCTGCAAGACGGGGACAACCGGAGGCATTTGTTTAACGAGCCAATTGTGGCACGTGCGCCCGTTCGTATTGAGAGGTCGGGAACCGGATGTTCCCGTGATGTCCTTATTCGTGTAAAGGCAGCCACGCTATACTCTTCTTCTTACCAATGAACCCAATTCCGCTTCGCTTTGCCCTTCCCCTGCTTGCAAGCCTCTCATTCGTGAGCTGCCTCCTTGTCGCCGCTGTTCTGCATGAGCCCGCGCCGCGCATACACGATGAATTTAGCTACGCACTTATGGGCGACACCTTGGCTCATGGTCACGTGGCTGGCCCGGGCCCGCCACTTCCAGAATTCTTCGACACGTTTCATGTCCTCGCGGCTGGCCCACCTTTACGTTTTTTGTAAAGGTGGGGATGGCGAGGTCCGCGGTTAGAGCTTTTCGGTGGAGTAGGTATCGGAGTTATGCTTGCAGGGAAGAGGGGGGCGAGGTGCGAATCAATCAGTGGGGTGAGGCCAAGATGAAAATCCCAGCCCAGGCAGTATGGATTCCCACCTTTGCCAAAACCGCAAAGGTGGGCCAGCCACCCGAGCAACCCCACGCAGTGCCAATTCAACTAATGCAGCACAATCAGGGGGTCCTATGGATCGCGCCGCTTCCACGTCCATTCTTCGCGCTTCCTTTGGGTTTTGGGCTCCAACGAATATGAAGATCAGGCGTAAAAAGACGGGAAACGAACTGTCACCGGCGTTTGCAAGAAGACAGGCTCACAGGTCGGTGGATCAGTCACACGCACGGGCGGGAAGATAAATTGAGGATACAAGCGTTCTTGCTCCTAATTCCTTTTGGTCCGTGGTGCGTTGTTCACGGCCACGAGATGTCATGCAAATCGACCGTGGTAGGTCATTTAGATATTGTTCCTCTAGCCAGTCGAGTCTTTGACAATAGTCGGGCGTTACGAGTGTGGGTCCCACCCGGTTACGATGATGCCGCCAATGCCACGAAGAAGTACAAGGTCATATACCTATTGGACGGGCAGGATGCATTTGATGCATGCACGGCGGAGGATCATGTGGAAATGCACGCCGATGAAACCCTGACGCGATTAATCACCTCAGGGAAGATCGAACCGATCATCGCAGTGGGAGTAGATAGTGGTAGCCAGATCGACCGCGCCGGAGTAGCGACAGACGGGGAAGCTCAACGAGCACGAGAGTATTTGCCATACCCTGACCCGAATATTCCTACAGTCCAGGATGTCCAGGGGCAGAAGTTCGGTCTGTTCATGCAGACAGAAGTGATGCGACTGGTGGAGTCCCGGTATCGTGCTCTAACGGGGCCGAGGAATACGTCGATATGGGGGGCTTCGTACGGAGGCATAGCTGCACTGAATGCTTTGATACAGAGACCGGATTTATTTGGCTCTGGGGACATTGAGAGTCCGGCGATACAAGCTGGCAACGGGCAGGTGCTTCGAGATACGGAGTTGCTGGTAGAAGGTCCCAGTAGGGTCGCGCTCGGCGTGGGCACCCAAGAGGTCGGATCAGTATTTCCGGGTGCCGCTGAAATCAATGCAGGAATCGTGCGCGAAGTAGAACTGCTGGCGAACCATCTTCGCTCAATCGCGATCTCGCCTCCAAAGGTGCAGTTGACCGTTGGCCAGGGCGCCACGCACAGTGCGGCGGACTTTGGGGACAGGTTTGAGTCGGCGCTTCTGTTCTTGTACTCATCCGCTGAGTAGAGCACGCGTGCAATCCAGGATGACACTCTCATTTTCGGCACACTCTGATGAGTCACCGGCTCTTTTGTGCTGGGCGGCTGGCCCACCTTTACGTTTTTTGTAAAGGTGGGAATGGCGAGGTCCGCGGTTAGAGCTTTTCGGTGGAGTAGGTATCGGAGTTATGCTTGCAGGGAAGAGGGGGGCGAGGTGCGAATCAATCAGTGGGGTGAGGCCAAGATGAAAATCCCAGCCCAGGCAGTATGGATTCCCACCTTTGCCAAAACCGCAAAGGTGGGCCAGCCACGCCCTTGCGGCACGTCAACCTGGGCCATTGTCTTGAAGTTCATCGCTGGCTTCTGGATGCTCGTCTTCGTCAACGACACCACCTCCTACGTCAGGGCCGCTTCCCTCGCGATAGCCTGCCCGAAGTGTGGCTATGCGATCCCGCCAGCAGAGATTCGGCGTGTGAGCTCGGAACACATGCGCTGCCGGAAGTGCGCAGCAGTAATTTCGTCCGACGATCCGGCTGTCGGCAATTTGCCCAATGAGTCGATGTGCGCTTGTAGCTGGGGGCGAATCGTCGGGCTGGACAGATCGGCGACGGTCTGCGGTGATACCCGCCGCTGACTCACAAAAAGTCTTTGCTTGAACTCCCAGACCATATCCGAGGCTGTTGGAATGCCTGCGGAGGCTGATGCGCCAGCGCCGAGAAACCACATTCAGTTGGCCGAACGCAGAGAAAACCGACGCGCGAAGTCATCGGCCCCGATTTCGGGTAGTTTTGTCACAACTTCCATTTCGATTGCCTATCACGTCCCGTTAAGACTGCAACCCCGCCCCGAATCGCATTTGGACATGCTGACTCAGGTTACGCTGCAGCATCGGGGCACACAACAGGAGGTTAGGCTCACTCACTACTCCATCGAACATGCGCTAGTCCGCGGTGTTTCCCCATGATGCGAAGTATCATTCGGCTGCGCCTTTGCCCCACACTTGCTGCCATGCTTCGAACTCGCTTGGCCTGATCTGATAACGGGCGAAGTTTCCTTCGTGAAGGCTGAGGAGTTCGGCTTCCGCCATGTTCCTGAACTGTTCACGGTCACCTTGCGAGATGTTTTTCTCCACCCAGGAGGCGATGTGCGCCGCGGCAGCTTTCCTGTCCATCGTGCCGCGGATGACCTCGGCTACGATTTGCCGCAGGGCGGCGCTGTACTTGAACCTGAACGGGTCAGGTTCCCCCAGGGACTGCCTCACCGCCGCATACCGGGCCGCGGACCGCTCATAAGCCCAGATAAAGACATCCTTCAGCAAATCGACTTGGTTCAGTTCATAGAGCCCTAGAATCGCATCGGTGTAGAGCGAACGCGGCACGTCGGTGAAAGACAACGGTGACAGATTGCGCTTGATGAAGGGGATGTTGGCAGCAAGCCGAGACACGCGCTTGTTGACATCATCGAAGGGTTGCAGGTATGGCAACTGAACCATCGCAAAGAGCGCCTGCTCGAATGGATCTGCAACGGCCGCCGCTGTCGCCAGCAGCTGATTGAAACACTCATCGATCAGTTGAGGCAGTTCAAGCGGATGAAACGTGGATCCCTCGATGCCCACGCCGATATGCCGCAGCCGGCCGGGCGCGGCCGGGTCGGGCAGAAGATTCTGTGCCAGAATGCCGTGAAGGTTGAGGATGGTGTAACGATTGAAACCAATTTCCTCTGCCTCGTTCACGAGGAATGAGATCGCCTCTTTATGGTTAATGACCATCTGCGCTTCGAAGCGATCGTGGCCGGCGGCTTCCTCGCCCAATTCGATGAGCCGCCTCGTATCGAGCAGCGAGTACGTATTCCCTTCAAGTCGGCTTGAGTTCCATGAAAGGTCGATCAGAAGCCGGTTCAGGATATGTTTCGCATAGGTGCCCGCCGCCTGATCGGCAGAATTCGACGTTCCCACTTCCGCGAGATGGGCACGCTCTGCCTCTGAAAGGTAGAACGTCTCATTCGGTCGATATGAATCGAGGAACGCTCGGTTGTAACCGACCGGCTTTCGTGCCGCGATGCCTTGGCTCAGATAGTGGCGAATTTCCTTGCTCGCAGGAGAAAGAGGCACCGCCTCCTCTCCCGCCGCCGCCGCCGGCTTCTTCTCCGGGATGACTGCCGGCATGCGGTACTTCGCCCAGCGATCATCACCTTCTTTCACGAGTCTGCCGGAGTTCACGAGATGCTTGAGTCGGTATTGCAAC
This sequence comes from Terriglobales bacterium, assembly GCA_963802555.1. Lineage (GTDB taxonomy): Bacteria > Acidobacteriota > Terriglobia > Terriglobales > Acidobacteriaceae > DATBAX01. The sequence continues at coordinate 2,439,790 of CAWDJD010000002.1, read as the reverse complement.
GTGCGCTTCGGGACAGGCGGATTCAAGGCAGCGGCGATATGCCCCAAATCCGCGCCCTTCGGTTGGAGTTGGACGGCTTTCTCGATGGCCGTCAGGGACTCTTCGGGGATTCGCTTTGCCAAGGCATTCGCTCCTTCTTAGTTGCGCCTAAACCTATAGACGCAATTAAATAATTATAGACGCAATTAAAGTACATATACGCGCAACTGTCAAGCACAACACGCAACATTAAGTTGCGCCTATTTGCTTAGTTGCGCCTACGAGCAACGCTGAACTTCTGGAGAGCCACTGCGGATGATCACAACGAGTATTTTGCAAGGATTGCGAAGTTCTCTCGCGCTCTCGGCAAGACTGCCAGGTCAATGCGGCGGCGTGCGCCTGCTGTGCGACATGCGAATGCTGGGCCGCTGGGGAGATTACTGTTTATGCCAAGCCGTGATGATCATCAGCTAGGGGTCGCCGACTCGACCACAAAGATCGAATTCGATCAGAGAAAAAGGAGGAAACATGACCGCTCCGGGCATCAGAGCAAAAAAGAACGGCACGAAACTTAAACGTGGAGCAGCTTTGCAAGTGATGGTTTACCCGCGACGCAAAACGAAAGGAGTGTTGGTCGACGCGGCGCGGGAGATGGACTTGACCCTTTCTTCCTTCCTGGAACTTGCGGGATTGAAGCAAGCGGCGGCTCTTCAGGGCCGTGACATGGCGACGCTGGTGACGCCTGAAGAGCTGGCACGATACAGTATGCGGCTTCGGGCTATCTCTTTCAGAGCCATCATCCGATCCTAATCTTTGCAGCCGCTACATTGGGTCATCATGCGCTGGAAATGTATCTCAAAGCCGCTCTTATTGGCGAGGGCTTCACGGTTTTCGACCCCAGCAAAGTCAAATACAACGACCCGTCAATTAAGCTCCAGAAAACCGACTGCATTTGGGGGCATGACTTGGTGGCCCTCGCACTTCAGTTGGCAGCGAAGCGGCCTGATTTCAAACTGTCAGAGCCGATGAGTACGCTAATGCCTTGGCATCATTCCGGCGTTGCGACCGTGGAACGAGGATTTGAGATTTTCAATCCGTTCTTCTCGGAATTGCGATACCCGCAGGAGTTGACGATGGGCGGAGTGGGGGAAGATGACAAGCTGCCGCTTGATGAATTGGTTGCACTGCTGAAGCCGTACCTGCCGGAAATCAAGTACGGAATTTCCACCAAGCCTGGAGCGTAGACCATGGGCTCTCTCGGAAGGCGCCCGATACTTTAGGAAAATTCAGTGCGATTCAGCGTGCCCTGTGGCGGTGCTCGTTCGCCTGTTTTTCTTTCACACGACGTTCCGCTACCGCTTTCTCTAGCGCCTGAATTCGTAGCGTGACTCGGACGTAATTCCATTCATCAAGGTTCTTCGGAAGCGTCTTGCTGCCCTTCGCGTATGCCAAGCCCCGAACCCGGCTCTGCATGTCCAAGAGGAAGTCCACGTATCCGCAGCCGATTTCGTCGTATCGCACAAGGCACCATTTTCTAGAGATGACGCACGGCAGCCCGGAATAAAACCTCTCGTGTTTGTCGTTGCGGCCACGAATGTAAGCGTCCCAAGCCACAAATAGCTCTGGCAGCATCAAGTGCAGCAGTTTCGCCGCACCCGTATATTCCACGCCCTTTATCGCTGCCAGGCGGTTGAACATCGCCTCAATGCGACTACGGTGGAATTCCAAATCGACAGTCTGGATGTTGTATCCGGCAAGGGCAGAAAAATCGTCACGCAGTCTGTGAGTGCATTCCGCAGAGCGTCAATTTCAAAATGAACTTTCGAAAAATGTGCGGCATTCCACGTCGCCAGTAGCAGGATGCAGCCTTCGAGTGCATAGCCCATTTCGACTAGTGTAGCGTGTCAGGCTCCAGTGCAGGCGCGGCGAGATTCCCCAGATCATCCGTGAGAGTTCTAAAATCGTCCGCTAAAGCCGACCAAATTTTGTCATCACACGACCTTTGCCCAAACCGCAAGATCGCTTCCCCCCGACTCCTCAGAACCTTCCTGAGTAAGCCCACAGACCGAGGCCCGGATTGGCGATGAAGAAGATCTCCTCGCCGTTGACTGTGTTGTAGCCGTGGTGAAGCTTGGCCGGATTGTGTTGGCGAGTCATCTCGTCGAGACTGCTGTATCCGAAGCCTACGGACTCCACTTCCTGCCGGGTCAGTTGGCCGGGGCACAAGGTAATTTTGAAACGTCCTTCGGAAGATCCGTGAATCAGGTGAGCGGCGGCGCTCAAGTCCGCCGCCAGGTCTGCATTTTGCTCGACCATGGCCAGGGTGGCAGGGGTTCCGTGATAACCGTACTTGCGGATGAGCTGGTCAATCGCATGGTCCTCGCCAAATTCTTGCACTCCGGGAGCGAGGATGATGAGCTCGGCGTCGTCGGCAAGCGCCATGCGGGTGCGGTAAATGGCTTTGTTTCCCAGCCAGGTGCTGTGATATTCCTGGGGATCGAGATACACGATGGCCTTCTGGATCGGGCGATCGAGCATTTCAAAGTTGACCTTGAGGCTAAGAGCGGCGGCCAGACGGAAACACTCGACATCGTCACCGATGAATAGACCCCGCACCACGAGCCCGCCATCGGGCTGCTTATCAATCACGGTGAGCACATACACGACGGGAGTATCGCGAAGAAAGAGATCGTCCGCGTAGTTCAGAACGTTGCGCACGGGGTTGTCGGCGCGCCCCATGATGCGTTCCATGCCATAGACCGCACCGAGATAATGGCTGCGGTTGATGCTGTCGCGTCCTCCGGTTCCGATGAGGATGTTCTTGTTGTAGTTGGCCATGCCTACGACTTCGTGGGGCACAACCTGTCCAATCGACAACACGAGGTCAAAACCGCCGCGAGTCACCATCCGATTGACTTGCACCGGCCAGGGGTAATTCAGTTTGCCTTCGGACTGCCGGCCAATGAACTCAGCGGGAACTTCGCCGAGAGTCTCCACATCATGACGCCAGTCGTGCGCATGGAACAAAGGCAGCGGAGTTTCACCGAACATCCGCGTCAATTGGCCGGCCGTCATGGGTGTGTGAGTGCCGAGGGCGACTAAGATTGCGCGCAAGCGTTCGCCGTAGTATTGCCAGATGTATTGTGTCAGTTCGCCCGCCTGGGAATGGATGCGGGTTTGATCGGGAGCAACGGCGAGAACACGATCGCGGCTGCCTAACTTGCCGAGCGCCTCGAAGAGCAGTCGCTCGAGATCCGAAGAGGAGAGCGCACTCTCCGGGCTACCTTGCGCGCAATAGATGCTCATACGACGTTCAAACTCTCCGTTGGTCTGCTCGCCGGCATTCCAGCAGGCATAAAAGAAAATCAGATGGACGAACCGAAGACTAACTTTGTGATCACGACGAGTCAAGGGCCGGCGGCAACCGGACCGAAAGCCTCGATAGCAATTTCGCAGTGAAGATGGCTTACGACTTCTTCCACCCTTTTTCGACCGGCCATGCTCGATTCCTTCCTCGTCCGGCAGCTCACCCTTGATTGGGAACCACGGGCGGCATGTACCTGCTCGCTCGGAACTTGATGACCTCCGTAACTAGCGTTTGCCCGTGCTCCGTGACACGCTTCCCATATTCCGTGGAAGTAGTGGTGAAGTATGTTACATCAGTCATCCCAGAGTCTTACCGGGACCATATTGGTTGCCGATGATCAGGCCGCCAACCGCGAGTTGTTGGAGGAACTCCTCACAACTCAAGGATTCAAAGTCATTACGGTGCCCGACGGAGCCGCTGCCCTTCAGCAATTGACCAGAACCCAAGTAGACCTTGTGTTGATGGATGTGATGATGCCGGCCATGACCGGGTTTGAGGTCTGCGAAAAGATCAAGGCGAACCCAGACACCTACCTGATACCCGTGATTCTGGTTACAGCACTCTCCGACAGGCACGACCGCCTGGAAGGCATCAAGGTGGGAGCCGACGACTTTCTGAGCCGCCCCGTCGATCGAATCGAGTTGCTGGCACGCGTCCGTTCGCTCTTGAAGCTCAAGTATCGGACCGACGAACTGGAGCGTGCCGAATCTGTTCTGTTCACCCTGGCGCGGAGTATTGAAGGCAAGGACCCTTACACGCATGGGCATTGTGAACGGCTGGCAGAATATTCAGCCCGCCTGGGGGAACACCTCGGGCTGGCAGAGGACCAAATTGTGGCGCTTCGCCGTGCTGGGATCGTACATGATGTCGGGAAAATTGCAGTGCCAGATGCGATTCTCCTGAAGCCGGGCCGTCTCACCGAAGACGAATGGAAACTCATCTATGAGCATCCGGTGGTGGGCGAGCGCATTTGTGCTCCGCTGAAATCGTTTCGCCTGGTGATTCCCATCATCCGCCACCATCACGAGAAGTTCGATGGTTCGGGCTATCCCGATAAACTCCGGGGCGATGCAATTCCAATTACCGCCAGGGTGCTGCAAATTGTTGATGTTTATGACGCCCTGACTACCGAGAGACCTTATAAGCACGCTTTTTCTATCACCGATGCACTTCAGACTATGAAGCAAGAGGTAGCCAAGGGCTGGTGGGATCCACGGATTTTCGACCAATTCGAGCGCTTGGTTAGAAGCGGGGCAGCAGACTTCTTGTCCCAGGGCGCAGCTGCTGGCCGCTAGGCAATGGGGGTAAGTAACGGCGCCGGATCATATGAACTCTTCTACCGCTGAAGATTTTCGCCTGTTGTTCCAGGCGTCGCCGACGCTTTTCCTGGCGCTCACGCCGGAACTAACAATTGTGGCAGCGTCGGACTCCTATCTGCGCGCCACCATGACCCGCAGAGCTGATATTGTGGGCCGACACTTGTTTGAGGTATTCCCGGACAATCCCGACGACCCAGCCGCGACCGGCGTACTTAACTTGCGCAACTCTCTGAAGCAGGTCCTCGCCACCCGTCAACCGGACCAAATGGCAATTCAGAAGTATGACGTACGGAAGCCAGCCGAGGAAGGAGGTGCGTTTGAGGAGCGATACTGGAGTCCGCTCAACGCTCCCGCACTCAATGAGAACGGGGACGTCGTCTACATTATCCATCGGGTTGAGGACGTTACCGAGCGGGTGCGAACGGGCGAAGCATTGCGGGAAAGCGAGGAGCACCTGCGCTTGTTAGTGGACGGCGTCCGGGATTACGCCATTTTCATGCTCGATCCATCCGGGAAAGTTGCGGGTTGGAACCAAGGGGCAGAACGCATCAAGGGCTATCGGGCCAGCGAAATCATAGGTCGCCATTTCTCCTGTTTCTACCCACCCGAAGAAGTAAAAGTTGGCAAACCAGAACGCGAACTTCAAAGGGCCCTGGCCGAAGGCCGCTACGAAGAGGAAGGCTGGCGGCTGCGAAAGGATGGATCAAGGTTTTGGGCCGACGTGGTCATCACTCCACTGACGGACGAGACCGGTAAGCTGCGCGGATTTTCCAAGATTACCCGGGACATTACCGAACGCAAAAAAGCGCAGCAGCAAATCGAACAACAAAACCGCGAACTGGAGATTCGCAACCGCGAAGTGGAACGCGCCACGAAGCTAAAGAGCAAGTTTCTCGCCAGCATGAGTCACGAGTTACGCACCCCACTGAATGCCATTGTAGGTTTTTCAGACCTTTTGGCCGAGGGGACACCGGGGCAGCTCAACGATAAACAGAAGCGCTTTGTGAATCACATCAAACAGGGTTCAGCACACCTGTTGCAGTTGATCAATGACATTCTGGATCTCTCGAAAATCGAGGCCGGACAACTCGAACTGCGCTGCGAAGATTTTCAGATCCAAGATGCGTTGCCGGAGGTTTTGTCCACCATTCGGCCACTGGCAATGGCAAAGGGTATCCAGATCGAGCAGAAAATGGAAACGGACCAATATGTCTACGCCGATCGGGTCCGTTTCAAGCAAGTCTTATACAACCTTCTGAGCAATGCCGTGAAATTCACTCCGAAGGGGGGCCGAATCGACATCGATTGCTTCGAAGATGGAAAATTCGTTGGCATTTCGGTGACCGATAGCGGAATCGGCATCCGGCCCGAGGATCTGGCAGTCATTTTTGAAGAATTCCGGCAGGTCGAGGGTCCTGCTGAAACGGCGCAGGAGGGCACCGGCCTTGGACTGGCGATTACCAAGCGCCTGGTCGAGCAACAGGGCGGCAGCATTTCACTGGAAAGCGAGTTTGGCAAAGGTAGCCGATTTACGTTTACTCTTCCTGTCGGATCTACAACATCCAAGACTTCTGCCGTAAGCGAACCAGTGCGGCCGGTCGCGACCGGTGAAGGTCGCGGGAAACCACTTATTTTGATCGTCGATGACGAGATCACAGCTCGCGAGCTGCTCGCCAGCTACTTGTCTCCGGAATATCGGATTGCGATGGCGGAGTCGGGAGCCGAAGCCGTGACCAAGGCCCGGGAACTTCGTCCCGACGCGATCACTTTGGACGTCCTGATGCCGGATAGCACCGGATTCGAAACCCTGGTCGCCCTGAGAAAAAATCCCGAGACGGCGAACATCCCAATCATCATTGTCTCCATCGTGGATCAAAAGCAGGTGGGTTTCGCATTGGGCGCGGCCGACTATCTGATTAAGCCGATTCGCAAACCCGTGCTCCTTGAAACGATCCGCAAACATGTGCCAGCCCAGTCCGATGAAGACGAAGCGATTCTGCTGGTGGATGATGACCCCAGAACGTTGGAATTGTTGGAGGAGACGCTGCGCTCAGCCGGATATGAGACGGAGAGCGTCCGCAGCGGAGCGCGAGCTCTGGAAGTGTTGTCCTCAAAACTCGTGAGTGCGGTCCTGTTGGACTTGCTGATGCCGGGCATGAACGGTTTTGAGGTCATCCGCCATGTACGGCAAGAGCCGACGTTGAAGGAACTCCCGATATTTGTGATGACCGCCAAGAGTTTGACCGGAGATGAACTCAATCTTCTGACTCGCGAGACCCAGGCGCTGTTTCACAAGAATGGCTCCTGGCAACAACAGCTCCTGGTCGAGGTGGGAAGGGTTTTTCAAGGCCGCAAACTGGCTAAGTCCGCGGGAAAATCATGACCAAAATTCTTATTGCTGAAGACAATCCCGTGAACCGCGAATTGCTTCGTGAGTTGTTGGAGAACCGTGGGTATTCCGTGGTTGAAGCTTGCGATGGCCGGGAAGCGCTCCGAATGGTTGAGGAGACTCAGCCGGACATACTGCTGCTGGACATTGGCATGCCCATACTCGATGGATACGCCGTCGCCCGCAAGATTCGGGAGAACCCCCGGTTCGCCGCACTGCCCATATTGGCCGTGACCGCCTACGCCATGCAGGGCGATCGTGAAAAGGTCCTGAATTCGGGGTTTGATGGATATCTGTCGAAGCCGGTCAGTTCCTCATTGCTGGAGGCGGAACTGGCACGCATTTTGAATAAATCAGGGACTGGAATAGCCAGTCAGGAGAAACTCGCTAAGTCAGCGCGCAACGAAACTTAGCCGGCATGCACGTCAACCACCGCGACAAGTAAACCATGAACATGGCCAGCAGAGTCGAGAAATGGGCGGCGCGAAGCCGATGGCGTCTTTCCGCCTTATTGGTCGTGCTCATGATTCTGCCGATTGCGCTTTTTTCATATTCCATCAGCCGGGTCATGAAGAGTCAGGCTGAAGATCAGGCGACCATTGAAAGCACTCAGATCGCCCGGATTTCAGCTACATCGGTGAAAGACCATTTTCGCGAGAGCACGGTTTTTCTGGAGTCGATCGCCAGCCGCCGGACATTTCACGGCGCGTGGGCGCAAGGCGACTTGAATCTGGTGCAGTGGCACTTGCAGCAGGCGAATGGGTTGCGCCAGGATTTTTCTTACATCGCGATATTCGACTTGCAGGGCACGATGCGCGCCATCAGCCCATCGCATCCGGATTCGCTGGGCAAGAACTTCGCCTACCGTGACTGGTACAAAGGCGTAGCCCGCCACTGGCAGCCTTACGTTTCCGAGGCATATCGGAGCGCGATTCCTCCGTATGCGTCAGTCATGGCGATTGCGGTTCCCGTGAGAGACGACGACGGCAAGCCCATCGCTATTCTTATGGGAGCGTTCGCACTCGACGCCATCAGCCAGCGCCTGATGGAAACCAAGCTTGAGGGCGGGTGGACGATTTCCCTGATTGACCAGAACGGGCACCTGGCCGCCCGTCCCAAGATACAAAACCAGGCCCCTCTGGAGGATTTGAGCGAGTATGCCCCTGTGCAGCACACGCGAGCAGGCGAGGCGGGCAACGGTACTTTCCGCCGGGACGGCGATACCTTCTTCACCCGTTACGAACCGGTGTCCCAGTACGGCTGGGGCGTCCTGGTGGAACAGCCGGTGGCCACTCTGCAACTGGGGCTCTGGGCAGTTCAACGCCGGGTTTGGCTCTTAGGCCTGGCGTTTCTGGTGGTGGGCCTGGCGGTCAGCGGTTTCATGAGCTCGCTCTATTCCAAGCTGGAGATCGGCAATCGCTTCATTGACCTGTCCGTCGACATGTTTTGCATCGCCGGGTTTGACGGATACTTTAAGAGCGTCAACCCCATCTGGGAAAAGACCCTCGGCTTTACTGCGCAGGAACTCACGACCCGGCCGTTCATGGATTTCATCCATCCTGATGATCGTCCCGCAACCGAGGGTAAGAGAGATGGGCTTCTGCACGGAGAGGCTGCCCTTGCGTTTGAAAATCGGTACTTGTGCAAGGGCGGCTCGTATAAGTGGTTTTCGTGGAACGCAGTTGCCGTGCCCCAGCGAGGACTCATGTACGCCGTCGCTCGCGATGTCACCCAGCTCAAGAAATGGTCCCTGCAAATTTCGCAGCAGAATCAGGAACTCGAGCTGCGCAATCGCGAGGTCGAACGCGCAACTCAGATGAAGAGCAAATTCCTTGCCAGTATGAGCCACGAGTTACGGACCCCGCTGAATGCAATTGTCGGCTTCTCCGATCTGCTGGCCGAGCAAATTGCAGGCCAGCTCAATGAAAAGCAGAAGCGGTTTGTGAATCACATTAAACAGGGCTCAGGACATCTGTTGCAGCTCATCAATGACATTCTGGATCTCTCGAAGATCGAAGCCGGACAGCTTGAATTCCACTACGAAGATTTTCAAATTCGGGACGCTTTGCCGGAGGTCCTCTCCACGATTCGTCCATTGGCCATGGCAAAGAACATCCAGATTCAGGACAAGTCGGTGGCGAATATGTCCGTTTATGCGGACCGGGTGCGGTTCAAGCAAATTCTCTACAATCTGCTCAGCAACGCGGTGAAATTTACTCCGAAGGGCGGACAGATTGATATCGACTGCATTGAAGAGGGAAATTTCGTTGCCATCTCTGTCACTGATACCGGTATCGGGATCCGGCCCGAGGAGCAGGAGGCGGTTTTCCAGGAGTTCCGCCAGGTAGAAGGGGCACCGGGTACCCCCAATGAAGGCACAGGATTGGGACTCTCGATCACCAAGCGTCTGGTTGAGCAGCAGGGCGGTCACATTTCGCTGGAGAGTGCACTAGGAAAAGGCAGCCGATTTACTTTTACCCTTCCGGTCGGATCCGGAAGGTCTGAAATTCCGCTAGTGAACGAGCCGGCAGGGTCGCCCATCGTGGCGGCCGAAGGCCGGGTGAAGCCCCTTATCCTAATTATCGACGACGAAGTTGCTGCCCGCGAACTTCTCGCCGGCTACTTATCTCCGGAATATCGGATTGCGGTGACTCGGTCTGGACCGCAAGCCGTGGAGAAGGCCCAACAACTGCGCCCCGACGGAATCACATTGGATGTACTGATGCCAGATGGCGCCGGCTTCGAGACCCTCGTGGCTCTGAGAAAGAATCCAGAGACCGAACATATTCCCATTATCGTCGTTTCCATCCTGGACCAGAGGCAAGTGGGTTTCGCCCTGGGAGCAGTGGACTATCTTGTCAAGCCGATTCGAAAAGGCGCTCTGCTGGAAACTATTCGTAAACACGTGCTGCTCCAGCCCGACGACGACGAGGCAATTCTGCTGGTGGACGATGACCCCAAGACCTTGGAAATGCTGGAGGAAACTTTGCGCTCCGCCGGATACGAGACGGAGAGCGTCCGCAGCGGAGCGCGAGCCCTGGAAGTGCTTGCTTCGAAGCAAGTGAGTGCGGTCCTGTTGGATCTGCTCATGCCAGGCATGGACGGGTTTGAGGTGATCCGCCATGTACGGGAAGAGCCCACATTAAGAGACTTGCCGATTTTTGTGATGACGGCCAAGAACCTGACCGCTGACGAGATGGCCATCCTGGCCCGCGAAACCCAGGCCCTGTTTCACAAGAATGGCGCCTGGCAGCAGCAACTCAAAGTTGAAGTTGGAAGGGTTGTCCAAAGCCGCAAGTTGGCAAAGTCCGCGGGACAGCCATGATCAAAAATCCCGGTCCCGGGGCGGATGTGGTTCCTATTTTTCTACTTCAGAGATAAATCTCCGGATCGCCTGCTCATTTTGTGCGCTCACGTTGGTGAACTGGATCCCCTGGCGAGTATCCTTCGTCCAGACTACAGTCCCGACGATTTCCAGCAACACGCCCGAAACGGGCAAGCGAAATGAGACTCGCACCATGTCCCTGGATTTCAGACCCTCGGCTTCCACCTGCATCCCGCCTTGGCTGAGGTTCCAGGTGATACCGCGGATAGTTCTCTGACCTACGGTGCAGGTCACGTCGGTCTGGATGGGTGCCCGAGTGGATCGCCGCCGATTCTCCAACATCCCGCCCCGCACGGTTCGGAACAAGATGTTCAGCTTTTGCCTATCCACCGGCTTCTGGAGAAAGAAAGTTGCTCCGATGGTGAATACCTCTTTCATGGTGTCTCTCTGGTCCCGTCCGGTGACAATGATGATCGGTGTGGATTTATTCCAGGAGGACTTGCGTACCAGGCGCGCCAATTCAAAACCGTTCAGGTTCGGCATCTCCAAATCGAGGAAGATCCCATCGAATTTTTCCTGGTTTACGAGAACAGCTGCTTTTTGGCTTTCGCTGACGGGGCGCACCTCAGCTTCGAGAGAACTGAAGACCTCCGTCATCAATTCCAAGCTTGGAATGTCGTCTTCCACAATAAGCAGTTTCAAAGAACCCATGCTCTACCCTCTTCGATACCGCTGACCGAGCCAGGTTGATCTCGACCGACCATCATACGGCATCAGCGATGAGCCGGGGCCATGGATAAGGCTCTCGTCAGAGGCTCGACTAGAAAATTCTAGCCAAGGTTTGCGGCGCGGGGAAGGTCAAGATAGGACTCATTCAGAGCCGCTACCGAAGCGCAACCAAGCAAGCGGAGAGTCCTTTCCACATCGGAGCGCAGGATTTCGAGGGCACGGGCAACTCCCGATTGGCCGCCAGCCGCGAGTCCGTACGCGTAGGCTCGTCCGATGAGCACCGCCCGGGCCCCCAGACAGATGGCTTTCACGATATCGCTTCCACGGCGGATCCCGCCGTCCATCAACACCTCGCAACGACCGTCGACGGCCGCGACGACTTCGGGAAGCGCTCGCAGAGAAGGAGATACCGTGTCTAGCTGACGACCGCCATGGTTCGATACGACGACGGCAGCAACCCCTTCATCGACAGCGCGCCTGGCATCGTCGCCGATGAGAATACCCTTGACCACGATGGGCCCGGTCCAGATTTGGCGGATCCATTGCAGGTCTTCCCAGGTTACAACCGCCTTCGATAACGCAGCCGTAACGTCGATCAATTCCATAGGGCCTTTGCCTGGGATCACGATGTTCTCCAGTCGAGGTACGCCCCCGTCGAGCAGAAATGCCGCCAGCCAGGCGGGGTGGGCGAGAATATCCGGGAGGTAGGGGATTTTTGCGAACAGGGACGAACCAAGGAGTTCCTTGATACCGTTGCGCGGATCGCGCTCGCGCATCCCCGCAACGGCCGTATCGACAGTGATCACGAGCGCCGAAAAACCTGCGCGGCGAGCGCGGTCGAGAGCGCCCTCTGCGGCTTCGCGGCCTCCGAGCAGGTAGAGCTGGTACCAGACAGGGCCGGCGGAGGCGGCTTTCACGTCCTCCAACTTGTGTCCGGAAACCGTAGAAAGGATGTAGCCGGTGCCTGCCAGGCCAGCGGCGCGCGAGGCGGCGACTTCCCCGCCCGGATGCATCAACCGGCTATACCCCACGGGAGCCAGCATTGCGGGAAAAGAAATGTCATGCCCTAGCACACGGGCCTTAAGATCGCAGTCGGCAATGGCGACGGCGCCCCGGGGACGAAAAATTACATCGCGGAAAACACGGCAGTTCTCGGCCAACGTGATTTCTGCTTCCGCGCCGCCGTCCAGATAGTCGAACACCGCCTTGGGAAGGCGACGTTGTGCGAGGCGGCGCAGGTCTTCAATGTTTACGATCCGCGAGGATCCCAAGGCGTGAGCCCCTCCAAATAGAGTTTCCCTAACCCACAACGACCGTCGAACTTACCAGAAGCAGCGGACTAAAAGCTATCGGCAATCTAGTCCGCCACGACCGTCCTTACTTTCCCGAGTCCGATTCCCCATAACCTACTGAAAATGATAATACTGGCAACGGGGTGAAGGATTTCGTTGGTTGACACCGATATTGCCCCGTGTAACTATCCCCGCCGTCTGGTTTATCGCAGTTCAGTTTCGGAGGAACATGTGAAGAGCGTCAAATTCTTGAGTGCATTCATCGCAATTATGATGCTGACATCCGCGGCGACTGCGACGCCGGTCCGTCTGCGCTGCGAATACTTAGAAAACCCACTGGGAATGGATAAGGCCACGCCCCGATTATCCTGGCAGAGTAATAACACGGAGCGGAATTGGAGGCAGGCCGCTTACCGGGTGCTGGTGGCTAGCAGCGCCGAGCGTCTACAGGCCGGCAACGCGGATATCTGGGACAGCGGGAAAACCGAGTCCGCGGAATCAATCGGAATCGCCTATCACGGACCCGCTTTGGAATCTCGGCGACGATATTTCTGGAAAGTCCGGGTGTGGGATGCGGCAGGGCAAGTATCCGAATCGACGGAGTACGCCTGGTGGGAGATGGGCCTTCTCCGTGCGACCGACTGGAAAGCCAAATGGATTCGTTGGGAGAACCCCGAAGAAGCCACCGATCGCCAGGGGATCCGGTGGATTTGGGTTGAGGGCCAAGACGCGTTGGCGGTCGTTCCGGATACGACTGCAACTTTCCGCGTTACCGTTGACCTTCCTGAGCAGCCGCGGGATGCAGTTCTGCAGCTGGCGACGAGAGGAGACTTTGTTGCGAAGGTGAATGGTCATGAAGTAGCCAAGAAGAGAAGATGGACCACCTTCGTTCGCTGCGATATCTCCGACCAGCTTTTCCTGGGGAAAAACTCCATTGAAGTAACGGTCAAAGCTCTCGAATCAGAGGACGCCGGGTCGAGCGCAGAAGTCAAAACCTCCCCTGCGGCGCTGGCGGCGTTGGTGAAGATCACGCGCTCCGATGGCTCAACCATCCGCCTTCCGACAGGGGAGCAGTGGGAAGCCAGTCTCGAAAAGACGGCAAACTGGCAGCCGGCCCACATCGTCGCGGATTTATCCGACAAGCGGGTCGGAGATCCGGGCCCGTTGCTGCAGCCAGCGTCGTACCTACGAAAAGCACTTGCGATTTCAAACACTGTGCAAAGCGCGAGACTCTACGTGACGGCACTCGGCAGCTACCGCATGTTCTTGAACGGTAACCGCGTCGGGGCCGACGTCATGACGCCTGACTTTACCGACTACCGCAAACGCGTCCTGTATCAGACGTACGATGTAACAAACCTAATGGTAAAGGGCGGGAACGTGTTGAGCGCCCTTTTGGGCGACGGTTGGTACGGCAGCGGTCTGACTTGGGTCGGCATGCATTTCTTTTCTCCTCCGGACCGTTTTTTGGCTCAACTGGAACTCAACTATGCAGATGGCACCCACGAAACCATTGTGACCGACCAATCGTGGAAGGCGTCCGCATCGCCGATTGTGAAGTCTGACATTTACGGTGGGGAAGTCTATGACGCACGGTTGGAACAGCCGGGATGGGAAACGTCCGGCTTTGACGATTCGAAATGGAAGCCGGCAGTAGTCGCCGACGCGCCTTCCATCGCAATATCAGCCCAGGTAGATTCGCCGGTTCGGGTCGTCGCTACAGTCAATCCTCAGCACGTCACGCCCATCGCAAACGGAAAATACATTTTCGACATGGGACAGAACATGGTGGGATGGGCGACCCTGAAGGTAAAAGGCGTGTCAGGCACCAAGGTGCGCCTGCGTTTTGCAGAAATTCTGAGTCCTGACGGAACCATCTACACAGAAAATCTACGGAATGCCGATGCAACCGACGTCTACATATTGCGAGGCGGGGATGAAGAGGCCTTCGCTCCCCACTTCACCTTCCATGGCTTCCGCTACGTCGAGGTAACTGGCTATCCGGGCACGCCTACTCTCGATGCAATCCGCGGGGACGTCGTCAGCAGCCTCGGTGGCGAACCGGTGGCCAAACTAACAACCTCAAGTGATCTGGTCAACAAGATGTGGTCGATCGGCATCTGGGGTCAGCGAGGAAATTTCCTGAGCATCCCCACCGATTGTCCGCAGCGCGACGAACGTTTGGGCTGGATGGGAGACGCGGGGGTCTTCTGGCGAACTGGCAGCTACAACTTCGACATTGCAGCGTTCTCCCAGAAATTCATGCAGGACATTGTGGACGCACAAACTCCGCAAGGTGCTTTTACTAATGTTTCTCCCAACACGCTTCCTTCCAGCGCCGACGAACCCGAGGACCCTGCCCCATGGAGTGACCGCATCGGTGCTCCTGGGTGGGGTGACGCCGGCGTAATTGTTCCATGGACGGCGTGGACGCAGTACGGAGACAAAGCCATCATCGAGGAAAACTGGGGTGCGATGCAGCGCTGGATGGAGTTTATTCGCAGCCGGAATCCCGATTTCCTGCGCAAGAACGGAGTCGGTCCCAACTTCGCGGATTGGCTGGCGCCGGACGACAATACCAACAAGGACCTTCTCGCAACCGCTTACTGGGCTTTGATCGCGAATATGATGTCGCAAATGGCGCATGCCATCGGCAAAGACGACGACGCCAGGCGCTATGACGATCTCGTGCAAAACATTCGCGCCGCATTTCAGAAGGCCTACATCAAAGAAGACGGGGAGGTTGGGACTGGAACGCAAACATCGTATGTCGTAGCGCTCTATACCAAGATGGCTCCTCCTGTGCTTGAGCCTGGTTTGGTTGACAAATTAGTCAGGAACATCGAAGCGCGCAATTGGCACCTTTCTACGGGATTTCTGGGCACACCCTTCTTGTTATTCGCGCTCGCAGATCACGGACGCACCGACGTGGCGTATCGCCTCCTGCTGAATGATACCTATCCATCCTGGGGTTATATGCTTTCGAAAGGCGCCACCACGTGGTGGGAGCGCTGGAATGGAGACACCGGGGATCCGTCGATGAATTCTTACAACCACTATGCGTTTGGGTCGGTGATGGCTTGGGTCTATCGTTACGCCGCCGGGATTGATACGACGACCGCCGCCTCGGGCTTCAAAGAGATCGTCATTCATCCGCATCTCGATGCGCGCATGAATTCGGTACGCGCGGAATACGATTCGATTTATGGCAAAATCATCAGCGCCTGGACTGGCACTCCCACTGGACCTTTTTCGTTGAACGTGACTGTTCCGGCGAACACGTCGGCTAAGATCTTTTTACCAGTGATTGCTGGAGCACACCTTTTGGAAGATGGAAATCCACTGGAGACTCAGCCAGAGAGCGGATCGTATGTCGTGAAAGTTGGAGCCGGCTCATACCACTTTGAGGTGAAATAGTTCGACGACAAGGACAGCACGTCATTCCCGATACAAATTTACGCCAATAAGTCTCGGATGCGGTGATGGCGGCCATGCGCAACGATTTTGGAGCCTCCCGCCATAGTCCCGGCCATTACGCCTCTGCCCGCTCTTGTTCTACAATGCCATTGCGAATGTCCAACGAATCCCCGTCCGCGATCCCCATCCCCGAGCCCAATGCAGGATAAGGTCCTACAAGTCGATGTGAAAGATAATGTTCTGATCGCGCTCACCGATCTGAAGAAAGGCGATCAGATTGACTTCTCCGGGCGCCGTTACACGTTGTCCTCCAACGTTCCCGCCAAACACAAATTCGCCACCGAAGATCTCGCCGTCGACGCCAATATTGTCATGTACGGCGTGCTGGTAGGCAAAGCCCTAAAGCCGATACCGCAAGGCGGGCTGTTGAGTATTAACAACATTCACCACGAGGCCGCGGACTTCCATGAGAGATCAGAAGAATTTCGTTGGACTCCGCCGGATGTTTCGCGTTGGAAGCAGAGAACTTTTCTGGGTTATCACCGGGCCGATGGTCAGGTGGGCACGCGGAACTACTGGCTGGTGGTGCCGCTGGTGTTTTGCGAGAACAAGAATATCCAGGTTTTAAAGCAGGCGTTCGAGGAGGAACTGGGATTTGGCCGCCCCCAGGTTTATCGCCGACAGGTTGCAGACTTGGCCAAGCTCTACCGGGAAGGCAAGAGCAGCGAAGAGATCAAGGCCCGTGGGTTTAGGGAAGAGGTTGCCGCACCGCAGGCGGCTCGAGTTTTTGAAAACATCGATGGCATCAAATTTCTTCTCCATGAAGGCGGTTGTGGAGGAACGCGCGAGGATTCCGATAATCTATGTGGTCTGATCGCAGGCTACATCCATCATCCGAACGTAGCTGGGGCCACGGTATTGAGTCTTGGTTGCCAGCATGCGCAAGTGGGAATCTTGCGACAAAAGCTCAACCAGCGTGATCCCGCTTTTAAGAAACCGCTGGTGATATTAGAGCAGCAGCAGAGTGGGTCGGAGCTGGCGATGCTCTCGGAGGCGATCCGGCAAACATTTCTGGGCATGGTCGAGGCCAATCAATCCAGACGTGCCCCCGCGCCGCTGTCCAAATTGTGTGTTGGTCTCAAATGCGGCGGGTCTGACGGATTCTCCGGACTCACGGCAAATCCCGCGATCGGACACACTTCCGACCTGCTCGCGGCCCTTGGTGGAAGAACGATTCTTTCCGAATTCCCGGAGTTATGCGGATCGGAGCAGGGGCTCATCAATCGCAGTACGCGAAAAGAAGTTGGCGACCGCTTTATTCAGCTCATGCGAGACTATGCTGCCCGTGCCCAAGCTGTGCATTCAGGTTTTGACATGAATCCTTCGCCGGGAAACATGCGCGACGGTCTGTTGACTGACGCCATGAAGTCCGCCGGAGCCGCGAAAAAGGGCGGCACATCTCCGGTCACAGCGGTGCTTGACTATCCGGAATATTCGAGTGAGCCGGGACTGAATCTTCAGTGCACGCCGGGCAACGATGTGGAATGCGTCACGGCGCAAGTAGGAGCCGGGGCCAATGTCGTCCTGTTTACGACCGGGCTGGGAACGCCGACCGGGAATCCCATCGCGCCGGTGGTGAAGCTTTCCACCAACACCAGCCTGGCGGCGAGGATGCGTGACATCATCGATATTGACACGGGCGGCATCATCACGGGCGAGGCCACGATTGAAAAGATGGGAGAAAACATTCTGGAACTGGTCGTCAAAGTTGCGAGTGGTGAGGTCCGGACCAAGGCCGAGTTGAAATCGCAGGAAGATTTTATTCCCTGGAAACGGGGGGTCTCGCTCTGAAAAGCACGCCGGGCGGAGGAAAAGACTTCCGGTTAGACGGAAAAGTCGCGGTAGTGACCGGCGCCGCGAGCGGCATTGGGCGTGCGATCGCGCTGAAATTCGCGGCGCACGGCGCTTCCCTCCGCGCTTTCGATATCAGCCACAAAGATGCAGGGATCGTTTGCCAGGAGATTCGCGAAGCCGGCGGCGACGCAGCGGCATACGAGTGTGATGTGACCAACCAGGAACAGGTCAAAGCCACGCTCGACGGCCTTTTCCAAAACGAACGCGTTCATATTCTGGTCAACAATGCGGGGGTTTCGCACATCGGGACGGTCGAGAGCACCACGGAAGCCGATTTTGAGCGCATTTTTCGGGTGAATGTGAAGGGCTTTTACAACTGCATGCATGTTTGTGCCGGGCATATGAAAGCAGACGGGGGAGGCGTGATTCTAAATATGGCCTCCACAGCCGCTTCTAGCGGAATTCCGGACCGGTTCGCTTATTCGATGAGCAAAGGCGCGGTGGTCGCCATGACGTTTTCTGTGGCCAGAGACTATTTGAGCCACAATATTCGCTGCAATTGTATTTCGCCGGCGCGTGTCCACACGCCGTTTGTCGATGGATACCTGCGCAGGAATTATCCGGGAAGAGAAAAAGAGATGTTCGACAAGTTGGCCCAGTCTCAACCCATAGGACGCATGGCGGAGCCGGAGGAAGTGGCGTCGCTCGCTCTATTTCTCTGTTCCGACGAGGCCTCGTTCATTACTGGCGCGGACTATCCATTGGACGGAGGGTTTTTCAATCTGCGTGGGTGACTAGAATGAATCTGCAATTAAAAGACAAAGTTGTTCTCGTCACCGGCGGCGCCAAGGGTATCGGCGCTGCGATCGTCCGGGGGTGCGCCAGCGAAGGCGCCATCCCGGTGATTGTCGACCGGGACACTGAAGCGGGTGAAAGCTTGCAGACTGAGTTACGTGATAGGGGCGCAGGCTGCGAATTGATTTCCGTCGATCTGCTGACTCCGGAAGGCTGTGCGCAGGCGGTGGAACAAACCGTCAAAGTTTGTGGACGGATCGACGCGCTCGTAAATAATGCCGGAGTGAATGACAAGGTTGGCCTTGAGCAGGGCAGCCCCGGCCAGTACGTTGCTTCACTCGGTCGCAATCTTCTTCATTACTACAACGTGGCGCACTACGCTCTTCCGTATTTGAAACGTTCCCGTGGGCCCATCGTGAATATCAGTTCAAAAACTGCGCTAACGGGTCAGGGTGGGACCTCGGGTTATGCGTCCTCGAAAGGCGCGATTTTGGCCCTGACGCGCGAATGGGCCGCGGAATTGTTGGGTTATGGCATCCGCGTGAATGCTGTCGTTCCCGCCGAAGTTATGACCCCGCTCTACCGTCAGTGGCTCGATACGTTTCCCGATCCCGAAGAGAAATTGAAGGCGGTCCTGGCGAGGATCCCGCTGGAAAAGCGAATGACCCATCCAGATGAAATCGCCGCCATGGTGATGTTTTTGCTTTCCGCCAATGCCGGGCACATCACGGGGCAGCACCTCTTTGTGGACGGTGGCTATGTCCATCTGGATCGCGCTTTAACCTAGGAGAGTTTCCAATGAAGCGGCGATACTGTCTGACGCTTGACCTGAAAAACGACCCCAAGTTGATTGCCGATTACAAGCGCCATCACGAGAAAATCTGGCCGGAGATCGCGAAGAGCATTAAAGACTCCGGCATTGAAAACATGGAAATCTATTCGCTCGGAACCCGCATGTTCATGATCATGGAGGTGAATGAGACGTTCTCGTTTGAGAAAAAATCCCAAGCTGACCTGCGGAATCCAAAGGTACAGGCGTGGGAGGAACTCATGTGGAAGTTTCAGAAACCGCTGCCGGAAGCCGCGCCGGGCGAGAAGTGGTTGTTGATGGATAGAATTTTCAAGCTGGAACCCTGACGTTTAGGAGTTGTTCTCCGAATAGAAGCCAGCGGAAGCCCCTACCCATTCCAGATTGCGATTGTGGTCGACCCCCATCATTGAACCACGACCCATGCGAATAATGGTCATCACCGGCAGCAGTTCCTCCAGCCAGATGTACATGATGCGAATTTCAGCCTTGGTGCCGCCGAATGGCGTCTCGATCACCGGTTCGAAGTTCATCTTCTCCTGAAGAATGTATTGCGAACGCTTTTCTTTGGGGATCATGGCGAAGTCTTCTTTTTTCGGATTGATGATTACGCCCAGCCCGGCAAAAGAAAACAGCGGCTTGAGAATGTAGTGTTCGAGATCCTCGGGTACTCGTTCTATCCGATCAAGGAACCAGCTTTTTGGCACGCATTCGTGATGCAGGTATGGCAAAGAGAACTTGCTCATGCGGAAATACCAATTGGGATGCCCCGCCCATTCCACCGCCAGGTCATCGTTGAAGTGGAAAGCCAATTTTAAGTCCTTGCGAACCAGTTCATCGACAATTGCCCGGTTGTAAATACGGCCAATGGGAAGGCGCTTGCCATCGCGCTCGTAGAAGAGATATTTGCCCACTTTCTTGATATCCGTAATGGCCACTGTTTTTATTCCCAACAGCTTTTCAGTCAGCAGAAAGTCGGGGAGAGTTTTCTGATGCAGCGGGTCAATTTCCATCAGGATGACCTGATTGGGATCGTGATCGGCGACGATGGCGCGGTGTAAAAGCGCTTTATAACCTTCTTCGTCCAATCCTCCCAGCAAGTACTTCAGATTCTTATCCAAGCCGAATACTTCCATGTAGGCTTGCGAAAGCGCGGCCTGGTATGCATACAGAGAAGGGAAGCCCTGCAGCTCGACCAATTTTGGCTGCAGAACGCCGGACTTGTCGCGGACCAACCCGAAGTCCACCTGGATGAACATGGGATGAGGATTTTCTCGAGGCACATTAAACTCTGGCGGGATCGCATGGAAGGAAGCTTTGCGGTAATCCACGGTATCAAGTTGGCGGACCAACTCTTTGCCATACTGTGACATTTGATCGAGGAGAGGTTTGGGGAAGAAGCAGGGAGTTTCGGCGAGCCGGAACTTTATTGGCGCTCCGCAACGGTCTTCCATCAATTTCAGGAACGCCCGGTATTTGTCCGGCGAGAAGTTGGTGTTAAAGCGCTGGCGGAGGGCGGGAATCATGAGCTGGCTCTAAGCCTCCAGCAGGAACTGTCCCTGACGCATGATTTGTTCGTCATCGACCCAGATGTCGAATTTCCTGCCGACCACATCAATGTGTGTGGAGGAATCCCATTCCGCGCCGGTATGTGCGCCGTAAGGATTGCCGAAGGCGATGTGGACGCCGGGATATTTCTCGTCTTGCAAGATTTGGCCGATCAGGCTTTTCAATCCGATGTTGGTGCCGATGGCAAATTCGCCCACGCGATCACTGTTGGCATCGGTGTGGGTATAGCGCCAGAAGTCGCTTTCGAGTTCGTGGTTGGAAGAGTGCGCCTCGGTGAGGCGGTTACCTTTCACCTGAATGGTCAGCGGGTTCTGTGCCAGATCTCCGAACTTGGCGCATAGATAATCACCGACCACACCATCGATCACAAATGTTCCATTGACCTCACCTGGAGTGGTGAATATTTCTCCGCCAGGCAGGTTTCCCCATTTATCCGGGCTGATGATGCCGCTGGTTTTCAACCAGTGATAGTTAGGATTCAAGTCCGCGACCAAATTCGTACCAGCTTCTGTCTTGGCGCGAATCTGTTTGGCTTTGCGCACCATTTCGATGACCTTGGTGCTTATGCGGTCCACTTTCAGGAAGTCCGCTCGCATGCCCTCAAGCATGATCTGGCGGTTGATATTGACCATGTGGGCGTGGCGAATCTTCCGGCGATTCACCACATCCGTCATCTGCATGCGTGAACGCAGCTCATTGGTTTGCGCCTGCACCGCGAAAATGCTGACTTGACTGGTTTCGAGGTCTTCGAGAATCTCTCTGGGCAAATCGGTGAGAGGACGCGGCGAAAGTTCTTCGAGAATCCACGCGTGATAGGGAGCGCCTAACTTCTCAACTTCGGCGACGATGCTGGCCGCGATCTCCTTGGTAGCTTCGTCGGTGATGACTGTAACTTTCTCGGTTGGCTTGATCCGCAGGCAAACTTCGACCGCATTGCGGGCACCGGGGGTGAGTTCAGGATCGAAAGGAAGCCGATTCAGCTGCCGGTTGGCTTGGGTGACAGGAGAATTCATTACCCTACTTTTCTAGCAGAAATTGGAACCTCTGTCTCGCTCAAACCAGCTTCCGTTTCCTCAATGATGTAATCCACTACTTTCTTCAGGTCGCCAGTCTCCGCGAAAACGCGCAACTGGCGGTCGGCACCGGTTCCATTCTTCAGGATTTCGTGAATGTAATTGATTTCTTCCCGAGAATCCAGTTCATCCACCACGTCGTCGATGAACTCGAGATATTCCAGAATCAGATCGCGGGCCGGCACCTCGACCTGCTTCCCGAAATCAATCATCTTTCCGTCCAGGCCGTAGCGGGAAGCGCGCCATTTATTTTCCATAATCAAAGCGCGGCGGTAGAGACGGAATCCCTGATTGGCGGTGTAGAGTTTATGCAGTTTGGCAACCGTTGCCTGGATTAATGCCGCCAGTGCAATGGTTTCCTCGACGCGCATGGGGATATCGCATACCCGAAACTCCAGCGTGTTGAAGAATGGATGCGGCCGAATGTCCCACCAGATCTTTTTCGCGTTGTCGATACAATTGGTCTTAATAAGCAGCTTGATAAAGTTTTCGTACTCTCCCCAACTCGGAAAATAGTCGGGAATGTTGGTGCGCGGGAATTTATCAAACACCTTACAGCGATAAGACTTCAATCCAGTGTTCATACCCAGCCAGAACGGGGAATTGGTCGAGAGCGCCAGGATATGCGGCAGAAAATAGCGCGCGTGATTCATCAACTGGATTGCAGTTTCGCGGTCTTCGATGCCAATGTGCACGTGCAGGCCGAAGATCAAATTGGCACGCGCCACCAGTTGCAAATCCTCAACAATGTTCTTGTATCGTTCGTCAGGATTGATGTCCTGGGTTCGCCAGTCCGTAAAGGGATGGGTCGCTGACGCGGCGAGCGACAAGCCATTTTCCCGCGCCAGCCCGATCATGTCCCGGCGCAGTTTTTTTACTTCTTCTTTGGCTTCTTTGATCGAAGCACAGACCGAAGTTCCAACTTCGACAACCGACTGATGCATCTCGGCTTTCACCCGCTCCTGCAAGCGCAGCTTGCCCTTCTCGATAATTTCCGCGTGGATGTGCGAACGCAGGTCACGCGTGACCGGGTCGATGGTCTGGTACTCTTCTTCGATTCCGATGGTGAAAGTCGGCGGCATGGAGACTACCTGGGCCGGGGCTCACGATCTCGAGCCGGCAGATTTTAGCGAAAACAGTATAACTCCGGGCTGAGCGCTAAGCCTTGGCTTTCTTCTTGGATGCCCTGGCCGGTGCGGTTTTTGCCGGCTTTTCGCCCGCCAGGAACGCCGCCCAGCGCAATTCCCGCGCTGGATCTTCGTTGCTAAGGGCTTTTTTTACAGCCAGTTCCGCGACTGCGTCCACGATCCACGCAAAGTTCTCCGGACCCACGGAATGGATGTCCGCATCCGGCGCCGGGTTCATGAAATCGATGGCGTAGGGGATGCCGTCTTCCACCGCAAACTCGACTGTATTCAGGTCGTATCCCAGCGCCTGGCACAAAGTCAGAGCATCTTTCACCACCCGCTCGTGAAGGCGATGATCGATCGGCGGAGGATTTTTCACGTAGCGTTCGTGATGCGGCGCCTTCGGGTCATAGTGCATGATGTGGACCTCTTCCTGTCCCACCACGTAGCAGCGGAAATATTCCTTGAACTCGACGCCGTGCTGCAGGGTCATGCACATGTCGCCGGTCTGGTTGTAGTAATGGAAAAATTCTTCCGGCGAATGGACCTTGTACACGTGTTTCCAGCCGCCGCCGGAATAGGGCTTAAGAAAGGCAGGAAATCCCACGTAGTGAAAGATCTCGTCCCAGTTCAGCGGGAAGATCAGATTGCGCATCGACTGGTCAGTCGTGCCTTCGGGATGCTTGTTGTGCGGGAGGATGACCGTAGGCGGAATGGCCACGCCCAATTTCGTGGCCAATGAATAATTGAAAAACTTGTCGTCCGCTGTCCACCAGAATGGATTGTTGATCACGATCGTTCCCGTCAGCACGGCATTCTTTAAATATGCGCGATAGAAAGGAATATCGTGCGATATGCGATCAATGATCACGCGATATCCGCTGGGCTCGGCCATCTTGACGCCGCCCAGCTTCACAAACTCCGCGGTCACACCCGGGGCTTTTTTCTGATTGATGCGGTCCACGACCGCCGGCGGGAAGGTATTTTCCTGTCCAAAAATAATGCCGATTTTCTTTGCGCTCACGAAAGACTCCTGCTGAGAGGCGAAGTCGGAACTAGAGAAAGAATTTTACCGCCATTTGCTGCCACCATGGCCAATCATGCCCGGTATTATTTCCCCAGACGTCCAGCCAATGCGGGACCGCCTTGGAATTCAGGATGCCCGACAGCCGGATGTTCTCGTCCTTGCAGATGTCCTGTTCGCCAGTCGCCAGAACGATGTTCAGGCGCCGGTAGCGGCTCAAGTACCAGTCGTCCGTCAGGTTGGAGAGAAAATCCGGCGGACAATTGAAATAACAATCCGAATCGTAATAACCATTCAAAAATTGATGAATGTCGAATGCCCCGCCCATGCTCACGCAATAACTCACCAGATCAGGATGTTTGAGCGCAAAGTTCATGGTGTGATAACCGCCAAAACTGCAACCGGTTAAAGCGAGTTGCGATGACGCATTCTTTGAGCGGATCAACGGAAGCAGTTCGTGCAACAGATAACGCTCGTATTGCAAATGCCGCAACACCCGCTGGCGGGGATGAACACTCTTGTTGTACCAGCTTTCGCTGTCAACGCTGTCTACGCAGAAAACGTGCAGTTCGCCGCGATCAATTTTGGGCGCGAGCATCGCGATCATTCCCCGGTCTTCATAATCATAAAATCGGCCCATGGAAGTGGGGAAAACGATCAAAGGCATGCCGGCATGCCCGAAGACCAACACCTCCATGTCTCGTTGCAGTTCCTGACTATAGCGCTTGACGTATTCGCGGTTCATGCTGTGCGGCTCATTGTGCCATTGTAGCCTGACGGCATTGTCGCTAGTCACCATTGGCGGTTCCCGACAAAGTCGCCCACCCGCGGCGGGAAAGATCCCAGAAAATCAAATAACCGGCAATTCCCGCGACCGCCAGCAACAGGATGCCCCAGAACCACTCAGCGAAAATTAGTTTGCCGATTCCGAACAAGCATCCGTAAACGACGATTACGCCCATCACCCAGTTGAAGGCGTTGCTGGCAACATCGCGCACTTCCGCCATCTCTGGAACCAGTCTCGCGATCCGCTTCCATCCGTACACCGTGGGATACACGCGTTTATAGAATGCCACCAGCGTTTTGTCGGACTCGGGGGGAGTGACAAACGTCGCGATCAGCCAGACGATCGTGGTGATCCCGCCCGTGATCAGAGCCTTCTTGGCATACAGCACCGAATCGTTTCCAGTAAACACCACGCCATTGAGTCCAAACGTGACGGCTGCCGCCGCGATCATCGCCGAAATCTCGCTCCAGGCGTTGATCCGCCACCAATACCAGCGCAGGATGTACACGGCGCCGGTCCCAAACCCGATGTTCAGCACCAGCTCCCATCCCTGCTTAATGGAAGTCAGTTGCATTGCCGTATAGCCGGTGCCCAATACAAGCAGGACGGTGAATAGCTTGCTGATCAATACGTAATGCTTTTCAGTCGAATTCCGCACGATGAAACGCTTGTAGAGATCATTCACCAGATACGAGCTGCCCCAATTCAATTGTGTTCCGATGGTGGACATGAAGGCCGCCAGAAATGCCGCCACCATCAATCCCCGAAGCGCAGGCGGCAGATAGTCGCGCAAGACCATCACGTAGCCCTGCTCCGGATTCGCCGCAAAAGCTGCGCTGGGATGCATTCCACCATTCGGCGAATACACCACGATGGCCACCAGCGCGGTAATGATCCACGGCCAGGGCCGCAGCGCATAATGCGCGATGTTGAACCACAGGGTTGCGCCCAGAGAATTCTTCTCATCCTTGGCGCTGAACATGCGTTGCGCCACGTAACCGCCGCCGCCAGGCTCGGCGCCGGGATACCAGGCCAGCCACCACTGCATTCCGAGATACACGAAGAAAGTGAGGAGTGGCAGCGTCCAGATGGCGTCAGTGGTCCATCCCGAATGAAAGTCTGGCAGGAATGCGACTGGGTTTGCGGTGTGTACTCCACTCCGCTCGGTATTTGTGCGGATGGTTTGCAGATGCACCTGCAAGGCCTGCATCCCACCGATCTTTGCCACAGCCACCCAGGCCAGCACAACGATCATGGCCATCTTTAAGATGAACTGAAAGAGATCGGTGACCAGCACCCCCCAAAGCCCGCCGATAAAGGTGTAAAGCCCAGTGAAGGGAATTAAGACCAGCACACAGATCAGCAGCGAGGTCGTGTGGGGATCGCCTAGAGTGTAGTGGAGTGATCCTATTTGCACGACTCGCCCCTGCTCGATAGCCGGGCCCAGCAGCACGGTAATGATGTTGATCATCGCCTGCGTCACCCATCCCAGGATGAAGCAGTTCATAAAAAGGCCGAGATAGATGGACTTGAACCCGCGCAGGAAAGCCGCCGGTTTGCCCCCGTAGCGCACTTCGACAAACTCCACGTCCGTCAAAATTTCCGAGCGGCGCCAGTAGCGCGCGAAAAAGAACACCGTCAACATGCCGCCCACGCACAAGCCCCACCAGATCCAGTTTCCGGCGATGCCCTGTTTGGCGACCAGGCCGCATACCAGCAGAGGCGTGTCCGCTGCGAAGGTCGTGGCCACCATGGAAGTTCCGGCCAGCCACCAGGAAACATCGCGGCCCGAGATGAAGAATTCTTCCGTGCTGCCACTGGCCCTTCGCCGGTAGTAAATGCTGATCAGTAAATTCACCAGCAGATAGCCGACGATCACAATCCAATCGACTGATGTAAGCAGCATGGGTCCTCCGGTTGCCGGATTATTCTCAATGTGCAGCTGTGCTTCTGAAAGTCAGTGCCACTCGAAGCTGACGAAATCGCAAAACAACCGGCGGCGTTCCCAGAGGACGAACGATCGCAGGAATGCGCCCTAACCGTAGTTACTTGGCTTTCTTGTCCTCGTGCTTGCGAAGAACCTTATAAGTGGCGTCCTCGATTTCGGAAAGGACGGTTTCCGTTCTCGACTGGGAGCGGCGATCATCCTGTGCAGCATCGGGCTGTGCGGCGTCGGGCTTGGTTTCCGGCGGCTTGCCTCCGGTACTCTGAGCTCGACTGGAATCCTCTGAGCTTGCCATCGTCCCTCGGTGCGGATCCAATTACCAAACATGGCATCCTACAATAAGGCCGCCCGTTATGCGTTACTTATCCAACCACCCGCCTGCGTTTCCCGACGCCTTAGAACCCCTCCCCAAGATAAGCCCGCAAGGCTTCCTGCCAGGAGGGCATGGCGATGCCATACCTCTCGAGGCTCCTGGGTGACAGTACGGAATATTGCGGTCTTTCGGCAGGCCGGACAAACTTTGCGCTCGTGGTGGGATGCACCACCGTTTTTAACCCTGCCCCACAAATGATTTCCTCTGCGAATTCAAACCACGAACACTCGCCGCGATTGGTAGCATGCACGATGCCGGTTGCTCCGGCATGGCATAGCTGAATGATCGCGCGGGCCAGATCCACCGTGTAAGTGGGAGAGCCCCGCTGGTCGCTGACGACATCGATCTCCGGCCGGGTTGCGGCCAACTTGAGGATCGTGTCCGGGAAACATTTCCCGCCGGTCCCAAACAGCCACGACGTCCGCACAATGCAACACTCCGGCAAAATCTCGCTGATCTGCACTTCCGCTTCCGCTTTGGACCGCCCGTAAACGCTGCGGGGCGCACGAGGAGCGTCAGCTTCGTACGGAGTTGTACTCTTGCCGTCGAAAACGTAGTCGGTGCTTACGAAAAGCAAGCGCGCTCCATGCTGTTTTGCCGCGCGTGCCACGTTGACCGCTCCGCCGCAGTTTACGTCAAAAGCCCGCTCGCGATTGCTTTCACAACCATCAACGTCCGTGTATGCGGCGGCGAGCACGATCCAATCTGGACGGGTGCGTTCTACGGCATCGAGAACTTGTTTGGGATCGCGAATGTCGGCGTCCTTCGAACCCAAACCGTGCACTTCATCCGATGCCCATTCGTTGGCCATCGCAGGGCCCAGCATGGCTTTTCCCAACAGGCCAGTCGCGCCGAAGATCGTAACTCGCATAGTGCTTACAGTTCCTTTTCCAATGCTACAATGAAAGTTCGTCAAGCGGTCCCGTTCGGGGCCTGTTTCTTTAAGTGCAATCTCTCGAGGTGCAATCATGGCAACCCTGGAAGCTCCAGTCCTGAATAGAACTCGTCCCCACGTGGGGCCCTTTATTAACGAGCCGCTTACCGATTTCACGCGCGAAGACAATGCCCGTCTGATGCGGGCCGCCATCTCTAAAATTCGCAGCCAGCTAGGCCGCGAGTACGATCTGATCATCGGCGGGAAGCGCCTGAAGACCCAGGAGAAGATCAAGTCGCTCAATCCGGCGAAGCCATCACAGTTGATCGGCTTGCACCAGAAAGCCGGCAAGGAACACGTAGAACCAGCCATGAGTGCCGCTTTGCAGGCGTTTGAAGGCTGGAGCCGCACCCCGTCGAAGAACGGGCCAATCTTTTGTTCCGGGTCGGCGACTTGCTGCGTGAACGCAAGTGGGAATATTGCGCCTGGCTGGTTTTCGAAGTCAGCAAGAACTTCGCCGAAGCCGATGCGGACATTTGCGAAACAATAGATTTCTGCGAATTCTATGCCCGTGAAGCGCTGCGCCTGGCAAAAATTGAAACTCCGGTGCAGATGCCGGGGGAGCGCGATTCGCTGTTCTACATCCCGCTGGGTGTGGGCGCGGTCATTCCACCGTGGAACTTTCCCTGCGCGATTATGGCGGGGATGACGCTCGCCTCCATCGTTTCGGGAAACACTGTGATCCTAAAACCTTCGAGCGATTCACCCACTATCGCGGCGAAATTCTTCGAATTGCTCGAAGAAGCCGGCATTCCTGAAGGCGTAGTGAACTTCTGTCCCGGTGCGGGAGCCAGCTTCGGCAATGCGGTGGTCGCCCATCCCAAAACCCGTTACATCGCCTTCACCGGATCGCGCGAAGTTGGCCTCGATATCAACAAGAGTGCCGCAACGCAAGTCCCCGGCCAGCTCTGGATCAAACGCACCATCCTCGAAATGGGTGGCAAAGACGCAATTATCATTGACGCCGATAGCGATCTGGATGTGGCCATCGAAGGCGTCGCCCAGGCTGCATTCGGTTTCCAGGGCCAGAAATGCTCCGCCTGCTCACGGGCAATTGTGGACGAACGGGTGTACGACAAATTCCTCGAGGGCCTGAAAACGCGGGTCGAGAAGATCAAGGTTGGCGATCCCGCGGAGAACGCCAACATGGGCGCGGTCATCAACGAAAGCTCCATGAAGACCATTCTCCAATACATTGAACAGGGCAAGAAGGATGGCCGCCTGATCACCGGAGGTAGCCGCGTTCCGGAAGCCGGCGAAGGCTATTTCCTTCAACCCACCGTCATCGCCGACATTCAGCCCAAGTCAAAACTCGAACAGGAAGAAATCTTCGGCCCCGTGCTCGTGGTGATCAAGTCAAAGGGCTTCGAGCACGCCATGCAGATTGCCAACGACACCGAATTCGGCCTGACCGGTGCGGTTTATACCAAGTCTCGGGAGAGAATCGAATACGCCATCCGCGAGTTCCACGTCGGCAATCTGTACATCAATCGCAAATGCACGGGTGCGATGGTGGGCGCGCATCCCTTCGGTGGGTTCAATATGTCAGGGACCGACTCCAAGTCCGGTGGTCCGGACTATCTGTATCTATTCACCCAGGCGAAGTCGGTGGCGGAAAAGATCAAGTAGTCTCTTTGCCGGCGACCGGCAAAGGATTCCGCTCCTGAAATTGTCGCTGATGCCAATAGGGATAGATGGGAGTCACATCGCTGGCGCGATCCAGCTTGGCCATCTGTTCAGGAGCTAAACTCCATCCCGTTGCCGCAAGATTCTGGCGCAACTGCTCTTCATTGCGCGCCCCGATGATGACGCTCGAAACCGTGGGCCTTTGCAAGAGCCAATTGAGCGCGATCTGGGGCACGGTTTTGCCGGTCTCCTTGGCAACTTCATCGAGGGTATCGACAACTTTGTATAAATATTCGTCTTCGACCTGTGGTCCGTTGTCGGCAGTCTTATGCAATCGGCTGCTCGCGGGCAACGGCTGATTGCGGCGAATCTTGCCGGTTAATCGTCCCCACCCCAGCGGACTCCAGACAAGCGCCCCGACTCCCTGATCAAGTCCCAGCGGCATCAGCTCCCACTCGTACTCGCGTCCAATCAGCGAGTAATACACCTGATGCGCAACGTACCGGGCCCAGCCGTAGCGCTCCGAAACGGCCAGAGACTTCATCAAATGCCACCCCGAAAAATTCGAGCAGGCGATATATCTCACCTTGCCGCTCTCGACTAACTGGTTGAGCGTGCTCAGAACTTCTTCGACGGGTGTGAGTGCGTCAAATCCGTGCAGATGGTAGATGTCGATATAGTCCGTGCCCAGACGCCGCAAACTGGCTTCACATGCCTGGATAAGATGATGACGGGACGATCCCAGCTCGTTCGGCCCTTCGTCCATGCGGAACGTTGCTTTTGTGGATATCAGGACCTTCTCGCGACGCCCGGCGATGGCTTTGCCCAGGATTTCTTCCGCCAGGCCCCTGGAATACACATCCGCGGTATCGAACAGATTGACCCCGGCCTCCAGGCAAATGTCCACTAAACGAGTGGCTTCCTTCACATCGCTGGCCCCCCAGGCGCGAAAGAACTCACCTCTACCGCCAAACGTACCAGTCCCAAAGCTAAGCACAGGAACTTTCAATCCAGAACGACCAAGCTGTCGGAATTCCATGGATAATAGATGCAACTCGCGTAAAAAGTGATGCGGACGTTCTAGCCACAAAAGGTGGTTCGATACAGGTACTGAAAAGTGAGCGCCTTGCCGTAAGCGATCGGCACAAGTTACCCTTGCCGGGGCTTTGGCTGACTTTTCTGGAGGTTTGCCGCTCACTTTGTGCCGTTTGCAGAGTCTAAATGGGGTTCGTGATCGACCATTCCTGCACCAAAAATGAGGTGTTTATGAGGTGTATTTTTCGCGGTGCCATCGCCGTCATCCTTTTATCCCTGGTGACCACTCTCGGAGCGCAGGAAATCCCCAAGTCCCAGCCGCCATTGTGGAGTAGTAAACCGGACGTTGCCGTATTCGAGAAGATCGAGAATGACCGGCTTGCGGCCGCACAAGTTGCGATCGATCAAATCGTTGCCCTCAAAGGCGCGAAGACAATCGAAAGTGCTCTTGCGCCGTACGACGAAGCCACCCGCCAGCTCAATGCCGCGAATTATTTTTCCCAACTGATGGAAGCAGTGCATCCGGATGCCACCTTTCGCGATCATGCCACGGCCATGACCCGCAAGGTGAATGCAGCCGTAACGGCGTTGTCCCTGAATCGCGAGGTTTACCAGGCACTCGCCGCCATCGATCTGTCGCAAACCGATGCCGCCACGCGCTACTACGTGCAGCGTCAACTGCTTGAGTTCCGGCTCGCTGGGGTCGACAAAAGCGACGCTGACCGGGCCCGCTTGAAGCAGCTCAACGATCAGCTCACGGATGAGCAATCGATGTTTGAGCGCAACATCAACGACGAAAAGCTGACGGTCACGGTCAAGGACGCTTCCGAACTTGACGGCCTGCCGCAAGACTATCTCGATCGCCACAAGCCCGGCAAAGATGGCCTGATCACCATTACGACAGACTATCCCGACATCTTTCCCGCCATGAAGTTCACCAAGAGTGATTCCCTGCGGCGCCGGTTGTTCCTGGCGTTGGATAACCGGGCCTATCCCAAGAACCATGATGTGCTGATGAATATGTTGAAGACTCGCTACGAGATTGCCACGCTGCTCGGCTACAGCTCCTGGGCGGACTACAACGCAGCCGACAAGATGATCGTGAAAGGTCAGAACATCGCCGATTTTATCGACCAGTTGGATAAGGCGGCCCGGCCCATCGCGGATAAAGAATTCGCCATGCTACTGGAGGAAAAAAAGCGTACCAGCCCCGGTGCAACCGAAGTTGGGGACTACGAAGTCGGCTATCTCTCGGAACAACTCCGCCGCTCGAAATTCGATTTTAATTCGCAGTCAGTCCGGCCATACTTTCCGTATCCGCAGGTGAAGCAGGGAATTCTTGACACTGCTGCCACGCTTTTCCATGTGACATTCCGACAGGAGCTGGGTGTTCCAGCCTGGGACCCGGCCGTCGAAACCTGGGATGTCATCGATAGTGGAAAGGTAATCGGCAGGTTCTACCTGGACATGCACCCACGCCCCGGCAAATTCACCCACGCTGAAATGGCGCCCGTGCTCGACGGGATTCGCGGTAAGCAATTGCCGGAGGCGACCCTGATTTGCAATCTCCCCGAACCGACGGCAACCGATCCCGGCCTCATGGAATATGGCGATGTAGTGACCTTCTTCCATGAATTCGGCCACCTGGTGCATTGGATTTTGGGCGGCCAGCAGCAATGGGCTGGAATCAGTGGCATCACCATGGAATCGGACTTCGTCGAAGCCCCTTCACAAATGCTTGAGGAATGGATGCGCAGTCCGCAGGTGCTGGCCACCTTTGCCCATCATTACAAGACCGGGGCGGCCATTCCCGCCGACCTGGTGGCTCGCATGAATCGGGCTTCCGCCTTCGGACGCGGAAATGGCATCACCCAGCAGAATGACTACACGGCTCTCTCTTACGATATCTATAAGGGAAAGCCCCAGGATGTGAACCTGGACGCAATTACCCATGACGATGCGGTGAAATATACGCTCTTCACCCCGCTTCCCGGTACTCACATGTATGCCTCGTTCGGACATCTGGCAGGCTACTCGTCCGCCTATTACACCTATATGTGGGACAAAGTGATCGCCGAAGACTTCTTCGTGCAATTCGATCACTCGAACCTGTTGGCCGGTGACGCGCCGATGAAGTATCGGCGGTTGGTGTTGGAGCCTGGCGGTTCTATGTCCGCCAACGATCTGGTGAAAAACTTCCTGGGCCGTCCGCAGAACATGACTGCTTTCCAGCGCTGGATGGGTGAGGAGTTCGAGGCCGGATCCGATGGCTCGAAACCGGCTGGTCAGTAACACCTTGAAAGACCGTGGACGGGCTGAATCGCCCGTCCACGCCTATTGCTGACGGGAGAGAAGGTTCCTTGCCTCCCGGCGTTCCCTTGGGAGGAAAATCGGCCGGTAGGCGCGGGTCATGCAGGTATCGCACCGGAACGGACGCAATAGAGCCAAGCGAAGGACGTACATTTCAAAGAACGATCGGCGGTGCGAACGGTTCATGGAGCCCAGGCCACAGGCTGCACACTTGCCATTTTTCATAATCTCCAGCCAAAGAAACGAATTCATCGGACAGCACCTCCGAATCGTTGATCCGCAACTTTGTTTTCCCCTCACGAGGGGCACGAGCTCGTATGTCCTGCATGAGTGCATGCGTTGCTCCACATCGGTTAAGGCGCAAACCATTGACGGGTAAAGAAATAGTGGCGGGCTAAATTCGGGAGCTAGGTTCTTGTTCTTAAAATCGAGATAATTGTCCAAAATGTGGACTGCTGGACGGCGTAGACCGGAACTCAATAATGAACCAGACCGAAAGGAACCAAAAGGGGAAGACCACCTCAAGTCAAAAGGGCCACCGTGTGGTGGCCCTTTTCGACGAAACAGAATCCCGATTCTCTCAGGAAGGTGCTACTACGCCCGGCTGCGGCGCGGCCGAGGCCGTAGCGGCGGCGGCTTCATTTAATATCCGATGGTGGATCGTGAACAGAGCCAATTCCAGCCGGTCGGAAACGCCGATTTTGTCATACACATTGCGCAGATAATTCTTGATGACCTGCTCGGTTGTCCCCAGCTGCGAGGCGATCTCTTTGTTCTTATATCCCTGCACGATCAGGGCGACGATGCGCAATTCCTTGGCGGTCAACCGGTCGCGCACCCGCAATCCGACCATATCGTTTTCCGTCAATTCGCTGGGCACAGCGATGTCCTGCACCCAATTTTCGCCGCGGGCAACCTTGCGCACGCAATCCACTAGCGCAGCGCTGGTCACGTTGCGATACACCACTCCGTGCGCTCCCGCGCCCATGTAGCGCTGTGCGCTCTCGCCGGTGTCGGCCAGGACCACAATTCTTGTTTTGGCTTTGATCGCGGCCTGCACCACTGGACCGAAATCGGACTGGAACCCGCCGGCAACCACCAGCACGGCGGCGCGGAATTTATCCAGCGCCATGAACATCTGTTCCTGGGTCTGGGCCTGCGCCACAATGCGCATCTCGTCTTCCACCGCCAGTACTTTGGCGATGCCCGCGCGGAAAATTGCCTGGTTGTCGGCCAGAATTAATTTGAGCATTGCGTCAGCTCCTCGAGCTTTACGAGCGGCGAACGAAGTCGTAGGAATCGATTACACAAGCCACGCCCCGCGTGTCCGTTGCGCTGTTGCCGGCGGGCTCATCTTTGCGTACCACCCGCCCTTTGCACTGCACCACTACCACGTCCTTGGCTCCCGTGACTTCCGGCGGCAAGGCAATCTCAAACTCCACATTCGATCCCACTTCCAGCGCGGCATCGGCGCGGATGTAAACCCCGGCGGCACTCAAATCTCCGGTGATGCCGGTGGATTCCGAGCTCTCCCCCTCGCGGTGGATCTTAATCGGCAATTCCACCGGGAATCTTTTTCCCGTCCGTGCTTCGGACACAAGACCTCCTTCTTCCTGGCCTTCTCTTCGCGCAAAAGCCAGCTCCATATGGCTGATCTCCCGATGGAGTTCCTCGACCTGCAAACGGCCTACTCACTACTATAGCTTAGGGGCGTTTATATCATGGATGACACCCTCCTTAAAAGCCTGATCGCGCCTTGGATAAGGGTAGGAACTAGGTTCCCCCGCCATCGAAGACCGCCCCAAACCAGCCGTTTCCTGTCCCAGAACCATTCAATGTCGTGTGCTCCACACCGGATGACCTTTCTCATCCCGGAGTATAAGAGTAGAGTCCCCCTTCACCACTTCGCGGGCCAGGATCAGGTCCGCGCCCTCCGCTTTCACCTTGGACCCGATCAGAGCGATCTCGTCGCCCTTGCTGAAGCTCGCGTCCATGTCATCCAGAAACGTCTTCGGGCAAAGATACACATCCAGCGTGTCCGCCCCACTCTTCACTTGCAGGTGGACAATGTCTCTCTCGCTTCCTTTTGGAGGCAGCTTCACGTCGTCGACGGTCACTTTCATCTTGGTCTCGGACGTCAGATCGTACGGCGGAGAATTCGTCGGCTGGGCTTTTTGCGCAGCCAGGGGTGTGAGCCAGACACAACATAGAACCACGGCCAGGAAAATCTTGCTAGAGGCACCAGAACAATTCAATGGGACGGATTCGCCTGCATCGCGCATAGCTCCTCCTCGGTGGAAGATGTCGCGGAACCATGCGGCTGCGGATAAGTAGGAAGCCCCGGTTCCGATCTCCCGAGCCAGGTCAGGACGAAATCAGCTCCGGGAGCAGCCCTATCCTACTCCTCTTTTGGCGAAACCGGACCGGGAAGGTGGGATAGCACCTATCCGTGCAGAGGCTGACCGCGAGCTCCATACTGATTTTTCTGCCACAATAGCCTTTAAGCATTTGCTTTCATCTAATGCTTGACCAACGGTGAATTCATGCCAGGAGTTCGTCCCATGCTCGTTCCAACGGCCACTTGCAAGGCCTCTCTTTGCGCCTATTTTCTGACTTTTAGTCTTTTCTTGTCGTTGGTGCCGGGCGCATTGGTTGAGCAGGCGTTCGCTCAAGCTCCAGGCAGTTCGCCAAAAGCCAAGGAGTCCCCGGCGGAGAAGGCCCAGGGTGCCCGTCCCGCCGAACCGCCCGAGGTGCTCAAACAGCTCAACTCGGCGCTGGAAGATTTGGCAGCCCGCATATCACCGGCGGTGGTGCAGGTGCTCGTCACCGGCTATGGTCCGCTGGAGGAAACCGACCACAGCCAGGCGGCGCTGATCGTACGTCAGCACGCCGTCGGCTCCGGCGTGATCGTTGATCCAGACGGCTACATCATCACCAACGCCCATGTGGTCGAAGGAGCGCAGCGCATCCGGGTAGCTCTGCCCCTGCCATCGACCGATTCCGCCAGTCAGTTCGAACCCGCCGGCAGGCAGCGGATCGTCGACGCCAGACTGATCGGCCTTCACAAAGAGAGCGATCTTGCCCTGCTCAAGATCGAACAGACTGGACTGCCAATACTCTCTCTGGGCAGCGCCCGCCCGGTCCACCAGGGCGAGTTGGTCTTTGCTATGGGCAGTCCCGAAGGTTTGCAGAACTCGGTGACTATGGGCGTGGTCAGTTCCGTGGGAAGGCAAGCCGATCCCAATCGCCCCCTGGTGTACATCCAAACCGACGCACCCATCAATCCCGGCAACAGCGGCGGCCCGCTGGTGGACACCGACGGCTACGTGGTCGGCATCAATACCTTCATTCTTTCCCAAGGCGGCGGCAGCGAAGGCCTGGGATTCGCCATTCCCGCCCGGGTGGTCCGGTTCGTATATGAGAGCCTGCGCAAGTACGGGCACGTCCATCGCGTCGAAATTGAAGCCGGGGCGCAAACCATCACCCCAGCCCTGGCGAATGGACTGGGCCTCGTTCAGAACTGGGGAATCATGATTTCCGACGTCACTCCTGGCGGTCCCGCCGAAGCCGCCGGGCTGAAAGTGCAGGACATCGTCCTGCGCGCCGACGACCGCATGATCGATACTTTGCCAGCGCTCACCGCAATTCTCTATCTGCATCCTCTCGACCAGGTGCTGAAGCTCGACGTGCTGCGCGGCAAAGAAACGCTGACCCTCAACATTCCCGTGCTCGAGATGAAAGACCAGATGGATGCCATCACCAGCCTGGCCAACTCCCACGATAATCTTGTCCGTCCCCTGGGCATCCTGGCGCTCGATTTGACCGACCAGTTGCGCTCCATGCTGGGCAACCTGCGAAATTCGTCAGGAGTGCTGGTGGTCGCCCGGACGGCGGATTTAATTAACTCCGAGAGCGGCTTGCAGACCGGCGACGTGATTCACAGCCTGAACAACATCCCGATCGATTCATTGGAGATGCTCCGCCATAACTTGCGGCAGCTCAAGTCCGGAGACGCAATCGCTTTGCAAGTAGAACGCGGTGGAAGCTTGTTGTATTTGGCGTTCGATAGGGAGTAACGATCGGATTTCGACGGGATATACTTTACCGGTGTAAGCCACACAGGAGAGCTGCATGCCTACAGCCAGCTTCGCCGGTTTGCGTGTTCTATCGCTGGAAAGCCGCCGCGCCCGCGAAATCGCGCAACTCATCATCAACAATGGCGGAGAACCCCGCGTTGCCCCTTCCA
The DNA here is from genome assembly GCA_963802555.1 of Terriglobales bacterium. GTDB lineage: Bacteria > Acidobacteriota > Terriglobia > Terriglobales > Acidobacteriaceae > DATBAX01. The sequence continues at coordinate 2,402,467 of CAWDJD010000002.1, read as the reverse complement.
CGCGTGAGGTCCCTTCCGAGTCCAATCCTGTCGAATTGCAATTTGCCGCCAGCCTTTTACAGGATCAATTCGAAATCGTCATCTTCCTGACCGGCGTCGGCACCCGTGCCCTCGTACAAGCGGTCGAGCCCGTATGTTCGCGAGAACAATTTGTCGCGGCCCTTAGCCGGACGACCGTCGTAGCCCGCGGCCCAAAACCTGTGGCCGTCCTGCGCGAGTTAGGAGTGCCGATTGCTTTGACTGTTCCCGAACCCAATACCTGGCGGGAAATTCTACAGGTCCTCGACCAGAACGCTGACAAGTTTCCGCTTAAGGGCCGCCGCGTCGCTGTCCAGGAGTACGGTGTCCCCAGCCTCGAACTCTACGCCGGACTCAAAGAGCGCGGCGCCGAGGTGTTCCCCGTGCACGTCTATCACTGGGCCCTCCCCGAGGACACCGGCCCGCTGCGCCAAGCCATCCTTGCCATCACCGGCAACCAGATTGACGTCGCCATGTTCACTTCATCCGTGCAGATCTATCATCTAATTCAGGTCGCCGAGGAAATGCACCTGCGCGAAGACCTGGTCCACTCCTTGAATCGTTCGATGATCGCCTCGATCGGGCCGCTCACCTCACAAACGCTCCGTGACCATGGCATCGCGGTGGATCTTGAGCCCACGCATCCGAAAATGGGGTTTCTGGTAAAAGAGGCCGCCGAGCAGAGTGCTGAGTTATTGAGCCGAAAAAGAGCAGGATAGCCGGGCCCCTCCGGAGCACAAATCTGTGGTGTCGCAAATGGCTCCTCAGAGTTAAGATAACCCCGGACTACCAAGGGCTATGAACGATTCCCGAAATACCAGCCACCTAACCTGGCTTACGGCGCTGCTGCTGGGCACCGTGGCTGTCCTTTCCGCGGCAACCCAGGCGCAAACTTGCCTCACCACCGAGGACATGGATCCCGCCACCAAGACTGCGCTGGTGAATACGGGGCAGCGCTTTTTCGACCTCGCCGCCAAAGGCGATGCGGCAACCCTGCGCCAGAATGCCATTCCCAGTCTGGCTGCCGATTTTTCCGGCATCGAGTCAGTCGTCAAGGACAATCAGCCGAACCTTTCTGGGGCCAAGGCGACGCCGCGGGCGCCTTTCTTGCTCAAGGTCGAAGGCACCGCGCCCTTGGATCGCGCCGAGTTCCTCTGTGGAGTGTTTGGTCCCAACGGACAAACCTCCACTAGTTCCGAGTTTGTGATCCCGAATCTGCCGCCGGGAACCTATGCCATCGTGATTGTGGACGCCGCAACCACAAAGGGAACATACACCGTAGCGTTCGTTCTACAGCAGGCGGGGACCGACTGGAAGCTCGGCGGATTTTATGCCAAGGCCACGCAGATCGCGGGTCACGATGGCGACTGGTTCGCCAATCGCGCGCGCGAGTTTAAGACCAAGGGGCAATTCCACAATGCCTGGCTTTATTTTGGGGAAGCCCGCGACTTGCTGGTCCCCGTTCCTTTTATGTACACCCAAAAGACCGACAAGCTCTACGATGAGGCGCAGGCGGTCAAACCCTCAGACCTGCCAGCCGATGGCGCGACCACCGACCTGACCATCGCCGGGAAAACCTACAAGCTGACCGCGCTTTTCCCGCTCACGGTGGCCAGCGAACTCGATTTGGTCGTGAAATACCAATCGCCGGATGTCTCCAACACCACTCAGACTTTCGCGGAAAACATGACGGTCATCAAAGCACTGGTGGGGAAGTATCCGGAATTTCGCGATGCCTTCGATGGCGTGGTCGCCCGCGCCGTTGAACCCTCAGGAAGAGACTACGGCTCGCTGTTGCCGATGAAGGAAATCAAGTAAGAGCGGCGCACTCTGTCATTCCGCAATGCAGCGAACGCCCTTGTCCTTCCGAACCGCAGCGAAACTAACACCCTTGTCATTCCGAACCGAAGCAAAGGGAAGGGAGGAATCCGCTTTTCTCTTTCCAGCAAATCGGCCTCAGCCCTGGTCAGCGAACGTACACTCCTTAGGATCTTTATCCTCGCGCAATCCCAGAAAAACCGGCGCCCTCAATTTTTGCCCACCCTCGGCCGTTTCATGCGTCCATTCCGAGAACTTGATCTCAGCCACGCGTTCTGGCTTCACCCAGTGAACATTTTTCGCATCCACATCACCGTGAAATGGACTGCGCTTGGTCTCCAGCTTGTACAGGATCTGCCAGATTTCTTTCAGCATCTTTTGGTCGAATCCGGTCCCCCCCTGCCCGACATGGATCAGTCGTCCCTTCTTGTCATACAACCCGAGCACGATCGACCCGAAATATTCCCGGCTGCCCTCCGGCTCGGTGTATCCCCCAACTACGCAATCGACGGTCTGAGTGATTTTGATTTTGAGCCACTCGTGGCTGCGGGTCTCTTCGTAATGACTGCTGCGCTTTTTCGCCAGGATGCCCTCCAACCCCTGTTGTTTAGCGGCGGCGAACAAGGCCACGCCCTTGTCGAAGTGGTCGGAATGGCGAAGGACCTCGCTGGTCGAAATGATTCCCGCCAGCACTTGTTTCCGTTCTTCGAGCGGGACCCGGCGTAGATCGAATCCGTCGAAATAAATCAGGTCAAAAGCGTAGTAAAGCGCCGGCACATCCGCACGTCCCGCAACCCGCCGCCCTCCTTTGCGAATGCCTGTGCGCTGCTGCATCAGGCTGAATGAGGACCGCCCGGCGTCATCCAGCGCCACAATTTCGCCGTCCAGAATCGCCGTTCTTGCCTTGACTGCCTTGGGCAAATCGCGCAGTTCCGAAAACTGCGTCGTCAGATCATTTTGATTGCGGGAAACCAGCCGCACCTTGCCATCTTCGATGAACGCAATGGCACGATAACCATCCCACTTGATTTCAAACAGCCACTCCGGACTATCGAACGGCTTCTCGACCGGAGTCGCCAGCATGGGATGAACGGCCATAGGCATCTTCCGTGCTACAGCTCCCGCCAAGTTTTTCACCGCAGAGCTCGCCGAGATCGCAGAGGGAACGCCCTTTTTGATTTTGTTTTTCTCGGCGCTCTCTGCGTTCTCAGCGGTTGATTTTAGTTTTTTTTTACCTCTGTGTTCCTCAGTGCTCTCTGTGGTGGAAACTTGTGTTTTTTTCTTCTTATCCAATTTGGCCAGCGTCTCCGCCAGCCAGGGCGCTTTCACTTTCCCCCGCGTCGCCGGAGGGCTGCTGGTCCACTCCTTTGAGTCTGCATCGCCGGCAATCTGCGCCATGGTCCGCTTGCTGAGGACCGACGTATCGTATTGCTCGATGTCATAGCCTTCGACTTCATCGTCATCATGTTTCTTGATCAGCAGCCACTCCGTGCCTTTGCTTCCCGGGCGCCGCCCTTTGATGTGGATGAGCGCGAAATCCCCTTTGATCCTCTTACCGTGCAGCCGGATTTTGAAATCTCCCTTCTTCAGCATGGCGGAGGCTTCGGCATCCGTTCCCGGCACAAACTTGCCGTTCACCGGCACAGGCGAAAGCGGCTCCCAGGTGCCCACGTCCCACACCATGACCGTCCCGCCACCGTAGTTGCCCTCGGGGATCGTTCCTTCAAAATCGAAATAAGAAACTGGATGGTCTTCCACCTGCATCGCCAGCCGTTTATCAGCCGGATCGAGCGATGGCCCCTTGGGTACTGCCCACGACTTCAGCACGCCGTCCAACTCCAGGCGGAAATCGTAGTGCAGCCGCGTGGCCCGGTGCTTCTGCACCACATAACGGTGGCCACTTTTCGTTCCCAGCTTGGGCGGAGGCTCAGGCGTCTCCTCAAACCGCCGCTTGCGTTTGTATTCTTCTAACGACATCCAAGCATTCTACCCACCAAAATCAGCTTTCGCCTACACTCCCACTCCCAACCCCCTGTCATCCTGAGCGCAGTGGACACTTCGCGAATGCGAAGTGTCCACGGAGTCGAAGGACCCCTAGTTCATAACCGATGCAACAGACCGAGAGATTTTGATTTTGAAGCAGAAAATTCAACTAAAGACTCTCCGTGCATCCGCGCACCCAGCTCCGAAGGAGCGAAATAAGATAGCCCCGGACGTAAGTCCGGGGTAAGCGCACAACCAGACCACGCGCCCGCAGGGCGCCACAGCTTCTGATCATATCCGGTCGGCACAAGACCTCCTGGCTGAATGCTGGATGCTGATTGCTGACGGCTTCCTTTACAATCACACCTCTATCTCCATGAAACGCGAATACCCACCCCAACCACTCGTCGGCATCGGCGCCATCGTCATCGAAAATTCCCGCGTGCTCTTAATCAAACGCGGAAAGGCTCCATTGCTGGGAGAATGGTCCATCCCCGGAGGCATGCTGGAACTGGGCGAAACCGTGCGTGAAGCCGCCGTCCGCGAAGCTAGAGAAGAAACCGGGCTAACAGTAGAAACAGGAGAACTGCTGGGAGTATTCGACCGTGTGATCCGCGACGAACAGGGTCGCATACGCTATCACTACGTGCTGATTGATTTCCTCTGCCGCCGCATCTCAGGAGAAGTGCAAGCCGCCGGGGACGCCGACGAAGCCCGCTGGTTCACCCCGGAAGAAGTTGCGAAACTTTTGCTGGCGGAAGACACAGCCGAAGTGATCCGGCGTGGATTTGAACGGAAAGAATAACTACGGTTCAGAACCCCCATCGGACGCCTCATCCTTCCATTCATGTTCACAGGCGCGGCAGCGCCACGCTTTGTAGTGGACTGGGAGCGGGAGACTAAGCCATGCGCTTCCGTAGGCGACCGGCTGGTTCAATTGTTGAAAAGTTACATCGAGCGATTGGCACTTCGGACAGTGCGGTTGTTGGTAGTCTCCGACTCCTTCGACTTCAAATCCTTCCGGAATCGGCTGATCCAGAATTTCCTGCGCGGCTTCTAAATCTTCCGGTTTCACCTTGATCTTGATCCCGCCAATGAGGTTGGAAATGAACCAATCCATTCGGACCATGTTGTCATCGGCCAGAAAACTTTCGATCCCAGCGGACTCCAGGGCCCCCTTGGCTAGCAACGCCTCCGGAAGATCGCGGAATTGGCGAAGCATCACAAGTTTTTGGAACTCCAGCTCCTGCTCAACCGCAGCTTCCTTTGGCGGATCGACCAGCCGTCGCTTACTCACCTCGCCGCGCAGGGCTTGTTGCGCCAGTTCGGTCAAAGACGCGGGGTCTTCATCAATTTTCTGCAATTCGTCATCGGTCATGCCGGAGTAGAGCCCAGCTAGTCGCTGCCTCTCGTGCTCTGGATCTATGGTTGCCATGCTGAAGGATCATACATCTGCGGACGCACCACCGGCTTCTCGAAAACCTATTTGCTGGCGGCGGTGCTACTATGCCCCTGATCCGGTAGGTTGTTTAAACCTACTATTGCCGTTCTTTGAGGAAGAAATGAACGTAACCATTCAGGAGCGCAAATTCAGCTTCAGGTCCGAATACGATATTTCCGCGCCAGGCTCGAATTGGTACGCGAGAAAGATAATGTTTTCGTTCGGCAAAAAGCTCCAGTTGCAAACGGAAGATGGCAAGGTTCTGGCACTCCTTCGCAGCCGGTTCTCGCTCTTACGGGCGAAGTTTGATTTTGAACTCTCCGATGGCAGGATTTATCACTTCCGATGCGAGAAGATATGGAAGGGCGTCTTCGTTTGCGAGGGCGCCGGCCAACGCTTCCGACTCTACGAGCACAAAGGGCTTCGATATTCGATCTTTCAGGACGATCAGCAAATCGCAGCGTTTACCAAGAACAGGCTCGTAATCGGTAAGGGGAATGAATACGACGTTCAGATGAATCAAGACGCAGACTTGGTAATCGTAGTCTGTATCGTGCTTACCATAAACACTTCCGAAGACGATGATGACCGATCAAGCGTCACCTTCGATTTCGGCAATATTGGCCCTGAAGAGCGGCCGTTCGATGAATCTTGGGAGCCCAGCTAGCTTTTGAACAGCGGACAAAGTCACTCCAGTGGAAAATTGTCACTCGTTCAAAAGCAAACGGCCCGCGCCTTTGCAAACGCGGGCCGTCCGGTGGACTGGTTGATATTGACCAAGAGGTGGTCACTCTACGTGGCCCCTTCGGCACAATTCGGGTCCCGGCACGACCGATGCCGAACGCTCCCATCTTTCTCAGATCCAACCTAAGTCAGATCAAGCTAACTCACCGCTTCGTGCAAATGTGGTTGGTTACCGTCACGCACCATTCCGCGTCCCGGAAATATTAGAGCGACCGCTCTAAGTCTCAGCCACCTCACCTGGTCTTTGATAACCACGCTTACCACTACAATCAGAACTTGTCATCCGACCACCTCCTTTCCGGTGTAATTTCACATTAGTACGAAATGAAATCAGAATCAAGTGGCACAAAAGTGGTGAGCCTAATCACACGAGAGGTTCCCAAAACTAAAGCAGGTGCCCCGTCCTTCTCGCGCACTTTGCGAGAGGGTGGGGCTTTTCCACTCCCTCCATTAAAATGATTCGCGATGCCGAAAGACGCTCAATACTGGATCAAGAATCTGAATCTGCTACCTCATCCCGAGGGCGGATATTTTCGCCAGACCTACCGCGCGGATTTAGCCATCGCCAAGGAAGTGCTGCCGCCAAAGTTCACCGGATCGCGGGCCGCTTCCACCGCGATCTATTTTCTTCTCGATGGCGAGAACTTCTCCGCCTTTCATCGCCTCCGTTCAGACGAACTGTGGCACTTTTACTCAGGCAGCCCATTGCTCGTTCACGTAATCGCCGAAACCGGAAACTACTCGCAGGTCGTGCTCGGCGACCCGGAGGCGGGAGAAGTCTTTCAAGCTGTCGTCAAAGCCGGTTGCTGGTTCGCGTCTCGTCTTAAGGATCCAAAGTCGTTCGCACTAGTGGGATGCACCGTCGCCCCAGGATTCGATTTCGAGGACTTTGAGCTTGCCAAACGCTCCGAACTCACCCGACTCTTCCCTCAACACCAAAACCTAATCGAGCGCCTGACCCGCACCTAACTGCCCATTCCCAAAACGGGAACCTTTTGTCAACTTAAACAAAACAAGCCACTTCGTACATTTCTGTGCGTACATTTCCATACTCACAAAATGTTCCCCGGGGAACACTTCTCCATTTTGTAAGCTCCCGCCAGCGGTACATGACCCATGGGAATCTACTGCCAGCACCTTTGGGTTTCTACACTGAAAGTCTCCCCTAAGTAGAAGAGGCGTCAGCCTTTCCAGCGATAGGCGTCCGCCTGCGGCAGCCCGATGTGGGCCAGCACCCGGTAGGCGAACTCGCGGGCCATGACGTCGAGGCTGGCGGGCCGGTTGTAGAAGGCGGGGATGAGCGGGAAGACGGTCGCGCCGGCGTCGGCGGCGCGGTACATGTTGCGGATGTGAATTTTATTGAGCGGCGTCTCGCGCACGCAGAGCACCAGCGGACGCTTCTCCTTGAGGCACACATCAGCGGCGCGCTCGATGAGGTGCGAGGCAATGCCATTGGCGATGCGGGCCAGCGTGCCCACGCTGCATGGGATGACCACCATGGCGTCGGCGGGATAGGAACCGCTGGCAATGTTGGCGCCGATATCGGCGTTGGCTTGCTGCTGAATTTTGCGCGGGGCCTTCTTTCCGCCAAGAATTTGCCCGACCAGATTGTTGCGGCCGCGCAGTCCAAGCTCTTCGGCCATGACGCGCAGGGCGCTGTCGGAGGCGATGAAGTTTACCGTCTGCACGCGCTTGTCGCGTTCGACGGCGAGCAAAAAGTGTTTCAGAAATAAGGATCCGCTGGCGCCGGTGGTAGCGACGGTCAGATTTTGCGGCGGATGATTAGGCAAAAAAGATTCTCCCGAGGTTTCGAGCATAGGAGCAACGCAGGAAGCAGTCAAGGAGACCAGCGACAGAAATCATGGCAACCACCACCGACTTGCGGTCCCGCCGCAGTGCAGCGCAACTTCACGCGCTGGAAGTCGTGGTGCGTGAGATCAAAGCCAGCGACCACAATGGTCGCCGAAAATATCTGCAGGACTTCAATCAGGCGTTCCGTTCCTATGAGTCCGTCCTCGATTCACAACAATGGACCGAGGCCGTCTGCGCAGCGGACGTCTTGCTGGTGGGTGACTACCATGCGCTGCCGATGTCGCAGCGTTGGGCGGGGGCGTTATTAGAGCAGCGGGCCCAGCCGGGCGATCGTCCCGTGGTGCTGGCCGTGGAGACGATCTTCGCGCGTGACCAGCACATTCTCGACGAATGGTGGCGGCGCGAGATTGATGAGCTCGAGCTGCGTCAGCGTATTCGGTTCGATCTCGATTGGGGATATGAGTGGGGGCCATTCTACGAATTGCTGACCACGGCGCGTGAGCATGGCGAGGCTATTTATGGTCTGGATTGCATGCCGCGAGAGGACTTGCGCAAGATCGGCGCGCGCGACCGTCATGCCGCACACAAGATCGGGGAAATCCGGCAGCTGCATCCGAATGCGGCGATCATGGTGCTGTTTGGAGAGTCGCACCTGGCGCCGAAACATCTTCCGCGCCTGCTGACCGAGCGGATGCCGCAGGAGAATCTGCTGACCATCCTGCAAAATGTGGACGCTCTTTACTGGCAAGCGGCGGGCGAGCAGCGCGCGGTGGAATGGGTCCGAGTCGAGGACGATGTGGTTTGCGTACTCAACTCGACCCCGCTGGAGAAATATGAAAACTATCGTCTCTGCCTAAGCCGCTGGAGCCGGGAAGAGGATGGCGTCGATGTCGCGCCCACCATCTACAACCTGATCGACGGCTTGCTGCGTTTCCTGGACATCAATCGCTACTCCTCGCACAACGGCACCCAGCCGAAATTTCTGGTCGATCTGTTGCCTGAGATTTATTGTGGTACTTCCGATGCGCGCCTGCGGCATCTGCTCTTGCGCGCGACCGGGGAAGAGAAGAAATTAGAGACCATGCTGCAGAGGGTGGAAGCGCAAGGCAGCGTGTATCTGCCGGCGATCAATGCGTTTTACGTGCGGGAGTTTCATATGATGTATGCGGCCGAAGAGGCGGCGCGGTTCTTGCATCATGCCTGCCGCGGGTTGCCGTTGCTGAGGAGCGGTCATCCGGTTGCAGCCAGCGAACGTATTGACCGGTTCTATGGGCGGACGCTGGAGCACGCGCTGGCATATTTCGGATCGCGAGTCTTGTATCCGGCGCGGCCTGCGGTGAGAGACGATGACTGCGATTTAACTCGTGGTGCCTGCGACAAGCTGGCACAGAATGCTGCGCGAGCTGACCGGGGCAGGTTCGATGCCACAGCGCAGAAGCTTGGATACACATTGGGCAGCGAGTTGTATGACAGCTATCTCGCGGGACGCGTGAACCGGAGTGCTCTACGGCATCTTTTTCTAGCTGGCCTGGAAGAGCCTGGTAAGGCGCGGAAGACTTGTCTGAAGCTTGCATTGGGGATGCGCTCCGATCGCAAGCATAGGACAGCGACTGCGGGAAGCTAGTCAACCGCTTGTTACGAGGAGATGCTGATTGCCTTTGCCTCCCACTTTTAGTTTCGCCAAAAATGGGGCACCCTTTGATGTGATGGTGCATTCAGAAAAGCCCCGCCCTCCCGCAAAGAGCGCGGGAAGGACGGGGCACCCTCGGTTGTGGCGGTTCATGTAACATCTTCTACTGAGAGTCCGCTGTGAACGCTGAATCCATTCGCAAACTTTTTGAGCAGGTGCGCGCGGGGAAACTCTCGCCTGATGAGGCGGTGCAGCGTCTGCGGCATTTGCCGTTTGAGGATTTGGGATTCGCGAAAGTGGATCATCATCGTGCGCTGCGAGTTGGCATGCCGGAGGTCATCTTTGGGCAAGGGAAGACGCCGTCGCAACTGGCCCAAATCTTTGTCCGGTTGGCGAAGCATGATGGGAATGTGCTGGCGACGCGTGCCAGTGCAAAGCAGTTTGCGGCGGTGAAAAAGAAAGTGCGCGGCGTGGAGTATCGGGAACCGGCCGGGGCCATCGTCCTGCAACGGGATCAGAAGAGATATGGCAAGGGGATCATTGCCGTGGTCTCGGCGGGGACGAGCGACATTCCAGTGGCGGAAGAAGCCGTGGTCACGGCGGAAGTGATGGGCAATGATGTCGAACGGTCTATACGACGTCGGCGTAGCGGGGATTCATCGGCTGCTGGCGAATCGTGGAGCGCTGACGCGGGCGCGAGTGGTTATCGTCTGTGCCGGGATGGAAGGTGCGCTGCCCAGCGTGGTCGGCGGGTTGGTAGGGGTTCCAGTGATCGCGGTTCCGACGAGCATTGGGTATGGCGCGTCGTTTAAGGGAGTGGCCGCGTTGCTGGGGATGATGAACTCGTGCGCGTCGAATGTGAGCGTGGTGAATATTGATAATGGATTTGGGGCGGGGTATGTGGCGGCGTTGATTAATAGGCTGTAGGGGGTCCGGCAGCTTAGCCGAGCTACGCTCGGCGGACGGGTCGGAGACCCGTCTCCACACAAGATATAAAAAAGGCACGGCCGATGTGGCCGTGCCTTTCCCTCCGATCGGTACTGCTAACTGATTAGGACTTGCCGGCGATTTCCAGGTTGTTCTGGACGCTGAAGGCACCGAAGACCTGGTTGGCTTTTAGGCCGGCGATTTGTTTGTCCATTTTGTTTTCTACCGTTCCGTACAGGGTCAACTTGCCGTTCTCGACCACGATGCGGATCGGTTTCGCGGGATCGATGGCATAGCGTCCCAACACTGGGTCACGGTAAATGGCCCGCATGGCGCGAATCCGGATAGAGTCATCGGCGAACGAAACCGGAGCGACGCTGATGTTGTCGATCACGTCTTTGACGCCCGGAGTCATGTTTACCAAGCCGAGGGCAGAATCGCGATCAAAGTCGGTGCGGGTTGATCCGTTGAGGGTAACGACGCCGTCCTTGACGGATGCCGTAACAAAGTTGAACTGGGCATCATAGCCGACGCGATCGTAGTAGATCTGGCGATTGAGCTTTGCGCTCAGTTCGGAATCCGGCACGCTCGTTCCAGCGACAACGATCTGGTTCCGGACACCCTGCACATGGTCGGTCTTGCGGACCTTTTTGGCGGCGTCCAGTTCCTGCTGATAGAGATCCACGTTGCCGGTCAGGGTCACGATGCCGTCCTCGACCGAAGCCTGCAGGTTGCGAAACTGTTTCTTCTGCGCCAATTCCTGCGTCACTTTGGCCTGGATTTGCTGATCGTAACGGGCCGTGGACTCGGCCATGAGTCCAACACTAAGTAAAGCAATGCTCAAAAAAGCAGCGAAACCCTTAAGAATGTTCTTCATAACTTGCTCCTTCTTTCGTCCTTCCTAGCAACTATTTGTTTAAACAACAGATTCGCGCAAAAGTTGCGCCGGAGCGTGTAAAGATTTGTAATCACCGGATGATATTCGTTACAACGACTATAATAGGGTTGTGGTGAAGACGATCCAGACGGAGATCAAGCAGAAGCGGCCGTTCGCAGCGCTGGAGGAAGAGGCGTTCATTGCGTTGCTGCGGACCGCTGACGTGCTACAGTGGCGCGCGGGCGAGATGTTCAAACGCCATGAGCTGTCGCCGACCCAATACAATGCCCTGCGAATCCTGCGGGGCGCGGGCCCTGAGGGTTTGACCTGCAGCGAGATTGGGGAGCGTATGATCAATCGCGATCCCGACATTACGCGGCTGATGGGCCGGCTGGAGCGCCGCGGACTGGTCCGGCGCAAACGCGGACGACAGGACCGGCGGGTGATCCGGACGGCTATTACGCCCGCAGGATTGAAGCTGCTGAAGGGCCTAGACCGGCCGGTGGTGGCGTTGAATCGCCAAATGTTGGGTCATTTGGGGAAGGGCCGCCTCCAGGAATTGATCGCGCTGCTCGCCATGGCGCGTGAAAGCGACGCTTAATCCGGTTGCGGATGAAATGCGGGGACGCTGGAAGTGTGGCGCGGGTCACAGACTTCAAATTCGGAATCGCGGAAACCATACCAAGGAGAAACGATGAACAATGAATCAGGGTCGCAGTTGTGGGGTCTAACGGTTTTGCGGGTGGTGGTGGGGATCGTATTTTTTGCGCATGGCTGGCAGAAGGTGTTTGGCATGGGGATTCACAATGTTGCCGGATTCTTAGGTCACGCAGGAATTCCACTTCCGCTGGTTTCAGCGGGAATTGTGATGGGAGTGGAATTTCTGGGGGGCGCACTGCTCATCCTGGGAGTCGCGACACGGTTGGCCGCGGGCTTGAACGCGATCGACATGCTGGTGGCGATCCTCGCCATCCATTTAAAGAATGGGTTTTTTGCGCAGAGTGTGGGGGTTGAATTACCTCTAACCCTGCTGGCGGCGTGTGTTTGCCTGATGCTGGCTGGGCCCGGCGCAGCTTCCGTGGAATGGCTCTTCGCGCGCAGGATGTTGTAACCGGGCCCGGAAGTCAGCGTTTCCGCTTGGTTTTCTTGACAGCTCCGCGATCGTCTGCGAATACGCGCGCGAAGATCTTATCGATGTTGCGCAACTGGCGCTTTAGGTCGAACGCCCGCTCGATTTGGGCGCGTGGGACGCGACTGGTGATGGCCTTGTCTTTCAGGACCAGATCGCGGAAGTTCAAATCTTCCTTCCAGGCGTGCATGGCGTGAGTCTGGACCATGCGATAGGCGTCTTCGCGCGAGACGCCATGCTCGACCAGATCGAGCAGGAGTTGTCCGCTAAAAACCAGGCCGCCGGTGCTCTCCAGGTTCGTTTTCATGCGCAGCGGGTAGACCATCAGCGTGTCGATGAGATTGGTGGTTTTCTGCAACAGATAGTCCACAAGAGTGGTTGAATCGGGAATGATGACCCGCTCGGCGGAGGAGTGCGAAATGTCGCGCTCATGCCAGAGAGCGACGTTTTCAAATCCTGCCTGCGCATTGGAGCGCACCACGCGGGCCAGTCCGCTGATTTGCTCGCTGGTCACGGGATTGCGCTTGTGCGGCATGGCGGATGAACCCTTCTGCTTCTCGCTGAAAAACTCCTCGGCTTCACGCACTTCGGTGCGCTGCAAGTGGCGGATTTCCGTGGCGATCTTGTCGAGTGTGCAAGCAATCACGGCGAGCGTTGCCAGGTAATAGGCATGGCGGTCGCGCTGGATGACTTGTGAGGAGACTGCGGCAGCCTGCAACCCTAATCGCGTACAAATCTTTTCTTCCAGTTCGGGACTCAGGTGAGCGAAAGTGCCAACTGCGCCGGAAAACTTTCCCACGCGCATGTCTTCTGCGGCGCGCTCAAAGCGTTCGATGTCGCGCTGAACTTCGGAGTACCAGTTGGCCAGCTTGAAGCCGAAAGTGATGGGCTCAGCATGGACGCCGTGGGTGCGACCGACCATGGGCGTGTTTTTAAATTCCCAGGCGCGGCGTTTGAGGACATCGGAGAGTCGCTGCAGGTCCTCGGCGATGATGGCGGAGGCCTGCTGTATGAGCAGAGCCTGGGCGGTGTCTACGACGTCATTCGAAGTGAGGCCGTAGTGGAACCAGCGGGCGTGAGGGCCGACGATCTCAGCGACCGCGGTGGTGAAGGCGATCACATCATGGCGGACTTCGGCCTCAATCTCGTGGATGCGCTGCAAGTTGAAGTCGGCGCGCTCGCGAATGGCTTTGGCAGCGTCTTTGGGGACAAGTCCGGCCTCTGCCAGGGTCTGAGTGGCGGCCACTTCCACGGTCAGCCAGGTGCGAAAGCGATTCTCGTCGCTCCAGATACGGCCTATTTCCGGGCGGGTATAGCGTGGGATCAAAGTTCTTGCCTCTTGAATGTGTCCGAAAAGTGGGGACTAGAGATTCTAAATGGAGGGGGAGGTTGGTGACCAGCAGGCAGGGGACGACATGTGATTGTTGCTTGGCAATTCCCGCAGATACGCGCGAGATCCCTCGCCCGGCTGAAAAACGCCGGGTCTTCGGGATGACCTGGGTTTTGTTTGGGTTAGTTTTGCGAGGTTTGCAGGTGTGCGGCTTGCGCATTCTTCAACTGTCGAAGTTGCTTTTGAGCGGCTTCGATGAGTGGCTTCAGGGTTTCCACCGAGACTCCCAGCGTCCCACCGGAAAAGCCGTCGATGTAGGCGGCATTGACGGCGATGACCTGTCCTTCGGAATTGAATACCGGGCCGCCGCTGCCGCCATGTGCAGTGGGCGCATCGTAAATAAGCTTGTCGCCGACGACATCGCCTAAATGGCCGCAAGTGGCCGAAGGGCGGATCAGCGAGAGCGCGGCTAGTTCATTGGCTGCACCCTGATCGTCGTGGCGATAGGCCAGCCGGTCATAGACGGCGGGAGGAGACTTCGCCACCATGCCTAGAATCCCCATGGGATAGCCGATCACAGCGACCAACTCGCCGGGGTTGGGCACCACTGTGGCCAAAGGCACTGGCCGTAGCGCGCGGACGGCCATTGAGTCGTCGATGCGGAGCACGGCCAAGTCTCCCTGCGTGGACCATGCGACGGGAGTGATATTGACCGGAGTGGGAAATCCGGGGAAGAAGGCGACCAGTTTTTCCAGTTGCGGAGTAGCGCCCTTGGCGATCAGCGCCGTGGACTCGGAGTCTCCGTACCAAGGTTCGGCAACATGGCGATTGGTAGCGAGCAGTCCATCGGCAACCACGAAACCACTGCCGGAAACGCGGGCGCGAATCGACGGCTGTTGGCCAGCAAACCCGACCCGATAAACGCCGAAAATGTAACAAATCGAATTGCGGTACCGGTTGAGCACCAACGCCGGCATGGCCTGTTCCTGGCGGAGTTCGTCTACCTGGCGCGAAAGCTGCACCACCTGGGCCTGCAGGTCATCGGTGGGCGGGGGCCAGTAGTAGTGGACCAGGAAGCCGGACACCAATAGCAGGAATAGGGCTACAGCACTCTGAACGACGCGCGGCCAGGAGTGGCAAACCGGTTCTTCTTTGACTGGAATGTGGTCTTCGGCCATGGTCAATTTTGGCTGGCGGCGATCGGGGAGAGGAGTTCCGTGCCCGTCCAGACAGACTTGTGACCTCCCTATGTTGAGGCCATGGGGGTGACTTTCCTAGGGTACGGAAGGCGATGTACGGGTGGACCTTAAGGCTTGGGAATTCCTAGCTTTTTCGACATTTCTTCGTATAAGAAGCCCTTGCCGATGCGGTAGGGCTGGAGCCATTCGCCGTCGATGACGAACTGGGGGATGGCCCGCTTGCCAGTGTGCTTGACGACCTCGTCGGCGGCGCCGGGGGTGCTTTCGATGTCGATTTCCTTAAAGGGTAGATTGTGCTCTTTTAAGAAGCGCTTGGCCTCGCGGCAGTCGGGGCACCAAGGGGCAGAATAGACAGTGATTTCCATGACAGATATTCCCCAGCTCCAAGACCCCAAAAGCGAAAGAAAAGCCGCCAGCGTAAGCTGACGGCTGATAGCTTGCTACCTAGCTGTTCTCGTACAGCAGCACGCCTTCGGTCTTTTCCGAATCCACTGGACGATAGAACAGTTTGTTTCCGTCCAGGAAGACTTCGATGAAGGCAGGCCGGGCGGTGATCGTTCCCTGAATCAACGCCTCGGACAGAGGGTCTTCAATGTACTTCTGCAAGGCCCTGCGTAGCGGACGGGCACCGTAGCTGCGGTCGCCGGCGGTCTGGCTGAGGATCCATTTCTTGGCCTCGTCGGTTACCGTGACCGTAATCGACTTCTGCGCCAGGTTTTGGTTGAGCAGGTTCACCATGAGCTCGAGAATCTGAATCAAGTCTGCCTCGGTCAAGGCAGTGAACAGGATGATTTCGTCGAGCCGGTTCAGGAACTCGGGGTTGAAGGTGCGCTTGACCTCGTTCTTGACCAGGTCTTCGACTTTTTGAGAGACCATCCCGTCGTCGCTGGATTGGAAGCCGAGGCCCTCGCGATGCTGCAAGTGCCGGGCGCCAATGTTCGACGTCATGATGATGACCGTGTTCTTGAAGTCAACGGTGTTGCCCAATCCGTCGGTCAAGTGGCCGTCTTCAAATACCTGTAGCAGGATGTTGAAAACGTCCGGGTGCGCCTTCTCGATTTCGTCCAGCAGGACGACCGAGTAAGGAGCGCGTCGAACGCGTTCAGTGAGCTGTCCACCTTCCTCGTAGCCCACATATCCCGGAGGCGAACCGATCAGCTTCGAGACCGAGTGTTTCTCCATGAACTCGGACATGTCGAAGCGGACCAGAGACTTTTCGCTCCCGAACATGAACTGCGCAAGGGTGCGAGCGACTTCGGTCTTTCCGACGCCTGTCGGGCCGAGGAACAGGAACGAGCCAATAGGCCGATTCGGGCTCTTCAAGCCGGCGCGGGAGCGGCGAATGGCGCGGGCCAGGGCCAGAATCGCTTTGTCCTGCGAGATGATGCGCTTGTGCAGCTCTTCTTCGATGCGCAGAAGCTTCTGCGATTCTTCTTCCTTGATGGAGTTGACGGGGACACCGGTCCAACGCGAGACCACGTCTTCGATGTCCTCGCGGCCGACCACGCCGGTGGCGGACTCATCCAAATGATATTTTTCGCGAAGAGCGCGCAGGTTCTCGCGCTCCTTGCGTTCCTCGTCCGAATAGAAGCGCGCCTTCTCGAACTCGTGGTTCGCGATGGCGTTTTCCATGCGGTGAACGATGAACTTGATGCGCTTCTGAACCTCGGTGATTTCCTCGGGCAAGGAAGTCTGGCGCAGCTTTACGCGCGCGCCGGCCTCATCGATCAGATCGATGGCCTTGTCGGGAAGGAAACGGTCCGGGATATAGCGATTGGAATGCGATACGGCGAAGTTGATGGAGTCATCGGTGTAGGTGACGGCATGAAACTTCTCGTAGCGGTCTTTAATCCCGAACAGAATCTTGATGGCGTTGGCTTCGTCGGGCGGCGGGACTTTGACGGACTGGAAACGCCGTTCCAGCGAGCGGTCTTTCTCGATGGATTTGCGATACTCGCCCGGCGTGGTTGCGCCGATGCACTGGATTTCGCCGCGAGACAGAGCGGGTTTGAGAATGTTGGCGGCGTCAAGTGAACCTTCCGCCGAGCCAGCCCCCACCAGGGTGTGCAGTTCGTCGATGAAGATGATGGAGTTTTGTGACTCCATCAATTCCTTCATGATGGTCTTTAATCTCTCTTCAAACTGGCCGCGATATTTTGTGCCGGCGACGATCAAGGAAAGATCGAGTGCGAGGATGCGCTTGTCGGCCAGGAAGGTTGGCACTTCGCCGTCGGCTATGCGTTGCGCAAGTCCTTCGACGATGGCGGTCTTGCCCACGCCTGGCTCGCCAATCAGCACCGGGTTATTTTTGGTGCGGCGGCAGAGGATCTGAATCACACGTTCCAGTTCGCCGTCTCGGCCAACCAGAGGATCGAGTTGATTGTCCATCGCCGACTGCGTCAGATCGCGGGAAAATTCGCTAAGCAGGGAAGATTCACGCTGCCGTTGCGGCTGCGTCTTCTCTCCGCGAGTTCTCGTCAATTCTTCGCGAATGGTGGAGAGGCGCAGGCCGCGCTCGTGCAAAATCTCGGCTGCAAAGCATTTTTCTTCGCGTAGTAAACCTAAAAGCAGGTGTTCGGTGCCGATATGTTTGTCGGAGAGCCGTTCAGCTTCTTCCGCGGCATAGGCCAGGACACGCTTGCATTCATTGCTTAACGGCAGATCGACGGAGGTGGAGACCTTTTCCCGGATCGTAGTATGACCTTCAATTTGCTTGCGAATGGATTCGACCGAGGCATGAGAGCGCAGGAAACGATTAGTCAAGGCTTTGTCTTCACGCAGAAGCCCCAGTAACAGGTGCTCCGTCTCAATATAGGGAGACCCGAACTGGCTGGCTTCATAGCGCGCGAAGAAAATCACACGCCTTGCTTTCTCCGTATAGCGTTCAAACATATCGCCCTTCCCCCTGAGTTCTCGTGGGTCCGGCCTGCGGCCAGTCCCGCGGAACTCCTTTGGCCCCAACTACATCATGCAATCAGGGTGCCACAGCTCACGTCCAGCACAATGTGAGTTTGGTACCTGGGATTCAGTTACCAAAGACACCTGAGTCGCCTTGGTTCCGCACCCGGTTGCAAACGATCAATGCGTCCGAAACTGCGGTGTCTTTCGTTTAGATACTATTACTTCTATCATTACTATCTGCCGCTGCAATGTCAATTGCCGGAAAGTGCTATCCCAATAACGTTGCAGGTGCAATCTCTTCCATCTGTCCCTTTTGCATTCTCAACACTCGATCACAACGGCCCGCGAACGCAAGATTGTGAGTGGCGATGAGAGAAGTCAGCTGATAATCGCGATGCAAGCGCGAGAGCAATTCGAAAACTGAGTCGGCGGTCTTTCCGTCGAGATCGCCGGTGGGCTCGTCCGCCAACAGAATCTTCGGCTTTCGTGATCAGCGCGCGGGCGAGAGCAACGCGTTGCTGCTCGCCGCCGGAAAGTTCTCCGGACCTGTGATGGGTGCGTTCCGCCAGCCCTACCTCGGTCAACCATCGCGAAGCTTCGGTCTGGGCGTCCTGCCAGGGAATGCCTCTTAGCAGGAGAGGCATAGCTACATTTTCCAGCGCGGTAAACTCCGGCAGCAGGTAATGGAACTGCCAGACAAAGCCGATTTCGCGATTGCGAAAGTCGGCGGCATCATCTTCGGTGAGCGAGCTCAATCGCAAGTTGGCGAAGTATACGTCACCCGCAGAAGCGCGATCAAGAGCGCTCAGGATGTGCAACAAGGTACTCTTGCCCGCACCCGATTCGCCGACGATGGCCAGCATTTCTCCCCTAGCCACTTGAAACGACAGATTTTCAAAGAGCACCAGGTCCGATTCGCCGGACCGGAAAACCTTCTTCAGGCCTTCTACTCTCAGCATCGCCTGTTCTATTAGATGCAAGTCGAATGCTCCTGGTATCAAAACGCGACTCGCGATCAAGTCGACGGTGTTAGAACGCGAGATTAGATCCGCCTAACCTATTAAAACACGAGGTGATTCGGAATACTCGCGGCGCCAAGACCACCACAAATCACGTAGGCCCGGCCGCCTCGTCTGGGCGAGCGAGTGCAGCGAGCAAAGAACGGCCGGGCCATGCCCGGCGGGCAGGTGAGGGCACTCTTCGGCTTCGCTCTGGACAGGCCCGCCCCTACGGGAGCACAGTTACTCGTAGCGCAGGGCCTCGGCAGGGAGGATCCTTGCCGCGGACCACGACGGATAGACGGTTGCGATCAAGGAAATCCCGATCGCAATGACAGCCACCAGCACCCCATCCATCGCCCGGGGAGCGAAGGGAACGTAGTCGATCGAGTACACCTCGGGAGCCAGAGATAGAAGATGGTAGTGTCCTCCGGCGAAGGACAGCGCATAACCGATAACCAATCCGATTGCCGTGCCAATCAAGCCGATAAGTAAGCCTTGTGCGACGAAGACCCGGCGTATTTGCGATTTGCGCGTTCCCATGGACATGAGCACGGCGATGTCGCGGGTTTTCTCCATCACCATCATGATCAGCGAGATTAGAATATTCAGCGCCGCTACGAAAACGATCAGACCGATGGTGATGAAAGTGACCAGGCGTTCCAGACGGAGGGCGCGGAACAGAGCTTTGTTCTGCTCCATCCAGTTTCTGGATTCGAATCCTGTCCCGGCGGCTTGTTCCAGTTCTTCTCCGACCTGCCCGGCCTTGTAGATGTCGTCGATTTTGAACTCAAGCACAGAAACCAGGTCGCCGAGGCCGAAGAGTTGTTGGGAATCCGACAGTCGGGTGAAGGCCCAGGTGCTGTCGTAATCATAGAATCCGGAACTGAAAATCCCGGCCACGCGAAAACGGTTGTACTTGGGAACCATGCCGAAAGGAGTAAGCTCGCCTTGCGGACTGGTGACGAGGACGATCGAGCCGACTTGGGCGCCCAATTCATCGGCCATGTCTTTCCCCAAGATAATCGGCGGCATGGCGGCGACGCGGCCTTGTACCGAGCCTAGCGCGTCAGGCAATTCTTCTGTGCTGGGAGCTTGCGTGCCCGTGGAGGGGCGGGTCTCTGACCCGCCGGAGCTGGAACCAAGACCCAGTTCCACATGGCTTGCGTTCTCCTCCAGCGAATCGGCCGAGCCGATTCTTACGCTGTTCAGCAGATCGCTGACTTTGCGCTCATACGCTGGAATCATTCCCTTCAGCACTGCCCCCCGCGCGCGTGGCCCGCGGGAGATCAGAACTTGTTCGTAAATTGCTGGAGCGGCGGCGATCACATGCGGCTCTTTCGATAGGCGATCCATCAGCGGACGCCAGTCTTTGATTCCGTCATCCATCACCCGCAATAGATTGACGTGGGAAGTGGAACCGAGCAGGCGATCCTGCAAGTCCTGACGAAATCCGTTATTGATGGCGAGCGCGATGATGAGAGACGCTACCCCGGCCGCGACTCCAAGAATGGAAATACCTGTGATGATGCCAATGAAAGCCTGCCTGCGCTTGGCACGAAGATATCGAGATGCGATGAAGAGTTCAAAGCGCACAGCAGATCCCTCGTTTCACTCGGGATTTCGGCGCGCGGCTCAGACGCCGTGCAAACGCCTCAAGTTCAAAACGCATATGTAGAGACGTTGCTTGCAACGTCTTGCCGCTGCCGAGACGTAGCAAGCTACGCCTCCACAGAAGATCATATACGAGAGGATTTCCAGGGTAGGACGGCCGGCACGTTCTTTCGGTATTGCTCGTATTCTTCGCCGAAGCGTTTCGCCAGTTCCTTGTCTTCCATGCGGATCATGATTGCGCCGGAAAGTATCGCGAATGCCATCAATCCGTAGCAAACCACCAGCCCTGTTCCTACGCTCCAGGCCAACATCTCACATAGATGTCCGAGGTAAATTGGATGGCGGATGTGGCTGCGAATGCCCGAGGTTACTAGTCGTTGCCCGCGATGGCCGTCGATGACCTCGGGAAGTCCGCCCAGCTGTTCAGCACTGAATCCTGCTCCGGAAAGCCAGTAAATCGCTAGGCCGGATGCAAAAGCGATCGCGGCGGGAATCCAACTCCAGGAGTTTCGATAGAGCAGAATGTGCCGCCACGGCGACGTCGCCGATCCGCACAGGACCCACATTCCCAACCACATGAGTAATAGGAAACGAAATGGCGAACGCGAACGGGAGCGCAAGTAGGCAGCGCGGGGATGGATGACCAGCCAAAACGAAGGGATCGTCGCGTACACGACGCAGGCTATCCAACCGATCGTTTGAAGCGCCCTGAGCACAGCGCGATTTTATCCCCGCCAAGGCGCACACCAGGTATTTTGTGGCAGAGTAGTAATGATGGCTTCATCCGAGACCTCCCACCGAACTGCACTGGCCGCGTTTCGTTTTCCGGACTTCACGCTGTTTCAGGCGGCGCGGTTCTTCATCGTCGCCGCGCAGGAAATGCAGTCGGTGGCGGTCGGATGGCAGGTCTATGAAATTACCAAGCGTCCTCTGGATCTGGGCTTGGTCGGCCTCGCGCAGTTCGCGCCGGTGATGCTCCTGTTCCTGCTGGCGGGGCACACGGTGGACCGCTTTCCCCGGAACAAAGTCCTACTTTGCTGCTATGCGGGGTTTGCGCTGTGTTCGGGCCTGCTGCTTACGATTTCGTGGCACGGTACACGCTCTGTACTTCCGATTTATGTCGTAGTTGTGCTGCTGGGCGTGGTTCGAGCTTTCAACATGCCGGCCGGGCGGGCGCTGCTGCCGCAATTGGTCCCCGAGGAACACTTCCCGAACGCGGTGACGTGGAACGCTTCTACGTTTCAGGCGGCGACCATTTGCGGCCCGGCCATCGGAGGCGTTCTGTATGCTTTCTCGCGCGGCCCGATGGTGGTCTACGGCACGGCAATGGTCATCGCCGCCACAGCGACGCTGAGCATGTTACGCATTCGTCCACGAGTGGCCGCGCGCAGGCGCGAGCCGACGAGTCTAACCACGGTCCTGGCCGGCTTTCGCTATATCTGGGAACAGAAGATTATTCTCGGTTCGATTTCTCTCGACATGTTCGCGGTGCTTTTGGGCGGCGCGGTGGCGCTGCTTCCAGTCTATGCGCGCGAAATTCTCCACACTGGGCCATGGGGGCTGGGATTGCTGCGCAGCGCTCCTGGGGTGGGTGCGGGGTTCATGGCCCTCTTTCTTGCTTATAAGCCCTTACGCCGGCGCGTGGGAATCATCATGTTGTGGTGTGTCGCCGGATTCGGCCTTTTCACCATTGTGTTCGGACTCTCGCGCAGCCTGACGTTATCGCTGGCCTCGCTAGTGCTGGTAGGTGCGAGCGACATGGTTAGCGTCGTCATCCGCGGCACGCTGGTGCAGGTTGCCACGCCGGATGAGATGCGCGGACGGGTGAGTGCCGTAGACATGATTTTTATTGGGACGTCCAACGAACTCGGTCAGTTCGAATCGGGCCTGACCGCACATTGGTTCGGAACCGTGCCGGCCGTCGTCCTGGGCGGGTTGGGGACCCTGGCGATTATTGCCATTTGGGCTTGGAGATTCCCAGAATTACGTAAGGCAGACCAGCTTACCGGCAAGGCAGTCGAGACTAAGGCCTCGGACTGAACACGCGACGTTTATTTCCCCCGGATCACTGTCTTTGCCGAACTCATATTGTCATAACGGTCGTAGGCCCGTACCACAACTACGTGTTCGAGGCTTCCGGGGCTGGAGCTGCCAGTGTCTTTCGAGAGCGACACGTGAAAATCGTAGTTTTCTGTTTTTGAATCGGAGAGCTGATCGACTGGTTCGACAAACTGCCAATCGCCTGCATCCACGGAGTATTCAGCACGCTTGATGGCGGAAAAACTGTCCACGGCGCGGAAGCCCACATGAATCTGGCCGGGTTCGGTGGCGGCGTTCAGATCAAGAATCTGCGGGGCGGTGGTGTCCACTTCAAAGCGCGGGCTGTCTTTCACCGCAGTGAGTCCATGGCCGGGGGAATGGGAGGGCGCGTCTGAAGCTAAGACCTCGATGGTGTAGCCACCATCGGGAAGAAGCGAAGCATCAAAAGAATAAAATTTGTCGGTTAGATTGTCCTTGAGCAACAGCCAGCGGGTTTCACCGTCGCCACGGTAATAAACTGAATAGACCATCTGATCGTCGTTCTCATCGTGGACTGTCCATTTCACCCCGATGGAGTCGCGATCATGGATTGCCGGAGGCGGCGCATCGAAGTGGGGCGATTGCGGGCCCCCTCCGGAACCTCCGCTGATGTCCGGGTTGGACGGTTTCGGGCCCGACTGGTAGCGCGTTCCAATCTGCACGGTTACGTCGTCGAAGTCAGGAGCAACGTTCTTGGGCAGATAGTTAAGGGTGACGCTGTCCAAGCGCGGCGCCGGGTTACCGGCGTGCAGAACGGCTTTCCATTGGATGAATCGTGCCGCCGGCACGCCCACTTGAGCGTCCTTCTGCAAGTCTACCTTCTTCCAAGGGCTCCAGTTGCGGTCAGGATTGTCCACATTGCCGCTGCGCGCGAAGAGTTCCACGTTGCCCGTGCCGCGGAATTCCACGCGCCCCCAGCGGGAAAAAATATGGGCATCGAAAACGTCACTTTCGTAGCTGCCTTCCGCTTCTTCGGCCCCTAGTCGGAATATTTTTCCCAGGTTACTGGTCGCGGCGTAAATCCCGAGGTCAGAAGATTTGGCGAATGCTGTGACCTGAGTTGCGCTGGCTTTGACCAGATCGGTGTATTCGTCTTCGCCGCGAATCTCGAAAACATGCCCGCGGTTCCCCGTGCCCGCCAGGAGATGGCCCTGCGAATCAAACACCAAAGCGTAGACAAGGTCCTCGCGTGAAGCCCAAAGCCGGGTGGGGGAACCATCGGGCGCAATGCGATAGATTTCCGAGCCCCCAGTCGTATTCGCCCCTAGCCCGGGGAATCCGTTCATGACGAAGGGGGCGTTGGCAGCCGTATTCGTAATCGTGATGCTGGGCTGTGGGCCCCCGGCGCCGGCATTAGGGTTCGGATTTGAAAGGTTGATCGAGGGAAAATTGATGGGGGCCGCGTTGGCGCGTTTCTCGCCTGCGCCTGCCGCGTAAATGTTGCCCGCATTATCGATTGCCAGCGCGGTGATTTCCTTCTTGGGTGCGCTGTAGAGGACGAAGGCCTCGCCGCTGGGTGAGATCCGGTAAACCAACCCGCTGCCGTCTGATCCCGCGATCAGATTGCCCTGCGGATCGATGGCCAGGACGCGAATGTGGGTTTCGTCGCTCTTGAAAAAGACCGAATGTTCGCCCTGGGGGGTTACGCGGAAAATTTCTCCGTGATCGCCGGTAGCGACATAAACATTTCCGGAGTGATCAAGAGCCAGATCCCAGATGTACTTGGTTCCGGGATCGAAATAAACCGAAGAAGTCCAGCCGGAGACATCGGCGGATTTGTCTTTGCCGGAGCCCGCCGCGGCGCCGGTACGATGTTCGATTCGATAGACCTTGCCGTCCGGGTTGGTGGCGGCGAAGATTGCGCCGCTCTTGTCCAGCGCGAGGGCCTGGACCTGCAGTTCCTTGGGCTGGAAAATGGCTTCCGATTTCCCGTCCTGGCTAACGCGATAGACAGATGCAGGAGAGCCGGCGGCCACATAAAGATTGCCGTTCTGGTCGGCCGCGATCGCCCAAATGTAGATGGATGGAGTGGTGGTTACGGCTTTGAAATCCGGCGCCAATTCCATTCCGCCGGCGCTGCGAAGGGCCACCCCTTTGGCGGTCCCTTTGGCCAAGTCGTCAAATTTCGATTGCTCCCAGGTCCGTGTGCCTTCGGCGAGAAGAAAGGTAGAAAAGAGGAGAACAGTGGGAATTAAGAATAGGTGTCGCAGTCGAACGTCCAAGTTTGTACCTCAATCCAAAGTTGTTGACGACTCAATCATGGGAGGAAATCTCAGGTTATCACGGCGCCCCATGGACATAGGGAGCCCGCTATTTGACCGTGATGGTAAGCACTTGCGCGCCCGAGATGACATAGTTCAGGGGCTGGGTGGCCGCCTCATTCACCGATGACTCGCCCACGATCACCATCTCCTGGGTTCCGCGCATTCCGTCCATCACGTTCATGATGGAGAACGGCAAAGTGGGCATGACCTTGTCGGCGATAATCGCTCCTGGATTTCCTTCCAACAGCGAAACATAGACGCGATTGCTGACATGCAGTTTATTCAGCGATGCGATGGTCGAGGCCAAATCAAGCCGGCTGCTCAGCGTAGGTGGACCGCGCCGGATGCGGTCGAGGGTCTCCCCATCGCTGACCAGAATGTGCAATGAACCCTGGGACGTGGACGCAGGAATGTGGATGGGAATCTGCTGCACGATACGCGCTCCGCGATAGGGGCGCAGCACGGCTTCGATGGTAATGTCGTCCCCCGGGCGGGCTTCGGTGACGTCGGTGCGAGCGCTTTCCAACCGCGCCCATCGGCGTTCGGTGGAAATCTCGAAATCAAGCTGCACGCCATGGACCGCAGGAACGTTATAGGGATTATCGTAGATGCGCCCGAAACGATCTCCGACGGAGAGCGCTGCCAGCGCCGCGGCCGGCTGTCCCCCATCTACGGTGGAGAACATGTTTTGCAAAGTCACGTCCGGGAAGCCATTCACGCTGATGGTGCCGTTCATGCGATAGGTGATGTCTTCCCCGTATTCATTTACGTCGTGGAGCGCATTGAATACGGTTGCCATCATGGCGACGGGACTCAGGCGCGCGTTATTGAGTACTTCGTAATGAAATTGTTTACTGGCGGAAGCGCCATGAATGGTGAGGGTCACAGGAATCATGTCCGGCTTCTTGCCAAACTCTCCCATAATTCCGGTGTGACGATCCTGAACGAATGCACCGACGGCTTCCGTGGCGTTGACAATCTTGAAAGCATTTAGCGGCGAGGGCAGCGTGGCCAGCACCTCAGCTTTGGTCATGGGCAGGTCCACCATGCCAAACTGCAGCAAGGGGTGGCCGCATGCCAGCAGATGGTGTGCGTCCATGTAAGTTACTGTGCATGTGGCGGCGATATCCATATCGCCCCGCACCAAGATGGCGCTGATCGCCGAGCCCGGCTCCAGGGGCTCAGGCTGTTTGGCATCACTGACGGAGCCGGCGCCCATCACCGGCACAATTCCGGCCGCAGCAAACTGCGGGGCGAAGCGCTGAACAGCGTCTTCCGAGAAACCACTGAAAACCAGAGGAGCCTCGATGGGCCGCAAATAATTGGCGAAATCCTGCACCGGCAGGTTCGAAACGCCGGGACTGGATGTCTTACTGGGCGTGCTGGCGCCAGCTTTGGCCTCGGTGGGTGAGGGAGCAGGGCTTTGGTCCAGGGCGTTGATTTCCAGCATCTCTGCGATCGGGGTCACGCCGGCAATCGGCTCTTTGGAAAACTCCCCGATGCGGAAGGCCAGAGCGCCTGCCAGTTTCCCGTCCAAATAGACCGGGCTACCACTCATGCCCGCAACCACGCCAGTGTATTCGGCCTTCGTACCACCCAGACGGACCAAAATGATGTCACCCTTGGGGCCATTGGCATTCTTCAGAATGCCAAGCACTTCCACATCCATGGATTCCGGTTTGGTGCCTTGAAATACGGTGTAGGCGACGCCCCGCATCCCGGCGTGGATCTGGCTCACCGCGATGGTTTCGATTGCTTTAGGCGACGAGGCATGTGCCTGAAGGATGGGATGTAGTAAACAGAGGCAAAAAACCGCGCCCGCGAGGACCGCTCGTCTCATGGTTCTCCCCGGAGGTCCCGTATGCGGGATCCGCCAAAAACAATTTGCCCTTCGCGCGTTTGTATCTTGTTTGCCGGGTGGGAGGGAACGATCTTAGGCCGCGCAAAACATCCCAATCGCGAAGTCTTGCGTCTATACTAGCAGGGTTTCCCGAGGGATTCTATGTTTGGTATCCGTGCCACGAGGGCATTCGGCCCGGCCCAAAAGGGCATCGGCCGTATCTCCTTGTTACTTTTGATCTTGTCTGGTTCTATCGCACTGGGCCCGGCATCCTTGGCCCAGGACCAATCGTCGCCTGCGCCGGGCGGCCAGCAGACCGAACCCCCTCCCGCCGCCGGAGGGCCACAGACCGATGTTGGCCCCTACGCCATCCCGAAGAAAAAGGACGAGCCGCCACCGCCTCCGCCCACGGCAGCGCCCAAGAAAGTCGAGGGCATGCCGGACTATTCCATTCGCGTGGATGTCCCACTGGTCAACCTTGACGTCATGGTCACCACCAAGGACGGGCAGACGATTTCGAATCTCAAGAAAGAGAACTTCCGCATCTCGGAAGACGGCACGCCGCAAACCATCGCCAACTTTGGCACCTCGGACGCTCCCATTACAGCCGCGCTGCTCGTCGAGTTTGCTTCGACCAATTACCACTTCATGGTGGACGCGCTGAATGCTTCCTACGCATTCGCCAACACCCTGAAAAAAGACGATTGGGTGGCGGTGATTTCCTATGACATGAAGCCGCAAATTCTGGCCGATTTTACTCAGGACAAGAAGGAAATTTATGGTGCATTGAATCAGTTGCGGATCCCGGGTTTCGCTGAGACCAATTTGTTTGATGCTCTCTATGACACTCTTGACCGCGTAGACCGCATCGAAGGGCACAAATACATCATTCTCATCAGCACTGGAATAGACACCTTCAGCAAGCTCAACCTTGACCAGATCATCAAGAAAGTCAAAATCACCAAGGATGTCACTATTTTCCCGGTCAGCGTGGGATGGATCGCGCGCGAGATGGCTGACGCGAATGGCCACGCTGCTTATCATGGTATGGGCATTCCCATTACTCGAATGGACTACCTGCAGGCCGACAACGAAATGCAAACCTTTGCCAAGTTGACTGGCGGGAAGTTTTATCAGCCGCGCTTCGTTGGAGATATGGTCGATACCTTCAAGGAAATCGGGACGGACATTCGCAACCAGTACAACATTTCCTATCATCCCACCAATTCCAAGCAGGATGGCACTTACCGCAAGCTGAAAGTGGATGTTGTTGGCGACGATGGCAGCCCGCTGAAGGTAAGAGATCAGAAGGGCAAGGACGTGAAATACATCGTGATTGCTCGCGAGGGCTACACCGCGAAGCACACGGTGGAGTAAGCGCTCTGATTAGTGGACCCAGTGTTCCAGAACAAAGAATAACGCCACGCCCAGGAAGACCACCAAAGCCACTTTCGCTCCTGGTTCGCGGTTCACTTCCGGGATAAGGTCCGAAGCGGCAACATAGATCGTCACTCCGGCCGAGAGCGGTAGTCCAAAGCTCACTTCCTGCCGCAGTACGGCCATGGTCAGAACTCCCGCAAAAGTAGCCGCGCCCAATAGCGCCGATGCACCCCAGGCAATGCGGCGACTCTGGCCGCTGGCAAGCATGACGGATGCCACCGTGAATCCCTCGGGGATTTTGTGCAAGAAGATAGCGACAAAAATGATCCATCCCAACTCGTTTGAGACGAGAAATCCGGAGGCAATCGCAATACCGTCAAAGAAGGTGTGGATCACCAGCCCGATCAGCACGGAATATCCCTTATGACCATGAACGAATTGCTCTTTGTGGGTCTCCTCGCCGAAATGAAAGTGCGGGGTGACGGTATGTTCGAAAAAGTGGATGATTAAGTAGCCGAGCAGAACCAGGTATGCCGCGTCTTTGCCGCGAAGTTGCAGGCTGGCTGGAAAAACCTCCACCAAGGCCGTGGCCAGCATGAATCCAGCGCCGAGCGCCACAAAATACTTGAGGTAGGCATGCTCCCAATGCTTGTGGACGATGATAGCGCCGCCTAGAACGTTGGCTGCGGCTGCGGTGAGTCCAAGTAAGAGGCTAAGAGCAATAGGGTGCATGGGGGATAGTGCCCAATTCTACTTTAGCCGCTGTGCCGGATGTGCATCACGTCTCCATCCTGCACAATGTAGTCCTTTCCTTCCAGGCGAAGGATCCCTTTGGCACGGGCGTTCGCTTCAGAACCGGCCTCCAGCAGCTTGTCCCAGCGGATGGTTTCCGCACGGATGAAATGTTTCTCCAGATCAGAATGGATGGCGCCGGCAGCTTCAACCGCGCGGGTGTTCACCGGGATCGTCCAGGCGCGGCATTCGTCTTCGCCGATGGTGAAGAACGAAATCAGACCGAGCAGAGTGTAAGTAGTTCGAATCAAACGTACCAATCCGCTTTCGGTGAGGCCGTAACTCGAGAGAAACTCCGCGGCGTCGGCATCACTCATTTCCGCCAGCTCTGCTTCCACTTTGCCGCAGATCGCTGTCGCCCCTGAATTTGGACGGGATGCTACCTCGGTCAACTTGTACTTGGCGACGGCTTCGTCGAGATCTTTTCCCAGTTGCGTGCTTTCGCTGATGTTGAGCACGTAGAGAATTGGTTTTTCGCTGAGGAACATGAAGCCGCGCAGGCGCTTTTTGTCCTCAGGCGTCATTTCCATTTCCCGCAGCGGCTTCTCGGAACCCAGATGCTCATTCGCGCGCTTGAGCAGGTCAAATTCTTTTTCAAGCTCCGGCGTTTTCATCTTCTTCAGATCTTTTTGGACCCGTTCGAGCCGTTTTTCAATCTGGCCCAGATCGCTGACCATCAGATCGAATTCGACGTTCTTGATATCGCGCAGGGGATCCACCGGGCCCACATGCGGAATCGAAGGATCATCAAACGCGCGAACCACGTGAATGAGAGCATCCACGTTGCGCAGGTGTCCAATGTAGGAGGTCTCTTTCAGCGCGTCCTGGCCGATGGCGCCGACGTCCACATATTCGACGGACGTATGAGTCAACTTCTTGGGGTTGTAGACCGCCGCCATGCGGTCGAGGCGGTCATCGGGGACTTTCGCCACACCCACATGCGCTTCTCGGGGATTGGAGGAAGCCGCGCCCCCGACCGCCTTGGTCAGAATTCGGAATAGAGAGGTTTTACCTACCTGAGGCAGGCCAATGATGCCAGTTTTCATAAGAGCAGATTAAAAGAACATGACGATGATAGCAGGAGGCCACGGAATTCATGGTTGAGCGTCATGTTATTCTCACCATGAATTGTGGTTGCATTCGGTTGACTCTCCTTCCAATTCCGAGATCAGTTCTGCGATGTTTGCTTTTCGTCCTGCTGGCTTCGAACGCCCCGGCCCAGGCGAACTTCCGGCTACTCGACCAGGCCACAATCGAATTCCGGCTCAAGAGTATCTCCCGGAAGAATGATGAGCGGGAAGCCATCATTAAGCGATTACTTATGGAATCGGGCTGCAAAGACGGCCAGCTTTCCGAACAAATAGTAAGAGCGACGCTTCCCCCCAACGTGATTTGCATTTTACCCGGCGAGACGAACGGCGTGATTTTGGTGAGCGCACACACCGACAAGGTCGAGGAAGGCGACGGCGTGGTCGATAACTGGAGTGGAGCGTCCCTGCTGCCGAGCCTTTTGTACAGCATCAGCGGACGAAAACGGCGGCATACGTTCGTTTTCGTCGGCTTCACCGGCGAGGAAAAGGGTCTGCTTGGTTCCGCTTTCTACGTACACCATCTCAGCCCCGTTCAGCGTTCCAAGATTGAAGCCATGGTCAATTTCGACACGCTGGGATTGGGGCCCACCGAGGTTTGGGCGTCGCATGCTGATCCCCCATTGCTCAATGCGCTTGCCCGCATCGCCAGCACCATGAAACTGCCAATCGCGGTCATGAATGTGGACAACCTCGGTTCTACCGATTCGGAATCATTCGCCGAATTCAAAATTCCTCGAGTCACCATCCATTCCCTGACGGAAAAGACTTTACCGATTCTGCATTCCAGCCGGGACAGAATCGACGCCATCCACATGGATGACTACTACACCACGTATCGCCTAATGGCTGGGTACCTGGCTTTGCTCGACACTCAACTGGATGTGCCCACTCGTTAACCCTGTCATCCAGTTAACCCTGTCATGCTGAGCGTGTGAGTCGTTCACGAAGTGAACGGCGAAGGAGTCGAAGCACCCCTATACCTGGCACAGCGGTGGTGGTTCTATAGGGGTCCTTCGACTCCGTGCCTGCTTCGCTTCGCAAACAGACACTGCGCTCAGGATGACAGGGGATGGTGACGACTGACGGTAAAGAAGCCAAAGTTCTTAATGAAACTGCGCTTTTTGCCTCGCACTCAGATAAGCCACTACCAATCCCAGAAGCAGTACCGCCTCTTCGATCCGAGTTGACCAGGCGTGCAAGGCGTCGAATTGAGCCCTGGCCGGGTCGTCCAGGGGAACGGAATCGATCTCACCGTGGATCGAAGCTCGCAGCGTGTTCATGCGGGGGATGATGCCGAACTGCGAGATCAACGTTAACGTCAGCATCAGGACAATGAGTACATGACGTGCAGCGAACACGTGTGCCGTACCAGTACTGAATCGGCTATAGAGAAGAGAACTGATCAGGAAGACAACGCCGGAGATCATCCCCATCCAGTGCAGGATGCCCAGCGATCGCCCGACCACCAATCCCGCAAGCTGCCGCGTCGGAAGGACGGAGAACGCCGTCTGTGCGCCAGCAGGAAAAAAGATCAGCCCGCCAATCCAGACGATCAGAGAAAGGAGCATCAGGAAACGAAGAAACGTCATAGCCAGAGATTATGACGTTAGGTAGAAAGAAAGTCAGTAGAGGGAAAACGGAAGGGCTAAATGCCAAGTGCTAAATGCAAATTGCCAAGGGCTGAATGCTGATTGCTGAGTGCTGACTGCTGCTACACCGGCACGTGCGTATTCTCCACAATTTCCTGCATTGCCTGCTCTGCCAGTTCAGATTTCTTCGCCGTGGATGCGTTCGAGCCGTTCACCACCACGCGATGAGCGAATACCGGGACAACCAGCGGTTTGAAGTCTTCCGGAACGCAGAAGCTGCGGCCTTCGAGAAAAGCCATAGCCTGAGCGGCGCGGTAGAGCATTTGTGATCCGCGCGGCGAAACTCCTAAGGCAAATTGTTCTGAATCGCGCGTCTTGCGCACGATGGCGAGAGCGTAGCTGACCAGTGACTCGTCCACGCGCACTTTTGTGACCGCTTGCTGCATCTCAAGCACATCAGCGCCGCTCAGCACCGGCTTCAATATTTCCAACTGCGCTGTGCCCGCTTCCGATCGCAGAATTTCGCGTTCGGCGCTGCTGTCGGGATATCCCATGCGTACCCGCATTAGAAAACGGTCGAGCTGCGATTCAGGCAAGGGATACGTGCCGTGATGCTCCACTGGATTCTGCGTGGCAATGACCAGAAACGGCTGTGGCAGAACATAGGAATGGGAGTCCACCGTGACCTGACCTTCATTCATGGCTTCGAGCAGCGCGGATTGCGTCTTCGGAGTGGTGCGATTGATTTCGTCGGCCAGCAGCACGTTAGTAAAAACCGGGCCGCGCTTGAACTCAAAGTTTTGCTCAAGAGCGGAGTAGATGGAGATTCCCAGAACGTCCGAAGGCAGCATGTCGCTGGTGAACTGCACCCGCTGAAAGCTGCAATCAATGGCCCGGGCCATGGCCTGGCCGAGCGTGGTTTTCCCCACTCCCGGAACTCCTTCGATGAGTAAATGTCCGCGGGCGAGAATCGAAACCAGGGCCAGACGGATGGCATCGTCCTTGCCGCGTATCACCTTGCGCAGCGCGGTTTCCAGAAGGGCCGCGCGATGAGTGGCGGCAGTAGCGGTTTCAGGCGACATTGGTCTCAATTCTATAGTGGAGAACGGCGGGTGAGCAGTTACTTGCGTCACATAAAGCTGTCAGCTTTCAGCTAAGGCCTTTGGTCGTCAGGGTCTTGCTGATAGCTGAAAGCTGAGAGCTGACGGCTCTTAGGCCGCCGGCCTTCCTGTCAGCCGCTCAATCCGCTTCGCAATCGGCGGATGGGTCGAGAACAGGCTGCCAAAATTCATGCCAAGCATGGGCTGAATGATGAACAGATGCGCCGTCGAGGGCGTGGCCGCCATCGGGATACGCTTTGAGTAAGCATCGAGTTTTGCCAGAGCGCTGGCCAGGGCATAAGGATTGCCGGTAAAGTGCGCGCCGGTGGCGTCCGCCTCGTACTCGCGGGTGCGGGACACCCACAGCTGGATCATCAGGGCGGCGATCGGCGCCAGAATCAGCATGAGCAGGGCCGAGATGCCTCCCCCGCCGCGATCGCGGTCATTGCGTTCCATGCCGCCAAATATCATGGCCCAGCGTCCCATTTGCGCAGCGTAGGTAATGGCGCCGGCGATGGTCGCTGCCACCGAACTGATAAGAATGTCGCGATTGTTCACGTGTCCCGAGTTCGTGGGCCAGTACGCCTTCCAGTTCTTCGTCCGTCAGCAGATTCAGAATGCCCTGGGTCACGGCGACGGACGCGTGCTTCGGGTTCCGTCCCGTGGCAAACGCGTTGGGCGATTCGCTGGGGATCACGTAAATCTTCGGCATGGGCAAGCCGATCTTCTGCGTCAGCCGCTCCACCGTCTGGTACGCCCGCGGCAGTTGCTCGCGAGTCACCGGCTGGGCGCGATACATGGCCAACGCGATCTTGTCGGAATAAAAATAAGAAACAAAGTTCATGACAGCCGCAATCAACAGGGCCAGCAGCATGCCGTTCTCGCCGCCGAAAAAACGGCCGAGAAACATCAGCAGCAGCGTAAGCAGCGTGAGCAGGAACGCGGTCTTGAATCCATTTTCCATAAAGCAACTCTCAGAATATTAGATGGTGTGTCGGGCCGGGGGATTCAGGCGGGGATTTTGACGTCCGGCTCCGAATTTTGCTATTAGGAATGCTGCGGGGCTCGGAGGTAGAATGAAGCAGAGTGAAGCAATACGAATTCCAGCACTACTTGCGACCCGCCAACCGCGACCGACCTGGGAAGATAGTGACCGTTGAGAATCACTCGGATGTTGGTAATTATTGGCGATGAAGTAGACACAGTTAGCAGATACCGCCAAGCGGCGAAGTTGACATGCCGTAGCTGGCCAGCTATCCGGAAGTCGCGGAATCGGGCGCTAATGCTGACGAGCGACTGGCTAAACAGCGCGCGTCTGGTCGCGTTAATTCGACCGGAGAAGGAGTCGACTGGCTGCGCAATTGGAAACTCGCGTCCGCAAAATGGCTGCGGGGAAAATTTGGTATGCGGGTTCCAATGCGAGTCCGAAGTCCGAAGCCAGCCCTGTGGGGCCTGTAGCCTCAATAACAATTAGAGTGCCCTCATCGGGCCTCGATCCCTCAGCTGCAGCCGAGAAAGCTTGCAGAAGGCTAGCTGATGTCAATGGGACTGGCGCAACGAGATTCAAACGAAGCTAAAGCTGGAACTGCGAAGCTCGATGATCCGGAAAAACCAGACTTTGGATGCCTCCGGTTTAGAGCTCCATCTTCTTGGGAAATTCAGAGCTATGGGGCCTTTTCGGTGACCTGAGAGTTCCGATTGAATTGCTTTCGATGCCCGCTCACGCTTGCGCCGGCACGCCGACTCGAAACTCGCCCAAACCCTGCGGACGTTGAATGGGAATGAAGGCGTCTGGCATAGACTTCGAAAACGAACTGGAGGCCTCGCCGAAGTCGAAAGTCAATTGCTCAGCCATGTGGGCCGTACGAAGATCGAATTTCCTAGAGTTCAAGCATCGGGACTATCGAGGAATATTTGAACTTTACCATCCTGAGTTTCGTCAGTCCATTGCGATGATTCGACATCCAATTCCGATCCAGTTGGACATCAGCTGAAAGAAAAAGTATGAAGAGAGAGCAGTTCTTTTTGAAGGGCGAGCACTGGCGTAGACTGATGGACCTAGACATACTACACGTTCGGAGAGTGCTTCCGGATTCTCGCTTGATCAGTAGATGTTCGTAAGGCGCCTGGCACGTTCTTCCGCCGATGCTAGGTGGCTTTGACCGCGCCTCGCTTCACGGCACGCTCCAGCGTCTGATCCAGCGCCGCCTTGGCTTTCTCGTATTCCTGTTGCGAGATGGCGCCCTGCTTGTGCTCCACCTCCAACTGGAAAAGCTCTTCTTTCAAGGCTTCGAGCAACAGGCCAGAACGTCCCGGCGCGACAGGATTGCGGGCAGTGGGAAGCTCGGCGTCCGCAGCAAAATCGGGAACGGCTGAGGTCTTTGAGCGAGTCGCAATATAGATTGCTCCGGCGATCAGCAATACCGCAAAGCCGCCGAGAATAGGCAGGCGATATTGTTTCAGCGGATCGGGAGCTTCGCTGGGCGGGCCAAGTCCTCCGCCGGGACGATTGTCGCGTCCTTTCGGCGGCGTGACGGTCTCGCCGCCAACACTCCCAGCACCGCTTTCGGCGTTGGCGCTGCTCTCGGTCCCGGAATTATCTTCCTGCAACACGCCGGTCCCGGAAACCGTGAAAGACAACGGCTGCCCGGCCTGCGTATTGGACGCCACTTCAGCAACCGCTCCCGGCTGATTCGGCGGATTCTTATTGTCGTAAATGCCTTCCCGCACCGCCGAAAACTGAATCGACTGCGGCAGGATCACGACCAGGTGTTCGAGCGGATACAGCGGCTTGGGATCAATTTTGGCCGAGCCGCTATAGGGCAAGCGGTAGGTAATTTGAAAATCGGTTTGCCCGGGGCGCAAAGGGAAAACAAAAGCGTAACGTCCCTTTTCCGCTTGTGCGACGGGTTCGGAATCCACCCACTGACCTCCAGCGGTTTGCGCCTGGGCGCCGTCAATTTTCGCGCCTTCGGGAATGTAGAACTCGAAGTTGCGATCGTTCATCTGTGTGCGCGGCGGTTTCGAGGCATTATTGACGGCAAAAATGCGGGTGATGCCGAGTTCGTCCGGCTTGGCTTGTACGTACAAAAGATCGGCGGTGGCGCTGATCCCTTCGAGTTTCTTGGCGACATCAAAAACCTGCACGTCGGCCGATGCCGTTCCCGGAGGCGCCATGTGGTGGTAAGTCACACCCTGATGAATGACGCGAATCAAGTGCGGGCCTCCTGCATCAGGAAGCGCAAGGCGGAAAGCGCCTTTAGAGTCAGTCTTGGTGCGGGCAGCTTCTTCCATGCCCTGCGCCAGCTTGATGAGGATGACGTCATCTCCCGCGCTAGGCTTGTTGGTGGTGCCATTGGTCACCGTACCAGTCAAGGTTTGTGCGGAGGCGACGGCGGACAGTGCCAGCGTCAGGAAGAACGCGAAAATTCTTAGGGACAATCTCAAAGGAGGTCTCAAACTCTCGATCCTTTTCTGTTGCTTACGGCCGATGTGGCGGCTTCCTCAAGGCGTGCCATCTCCGACAGAATTGCGGCGGCTTCATCTTCCAGCGAAGCTTTCATGGACTGATAATCAGAATCCGGGAACTTACCAGCCTTAAATTCGAAATTCAGATCGCGCAGATTTTCGTACACCACATCTCTGCGCTCGCGAAGATAAGCCAGGCGCGTCTTCTCCGGCCCCATTTGCAGCGTCCCCGGAAGATAGAAAACATAAACCAGCACGCACAATGTGACGAAAGCGCAGACCAGAAAAACGGTGCTCATTCTTCGGTGTCCTTTCTGGCTTTTTCGCGGAAATGGTCGAGCTCAGCGCCTTTGACTGGCGCCACGGACCCAGCCGGCAGCACCAAGGGACGCCCTCTCCAGTTGCGGACGATCAAAACCACGGAGCCCAGGCCCAGGACCAGCACCAGATAGGGCATGATCCATGCCACACGATTGAAACCGGTGCCGGTTGGGGCCGCGATCACGGTGGTGCCGTAGGTTTGCACGAACCATTGCAGCGCCATATCGTCGATACCTTCGCGGTCGATGGCCGCGCTTAACTCATCGCGCATGCGCGAGGAATACTGGCAGCCGACGTGATTGCACTCCAACAGAATCTGGTGGCAGCCGCAGACGCACATCAGCCGATGGCCAAGATCGTTGAAACGCGATGCAGCATCACCCGCGCCCATAAATCCCAGGAGCGTCATGAACAACAATCCCGATTGCAGGCAGCGTTTCAAAATCGAATTTCTGAAGAGAGGGAAAGCAGCCGGCCGCATCAATCGCCCGCTCCGACGGGCTCGGGGTGCATCCGGGAAGGAACTGATACCGTCACCGGGATAGCATTCGGGATCAATGCTGTAACCGTGCCCACAATCATGATCCACACCCCAATCCAGATCCACATCACCAGCGGATTCAGGTGGGCCTTGATGATCGGACGTCCGGTGTCGCGGTTCTGCCCTTCGTAAACCAGGTAAAGATCTTCCTGCGGCGTGGATCGATTCGCCACCATCGTGGACGGGGTTTGGCTGGCTTTATAGAAGCGGCGCTCGGGATTCAGGGTAGTGATCTCTTTCCCACCTTTGAATACATTGATCACCGCCCACTCGCTCTCGTAGTTGGGATTGTCATCCTGGGTATAAGACTGGCAGACCAGCGTGTAAGCGCCGATGGTCATCTTGTCCCCAAAACCCATTTCCTGTTCTTTTTCCTGGTTGAAGGCCGAGCCGACGAATCCAATCACCACCACGATCACGCCGAAGTGCACGATATAACCGCCGTAGCGCCGCGTGTTGCGATGGAGCAGATGCAGCATCGACGCAAACAGATTCTGCCCGGTATGCCGCGAGATCACGCGGCCGCCGCGAATAAATTCAGACGACACCGTCAGCGCCACCAGAACGCACAGCATGACGGTCATCAGCGAATAGAAATACGTCATGTCGTGCCAGGGCCGCAGACCGAATGCTACGAGAAGCACACCAACCGCGACCGCACCCATCGCCGGCCAAAAAAAGTTTCGCTTAAGGCTGTCGAAGGAAGTGCGTCGCCATGCCAGGAGCGGACCGATTGCCGTCAGCAGCAGCAACAACAGCGCCACCGGAACGTTCACCGTGTTAAAGAACACCGGTCCGACCGTGACCTGATGCCCCACCACCAATTCCGAGAGCTTCGGAAATAGAGTTCCCCAGAGCACCGTGAGGCAAGCCAAGAGCAGAAGCAAGTTGTTAAACAGAAAACTGGATTCCCGCGAAATGATCGATTCGAGTTTATGTTCACTGCGCAAGTGAGACTTGTTCTTCACATAAAAGAACAGGCAAGTTACGAATATCAAAGCGAGGAAAATCGTGAACCAATCGCCAATCGAAGACTGCGCAAAGGCGTGGACCGAACTGACCAACCCGCTACGGGTCAGCAGCGTGCCGAAAATCGACAGCATGAAAGTCGTGAAGATCAGCCACACATTCCAGGTCTTCAGCATGCCCCGCTTTTCCTGCATCATCACCGAATGCAGAAACGCGGTGCCGGTCAGCCATGGCATGAGCGAGGCATTCTCCACCGGGTCCCATCCCCAGTAACCGCCCCAGCCCAGCACCGAATACGCCCAATGCATGCCGAGGAAGACCCCACAGGTCAGGAATCCCCAGGTCACCATGGTCCAACGGCGCGTGATGTGGATCCACTTTTCGCCGGGATAACGCATGATCAGTGCCGCCAGCGCGAAAGCAAAGGGCACGGTGAACCCCACGTATCCCAGATAAAGCATTGGGGGATGGATCACCATTTCCGGATATTGCAGCAGCGGATTGAGTCCGTTGCCGTCGGGTGGCAACGCGCCTTCCATGATGCCAAAGGGATTGGCCGCGTAATTCAGCAGCAGCAGAAAGAAGATTTGTACCGCGGCAATGATGACCGAAGCGTGCGCGAACAATCGTATATCGGTTTTATGACGCAGCCTAAGAACCAGTCCATAAGCGGAAAGCAGCAGCGACCAGAACAGCAGCGAGCCTTCCTGTCCTGACCAAAGGACTGCGAATTTGTAAGGCGCGGGAAGATCACGATTGCTGTGATGGAAAATATAGGCGATGGAAAAATCATTCTGGAATGCAGCAACCACTAATACAGTTGCGGCAAGTGCCACCATTGCGAAAGTTGCAATGCCAGCGCGCCGCGCCGTTTCTCCCACCCGCTGCGATCCCGGGCCCGCTTCAGCTAAGGCCCAAATCCCAGCCAGAAACGAGTACGCACTTAACATCAGTGCAAACAAGAGAGCAAAACTGCCGATTTGCGACATGGGGAGGTCCGAATCCAATTACTTCTTATGATTTATCGTGAGTTTACCGCATTGCGAGGCGCAGGGCCACTCTCGGGAGGGCAGTTTTTGGCACAAAGGAATCCTTTGCTTCCAGAAACATGCAACTGGCGCCAGTCAAGCCGGGAAGTTCCTGGGTATCCCGAACCTAGGCGCTCTGATGATTGTCGGAGCGAGCGAGAATTTCGCGCTCGGCTACCAGCCAATCCTCATTCTCGTGGCCAGGCGCGTGTCCCCTCTGCTCGTACAGTTCGTAGGCACGGCGGCGGATTTCGGCCTCCATGTCCACCTCGGCCTGATTCTTCTTGATTGCGGAAACGGTGCCAGGCCCAGAAATCGGAGTTACTTTCTTGCTTTGGGCGTTGCCATTGCGGGGAACTTTTGCTTTAGCCATCGTAGGATACTCCTTACAGATAAGAGGTTCAGTGACGAACCAAGTTTGATGGATAAGCCACCCACACCAGTTGCTTTCGCCAAACCGGCGGAGGTGCCTTCTAAATGTAACGAACAATGCCTTAATGATAAACCGGATGACCTTGTGGAATTGTCAATCCAGGTAAAATTTCTTGTGGAAACGGTTTCCCGGCACGCCAGTCGCGCAGGCTGCGTTTTTTGTCGAAAAACGAGAAGAGCGACGATCCCAGTACAATCCACAACATACTCAAGTCCAGAATGGAATCAGCATCTCGACCAGTCGGTGTTTTCAGTCGGGCCGCACACATCTTCGTGTACGGCATCTGCTCGAGCTACTTCGGCATAACGCCTCCGCCGAAAGAAAAAGAACTGAGATTCCTTGGTCTTCTTCTAGCTGCCTTTATTGTGCTTGCAATGCTAGGGACATTATTCGGATGGTTCTTAATCCGGGCGGTGATGAAGTATTGATTGATAGCAGACGGCGAGCGGCTTTCGACGGTACAATATCTGGGCCAATCTTTTATCAGAGCGGCGCTGTCATCTAACGGTTAGGATACCGCCCTCTCAAGGCGGGTATACGGGTTCGATTCCCGTCAGCGCTACCAAATCACCGCCGCTATCGGCAGGCAGATGTTCTTCCACAGGTCTGCATTCGTTTGCTTTTCTGTCGCAGCATTCCCGCCAGAAACTCAGTTTCGTGAGAGATCAACTCAGAATGAAATGGATGGCGTCTGGAGGCTCGGCTGGAAATATCTGATGTTTGTTCTTACGCGGAAGCTGAAACTAGATTGCTGGGCTGAGGCACATTGTTGATTTTGACATCGGGTTTTAATCCCCAGGGATCATTCTCATGGGTAATGGTTTCCAGCCCGATCTGATATTCCTTGGATCCTTCCAGCTGCT
The DNA here is from genome assembly GCA_963802555.1 of Terriglobales bacterium. Taxonomy (GTDB): domain Bacteria; phylum Acidobacteriota; class Terriglobia; order Terriglobales; family Acidobacteriaceae; genus DATBAX01. The sequence continues at coordinate 2,362,288 of CAWDJD010000002.1, read as the reverse complement.
TGGTCCAAACCACCCGAAAATCAGCCTTGCGCTGTCGATATTGCAGGGTCAGGCGGTCGCCTACATTGAATGTACGACGGACCGAGCCCAGGCGGGCCCCGGTCTGGGTAATGTCGAGGGTATGTGCTACCGCCGAATAGGGGACGCCGGCAATATCATTGCCCCATACTTTTACTGGTAACACTGCCTTTACGCGGTCTTTACTTCGTTTATTCATCGGTCTTATTGGATCCCGCTGGCAACGCTGGAGAACACGTTACTGGCATTCGCGCCGACCAAGCGAACCGTACCGACCACGATGACCAGGACAACGGCCAGCATGACGGCGTATTCGGCGACATCCTGCCCTTCGTCCCTCGACCATAGTTTTTTAAGGAAAACTGCCATAAATCCCCCGTGCGGCACTTAAAGACCGCCTCCAAACATAGATAGAATGAGGGATTCGCAGCGACCAGGCAATGGCTCGTTCGGGGAGATAACCGCTCGTTTGGGTAGGTGACTCAAGTCACCAGTGGCGAGCGCGCGGGTTACTTTCCCCCGGGCAGGGATGGGAAACCGTCGTTTAAGCCTTATTCCAGCACACTGTCGTCGAGCTTTTTTCTTCCCCAATCCTCGGCGGCTTGGACGAAAGCGAGTACCAGCGGATGCGGCTTATTGGGCTTCGACGAAAGTTGGGGCTGGAACAGGGTCGCCACGAAGAAACGGTGGGTGGGAGATTCTATGGCGCGAATCTCGCCTTGCGGACCCCGGGCAACGACGGCAAAGCCCGCTTCCATGGCAGCCCATTCGTAGTCGGGATTGATCTCGAAGTTACAGAAAAATTCCTCCGTCACCACATCCTTCGAGTAAAACGACTGCAGATAGGAGCCCGGACGCAAGCGGATTTCTGGAACCGCGCCGGAGAGTTTAGGATCGCCCTGGGCGCGGTCCGGCACAGCACAAGCCACTGGATAGATGATGATGTTCTTGGAACCGGAATTGTTCTCGGCGGAATCCGCGTCTGCGATGCCCAGAACGTTGCGGGCACATTCAATCAGAGCGTATTGAAAGCCTCCGCAGGTGCCGAGGAAGGGCCAATCACGCCGCCGTGCGAATTCAATCCCTTTCAGCATTCCGTCGAAACTCTTGTAGGGACTGCCGGGAGAGGCCCAGATCCCGTCGAAGCTTTCTAGTTTTTTTTGCCCGCTGGGCTCAAGAATGGATGACGTGGGAATCCATTCCGACTCCACCTGCTGGTTCAGCTTGACGGCGGCGTGCTGCAGCGCGTCATTGGTGGCGTGATGGGAACGGAACTCGGGATTAAAGTCTCCCAGAATCCCGATGCGGACGGCGTCAGTCACTGGGTCATTCTAATTGAGAAGTGCGGTTGCGCCTCGTGCGAAGGTTGGTGACCGATATCGCATTGAGTCTGGCCGACGCTGAACTCATAGCGGCCTGACGCCCGGGTGGTCTGCTTGCTTAGGATGACAAGCTTTCCGGTTCCAGAAATTAGCGGCAAATAATGCACTCTGTCATCCTCAGCGAATGCGAAGTGCGCGAAGCGCATTTCGTGTGGAGTCGAAGGAGCCCTGCCGATTCCATGTTGCCAGCGGTCGAGGGACTTGCTTTGCCGTGGGTGAAGATCGGTCTGTTTCTGCGCGCGGCGAAGTGCAGCTTGTAGAGGTCCTTCGACTTCGCTCAGGATGACAAGTTCATTATTTTGCTGTAGCAAAGCTCATGTTCACATCGGCTTTGTCGGCATCCTCCACTTTGAACAGCGGACGCGGGGTCAGTTTCATAAAGCTGGCTACGATGGTGTCCGGCATTTGCTGGATGCGGATGTTAAACGTGTTCACGGAGTCGTTATAGAACTCGCGGCGGTCGGCGATCTGGCTTTCCAGTTCGGTGATCCGTTTCTGCAGTTGCATGAAATTGTTGTTGGCCTTCAAGTCCGGATAATTTTCCGCTACAGCAAAGAATCCACGTAGGGCGGAGGTCATGCTCTGGTCCGCCTGCGCCTTCTGGTCAATGGTGGAAGCCTGCTGGTATTGGCTGCGGGCCTGGGTGACCTTGATGAGCGTGTCGCTCTCGAAATTCATGTAGCCCTTGCAGACATCGAGCAATTTGGACAGTTCATCGTGGCGCTGCTTGAGCATGATGTCGATGTTCGACCACGCCTTGTCAATGTCGTTCTTAAGCTCGACCAGTCCATTAAAGATGGTGACGAGATACCAAACGATCCCGGCGCCGGCGAACAGGATTGCCAATAAAATCACGATGCTCATAATTGCCGCTCCTTCGATTCCAGAGTGCCCAAACGCTCACAACAACTTAAAGTATTCCAGCAAAATGTAAACACATAGCACAGTCAAGGCGGGGCCGCCCCAAATCATCAACGTCGATTTCCAGCTCAGTGCCTCGACGACATCGCGTTGACTGCGCCAGGACATAAAGAAGGCAGGATTGTGCGTGCCTCGCATGAGAACGACCGGAGGTTGCAGATCGAATTCTTCGGGCTGGACCTGAGTTGCGGTCCCGCCTCCATTCCCGGCCTGAGATTTTGAAGCCGCGGCCGCCACATTGTTGACTCCGGCAGCAGCCCAGGCGGCGGGATTCGTGACCCCGGCTTTCATCATGGCGGCCGCCAGTTTCTCCTGCTGCGTCATGTCGCCGGCTTTGGATGGCGCGCTATCGCCCGGGAGTCGAATGACTTCCGGAGTTGCCATGGCTGTCCTGTCCGGCGTCCAGCCCAGTGCGTTTGCGCCCAGTCCAGCCAATGGAATGGAAAATAGCGAGCTGATCCCGGCCTGATGAGTGGATTCGCCGCCCACCGGCGTCGCGCTGCAGGTCACGCCGGGGTTGGTCGCCAATGTTCCCAGGACGAACAGCGCGTTTTTCGGCTTGATGCAGTATTCCTCGATTTTCACCTTGTGATCGCAGCTCACGCCGTGACGGGCCACGAAGCTGGACACGTTGCCCGGAATTTCCAGACTGCTGGAGAAAAATGAATTGCTGAATTCTTCCTTGAAATCGCAGTGAATGTCCAACTCGGCGCCTCGCGGATCCACCAGCACGCGCCCGGAGTTGTCATCCAGGAAAAAAGGTACGTGCAAGTTTTCGTCCGCAACCTTGACCCACTCGCTGTTTTTGCCCCGCTGTTCCCATCGCCACGCGACGGTCCGGTAGTAATAACATGGCACGCCCGTGATGGGAGCGGTGACGGTGTAGGGTCCAATCGCCAGTCCGCTGACCTCGACCAGGCCGATGGAAGCGCTGCGAATCTTGGAGGAGGGAGTATCCATGATCAACCGCTTGCGTTGCAGCATGCGGAATCCGCGATAGAAGAGGTATACGCCGGCGCACGCGCCTACCACGGCCCACATCCATACATCATGGCTGCCGGAGTAAACGATGATGTTCAGAGCCAGGATCACGGGTTCAATCTCGACACCCCGGCCTCACCACGGCGAAGAGGTCGGATCGAGGATATAAGCTGAGAGAATACCGCAGCCAGCAGAAAACGGAAATTTTAGTTTACTTCAGTAACGTCCACCCGCGTTTATCGTTGCCAAGAGCTCAATTCTCGGCCCTATTTGTGACGCCAGGAGTGACTTTCGTAATCGCAAGTGTCGGCGACTTGATTGCCGCCGGGATACGCTGCCCCTAGAATTCTTAGTGGGTTAGTCCGCACTCCCCTTTCTCCCATGACGGAAACGAGCAAGCGAGTGGATCGAGCCGAGATCGCCAAGCAGATCGAGCGCGCGGAAAAACTGCTCCAAAAGGGCAAGACTGCGGAAGCCCTGGAGGGGTATTTGCTCGCCCTGGCGGCGGACCCAAACAACGACACGGTGCGCCAGATGGCGGCCGACTTAAGCCTCTCTCTGCAACGAATTCCAGATGCTGTGAAGCTCTTGGGAGAGCTTTTCGAGCGGCAGATGGAAGCCGGCGACGCCACCCGGGCCAGCCTTACTTACAAGAAGTTGGCTCGCTTCGTAAACCCTACATGGGAGCAGAAAGTCCGCTTTGGCCAGCTCCTGGAAAACTCCAATCGCAAGCTGGCGATGGAGACCTATCAGAACGCCTTCGAGGAATTAACCCACCAGGGCCGCAAGCCGGAGTCGCTTCGAGTGTTGCAGCGCAGTGTGAACCTGGATCCGGGCGAGCAGAATCTGCAGCGGTTAGGCGAGCTTTCGGCGGAAGTGGGAGATCACAAGGGGGCTGCGGCAGCATTTGCAAGACTTGCGGACATTACAAGAGCCGCTGGCGGAGACGCCTCACTATGGATCGAGCGGGCTTATACGGAAGATTCGAGCGACAGTGGGATCGCGTTGGCCTACGGCAAGAGCCTGATGGCGCAGAGTCAGATTGGCGCCGCCATCTTCGTTCTTGAACCTCATGCCAGCGCCCCTTCGGCGTCTTTGGAATTCAGCGAGACCTACGCCAAGGCCCTTCTTGCGGCGAATCGGCTGACCGAAGCGGAGGTGATCCTCTGGAAGCTCTTTGAAGAAAACCCGGCGCGGATGGACGAGCTCTTCAAACTCATTGGGCTGTTCATCGATGCCAATCAGGATGTCGAGGCGGTTGCCCTGGCGCGGAAGCTGGAGCAGTCGCAGCGACGCAAGGGCGAACGGCGCGGTTTTCTCGCCAGCATGCAGGAAGTTGTTGCCCAGCACCGGGCCTCTCCGGAGATGCTCGAATTCCTGAGTGAGCAATTCAACGCCTCCAATCGCGAGACCGATTATTGCCAGACATTGATCAAGCTCTTTGAACTGCATTACGGGATGGGCAATTTCGCCAAAGCCGCCGAGTCCCTGGATCGCGCCGCCGAGGTGGATGCTTACGAGCCCGGCCATCAGAAGCGTCTGGAATCGTTGAAGGGGAAGATCGACGAGAACCGCTACAAGGTCATTGCCTCGCGTTTCACCAGCCTGGCGGTTTCGGCGGAACCGGCGCGTAATGAAGAGAAGTCGCTGGGTTCCGCTACCCTGCAGGACCTTATGCTGCAGGTCGAAATTCTGGTCCAGTACGGAATGCGCACCAAGGCCATCGAACGCCTGCAGCGCATTCAGGAACTCTTTCCGCGCGAAGAGGAACGAAACGAAAACCTGCAGCAGTTGTATTTGACGGCGGGATTAACGCCGCAATATGCGAACTCTGCGCCGGCCCGGTCTACGCCCGTTCCGTCGTCCGCCGCAGGTTCCGCAGCGCCGTCGGGACAGTCGAACGAAGCGGACGTAGGCAGTTTCACGCGAGTTGCGGAAATCACTCGCAAGCTTTATCGGCAAAGCAACGCCGACGCGGTCCTTTCCACCACCGTGAATGAAATCGGAGAGCAGTGGAAAGTCAGCCGCTGTGTGGCCGCCATGCGCAAGCCCGGACTCAAGCCGACAGCCGTAAAAGAATATTGCTCCGGCGACGCCAAACTGGGAAACGCAAACGCGCTGGAAAAAGTTGTGGCCGCAGCCCAGGACCTCGCAGTCAGTCGCGGGACTTTGACGATTAGCGACGCGCAAGCGGCGCCGGAATTGAAGTCTGTCCGCGAAGCCCTGGCAGAATTGGCGGTCAGCTCTCTGCTGGCTTTACCCCTGACCGACGGGTCTGACCATGTGGGGGTTCTCCTGTTAATGAACAGCACGCCGCGAGGTTGGAATTCCAACGATGTGGTGGTGCTCAAGACCATCAGCGAGCAGATCGTGATCGCACTTAACAACGCCGGCTTGCGCCGCCTGGTGAAAAGCCTCTCGGTTACCGATGAAAAATCAGGCTTGCTGAAGCGTGCTTCCTATCTGGACCTTTTGATGGCAGAGACGCGACGCTCGGTCCAGAACAGTACACCGGTCACCGTTCTGTTGATGCGATTGGGCGAGCGGGCTGCCATGCTAAAAGAATTTGGAGAAGCTGCGGTCGAGGCCGCCATGCAGCAAATTGGGCTGCTCTTCGCCGCCAATATACGGCAGAACGATTTAGCGTTCCGCTACGAGACCACCACTGTGGCGATCGTGCTCGGCGAAACCCCCGAAAAAGATGCGCTGGTGGCAGTGGATAAGCTGCGCAAACTGCTATCGGACGTGCATATTGCTGACAAGTCGTCGGTCATGCCATTCGCCGCCGGAGTCGCCGAGGCTGTCATCCGTCCGCAGTTCGATCCCGTGGATATCGTCACTGAGGTGATCAACCGCGCTGAGCATGCCCTCGATTCGGCGGTTGCTCAGGGCGAAGGCAAAGTTGTTACTCAAAGCCCCTCCATCGCCAGCGCTGCGGTGGCGTGAAATGTAGCTTCTAGCTTCTAGCTGCTAGCTAAGGCCCTAGGGGCAAAGAGCTAGGAGCTAGAAGCTGCAGACCCTCTGTAGCGAAACCCAATCTCCACTGTTAAACTCAGGTGTTTGGCTCTTCTGAAATACATCCTAGGAACCTAATGTTGAAGCCCGGAGAAATCGCCATCGTCAGTGGGGCGCGCACGCCCTTTGGCCGCTATTGCGGCAAATTGAAGGACTTCACCGCGCAGCAGTTGGGTGCGGTCGCGGGCAAGGCCGCGATTGAGCGCGCCGGCATCGATCCCAAGGAATTCGATCACGCCGTTTTCGGTAACGCGCAACAGACTTCCGGTGATGCACTTTACGGAGCCCGCCACGTAGGATTGCGAGCTGGCTTGCCCGATAGAAACTCCCGCCCTCACCGTAAATCGCCTATGCGGATCGGGCATGCAGTCGATCGTCAACGCGGCGCAGATGGTGCAGCTCGGCGAAGCCACGGTCGTGCTCGCGGGCGGCATGGAAGCCATGTCGCAAGCTCCCTTCGTGATCCGCGGACGCGACGGATTTACCCTGGCCCCCGGTGGCAAGCTGGAAGATTCCCTCATGGTCGCGCTGCTCGACACTTACTGCGGCCTGTACATGGCCAACACCGCCGAACTTTACGGCGAGCAGCAGGGAATCACCCGCCAGATGCAGGACGAATTCGCGCTGCGCTCGCAGCAACTCGCCGACGCGGCCTACAAAGAAGGACGCCTCCAAGAAGAGTTGACCCCGGTGCCGCTCAAGAATTCCAAAGGCGAAGCCACCGGCGAGATGTTCACGGAAGACGACCATCGCCGTCCGCAAACCACCATGGAAGGCCTGGCCAAACTGAAGCCGGCATTCGGCAAAAGCGGCACGGTCACCGCCGGGAACGCCAGCGGCATCGTGGACGGCGCCGCGGCGGTTGTGCTCATGTCCCTGGAAGCGGCACAGAAACGCGATTTGAAACCGCTGGGACGGCTTGTAAGCTGGGGGATTGCCGGAGTCGATCCCAAGCTCATGGGACGCGGCCCGGTTCCCGCGACCAAGATTGCATTGCAGAAAGCCGGGCTGACGCTCGACTACATTGACTTGATCGAAGTGAATGAAGCTTTCGCGGCACAGTATCTCGCAGTTGAAAAAGAGCTGGGCCTGGATCGCAACAAAGTGAATGTGAACGGCGGAGCGATCGCCTTAGGGCATCCGCTGGGAGCGACCGGGACACGGCTGGTGATCACTCTACTCTACGAGTTGCGGCGTCGGAAGAAGAAGTACGGGCTCGCGACAGCTTGCATCGGCGGCGGGCAGGGGATTGCGATGGTGGTGGAGAGCTTTAATTAGCGCTTCGGCCGAATTCACGACAGAGGCACAGAGGACTTCAAACTTCTGGGGTTTTGTCATTCTAAACGGACTGAAGGATCTCCGTGGTTTGGTGGGCCTCGTAAAATGCATCAGGTTCTTCGCTTCGTCAGGATGATAGAGGAAATGCGTGAGGAAACAATTTCCGTTTAGCACGATGATTCTGGCTGGTGCAGCGCTACTGATCGGATACATTGCCGCGGGCTCGATGAACGCATTACTTTTCGCTCTTGCTGACAGTTCTGCGGCCTGGGAGCGCGTCGCGGACGTCGTGTGGTTTCCGGGAACCATTGCGACCCATTTCACGCAACTTAACGTTGCCGCGCGCGTTGACGACTATTTCTACACTATGTTGTTTGCCGGGCTGTTTTTTGCGCTCATGCGGTTGTTGAGAGATCGAATCCTCAGCCAAACGGCGGATGGGTCCGGGAGAAAAGATGTCGATTCATAGAGTCGGTGTTCCCGGTTTCGGTCTGAAAGGGCTCCGGCATCGCGCAGATCTGCCTAGTGCTTGCCAGAGCCAAGAAACCGCGCTAGGGTGGTAGGCGTATGGACGATTTGCGAAGCCAGATTGATAGCCTGTCTGCTGCGGAGAAGGCGGAACTGCTGGATACGGTCTGGGAGAGCCTGGAAGCGGACGCGGCATCGCTGACGGATGCGCAACGAGCGGAGCTTGATTCCCGAATCACACGGCACGAGCAAAAACCCTCCGATGTAGTCCCGTGGCAGCACGTCAGGGCGGACCTCAGGCGCTGAAGTGCCGATGTTTCTGATCGACTTACGGCACGACTAAAGTCGTGCCCTTCCCAAGAGCGCGACAGGCAATCAATTCAAAGAGGTCTTATGGAAATTAAAAAAGTTGGCGTTCTCGGTTGCGGCCTGATGGGTTCCGGTATCGCCCAAGTGGCGGCCACGGCGGGATTCGACGTTACCGTCCTCGAAGTCGAACAGAAATATCTCGACAAAGGATTTGCCGGGATCGAAAAATCGCTGGCGAAGTTTGCCGAGCGGCCGCCGGAGAAGGGCGGCATCACGGTTCAACAAAAAGACGAGATCCGTGCCCGGCTCAAGGGCACCACCAACAAGCAGGACCTGGCCGATTGCGACATCATCATCGAAGCCATCATCGAGAATGTCGAAGACAAGAAGAAGATGTATGCGTCGCTGGATGGCATCGTAAAGAAAGACGCCATCTTCGCCTCGAACACTTCGTCGATTTCCATCACCGAGCTTCTGACCTCGACCAAACGCCCGGAACGCTTCGTCGGCCTGCACTTCTTTAATCCTGTGCCGCTGATGAAGCTGGTGGAAGTGGTCCGCACCATCGCGACGGCGGACGAAGTGTACCAAGCCGCTTACGAGTTCGGAAAAAAGCTGGGCAAAGTTCCCGTCCGCACCAGCGACAAAACTGGATTCATCGTCAACCGCCTGCTGGTGCCGTATTTGCTTGACGCCATCCGCGCCTACGAAGAGGGCGTCGGTTCGATTGAAGACATCGACAGCGCCATGAAGCTGGGCTGCGGCTATCCCATGGGCCCGTTCACCCTGCTAGATTTCGTTGGCCTCGACACCACTTACTACATTACCCATGTGATGTACGACGAATTCAAAGAGCGGCGTTTTGCATCACCTCCGTTGCTGAAGCGTCTGGTGATGGCGGGATGGTACGGAAGAAAAACGGGTAAAGGTTTTTACGATTATGCGGACCCGAATAATCCGAAGGCGAATAAGCTGTAATTTCAAACTCCCGGGCTGTCATCCTGAGCGAAGCGAAGGACCCATGCATTTTGCCGGCTGCAAGGGAATGCATAGGTTCTTCGCTTCGCTCAGAATGACATCAGGATTGAAGTTTTGAAATCTATGACCTACGAAAACGTTCTCCTCGAAAAGAAAAACTCCATCGCCTACGTCACCGTCAACCGGCCGAAGGTGCTGAATGCCCTCAACATGGCCACCATGGAAGACCTGCGGGCGGCGTTCACCGACATCAAGGATGACGCATCGATCCGCGTGGCCATTCTCACTGGTTCTGGCGAAAAGGCATTCATCGCGGGCGCCGACATCAGCGAATTGGCCAAGCACGGCGCGGTCAGCGCCAAGGAATACACGCATCGTGGGCAATCGGTTCTCGACTTGATTGAGAACCTGGGCAAGCCGGTGATCGCCTGCATCAACGGATTCGCCCTCGGCGGCGGATGCGAGCTCGCCCTGGCCTGCAGCATGCGTCTGGCCAGCGAAAACGCCAAGCTCGGTCAGCCTGAGGTGAAGCTGGGAATCATGCCGGGATATGGCGGCTCGCAGAGACTGCCGCGCCTGGTGGGCAAAGGCATCGCCAACCAGCTCTTGCTCACCGGAGAAATGATCACCGCGCAGGAAGCGCATCGCATTGGACTGGTGAATGAAGTCACGGCCCCCGCGGAACTGATTGCCCGCGCCGAAGCCATTGCACAAAAGATCATCGCCAACGCTCCGCTGGCGGTTCAGTACACTATGGAAGCCGTGAACAAAGGCATGGAGATGACGCAGGCCGAGGGGCTGTATCTGGAGGCGACACTTTTCGGTATGTGCTGCGCAACCGAAGATAAAAAAGAAGGTACGTCGGCATTCCTGGAGAAGCGTCCGGCACAGTTCAAAGGAAAATAACCTGGCCACGGGATTAAAAACTAATTCACCACGGAGACACAGAGCCACGGAGAAGAAAAACAAAACTGCGCTGAATGCTCGGCCCAGATTCCACGGGAAGGCGATCGAGGGCAATCTGAGTGGGACGGGAAAATATTTCGGTATTGTTGTGTCTCGCTTCAACGCTTTCATCACGGAACGATTGTTGCAAAGTGCATTTGATGGACTTCTGCGTTCCGGAACCAACGAAGAAGACATCGACATCGTTCGCGTTCCAGGAGCCTTCGAGATCCCATCCGCCGCACGAACTCTCGCTGAGACGAAGAAATACGATGCCATCATCTGCATCGGCTGCCTGCTTCGCGGCGACACGGCGCATTACGACGTGATCGTCAATGAAGTGGCGCGTGGCATCGGCCAGTCGGCACAGGAAACCGGCGTCCCCCATGCTTTCGGCGTACTTACCTGCGAAACGTTGGAACAGGCCATCGATCGTGCCGGCTTGAAAATGGGCAACAAAGGCTTCGAGGCGGCGCTGGCTGCGGTGGAGATGGCGAATCTGAAAGAGACAGTCGTTGGCCGTTCGTCGTTGGTCGTTGGCAAGAACAAGACCGCTCGCTCCAAGCCGCGCAGCGCTTCAAGGTCCAAGTCGAAGCGCTGACGTATTCTCCACAATCACAAACCCTGTAAACTGATCTTGATGGTCTAGGGCTGTAAGCCACGACCAACGACGAACGGCCAACGACTGCTCCCATGGGAACCCGCCGCAAATCTCGCGAACTCGTCCTACAGATGCTCTTTCAAGGCGACATGGGCAAACAGGGACCGGACGATGTGCGCCGTGTCTTCTGGAACGAACGCAAAGACATCGGTCCCGAAGTGCAAGGGTTCGCTGAGGATCTTTTTCGCGTGGCCACGGATCGGACCGTGGAAATCGACGGGCTCATCGAGAGTCATGCCGAGCACTGGCGCATGGAACGCATGGCCGCAGTTGATCGCAACATTCTGCGTGCTGCGGTGGCCGAGTTGCTGGGTTATCCGACCACGCCTCGCGCTGTAATCATCAACGAGGCCCTGGAGATCGCCCGCAAATTCTCCGCCCCGGAATCGGTACAGTTCATCAATGGAGTGCTGGACAGCGTGGGCCGCGACCTGGGAAAAGCCAAAGCCTAGAAATCTTCAGAACCAAATTCCCATCAACTTCTACGGCCTGACCGCGATCAGGTCCGGGTAGCAGTAGCCGACCGGAGAGGGCGGCGCAAGCGGTGGTGTCCCGGGGCCGATGCAGAAGGGCTGAGGAGTGTCTGAGAAGGTAATCTGCTGGATGTCGGCTCGAATCGTCGTATCCAGTAGGTGGACCGATCCCAAAGCGGCCGGGGTAGTGGCGGGTGGGACGGGCGGCGGCACATCTTCGGCGCCGACAAAAAGAAACTTTCCGTCGGGAGTGAGTGCCGCCTGCAGCGCGATCGCGTTTCCAGTCAGCGCGATCGCGGAGGTGCTTCTCGTGGCAATGTCGAACACCAGAATGACCCCGGAATTCTGCGTGACAATGTAGGCCGTTAAGCCATCTGGAGAAATAATGAACTGTTTGGGAACAAATGGGCCGATGCCAAGGTCCGCCTGGACTGCCGGCGCGATTTGCAGCGTGGGCGGGCAACCTACCGGCGTCGTGCTCAGGTCAAGAAAGTCAATGCCGGGAGGATCCATCGCCAATACCTGGGTGCCGTTCGGCAGAGGACGGAGCATCGATGGAATCCCGGGCGTGGCAACCACCTGGTCAGCGTTCCCTGAATTCTGAGCAATGGCGTTAGTGCAGGTCGCATAGGCGGTCACCGTGTCCGGCGGGCCTCCTGCGATAAAAGCAAAAGCCCCCACCGGAAGAAACGCCACATCGGTTGCTGCGAAGCTGGACGAACCGGAGCTAAGCGGGACGGTTTGCAAGTGGTCCAGCGAGGAATAGATGTACAACGAGTTTCCGGCGACAATGTACGCCTTTAAGTTGTCGGGGGAAAAGGCCGCCGCGGTGGCCCCTGTGATGTTTAGGACCGCGGCTGCATTGGTGTCGATGTTAAAGATATAGACCTGATTCGGAGCATCGACGGTATCCGACACAACAACCAAGGTCCCGTCGGGGGACACTGCCAGAATCTTGCCGGGAGCGTTTGTATGCTGCGCCAGGGAACTGCTACTGGTGGTTAGCAGCATCAAGCCTCGGGTCCCAAGTTGCCCGCTATCCACGCCCAGATAGGCGGCTGCGCCTCCCGGCTCGTAAACCAGGGAATTCGGTGTGCTGGGCAGGCTGCCGGCACTGCCGACTGTATTGGTGCCGGTGCTCGATCCGGTGATCGGAATGATCCTGGTAGTACAGCCCGATGTAGTGGCACAACTCCACGGCTGGCTGGTCTGGGGGTCGACCCCGGTGCCCGTGCTGGTGACGTAGAGAGAATAGCTGGTACTGCTGGCGGTCCCGGTAACGAGAAAGCTAATCGTATCTGTAGGATAGATCGGCATGGTCGGGGCGAACCCGATATTGCAGGCTGGTGGAGTACACGAGGCAATCACCGCCGCCGCCCCTACAGAGGACATGGTGGCCGTTCCCACGCTGGCGTAGATGGTACCGCTGCTGATGCCGGAAGCCTTGACGGCGGCGGCATTGGAAGAAGTCCAGGTCAAAGGGATCCCCGTGATGGTGCTCCCTAAGGTGTCAACGGCGGTGGCGTTCATGGTCTTCGAGGTGCCCGTGGGGACGACGAACGACGTGCCGCTCGCGTCAGGGACCGAAAGAGTAATCTTCTGGATCGCACAGGTCACAAAGTTGTAACCGGCACTATTAACGCCACTTACGCTGGCGTAGAGGGGAGTGGTGCCGGGAACATTGGCGGTGGTTTCCGCCTGGTTCAGAACCGTTTGATTGCTTGAGTTTACGCTGAGGACTCTCAGCGTCACCACGCTGGAATTGCCGACCTGAAACACGAACTGCCCCACCGTGGGCGTGATATCGATGAGATTGCCAGCCGGGCCGCTGAAGGCACTCGCCTGGAAATCGAGCACTTGCGACTTCGAATAGCAGGGGCCGGGGGGATTGGTCTGCGACGGCACAATGCTGATCTGGATTTTGGTGATGTGTTGGTGGACGTAGACCGTAGTCGGCGGACTGCTTACCCCTCGAGCGGTGGCCGTGATATTGGCCGTGCCGACAGGGCCAGGGGTACAAGTCGTGGGAGCGGTCAAGGAATCCCAGGTACCAGCGCACACGGAGCCCGTTCTGGCCACCGTGACCACCGCCGGGTTGCTGGATTGGTAGGAGAACACCTCCGCTATGGCTTGTCTGTTCCGGTTCATTGCCGTCGCCACAAAGTTCTGCGTAGCGCCCACGTCCAGGGAGGCCGTGGTGGTGGGGGAAAGGCTGATGCTGGCCGGCACCTCATCGGGGACAGTGGTTATCGCGTTGCTGCCTCCGCAGGCAGAGAAACTAATCGCCAATAATGAAAGTATGAAGATTAATACAGCCCACCCAACGGCACCGGACCTACCCATTCATCCTCCCCGCTCCATGTTCGCCAACGGGGCGAGCACGCGGTCTATGCGAATCGAAGTTTCGCGAAAATATAAGTTTCGGAAGTTTCTCAGTGTAGAGGCTGCCCATCTTTTGGGCAAGTTAGACTGCTCGCGGCGCTTTTGGACAGCCTCAGTTTCTCCGCTCGGTGAGATGCGGGAATTGGTGGTTGACGATGTGCGACGAGGATTGTTATATTTATAAGGTTCCGCGAGTTAAGTCTGGCTTGTCTATGTGCGGCAGTGTTCGTTCGCCGTTAATGTGAGCGTGCGAAAGACTGCAGCTGAGAAGTAGGATACACGTTCTTGAGAAGCAGTCATTCTTGAGACGCCCTCGCTGAAACGCCCTGCGCGCACCTTTCGATAGGAAGGCTATGTGGGGCGCTGCTAACGAAACGGAGCAGCTCCTGAGTTTTAAAGCCTCAGGCTTGGTGTCACCGTCGTTGGTGTCAGTCTAACGGGAAACCAACAGTTCTTGCCCTTAAGTTCTTGGGGCGGGAAGTATGGCTGGGCGGATCGCCAGCCAGCCCCTGCATAAGGGAAAAGTAGAAGCGGCGTCAGTCCGCATTTGCGCGCCTGTTTGGCGTGCGACGGAACCGCGCGGCTTAAGGAGTGGCAAAGAGTGCCTACCTTTAATCAATTGGTGCGTGACGGCCGTAAGCGGCCCCGATATAAGACGGCCAGCCCTGCCTTGCAGGGATGTCCGCAAAAGCGCGGGGTGTGTACCCGCGTGTACACCCAAACGCCCAAGAAGCCGAACTCGGCGTTGCGCAAGGTGGCGCGTGTGCGTTTGACGAACGGGATTGAAGTCACAACTTATATCCCTGGCGTTGGCCATAACTTGCAGGAGCACTCGATTGTGCTCATCCGCGGAGGTCGCGTGAAGGATCTGCCCGGTGTGCGTTACCACGTGGTGCGCGGCACATTGGACGCAGTCGGTGTTGCCGGCCGCAAGCAGAGTCGTTCGAAATATGGCGCCAAGCGCCCGAAAGCATAAGAATTTGTAGAGACGCGGCTTGTCGCGTCTTCCTGTAAGGAGCATCAGCTGAATGCCTAGAAAAGGACATATCGCCAAGCGGACTGTGGAAGTCGATCCGGTTTATGGATCTGACCTGGTCACGAAGTTTGTGAACTCGATGATGTGGCAGGGCAAAAAGAGCACCGCCGAAGGCATCTTTTACGAAGCCTTGACCAAGATGGAAGCCAAGGGCGGAGATGAGGCCCTGAAGCTCTTCAAGAAAGCCATCGAGAATGCCAAGCCGCTGCTCGAAGTAAAGAGCCGCCGCGTGGGCGGCGCCAACTATCAGGTGCCGGTGGAAGTGAATGCCGATCGCCGCACTTCGCTGGCGATCCGCTGGTTGATTCTCTACGCCCGCGGACGTGGCGAAAAGGGCATGGTCGACAAGTTGAGCAACGAATTGCTCGATGCCGCCAACGGCAAAGGCGCAGCCATCAAGAAGAAGGAAGATGTTCACCGTATGGCCGAAGCCAACAAGGCCTTCGCGCACTATCGCTGGTAGAGCGGTTCGCTCGGTAGAGACGTAGCTTGCTACGTCTGGCAGTGCCACAAACGTTCGTGGCGTGGTGAGAGAGACGTAACAAGTTACGTCGGTACAGAGAGACAAAGAATTGACGGCTTCAATCGCAAACGAACAAGAATTACGAAAAGAAGAGAGAAAGAAAGCTGTGTCCAGAACAGTCCCATTAGAGCGGTGCAGAAACATCGGCATCATGGCCCACATCGATGCCGGCAAGACCACTACGACCGAGCGCATCCTGTTCTATACGGGAAAGACGCATCGCATCGGAGAGGTCCACGAAGGCACTGCCACCATGGATTGGATGGAGCAGGAGCAGGAGCGCGGCATCACCATTACCTCTGCTGCAACCACCTGCACCTGGCGCGACATTCGCATCAACATTATTGATACTCCCGGCCACGTGGATTTCACCGCCGAAGTGGAACGGTCGTTGCGTGTTCTTGATGGTGCGGTCGCTGTCTTTGACGCAGTGCATGGCGTTCAGCCGCAATCGGAAAAAGTCTGGCGTCAGGCTGATAAATACGGCGTCCCACGCATTTGCTTCATTAATAAGATCGATAAGATGGGCGCCGATTTCGAACATGCCGTCGATACCCTCCGCAAGCGCCTGAATGCCAAGCCCATCGCCATCCAAATTCCCATCGGACAAGAAGACAAGTTCAAGGGCGTGGTGGATCTCATCAACATGAAGTCGATTACCTGGAAAGATGAGACCATCGGCGCCGAATACGTTACCGGAGAAATTCCCGCTGAGTTGCAGAAAAAAGCCGAAGCTTTCCATGCCCAACTGGTCGAGGCCGTCGCCGAAACTGACGACGCGATCCTGCACAAATTTCTGGAAGGCGAGAGTATTTCCGCCGCTGAATTGCAGGCTGCTCTGCGACGGGCAACGATTGCCCTGAAAGTATTTCCAGTCGTAGTCGGCACTTCTTTTAAGAACAAGGGGGTCCAGCCGCTGCTCGATGCGGTTGTGGATTATCTTCCTTCGCCCCTCGATACCGCCGAAATTCACGGCATTAATCCTGATAAAAAAGATGAAGTTCTGACCCGCAAAGCCAGCGACAGCGAACCTTTTTCGGCGCTGGCCTTCAAGATCATGGCTGATCCGTTTGTCGGCCAGTTGACTTTTATTCGGGTTTATTCCGGCCAGTTGAAATCGGGCGATTCGGTGCTGAATCCACGTACAACCAAGACTGAGCGTATTGGGCGTCTGCTCAAGATGCATGCCAACAAGCGCGAAGACATCAGCGAAATCTTGGCTGGCGACATTTGTGCGGCTGTCGGCCTCAAGAACGTGGGCACCGGCGACACGATTTGCGACGAGGACAAGCCGATTGCGCTGGAATCGATTGAGTTTGCGGTCCCCGTAATTTCCGTCGCGGTTGAGCCGAAGACCAAAGCCGATCAGGAAAAAATGGGTATGGCGCTGGCCAAGCTGGCCCAGGAAGATCCCACCTTTAAAGTTCACACCGATCCCGACAGCGGACAAACCATCATCAGCGGCATGGGCGAATTGCATCTGGAAATCATCGTTGACCGCATGATGCGTGAGTATAAAGTCGAAGCCAACGTCGGCAAGCCGCAGGTCGCTTATCGCGAGACCATCCGCAAGAAGTCTGAAGCGGAAGGCAAATACATTCGCCAGACGGGCGGCAAGGGCCAATACGGACACGCCAAGATTCGTCTCGAGCCGCAGCCGCCGGGAACGGGCTACGAGTTTGTCAATGACACCACGGGCGGTTCGGTGCCCAAGGAATTCATCAAGCCAGTCGATCAGGGTATTCGCGAAGCCATGGAAGGCGGCATTCTCGCCGGCTACGAAATGGTCGACGTGAAGGCCATTCTTTACGACGGCAGCTATCACGATGTCGATTCGAACGAAATGGCGTTCAAGATTGCTGGTTCCATGGCATTCAAAGAGGCTGCGCGCAAGGCTTCTCCGGTACTGCTCGAGCCGGTGATGGCGGTTGAAGTGGTGACCCCGGAAGATTACGCAGGCGTGATCATGGGCGACCTGAGTTCGCGCCGTGGGCGTATTGAAGGCATGGAGCATCGTGCGGGTTCGCAAGTCATCAAGGCGATTGTGCCGCTGGCGGAAATGTTTGGATACGCCACGCACATGCGGTCCAGCACGCAGGGCCGTGCCGAATACTCAATGCACTTTGCGCGCTACGAAGAAGCGCCGCGGTCGGTGTCGGAAGAAATTATTGCCCGGAATCAGGGCACGAAATAAGAGAAGAGTACGGAGCTTAGGAAATGGCGAAAGAAAAATTTGATCGCAATAAGCCGCACGTAAACGTAGGGACGATTGGTCACATTGACCATGGCAAGACCACGTTGACGGCGGCGATCACGAAGGTATTGTCGAAGCACAACCCGAAGATCTTGTTCCGGTCGCTTTGATTCAGATTGACAACGCGCCGGAAGAAAAAGCGCGCGGAATCACGATTGCCACGGCGCACGTCGAGTACGAGACGGCGAACCGTCACTACGCGCACGTCGATTGCCCGGGCCACGCGGATTACATCAAGAACATGATCACGGGTGCGGCGCAGATGGACGGCGGCATTCTGGTTGTTGCTGCGACCGATGGTCCGATGCCGCAGACCCGCGAGCACGTGTTGCTCGCCCGTCAGGTAGGTGTGCCGTATCTGGTGGTGGCGTTGAACAAGTGCGATGCGGTCGATGATCCCGAACTTCTCGAACTGGTGGAACTCGAAGTGCGCGAGTTGCTGAAGAGCTACAAGTTCCCCGGCGACGATGTGCCGGTGATTCGGCTGTCGGCCTTGGGCGCATTGAACGGCGAAGAGAAGTGGGAAAAGCAGGTGGACGCGCTCATGGAGGCGGTGGACAAATACATTCCGCAGCCGGCGCGCGAACTGGACAAGCCGTTCCTGATGCCGATTGAAGACATCTTCTCGATTCAGGGACGTGGCACGGTAGTGACCGGAAGAATCGAGCGCGGCAAAGTGAAAGTCGGCGAAGAAGTGGAAATCGTCGGCTTCCGCGAAACCCGCAAGACGGTCGTCACCGGCGTCGAAATGTTCAAGAAGCAATTGGACGAAGGCCTGGCGGGCGACAATGCTGGACTGCTTCTGCGCGGCATCGCGAAAGAAGACGTCGAGCGTGGCATGGTGCTGGCCAAGGGCGGGTCGATCACGCCGCACACCAAGTTCAAGGCAGAAGTTTACATTCTGACCAAAGAAGAAGGTGGAAGACACACGCCGTTCTTCAAGGGATATCGTCCGCAGTTTTACTTGCGCACGACGGACGTAACGGGTGTGGCGGAGTTGCCGGCAGCGACCGAGATGGTGATGCCGGGCGACAATGTGAGTCTGGTGATTGAGCTGATCACGCCGGTGGCGATGGAAAAGGGATTGCGTTTTGCCATCCGCGAAGGTGGACACACGGTGGGTGCAGGCACGATCAGCGAGATTATCGCGTAGTTAAAAATCAAACGCGGCTTGCAGCTTGTCGCCAGTTCTTTCCTCCCGCAGGCGGGAGGGGTTAGAGAGAGAAAAAGTGATAGGAAACGAAAAAATTCGTATCCGGTTGAAGGCTTACGACTACCGCATTCTCGATCAGTCGACGAATGAAATTGTCGAAACTGCCAAGCGCACCGGCGCGCAAATCGCGGGCCCGATTCCGTTGCCTACGATGAAAAATAAATACTGCGTGTTGCGTTCTCCGCACGTGGATAAGAAGTCACGCGAGCAGTTCGAGATCCGCACGCACAAGCGGCTGCTAGATATTCTCGATCCCACGCCGCAAACGGTGGACGCGCTCATGAAGCTCGATCTTCCGGCTGGTGTCGACGTTGAGATCAAGGCATTCGGCAAGGAACATAAGTAGGCGTTCAGCTCTTAGCTTTCAGGAATTCAAAAGCACCAGCCAATGGCAGAAAGCCACGCTGGATGAGCGGAGAAAAGGGAAATGGCAAAAGTAACTGGAATTTTAGGGAAAAAAGTCGGCATGACGCAGCTCTTCGATGCGAAGGGCGACGTGCATCCCGCGACCGTTCTTCAGGCTGGGCCGTGCGTGGTAACGCAGCACAAGACCCAGACCAAGGACGGCTACACCGCCGCGCAGATTGGCCTGGTGGAGTTCGTAAAAGAGTCGCGGCTGACCAAGCCGATGAAGGGGCATCTCGGAAAGCACAATCTGCCGCCGATTAAGTTCGCACGCGAAGTGCCAGTCGAGATTGACGAAAAAGCCGAACCGGGTACGGACGGCAACATCAAGGCTGGGGATCGCATCCTGGTCGATATTTTTGACGGCGAGAAATTCGTAGATGTAGTCGGCATCAGCAAGGGCCGCGGCTTTGCCGGTGTTGTCCGGCGTCATCATTTTGCCGGTGGTCCCAAGTCGCACGGTTCGATGTTCCAAGTTACCGGTTCGATCGGTTCTTCGGCATTTCCGTCGCGTGTGTTTAAAGGCATGCGCATGTCGGGGCACATGGGCGTGGACCGGGTGACCGTCCGCAACCTGCGCGTGCTGGGGATCGAGAACGAAGACAATTTGTTGATCGTGGAAGGCAGCGTACCCGGCCCGAATGGCGGATATCTGGTGATTACCAAAGCCAAGAAGCCACCCAGAGAACGCCGCGGATTTGCCGGATCTGCTACGGTCGATCCGTTGAAGGCCGCCAAGCGCGCGCAAAAAGGCAAGTAGGAATCAGGAATCAAGACAATGGCAACTATCGACATTCACAATTTGAGCGGGGCCAAAGTCGGCAGCCTCGAACTGGCCGATGAAATCTTCGGCGCGGTCAACGAGGACTTGCTGTGGGAAGCGGTGAAGCACTACCGCGCCGCGCACCGCGCTGGCACTCACGCCACCAAGAACAAGAAACTGGTCTCCGGCGCGGGCAAGAAGCTGTGGAAACAGAAGGGCACCGGACGCGCCCGCGTGGGCTCGATCCGTTCGCCTCTATGGCGCCACGGCGGCACGGTCCACGGGCCGCAACCTCGTTCCTACGATTACACGTTTCCGCGCAAGAAGTTGCTGGGGGCGTTGCGGTCGGCGTTGGCTTCGAAGTTTGCCGATGGAAAACTCATCATCGTCAACACCTTCGAAATGAAGGAACCCAAGACCAAGCTGTTCCGTGAGGCGCTCGACAAGTTGAAAGTCGACAAAACAGTTTTGATCGTCGAGGTTCCGAAGCGCGAGAACCGGAATCTCGACTTGAGCACGCGCAACCTGGCAGGCACGGAACTGGTGAACGCCAACGAAGTGCATCCGTATCATCTTTTACGCTACGACCGTGCGATTTTCTCGCAGCCTGCAATTGAGAAGTTGCAGATTTCGCTGAAGAGTTCGGTCTCGAAGAGGCAGCACAAGAAAGACGCGGACGAAGGCGAAAAACCGAAGAAGTCGGCGGCTTCTCCGCGGCGGCGGACGCGGCCGGATAAAGAAAAAGCGGCGGAGGTGGCCTGATGAAATCCGCATATCAAATTCTTCATCGTCCCGTGATCACGGAGAAGGGCCTGGCCATCAAGGAAAACCAGAACACTCTGGTCTTCCAGGTGGCGACGGCGGCGACCAAGACCGAGATCAAGCAAGCGGTGCAAAGCATTTTTAAGGTGAAGGTGCACTCGGTACGCACCGCCACTTTTCCGGGAAAAGAACGGCGGCGGGGCAAATTTGCCGGCTATCGTCCCGATTGGAAGAAGGCATTTGTTCGCCTGAAGAGCGGCGAAAAAATGCCGGAGTACGCGCAGAATCTGTAAGGCAGTCGTTGGTCCTTCGTCGTTGGTCGTTGGCCAACCACGGTGGAATGAAGCGAGGGCCAACGGCCAAGGACGAACGACCAACGACCTTGTTTAAGAGCTGATTATGCCAATTAAGACTTATCGACCGCGAACCCAGACGCTGCGCTATCGCACCACGATAGTCAACGACGACATTACGAGCACCACGCCGCACAAGCCGCTGGTGGTCACGAAAAAGCGTTCTGGCGGACGCCGCAACAGCGGTGATACCACCATGCGTTTTATCGGTGGCGGCCATAAGCGTCAGCTGCGCCTGATCGATTTCAAGCGCGACAAGACAGGGATTCCCTGCACCGTGGCGACGATTGAGTACGATCCCAACCGCTCGGCCCGCATCGCGCTGCTGCATTATGCTGATGGCGAGAAGCGTTACATCGTACAGCCGGACGGTTTGAAGGTTGGACAGAAACTGTTGAGCGGTCCCGAAGCGGACATTCTGGTGGGCAATGCGCTCCCCTTGAAGAATATTCCTCCCGGCACCACCATCCACAACATTGAATTGAAGCCCGGTAAGGGGGCGCAGATGGTGCGCTCGGCAGGCGGCTCGGCGCAGCTGGTCGCGAAAGAAGGCGAATACGCGCTGGTGAAACTGCCTTCCGGGGAGATCCGCAAAGTGGCGCAGGATTGCATGGCGACCATTGGGCAAGTTGGCAACAGCGATCATGAGAATGTCACCATCGGCAAGGCCGGTCGTTCGCGCTGGCTGGGAAAGCGTCCGCATAATCGCGGCGTGTCCATGAACCCGGTGGACCATCCGCACGGTGGCGGTGAAGGCAAAACTTCGGGTGGCCGTCATCCGGTAACGCCATGGGGTCAGCCGACACGCGGCTACAAGACGCGAAACAACAAGCGCACGGACGCGTTTATCGTGAACCGGCGCGGCAAGAAATAGTCGTTGGTCGTTCGTCCTTGGTCGTTGGCAAGAACAGAACGCGGTTCGGAATGACAAAGATTTAGCTAGAAGCTAGCAGCCAAAAGCTGATAGCTGACAGCCGAAAGCTGAGAGCAGATTTTATGGCACGTTCAACTAAAAAAGGCCCGTTCGTCGACGCCCACCTGCAGCTTAAGGTGGACGGAATGAACGCGCGCAACGAGAAGAAGGTGCTGCGGACATGGTCGCGGCGCTCGACCGTCATCCCGGAGATGGTGGGTCATACCATCGCTGTGCATAACGGCAAAAAGTTTATTCCGGTGTACGTCACCGAAAACATGGTCGGCCACAAGCTCGGCGAGTTCAGTTTCACCCGCCAGTTCAAAGGCCACTCGATGCGGGCGGCAACGGAAACAGCAGCCAAGCCGGCAGGCGTGCCGGGCGGACCGGGAGCAGCAAGCCCGGCGGCGTCGGCAGCGCCGAAGGCGTAAGGAAATATAAACATGGAATTTCGAGCTGAAGCCCGTTACATGCGCGTCTCGCCACAGAAGGCGCGGCTGGTGCTGGACCTGATCAAGGGCCGCCGTGTCGAAGATGCGCTGAACACTTTGGTGTTTACCAAGAAGCGCGTCGCCGCCACGGTCGAGAAGCTGCTGCGATCGGCGCTGGAGAATGCCAACTACTTGAGCGCGGAAAAGAGCCTCGACGTCGACGTGGACAATTTGTATGTCAAGAGCGCCATCGCCAACGATGGGCCGCGGATGAAGCGGATTCGTCCCGCACCGATGGGCCGAGCTTTTCGCTACGTGCGGCGCATCTCGCACATTCAGATTGCCCTGGCGGAACGTGGCAAGAATGGTGAAGCGCTGGCCACGGTGGTCGGCGAAGAGCGGGTAAGTGGCCGGACTTCAGGAAAAGCCAAAGCCAGAACAGCGAAGAACAAGCCGAAAGGCCCGGCGGGCAAGAGCAAGCAGGAAGCCAAGCAGAAGAATAAAAAGAAATTTGCCGGATCCAGCAAATAGATTTTGAAAAGTATTTTGGAAGCATCATTTTAGGAGCATCATGGGACAAAAAGTCCATCCTTACGGTTTTCGCCTCGGCTATACCAAGCCGTGGAAGTCGCGTTGGTTTGTCGAAAAGGATTACGACAAACTGCTGCTCGAAGACATCAAGCTGAAGGCTGAGCTGAAGGACAAGCTCAAGTCGGCGGGTGTCAGCTCGATTGAGATCGAGCGTCCCGGCAACAAGCTGCGGGTCATCATCAAGACCGCGCGTCCGGGCATCATCATCGGACGCAAAGGCGCTGAAATCGACAAGCTCAAAGCCGACGTACAGAAACGCACCGGCCGCGAAGTGTTCGTCGACATTCAGGAAGTGCACAAGCCTGAACTCGATGCGCAACTGGTTTCGGAATCGATTGCGCTGCAGCTCGAAAAGCGTGTCGGCTTCCGCCGCGCCATGCGCAAGTCGGTGGATTCAGCGCTGCGTTTCGGATGCAAGGGAATCAAGGTTCGCGTGAGTGGCCGTTTGAACGGAAATGAAATCGCCCGTTCCGAATGGTACCTGCAGGGGCGGTTGCCGTTGCACACGCTGCGTGCGGACATCGATTACGGATTCACCGAGGCGCGCACGACGTATGGCGTCATCGGCGTTAAGACGTGGATTTATCGCGGCGAAATTTTGCCGGCCAAGAAGCGCGAAACTCAACAAGTAGGCGCGTTTTAGCGAAAGGCGAACGGCCAACGACGAACGGCCAAGGACTTTTTTATGTTGATGCCAAAGAAAGTAAAGTACCGCAAGCAGCAGCGCGGGCGCATGTGCGGCAAGGCCTGGCGTGGCAGCGAGCTGGCGTTCGGAGATTTCGGATTGAAGGTGCTCGAGCCCGGCTGGATCACCGATCGTCAGATCGAAGCCAGCCGCGTGGCCATGACGCGTTTTGTGAAGCGTGGCGGCAAGATCTGGATCCGTCTGTTTCCGGACAAGCCGGTTACCAAGAAGCCGGCCGAAACCCGTATGGGTAAAGGCAAGGGAGCTCCGGACCACTGGGTGTGCGTGGTGCGTCCCGGCAAGATTTTGTTTGAAATGGAAGGCGTGACGGTGGCAGACGCTACAGAAGCGATGCGGCTGGCCTCCCATAAACTGCCGCTGCGCACGCGCTTTGTGAAGCGCGAGTCGGCCGCACATTAAAGACAGAGCATTAAAAGCAAGTTTTTAGAAACTGAGAACTGACTTATGAAACCGGAAAAAGTTCGCAACCTGACCGACGAGGAACTCAAGCATCAAGAAGGTGACCTCAGCGGTCAACTCTTCAAGCTGAAGTTCCAGTTGAACATGGGACAGACGGAAAGCCTGAAGAAGATGCGCGGCTTGCGCAAGGACATCGCGCGCGTGCAGACCATCGCCCGCGAACGTGAAATTGCCGCAGCCAAGACGGAGAAGAAGTAATGCCCGAGACAAATGCACAGCAGGTCCCGGCGGCCGCAGGGCGGCGCAAGGAAGTGGTTGGCGAAGTGGTTTCCAACCGCATGAAGAAGACCATCGTGGTGGAAGTGGTTCGCAAAAAGTCGCACGCCTTCTACGGACGCGTGGTCTCCAAGGGCAAAAAGTTCTATGCCCATGATGAAACCAACCAGGCCCACATCGGCGACGTTGTCCGGCTGGAAGAGTCGCGGCCGCTTTCCAAGTTGAAGCGCTGGCGCCTGAAGGAAATCGTTCGCAAGACTGCATTGGTGCCGGAGCACGCCGCAGCGGAAGTAAAGTAGGGCGAACGGCCGCGCGCACACAGGGAGATAGATTATGGCGTTGATGATGAGAAGCTGGCTCGATGTCGCCGACAATTCCGGCGCGCGCAAGCTGCAAATGATTTTGCCGCTGGGCGGTTCGACCGGACTGCGTGCCGGGCTGGGAGATACCATCACCGCCAGCGTGAAAGAGGCTTCACCGGACGGGCAGGTCAAGAAGGGCACGGTGGTAAAAGCGGTGATCGTGCGTACTCGCAAGGAATATCGGCGGCGCGACGGTACCTATATCCGCTTCGACCAGAATGCGGCTGTTCTGATCAACGAAGCCGGGGAGCCGGTGGGGACGCGCGTTTTCGGCCCCGTAGCCCGCGAACTGCGCGAGAAGAAGTTTCTGAAGATTGTGTCACTAGCGCCGGAAGTAATTTAACTGGATATTTTCTAGAACGACATTAGAACGATCACGAACTGAGAATTGAAATAATGAAGACAGTCAGTCGAGCACATACGCGAGTCGATATCAAGCGCAACGATACGGTCAAAGTCATCACTGGCCGTGACAAAGGCAAGGAAGGGCGCGTGCTGCGCGTGTTTCCGGGCGACAGCAAACTGCTGGTAGAACACGTCATGATCGTGAAGAAGCACGTGCGCCCCAATCCGCAACGTAACGTGAAGGGCGGCATTGCTGAGCAGGAAAGCCGTATCGCGATTTCGAACGTGCAGATCGTCTGTCCGACCTGCGGGCCGGTGCGTATCGGTCACGAAGTCCGCGGCGATCAAAAAGTGCGGGTGTGCAAGAAGTGTGGAACGACGCTGGATAAATAAGCTTCTAGCTTCTGGCTACTAGCTTAGAGTCACGAAATTGAAGGGGCTTACGAAACGGGTGAACGGCTTTTAGCTAGAAGCTAGTGGCTAGAAGCTTCCCCGATACCGTGAGAGAAAGTAACTGAGTCATGGCCAAAGAAAAAGAAAAACGAGAGAAACAAGGCGAGAAGCAGGAGTCGAAAGCGCCTACGGTCGCGCATCACAGCGCCAAAGAGACACCGCGGCTGAAAGAGCGCTTTCACAAGGAAGTTGCGCCCGCCTTGATGAAGGAATTCGATTTCAAGAATCCGATGGCGGTGCCGCGTTTGCACAAGATCGTGATCAACATGGGTATGGGCGACGCCACTCAGAACGCCAAGCTCATGGACCCGGCGGTGAACGAACTGGGCCAGATTACCGGGCAGAAGCCGGTGACCACGCGGGCCAAGAAATCTATTGCGGCCTTCAAGGTCCGCGAAGGCATGCCGATTGGCGCCATGGTTACCTTGCGCGGCGATCGCATGTACGAATTTTATGACCGGCTGGTCAGCGTAGTGCTGGCCCGGGTGCGTGATTTTCGCGGAGTGTCGACGAAGTCGTTCGATGGCCGCGGCAATTACACTCTCGGACTGCACGATCAGTTGATCTTCCCGGAGATTGATTACGCGAAAGTCGACAAACAGAAGGGCATGAACGTCACCATCGTGACCACGGCCCGCACCGATGATCAGGGACGGGCTTTGTTGAAGCATCTGGGAATGCCGTTCCGGCCCAATTAAACGAGTCAATGAGTCATGAAAATCATGACTCGATTTTGAAAGGTTACATGGCAACTACAGCAAAACGAGTAAAAGACGCGAGAAAGCCCAAGTTTTCTTCACGCAAGCACAACCGCTGCCAGGTGTGCGGACGTCCACGCGCGTTTCTGCGCAAGTTTGGACTCTGCCGCCTGTGTTTCCGCAGCCTGGCTTTGCGTGGGGAAATTCCAGGGGTTTCGAAGTCGTCCTGGTAAATCTTTTGGAGTGCGGAAGGGCACGACAATTCCGCTAAAGAAGCAGGCTGCCGCAGGTTCTCCGCCGAATGCGGAACAAACGGGCAGCTGAGGAGAAGCAAAACGATGAGATTGACCGATCCGGTCGCAGACATGCTGACGCGCATCCGCAACGCAATCAATGCGCGCCACCAAAAAGTTGATATTCCCGCTTCCAAGCTGAAGCTGGAGATTGCCCGTATTCTTAAGGAAGAGGGCTACATCTCCAATTTCAAGGCGACGGAAGAGGAGAGCCACAAGGTCCTGCGCGTTTACTTGAAGTACGGCAACAACAATGAAGCCGTAATTTCGAATGTAGCGCGCGTTTCCCGGCCCGGTTGCCGGGTCTATGTGCGGCGCACTGAGATTCCGCGCGTGCTCGGAGGCCTGGGCATCAACATCCTGACCACGCCCCGTGGCGTAATGACGGGACGCCAGGCCCGCAAGCAGGGACTGGGCGGCGAAGTGCTTTGCGAAGTTTGGTAGAAGACAGCTACTAGCTTCTAGCTGCTAGCTAGAGGCTTTTAGCTAGAAGCTAGGAGCTAGTAGCTTCTGGCGCTGAAGATCAGGAAGCAGCTGAAAGCTACGAGTTAACTTATGTCACGAATTGGAAAAAAGCCGATCCCGCTCCCGCAGGGAGTTACGTTCAAGGTCGAAGGCAATACTGTGACCGTGCAGGGGCCCAAGGGCAAAGTGGAAACTCACCTGCCTTCAGGCATCCGTTTCGAGAAGCAGGATGGCAATCTGCTGGCGATTCGCGAGAATGATTCTCAGGCGGCAGTGCATGGGCTGGCCCGCGCCCTGGTCAACAACGCTGTCGAAGGCGTAACCAAAGGATGGACCCGCGAACTGGAAATTGTCGGCATCGGCTATCGTGCGGAAATGAAGGGCAAGACCACAGTCGTGTTCAGCCTGGGTTTTTCACATCCGATCGAATATCCCTTGCCCTCGGGAGTCGATGCGACCGTCGATCCCAAGCAGACGAAGTTGACGCTGGTCGGGATTGATCGCCAGAAGGTCGGCCAGGTCGCGGCGGAAATGCGCAGCTTGCGTCCGCCCGATCCGTACAAGAACAAGGGTGTGCGTTATTCCGGTGAACGGCTGAAGAAGAAGGTCGGCAAAACCGGAGCGAAATAATAGTCGCTAGTCGCAAGTAGCGACCGGTGGCAGCAACGAAGGACTGAAACAATGCTTACCATTTCATCGAAGAACACGAATCGACGCCACGTGCACAAACGCATCCGTAAAAAGGTGCATGGCACGGCCGCGCGGCCGCGCTTGAATGTCTATCGCTCGCTGAACAATATTTATGTTCAGGTAGTGGACGATCTTCAGGGCGCAACTCTGGTTTCGGCCAACTCCGCCGAAGGCGGCGAAAAAGGTCAGAAGCGCACCGGCGGCAACGTCGCTGCGGCCAAGGAAGTCGGCAAAGTGATTGCCGAGCGGGCCAAGGCCAAGGGCATCAAGAAAGTGGTTTTCGATCGCGGCGGCTACATTTATCACGGACGAGTGAAGGCCCTGGCCGACGCCGCTCGGGAAGCCGGCCTGGAGTTCTAGTTAAGAGTTTTTAAGCTATCGGCAATTTTGCCAACGACAAAATTGGAAATGAGATTCAAAGAATGCCAACAGTAATCAAGAAGCTCGATGCGAATTCCTACCAGCTGAAAGACCAGGTGGTGGCCATTAACCGCGTGACCAAGGTGGTCAAGGGCGGCAAGAACATGTCGTTTGCCGCGCTGGTGGTGGTGGGCGATCCCAGCGCCGGGGTGGTCGGATACGGCTCGGGAAAAGCCAAGGAAGTTCCCCAGGCCATCCGCAAGGGAATTGAGTCGGCGAAAAAGAACCTGATGAAAGTGAACCTCACTCAGACTTCGATTCCGCATCTTTCGCTGGGTCGATACGGCGCGGGAAAAGTGCTGCTCAAGCCGGCTCCCGAAGGCACGGGCGTGATCGCGGGCGGCGCGGTCCGCGCGGTCATGAACTCGGTGGGGATTCAGAACGTGCTTACGAAGTCGATTGGGACGACCAATCCGCACAATGTCATCAAAGCCACATTCGATGCGTTGAAGAAATTGAAGAACAAAGAAGCCGTGGCCTTGATGCGCGGCAAACTGGTGGAAGAGCTTTAAGGGAATTAGGAGTCTGGAATGATGGCGAAGACAGCGACGACAAAGTCCGGCAGCAAGCTGCACCTCAAGTGGGTGCGTTCGGCAATCTGCGCGCCGGTAAAGCAAAAGCTGGTGGTCAAAGGCCTGGGCTTTACCCGGCTGAACCAGGTGATTGAGCGTCCGGACAATGCGGCCATCCGCGGCATGGTGGCGAAGGTTCCGCATCTGGTCGAGATCGTCAGTTAGCTGTTGGCTATTGGCCGTTAGCGATTGGCCATTCAGAAATACGGAGCTGGAGTCCTTGAAGGCTAAATGCTAAGGACCAACGGCTAAAGGCTGAATTTATGAATCTTTCAAATATTCGGGCACCGAAAAAAGCGGCGGAGAACAAGAAGCGGGTGGGCCGCGGTATGGGCTCCGGCATGGGCAAGACCTCCGCCCGTGGACATAAAGGGCAGCGTTCGCGCAGTGGCTCTCGAATGATGCGTGGCTTTGAAGGCGGCCAGATGCCGCTGCATCGCCGCATGCCCAAGCGCGGGTTCACCAACATTTTCCGCAAGGAATTCAACATCGTGAATCTGGACAAGCTGGTGCTGCTTGGCGAGACCACCATCAATCCCGACGTCCTGCGCAAGGCCGGCGTGATCAGCACCAAGCATCCGGTAAAAATTCTTGGTACCGGCGAGCTGTCGATCGCGCTCACCGTGTATGCCCATAAATTTTCCAAGTCGGCCCAGGAAAAAATCACCAAGGCCGGCGGCAAATTTGAGGTCCTGTAGTTAAATGTTCGATAAACTGGCCAACATTTTCCGCATCCCGGACCTTCGCAAGCGCATTCTGTTTACGCTTGGGCTGTTGGCCGTGTATCGCCTGGGTGGTCACATTCCCACGCCCGGTGTGAACGCCGACAAGTTGCAGCAGTACTTCGAAGCCAACCGCGGCAGCTTCCTCGGTCTGGCGGACATGTTTACCGGCGGCCAGTTGCGCCGCCTCACCATTTTTGCTTTGGGCATCATGCCCTACATCACTGCTTCCATCATTCTGCAGTTGCTGACCGTGGTCTATGAGCCGCTGGCCAAGTTGCAAAAGGAAGGCGAACTGGGCCGCAAGAAAATTACCCAGTGGACGCGCTACCTGACCGTTTTATTGAGCGCGATCCAATCTTTCGGAATCGCGATCAGCCTGCAGCGCGGCGGCGATTTCGTGGTCAATCCCGGTGCCGGTTTTATCCTGATGACCATGCTGACCCTGACCACGGGCAGCGCCTTCATCATGTGGCTGGGTGAGCAAATCACCGAGCGCGGCGTAGGCAACGGCATGTCGCTGTTGATCTTTGCAGGTATCGTCGTGGGCCTGCCGCGTGGCGTACTCGACTTGGTGGACAAGGTAAGGCAGGGCGCCTGGGGCGTTTTCACCGTCCCCGCTGTGATCATGCTGATCGCTCTGATGGTCGTGGTTGTAGCTTTCATCGTTTATGTGGAGCGCAGCGAACGAAGAATTCCGGTGCAATACGCCAAGCGTGTAGTGGGACGCAAAGTCATGGGCGGCCAGTCGACACACCTGCCTCTGCGGGTAAATGCAGGCGGCGTCATGCCAGTGATCTTCGCTTCTTCCATTCTGACGCTGCCGCAAATGCTGGGTCAGCCGCTTAAGGACAGCCGCTACTTCAGTTGGGTAGCCGGGGTTGTCCATCAATTGGGTTGGGGAGAGCCTCTCTACACGGTGCTCTACGCGGTCGGCATCATTTTCTTCGCTTACTTCTACGTGTCGATCGTCTTCAACCCCAGCGAGGTTGCCGACAACATGCGGAAGTATGGCGGCTTCGTTCCAGGCATTCGCCCCGGCAAACGCACCGCGGACCACATCAACGAGATCCTCACTCGCATCACCCTGGTGGGAGCTTTGTATTTGATCCTGATCTCGTTTATTCCGGAGTGGATGATCGCGGGAATCCATCTGAACCATTTGTGGGGACCCGTGGGAAGCTTTTTTGATCGCTTGCCCACGTGGATCACGAACGGTCTGGGAGTGACGTTCTATTTCGGAGGCACGTCGCTGCTGATTGTGGTCGGTGTAGCGATGGACACCGTCACCCAGATTGAAGCGCAACTCATCATGCGCCACTATGACGGATTCACCCCGCGCAGTGGACGGATTCGCGGTCGCCGCACCTGGTAAGAAGTTAAAGACTTGAACGCATTTTTGGGTTTGGCATGAGACTCGGCGGTAAGGTTGGATCGGGAACTGACTGGGGCCAGTTCGATGGCAGAGGAATTGTTGCGCAACATCGGGCCGATCGTGCTGCTGGGAGCGCCGGGGGCCGGTAAAGGCACTCAGTCCAAGCGGATTACGGAGCGTTTTCACGTTCCGCAGGTGTCCACCGGCGACTTGTTGCGGGAGAATGTGCAGCGGGGCACCGAACTTGGCATAGTGTCGAAAGCCAGCATGGCGCTGGGCCAGTTGGTACCCGATAACCTGGTCTGTGACATGGTGGCCTGGCGCTTGCGCGAGCCCGACTGCGAACGCGGATTTATTCTTGACGGCTTTCCCCGCACCGCCAAACAGGCGGCCTGGCTGGACGGATTTTTGAAGTATGAGTTCATTGACAACTCGAAGCGCTGCAACTGGTTGCCGATTGTGATCCGCATTGACGTGGACTATAATCAATTTAAGCTGCGGCTTACCGGACGTAGAACTTGTGTCGCTAACGGGCACATCTATAACGTCTATTTCCAGCCACCTCGCGTCGCGGATATCTGTGATATCGACGGTTCCCCGCTGATCATTCGTGATGATGATCGCACCGAAGTGATCGAGGAACGCCTGGCTACCTACGACCGGCAGACCAAGCCGGTGGCGAAGTATTACCAGCAAAAAGGGCGGCTGGTTTCGGTGAATGGCGATCAGCCGGTGGAGCAGGTGACCGAACAGATTTTCAGGGAGATTGAGAGTAACGCCTCCGCCGCTGCGGCGGAAGGCGGCTAGGGCATGGCGATTGTTTGCAAATCAGCGGCGGAGATCGAAAAAATGCGGCGCAGTGGCCGCATCGTCCGCGAAGTGCTCGATCATTTACGCACTCTGGTGATGCCCGGGGCCACCACCATGGACCTGGAGCGCGCCGCCGAGGCGAAGATGAAAGAGTTGGGCGCGCGGGCCGCATTCAAGGGCTATTACGACTATCCTTGCGTGCTTTGCACCTCGATCAATGAGGAAATTGTCCACGGCATCCCTTCAGAAAAACGGGTGCTGAAAGAAGGGGACATCGTTTCCATCGATTGCGGTGTGGTATTGGACGGCTATTACGGCGATGCAGCGATTACGGTGGCCGTGGGAGCCTCAGTCACGCCGGAACTGCACAAGCTGCTGGAAGTGACGGAAGCTTCGCTCTACAAGGGCATTCAGCAGGTGCTGATCGGAAACGCGGTCGGCGATGTAGGCGCGGCGGTACAAGAGTTTGTAGAAGCCAACGGATTTCAGCGTAGTGCGGGAGTTTGTAGGACACGGCATCGGAACGAAATTGCACGAAGAGCCGCAAGTCCCCAACTACGGAGCACGCGGACACGGAACGCGATTGCGCGAAGGCATGGTACTCGCTATCGAGCCCATGGTGAACTTCGGCAAGCCCGGTACGCGAGTGCTGGACGATAAGTGGACCGCCGTTACTGTCGACGGCAGCTTCAGCGCCCACTTCGAGCATTGCGTGGCCGTCACGAAAGACGGCCCGGTGATTTTGACTCAGTAGAAAGCTTCTAGCTGCTAACTCCTGGCTAAGTCGGAAAGCTGGCAGCGTGGGATTTAGAAGCTAAGAGCTAGAAGCTAGAAGCTTCCTTTAGGAGCCATTTGAGTAAAGAAGACGCGATTGAGGTCATGGCAACGGTTCTGGAACCCTTGCCCAACGCCATGTTTAAGGTGGAACTGGAAAACAAGCACCAGGTACTGGCGCACGTTTCCGGCAAAATGCGCAAGAACTTTATCCGCATTCTTCCCGGAGACAAAGTCGCAGTGGAGCTTTCTCCCTACGACCTGAATCGCGGACGAATCGTTTATCGCTATAAATGAGTTGGCTACGTGGTTTTGCCAACGGCCAACGACGAACGGCCAAGGACTGATTTTATGAAAGTACGAGCATCGGTAAAGAAAATTTGCGACAAGTGCAAGGTCATCCACCGCAAGGGCGTGGTGCGGGTGATTTGCGAAACCGCCAAACACAAGCAACGTCAGGGTTAAGTTAACAAGTTAAGAGGAGCACTATGGCACGTATTGCAGGCGTCGATCTTCCGCGTAACAAGCATGTGAATATCGCGCTGACTTACATCTACGGCATTGGCCACCCGCGCGCCGCCCGCATTCTGGGCAAGGCGAACGTGGAAGCCGCGAAGAAGGTCCAGGATCTGGGCGAAGACGAAGTCAACCGTATTCGCCAGGTTATCGAGGCCGAGGGACAGGTGGAAGGCGATCTGCGCAAGGAGATTTCGATGAACATCAAGCGGCTCATCGAAATCGGCTCCTACCGCGGATATCGTCATCGCAGGAACCTGCCGGTCCGCGGCCAGCGCACCCACACCAACGCCCGCACGCGAAAAGGTCCCCGCAAGGGGACAGTCGCGGCCAAGAAGAAGACGGCGACCAAGACATAGACTGACCAAGGACTGAAACTATGGCAAAACCAGCAGCAGCCGGCGGCGCTCCAGCAACACCGGAGAAAAAAGGCAAAAAGAAAACGTTCAAGAAAAAGGAACGCAAGCATGTGACGCATGGCATCGCGCACATCCAGGCTTCCTTCAATAACACCATTGTGACCATCGCCGATCAGGCGGGCAACGTCCTGTCCTGGAAGAGCTCCGGGTCACTGGGCTTCCGCGGATCGCGCAAAGGCACTCCATTCGCCGCGCAGCAGGCCGCGTCGAACGCCGCCAGCATGGCGCGTGATCACGGTGTCCGCAGCGTGGAAGTCCGAGTCAGCGGTCCCGGCTCCGGACGCGAGTCCGCGATCCGCGCCCTGGCCTCGTCCGGTATCGAAGTGCGCAACATCAAAGACGCCACGCCGATTCCGCACAACGGCTGCCGTCCGCCGAAGCGTCGTAGAGTGTAAGAAGCGCCGTTAGCTGTTGGCCATTGGCTGTTAGCTAAAAGCCAACGGCTAATAGCCAACAGCAGTTTTTTGGTCCGGGAAGAAGGGTTGAAGCCATACCCGTAAACCGGTCATCTAATAGAGGAGAGCAAATTGGCACGATATACCGATCCCGTCTGCCGTCTCTGCCGCCGCGAGGGCATGAAGCTGTTCCTCAAAGGCACCAAGTGTTTTAGCGATAAGTGCGCCATCGAAAAGCGCAACTTTGCCCCTGGTCAGCACGGCAAAGATCGCAAAGCCAAAATCGTCGGATACGGCCTGCAACTGCGCGAGAAGCAGAAGACCAAGCGCATGTACTTCACGCAGGAAAGCCAGTTCCGCAACTACTTCGAGAAGGCCGCGCGCGCGAAGGGCGTCACCGGTGAACTTCTTTTGCAGTCGCTGGAACGCCGCCTGGACAATGTGGTCTATCGTCTCGGCTTCGGCATTTCCCGTCGTCAGGCGCGCCAGTTGGTGCGTCATGGACACATCCACGTGAACGGCAAGAAGGTAAACATTCCTTCCTATCCCGGTGAGCCCGGGTGAGGAAATCGCCATTCGCGCCAGCAGCCTGAAGTTGGCGATTCTCGAGCCGGCGAAGGAATTCGCCAGCCACCAGAACGCGCCGAACTGGCTGGAAATTGATCGCGACAATTACAAAGGCAAAGTTTTGGCCTTGCCCAAGCGCGAAGATATCAACTTGCCGATCAATGAACAGCTGATCGTCGAGTTGTACAGCAAATAACAAGAACGCCGTTGGTCGTTGGCTTTTGGCCATTAGCGAGTGCTTTAGCTAACGGCTAATAGCCAACGGCCAACGGCAGGTCCATCACCATTTCGAGCCAGATCAGCCTGTACTGGCGCTTGACCTGAAACCGGACCGTTTCAGGGAGCCAGCACTGAGCCAAACGGCCGAAGGAGAAACAAATGCTTTGGAAGGGCTTTCAAAAACCGAAACGTCTCGCAGTCGACACTTCAACCTTAACCGACAAGTACGGCATTTTCTGGGCCCAGCCGTTTGAACGCGGCTTCGGCACCACCATCGGCAACGCGCTTCGCCGCGTAATGCTCTCCTCCATCGAGGGAGCCGCCGTGACTGCCGTCAAGATTGAAGGCGTGCTGCACGAGTTCCAGTCCATCACCGGCGTGGTCGAGGACGCAACCGACATTATCCTCAATCTGAAACAGGTTCCGTTCAAGTTGAGCAGCGACGCGCCAAAGGCGATTTATCTGCGTGCCGACCAGCCCGGCGTCATCACTTCGGGCATGATCGAAGCCGACGGCGACGTCGAGGTTCTCGACAAAGACGTCTACATTGCCACCGTAAGCGAAGGCGGCAAGCTCGACATGGAAATGCGCCTCAAGCGTGGCCGTGGCTACGTCTCCGCCGACAAGAATTTCGACGAAGACCTGGGAATCGGCTTTATTCCCATCGATTCCGTCCACTCGCCGGTGCGCAAATGCAATTACACCGTGGAAGCGGCGCGTCTCGGCCAAATCACCGACTACGACAAGCTGACTCTCGAAGTCTGGACCAACGGCTCCATCACCCCAGCGGACTCCATCGGTCTGGCGGCGAAGCTGCTGAAGGACCACATGAACATCTTCATCAACTTTGAAGAGGACATCGAGACCTCCACCTCCAGCGAAGAACGCAAGCCGGAGATCAAGAACGAGAATCTGAATCGCTCCGTCGAAGAGCTCGAGCTTTCCGTTCGCAGCTACAACTGCCTGAAGAACGCAAACATTCAGAGCATCGGCGAATTGGTCCAGAAGACCGAAGCCGAAATGCTGAAGACCAAAAACTTCGGCCGCAAGTCGCTCAACGAGATCAAGGAAATCCTCGGCACCATGGGACTCAGCCTTGGCATGAAGATCGACGAGCAGGGCAATGCCGTACCGGGTCCGACATCGAACCAGGTGCTGCCGGCCTCGGCTTACGGAGATAGCGACCTGTAAGAAAAACGAGTTTCGAGTTTCGGGTTTCAAGTTTCGAGTGAACAGAATTGCTCGGATCTTCAACTCGAAACTCGAAACCTGAAACTTGAAACTGGGGTTTATCATGCGTCACAAAGTAGCAGGATGGAAACTGGGACGGAACACCTCCCACCGCCGCTCGTTGCTTCGCAACCTGGTCACGTCGCTCATTCTGGAAGAGCGCATCGAGACCACTTTGCCCAAAGCAAAAGCCATGCGTCCGCAGGTCGAGAAGATGATCACGCTCGGCAAGCGTGGCGATCTCGCCGCCCGCCGCCAGGCCCTCGCTTATCTGATGACCAGCGCCGCGGTCGACAAATTGTTTGACACCATTGGCCCGCGTTTTGGGGATCGCAATGGTGGCTACCTGCGCATCGTGCATCTCGGCTGGCGCAAAGGTGATGGCGCCGACACAGCCTTCATCGAACTTCTGGGCAGCGAAAAAGTGGTGGAAGAGAAGCGCGAAAAGCGCGCCGAAATCCGCTCCAAGCGCGCTGAAGAAGCCAAGCGGGCCATGGAAGAAGCCGAAGCCCAGGGCGGCGTCGAACATCCCACCAACGAACACGCAGAAGGCGAAGACAAGGTCAAAGAAGAGAAGTAAGCACAGCCAAATCACAGGTGCCCAGGGACGGTTTTAACCGTCCCTGTTTTCTTGCTCCCAACGCTCCATGTCATCCTGAGCGCAGTAACTGCTTCGCAAAGCGAAACAGTTACGGAGTCGAAGGACCCCTACACCCGGCAGTCAGCTCGCGCTAGGGCTCCTTCGACTGCGAGGAACTTCGCGTTTGGCGAAGTTCCTCTTCGCTCAGGATGACATGCCCCACCAGTACATGTCCTACTGCGGGTCACGACCGTAATCTGGCGATAGTTTCGCATCGCGGTACACTGGCGAGAGAACCATGCAGTTTTCCCGCACACAAATCGCCATCGCGGCAGGCGCAGGCGCCCTGATTCTGGTGATATTTCTCGGCTACCTGATGTGGCTCAATGGGCAGCCGCCGGTGTTATCCCGATCGTTAGACGTCGATCCGCTCTCCGGCACCCCGAACTCCATCGACCTGAATCCACTTCGCGATCGTTCCTCGGAGCGCGCGGCCGCCCAATACCTCCGCGCCATGCGTGACGGCAACTGCAACGAACAACTCGCGGATTGGGAAAAAGATTACCGCAGAAAATACGCCGCATTCATCTGTAGTTCCGAGGCTCAACACCCGTTGCTTTCCTGGGAAGTCGTGGATTGGGAAGACACGCCGCCGCTGCGGATCCTCCATTATCGCGGCAAGCGCCGCACCACTCCCGGCAAAAAGGGCACTTACAAAGAATTGCTATCTGTGACCCTGGACAATCAAAGCGGCGAGTGGGTGGTTACGAAATACGACGCCATGTACTGATCGGGATATTCTCGTTCAACTCTTCCCAGAGCGGCGCATCCGCCATCGAATAAAAAGAAAAATCACAATCTGAGCAGTGAGTGCCGCGGTACTGTCGAGCACTACATCGTGCCAGGTCCCGGTTCGTGAAGGAATATAACTCTGGTGCCACTCATCCAGGCTCGCCACCAATGCAGTCATGAAAAACGCAATCCCGGCCCAACGCAACGCCCAGCGCGGGGCCTGTGGCAGAGAAAGTGTGGCGCGCCAGGCACCGAACAGGATCAGGCTCCCGGTAAAGTAGCCCACAAAGTGACCGGTCTTGCGCAGGTAATGGTTCACGATCTCAAAGCGGAAGGGATCCAATCCCAGAAGAAAATGGAAGAACGGATAGAGAAACCGGCTGGTGTGTTCGGAAGAAAAGCTGTCCGTGGATTCCGTGGCAATGATCCCCAGCCACAAGATGGACGCAATCCATGTTTTCAGCAGTTCTCTTCTATGTGGCGTCAATCGCGATTACCGGCCCTTGCTGGTTGTGACGGACTACTCGATCGCATAGTTCGGCGCCTCGCGCGTAATCATCACATCGTGAACGTGGCTCTCGCGCAGTCCCGCGCCGCTGATGCGCACGAAACGCGTCTTCAACAGCAATTCCGGGATGGTGGCGCAGCCGCAATATCCCATGCCTGATTTCAATCCGCCCACCATCTGGTGCACAATCATCGAAACTGATCCGCGATAGGGAACGCGTCCCTCAATCCCTTCCGGCACCAGCTTGGCCGACCGGTTCGAATCTTCTCCAATGGCCGACACCACGGTCGAAGCCTCACCTTCCGTGCTCTGGAAGTAGCGTTCGCTCGATCCTTGCGCCATCGCCCCCAGCGAACCCATGCCGCGATACGACTTGAACGTGCGCCCTTGATACAGGATCAGTTCGCCGGGGCTTTCGTCCGTGCCCGCAAACATGGATCCAATCATCACCGCGCCTGCGCCTGCGGCCAGGGCCTTAGTGATATCGCCGGAATACTTGATGCCGCCGTCGGCAATCACCGGTATCCCGGACTCTTTGGTTGCGCGATATGCTTCCGCAATCGCCGTAATCTGTGGAACGCCCGCGCCGGTGACCACGCGCGTGGTGCAAATGGACCCGGGCCCGATTCCGACTTTGATGGCATCCGCGCCTGCTCGCACCAGTTCGCATGCACCGTCGAACGTGGCGACGTTGCCGACGATCAGATCGACCTCCGGAAACTTGGCTTTCACCGCTTTCACGGCATCGATCACCCGTGTGGAATGCCCGTGAGCGCTGTCGATCGCCAGCAGGTCTACTTTATTTCTCACCATCTCCTGCGCGCGTTCTAGGAAGTCTCCGGTTGCACCGATTGCCGCGCTGGCCCGCAAACGCCCTTGTTCATCCTTGGCGGCGTTGGGATACTTCAATTTTTTCTGAATGTCCTTTACCGTGATCAGACCTTTCAGGTTGTATTGATCGTCAACTACGAGAAGCTTTTCCACGCGATGCTTGTGCAGAATCTGCTCAGCATCCTCGAGCGTAGTGCCCACGGCGACCGTTATCAGATTGTCCTTGGTCATCACTTTACTGATGGGAATGTCGAAGCGGGTTTCGAAGCGCAGATCGCGATTGGTGAGAATGCCAACCAGCTTTTTGTTTTTCGTAATCGGTACTCCGGAAATCTTGTACTTGCGCATGATCTCCAGCGCATCGGAGACTTTGTCATCCGGCGACATGGTGACCGGATCCACAATCATGCCACTCTCCGAACGTTTCACTTTGTCCACTTCGTTGGCCTGTTGTTCGATGGTGAGGTTGCGATGAATGGTCCCAATGCCACCCTGTTGCGCCAGTGCAATCGCCATGTGCGATTCCGTGACCGTGTCCATGGCCGCGCTGATAATCGGAACGTTCAAGCGAATATTGCGAGTCAGTTGGGTTTGAGTATTGGCGAGTGCGGGGACAATATCCGAATGGGCGGGCAGCAGCAACACGTCATCAAAAGTCAGCGCTTCAGGAACCGGAAAATGAATCATAAGTTTTCTCTACTGCGATGGGCAAGCTTCTATTCTAGGGAGGCGTGACGCTTGCTGGCAAATGGTCGCTTGGCACCTATTCCAGCCTTCCCTTGAAACCCTTGACTGGCGCTCGATTTAACAGAATGAGGTAAAATGCCACTGTTCGTTTTCAGGAGTTTTTTAGGATGGCACAGCCGGTATCTCAACTCGCTCGGATCGTATCTTCATTTTTTTGTGCTCTCCTATTGAAACGTTTCACTGTATTCCTCTTCGCGATATCAGTGACGGCAATGTTTGTCCTCCCGCTGGATGCACAGCAAATCACCGTGGACATCACTCCCGGACACGCCACCAATTCCATCAGCCCCCTGCGCTCTCTGGGGGCGGGCATCGATCGCGATCCATTAAATTCCGTCAAGACGATCTTCGGTCCCGATGTCCCACAAATGTTGGCTGCGGGATGGGGCCCCATCAGCTATCGCCTGAACACGGAGCTAAACATTCAAGCCTGGCATTGGAATCCCACCGGCAAATGGAGCGATCCGGCAGGCAAAGGCTATTTCGTCGGCGATGCCAACGGCTCCGGCTCCATTCGGCGCTCTTTCGGATACAACCTCCCGCATCGTGGCACCACGGAGAACTACGGAACCGGCGGCGGCTTTTCCGTCCTCGACGACGGCGATCTCAAAACCTACTGGAAAAGCAATCCTTATCTCGACGAAAAATTTACCGGCGAAGACAATTCGCTGCACCCCGGATTCATCATCGTTGATCTCGGCGACCGCATGCCGGTAAATGCCATCAAGATCGCATGGGCCAATCCTTACGCGGTGAATTATCAGGTCCAATATTGGACCGGCAACTATGCCATCGACGATCCCGGCAATGGCAACTGGGTCAACTTCCCGGACGGTGTCATCACCGGCGCACAAGGCGGAACCGTCACGCTGCCATTAGCAAAGTTCACGCGCAATGTGGAATACGTGCGCGTACTCATGACGGCGTCTTCCAACACTTGCGACACCCACGGCCCCGCCGATCCCCGCAATTGCGTGGGCTTCGCCATCAACGAAGTCTATCTGGGCACTCTCGATAAGAGCGGCGTGTTCACCGATTTGATGACTCACAGTCCCGACGGCGGCCAGACCGACACTTACGGATCCTCGGTCGATCCCTGGCACGGGCCCAATCAACTTGCGAAATACGACGGCGAGCAGCCCGGCTTCGATCTGGTCTTCAACAGCGGCCTCACCCGCGGCTTGCCCATGACCATCCCCGTCGCCATGCTCTACGACAATCCCGATAACGCTGCCAACGAAATTGCTTACATCGAGAGCAAGGGCTATGCCATCAAGTACGTGGAAATGGGGGAAGAGCCTGACGGCCAGTTCGTTTTCCCCGAAGACGATGCCGCTTTATACATCCAGTTTGCCGACGCGATCCACAAAGTCGATCCCAACATCAAACTCGCAGGCCCGGTCTTCGAAGGCGCTACGGACGACATCCCAATCTGGCCAGACGCGCATGGCAACACCTCGTGGCTCAATCGTTTCCTCGATTATCTGAAAAGCCACGGTCACATCGGCGATTTGAATGTGATGACCTTCGAACATTATCCCTTCGATCCCTGCAACGTCCGCTGGGACAATCTCTATCAGGAACCGTACCTCGTAAACCACATCATGAACGTCTGGCGGAAGGACGGCCTCCCCTCCAACGTTCCCATGGAGATCACGGAATCGAACATCGCCTACGACACCGCCACGCAATACATGCAGCCCTTCGGCGCGTTATGGCTCGCCGACTATGCGGGTTCATTTCTCACCGCCGGCGGCCAGGCGCTTTACTACTATCAATGGGAGCCGCTGCCCATGTATCAGGGTTGCGGCGGCTGGGGCACCTTCGGCATGTTCCAGGTGGACTACACCTACAACATCCTGCAAAACACTTCACAATTCTTCGCCGCACAAATGCTGACCCAGCAATGGGCCCAACCGGTCGACCAACTCCACACCATCTATCCCGCGTCATCTGACATCAAAGACGCCAACGGAAATGTGCTGGTCACCGCCTACTCAATTCTCCGTCCCGACAAACAGTGGTCGCTCCTGCTGGTAAACAAAGACAGGGTGAACCCCCATGCGGTCACCGTCAGTTTCCACGATTTCTCCACTCATCACCGGCAATATTTCCAGGGAGACATCACGCAAATCAGTTTCGGCATCGATAACTACCGCTGGCACGCCGACGGACAAAATGGCTACGCGCAACCCGACGGCCCAGCCATCACGTCCACCCAATCCTCCGGAAAAGACGCCCAATACACGCTGCCAAGATCCTCCATCACGGTCTTGCGAGGAAATATCCAATAACCCCATGTCATCCTGAGCGGAATGTCTGTTTCGCGAAGCAAAGCAGACACGGAGTCGAAGGACCCCTGCAATCTCCGCCGAACCCCGCCTTCTCCACCCCTCCCGTCGTTTGTCTTTTACCCCCCACCAGCGTATATTCAAGGTTGGAAACTGTTGTGTAGGTACCAGCATTTGGCGAGACACACCAGTGGGCGCAAGCCCACTTTTTAGTTTCCGGCACTTTTGGGCCCCTGCAAGTTATTGGTTTCATGGCATTTGACGTCGACCAGGTACGGGAAGTCGCAGAACGGGTAGCAGCCTCCAGCGGACTGGAAATCGTGGAAGTGGAGTTGCGCGGCGGAGGCAAGGCCCGCATGCTCCGTATTGTGATTGATAAGCCCGCGGGCGTCACTCACGAAGATTGCGCGATTTTGAGCCGTGATGTGGGAACCATTCTCGATGTCGAGGATGCGATTCCCGGCAATTCGTATCTCCTGGAAGTTTCGTCTCCGGGGTTGGATCGCAAGCTATTTCGTGCGGCGGATTTCGAACGCTTCACCGGCAGCCGGGTGAAGTTGACCACGCGAAATCCGGTGAACGGCAACCGCCACTTTGAAGGACGGCTGGACAGTTTTCAAAACGGCCTGCTCACTCTGGATTTGCGAAAGCCGAGTAAGTCGAACAAAAAGTCATTGCAGCAAAAAGTGGTAAGCATGCCAGAAAAGCTGGAACTGGATCTGGCGAACATAGAAAAAGCGAACTTAGTTCCCGAACTTTAAAAGTATGGTCATTCCGAATCGGCTTTAGCCGACGAGGAATCAGCTTTTAGCAGTTTTCGATACCGGATCACTTATGGCAAGCGAGCTTTATAACACGATCGATGCTCTGAGCAGGGAAAAAGGCATCGATCCGCAAATCGTCGTCAGCGCGGTGGAAGACGCCATCGTGGTCGCCACCCGCAAGTACTACAAGACCCAGGAAAATCTCCGCGCCGAACTCGACAAGGACACTGGCAAGATTCGCGCCTTCGCCGTCAAGACCATTGTCGAAACTCCCGAGCAGGTCGAAGATCCAGTTTTGCAGATCAGTCTCGAAGAAGCCCGCAAGCTCGATCCCAACCTCGAAGTCGGCGGCGAAGTGCAATTTCCCAAAGTCACCGAGGGCATTCTAGGACGCATCGCGGCCCAATTGGCCAAGCAGGTCATTTTCCAGAAAGTGCGCGAGGCCGAGCGGGACACCGTCTACAACGAATACATCGGCCGCGTAAACGAAATCGTCAACGCCACAGTAAAACGTATCGAAGGCCCAGACGTGATCTTCGACATCGGCAAAGCCGAAGCCCGCATGCCGCGTAAAGAACAATCGCGCCTCGAGTCTTTCGCCATCGGCGAGCGGGTGCGAGTTGTGATCGTCCGCGTCGAGCGCGCCTCCAAAGGCCCGGGTGTGGTTGTGTCTCGCGCCGCCCCGGAATTGGTACAGAATTTGTTCCAGACGGAAGTGCCGGAAATTTATGACGGCACGGTCGTCATCCGCGCCATCGCTCGCGAAGCCGGCGAGCGCACCAAGATCGCCGTCATGTCGAAAGACAAAGACGTGGACGCCGTCGGCGCCTGCGTCGGCATGAAGGGCATGCGCGTGCAATCGATCATCCGCGAACTGCGCGGCGAAAAAATCGACATCATCGAGTACCACGAAGATGCCGTCACCTTCGCCGAAAAAGCGCTGCAGCCGGCCAAAGTCAGCCGCGTCACCATTCTCGACACCGCCGATAAACATCTCGAAGTCGTGGTTGACGACACCCAGCTCTCGCTCGCCATCGGCAAGAAAGGCCAGAACGTTCGCCTGGCCGCGAAACTGCTCGGCTGGAAGATCGACATCAAGAGCGAAGAAGAGAAGCGCCAGGAAGTCGAACAGGAGATGTCCCGTCTGGTGGGCTCATCTTCTACGCCACTCGAGAATGTCCCCGGATTGGGCGAAGGCGTGGTCGAGAAGCTGACTGCGGCGGGCGTGACCACAGTGGAAGCCCTGGCGGACATGACCCCCGAGCAGCTTGAAGCCATCGAAGGAATTGGCCCCAAAACGGTGGAAAAAATCAGCCTGGCGGTCAATAATTACTTCGCCAGTCTGGAAGGCGGGGAAGCCGTCCCCGCTGAAGGCGAAGCGGTTGAAGAAGCGCCCGCTGAAGAAGCGGCGTCGGAGGGTCAGGAACTTCTTGCGGAA
This sequence comes from Terriglobales bacterium, assembly GCA_963802555.1. Lineage (GTDB taxonomy): Bacteria > Acidobacteriota > Terriglobia > Terriglobales > Acidobacteriaceae > DATBAX01. Next base: position 2,318,576 of record CAWDJD010000002.1, on the reverse strand, counting down.
GAAGTGGTCTCCGATGAAGGCATGCCCGTGGAAGCGGCGGAACCAGGACCGGCTGGAGAAGAAAGCGTGCAAGCTGCCAGCGACGAGACTGCCGAAGTCGCTGTGGCCGAAGAACCCGGTGAGGAGCAAGCTCCCGCCGAAGCCAAGGAAGAGTAAGTGTGGACCTCTCGTGCCTCCGCAAACTGTGGAAGCGCAGAACTGAAAACTGACACCGTGAGGTTGCGATGAAGACTTAGCGGGAAAGTCGGGGGAAAGAAAAGGGCGGATGAGTAAGATTCGAATCAACGATCTGGCCAGAGAGCTGGAAGTCAAAAGTAAGGTCATTCTCGATACGCTGACCGAAGTCGGCGTTACCGAAAAGAAGACCCATTCCAGTTCAGTCGAGGAGCACGAAGCCGAGAAGGTGCGTGCCCACATCCGTGGCGCCAGCGAGGCCCAGGCCTCCAGCAAGTCATCCCGTCCCAACCGCGCCGAAGCCGAAGGAATCAAGACCAAGATCGATCTTTCGCAGATCTCCAAGCCCGGCGACGTCCTGAAAGCCATCATCAGCAAGCAACAACCGGCGGCAGTTCCAGTCGCTTCCCCTGTTCGTCCTGTCGTAGCAACTCCGGTCGAAACCAAACCTGCGGCCCCAGTATCACCCGCCGTCAGGACTGCTGCTCCGCCGCCTCCTCCTGCCGCGCCGCCGTCGAAGTTTGTGGTACCGCAAACCGGGGTTCGTCCCACATTTACCGTGCCGGTGCCGCCGGCCAAGCCCTCTGACGTGGTAGCCGCGCCCCTTGCTCCGCCACCCGCGCAAGCTGCGCCGACGGCAGCAGTCAAGCCGCCAGCCCCGGCCCAATCGGCTGCTCCGGCTCCGCCCGCTGCGCCCAGCGCTCCCGTACGGCCGACCATCGCTCCGCCGCGCATGATTGTGCCGCAGACCGGCCCTCGTCCGGTTTACAAAGCGCCTTTCCGGCCTGCTGCGTCGCCGGACTCGTCAGGAGTCGCTCCTGCTCGCCCCATACCCGGACGCCCCGTGCCAGGCCAACCCATTTTCCAGCGTCCGCGACCCGGTGCGCCCGCAGCGCCAGGTAGTCGTCCAATTTTGCGACCCGGTGAACGCCGCCCCATGCATCCTACCCGGCAGTCGCCCACCGGCACTCGTCCGCTTGGAGTGGGCCCCGGTGCTCCTCCGCCGGGCGCATCGCGTCCTGGAGGCCCTCGTCCCGGAGGCCCCGCCCGCCGTCCCGGCCAGCGTTACGTTCCGCGTGGTGTGAAGGAAGGCCCGATGAAGGGCTACACGCCTCCACCGCGCCTGTCGCTCTCCAATGAGCCGCAGCCGATCACGCGCAGTATCACCATCACGGAAGGCGTCAGCGTAAAGGACTTGGCCGAGAAGTTGGGCATCCGCGCCAAAGATCTCATCGCCCGCCTGCTGGCTCGCGGCGTATTCGCCACCGTCAACCAGACTCTCGACACCGAACTCGCCAGCGAGATGGCGCGCTTCTTCGGGGCCGATACCAATGTGATCAGCTTCGAAGATCAGGCCCAGAAAGAAATCACCGACGCCGCTGCCAGTGAAGAAGGTGTTGTCGGCGAAGGCATCGCCCGTCCGCCCGTCGTCACCATCATGGGCCACGTCGATCACGGCAAAACCACGCTGCTCGATTCCATCCGCCTGACCAACGTTGCCGGCGGCGAAGCCGGCGGAATCACCCAGCACATCGGCGCTTACAAAGTCACCATCACTGACAAAAATTCGCCCGCCTTCGGTCGCCAGATCGTGTTCCTCGACACGCCTGGCCACGAAGCCTTCACCCGCATGCGTGCTCGCGGCGCAAAAGCCACCGACATCGTCGTTCTGGTCGTTGCCGCCGACGATGGCGTCATGCCGCAAACCATCGAAGCCATCGATCACGCCCATGCAGCCGAAGTCCCCATCATTGTCGCCGTGAACAAAATCGACAAGCCCGATGCCATGCCCGACCGCGTGAAGAAACAGCTCGCTGATCGCGGCCTAATGCCGGAAGACTGGGGTGGCACCACAGTCTTCGTGGATGTCTCTGCAAAACAGAAAACCAATTTGAATCTCCTGATGGAAATGATTTGCCTCGTGGCCGATCTTCAGGAACTTAAAGCATCGCCCGAACGCGCCGCCACCGGCGTCGTTCTCGAAGCCAAGCTCGATCGCGGCCGCGGCCCAGTCGCCACCGTGCTCGTGCAGAACGGAACTCTGAAGGCCGGCGACAATTTTGTGGTCGGCAATGTTTACGGAAAAGTGCGCGCCATGCTCGACGATCGCGGCGCCCAGATTCAGACCGCCCCGCCTTCGACTCCGGTAGAAATTCTCGGTATGGAAGGCCTGCCGCAAGCCGGAGATCAATTCGTCGTCGTCGCCGATCGCGACAAGGCCCGAGGCATTTCCGAATACCGTGAGCAGAAAGCCCGCGAAGCCACACTGGCCAAGAGTTCGCGCGTCTCGCTCGAAGGTCTTGCAGAACAGTTGAAGACCGCCGGGACGAAGGAATTGAATATCATCCTCAAGGGCGACGTGGGCGGCTCCATCGAAGTGCTAAGCGACCTGTTGACCAGACTCTCCAACGACAAAGTCCGGCTCAAGCTGCTGCACTCCGGCGTGGGCGCCATCACCGAAACCGACGTCCTCCTCGCTTCGGCTTCGAACGCCATCATCATCGGCTTCAACGTGCGTCCGGAGCGCAAGGCGCAGGAAATTGCCGATCAGGAAAAAGTCGACATCCGCCTGCACTCGATCATTTACGAGCTCCAGGACGAAATCAAACGTGCCATGACCGGCCTCCTCGAACCAACCATCAAGGAAACCTATCAGGGACGCGCCACCGTTCGCGAAACCTTCCGCATCCCCAAAGTCGGCACCATCGCCGGATGCCAGGTCAGCGACGGTTTGATCAAACGCGACTCCGAAGTCCGGCTCTTGCGCGACAATGTCGAAGTCTTCAAGGGCAAGATCCAATCGTTGCGCCGCTTCAAGGACGATGCCAGCCAGGTCACCAACGGCATGGAGTGCGGTATCTCCATCGCCAACTACAGCGACATCAAGGCCGGCGACGTCATCGAAGCCTTTGTAACCGAGAAGATCGCCGCCGAAGCCATGGCATAGAGCTGTCAGCCATCAGCCATCAGCGATCAGGTTTTGACTTCACGATGTTTAGCTGACGGCTGACGGCTGAAAGCTGACAGCTGATGATTGCCTTTCTCACCCTCGAGCTGAGCATCGAAGCTGCTCAGTCTCTCAAAGACAAGCGTCAGGTAGTCCGCAGTCTCAAAGACCGGCTGCGGGCGCATTTCAACGTTGCAGTTGCCGAACTGGATGCCAGCAGCCTGTGGAACCGCGCAACCATCGGAGTGGTCAGCGTCTCTGACTCGCGCGATTACCTGGACGGTTTGATGAAGAACGTGGAGCGTCACGCCACGCGCATCGCCAACAATAACGGCGCTGACATCAGCGACTCGTTCGTGGAATTCCTGTAAACTCGGGTCCTTCCGCAACCTGAATCGTATATTCCCAGAATACCAAGCCGGGCCCGCAAAATGGGCCACGTTCCGCATCAAAGTATTGTCTGATGGTTGAGCAACTTGCAGGGATTTGACGGGTTTCTGGAGCTTGACAGATTCGGTGGTAGTGTCCTAACAACGCACTGTTGGGACACTACCGATTCGGTCCAAATGGCGCATTCGCATCAATTTTCTGATATTCTCATTCGTTTTATTCCGAGGTGAAAATCGTGGAGAGTCGTGGCGCAAAATATCATCGTGGACGTTTGGGGGAATCCCTGCGCCAGGAGATTGAAACCATTCTCGAAGGCGAACTGGGAGACCCGCGCATCGGCCTGGCTGCGGTGAGCAGCGTGGCTCTGGCCGACGACTCCCGTTCCGCGCGTGTCTTTGTGACCGTCGAGGGCGACGATGACGAAGCCGCGTCCACTCTTGAAGGACTGAAGGCGGCGGTCGGATACATTCGACGGGAACTAACCGATCGACTGCACTTGCGGCGGTCCGCCGGAAATCACTTTTCAAGTCGATCGTTCCGGGCAACATACTTCGCGCGTCGATGAACTATTGTAACGGGCCAAGAAGAGGAGTAAATCGCTGTAGAGCGGTCGTAGGTCTCTGGCTGTTCGCCTGGTTTACCGAAGTGTGATTTTGGTGGTGCAGCGTTTCCGCGCTGTGATTAAGTTTCGCTTCATAAAACGCAGGAGCTTCAGCAGGATGCTGAGAGAAGTTCTAAAGCAGATCGAGCAGCGCGAATCGTTTGTGATCACTTCGCACGCGCGCCCGGACGGCGACGCGATCGGCTCGGCGCTGGCCTGCTGCCAGATCCTGCGCCTGATGGGCAAAGCCGCCGAAGTGGTTCTACGTGATGGCGTTCCCCGCATTTACCAGACCCTGCCTTTCGCTGACCAGGTCGTGCAGGCGCAACGGGTGAATGGAAATTATGACGCCGCAGTCATTCTCGAATGCGACAGCATTCAGCGCACCCGGCTGGAAGGCCTCGAAGACCGCTTTCTTATCAACATCGATCACCATTTGAGCGGGCGTCCGTTCGCGCAGATCAATTGGATCGATCCTCACGCCGTAGCCACCGCCGAAATGATTTTCTGCCTGGCACGGGAGGCCGGCGTTACTATTTCCCCGGAAATCGCCACCTGCCTTTACACCGCGGTCCTCACCGACACCGGTTCGTTCATGTTCGAAAGCACCAACGAACATACTTTCGGATTGGCCCGGGAACTGGTGCTGGCGGGCGCCGATCCAGCACTTTGTGCCCGCAACGTGTATTTCGCCCAGTCCACCGCCAAGATGCAATTGCTAGGTGCGGCGCTTTCCGATTTGCATCGCGAGGGGCTGCTGGCCTGGATTTCAGTGACCCAGCAGCAGATGGAACGCTTTGCGGCGAAAGAGGAAGACTGTGAAGGGCTGGTGAACTACGTGCTCTCGATTCAGGAGGTTGAGGTTGCAGTATTTTTCCGCGAACTTCCCGGCGGCAATTTCCGTGTTAGCCTGCGCAGCAAGGGCCAGGTCAACGTAGCTGAAGTGGCGGTGAAGTTTGGCGGCGGCGGACACGAATGCGCCAGCGGATGCGCGATCGACGGTCCCTTGCCGGTTGCCGAGACACGCATCCTCGCGGAAATCCGTTCTCGACTCTCCCTGCCGCCCCGGATCCTCTCTTGAATCTCCGCTCCCGATCCTCCATGGACTGGCTTTTGCTGGCCGGTTTTTGTGGTTTCCTGTTTTTCTTTGGACTCGCCTCCTTTGGACTCATCGGCATGGACGAGCCGCGCTACGCGCAAGTGGCGCGCGAAATGTTTGCCCGCCACGACTGGATCACGCCGACCCTCGGTGGCAAGCCCTGGCTCGAAAAGCCTGCGCTCTACTATTGGCAGGCAATGCTGGCCTACGCGGTTTTCGGAGTAAGCGATTGGGCCGCCCGCTTGCCTTCCGCCGCGGACGCTACGCTAATGATGGCCGCGATTTATCTCTTTCTGCGCCGCTTTTGTTCCGGGTTCGAACTGGATGGAGCGTTAATCACTGCCTCCGCCGCGGGCGTGATTGGCTTTGCCCGCGCGGCTTCCACCGACATGCCGCTGGCCGCGATGTTCACCATTGCATTGCTGGCATGGTACGGGTGGCAGGAAAGCGGCAGAAAACTTTACCTGGCGCTTTTCTATGTCTTTCTCGGCCTGGGAGTGCTCGCGAAAGGCCCGGTCGCACTGTTTTTGGCCATTGGCATCATCGTGGCCTTCTCCCTGGCGATCCGCGACGCTCGTCTGATCTGGAGAACACTGTGGTTTCCCGGAATCCTGCTGTTCGGCGCGTTCGTTCTGCCCTGGTATATCGCCGTGCAGTTCAGGAATCCGGAATTCTTCCGCGTGTTTATTCTGGAGCACAATTTCGCGCGCTTCGGTACAAACCTGTATCACCACAAAGAGCCCTTCTGGTACTACCTGCCGGTCGTCCTCTTTGGCTTGCTTCCATGGGCAGTCTTCGTAGTGTTGGCGCTGATCGAAAAGATTCGTGAGTGGTTCGCCGGCGAGCGCAAGCTGTCCCCGGAAGCCACGCTCAGCGTTTTCCTGATGATCTGGCTGATCGTGCCGATAATTTTCTTTTCCATTTCTCAATCGAAGTTGCCGGGATACATTCTTCCCGCCCTTCCTGCGGCCACGCTGCTGCTGGTCGTCTACCTGAGGGAACATGTGACGGCGGGTTCGCGCCCCGGCGCTTTGCCGATTGTCCTGCATTCCGCCGTGGCTGCCTTGACCATTGTTCCCGCACTCATGGCGGGATACATCGTTCTGCAACATCGGCTTCCGTGGGGCCGAGCGGCGGCGATTTCATTTGCGTTGGCCGCCGTGCTCTTCGTGGGAATCGCGATGGTCTTAAGACGCTTCGGTCTGCGCATGTTACGTACCGTGACCCTGGTTCCAGTGCTGCTGACGGTGGCGATCGCGATTAGCCGCGGCGCGCCCTTGGTCGATGCAACCATGTCCCTTCGTCCAGTGGCGAACGAAGCCCGGCAGTTCGAGACGAAGCCCTTGCCGCTGGCTATTTTCCTATTGCCGAATGAATCTGAATTCGGCTTGCAGTTCTATGCCAATCAGCCGCTTGGCCGGTATGAACTAGGACAAATACCGGACGGGGAACATATCGTGGTGGCGCTCGAAGGATTACAGGCGAGGATGGCGAAACGGGCGGCGGGGAGACGCTATATCTATCTAGGCAACTTTGCGGCGCAACATCTGGACTATTACTGGGTGGCAGCAAAGTAGTCAGTTTCGAGTTTCTTGTTTCAAGTTTTGGGTAAGTCGTTTTGCTGCAAGCTGCCCTAGCTCACTCGAAAACTCGAAACCTGAAACTCGAAACTTGGTCCGAAACCCCTTCCTGTTGTCCATTCGTGTTCTTCCGTTTGCCTCTTGTCCCTCGATACCACTACACTCGCTTTCGCGGAAGCATTGCGGAGCACGGCGATCCGCGACCCTCCCGGAGCGCATCAGCGTGGAGATTCTCGATCTCAGGCATTTTTCTTCGGTCGACCTGCGTCCCTTGCTGGAGGACGAGATCCAGCTATGGGCGCGGCTTCTCTCCTGGGACTACAGCGCTTCCTCGGAAATGATTCTGCGCTACGTGGACGCCAAGATCCTACCTGGGTATGCGGCGGTGGAGCGCGGGCGCATTTTCGGCTACGCTTTTTTTGTCTATGAAGGCAGCAAGGGAGTGATCGGAGACCTGTTCGTCGCCAGCGACCCGCGGCTGGCCAATGCCAACGAGGTGGAAAGGCAACTCCTGACCCATGTGATCGAGACCTTGCAGCAGTCGCCGGGGATCCATCGCATCGAAGCCCAGTTGCTGGTCCACGAAGCGGGAGCGGTGGCGCGTCCTTTTGTGGAGCAGGGATTTCAACGGCATGCGCGGCTGTTCATGGTCCTGCCACTGGGCGAAGCGGCGAAACGAGAGTCCCATTTAGACGAGGAGATTGAAATCCGGCGCTGGTCCGATCAGGACTATCAGGCCGCGGCCTCCGTGATTACGGCCTCTTACCGCGGCCATGTCGATTCCGAGATCAACGATCAATACCGCACCCTCAGCGGCTCCTTGCGCTTTCTGAATAATATTGTGCGCTTTCCGGGATGCGGGACATTTGACCCGGATGCGTCGTTCGTAGCGGTGCACAAAGGCGCGCATACACTGGTGGGACTGATTCTTTGTTCACGGGTCCGGCACGATGTGGGCCATGTGACCCAGGTTTGTGTTTTGCCGGAATATCGCCGCCATGGGACGGGGGAATCTCTGTTGGGAGCCACCATGGCAAATCTTCGCAAGCGCAGTTTTTCATTGCTCTCGCTGACTGTGACGGAGGCCAACGATCGCGCCGTGGAATTGTATAAGCATCTGGGATTTGAGACGAAAAGAGTGTTTGATGCTTTTATGTGGGAAGGGTAAGTAGCTGTCAGCTATCAGCCGTCAGCCTTCAGCTAAACCTCGTAAAGCAGGTCTCCTTCGGTTGCGCTCAGGATGGAATAGCTATCAGCTGGAAGTAGCTATCAGCTATCAGCCGTCAGCTTTCAGCTAAACCTCGTAAAGCAGGTCCTTCGACTTGTCTTCGTCGCGCCTTGGCGCGACTCAGCCGGCGCTCAGGATGACAAGGGTTTCTTGGGTTAAGCTGATGGCTGAGAGCTGACGGCTGACAGCTAGAAGCTATCTTCGCAACAGCCACATCGCCCATCCCGCCACGAACACTCCACCGACGAACATAGCGAAACAGTACAGGCCATAGCGGATCTGGTCGCGCGCGATGCTGCGTTGGGTGATCCCGAAGACTACGGAGGTGAACAGGGCAAACAAGATTGCGGCGCTGAAATGAGAGAGGTTCATGGTTTTTTGCCGATGGCAATGTGGTAAGCGTCGGCCACGCTTATGAAATTCAACAGACCTGCCACGATAATGAATACTTTGCCGTAATCCGCGACCGCGTGCGCTGCCGGGCCGCCCCCCAGCTCCAGGGCCCGGGCGACGATGTACAGGCCGCCAGCTCCCAAGTCACCGACAAACCCCAGCATGTCCAGGATGTCGCCGCCGTTGGGCTTGTAGATCCGCCCATTCATCATCAATCCCAGGATGAACATCGCGCCGATCGACAACATCAGCAGCCCACCGCGGACCCAGCGTTTTTGAATCAAGTGCCCGGCGCCGGGAATGAGCCAACCTATGGCGGGGGCAACCACCGACATGGTGGTCATTTCCGGTGCGGCCGCGTCTTTCTTTGCTACTGAGGAATTCGCCATTCAGATGATCACAATCTCACGTTGAATTTTACCAGTTACTTCGGCTGTTTTCGGGCGCACCAGCACGTCTACCTCGCTGCGCACCCCGAATTCGGGCAAATAAACGCCGGGCTCAATAGAAAAACAGGAATTGGGGAGGATGCGGCGCTCGTCATGGATTTCCAGGTCGTCCATGTTGGCGCCGTTGGCGTGGACTTCGGTGCCAATGGAATGGCCGGTGCGATGAACGAAATATGCTCCGAAGCCGGCTTTTTGAATGTGGCCGCGCACCGCCTTGTCGACTTCCCATCCTGAAAGGCTGCGTCCGGACGACACCGCGTCCTGCACCGTCTTGACGCCGGCGTCTCGTGCATCGCGGATAATGGTGAAAATTTCGTGCATGCGATCGGACGGCGCTTTGCCGACAAACCCCATCCAGGTGATGTCGTAGTAAACCGATCCGGGAGTGTTCTTCTTCCCCCACACATCAAGCAGAACGATATCGCCTTCGCGAATGGGGGCTGAAGTCTCGGCTCGAAGATCGTAATGCGGATTGCCGCTGTTGGCATTTACCGCGACAATCGGGGGATCCGTAGTCACCAGATTTTCACGGCGGAAGGCCTCGAGAAACCATTGCTGCATGGCGTGTTCGTGGGTGCCGCCGTTGCGCACCCGGCGTCCGATTTCCTTGAAAGCTTCGGCGGTGATGGCGTCGATGGCGTCCCGGGCCGCGAAGTGGCTCTGGATTTGCGCTTCACTCCATGTGGCCTCGAATTGTGCGACCAAGTCTCCCGAGCTGACTACATTTTTGCCCAGCCCGCGAATCATTTCCAACGTGCCGCCATCCACCAGGGAAATGGTGAACACGAGATTATTGGGCGAGTACTGCATGGCGATGTCGCGATGGTTCGACAACATCGTTTTGACCTGCTCAAACAACTCCTGCCATGCAGCATACTGGTGCTTGGCGCCGGGGAGAGTATCGAGGTGTCCGGACTCAATTTTGTGGACCAGTTTGACCGGGTCGCCGGTGGCTGGAATCAGATAGAACCAGCGCCGGGTCACCATGAGGCCTTCCGGCAGACCTAGCACGCGGTAGGCAATGGGATCGCGATGATGGTGATCATAAAATAGCCAGGCGTCGATGTTGCGCTCGCGCAGAGCAGCCTGTATGGCGGGAAGATCCATGGGCAAACTTCTATTCTAGCAACGTCAGCGGCTTTGGGCGAATCGGCGAGGTCTCAAAAGCCACCGGACGCTGGCTTGATTTTCACGACTTTGAAGCCCCTGAACTGTGTCCAGGGATACGAATCCATGTCTCGCAGCAGGTCTTTTTCCCAGGCGAATTCGGGGTGGGCTTTCAAGTGTTCGGAGGCGCTGAAATTAATTCCACAAGCGTGTCCGGCGGATGCCACAAATCCCATCTGCGCGGCCAGGGTAGCGTCGGTGGCCTTGTTCTGCGCGGTGCCGGCGTTTCCGAAAGGAGGCTGCCAGGGCTCGTCGCCGCGTGGCGAAAGGTCGATGTGGCCACACAGAGTACGTTCGCTGGGTTCGTTCTTCTTGGTGAAGGTATCGTAATGGTCGGCTTCGAAGCGTTCCGCGGCCGCCAGATCGATTTTTCCCTTGTTCTCCGCCATGAGCTGGTTCCATCGCAGATGGCGCGCGTTGGCGCTCACACTCATGTCCGTCGAGTCGAAGTTGGTCTCCTCGCGGGTAAGTTTCTCGCTGATGGGAAAATTTGAACTAACAAAGTATCCATCCGCCTTTCGTTCCAGGGTGACGTTCTTCAGCCCCAGTTCGAGACTGGCGATTTCATTCTTGTGGAGATCGCCAATCAGCCAGTCGTTGGCGTAGCCGCCGTTGTTGCCTTCTTTCATGATGCGGGCAAAATCGTCAATCGAGGCCGAGTATTGCATCGCCTTGCGGGCACGGATGAATTCGGGGATACCGTTGGTGTCGTATCCGGAGAATCCGCCAATCGTGGTTTCGGCGATGACGATGCCCGCCGAGTTGACGCCAAAATCATCGCCGCTGTGAATCAGTCCGGGGAAGCCGTCCATGAGAAAGTGGTTGCCCTTCGCCGGAACAATGTCGAACACGATGGTCCAGCGCTGGCCGTCCAGATAGCTGGTCCAGTTGTTGTGGGCGATCACGATCTTGCCGTCGCGAGTGTAGCTGCCGGTGGCGATGAAGGCGCTGCAGTGTTGTGGCGCCACCACGGTCGCTGCGGATTTGATGCCATGCTGCTTGTCGTATTGCTCCACGTAATATTCCCACTCGGTGGAGGCGTTCAAAGCCACGATGTCCCACAAATCCACTTTCCCGCCGGCCGCGTTCACGCCATCGGCGATGCCCTGGAGTTCTTCCCGATACTCCTGCTCGATGTGTGGCCACATCATGTTCTGCGCCGCGTCGCGAAAGAAGGCCCATTCTTTCTTGTCGTCGTGTGCCATTTCGAGCGCCATGACTTTGAGACCGTCTTCGATCTCCGGCTTCAGCAGGTAACCGTGCTGGAAGCCGATCTCCGAGGGCGTGCCCTGCAGGTGGACGAACGTCCATCCGTTCTCCGCGGGCTTGCGGCTGGCCATCCCGAGGCGGGGGTCACGCGGGGAATTCTGGGCGAACGAAGTAGAAGCAAGCGCGACGACAAACAAGATTGCTAGAACAGGAACGGCGGGAATGCCTAGAGTTCGGCGCATGGGTTCTCCGGAGGGTTACACGAAATCGTAGTTATGTTAGCAGATGAGGGGATCGGGCGGATTTGAGTTACGTGAGGTCGCCAGTTGGGATGATCATCAAGCAAAATGGCCCCGAAGTGAAATTTCGGAGCCACATAATCTGTTCACTGATAACATCGGCACTCTATCCATTGCCAGTATGGATAGGGAGGGCTTGGTTGTCAAGATTACGGGGAGATTATCTCTAATTTTCTCCCCTAGTATTCTCCATTTGGGCCTACCCACGAAGGAGAGTGGACCTGACGGGATTCGAACCCGTACCTGCGACTTGGATAGAGTGCCATGCTGCCGTTACACCACAGGCCCAGCCCAGTTTGCGGATAGTTCGCGTGGTAGCGCAAGGGCAGTCGTCACACATTCGCCGTCACTTGGACCAAATCGGGAAGCGGAATACCCGCTAGCTCGGTGCGTTCGTGCTGGAGACTCTCACTGTTTTGTCGTAAATCCAAAGCAAAGCCGTCGTGACCAGGCCCACCGCCGTTACCACCCACCACATCCGCTGCGGCTGATGGGCGACTTCGCCAAAATGGTGGATCAGCGTGCCGCCAAACCAGCCGCCGATCAGCGAGCCCAGGCCAATCGGCAGAAACGCGAAACCCATGTACGTGCCCTGCTGACCGGCAGGCGCCAGCTTGGAAATGTATTCGTAGTAGCGCGGCTGCTGCGTGATCTCACCCAGCGCCAGGACGAACAGCGAGAGCACCGCTCCCCAGACTGTTGGATGGAAGGCAACAATCAGCCACGCGACGGACGTGACCAGCGTACCCAAAATGATGGCCTGAAACGCCGTCATCTTGCGGATCAGCAAATTCACCAACAGGGTGAGGCAGATCACCGTCAGCCCGTCGGTTACGAGAATGTGTTCGACATCCGCTTTGCCGTTGATGTATCCGTGAATGTAACCGGGCAGACTGATGTATTGCTGCCAGAACACTACCCAGTAACCCGTGAAGATCACCAGGAACCACATGAAGCGGCTGATCCCCGCGAGCACAAGCGCCAGTAGGCCTAACCAAATCCACCAGGGCACGGTGAACGGAAAAACGAACATGGCGATGCGCAGCAGCAACGCAATCCCCAGTACGGGCAAGACCAGGCGGTAATTGCCCACCACCACGCAGAAATTTCGCGCAACGGTTGCAATCGAAGGCGGAGGTGCGTCGCCGGCTTTGCGCGGTTCGCGAAAGAAGAAAAGCACAACAAAGAACATGGCGAAAACACTGAGCGCGGCCAGGCGATAAACATTCTCCACGCCTAAGTGCCGGTGCGCCCAGGAAGCGCAGAGAGGGCCGAGCGCGCCTCCGATGTTGACCATGGTGTAGTAAATCGAATAGCCGATGGAACGGACATTTTCCTTGGACGCGCGGGCCGTAGTCCCGACCACGCAAGGTTTGACCAGCGAAATGCCCAGCGCGGGAAGAATCAGAATGAATCCGACAAACAGGCCGAGCGGCACGGCATTGCGAACCGGCGCCAGCCATGACGCGCCGATCGAACCGATCAGAAAATACGCCGCCGCCAGAATGAGATAGGCCATCGAAAGAGCGCGGCGGAAACCCAGGCGGTCGGCGGCTGCTCCGCCGAAAATGGCGAGAAACCATACCATGCCGCCGAAGATGCCGGTCAAAGTCCCGGTTTGTTCAGTTGAGAAATTTAGCTTTTCTTGCAGGTACAAAGCCAGCGAAGCGAAGGCTCCATAATAAGAAAGCCGCTCGAATATTTCCGTAATGTTCGCGACCCAGAAAGGCCGCTCGAAGCCAGTGCGAATTTCGTGAAAGCGTTCGGAGAAAGTCATTGATTCTTTTCAGATCGTGTAGTGTGGCGCGGGCCCCCACGCCCGCGTTGTCGCGATTTCCTCGAAGCTATTCCAACCGCTTCCGCACGTCCTCTGCCGACAATCCCGCCACACGAATCACTTTCCTGCGGCTCGTCTCGCCGGACGCTATGGTAACGGAGGAACGCGGAACCTTCAAAAGATTTGCGAAGAATTCGATGCAAGCCTGATTGGCTTTGCCTTCAACTGGAGGCGCGGTCAGCGAGAGCTTAAGCGCGTCGCCGATTTCGCCGGTGATGGCGTTCTTCTTCGCCCGAGGATGGACTTTGGCTGCGAAGCTGGCGCCGGACGGGGAATCATGAATAGGAATCACAGGTTCTCATCGAATGTGTTTCCAGATTAGGAGAAGAACAAAAATGATGCCGACCACGACATAGATTAGAAACTTGGTCATACCGCTTCCAAGTCCGAAAACGCCACCAGCTTCGCCGGGAAAAGCCGCTGCAGCCATCACTAGGATATAGTGATCTTCCTTTCGGAGGGCCTCCAAGGCATCTTTCCATTCTTGTTCACCATCAGGAGAGCGGTCTACGTCCCGGTTACGAGCATTTTTCAGAAGCTGGGTGATTTTGTGTTCATACTGGCCGGTATCGCAGCTTCGTTCGAACTCATCGCTAATTGCTTTGATGTCCTCGGTGAACGTGGGGTCTGACTCCGAGAAGGCGAGCATCCTCTTCTCGGCGTCCGGGAGGGGCACATGCTCTAGCTCAGCTTCGGCGATTACTCGAGAGATCAGAAATCGCTTTGCGTCAGTAGAATTCAAGTTCGACTCCCCTCAGAACTCGAAGTATCCTCCACCGGAGACTCGTCGAGGCCCGTCATCGGTGCCGGTGGCCGGTAGCAGGCCTACCAGTCCGCGCAGACTTTCCCAAGCTGCCTGGTTCAATGCCGGGTCCGAGCCGACGAGATCGCGAATCATGTTCCAAGCGGCAATGTTGAGCGCGCCCTCCGGCGGAGGCCCCATGGCGAGAGAAACGGAACATTGCGGACAGAAGCAAATCCGCTGGGACGACGATTTTTGCCGTGGCCGGACTCCTACGGTCTGCGCGAACATATAGACGGCCACCGACTTGTGTCCTGGCTCGAGCTCCCGATTGCAACGAAGACAATATAAATTTTCCAAGGGACTCCCTTTTCCGTTCAAAGCAGGCGCGTGGCCCCTGCCCGATTCACTTAGGAGAAAATACTGTCTCTGTCGCAGACCGTGCGCAAGTACGCAGACGGATTCCTCGCGCAAAGATCGATTTCCCGCCGAGAAGCATTCAAGATCGATAAGGGAATGTGAAGAATGCCATAAACTGCTTTAAAAGAAGGCTTTGCAAACGATCATTGCAGTGTATGTACATTTAATGTACACTACCCTTGCGTGAAGGAATCCCGCGAGTTCGATTGGGACGAACACAATGAAGGGCATCTCGCGAAACACGGGATCAGTCGTTCCGATGCTGAAGATGTCTTGTCAGGGGATCACATCCTTCTGGAATTCCAGACAGAGGGTGACGAACAGCGTTGGATTGCGGTTGGAGCGACTCGTGCTGGCCGCATATTGAATATCGTTTTCGCAATTCGCCAGAGCGCCATACGTCCCATAACTGGGTGGGTTGCTGACAAGAAGACCGCAGATCTGTATGTCCGGCAGTGGGGGCCGGAATGAATATGGCAAAAGCAAAGATGAAGCAAGCCACCATTCCAAAGTTTTCCAACGAGACTGAAGAAGCAGCCTGGTGGGATAGCCATCGTTCGGAAATCGAGCACGAAATTCGGCTGCGATTGAAGCAGAAACGGCCGCTGACGTTGAACAACCTGCTCCAGGGGGCGAAGCCCTCTCAACCGATAACGTTGCGGATCCCGAAAGAAGATCTGGACACCGCGCGTCGATTGGCGGCACGAAAAGGTTTGGGTTACCAGACCTACATCAAAATGCTGCTACGGGACGCTCTCGCGAAGAACGCGGGTGAGGAAAGTTTAAGGGGAGCCCGTCCTCGAGGCAAGACAATCGCGGAGTTCGATTCGCGCAGGCTTGCGAAACATTGATCCGGAAATGGGCAGATTGAAGAGGTTTCTAATAGGTGGCCCCGGAACCAAGCTGGGCTCTAGGCAGAAGTGGATGCGGTCGTGCACTCTATTGCAATGAGTGCGCAGGACTCGCATTTGCCCAACCACTGGTCACCGGTTCGTACGCATCAGCCATCGGACAAGTTTTTTCGCCTGTCGCAACTGCGCAGAATGCGGGGCTGCGAACAGGTCGCGGCAGTTTGCTTCCGGGTTCGCGGCACTGAAGTCGAGTTCCTGCTGGTCCAGACCCGCGGCGGACGCTGGACTTTCCCTAAAGGCAGTGCCGAAGTGGGGCTGACTCACGCTCAGGCGGCCGCTCTCGAAGCTTTCGAAGAGGCCGGGGTTCATGGCCGGATGGAGGAAGCTTCGTTCACCCGCTACATTCGCCAAAAGCGGACGCGGAGTTCTGCCGCGAAATCTGGAGAGAGATCTGCGGAAAAGGAACTCGCTGTCAACGCTCATTTATGCGAAGTGTTGCGGCTGGGCGCGCCGCAAGAGTCGGGGCGGAATCCCACCTGGTTCTCAGCCGAGAAAGCTAAGAAGCGCCTTCGGGAGGCCCGCACCCCCGACTACGCCGTCGAGCTGGCTCGCGTGGTTGACTGCGCCACGGCTCGCATCCAACGGCGTGCCAGCCTGGCGCTCACTGGGCCGAGATTTGATGCGCGGAAAAAAGACGCGCTGCAAAAAGTGCACTTCACCATCGATCACGCAGAAGGCATGACAACCGCGTCAAAGGTCCGAGGGCCGGTTCGAAAGCACAGGCAAAACATCGTCCAGATTGACCGGTTCTGAGCGTTTTTACTACCCAGAAGCTCGCTCCCCAAAGATCGCGGTGCCCACGCGCACGCAGGTTGAGCCTTCTTCGATTGCGACTTCGAAGTCGTGCGACATGCCCATGGAGAGTACTTCCATACCTACCCCGGGCAGTTTCCTGGCGGCGATCTGATCGCGCAATTCGCGCAGCTTGCGAAAGTAGGGACGCGCCTGTTGTGGATTTTCGAAGTACGGCGGGATTGTCATCAACCCGTGAAATTCCAGGCGTTCCAACTGCGGGGCTGCACTTAGAAGTCTCTCCAGTTCAGGTGACTCTGGCGATAGACCGCTCTTGGCCGCTTCTCCACCCACGTTGGCTTCGATCAAGACGGTCAGCTTTTTGCCCAGCTGCGCGGCGGAAGCGTTGAGTCTTTCCGCAAGCCGGAGCGAGTCTACAGAGTCAATGGCAGCGAAGAGTTCAACAGCTTTCGCGGCTTTATTGGTTTGCAAATGGCCGATCATGTGCCATTCGGCATGGTGCAAATCATCGCAGCGCTTCCGCCTTCCCCGTAAATTCCTGCACGCGGCTTTCGCCAAACACTCGAAGTCCGGCAGCGTAAGCCTCGCGAATCAGTTGTGCCGGGAAAGTCTTGCTGACCGCCATTAGAGTGATGTCCTGGGGATTACGTCCGGCGCGCTTGACGGCGGCATCGATACGTTCCCGGATGTGAACAATATTCTCAGCTACCGGCATGCATAAACCATAAACCACAAAGGACACGAAGTAATACGAAGGAAAACATTCTGATCCGATTTCCTTCGTGCAGCTTTGTGTCCTTCGTGGTTTAAGCCTTTGAATCGGACACCATCACATCATGGCGGTGGGCGGCGCCGGTTCACTGGGATCGCCCGCGCCCGAAACCGGGAGCTGGACCATCAGCACGGTCAGCCCGATTAGCACGATCAACCCTCCCACCAGATAGGACGGATTGCTGAAGATTTGCGGCGGGTGATTGGGCGCTTTCCATTTGGGCACGAACTGCATGCCGGCCCAAACCAGGCCCATCAGGGCCTCCCCGGCGATTAAGCCTGAGGCAGTGAGAACTCCTGCATTCTCCACCCGAGCCTTTTGCGCCGCATTGAATCCTCGGCGCTTAGCCACCCAGTCGCCGATGGCGCGGATGACGCCTCCTACAAAGATCGCGAAGGTCGTGCCAAACGGCAGGTACATGCCGACCGCGACCAGCATCGGGCTTTTTACCTGCATCATGATCATGGCCACCCCGAAAAGGATGCCCACGCCCACCAGCGCCCAAGGCATGTCTCCGCCCACGATGCCCTGCGCCAAGGTCGCCATGAGCCCGGCCTGGGGCGCGGGAAGATCAGGGCCGCCAAAACCCACGCCGCCGGCGTTAATGCTGCCTTGATGAAGCAACATTAAGGGCCAGTACATCACCAGGCTGGCAACGACGACGGCGATCAATTCCGCGATCTGAATTTTCTGCGGCGTGCCGCCCAGGATGTATCCGACTTTGAAGTCCTGCAGCAGTTCGCCGGCGACCGACGAAGAAACGCAAACCACTGCCGCCACTCCCAACACCACGGCGACACCTTTGGTTCCGGAAACGCCCAGCGAAACCATGAGCAGTGCGGCAATCAATAATGTCGAAAGGGTCAAGCCGGATACGGGATTGTTCGACGATCCAATGAATCCCACCAGGTTGCCGGAGACGGTCGCAAAAAAGAAGCCGACCACCAGCATCACTACAGCCGCTAAAATCGCCGGCCACACCAATCCGGAAATATGGATGTAAAGAGCACACATCAACACGAACATCAAGCCGATCAAAGCAAACACCGTCTTGAAGCTCATATAGCGTTCGGTGCGGACCAGTTTGGCTCGCTCGGCGGCGCTCGTCCGCATGTCTGCCATCACTTTGCCGAAGCCGGAGGTCAGGCTCTTGCGCATTTTGTACAACGTGTAGGCGGCGCCCACCAGCATTCCGCCGACCGCGATGGGACGCACAATATATCTCCACACCGAATCGGCCATGCCCGCCCAATTGTCGGGGGTGTCCGCGGGAAGGTATTGTTTGAGTTCGGGGCCGAGAAAATAAATCATGATGGGAACCAGTAGCCCCCACGCCAGAACGCTGCCGGCAAACTGAATAGAAGCCAGCCGCACTCCGATGATGTAGCCCACGCCGAGGTACGCGGGACTCACGCTGGGCGCGGAGAATACGCTGGTGCCTCCGGTGGCGACAACTTTTGTGCTGCCTACCGTGCCTAGCCGGACCTGGCTGTGGCCCAGATTGCCGATCCGGAAAGGAAAGTCCTGGTCGGCCGCGAACAATCCAAATTTCCCCAGGATGAACACCAAGCCGCCCACCCCGATGTTCCAGAACAGATATTTTGCGGCTTGAGCCCCTCGTTGCCCGGCTTTGTGAATCTCTGACGCGGCCACGGACTCCGGGAATGGCAGCTCCGGGTCATCGACCATGGCCCGTCGTACCAGGGAAATGAAAAGCACCCCCAAAATGCTGCCCACCATCATGAGCGCGGTGGACTTCCAGTAAGCGTCGCGCCAGCCGAATGAAGGCCAGGCTTTCGAAATCACAAACGCGGGAATGGTGAAGATGGCCCCCGCAGCCAATCCCTCTCCGATGGAACCTGCCGTTCGGGCGATATTCTCTTCCAGCAGTGTTCCTTTCCAAATCCTCAGGATCGCCATCCCCATGACTGCCGCCGGATAGGTGGCCGCGATGGTGATTCCCGCGCGCAATCCCAGGTAAGCGTTGGCGGCGCCCAGGATAATTGTCATCAGCAGTCCCAGAAGCACGGCGCGGAGGGTAAACTCCCGCATCTGCATGTGTTCTGGAACAAAGGGCTTGAATTTCTCCGCTGCCGCGGGATCGACTGGACCAGGATTGCTCATGAATTAAGGCCTCTTAACTCTCCGATAAGACTGTAACGCAAGACCGCGCACGTTAACATGCAGGCATCCTGCTTTACAAGTGCAGGTTACGGTGAGGTACCCGCCGGATCGCAAAGAAACTGACCATTCCGCATTTGGA
Organism: Terriglobales bacterium; assembly: GCA_963802555.1. Lineage (GTDB taxonomy): Bacteria > Acidobacteriota > Terriglobia > Terriglobales > Acidobacteriaceae > DATBAX01. Next base: position 2,299,342 of record CAWDJD010000002.1, on the reverse strand, counting down.
GCCTGCTATATACTGGTGCGGGTACGACGTTCCTTGGGCCGGCTTTGGAGGTTTATTGACCATGCTGTCCAGGCAGTTCCGCTGCAGCGATTGTGGCAGTCTTCACGGTTTTCGTTCCCGTCCCCGGACCGTATTCGAAAAGTATTTACTTCCCGTATTCTTGCTCCGTCCGGCGCGCTGCGCCAAGTGTTTTCGCAGGGACTATCGTCTCTGGTTTCTTGACCTTGCGGAACGTCCCGAGCGAAATGCCCCACGCCATCTCGCGGCCTGAGCGGGCTGACCAACCAGGACCCTCCGCGTTGCGCACAACCATTGCGCGCCATTATACTGAGCTTGATACTTCCAGCTGGGGCCTGTAGCACCGGCCGGACGTGGGAGGCTCGTCTTCAGCAGTAACCGGGACCTAACTCGGACTACTGGGACTAAAACAGTAGCCAGGGAACACGCCAAAGCGTCTTCTTTGGTCTCGTCTTTAGCAGCCCAGCTGAACGTCGCCGCTGAGAGCTTGTTCGCTACTTTTTTCCCCTCCGATTGCCGCATCTGTAGTGCCCCCCTCCTTAACATTTCACGATTGCCAGTTTGTGAGGAATGTCTTTCTGCCATGCGTCCAATTGCGGGCGGACTGTGTTCCGTCTGCGGGGAACGCCTGTCCAGCCCCGTTCCCGTGGGAGAAGACCAAAGCGAAGTCCGTTGCGAGCTGTGCCGCCGCCTGCAGCCTCCTTACGCCAGGGCGATGGCATACGGCAGCTATGACGGCGGACTGCGGGAGCTGATCCATTTGTTGAAGTATGAGCGAGTGCGGCCGGCGGCCAACGTTCTGGGGCGGATGCTGGCGGAAGTCGTGGCAGCGCTGCAGCCAGCTTTTAGCGGAGATGCGATCCTGGTGGTTCCCGTTCCGCTGCACGCAAGCAAGCGGCGGGAACGAGGCTTCAACCAATCGGAGCTGATGGCGCGCTCGGCGGTGAAGCAGATGCGAGCGGGCGATCGCGTGAAGCTGGATCCGGATATTCTCGAACGCTGCCGGATCACGCAATCGCAAATCGGCCTGAGCCGGCACCAGCGGCGGGAAAATATTCGCGGCGCATTTCTTGTCGCGAAACCGAATGAAGTTGCTGGGCGCGAAGTACTCTTAGTCGACGACGTGTTCACCACCGGCACCACGGTCTCCGAGTGTGCCCGCATTTTACGGCGCTCGGGCGCATCTAAAGTGTTTGTGGCGACGGCTGCCCGCACCCTCAAGAGCGACGCAGTTCATGTGGAATCGCGTTTGCAAGTCGAGTCCGAGATGACCATGGCGGCCACCGGGTAGGGAATCACTGGTAAAGAGAATCGCATGTCAGGGAAGTGGAACAATTCGCTGGGGGGGCTGAGCCGGCATCACACGGTGACTGTTCCGGTCACAGGAACCCACCAGGATAGCGACGGACACGCGCTGCATGCGCCCGTGCTGGTGCTGAACGCTTCCTATGAGCCGATTAACGTCTGCGCCGCCCGCCGCGCCATCGTGCTGGTGCTGAAGGGCGTCGCCATGACCGAGGAAGAGAATGGGCATTTCCTGCACGCGGCCCGGGTAGCTTTCCGCGTGCCCTCGGTGATCCGGCTACTTGAATATCGCCGTATCCCGCACCAGACGCGGGCGCTCTCCCGCAAGAATATCCTGCTGCGCGACCGCAATACTTGCCAATACTGCGCAGAAATTCTATCTTCGGGCGACCTGACGCTGGACCACGTGGTCCCGCGCTCGCGCGGTGGAGCGTCCACCTGGGAAAACCTGGTGGCCTGCTGCCATACCTGCAATCGTCACAAGGGAAACCAGTTTCCCATCGAAGCCGGGATGAAGCTCATGCGGGAACCGCGCGCTTTCAATCTCCACACTAGCCGCCACATCATGCGCCTGATGGGCCGCTCGGACGACAAGTGGCGGAAATATCTTTTCTATTAGTTCTCCGAAGACCTACTGCGCCGCTTTCTTGTCCGCCGGTGATGCGGTTCCGGCCCTCTTGTAGTTGGTAAACTTCAGCTTCTCTTTGATGTGCATATCATTTCTGAGAAAGTGCAGAGTGTCATCGGCCGAGGAGTAGGTGGGGAACCAATATTTGCCATCGACTGGCTGGCGCCAGGTGGTGAATCGCGGAAACAGGTTCTCTTTAAGTTTTTTCTTCTTCCCCGTCTGAATGTCCGGCACGGATTTGCCCTGGTTCTTCACGATCTGGAAATCCTGATCGTCCACCCAAATCCGCCCCTGGAAGTAGCGTTGTCCTTTTTCGAGGTTCTTGGGGACCACGTCAAAGACGTAGCAATGCAGCTCATCGATCTTCTGGGAGCCGGCATAGGTAAGGTTGTACTGAGGCAACTCATCGGTGCTGACGGTGAACGATGCCCGCGTGTCCAGGTCTTCCAGGTCCTCTTTGGTGACGTCCATGCTGGCCTGGGGCGCCAGCACGATGGTTTTGACCGGTTTTCCCTGAACGTAGCTGATGTCCGCCACCTGCCGGTATTCGGCGCGTACATCGCCGGCAGCCAGTTCCTGCACTTCCACCGATTGCTGAAAGGTGTACTGCTCCCGAACTTGTTTCCACTCTTTTTCTTTTGCCGTGAAGCGCTTAACGATTTCCTGCGGTGTGATGTCTTTCGGAGGAGAATTGTCGAGTGCGCCTTCTTGGGCATGGGCTGACCAAGAAGTGACGAGCAGCATTGCAAAAGCGACAACGCTTGTGAACGAGGACAACACTTTGTTTTCAAGGACGGCCATGCGCGCCCTAGTCTAACCAAATCCCAACCGTGTGTCAGCTAGTTCCATAGGTAACGTTCTGTGCGATCAAAAAGCTTCTAACCGCAAAGGTCGCGAAGACGGCGCGAAGGACGCAAAGGAGAACCAGCCTCTCAATCTTGTCATTCCGAGAAGCGAAGCGCCGAGGAATCCGCTGTCTGCATGCGCCCGCAAGAAGCAGATTCCTCGCGATGCTCGAACGACAATGGAGCTAGTTGGACTTTCGCGGCTATTTCGCTGGCACCACCGGTGGCGGTTCGGCTGGCGGCGGGGTCTGGCCTTTCGGATCGCTCTTTTCGACTTCCTTGCCTTCGTAAGTGATCTTCACCTTGGATCCGAAACGTTGATAATTGCTGTACTTGATAATTTCGCGGATGTGGACGTCGTTCATCTTGAAGTGCAAAATGTCGTCCGCCTTGGTGAAAACCGGGAACCAGTAATTGCCGTCCACCTGTGCCCGCCAGGTGGTGAATTTCGGAAATAAGTTCTCATTGTTCTTCTTGCGGATATCGGGAACGGTTTTTCCGAAGGTCATCACAATCTGGAAATCGTGGTCATCCACCCAAATGCGGCCCTGGAAATAACGCTTCTTGCCTTCGATTTTCTTGGGCGCGATATCGAAGACATAGCAGTGCAGTTCATCTTCCTGCTGCTGCCCGACATAGAGGATGTCGTATTCGGGAATCTCATCCGTGGTCAGCACAAAGGGCAGGCGATGGCGAATGTCCTCGATATCTTCCGGGCTCATCATGATCCCATTGGGATCATTGTCCAGAGTGGATTGCGGGGCAAAGACCACGTTCTCCAGGTGCTTCCCCTGGTTGTCATAGCTGACGTCGAAAACTTCATGGTATTCGCCGAGCACCGTATTGCCATCCAGGGTCTGGACCTTGACCTCTTGGCGGAAGGTGTACAACTCGCGCGCCTGCTTGAATTCCTTCTCTTTGGCGGCAAAATGTTTAATGATTTCCTCCGGCGTCACGCCCTTGGGCTGGGCCGATTCGAGCGGTCCCTCATCAGCGAAACAGGCGGGGGAGAGCGGTCCTGAGGACACAACCGCAGCAAGCAATATGGAGGCAATCAGGAGCCAGCGAATCATAGGATTTAGTCTAACGAAAATGGACGCGAAAAGCTGGATCAAGCCTTCCACCGCCCAATGATTGTTAGATGCGCTGAGGAGCCGACAGTTGCTGCGGGTCTCTAAACTAGCCTCGAGGAATCGGAATGATTCCTTTAGATCATCTCCCAAAACCTCATCTTCAGTGACCCTGTCGGCTATTAGCCGCAGCGGATTTGCGTTGTAAGATGACGATTAGCCCATGAGCCCCTCTCCCCGAGCGGAAGTTTCGAAGGAGTTTCCCGGCGTTCCGCAGGAAATCGCTCGCCTTTCCGCGCTACCGGAAGTCCGCTCCGCCCTGGCCTGGTTTCGCACCCAGGAACCACAATTTGCCCATTGGCAACTGGAGATGGCGCGCATTGCGGCCCCGCCGTTCGGCGAAACGGCCCGTGGGGTCTGGCTCAAAGAGCGATTCGAGGAGCTTGACCTGGATGACGTCCACTTGGACGAGGTCGGCAATGTGTTCGGATGGCGCTCCGGGGTGGGCAAGCGGTGCGTAGCCCTGAGCGCGCATATCGACACCGTGTTTCCCGCCGGCACTCCTCTGAACATTCGCCAGCAGGGAAGCCGGCTTTACGGCCCCGGCGTTTCCGACAACGGCGCGGGACTGACCGCGCTCCTGGCAGTCGCCGCAGCCTTGCATAGCGGCAGCATTGCGAATTCCTTGCCAGTGCTTTTCGTGGGCAATGTTGGCGAGGAAGGTGAAGGCGACTTGCGCGGCATGCGCCACATTTTCGCCGACGCACGCTGGAAGAATTCCATCACTTGCAGCCTGGTGCTCGACGGGGCAGGCTCCGACACCATCGTCGCGGAAGCCCTGGGCAGCCGCCGTTTTGAGGTCATCGTGCGCGGGCCGGGAGGACATTCCTGGAGCGACTTCGGTTCACCCAATCCAATTCTGGTGCTGGCTCGTGCCATCCAGTCGTTTACCCAAACGCCGGTGCCTTCCTCGCCGAAAACCACATTCAACGTTGGCGTGATTCGTGGGGGGACTTCGGTGAACTCGATTCCCGAGTCGGCCAGCATGAGGGTCGACATTCGCTCGACATCCATGGCTGAAATGGAGCGCCTGGAGCGGGCCTTGCGGCAATCGCTGGACCGGGCCGTGGAAGAGGAATCTTTAGCTATCGAGAAACGCGGTACTACCCAGCGCCGGCCTTCAGGCATTACTTCCGAAATCGTGCCCATTGGCAACCGGCCGGCAGGGGAACTGGATGCGAATTCCCATATTCTGCAGGTCATTCGCGCGGTGGACGCGCACCTGGGAAACGCCGCACAAGTCCAACGGGCCTCCACGGATGCCAACATCCCGTTGTCGCTGGGACGGGAAGCCATTGCCATTGGCGGCGGCGGCACCGGCGGCGGTGCCCACACTTTGCAGGAATGGTTCGACTGCAACGGACGCGAACTCGGATTGAAACGCATTCTGTTAACTCTGCTGGCCCTCACGGGAGTCAAGTAAATGAATCTAAAAACGGCCGCGTGCCTGTTGTGTGCGGTTTCGGCCCTGTCGTACGCGCAGACCCAACCCAAACCCAAAGCTGACGTCATTTTTGTCCATGGAAACATTTATACCGGCGTGGTCGGCGCATCGACGTTTCATGAAGTGCAACGGGCGGAAGCGATTGCCGTCCTCGGCGGCCGTATCGAGGCGGTCGGTTCGGAGAACGCAATCCTCAAGCTCAAGGGCCCGTCCACCGAAGTCGTCAATCTCGAAGGCCATTTCGTCATGCCGGGGTTCAATGATGCTCACGTGCATCTCGGCGAAGCTGGCTTTCAGGGTCTGACCGTGAACCTGAACGGCGTGCAATCGCTCACCGAGTTTCGCGAGCGCATCAAGGCCCGGCTGGAAACCGCCACGCCCGGCGAATGGATTGTTGGCGGAGGCTGGGACGAAACTCGTTGGCCGGTCAAAGAACTGCCTACCCGCTGGGACGTCGACGAAGTCACCACTGATCATCCCGTCTTGCTGGAACGCGTGGATGGCCACACCGCCGTGGCCAATACCCGAGCTCTAAGAATGGCAAGCATTACCCTCGCCAGCAAAGAGCCCGTTGGCGGTCAGATTGTTCGCGACTCGGGCGGGCAGCCGAACGGCATTTTGCGTGATACCGCCATCCAGGCCGTAACCCCGCTCATTCCGCGGCCTTCGCACGAGAAGCGCCGCCAGGCCCTGGAATCGGCGCTGCGGGATTTGGCGCGCTGGGGCGTGACCTCGGCCCAGGACTACTCCGGCCCCGCGGATTCAAAAGCTAACTGGGAAGACTTCCAGGTCTTTGAAGAGATCGAGCGCGACGGCAAGCTCACCGCGCGCATCTCCGAATGGCTGGCATTCGACGACCCGATTGAGACTCTCGAAGCGCAGCGCGCGGCGCATTCCCAGTCTGATCCCATGCTGCGTACCGGCATGTTGAAGGGCTTCATGGATGGTTCGCTCGGCTCGCACACGGCGGCGCTGCTCCAGCCTTATGCCGACGATCCCAACAATTCAGGCCTTCCACGCTACGATCAGGCCAAGCTGACTCAGATGACCAAAGACCGCGTGGATGCGGGCTTTCAAATTGGTTTCCACGCCATTGGCGATAAAGGCGTGCAGATGGCGCTCAATGCCTTCGCGGAAGCCGAGAAAGACGCGCAGGAAAAAAAGATCAAAGCCGCGAACGGCGGCGATGACTATCGCTTGCGCATCGAGCACGCCCAGGTGACCAATCCGGCGCAGGTCGCGGAATTCAAGAAGCTGAAGATTATTGCCTCCATGCAGCCCAGTCATTTGCTGACGGACATGAACTGGGCCATGGCCCGTCTGGGGCCGGAGCGGGCAGCGTATTCCTACGCCTGGTCGGAATTTCTCAACAGCGGTGTCACTCTGGCTTTCGGCACCGATTATCCCGTCGAGCCGGTCAATCCCTTCCGGGGCCTGTATGCCGCGGTCACTCGCAAAAGCGAAGATGGCAAGAAAGATTACTTCCCTGCACAGAAGTTGACCATGGACCAGGCCATCGCTGCTTATACCACCGGCGCCGCTTTCGCAGAATTCGCCGAAAAAGACAAAGGCAAACTTGCCCCCGGAATGCTAGCGGACTTTGTGGTATTGGATCGCGATCTCACGGCTTCCATCCCCGCGAAAGTTCTGGGGACAAAAGTTCTGCGCACGGTAGTCGGCGGCAAGACCGTGTATCAAGCAAAGTAGCGGGCGTCAGCCAACTATAGTTTCAACTCGCGAATCGCGTCCCCAGCGCCGCTGAGGTTGGCGAGCCGCATCTCCGAATACTTTCGGGATAGCAGCACACCTGGCGCACCGGCGCGGAAAGCCGCCAGAACCGCAGCCTTTACGCTTTGCGGCGTGCACTTGCTGTGATTGGCCTCGGTCGGAATATCGATATCAATGCCTGGCCAGATGAATGTCTTCGTGCCCTCAACCCCCTCCAGCGCGCGTTTCGTCTCACGATAGACATAGTCGGACGAAAGCCCGGTGTGAGGAATTTGATCGTAGCTACCTTCCTTGAATCCCATCAGCGCATAGTTCAAATCGATCAAGCCCTGTTTCGAGAGATCTCCATAGAGTGTCGAGCCGATATTGTCCACGTATAGCGCCATCCGCTCGCCGCCGCAGTTGTTGTACATGACAACTTTTATGAAATCTGAATAATGCGAGAGTTCCCGCAGGTCCTGTTCCGCGCGATAAATTGGGTTGAACGAATTGTTGTGCCAGATATGCCAGCCCACCGGCACATTCGGCTTCGCAGTCTTTACGGTTTTGTAGATGGCGGCGTAGGTTTCGCGCAGACCGTCGGTGAAGAGCATTTCCCAGGCGGCCAGTTCGGGATAGCGTAACAGGATCCGCCAGAATTGAACGTAGTAGCCGTCCACGGGGCGCTTGCCGCTGCGCGCGGAACGAACGAATTTTTCCAGTTCGAGAAATCCCCGCCGGGCGCGCTCTACATTGATGCCGCGGTCTTTAGCTTTGGCCTGGCAAAACTCGCAGAAGCAGGTCACGTTGCCGGGATCGATCGGCGGCGTGTCGTGCGTGGCCCCCAGAACGTCCGAAAGCGCGCCCTGCCGCTCGGATCCCCACATGATTCCGTCGATGTCATAGGAACGGGCATAATCCTCGACCAGGCCGGTAAAGAAATTCCGGTAATCTGGATTGTTGACGCATAGCGTATCGGCATTCCGCCCGTAGAGGTCCCGCTCCTGAACTTTCTGAATATTCGGCAAGTCATCGCGAAACACGTCCTCGAGCCAGCAGATGACCTTCATGCCACGCTTCTTAGCGGCAGGTAGCACTTCAGCCAAGATGTCCAGGTCGCCGTGGTCGGGAGCGCGAGTGTCCTTAATCATTGTGTTCTTGTAGTACTGAGGATGAGGCGTCGCGAAATTCCCGCCGTGAAAGTTGAGATCGTATTCCTGCTTGCCGTGATCGGGCAGCGGCTGGCCCGGAATCTGTCTTCCGGCGATGCCCCGGCCATAAGTGAATACCGCAAGAAACAAGGTGTTCACGCCGGCACGTTCCTGCAGCGTATCCAGAACTTTTTCAGTACCTTCATCCACAAACGAAACAGCTCCGACCTGGATGCCGATCATTTTGGAGGAGGAGATAGCAGCATGTCCTGATACTGGTATAGCCAGGGCGGCCCCGGCCCCGGCAGTGATCTTCACGAATTCGCGGCGATTCACGTCCAGGCTCAATATGGATTCTCCTATTTTCTTTGGTAGCAGCCGATGTCTATCTTTCCAGATTTGACGCGCCTGGCGCCGTCAAGATCCAGTTCTCCCACCGGCACTCCGTCAGTCGTGCCAGTATCGAGCGCGGGAGAATCTGATTGCAGATGAAAGTCCTTGGTGGCATCAACAAAATGCGGGTCCAGAAATCGGGAATGAAGGTCATTGCCCGTGGACTCAACGTACTTGTCGAATCCGGTCACAGTGCCGGAGGTTTCTATCCATGTGCTCGCCTTCGCTCCGGACGCACAGTAATAAAGGTTGTGATCGATAGCGGCGGGAGGGTGGTCTTTATCAACCTGAGATCGGTTCAGCATGATCAGGCAGCGGGCCCCGGCATAGACGATGTTGTTGGCAAAAATATTGTCCGCCATGTTCCATTGCATCTGAAACTCACCGGAGCCGGTTGCCGACGTATCGTTGTCGTAGAGCGTGTTGTTGACCACCGAGCTGTGATCGGTATGTCCCCGCTCCGGCGCATAACCTCCAATGGAAACGCCTGCGGTGTGGCAGTGATAGATAAGGTTGTTTCGTGCCGTGATGTAGCTGGTGGCGCGGTCCTTGTGCTCACTAGCGAGCTCGAGTCCAAAGTCGTCATCGTGCATGACGTTCTGTTCGATCAGGATTCTGGTGCCGCCGTCCACATAAATGCCGTCGGAGTTTTCTTCGTTCTGGTATGCCGGATTGCCGCGCGAGTGGATGTTGTAAACCAAATTGCCGCTGACCACTCCGTCGCGGGCCTGGTCGACAGCAGGGTCGGGTGCCGTGCGCTCAAAACCGATGACGTCGATTCCGATGTTGTTGTTGTCGTGGACAACATTGTGCGTAATGCGGAAGTTGGTAACGTTCCCATTCACCACCAGCGACTCGCTCGAACCGGTTTTGAGGTGATGCACCTCATTGCCATCGATGATCAGGTCAGTAATCGGAGTCTTGGCGTCGGTCCCGTACACGGCAATGCCAAACCCGTTGGCCCCATGTCCCGGCCCATCGCGGCCCTCAAAAGTCTGCTCAATATGATGGACATTGTTCTTTAGCAGCTCGATATGGGAGCCGGCACCCATAACGTCTATACCCAATGGGGCCAGCCGATGTTCGGCGGTATGGAAGTTGCGAATTTCAAAGCCTTCGATTCGCACGTAACTCTGATTGTGAATCGTGAGTACCGCTTGTCTTCCCGAAGGCGTGAAATGCGCCGCGTCAAGAATGGCCGTTTCGCCGGGATAGCTTCGAAACGTAATGAATCCATCCGACGCGTTGCCGGATGCGTTGATGCTCACCAGCTCTTCGTAGACTCCGCCCCGTACATTGACGGTACTCCCGGCCCGTGCGGTGTCGGCAGCATGTTGAACGGTGCGCCAAGGCGCCGTTTGTGTGCCGGGATTCGAATCATTCCCGGTCGTCGCCACATAAAAGGAGGAGTTCGGCTGGCCAAACGCTCCCGAGACACAAGCCAGGAATATAACCAGGGTTGAAAACTTCATGTGCATCGCTCCTAATTGTCTTTACACCAACGGCTGATCAGGTTTGTAATTGTGGCGCAGCGTCAGCGAGCCATCCGCATTGACTTTCTGCCGGCATGCCCATCGCACCGGATAACGCACGCCCTTCACCTCAAGCTCGGCTTTCAGCCGCAGGCCTTTCCATTCCACTCCCGCAGGCAGCATCAGCATGGCTTGATGAATCCCAATCGGCTTGGGATACCCAGGGTCGACGCAGCCCGATACGTTGACCTTGTTGTCCTCACTGAATACGGTAAGGCGCAGCACTCCCGGAACCGTCGTGATCCCATCGTTTGCCAGTCCGATCACCAGACCGTTCGCCCCGTCGCGCGCGAACGTCCATATAAACGACGGGCGAATGCGATACCCAATCTTGCGGGCCATCTCGTCGATTGGCCCCGGAAACTTGTCGTAGTAGCTCAAAAGGTTGCTGGCGGCGAGCTTGTGCCAATTCCAGAGTGATAGATAGTTGACGCCGACATCGGCGGCGTGGGAAATGATCTGCTCGTTGTAGGTAATTCCGTCTTCGTCGATCTGAAGTTGCTTCGCATCGCCGATGGTGAAGCCAACTTCGCAGATCGCCGCCGCCCACGGGGGACGGTAGCTCAACGCCTCGATCTGCGTGTTCTCAATAAAAATCGTATCGGTACGAATCCAGTTGCCGGTGCGGATGGTGCGATCCAGCATGTCGGCGTTCCCCACATTGCTGAAGTCGGGCTGCGTATTCGTCGCCAGCGGGACTTTCGTCCAGTGCTCGAGTTGCACCTCGAGCATGGCCATCCAGGTCTGTTCCGCGACCAACTGGCTGGGGAACGGATTGCCCTCGTAGGGCCAGGTGTGGCCTTCGCCCCAGAAGCCGTACATCATGGTGTCCATGAACTCGATCTGCGGATGACCGTTGAATTCGGCTGCCAGCAGCTCGTTCAATTCGCGAAACGCCGCCTGATACGCCGGATGATCGTAGCGCGGCACAGGATGATCTTTCTGATAGCGCATTTCCGCCGGGTTGCCCTTCCACTCGCCTTTGAGCTTTACGTAGGGAACTTTGTCGAGAAGGAAGTCCGGCATACCCGGCTCAGGAGAGTCGGGGTTCTCCAGCTGAATCCGGAACCCGATGCGCTTGTCGTAACGGCGCGCCAGATCGAACGTTGCTTTCCAATAGTCCGGGAAGTCGAGCCGGCCCGGCCGTTTCTGGATCTCGCGCCAGTTGGGACGGATGTAGACCTTCTGCGCGAAGGGCAGCTTGATCAAGTCCTCGAGAGCTCGTTCCTGACTTTGGCCGGGAACATTGATCGGTCCGGTGTCATCGGAAACATAAACCATCAGGCCCATGCCGTAATTACTGACAATTTCCCGCGACGGCGAAGTGATCATCGAAACATCGCTGTCGGGAACAACCGCGGCAGGCCCGTACTGGGGAAACGGCCCCTGATAAAGCCGGTCGGGAACTGCGGGCCCTGCTCCCCAATCGTATTTGTCCCAGTTGTGTTCCGGGATGGAGGCGTTGGCCCTGGCCTTCAGCAGGCCGACGGTGAGTCCGGCGGCGGTGGCGGATTTCAAGAAGCTGCGTCGATCCATTGAGCTCTCCGGCAAAGACAAAGTTCGGCAATGCGCGCGCGATACCGGAGATAGTACCTCAGAATCGTAATAATACGAAAGGGTAAGAAATAATTCGTAAGATCGGCAAGAACGCTGGGTTCCCAGCTTGTTGGTGTAATGGCCTGTTTACATCAACAATCTACGATCAGGGAGCTTAAGCCGAAGTAAAATCGCTAAAGTGGACCGCAGGAGATGCAACAATGAGTACCTCGCGATGGGTTGGCTGGTTTGATGTCGTGAGATTCGCTACCTTCGGCTGCGTGCTCTTCTTGCCCCTGCTGGGTTTGGGACAGGGCATAAACCTGAGCGGCACCTCGAACTGTACGGCGGCCGATTTCGATGCCACCCTCCAGTTCGCGAACGGCCCGGGAAATTACTACACCGTTGTAGTCGACAAACGAAACATTTCCGGCCATCCGTGCGTTTTCGATGGCCCCATGTATGGTCCATCATTGGTCCCCGACCGGGTTCCGGGCCACGCGCCTTATGGCCTCTGTTATTACTGCGAAGACCGTTTGCCGAATGGCCAGACCCCCGTCATCCCACCCCTCACTATTAATCCAGGCCAGGTCGCACGGCAGACCTTTCGTTGGGGAACTACATCTTCGAGCGACGAGGCGCCGTGTCTTGAGCCAAAATGGATGGCGGGCCCGGTCTTGCTGGTCGCGCCTTCCCTCTTGAAAAGAGTTTGCTCCGATGTCGAAGTCAGTCGGTTTAGTCTCGCCGAGCCTGAATCTGTTCAGATGGAATCACGTGAAGACGACCGGGTCCCTATGTTCCAACTAACGGCTGACAGGAACATGTACTACGAAGGGGAGTCGTTCGCTCTGCGCCTCTCACGCGCTCAGACCAGTGTTCAGACTTCGGCGGCTGAGAGCGGTTGTCCCACGCTTTACCTAAGGCAAAGGTCTCCTGACGGTGAAACGCGCATTGATGAAATCCAGCCTTTCGCATTCAAAAACTGCGGGAAGCCTGTTCTCGGGCATGAGCCCGGTGACTGGCAATCTGGTTTTGACGTGGACTCAGGTGCAAGCAGCAGGTGGTTGGGTGTCGGAGAGCACGCGATGGAAGTTTTTCAATTGTCGGGCTCGCTGGACGATCCTAGGCTTCATTTCGCGTCCTCCAACGTTTTGCGAATCCAATTAGGCGATCACTCCGCCATGCCGCGCAAATGGGGACCACGAGCGAAGGGCATCGCGGCCGATGTAACGTTGGACAAGGAAACGTTCCGGGTAGGCGAAGACGTTCCTCTGCATATCGCAATCGAGGATTTCGACGCTGCAGTTCCGCTGTACGGTTGGGACCCCGTGTGGGATCCATGTATGGTCGTTGGTCTTGAAGTGCAGGATATCGGCGGACATTCGTTGTCGGTAAGCCAGCGCCTTCCGCAATGGTCGGTCTGCACGGGCCATGGGTTCGGACCGAGACCCGTGGCACAGGGCAAAGTCATTCCTCTCGAACGGACGCTTGGAAAGGAAGGATGGCTGCCAAATCAACCTGGCACCTATACCGTGGTCATCACTTGGACTCCTTGCTTCGATCCAAAGAATGAAGCCCCGTCCGCGGGCCAATCTGCGGATCTGAAACCCTATGCCGTCGTCCACGCCACCGCAACGTTGCATGTCGTCGCCGCCAATGGCTCACATTTGAACTAGAGAACCACCAGCCAATTCGCTAGTTGGCGAAAAATCGCAATTACACCAACAATCCTGGTTTGGGTGATAGTTGGTGAAATGGCCTGTTTACAACAGTTACTTCCGGTTTGCTAGTGATACGGGAGGAAGCCGATGGGGAAGTTGGCCTAATTGCAGAACCTCCGTTACGTTCCAGAATGGGTCTTTTCGGACGCTTTGCCAGTAGCCCGGTGTCTTGAAGGCTATTTCGCCCAAGAAGAACTCCCTTAGCCGCGTAGCGGCACTCTTACCCTCGCCGCCATGGCTAAGTAATCATGGCCGGGCAATTCAGTTCGAAACGACGGCGACATACGCTACAAGTTTGGGCACGGTAACCTGCACCTTCCCTCCCGAGTAGGTAAATGCCGCCGGCGTAGCGCACGTAGACTGGGTCGCAGGAGGCGGAGAAGGCGACCGCAAATTGGTCGACGTCTGAGCCGAAAGATCGCCGCACCTGGCAATCGCAACCGCCAGAAGAAGCGAGCAAGCGCATCCAAAGACTCGATTGCTGCTCGACCGGAAAATCAAATTCAATGCTGACATGGTGGCTCCTCGACAAATCTATACTCAGTCGACGCTCTATTCTTGCTGCCGTAGGCACTGCTCTGTCTCAGGCCGCACTCCAAAGGGAAAGCCATAATCTGGCAGGACGTAGCGCCCATGGGCCAAGTCCTCGCGTGCATCCCGCGCACCACAAACTGAAGGCTTGGCGGTACAAGATTTTCTGGGGATAAACAAAATCGTCGCCAAAGCAAGAAATGCTAGTGCTGAGAACTCCCACTTTTTCATTTCTCTAGGTCTCTGAAACAACTCAGAATAGAAGCATACCGCTTGATCGCCGCTGAACCCTAGTCCACCTTTGTGCCAGACGATTGGCGAAACATCGCAATTACACCAATTACCTGTGACCCTCCGGTTCCCGTGGTAGGACCATCGATAACGCGGTCGATCTTTTCCTTTCCGAAACGCGAATGAAATCTACGGCGCTAGCCTGTTATGCGGCATCCATCACCGGCTATCCCCCGCCGATTTGATTACTCCCCGCTCTTTGCGGTCCAGAAGCTTCCGGGAATTTTCTTCTGCCACATGCTCCAGCTTCACCTGCAGCTCCTCGCTCATCGCCGCCACATACCACAGGACGTCCCCGAGTTCCTTCACCAGCGAAGCGCGGTCGTCGGCGCTAATTTGTTCTCCGGAGCGCTGGCCCAGGTTTCTCCACAGCTTCTTCACTTTTTCCGCGACTTCTCCCGCTTCCCCAGCCAGTCCTAGCGCGGGATAAATGAGGTTTTTCCCCAGCTCCGGATAATCTCGCGTTATTCGCACCATGGCGCTGTAATCATCAAAAGTCATTCTGCCTCCGGTTTGGTTTTGTGATTAGGAAGTGTACAAGGCTTACGAGCAGATTTTCTTAGCAGCCTTTGCGCCTGTCTTTGCGGACTTTGCGGTTAAAAGCTTGGCTCGCGCCGTGGCTCAGGAGTTGAGTGTTTTTTGGGGGTTTGCGGCTCTCCGTGGGAGCGGCTAGAAATTACCTTTTACCCGAATCGGTTTGAAAGGGATGGTCACCACCGCTTCGAGGTCCACGGGGTAGCCGTTTTTCGTGGCGGGACGAAAGCGCCAGCGGGCAAGTGCGGCGCAGGCATATTCGTCCAGGCGGTCGTCAATGCCCTTCAGTACTCGTATCTCGCCGACCGACCCATCGTTGTGAATGATGGCGTAGAGAGTCACGGTTCCCTGCACATTGTGGCGCATCAGTTCCGTGGGATATCCGGGATCAACTTCCTTCGTCGCCGTCGGCGCGACCAGATCGCCTTTCAGATCGTTCTTCGCCAGTTCCGCAAAGTGGACTACCCAGCTTCCGCCGCGCGAATTCAGATTGGGCAGATTCAACGTCATGGAATAAAACTTCTTATCGCCGAATACTTGTTTTTCTATCTCCGTCGCATTGGGATTTGTCGAGGAGGAGGACTCGCCCGGAATACTGCTGACCCGCGGCTGCGTGGCGTCAGCGATCAAGCGGGAGTCTCTGGCGGCAACACTCGGTTTCGGAGCAGCGCCCACCACCAGTCCGGGAGGCATTCCTTTGCTGGCGTGGCTTGAACCTGCCGTCGCCTGGTTTTCGCCGCTGACATTTTCCGGGGTGCCCGCCGCTCCGGCTTTCCCTTCGGGGTTTGCCGCAAATGTTCCTCGCCGATTTCCTGCCGGCGGCTGGACTGGTGCTCCCGGCTCAACCGGATGAATTCCCAGCGCGATCATGCGCTGCCCGGAATTAGTGTTTCCTTGCATGGAAGGCGGGGGCGGCACGGCTCTCGCGGCCGAATTTCCCAACGGCGCTGCCGGCAAAGCTCGTCGTTCGGACATGGGCATCTGCGGCGCCGGCGCCACCACGTCAGAATGCGCGATGTTGATGTCCGACAATCTTCGGGTCGAAACCGCCTTCATGTCAGGTGCAGGTTCGACAACCGAAGCCTGCGGAGCGCGAACCTGGCGTCGGCTGTCGGAAGCATCGATCTCCGGCATGGGTGCGATCAAGGCAGCCGGCAGCAGAGGCATTTTCATCTCCGCCAGTGAACGGGTCGTGCGGGAAAGCGGCACCGTCCCCTGCACCGGCATCGCAGCCACCACATTCGGCAGCGGCAGTTCATGGTTCAACCTGATCTGCGGCGGGGCCACGATGGTCTGAGTGCGATTGTCTGCGTCCGGCGGCACGGAAAGAATCGGCTGCCTGGCATGTTCCGGCTCGCCTTTCCGCGGTAAATGAACTTTCGGGCCGCCGGTATCCAACGGCGGCAGGTATTCGGACGCGCTGTAATAAACCACGTCATTTTTATCGAAGACGGGCCGGTCTACAACCTGGGTGGACTGCGGCAGGAATTGGGGCAACGCCAGCAAAGCCGCGATGACAGCGAGGTGATAGCAAATCGATTCCACAAACCTGCGCCACGGCAGATAAGACACGACGAAAACGTCCGGCCAAAACGTGCCGGGAGCGGACACCAGGCGGAGCCTCTGTTTTCGCTTGAACCTGAACAGACTTACGAGGTTGCCGAAGAACGCCCGGTGCCAGGGCTCCAGCACGACCAGGAACGCCGGCGGGGCCACGGGACGGGCCATCGGCTCAACTTCGGATTCCATCAGTCCTGGGGCCAGGTTCATGAATGCGTCGCAATCACTGGGTCTGTATTGATTATAGCGGGGCACGAATAAACCCAGGTATTCGGGAGTTCATTCAGACGTGCTCTAATACCAATATGGAACTGGCGTCTAGCGTCCGCTACAGAACGGTTAGATGCAGTAGCAGCATGAAGAATTCAGCGATTGTTTTCATGATGTTACTGACAGGCACTTTGCTGTTAAGCGCACAGAACCCGCAAAGCTCCGCTCCGGCTCCTTCCGCCGGGGATTACTCCGGCATGTACGCCTTTCTGCAGGATGGGGAATTTGTGCAGATCACTGTCGAAGACCAGGGCCTGGTGACGGGACTTATCTCCCGCTACGATGATGCGGCGAACGGGAAAGGCCAATTCGTTGACCAATTTTTTAAGGAAGGCAAATTGGCCGGAGCCAAACTTACGTTCACCACAAAAGCTGTGCACGAGGTCTGGTATGACTTCGACGGCACAGTCGAACGCGGTGACAGTCAGAATGCCGGCGACGAGGGTTACTATCTTCTGAAAGGCAAGCTCACCCAATACACCACCGACGCCAACAAGAAGACGACCGCGAAATTGCAAGATGTAGCATTCAAGTCATTTCCCAAAGATCTGGACTCCGCGCCTGCCAAGTGAACGCGAAACAGAACATCCGCCGCCGCGCGTTTCTCATTGCTACCGTTGCACTTCTTTCCTACGCATATTTTTACGAAGGCGGTGGATGGAACCAGAACTCCCGCTTCGATATGGTCCGCGCCGTCCTTGAGCAAAAGACTCTCAGCATTGACGCCTACCACGAAAATACCCAGGACAAAGCCCTCTCCGGCGGTCACTACTATTCCGACAAAGCCCCCGGGCTGGCTTTGCTGGCCTTGCCGGTAGCGGCAGCAGCCAAACCCGTGCTACGCACGGCAGGGATTGATCCCGCGTCGCCGGGCGGTCTGGAAGCCATTTCATACGTGATCACCGTATTTGCGGTGGCATTGCCCATGGCCCTGGCGTGCGCGTGTTTATTTCTGATTGCATTGCAACTCGGAAGCACGGTAGGCGGCGCAGCTTTTGCATCCCTGGGAATGGGCCTGGCCACGCCCATGTGGGCCTATGCAACCCTGTTCTGGGGACACGCCCTGGCCGGGGCCTGCTTGATTTTCGGTTTTGCCGCGGCTGTGATCTTGCGGCAAAGCCGCGGTGGAAGCAGCGATCTGTTCTGGGGACTGGTGGTCGGATTGTCCGCAGGCTGGGCCACGGTCTCGGAATATCCCGCCGCCCCAGCTTCGGCGATCCTGGCCATTCTCGCTCTGGCGGAAGTCTGGGCTGGCGGCCGCGCTCGACGTTGGCGGACCGCTCTCGGCGTTGGCACCGGAGCGATCGCGTGTGTACTGGTGCTCATGTTTTATCAGTACCGGGCGTTTGGGTCCGCGATTCATCCCAGCTATTCGTATTACCAGGCGGGAGCCTTTCCCTGGATGAAGCACGGCTACATGGGCCTGACGTATCCGAGGATTGACGTCATGTTCAAGCTCCTGTTCGGCTGCCGTCGAGGACTATTCTTCGCCGCGCCGTTGTTAGTCACCGCGCCGTTCGGGTTGCGCATTCTTTGGAAGAACAAAAACAACTCCATTCGCTACGCCGGCATGGCTGCCGCCGCGATTGCGGCCTATTATTTTCTGTTCAATGCCTCGTTCTCGGTGTGGGCTGCCGGATGGTCATACGGCCCGCGCTACATGGCTGCCGGCGTGCCGTTGTTGTGCGTCGGGCTCGCGCCTTCGTGGACCCAGGCGCGATCTCTCTGGAAAAAGACGCTGGCAGCGATGGCCATCTGCGGCGGTCTGTTTGCGCTGATGGCGGTCTCCACCACGCCGCAGCCGCCGGACCAATTCCATTGTCCCCTGATGCAAGTGATCATCCCTGCATTCTGGGCGGGCAAGTTCGCATTGACTCGCGGCTCAATGCTGACAGCTGCGGAAGACATCCCCTTCGGCACCCACGGGGCTTTCAATCTCGGGCAACTCGCCGGATTGCACGGTCTGGCGAGTCTGATCCCGCTGCTCGCTCTTTGGGGCTTGGCAGTGATGGCGTGGAAGCTGCTGGACTCTTCTAATGCCGACTCTTCGTCCGACTCTCCAGTTCAGAACTGAGACTCACCACGATCGTCTGGTTCTCCGGTGCACCCATGCGATCCATGGATTCGCTGGGATCGTGTACCCAATCATAAAGTTGCTTGCCGGCCTTTTCATGCACGATCAAATGCCATCCCGAGGTCACCAGGGATTGCATGCTTCCATTGGTCGCGATGGGTATCCCTTTAGCGGCGCGGTCTTCGGGGGTAATGATTTCCGTCTGCGGAAGTTCGGAAAGCGGATCGGGCCAATGGGCCGTCAATTCGCGATTCTTCCAGAACGCAGTCAACGGCGGGCCGGGAAACGTTGGTCGACTGCTCGAAAGCAAATCCATGACCGTGGCTGGAATCGCTGCGTTGGTCACGGGCTGGGACACCCGCAGCCCGGCGGGGACATGGCCGGGATACCAGACGATCAGCGGAACGTGGATCAGTTCCCAATACAACGCTGCCCCGTGATAAGTCAGTCCATGGTCTCCCAGGGACTCGCCGTGGTCCGAAGTGATAATCACGATGGTGTTGTTCGCCAGGCCGCGCCGCTCCAACTCGCGCATGAGTTGTCCAATGTTGTCGTCAACGTAGTTCACACCGGTGTCGTATTGATCGACGTTGCTCCCTGAGTCCCACCCGGGTTTGGGAGAATTCTTGGGCGCGCCGTAAGGGTTATGCACATCGATGTAATTGAGAAACGCGAAAAAAGGTCTTCTGCCGGTCGCGATCAATCCATCGCAAGGTTTCTTCATTCACCTCGGACGCCGGTTTGCGAACGCTTCTGGCCCCACCGCGGCTTCCCCAGCCTTCGGTGTCCCGGTCGAGAATGGCAGTAAAGCCCAAACCACGCAGCGTGCGCCGGACCAAGCTTTTGTCGCTCCGCGAAAGATAAATCCGCGCAAACTCCCGGCCAAATAAAGTGCGCACGAACGCATCCGCCGGGGAATGGAAATAGTCTTCAAAGTGGAGGAACCCGCGCCCAAAGCCGAGTGAGTGCGAGAAATAAACCCGGTTGGCGGAAAACGCGCCCGTGCGATATCCGTTTTGTTCCAGCTCTTCCCCCAGCGTGGGAAAGCCATTGAAGCTGCTGCCACTCGGCCCAAACAGAGGCATGGGTTGCACATTGCCTACGCCGTGCTCGTAAACATAGCGGCCAGTGACCAGCGAAACATGCGAAGGCAGGCTCCAGGAGCAGGTGGAAATGGCGTTTTCGAACAGCGTCCCCTGTTTGGCGAGGGCATCGATTTCTGGCGTGGTCGAACGCTGGTATCCATAGGAAGAAACGTGGTCGGCGCGCAGGGTGTCCACCACGATGACCAGCACGTTAGGGGATCCCGGAGCAGCCGCCGGTAGTTTGGCCAGCGCATTTCGCTCGTGAAGATATCTTCCACCCTGAATGCCCGCGAACACGAGTACGAGCAGCAGAAGCGCCCAAGGCGTGCTGCGTTTCCAGAATCGCAGAGACGCCGCTTCTCGTTTGCCAATCCATCGGCTGAAACTCACAGCGACGCCCGCCGCCAGCAGGAGTGACGCTATGTGATACAGCCGGTCGGGCACGGTGAGGAAGTCGTAGGCGCCGAGAAAGGCCAGCAGGAAAACCAACGCTCGAAACGCCGGAATGCTTTTTATCAACCGCGAAAGCAAAAAGACCGCCGTGGCGACAAGCAGGAATAAAATCGAGTCCACGAGCGGCGAAATCCAGAGAATTTCTCTTGAAACGTGCATGATCGCGCCCCAGCGCGCCCAGTTGATGCGCTGAAACAGCAGCAGCCCGACGGCCTCCGCCAGTCCGGTCACGATGCCGAACCATAGACTTATGATCAGCAGCGAGCCCAGCGACGATGATGCAGAGGCATCAGCCTCCATCCCTTTGGATTGCACAGTGAGAGGAATTGTAATTGAGGTGAGCTGGCTGCGCCGCCACGACTGAGGGCTGCCCCATCCTTTCCCGGTTTTGGAAAGGGTGGGAACCACGGACGCAGAAAGCTCGTTCTCTGGAGCGAATGTGCAGCCCTGTGACGACACCGACCCGAAACCCCAAGCGGGACGGGCTGGGAGATCCCACCCTTCAAAAAACGAAGGGTGGGGCAGCCCTCACTTTTTCCGCTATACTTCCCGCAGAAAGGCTGGGCCAGCCCCCAAGGGAAGACCAACCTACGCGACTTTAAACTGTTTTGCTCGACGCATGTCACGATAGATCATGACGACCGGACAAACTGCGAGCCAGCGTAGACCTGGTCGAATCCCGAACCGCTACCTGTTGGCCCTGTCTCTCCCGCAGTTTGCCCGTCCTGCATGTGATCTATGACCGGGTTTCCTGATTTCGTTTATCGAAAGACAGGCATGTATCTCGTGCCTCCCGGAAGGAGCATGTGCCAATGACAATTGAGACTGCAACGTGGTGGTCCAAGCGTAGGTTTGCTTGTATCTCGCTGGCGGTGTCGTTGGCCGAGATACTCATCATGGGCGGGACACTGGTTTTGATACAGAGGTCGAAGCTGCCGCCCACGCCCCAGATGGTGAGGTTGGTTGATACTGTTTGGCTTGTGGGCGGACTCGGTTCGTTCGGATTTGCAGTTGCAGCGCTAGTTGCCGATCCTGATCGAAGAACCGCGTTTTTCACGATGATCGTTGCGATAGTGGTTGGTTTGATCTGCGGGTTTCCGCTGATGGTTTCAGCGTGAGCGACTTCCTCCGACCGGGTTAGTCTGGAAAGGTCCCGGAGGGAATTTTTTCTTTAGCTGCGGGTTTGGGTTTTGGCCGCGCCGGGGTGTGGCGCGGGGGGCTGGCCCACCTTTGCACCAGAACAAATGAGGGCTGCCCCACCCTTCGTTTTTCAAGGGTGGGCACCGCGGACGTTGAAAGCTAGTTTCAATCCTCGAATCCGATCGTTCCTTAGGACACACAAAACAAAATCTCCAGCGGGATACAGTTGTGGTCTCCCACCCTTCAAAAAACGAAGGGTGGGGCAGCCCTCATTTTTCCGCTATACTTCCCGCGAAAGGATGGGCCAGCCCCCTGAAGACGGAGCACACAGATACCGGGATATCTGCTAATCCGCGGGCGAACTGGCTGTCCACTACTTTGCCCCAAAATACAAGTTGAGGGCTGCCCCTACCCTTCGGGTTTTGAAGGTGCTGCGGCACCACAAATGCATCGTAGTGGGCGATTTTGTCTCATACTCATCGGGAAAGTCGGATCACCTGCGACTCAGTCTAAGGATCGATTCGAGAGATCGAACTGGAACCAGCTTTTGGCGTCCGTGGAATCCCACCCTTCAAAAACCGAACGGTGGGGCAGCCCTCATTTTTCATCCGTTATACTTCCCGCGAAATCGGGTGGGATCCAGCCCCGCCGGACATCTGCATCCCGGAGAAACGGTGTCGAAAGGAATACCGCGCTAGCGGCATTCTCTCGGTACCTAGATGTCATCGGTAACAGGTCTGCGTTAGAGACCTGTGTTCGGCTATCTCAGAAAACAGAATTCGTTCGAAGTCGCAGTGGAACATCGTTTAATGTGCTTGATTATCGCAGAGCCCGCATAGCCAAGTTTCTAAACAGATTTCAGTGAGTCGGGCTAAACCATTGTCTGGCGGCGCTGACTCCCCGATTCTCCCCAACGGAATGACCGGTCGAAATGCAAACGGGGAATATGAGTTGGGTTTTCAAGGGCCCGGCAAACCGTCAACGCGCTTATCACCGTTGGTTCGTTGTCCTTCCATGGCACGCACCGAGTCGCTGCAACAAACCAACCATCTTCACGTGGTTGCTTGTGCTGGCGAAGTCGAGCGGAGTCCAACCATGGGCGTCCGTTGGGCTCACGTTCGCTCCCTCTGCGGCGAGGTACTCGACGAACTCGTACCGCTGATAGCGTGACCGCGTGGAATCAAGGCCGTGCGGCTTCGGATGTCCTTTGTCCCTCCAACTTGGCACCGCATGCCAGCAAGAGCCTTGCTATCTCGATCCGGCCTTTCCGTCCCCGCCCACATGAGACTCAGTGAGTACCATAACTCGGCGGTCCCGTGTGTCGGGCACGCAGGAGGCCGTCCTGTAGCTGACGTTGAACAGCTCTCGCGTCACCCTTACTGCGAGCTCTTATGAAAGCGGTTATCGGGTTCGCAAGCATTTTCAGTATGATGACGACTTCGGTCGCTTTCCAAGACGCTGGCTCGCTAACATATGATTCTCATTATAATTGTCAAAAACAATGGGCAGTTATTAAAAACAGTCGTGGCTGGCCCACCTTTACGTTTTTTGTAAAGGTGGGAACGGCGAGGTCGGCGGTCAGGGCTTTTCTATGGAGTGGTGATCGGAGTCATGCTTTCAGGGAAGAGGTGGGGGGCTGGCCCACCTTTGCACCACAACAAATGAGGGCTGCCCCACCCTTGGTTTTTCAAGGGTGGGCACCGCGGACGTTGAAAGCTAGTTTCAATCCTCGAATCCGATCGTTCCTTAGGACACACAAAACAAAATCTCCAGCGGGATACAGTTGTGGTCTCCCACCCTTCAAAAAACGAAGGGTGGGGCAGCCCTCATTTTTCCGCTATACTTCCCGCGAAAGGATGGGCCAGCCCCCAGCCCTCATTTTTCCGCTATACTTACTGCTCCGGCTGACAATTGTTTGCTCCGCCGCGGTCCGCCAAATACCACAACACTTTCCCCAACTTCTGCGTCTAATGAGGAGCAGCCTACCGCCTTTCGGCCCGTTGGTGCCCGCCACAGGCAAAAGGTATAATCGAAAAGTTCGGCCATTTCCGGAGGAAGTCATTATGGATCCGCGCGCAAGCGCTTTTTGGACGCGTCTCAAGGCCAATCGCCTGCCGTCCACATTCGCAGTTTTAGCTACGCTGGCTGTCGGTATTTTGATCGGAACGGTGATCTCCTACGGCGTCAAGGGCCAGGAGACCAAGAAAGCATCTGACGCCACGCCTTTGACCGTGCCCGCGGCGCGGCAATCGGCAAACCAGTTCACGGAAATCGCCAAACAATTGGAGCCGAGCGTGGTCAACATCAACACCGAATCCACGATCAAGAACCCACATCGTCGTGGCGGCCGCAGTGTGCAACCCGACGATCCGGACGATCAGGGTCAAAATCCTTTCGACGACTTTTTTGGCAAGTTTTTCGGCGGCCAGGGTGGTCAAGCTCAAGGGCCGATTCGCGAGCGTTCTCTCGGTTCAGGAGTGCTGGTGGATTCCAAGGGCTACATTCTGACCAACCGGCACGTGGTGGAAAAAGCCGACCGCATTCGAGTGAAGCTGCAGGATGACCCACCGAGTGTCCAACACGACGCGCGGGTCATCGGCACCGACCAGGAGACCGATCTCGCTGTGATCAAGATTGACGTGGACCACCCGCTGCCTGCGGCCAAAATGGGTAATTCCGATGGCATGCAGGTGGGAGATTGGGTGCTCGCGATCGGCAGTCCCTTTGGGCAGCAGGGGACGGTCACCGCCGGCATTGTGTCCGCTAAGGGGCGGAACATCGTGCCCGGCCGGCAATTCCAGTCATTCATTCAAACTGACGCCGCCATCAATCCCGGGAACTCCGGCGGACCGCTGGTGAACATGGCCGCCGAGGTGATTGGCATCAATACCGCCATTCTTACCGATACCAATTCTTACGCCGGCCTGGGATTTGCCCTGCCCTCGAACACCGTGGTGCAGGTTTACAACCAGCTGATTGGGCCGGAACATCGCGTGGCCCGCGGTTCGATTGGGATCATGTTTAGCGCCGAAGAGAATCCGGCGATTGAGCGCGTCTATGGCATGGGTTCCGGCATTACGGTTTCTGATGTGACGGCCGGAAGTCCCGCCGACCAGGCGGGCCTCAAACGGGGAGACACGATCACGTCGGTGGACGGCAAGACCGTGAAAAACGGCGACGAACTGGTTGGCGATATCGCCAGTCGCAAGCCGGGCGCTAAGATTACTTTGGGCTTCATCCGCAATGGAAAGAAGCAGGAGGCGTCGGTCACCGTCGCCGATCGGGCCAAGTTGTTTGCCGCCCGTCTGGGAGACGACCAAAACGACGAAGGCGAAAGCACGCCCAAGGAAAGCCGCCTGGGCATCACGGTGCGCGCCATTACCACTGAGATGGCGGACAAACTAAACATCGCAGCCGGCAAGGGCGTCATTGTGCAAGATGTCAAGCCGGAATCGTTTGCAGACGATGTGGGCGTGGCCCGTGGCGACGTCATTCTGGAAATCAATAAGCAGCCCGTCAATACCGAGGACGATTTCGATCATATTCAATCCTCGCTGAAGAGCGGGCAGGATGTGGTGTTCCTGGTTCGCCAGCGTGGAGCGGGCCGTCAAGACGGCACCATCTTCCTGGCCGGTACACTTCCGTAACCTTGGTCGCGCACGATTGGGACTGGCACTGAGGCCTTGGTCGAGAGATCATTAACTTTAGTGTCA
Organism: Terriglobales bacterium; assembly: GCA_963802555.1. Lineage (GTDB taxonomy): Bacteria > Acidobacteriota > Terriglobia > Terriglobales > Acidobacteriaceae > DATBAX01. Next base: position 2,274,281 of record CAWDJD010000002.1, on the reverse strand, counting down.
GGCCCTTTACGCTTTCTGGGCTGCCTGCGGAACTGGTTGAGGTGATTGCTTTTGCGGAACCGACTCTGGCCGTTGAAAATCGTTGCTTGCGGTCTGTTTGTCGTGAATACGCTCTCGCCTGCCCAGACCACAACCACAACCAAGCCAGCATCCGGCACCGCGAAAAAGGCCGGTTCGTCCACCCATAAGAGCTCAGCCCGCCGGCATAAATCGCACAAAACAACCGCGGGTTCACGCAAGCGCGGACAACAAAAGATTGATCCCCAGCGTTCCCAGGAGATCCAGGAAGCCCTGATTCGTGAACACTATTTGAGCGGAGAACCGTCCGCCAACTGGAACGATGCCGCGCAAAAGGCCATGCAACGTTACCAGGCCGATCATGGATGGCAGAGCAAGCAGGTCCCCGACTCGCGGGCGCTGATCAAGCTGGGGCTTGGCCCCGACCACGAGCACTTGCTGAATCCCGAAAGCGCCATGACTACGCAGCCTGATGTGCCGCATGGTACGCCGTCGCCCGTCTCTGCCGATCCGGCGAGCACGGATCATCAACGGAAATAAGTTCAGATATAGTTTCGAGTTTCGGGTCAGCTGATCAGCTTGCCGCGCCAGTCACGCCTGAAACTTGAAACTCGAAACCTAGCTCTTCGTCACCGGATCAGGAAAATAAGGCAGGGGCTGCCCGTTCACAATGGCGCGGGGATTTCCGTCGACCAGGGCCTTGGCCACTTCCTCGCCGTACTCTTCGGCAACCGCCTGGCGCGCTTCGGAAAGCACCGGGGTGCGCCGCTTGGTGTCGTGAGCATCGGTGGCAAGCACATGTACGGCGTGGCGCTTGAACAACCACTCGGCCGCCCGCCAGGCGCGTTCCCCCCAAAATCCGGTCAAGGTCGACGCCGTGACTTGCACCGCACAACCTTGTTGCACCCAGTTCAGAACCCGTTGGGGGGTCTGCTGCAGGATGGGATTGCGCTCCGGGTGAGTGATGATCGGCGTAATGCCTTTTTCTTTAAGGTCGTTGAAGCGGTCATCCATTTGCACCGGGACGCTGTAGTTGCTCAGTTCCACCAGCAGGTAACGCGTCCCCTCAATGCAATAACGGTCGGGATTCGCCATGACATCCTGCAGGTTCTCGTAGGAAAGATGAAAATCGCAGCCCAGGCTGAAACGTGGCGTGGGCCCGGAGAGTGTTCGGAGATGATCGAGCAGCCCGCTTAGATATTCGCGGTCATAATGATAGCGTTCGTTGGCATGCGGCGTGGCCACGATGTGCTCGATCCCATCGGCCACTGCCATAAGGCACATTTCGTGGGCCACGTCCCAGGATTTGGGCCCGTCGTCGACGTCGGCAAGAATGTGGCAATGGATGTCAATCACGAGAACTTCCGGGGTGCTCTACTGATACCTCTCCTGCATAAACTCTGCAATCGCGCTGTAGGCCCGAGTGAGCGTGGGCTCGTCGGGCAGGAACACGATGCGGAAATGTTTGGTGCCGGGCTTTTGGCCGAAGCCGGAGCCGTGGACGACCATCACATGCTTCTTGCGGATCAGTTCTTTGACGAAGGTTTCGTCGTCTTCCGGGATGTCCAGCTTTGGAAAAGCATAAAACGCGCCGCGCGGGGGAACGCAACTCATGTGCGGGATCGCGTTGCAGGTCTTGACCGTAAGATCGCGCCGGGAGCGCAGTTTTTGGCAAACTTCGATCAGATGATCTTGCGGTCCGTCGAGGGCAATCTTGATTGCATATTGCTCGGGATGGTTGGCGGAAAGACGCGAGCGCAGCAGACGGTGCAGGCCTTCGATATAAGGCTTGACCGCCGATGAATCGCCGCTCACCATGCCCCATCCGATGCGCCAGCCGGGGGCCAGGAAGTTTTTCGACAGGCCGCCGAAGGTGACCACGGGAACATCCGGAGCGACGGCAGCGATGGAAATACATTCGTCGCCATCGAGCATGAGCTTGTCGTAAATCTCATCGGCGAAAATAATCAGGTTATGCTGCCGCGCCAGCTCGGCAATTTGCTCCAGCATCCGCCGCGAGCACACCGAACCGGTGGGATTATTCGGATTGATCAGCACAATCCCGCGAGTGCGTGGCGTGATCTTCTTTTTGATGTCTTCGAGTTCCGGCTGCCAGCCGTCTTCTTCATTCAGGTAATACGGATTCAGGCCGATTCCCAGCTTGCACAGCACCGCCGAATAGAGCGGATAATCGGGGCACGGCGTCAGGATGTCTTCTCCGGGATTGAGCAGCGTAGTCAGGCAGATGTCCACGGCTTCGCTCGCGCCGGAAGTGACAAACACGTCCTGCAGGCTGGTGATGCCCTTGCGCACGGCTTCGCCGCGAATGGCTTCGAGCGCTTCGGGAATGCCGGCGGATGGCGCGTAGCCGTTCTTGCCATCGCGCATGGCCTGGTGAACGGCTTCAATCAAGTGGGCTGGAGTTTTGAAATCAAAGATGTTCGGGTCGCCGACGTTGAGCGGCAGAACTTTGTGGCCTTGCTTGATGACTTCGTCCGCGACGCAGGCGAGATCCCGGATGGCGTACTTGACGTTGTCCAGCCGCGAGGCGGCGGTGATCTCGCGGGATTGGGTACTGAGCATGTATCGATTTTAACCGCAGAGAGCGCCGAGGGCGCAGAGAAAATCAGGATATTGATAAAGCCCAGCACCTGGTCAGAGATTTTGATTTTGGGTGGCGCAGCGCTTTCCAGCGATAAAAGCCTCTGATTTCTTTACCCGGTTTTTGCGGTTTGTTGAAAGCTCACAAGGTGCCTCAGGCGCTGAAGCGCGTGATCGAGGCGACGGCTTCTATCGCAGGCTAGGAAGCGCTGCGCCACCCAAAAGCTTGATTTCTCCTATTCGCTCGCTATCAATGCGTCGATCAGGTCCACGCCCGTCATGCTTCCCCAGCCGGTGACCAGGTCATAGCCAGCAACTGCGTTGTACTTGCCATTGTTGCCTGAGGTCTGGTCATGGAAGTCGCTGGCGTAACTCGACCCCGTGCCAATGGCATAGATGGCGGGATTGATAAATCCAAGGGGAGCCTTGCCGTCTGCGGCCGCCTGCTGATTGGCCAGGGCGAGAAAACCGGCCCACACGGGAGCGGCATAACTGGTGCCTCCGTTGCCGCTATAACAGCCGCCGTCATAGCAGCTAAATTGATCGGTATTCGCTTCCGCCGCCACATCTGGGATGTTGCGCAACTTCTTCGACCCATGATTCTTGGAACTAATGACCCCCGGGAGTTGCTGATAGGTGGGGATGGGAACTTTGTTCTTGGAAGGCATGCCGGCGCTGCCGCTCCATCCGGTCTCGGATTTCCAGGAGCCGCCCGCGCCGTTGGTGGTGATGTCGGTTCCACCGACCGCCACGACGAGGGGGTCGTCGGATGGCCAGACGTAATCGGCGGCGCTGGCCGAGCCGTAGTCACCCGTGGCCACGAACAGAGTTTGCCCCTGGCCGGCGAATAACAGAAGGATCGCGTCCAGGGGGACTTCATCATCTCCCCATCCCCAGGAGCAGCTGAGCTGCTTGGAAGTATTGTCCGACGCCATCCTGGCGAAAATGGAGATATCGTTGCTTCCCACGTACACCTGAACTTGCTTCAAGCCGGGGGCCATGGAGATTGCCATTTCGATGTCGAGAACCTGTTCGCCGTCGTCGCAGGTTGATGGCGGACATTTCAAACTGACGCCATTCAGCGAGATCCCATGGACCGGGACTTTGAGCGATTGCTTCACCGTCTTGAAGAAAAGTTTGACATCGCTGATCTCATAACCGGCAAATTCGAACAGCCCCAGCGATTGGCCCTTGCCATTGAGTGAACCGGAGCCGTAGTAGGCAGCGCGCATATCGCTGCCGATGAATTGCCCGCCAGGACCCGAGCCGGTGGCTTTGGACACAGCCGCGTTTTGCGCAGTCCTGACCATATGAGAATGCGGCAGCGTGAAGTTGTCCAACCCGCTGATGTGCAATATCGGCACATCGAGATCAAGCGACGGTTCGCGGTCCGGCGAGTAAAAGGCCCGGTTCTCGGTGGGATGTTGATACAGATTCATCACCACGTGGAAAGCGTTCTCGATATTCGAGACTGGCCCTTCGACATCCACGACCATGCGATTCGCATAAGTGTCGACCACATTCAGACCATTGGACTTGGCGAAGCGAGACGACCGCGTCGTAGTCATCCTGGGTGGGCCCGAATCTTTCGGTCCCTTCCTGCACGCTGAGGTATTGTCGGTAGCGCGGACTTTGCGGATCGTAAATCTGCTGGACTGCATCACGTAGGCCGGCTTCGTCGCGGAGCGGCAAGGAAATGGCCAGGCTTAAATGCTGCGTGCTGGGAAGATGGCCGACCAACGGAGCTTGTCCGCTGACAACGGCCTGATGCACGTGGGTGGTCATGGTCAGGCGCTGCTCGGCCTGGGCTGTCGGTTGCGAAGAAAAGCAGTGGCTGTACAAACTGCTAGCGCCAATCGCTGCAATGTCGCTGTGGAAGTATCTTTCATTGCGTCAACTCCGTATTCTTGTCTAGCGCTTGCATAATCATTTTGGCGACGAGCATACATAGAGCCGCAATTGCGAGACCCGCCAGGAAATCGATCGGAAAGCCCTCTGCCCAGTGGAGTAAATATCGAGCGGCTAACCATCTTTCTAGGAGGCGACCGAATATCGCGCCGATCACTCCGATTATTAGAAGGAGGCGGCCTCTGTCGCTTTCCACCGCTTGTTTGCCAGCTACAAACGCGAGGGAGGATTCCGTTTTTTGTTCAGGCAAATCCATCAGTCTTCCGATGAGTTGCGATCCAACTTAAATCCCATGACAAGATGGCTAGATTTTATCCGCTCAACGAGTGCAACTTGTTCCTACTCCCCGCGATCGATCTGCGCCTTCTGCAACTTGTCCGAATAATCGACGTAAACTGCCTTCCATTCGCTGTAGAAATCAATGGCGCCGATTCCGCCTTCGCGATGGCCGTTGCCTGTGGACTTCGTCCCGCCGAACGGCAAGTGCACTTCCGCGCCGATGGTCGGCGCGTTGATGTAAGTGATGCCGGTGTGGAGGTCGCGCATGGCGGTGAAGGCTTTGTTTACGTCCTTGGTGTAAAGCGAGGACGAAAGCCCATATTCAATGCCATTGGCGATTTCGATGGCGTGCTCGAAGCTGTCGGCCGGAATAATCGAAACCACCGGGCCGAAGATTTCTTCCTGGGCAATGCGCATCTTGGGATCGACATCGACGAACACGGTGGGCTCCATGAAGTACCCGTGCTGGTAATCGCCCTTTTCGAGGCGATTGCCGCCGGTCTTCAACTTGGCGCCTTCGGCGTTGCCGATCTCCACATAGTTCAGGTCGCTCTTGAGCTGGCGTTCGTTGATGGCGGGGCCCATCTCGGTGCTCTCGTCGAGTCCATTGCCGACTTTCAGTTTCTTTGCCAGTTCGATGTAGCGCGATACGAAATCCGCGTAGACGCCTTTCTGGACAATGATGCGGCTGGTCGCGGTGCAACGCTGGCCGGTGGTCCCGAATGCGCCCCACAGACCGCCTTCGATGGCGAGTTCAAGGTTGGCATCGTCGAGGACGATCATGGGATTCTTGCCCCCGAGCTCGAGCGAGCAATGTTTTAGGCTCTTGGCGGCGGTGGCGCCGACAATACGGCCCACGCGAGAAGACCCGGTGAAAGAAATCGCTCGCAGATCGGGATGCTCAACCAGCGGCGCGCCGGCTTCCGGCCCATATCCGGTCACGATGTTGATGACGCCCTTGGGCAGGCCAGCGTCCATGAGCGTGCGCACCAAATTCAGGGTGGAGAGCGGAGTGTCTTCGCCAGGTTTGATTACGCAGGTGTTGCCGCAGACGATGGCCGGCAGAAGCTTCCAGGACGGGATGGCCATGGGAAAGTTCCAGGGCGCGATCATGCCGCAGACGCCGATGGGTTGGCGAATCGCCATGGCGAATTTGTTGGGAAGTTCTGATGGCGTTGTCGGCCCGAACAGGCGGCGTCCTTCTCCCGCCATGTAATAGGCGCAGTCGATGGCTTCCTGCACATCGCCGCGGGTTTCCTTAAGGATCTTGCCCATTTCGCGGGTCATGTCGCGGGAATATTCTTCCTTGCGCTCGAACAGCATTTCGGCGGCGCGAAAGACGATTTCCGCGCGATGGGGAGCGGGCACGAGCCGCCATTTGGCGAAGGCTCGCTTGGCAGCTTCCATGGCTGCTTCGACGTCGGCTTTTCCGGATTTCTGGAAGATGCCGACAACATCGCGAGTGTCGGCAGGATTGCGGTTTTCGAAAGTTTCTCCGCTCTTCGATTCGACCCACTCGCCGTCGATAAAGTTCCTATAAACCTTGGTTTTGCTGCTGCCGGAAATGGCCGGGGTGGCCAGGGTATCGGTCGCCATAATGAGGATGCCTCCTGAAAAAAGATGACTCTCCATGCTACAACCCGGCCAGAAGAGCGGCAAGCAGGTGGCAAACCACGAATCACGTGGGCCCGGACGCCCCGTCTGGGCGCGCTCATCAAGGCGGACTGACGCCCACGGGGCAGGTGAGGCACCCGCCCCACGCGAGCTGGGGTGGAAGGTCGGTGGATTTCGTGGCAGCATAGCGCTCATGACTACCATTGTGCTGCTGACCATTTCCAATATCTTCATGACCTTCGCGTGGTACGGCCACCTCAAGTACCGTCAAGCCCCGTTGTTTAAGGTCATCCTGATCAGCTGGCTCATTGCTTTTTTTGAGTACTGCTTTCAGGTTCCCGCCAACCGCATCGGCTCTTACGAGTTCACGGCGGTGCAGCTCAAGACCATCCAGGAAGTTATTACGCTTACGGTGTTCTCGGTCTTTTCGATTTTGTACTTAGGAGAGAAGCTGAAGTGGAATTACCTGGTTGGTTTCGGAATGATCGTGGCCGCGGTTTTCGTGATTTTCAGGAAATGGTAACGTCAAGCAGCTGAATAAAAGGCCCGCAGTAAGTGCAACGTGCACTTGCCGCGGGCCTTTAAGATCAAGTTCTGTTTTGTTGGTTAGTGCTTTTTCTCCTCAGGTTTCTCTGGGCGTGATGCACTCTGCGGATGCGGTGTACTGGCCTGGTGCGGAGCGGCCTGGGGGTGGGATTCTGGCCGGGGCGCTCTTTCCTGATGCGGCGCACTGGGCGCCTTTTCAGTATGAGGAGTGCTTGCCCTCGGAGTTGCTGTGTGTTCCATGCGCGGAGCCGCCTGGGGATGCGGCGCATTCTCGTGCGACATGGTTGGTTGGTGAGAGGTGTTGGATGGACGGGGCACGTTCCGCTCTGGAGCCGCATGCTCGGGCCGAGCCGCATTAGCGGCGCGGGGAGTGCTCGCCCGGTTTGATGTGTTGGGTGGACGAGCCACGTTATTGTGGGCGGCTGGAGTGGTGCGAACCTTGGATTCCGGCCGAGCCGCGTTGTTCTCCGTCTTATTGCCCGGCCGTGGAACATTGTTCGTACGGCTGGAAGCCGCGGCGCGATTGGCACCCGGGGCAGGCTTATAGGGCGCCCCCGCCTTTTTGGCAGCTACCACACCGTGCCCGCTGAATTGCCCAGGTCTCTCGGTAGCGGCGATGGCAGGCTTCCCGTGGTTGACCGAAGCCCGAAGTTCCCGATTGCCGGCGGCGGCGTGCTCCTGTTCGGTTTGCATGGAAGTTCTCTCGATATGCCGCTCGTTCGCGAACCGTTCCTCGTTAGCTGACGGACGCCGATCAATGCCGCCATGCCCACCATTGAAGCTGACTCGCGTGTTGTTGTGCACAATGACCGTCTTGTTGTAGACGTTGTGGATCACGGTGACGTTCACGTTGGTGACGGAACGGTTGTAGGCGAAGTGCCCGCCTTCCCAGTGCCCGCCTTCGTAGCCCTCGCCGCCGTAGCCGAAGCCATAGTTGACGCCGCCGTAGAAGCCGATATGCGGACCCCAGTAGCCGGCGTGCCAGAGGTAGGCGCCTTCGCCCCATCCCCAGTAACCGGGGGTCCAGAGGAAACCTACCTCGGGCGCTTCCACCCAGGTGCCGGGGACCCAGTAGTAGCCGTCATCGCCATAGGCCCAGTAACCCGGAGTCCAGATATAGCCGTCGGCCGGACAAGGGGGCTGGACATAAACCGGCAGTGCCGGCGGAGCGATATTAATGGAAACAAAAACGCCCGCAGAGGACGCGACCGGTATGGCCAAAAGTAAGAATGCTAACAGCAGCAAACGAATGGAACGGTTGATACGCATCGTGGTTCCTCAGGCTCTCTCATCCTTCGCTTGCCCGGTAATGCTTTGCTGCTGCGGGTTGCGCGGATAAGAAGCGGAGTTCCCGGGCCCAAAACCCTCGAGCCCGGCTCTGAAATCTCCCTGATGTTTATAAACGCGGCCTTTAGGATTATGTTGCTCGGCTAAAAGTTGTATCGGCATGGGTTGAATTGGAGATAGCGTAATTGCGCGTGCCTCTAACTCCAATCGCCCAAAAGGTCATGCCCTGGTGAGTGGTGACCCAAGTTGATTAACGGTGTTTTCGGTAGTTACTCTTGTGATAATGTTCAAGTTACCCCATATTCTCTAAGTTTGATTAGGTGCAGGGGCCTCGGTGTCTTCAAATCGCAAGCCGGCGATCCAGATTGCGTGGAAAACCGTCACGTACCGCAGCGTCGTGTTGATGGTACTGGGCGTAGCCCTAGTTTTCCTTATCGGTATCCGCTTCGCATTCCCACAGTTCACCGCCAACGGCATTCAGGCAGCCGACAATTTCGGCAGCAAGTTATTGGAGGCGGTGGCGGGCGCTGCAGGTCCCGTCAAGGCCGGCTCCATGAGTTCCCAGCAAGCGCATATTACCGCTCTCGACGGCACGGTGAGAGTGAAGAAGGCGAACAGCAATAGTTGGGTGAACGCCGACTACAACGTGCCGCTGGAAAAAGGCGACGTGGTGCAGACCGGGTCCGAGGGCATGGCCAAGATCGTTTTCAACGATGGCACCAATTACACGGTGAAGCAAGATTCGCTGATCGTGGTGGAAGAAAACTCGACCAATGAACAGCAGCAAACTAATGTGGCGGTCGCAGTCAGCACCGGCACCGTCGATTTGACTACCGCCATGTACAACCAGGGCTCGAAGTCGCAGGTGACCGTAGCGGGGGCCACAGCATCTCTGGCGCCGGACAGCGCAGCGCGGGTGAGCAATGATCCCAAAGGCGACGAGAGCGGAATCGTCATGACCAAAGGCAACGCCGAAGTCGCGCGCAACGGCGAAGTCGTCCATCTGGCGGATTGGGAAAAAGCCAACTGGAAGGCGGACTCCCAGCATATAGAGAAGTCGAAGGAAATCGGTACGCCCACGCCGATCTCTCCCGCCAACATGATGCCGATCTTTGTCTCCAAGGGCGCCAAGTCGATCGAGTTTTCCTGGACCAAGATGGCCAACGCGGTGGGCTATCGCATCCAGATCGCGCACAATCCTTACTTTTCCAATCCGGTGGTGAATCGCAAGGTCGATACCGCGGACATCATGGTCTCCGGTCTGCCCGAGGGCGTGTACTACTGGATGGTCCAGTCCTACGACGCCGCCGGCAAGGAATCGTCCGAGAGCGAGAAGAACCGTTTCAATATCATTTCCAAGCAGGACGACAATGCCGTCATCACTCTGGATTTGGATCCCTTGATCCAGCACGGCCACGTCATCGAGTTGACCGGAAAGACGGAGATGGGTGCCCGGGTGATGGTCAATGGACAGGAAGTACCCGTGATTGGCACCGATGGCGGTTTTCATTACTTCACCCCGCCCCTGCCAATGGGAGAGAGCGTAATTACGATTACAGCGCAGAATAAGAAGGGCGGAGTAAAAACCGAGCAGAAGAGAGTAGTGATTCAGTGAGCCCGGCAGTTTATAGTGAGCGCACCCGAGGTGCAGGAACTTTGGTTTGCTGTTCTATTGGCGGAATTCCCATAGAATTAAGACGGTAAGTATTACCCGACAAAGGTAACCGGGCGCGGTTCGAAAAAAACCGGGCCTCGCAGAGCAAGAAAAACCGAGATCAGAGAAAGAAGCTTCACGCATGTCAAAGAACGGCTTCCACTCCAGCGCATCGCGCTTGCACAATCTGAGGTCGTTGTTCAGCGTTTTTTCGAGCGACCTCGCCATCGACCTGGGCACCGCCAACACGCTGGTGTATGCGCGCGGCAAGGGCATCGTGGTGAACGAGCCTTCCATCGTGGCCATCAACAAGAACACCGGAGAAGTCGAAGCCGTGGGCAAAGAGGCCAAAGAAATGCTGGGCCGCACGCCTGGCAACATCGTCGCCATCAAACCCATGAAAGACGGCGTGATCGCCGACTTCAAAGTCACCGAGAAGATGCTCAACTACTTTATCCAGAAAGCGCACAACCGCAAGATGCTGGTGCATCCGCGCATCGTAATTGGCGTGCCGTCAGAAATTACCCAGGTGGAAAAACGCGCGGTCATGGATTCCGCCTATCGCGCCAAGGCCAGCGAAGTTTATCTCGTGGAACAAGCCATGGTGGCGGCAATCGGCGCAGGACTCCCTATCACCGAACCGAGTGGCAACATGGTCGTGGACATTGGCGGCGGCACTACCGACATTGCGGTGATTTCACTCAGCGGCATCGTTTATTCGCGCTCGGTACGCATGGCCGGCAATCAGATGGACGAGGCCATCATGAACTACCTCAAGCGGAAATATAATTTGCTGGTCGGCGAACGCACCGCCGAACAGATCAAGATGGAAATTGGTTCCGCGTATCCGCTGGACAAGCCGTTGACCATGGAAATCAAGGGCCGCAACCTGATCGAAGGCGTGCCTAAGACGATCACCGTGGACGACAGTGAAATTCGCGAGGCGCTGAGCGAATGTGTCTCGACCATCATGAACGCGGTTCGAGTAGCGTTGGAGCGGACACCACCGGAGCTTTCCGCGGACATCAGCGATCGTGGCATCGTGCTCACCGGGGGCGGCGCCCTGCTCAAGAATCTGGATAAGCGCATCCGCGAGGAAACCGGATTGCCGGTTTCCATTGCCGACGATCCGCTGTGCAGCGTGGTGCTGGGTACGGGCAAGATGCTCAGCGACTTCAAGCTGCTGCGCAAGATTTCGATCGAATAAAACAGGCAGCTTCTAGCTACTAGCTCCTAGCAACCACAACAAAACCCAAGCTTGCTATAAGCTAGAAGGCTAGTAGCTGATTCATGGAAAACCTCGTCACCCGCTATCGCAACGTTACCATTCTGGTGGCGATTTTGTTTGCCCAGATTTTAGGGCTGGCGGTCCAGGTGCGGCGCCCGGGCGAGAATGAGTCCAGCCGCCTGATCCGCGTCTGGATAGTGAGTGCAGTCACCCCCTTCGAAAAATGCATTGTCTGGACCCAGGGCAGCCTGGCGGGCGTTTGGCACAACTATGTTTACCTGCGGGGCGTGCGCCAGGAAAACCGCCAACTGAATGAAGAGATCGAGCGTTTGCGCCTGGAACAGGTGCGATTGAGTCAGGACGCCGAGCAAGCCCAACGTTTGCAGTCTCTGCTTGGATTCCGCGAACAATTTATTTCTCAAACCATGCCGGCGCAGGTCATCGGCTCCAGCGGCAGCGAGCAATCCCGGTCCGTCTACATTGATAAAGGCGCGCGCGACGGGATCGGAAAAGTAGCCGACAACGACGCCGATACCGGCAAAGGCATTGGCAGGGACATGGCCGTCATCACCGCGGCGGGTGTGGTGGGGAAAGTGCTGCGAGTCTACAACTCGACGTCGCAAGTCCTGCTCATCAATGATCAATCCAGTGGCGTGGGCGTGATCCTGGAAAAATCAAGGTTGCAGGGCATTTTGAAGGGAACCGCTTCCGGGGAACTAGTGCTCGAGAAGATCATGAACGATGAACAAGTGGAACCGGGCGAACGGGTCCTGACCAGCGGCGGCGACAGGGTCTTTCCCAAGGGATTGCCCGTGGGCACGGTAAGCCAGGTTTCCCCGGGTCCGGAATCGTTTCTGAAAATTCGCGTCAAGCCAGTCGCCGATTTGGACCGGCTGGAAGAAGTGCTGGTGATCACCAAGAAGGAAGAACGCGAGCCTTCGGTTACCGACTCAGGCCCGGTGCGGGCCGTGGACATTCTCTCCGAGCGTTTGCCTTCGGTGCCCGACAAGCCTGCGGTCGATTCCAAGCAAAGTATGGCTGGTGCGGCGGCGACTTCGTCCGCCACGACGCCCAGCGCCAAGACAGAGGCTCCCGGAGGCGTCGTGAAACCGCGCGAATCGCTGACCAACTCGACCAACAAGCCGACTGCTGCGACAATCGCCGCACCCAAGACCGCCAGTAATCCGGCGACATCGGGGGCTACGGCCAAGCCGGCGGCCCCGGCCGTCAAGACCGTAAACCCGGCGGCGAAACCAACCGGCAGCCAGACAAAGCCAGAGCCGAAAACCGGTTCCGTGCCGGAGAATAACCCTCAATAGCGTGCCCATCACATACACATCCAATGAGCAGATTGAAGTTTACCGGTTCAGCATCCCGGTGACCGTCGGTGTTCCTCTGGCAGCGCTGTTTTTTCAGGCGTTCCTGCCATTGCGCTTCCCGTTCTTTCGTTATTTCGATCTGCCGCTCCTGGTGGTGATCTTTTTTGCCATCGCGCGCCGCAGCCAGGTCGCGGGGCTGCTGACGGGCGCGATCATTGGCCTGGCGCAGGACGCCCTGATGCACCAGTCCACCATCGGGCTCTACAGCCTTACCAAGACGGTCGTAGGCTATGGCGCATCCTCGCTAGGGGTGAAGCTGGACGTGGAAAACGCCGGCGCGCGCTTCCTGGTGACGTTGTTCTTCTACGTGATCCACGAGGTGGTGTATTTCACCGTGGCCCGGGGCATGCTGCGGTTGAACATGCACTATAGCTTGCCGCACGAATTGATTGCCGCGTTATTGAATGCAGTCGTAGCCGTGGCCCTGTTTGCCGTGCTCGACCGCTTCAAGCAGAGAACGTGAAAGACGGTCGTTGGCTAAACAACAAGACTTTATGACTTTGGTCACACTGCCACTAATCAAGTGCTCCGCAGAAGATTTACAATGAAACTAACTTTCGCTTGCTGAACCCAAGTTCAAATCAACCCAAGCAAGCCAACGACGAATGACCCAAGACCAACGACTGATCCTATGTTTGGCCGCGACGAAAAAGTTTCGCTAGTCCGCCTGACCGCGGTGCAATACATCATCCTCGGCGTTTTTCTGTTATTGGCCTACGGATTGTGGCGGCTGCAGGTGACGCAGAGTGCCCTGTACGCGGCGCTCGCGGAGAAGAACCGGGTCCGCAATGTTCCGATTCTTGCGCCTCGCGGCAAGATTCTTGATCGCGAAGGCCGCACCATCGTGGACAACTATCCTTCGTTCACCGCTTTGTTGTTGCGAGATTCGTCTCGCGATCTGGCCGCCGACGCCGACCTTATTGCGCAAGGCCTGCACCTTAACCCGAAAGATATACGCGACCGCATCAAGAAATTCAACGGCGTTGCGCAATATCAACCCATTTATCTCAAGGACGACATCACGCCCGATGAACTGGCTTTCATCGAAGCTCATCGCAACGAGCTTCCCGAGCTGGACACCATCATGGCGCACCGGCGGCTTTATCCTCGCAACGGTTTCATGGCCCACCTGATCGGCTACGTCGGCGAAGTCAGCGAAGACATGCTCAACCAGCCGCAGTTTGATCTTTACAACCCTGGCGACGTGGTGGGCAAGTCGGGCGTGGAACTGCAATATAACCAGACTTTGATGGGCAAGAATGGATCCCGCCAGGCAGTGGTAAACAGCCACGGGAAAGAAGTGGGACAGCTGGCGGAAAAGCCGGCCGAACATGGCCATGATCTCAAACTGACGATTGACATTGATCTGCAAATCGCCGCCGAGGAAGCGCTGGAGGGACAAAAATGGCGCGATCGTCGCCATGGATCCGCGCAACGGCGAAATCCTGGCCATGGTGAGCCGGCCAACGTTACGATCCCAACGACTTTGCGGTGCGGGTCTCGCGTGAGCAGTGGAACAAGCTGGTTACCGATCCTGATAAACCGCTGCTGAACAAAGCGATTCAGGCGCAACTCGCTCCGGGATCGACCTTCAAGATCATTATGGCGACTGCCGGCCTGCAGGAAGGGATTGCGCAAGACATGAAGGTCAACTGCACCGGGGGCGCCACGTTCTACGGACGGTGATTTCCGATGCTGGATTTCGGAGCATAATAGGGTCCACGGAATCGTGGACATTACCGAAAGGAATTTATCAATCTTGTGACGTGTTCTTTTACACGCTGGCTCAGAAACTGGGATTGACCGAATTGCGAACTATGCTACAGCACTGGGTTTGGGACAGAAGACCGGCATCGATCTGCCTCAAGAAGTGACTGGCATCATGCCTTCGGAAGAGTGGAAGGTCCGCAACTTTAAGCAAAAATGGTATGCCGGGGAAACAATTTCGGTCGGCATTGGCCAGGGCGCGGTCGCAGTCACTCCGATCCAACTGGCTCGCGCCGTCGGAGGCATTGCCAGGGCGGCGTCCTGTAGCGCCCACATGTAACTTCCCCGGGCATTTTCCGCCAAACATAGTGCCCACCTCACACCGGCAGTGGTGAAGTGAGGATCCCGTTGGATCGCGAATGGTTTCGGAATTCATCACCGACGCCATGGGCGAACGTTGTCAGTCCATGGGGACCGCTTCGCTGGCGCACTGCCCGGTATTGATTTCGCCGGCAAGACTGGAACTGCGCAAACCATCTCACTGGAGTTCAAGCGAACGCCAAACGAGCAACGGTAAGGCCTGCTTCAAGAATAACGGCTGGTTCGTAGGAGTTAGCCCCCGGAGGAATCCGGAGTTATCGTCGTGGTTGTATTGTGGGAAAGCGGCGAAGAAGGCACGCTTGCCGCCATCTGGCTTCCAAAGTGATTAAGGCCTATGTGGACAAACAACGGAAAACGCCCACCAAAGTAGCGGGAGGGAATAAGAAAGTAGAAGTAGGAGCCCTCTGGACCGGGCCCGACGATGATTTGCATGGCGGACATTTTGCGATGGACGTGGCCAGACGGCGTTTGCCGCTGGCTACCGCCGCGCCGGGACTGCAGTAGGAAGTGCTTTTAGCCGCGAAGCGGCGCAAGAATAAGGCCCACGGCGCAAGCCGTGGGGAGGCTGGGAATATTGATAAGCCCCATCGGGGCGAAAGGGTAGTTGAGAGGTAGGGGTCCTTCGACTCCGTTTCTGTTTCGCGTTGCGAAACAGAAACTCCGCTCAGGATGACATGGGATTTAGGTTGGGTCGCAGATCGACCGAGCTGACCGAATCCGCGGAAATTGCAGTCGATAGGCAGATAAAAATTCCGCCCCCCTTGTCATCCTGAGCGGAGAGGAAACTTCGGCACGAAGTTTCCTCGCAGTCGAAGGACCCCTACCACAGGCAGACCGGTGGTTCTAGGGGTCCTTCGACTCCGTCAGTTCACTCGCAAGCGAGTAAACTTACTCCGCTCAGGATGACAATTTGTAAAAGGCTGATTCATGGCACGTTATATTTCATTCCGCGATTTTGATTGGATACTCTTCGTATTCGTCCTGATCATCTGTGGTCTGGGGGTCATGGAGATCCACAGTGCCACCGAGCACACGAAATTTGCCGGCTCGCACATCAAGCAGCTGTACTGGATTGTGGGCGGCATCGGGGGCATGTTCCTGGTTAGTTTTTTCAATTACCAGGTGTTGCTGGAGCGGGTTCACTGGATGTACATCGCGGCCGTGGCCTCGCTGGTGGCGGTGCTGATACCCCATATCGGTCAGAAATACCTGGGAGCGCGCCGATGGATACCAATCCCCGGGGGTGGCGCACTTTCAGCCCTCCGAATGGGTCAAACTGATCTTGATTCTGGCGGTCGCGAAGTTTTTTGCCGATATGCAGCAAAGGGATCTGGCCTGGCCCGACTTCATCAAGGCCGGAGCCATCGTAGGTGTTCCCATGCTCATGGTGCTGGCCCAACCCGATCTGGGTACCGCGCTGACCTACTTGCCGATCGCTGTAAGTGGCATATTTCTTGGAGGGTTGCAGCTTAGGCAGGGATTGGTAGTCGCCCTGATTGCCGCCATGGGCATCGGGGCGGTGTTCTTTGTGCCGCGGGTGCATGTGCTGAAACCCTACCAGCGCGAACGCTTAACTAGCTTCATACACCCGGACGCAGACAGTCAGGGTTCGGGGTATCAGGTCAACCAGTCTTTGATTGCCGTCGGTTCCGGGGGGATTTGGGGGAGCACGGAGGGTTCGCAGACCCATCTGGCTTTCCTGCCAGTTCCCCAGACCGATTTCATCTTTGCGGCGTTCGCCGAGGAACATGGATTTATCGGCGCGTTGGGGCTCTTACTGCTATACTTTATCGTGCTAATGAGGTTGACGCAGAACGCGCAAACGGCGCCCGACCGCGCTGGCACGTTCATAGTGATGGGTGTGGTGGCTGTGCTTAGTTTCCATATCCTGGTCAACGTTGGCATGGTGGTCGGTTTTATGCCGGTCACTGGAATACCTTTGCCTTTAATGAGTTATGGCGGGTCTTCCGTCTTGTTTATGTTCCTGGCGCTAGGTATGGTCATGAATGTTCGGATGCGCCGTTTCGTGAACTGAAGCGGGCGGAAGAATGGCGAAGTAGAGTGGTCGCGCCAGCCAGGCGCGAAGAAATTTTAGAGATTCTAAAGAAAACGATCGCCCTCGCGTAAAGGGGGCACTCACCGGTCGAAGCATGAAAGGCCGGGCAGGATTGAAGCGAAAGGCGCTTGCAGGCGGGTAACGGCCCCCTCGGATCCCAGGATCTTTTGGTCCTACGATCTGAGAGAGCGGTCACAAAGCCGGTTTCGCGCTGAAATGCGATCAGTGCAGAAGATTATCAAGCTTGCGCAACGGATCCGGTCCCGGAGAATACTCCGAGGCCCCAGCTGTCCCTTGCGTGGGCCGACCATCGCAGCTTTGCGTCCTCCCCATCTTTTCTTGCATTTCTTCCGGTGAAATTCCGTAGGCTGTTGAACGGCCACGGACCGGAGTTAGCATGTCAAAAGAATTGTTTGTGTCCACCACTCCGCATGAAACCAAAGTGGGGCTGGTCGAAGACGATCTGCTCGCGGAAATCTACCTCGAACGCGAGAACGAATACACCTTAGCTGGGTCCATCTACAAAGGCAGAGTGACTCGCGTCCTTCCCGGCATGCAGTCGGCTTTTGTCGATATTGGCCTGGAACGTGACGCCTTCCTCTACGTTTCCGATTTCATGGAGCTGGAAGAGGGCGACGACGTCGATGAAATCCCCACCAACCGGCCGGTTGCTGAAAACGCTTCGCGACATGGAGCCGAGCCAGACTTACAACGGGCAAGCGGGGAAGCCGCGTCCCACGACCCCGAATCCGAGTCCGCCACTGGCCATGGAGAGGATCCGGTGCAGGGGGAGGGTCGCGCACCTTCGAACGGCAGAGAACCGCAGGA
Source organism: Terriglobales bacterium (assembly GCA_963802555.1). GTDB lineage: Bacteria > Acidobacteriota > Terriglobia > Terriglobales > Acidobacteriaceae > DATBAX01. The sequence continues at coordinate 2,256,795 of CAWDJD010000002.1, read as the reverse complement.
GCGAGATGATCGTGGCGGATTCCGCGGGCGCCGCCGCCGGCGTGGACGCGGCGGGGAGCGCATGCCGGAATCCAAGTTCGCCCGCCCGGCCTCCGAAGCCCCCCGTGAAGTTGTGCCGGTTGTGGAACGTGCGGAAAGACCGGAACGGACCGAGCGTCCCGGACGCAACGATCGTTCCGAACGTTCGGATTATGGACCGCCTCCCGGATATCAGCCGATTGTGCTTCCGGGCGAGTCCATTTCCAAGTATCAGCGCTTGTCTCAGAATCAGCCGGCGCAGCGTGGCCCACAAGCCTCGTTCCCGGCGCAGGACCGTGAATCCACGGCCACCGCAGGAGTCCTTTCCAGCGACGAGCCACTCTTCGCGGTGCCATCAGGGAACGCGGAAGACTCCCAGGAGCAGGCACGAGCCCAGGCGGCCTCGACGGCATGGTTCCCGGCACCGGTGGATTCGACCTCGCCGAACTGGGAGCACGAGCAGAAACGGCTGCACGAGCTAAACGTAGCCGCGGTTTTCGGTGCGGCCACCGAAGACCTGCGTCATCCAGCCGATTCCGTTTCGCGGCATGCCGAAACCATATCGGTGGCTGCTTCCGCCGAGGGAACGATTGAAGAAGAGGAAATCGAGGAGGAAGAAGCCGACCTCGCTCACTATGTTGAAGAGCTTGGCGACGATGCGGCCTTCGAAGAACTCGAAGAGGAAACGCATTCCGCCGATGACCGCGGCGACGATCACCATTCTGCGGACCACCACGAATTTCCGGCGCAGGAAATCGCAGCCGTAGGCGAGCCCGCGGTCGAAACCGTGGAGCCACTCGCAGCCGATTCATTTTCAGCGGAAAGGCTGGAAGGCGGAGAAACAACCGAAGTGATCGAAGCCGCCGCCGGGCAGGAACGGGAAGAGGCGGAAGCCGAAGACGAACTGGAAGAAGCCCAGGCCGAGGCCGAAGCGCTGCTGGACGCCGAAGCGCGGGGCAACGGTACCATCGATGCCCAGGTCGAAGTTCGCGCTCCAGACGCCACTGCTCCTTTCACGCAGCGCGCGCCCCGTCCAGGGTTCGACCCTCGTCGCGGTAACAATCAGCGTGGCCGTAGAGGCGGTGGCGGACGCCGTTTCCCGCGCCGCGAGCCGCAGAACTTGCCGCAGATCACCGACCTTCTGAAAGAAGGCCAGGAAATCCTGGTGCAGATCGCCAAGGAACCGATCGGCAAGAAGGGCGCCCGCATCACCAGCCACATCGCTTTGCCCGGCCGTTTCCTGGTTTACATGCCAACGGTCAACCACACCGGGGTTTCGCGCAAGATCGCTTCTGAAGAAGAACGCCAACGGCTGAAGCGCATCATCATCAGCGAGCGCGAAAATGGTCATGGCGGTTTCATCGTGCGGACCGCCGCTCAGGGTGCAGCCGAAGAAGAGCTGCGGGCCGATATTCGCTTCCTCAAAGGCTTGTGGAATGAAATCAAGACCCGCGCCGAAAGCGGCAAGTCGCCGGCGCTGATCTATCACGATCTCAACGTGGTGGAACGCATTCTCCGCGATCAGGTCACCTCGGACTTCTCTGCCGTCTGGGTTGACACTGAACAGGAATACGAACGCATCTTGCGTTTTGCCACCCGCTTCCAGCCTGCATTGGTCCGGCGTGTCAAGCTCTATTCCAAGGAAGTGCCACTGTTCGAGCAGTTCGGGTTGAGTGAAGAAATTAACAAGGCGCTCAAGTCGAAAGTTTGGCTCAAGAGTGGTGGTTACATCGTCATCAATCAGACCGAGGCGCTGGTCGCCATTGACGTCAACACCGGCAAATACGTTGGCAAGACGGCGCGGCTCGAAGACACCATCGTCAAGACCAACGTGGACGCGATCAAGGAAATTGTGCGCCAGATTCGCCTGCGTGATTTGGGCGGCATCATCATCATCGACTTCATCGATATGGACGAGCGCCGCAACCGCCAGAAGGTCATGCAGGCGCTGGAAGAGGCCCTGAAGAGCGACCGTGCACCTTCGAAAGTCCTGCAATTTAACGACTTCGGATTGGTCGCCATCACCCGCAAGCGGGTCAAGCAATCGCTGGAGCGGACAATTGGTTCGCCTTGTCCGTATTGCGAATCGACTGGCTACGTGAAGTCGGTGACCACGGTGTGCAACGACATTTATATCGAGATGCGCAAAATGGCCAAGCACCTCGACCACGCCGACGTCATGTTGCGAGTGAATCCGGAAGTCGGAAAGGCCCTAAAAGCCAATAACGGCAAGGCCCTCACCGAGATGGAAGAATTGACCAAGAAGACGGTGATCGTGAAGAGCGATCCGGCGCTGCATCAGGAGCAGTTCGATATCAACTAGCTTTCAGCTCTCAGCCGTCAGCTATCAGTAAAAACTTTAAGACGGGCGACTTCGCCCGTCTTTTTTTGTTAGTGCAACACTACAGCTTCGCCCAGTCTTCCCACTTAAGGTCCTTGATTCGGCCAAACTCCCTAAGGTTTGCTGTGACCAATGTCAGTTCGTGCCGCAAGGCCTGACCTGCAATCAACAAGTCGTAGGCTCCGATCGGTTTTCCTGCCGCTTCTAATCTCGCCCGTACTGTGCCGGCAACTCTCGCGTCTTCTTCCTCAAAAGGCAACAGGTTGAGCGGGCCGGCAAAGAATGTGGTAAGCAGCCTGGCATTGGCCTCCGGGCGGGCACTCTTGGCGACACCATACCAAAGTTCGAAAGCGACAATGGCGGACACAAACACCTTTGCGCCGCCATCGAACTCCTTCTGGAGCCTGGTCCGGACCGGCAACGGCTTGCCGTTAAGCACCGCAATGCAAGCGTTGGTATCGAGCAGATACATTAACGAAAAATGTCGCGGTGAGGCGTCCCCGGCTGGCGGCGGCCGCTTTTCATGAAGACTTCTGACTTCAGCCGGTCCAACTCAGCAAACCATTTTGCAGGGTCAGAGATCAGAGGCTCCAACAGGACCCCTCCGGGAATACGGCGGACGCGTACTTCAGTCCCCTCAAAGCGAAACTCGCGAGGCAGGCGGACCGCCTGGCTGCGTCCGTTGCGAAATAATTTGGCAGTCCCCATGCCGGCCAATGGCTCCTCTTTGCAGAATATATACCAAGAGTATATACCACTAGACTTAAAACCCGCAAATGTGTTGACTAAAGCGCATAGACATAGCACACTAGATATGCACATTATGACTAGCAAGCGCGCTCACGTCCTGCTGCCCGATGATTTGCTCCGGGAAATCGACTCGCTGGTGGGTCCGCGAGGACGCAGCGCTTTTCTAGTCGAAACCGCTCGAACTGAGGTCCGCCGGCAAAAGCTGCTGCAGTTCCTGGAGAACAAAGAGGCTGTCTGGAATGACAAAGCCCATCCTGAACTGGCCGGTGGCGCGGACGCTTGGGTGCGTAAGCTGCGTACGGAGAGCGACTCTCGCCCTGGGTTCCGGCAGGATCGAAAGAAACGCGCGCCCAATCCCTGATGCGTCTTGTGCTCGACACTTCGGTTCTCATCGATGTGCTCCGCTCGCGCCACGGGCGTCGAGAACTGTTGGCACAACTAGCGCGCGGCGGACATACCCTCGCGACCACTGCCCTGAATGTTGCCGAGGTGTTTGCGGGAATGCGGACGGAAGAGCGAGCGCAAACCGAGGCGTTTCTCGGTGCGCTCGATTGCTATGAACTCACCAGGGCCGCAGGAGAACTCGCCGGAACTCTAAAAAATAAATGGGCCCGAAAAGGCCGCACCCTCACTCTTGCCGATGCTATCGTTGCCGCCATCGCGTTAGAGCATAACTGCACTCTGATGACCGACAACCGCAAAGACTTTCCGATGTTGGAACTCGAATACTATTCCCTCCCCGAAAACTAGGTGGCCTGCGACCCGATACTGGAATGCATGCCGAAATGGCACACGGACGCACAGTTATTTCATGACGGGCAACTTCAAAGCACAATTTCCAATCAAAATGGAGCTATCCAATTTTACGCAGGAGGACGACTTGAAACCACAAGGCTTAAAGAGACTTGCAGCATCGGCAGTAATGACCACGGCTTTGGGTATGGCGATGTTCGTTACCGTACCCCTTTCCTATGCGGACGACCATGCCAAGTGCCAGCATGCGATTGAGCGCGCCGAATCCAAGCTGGATGAGGCGATTCGCAAACACGGTGAACGCAGCCGCGCGGCGGAAGAGCGGCGGAAGGACTTGAACGCGCAACGGGAACGCTGCTGGAGTCAATACCACGGCTGGTGGGACGGTCACGAGAAGCGTTGGCATGAGGACCGTGACTGGAAATAAACAGCTTGGCCCGATGAAGCGGATCTATAGCCTCCGAACCGCAATCGGGGGCTTTTTACGTGGAAGAGGTTTCAGTCCGCGCCGGCGCCGACGCTTTGTTCTCGAGGAATCGCAGAGAGGGTTTTCATCGCCAGCTCAGTAGTGTCGTGCAGTTTTTGGATGGAAGCCTGCAGCGTGCTCATCTGTTGTTTTTCGCCATGCTGCTTTGCGAGATTGAGTACGCGGGTCGCGTTTTCATTTACCGCACGGCAAACTTCCAGCAGGGCTATGAGCGAGTCGGCATGCAGTTTCCACAGCGACGGCGAGTTTTCCGCGCGTTTAAGCTCTTCGAGTTCCGTGGTCATGCGAGCTACGACGGCAACCAACCGCAACTGTACCCGCGCTACGCCGGCACGCAGGCTCTTTTCTTCCAGGAAGTCGGCGCTGCAGGCATCCGCTTCGGCAGGAGTCAAAGTAAGGTTGAAGAAGCGCATGGGAACAACTCTGGCGGAATTTGGGATCGGCCACGCGCACGAAAATCCGGATCGACTCTTCCACCTTGAGGAGCTTGGTTTCCTCGGAGGAAATCTGCTGCGGAGTCACCGCTGCGCGCAGCGCCGGCACGTCGAGCACCGGCCGCCGCGCAGGTAAGGGCGTTTTGGCCACGGGAACTAGTTTCGGCTTTGCCGGGGCCGGCGTGCGTACTAGCTGCGGTTTGCGCCGCACCGGTGGCCGCCGTTCCAGCACTTTCTTCAGTTGCGAGACGCGGCGGAATTTCTCCAAAGCTTGTCCGTAGTCTATTTTCAGCAGCTCGCTTTCCTCCATCGCTTCCACTTGTTCCACGGTGACGTCCACGCCGTCCACATTCCCCAGGATGGTGCCGCCCTGCTCTTCCAATGCTTGCGCAAAGCTCTTGATTTCCGAAGCCGCGGTATGGAACAACTCGTCAAATCTCTTGCCGAAATCCGCGTTGTAAGGCGCGATCGTGGCCAACACACCGGGATGATAGAAAGAGCTATCGAGAGACTGTTTGAGCTCCCGGACCGCGGGAATGATGCCCGAGTCCAACAGCGAATTCAGGTCGCGAAAGCCTTTTGCCTGGTCGAGTAGGGGATCGAAGCGGCGCAGGAGTTGAACATGCTCTTCGGGAAGCGACGGGACGTCACTATCCGCGAGAATTTCTAGCATTGCGATTTCGAATGGGGAAAGTGGAAGCGAACCGTCGAGACCGTAGCCGCGCTGCTCCCACTGGCCGGGAACGCGCGGATGCCGATAGAGAAACGTGGCCACCATGTCGGTTTTGTCACGGTTGACATCGCTGGCATCTTTGGTCCGGGTGAAGTAGCGCAGCATGGCTTCGGCGATTTCGGGATCGGTGTCGGCCGTGAAAGCCCGTCGCAGCATGGCCGGAGTAATGGCCATATCGAGCAGGCGCAGCCAGCGCCGCATCTTGGTCAGGGTCTCGAGGACGTTGTTGTCGTCCTGCAGGGAGATCGCTTCCAGCCCCTCGGGAACGGGAACTTCGCCCTGTATGGGCTCCTGCAGCAGCTTCTCGTAGAAGCCCTGCACGGTCGCCAGAATCGCCAGCTCCCACTTCGGATCTTCAGCCAACGCGCCCCTCGGAATGGACCTTGCTCTAAGCTGCTGGTCGGCAAGGACTTTAACTCCTAGTTAAAACCAAGCGGGCCCTCTGCACAATACTCTCCGAAGTACCTGACACCAAAGTGACATCAGGCAGAAGCCCTAGCCATTGACAGAACGGGGTGCGACGGTTTGGCGCGAGGTGATCGAGGGAGGTGTAAGAAAAATTGGCCGCCGCGGGTGGAGTTTCGTGGGTTTCAGGAGGTCTCGAACCGCGGCGGCTGAGACGAAATGTTCTGACGGGAGAAAGCGTAAAAGATAATCACTACTATGTCAATAGGCATTGTATAAAATTATTCCACCCGCCGCTATCTAGTGGAAAACAACTGTCTTACTGCCGTAGAGCAGGATGCGATTCTCAACATGCCAACGCACAGCGCGGGAGAGCACCACCTTTTCCAGGTCGCGGCCTTTGTGCAATAAATCGTCGAGAGAATCGCGGTGGGAAATGCGGATGACGTCCTGCTCGATGATGGGGCCGTCGTCGAGTACCTCGGTGACGTAATGGCTGGTGGCGCCGATCAGCTTCACTCCGCGGGCGAAGGCTTGATGGTAGGGTTTAGCGCCCACAAAGGCCGGCAGGAAGGAATGGTGAATGTTGATGATGCGCTGCGGGTACTCATTCACGAAATCGTTGGACAGGATTTGCATGTAGCGGGCCAGCACGATGAAGTCGGGATTGTGCTGCCTGAGCAGCGCCAGAATTTTCTCCTCGGCGGAACGCTTGTTGTCTTTGGGGACGGGTACGGTGACGTAGGGGATTTGATAGAAGTCGGCGATGGATTGATTGTCCTGGTGATTGGAAATGATGAGCGGAATATCGCAGGCCAATTCGCCGCTCTTGTGCCGGTAAAGTAGATCCACCAGGCAGTGATCGTACTTGGAAACGAGAATCACCATCTTCTGGCGATGATTTGATTGGGCAAGCCGCCAATGCATCGCGAACTTGGTTGCGATGGGCGAGAAGTGTTTGGCGAAGTCGTCCAGATCAATATCAAAATCCGCGGGATCGAATTCCACGCGCATCAGGAAGAGGTTTGAACCTTCGTCGGCGTGCTCGTCCGCATGCAGGATGTTGCCGTTATGGCGGAAGACGAAATCCGAAATGGTGGCGACCACGCCTTTCTGGTCGGGACAGGCAATCAGCAGGATGGCGGAATTCTTCATGGAGAAAGTCGACTGTAGAGACGCGGCTTGCCGCGTCTCCCGATGACCACTACTTCTTCAAATCTTTCAAAATTTCCTTCGCGGCGTTCGCTCCTGATCCCCCCGTCAAACCTGCTCCCGGGTGCGTAGCTGATCCGCAAAGATACAGATTCTGGATCGGCGTGCGATAACGTGCCCAATCGAGCAACGGACGCATAGTGAAGAACTGGTCCAGCGACAGCTCGCCGTGAAAGATGTGGCCGCCGGTGAGCCCATACGTATCTTCCAAATCCTGCGGCGTGATGATCTGGTGGGTCAAGATCAGTTCCGGCAGATTGGGCGCGTATTGCGAAAGCGTTTGCACCACCGTCTGGCCGAGGGCCTTGCGCTGCGTCTCCCAGTCGGTGCCTTTGAGTTTGTAGGGCGCATACTGCATATAAATCGACATCACATGTTGACCCGAGGGCGCGAGCGACGGATCGGTCAGCGATGGAATCGCAACTTCCAGATAAGGCTGCTTGGAGAAGCTGCCATACTTCGACTCGTCGAAGGCGCGCTCCAGATAATCAATCTCTGGGCCAATGTGAATTCGTCCGCTCAGAGCGCTAGTGTCGGAGCCATTGAGCCCGGTGAATTTCGGCAGGCCGGAAAGAGCCAGGTTCACTTTCGCAACCGTGCCCGGCATGCGGTAATGCTGCAGCTTCATGACGAAGTCGGGTGAGAGATGCGTGGGATCGACCAGCTTCAATAAGGTCCGCTTGGGATCGGCGTTGGAAATCACCGCCCGGGCGTTGATCTCTTCGCCACTGGAAAGCACAACACTGGTAGCAACACCGTCTTTCACGCGAACTTCAATCACTTCCGCGTTGCTGCGAATTTCCGCGCCGGCTTGCGTGGCCGCCGCCGCCATGGCCTGAGTCACCGCTCCGATTCCACCTTCAGCAAAGTGCGACGAACCAGCTGGATGAGAATCGCCAGCCGCGCGAATGAGGAGAACCAATGTGCTGCCTGCGGACCATGGGCCGAGAAAAGTCCCGAAGATTCCGCGCGCCGCGATAGTCGCACGAAGCAGTTCGGTCTCAAAGTATTCGGCAACCACATCAGCAACAGCCGCGGGCCCCCAGCGCAGCAGGCGATACAAGTCTTTCTTGCCCAGTTTGCGAATCGATCGTCCGGTCTGCAGCATCCCCCAAAGGTCGCCACGGCTGGGATTGTCAATGTTTGGAGCGGCGAGGGCCAGAGCCTCTCCGATCACTTTGCCCATCTTGACGAGCGAATGCCTGGAAGTCAGGATATCTCGCTGCATCTTTTTGCGAGAACTTGGCGATCTCCTCCGCCGACTTTCTGGCGTCGTTGTAGAGAGTGAGCGCGCGGCCGTCCGGCGTGAATGAAGTGACGGCGACTTCGGGCGTGAGCATCTTCAGCCCGTGCTGCTCGAGGCGCATGTCGCGGACAATGTCGGGACGAAGCGGGCCGGCGGAGTGCGCAAGGATTGATCCACGAAATCCGGGATGGAATTCCTCAGTGATGGCCGCACCACCGGGTTGGGGACGGCGTTCGAGCACCAGCGGTTTATAACCAGCTTTGGCCAAGATAAAAAGCGGTGACCAGCCCATTGTGACCGCCGCCGATGATGACAACATCGCGCTGTTCGGCCATGGCTACGCCGCTCCCTTGAAGTCTTTGAGAATTTCGAGAGCGGCCAGGCGACCCGGTGCGCCCATGATGCCGCCGCCGGGATGCGTGGCTGATCCGCACATGTAGAGGTTCTTGATCGGGGTGCGGAATTGCGCGTAGCCGGGCACCGGCCGCAGGAAGAACAATTGCTCGAGCGAAAGTTCGCCTTGAAAGATATTTCCTTCAGACAAGCCGAAGTCGCGTTCCAGATCGAGCGGGGTGACGATCTGGCGATGCAGAATGATGTCTTTGATATTCGGCGCGTATTCGGCGATAGTGTTGATGACGTTGTCGCCGAAGGCTTCTTTCTGATCGTCCCAGTTAAGGCCGGGGCGCAGCTTGTACGGCGCATACTGCACGAAACAGGACATCACGTGCTTGCCGGGAGGCGCAACGGAAGGATCGGTCAGCGACGGAATCACCATGTCGATATACGGACGCCGCGAGTAGTTGCCATACTTGGCATCGTCGTAAGCACGTTCCATGTATTCGACGCTAGGCGAAATCGAAATTGCACCGCGCAAGTGAGCGCCCGGACCGGGAATCGCCTTGAAATTCGGCAGTGCATCCAACGCGAGGTTCACTTTGCCGGAAGACCCACGGAATTTGTAACGATTGATTTCCTCGAGGAAATCTTCGGGCAGGTGTCCCTTCTCGATGAATTTCACGAAAGTTAGTCGTGGATCGACACTCGAGGAGATGATGTCTGCATAGATTTCGTCGCCGTTTGCCAGCACTACGCCTTTGGCCTTGCCATCTTTAATGATGATCTGCGCGATCGGCGCTTCTCTGCGAATCTCAACGCCGGCCTCGACGGCCGCGTCGCCGATCGCATTTGAAATCGCGCCAGTGCCGCCGCGGGCAAACCCCCAGGAACGGAAGGCGCCGTCAATTTCTCCCATGTAGTGATGCAGCAGCACATAAGCCGTCCCCGGCGAGCGCACGCCGAGGAAAGTTCCAATGATCCCGGATGCCGACATGGTGGCCTTAAGCACATCGGTCTCAAACCACTGATCGAGGAAATCGATGGCGCTCATGGTCATCAACTGCACCTGGTTATATTTATCTTCGCTGGTCAGGCCCTGGAAGCGGCGTCCCAGGAAGAGCAGCTTCATCAGGTCTTTCGGATTCAAGGTCGCCGGATCGGGCGGGACCATCGACAAGATCGGCTTCACGAAGCGGCACATGGCCTGCATCGACTTGCCGAATTCGTCGTAAGCTTCGGCGTCGAGTTTGGAATGCCTTGCAATTTCACGATGAGTTTTTCCGTGATCGTTTACGCGCCAGAGATAATCGCCGCTGGGCATGGGCGTAAACGTGCCATCGAGCGGCAGAATTTCCAGTCCGTGGCGGGGAAGGTCGAGGTCGCGAATGATCTCCGGACGCAGTAGCGAAACCACATACGAGCAGACAGAGAACTTAAATCCTGGATAAATTTCTTCGGTGACGGCTGCACCACCGATTACATGACGACGCTCCAGCACGAGAACTTTCTTGCCGGCGCGGGCCAGATACGCAGCGTTGACCAGGCCGTTGTGGCCTCCGCCGATCACGATGACATCGTATTGTTGATTGGACCCGTTTGAACTTGCCATATTGACCTTTGGTCCTCGTCGCTTGCTGGTCAGTTCAAAAACCGCAGGGATTGTAACAGGTGCGGCTCAGGTATCTGACTCGGTCGGTATTTGGAAAAACTCTTCCGTCGCATTCTGGAAATCTAGAACCATGAGCGAAGGAGACGACAGGGCGAAGCTCCCTGGCGGATTCAGAGTCCGCTGAGGAGGACTGACCAACTCAGAATGGCGTTCCAGGGTGTTGGCATGGGTGACGTCACTGCGACCACAACTACTGCAATAGTGACTCGCTATTCTAACCGGAAGCGAGCTTTTTGTCTGTAAACTTACAGAGGGTCGGTGACTTGCAGTCATGCGATTGTTTGCCGCGAGCGCTAACGTCTGAATATAATCCACAGCGAGACGTGGCAAGCCACATCTCTACAAGAAACGTGTCCGTAGAGACGCAGCTTGCTGCGTCTTCCGTCCATCTAATCGAACCATCGAGGAAACCACGTGCCCGTCGGAACTGCATTTCACGAACGTACTTTTCCGCTTTGCCAGAGTTTGAGCTATCGCGAGTGGTCGGGGTATTACACGGTGAGCGTGTATGAGGTGCACCATGAGCACGAGTACAACGCCATCCGCAATGCCGCCGCGATCATCGATATTTCGCCGCTCTACAAATACTTGATCACTGGCAAGGACGCGACCAAACTGGTGAACCGCGTGATCACCCGCGATATCACCAAGGTTTCCGTGGGGCAGGTCATTTATTGCTGCTGGTGCGATGAGCAGGGCAAGGTCATCGACGACGGAACCATCACCCGGCTCGAAGAGAATAAATATCGCTGGACGGCCGCCGATCCCAGCCTGCGCTGGTTCCGACAGAACGGCACCAACATGGACGTTCAGATTGAAGACATCTCGGAAAAAGTTGCAGCTCTGGCTTTGCAGGGCCCCACTTCGGCGAAGCTGCTGAAAGCCGCAGCCCAGGCCGACATCGCGAACCTGAAATATTTCCGGATGACCCAGGGAACAATCAACGGTGTCCCAGTGGACATTTCGCGCACCGGATACACGGGTGATCTGGGATACGAAATCTGGGTTCCTTGGAACGATGCCGTGAAAGTGTGGGATGCGTTAGCGGAAAAGGGCAAGTCTTTCGATCTACACGCCGCAGGAATGCTGGCCTTAGATGTTGCGCGCGTGGAAGCCGGACTCTTGCTGATTGAAGTGGATTATTCCAGCGCCAAGAAAGCGCTGATCCCTTCGCAAAAGTTTTCGCCGTATGAGCTCGGCTTCGCCAAGATGGTGCACCTGAACAAAGAAAACTTCATCGGCAAGGCTGCGTTAGCGCAAGACGAGAAGAATGGCGTGGCGCGGCAGTTCGTCGGACTCGAAATCGATTGGACAGAAGTCGAAGAGCGCTACGAAAAATTCGGATTGACTCCGGCTGCGCCCAGTCAGGCTTCCCGCGTGGCGGTGCCGCTGTATGTTGGTGACAAGCAGGTGGGCAAAGCGACTTCGACTACGTGGTCTCCGGTGCTGAAGAAGATGATCGCGCTGGGCAGCGTGGAAACGGCTCATGCGGAAATCGGCACCAAGCTACAGTTGGAAATCACCATCGAAGCCATCCACCAGAAGGTGACCGCGAAGGTGGTGAAGATTCCGTTCTTCAATCCGCCGAGGAAGACGGCGGTGCCGGTTTAGGCTGGGTCATTGCTGCTGCTCGGCGAAGGTTCCTCTTGCCTCTCAAAGCTGAAGAGTTTCACCAATAGCTTACGTTGTGCAGCAATTGCACCCAAGCTGTAAGCGACTCCCGCATAAAACGGTGCTGTGATGGTCATCTGCGCTGCGACGCGAACGACGTCGCTGGTGAACATCGTAGCGAATGTCGGCATCGTAGGCTGAATCTCAAAAAAATATCTGAAAGCCGACATTGAGCTGACAAATAGTACGGAAGATGGAGCGTGATATCGCAACATCTTGTAAACCAAGATAATAGTTGGCACGCTCCACGCCCAAATAGCTGTAGACGCGGAGCGGTTCTCGTTGACCGGCCTGCCGATGATCGCAGGAACAAACCTTCCAGCATTGATATAGCCGGCGACTAACGCGGGAACGATAGTCACCAGTTCCAAGTGCTGGAGGTACCAATCCGCGGGGCGAACACCAGTCGACATTTGCAAGAAGGGCGCAATCCAGGCGAACCATCGAGAGACGAGACTTCCAGAAACGTGCAGAGCGAAAGTGTAGACAATTAGAACGTCTATCGGGAAGGTTACGAGATAGGCAAGTGACGATTGCTTTGGCTCTGGCGCTGCAGCGAGAACTGGATCTGACATCTTCAGCGGAAACTAACATCAGGCTGATTTGGATAGCAAGCTAATTTCGAATCTCCCGCGCAGCTCTCTTTTTCCCCGCTACATAAATCCACGCGCCGATCAACACCAGCACTCCCGATCCCCCCACAATCTTTATCACGGCCAGCACTTTGTTGGGCTCGTCCGGCTGGGGGATCAACGACAAAGCAATCGTCGCTGTCGTGGTCAGAAATCCCACCACAGCCACCACCTTGGCCACGGGCCTACCGCCGGGGACGCGGATCACGTCCGCGCCCGCCGGTTCGCGTTGCAACTTGTACATGGAGGCGAACAGGTAAAGAAAGGGGATGAAGTAAGTGATCACGCCCATGCTGACCAGCGCGTCGTAAGCGCCTTTAATGCTGGTGCCGGCTTGTCCGAGAAAGATGAAAACCCCGCCGAGCACGAATTGGGTCAGCAGGCCGACCCACGGCGTCTTCCATCGCGGATGCAGCGCACCGAACGCCGGCGGAAGAAAGCGGTCAATCCCGGCCACGAAAGGCAGTCTTGCCACGGCAGCCAGGTAGGCGCCCGCAGCGCCCACATTGCTGAGCATAATCAAAAATGCCGTGAAAGGAATGATGCCGTCGAAGCCGACGCGGTTCGCGGTCTTCGAAATCGCCTGCATCAGTCCCTGCAAGTTGCCGACTTCTGAAGATGGCAACGCCACCAGCACGCTCATCGTCCCCACGATGTAGCAAAGCGTCACGGTTGCGCCAGCGATGAATAACGCGCGGGGAATGGCGCGGCGGGCATTCTTGATTTCTCCTCCCATAAGCGACGCAGTTTCGCAGCCGGCAAAGGCATACGTCAGCACCGACCAGAAAATGATGTCATTGAGGTGGAAGCTGGGTTTCATGGTATGAAACGTGAATGATGTGGCGGCTCCATAGCGATGCCACGCGACCGCTCCCATCGCGATGATGATGCCGACGGGAATCCACATGGAAAGCGCGCCTACGTTGTGCAGCCAGGTGCCGACGTTGAGCCCGAAAATGTTGAGTAGAGTTGCTAGCGTGAGCGCCACTAGAGAAAACACGATGTAAAAAGTTGTGCTGCTCTCGAGATGTCCCCAGGCATTGTGTCGAATGTAAAGCGCATTGCTGGCGGCGAAATAAAGCACGGCAGGGAAGTAGGGAAGATTACAGGTCCAGTAACTCCAGGCCGTGATGAATCCGGAAAAATCGCCAAAGGCACGCTTCGACCAAACGTAGATGCCGCCCTCGTCGGGATAGCGCGAAGAGAGCTCAATGACCGAAAGCGCGAGCGGCGTATAGAAACACAACCAGGCGCCAACCCAGATGACGATGGAACTGGGGCCCGCAGCGGCGGCGGTGGCGATCCAGCGCAGGCTGACGCCGGTGACCACGTAGAACAACACGAGGTCGCGGAATCCCATGACGCGCTTGGGCTTGTTGGGATCCTCCGCTTCGGACATCGAAGGAGATTGAACGATCTCGGATGGTCCGGCGGCTGGTTTGAATTCTGCCAATCTTGTGTCCCGGGGTCAGGTCTTAGGTGCTTTTGTTTCTGTCCACGAAAAAGAAGCTAGGAATAACATTGCTGGGAGACGAGGGCAAGATGAAAGTTTTGGATCATGTTATTTCGTCGTAGGTTGACGAGAAAAAGTCTGGCCCGGATAGGAATTTTTCGTAGCACTCCGTGCACAACCAACTCAGGCCATTGGTATAGCCGACACTGTGGTGGGGATTGCCGTTCGATTCGAACAGCTCCCAGTGGCAGATAGCGCAGTGGTCTTTTTTCCATCCCCCCTTGGCAAGGCTAAAATTCGTGGAATCTGCAGCCAGTGATAAATCAAAAGAAATCGAACCACTGTAGCGTTGGATCACGATGTCCCGTGAAATCCATTCGGATTTCCTCCAGAGCCAGGAATACTCCCGGCATTTGGAGACGGCGTCGAGAATGTATTCAGTATTCCAAACCGCGCCGTGGATCGTGATGGTGTCCTTGGGTATCCTGGCCGCGTGCTTGGGGATTGTGGAATTCTCAAAAGAAGGCCATAACTCTTTCGGTCTCTTGGCGAGTTCCAGCCGAACCAGAGAAATCCGCACCGAGTGTTTCTTTAGAATCTGAGCGGCCCCACCATTCTCTTCCTGCAGCAGACCAAGCAAGAGATGCTCGGTTCCGATATGTTTGTGGCTGAGCTGGTCTGCTTCTTTGGCCGCGCAGTCGAGAACATTTTTGCTCTCGCTGCTGAGCGGAAGATCTATCGCAGTCGATATTGGCTTGCCGGGCTGAATACGGGCTTCGATTTCTTCGCGAATGGATTGGGACGCGCCTGCAGGAAGATGGCTCATGGCAAATGGCTTGTCCTCTCGCAGCAGGCCAAGCAGTAGATGTTCAGTGTCGATCGTGGGGGATCCGAACTGGCTGGCTTCGTAGCGTGCGAAGAAAACGACTCTCCGGGCCTTTTCGGTGTAACGCTCAAACATGAGCTACTCCAAATGCAATTGCCTTCCGTCGACTCCACTTCCACGATAAATATACCCGGAATGCCGGTCCGGCCTATCCGATGCCCAACTCGTCCGAGGACTCAAGCGGGCTACCGCAGCGCCGGCAAATGACCGCAGAACAATCCCCGCACGTCAACGGGTCGCTGACCTCTTCCGTACACAAAGGGCAATAGAGCAACTCCGGCTGAGGGTCAGGCGGTGGTGGTGGAAGTGGCGCCATGAAGAAGGCAAATGTAGCATATCCGATGTACCTTGGTGACCTTCGCGGTCAAGGGTCCTGGTCGCTAGGATTACGGAGGAGAAAAATTTGCCCCACACATTGCTGAGTTCCGACGAAAAACTGCAACAGGAATTCAACCGCTGGGCGGTTGAGGGTGAAGGCGAGAAGATGGAGCACCATCATCTCGACATCACCGAGAAGACCATCCGGCTGATGGACCTGCGTCCCGGCGAGCGCGTGCTTGACTTGGGATGCGGTGCGGGCTGGGCCACCCGGCTGCTGGCGCGACGGGTAGCGGCTGGCCCTGATAGTTCGGTAAACGTAATTGGCCTGGATGTTTCCGATGAAATGATCCGGCGAGCGCAGGCGATCCCGGCAGAGTTCGAAAATATCTCGTATGTCTGTGGGTCGGCGCAGAAGATTCCCAGCCCGGACAATTCTTTTGACAAAGTGCTTTCGGTGGAATCGTTTTACTACTACCCCGACCAGGATTTGGTGCTGCGCGAACTGTTTCGGGTGATGGCGCCGCGGGGCCGCATGTTTATTCTCATCAATCTTTACAAAGACAATCACTACTCGCTGCAGTGGGTCGACAAGTTAAAAGTGCCGGTCCATGTGCGGTCGGAAGCGGAATACGTGGCTCTGATCGGGAAGCACGGCTTTGAGCAAGTCGAAGCGCGTCGCATTCCCGACGACACGCCTACGCCCGATGACTACAAAACGAAGTCGTTTTATAGCCTGGAAGACCTGCGCGGATTCAAGCGGATGGGAGCGCTGCTGCTGATGGGGTCGAAGCCGGAGTAGAGGCGGAGACATGAGGGGCAGAACTTACAGAGGGGACCGGTCAAGTTCCTCAATCAGATCCCGAAGAATTTTCGCTGAACTTTCGTATTCGCGCCTGTTAGTAATGACACCCTCTGCTCTTGTTAAGAAACCCTCTTTGAGGAAGATTTTCTTGCCAGGTTGAAACGAAACACAGGGATCCTCGGGATATGCACGCAAAATCATTCCGATAACAACACTTTCGCCGGGATTAACTTGAGCAGGAGCAGAGACGAAATGCATGCCGTAGTAGATATCGTTGCCTTCAGTCAACACGTCAGCACGGTAGTTTGGTGGAAAAATTGGTTTAAGCTTCTCGTTAAAGTGCAACGCTGCTTCAAGTATAAACCAAGGCGTCAAAGCTCTACTCCCTCACTTCACCAGCCGATTGTATTTCTTCAGCACTTCTCTCAGTTTGTCATGCGGTAGTGCGATCACGGTATGATTGTTGATCCCAGTCATGGTTTCAGCAGCGACCATGGCGTTGATGACGGCTTCCTCGGTTGCCTGCACCGTGGCCAGAAAAATGGGATCGAGCGAATCGTTCGGCAACATCGTGACTTGATGGAGGCCATCGGGTGAAATGGCGCCAGCATTGGCGGTGGAGAATGCGACAAAAATGTCGCCGGAGCCGTTGCCGCCATAGCTGCCGTCTCGGCCCAGTCCCAGTGTCGCATGCCTGGCCACTCGCTTGAGTTGCGTCGGGATCAGCGGAGCGTCGGTGGCAACCACAACGATGATTGATCCCAAATCTTTCTTGCGCCTTTCGCCCTCAGGAATCTCCCGTCCCACCGGGACACCCGCGATCCGAAGCTGATCGCGAACCCCGTAGTTGCACTGCACCAGAACGCCGACCGTGTAGCCACCGTATTTCGCATCGAGGACGCGGGACGCGGTGCCAATCCCGCCCTTAAATTCGTTGCAGATCATGCCGGTGCCGCCGCCCACATTGCCTTCCTCGACCGGGCCCGCGTGGGCGGTATCGAGAGCATGGAAGGCGTCTTCCGGCTTGACGTGAAATCCGTTGACGTCGTTCAAATCGCCGTCCCAGGTTTCCGCTACCACGGCCGCCGACCACCAGTAGCCTTCCGGGTCGGGCCCGTGCCTAACTTTCCAGGCGATCACTGCATCATGCACGACGCCCACACTATGAGTATTGGTAATCATGATGGGGCCGTCGAGGAAACCCGAATCTTCGAGCCAGGTGGTGCCGGTCATTTCGCCGGCGCCATTCTCGGTGAACCAGGCTCCAAAGACGGCGTCGTTCGAATCCTTGCCGCGGGGCAGGACAGCGGTGACCCCGGTGCGCACCGGGCCGACTCCGACCACCAGCGGCCCACTGCCCGAGATGAGCGTGGTATGTCCAACTTCCACGCCTTTCACGTCGGTGATGGCATTCAGCGGCCCTGGCGTGCCATCGAAAGGCACGCCCAGATCGCGGGCACGCGGCTTGCTTTGGGCGGATGCAATCGCCGTAAGCAGTGACAAAAATACGATGGAACTTCTGGCTCCGATGCCGGCTTTTCGCATCCAATTCCTCCAAGTGCCCGGAGGCAGTATAAGGCAGCGGCTTGGATCATTTACTATTTCGATCATATCGGGTTCGATCTGGAGGGCGGATGAAGCACTGGAAGCAGGCTGTCATCGCAGGTTCGGCAGGAGCAAGTGTATCGCTACTTCTGCAACGCAGAAAAACCGCAGGCGCGGTCCTGGCGGGACTCAGTTTGGCAACGCTGGCCTCGGAACATACGGGGACGTTCAAGAGGCTCTACAGAAACTTCCCAGATTATATGGAGCGTGGAAGCAAGATTCTTGAGGCTGCATCCATCATCGGCGCGGGAGTGGCGAAATTTGCCGAGAGCAGAAACGGTGATCCATGGGATGAGATCGAAACGATCTGAATCCCTTACTCGATCCCCAGCTGCTTCTTGGCTTCCGGGCTCAAGCGCTCCGGTCCCCAAGGCGGGTTCCAAACGATATTGACGGTAGCATTGCGCACGCCGGGAAGCTGTTCGATGCGGGCCTTCACCTGGGCGCTGATGTTGACGTGTTCCGGGCAGCCCTGCGAGGTCATGGTCATGTCCACGGTCACATCCTGGACGTCCTCGGCTGCACTCTCGCAACGGATTTCGTAAATCAGTCCCAAGTCAACGATATTGACCGGAATCTCCGGGTCGTAGCATTGTCGAAGCGCGTTCAGAACTTCATCCTGGGTAATTGCCACCGGCATAATGCTCTCCTCATCCATCTGCAGTTCCAGACGGCTTCTGCCAAGTATTAGTTTACCCCAACCCAACCGGTTGGTAGTTTAGGGAAGGAGTTTCAGGATGAAGCAGAAAATTCAAATCATACTGATCATCGCCATCGTCGTGACCGGGGTGCGACTTGCTTACATTCTCTACGAGCGCCACCAAGAACGGATCGAAGACGCAAGGAAAGCGGCAGCAGCGGCGGCGCCTGTCAATCCTGATTATCTGATTTTTCCGAAGAAGCTACATCCGTACGATCTCAAGTCAGCCAGTCAACTGACTCAGCAGCCGGTTTGGGTCAAGGTTGGGTACAGCATCACCTATTTCCCATACGACGCGACCAAACACCACACCGACTTTGCCCACGAGGCCGGAATGCTCGCGCCCATTGAGCGACTTGAAATCAAGAAGGTAGTCACGGACACCTTTCCCAAAGATACTGGAGAAAAGCAGGTGATGGCGGTATTCGCGAAGGATGGCAAGACCTACGCTTTCTCTATCGGCGTGGTCAAAGGTGACGACTACCACATTTACTCCGACGACATGCTTTTCATCGAAGATCCGCATGAGCTCTACAAACATTGGCCCAAGGATGTCTGGTACTCGATCGACAAACACGAAGTCAAACCCGGCATGAACGAAATCCAGGCCAACTTCGCGATTGGGCTGGGGGTCCCGGAAGGATCTGGCGATGGGGCGGACAAGACTTTGAATTATCCCAACGGTGGGAAGCCGCTCAGGATTACGTATCGCGACGGCAAAGTGGAAGAAATCAAATCCGGGATGAGCACGTAGTTCCGCAATCGATTGAGCGCATCACTTCAACACAGGCGAATCCTCGTTAGCAGCTTTCTCTTCCTCCACTCGGATCACGCCGTCGTCATCCACATAAAACGATCGATGCAGTGCATCCAGTTGCTTGGGGGTCATGGACAGCTCGTAGCTGTCTTTGTCTTTGTGGGAGCGAAAGCTCACGGTATAGTCGCCGCGATCCGTCTGGGTCATGCGTTTGGTGAAGGAGCGAGCGCCGCCCACCAGGTCGGGCAGAGTGGCCGCGTACTTGTCATACTTTTTGTGGTATTCCTTCTGCGCCCGGATGACCACCCGCATGTAACCGAGAGCGATAGCTTCGGAGTCCGATCGCGCTGGATCGCCTTTAAACTTGGGCTGATAGGTCGCCACGGGTGTTGGGGATTCGGCCTGGGCTGAGGCGGCCAAAGGGGCCGCAACCAGGGTTCCTGCCAGCAGCATACCGATAATCCAGTTGGTAGCCGTTCCGAACCGTCTTTTCATCCGTTTTAACCCCTCTTTTTTGGAATAACCCTATGTTACTCCCGTAATTGGCAATCCGTTACGGTGCTTTGCATCGCTGGGCAGCACCGTTATGCTAAATACATCTTTCAAACTAGGAATGCCATGAAAGCTGCTGCTGCCAGAAAACCGCTGATTCGTATTGCCGTAGTGGAAAGCGATCCGCTGCGCTTCGTGGGCTTTCGCGCCCTTTTCGATTCTGAGCCAGATTTCGAGCTGATCTCGGCCTCGCTGGCGGACATCAGCGAACAGCAGAACATTGATCTCGTCCTGCTCGGCAACCGCAACGGGCAGAACCTTTTTGATCTCATGGCAAGCTTAAAGGTTGCACGTCCCGATCTGCGGATCATCGTTACCGGATCCGGAATCGACGAAGAGACCATCCTCAAGGCCATTGCTTCTGGCGCAAAGGGCTATGTGGATGAAGCCGCTTCACCCATGGAATTCATCCAGGCCATTCGGATCGTGAACCAGGGCTCGGTCTGGGCCCCCCGGCACGTGCTCTCCATGTTCATTGAGCGCGTGAGCTCGTCTCCGGGCCGCATCTTCCCCGCCGGCCGCGTGACCTTCACCGACCGCGAGAAAGAAGTGCTTGAAATGCTGGTCGCAGGCCGTTCCAACAAAGAGATTGGCTCTGCTCTCGGCATCGAAGAACGTACCGTTAAAGCCCATGTGGCCAAGTTGATGCGTAAGGTTGGGGTACAGAACCGCATCTCACTTTCGGTCCACGCGATCACCCACTCGCTGGTTACGGCCAGGTAAGCCAGGCCGTCCCTATCTGCCGCCTGACCCAGAGTTAAGAGGGCCAGGCTTGCTACCCTCCGGTCTCGCCGTTCGTCTAAGTCGTGTATTCTTACCCCCGGCTTTCTTGTCCCTAAATCCGTGCGAAACACATAGGAGCCACCCGTGCGTTTATCCAAGTTCTTTTCTTTGGTTTTGATGTTGGCCGGTTGCAGCCTGACTGCGACCTGGGCTCAGACCACTTCCGCCCAGGCGGCTAAAGAGCCCGACCATTTTGATCTCAAGTCCGTCGATTCTGCCCTCGATCCCTGTGTGGATTTTTACCAATACAGTTGCAAGAAGTGGATTGATAACAATCCCATCCCCGCCGATCAGGCGTCCTGGGGACACGGGGGAAAGTTGGCCCTGTGGAACCAGTTCGTGCTCAAGGACGTGCTGGAGAAAGCTTCCGCCAACGATCCCAATCGCAGCGCCATCGACCAGAAGATCGGCGATTACTATGCCTCCTGCATGGACGAATCGGGAATTGATGCCAAAGGCGCCGCCCCGATCAAGCCGGAAATGGATCGTATCGACGATCTGACCAGCAAGTCGCAACTCGCCGGCGAATTGGCCCATCTGCATGCCATCACCTTCCAACTCGCTCCCGCTTCAGATTCGGGAGCAACGACGGCTCTATTCGGCTTTACCTCCAGTCAGGATTTGGACGACGCTTCCAAAGTCGTAGCCCAGCTTGATCAGGGCGGACTCGGGCTGCCAGACCGCGACTATTACCTCAAGGATGACGCAAAGTCGGTTGAAACCCGGCAGAAGTATGTTGCCCATGTGCAAAAGACCCTCGAGCTGTTGGGGGAGGATTCTGCAACCGCGAGTGCTCACGCGAAAGCCATCATGGAGATGGAAACTGCCATGGCGAAGTCCGCAATGGACCTCGTAATGCGCCGCGATCCCGCCAATTTGAACCACAAGTTATCGGCCAAGGAATTGCGAGCTTTGACTCCTGATTTTTCATGGGACGATTATTTGAAGGGCATACAAGCTCCGCCCACGATCCACTATCTGGTGGCCACGCCAGACTTTTTCAAGGGCGTTAATCAATTGATTAACAGTCAGTCCTTGGATAACTGGAAGGCGTATTTGCGATGGCACCTGGTCAGCGATTCGTCGTCCCTGCTAACCCAACCCTTTGTCGAGGAAAAGTTTGACTTTTACGGACGCACGTTATTCGGCCAGAAGCAACAACGTCCCCGTTGGCGGCGTTGCACCCAGTATGTGGACCGCGATCTGGGAGAAGCGCTGGGCCAGGCGTACGTGGACCGCACCTTCGGCGCGGATGGCAAGGCACGCATGCTGAAACTGGTGCAGGCTTTGGAAGTCGCTCTGGCAGCCGACATTCAGCAATTGGATTGGATGACTCCCGCAACCAAGAAGGAAGCCCTCGTCAAACTGCACGGATTTGAGGGCAAGATCGGATACCCCAACCAATGGCGTGACTATTCCAGCGTCAACATTGTCCGCGGCGACCTGCTGGGAGATGTCTATCGCAGTGGAGACTTTGAACTTCGCCGGCAGTTGGCAAAAATCGGGAAGCCCGTCGATCGCGGCGAATGGGGCATGACTCCGCCGACGGTCAACGCCTATTACGATCCCCAACTCAATACCATCAACTTCCCGGCGGGAATTCTTCAACCACCGTTCTTCGACAAGCAGATGCCTGATCCGGTTAATTTCGGCTCCATCGGAGCTATCATCGGTCACGAAATGACGCACGGTTTTGATGATGAAGGCCGGAAATTCGATTCCACCGGCAATCTCCGCGATTGGTGGACGGAACAGGATGGCAAGGAGTTCGATCGCCGGGCGCAATGCATTGCGGATGAATATTCCGGTTTTGAAGCCACCCCAGGGGTCAAACTCAACGGCAAACTAACCCTGGGTGAGAACACTGCCGACAACGGAGGAACGCGCATTGCCTTGATGGCACTGGAAAGCACTCTGGCGGCGGAGGGGAAGAGCGATGAGAAAATCGAGGGTTTTAGCCCCGAACAGACGTTCTTCATTGCCTTCGGCCAGTCCTGGTGTGCGAACGTAACTCCCGAGTTGTTGCGTCTCGAGGCCCAGTCGGATCCTCACTCCACACCCCAATTTCGGGTCAATGGAGTGGTTTCCAACATGCCGGAGTTCCAGAAGGCTTTCGGCTGCAAGAAAGGCCAGCCCATGGTTCGCGACAACGCTTGCCACGTTTGGTAGATCGGATGAGGAAGGCTTAACACAAAGGCGGGAAGGGCCCGACTTCTAGTCGGGCCGTTTAAGCTCCGAACGATTTCACGCGCTTCAGCGCAGGGTTTTTGGGTGGAGCAGTCGCTTCAGCGCTGCGTTAAGGCCGCCAGCCATTCCCCCAGTCGCTTTAGCGTTTGGGGCTCCTGAAAAGCGGCAGTTACTTTAGGACGATGACCTAGGTAATCTTGCCGCTTTTTCCAAACCGACGCATACTCCATTCACCTACCACAGAACCTGGGAGACGGGGTTGGGAGCGGAGATTTAGGGTCACCGCTACTGGCCCCGCATTTTTTTTGTCCCCATAAGTACCTGAATCAGCAACAACTAGCCTTCCCCGCCCATAACAACCATTTCCTCGTGCGTGGAATCCTTTAGAATCAGTGGTATCGATTTCCAGGAGCCTCCGGCGCTTTTCTATGCCCGGACAACTTCATATATCCAGGAAAGCTGAGGAGAAATGAAAAAACTACTGCTCTTATGCGTAATTGCGGGCCTTGCCTGCACGACTGTGTTTGCCGCCGATGACGATGAGAACAAGGCTGCTGACCGGATCAAGGCCGCAGCCACGGTTCTGGACGAAATCCAGGCTGCACCGGACACCGGCATCCCACAAAACGTACTGAGCTCCGCCGAATGCGTGGCCGTAGTGCCGTCCATGCTCAAGGGCGGTTTCGTGTTTGGCGCCCGCTACGGACGCGGCGTGGCTAGTTGCCGTACCCCCAAAGGCTGGAGCGCGCCGGCATTCTTCACCATCAAGGGCGGCAGTTTCGGCCTGCAGATTGGCGGCCAGGCAGTTGATCTGGTCATGCTCATCATGAATCAAAATGGAATGAAGAACATGCTCTCCAGCCAGTTCAAGCTGGGCGCGGATGCCAGCGTGGCGGCAGGCCCCGTGGGACGCGCCGCCACGGCCGATACCGATTGGAAGATGCGCGCGCAGGTGTTGAGCTACTCGCGGGCCCGAGGCGTATTCGCCGGTCTCGAACTGAGCGGCGCCGCGGTGCAACGCGACCGCGACAGTACGCGGGAGTTTTACGGGAAACTGATCCCGTCGAAAGAACTGCTCTCGGGGACTGTCGAAGCTCCTCAAGCTGCCTATCCGTTCCTCAGCACTCTTGCCAAATGGGCGAAGGAAGCAGGCAAATAGAATTGCAGGCTCTCGGCGTTAGGCTCCGGGTTCTCAACCCTGGGCCTAACGGCCAAAGCCGAGAGTCTGGCACCCACGTTTGACAGGCATTTTCCACCAGTGCTACCGTCACCCTTCCCCACATGCGTCAGCGACTTGAGTACGCGCTAGCGTGGCTGCTAATCAAGATCATCGGAACGCTGCCTCGTCCGCTGGCCCGGACGGCGGCGATTGTTCTCGGGTGGATGATCTATGTGGTCCATATCCGCCTGCGACAGGTTGGAATGCGCAATCTCGCGCTGGCCTTTCCGGAAAAGACCCGTCACGAGCACGCCCGTATCCTGCGCGGCGTGTTTACTTCACTCGGCCGCCAGTTGGCCGAACTTTGCCTTTTTCCTAAATACACCAAAGAAAATGTCAACCAGGTGGTGGTGTACGACGGATTCGAGAACTTCGAGCGGGCCCTCGCGCGCGGCAAGGGAGTGCTATTTCTGACTGCCCATCTTGGGGCTTGGGAACTCTCCGCCTTCGCCCACTCGTTGCATGGGCATCCCTTGAAGATCGTCATGCGGCCGCTCGACAACGTGTATCTCGACCGCCTCTCCCGCCGCTATCGCACCATGCACGGCAACTCGACGGTCGACAAAGACGATTTCGTCCGCGGCCTGCTCTCCGCTATGAGGAGCGGAGAAACCGTCGGCATTCTCATGGACACGAATATGACTCCGCCCCAAGGCGTCTTCGTGGACTTCTTCGGGATTCCAGCCTGCACCGCCAGCGGCCTGGCAAGGATTGCGCTGCGCACCGATGCGGCGGTCGTCCCCGGTTTCACCATCTGGGACCCGGTATTGCGCAAATATCGCCTACGCTTTGATCCCGCCGTCAGCCTGGTCCGCACCGGCAACGACGATGCCGACGCCGTTGCGAATACCGCCTTGTTCACCAAAATTATCGAAGATTACGTGCGGCACTATCCCGACCAGTGGCTATGGGTGCATCGCCGCTGGAAGACGCGGCCGGAGGGGCAGCCCCCACTCTATTAGCGCCCATCAAATGAAATCCTCCAACCGATTGCTCCGATTGATCGCAGTGTTCAAGCTGGCAAAAGCTGCCTTGCTGATCGCGGTGAGTGCAGGCGCCGTGAGGCTGCTTCATCAGGATGTGGCGAGTATCATTGAGCACTGGGTGGAATTGCTCAAGCTCGATCCCAACAACCACTACATCAACATTGTTCTTGAAAGAGCTTCCAACATCACTCCCGCCAAAATCAAGGCCCTGGGGCTGGGGGGGGTGATCTATGCTGGACTTTTTCTGACCGAAGGAATCGGCTTATGGCTGGAGAAACGCTGGGCTGAATGGTTCACCGCAATTATTACCGGCTCGCTAGTTCCTGTCGAAATTTATGTGATTGCCCGGCGGGTAACCGCAGTGAAGATCGCGGTGCTCCTGATCAATATTGCCATTGTGGTTTACCTTGTCTGCCGGATTCGTAACCACATTTCGAGACCGCAATCTCAGAACCAGTCGCTGCGGTAGGCGATCCACCAGCTGGCGAACACAGCCGGGATGGTTGCCCCGAGCGCCCACCAAAGTGGCAAAGTGAAATCAGCGATCAGGCCCAATAGAGTGAAGCTGATCCAGAAAACCTTCTTCTCCATGCCCTTATTTTAGTCCCTGGCCCTCTTTTCGCAGCTTTTCTTTCCCACGCCAAACATATACAAAGGTGCAATGAGCAGCACTGTACGAGCGGTGTCGGATTTCGTGCGCGCCCGCGTTGTAGGCGACTGCGCGGTTGTAATAAGCGGGATCGCAAGCATCGGGTCAGCTTTAGCCGGCGATCTGGTCTTTGTCGAAGATGAAAAGAGCCTGGCCTTGGCCCTGGAATCGCAAGCTTCAGGCGTGATCGCCGGAGAATTCGCCGCGCAGAAGTTCTATGCCAAGCCTGTGATTATCGCCGCCCAGCCACGACTGGCTTTTGCCAGGGCTGCAAGACTTCTTTGTCCGTCACCGGAGCTTCCAGTCGGCGTGCATACCTCTGCCGTCGTGCATCCGTCGGCCCAACTGGGAGCCGAGGTTGCCATCGAAGCCCGAGTTGTGATCAGTGAAGGAGTGGCGATTGGCCAAGGCACATGGATCGGTGCCGGAACCGTGATTGGTGCTGGCGTCAGCATTGGACGCGATTGCCGCCTGCATCCGAATGTGACCATTTATCCCGGAGCACGGCTCGGCGACCGCGTTGTCGTCCATGCCGGCGCGGTGTTGGGCAGCGACGGCTTTGGTTACGTGCAGGACAAAACTACCGGACGCCGCGAGCAATTCCCGCAGATTGGCCGCCTAGAAATCGGCGATGACGTGGAAATCGGCGCGAACTCAACCATTGATCGCGGCGCGCTCGAGATCACGCGCATCGGACGCGGCACAAAAATCGACAATCTGGTCCACATCGGACACAACTGCCAAATTGGAGAAGATGTCATAATTGCCGCGCAAACCGGGCTCTCCGGCAGCATCACCATCGAGAAAAACGTCGTTCTCGGCGGACAGGTCGGCATCGGCGAACACGCGCGTCTCGAAGAAGGCGTGATGCTCGGCGGACAAGGCGGCGTTCTTCCCAACAAAGTGCTGCGCGGCAAAGGCGTAGCGTTCTGGGGAACTCCAGCGCAACCGGTTCACGAATATTTGAAGCAATTGGCGGTACTGGCGCGGCTAGCGAAGAAAGAATAACCGTCTAGCGCGGACACTCTTGTCCGCGAAATGCTTGCAGCGTTTGCTCAGGCTGATTGAATTCGTTCGGGACTTGGCAAATCAGGCAATCACTTCTGTAATTTGAGCCGCAGCCCATCCAGCCTCGTCCGCGCCTCATTCATGCCCGGAGCCATCTGCAAGGCCGCTTCGTAAGCTAGAACCGCGGATCGCAAGTCTCCCTTATCTTCGAACGTGCGCCCCATCCAAAAATAAGCCACGGGTGAAGGCGCAATTTGTGCCGCCCGGGAGAAGTCCGCAAGTGCAGCATCGAGGCTATGCTCCTGATATTCGAGTGACCCTCGCCCCAGATAACTGTTCTGCTCATTCGGATTGGCTTGGATCGCGGCGTTAAATTCCGCAATGGCCGCCGTTGGTTGGTTCCGTTGCATCAGTAACACGCCCAGATTGTTGTGAGCCCGCGCCGCTTCCGTGGGATCGGAGGCGTAGGTGAGGGCCAGTTGATACTCGCGCATCGCCGCCTCAATCTGGTTCTGCTCATGCAGCACTGTCGCCAGGTTGTAGTGCCCCGTGGCCAGTTGCGGCACCAAACGGACGGCAGCTTCGAAATGCGGTAGGGCGAGTTCGGGATGCCCCGCGTCCATGAGTGCGGCGCCCAGATTGTCTTCCGCTATGCCATTGTTGCTTGTGACCTGCAGTGCATGCGTGAAGAGCGTGACGCTATCCCGCCAATAACCGATCTGGATGTAGGAAACAAAGGCGTAGCCGGACAACACCGCCAGGGTGATTACAACCTTCGTTGAAAATGAGAGTCGAATGCGAGCAAACAATTCTGCCGCCAGCCATACCACCATCACGAACAACCCGATAAACGGAATGTACGCATAACGGTCCGCCATCGCCTGGCGGCCGACTTGCACAATTCCAATTACTGGAATCATCATCCCGAGATACCAAAGCCAGCCCACCAGCAAATATCTTTTCCTCCGGAAGCGCCAGACCAGGGCAGTGATCGCCAACAATAAAATTACCGTTGCCAGCACTTTCCACAAAGCCAGGGAATTCTCCGGATGGGGATAGAACACCGCCAGATGCGAAGGCCAAACCCCCTTGAAGATATAGGCCAGATAGGAATAAATGGCATTCTTGATCCGAAGGCTTATCGGCAACGCAGCCGTAATTCCGAGCGCACCGCCGCTATGTTGTGCGTACACCGTAATCAGAGCGCTCGCGACTGACATCGCAAACAGTGGAATTTTCTCGGCAAATAGTCTGAAAAATGTAGGTCCCGAAGCAGGCGTTCCATCCGCGTTCAGCCTGCCCAACCGCTGCAACGGCCAGTAATCCAATAAGAGCAGCACAAACGGCAGCGTAATAACCATCGGCTTCGCCATCAATCCCAAAGCAAACAGAACTACCACGCTCAGGTATCGCGGTACTCCCGGCTTCCTCGCGTACCATCCGTAGGCCCAAAGCGTGAGCAGGAGAAAGAGCATGCAGAGTAGCGTTTTCCGCTCGGCCACCCAGGCTACCGATTCCACATTCAAAGGATGCACCGCAAATAGCGCCGCCACAATCGCGCTGCGCAGCGTGTGGCCGGTCGCCCTGCCGAGCAAGAGAAAAAGCAGCACAACATTGATGGCATGCAGCAAAACGCTGGTCAGGTGATGCCCAGTCGGATTCAATCCGAAGAACTGGACATCGGCCATGTGTGAAATCCAGGTCAGCGGATGCCAGTTGGCTTCGTCGGTCGCGGTGAAAGCCCAGGCGATGTTGCTCCTGGAGAGCCCTTGCCGAATATGAGCATTGGCCGTGACGTAGTCCGGGTCGTCGTAATTGACGAAGCCGTTGTGCAGGGATGGAACATAGAGGGCGAACGTCCCCAGGGCCAGCAGGAGCGCGAGCAGAATTGTGGTTTTGCGAGATGAGCCCGGTAAATGCTGTTCTAGTGCACCGCCGGCGGAATGGATGCTTTCATTCAACACGTCGAATTTTATACGTTCGGTCGTTGCAATTTCGTTGAAGAACGCGGGAGTAACGCTTTGAACACTGCACATTCCAAATGAAAAACATAAAAACCGTCATCCTGAGCAAGCGTTCTTTGCGCCGCGCAGGGCCTCTGCATTTCGATTCCAGCTACTACCCCTATGGTTCATCCGAGCGAGTCCCCTGGGTTTGTTATCCTTGCCGGTGCGAAAGATTCACCCGAGTGCGTGGCTTCTGGTCCTGCTGTCGGCTGGTCTGCAGATCGTAATCTTCCCGTTGCCCAATTTTTACATGCTGGGTTGGGTGGCTTTAACGCCGCTGCTACTGGCATTGCTGCGGGCGCGCGAGCCGGACACTCTGCAACTCCGCGAAGGCATTAAACTTCTTCCCGCACGTCCATTGCAGGCGTTTTTTCTCGCTTATGTCTGCGGCTTTTTCTGGTATGCCGGTACCTGCTATTGGATCTACAACACCATGCGCCAGTACGGCGGCGTGAACACCCCGGCTGCGCTGGGCCTTCTAATGCTTTTCTGTTTATATCTTGCAATCTACCACGGCGTCTTCGGCCTGATCATCGCTCTGCTTGCCGATCGTAGTCTAAGCCGCCGCGCCTTACTCCTCGCGCCGATTGTCTGGGTTGCCGTGGAACTGGCGCGCACCCGCATCACCGGTTTCCCCTGGGACCTGCTGGGAACCACTCAAGTGGATAACGTCCCACTGGCGCGGCTCGCCACTTTCACCGGAGTGTACGGCCTGTCCTTCGAAATCATGGTTGTGAACGTGGCCGTGGCGACGGCTTTTCTGGTGAGAAGAGAGAAACGCCAGTTGCTGCTGATCGCTTCATTTGCTGCCGCAGCGGTCCTGCAATGCGGACAATGGATTCCGACGCCTCCCGCGATCACGGATCGCGCAGCCCTCCTGGTGCAGCCGAACATCCCTATTCTCCAGGCATCCGAGTGGACGAGAGATTATTTCGACGCCACGCTGCGTGATCTTTCCTCCATCAGCCTCAGGGCCTCAACAAGTGTTCCGTCCCAGGCCCAAGGTCCGACTCTCCCGGGCCTCACCGTGTGGCCAGAGAATCCCGCGCCGTTCTATGCGGGGGACCCAGTCTTTCGAGAAGCCATCAGCAATATCGCGCGCCAGTCCAACACCTGGGTCATCGCGGGGAGTGTCGGTACTCCTGCCGGCATAACTCCAGGATCAGCAACCGAGTTCTACAATTCCGGATCGCTCGTGAGCCCCGGCGGGCAGTGGGTTTCGCGCTACGACAAAATTCATCTCGTTCCTTTCGGTGAATACGTGCCTTTCCGGCGTCTATTTTTCTTTGCTGGAGGACTGACTAAAGAAGTCGGCGACTTTTCTCACGGCACATCCCGCGCGCCACTCGATGCGGGGGGCAAAAAGCTGGGCGTGTTCATCTGCTACGAATCCATCTTCCCGGACGAGGTCCGCCAACTGGCGGCCAACGGGGCCCAGGTTTTCGTGAATATCTCCAACGATGGATGGTATGGAGACAGCGGCGCCTACGCCCAGCATTTGAAACAGGCTCGCATGCGCGCCGTGGAAAACGCCCGTTGGCTGTTGCGCGACACCAACACCGGAGTCTCTGCGTCGATTGATCCCTATGGAAGAGTAGTCGCCTCCGTTCCGCGCAAAATTCGTACCGCTCTTCTTGCCCCCTATGCCTTGTCCAACGTAACCACTCTCTACACTCGCTATGGCGACTGGTTCGCTTACCTGTGTGCGATAATTTCAGTAGTGGCGCTCATCGCCCGTTTCCTATTTCGCACCAAGGTAGAACGAACCTCATGAACCAAGAGCTCGAGCAAGAATACGCAGCGCTAAAAGGCAAAGTCCAAGAGCTCCGGGAGTATCTTTGACGCAGGCAATCTGCGTCCGCAATTAGCCGAGATCGACAAGCAGGCCGCCGAGCCCAATCTCTGGTCGAATCCGCAAAAATCCCAGCAAGTCATGCGCGAAAAAAAGCGCCTGGAAGACATGTTGGCCAACGAGGCTGAACTGACCCGGCGCACCGGCGATATTTCCGCCTATTTCGATTTGTCCCGCGAAGGCGAGAACGTCGATGCCGACATTCGTCGCGAACTTGATTCTTTGCGCCAGTTCGTCGGTCGCCTGGAAACCGAAAGTCTTCTTTCCGGCAAGCATGACGCGCTCAATGCGATCGTGACCATCCACCCCGGCGCCGGCGGTACTGAGTCGCAGGACTGGGCGGAAATGCTGCTCCGCATGTATTTACGATGGGCCGAACGCCAGGGCTTCGAGACCGCCATGTACGAATATCAACCGGGCGAAGAAGCGGGACTGAAATCCGTGACTTTCGGAGTGAATGGGCAATATGCTTTCGGGTTGCTCACCAGTGAAATCGGCGTGCATCGCCTGGTGCGCATTTCGCCTTTCGATCAGGCCAAGCGTCGTCACACATCGTTTGCCAGCGTTTATGTTTCCCCGGAAATTGACGACAGCATTGAAGTCATCATCAAGCCGGAAGATCTGCGCATCGATACCTATCGATCCAGCGGCAAGGGCGGCCAGCACGTCAATACCACAGACTCGGCCGTACGAATTACCCACCTCCCCACGGGAATTGTGGCGGGATGCCAGAACGAGCGCTCGCAGCACAAGAACAAAGACCGTGCCATGAGCATGTTGCGTTCGAAGCTCTACGAATACGAACTAGAGAAGAAGCGCGAAGTCACCAGGAAGATCGAAGACTCGAAGCTGGATATCGACTTCGGCTCCCAGATCCGGTCTTACGTTTTGCAGCCCTATCGCTTGATCAAAGACCATCGCACCAGGATGGAAGTCGGCGACGTGGACAAGGTGATCGATGGTGACTTGCAACCCTTCATCGGCGCCTATCTGCGCATGCGGCGAGGAGAAAAGCAAGGGTAACTGGTCACGTAGGGACGGACGCCTCGTCTGTCCAGCCGAGCGCAGCGAGGCCAATTTTCAGTTAGTAGTAACATAAGAGATGGCGTGAAAAAAAAGGTTTCCACTATACCCTCCGACGATCCATCCGAGGTTGCGGCCCTCGATCTGCAACGGATCAACGGTGCAGCCGAGCGGCTTAACTCGGAGGCTGCGGAAGTATTGGAATATCAGGCGCGAACCCGAACGAAAGATGATGCGGAAGCTTAAGCTGTCCATCAACCTCACCCGCCGTTTCGAGCAGGCCCTGCTCTTTGCCACCCAGAAGCACGCAGGCCAAATCCGCAAGGGAACGGGGACTCCGTACGTCTCGCACCTTTTAAGCGTCGCAGCCCTGGTGTTGGAATCCGGAGGCGATGAAGACCTGGCCATCGCGGCCTTGTTGCACGATGTGGTCGAGGACTGCGGCGGCGCCCCCATGCTCAAGGAAGTCCGCCGCCGTTTCGGCAAACGTGTGGCCGATGTGGTCGAAGCCTGCTCCGACACCGACGTGATTCCCAAACCGCCCTGGCGTGAGCGCAAAGAGCAATACATTCAGCGATTACGAACCGCGGATG
This sequence comes from Terriglobales bacterium, assembly GCA_963802555.1. GTDB lineage: Bacteria > Acidobacteriota > Terriglobia > Terriglobales > Acidobacteriaceae > DATBAX01. The sequence goes on along the minus strand of CAWDJD010000002.1, from coordinate 2,224,723 downwards.
CCGACACACGCCTGGTTTCGTCCGCCGACAAACTGCACAACGCTCGCAGCATTCTGGCCGACTATCGCGAAATCGGGGAACCAATCTGGCAACGGTTTCAAGGAAAACGGGAGGGCACGCTCTGGTACTATCGGGCCTTACTGAAGGAATTTCGTGGCAAGCATCGGAACCGGTTAATCGATGAACTGGGACGAGTAGTCAGCGAACTGGAAGCGCTGGTTGCCAAGCGCAGACCGGCTCGCCCGCCAGTCCGTCGCCGCAACCAACAGAGGTAGCCAGAAATTATGCCGCGCATGCTCGAATTGATACGCGCCTCGGCGGTGCCATCCACCCTGATGCAATCTGCCGCGCGCGGCGCACTTTCCATCCCCCCGCAGGAAATGATCGAGATCTTGGTCCATCTGGCGATCCATAACAAAGTTTTCAGCGAGCAGGCGAGTCTTACTCTCGCCGGCTGGGACGAGACGTCCTCGCTGGCCGCAGCTTCCAATCCCACCACTCCCAAAGAAGTGCTGGATTACCTGATCGACTCCCGAAATCTTCGGCCTGCGCTATTGCCCGCGCTGCTGGAGAATCCGTCAGTGACAGAAAAGTCCGTTCTGGCGCTGGCCGGTTCGATTTCGCGAGATATGGCGGACGCCATGGTGAACAGCAAACGGGTCAACCGCTCGCGAGAAATCATGCTTGAGCTGGCTTCCAATCCCAACCTCACCGGGATTCAATCGACTGGGATCGAGGAGAGGATTTCGTCCTTGACAAGAGAGTCCGCGGCGGCCGTTGAACTGGCAAAAAATCCCGAGACCCCGACTTCGCAAGCTGCGGCCCCTTCTGCACCGCAAGAGTCTGTCGCTTCCGCCGCTGTGGATACCGAAACTGGCCCCGATGTTCCCGATGAAGAAATCACTAAATACTTGACCGAGCATGCCGGCGAGATCGCTGCTGAAGCCGACAAACCCTTCCAGCCGATTGGCGGAATTCACGAAGAACTCGCTCCCCCCGAAACGGCACAAGCGGAAGCAAAGACAGAAGCTCCGGCTGTCGCAACCGAAGCAGCCGAGCCCGAGTTCAAACGGCCTCCCCAGAAGAAATCAATCCTGACAGCCGAGGAAAAACGGGGCAGCGCCCTGCAGAAGATTGGAAAACTGGATATCACTGGCCGCATTCAACTGGCCATGAAGGGTTCGAAGGAAGAACGTTCGCTATTGATTCGCGACGGCACGAAAATTGTGGCTCTGGCAGTGTTGGAATCGCCGAAAGTCACCGACGGTGAGGTCGAAAAGTTTGCCGGGCAGAAGAACGTGCTGGAAGCCGTGTTGCGTGCCATTCCCATGAAGCGTCGCTTCATCAAGCAATACGGGGTCATACGAAATCTAGTCTCTAATCCCCGCACTCCAATCGATGTTTCTCTCGGACTGGTCAAGCACCTGATGGTCAACGATCTCAAACATCTGTCGGGAAACAAAGAAGTTTCCGATACCATCCGCAAACTCGCCACGAAAATGTTCCGGCAGAAGCTGGATACCACCAAAAAGCACGACTAAATCGCAAAGCCCTCGCGACCGCAGTGCGCTCCCCCGGAGATGCCGGCAAGCTGGTTTCTCGCTGCCCACCTAGTTACAATGATTGCCGATGGCTACGTCGCCCGAGCCCGACCCGATCGCCGATCTCCTGCTGCGTTCCAAAACCATTGCCGTCGTCGGACTCTCCAACAGCCCACTGCGCCCCAGCCACGGCGTGTCTGCATATATGCAGACGCATGGTTACCGAATTATTCCGGTGAATCCTAACATCAAGGGTTCTCTGGGAGAGAAAGCCTACGCCTCACTGCTCGACGTTCCCGGAAAGATTGACATCGTGAACATCTTCCGGCGTTCGGAGTTCGTCGAAGAGGTCGTGGATCAGGCCATCCAGTTGAAAGTTCCCGCCATTTGGATGCAAGAAGAAGTGATCAACGAAAAAGCAGCGGAAAAAGCCCGCAAGGCGGGGATTTTTGTGATCATGGACCGTTGCATACTTCAGGAACATCGTGCGCGCTTCCGGTAATTTCTCTCACCGAATCGCAACGTAAAGGCTCACGTCCAGGCCGGACGGATCGGGCCCCTTGCTCACATAAAGATCGAAATCCCCACTATAGGTTCGCGCCAGGCCATACCCGTAGACTTGCTGCCACGCGGCGATCACCGAGTCCGGTTGCTTGCCGTTGGCGGGAATCACCGCATACTTGGCTGCTGGAACGGTCTTCGACACCAGTCCAGCCGGCACGGAAGAGGCGTCATTTACTTCACAACCGATCACTAGCGTATACGGCTTGGTGTGGTCGCTTTCGTAGTCGATGTAGACCGAATAAATATTCTCTGATTTCTTGTTGGGAATTTTGCCGGCGACGCCCTCAGCGTAAAACTGCTGCCAGAGTTGTCCGATTTCCTGTGGCTGTTCATTGGAAACCCGGGCAGAAATTCCTACGATGGTGAACCTTGGGAGGGAGACCGTTTTGTAATCCATATCTGTTATTGAAAATGCCGGCTATGCCAACGCGCGAACCATAATAACCGTCGCGTCGTCGTACAGGCGTTCCCCGTCGGTAAACGAACGCACATCATCGAGGATGCTTTCGGGCGACGACTCAGTACCGAGCACATGGTTTTCAAGCCGTGCCGCACCGTATTCTTCGTCGCCGGAGTTGGCGGCTTCGGTGATACCGTCGCTGTAGAACACCAGTCGCGAACCGACGCTCAGCGGAATTTCGACTTCCGAGTAGCTTCCAAAACCCAGGCCCAGCGGGATTCCGCGTTCCGAATTCAGGAAGCGCGGGCCATCCTTCTCTACGATCAGCGGCCGCAAATGGCCGGCGCTGGAGTAGGTCAAGGTGCGCCTGACCGGATCGAGCACTGCATACACCATGGTGACAAACTTGCCGCTGGGGAAGTCATCCACCAGCAGCCGGTTTAAGCGGCCCAAGACTTCTCCGGGACCGTGGGCAGTTTCAGCCAGGGAACGAAGCATGCCTCGGGTCGCGGACATCAGCAAAGCCGCAGCCGTCCCTTTTCCAGAAACGTCGGCCAGCACCAGCCCCCAGCGTCCGTCGTCCAGAGAGATAAAGTCATACCAATCGCCCCCCACCGCACCCGCCGGGATGCAGAGGCCGGTGATCGCGAAGCCCGGAATATACGGCGAGCTCTTGGGAAGCAGGGCCTGCTGGATGGTGCGGGCTTCGTGCCCGTCCTGGCTCATTTTTTCCCGCTCCCGCCGCTCGTGCTGAAACAGCCGGGCATTGCGCACCGCTACCGCGAAGTGGTCGCAGAGCGCCTGCAACAGTCTGCGTTGCTCCGGCGGAAATGCATCGAGCTCATGGTGAGAAGCCATGAACACTCCCACCAGGTTCCCTTCTACATGCAGCGGAATGGCCAGTTCGGAAAGCGTGGACTCATCACAAGCAATGTAATACTCATCCACCCGCACGTCAGGAGCGTAGTGTGGTTTCCCGGTGGCGGCCACGTGGCCTACCATGCCATCCTTGCCAATTCTCAGGCAATGACTGGTGCAATCAATAGTGCAGCCGTGTACTCCGGTCAAAACCATGGCGCCGCGATTTTCGTCGTGCAGGTAAATGCTGGCCTCGACGTATCCGAAGGTGTGCGCTACATCATTCACTATTTTGTCGATGAGTAGGTCGAGATCGAGGATGGACGCGATCTTCTGCGCCGCCTTCTGCAATTTCAGCAGTTCTTCCACCTGCTCGATTTGCAGCGGACGCGCAGCAGTATAATCGCGGTCGCTTATTCCTGGGCTAGTAGCCATTTCATAGCCCTCCTGGAAAGAAAATTCCCTTGCGTTTCAGATGTTCCGATTCATGCCTGAGATTCTTTTTTCGGGTCAGACTTGGCTCCGATTTGCACCCGCTTTTTCTTGATTTCTTCCATTCGCTCCCGAATCCGCTTTTCCACACCCTCATTCGTCGGACGATAGTAAACCCGGTCTTTCAAATTGTCGGGCAGGCATTGCATGTCGGCGATCTTGCTTTCTAAGTCATGTGCATACTGATAACCCTCTCCGTAACCCAATCCCTTCATCAACCCGGTGGGCGCATTTCGCAAATGCAACGGAACCGACTCGGCCGCAGTTTGCTCCACGTCCTGCTGTACCGCACCGTACGCCGTGTACAGGGCGTTCGACTTGGGCGCGAGCGCCAGATAAACCACCGCCTGTGCCAACGCCAAATTGCCTTCCGGCATGCCGATAAAATCCACCGCATCACGTGCCGCCATGCACAAAGACAGCGCATTCGGGTCGGCCAGGCCGATGTCTTCCACTGACATTCGCACCACGCGCCGGGCTACGTACAAAGGATCTTCTCCAGCCTCCAGCATCCGTCCCAGCCAATAGAGCGACGCGTCGGGATCGCTGTTTCGCACCGATTTATGCAGCGCCGAAATCAGGTTGTAGTGTTCTTCGCCAGTCTTGTCGTAGAGCAGGACGCGCTTTTGCACCGCATCCCGTACCACTTCATCGGTAATCTCCGCGCCAACTTCTTTGCCGGCTGCTCCTCGTGCCAGCGTGGCTGCAACTTCCAGCACGTTGTAAGCGCTGCGTGCATCGCCGCTGGAGTAAGACGCGATCTTCGTCAGCACCGCATCGGATGCCCGCAATTTCAACGCTCCTAATCCACGTTCTTCATCCGCCAGCGCCCGCTTCAGCAGCAAAACGATCTGCTCTTCCGCCAGTGGCTTGAGCACATACACTCGGCTGCGTGACAACAGCGCCGAAATAATCTCGAACGAAGGATTCTCCGTGGTGGCCCCGATCAGCCGGATGTTCCCTTTCTCCACATGCGGCAGAAACGCGTCCTGCTGGGCCTTATTGAAGCGATGGATCTCGTCGATAAAAACAATCGTGCGCGTGCCATATTGTTTGGCGCGTTCGGCGTCGGCCATCACCTGCTTGATTTCCTTGATCCCCACCAGCACCGCGGAAAACTCGATGAACTCCGCCTTGGTCATGTGCGCAATGATCTGCGCCAGCGTCGTCTTCCCTGTTCCCGGCGGCCCCCAGAAAATGAGCGAGCCAGTGTCATCCCGCTCAATCTGCGTGCGCAGCGGTTTGCCGGGCCCGACCAGATGTTCCTGGCCAACGAATTCATCCAGCGTGCGCGGACGCATACGATCGGCCAGCGGACGAGCGCGATCGCCAGGATTGTCATCTATCCGGAATGGTTTGAAAAAGCCCCATACAAATTCATTTCACCACGGAGACACCGAGACACGGAGAAATGCAAAAGCAATAAAAATTCCTCGCACAACAATAGAAAAGGTTTTTCTCAGTGCCTCTGTGTCTCCGTGGTGAACTATTTTCTCTGCCTCGCCACTTCATACAACACAATGCTGGCCGCCACTCCCGCATTCAGAGACTCCACATTTGGAGAGTGTGGGATCGCTACGACCTCGTCCATCTGCGCCAGCAACTCTCGGGGCAGTCCAGCGCCTTCACTCCCAATAAAAATCGCCAATGGTCCGGACAGATCGGCTTCGCCTAGCGGCTTGCTTTTATGCGAAGACGTGGCCACCAGCCGCAGTCCTTGCGACCTCATTTGCGGCAAAGCCTCCCCCAGGTTCGCCTTCGCAAGTCGGCAACCGAAACACCGAACCCGCCGAAGCCCGAATCACTTTGGAGTTGAACGGGCCAGCCGTTCCTTCGCCGAGCAGCACGCCGCCCGCTCCAAATGCCTCCGCTGACCGCAGGATCGTGCCCAGATTTCCCGGATCCTGCACCCCGGCAATCGCCAGCAACGGCCCGGTCGGTGATTTGGCCAGGACATCCTGGAAAGAAAACTGCTTGCATCGCACCAATGCCGCGACGCCTTGCGGAGTCTCGCTCGGGACCGAACTGGCAAACAATTTGTCCGGAAGCAAGAGCGTCTCGACACTCGCAGCCATTTGCGGCAGCAGCCGTTCCGCGACATTGGCTGCGGAATTCCGGAAAAAGATCGCCCGAAACTTCAACCCGCTACGGACGGCCTCTTCAATAATGCGCACCCCTTCAATGGCACAATACCCGTCTGGAGTGAGATCGCCGTCGGCAAACGCGCGCCGCAGCTCTTTCACCAGCGCATTGTGACGTCCTTCAATGGGGCGGAGACGGCCCTGACCGCTCCCCGCGCTGCTGCTTGGTTTCGTGTTCACTGATTTTCTGGCAAGGTCTTGTCTATCAATGCAGTCTGCACAGAATCATACTCGTAGCGAATCCTGCACCGCGAGTATAGGCCCCTCGGATTATGAATTTTTCGCTAAAACCGCCGAAAACTGCTGGATTAACTACCATGAACGGCTTATCCTTCTCATAGTTTTGTGGAGGTTCAACATGAAGCGTCTTTGCCTCACCGTCATTCTTTGCCTGGCTTTTTGTTGTGGTGTTCTAGCCCAGCAAACCGACCCTGATGCTCCAGCCTCCGCCGCCGAAATCCAAACCTATCTCGACACGGTGCACTCCCACGACATGATGAAGCAGATGGCGGTGGCCATGTCGAAGCCCATGCATCAGATGGTGCATGAGCAGTATTTGAAAGACAAAGACAAACTTCCTGCCGACTTTGAGTCCCGAATGAACAAAATGATGGACGACATGTTTGCCGGCATGCCCTGGGACGAAATGATTCAGGCTATGGTTCCGGTGTATCAGAAACATTTCACCAAGCGTGATGTCGAGGAACTTATCACGTTTTATTCTTCGCCGGTGGGGCAAAAGATACTGAAGGACATGCCGGGAATCATGGCCGAAGCGATGCAGAGCTATCATGCCGATTATGAATCGCTACATGGAGACGGCCAAGCAACGCCTCGAGGAACAGACTGCCGATTTAATGAAAGAGTCTGAGAAAGCGACCAGCCCACCGCAGCAGTAGATCGAAAGCGTCCGTGTATCCATAGACTCTAGCTGGTCCAGCGGGATATTGTGCTTTTCCGCGCCCTCGCCCCTCGTTCCTCTCGGCTTCCAGCGCTTCTCCGTGGTATGTTAAGTCTCGCAATTTTTACAGCCTAACGGGGACGAAACCAGTGCGCGCGGAAATCGTAAAGATCAGCAGTGAGAACCCGGAAGCATCTCTCATCCGTTATGCGGCCGACCAAATTCGCGCCGGCGAAGTGCTGGGCATGCCCACCGACACCTTCTACGGCCTCGCCTCCGACCCATTTAACCTGCGCGCCGTCGATCGCGTGTACGAGATCAAGTCCCGCTCCCGCCACAAGCCATTGTCCCTGCTGATTGAAAGTGTGGACCAAGCGGAAGAGTTGGCCCAACCCTTACCTGAAGAGTTCTACGCGCTCGCCCGCAAATTCTGGCCCGGCCCGCTGACCATGATTATCCGCGCGTCATCGCGCCTGCCTTTGAAGGTCACGGCAAATACCGGGAACGTGGCGTTGCGCATTCCCAACTCCGCCATTCCGCTTGCCGTAGTGCAGGCGGCGGGAATTCCCATTACCGCGACTTCCGCCAACCTCAGCGGTGAATCCGAATGTACGACCGCGGAAGCCGTGCGCGACCAGCTCCATGACCGCATTGCCATCATCGTGGACGGCGGCACCTCGCCCCGCGACGTGGCGTCGACCATCGTCGACCTCACCGATGAAGAGGCGCGTTGGAAAATCCAGCGCGAAGGCGCGATTTCCGCCCAGGTAATTTCCGAGTTCTTTGCCCGAGGATGACTGCATCTGCAACTGACCGGCGTCCGTCGCGCCACTGGATTCTGTGGTCGCTGCTTCTGGCCGTATTCCTGGTGGCGGCTGCCATCATTCACGTCAGTTTTGGAATCGTCCACGAATCCAGGAATCACGATCTGCATCCCGCGGACGCCATCGTCGTCTTCGGCGCCGCTCAATACGACGGCCGCCCATCACCTGTGTACCGCGCCCGCCTCGACCACGCCTTCGACCTCTTCCAGCAACACATCGCTCCCGTGGTTATCACCACCGGAGGCTTTGCCGACGATCCGAAATTCAGCGAAGGCGGAGTCGGCCACGACTACCTCATGCATCGCGGCGTTCCCGAGTCCAGTCTGATCGCCGAAACCACCGGCTCGGACACTTCAGAATCCGCCCAGCGGGTTGCCGTCATCATGCGCGCCAACCATTTGCACACTTGCGTCGCCGTCAGCGATGCCTACCACGTATTCCGCATCCGCAAACTTCTGAAACATGAAGGTATGCAGGTCCAGGCCGCCCCGCGCCCGGATTCAGTTCCGCATTCGATATGGCAGCGGGGAGCCGCCTTGCTGCGAGAGTCGGTAAGTTATCTGCTGTGGCGGCTACACATAACGACATAGGCGAGATCGAAGCAATCTGTTCCCATCCCCGTGTTCCCCGAATCCACTGGACATTTCCATCGTCTTGACGCATCATACCCGCGTCCGATCGTCGAGCCAGCGGCCCCGCCAGGCTCATGCAGCGAAACAAAGCAGAAGGAGCGTCTCATGCGGAACCCTTCAATAAAAAATGCATCCACAGCCCCAGTGCGATCCCTAAGGTTCAGCGCGGCAATGGTGGCCTGCATGATCCTGATCGTCTTTTCGGGAGCGACTTTACACGCCCAATTCACCTACGTGGAGGCTTACAATTTCGGCAGCATGAGTTGCAAGGTCGGATGCACGCCGCTTGATCTAGGTCAACTCAGCAGGTGGAGTGACGGTAATCTTTACGGCAGCACATTCCAGGGAGCTGGCAGCAACGATCTCGGAACCCTGTTCAGCTTTAATCCCACAAGTGCAACCGCGAACCTGGAGTGGCAATTCGCGGACGATGCTAACGGCTTTGAGCCATACGCCGCTTTGAGCCTGGGCTCTGATGGGAACTTCTACGGCACAACCGAACAGACGATTAGCGGCGCTACTTCCGTTTTCCGGTACACACCTCCCAGTACCCTGACGGCGATCCACAATTTCACCGCGGCCGAAGGCTCCCCCGTGACAGCCCCAACCCAAGCACGCGATGGAAACTTTTACGGACTGGTTGGCATATCGGCCTATCGGATTACGTATCCAGGCGGAGTCTACCAGGTGCTTCCAGGCACCATTGCATCACCGACAGCACCTTATGGTCCAACCCCGCTGGTGGCCGCACTGGATGGAAATCTGTACGCCGCCCAGTGGAGCGGTTCCAATGGGACGATCTTCCGCTTGACCACAGCCGGAAAGGTCAAAGTTGTCCATACATTCGACGGCACTCACGGCAAGGCTCCCTTCGGTCTCACTCTCGGACCGGACGGCAATTTGTATGGAGTAACGCTTCTAGGAGGTGCAAACGGAACCGGCGTCATTTTCAAATTTACCCTGCCCGGCCACAAGCTAACTGTCTTGCACAGTTTTGGTTCGCTCCCCGCCTCTGGTCAGAATTCCGACGGCGCTGAACCATCGAACGGCTTGTTAGCTGCGTCCGATGGATTCCTTTATGGAGGAACTTCGCTGGGTGGAACCAACACTTGCGGCACCTTGTTTCGTATCAGCACCAGCGGGACTTTTACCAAGCTCGCTGAGTTCCCCAACTTCGATTGTGTGGACACGGGAGCTTTTGGACCCTTCGCCACCCTCACCGAGAACACGGATGGGACATTGTACGGGTTACTCCCAGAAGGTGACGGACCTGGGGACCTTTACGCTCTGGTGCCAACCGTTCCCTTCCACAACATTATTACTGCCGGTCCAATCTGGGTGAAGCCCGGCGTTCCGGTACAAATCCTCGGCGATAACCTGGGCGAAGCAGTTAGTGTGACCTTCGGCGGGGTTGCGGGAACATTCCAACCGGTCTCGAATACCTACCTTACCGCCATCGCTCCCGACAATGCGGTCGATGGGCCGATTGTCGTCACTCTCACCAATCCCGCCGGTGGTGAGGAACAGGTTCAAAGTCAGCAAAACATGCACATCTTGCCGGTGATCAACAACCTCGACCCGGCCCGCGGCACCCCAGGCTCGCAGGTCGACATTGCAGGGGGCGGACTTCTTGGAGCGACCAAAGTTACCTTTGGCTCAAAGGCGGCGAGCTTTACGGTAATCGCTCCGAACCTGATCCAGGCTACCGTGCCGGCCGGCGCGAAGACCGGAAAAATTGCGGTCACAACTCCAAACGGCAAAGTCACTAGCCCGCAAAAATTTGTCGTTGATTAAAACTGGAACGAACCAGGAGGCGTCGGTCAGAATGACAAAGCTGCGTCACACTTGCCATACGTGTCCATTTGACTCCCATCTTTTCCGCCCCTAACATGGCAGACCACAGCCTTCCACGCATTACCAGCTTGGGGAACCCATGATCGGCGAAACCATCTCGCACTACCGCATCCTCGAGAAGTTAGGCGGCGGAGGCATGGGAGTGGTGTACAAAGCGGAAGACACGCGTCTCTACCGCTTCGTCGCTCTAAAATTTCTTCCCGAGGACGTTGCCCGCGACCCTCAATCCGTCGCCCGTTTCCGCCGTGAAGCCCAGGCCGCCTCGGCACTGAACCATCCCAACATCTGCACCATTCACGACATCGGCGAAGAAAACGGACGCGCCTTCATCGCCATGGAGTATCTCGAAGGCGTGACCCTCAAGCACCTGATCGCGGGCAGGCCCATGGAGATGGAAACCCTGCTCTCGTTAAGCATCGAGGTCGCCGATGCTCTAGACGCCGCCCATGCCGAAGGCATTGTCCATCGCGACATCAAGCCGGCCAACATTTTCGTGACCAAGCGCGGACACTCCAAGGTCCTCGATTTCGGCCTCGCCAAAATGAAGACCGAAGGCCGCCCCGGCAGCAGCGCGCCGATTGACGTAACCGAGACCGCCGTCCTGGAAGCGCATCTGACCAGCCCAGGATCGGCCGTGGGCACGGTCGCCTACATGTCTCCCGAGCAGGCTCGCGGCAAGGAGTTGGATCCACGCACCGATCTATTTTCCTTCGGCGCCGTCCTCTACGAAATGGCGACCGGCACCCTGCCCTTTCGCGGCGAGACCACCGCAGTCCTCTTCGATTCCATCCTTCACAAAGTTCCAGTCGCTCCCGTCCGCCTGAACCCCGACCTTCCCGCCGACCTTGAACGCATCATCAACAAAGCTTTGGAAAAAGATCGCGAGATGCGTTATCAGCACGCCTCCGACATGCGCACCGATCTGAAACGCCTCAAGCGCGAAATGGATTCCGGCCACAGCTCGGTGAGCGCCCAAGCCGAAGAGTCGCCAACTCCGTCCTCAGGTTCGGCAAGTGCGGTGCAACTGGTGTCGGCGGCTCCAGTCTCAAGTGCGGCCTCAACTCCCGTGGCACAGGCAGCTTCAGGATCAAGTGCCGTAGCAATTCCACCCGCGGTTCAATCGTCAAAACGCGGAATCTGGTATCGCACTGGCTGCCTTGCTGGTCGTCGCCATCGGACTGGGAATCTTCTTCCACTACAGAAAATCTCAGTCTCTCACCGAAAAAGATTCCATCCTGCTCACCGATTTTGTGAACACCACCGGCGACGCGGTCTTCGACGGAACCCTGAACCAGGCTCTGGCGGTGCAGCTCGAGCAGTCGCCATACTTGAATCTGGTACCCGAGTCGCGCATTCAGGAGTCGCTGCAATTCATGGGACGCAAGCCGGACGAGCACATCACCAGCGACGTGGGCCGCGAGATCTGCCTGCGTGACGGCATCAAGGCCATGATGACCGGATCGATTGCCAGCCTGGGCAATCACTACGTAATCACTCTGGCCGCCACCAACGCCCAAACCGGAGATTCGCTGGGCAGAGAACAAGTCGAGGCCGACAGCAAAGAGCAGGTGCTGAAGTCGCTGGACCAGGCGGCGTCAAACCTGCGGCAGAAAATGGGAGAGTCGCTGGCGTCGGTGCAATCAGTTTGCCACCCCGCTGGAGCAGGCGACCACTTCGTCACTGGAGGCCTTGCAGGCCTACAGCCTGGGATACGCTGAACATCAAAAAACCAACGACACCGCAGCCATTCCCGCATCTCAAGCGAGCGGTCGAACTCGATCCCAATTTTGCCATGGCCTACGCCACGTTAGGGATTGCGTATTCCAACCTTACTAAACCGAAGGAAGGGAACGAGGCTCTCAAGAAAGCCTATGACTTGCGGGATCGAGCCAGCCAGCGCGAAAAGTTTTACATCCTGGGCCACTACTACGACGAAGTGGCATTGGATCCCGAGAAAGCCATCGCAACCTACCAACAATGGATCCAGACTTATCCTCGCGATACCAGCCCGCGCGACAATACCGCTCTCCTCTACGGCACTCTGGGCCAGCCTGGGAAAGCAGTCGATTTTGCCAGTGAGTCCATGCGCGTTGATCCTAAGGACGCCTATGCCATCCAGGATCTCGCAGCGGCCTATGAATCTCTGAATCGCTTCGATGAGGCCAAGAGTGTGTGTGATCAGGCTGTAGCGCAAAAGCAGGATGGGTTTGTCATCCATTTGGTGTTGAGTGACCTTGCCTTCATACGGGGAGATCAGGCCGCTTACGACCGTGAGATGGCGCAATCCGTCGGCACGCCGAACGAGGCCTTCATGTTGTTCTGGAAGGCCTCTGGACAAGGCACGCTGGGAAAGGTCAAGGCCTCGCGCGAAAACTTCCAGAAAGCTCGTGCCGAAATGATGCAAACCGGCTTCCAGGATTTTGCAGCCGGCCTTTACGGTGCGGAAGCAATGCAAGATGCAATACTTGGGTATAGCCCAGCGGAGGCCCGCACCAAGGCGGCCAAAGCCCTGGAGATGTCGAAGGACATCAATGTACGCTCTTATTCCGCCATGGTTTTTGCATATCTCGGGGATGTGGCCAAGTCGAAGGCGATCATGGACGACCTGAAGCGGGATTTTCCCGAGAACCGATGGCTGCAGTTGGTCACCATGCCCCTGTCCCAGGCGGTGCAGGATTTGCAACGCAACCAGCCAGGCGACGCCGTCAAAATACTAGAGGATTTGCGCCCTTATGAACTGGGAGCTCCTCCTTACGGCACCGCATTCGATGTGAATTACGTTCGTGGTCTGGCGTACTTGCGTGTGCCGGACGGCGCAAAAGCAGCCCAGGAATTCCAGAAGATCCTGGATCATCGCGGAGTGGCCGCGACCAACCCCGAATACTTCCTTGCCTACCTCGACCTCGCTCGTGCCTATGTAATTCAGGGCGACAAGGCAAAGGCTCGCACTGCCTATCAGGATTTCTTCTCAGCCTGGAAAGATGCTGACCCCGATGTTCCCGTGCTAGTCCAGGCCCACGCCGAATACGCCAAACTGCAATAACCCCTTGTCATCCTGAGCGGAATCGAATCAATCGCTAGGCGATTGATTCGATGCAGTCGAAGGACCCCTACTCCGAGCACACAGTTTCGTTATCAGGGTGGCGCAGCGCTTAGGCGCTGCGGTAGAGCATTTGTTATTCGGCACGCGCTTCAGCGCCCTGGCTTCCCGGCCTGATCAAAGAAAAACTTCCCTCCACCAATCCACTTACGTTACCTCCGCGTACTACAAACGTTACCCCGCTGCTAAAAGCGGCTGGAGCGGTTCACTTGCATCGTTCCAAGGCAATTTCATTCTTTGAGGAGGACTCCCATGGAAATCGAAAACGTACTTGAAATCGTAAAGAAAAACTTCGACCGTCGCAGGTTCCTGCAGGCAACCGGCATCGCAGGGATGGGCGCGGCCGCAACCGCACTGATCGGTGGCAGCGCCACCGCATTGGCAGCCCAGGAATTAACCCCGAAAACCAGCTCCAGCGCCGTCTCGGATCCCGTCACCAAAGACACTCCCGCGCAAATCTTTACCGCCGCTCTGATCGCCGAAGATCTGGCCACCACTTTCTACTACAACGGCCTGGTGGGCGCGGTAATTCAGGACCCCAACCTGGCCGGTCCAGGAGGAACCGCCACTCAAGTCTCTTCCAGTGGCAACCTGGGTAACGTGGATTACTTGCGCGCCGCTTTGTCTGAGGAAATTGCTCACGCCGACCTTTTCCGGGCCCTGCTTAGCATTTCCGGCTCTGCCAGCGATCCGGTGCAAACCTTCTACTTCCCAGCCGGAGTATTCGATACCCTGGGTCCATTCATCGCCACCCTGGAAGCCCTGGAGAATGCTTTCATCGGCGCTTATCTGGCAGCGATCCATGAGTTTGCCAGAATGTCAGGCGTCGCCGGCACCGGCTCGGACTTCACTTCCGCGCAATTGTCGTACTACGCGGAAGTCGCTGCTGCTATTCTCGGCATCGAGTCAGAACATCGCGTTCTGGGTAGAGTGATTTCTAACTCAAATCCCGCCAATAACCGCAATTACGAAACGGTGGACGGAATCCGCAGCGTGTACAACGGATCCCATTCCGCGGTCGTCGCTTTGACTCCGTTCCTTACCGCTTCGACTGGCCCTGCATATTCCTTCGCGGATGCGATTGCAAATGCCGCATCAGTTTCGCAGCGTGTCGGCGGCGGTCTGCCCCCGATGTAAGTGGGCATACGTTCTCATCGCGGGGCCGGGCTCCATCCGAGTCGCGGCCCCTTCGATGAATCGCGCACCGCAGGAATGGCAAGAATCAAGGCGCAAGAATCACCTAAAAAACTTGGAGGACGTCATGTTCGAAGGTTTGTTTCAACCCATGCACTTATTGATTATTGCTGGCCTGGCTCTATTAATCTTCGGCCCGAAAAAACTGCCAGAACTCGGCAAGGGACTGGGCGACGGCATTCGCGGCTTCAAATCCGCCATGAATGCGGACAAAGAAAAAGCGGTACAACCGCCGAAGGAAGCCGAAGCAACTCATCCCGCATAAATTGTCACCCTGAGCGCAATCGAGCCAATCGTTTTTGCGATTGGCTCGATGGAATCGAAGGGCCCCTATACCATGTGTTCTGACTTGCTCTTGGGTTTGTCACTTAGGGTGGAGCAGCGCTTGAGCGTTGCGTTACAGGCTTTTTTCTGGTTCGCGCTTTAGCTCCAGAGATTTTCTACCACCCCATCCTCTTCCGCAACTCCGTGATATGCGCCACATGATGCCGTCCATGCCACGCATACAGCGCCAAATTCTTCTCCAACGCCACCACTCCTAATTCCGGATGCCGAAAACTCCGCTTCCATTCCGTCGGCCCGATCGCACGCAACACTCGCACCCAGCGGTCATGCAGCGAATCCATCAATGCCAGGGAAACCTCCAGTGGTGTGGACCGCACATCCGGCAGCTGCGCCCAAAGGCTTTCTTCATAGGGCTTGATCGTCGGTTCATCCTCGGTGAGCGCCAGCTTAAATCGTATATAGGCGTTCATGTGACTCTCCGGGACGTGATGCACCACCTGCCGCACCGTCCATCCGCCCTCGCGATACGGAGTTTCGATCTGCTGTGGAGACAGTCCTTGCACCGCTGCGCGCAACGCTGCCGGCGTCTTCTCGATCTCGCCAATATATTTGCCGCGCAGTTCTTCGCTGGGCGGACCGTCGTAGTGAAATTTTCCTATCGGATAACGCGGGTCAACTGCCGTCTCAGGACTCATCTTGGCCTCCGCTTCTATTGAAGCACAGGCGTCGAGCATGTGGACTGTGGAAGCGACGAACTAAAGCCTGGACTTGATCTGGAAGAGAATTGCCGCCGCTCGAAACCTAAAACTCGAAACCTGAACTCGAAACCTGAAACTCCGCCTACCGCACCAACGCCATAATTCGCACCGGCCCACTCGCACGTCCGCCCATCTTCATCGGCGCCACGATCACCACTCCGTCCATCTCCGGCGCCCGATCCAGGTTGGCGACATTCTCCAAAGGATAAACGCTGTGCGCCAGCGTGTAGCGTCCCACCGCCAGGTCCCGCGACGCGCCGCGGTCTACGCTGGGAGTATCGATCCCCAGCCCCACTACGTTGCGGCCTTCGACCAGAAACTTCGCGGCATCCTCTGAATATCCCGGAAAGTGGTCGGTCCCCTTGGCATCGGCATTGCGATACCGCCCCGGCGATGCCCAGCGCGAATCCCATCCCGTGCGAGCCATCACCACGGAACCTAACGGCATTTGTCCGTGCGCACGTTCCCAGCGCGCAATGTCATGCACCGAAATCTGGTAGTCGGGATTGTTCTCAGCTTGCTTTCGCACATCGAGCACCACCAGCGACGCGATCAGCCGCTCCGTCGGAATCTGGGCCACCGTCCACATGCCTCGCGCCAACTGCGCCGGAGCATCAATCTGCGTGGCAAACTGTTCCGGCTGGGAATGGTTGTGCGCCAAAGCCACCGTTCCCGCATGCGTGCTTGCGGAAGCATTCTTCCAGTCCCCCGGCCGCAGGGTCAGATCAATCACGTGGGTCAGATCCACCACCCCGCGAAACTGGGAAGGCTGGGTCGCGACACCCGGACGCCGGCCGGCAAACAGGAACACCGCCAACGACAGCACCAGCCCGACAATAAAAGTGCGAAATCTCATAGACCTGAAGATCTTTCTTTTCTTCTACCTGCGCCTTAGACCGACGCTACCCGGGGTCGCTAAGCAAATCATACCAATCAGATGCGCCTACCTTTGTCCCGAGATGCAATTCTATTGTCAGGGTTATGTAAGGAAGCATCAAGCATCCACGGTACATGGCCATGTGACCGCGATCACTTCATCGGCTGCCGCCTTCGATCCCCTTCTCAACAAAGGCGAAAGGCCTGCTTGGCGAGGCGCTGCCCTCACCCGTCCCGCCGTTCCTCGCGGAACTGAATAATCTTGCGGCGGTCGCGCTTTGACGGTCTCCCCTCCGGCGCGGGCGCGAAATTCATCATCAACTTCCGTTCTTCAGCAACCTTCATCCGCAACTCGCGGCTAGCGTCGGTCTCGCGATAGAGCGTCCGCGCCACCGCTGCGGGCCCGCGCACTTCGCTCAGCAGCAGCACCTCCACCTGAAAGTCGCCGCCTTCGGTCCGAATCTGCAAAAGGTCCCCCACCCGGACATCGCGCGCCGGCTTGGCCGGCTGGCTCTGGACTTGAATTCTGCCCAGCTCACAGGCTCGCGCCGCCAGCGTTCTTGTCTTAAAGAACCTCGCCGCCCACAGCCACTTGTCCATGCGCACGCTGGTCATGGGACTTATCTTAAATCTTTACTACTCTTTAATCGCCACCGCCTCTGCGCCATGTCATCCTGAGCGCAGTGAATGTTCGCGAAGCGAACATTCACGGAGTCGAAGGACCCCTATTCCATTTCAAAGCCATCGATCTGGGCTTTGAATAGCGGCGACTTCTATGTACGGGCACAAAAAGCGGATTCCTCCCTTCGCCTTCGCTACGGATCGGAATGACAAGGGTGGTGCCGGCGCCCCGACTGTCCAGCCTCCCAAGCATGATAAAAATGCAGAACCATGCCCGAACTCCCGGACATCGCCGCCTATCTCACGGCACTCGAGCCCCGCATCGTCGGACAGCCGCTCCAGCGAATCCGTTTGGCGAGCCCGTTCCTGCTGCGCACCGCGCAACCGCCAATTACGAGTGTGGAAGGTCGCATTGTCCGCGAACTTCGCAGAATCGGCAAGCGCATCGCCATCGGAGTCGAAGGCGATCTCTGGCTGGTCTTGCATCTGATGATTGCCGGCCGCCTGCACTGGCGTCCACCGGCAGCCAAGCTCGCAGGACGCCAAAGCCTGGCCGCCTTCGATTTCCCCCACGGCTCGCTCGTGCTCACCGAAGCCGGCACCATGCACCGGGCATCGTTGTATGTGTTTGCCGGAGAAAAAAATTTAGATTCCATCGATCCCGGCGGCATCGACGTCTTCACTAGCAATCTCGACGTCATTTCGCGCCGCACTAACCGCCGAAAACCGCACCCTCAAGCGCGCTCTCACCGATCCCCGCATCGTCAGTGGCATCGGCAACGCGTATTCCGACGAAATCCTGCACGCCGCCCAACTGTCGCCCATTACTCTCACCCACAAACTGCAGCCGGACCAGTGGGAAAGACTGTTCTCCGCCACGCGCGACACTCTCCAACTCTGGATCGACCGTATGCGCGCCGAAGCAGAGGCTGCCTTCCCGGAAAAAGTCACCGCCTTTCGCCCGGAGATGGCCGTCCACGGACGCTACGGAAAGCCCTGCCCTAGGTGTGGAGAAAAGATCCAGCGCATCCGCTACGCCAACAACGAAACCAACTATTGTGCCCGCTGCCAAACCGCCGGAAAAGTTCTCGCCGACCGCAGCCTGTCCCGCCTGCTGCGTTCCGACTGGCCTCGCACCCTGGAAGAACTAGAAGCCCTAAAACGCCGCTGATTCGTAATTACGTAGGGACGGACGCGAATGAGCCTGCCCTTGAGCGAAGTCGAAGGGTCTGTCCCGCGAGCGCCGCTGCCGGTCTCCGTGTGCCCCGTGTCTCGCCGCCTTTGCGAGACGCGGGATTCCCCGAACTTATCGAACTTGGGATTTTGTCTGAACACCGTGGAAGAGCGGCCCTTCCAGGGCCGCGTTGTCAGGAGCGGTGGATGTACGCAGCGCTGAAAGCGCCGCTCTTCCACAACTTTCTCGTCGCACACCAGAACCATGATGGACACCCAAAAGAATATGAGTGAATCTTCCGTTGCAGGGTTATACTTCCCGCGCGACAACGTACAACTTCTCAGTCCCGAGGAGGGCATGCGAATGACAGCAAGATTAAGTCGGTTGTCACTTCCTGGTTTGAGTGTTGCAATTCTGATGTTTGCCAACGCGGCCTTCGCCCAATCCAGCGATGGGGTTCCTTCCGCAGCTTTTTCAGGCTTTGTGCTGTTGTGTTTCCTGGTCTTTGGCGGAGCAGCTTACGTCTACATTTCTTTGGCCCTTCAGACCATCGCCACCAAAACCGGTACCGAAAATGCCTGGCTGGCCTGGATCCCGATTGCGAATATCTTCCTGATGCTGATGGTGGCCAAGAAACCGTTATGGTGGCTTATCCTCTTTTTTATTCCCCTCGTGAACCTAGTCATGGCGATCATTGTTTGGATGGCCGTGGCCGAAGCTCGTGGCAAGCCCAACTGGTGGGGCATTCTGATGATCGTCCCCTTCGTGGGTCTTATCGTCCCAGGCTATCTCGCCTGGGCGGACTGAAGTGGAACCGTGGCCGGGAACACGTTAACCGGGTGCCCCGTGTCTCGCCGCCTTTGCGAGACGCGGGATTCCACGGATCGTGCCATCTAGAAATTTTGTCCGAAGCCACTGTGGAAGAGCGGCCCTTCAGGGCCGCGTAATCTAAAGCTGTTGACTTACGCGGCGCTGAAAGCGCCGCTCTTCCACGGAACCCCGTCACAGCAGAAGAGCCATCCCCGCCGCGACCAGCGTTCCCAGGAAATTCACCAGATCGTTATTCAAGATCCCCCGTCGTTCCAGCCACGCGCCCAGAAAACTATCGGCCATCATTCCGACGGTTGCAGCACCGACTGCAATGCCAAACCATTTCCACGCCAAGAGCCCAGTGAACCCGCAAACTGCGCTCACCAGAACTGCCGCAATCACGCCTGCTAGAGTTCCGGCAAAGCTCACGCCGCCATCCGTGCCGGCGGGCACCACGTTCCAGGTCGTAATCAAACGTGGATTCGCTCCCATCGCCTGCCCAATCTCACTTGATACCGTATCCGCCGCCGCTTCTGCCAGAGCTGCCGCCATCGCCAATAAAAATCCTACCTTGCCCAAGACCGCATACAGAACCGCCGCTACGGTGGCCACCCCAAGATTCGCCAGCACTTGGGACGCTCGACGTCCGTCGCCTTTCTCAGCCGTCCCCAATTTCTGTTTACGAGAATAGCCAAACCGAGTGGCCATCCAGGTCAGGGCAAAGACTGAAACCAAAGCGGCGACTGCTCTGCCTCCCGCGCTGACATAAAGCAGAAAACAAACCACCGCACCAGCGACCGCCCCCGACCAACTCACCCCTTTCACCAATCGCCCAAATCCTGCAAAAAGCAGCGTAACTACGACGGCAATCTCGATTTGTGGCCTGGATAGCCCCGGCATCCCGCCGACGGTGGTCGCTAAGTCATGCATTTGCTGTGAGATTCCGCCAAACTCGCCAATTCCCGATCGCCTGGGCCCTGTACCAAGTCAGATACTACTATCGCTTGTAGCCCCGCCCGATCCGTTCTACTAGTCGTGCTTTAGCTTTTCGATTACCCGTTCGATCTCGGCTGCATCCAACCCAGTTCTAGTTTAAACTCAGTGCCTTGGCGTGCTCTCTGCGGGGAAAAATGATATTACCGCCGAGATCGCAGAGACCGCTGAGGAAATATCCAGCGTAAGAGCATTTGTTTTTCTCGGCGCGCTCGGCGATCTCAGCTGTGATAATGAGGGGAAACTATGGCAGCCTCGGTTTGGTCTGGCTATCTCACATTCGGATTGATTTCCATGCCGGTACGCCTTTTTTCCGGCGCCCGCAGTTCGGGAATCTCCTTCAACATGTTGCATCGCGACGACCTTTCCCGCCTCAAGCAGCAGTATGTCTGCCTGGCCGACGGCAAAGTCGTGGAGCGCAGCGACACGGTGAAGGGCTACGAATATCGCAAAGGCGAATACGTGGTGATCGAGCCCGAAGAGATCAAGCAGATCGAACCGAAAACCGCCAAGACCATGGAAATCCTGGAGTTCGTAAAAACCACCGAAGTCGACCCGGTGTATTTCGAGTCGTCCTACTACATGGTTCCCGAAGAAGCCGGACGCCGCCCTTATGCCTTGCTCACCAAGGCTTTAGAAGAAAGTGAATACGTCGCCATTGCTAAGCTCACCATGCACAATCGCGAGTACACGGTGTTTCTGCGTCCCCATTCCGGCGGGATGATGCTGCACACCATGTACTACGCCGAGGAAGTCCGCCAGGTGGAAGAGTTTGGTGCGCCTGACGTCGAACTGAAAGACGCGGAAGTGAAAGTCGCGCACCAGTTGATCGAGGCGCTGGCCGCCGAATGGGACCCGGAAAAATATCACGACAGCTTTCAGGACAATCTCAAGAACCTGATTCAAACCAAGTTAGAAGGCGGCAAGATCGCCGAAGTGGAAAAGCCCAGGAAACTCGCTCCGGTCGTGGATTTGATGTCAGCTTTGAAGGCCAGTCTTGCCGAAATGGAAGGCAAGAAGAAGCCGGCGGCCACCACCAGCCGCGCGCCGGTCGCTGTGGGGAAAAAGTCTCGGGGCTGAGCCTGAGGGCAGCCTTGCCGCTGAACACTATAACTCCAAGTTAACTTTTCCAAGGGCGTCGATTTAGACCACTTTTTTCTTCCCGTCGACCCCGAAGTCCGTCCCGCGCCTTCCCGTTTGCCCACGGGCTCGCAAATGGCCTTAACAGGCATTGTAGAGCGCGCTTCGATTCCAATTTCAGCCCCGCAAAACTCCATCAACGAGGAATCAACGACTTAGCTGTAAGTCAACCAATATGAGATCATGGCCGCGCTCCTGGTTCACGGGAAGCTTCCTTCCTCCGGGCGCAGTCACCAAGTTTATTTCCCCATCCAGGATGCAACCTTTGCCCCTGCTTCCCGGCACTAACCTAACTTGGGCCTGGGATAAATGGCTGGGGCGCTGGCGCTTAGGCCAGCTTGGCTTTAGAATAGGGGACTCTTCCGGGACCGTTGTGAATTCATGAATTCTTCTGTTGGGGTGTCGATGATTGGGATGCGCGCGGCCCGAGTGGCTCTTGCCTCACTTCTATTGTTCATTTGCACCAGTTGCGGGGAAACTTACCGGCCGGTGGCCTTTCCTATCCAGCCGCCGCCTCCGAATCCGGGGTCTTTTCACTTTGTCCTGACCCTCAACGGCAACGGCATGGACGCCTTGGATACAAACCAGTTGCCCGCGCCCGGCACCGTGGCGCGGATTGATACTTCAGGGGATTCGGTTGTGGGTGTGAACACGGTTGGCATCGGTCCAGTGCACGCCGCAGTGCTGCCTAACGGCAGCACCTGGTACGCGGCCAATGGCCTCGAAGACACGGTTTCGGCGAGCACGACTTCCTCATCCAGTTCCCACATCACCATTGCCCTGCCAAATACACCGGGGACGCCGGCAGTGCCGGTATTTGTACACACTACAGAAAATGGCAAGGTTTACGTGGCCAACTACGGCTACGGAACGGTTTCAGTGATCAGCAGCAATACCAACCTGGTGGTTGCCAACGTTGGGGTGGATCCCACCCAGGCGATTCCCAACTCGGCGGCGCAGCCGGTCGTACTGGCTGAGCTGCCCAATGGCCAGAGGATCTACTCGGCAAACCAGGGCAACGGCACCGTGAGCAGCATCAATACCGTCGATGACACGGTGGGCACAGTCCTGAATACGGTGGGAGCGTCGCCGGTGTGGGTGGCGGCCCGTTCCGACAGCCAGCGGGTGTACGTTTTGGACAAGAGCACGGGGAACATTTCGGTGATCGATTCCACGGCCACGCCGGACACCGTGATCGGCACGGTTGCCACCGCCGCGGGAGCCGATTTCATGCTCTATGATGGCAAGCTGAACCGCTTGTATGTGCTGAGTTCGACGGGCAATACGTTGTGGGCCTTTGACGCCGCTTCCAGCCTGCCAGCGCCGCTTTCCGTGCCCATCAACATGATGCCGCTGGCCCAGAGTGCGACGAATCCGTGTGCCACGGGCGTAGCTCCCGTGCCGGTCTCGCTCACCGCTCTTCCCGATGGCAGCCGGGTGTACGTGGCGAGCTATCAGAAAGATACAACCAGCGGCAACATCTGCTCCCAGGTCTCGGTGTTCAGTTCGGGGAACTACACGGCGGGGAACGTCATTTCTCTGGGATATGCCCCCATTGTCACCGACACGCTGCATTATCCGACAGGTTGCGATGCCACCCGGCCCACTGCCAGCGGAGCTCCGTTGGGCTTCCGGCTTTCCATGGCTTCGTCCGCCGACAACAAACCGACCACGCGTGTCTACGTGGCTAACTGCGACCAGGGGAATACGGCGGTCATTACGACGGTAGCGATCAATTCCCCGGGTGAGGTCTTTCAGTCAGACACTTTGTTGACGCAGATCAATTCTCCGCTGAGCGCATTTCCGCCGCCGGTTCCGGATCCGATCACCGGCAACTGCCCTTATCCCCAGGGACCGCCAACCAACGGCGTATGTCTGCCGCCGCCGCAAAATCCGTTATTTATTGTCGCGGGCCCATAAGGAGCGTGCATCGGTGGACAAGAAAGAAATCAATTCCTCGAAATTGACGGTGCATTTTGTGGTGTGGGCAGTGCTCCTGGGACTGCTGTTTCTCGGTCTGATGGCGCATTACGTCTGGAAGGTTTTTTGAGGTTAGAGGGATCGCAGTTTTCGATCAACCTCAGGCGGCAGAAGCGCGTACTCCAATCAACCGTTCTAAAAGGCACGACTGAAGTCGGGCCCCTCCCGGGATTCGCACAATCGGAAGTCTACGCAGCGGCAGCCTATCCGGCGGCGGCGGTCTGGTGGGGTTGGACGCAGTTGTAGCGCAACGCGATATTCATAAACACATCGCCGATGCAGGTATCGAAGCACATCACCAGCGCTTCCGTATCTTCACTGCTCTTGGCGCCGTCCGTGGTATGGAGCACCGGCGGATGCACCCGGAAATGGAAACCCTGGTCATTCAGTGTAGCGACGGCGTTGCCGACGATTTGATTGGCCAGTTCGCAAACCGCTTCGCGCACCAGGTCGTCGGTCTCCGGCAGTTCGGTGCCGGCGAACTTGCTGGCCACGCGCACCGCGGCCTGTGGGTCCAGATCAAAAATGATCCGTCCTTCGATGTCCCCGCTCAACCATACTAAAGCGGCTACGCCTTTGCGGCGATAGGCTTCTTCTTCCATGCTGAGATTGCCAATCTGCATGGGACACTGCAGCCCCTGCGCCAGCACGGCGTCGGCCGCGTTGATGAACGGCTGGATCAACTCCATCTTCATGTTAGGCTCCTGCGCCGGCAGCGGCGGCGCTGCCGTCTTCTCCCAGCACGTACTTGATCACTTCGTACAGCACTTCCGGTTTGACCGGTTTCTGCACGAAATGACGCGCGCCCCGCTGCAAGGCGGCCACAATGTTCTCCTGATAACCCACGGAGGACACCATGACGATGCGCGCATCAGGATGCTTTTGTACGATTTTTTCGGCGGCTTCAATGCCTTCCATCTGCGGCATGGTGATGTCCATGAGCACGATGTCGGGATTGATGCGATCGTATTCGGTGATGGCGGTCAGGCCGTCACCGGCTTCGCCGGCAATCTGCCCGCCGAACGATTCCACGATCCGGCCCAGGTTCTTGCGTGCGAAGACGGAATCGTCCACGATTAAATAGCGGACTGGCTGCCCGTCCTTGCTGCGTTTGACTGCTACGAACTGCTCCATATCCAACCTCCTCCTGCTTTCATTCAACCTCCGGCACCCTGCTCGAGCGATGCCGGAGAAAAAGTTGTTTAGCCAGCGACAGCCCCGCTGCGCGCCGCGGTACATTGCGACTGCAGCGTATTGGCGAGCGCGTCCAGCGCCACCACCCGCATGGCAAAACCGCGTTCGATGGCTGCCTTGGGCATGCCGTAGACGACGCATGAATCTTCGCTCTGCGCGATGGTCATGCCTCCCGCGGCTTTCACGACTCCCAGGCCCTGGGCCCCGTCTTCGCCCATGCCGGTCATGATCACCGCCAAACCCTTGGGCCCAAATTCCTCGGCCAGACTCTTGAATAAAACGTCCGCCGACGGCCGATGCCCATTCACGCGGGGATCATCGCTCAGCACCACGATATCGCCCAGCGGTAAACGCTTGACCTTGATATGGCGGCTGCCGGGACAAATCAGCACCCGGCTGGCCAGCAGCAAGTCTCCGGATTGCGCTTCCTTCACGCTGATCGCGCAACTCTCGTCGAGGCGGCGGGCAAACATTTCGGTGAAGCCTTCGGGCATGTGTTGTACCACCACAATGCTTCCGGGAAAATCGCCCGGCAGCTGCGCCAACAGATATTGCAGAGCCTGCGGTCCTCCGGTGGAAATGCCGATGCCCACCACCCGCGTCGGTTGCTTCCTGGTGTCGAGCCGGGTCTTGTCGGACGGCCGCAAAGTTGCCGGAGCGGGGGTGAGTTGCACCCCGCGACTCTGCGCGGCGGCTTTAATTTTTGCAATCAGTTCCCGCGCAATTTCGGGCATGCGGGCGTACACGTCGTTGGGCTTAGCCACGAAGTCAAAGGCCCCGAGCGCCAGCGCCTTGAGAGTGACTGACGCTCCCTGGGTGCTGTGCGAACTGACCACGATGACCGGCAGGCGGTGCCGGCGCATGATCTCCTTCAGCATGTCGAGTCCACCCATGCCGGGCATCTCCAGATCGAGGGTGATCACCTGCGGCTTCAGCTCCTCAATCTTCTTGAGGCCGAAATTGCCGTCCATGGCGGTGCCGACCACCTCGATGGAGTCGTCGGTCTGCAGAATTTGCGGAATCAGCTTGCGCATGAGAGCGGAGTCATCCACCACCAGCACGCGAACGGAAGGGCTCATTGCCGCACCTCCCCGGGATAGCTGGCGGGCGACAGGGCGGAAACGGTGTTAAATCGCGCCCGCTCGGCGTGGGAAAGCAGAAGTCCGGAAGTGAGTGCGTCGTTTTGTTCGCGGCCAAACCTGGAGAATCGATCCATGATGGCGGCGAGATTCATGATCAGAACCACGCGGCCATCCCCCAGGATGGACGCGCCACTGACCAGGTCGGTGGCCACGGTCTGATCGTCGAGGGTCTTGATCACCAATTCTTCTTCACCTTCCATGGCGTCCACGATCAAACCCAGTTTGCGCTCGCCGAAACTGATTACCAGAATGAAGATTTTTCCCGCCCGATGGTCGGTCCGTTCCGTGCCCCGGCGTCCCATGCGGATCAAGGGCAGCACCTGGTTGCGCAGCTGCAAAACCTCGTGGTTATCCACCCGGTGCAGATCGGATTCATGGGCCCGGGCAATCTCGGCAACCGCATTCAGTGGGATGGCGTAGAGCCGTTGCTCGACCCGGAACAGGAGCGCCTTGATGATGGCCAGCGTAAGCGGCAGCTTGAGCCGGAAAGTGGTGCCCCGGCCGACGCGAGTTTGAATTTCGACGGTGCCCTTTAAGCGATGCAGAACGCTGCGCACCACATCGAGACCGACGCCGCGTCCGGAGACTTCGGTGATTTCCTCGGCGGTGCTGAATCCCGGACGAAACACCAGGTCAAGAACCTCGGCCTCGCTCAGGTGGGCGATTTCTTCAGGATTGGATAGACCCTGCTTTATGGCACGGGCTTTCACTTTCTCCGGATCAATGCCGCTGCCATCGTCGCGAATTTCCACGATGAGCTGGTTCCCCTGGTGGTAGGCGTCCAGGCGGATGGTGCCGTGCGCCGGTTTATTGAGGTGTTCGCGTTCTTCCGGATTCTCGATCCCGTGACTGATGGCGTTGCGCACGATATGGGTCAGCGGTTCGGCGATGGCGTCGAGCAGGCTCTTGTCTACGTCGGTGTCCTGGCCGCTGATGACCAGTTCCACTTTCCGGGAGCATACCCGGGACACGTCACGGACCATGCGGGGGAAGCGGCGGAAAAGTTGCTCGACCGGAACCATGCGGACTTTCATCACCGAGCGTTGCAAGTCGTTCAACACGCGGGCTTGAAAACCCATAGCGTCGACAAAGCGTCCGCGGATGGCTTCCTTGGGATAGCGCTTGGCGAATTCGTTCAAGGCCTGTTGCAGCATGGACTTGCCGATAATCAGTTCGCCCACGAGGTTGAGCAGGTTGTCGATGCGTTCGGCGTCCACACGCAGAATGTTTTCCGCCACCGCGATGCTGGGGTGCGGCAACGCAGCTTCCGGATCCTCGAAGTGGAGTTCCTCGGTCACTTCAGCCTCCGCAGGAACTTCCAGGGGCGCGGCTATGATTTCCTCAGGAGTTGGTAGCGTCGGCGAATGCTTTGGTTTTCTTGCCGAACCGGCGACCGTTTCCAGGTTGACCTGGGAAATCACAGTGGGGATGGTGCATTTTGCAGTCACCTGATCGGCAGTCTTGTCGCTGGCCAGGAGCAGTTCGATGCGCTTGGCATTCTCCGTGGAACCCGCCTCGGGCCGGGTGCCCAGCACCTCGCCCACGCTCGCCACGGCGTTCAGCACCAGTTGCCGCGCGGCGATGGGCATGGCGCAAAGGGGATCGATGTGAGCGGTGATATGGAAGACCCGCGTGCCCTGTTTCACGGCCTTCTGGATGGCAAGTTTTTCATATTCCGTCCAGGCGGTGGGGGCTACGTGGGCCGAGGATTTCGTCTTCCGGGATTTCTTCCCCGGCGCCAGGGCCAGTTCAGCGATGGATTTTCGCAGCGCATCGCCCGAGGGCAACTTGCCCTTGCGGCGGTAAGCCGCCAACATGTCGCCAAATACGTCCGCCGCCGCGAAGGCCACGTCGGCCAGGGAGGCGAGGGAAGCGCTGGTCTCCACTGCCAGAGCATCTTCAAATTCGTGGGCCAGTTCGCTGAGCTCGCGGAATCCGCAGGCGGCGGCGTCGCCTTTGAGGGTATGCACGATGCGGCGAATGCTGCGCACGATTTCCGCGTCGTTGGGATGCTTTTCCAGTTGCAGAGCTTCGTCGTTCAGCGCCTGCAGCAATTCCTGCGAGGTCTCAAAGAAGAGCTCCCGCAGTTCGGCGCCGCGTTCGTCGGAGAATTGGGTCATCGCGCCCCCTCGATTTTCTGATAGGCGGTGCCGCTATCGCGGTAGACCATGGTGAATTTTTCGGTCAAGCCCAGCAAGCTTTCGGCATGGCCGACCAGCAGGTAGCCTCCGGGATTGAGGCAGCGGGCGAATTTGTCGATCAGCCGCTTTTGCTCGGCCTCGTCGAAGTACATCATGACGTTGCGGCAGAAAATGACGTCGTTGCGCTGCGGCAAGTATTCCGTTTTCAGATTGTGAAAATCGAAGTGAATGAACTCCTTGAGCGCTTTCTTGATGGCGTAGCGTTCGCCCACTTTGTCGAAGTAGCGGAGACGATAGCTGTAGTCCACGGCCGCCATGTGGTGTTCCGCGTAAATGCCTTCCTGGCCCGCGCGCAGCACCTGGTAATTGATGTCGCTGGCGAGAATCTCGACTTTCCAGGGCTGAGGAATCAGCGGCTTCGGCCAGGTATTTTGCGCCGAAGCGGGAGTACGAAGATGGTGATAGGCCAGCGAATCGGCGACCAGCATGGCGATGGTGTAGGGTTCCTGTCCGGTCGAGCAACCCGCGCTCCAGATGCGAAGGCAGAGCTCGCCCCGGGCCTGTTTGGCGCGCAGGATGTTGTCGAGAATGTGTTTGTGAAACAGGTCCAGTTGGGCGCGATTGCGGAAAAAACTGGTCTCGTTGACGGTGAGGTTTTCCAGCAAGCGGGCCAGTTCCTGCTTGCCTTCCTGGCTGATCAACAGGCGATAGTAACTGTAGAACGAATCCAACTGGCATTCCCGGAGGCGGCGATGCAGGCGGTCCTGCAGGAAGTGGGCGCGGCGCTCGTCGAAATGCATGCCGCACTCCTGGTACACGAGCGCCTGCAAGAGCTTGAGCTCGGGTTCGGACAGCTGCGTGGCAACGCCTGGTGCGCTCATGATGTCTTTCGGGCCCGGTGGCGGGCTTATTTTCCAGAGGCGGCGGTTTTAACTTTGTCCGCTGCCCCGGTTCCTGCCGCTGACTTGCTCTTCCCAGCGGCGTTCTTCCCCCGCAAGCCGCTGTAGTCGAGCAGTTTGGCCATATCCAGCAATACGATCAGCCGGCCCTTGTACTTGGCCAGGCCGGTCACGCAGTTCAATCCGCCTTCCTGAAATTCATGGGGCGCGGTTTCCACATCCTCGGCGGGAACTTTGAGGACTTCGGAAGCCGAGTCCACAATCAAACCCGAGAGCCGCGTGTTGTGTTCAACCACGAGGATGCGATTGCGCCGGCTGGGCGCGACCTGGACTTCTCCCAAGCGCTTGCGCAAATCGATGACCGAGACGATCTTGCCGCGCAGATTGATGACCCCTTCCATGTAATCGGGAGAATCGGGCACGGCGGTGATTTCCGGCACGCGCACGATCTCGTGCAGAGAAGTGATGGGGACGCCGTAGGTCTCGCGCCCCACCTGAAATCCGACAATGTGCAGTTCGCGGCTCATCGCGGAATTTAGCTCCGGGCCCCGGCGGCAGCCTGCCGGGCAAGTCCCTTGGTTCCCAGGACGCGTTCGATCTGCTCCAGAGCGAAGCGGTCCATGGAGTCCAGCAGATCGCGGGACATCCTGGACATCTGTTCGGCCGAAGCCGCCAGTTCCGTGGATCCCGAGGTGGTTTGCTGCACCAGTTCCCGCATCCGCTCCATGGCCTTGACTACGGCGTGGGCGCCGGACGCCTGCTCTTCCACCGCCGAGTTGATCTCATGGGTGATTTCGTTCAGGCGGGTGGTGGCGCGGGCGATCTGCGACGAACCGTGCGACTGCTCGTTGGTGGCGGCGCCGATCTCCTGCGCGAATTTGTAAACTTCCGTGACCACGTTGGAGATCTTGCGCAGGGCGGCGTTCAATTCCTCACCCAGGCCCAGGCCCTCGTTCACGATGGTCGTGCTCTGCTCCATGTTGTTCACGGCCTTGCGGGCCTCTTTCTGAATGCTTTGGATGAGCTCGGAGATTTCCTTGGTGGACTGGGCGGATTTTTCCGCCAGTTTTCGGACTTCATCGGCGACCACGGCGAAGCCGAGTCCATGTTCTCCAGCGCGGGCGGCTTCGATGGCGGCGTTCAGAGCCAGCAGATTGGTTTGTTCCGCCAGATCGTCGATGACTTCGATGATCTTGCCGATGTCGTCGGCGCGTTGGCCGAGGACGTCAATAATTTCGCCCGAGGAGCGGATGGTGACGTTGATCTTGTTCAGCCCGTCCGTCGCCTTCTCCATGGTGGTGATGCCGCTGTGGACTTCCTCGCGCGAGCGGTTGGAGATGTCGAGCAGAACTTTGGCGGTGTCGGCCACGCGTTGAATCGAGGCCACCATCTGATCAATGGAGGCCGAGGTTTCACTCACACTGGAAGCCTGTACCTGGGTGCTCTTCACCATGTTTTGCACGTTGACGCTCATTTCGTGCATGGTGCTGGTGACTTCGTCAATCGCGGAAGAGGTTTGCAAGCTGATTTTTGCGGACTCATCGGACGCGCCAGCCACCTGGCTGGACGCGTTGGCCACCTGGGTGGAAGCGTCACGCACATTGCGGACCAGGCTGCGCAGGCCTTCGACCATGCGGCTGAAAGCGTTGCCCAGGGTGTCGTTTTTCGAGCGGGGCTGAACGTCCACATTCAGGTTGCCGCCGGCAATGGCTTCGGAAACTGCGGCCATTTCCTTGAGATAGTTCACCATGCTAGTGAAAGTCCGGGCCAGTTGCCCGATTTCATCGTCACCCTGGATATCGATGGCGTGGTCCAGATCGCCGGCCGTGCCAATCTGCTCGGCCACGCTCATTAAGTTGTTAAGCGGCCCGGTGATGGACCTGGCGCTGCGGAAAGCAATGAACATGCCCAGGACGAGAGCGCCAACGGTGCTGAACAGGGCGATCAGGATGGTCCAGTTGCCCGCACTGTCGTCCGATTTGCGCCGTTCGTCAGCGAGCACGTCGAGGTAGTCGGTGGAGTTCTTGACCCACGAGGAGGGGTCTTTTTGGAGATAGAAAATCTGCAGATCGGCGACAGTGGCGCTGCCGGCGTCCACATCTTTGCGCTTTTCCAACAGGGGTGAGGCGAACTCAGTGGACCATGCCTGCTCGTTTTTCTGGACCTTGTCCAGAGCCGCCCTCTGTTGATCGGAGTTGCTCTCCTTCTGGCCCGCGACCAGGTCATCGTTGAGGACGCGAATGCCGTCATTCATGTGGTCTACTTCGCGGCTATCGCCGCTCAGCAGGTAGTTGCTCAAGTAGAGCCGGTTCTGCATAATCTGGAACTGGATCTTATTAGTGATGGCGTAAGCGGCCTTGGCGGCATGTTCCCGTTCCACGGCAATGAGGTTCACCAGGAACAACACGATGACCATCGCAAGGACGGCTCCGAAGTTCATGTAGAGTTTCTTGCCAATCGTCATTGCTATTCCTCCGAAGTTTTTCCGGTCACGTCCATGAAACCAGCGGGACGGAGCCGACTACTGTGCCTACTGAGTGGCCGCGAACGTGAATTCGATTGTGCCCGGGGTATCCGTGGGACCGGGCTCGTACTTCCATTTCTTTACCGCGTCCATCGCAGCGTTGACCAGGATGGGGTGACCGCCGATGACTTTGGCCTCCTTCACCGTCCCGTTAGGCGCGATCACGACCGCTAGTTTCACCTTGCCGGCAATCGACATCCGCCGAGCGATGTCGGGGTACGTGGGAGCGACTCTGGACTTGATCTTGCGGGCCACGGATTCTTCCTGGGCGAGGGCCGGGCAGGGATGGACTACGGCAGTCGCCACCAGCATCGCCAGCAACGCGCCGCCCACCCACATCCGTATGGTTCTTGGAGACACGACCCCTCCTTTGGGAAGACCTCGGACTTTTCAAGTGCAATGCCGATGCCAGCATTGGTGGTTTCTGACGTGATGCCTTAGAAGAAGTACAAGTCTTTAGGTATCAGTTCGTTACGGAGAAATACCGAGACGAAAGGGAAGGCTAAAGGGGCCCGAAATAGTCTCATTCGGGTGGTGCCGTCTCAGGGTGAAACATCATGATGCGATATCAGGCCATGATTTAAGGCAAAACGAGGCCTGTTTACTAAGTTGACTCAAATTGAGATTGGGCGTAATTTTCCTGTATATTCAATTACTTGTACGTCTAAAGCGTCTGGCGGGAGGCGGTTTCTGACCAACCAAACCGAAGATGCGACGGTGCTGGACGGGCGCAGTGTCCCGGTGGACGACGCTTTCCAGAGGCTGCTTCTTCAGTTTTCCGCAGTGGCGGCGCAAGGCACGGCCCCGGCGGCGCTGATTCACGTTTTCTGTCGAGCTACCCGCGAGTTCTTTCAAGTCGATGGAGCTTATCTTTGGGAATTCACTCCCGAAGGAGAGCTATTGGGTGCGGAAGCCGACGGCCACATGGCGGATCGCTTTCGCGGGACCCGGATAAAAACCAGCGACAGCGCAGTGGCGGTGGAAGCGGTGCAAAAACGCAAGACGGTTTACGTGAATCAGCTGGATGTGGCGCACTACGCCATGGCTGCGGAATTTCAGGCGCGGGCCATGATGGCAGCTCCATTGGTGGTTGCAAACGTGGTGATCGGAGCTGCGGTCTTCCTGCATCAATCCGACCCAAATTTTTTCAATGACGACCTGGCGGCCAAGGCCACGATTCTGGCGGGTCAACTGGGAAGCTTGCTGGAGGCCAGCCGTCTTACACAGAAGACCCGCGAAGAAAATCGGCGGGCAGAAATCCTGGCGGAAGTCGCGCAAGCTCTCCATTCGGTGCCGGACGGAACCTCAGTGGTGGAGGCGGTGGCCGACCGGGTGCGCCAGTTGCTGCGGACCCCGCTGGTATGTGTTCTGCTGCGACGGGGAGCCGGCTTCGATTTGAAAGGGGTGGCGGCAGAGTCCCCGGAATTCGAGCTCTCGGTACGTGCCCGTCATGACCGGAAAGGGCTTCAGTTCGCAGCCGATCTGGCGGAACGGGCCTTGGCCGCAGGCGATGCGATTACGGTAGCAATGGACCCCGCCACCCATACCCTGAGCGGCCTGGTGCCCTCGGGAATGTTGATTGCCGCTCCATTCCGCAGCGCTCAAACTGAAGGTGCGGTGCTGGTTTACCCGCGCCGGGAAGGGGTTTTCAGCGCCGAAGAAAGGTCGCTGGTGTCGGCGATTACGAGTTTCGGGGCCATGGCGATGGCCAACGCCGAGTTGTACGAAACCGCCCGTGCCCAGGCTCATGAACTGCATCAGATTCTCAGCATTTCGACGGAACTGGGATCGAGTGGTCAGCTGGATCCGTTCATGCAGCAGTTCGTACTGCGGGGCAGCGACTTCCTGGGCTTCGGACGAGCTTTCGTGGGCCTGCTGGAACACGGAGACTTTCACATCCGCTGGAGATATAGCCAGGGACAGAGCAGCGCCACAGATTCCATATTCCCGGCGGGGATTGCCAGCCGTACTTTGCTGAACAAGGAGGCGTTCTGGTCAGACAACCTGGCCGAGATGCCTGGAGCGCGCACCGATCTGGCCGTGAAGTACGAGGTGAAACAGTTTCTTGCCGTGCCTTTGCTGGGCACGGATGGTCAAGTATTGGGCATGTTTGGCGTGCTGGACCGGCTGGACCAGGCCTCCATTTCGCAGGAAGACATCCGGCGAGCCAAAGCGCTGGCGACGCAGGTCGCGATCGTGCTGGAAATGACGCGAAATCTGGACACTTCCGAACAGCACCGGCGCCGTGCCGAGTCTCTGATGGGATTGGCGCTGGAGCTGAATGCGCAGCTCCGGCTGCCGGATTTGGCCCGGAGTTTTGTCTCCCGGGCGGCGGACATGATGGGCGCTTCCTCGGCGGCGCTGGCGGTGCGACGGGAAGGGGTTTTGGAGACGGTGGTTTTGCGGAATGGCGACCGCGGGGATCCTGATGCCTCACTTTTGCATGCTTTCGAAGTAGCCCTTGGCCGGGCATTGGCATCCCATGGCGAGCCGATCGTGTCCTCCACGGCCGCAGAACTGTTGGGCCAGGAGATGGCTCAGTCTCTGGGCTGGGAGGACTGCACGCTGGCGCGCTTGATGGGCGCCTCGGGAGAACTGGTGGGGGTACTCTGCCTGGCCAATCGTGGCAAGCCACTCAACGCGGAAGACCGGCAGCTCTTACAAGCGGTCTCGGGACACGCTTCGGTGGCTCTGGAGAACGCACATTTCCTGGCGCGCCTGGAGCAATCCAACCGGCACTGGACGGAAATTTTCGATGCCATCACTGATTTCATCGTGGCCCACGACGAGTCAGGAAGGGTCTTGCGGGTGAATCGATCGCTGGCGGAATTCATAGGCGTCCAGCCGGGTGAGCTGGTGGGGATCAACATGTCCACTCTTCTGGCGACGGGCGGCGGGGGCGCACTGGGCCCGTGTCCGTTTTGCCGAAGCGCTGGCGAGGGGAGCGACGAGTACGCGCATCCCGGGCTGGAGCGGACTTTCTGGATCTCCACTTCGCGAGTCCATAGCGCCAGCAGCGAAGTTCTGCAAACCATCCATGTATTGAAAGACATCACCGACCGGCGCGAGGCGGAGCGCCGCTATCACGAACTATTCGACAACGTGCAGGAAGGGTTCTTCTTCTCCACCCCTGACGGACGTTTCATCGAAGTCAACGATGCCCTGGTGCGCATGCTGGGATACAACAGCCGGGAGGAGTTGCTGCAGGTGGACGTTCGCACGCAAATTTATTCCTCCCCCGAACGCCGCCGGGAAATCGTGGCGGAGATCGACAAACATGGGGCGCTGAAGAACCACGAAGAAGCCTTTCGCCGGAAAGACGGATCCATCGTCCACGTGTTGATCAATGCGTTTGCGGTGCGCGATGGGCAAGGCCGGACCACGCAGTACCGCGGTCTGATGCTCGATATTAGCGGGCTCAAGGCGTACCAGATTGAGTTGCAGCGGGAGCGGGATTTTTCCGGGAAGATCCTGAACAACACCCAGAGCCTGATTCTGGTGGTGGACACGGCAGGGTTGGTGAGTTATGCCAACCGGCGCTGGTATGACATGGGCTATCAGCAGAAGCAGATCCTGGGAAGGCCCCTGGAGGAACTGGTCACGCCGGGGCGGCGCGAAGTGCTGGGGGAAGCGTTCGGCGCCATCCTGTCGGGGAACCAGGTGGACAATCTGGAGCTGCAAGTTCTGCGCGGGGACGGCCGGATCGGGCATTTCTCGGTGAATCTCAGTCCCATGCGCGATGAGCAGGGAATCGTGACCAGCATTGTGGTGGTGATGAGCGATATCACGGAAGCGGCCACGCTGCAGGCGAAACTCATGCACACCGAGAGAATGGCCGCGGTCGGCCAACTGGTTTCCGGGGTGGCCCACGAAGTGAACAATCCGCTCACCGCCATTCTCGGTTTCGCCGACCTGCTCATGGAGAACCCGGAAATTCCGGAGAGCGCACGCAAGGATTTGCGGGTGATTTTGCAGGAAGCGCAACGCACCAAACAAATCGTGCAGAACCTGCTGAGCTTCGCGCGGCAGATGCCGCCGCAGCGCAAGCCGGTGCAAATCAACACGATTTTGCGCCGTACTTTGGAGCTGCGTGCTTATGACTTTCACAGCCGTGGAGTGGAGATCAGCGAACATCTCGCCCAGGAACTGCCCTATGTGGTGGGCGATTCGCACCAGTTGCAGCAGGTGTTTCTGAATATCCTGAACAACGCCTACGACGCGGTCCGCGAGGCGGGGCGTGCGGGACGAATTGAGATCACCACCGTCAAGCACGACGGTTTTGTGGAGATCTCGTTCCGCGACAATGGACACGGGGTCACTTCGCCCGACCGCATTTTCGACCCGTTCTTTACCACCAAGGAAGTGGGCAAGGGGACGGGCCTGGGTCTCAGCATCTGCTACGGCATTGTGCACGAGCACGGCGGAGAGATCTTTTGCCATAACAACGAAGGGGCTGAAGGCGCGACCTTTGTGGTGCGCTTTCCGGCCTCGCCGGAGCTGGTCTCAGTCGGGACCGCAGCTGGAGCGCAACCATGACAACCTCGGCCCTCA
This sequence comes from Terriglobales bacterium, assembly GCA_963802555.1. GTDB lineage: Bacteria > Acidobacteriota > Terriglobia > Terriglobales > Acidobacteriaceae > DATBAX01. The sequence continues at coordinate 2,189,134 of CAWDJD010000002.1, read as the reverse complement.
AACCCTCTCCATTGCCGATATTGCTGATTGAAGACGAGCCGGCCGTCATGAGCTATGTTCGCGCCGCCCTGGAGCGCAGCGGTTACACGGTCGTTTGCAGCGAGTCTGGAGTGGATGGCTTGCGGCAGCTCGAGTCCGGCGATTTTCAGGGCGTGGTCTCCGACATGCGCACTCCCGGCGGAGTCGACGGCACCGACGTTCACGCCTGGGTGGCCAAGCACCGTCCGCAACTGGCGTCGCGCATCGTATTCATTACCGGCGACATCGCCAACGAAGACACCGTCGCCACGCTGCGCCGGACCGGCGCGCCCTGCGTGGAAAAACCTTTTCGGGTAGCGCAATTTATCTCGGTCGTGGAACAGACCATAGGAAAACCATCGTGACTGACGACTTACGCATAAGACTACTGGTGGTAGACGATGAGCAGAGTATTCGCAGACTCTGCATGACGGTTGGCGAGGCACTTGGTTTCATCTGCACCGAGGCCGAGAGCGGAGAAGCCGCGCTGGCTCTGCTGGAAGAGCAGCCGGCGCATGTCATCCTCACCGACATGGTGATGCCTAACATGTCGGGGCTGGAATTTCTCGAGAAGGTGAAGAAACTCCTGCCGCGCACCGAAGTCGCGGTCATGACCGGCCATGGCTCGGTGGAAACCGCGGTGCAAGCCATGAAACTGGGTGCGTATGACTACATCAGCAAGCCGTTTTCTCCGCTGGAGGAACTGCGCCTCTTCCTGCGCCGCATGGCGGACAAAATCCGGCTGGTCGAAGAGAACCAGTTTCTCCGCGAACGGGTGGACTCGGAGACCGAACTTCACGGCATTGTGGGGACATCGGTCAAGATCCAGGATGTCCTGCGCATGATTTCGCGGCTCAAAGATACGCGGACGCCCGTGCTGATTACGGGCGAGAGCGGTACGGGAAAAGAATTGGTGGCGCGGGCCATCCACTTTCGAGGTTCGTTTGCCAATCGTCCCTTTGTGGCGGTGGACTGCGGCTCGCTGGTTCCGACACTGATCGAAAGCGAATTGTTTGGCTATGAGAAAGGCGCTTTCACCGGGGCGTTGCGATCGAAGCCAGGATTGTTCTACTCCGCCAACGGCGGCACGATTTTTCTCGATGAAATTGGCGAGCTGCCCCTGGAGTTGCAAGCCAAGCTGCTCCGGGTTTTGCAGGAAAAAGAAGTCCGCCCGGTGGGCAGCAACCAGAAAGTGAAGGTGGATGTTCGCGTCATTGCGGCCACCAACCGCGATCTGGAAGCCGAATATCGCAATGGCACGTTCCGCAAAGACCTTTATTTCCGGCTCAACGTTGTGACCGTGCATTTACCTTCCCTTCGTGAGCGCCGCTCTGATGTTCCCATGCTTGCCCATTGGTTTCTCGAACGCCATGCTGCCGGGGCCTCCATGTCGGTCACCAACGCGGCCATGAAGTGCCTGCTGCAATACGATTGGCCGGGCAATGTGCGGGAGCTGGAGAACTGCATTGAGCGGGCGGTTGCCCTGGGCGACCGGAGAATTATTGATCTGAGCGATTTGCCTCCGAGCATTGCTTCGGCTTCGCCGATGATGGAAGCGGCTGGCTCTTCGGGATCGTCCGGGCTATCCACGACCGACCTGGAAGACATCGAACGCGCGACCATCGAACGCGTCTTCGAACAGGTGAAAGGCGACAAAGTGCTGGCCGGCAAGATGCTCGGCATTAGCCGCGCCACACTCTATCGGAAATTGAAGCGCTACAACATCGGACCGCGGGAATCGTTGCCTGCGGCCACCAGCCAGGCACTGCAATAGTCAGAGAAACGACAATGCCTAAGGACACGCTAAGAATCATCCCGCCGCTATCCGTGGTGAAGGTAACGTCTGAAGCGCCAGAATGGAAAAATGAGAAGGGGGAAAATTTTTCGCATCGGTTACTACAGCAAGAATGATGGTCTCGACTGCGTTTGGCTGGTCGATGATACCGGAGAATACGGACAAACTGCCGATCAACAACACATTCGGGATCACTTCGCGATCATCGAATTAAGCGAGGAGGAAGACCTCTTCGGGGTGTACCGCCCGATCATCGGTCCCCGTAAAGCCTGATATGACGACTGAAGTTCCATAAGCCGATGAGGATCCCGCCGGGGACAGTTGTCTCCTGAGACACTGTTTCATTGTGAGACAGGGAGATCAGATTCTCTCCAACAAATCCAAAGACTTGCTCGCCGATTCCTTATGAATCAATGACTTAGGCGCTTTCAATTTGCCCCGCACTTTGGCTGCGCTCGTGCACTCCTTCTATGCGATGCGGTTCGGGTACCCCAAGCCATGCTAACCGGCAGACTTGGGGACCCCCACCGCGTTGACCCCAGGGGATCGAGGAATTTCGTGCCTAAAGCGGCCACAGCCCGCGCCCGTTCGTCGAGCGAAAGCTCCACCAGCAAACTTGCCAAATTCTTTCCTGAAGCTACGCCCGTCCGCATCCCAGTTCGTTTAACTCGAATTGCAAACGAAGGGAACGCGTTTACCGAGAGCACGGTGATCGAATACGGTACGGCCCGCGAGGTACTGTTCGCTTCCACTCTGCCACTGGAATTTGCCGACATGCTGCGGTTGCAGAACTCCGACGGTACGCTGGACACGGAAGCTTGTGTCGTGGCCGTGCAATATAACGGCGAACGCAAAGCGGTGGCCGCGCGCTTTACCCAACCGGTCGCGAACTGGATTGTGAAGCTATGACCACACCGGATTTGAACGAACTTAGCGCGGAATGGCGCACCGCGCGCCTGCTCTATCCGCTCTATGCAGCCTTGGCCCGCGAGTGTGTGATTGAACTTCCGCCCTGCGCCGATCTGGAGGCGGGGGTAGACGCTCCGCCGGCGGAATCCGTGGAACAAGCCCGGCAGTGGTTTTCGGACATGGACCAGCGCATTCAGGTCCACCAGTTGCGGCAGTTTCTGCAGACGACCAGCATCACCAACGACGAATCGTTGCGGACCTTGCTGCTGCATCATCTTCGCAAGCAGAAACTTAGTGATTCTGACCGGGACAAGATTGATTTCCTGCTAGTTCAGTTTTTCTCCCATTGTGCTCCGTCCCGATTGGAAGATGCTGACGTGGACGTCGAATACGTGGCGCAGATGCTGGAACCGGTGCTGGGAACGTTCGAGGTTCAGGTTCCCGGATCGCTGAATTCACTAGATGTACTGATACAGAAGGCCAACGCCTGCCAGAACCTGAAAGAGCTGTTCACTAGTCGGATTCTGGAAGAAGGAAGAAAGCTGAAGATTTCCGCGGGACCCGATTACTTTGAGCCGGCGGCGATGGTCGCTTTTGCCCGTTTCAGTTTTCTCATGCGGCGGGTTTTCTTTCGCCTGATGCATCAGGATTTGAACGCCATTTTGGACGGCCTGCGCGAGCTGGAACAGCGGGGCATCAATACTCTCGACTGCCGCAAGGCGCAGTTTGGCGCGGATGAGCCGGTATCGCGTCTGCGCATGATCTGCCAATCCTGGAAAGTCATGTTTCATGCGGAATATTCTTCCGGCCAGCCGCTTTGCATCCTAGTGGACCTGCGTACTGCGGTCGATGCTGCGTTGGCCCAAGCCGACAAGAACGCTTCCGGGAAAAAGGCTCCGGCAACTCCTCCCAAGGCCCACGCCGCCGCCGCCAGCGGCGGATTCGCCGTGAGCAGTTCCGACGCTCCAGAGTTTGAGGTATCCAGCGCGCCGGAGTGGAACGCGGACAATCCCGACGGAAATTCCGATCCCACGCAGTAGTTGCCCAGCAATCGTGATTGGAGAGTATTGAACTTGCAGCAGCCCACCGTATTGATCGTGTCCGATGACGCGGAATTCTCGCGGGCCATCACCGGCCGCTGGCAGTCCGAGCGCAACGTGCCGGCGTTTACCTCGATGACCGGCGATCTTTGCCAAGGGCTGGATGCGAACGAATTCGATCTCGCCATCGTCGGAACGGCGCCGGCGGCAGCTTTGGTCCAGGTGCTGACCGCGCTGGAGTCCGCAGGAAAGCCGGTCATTCTGGTTTGCGGGGCGCAGCACTCCGCGCAATCCATGCGCGACGCACAATCACGGGCCATGGTGCTGCATCAGCGGGAAGGCTGGCAGGATGCCCTGGTGCTGGTGGCTTCGGAAACTCTGCGGCGTTGCGACGCTTTGGGCCGGGTCCGCGAGCTGGAAGCGGAAAACGCGTTGCTGAAGAATCAGTCCACGCTCGGCCTCTATATGTTGGAAATGCGGCACAACTTGAACAACGCGCTGACTTCGGTGCTGGGAAATTCCGAATTGCTGTTGCTGGAGCCAGGCACATTTTCCGCGCCGATTCGCTCGCAGATCGAAACCATCCGCAATATGGGACTACGCATGCACGAAGTTCTGCAACGCTTCTCCTCGCTGGAAAAAGAATTGAAGGTAACCGAGACACAGGAATACCGGGAGAGCGGAATGAAAGTCCGTTCGGCCGCTGCCAGCCAATAGCGAAGGACGCTCTTCCACCCAGATTCCACGGTCTCTCGAGGCGCGCCATTCTTGACGCGCTCATGTCCTCCGCATACGATTAAACGGTTTAATAAAGGAGATTCGGCAACCTGCGATGCCGAACCTTGCGGGGGCGCATGCGTCGTCTTTCAGCAATCTTCTGTACGATGTTTATCGCGACACTTGCTGTCGTTCCCGCGCACAGCGGAGAGGTCCCGGCAAATTCCGGCAAGGCTATCATCGCGTACTACGAGTCGGGTGGATCTTACGCAGCGCTCGTCCACTTTGCCCCCGCATTGAACGAAGTGGCTACAGACACCTTTGGCATCGATGACCAGGGGAATATTTCCGGAAATGCCCCCGAGGCTGCGCTCAAAGTGGCCCATTCCAGGGGCATGCTCACGTTCGCCACGATCTCCAATTTCGGCAAATCGGATTTCAGTCCGCATATAGCCCACCTTGTGCTCACCAATCCGAAAACCCGCTTGCGAGCCATTGCAAGTATGTTGCGTGTGGTCAGGGAGTCAGGCTACTCGGGCGTGAACATTGATTTTGAGGCCATCCCCCGCAAAGACCGGGCGGCATTCAGTTCGTTCGTGCGGAGGGTGTCGCAAAGGATGCACGCCGCTGGGTATGTCAACATGGTGTCCATCCCCGCCGCATTGAAAGACAATCCCTACGATTCCTGGACGGGAGCATTCGATTTCAAAGCGCTGGGCAAGAGCGTCGATCTTTTCCAACTCATGACCTACGACGAAAACGGGCCGTGGGGTCCGCCGGGGCCGGTGGCGGGATTGGACTGGGTGAAAGCTTGCGTGAAGTACGCCGCTTCGGTGGTGCCTCCTGGAAAAATAAGTTTGGGAATTCCTGCTTATGGCTACGATTGGAACCTGACAGCCGGGACGGGAGTGCAAATCCATTGGGAAAAGATTCCCGCCTTGCTCGCCCGCACTGGAGCGACACCGCAATGGGACGCGGCCACCTCATCTCCGTTCTTCTCCTATCAAACCGAGACCGGCGCGAATCATGTCGTCTGGTATGAAGATGCAAGGAGCATTCCGCTGAAGTCGGCGCTGGCCGTTTCTTATAATTTGGGCGGAGTTTCAGTTTTTGCGCTCGGCTTCGAAGACCAGAGTTTCTGGGACGCGGTGCACGCCGGCGGCTTCTGAGTGGATGGTCACGTAGGAGAGACGCCCCGTCTGTCCACCGGGCGCAGCCAGGCACTTCACAGTTGAACTAGCCTCGCACGGGTTTTCTTACAAGCGCGGGCCAAGTCTTCATCCAAGGTAGCAAGCGGCAAACCACTTTCTATCGCCAGATCGAGATAAGCCGCGTCGTAGGCGGTCAATCCGTGTTCGCGGCTGAGGGATTGGATCCTGTCAAAGACAGTTTCGGCGGGAAACTGTTGCAATGCGATGGGCAGCGCGGTCAGGTCATCGAGGAAGCTTTGCACCATCTCTTTAGAAATACGCTTGCGTTTTTCTCCGGCGAGCAAGGCATTCAAAACTTCATGTGGCCAGAATGAGGGTGCAAGAGCGGTGTCGCCTTGCTTGAACATGCCGGCGATGTGCAGGGCCAGTGCGGCGTTCTCATCGGGGAAACACCAGGTCAATACGACCGAGGCGTCGAGGACAAACCGGCTCACCGGCGTCCTTCATTGATCAGAGCTTTAATTCTGGACCCGTGGACTTTTAGCCCGCGCAAGGACAGCCCGTGGCGCTTGCCGAAACTCGCCAGCCGCTCCGCCGCCTCCGCAGCGGAACCGTTCCGGGACGACATGCGCTCTTTCAGCAGTTCGCCCAACAGCCGCGAAACGCTGGTGTCGCGGCGCGCCGCCTCGATCCGGGCCCACTGGGCGACGTCTTCTTCGAGGGTAACGGTCACATTTCGTAGGCGATTGGTGGATGACACGAAGATAGTGTAACACGAAAGTATCTGAAACGCCGACGGCCTACGCTAGGTCAGAGACCCGAAACTTTCGTCGGGCGCCGTGACGGATGTGGAGCACATCGACCTGCTTCCGCCTGCCATCGATGCGGTAAATGACGCGATAGAGATGTGGCTTTGCGCCATACAGAAGGTGCCTCAGGTTTTTATTTTCCGGAGTGACTGGACAGCGATTGGGACGCTCAGCCAAGCTGAGGACTGCTTGTTTAAGACCTCGATACCACTGCCATGCTGAGGCGGAATCCGGAGCATTGATTTCCCCGTAGAGGGAAACCAGATCGCGTTCGGCACGCGACGCGATCCTAACGACGTAGGCCATGCCTGGCTTCGAATTCCTCGAAGAATTCCTTTACTGGCCGGACTCGCCCTTTTCTTACATCTTCCATTCCCTGCCGGATGCCTTCCCCTGCATCGGCGCTCGCGGCCACATCCAGCAGGCGTTGGTAGGCCTCGGCGTCCTGAACCACGGCCGCAGCCTTGCCGTTCACGGTAAGCACGACCGGCCGCTTGCTCTTCTTGATTTGTTTCATGAAATCGCCGGACCGCCGGCGGAAGGTAGTCAGGGATTGAATGTCCTTGGTGATGTCCAGCATGCGTCCCTCCATAGAGCACCTTTTAAGGTGCTATCAGAATAAGGGAGGGCCTGTCAAATCTTAGAAGAAGATCGTAGCCGTGAGCGTCAAACTCGGAGCGCAGCACTTCCACATCGACAACGCCACTTCGCCACAAGAGGCGTAGCGCATCGCCGACAAAAGCATGCTCTACAATCCGCTCTCTGAGTGTCGAATGTATGAAATCTTTTTCCGGCATCTCACAACTCTCAGGCGAACAAAAACTCCTTCGTCCGCAATTCCTTGATCGTGTCCCTGAGCTTTGCAGCCTTCTCGAATTCAAAGCGTTTGGCGGCTTCGCGCATGTCGCTTTCGAGTTTGCCGATGTAGGTGTCCAGCTCGGCCTGCGTCTGGAACTCAGGGATGCCTTCGGATTCCCCGGCGGTGAGATCGGCATAGTCGGCAGCGACGATGCCTGCCAGCGTCATATCGAGCGGACGAATGATCGATTCCGGCGTGATTCCGTTCGCGACGTTGTAAGCCTCCTGAATGGCGCGGCGGCGGTCGGTTTCGCCCATGGCTTTTTTCATGGAATCGGTCATGCGGTCGGCGTAGAGGAGGGCGCGTCCGTTGAGGTTGCGGGCGCAGCGTCCGATGGTCTGGATGAGCGCTCCCGCTGAACGCAGGAAGCCTTCTTTGTCAGCGTCGAGAATCGCTACCAGCGAAACTTCGGGCAGGTCCAACCCTTCGCGCAGGAGATTGATGCCAATCAATACGTCGAACTCGCCTTTTCGCAGATCGCGAAGGATCTTTACTCGCTCCAGAGTTTCGATCTCGGAGTGCATGTAGCGGCATTTCACGCCGACCTCGCTGTAATATTCGGCGAGATCCTCGGACATGCGTTTGGTCAGCGTGGTGACCAGCACGCGCTCGCCGCGTGAAACGCGGTCGCGAATTTCGTGCAGCAAGTCGTCGATCTGTCCCTTGACCGGACGCACTTCGACCGGCGGGTCCACCAATCCCGTGGGCCGGATGATCTGCTCGACCACCACGCCCGCGGACTTGGTCAGTTCGTAGGGGCCGGGAGTGGCTGAGACGTAGATCATTTGTCCCATGCGGTGTTCGAACTCTTCAAAGGTCAGCGGACGATTGTCGAGCGCCGAGGGCAGACGGAATCCATATTCGACGAGCGTCTCCTTGCGCGAGCGGTCGCCATGATACATGCCGTGAAGCTGCGGCACGGTCTGGTGCGATTCGTCGATGAACATCATGTAGTCGCGGGGGAAATAATCGAGCAGGGTGGGCGGCGGTTCTCCGGGCATGCGTCCGGTGAAGTGCCGCGAATAGTTCTCAATGCCGTGACAGTAGCCGACGGACTTGATCATCTCCAAGTCATACATGGTGCGCTGATGCACCCGCTGCGATTCGACCAGATGTCCCTGCTTCTCCAGTTCGGCTTCCCACCACTTCAACTCTTCTTTGATGGAATCGGCAGCTTTATTTTTAGTCTCGGGCTTCATCACGTAGTGAGTTTTGGGATAGAGAGGCAGGCGCGCGTACTTCTGCTTCACCGTGCCGAATAACGGATCGATCTGCGAAAGTGATTCGACTTCATCACCCCATAGCTCGATGCGATATGCCATGTCGTCATAGGTGGGGAAGACTTCGATTACATCGCCCCGCACGCGGAAGGTGCCGCGATGGAAATCGCCGTCGGTACGCTCGTAAAGAATTTCCACCAGCTTACGGGTGATGTCCTCGCGCTTGATCTTCTGGCCTTTTTCCAGGAACAGCATCATGCCGTAATAGGCTTCCGGAGACCCCAGGCCGTAGATGCAGCTCACGGAGGAGACGATCAAGCAATCGCGCCGCTCGAACAGCGAGCGAGTCGCGGAAAGGCGCAGCCGGTCGAGCTCATCGTTGATGGTGGATTCTTTTTCGATGTAGAGGTCGGCGGCAGGGACGTAGGCTTCGGGCTGATAGTAATCGTAATAAGAGACAAAATATTCCACCGCATTGTGCGGAAAAAAGTTCTTGAATTCGTGATAGAGCTGCGCAGCCAGAGTTTTGTTATGCGCCATCACGATCGCCGGACGATTGATGTGCTCAATCACCTTGGCCATGGTGTAAGTCTTGCCCGAGCCGGTCACGCCCAGCAGAACCTGGTGTTGCTCGCGATCGAAAACTCCCCTGGTCAGGGAGGCGATGGCCGTGGCCTGATCGCCCTTGGGCTCGTAACTGCTGACTAGTTTGAAGTCCATGAATTTGTCCCAGCCGCTCGCAGAAAGGAATTTCGGCGAGTGGATATCACTACATTATAACGCTGGTTTCCGGGAGCTTCCGCTGTGCGGGGTCAGGGGACCAAGATCGCCTCACGTGGGCGCAGACGCCTATCTGCGCGGCTCCCCCCAAGACGCAGGCTGACGCCTGCGGGGCAGACGAGGGCGTCCGCCCCTACGTGAGCATCATAATTGTTGAGGATTTACGGCAGTTTGAAATTGACTGTGATGGTGGTCTGGATTTCCACCGGCTCGCTGTTCAGAGTGTAGGGTTTGTACTTCCATTGTTTCACGGCGTCTATCGCGGCGCGGGCGAGGACCGAGTCGCCACTGAGCGCTTTCACGCTGGTGACCTTGCCGTCTTTGCCGATCGCAGCCAGGAGTTGGACCGTTCCCTGAATGTGCATTTCCTTGGCGGAGGGTGGGTACATGGGCGGAACCCGCTTAATCAGAAGACCCTGCGTAACGCCCTGGGAAACCTTCAAAGTCGCGGGAGCGGGAGGCTGTGGCATGGTGGACCCGGCCGCGCTGGCGATTCCAGCGATGGTCTTATCGCTGGCCCCCGAACCGACTCCTAGGATCGGAGGAGCGACAGGCGGAGCACTCTCTGGTGCGGCTACATGGGACTTTCCCGTCGGCGTAGATTTGGCGACGGTAAGCACTTCGTCTTGAGGCGCAGGCTTCGAGCTCACAGCCTTGGCCGTGGAAGCGGTTTTCGCCGGCGAGGGCTTCGTCTCTCGCGGACTGGCCGGTGTTTCGGTAGTGTCGATCGGATCGATCTGCCAGTTGGCGGTCGACGAATCCGGCGATTGGTCCGAGGTTCCGATGGGGGCAGCGGTGGCCGGCGCGGGAACCGTTGTTCGAGCCTGAGTCGTGGGATGTGACTGAGGAGGGACTTGGACTGGAGCCTGACTCTGGACAATCGCCGGAGCCGCCTGCTTGTGAGTAAACTTCTGCAAGAATGCGGGAGCGATTTCGGGATGCTCAGAGACGTAATAGTAAGCACCTGCAATCGCGGCCATCGCGAGCACAGCGATCAGAAAAATCTTCTTGCTGCCGCCGCTGGTCTTCGTCTGGTCCTGCATGGCGGAGAAGAGTGCCGGTTCTTCCCGCGGTTCGTCGAGGTCTGAAACCTTTCCCACGAGTCGCGGTTTTTCGATCTCGTCCGGTTCTGAGGACACCGGCTTCGGTTCAAGTCTTTGGATATCGGGCCGTGCAGCTTCTCTGGCGGGCGCTGGGGCACTTGCTGAGCCTTGCCCCGACGGCATGCTGTGAGCGGTGGGCCATTTCGCCGCATTGGCAGAAGCTGGCGGGGCCGCTGGCCTTAGAGGTGGAGCCGGCGTCTTGCCAGCTGCCTCCGCGGCGCGTTTGAGAGCGGAGGCCATGGGTTCAGAGAGTGGTTTGGAAACGGGTTGCCACGGATATTCTTTCGAGGGGCCGGAAGTTGTAGGCGAGTGCGCGGGCGGTTTGCCATCGATCGCATCCGACATCGATTCGAGTAGCGCGGCTTCCGTAGGTTCTGGTTCGGGAGTTGGGTCCGGCTGAAGTTCAAAAGCCGAAGAAGTCGTATCCGCAACCCCTGGCTCGGTCATCGCTCGTTGCGCGGGAAGCCCACTGAAGGCCGGCTTCGGTGTGGCGGGAAGCGGAGCCACCGGACGCGCCGTCTTGAAGCTGGCTGACGGCACGACAGCTGGGGTGGAGGTCACCGCAGGCTTGTACGAATCCGCTTTGCGCAACAAGCCGCGAGCCACCCGCAATGTGCCTTTCGACTGTTCCACGTTGATCGGCTTGGTGAGGACGAGATTGGCACCGATGCGGAACGCCTTGGCAACGCCGGCCTGGCCTTCGACCACGGCCACGGCAAGTGCGCTTTGATTCGAGCTGGAGTTGCGTGCGCTTTTGAATAACAGGGTCGCGTTCTGCTCGTTCTCGCAGTCCACCACGATGGCATCAAAATGCTGTCCCATTAATTTCTTGACCGCGGCGAAGGGCTCGGCGCAAGGCTCGACGCTAAATTCCAGATCAGTCAGGACTTGCGTGACCACACGGGCGGTCCTTTCGTCGGGACAGAACAGCAGGGCCAAGTAACTCATAATGCCATCGTAGGTACACGATGGGGCACCTTCAAGTTACCGAGGTAATTGTGAAGATAGTGTCTTTTCAGCGCGATTTCAGGGCGTGGAACCCGCTGCGGCCAGCGCTTTCTGGGTCGCTTCAAGCAATGCTTCCGGGCCGACAGGATGTCCGGTGGCGTGCTCCATCCACAGGTCTGGTGTTACGTGGCCAAACTTTGCCATACGTTCGAATTCCGGACCGATGCTGCCGGATTTCTTCATCTGCTCTTCGATCTGGAAAGCAATCATGTGCCCAATGGGATAGTCGGGCAGGTAGAGGAACGAATCGATCATGTGCGAGTACACCCCGAGCAGGACGACATCTTTCTGGTGGAAGACGGGAGCATAGTAACGGTTCCAGATATCCTTCGCAATTTGTACCGTCGCATCGTTGAGCTGTTTAGGGGTGGCGTCGGGATGAGCATACATCCAGTGCCAGACTCCCATATCGACGAGGGCGACTCCGGCGATCTCGTAGGCGCCCCAGAAATCGTTGAGAGTTTTTTCCGCCTGGCTCTTGGCATCGGGGGCGGGTAAGCCGAGCAACTCAAGATCGTGTCCCTGAAACACAAATGCCAGGGCTTCCGTGAATGCCGTGTTGGGCACGCCTTGCAGCAGAGTGTAGTCAACGTCGTTCAGCGAGAAGGTTTGCTCCACGTTGTGTCCCATTTCGTGCACGGCGATGTTGAAGGCCTTGTAATTCATGCCATCCTTCTCCACGCGAGTGCGCAGGTGGGCTTTCTCTGCCCGCATTTCTGCGCCCATGGCGTGGCCGGAACCGCGCGCCGGATCCACGATGATGTTGTTAGCCACGTACTGGGCGCGGTCCGGCGCAAAACCAAGTTTCATCAGCAAGTTGGGAATGTCTTTTTGGTAGGCCGCGGCGGTCGGATATTTCTTCGCGACCATCTCGTCCAACTGTGCCCCGGAGTGAGAGCTCCCCGGACGGAAGCCGTTGTACCAGACATCAAAAGGCTCGAGCGGACGTCCGAGACGGGTTGAAATCAGCTTGGCGGTCTGTGCCACCTGCGGTGAGGTCAGCACTTTCTCCAGCATTGCCTGCAGCCTTGCTTCCGGAATTTCGCGGTCTTCGTCGAAGCGGCGATCGATCAGCGTTGGTGCTGTCGGGGAATATGGATCGGCCTTCTTCGATGCGTTGAATGTTTTCAGTAGCATGGCGTAGCGGGTGTCGGGCTCGCGCGAGTTGGTGATCTTCTGATCGACTTTTGCCGGCGAATCGGAATCTTTCACTGCGGCGGGGGTTACTTCGTTGCTGTACGGATTCCAATCCACATTCGGGTTATCAACGACCACTGCGGGGATGGTTTGCGTGACAATGCGCTCCATCACTTGCTGAATCATGCGCTGTTTCGCCAGCGTATCTTTAGGATCTGCGTAGTCGGATTTGATTTCGTCGCGCAGGTTCCAGTGGCTTAAGAGGCGCATTTTCGGAGGAAAGAGCCGCCGGCCCTGCTGGTCGAGCAGGTGGTACATCCAGATGTTGTATTGCGCGATGTATTGCCCGGCTTCGCCGCCGGCCTGGGCGATGGCGAGGTTGACGTCGGCAGGAATGCGCTTATCGAAACGCTGTGTGAGCCGGGCTTCCGCCCACTGGCGGCGAGTCCAGGTGGCGCCAGCTTTCAGCCGTTCGTCGAGAGTGGTGAGCGGAAAGTTCAACAGCACGACGAAGGCCAGCTTGTTCTGGAAGAAATCATCAGTGATGTGCGCCGACGGATCGTAGCCGCCAAAAATTTCGTCGAAGGGGAGCACCGGGCCCAGATCGAGATCGGACTGCTGATTGAACTCCCGGCTGATCTCGTGCATGTGTCCGTCGAGTTGTTCGAGCAGGCTTTGGAAACGGGTGAACATGGTGTCGAGTGTGGCCTGGTCACCGGCAAAATTGACGCGGACGAAATCTTCAAACGTAGCTGAGTCACCATCTTCCGTCCGCCAGAATTCGCCCACCTGATGCAGTCCGCGCTGAATGCGCGATCTCTGCGGCTCGCCGTATTTCGCAACCAGCTCGGTCTCGAGTTTGGCGCTGGAATTCTGCAACCACGTCGGCTGAAGGCTGGTGGCGGACTGGGTTTTCGCGGCTGGCGGAATTCATGGACGTCTCCTGGGATTGGGCCGGCACCGTGGCCACCGTGCAAGCCATCAAAAACGCGAACAGAGTGATCCATCGCATGAGCAGGATCCTTCAAAGTGAATTTGTGTGGAAACCCGGATATCTTACGCTAGTGCGACGGCGGATGAAACATCGCTGAGGGCGGGGATGATCTGAATACTTTTCCTGCAAAAAGCAAACCGGGCCGTTTCCGGCCCGGCGCACACTAACCTGTCCAGCTACAAGCAAGTATTGGTAGCGCTTCTTTAGAAGTCAATATTACTGAGGATCGGTCCCTGACCTGAACTCCGCTTCAGCTTCCCTACCAAAGGCGTGAGGCTGTACCCGGCGGGTCGCACCCGCACCTCTGAACTGGACAGGTTAGTGTGCTTCCATTACACCACGGGCCCTACGGAAGCCTATGGGCATTGGGTAAGGTGGACAAGGTTGTTCGTCACAACCATCGGATGCTTGAGTTCCGATTTGGGAATGCGGTCAACGATTCCTAATTGACTCTTTGCGTATTGCTCGATTTGTGATCCTGTGATTAAAGGAGCGGAATGCAGCGTTATCATGAGAACTGGCGAGCAGCGTCCCGTGCCAGATACTTGGCGGCCCCGACTGACTAACGGGGCTTTTGCTTTTTCATAAATAGCTGAACCTGGAACCACAAACTCAGCCGATTACCCGAACAGCAAAAGTGTTCTCCGCTGAAGTACCTTCTGAATCTTCCAATCTCAATTTGCATTGCACGTGTGATGGGAGCGCGGAAACGGCTTCTGAAATGTAGAGCAGGAATCACCGCATCGCCGTGTTCGCGCATGCCTTCGAGATGAAAGTCGATTGCCTCCGGATCATTCCTTGGCTTCGTCGAGAGTCTTGGCGGCGATACCACAGACCGGGCAGATCGGGGACAGTTTTGGCACCCCAACCGGTTTCAGACTTTTCGTACTGATAACGAGATATTTCTATTTCACCCCAGCCTGCTTGAGGATATTGTTCAACGTTCCTGGCGGAATGTCCAGTGACGGATGTCCTGCCACCGTAACCGTTCCCGGCTTCGACGGATGATGAAATTGCCGATGGCTGCCTTTTGTGCGAACTAGCCGCCAGCCATCCTGCTCCAGTCGCCTGATGACGTCGCGGACTTTCATACTTGTTAAGTTGCCAATCGCGCAGCAATGGAATCGAAGGCCTCTTGACGGAGCAATAGCTCGTCGTCTGAAAGCCCGAACATCTCCTTCCAAATCGACGCGATGATGGCTGCGACTTCTTTCTTTTCGACCTTGCCGTCTGGAGCTCGGTGCCCACCTTCATCAATTCGATCCGCTATCATGCGAGCTTCAGATTCATACTCATCATCTGGGGCACCCATCGACAGAAGGCCTTCGATATCGTGGAACCTCAAGAGCTCGTTGATTAAATCAAGACGACTGCTCATGAACAAGCCTCAATTCCTCAGCGTCTTCCCCGTCTTCAGCGTGTACTGAATGCGCTCCTGAGTTTTCTTCTCTCCACATAGCGATTTGAAGCCCTCTCGCTCCAAATCCAAAACATACTGCTCGCTCACCGGAGTGCCCGAGGTGACGTTGCCGCCGCAGAGGACTTCGGCGATCTTGGTGGCCAGCTTCACCTCATATTCGGTGATGTAGTCGCCCTGGCGCATGAGGTGAACGCCCATCTTGAGCGCGGCGAGAATGTTTTCTCCCGGCGCAGGGATATCGGTGCGAGGTTGCGGAGGCTCGTATCCGGAGCGGACGAGTTCGAGGGCGCGCGCTTTGGCGTCGGTGAGAACGCGCTCGCGGTTCATGGTGATGCGGTCGGAGCTGGAGAGAAATCCGAGGGCGCGGGCTTCGTGGGCGGAAGTTGCGACTTTGGCGGTGGCGATGGTCTCGAAAGCTTTTTTCATGGCTTCCATCAGTTCGACCGACTCGCCGCGTCCGCCGGGACGGATGGATTCCGCGCTGTCCACTGCGCGCAGCAACATTTCTTTGCAGCCGCCTCCGCCGGGCAACAGGCCGACGCCTACTTCGACCAGTCCGGTGTACAGTTCGGCGTGAGGCTGCCGCGCCGGGGCGTGCAGGGAAATTTCCGTGCCGCCGCCGAGGGTCAAGCCGAAAGCCGCGACCACGACGGGTTTGGGAGAGAACTTGATGGCCTGCGTCATGCCCTGAAACTGGCGGATGGCGAGGTCCACGTCGTCCCACTCTTCGTCCTGCACCGACATGAGCAGCAGCATGAGGTTCGCGCCGACGGAGAAATTGGTGGCGTCGTTGGTCATGACAAAGGCGTCGAAGTTGTCGCCGGCGCCGCCCGGTTTCAGGGTCTGAATAATCAGACTGACGATGTCGCTGCCCAGCGTGTTCATCTTCGAGTGGAACTCGATACAAGCGACGCCGTCGCCGAGATCAACAATCGAAGCCCCGGAATTTTTCTTCACTACTCCATTGGACTTTTTGGCGGTCGTGACTGACCACACACCGTCGGCAACTTGGACTGGTTTGTAGCTGGAACTGCCGAGGTCATAAAACGCCCGGCCCGAGGAAGTTTTAGGATCGTCGAGATACCAGGATTTCTTCCCGTATCCGAGCAGATGCTCGACGTTGGCCGCGATCGGCTTGCCTTCTTTCCTCATGCGCTCGACGGTGGTTTCGACTCCGGCGGCGTCCCATAATTCAAACGGGCCGAGCTCCCAGTTGAAGCCGAGGCGCATAGCGCGGTCGATTTCGACAATGGAATCGGAAATCTCCGGAATGCGGTTGGCGCAGTAAGTCCAAAGCTCGGACAGCGCCGTCCAGAGAAACGTGCCGGCTTTGTCGCCTTTCGGAGGCGTGCTGCCGTCAAGACCGAGCAACGTGCGAATGCGAGCGCCGGTGTCCTCGATATTCTTTGCCATGTCGAGGGCGGCAAACTTGGGTTTCTGGCGAGGATGGTATTCGAGAGTTTTCCAGTCAAGCGCGAGGCGTTCGTCTTCGCCCTTGCTGCCCTTTGCCTTCTTGTAAAAGCCACCTTTGGTTTTGTCGCCCAACCATTTGCGTTCCAGCATTTGCTTATAGAAATCGGGAAGTTTGAGCTCGGAGCGTTCATCGAGAGCGGTCGGCCCGGTCATGTTGCTGACGACGTGACCGAGAATATCGAGTCCTACGAGATCAATGGTGCGGAACGTGGCCGAGCGCGGCCAGCCCACGGCGCTTCCCGTTAGGGCGTCGACATCTTCAATCGAGAGGTCCAGCTCTTGCATCAGCCTAATGACGTTCAGCACCGAAAAAGTTCCGATGCGGTTACCGATAAAGTTCGGAGTGTCCTTGGCGAAGACAACACCTTTGCCGAGATGCACGTCGGCAAAGTGAGCGACGGCGTCAATGGCAGCGCGGTCAGTCTCGGGCGTAGGGATGAGTTCGAACAACCGCATATAACGCGGAGGATTAAAAAAGTGTGTGCCAAACCACGCCTTGCGGAAATCGTCCGAGAAGCCTTCCGCGATTTTGCCGACGGGCAGGCCGCTGGTGTTGGTCGTAATGATCGTTCCGGGTTTGCGGATGGCTTCAACTTTCTTCAGTAATCCGCGCTTGATCTCGAGATTCTCGACCACGGCTTCGATGATCCAGTCCACTTCAGACAATCTTTTTAAATCATCTTCGAAATTACCGATCGTCACCAGCTTCGCGAGCGATTGTTCCATGAAGGCCGCAGGCTTGGATTTTTTCGCAGCTTCAAGCCCGGCGGCTGAGATTTTGTTACGCGCAGCAGCCCCAGCATCGGGCGGAGTGTCTTTCGGAACGATGTCCAACAGATAGCTGGGAATGCCAGCGTTGGCAAACTGCGCGGCAATGCGCGCGCCCATGGTTCCTGCGCCTAAAATCGCAACTTTATGAATCTGCTTCATGAATCCCTCACTCCATCAGATGCCTAGGGCAGTTTATCTACGGCCCAGTCGTCTTTACCAGTATTCACCACAATGATTTGTGAGAAGCGCGGGTGCACCCATTTGTGGTCCGGCCCAATTTCGAAGAGAGCGACAGGAAAGCTGTAGCGATCGGGCTTCAATTTCTTGCCGCGGCTGATTTCATATCCCTGCTGGACCGCCGATCCCGGGGCGAAGAAGGCCTGCAAGCGATCTTCGGAAACTTGCTGCTTGGCGGCGTCGGTCAACAGAATGATTCCGGCTTCGTGGTCCTGGGCCTGCCAGGAAGCTAGAAACCGATTGGCGGTGGCCAGGGCGGCAACGTATTCACGATCCAGAAGGCCGGCTGCGGTGGAGTGTTTGCTTTTCGCGGATAAGGGACTCGCGATGAAGATAAGTCCTGCACATAAGAGGAGTAAGAGAAGCGATCGATGACTCACTCAGCCATTATGCGGGAAGCTGGCAAATCGATCCACCTATCCGGTGTCATCTTGAGGAAGTGCAGGCCTTCGCAAAGCGAAGGCCTGCCGACGAAGGACCTATGCGTTGTGCACACCTGGACAGAAACGTGCTGAGCAGCGGACGCCAAATGCATGGGTCCTTCGCTCGCAAAGTACGCTCGCTCAGGATGACAGGGGTGTTTGGAGATGTATGAACCCACAATTACGAAATCAGCTTAGCCAGCACAAAGGCGGCAGCGGCGGCCAGCCCGCCGATCACCATGGTTTGGGTCGCGCTGCGTAATGGGCCGGTATCGGTGAAGCGGCCTTTCAGGTAGCCAAATATACCCAACGCCGCCAAAGTCACCACGGCGGAAAACACCAGGCCGCGAGTCGCATTGCCGAGAATAATGTAGGGAGAAAGTGGAATCAGGCCGCCTGCCACGTACGACCCGGCAATGGTGGCAGCGCTGGTGACGGCGCGTCGCGGATCTGGCGCTTCCAGTCCCAGTTCGTAACGCATCATGAAATCCACCCAGGACTTCGGATGTTCGCTCAGCGCCTCGACGATCGGCATACTCTGCGCTTTGGTGAGTCCGTAGGCCTCAAACACCCGGCTGATTTCGGCTTTCTCCTCTTCGGGGATCTCTATAATCTCGCGCTCTTCGCGCAGGCGTTCCTGCTCATAGTGTTCCGCGTCTCCTCGGGCGGCGAGATAGCCGCCCAATCCCATGGCGATCGATCCAGCGGCGATTTCCGCCAGACCGCCGATCACAATGAGCCGGGTATTCTGCACCGCGCCGGAAAGTCCGGCAGCCAGTGCGAAAGGCACAGTCAGGCCGTCGGACATGCCAATCACGATGTCGCGGACAAAATTGCCCGCGGTGAAGTGCGCTTCAACGTGCCGGATTCGGGTCATAAGAATTTATGCCTCGGGATGCGATTTCAGATAATCCTGCGCCTGGCGCACCACGTCTCGTTCCCCGCGATAGGCCAGTTTACGTGCCGCCTCTTCGAGAGGAACCCACATCGCCTGCTTCACCTCTATGCGCATCTCGGGATCAATATTATCGATACGGCCCGACCGATAGAGCAGCAAGTAGAAGCTCACGATTTTGAACACCCGTTCCTGATCTGCCCAGGTGCGCACATAAACATACTTGATGTCGCGGAGTTTGGTGACTACAACCGCAGTCAGGCCGGTTTCTTCCAGCACTTCCCGGATGGCGGTTTGCT
The DNA here is from genome assembly GCA_963802555.1 of Terriglobales bacterium. GTDB lineage: Bacteria > Acidobacteriota > Terriglobia > Terriglobales > Acidobacteriaceae > DATBAX01. Next base: position 2,170,077 of record CAWDJD010000002.1, on the reverse strand, counting down.
CCGGCTTTTCTCCCGGATCAACCAGCCCCTTGGGTAAAGCCAGCAACACTTTCTGTGATGTTTTCTTCTTAGCGGCCGATGAAAGGGTAACCGGAGGCTCTCTTTGCGGCTGGATGGCAGCCATCTCCCATATTTCTTCAGTACGCCGGATGACCACCCCTCCCGCGGAGATTTCCCGAACCATGCGCCCAAGTTATCAGGATTAAGGCAGTTAGTCACACCGAGACTCCAGACGCAATGCCCCGGGCGGTAATCAGGACCCCACACTAGTGGCATGTGACAAGTCGATGACGGTTGGCATCTAATCTGTTAGAAGTGAGCGGGGAGTTCCCGTGAAGGGTCTGGACAAGATCGTTCGTTCGGTGCAGGCGTTTGGACGCGAGCTTTCTGGGCGTCCGGCTTCAGCGCCGGAAGCGCGGGTTCCGGGCATTGGACTGGCTTTAGGTGGCGGGTTTGCCCGCGGCATCGCGCATATCGGGGTCCTCAAAGTCCTCGAAGAAGAAAATATTCCCATCCAATGTGTTGCGGGCACGAGCGTAGGCGCGCTTATCGGAGCGGCCTATTGCAGTGGACTCAGCATCCAGGAGTGCGAGGAATTTGCCGCCCGCGTGCGCTTCAAACATTTTGCGCGCTGGACGCTCTCGCGCTTCGGATTTGCCAGCAATCAACGCATGATTGGATTTCTCAACAGCCTACTCAAGGTGAAAACATTTGAGGATTTGAGAATCCCCCTAGCAGTCACCGCGACCGATTTTTCCACGGGGGAAGGGGTCGTATTTCACTCCGGTCCGCTAGTCGATCCGGTCCGCGCCAGTTGCGCTTATCCCGGCATGTTTTTGCCGGTGAAAATTGGCGGTCGCCTGCTGGTGGATGGCATGTTGGCCTACCCTGTGCCCACCGCGCCGTTGCGCGAAATGGGCGCAGGACGTGTCCTGGCGGTAAGTCTGAAAGGGAAGTGGACGAACGGGGACAATCCACGGCATGTGTTTGAAGTGATTGGTCAGTGCTTTGCCATTGCCCAGGAAATGAACAGTAGTCAATGGAAGCCAGCAGCGGACCTGGTGATTGAACCCGACGTCCACGAATTCAAATATGATGACTTCGAGCATAGCGCGGACCTGGTACGCGCGGGAGAGACGGCCATGCGCGCCGTCCTGCCCGAAGTTCGCAAGTGGCTGCAACCACAGCCCATGAGCACCGAAAAAGGGCGAGAATCGCGCCTGCCCAAACCGGCCGCTGTGTCTGCGGATTAGGGTTTCGCTCGTATCCAGAGTCTCCCAAGACTTTGCCCATCTGCAAAACATTGCAGTCCAGCCGATTGCAAATCGTTTCATCTTGACACCTTGAGGCTGTTGAGTGAAACTCTCCCTGCCCGTAAGAAGAAGCTGCTTAACCAGTTTCTCCCCAACTGTTTAATTTTCTTCCGGCCCCCGCTCCGAATTGTGACTATTAAAACTTCCTAAGGAAAAGGAAAAACATTTTCTATGAAATTCTTGACCCAGTCTGTTGCGTCGGTAACCGCCTTATTGATCGGGATTTCGGGTGCTGCGTCCGCTCAGAACGCACCCCGCCACGGCCAGGTGATCGTGCCCAAATCGAGCGTCGAACGCGTGGAGGACCGCGGCGTGCGAGCCCACACTAATCTCCTTATCCTGCAACCGGCGGAGGCTCTCAATGGAGGCGGAATCCGTCCCCTGACCGGCCCGCCATTCTCGGGATACTTCTATGAGACCCCAGCTTCGATTGGCTGCCTTTACAAACTCACGAAGTTTGTTAAGGGATGCAATCCCAACACCGTGACTGTCAACCCGACCGGTGGTTTTGGGGCGATCGCGATTGTTGACGCCTATGACGATCCGGCTGCTGCCACCGACCTGGCGGCATTCTCCACTCAGTTCGGTCTGCCGGCAGCCACTTTCTCGGTGGTGTACGCCTCGGGATCAAAGCCGGCGCAAGATCCCACCGGTGGTTGGGAACTCGAAGAGTCACTCGACATCGAATGGGCCCACGCCATGGCGCCGAGCGCGAAAATCTACCTGGTCGAAGCAGCTTCCAATAGCTTTTCTGACCTGTTTACGGCGGAAACCAAGGCCGCGGCCCTGGTAAACGCCGCCGGCGGCGGGGAAGTCTCGAACAGTTGGGGTGGCAGCGAGTTCTCCAGCGAGACCACCTTCGACTCTCACTTTGTTGAGTCCGGCGTCGTGTTTTTCGCGTCCGCAGGCGACTCGGCAGGGACCATCTATCCCAGTGTTTCTCCCAACGTAGTTGCGGCGGGTGGCACCACCATCAGCCGGAACCCGATCACCGGAGCTTTTCAGGCGGAACTTGCCTGGAATTCCGCCGGCGGCGGACCCAGCACCTACGAATCCCGTCCCAGCTACCAGAGCGGAATCGCCAGCATCGTTGGCGGTGTGCGCGGAACTCCTGACTTGTCTTTTGATTCCGATCCCAATACCGGGGTCTGGGTTGCGGACAGCATTCCAAATAACGGCCAGGGCGGCCCTGGCGCTTGGTGGATCGTTGGCGGCACCAGCGTGGCTTCTCCGGCGCTGGCGGGAATCGTAAATGCCACCGGTCTGAAGGAGACTTCGAGCGATGGCGAACTGACTGAAATCTATAGCAACCTCGGTGTGGTTGCGGATTTCGCCGATACCCTCAAGGGTTCCTGCTACTTCTACGACGGCTACCTGGCCGTCAAGGGCTGGGACTTCTGCACCGGCGTTGGCAGCGTCAAAGGCAAGAAAGGCAAGTAATCTGCCGGATGTGCAAAGGCCCCGTCAACGACGGGGCCTTTTCTTTTTTGGGCAAGATTGTGGTTAGGCAAGAATGTGGCGCGGGCGCCCACGCCCGTGAATGCCAGCAGCGGCACAAGGTCGCGGTCAGTATCCCAAGGTTGTCATCCAAAGCGCGAAGCTAACCGTTTTTCAGTCAACTCGATGCGACCCACGCGGCTCAAATGGGTTCCCGATAGCCGCGCAGCCGTACTGCTGCGGCCAGGAACACCGCGGCCAGTGCCAGGCCGATCCATAGGCCCGGGCTACTCAGGAAATGGGCTGGGGCGATATGTGTCATTGGGTCGGTTGGGAACATAGCTGGTGATGTCGGGGCAACCGTAGGCGCCGCTCCGATCAGCCGAGACCCCACCAGAGCAGCGAAATGCCATGTGTGGAAGGTAAGGTTCTCGACCCCGGCAATCGCGACCAGCGGCAAGGCCGCCCATAGAAATGTCGCCCGGCGCGGCCATCCGGATACCAGTACCAGCCAGCAATAGATTGGTGCGGGCCAGAGCGCATGGTTGGTGAGAACGTGGTATAGCAGCAGCCATGACATCCGCAAGAACGATATCTTCGTCCACAACGTCGCCACACTCTGACCGCTCGCCAGCACTACGACGCTGCTCAACAGCAACATGATCCACTGCATAGCGATGGTGATCGCGACCGTCAACAGTGGCAAAATCACGAGCGGAATGCTCGCTTTTGCAAGCACGGTGATGGCATCAGACACCGGCAGCGACTTCCAGAACAGAATGCTGCGGTCGCGGCGCTCGCCGTGTAGCGCGTCGAGACAATAAAACACACTCACGATGATCCCGGTAATCATCATCAGACCTGCCGCCATGTCATAGGGCGCCTGCGGTTGCGCCGGATTGAGCCGCAGCGGCTTTTCCCAGATCCCCGCAATCGAGCTGAGAGAGAAAGCGAACAGAGCAACTCCTGCGACCGCCAGCGGCGCAATGTAAATCGAACGGTTTTCCCACAATTCGCGGCGTATCGACCAGTACAGGACTCGGGTCGCCGGGATGACCGCCGGCACAGTGCTTTGCGACTGGAAAGATTCGGACATCGCGGTGGATTGAGTGCTCATCGACCCGCTCCTGGGTTTAACACACTTGGACTTGCGAAACCTGGGGTTGCAAAAGTTGGGCTTGCGACACTTTGAGTGGTCATTACGGCAACGAACAAGTCAGCGATGCCGGGCGTACGCGCGTCGCCAAGCGCGGCGAGTTGCTGGCGATCGCCGCCGTCGAACAGCAGGATGCTGCGACCGATCGCCTGGCGCTCGTGCATTGGCTTGAGCGCCCGTGCCGCTGCAACTTTCTCGGGATGCACCGTCACTTCCAGATAGCGTGACTCCAATTCTTCCATGCTGCACTCCAATACGATGCGGCCGCGGTCGATAAACATCAGATCGGTGAGGACATGTTGGACCTCTTCCACCTGATGCGTCGCCACCACGATGGTGCGGTTACGATCGAAATAATCGTTCAGCAGAGAATCGTAGAATTGCTTGCGATACAGGATGTCCAAGCCCAGCGTCGGCTCGTCGAGTACCAGCAATTTCGCGTCAATGGCCATGACCAGGGCGAGATGCAGTTGGGTCACCATCCCCTTGGACAATTCCCGCACCCTGCGATCGCGGCCAATGGTCGTCTTCGCCAGAAAAGCCTCTGCCTTAACGCGATCGAATCGCGGATGCACGCCGGCGACATAGTCGAGAGCCTGTGAGACCCTGATCCAGCGCGGCAGCACGGCAACGTCGGCAATGAAGCAGACATCGCGCATGAGCTGATCGCGTTCGCTCCAGGGATCGCGCCCCACCACTGTTAGTTCTCCCTCATAGGGAGTCAGGCCGAGAATTGCGTTGAGCGCGGTGGTCTTGCCGGCGCCGTTGGGACCGATGAGCCCGAGAATGCGGCCCTCCTCCACACACAAGTTGATGCCGTCCAGCGCGATGTTTGTTCCGAAGGCCTTGCGAAGGCCGCGGGCTTCTATGCATGCCATGGCTTCAGCGCTCCTCCTTCGAGGGATCCGGCTTCGCGAGCTTTGACGGTGCTTCCTTCGGCGACGGCCGTGAGCCATTCAGGAGCTCTTCCGCTTTCAGGCCAAGCCGCTGAATGGTGTCCTGAATCCTGGGCCACTCTTCACCCAGAAATTTCTGTCGCTCATCCTGCAGCAACTTACCGCGTGCGCCCAGATTGATAAACATCCCGAGGCCTCGTCTGGTCTCGACCAGCCCTTCGTCCACCAGTTGCTGATAGCCCTTGAGGACGGTGAGCGGATTGACGCGATATTCCGCCGCGACGGTCCGCACGGAGGGCAGCGGATCGCCTTCCTTGAGCACCCCCTCCAGGATCATCGCGACCACGCGATCGCGCAGCTGGCGGTAGATCGGCTGATTGTCGTTCCATACACGATCCATGGGTTTTCCATAGTAGACCCTAGCAGAGACTATCGTGCGAGATCCTTCGTCGAGCCAGGCTCTCCTCAGGAGGACGCCTGCAAAAACGGCGTCAGTTGGTCCGGTACAAGTCGAAGTGTGCGTGGATCGGCTTGTCCTTCATCATGAAGGTCCAATCCTCAGTGTGATGGTTGGCGTCAATCACGGTGAACCTCGAATGGTGCATGTGGTACGCCATGCTCCCGCTGATGTCCTTGAACTCGAACTCGACCGTCTTGCCGTCGGGCGACATCTTGCCGGTCATGCGCGGCCGGTTCCCCGCGTCGCAATAATGGACCAATGTGAGCTCGTCTCCGTCCACGTAAAGCATCGTGACCGGATGGTCGTATTTTGTCGCATCCAACGGCGTTCCTGCTTCCTGAAACTCGTGCACCATAGCGTGACCTCGCGAGGTCACGCGCAGCGAAGCGTGCATCTTGGCGCCAGACATTTCCGGCGCGTCCGGCACCGTGACGATGCCTTCCCACTCTCCCGCCAGGCTTTTCATGGTTGTGAAGGACTTCTGCGCCTCGGAGGGCACAGGAGCCGCGGCGGACTTTTGCGCCTCGTTCTGCGCGAAAGCCACGGTGGATAGCGACATCAGAACAATGGGCAACACACTACGAAGGGATTTCATATCTCATTCTCCTGAGGAAGTTCATTTCTGGTTTTGCTCTCGGGCCACGGTGATTCGTCGGCGTCGATAAGCTGGAATGAACTCACTGTTATAGTTAACTATAACACTATTAAACGTGTCAAGCAGTTTTTTAGGCTTTCCTTCGTCTGCCGCCATCCCTATGAGGACGAAGGGGGGATCTCGTGGCCTCCCCCAAAGCTCGTTGTCCTTTAGGCAAGAATGTGGCGCAGGCGCCCGCGCCCGTGAACGCCGCCAGCGGCAGAAGGTCGCGGTCTGCATCCCAAGGTTGTCATCCGCGTTGAGAAAGTGACGTTTCAGTCAATGAGTGGAATTGCGATTTTTTCGCCAGTAGCCCACGGCCTTCTCTTCCGTCAGAATCTAAGCGTAAAAGAACGCGACACTCCAAACCAGAGCGAGCGAGGCCCCCGCTAGCCCAGCAATAATACGAGAGCGCCCATTGCCTAGAACCGCCGCAACGACAGAGAAGACTGACAACGGCCAACCCGCATAAGCCCCCGCCATCGCTAGCCGGTGTTCATTCGAGTAGCCGATGTGCGCAAGCTGGATGCAAGACACCACACCATACAGGCACAAAGCTGAAATCGAAGCGGCGGCCAAGCCCCACGCGAGCGCATAGTTCCGCCAGGACCGAGGAGGGCGGACGCGCCACCATCGTACCCATCCGAAAATAAGAAGCGCGCAGGGAGAGAAAGCGAGCGTGTACGCTGCAATTTTCCCCACCATCGCGTACCGATTCGCACTGTCAACTCTTCCCACTGCGCCAAACACCTTCAGGACGCACACCGCGAAGAACAGCCAGTAAATCCATGCGATCCGTTTGCGGCTTTCCGGAATATTCGGATTACGTCGAATCCAAAAGAAGACCCACACGATGACCGAACCCGTCGCCAGCGACAGCGGAATGACGACCACGGGTGATGTTGCCCAAAGCATAATCACGTAGAGGAGTAGTCCTGCCGCCATAAACGCACGATACTTCTGCCACTGCTCGATCTTCCGCACGCGGACCGGGCGAATGGAGGAAACGGTCTCCAGTACTTGATCAAAGTGGTCGATACCCTCTGGTATAGCGATGACTTGACTATTGGTCTTGCCAATCACACGCAAGTATCGTCCCTGAACATGCTCCACTGCTTGTACCTCATCGAATTGCAGACGGAGGTCCGGTATGTCCGCCTGTCTCCTCAGCAGATAATCATGTCCAATTTCCAGATCGTACGTCTCCCAGCACTTAGTCAACCGTCGCCTCATTCTGCGCGGATACCAAATCGCCAAGCACGCTGTGTATGCGACCATTATCAAACCATATTGAATCATCGACCTCGTTGTAGCTCCTTTGCTGATTCACAGTGCGACAAACACGACGGCCGAGAGCGCCACGACCAGCACTAGGGTAGGCATATAAGATGAGCGAATGCGCTTTTCCTCGTTGGGCAGGGCGGCTGCCAACAAGCGGTAGTGAGCCAGGTCCGTCATGGCCGGGATTCTACACGCAGGCGTTGTAATTCAGGTAGCGGGGTGGTCTGAAGAGCACAGACTGTAGTTAACAGGCCACTGCACTCATACAAAATTGAACGCCAGAATTTAGTTATCAGAAGGAATTGGCCTCCCTTCGGAGAAAGCGCTGCAAAGCGAAGGACAGCTGAATTTGCATCACCTACAAAACACAATTAGATTTCCGGGTGAGGTGTTGGGGTCGAGGCCCAAGCCGTCTTCGAATCATGGGGTGGGGACGTCCTACTTCATCACCCCACGCTGGGCAATGCCAATATTGTCCCGCGTCGTGTTCTTCACCAGATACATCATTTCGTCGGCTTGGCGGATGACGTCGTGCGGGGTTTTGGCGTCGTGCGGATAAGTGGCGACTCCGATGGAGGCGCGGACGTTGAGATTGAGTCCTTCTTCCTTGCAGAACATGCTGGTGCGCAGGCTGTCGCGCAGGCGGCGCGCGACCACTAAAGCCTGATCTTTTCCGGTCTGCGGCAGCAGGACGACGAATTCGTCGCCGCCGTAGCGGAACGCATAGTCAATCAAGCGTAGCTGGGCTTTGACCAGGTAGCCGATTTCCGCCAGCAGCTTGCTTCCGATCAGGTGTCCGTGGGTGTCGTTGACCTGCTTGAAGTGGTCGAGGTCGATGAACAGCACAGTGAATTCGTAGGCGAAACGGGCCGAGCGGTACACCTCGGTTTCCAGGGTCTTGTAGAGATGCCGAGCGTTATAGAGGCCGGTGCAATCATCAGTGATGGTGAGTTCCTGAATTTTCTCGACCGCCCGGGCATTCTCAATGGCGATGGCGGCATAGTCGCACAGAGCCTGCAGGAAAAACGACTCCTCGTCGCCAAAATGCGCCATGTCAACGTTGACCAACTGAATCACGCCCAGCACCCGAAGCTTGGACCGTACCGGAACGCAAATGATGGAGTGGGTTTCCCACTTGGTCATCTCATCGATGCGCTTGGTGAAACGGGGGTCGGTCATGACATCGGGCACGATCAGCTTCTCGCCATGCTTGGCGACATGGCCGGCGATGCCTTCCCCGATCTTTAGGCGCACATTCTTAAGGGCTTCGGCGGCGCTGCCTACGGCGATGGCAAAGTAAAGCTCGTCGCGTTCCGCATCCACCATGAGGAGCGACCAGGTGTCGGGACGGAAATATTCCGCCATTTTCTCCATGATGGTTTGCAGAATGGAATCGAGGTCCAGCGATGAGGTAAGTGCTTTGGCCACATCATGGAAGATGTTCAGTTCTTGACTTTGCCGGTTGCGACCGGCGCCGGGGGCTTGCGTCATGAACATCAACCTCGAAATAGCTGGAAGTGCTGCGATTATAAGCGGCGCCCGGAAGCCGGGGCAATGAACCATAGTAATACGAACCTGTGACGCCAAGTGCCTGGGAAACCCTCGAACTGGGCGGCCATCCAGCGTATACAGTTCGTATGCCGGAGGCGGAATTCATGCGGTTCCGCCCCACGCTTGACATATATTTATTTGCAGTTAGCCTACGGGCACGCAGGTTGAGGGGGAAGGGGCTTGGCGTCATTCGGAACGCGGTTGAAACAGGAGCGGGAGCAACGCGGCATCACTCTGGACACGATTGCTTTATCCACCAAGATAGGAGCGCGTTTTCTGCGCGCCCTGGAGGAAGACCACTTCGACCAGCTCCCAGGGGGCATCTTCAACCGCGGATTCGTGCGTGCTTACGCACGCTGCGTGGGGCTTGACGAAGACGAAACCATTGCCAGCTACCTGATTGCGTCCGGCGAAGTGCAGCCTAAAATCGCGGAGCCGGTGGAGCCATCCCGCCCGGTAGCGCCGGCCAAGGATAAAGGCGATGAGGCCACAGATGAAGGCGGCCAGGAAAAGCGTGTTCCCTGGGGCAGGTTCGCGCTCGTGCTGGTGGTCGCGGTTCTGGGACTTGCGATTTGGCGGTTCTTTTCCCGGGACTCCGCCGAAAGAACGACAGCAGTTGGATCGGCGTCCGTGAGCCCATCGTCCGCCCAGGTCAAGACACAGCCGCCGGCGTCAATCGCTGCGCCGCAAAACGCACCTGCCACGCCGCCCGCAACCGCCGAGGCTGCGAGTGCTTCTCCCTCGACGCCTTCGTTCGTGGTGCTGATCAGGGCCAGCGAAGACTCCTGGGTCTCCGTCACTGACGCCGATGGCAAGCCAATCTTCGAAGACACCCTGGAGGCCTCCACCGAGAAATCCATCGCGGCCCACAGCGAGATCAAGGTCAAAGTCGGCAATCTGGGCGGTCTGGATTTCTGGTTCAATGGCGCAAAACTGGCGACTCAAGGTGACGAAGGGGAAGTCAAAACCATGACTTTTGATGCCAATGGTTTGCGGCCTCCTTCTGCCAAACCCCAGGCAGCCGATGTTCCGCCGCTGTCGCCGTAAGTGTAAGTAAATGTGTAGCTTTACTTCCGTTCGGGCTGCGATAACGACCGTCTGCCCTTTTTGGAACGCCTCTCGCTGACAGTAATCGCCAACCGGCCTAAAATGATTGCGCCCAGCCTCCTTCTCTGGTAGGTTTTTAGTGTCTGCAAAATGCTCATTTCGTGGCCAGTGATCTGATCTGCCCCCCGCCAGACGTGACGCCAAGATTGTTTGAAGGAGAAGCCGATTGTCATCCCAGAACCGCTATCTTTTTACGTCCGAATCCGTAACTGAGGGCCATCCCGATAAGATCGCCGATCAGATTTCCGACGCCATCCTCGACGCCTGCCTGGCGGAAGACCCAAGCAGCCGCGTGGCCTGCGAGACCCTGACTGCCACTGGATTGGTGGTCATCGCCGGAGAAATCACCACCAAGGCCTATGTCGACTTCCAGAACCTGGTGCGTGGAACCATTTCCGCAATCGGATATAACAATGCGCTGTATGGTTTCGATTCCAACACCTGCGCCGTGATCTCCAGCATCAACAAGCAGTCCGGCGACATCGCCATGGGTGTGGATACCGGTGGCGCCGGCGACCAGGGCATGATGTTCGGCTATGCCTGCAATGAAACCAAAGAGCTGATGCCCATGCCGATTTCACTGGCGCACAAGCTCACCCAGCGTCTTTCTGAAGTTCGCAAGAACGGCAAACTCCAGTATCTGCGGCCTGACGGCAAGTCCCAGGTCACTGTCGAATACGATGCCAATCACAAACCCATTCGCATTGATGCCGTCGTGATTTCGACGCAGCACGCAGAGAACGTTGGCAACGACGAACTGCGCAGCGACATTCTGAAGCATGTGATCCAAGCCACGCTGCCCGCTGACCTGCTGGATGAAGACACCAAATACCACATCAATCCCACTGGACGTTTCGTAATCGGCGGCCCCATGGGCGACACCGGCCTCACTGGACGCAAGATTATCGTGGACACCTATGGCGGCATGGGACGTCACGGCGGCGGCGCATTCAGCGGCAAGGATCCGACCAAGGTCGATCGCTCGGCAGCCTACATGGCGCGCTATATCGCCAAGAACATCGTAGCCGCGGGATTGGCGGACCGCTGCGAAGTTCAGCTGGCTTATGCCATCGGCGTTGCCGAACCCGTCAGTGTGCTGGTGGATACTTTCGGTACGGGCAAAGTGGAGGCCACCATCATCCAGGATTTGGTCCGCGCCAATTTCAAACTCACTCCCAAGGGAATTATCGAGTCGCTCAATTTGCGCCGGCCCATCTACCGCAAGACTGCGGCCTACGGGCATTTCGGCCGCAACGATCCCGACTTTACCTGGGAAGCCACCGACAAAGCCGCCAAACTGGCCAGTGATGCTGGTTTGCGGGAGCCGGTGGGAGCGAGAAAATAGTTCGGAACAAGCCCCGCCCTCTCGCAAAAAACGCGAGAAGGATGGGGCATCCGGTTCAGCTTTTATAGAACATACGTCATTAAAATCCGATTTCTGCACAGGAGAAGCATGTCAACGACAAGCACGCAATTGCAGGGCGATATAAAAAACATTGAGTTCGCGGATCTGGGGAAGAAGCGCATTGACTGGGCCAACCAGTCGATGAAAGTGCTGCAGATCATTCGCAAGGAATTCATCAAGAACCAGCCGCTGAAAGGCATTCGGATTTCTGCCTGCCTGCACGTAACCGCTGAGACTGCGAACCTGGCCATCGCGCTGCGCGACGGCGGCGCGGATGTGGTTCTTTGCGCCTCCAATCCTTTGTCCACGCAGGACGACGTGGCCGCCAGCCTGGTGCGTGACCACAGCATTCCGGTGTTCGCGATCAAAGGCGAGGACAACGACACTTATTACAACCACATTCTTGCCGCGATCGACCACAAACCGCACATCACCATGGACGACGGCGCTGACCTCGTCACTCTGCTGCATACCAAACGGCAGGACGCGCTGACCGGCGTGATCGGCGGCACCGAAGAAACCACGACTGGCGTGATCCGGCTGCGGGCGATGGCGAAGGAAGGCGTACTGCGCTTCCCGATTGTCGCTGTTAACGACGCCGACACAAAACACCTATTCGACAATCGCTACGGTACCGGACAATCCACGCTGGACGGCATTATCCGAGCCACCAATTTTCTGTTGGCAGGATCGAAGTTCGTGGTCGCCGGCTACGGCTGGTGCGGACGCGGGCTGGCCAGCCGTGCTCGCGGCGCCGGAGCGGAAGTCATCGTCACCGAAGTCGATCCGACGAAAGCCCTCGAAGCCGTGATGGATGGTTTCCGTGTCATGTCCATGACCGAAGCTGCAAAACTTGGCGATGTATTCTGCACCGTCACCGGCAACAAGAGCGTCTTGACGAAAGAACACTTCGATCTCATGAAGGATGGCGCGATTATTTCGAACTCGGGCCACTTCAACGTGGAGATCGACATCCCCGCTCTCGACAAGCTGTCTTCCTCAAAGCGCACAACGCGCACTTCGGTGGAAGAATATTCGCTGAAGGACGGACGCAAGATTAATCTGCTGGGCGAAGGCCGTTTGATCAACCTGGCCGCGGCTGAGGGACATCCCCCGTCAGTCATGGACATGAGCTTTGCCGATCAGGCGCTTTCGGTCGAATACATGGTGAAGAACTATAAAACGCTCGAAAAGACCGTCCACACTGTGCCGGTCGAACTCGACAAACGCGTGGCCAAGCTCAAGCTGGAATCGATGGGTATCAAGATCGACAAGCTAACGCCGGAACAGGAAGAATATCTGGCCGGCTGGTCAGAAGGAACATAGCTTGTGTGACGCGGGCGCCCTCGCCCGCGGATTTTGACTTTAGCGAAGGGGACGGCGCAAGCCGTCCCTTTGTGTTGAACTGTCATCCTGAGCGAAGCGAAGGACCCATGCATTTCGCCGGCTGATAGCGATGCCGCTCGTGCCAGCCTCCACTCAGGTCTTTCCACTCCGGATTCATCGAGACGATGAGCGCAATCTTCTTGATCCGTAACTAACCTTTAATCTGCTTTTCGCGATCAATTGCCGCACGGATATCCCCGAAACGCTCAAAGTAGACCAGCCGATCGATCTTACTATTGCGCACAAAATTCGCCCTTGATTCCTTGCTTGTGTTCAAGCGTGCGTCTTTCCAGGTTGCCCGTCACTCCCGTGTAGAGGGTCTTCGAGCGATTCGTCATGATGTGGGCGTAATAGAAGTGCGGCGAGGAGTACATGGGTCCTTCGTTCGCAAAAAGCGCTCGCTCAGGATGACAGTCGGGCGGGATGTTGTCTGTGATGGATGAACACACAAATGCTGGTACATCAATCGGGGGAAGCCTAGAGTCTGTGGTAGATTTGCATTTCCCTCATGAAACACATCGCAGACTGGGTCCTGAACGTTGCCGCGTTGCGTGGCGCTTCCCATACCGACTTGCGCATCGTGGACGAACGCAGCCGGGCCCTCTCCACCAAGAATGGCAAAGTGGGCAGCGCCTCGGTTTCAGAGTCGCTGGGAATGGGCATCCGGGTCATCGCCGACGGCGCCTGGGGATTCGCCGCGACCGAAGACTTGAGCCGCGCTTCGGTGGAAGCCACGGCGGTGCAGGCGGTTGCCATCGCCAAAGCCTCTTCGCGAGTCAAGCAGCACGACGTTCAGCTTGCGCCCGAAAAACCTGTCACAGCGGAATGGTCTTCTCCCTACAAAATTGATCCGTTTACCACTTCAGTGGAGCAAAACATCGAGCTTCTGCTCAAGATCGATTCCGAATTGCGTTCGGTGGCGGGAGTCACGCTGGCGGAAGCCAACTTGAATTTTCATCGCGACGAACAATGGTTCTTTTCCTCGGAAGGCGCGAACATTCATCAGACAAAGCACGTCACCGGCGTCGGCTATGCGGCTTATGCGTTCGCTGGCAGCGAAATCCAGAAACGCTCTTATCCCAACTCATTCGGCGGGCAGTGGCAGAACAAGGGCTACGAACTGATCGAAGAACTAGGGCTGGTGGAGAACGCCCGCCGCATTGGAGAAGAGGCGGTGGCCCTCCACAGAGCCGAGCAGTGTCCGGAAGGTGTGTTTGATGTAATTCTAGGTAGTTCGCAGCTTGGCTTGCAGATCCATGAATCGGTGGGACATCCCATTGAACTCGATCGCGTGCTCGGGATGGAAGCCAACTTTGCCGGTACTTCCTTTCTGACCTTGGACAAACTGCGCAAGCTGCGCTATGGAAGCGATCTGGTCAATGTGGTGGCCGATGCGCGCCAGGAACACGGGCCGGGCCTCGGAACCTTTGCTTTCGACGATGAAGGTGTGCCCGCGCAATGCACGCCCATTATCACTAACGGCTTGTTCACAGGCTACTTGAGCTCGCGGGATACGGCTTACACCATCGGCGAAAAGCGTTCGGGAGGCACCGTGCGCGCGGAGAGTTGGAACCGGTTGCCTATCATCCGCATGACCAACGTCAGTATTCTTCCTGGCGAAAAGCCGCTCACCCACGAGCAGCTCATCGCTGGGACGGACCACGGCATCGAGATGGAGACCAACAAGTCGTGGTCGATTGACGACAAGCGTTACAACTTCCAGTTCAGCTGCGAAATGGGGTGGGAGATCAAGAATGGCAAGCGCGTCCGCATGCTGAAGAACCCGTCGTACTCGGGAATCACCACCGAGTTCTGGAATTCCATGGACGCGATCTGCTCGCGCGATCAATGGACGCTCTGGGGAACGCCCAATTGCGGCAAAGGACAGCCGCAGCAGGTGATGGGCACGGGACACGGAGCGGCGCCCGCGAGATTCCGAAATATTAAAGTGGGATCGGCCTATAAGGGATCGTGACATCCGTCACAGACGCAGTTGGCACTTGGGGACTAGCATTCAGCACTCGGCATTCAGCCACACGAGAGGAGATGCTGGAATGGAAAACTTCAGAGACTTGCAGGTATGGGAAAAGGCACGTTTATTGACATTAGCTTCTTAGAAGATCACGAATGGGTTTCCGAAACAAGAGATGTACGGCATGAGCAGTCAAATCCGCCAATGTGCCGCCTCGATTCCAGCCAACATAGCCGAGGGCTGTGGGAAACGCGGAAACGGTGAGTTTCAACGGTTTCTAAATATTGCGACCGGCTCGGAGAGTGAACCGGAATATCATTTTCTCTTGGCTCGTGATCTTAGTTTTATTAATGAAGCCGACTATCAGGATCTTAACAATTATGTTGTGGAGGTAAAGCGGATGCTTGCCTCTCTCGCGCGCAAGGTAGAAGCCGAACGCTTTGCGGGCTGAATGCTGAGTGCTGACTGCTGAATGCTAAACAAAGACAAAGCCTCCGACATTTTCGACCGTATCAAAAAGCACTCGACCGCCGACGAGGTCGAAGTGTTTTTCTACGGTGGCAAGAGCGCGCTCACGCGTTTCGCCAACAATGCGATTCATCAGAATGTTGCTGAAGAAAATTATGGGGTTTCTGTTCGGACCGTGTTCGCTGGGCGGACTGCTCGGGCAACCACCAATAAGCTCGATGACGAAAGCCTGAAGCGGGTAGTGCAGGCATCGGAGACGCTGGCGAAAGTGCAGCATCCCGATCCAGATTTACTTCCGGTGCCGGGCCCGGATGAGAAAAAGAAGGGCGAGTCGCCCTCTGCCAAACATGCGAACGCATGTCCGAATCGTCACTTCGTGGAAACGGCAGCCGTCACCCCTGAGCAGCGCGCGGAATCCGTGGGCAAGATCGTTTCAGTTGCACAGAAGCGCAAGCTCACCACGGCCGGCATTTTTTCCACTGCACAATCCGTGGAAGGGATTTTCAATTCACGTGGTCTTTCGGACTGGCACACGCAGACTTCGTCCGAGATTTCGATCACCATGCTGGCGGCGGATTCTTCGGGCTGGCAAAAAGCGAACTTCCCCAACGTAGCGAATCTTGATGCCGTTGCCCTGGCGGAAATTGCGGCGAAGAAGGCCAGCGACTCGGCGAATCCCAGGGAGATCGCAGCAGGGAAGTACACCGTGATTCTCGAACCTGCGGCCGTGCTCGACATCGCCGGATTCATGTTTTGGGACTTCAGCGGACTGGCGGTCCTGGAGCAGCGGTCGTTTCTTAACAATCGAGTAGGAGAGAAGCTGTTCGGCGAGAACATTAATATCTGGGACGATGTGAACCATCCGCTGCAATCGGGTTCTCCCTACGACGGCGAAGGTGTATCCCGCCAGCGAGTGCAACTTGTCGAAAATGGCGTGGTGAGGCGGTTGGTGTACGCACGCGCGACCGCGAAGAAAATGAAGAACTCGGAATATAAAGACAAAGTAGGAATGATCGAACCAACTGGCCACGGATTTCTTCTGCCCAACGAGATGGGCGAAGCGCCGCTGAATATTGTGTTCGACGCGCCCCAGGAAACGAAAACCTTAGACCAGATGATCGCGTCCACTGAGCGCGGAATCCTGGTGACGCGGCTTTGGTATATCCGGGAAGTGGATCCTTACGAGAAGATCTTGACCGGCATGACTCGAGACGGCACTTTCTATATCGAGGACGGAAAGATCCGCAGCGGCATTCGCAATTTCCGCTTCAACGAAAGCCTGATTAAGATGCTTTCGAACGTGGAAGAGATGGGTGTTCCGGTGCGCGCCAGCGGAGAAGAATCGTTCGACATGGTGGTCCCTGCCATGAAAGTGCGTGACTTTAACTTCACGGAAGTGACGAAGTTTTGAGACCGCCATCCGCGCTCGTATTCCGGGAAATTCTGTAATAAGCGGGCAAAACACCCCCAACTGTCCTGGAACTTCGTCAATTCGGCTGCAACTGTATGATCCCCAAGGCTTTAACCCCTACTAGTTCCATGACTTCGGTAACTTTGCATGTCTGATTCCGGGGTGTAATCTGCGGCGTAATGTCGAATGAAAGCCGATTTCCGGAGAACCGTCATTCCAGCTCATCTGCATCGGCGGGGAGCGGAAGCGCGGCATCGCAAGAATCCGTCACGCCGAAAGCCGTGGCCAGGATACGCGCTTCGCGTTATTCGGACATACAGAACGCAGTGCGTTTCCCCATCAAGCTTCCCATCGCGGTCAAGTCCAAGTCTGGGGACAGCCGCACGGAAACCGAAAACATTTCCGCCAACGGCGTGCTGTTTCAGATGGATTCGGACATGCCGGTGGGATCGCTGGTGGACTTCACGATCTCGTTACCGGCCGATGTGGTGGGCGCCGAGGCCGATGTGCAGCTCGATTGTCGCGGCCGGGTGGTGCGGAGTTCGGAAGACAATGGCCGCCGCGGTGTGGGCGTGGTCATTGATGAATATCGTTTTGAGCGCCGCTGAGCGCGGCAAGAATTATGGCAGGCACTTCGGTCAGCTTGGAAGAAAATGTCGGACAGCCGCACCAGAGTGAGGGCGAGAACCTAGGCCCGCTCATTCGCGTGATCGTAGCTGACACGCAGGCGATCTTTCGCGCCGGACTGCGCAAGATTTTCGCGGTAGAAGACGACATCCGCGTGGTGGGACAGGCTGAGACGCTCGACCAGACGATGTCCGCCGCCAAGAAATTCTCCGCCGACATTCTGATTTTCGAAGCTGCACTCTCGAGCCATCCCATTGAAGCGGTTTCCGATCTACTGCGGCAAACCCCGGGCATCCGGCTGGTGGTGGTGACCGCTGAGCCGAACGAAGAGCTGACTCTGGAACTCTTCCGGCGTGGGGTGCATGGCATTGTTTCCCGCGAAGTCGAACCGGAACTGCTGGTGGATTGTCTGCACAAAGTTGCGCGCGGTGAACCCTGGCTCGACAGCCGCGGAACCCAATGGGTGCTGGAAGCTTACCGGACGCAAGGTTCCCGTCCGGCATCCGGACGATCGAAAGTGCAACTGACGCCGAAAGAGTCACTGATCGTCTCCTGTGTCACGCAAGGCATGAAGAATAAGGAAATCGCTGTACGAGTTGGTACCACCGAACAGGTGGTGAAAAATTATCTGCGCAAAGTCTATGACAAGTTGGGCGTAGCCGATCGACTCGAATTGGCTCTCTACTGCCTGAACAATCGCGTGCTGGATGGCGCAGTTCTGCAAGCGAGCACGGCCCGGCCTTCGCCGGCAAACGGCACTGCACATGATGTCCCGCCGGCAGTCGCGGTTCCCCAGACTCCCGAAGAAGTTTCTTAGATCACCCTGTAAGGTACCCTACATCTGATCTGGCCAGATTCGGCTCAAGCTTAGGATCGTACAGTGTACGATTTCGACTGAGAGCACGGGCTTCCAGCGTTCACCACACTTGGCTCCCGCAAGCTTCCCGCCGGCAGGCCACTCGGGTTGCGGTTCGACGACCTGCACCATACAATCATCACTGGATTTTTGGTTCCCGACAAAGTCACGGAATCGATCAATGGACGGTCCCACGCGGCGCTTTTCGCGCGACCCGATTCCGCCAAACCAAAACGGAGAGATGGCCGAGTGGCTGAAGGCGCACGCTTGGAAAGCGTGTTTACTCGAAAGGGTAACGTGGGTTCGAATCCCACTCTCTCCGCCAGTTTTCAAATCCAGACAAACTGCGGGTCCGTGAGCCTGTTACTCTTTTTGAGCGTCCTGCTACTGAAAACGTGGCAATTCCTTCGCAGTTTGATTCACGGTCTCAAAACCGGACCGGAAGTAAACATCGATCCCGCTCGAACTGCATGGGCATCGTTTGCACGCCTTTTTCTCCGAAGGGTTGCGGCAGTCCTCATACGAGTCCCCAGGCGAATGCAATGCGATCACAAACCGATGATTTGGCGAAAGCGACTTGACTTCGTCGCAACGACCAAGGAAAAGAATCATCAAAAGTGGGCGACAAGCAGCGAACGTTTTCATAGCCAGAATTCCTTAAACTAGTTGCCGCAGATGTTCCAGGGGCAAAGTTTAGAAAAAATCCCCACGCCTCCCCGATGTGGGATCAGGCGTACCGACCCGTCCTAGCGAGACGGCGCGGGCATCGGCACGCCCTGTTTTTCCGGCTTGAGCCTGGTTTGCGCGTCGGTGCAGCCGTCAGTTCTGATCGTGGCAACACTATCAAATGTGTTTACGCCGGCAAAACTGGCAGCAACTTGGTTAAATCCAGTCGTGGCTCCGCTAATAATGTTGGACGTCACAGTGGGCGTATTGCAGTTGAACTCGATGGCGGTTCCTGTCTTTGTGATCGTGTTGAACTTGTAGGTGTCTCTTGTTGTGTTCTTTCCAATAGAACCGGACTCTGGTTCTTCCATCACCTACCGGTGAGAAGGGCTCGCCATGAGTGCGCCGAGTACAAGTGGCAGGTAAATAATCGTCGCTCTCAGCAAGGTGTGGCTGAGCGGCGGAATGGCAGCTTTCGAACCGTGTAACGCCTGGTAGAGGCGGGACGCGTGAGAGCAGAGCCAAATTCCGAGAATGGCGCGACTACGAGGTAAGGGACGCCGTTCCAATGCAAAGCATAGGGGATCGTGCTGACGGCAACCAACACGAACGAAGCTACAAGAATCTGGGTCGCAATGCGATGTCCGCATCGACTACTGCTAACATCCGGATGTCTCCTCTTTGGTAATCCTCCCGATAAATAAGAGCGATGGCATGAAAGTGCGGGAACTGCCAGAGATAGCCGATCGAGAAGAGCAAAAGAGCGCGCGAATTTATCGCGCCTCCAGCGCTTATCCAACCCAACACCACGGGCATCGCACCGGTAATGGCTCCGATGGCGCTGCACGCCGGGCCATAGAGTTTCCACGGCGTGTAGACGAACAGGTAAACGAGACTTGTGAGGAGGGCGAGCGTCGCGGTGAGAATATTCGCTTGGAACGCCAGATAGAGAACGCCAACGATCACGAGACTCACACCCGCAGACACCGCTGAGCTGACCGGGATGCGACCCGTCACCAATGGCCGGCGGGCGGTTCGTAACATTCTTGCGTCGATGTCGCGTTCCAGCACCTCATTGAGAGCTGCTGTGCCTGTGGCTACCCAACCTATCCCGACGATTATGTGGACGAGGCCTAGCAATGAAAAATGACCAACTGCGAGGTAGGCGCCGCACCATGACGTCAGTACTACCAAGGAGTTCACGCGCAGCTTGAAGAGTTCGGCATAGCCGGCCAGAACTTCTACTAGCGAAAACGGTTCGAGCACGGCCGCGGCAATCTTATCCATGCTTCCTTTTCGTTTCCTCATCGTTTTCTTTTAGCCGGCGCGTCAACGTGTCTTTGGGCCGGTCGGATATTTCTTGGAAAGCTCCTTGATGATGTCGTCGGGCGGATTGCCGCCTTTGCAGGTGGGATGTCCAAAGCCGCTCGGGCTGTTGTTGTTCGACCAGTCAAGAATCATGTTGTCGTTATGATCGGGAGAGGGGCCCATGGGCACGGCGTCGAGCTGCAACTGATGGCGCACTTTCCAGGCCATGATGTGGTCGGCACATGATGTGTCGCCGCTGAGACCGAGGCCGCCGACGATTTTTCCCTTTGCGCTATACAGAGGCAAGCCTCCGCCGAAAACAATCACGCCACCGATGGGCTTTCCGACCATGGGATCGTCAGTCGTGCCAAAAGATGGGGCGGGGCCGAAGACCGCTTGCGCATTGGGAGGCGCGCTGGTGGTGAGGCTGTAAAGGCTCTGCCCGGGCTGCGAGGCGGCAAAGACATTGGCGGTGGAGAGTGCGTAATCGGACGAGCTTAAGGCATTTGCCGTATTGGCCTTCTCCGCAGCGATAGCACGACTGCCGGGCCATTGCTGTCCGCGATCGTTGCCGCTGAAAACCACGGCGCAAACAGTGCCATCGCGGTTCACGGTAACCGCCCACTCCTGATTGCCAAGGCCGCTGTTGCCGGTCGCTCCTTCTTTGACAACGGATTGCAGCACGCTGCGCAATTTTGTGTGATCGGGCAATGAAGAGCAGTCGGGTTTCGACTGGCCAACGGCTGGGAGCGCTATGAGCAGTGCGGAGCAAGAAAGCAGCATATGGGGCAGTCTAACTATTGGGCGAGATGACATGTGCAACCTTTCTTTCTTTGTTAAAAGTCCTATCTATTTAAGCTGTCGCAAGTAAGCGACTAAGTCTCGCAACTGCTGGCCGTTAAATTGTGTGAGGTTGGGCATGGCCGCCTCGGGCTTGAGAGATTGAGCGTGTGTGATCCAGGCCTCAAGGTAAGCGTCGTTGTTTGGATAAGAGTTGGCCGCAATGTTCATGCGGCCGGCAATGTGCGTCAGATCAGGGGCGACGCGCCCACCCGCTAACGTGCCGCGGACTTGATGGCACATGGAACAAGGCCCGGCCGTGAAAACCTGCTCTCCCCGCTTGGCTGCTTCGGTGGTCGGCTGCGATCCCGGCTGGAGCTGGCCTTGCACCCACGCCTCGTAATCCGAGGGTTGTTGTGCCACTACAGCCAGGCGCATATGCGCGTGTTGCGCCCCGCAATATTCGGCGCAGGTCCCCGTGTAAATGCCTTCGTGATCCGCCTGTATGCGGATGAAGTTGGGATGGTCGGGAATCAGATCGACCTTGCCGTGGAGTGTGGGAACCCAGAAGGAATGGATTACGTCGAGCGAACGCAATTCGATATCGATCGGTTGGCCAACAGGAATATGGATCTCGTTGGCTGTTGTAAACCGCCGCGCAGGAGGGCCCAGGTATTGCACTTCCCACCACCACTGTCGTCCAATAATCGCAATCGTGGGATGCAGGTCGTGATGATGACTGTCATGGACTGGAAAACTGGCCATCAGTTTCAACCCCAGAATAAAAAGAACGCAGAGCACGCTCAGCGGAAATGCGAGGCCGCCCCAGGCAATCCATCCTTGGCCGCCGCCAACGTCGACCGGCTCGTGCTCGGCGAGCGTGCCGCGCCGGCGCGATATCGCCCACGTAATCAGGATCCACATGAACGCACTAATGGCGAGGAAGAGGATCAGCATCAGCCAGGACAGATGAGCGATTTTGTCAGCGGCCGGACCCTTGGGATAAAGCGTGGACTGCGATCTCTGGCATCCCGAGAGCACTAACAACCACGCTAGGGCACACACTCGCTTCATGGCTAGTCCTTCTGCGTCGCCTGGGTTTGCGTGGATTGGCTCGGGTGAATGATGGCCGGAGGTGCCACTTGTTCATGGGCTGGGACTTCGGGCGGCTCCGGTTCGGCAGATGTCCGCATGGACTTGATGTAAGCTACCAACTTCCAGATTTGATCTTCCGGAATTTTGGTGCCCCAGGATGGCATCCCTTCGCCGCGTCCTTCAGCGATCGAGTCAAAGATCTGGTCATCACGATCGCCGAAAAGCCAAACCTTGTCGCGCAGGCTCGGCCCCATGCCTCCTCCCGCGTGGCCGCCATGACATCCGGAGCAGTTGTACCAGTCAAAGAGCTTGCGTCCTTCTTGTAGAGCTACGGGATCGTTAGCCAAGGGATTTGTTGGGAAGATGACATTTTTTCCTGCGCCGGGAATCGGTCCCACGGCAGTCCCGTGCGTCGGCAGAGAGACGGCAGAGGTGCCGGGTGACGAATACCTCTGACATCCCGCCCCGCCGAGCAACAGAAGTGCAATACCAATAACAGCGACAAGAACGACTCGGTTTTGGATTTTGGCATACCTCATTGGCACGTTACCTCCACCGCATTCACCAAAGGTACGGCATAGGAGTCGAGTAATTGACGAATCTCGGAGCGATGGCGAACAATAAATTCGTTGAGTTTGTCTCGCAGCGCGTCATTGCCCGGCCGCACTCCCATAGAAATGTCAAACGATAGCGGCAATTGCCGATCTGCGGGCGCCGCGCATACCGGCGCAGCCTGCAGTGGCTGAGAAGAGTGTTTAGCAAAATATCCGCCTAAAGGCCCCCATACGACTGCCACGTCGATAGCCTGGTCCGCCACGGCCTGAACAATATCTGTGCCAGGATTCGGCTCCGAGAGTTTGCCGAAGATGCTGTAACCATTCAGATTACGCACCAAGCCTCTCTTGATAAGAGCAGTCGCAGGCGGCATGGCCTCGTCATTTTCGCCGGTCACATGAACCCCGATACGCAGATCTTTCAAGCGCGGATCGTCGAAGGATCGAATTTGAAGATTGCGATCACGGCGCGATACAAACACGTAAGTCGAACGAAAGTAGGGAATGGTCGTGCTAGCTACGTCGATTCCGGACGGGACCTCCATCACCACATCACACACTCCCGCCTGCAAAGTGTTGCGAAAAAACTTGTGGCGTTGCGGAAACCAGAAATAAGACACGTTCATTCCGAGATCACTGGCCGCCAGTTTCGCCAGAGCGTTTTCAAAGCCCTGTTGCTGCTGATTGGAATAAGGCAGATTATTCGGGTCGGCACAAACCCGCAGCTCTGCAGTAGCCGCCAGGAGCCGCAGCGCGGAGAAACAGAAAACGATAAGCGCCGCCAGCTTTTTAGTAGCCGAAGACATAGACCGCTCCTCCTGGATTCGTCATCTGCTTGATCTTCTTCATCGCACCCACCACCCCGAGCGCAGCGTAATCGTCATCGGTCGACACACTCGGCAAAGCAACAGCGCCCATCCAGCCTCCGATGCCGACGTAGATCGCTACGTATTGCTTTCCGTCAGGACCGATGAATGTCATGGGATTTCCGATGATGCCGGAGGTGAGCTTTTGCTGCCACAGAACGCTGCCACTGCGCGAGTCCACCGCCCGGAACCAACCATCCATGGTTCCGTAAAACACAACATCTCCGGCGGTCGCAAGCACACCGCTGTATACCGGGAGGTCCGTTTCTTTAATTCCCCAGACCTTCTTCGCATTGGCCACATCCCAGGCGATCAATTCACCTTGGTATCCGCCGGGGCCGGGGTACATTCGGACACTGGCTCCCAAATAAGGAGTGCCGGCAATGTAGTTGACTTCTTCGCCGGAGTAATCCATGCAAGTGTTATGGGCCGGGATGTATAAGTAACCGGTCTTCGGCGAAAAAGAAGACGGCACAAATTCTTTACCGCCGGTGGACGACGGGCAAACTCCACGCGCATAGTGGTTGGTGTGCGGACGCTTGTCAGGGTCTTCGATGGGAAGGCCGGTCTTGAGGTCATAGCCTTTTGCCCAGGTAACGGGAACAAAATTCTCCGCCGAAAGAACCTCGCCGGTCTCTCGATCAAGTACGAACATGAAACCGGTGCGCCCGGGATGAAGAAGCAACTTTCGCTCTTCGCCTTTCCAGGGCATATCGACTAGAACGTTCTCCATGATTTCGTCATAGTCCCAACCATCGTGCGGTTCAATCTGGTAGGCCCACTTCGCGGCTCCTGTTTCCGGGTTTCGCGCCCAAATCGTGATCGACCATTTATTGTCGCCGGGGCGCATGTCATCGTTCCAAACTCCTGGATTCCCCGTCCCGTAATAAATAAGGTTGAGTTCGGGATCGTACGAGATCCATCCCCAGATCGTTCCACCTCCCATATGCCACTGATCCGGCGTCCAGGAACTCGCGCCCAGATCTTTGCCTTGATCCTTGGGATAAAAAGGCTTGAAGTCGGTGCCGATGAGAGCGTCTTTATCGGGTCCGCTGTTGTAAGCGCGCCACAGGATTTTGCCGGATTTGAGATCGAGCGCCGTGAGCTTTCCGCGCACTCCAAGTTCGCCGCCGCTATCTCCAACAAGTACGACGTTCTTTACGACAATCGGAGCCATGGTGACGGTTTCGCCAAGATCTTCATCTCCGACGGTCGTCTTCCACACTAGAGTTCCCTTGTCCGCGTCCACCGCGATGGTGTTGTCGTCGAGAGTGTTGTAGATGATTTTTCCGTCGGCGTAGCTTGCGCCTCGATTGACCACGTCGCAACATGCGATTCCCTGCGAGCGCCCATCGGGATTGGGTTCGAACCTCCACTTCATCGGATAGCCCGGCTTGGTCAGGTCGAGGGCGATCAGATAATTGGGAAATGGTGTGACCATGTAAAGCGTTTTGTTGACCACCAACGGTCCACCCTCGTGCCCGTGTGGAATCCCATCGGCCATCATGCCGACGATGTGCAGATTCTTGACGTTGCCAGTGTTGATCTGCGAGAGAGGACTGAAGCGTGTGTTGGCGTAGTCGCCGGCGGGCATCGTCCAATCGCCCGTCGGAAGCGGACTGACGAGATGAACCCCGGCCTGTGAGCCGGGAACGTCGGTGGCGCTCGGAGCATTCTGTCCCCATACCGAGGCCACCATGAAGATCATGAACAGCATGGAATGGAAAATGCGCATCATCGCTTTTGCTCCGATCTTTTCCTAATCGTCATCTTCACCGCAACGTGTATAAATACGCGGCTGCGTCGCGTGCTTGTTTGTCGTCGAGACCCAAGTTCGGCATGGCCGTGCCGGACTCCACGGAAGGCGGATTCTTGATCCAGCGAACTAAGTTGTCGGGCGTATTCGGAAGCTCGCCCGCGATCATAGTGCGGCGGCTGAAGGAATTCAGTGGCGGCCCGAGTTCGCCGCTGGCGGCATGAATTCCCGGAATCGTGTGGCATGCGCCGCAACCAGCGGACTGGATTACTTCTCTGCCGTCTCGTGCGTTGCCGCCGCTAGCAAACGGGTAGGGAGCGGTCACGCGTCCGCCGGTGCAAGCTTGCAACAGTAGGACGGGCAACGTCGCGGCCAATAAAAAATGCGCCTTCATCTGGTCCTCACACAAAGATCGATGATGGTGAGAGGAATGCCTAACAGGACGATTCCGATGCCAAGCGTGAAACTGACAAAGACTCCCATTAGCGCCATATACTCCTCGCGGCCGCGTCCTTCGGCGTTTGCAAGATTTCCGCCACGGGAAAGTTCTCGCCAGTTACGGAACGACACCCCGCCAGCCGCAATCGCCGTTACCAAAAGCAGAAACGTGATTACGAGATAAAGCACCTTAACGCCGGGTTCGAAATGTGCACCGCCGTATTGCTCCTGTCCGAGACAAGCCCGCCAAGTGATCAGGAGGTCGATGACTCCCAACGCAATCCAAGATGCGGCGGAACCCGCGAAGCCAAACCAGAGCCGCGCCGGCGATATGGGTTGTCGAGTTTGAGCTTGATCGTTCATACGGCTACAAATGAGGTCCTATATAGAGAATCGCAACCACGAAAATCCAAATCACGTCAACGAAATGCCAATACATCGCCGCAACGTGAAAGGGACGATAGGGCGACACCGGCGACGGCGCATATCTCGGCAGGGCCAACACGTAAGCAAGGATCAGAAGTCCCGCGATCAGATGGGCTGCGTGGAACGTCGTAATGGTGTAGAAAATTGATCCGTACGAGTCGGTGTGGGGCGTCAGATGCTCCCAGTGCGCACGGTACTCAAAGGCCTGAAGCATGAGAAATGCGAGCCCGATCAGAATAGTCAGCGAGAGGGCGATGCGCCCGGCGCCGTAACGTTGTTTCTTAATCTGAAGTTCACCCCAGTGCAGAACCAGGCTGCTCACGAGCAAGATGAACAGCATGGGAATCGCGAGGTTCAGCTTGGGAAGGTCCTCGATTCTCCACCGCTCTTTATTGCCCTCCAACACGAAATAACTGGCGAACAGCGCGATAAAGAGAAAAGACTCTGTCAGGATGACCAGCCTCATGGCAAAGGTGCCGCGCTCGGTTTCAAGCGGAACCGAGATTCGACGGACTGGAACCACGCTCGTCGTGGTCATACTGGTTCCACCTCCAATTCTTCCTCCGGTCTAGGCCATAGCCAGTAATAGCCAGCGAATAAGGTGCTCACCACTCCTGCCGCTGCGACCCACATCCATTGAAAAATCACGGCGAGAAATAACAGCATCAGGGCGAGCGCAACCAGCAACGGAGAGATCGTATCCTCTGGCATTTTCATGATCGATTGAGGCTCGGCGTCGAGCCACGTAGTGGAAAGTGCCTCGCGGCCTTCGTCGAAGACACGTTCATTGTCCGGGTCGTATTCTTCGTCGTGCTCATCCCACAGTGGATGACGCGAGACGACCGTCGGTATGTGTACGGTGGCGTAAGGAGCGGGCGGAGAATCCGTCTCCCATTCGAGCGAGTCTGCATTCCACGGATTCTTGCCCGCAATCTCGCCCACGCGCTGGCTGCGAAAGAAGTTGATGATGCTAAGCAGAATGCCTATCCCGAAGATGAAGGCTCCCACCGTCGCCGTCATATTCAACCCGTCCATGCCGAGACCTGCGGGATAGGTATAGATGCGGCGCGGCATACCGCCCAGACCGGCGAGATGCATGGGGAAGAAAGCCAGGTTGAAGCCAATGAACATCACCCAGAAGCTCCATTTACCCAGTCGCTCATTCAACATTCGTCCCGTCATCTTCGGAAGCCAGTAATGAAAAGCCGCGAAAACGGGAAATACATTGGCCCCGATCAGCACGTAATGGAGATGAGCGACTACGAAATAGGTGTCGTGCACTTGCCAGTCGACAGGAATGATCGCGGTGAAGATTCCGTTCAGGCCGCCAATGACCAGGAGCGCAAGAAAACCCATGGCGAAGTGCATGGCTGCGGTGGGAACCGGTCGCCCCTTCCAGATGGTTGCGATCCAGCAGAACACTTGAACCGCGCTGAAGATCGAAATGGTCATGCTCCCGGCGCTGAAAAAACTCATCGCCATGTCTGACATACCCACGGCAAACATGTGGTGCAGCCAGACGCCAAAACCAACGACACCCGTCAATACGGTTGAAATGGCGACGTAGGGATAACCCACGATCGGCCGTCGTGAAAAGACGGGAATGATCATCGATGCCATCCCGGTGGCGGGCAGAAACACTACGTACACCCAGGGGTGCCCAAAGAACCAGAACAGCTGTTGCCACAGTAACGGCTCCCCGCCCAGACGTGAATCGAAGAAATGCGTTCCCCAGCGGCGATCCAGTTCAAGGAATACGCAGTCCACTGTAAGTGCCGGAAGTGACATCAGAATCGCGAACGAGATTGTCAGGGTGCTGTATAGAAATAGCGGCATGCGGCTGATGGTCATGCCGGGGGCGCGCAGACGAAAGATCGACACTATAAAGTTGATGGCCCCGACGGTTGTCGAAATCGTCAGGAAAATTAAAGCCAGAGCGTAGAAATCCATGCCGAATCCAGGCGAATAGCGAAGACTGGTATACGGAGCATAGGCAAACCAGCCGCCGTGCGGCGACTGCCCCATGAAAGCGCTGATGTAGAGCAGAATGCCCGATAGGACAAACGTCCAATAAGAAAAGGCATTCAGGCGAGGAAACGCCATGTCGCGCGCGCCAATCATCAGTGGAATCAGATAATTCGCAAAACCCGAGAGTATAGGGGCGGCATACCAGAAAATCATGGTCATGCCATGCATAGTGAAAATCTGGTTATACGCTTCAGGGGTAAGCCAGGACTGATCGGAGCGCGCTAGTTGAATGCGCATGATCAAAGCTTCAACACCGCCGACAATCAGAAAGATAAAAGCCGTCGCCAGGTAGCGATGACCGATTTCCTTGTGATCGACGGTGGCGAACCAGCCATAGACCGTCTTTGGAGTTTCCCAGATCTGTTGCAGGCGCTGCTGGATAACGGTCGTGCCGGCGCTCATCAATCTTTCTCCGGCCCTGTCTAACAAAAAAAGCGTTGGGCGCACTAGAGATGCCTCTCGATCAAAAAGGGATGTCCGGGAGTTTCAGGGTCATCATCCGACTCGCCAAGCGATATCAGTTTGCCGCAGAGATCACTTACTTCTCCGATTGCGTTCTCAAGAATCGGACACCGGAACCGTCTGGACTCGAAGGGTTGACGGACGTGCGGATCGTCGTTCCCTTTACGAATCAGCACGCAGCGGATCAGAGGTGAGGAGTCCGGCCGTCGTACATATGCAGATCGCTCCCGCATATCCCGCTCGTTGTGACCCTGAGTAGAGCATCGGTGGGGTTCTTGATCTTTGGTTTAGCATGAGTTGAAACAGACATCTTATGAGGACCCTGGTAGCTAACGGCTTTCATCAGATTGACTCCGGTGGTCTGGTTGCGGACAAGCGCGAATTTTTTGCGAATGCCGGATTTTAGGACTGCGCCTTCTTCGGAACTTTGGCGCCCTTCTTTCGCGCTTCGGAAAGGCCAATTGCAATCGCTTCCTTGCGGCTTTTCACTGTGCCGCCCTTGCCGCCTTTTCCCGAACGAAGCGTACCTTTCTGTTCGCGTCGAACCGCACTCTCAACTGACTTACCGGCCGCTTTGCCGTACTTGCGGCCACTCGATTTCTTGCGTGAACCAGTGCTTTTTCGGGCTGCCATTTCATCCTCCCAGAAATTTAGTCCTAGCGTTCGACTTACTCGCGATGCAAAGCTACGATGCGGCAAGAATGTCTTCCGTTGCCGGGAGCAATCCCAATGCGTGAAGAGATCATCCCTTTTTGATTCGCGGCAGAACCTCTTTGCCGTAAAACTCAATCACGCGCTTTTGATCTTCCTGGCCGCAATGAATGTTTACGATGGTTGCCCCGCTGTCGAACAGGTCGGTAATAGCTTTAGCGTGAACCGAGGGATCAGTGCTGACGGGCCAATCGCCGTAAACTTTCTCCAACGGTACTTCGCTATCCGCGCGTTTCTGGATTTCCTTGGGGTCGCGAATGTTGTAGTAAGACTTAAAAGCCTTCGGGCCGAAGCGCCACAGTTCAGCCGCCTTCTTCGCATCTGTTTTGTCGCCGACTACGACATATTGCTCCACCAGCACGGGCATCTTGCTGGCATCCTTACCGGCCGCTTTCGCGCCCGCTTCAAATTCTGATTTATGTTCTTTCCAGGTCATGGGATCGGTGATCAGCCCATCGGCGTGCAGTCCGGCACGCCGCATCGCCTTGGGACCATTCCCCGCCATTAATAAGGGGATGGTTTTGGCAGGAGGGTCATAGAGCTTCGCGTTGACCTTGTAATAGGTGCCCTCATGTGCGATCTGTTGCCCCGTCCACAGCTGGCGAATAATTGTGGTCGCTTCAATCAGGCGTTCCGAACGCTCCGGCCATTTCGGCCAGGAACCGATCGCCGCTTGTTCATTCAGCGCCTCGCCGGACCCGACTCCCAGGAAGATTCTCCCAGGCGCTAGAGAACCCAACGTGACGAACGCTTCCGCAACCACTGCCGGGTTGTAGCGAAAGGTCGGACAGGTCACCGTAGTTCCCATCCATACTCGGCTGGTACGTTGTGACAGTGCGGCCATCGTGGCCCACGCCGCTCCGCTATGCCCTTCATTTGCTTGCCAGGGCTGGAGATGATCGCTGGTGGCCAACAGGTCAAAGCCCGCTTCTTCTGCGGCAATTCCCAGTTCGACGAGTTGCGTGGCAGGAAACTGCTCGTGGGCAAGCATGAATCCGACCATCTTGTTTCCGAAAGCGAGAGTGGGTTTGTCCGATTGCTGGTTAGATACTTCTTGTGAAGTACGATTCGTTGCCTGGGAACGCGCCCGCGACGACAGGGCCATTGCCGAGGCGGCGGTCAACACAGCAGATTTCACCCAAGCCCGACGCCCCGCAAGCCGGATCTCATTGTCGTCAAAAGAGGAAGGATTTGCTCGCATGTTCTTTCTCCTAACGTCTTTTCCTGCGATCTGATTGCTGTCCAATACCTCCGGCAGAGTCCACGCTCAGCCGTTCGTAGTCTTTAGTTGCGCCGGGCAGCATTAGGGATGGATGTCTCCTTAGAGTGTCAGGAATACGCTCGATCATTTGACAAGATCATGACTGTAGTAGCGAACCGTTCCGCCATTCCCGCCAACATCCGAATTTGTCGCATTTCTTGAAGATGTCAAAGAGATTGCAGGGCACGTCGATTTTCGAGTCTTCCGCACCAGACAAATACGGCAGTCCGTAACACGGAACTGCCGTGTGGATCGCCGGTTTGCGAGGTACAAATTTAGAAGCGGACCTGCGGCCCAAAGGTCACGCGCAAGTTGTGGCGTGCGCCATTGTCAAAATACATATTGTCTCCAGCTTCCAGACGCAATCCGATCGGGCCCCAAAATCCTTCCACTCCGGCACCGGGGTAAAATGCGAACTTCGTATCTCCGGACGTAACCGCACCTAGAGCACCGACGAATCCGGAGGAAGCACTTTGATCGGAATTTGTGAAGTTCACCAAACCGACCTTCGTGGTCACAAAGACGCGCACTGGACCCGAGGTCTGGAACTTGGGCCCGAACAAAGCGGTCAGGGGACGCAGCTTGGAGGTGACCAACTCACTGGAAACCCCATCGGAGAATGTGGTGGTGTAGTCGCGCTTGAAGTCGTAGGCCATCTCGGCTTCCAGTTGAACGTGTGGATGCACATTGACCGCAAATCGCCCACCCAGGCCCACGAAATTGATGTGTGGAGTGGTGCGGCTGAGGTTCAAATAGTCCGCGAATGCTCCGAATTCGATATGGTTATAGTCTTGCGCGATCAGGCCTGACGGAACCCCAAGAATGAAGGCCAGCACTGCGAACAAAGAAACTTTTTTCATAAGTTTTTAAGTCTCCTTTCGATCTGCTTTCATCGGCCCATGCCGTTCCCGAAACTCGAATCCGAGGGAAGGAAATAAGCATGAACTGGGGCTTAGATGGCAGAGGCCGGTGACAGGTTGGGTTTGTCGTCACGGCTCCCGGGAGTCGCGATAGTCACTGGGTCTGCCAGCCCACTGAGGCATTCAACTTGTTCGTGGCGAACAACAAATGCTTCGGGTTGCCTCGGGGGGAGCGGCACTTCTATGGCCGGAAGTCCCAGTGGCCATTTGGCAAATTCGGAAGGCGCGCTTTAGACCATGACAGCGAGTATTGCCCCGAGGACCTCTTGCACCGATCCAACTGCCGAGTAGTTAGGAGAACTCTAAGAAAACGTTGAGGGTCGTTTCATCTCTCACGAAGTCGATCCCGGCGACGGACGAAATCACTCGTTAGATGCGGATTCCTTCATTCACTACTTCGTGAGGCCGTCTGTTATCGTCCCTGGTAGAAAGCGACGGATCGCAGGGCAGCGAAAAAGACACCGTCGTTCCAGAACTGTCCGACTCGATCGTGATCTTCCCACCGAGCTGACGCACGCGCTCGCTCATGCCGCGGATTCCAACCCCCGATGCATTTGACCGTATTCCAGACAGCTTTTCGACTGACATACCCTTTCCACGATCTTTCACTTCAACCAAAATGTTACCCTCGGAGACGCTGAGCTGGATCGCAGCGCTCTTACTACCAGAGTGCCGATGAATGTTTGTCAGGCATTCTTGAACCACACGAAATATTGCCAGTTCGGCGTCGCGAGAAAATCGCTCCAAGCCTTCCGGAAGGCTTAGAGTTACACTCAATCCGCTTCGTTCGCCGACGCCGTCTACATACCATTGCAGAGCCGCGGCGAGGCCCGTCTCGTCTAGTAATGGTGGATGCAAAAGGTAGGACGCCGTCCTTATTTCTTGCGTTAGTTGCTGGACCGTAGTCTGCGCTTCCGCGATCTTCGCAACAATCTGTGCTTCCCCATTCGAGGTGAGCTGCGCCAGGCTTCCCAGGGTCATACCCAGGACAGCCAGCGTCTGGCCGGCGCTGTCGTGCAGTTCCCTGGCAATATGCCGGCGCTCCTCGTCTTGAACCTGCATGAGATTGCGCGAAAGTTCCTGGACGGTTTGAGCCTGTTCTAGCACTTCGGAGTTCCGTTCTTCAAGTTCTCTGGTGCGAACCCGCACTTCTGATTCCAGAGTCTCTGCAAGTTTGCGGAAACGATCCTCCGACTCGGAAATCGCAACGCGCGCCCGCACTTCCTGAGAGATATCTCTGAAATAGCAGACCACGCCGAATCCACCCTCGGGCAGAGGAATTCGATCCACTCTCCATTCGTAGTATTCGGTCGTGTCCCGATCAATCCTATGCCCAATTCTCTCAGGAGTTTGATACGGCTGGCCGGTGCTTAACGTGTTCTTGAAAATCGCGACTGTCTCGGCGGTGACTTTATCATCCCACAGCAGATGGAGCACTTCTTCAAAATCGCGGCCTATGAGATCCGGTATCTCACCGAACACTCGACGAGCGGTCGGGTTTACGTCTCGAATGCGGAAATGCGCATCCACCAGGTACACCCCGATGGGTGCCTGGTTGAGAAGTGTTTGGTACTGTGCAGCGCGTCGTTTTACAGCCTCTTCGATGTTCTTCCGATCGGTTATGTCTCCGATCAGTCCCGCCATGCGGTGAGCCTTACGCGGAGTCCCGGTAAATTGCATTTGGGCCGTGACCGAAAGCCAACGGTCAGAACCGTCGCGACGTCTCACCCGGATCTCCTCTTCGAGCTTGCCGTCGAGGTTCGGGTCGAGCGATCGCGCGACGTTGCGGGCGTACCGGTCGCAGTCTTCGGGATGAATCATGGTAGCTAAGGCGGTCGCGAGCGTTAGTTCGTCGGTGGAAGAAATCCCGAATATTTCAAGAACTCGCGCATCAGATTCCGTTCGATCCTCTTGCGGGTACCAGTAGAAGACCCCCATTGCTGATGCCTTCAATGACAGCTGCAGTTTCCCTTCACTCTCGCGAATGGCTTGATCCGCTTCTCGGCGAACCTGCGCCAACTGCAGGTGGGTTTGTACTCGAGCAATTAATTCGCGTGCGCTGAACGGCTTGACAAGGTAGTCGTCCGCGCCAGCATCGATGCCTTCCACGCGAGATTCTTCACCAGCCCTAGCCGACAGCAAAATGATCGGAACCGTTCTTGTTTCCGAATTGTTGCGCAACTCCCGCAATAAGCCGAAGCCATCGAGTTCGGGCATCATTACGTCGCTAAGGATCAGATCGGGCATTTGCTGCTGAATGGCGGCCAGGGCCTCGCGGCCGTTCGCGACGGCTGTCGTGTCGAAACGCTCCGAGAGCAATCGCACAAGATAAAGGCGCATGTCGGCATTGTCGTCAGCAACCAGAACGCGCGACCGAGGCGCGCGATCGTCGGTCTCAACTGGAGGGCAAGGGACCGCCATCAATTCATAGTCGGAAGAAATATCGGAGGGCGGAACGCTATACTCGGCATCGGGCAACCATCGCAGCGCCTCCTGAACGAATGGGGCGGCGCCGGTTGCGGTGGAAGACAGAGGGCGATCTCCTCCCACTTGACTGGTTGCAAGATGGTCTTGCCCCAGAGGGACGCTAACAATAAACATGCTGCCTCGCCCGATAACACTTTCGACCCGCATCGAACCGGCATGCAATTTGACGAGTTCGTGGACCAGGGCCAAACCAATGCCACTACCTTCATGAGTACGGCTGCGAGTATTTGGAACCCGATGGAAACGGTCGAACAACTTTGGTAGTTCTTCGGCAGGAATTCCAACACCGGTGTCCTGAACCCTAAGCTCTGCCGAGTGTCCAACCTGTTCCACGCTCACCACAATTTCGCCCTCAAACGTGAACTTGAAAGCATTGGAGATTAGATTGAGAACGATCTTTTCCCACATGTCGCGATCGACGTAGGCCAATTCGTTTAGAGGTTCGCTATTGACCACCAGCTTCAACCCGGCTCGTTCCGTCGCCGAGCGGAATACGCTGGCGAGTTCCGCGGTAAATGTCGCAAGGTCTGTAGCTTGATAAACAGCTTGAACTCTGCCTGCTTCGATCCTTGAGAAATCCAGCAATGTGTTCACAAGCCGCAACAATCGAGCGCCGTTGCGATTCGCGAGTTCGAGTTGTTCTTTGGCCGTGGGTGAGAGGTGGGTCTGGCTTCTTGAGAGCAGGTCCTGGAGAGGACCAAGCATCAAAGTCAGCGGCGTGCGGAACTCGTGGCTGACGTTGCTGAAGAACCTGGTTTTAGCTTGATCGATCTCAGCCAGCGCCTCAGCTCTTTTTCTCTCTTCATCGTAGGCGCGGGCATTCGCGACGCTAGCGGCAATCTGCCCCGCGATCAGGTTGATGAACCCGCTATAGCTCAGATCCACCTGCCGGTAAGGATTGAGGCCAGCGATGAGAACGCCTGCGGGGGCGTCCTGGCCCTGACTTGTAATCGGAACAAGAAGGGCACGGGAAGGCGGCCGGTCCCAGAACCCCGTTGGAATCGAATCAAACCGTTCAGCCAAGTTTTCAACCGAAATGGAAGATCGTTGGTTCAAGAGTTCACGGACTGGCCAAGGCTCGTTTGTGCGCCCCAAGTGAATCTCGTGTGGAGCTGCCGGATGACCCTCCGGCACCCCACTCGTGCATGCAAGATGGGCGTGCTCTCCATTTTTCGCGAACAGATATGTGAGGGTGAACGGCAGGTCCTGTTGGTTCTCACCCAGCGAGCCCGCGACGGAAGAGTACACATCGTCTTCCGTAATCGTCGTGCTCAGTTCTGAGGCGAGGGAGCGTAACGTTCTGAGGCGACGCTCGCCAATAATGCGGTCCGTTTCCTCGGTGACGACGCAGAGATGGCCGGCAACTTTGCCATCGTCGCCGGACAGCGGACTATACGAAAAGGTGTGATATGTCTCTTCACGATATCCACTCCGCTCCAAAAATAAGAGCAACGCTTCATCCCACGTTGCCTCGCCGCTTTCCAGGACCCTTTGGATGCGAGGACCGATGTCACTCCAAATTTCCGCCCAAACTTCACTCGACGGTTTTCCGAGTGCCCAAGGGTGCTTTTTGCCCAGGGTCATTCTGGAGTAGGCATCGTTATAGAAAAAAGTGAGTTCTGGGCCCCACCCCATCCACATCGCAAAACGAGAGGTCAGAAGAACACGTACAACGGTTTCCAAACTTTGTGGCCATCCTTCAATCTTGCCCAGCGGCGTTGTCGACCAGTCAAATTGACGAACTAATTGACCCAACTCGCCTCCGCCCCCCCATTCCTGTGCTGAAAGCTTCTCATGATGATCCGTCGCTGTCGGGGCTGCGCTCGCCACTACTTTTTCAATCGTGGTTACCAATGCTCGGGGCAGATCGCCTTTATCTACAAAACCTTTCGCATTGACGGCAGCCGCTTGCCGACGTGCGATTAATTCGTCATTCTGCGTAACCATGATTACCGCGCATGTGGGAGTCTCCCTGAGAATAATGCGCGTCGCGTCTAGTCCATCCATCCGAGGCATGGAAATATCCATGAGGATGACATCAGGGCTTAGCTGTCGAGCTTTCTCAACAGCTTCCAGACCATTGGCAGCTTCTCCGCAAATTGTCCAGTCCGGGCGCGATGACAACAGGGTCCGCATCCCCTGCCTGACAGTCTCGTTATCGTCGACGAGCAGAATTCTTAGTGGCGACACGACGCTCTCCTTGACGGCGAAATGGCAAGTCAACAGGACCTCTGACTCCGTGATTACGCTCAGTATAATTGAGCTCTTGCGAGCTGATCCCTATACCATCGGTCCATAATCCTTTCTACAGGTTTTACCGT
Organism: Terriglobales bacterium; assembly: GCA_963802555.1. Classification (GTDB taxonomy): domain Bacteria; phylum Acidobacteriota; class Terriglobia; order Terriglobales; family Acidobacteriaceae; genus DATBAX01. The sequence goes on along the minus strand of CAWDJD010000002.1, from coordinate 2,134,038 downwards.
ATTGATTTTTTCGCGGCCTTGCGATCGACTTCCAGGCCACTTTTCGCGGGACACGTTTTTCTCGGGATGATCCCAGACTTCGGCCGCGAGCTACGGATCAGCAGGAAGTGAAATAATCCGTGTCGTCCAGCAGGGATTAGCTCTTCCAACGAGCATGGTGCCTACAGTAAGGCTCACGTGTATCTGCGTAAGTCTATGTATGGTTGACCCTTGCGGTGCGCGGTACTGTCTTCCGGGGCCATTTAAAGGCGCCATTGTTTGATTCCGTTTTATGGAGGCAACGCTTATGAAACGATTTGTATTTATCAGTACAGCAGCTTTGTTCGTAGTTCTGGGAATCTGCACTCAGGTTTCCGCCCAGCAGGACGAGCGGGACAAACCCCCGTCCCAGCCCGCAGCTCAGGGAGACCAGACTGCGCCTCCACAAGAGCAGCGTGAACCAGAAGCCAGACCTGCTCAAGACGACGAAAAGAACACTCAGCAAGATGACAAGAAAGCGCAGAAAGACCAGAAGAGCCAACAAAAGGACGAAAAGCAGGCCCAACAAGAAGAAAAACAACAAGACAAAGATCAAAAGCGGGCACAGCAGGAGGACAAGAACGGTCCAGGGGTTAAGCCAGGATCGGATGTCCATCAAGCTGGCGGCAACACCGGTGGGCGAATTCCCGACGACAAATTCCGGGCTCACTTTGGACCTGAGCACAAGTTCCACATCGGCCACCCCGCAGTTGTCAGCGGGCAACCTCGTTTTCAGTACAGCGGCTATTGGTTTGTAATCGCTGACCCGTGGCCGGTGGGCTGGGCCTACTCGGACGACTGCTACATTGACTATGTGGATGGAGAGTATCTGCTATTCGATCTGGCCCATCCCGGCATGAGCATTGTGGTGAGTGTAGTACTCTAATGTTTCCAGTACGTACACCTAACACAGTGGCGCGAGTTCCCGTTCTGGGAAAGAGCGCCATTTTTTTTGTTGATTCCGTTCGACACCGAGGTTCAGCTCGACTCCTCCGAGAGGGCAACTGGTCAAATGTCAGCGCCTATTTACCCTCAATCCTTCCCGCACACAGCCTGAAACAGCCTATCTTCTCGAAATACAGCAACATCTAGAGCGCCCTACAGGCGACACCTTATAGAACTTCCGATGCACTGCCGCTACTCTGCCGATTGTTGGTGGAACCTGCACCAAGTTTGAAAGCAAATTTATTTAGTGAGGGCGACACAAGTGAATACCCAAATGGCCACCGTTCCGTTGAGTCCTGATGTGATCAGCCGCGCCCAGGCGGGCGATGAGAACGCATTCGCTGACTTGTTCAACGCTCATAAGTCACGTATCTACGCCCTATGCCTTCGCATGACGAGCAATACGGCGGAAGCAGAGGACCTCACGCAAGATGCGTTCCTACAGGTGTTCCGGAAAATATCCACCTTCCGCGGCGATTCAGCTTTGTCAACCTGGCTGCATCGCATCGCTGTAAATACTGTTCTCATGCATTTCCGGAAGAGAGTGCTGCGCCAGGTTTCTCTCGATGAACGCTGTGACGGCGAGGCAAAGACCATACGCCGCGAATACGGCACCCAAGACAGCCGTCTGTCCGGAGCTGTCGACCGCCTCGCTTTGATTCGAGCCCTAAAAGAGCTCCCCCCAGGCTATCGAGCCATTTTTCTGCTCCACGAAGTGCACGGTTATGAACATCAGGAAATCGCGCGGTTGCTCGAATGCTCCGTGGGCAATTCAAAATCCCAACTGCACAAGGCAAAGCTCCGCATTCGGGAGATCTTGGCGCGAACAAAGACAAACCTCGTCCCCGCGGAAGGGATTTCCTCGGGTAGCGCTGACACTGAAGAGGGTTCGATAGCCGTAATTGTGGGTGGCAATGCGTCACCTGACAGGATGAAGGCCCGCCTTCCCCTCCAGCCCAGCCAATTCGCTTCGCCCGCGTCCCAGGCTGCCGGGGCCGTCGCCTAGGGAATTGTGCGGAGCAGTGATCTCATGAAAGCATGCGGTATTTTTTTGTGTTGGGACTGAGCAGTCAAAGAGTTAATAAACCTGGAGGACTTCAATGAAACGATTATTGATCGCTGTTTTAGCCTGTGCTTTAACTTCCATCGGTTTGCCGTCCGTTGCTCAAGACACGCCCGCCAATGCGGATGCGCAGGCCAGAGCCCTCGGACAAAATGGAGTGCAAAGACTGACCAAGGAAGTACGCCATGAGTTGCTGCTGCTTCCGTATTACGGAGTCTTCGACAATCTCGCCTATCAGGTTGAGCCAGACGGAACGGTCACTCTTCTGGGACAAGTAACGCGCCCCACGCTAAAGTCGGATGCGGAGGCCGCAGTAAAGCGTATTGAAGGAGTGGAACGCGTGGCAAATCAAATCGAGGTATTGCCGGTGTCCCCAAATGACGATCAGATTCGACGGGCCGTATACCGGGCGCTTTATGGGAATGAGGCGTTGAGCCAGTATGCTCTGCAGGCCGTCCCTCCGGTTCACATCATCGTAAAGAACGGAAATGTCACACTGGTTGGAGCAGTGGGAAGCCAAATGGATAAAACCATTGCCGGGACCCAGGCGAAGAATGTCCCGGGAGTATTTTCCGTTACAAACAATCTAGTGGTGGACAACGGAAAGTAAGTCTTGAGTTAAATAGTAGAGAACTTCTCACGACGGCCGTTGCGGAACCCAGCACGGCCGTTTTCGTCCGCTCGCTTCCGATCACAACTGCCCGCAATCTTCGACAGGACCTGAAGGCGTACGATCTTTCCTGCGATCCTCAAATGCCTTCAGAATCTGATTTACAAGAGAAAAGAGCTTTTCGGAGTCGGGTTCATTAGCTGCAGCGGTGCAGAGCTCCCGCCAATCTTCTCGCCTGCGTTCGGCCATACTGGTGCTCCCTTCCTTCTCTTTTTTCCTTCTCTTTTTTCTTGGGTGATCTCCAATCAGTCAAAGCAAGTTCCTTGCCACTCAATTAAGTCCTTTGCCCTGAATAGATCGACTCCGATAGGACGTGTAGATTTTATCCGCTGGTGGGATCCACTAGGGAGAATGTTTCTCACCTCCTACCACTTTCTACCGATGTGCATCATAGATGTGGACGAATACGCTTACCGATGAATCGCGGCACTGAACATTCAAAATTATGGAGGAGATGCAAAATGAATAAAGACAGAATCGAAGGCAAAGTGAAAGACATAGCCGGACGCATTGAGCGTCAAGCCGGAGAATGGACTGGAGACCCGAAGAAACAAGTCAAGGGCACAGCGAAACAGGCCGAAGGGAAGCTTCAGAATACGTTGGGAAGAGTGAAGGATGCCGTGGGCACCAATGACCCGTCGAAACAGAGCCGGCGCGATTACAAGCAAGAAGAGATCGACGAAGAAGAAACCAAGTAAATAAACCAATTAATTTCATGAAGTTTGGGGATGTGAAGGTCACATCCCCGGACCTTCATGAAAGTGCTGTTGTTGTCCAACCCTTAGTCCGCCGCTGAAGACTGAGAGGCTTCCACTTTACCTGCAAGTGGCATGCTCACGGAAATTCCCGTGCCGGTAGGTCCCGACTGAATGTTAAGCTGGCCGCCAAGTTCTCGAATACGTTCCCGCATCCCTGCCAATCCAACTCCCGAGTTCGTCCCGTTGGAGCGGAAAACGGTCAATAAATCCCGGGGTATGCCTCTGCCGTAATCAAGTACATCGAGAACGACCTCCCCCGCTGACACCTTGAGCGCAATTTCGGCCTTGGAACTGCCGGAGTGCCGGTGAATATTCGTCAGGCTCTCCTGGAGTACGCGGAAGAGGCTGAGCTCAACAGATTTTGGGAGGCGGCCTACGTCGTCCGGAATGTCTGCCTTGACCTCGATACCGCTGCGCTGGGCAAATCCTTCCACGTACCATTTTGCCGCCGATGCAAATCCAGCTTCGTCGAGAAGCGGCGGATGCAATAAATGTGAAATGGTACGCGTTTCGGAAATGGACTGGTCTAACATCTGAATCGCTTCAGATAAAAGTGGGTCAGTCGGTTGAGTGCGGGAAAACATCTCCAAATTCATTTTTACACCAGCTAGATATTGTCCCAGACTATCGTGCAGCTCTCTCGAAAACTTGCGGCGCTCCTCATCCTGCAACTGGAGCAGGCGGCCGGTGAGTCGGCGCAGGGAATCCTCGCTGTCGCGAGCAATCCGTTCTGCTTTCATACGGGCGGCGAGTTCCAGGGACAGGAGCCGATAGTGCACGGAGAACATGGCAAGCGCTAACACAAAGGTGACAGTCAGAACTGCCACGGCGAGCTTGAACAATCGGTCCGAACGTTCCTCCCGAATTCCTAGCAGCTCCTGTTCCTCGTCCCGCATTTCCCGCATGATCGAAGTAGTTTCGGAGGAAAACGGAATACCTTCACGAGAGATGTCGGCTTGCCCCTGCAAATCCTGGGGAGACGACTCGCGCAGTTTGATTGAGTTTCTGAAGAGGTCCATCCTATGCCGCATCGCGTCTTCGAGACGCGTGCAATATTCCTGTTGCTTGGGATTATCTTTGGTGAGCTCTCGCACCCGCCGAACCACTTTTAGAACTTCAGGAACAGCGGCCTCAAACTCAGCGATATCGACGGTGTCCCCGGTGACCATGTAGGCGGAGCGGGCGCGGCCTGCGCGAGCGATTGCCGAATCCACATCTCCCAGGGCAGCCTGAATCTCATGGGTATGAACGACCCACTCCTCGCTTTCCAAAAGACGCACGATGGTGACGTAGATTGCGAGCCCGCTCAGGCAAAGCAAGATCACGGCGGACGCGAACGCTAATCGCGCTGTCTTTTGTGGGGGCATCATTTATCGTTGGCGCTCAGTAATTTTCACGTGCTCCAGGGCAACGCACCCAGTCCCTGTAGTTTGCGTTTTTCTAATTCGGCCCTAAGCCGAGCTAACTTCGCTGAATCGTTCTCGATGGTGGCATGCCGGCGGATCTCCTGCCACTGAGCGGCAAATCGCTCGGCCATCATCCGTCTTCTGGACCGGGATGAGGCGAGCAAATTTCGACACTTCCGATTGCTCTTATTCGCTGCGATATTCATGATGCCACTTCCCGGTCCGGATCTTCGGGTGCATTCGTCACAGCATGATCTGGATGCGAGCATTCAGATTTGGCGAGCGTTCGAAGATTACGCAATGCGTCAGAAATCGCATGGCGCTCGTCGTTGAGGGCCGGTGCGAGGAGCCCCTGCGGTAGCTTTTCCAATTCGTGTAGCCGCTGATGCATGGCGGCCTCCGCAGTCTCCAGCCGCCGCGGCAATTCTTCCGGACTGAGTTCCAACAAAGCGGCCTTATACAAATCCTGCCAGGCCATGTTCGTCACGGTCGCCGCCTCTTCATGACTTTCCCGACTGAGACCAGCATATGTCTCTGACTAAAAAAGGGTCGAAATAATGCGGAAAAGACTTAAAAGTCCAGCGGCGCAGGTCTAACGCAGTCAATGTATCGCGAATGTTAACCGTATCGCAATACAAAAAATTAACGAACTGTAAAAAATCTCTTGACATAACTTAGCGCAAATTTTATAGTTTTAAAAAAATAATGCTGGAGTATCAAAACATATGACTAAAGAAAACTCTAGTAAGGCGCAAAAGTCCGCCCTCCGCTATGATCGTGTCGTTCTTGCCGACATCAGGAGGGGACGAAGGGGAAAGCACCACGACTTAGTAGAAGGTATTTTCGAGGACTTGGACACCTTACCGATAGGCTCGGCAATTAAGATTCCACTGAATCAGCTCGACGGAATCACACTGGCCAACCTTCGCTCTGCTGTTCATCGCGCCTCTCTCTCCAGAGGCTTGGGCACCGAAACTTTATCGGACGACGACAGCTTGTACGTTTGGAAGGCTCCCAAGTAGTCGCATTCGGATCGGATGCACCGTTACTTAAAAGTAAATACATAGAAACCCCGATTGTCTCTAAATTCTCCCGTGTTTATTGTGACCTAACGAGACTGCTGGTCGTTCCGTCCGGCTTACGGGTTAAGATTGCTGCAGTTCCCGGATTCTCGCGCAAATCCGCAGGAAGCAATCGGTCTTTTGGGCGAATCACAATGAGCACAACCAACCTATCGAGCCACGAAGCTACGACACTCGCCCCCATTGCCCACTGGCACGATAACGATCCCAACGGCCATATCGTTCAGTTCTACACAGACGATGATTTCCTGCTGGATGCGGTGAGCCGCTTCGTCGGGACCGCTCTCGGGGCCGGGGATGCCGCCGTGGTCGTGGCGACGGAACAACATCGAGAGGGACTCAGGCAACGGTTGGAAAGCCGCGGGTTCGATTTGGACAGAGCCCTTGAACAAGGCCGCTATGTCGCATTGGATGCTGCTGAGACCCTGTCACAGTTTATGGTGGGTGGCGAGCCGGACGGCACCCGCTTCTTCGACCTGATGAGTGGCGTAGTAGCCAGGGCCAAAGCGGCTTCCGAAGGTGGCCGACCTCGCGTTGCCGCATTCGGAGAAATGGTGGCCTTGTTGTGGGCGGCGGGAAACTCCAAGGCCGCCATCCGGCTCGAGCAACTTTGGAACGATTTGGCCAAGCAGCACTCGTTCGCCCTTCGGTGCGCCTATCCGATGAGTGCTTTTGACCACGAGGAAGATGCTGAGCCTTTTCTGCAAATTTGCGGAGAGCATTCAGTAGTGATTCCCGGTGAAAGCTACACCGAGCTGGCTGGCGAGGACGAACGGCTTCGCAGCATATCTTTGTTACAGCAGCGCGCTCAAGCGCTGGAGACTGAGACTCGGCAGCGGAGAGAAGCTCAAAAGTCTTTACAACGCAGAGAATCCGAGTTGGCCGAGATCCTGGAGAATGCGGTGGAAGGAGTGCAGCAGGTGGGTTCGGACCAAAGAATTATTTGGGCAAACCGAGCCTTGCTGAATCTTCTGGGCTACACCGCTGAGGAATATGTCAACCGTCCGCTTGCCGACTTCCATGTCCACAAGCAAGTTTTCACTGAGTTCTGGCAGAAGCTCATGCGCAGAGAGGACATCTACGATTTTTCTGCCGAGCTCCGCTGCAAAGACGGCTCTGTGAAAGACGTCCTGATTCACTCCAACGGACTTTGGGATGGCGAGCAATTCCTCCACACCCGCTGCTTTGTTCGGGACGTGACGGACTACCGGCGGATGGAACATGCCCTGCGCCAGAGCGAGGCGCGCCTGCGGCTTGCCAAGGACGAGCTCGAATCCATTGTCGAGGAGCGTACTGCAGCCTTGCAACGCCTATCGGCACAGCTTCTAACCGTACAAGATTCTGAACGCCGCGGAATTGCACGCGAACTTCATGACAGCCTGGGGCAGTACCTTGTGGGCCTCAAGCTGAACGTTGACATGCTGCGGCGATCTCCAGGGCGTGAGGAATTGTGGACGCAGTCGGAAGAATTGATGCAGCGGTGCATCGGTGAGATTCGAACCCTATCCTATCTGCTTCACCCACCTACAATGGACGAGGCGGGACTTGAATCTGCTGCTCGCTGGTACGTCGAAGGTTTTGGTCAGCGAAGCGGTGTCAAAGTGACCTTAGATGTGCCGCCTGATTTGGGCCGGTTGCCCGACACAATTGAACTCGCTCTATTTCGTGTGCTTCAGGAAGCTTTGACTAACGTACATCGGCATTCTGGGGCTTCGACGGCAGACATATTGATATTTGGAGATGCCAACCAGATCGTTCTCGAAGTCAAGGACAATGGACGTGGAATGACGCCGGAATCAGTCAGTCGTTTTCGCGCAACCGGCGCAGGAATGGGAGTCGGGCTCACCAGTATCCGTGAACGAGTCCGTGAGCTGGGCGGACGACTGAAGCTTGAATCAAATAGCAGTGGCACGGTGTTACGGGTGACGATACCGGTTGCCTCTGACTCTGTGCGCGAAGTGGTCAGTGCAGCCTCAAGAAATGTTGGAGCATCTGGAATTGATAAAGCGGTGAAGAATAAATAAAGCATAGAATGTTTTCCGGCCCTCCCCCGAGAGCTAGAAAAGACTTTATGACAATTCGTATCCTGGTCGTGGATGACCACCCAGTTGTAAGGCATGGGCTTAGGACGCTGCTTGGAGGGCGTCCTGAATGGGAAGTGATCGACGAAGCCGAAGATGGGACGGAAGCGGTGGAGAAAGCGAACCTCCTCCATCCTGATGTCATCGTCCTCGATGTAGGAATGCCAAGGATGAACGGCTTGGATGCCTGTCGGATCATCCGGAAGGCTGTCCCTGCGTGCGAGGTCCTGTTTGTAACGCAACACGATTCTCCGCAAATGATGCGGGAAGCGCTCAGCGCCGGGGCCAGAGGTTATGTTGTGAAATCGAATGCGGCTCGTGATCTGCTGGCGGCGGTGGAGGCCGTGAGTCAGCATCGTCCTTTCATTGCTCTGAATGGACAATCCACGGCTGAGTCTGGGTAGTCAATCTCTCTTAGGAGAATACAAGCATGAAGCTGCGGATTCTCATAGCGGATGATCATGAACTCGTGCGTCGCGGTCTGTGCACGCTCCTCCAGGCTCATGAAGGCTGGGAAATCTGTGGAGAGGCAACGGACGGACGGGACGCTCTGGAAAAGGCAAATCGGCTGAAGCCTGACGTGGTGATTTTGGATGTCGGCATGCCGAATCTCAACGGTTTGGCCGCCACCCGCCAACTTGCGCGGCAGAACCCAAATTGCAAGATTATTGTCCTCACAATTACCGATTCTGATCAGGTGGTGCAAGAGGCCCTGGACGCCGGTGCTCGCGGCTTTGTCCTGAAATCCGACGCCGCTCGGGACTTGGTGGCTGCGGTCGAAGCTCTCCAGCGCAATCGCATGTTTCTCACCCCTCGCGTCAATGATCTGGTGTTGGCGGGTTTCTTGGATAGAGGACACCGCGCACTCCATGGGGCGCCCCCGGACCTGCCGAGATTGACCCCGCGAGAGGGAGAAGTAATCCAACTTCTGGCGGAAGGCAAAAGCTCCAAGGAAGTCGCTTCTCTTCTGAACTTGAGCACCAAAACAGCCGAGACCCATCGCAGCAATATCATGCGTAAGCTGGGGTTTCACTCGATCCGTGATTTGGTCGTCTATGCGGTCAAGAACAACATTATCCAGGTGCAAGTTCCAGCGAATACCGACGATCTGAGCGGTCCTGCAACCTAGTCGGATCGGCGTTGTTCCGGGCCCGGGCTCTTTGCAATGTCGGAGATTGTATACACGATGATTGGCAGGGGCCTACACCCTCAACCCGATGCCACCGACGCTACATTCGCAGTACGTTCGTAGCGTAGCAGAGCGGCTCTCAGGGAAATGGAAAGACAAATTTGAAAAAACTGCTGACGGCCCTCGGAACGGAGCGACCTCGATGTACACAATCCTGCTGGTGATTTTGGTGCTTCTATTGATCGGTGCGCTACCAACCTGGCCCTATAGTACGGGCTGGGGATACTACCCAAGCGGCGGCCTTGGTTTGGTGGTTGTTATTCTTCTCATCCTGGTTTTGTTAGGCCGGGTGTAGAGAATCGCTTGCCCGACTTTCAGACAGAAGCAATAATAATCATGCGGAAATCGGATCGGCGAGATCGCTAGATCACGGTCCGCGCCGGACCGCCCCCATGCTCTCCACCGAGACCCAACATCACGTCAGTGGCATTTTTCGAACGCGGACGGCAAAGGTCCTTGCAATTCTGCTGCTTGTAATTCTGCTCTTTATTATTCTTCTGTCGCTCCTGGCGCATCATGCCGGGCCGCTATTGCGCGCACGCGTCATTGAGACTCTTTCCACGCGCTTTCATGGCCGCGTCGATCTTGGCGATTTGCATGTATCCGTCTATCGCGGGCTCCAAGTCTCCGGCAGCGGACTCATGATCTATGGGCCAACTGATCCGAACATTCACCTGCCGGGAGTGCAGCCGTTGATCGGCGTGGACGAATTCCGCTTTCGAGTAAGTGTGATGAGCTTGCTGCATTCTCCCCTTCAGGTCGGGACGGTGGACATCAAAGGCCTACAGCTCAATATCCCTCCGAAGGAAGATCGACAGCAATTCAAGCAGATGGGCTCTCGGGGCGGGAAGATCGGCATCGTGGTCGATAAATTCCACTCGGAAAGCGCGGTCCTGGTGATCAACACGAGCCGGCCTGACAAATTACCGCTGGAGTTTGATATTCAGAATCTTTGGATGAGAGACATTGGCCCGGGTCAGCCTCTCGACTTCACGGCGACCCTGATCAACCCAAAACCCGTGGGTGACATTGCCTCGAAAGGTGAATTCGGCCCACTCAATCCGGATGCCCCTCGGGAAACCCCGGTTCGAGGTGACTACACATTTAAGGACGCCGATCTCGGTACGCTCAAAGGCATAGGCGGAATTCTGTCCTCGACCGGCCGTTATGAGGGGACGCTAGGACGGATCACGGTGGACGGTCAAACCGACACGCCCGATTTCCGCATCAACATCAGCGGCCGTCCCGTGCCACTGAAAACGACTTTCCACGCCATCGTCGACGGAACGAACGGAGATACTTACCTGCAACCCGTCCAGGCAATGATCCTGAGCACACCTCTGACGGCGAGCGGCTTCGTGATTCGCTCCGCGGAGCCGAAGGGTCATCACATTCAACTCGACGTCACGATTCCCGCGGGAAAGATCGAAGACTTGCTCCGCCTCGCGGTCCGCACCGATCCTCCCGTCATGACCGGGACCGTGCATCTACAAACCAGACTCGACCTCCCGGCCGGCGAAGTGGATATTGCAAGCCGACTGTATTTGAAGGGTAAGTTTCAGGTCACGGGAGCCCATTTCTCGAACGACAAAATCCAAAGCAAGGTGGACGCGCTGAGTATGCGAGCCCAGGGCAAACCCAAGCTCGCAACTGACGGCATCCCTGACAACGTGAAGGCGCAGATGGGGGGGGATTTCGTCCTGAAGAATTCGGACCTCTCGCTTCCCGACCTACTCTTTACGATGCCGGGGACGCGGGTCAACCTCGCAGGAAACTATAGCCTCGACGGAAATCAGTTTGATTTTCTGGGCCACGCCCGCTTTGATGCCAAGCTTTCGCAGATGGTGGGCGGCTGGAAATCCATCCTGCTCAAGCCAGTGGATCCTTTCTTCAGCAAACACGGCGCCGGCACGGAAGTGCCCATAAAAATTACGGGAACGAAATCCGAACCGCACTTCGGACTCGATTTTGGCGATAAGGGGAAAGTCCCAGCAGCCGCGCGGTCCGAAAGTATAAAGCCGCAGTAGAGCCGAGTTCTGGCGAGATTCAATTTTGACCTCGGCCTTCAGCCAGAGGCCACCTTGAAAAACGGCCCCCACACTATAAAACGTGGGGGCCATCGTTTGCGCGTTAGCTTTCTATACCCTGGAGCTACCGCTTCGCGTCATGTGTGTCCCCAGGGTGATCACAAACAAAACCAGAAAAATGAAGAACAGCAACTTGGCGATACCTGCGGCCGCGACTGCAACTCCGCCAAAGCCAAGCACCGCCGCAATGATCGCAACGAGCAGAAACGTCAGAGCCCAATAAAGCATTGAGATTCCTCCTGTGGTAACTTCTGAAAAAGCCTAGTCCCGTCGGCGAAATGCCACCATCCGTTCAAACTGGTATACCGTCGACGAATTTCCGGTAGGCCGGATTGAATCAGGCCGCTGACCTGGTTCGACGGCTGGCCGGTTTGGGTCGCGAAGCAGCCTTTTGGTCAACTTCGCTCCCTGCTGCATCCTCGGCGGTAATGTTGATTTGCTCGGCGATGCCGGTGAGAGTTTCGTCGGCTTCCCTCTCTTCTTGCAGCGTTTTTTCCAACAAGGAGGCGGCCTCGTTTTCGCCAAGCAGCGTGGCATAGGTCCGCACGCAGCCATATCCTGCCATCTCGTAGTGTTCCACTCGCTGGGCGGCTGCGATCAGGGCGGCGTCTTTTACCTCGGGCGACATGTCCTCGCCGATCGCTTCGGCGCCTTCCTTGACCAGGCCCTCCATTGCCTTACACTTCTGCCCTTTGGCTTTTTCACCCTTTTGAGTAAAGACCGTTTCCAGTCGTTCGGCATGGGTTCTGGTTTTTCCCAAGTGCTCTTCGAAGGCTTTCTTTAACTCTTCCGAGGAGGCCGCCTTGGCCATTTTGGGCAGCGCTTTGATCAGCTGTTGTTCGGCATCGTACAAATCCCTAAGCTGTTCGAGGTACAGGTCGTGCAACGATTCCATTTTGCTCACTTTGATCCTCCAGAGAAATATAAATTGGTCGAACCTCAACCCAAACTAAAATTGTGTCTGAATCGCAGCAATCCTGCTGAACCTGTAGTTCTTCCTCGTATGTTCTGTATCGCTTTGTAAGCCAGTTATCATCGGAATATTCCATCCACCAAGAAGCCGGCCGATCAAAAACAAGTCAGGCCACCCCGACGCTTTTTGTTGCACCTAAGCTGCTGACGTCGCACATGTGGATCTGTGCTTCGATTATTTTTCTATAGGAGAGATTCATGGCTAACGAATTTGACGACAAAAACAAGCAGCAATCGGGGAAGCAAGAACCAGCAACTGGCTCGGTGAACACGGTTGATCGGACGAAGAATGATCCATCACGCGGCAGTGAGCACCAGTCCGGACAAAACCCCCAGGGCGACTACAACCGCACTCCTGCCTCTGGCTCCCGGGACCGCAAGGACCCCGAAGGCTCCGAGCAGGGTTCAGAGCACGAAGATAAGCGCCGCGCTTCCTAATAAACCGCGGGCGGTGACGAAGCACAGGATGGCCGAAGATTATTCGGTCATCCTTTTGCTTTGCTCTTTTTCAGCGACATCACAAATCCATCACTAATCAAGGAGAAAGAAAATGGAAACGACAAAGAAGTGCGCGCACCAATCCTGTCTCTGCACGGTACGAGACGGAGAGAAGTACTGCAGCTCCCTATGCGAGGACGCGGGTGCGAATGAAACCGAGATCGGTTGCGATTGCGGACATCCTGCTTGTTCGAAATAGGCGAATCGGAGACTCAGAACGGAAGGCGAGAAGCAGGGGCCGGCCTAATAATTATTCGACCGGCGCCTGCTTGGTAGGTGGGGATGTTTGCAGAAGTTCATGGACACAGGCTAAGCCTCTCGGCAGGGAAGAGCCATCCTGCCGATTCTGTACTCGAACCAGCGATTGCCTGTAGCACTTGTAGCAAATTGATTTCCCACCCATTTATTCCCTACCCAGGGTCAGCAGCTTTGGTGACCCCTAGAGCATACGGACAACCGACCTACAGCTTTAACCGGATAGAAGCTCCGGAAGGCATGACGTAGCCTTGATGTGTATGCAGTCGAACTTAAATCATTTGGTGCTCTTTGGGCACAAGAAGAGGTTACAAAATGAGATCAGTAAATCACAAAGTAACGAAATACCTCGTGGCGTTGGGCACCGTGGTTGTGTTCCTGGCGAGCATTAGCTGGGCCGCCGACGACAAAGATCAATCTGACATCGGCAAACGCATTGAAGCGTCGGCCAATGTGCTCAACGAGATTATGGCGACCCCCGACAAGGCAATTCCGGACAAGGTCATGAGCGATGCCAAGTGTATTGCGGTAATTCCTTCGATGATTAAGATTGCCGTCGGATTCGGAGGCAACCACGGAAAAGGCGTAGCGACCTGCCGGAATGCAAACGGGTGGAGCGCTCCGGCGCCCATCACGATCACAGGTGGAAGCTGGGGGTTGCAGCTAGGTGGCCAAGCCGTGGATCTAGTCTTGGTGGTCACAAACGAACAGGGAATGCAACACCTGCTCTCCAGCAAATTCAAACTTGGTGGAGAGGCTTCCGCTGCGGCGGGCCCGGTGGGCCGCGATGCCGCGGCCGATACAGACTGGAAGATGAGGGCCGAGGTCCTGACATACTCTCGGGCCCGTGGCGTATTTGCCGGCATTGACTTGAGCGGCGCCGCAATCACCCAGGACAGAGATGAGACTCGCACGCTATACGGCAAAATGATTCCGTTTGCAGACATTCTCAACGGCCATGCGGCGGCTCCCGAGGGGAGTGGACCATTTCTCACCGCAGTAAGAAAATATGCTCACCAAGCCAATGATCAAGGAAAGGTGACCGAGCCCTCTTCCGACAAAGCCATCGCGGCCGACGCTGGAAGCACCAATCCCAAGTAAGAAGCGAATTAATTCTCAACTGAACCACCGGCCAAGCTGGAAAGCTTGGCCGTTTTGCTTGCCTCAAGTCGAGCTATATGAAAGGAAGAGCGGATGTCCCGGCTTGGGCCACGGTAGTTGACTACCGGACTTTTGACAACAGTCTAAAGGCTGGACCTGATTGGCAGAAGACCCCACTAACAATAACTTAGAAGACGAACTAGTAAGCGCGGTTAAGCAACCGCGAAATTGTAGGAATAAAAAATGAAATGAACTTTGACTTACTCCAAGGAGCAACGATCATGAGCGCAGTTTCTAAACTAGCTTTAAGGACGATTCTTTCAGGCAGTCTGCTCTTAGGTGGCTGGGACATTGCCGTCGCCCAGGACTCAGCTCCGGCGGCTGACAACACCACCGTCAATCAGCGCGACCGCAATACGGCCCAGCCCACAGCCGATCAACAAACCAACAATCAATCTGACCGCGAAATCACTCGCAAGATTCGTCAGGGAATCGTGAAAGACAAATCGCTTTCCACCTATGCCCACAACATCAAAATCATCACGCAAAACGGAATGGTCACATTGAAAGGGCCGGTACGCTCCGAGGAAGAGAAAAAGGCAATCGAAGCAAAAGCCACCGAAATAGCCGGCGATAACAATGTGACCAGCAACCTGGATGTCAAACCCAACAACTAACTGAAACAACTAATAAAGGAGGACAGGCATGGCGGGCAAGAATACAGCAGTCTTCGGCATTTACTCCACGCCAATGGGCGTAGAGGCGGGGGTCGACGCATTGGAATCGGCAGGATTTCGCAATACCGACGTTTCCGTGTTATTCCCCGAGAACCTTGGGACTAAAGCGTTCGCTCACGAAAAGGGCACAAAAGCTCCGGAAGGCGCAGCAACTGGTGCTGGAACCGGCGCAGTCATTGGCGGAGGACTAGGCTGGCTCGTAGGCATTGGTGCTCTCGCCATCCCTGGCCTTGGACCCTTCATCGCCGCCGGTCCCATCATGGCGGCTTTGGCAGGTGTTGGAGTGGGTGGAGCGGTTGGTGGGATCGCGGGAGCACTGATCGGCATGGGAATCCCGGAATATGAGGCCAAGCGTTACGAAGGCCGTGTAAAAGACGGCGGCATTCTACTTTCCGTCCACTCCGACAGTTCAGAATGGACCTCCAAAGCGAAGAAAATTCTGGAAGCTACCGGAGCAGAAGATATTTCGTCAACCAGCGAAGCCAGCTCCGATCACGGCAAGAGCGATAAGGCGCTTTCTCGCGAAGTGGCATAAGCAGGAATCCGCTTCTGCAAACGTCAAAGAAACGCCGACGGCGATCGGCGTTTCTTTTTCGATTTTTACGTCGAAAAGGAGGAATCTTGCCGGGGAAAAAGCATTTGCACGGAGTAAGTGCAAAAGAACAACGGGAATATGAGCACATCAAAGAGAGTGCCGAGAAATCCGGGCGTTATGGCAGCCGGTCGAAAGAAGTGGCGGCCCGGACAGTGCTTAAGCAACACAAGGCCAAGGGGCACAGCAAAGGACATTGAGAGAAATTACCGCCCATTGGGTCCAGATTCGAGTAACGCTCACATCGCCGCAGAAATCTGGCTGGCTATTCGCGCAGTTGAGTTGCGACGACGTCAACAAGCTAAAGATCTTTGCGAGAGAGGATAGAGGTTTTGTTCGACACCGAACAGACGGCAGCGTGCCCAGACTGTTATCTCTGTTTTGTTATCTCTCCGATCGCGCAAGGTGAATTCACTGTGACTGATCACAAAACCGAACGTTGGCAAGAGCTCTGCAAACAGGCCGAGCACGAAAAGGACCCTGGGAGACTGTTGGCGCTCGTTCAAGAAATCAACCGACTTCTGGATGCGCGCATGGAATCTTTCAAGAAAGAACGACCTGAAATTGGTAATGCTCCGAAAACTGGCGGAGATCCAGGTTCCGGCCCCGCAGGATAGGGCGCCATATCAAACTTGTTCTTTGGCTTACTGAAGTCGTCCGAAAGTTCCCCGTCGTGCCAGGTGGGAGCAGCGAAACTCTGCCGGTTCGACAGCGGAACAGAACAAGGCGGGTCAGCGGAGACCGAGGCCACCGTTGAAGTCCTGGATGACTCCGTAGCATTCACAGGCTGCAGTTTCGAGTTGCTTGCGGTTTAGGATCTTGACCGTGCCGCGCACGCTCTCAATCATCCCGTCTTGTTCCAATATTCCTAACGCCAGGCTAACGCTAGGACGTCCGGTGCCCAGCATTTGAGCTAGAAATTCATGGGTCAATCTGATCAGTGGTGAATCCACCCGGTCCTGACACATCAGTAACCAACGGGCGAGGCGTTGTTCCACTTCATGCAAGCGGTTGCACGCAGCGACCTGGCCCACTTGCAGTCCGTGAACCAGAACATAGCGGCTCAGCTTCAATCGCATATCGGGAGCAGAGTGCAGGCACTCTTCCAGTATTTCCGATCTTATGCGAAGTCCCGACCCTGGTATTTGCATGATCGCCCGGAAAGACCCTCTCTGTAAGCCAACTGCGATGGGCATGCCGACCATGCCTTCTCTTCCCACCAGCCCGACCTCGACACTTTGCCCATCGTGGGTGAGGACGACCAGTGAGGTCATCCCCTCATTCAGAAAATAAGCAAAATGTATCTTCTCCGCAGCCTCATTCAGGATGAAATGGTGCGGCAAATCCACCGGTTCCAGGTTGGATCGAAGTAACCTGAATTCTCGACCGGGCAGGGATAAGAGGATCACGTTCTTAACGGGTTTTCCCGTTGTGTCTGTCCGCATCCCGGATCGCAGGGGGCTCGGCTCTGGCTTCGGTTTGGTCGGAACGATATTTAGAATCGCCACGGAATATCCTTTCGCACGTGATCTAGCGGAAAAGTTACGCGACTTCGGTCGCCGACCTCTAATGCCCTACCAAATGCCCTTGTCGCTTCCCGTGAGATGAAATGCAACCAGGGCTGACACTGCCAACGGCGGCAACAGAGGAAGACGAGACAATGCCCTGATATCTCGCTTCCTGCCAGCGTTCAATAACTGTGAACAATACAAGCTCGCGGCCGCGCCTAAAGGTATGCGCAGGAAACCTGCGCGAAAGTGGACGCGGATGTCTCGCGAATATGCCTCGGTCAAGACCTCGCCGGGAATGTCGAAGGCGCCGCCACACGATCTTACGTACTCGGAGACTAGAAACAGGAATGTAGCCACTCCTGGCCATACCCCACCCGCATTGGCGGTCCGGCGAAGTTCGGCAAAGTTGAGCGCTCCATTCTGTACTAACGCACCAACCTCTGCCATATCGCACAGGCGGAAATAGAAATGCCGGTAGATCCTTTGCAGGGTTGAGATGATAATGCGTTCTTCCGGGGCAGGCACCCGGAAAACATGGCCATTGATGATTCGAATCACCCTGCGATCCAGGACTCTGCGGGCCATCGCTTTATGCTCTCCCGTTTGACCGAGGTACCGAACGTGGATCTCGATCAGCTCTGGAAGGCCCGGAATTTGCCAATTCCATTTATTGGCCAGGCGGTCTCCCCAGCTTCGCGGTTCTTGCTCGGCTCGAAATTCATTAGCCATCACTCGAAGGACCGTCTGCTCGTCCCCGTCGGTATATAGATCAAGGTCGGAACCCAAGTCTGGCCAATGATCGAGTGACTTGATCACTGTAGTGCTTGCGCCAGCAGCTTCCAGCGCGCGGCAAATGGGAGCAAGCGATTCCACCGCATGGTCGATCCGGGTGCGTTCCTCGGCGAGTACGCCTTCGCACTGAGCCACAACTTTGTCATTGCCAAGCTCAACCGCAGCCTTCCGAATGAGCTGCGATGCACGGATCGTAACGTGGTGCTCATCCGCAAGAGCGAGAAACTCGCGATATTCTTCAGCGTTCAATCCCGAGACGTAGTCCACGTCGGGATAGATCGAGGCTAGATTCGAAACCGGTGTATTGAAATCGCCGCGGTAACCTCGAAGCACAACCCTCGATAGTACGGCCATGAACTGATCTGAATTGGTAGGACCCGATGCCATTGCAGAAGCTCCTCTAAATGGGCTACACGATATCGAAAAAACGAGTATTCGATGTTGGCTCGCCACCCGCGGGTTGGTCGTCGCAGTGACGACAACCCCGGAGCATCCGAAAGCCTCTAATCAGCCGAATGATAAAAGGATTCAGGGCCGCGTGTGCGGTTATGGTTCTAGTTCTATTGCAGGGATGCCCGCAGAGGAGCGTGCGCTGGGCCCTGCGCCAGAATATGTCTCCGACAACGCCCGCGCCAAAAATGCTCGCCGTCTACGAGCCGTGGTTTGGACATCCGCAGCACATTTCAGTTGGGTATTCATCGCAAGATCCCGTGGTAATACAAAAACAGATCAATGAAGCCAAGTCGTTGGGCATCTCGGCATTTGTCGTGGACTGGTACGGGGATCGCGAGCCATTCCTCGATCATAGCTACGCTCTGTTGCAAACCGCTGCAGCTGAGAATAACTTTCAGATCGCGATAATGTACGACGAAACCGACCAGGAGAATCCTGATCAGGCCACCGATGACACGCTGACCGCGCTGGACACGTTTAACAACACCTACCTCGCGGAAAACGCGCCTGGTCACAGCGCATATCTCGAATATCGTGGTCGTCCCGTGATCTTCGTTTTTCCCAAGGGTGGCCATACCGACTGGGCCCGGGTGCGCGCGGCGACTGACAACTGGCGTAAGCCTCCCTTGCTCATTTACGAAGACCGATCCACTCCTTACGATGCCGCGTTCGATGGTTTCTATGCGTGGATCAATCCCGGCAAGAAGGGATGGGCAGCCGATGGCAGCAATTGGGGCGAGGATTATTTGCGCGGCTTTTATCGCAAGATGCAATCAAAGTATCCGGACAAAGTTGCGGTAGGGGCGATATGGCCCGGTTTCGATGACAGCAAGGCTGCATGGGGTCAGGGCCGCTACATTGCTCAGCGTTGTGGAGACACCCTCCTTGACACGATGGCTGTGTCTCGAGAATATTATCCCGCCCAAAATCCTCTGCCGTTCATTTTGATTGCGACATGGAATGACTACGAGGAAGGCTCAGCGATTGAGCGCGGACTGGCAAAGTGTAACTCTTCGCCGGATCATCGGGAAGACCGAGCATCGGCCCGATAGGGTGTTCATTCAACAACATTTATTAGGCAGCTGGAAATACTCGCCCCAAATTTCCGTGCTTTCCACTCGGTTCTCGCAATGCACGATTTTGATACGAACTGCTCTCAGCTTCTCCTGTGAGATACGCGGCATCGGCACGGAATACCTCATTGATAATCGAAAGTGGACGTCCTCGGACTTCGTCATACACACGTCCAATATATTCTCCCAGTATCCCTCCGCAAAAAAGCAGAAGGCCGCCTACCAGGAAGACTGAGGCAGCGACGCCGTAGGCAACAGAGTTATTAGAGTCCCCAGAGGCCAACGCAGCCATGCCGAGCACGGCGGCGGTCAGGAGCGACAACCCCGACAACACAAAACTGAAACGCAGAGGTTTATAGCTGAAACTGGTGATTGCGTCCATCGCATACTTAATACGACTCAGGAAAGTGAGCTTGCCTTCCCCACCCACGCGGTCGTTGCGACCGTAATAAACAATCGCTGTGCGATAGCCAACCCAGGCTCGCAGCCCGGGCAGATAGCGATTACCTTCTCTCAGGCCGTTCAGCGAATCCAGCGCCTGTCGATCCAAAAGACCGAATATTCCTGCGTTCAGGGGAATAGGGTAGTCGGAAAGCGCCCCGAGCACACGATAAAAGAGCGGGAAAAGGAACGCCAGATACTTGCGGCTTTCCTGCCGGCTTCTGCGAACTGCAGTCACTACCTGAGCGCCACCACGCCAGGCGGCCACAAATTCCGGGATGACATCCGGTGGATCCTGCATGTCTCCATCCATTAAGACGACTGCATCGCCTCGGGCGGTCTGAAGGCCCGCG
Organism: Terriglobales bacterium; assembly: GCA_963802555.1. Classification (GTDB taxonomy): domain Bacteria; phylum Acidobacteriota; class Terriglobia; order Terriglobales; family Acidobacteriaceae; genus DATBAX01. Next base: position 2,113,961 of record CAWDJD010000002.1, on the reverse strand, counting down.
TTAAGCGCGCCCATGTGTCCCCAGTTGCGCGAAAGGGTGACCACGACGATGTGCGGGTCGGCCGCCTGCAATTCTCGCAACAATTGGAGTGATGAGTCTTTCGAGCCATCGTCTACATACACTACCTCCCAGTCTTCCTCCACAGTTCCCATCGCGCTTGCGATGGAGTTGTGGAGTATGTGCAGGATTTCCTCTTCGTTATAGATAGGAACGACAACCGAGATCATTTCAGTCTCCCTAAATTTGAAAACTAATCCACCAATACCGGGGCTGCTTCCAACATACGAACTTTCCATTGCACTTCCGTCGGAGTTAACACAGCCACATAGCGCGAGTGAACATGCTGAATCTGCAAAGCTTTGCCGTGATCAACAATCTGTACGTCATAGTCAACTGTATCCTCCAGTTCGATGGACAGTCCCTCGGGTGAATAGAACACTATGTTGAGGTTATGTCCGGTAACCTGATAGCGAGTCTTTACGTCCAATTCTTGCTGTTCCCGAATCGCCTCCACCAGCTTCTCTCTCGCTGGACCGACAAACGATGCATCGAGAAGATCAGCCCGGTTCTCTTCCATCGCGCTGCCCAGACTTTTCCAGGCTTGTAGGTAGTCGCGCGTTACCCCTCGTTGGGTCTGTAATTCCAGAACTCGAGGCCCCACAGGTGTCGGGGATCCAGCACTAGCATCGGCTTGGTTCCCACGGGAAATAGCTGCGGCTACCAGGGCGACGCATACCATCAACGCTGGCCGCCAAGGCCGCTTTTTCTTTTGCCGATAGGTCAGAGTCATCGCGTGTCTCCTAGCCTGACTTCGTTTCCCATGACCAGGCCGCTGGCGGAGGAAATTACAGCCCCGCTGTAAATAGGCATGTCAATTTTCGCTACCCCGCGCTTGACCGGCACATCCACGGTGGCTGCGGATCCATCCTTCGCGGTTTCAGTGAAGGTGACAATGGTTCCATCGGACACCGGATTCCCTTTGCAATCATGAATAGGCGCCGTTTCCAGCAGAATATTTTCACCCAATCGCTGGGCCCTAACCGTTAAATTGCAGGGATCACCGCCCACCTGCTGGATCACTCGTTCAGCAGTTACACTTCCTGCCCTCGCCTGGAATCTAGCGACCCCCGCTTTCGGCGAGGAATTCATCTTCGCCCAGGCCACCCCATTGCGAGTGGTTTCAGTACGAGTTTGAATCGAGCGACCGTCTTCTGAGAGCTGAAAGGACACTTGTGCGGGTTCCAGTTGCAGGTTACCGAAAACATCGAACACATACACCACTCCACTGATGCCATCTGGCACATCGACAGGAAGGCGGGCAGGTCGGGCCAGAAAACTCAAACTTGCTGTTTGATTTGCGGCAATGACGTCGAACTCGGCTTTCTTGGTTGACGAGTCTGCAACTAAAATCGCCAGGTAGTGGCCCGCATTATGGATTTCCCCTGAATTGAAAACAATGCGCTCTCCCAATTGCACAGTGCGGCGCAAGACTTGGAGAGGGCCGACGATGTAGAGAATCGCGCTCCCACTCCCGCCAGTGGCTATAGAGAAGGGCCTTCCCGCCTCCACAGACTGGGGCACCTGCAGGCCGCCGGTTTCTGCCAACGACAAAGGGGCCAAGCCAGCCAAGACCAGACAGCACAGCGGGACTATAGAACTTGCTCTCATTGGAAACGACCGGTGCTGTAAGAGCTTGTCACCACACGAACACTTGTAACTTTGCCCGCGATATCTAAGGGAACCGGTATCGAAAACGGCAGCGGTGATTGCGGGAACAGCGCGCGATTGGTATAGGTATCTGCCACCCACACGAGTTGGCCGCTCTTGTCGTAGAAGGTTCCGAGCAGGTGGGCGATATTGACGATCTGTCCGCTTTGATTCAACAGGCTTCCACTTAGTGAGGGTTCCGGCACGGGGTTGAGCCGCTGATCTTCGATTTCTATCACCGGATCCGCCGACGCTGGAATCAGACTCGAGAATGGTTCAATGCGGACGCTCGCGACTTTCGAGAGCGCAATGCCCTTAAAATCAATTCGAAATGGCGTGACTTGCTTGGGAAGAAGTACGTGGGAGATTTTGTCGAAACTATCTTCCGTCGCAATCGCCGAGCCGCTACCGTTCAACAGCGCAGCTTTGACCGTCACAAAAGCAGGAACAGCATCTTCATTCAAAAGCTCGCCCAAAATGACAACGTTGTCGGCGCGTTGCACCGGATGCATATCCACGATCCGGACATGGGGAGACTCGACATCGGCGGTCCCCCAATCATCTCCCGGGCCTCGGTAAATCACATCCCAACGAAGATAGTTCACGGGAATGACCTGAGGCGGAACTCGGGGCTCCTTGACGATAGGCCACATAACCTGCCATCCGTTACCCGCTCTCACGACCTGCAGAGTGCGGACATCCTGGAACGTCCCGACAACCGTGGACCAATTCAGCGTGCTCCTCATCTGGGCTTCATCTCTCGAGATATGCAGAGGTGTCACGTCGAAACCTTGCAGAACAGCATCCGTTCGCAGACTTCCATAGCTTCCAGTTAAGTCACGCGCAAAATCGGACTGACTAAATTCCTGGCGATTGCCGAGGCCGGAGTATGCGGCGTCCCAGTCATGCCTGCCGATTTCGTTGATGAGCCGCTCGACTGCCCCCTGGGGCGATGAGGAAGCTCTCATAACCGGAAGTCGAGCATTCGACGCCTGTGCGGACTGATTCGGCCAGAGCGTGCCGATCACAATCAAGACTACCGTGGCAGATGTGATGGTAAGAGCGAGTGTGCGTCCGTTTCGGGTCACGAGACGAACCTCCCTAATGCAAGCTCATCATGCGTAGCGACGCGCTCTCCGGCTTGTACTATTCCTCGCCGCCGATTCGGAATTAGAAGAAGCAGCATTGCCACCACACTGCTTCCGATAGGCAGGATTCCCCACATCAGACCTTCCAAGTGCGTGGGCCGCTGCCGGGAGTCAATTGGCGTGGCCGGTGCAACGTCTTCTTTGCTCCACACGGCAATCGTCTTGTCTTCCAAATCATCGACGTGGCGCCAGCCAGCAAAAACCAGAAGTGGTTCGTAGTATGGATCTCGAACGAATACCCATTTCAAGCCGTACCGGTTTGCGTGGTGAAGAATTGCCCTGAGAGCATCTATGCCTGCTTCGCCAAAGTACTTGGAGCTGGTCAAGGCTCCCGCACCATGTTCGGTGAGCTCAGGCAACATACGCCCGGAATTCCATTCGCCGTCGACACTGCTGGCATCCGTCAAGACCGCCAGGCGTGCGATCTTGTTGCCGAACCCCAGCGTGACATAGCGGTACCTGTCATGACCATCACGGTTCAACCAGGCGGCGACAGGCGCCACCTTGAATTCTTCCGCATCGGCGGGCCGGTAGGTCGCCCAGGCCACAGCGAGACCGCACGTCAGAACAGCGGCCAGACTCAACCCCACAATCGCCCTGGTTTGAAAGCGATCAATCAGTTCCTTGGCCAGAAGACCCACAAAGGGCAGCGCCAGGAGCGTCGCCCAATAACTGAAGCGCTCCATCGTCAGGACTTCAAAAGCGCGACCAAGCAACAACCTTCCGACCGGGGTGGTTCCGCCCAATCCCACCAGGAAAGCAAGCCAGAAGCCCAGGAGCAAGGGACGAAGTCGAGGCACCGCTGCCCCTCTCCAGACAATGAATGGCAAAGCGAGAATCAGGGCGCCCCACGGAACGATGAAATAGTTCAGGCCCCATTCCGGGCTGAGAATGTAATTCGCCCGACTAGGATGCGGAATCGGAACTTGTGTGACTGGGTACTTGATCAGAGCCGTCCAGAACGGTAGAAGCACTATTGCGATTGCCGCCCCAACCAACACCACTGCGATGAGGACGCGATTAACGAAAACCGCTCTGCGGAACCGTACTCCATCCTCGCGATCCAGAACCGCAAGTGCGACAACCGGTATCGCAAAAAAGAATACCCCGAAAAGCAACGTAGCATGATGTGCCGCGGCAGCACTCACAGCGAGCGCCCCTCCCTTAAACAAGGACCGCCACCTACCGTGGGTCATCCAGTCGTAAATGTAAGGAAGAGCATTCAGGTAGAGGGGAGCCGCGAACGTGGTCGATAGTTGTCCCGCGGAATAAATCAGAAAGCATTCAGACCCTAGAAAGACGCTGGCAAGAGCAGCGAGCGCCGCTGCCCGGGTATCCACCCAAAGCAGCGAGAAGCGATATATACCAAGAACTAAAAGCAAAATGGCGACGAACTGCACCAGCATGTAGGCCGCGTCCAGACCGGTGATATACGAGGTCAGCGCCAGCCATTGCTGCGCCAAGGGTGGGTAGGTACTTTGTGAGAAACCGGCGTACCACTTCAAATTCCAGGGGTCGAACCAATGTTGCGCGTAGTGGGACGCGAGAAAAATGTGGAAGTTCGTGTCATAAGACTTCAGAGGCAACTTCATTAGCAGCAGAGGCGTATGAATCGCCATCGCTACCAGGAAGATCATAGTGAGTTTGATTGGAACGCGCTGCCCCGCGCGTGCGTCGGAATCAATCTTGTCCAATTTCTTCCTCCCAAAGCGGTTCTTCGATTCTGTTCTTTCGATCTCGGTTGCTCGTAGTTTTTGCGTCCTTTTCCCGGCATCGTGCGCCAGCCAACGCTTTGAAGCCCTTCCGAATCGAAGCTGCCGAACACCTAAGGAGCCGGTGGTAGCACTGTGAAATTCTGGCGCCTCAAGACGCTATCGTTGTGTAGCTTGGTGGTTATTGCGGCATCTCCACGTGCGCAGGCGCAGACCTTCCCGATCACGCCCGGGGCTCAGTCGGCCCCGCAAACTACTGATCAAGCACAACCTTCGTCACAGTCGGCGATCGGCTGGGGATCCAACATCCAAAATGCCAGACTTTCTCGCGCCGCTGAACTGGCGCTTAAGCAGGGGAAGTACAAGGCTGCGGTCGACTATGCGCAACGCGCCGCGAATGCGGCTCCAAACGATCCTCAGTTGTGGTTCTTGCTGGGTTATTCCGCGCGTCTAGCTGGAAGAATCCAAGTTGCACTGGATGCTTATAACCGAGGTCTTCGTCTCAGCCCATCTTCGCCCGAGGGTCTTTCTGGCCTGGCTCAGACCTACAACATCATGGGCAAAAAAGGAGATGCAGAGCGAATACTGACTCAGGCTCTCTCCGCAAACCCGGGGCGCACCGATGATTTGCTGTTGCTAGGCGAAATATTGCTACAGTCCGGCCAGTATGCCAAGGCGCTGAATGAGTTGGGCCGTGCAGAACAGACACAGCCCTCGGCCCGTTCTGAACTATTGATTGCGCTCACCTACCAGCGTTCGAAACAGTTCAATCAGGCAAATCACTATCTCGAGCTTGCGAAGAGACACGCTCCTGAAAACCCGGAAGTCCAGCGAGCGCTGGCAGGTTTCTACCGGGATACGGGAAGTTATTCTGCGGCGATCAACATTCTCAAGAACCTTGCAAGAAATAATCCAGAAATACTGGCTGAGCTCGCTTACACATACCAGTTGTATGGCAAGAGAAGGGAATCCGCCCAGACCTATATTCAGGCGGCTGACTTGGCTCCAGGAAATCTTTCTCTGCAGCTCTCCGCGGCGCGTTCGCAACTGAACATGGGCGTCCTGGATGCTGCCGCACCGTTGATCAAACGCGCCTCAGTGATCGAGCCCGACAACTATGGCTTGTATGCCCTTCGTGGCGAAATCGCTTCCCTGGAAGAGCACCCCACAGAGGCCGTTCGCGAGTACCAAACGGCGATATCCCACCTGCCGGAAGCACCCGCGGAAGGCCCACTTTACGGTGTTCAACTCCACATGGATCTGATGGCGCTGTATCAACGTTTGCATGATGAAAACGCCGCTCACCGCGAGTTGGATGTGGCGAAATCCGAGATTGACGCTCTCGACATCGCCGGACTCGGCAAAGCTGATTTTCTGCGCGTGCGAGCATTGATCCGAATGAACAGCGGCGATTCCACCGGCGCCGGTTCTGACATTCAAGGCGCGCTAGCCTTCAATCCCCAGGACCCGGACACTCTGCAACTCGAGGGTGATTTGTTGACAAAGCTAGGACGTCTGGAAGAAGCCAGTGCGGCATACCGCAAGATTCTTGCCACTGACCCGACCAACCGCGCGGCGCTCACATCTATGGGATACCTGTCCCGTGAAACAAGTCACGATCAGGAGGCCGAAAAGTATTTCCAGCGGCTGGCAACGGCTGATCCCACGTTTCTACGTGCCATATCTCGCACTCGGCGACTTGTATGCGGCGCGAAGGGATTTCGTCCAAAGCAGAAGACTCATATAGGAAGGCCTACAGCCTGGACCCGGATGGAACCTCTGATTGTTGCCGGCGCTATGAATTCTGCTGTAGAAGCGCACCATTTCGCGCTCGCTGCGGATTGGTTAAAACGTGCTACCGGAGACATGCGTCAGGAGCCGCATGTTTTGAGAGAGACGGAACGGTATCTGAATTGGGTCGGCGAGTACCAGCAGTCGGCTGATGTGGGTCAAGAAGCCATCAAAGCACTCCCCAAAGATCGCGACGTGGTCGTCTATCTCGGATATGACTTGCTCCATTTGGAAAAATATGACGAACTCTTGCAGCTCACCTCTCAGTACGAAGACGTCTTCGCGCAGGAACCTGCCATTCCTCTCCTGGCGGGCTATGTCCATAAACATTACGGGCAATTGGATGCTGCGCAGCAGGACTTCACCCATGTTCTGCAGCGCGACCCGAAGGTAGTTACCGGCTTGGTCAACCGCGGCTATGTATTGAAAGACCTTCACCAACCCGCTTCCGCGGCTTCTGATTTTGAATCGGCACTGCGGTTGGAACCGCAGAATGGCGAGGCCCACTTAGGGCTTGCCTATGCCAGCCTCGATCTTCACCATCCGCGCATCGCCTTGCGGCAAGTTGGCCTGGCGGAAAAGGAGCTGGGGGATTCGGTATTCATTCACCTGATTCGGGCAACCGCATATAACGAGCAGGGACTGCTGAGCAAAGCCGTGGGCGAGTACCGTGTGGCTCTAAAGTATTCGCCGAACCAAACTAACCTCCACGTTGCTTTGGCGGACGCTTTAAATGGTTTGCATGACTATCGGGACGCAATTACCGAACTGGAAACTGCGGATAAACATTCTCCTGGTGACAGCGTCGTCTACGCGCAAATCGCCCTAGCTTACGCCCATCTCAACGATCGAGAACGCACTCTTGAATACATAAAGCTCGCGGAAGAAAAAGGCCAAAGCAATGTGTTGGGATCCACTGGCGAAGCGCTGAGCTTGATTGGAGAGCGCGATGCCGCCATGGGGAGATTCGAAAAGGCGCTTAATTCTCCTGACAATAACCGTCTGGACGTTCGCCTGGCTATTGCCAAGCTCATGGCCGCTGACGGGCATTGGGACGATGCGCGAAGACAGATCGCTTTGGGTTTGATGGAGGCTCGCAGCGGAGAGACCCATGCGCCGGTTGCGGAACAATACATCCAAGTGGCGGACGCTTTCCTTGGCATGCATGATTTCAACCTCGCCCAGATCTTCTTTGAGCGCGCACTTGCTCACGGTGGTCCTCAAACGGCGGTGCGAATTGGCTTGGCGAATGCCTATCTGGCACAGGGAGACACGGAACGTGCGCAAGGCCAGATCTCGGTCATCAGCAAGCAGGCCGGTGAAGAACCTTCATATGAGTATCTATTGACAAACGCCAACATCCTTCGCCAACAGCACAGAAACGCGCAGGCTCTGACGGCCTTTGCTCAGGCCGCAAGCGCCGCCGGCCAGGATGAAACTGCAGATCGCGAACTGATTCAGGCCGCGGGTGACGAAGGCCTTAGGATCAACCCAAGAATCAGCTTCCGTTCAGATTTTTCAGTAGCGCCAATTTTCGAGGACACGACTGTTTATCCCTTGGACGCGAAGTTGGATGTCACGAATCCGCTACCGGGCCACCAGTCGTTGCTCCCCCTTCCCCGTTCCTCGATGGAGACACAATGGACCGGCGCCTACCATCTCCATCTCACCGATTTGCCTGATCCTGGTGGGTTCTTCCAGGTGCGCAATGACCGGGGCCAGATTTCCTTGCCTAGCGTCGACCAAGTCGTCAACCGGGATACCACCGATTACTCTTTCAACTTTGGCATCAATCCAACTTTCCATCTGGGCAAGAACGTCTTCAGTTTCAACACTGGCATTCAGGAAACCATTCGGCGCGATTCACTCGATCCCGTCGACATGAATCAGAACCTCTTTCGCCAATTCGTGTATCTGTCGACCAGTTCGTTTTTCAATATGGTCTCGGTAAGTGGTTACGCGATTCGGGAAACCGGGCCTTTTACGGAAACAAATCTTCACTCGCGCGACCTGAGCGGCGCCCTAGACTTTCGAGTAGGAAGACCATGGCGAAAAACAGCGTTCGTGACTGGATGGGGAAGCCGCGATCTTCAGTTTTCGCCACTGATACGCGAATACTTCTATACGTCCGCATATGTCGGAATCGAACAAAAGGTGTCTGACCGGCTGAGCTTCAAAATCATCGCAGAAGACCTAAGAGCATGGCGGGTCGAGGACGACAGGTACGCTATTGCGCAAGCGATTCGCCCCGCCGGGAGTGTGGAATATTCTCCCGCCCGCAACTGGAGTTTGCGGGGGTCCTTCGCCTATTCACGCAACATGGGATTTCACGCCTATGACGCGGTGCAAAGCGGTTTCGCCCTGTCCTATGCTCGGCCCATCTCGCGCACTTTTCGCGATGGAGAAGAGGAAGTTGCATTGCGCTACCCGCTTCGCTTTTCTGCCGGAATGCAGCAGGAGAGTTTCTTTAATTTTACGGGTAGTAACAGCCAACAATTCAGACCCTATGTACAGGTCAGCATATTTTGAGCAAACCCATGAAGATTTGTTTGGTATCGGCCTTTCCCCCGAGTGGAAGACAATTGAACGAGTACGCCTTCCATGTCGCGCGCGAACTTCAGCGTAACCCGGGGGTTGATCTGACTATTCTTGCTGATGAACTCGCCGACTATCAGTTCGCCACCGACAATAGGGGAAGATCCATCGATGCTCAGGAGCAACAGGAACTATCAGGATTTCGGGTGATCCGCTGTTGGAAATTCAATAGTCTGGCAACCCCTTACTCTCTGTTGAACGCAATCCGCCGGATACAACCAGACGTGGTTTGGTTCAACCTGGTTTTCTCATCCTTTGCCACGCAGGAGCATCCGGTGGCGTCGTTCGCAGGGCTATGCGTTCCCGCGCTAACTCGGTTGCTAGGCAGCTACACCCACGTCACGCTCCACCACATTATGGAGCATGTGGATTTCGCCGGGGCTGGGGTAAAGCAGGAAAAGGTCTTTCGCCTGGGCAGCAACCTCGCCACACGGACGTTGCTTAAGGCGAATTCCGTTTCAGTGCTGCTTTCCAAATACAAGAACACGCTGGTGGAGAAGTATTCCTCGGAAAATGTCCTTCTGGGTACGCATGGAATTTTCGCCAGCAGGCCCGATCCTCCGGATTTTTCCCAGCGCGGCAATCCAGACCACCGCATCTTGGCAATTGGACACTGGGGGACTTACAAACGTTTGGAAACCTTGATGGATGCTTTCCCCACCGTCTTGCAGAGCATGCCAAATGCCCGGTTAATCGTCGCCGGAGCGAACCACCACACTAAGCCTGGCTATTGGGAATCGATACGAGAATCGCAGGGGGGCAACTCCAGAATTGAATTCCGCGGCTATGTTCCGGAAGAAGCGATTCCAGCGCTTTTCCGCGAGGCCAGTATTGTGGTTCTGCCGTACGATTCCGCAACCGGCTCGAGCGGTCCAGCGCACCAAGCCTGCGAATACGGAGTGCCGATAGTGTCCGCCGACATCCCGGATTTCCGCACGATGGCCATAGACGAGGACATGGCGATCAGCTTTTACGAGACGGGGAATTCCGCAGATCTTGCCGCCAAGATGGTGGAAATCTTGCGGTCTCCGGATCTACAGCGGCGAATGGCCGAAGTAAATTTTTCGGCGGCGATTCGCATGACCTTGCCACATGTCGTCCGTCATTACCTCCGCTGGTTTGAGCTGAAGAAGCGGAAGCAGGAGCTCGACTGGGGAGAAAAAGCGGTCCTTTCCGGTTGGGGCCGATTCGCACAGCCTTCAGTGACTGAACCGCGCTGGGCCCGATCTTCCCATCGGGGATCACGCTTTGCGTCGGAGAAATCTGCAAGATGAGGGTTTTTTCCGGCCCAACCTAGGGTATTTCCTGTACGTCACATTCAGGCTTGTTCACCATCCAACTTTGCGTTCCAAGTTTCCGAATTGTTGGGAAACACTGATTGCACAGTTACGGAAAAGGTGACGCATGATTGATGAACGGCCCGTGATCGTAACGAAATTGCCCAAGCATTTGAGTGCGCGCGAAGTGGGTCCGTTTTTTCGCCAGATGGCACCTTCGTTGGAAGGTACGCGGCCCCGCGTGGTGTTCGATTTCTCACAGGTCTGTGAATTAGACCGCAGCGGTGTCGGTCTGTTGCTGCATTGCCTGGAAACGGTGATGAAGGAAAACGGGGATCTGAAGCTAGCGGCCATACCCCCTAGCCCGGCGATACTGTCACAACTCAGTTACACTGACGGCCTGTTCGAGAGGTTTGAGACACCGCGCGAAGCGGTTGAGAGCTTCGGAGTTTTTTCGGCGCGGGACTTGCAATTCAGCCTCGAACCGTTGTCTCCCGATACCGTAATCGATCGAGTTCAATCCGAGATCGCAGCTCAGACGCGCGCGGCTTCCAATCAGCCTTCCCGAGCGGTCATGGGACTAACTCTGAGACTTGTAACTATGCTTACACGATTGGTTAGCGCTTTTGTTGTGCTGGCAATGGTGACCTTCTGGGGTGCGGGTACTATCACCGGCCAGGAAGCCAATCCAGCCCCACAGCAAGTCGTTCCGGCAAGAGATTCTACAGCGCAGGAATCCACTCCTCCTCAAGCAGGTAGCGAACAAGTTCCAGATAGTCCCGGGACAGTGCGTGCACAAATGTCCGATACAGCGCCCGCACAGCCAGATCCACCGAGGCCGACGGGTGCGACCCGCTCTCCTGTGGGCACTGCAGCGGCTGAACTGACGACTACATCCGGGGTTGCCGCCTCCAAGCCAGCGGGAGCCGCCTTTGCGCCGGCGAAGCAAAGACGATTCCGCACTATCGCGATCAGCGTGGGGGCCGTGTTAGGCGCCTGTGTGGCGGCGGGGTCGGTGGCGGCGCTATCGAAAGGTAGTCCGAGCAAACCGCCCGGCAGCCACTAACAAAGCGAAAAAATCCAAATGTCCGAAAAGCGTAGCGTTACTATCGTTAGTTTTTCTGGAATCGATGGCTCCGGGAAAAGCACACAGATCAACAGCCTTTTAGAATGCCTAACCGATGCCGGCATTGGGGTGAGGTTGCTTTCTTTTTGGGACGATATTGCGGTCCTAGGCGGGGTTCGCGAATTCTCCAGCCATAAGCTGTTCCGAAGCGAACCTGGCATTGGCTCGCCGGGCAAACCAGTCAACCGGCGCGACAAAAATGTTAGACGCTGGTATCTGACTCCGATTCGTTTCTTTCTTTACTTCCTTGACAGTCTGAAGCTCAGAGCGGTCGCGATGCGACATGGCAAAGAGGACGCCGAGGTCATCATTTTTGACCGCTACCTCTACGATGAACTCGCGAACCTGGATCTCACAGATCGCTTCACACAATACTACATTCACTTCTTGCTGAGAATTGTGCCTGAGCCGGACATCGCCAACCTTATCGATGCAGATCCCGTGCAGGCCCGCCAACGTAAGCCCGAGTATCCATTGGAATTTATCTATGCCAACCGAGCAGCGTACTTAGCCTTCAGCAAGCTGACCGGCAGCATGAACGTGGTTTCTCCAGGCTCCATTTCCCAGGTTCATCGGGCGGTGATGCAAGGCGTCGTGAACAAACTCACAACACGCCAGGCAGAAGCCGTACAACGCAAGATGTCCCTCTCGAATTACCCATCCGCCGAGCAGGTCGCGGCGGCACATCGAAACTGCAACCCGGACGTCCGCGGTCCGTCCGTTTCCTACCAATAGGTGAAACTAAAATTGTCTAAGAGTGCGCTATACGGCGTTTGTTTAGAATTCCCGTCAGTCTGGAAATTGACTGTGAGGCCATACCAGCTCTCGGGAACTGAACCGGGTGGATAATATTGGTTAAGCGTGGCGGTCTGCCCATTCAGAGTGATCGTTTGGAATAACAACCAATTGTCCCAGGTCCGTTGCGCCTGGATAGTCACGTGGTTCCATGAATTTTCGTTGGGATAACAGGCGACGCCAGTTGGAATCCATTTCGCATTGACGTTGTCCCAGACGTCCCATTCATTACCTCCGGCAATTCGGCACTGCGTGCCCCAAATGAAAGATTGGCCATTCATGTACTGGCTGATGTCGAACTCCAGGGCTTGCGACAGCGAGAGGTCCGAGCCGTAGAAATATGCATCGTAAGTAAAATTGTGAAGAGTTGGAATAAGGGTGTGATTCGTATCCGGCATGCCCTGTGATGTTTTTTGCCCGATCAGAGTGTTGGTCCAAAGCACGTCGGCGTAGGGATGGGTTCCACCGATGTCAAACCGGGTTGAATTCCCACTCATCGAGGGGGACTTGATTCCCTGGGTCATGGAATAAGTCACACCCGGACCGCACGCCGTACAGATGTTGTAATCGGGTGGAAATTCACCGTATCCGACCCATCCGCTGCTGGATTGCAAGTGTTTAAAGACTTTGCCAAGAACTGAAACCTTCACCGGAGTAAAGTAGGCACCGCCACAATAGTCCCATTCCTCAACCACGGTGTTATGGTCTCCCGGACTAAGGGTCAGATTGGTGTTCAGATTGGCTCCATTCACAACGTAGCTCAGTTGATTGTCAGTGTAGACTCCCATGGAAGCCACGCCCTTCGAACAAGCCGTAGTGTTCGCAGTAGCCACATAGTTCGCCGAGGGGCCGATCGTGCTGTTGTTCGCTGGCGAGCTCACCCACACTCCCGTCTGGTTAGTGACCGTCAACGCAACGGGAAGGAAGCTGGCGCCTCCGCAATAGTCCCATTCTTCTACGACAGTGTTATAGGACCCGGGATTCAAAGGCAGGCTGGTATTTAGCTTGGTTCCATTCACCACGTAGGTGAGCTGGTTGTTAACGTAGATTCCCATGGAAGCCACGCCTTTTGAACAAGTCGTAGTACTCGCGGTGGCCACATAACGGATCGGAGAACCGACCACGCTTCCGCTACTCGGACTGGTGACGTTGACTGCGGCAAATGCAGACGCCGTAACGATTACGAATACACTTATAACGAGGCAGCAATTCTTCATCGGCCCAACTCCTCAGAATTTAGGTGGGACAGAATCCGCGAGTGGAGAACCACCGAATGGAAGGGTTTATCCCGACCCCTCGTCCGCTAGCCGGGCTAGAAGACGCCCCCGAACCTCGCCCATGTAGGGAAACCGTAATACTGTATCTACTGTAGGTCAACTCGGGAAATCCTGTAGAAGGCCGCACGAAGGTTTTAATCCTTTGGCTGACCGCGCATTACAACTCACTTCCGACTTCACTCAACTCCGAAATGAGACAACAGCTGGCATACGTGCAACCATCTCAGGTTTGCACCGTTAGTGCTGGCTTCGTTTTCTTAGTTAGGGAGGGCCACTGATGATTCATCGCGACCCGCAGCATCGGACGCTCAAGCTACTCACTCTGGCGGCGCTGATCGCTCTCCTTGCCGGATGCCGCGGATTGGTCTCAGACACGACGCCCCCACCTACAGGGAATCTCACGAAGATTAATCACATCATTTTCCTGGCCCAGGAAAACCGGTCCTTCGATCATTATTTCGGTGCCCTTCGCAAGTATTGGGCTGACAATGGATACCCTGACCAATCCTTCAACGGATTGCCTCAATTCAATCCAACTGCTGGAGCAACCCCATCAAATCCAGCTTGCGATCCCGCTGGCACGAGCGACAGTCCGTTCTCAGATTGCTCGGTGGATAGCAACAGCACGCAGATCTCCTCGTTTCATCTCCTGACGCAATGCGTGGAAAATCCCAGTCCTTTCTGGAATGAGGCGCACTATGGCCTGGATTGGGCCAATCCTTTGATTTCGTTCAACGGACAAACCCCACCGCCGCTGAACGGCTTCGTTGCCGTGGCCGCCCACGATTCCATCGACTTGGGCTATTACGACACCGTCGGTAGGCGAGTGATGGGTTATTACGATGGCGGCAATCCCCAGAATCCTAACGATCCTGGAGATCTGAACTACTACTACTTCATGGCTTCGAATTTCGCGACGTCGGACGCCTGGTTCGCTCCGGCGCTGACTCGCACGCAGCCCAATCGGGAATACCTTATTGCGGCGACTTCGCAAGGTTATGTCTACCCCATTGGTGCAACGCCGGAAGACACCAATACTCTGACTGCGCCGACGATTTTCCAGGAATTACAGACTGCGGGAATCAGTTGGAAGATTTATGCGCACCCGAGTCCGGTTGCGTTTAGTTACAACGGTGTCGACTGCGCTGCCAACAGCACTACTCCTCAGTGCCTTTTGTTTCAAAGCTACATACAGAACTTCGCGTGGGGACTGGATGTTCCTGCGAATTACCCAAACAACCTGGTTTCAGATCAGCAGTTCTTTGCCGACTTGCAGGCGGGGACTCTGCCCCAGGTGGCCCAGATCGAGCCTCCTACCGACGCCGGCTGGGATGAGCATCCGTCCGACCTCGACACGCAGCCGGAAAATATTCAATCGGGAGCAACCTACGTGGCTTCTCTAATCAATGCGCTTATGGCCAGCCAGTATTGGAAAGACTCCGTGTTTATCCTTACTTATGACGAACCAGGTGGCTTTTATGACCACGTTCTGCCCCAATCGACTGTGAGTCCGGATGGGATCGCTCCCGTGGATTTGCAGCCGGGGGACCAGTGCACCCAGGGCACCGGGCCAACTTGCAATTTTGTGTATACCGGCTACCGTGTTCCCCTGATTGTGATCTCACCTTTCACGCGCAAGAACTACGTTTCACATACGATGGCAGACACCACAGCGATTCTAAAACTGATCGAGACTCGATTTGGACTGCCGAACCTCACGAAACGAGACGCCGCCCAACCCGACATGTCCGAGTTTTTCGATTTCACAAATGTTCCCTGGGCAACGCCTCCCTCACCACCGACCCAGAACACATCGGGGGCATGCTATCTGGATCATCTGCCTTAAGTCAGCGTTTCCGCCATGCGAATACAGATCCGCGGATTCTCGCGACAATGGGATAATGTGCGCATGAAGGCCGCCACGGTTCTCTTGCCAATCATCGCAGGTCTGATTTTCTTTAGCATTCCATCTTTTGCCGCAACTCGTAACTATTACATCGCCGCCGAAGATGTGACGTGGGACTACGCCCCTAGTGGCCAAGATCTGCTGCACGGCACTGGACTCCCTCTTCCCTGGCGCAACCATACTCGCTGGGCGAAAACCCGTTTCATTGAATATACGGACGCAACTTTTAGCGAACGAAAACCTCAGCCCGAATGGCTGGGAATCCTGGGCCCAGTGATCCGTGGTGAAGTGGGAGATGAAATTGTTGTCACTTTCCTAAACCGGAGCCGCGGGATGCATAACCTCCATCCCCACGGTTTGCGCTACGACAAGGCAAGCGAAGGAGGCTATTACCTTCCATTGGGGGCCGGCAGCCAGGTTCCACCGGGGGGAAGGTTCATCTATCACTGGTTCGCAGACGAAGGTAGTGGTCCAGGGCCGGGAGAATTAACTTCCGTGGTCTGGTGGTACCACCCGCACGTAGACGAAGGTAGCGAGACCAACGCCGGACTCATGGGCCCCATCGTTATTACTGCGAAGGGAAAGGCGAGGCCGGATGGGACACCTAAAGATGTGGATAAGGAATTCGTGGCCACTTTCATGATGTTTGACGAGGAGGGTGGAAAGCCCGAAGGAATGTTCTATGCCATTAACGGCTATGTGTTCGGAAATCTACCAGGACTCACCATGAAGCAGGGCGATAGGGTGCGCTGGTATTTGATGGGGATGGGGAATGAAAAAGACATTCACACCCCGCACTGGCACGGGAAAACCGTTACCGATGGAAGGCGGAACACTGATGTAATCGAGCTCCTTCCGGCCAGCATGGTTGCCGTTGACATGATTGCCGACAATCCGGGCACATGGCTCTTTCATTGCCAGGTTGCGGACCACATGGAAGCGGGAATGACGGCGACATACACGATTTACGCGCCGCAGACGCGATCCTGCCCCATCAAGTTCAGTGCTGGGGATTTCTGGAACCCGGCAGGGAAAACTTTTCTACAATTCAGCAACATTGCCGACAAGCCGATCGCGCACGTGGTCATCAGGCACGAACTGCTGATGGCTCCACAATACCTGCGGCGTCCTTTTGACAGCGACTGGTCAGCGAACGATATCCTGAAACCCGGCGAGGAAGAAAAACTGGATAAGCCAGGCCTGAGTGCACCCGCCGCGCAAAATGTTATGGGATGGGTATTCTTTCCTTCCTCTATCCAGTTTGCGGATGGTACGACTTGGAGACCCACTAATGAGGGTGAGTGCTTCCATGTTTTCTGGCGGGACAAAGAACACCCAGAACTACCGGCGCTGCCTCCCAGGCAGGTTGAGATGAAAGAAGACTAGCAGGCGCGTCCTAATGTGCGACTGGTGAATTTAGGGTAATCGCACTAGCCGCATATTGTGTGCCATCAAACTCAGCTGACACCATTACCTCCGCCCCTTCGTTCAGTTCGTTGGCCTTGGGCAGTCCGGGATTAAAGCTGATTTCGTAACTCTTCTGATCGCGAGGATCGACCACCACCATACGTTTCGATCTCATATCAATATGCGCGATTTTGCCCGAGAAGACCAACGGCGTCCCCGGTTTTGCGAGGACCGTAATGTGACTCACAACCGGGTGCCCCGCGCCATGTGTATGGAATACAAGCGAGACCAGATCTCCGCGAATCAGTTCTGCCCTTGTACATGGATGATCCTGACAAAGGATCATCGCATCGGGAGCCAATCGCAATCTCACAGGCTCAGGAGATAGGGCGTCGCGCAAGAGAAGTTCTCCTATGCCAGGTTCGTAACCCACGATTTGACCGTTGCTCTGACCACTTGGGTGTTGGGTGACGATCCGCACATTCTTAGCGAAAATGTCGTTTCCCGCGAGGGCCGTATCAGCATAAACACGGGCGCCGGTCTGCAAGTCCTGCAGCGAAGCTACCGATCCGTCGCGATAAACATGGGTCCGATCATCGAAGAGGAGGGTTGTCTTACCGCCGCCAAAGACTTGCAAAGTCAGCTGATCACGAACGAAATCGACACTCCGGACGGTGCCCCCCATCAATGTAATTTTTCCACGCGGAGCCGGCAGGAGGTCTGGTAACGCGCCGTCCGTCTTAATGCCTGCTTTGTTCTCAGATTGCATATTCGCTCCACGCCAGTTCGAAGCACCTTCCGGCGCAGTCTGTGCACTCAAAGGAATGTGGAGAGCAATCGTGTTCAGAATAAGGAAGATCAAGAAGCGAGACATCCTGCGCTGTGCTCCTTTCGATTTTGCATTCTGTACGTGATTCTTGGATGCCTCTCAAGGCCCTCGGGTAGGCAGGCGAGAGCAACGCGACCCTACATTTTTCAAAGCGCCACAGCAACGGGCCTGGCGTTCACGCCATCCAATTGCCGGCGAAGAATATTTAGTGTCGAAAGGGATCTAAGGCTTGACGTTACGTAACCATCTGGCGCTTTTTGCCGCACTCGCTCTTTGTCTGCTATCGGGGGAGCGATCTGCACGAGCCAGCGACTTGCGGATAAACATCCCCAAGCGAAGTGAATCTACCCCGGTGCAGCGCCTCAATCAACAAGGTGTCGAAGCCATCCGTAAGCACCAGTACGACCAAGCCAAAGCTTTTTTCTACAGAGCCTATCTCTTCGATCCGGACGACCCTTTCACCCTGAATAACCTGGCGTACGTCGCCGAACTTGAGGGTCAGGTAGAGCGTGCACAAGCCTTTTATGACCTCGCGTCCCGACAGGCAAGCGACGCGGTTGTGGATCGTGCCAGCGCTCCGAGGCTCGAAGGGCAGTCGTTGCGGGATGCAATCAACGGAATTCGCGATTCGTCCGTTACTATCGACCGGGCGAATGTGGATGCAGTGCGTCTTCTGTCTGAGGGCCGCGCCTCAGAGGCCGATTCGCTCTTGCAGAAGACCCTGGCTTTGGATCCGCGAAATCCGTTCACCTTGAACAATATCGGCGTAACGAAGGAGATGGAGGGCGACTTCGCGGAAGCCTTCAAATCCTACACCGCCGCCGCCGGAGTTCACTCCGACGAACCCATTGTCGTCACTCTGAACCGGGAATCGAGAGGCCAGCCTATCAGCCAGGTGGCGGCAAGCAGTGCCAGAAAAGTGCGCCAACGGATGCAGACCTTGGACAACCCGAAGGCACAGGCGAAACTGCTGAACCTAAGGGGTGTCTTAGCGATAAATCGTAATGATAGGCAGAGCGCAAGCCAGGATTTCTTGCAGGCTTATAAGTTAGATCCCAACAGCGCTTTTTCCCTCAACAACATCGGTTATTTGTCGGAAATGGATGGCGACATTGAAACTGCACAGTTCTTTTACGAAAAAGCACGCGTCGCGGCAAGTGCCAACGCCCGTATTGGCATCGCGACCACGCGGTCGGCCGAGGGTCAGAAACTGTTTGCCATTGCAGACAACAATGATCAAAAAGTAGATACGACAATTACAGCCGAACAAGAAGCAAAACGAAAGCAGCAGGGCCCGATCAAACTGAAACATCGCGACAACAGTCCCATGCTCCAACCTTCGGCGGCTCCGCAGCAGTAAAGCAATCATCGCTTAGAAGCTTTGAGCCAAGCTTGCCAGTTCCGCCTCGTGATCGCGAACTGAATGCTTAAGCAAATTCGCTCCGTAGCGAATCAGAGTTGAGATATTGGTTTGATACCAGCAGCATTCCACCATCCTGGGTGAAAGGCCGCAGAAGAACCGGAGCTCCTGCACAGTTTCTGGCGAGACCAGCATCGCCGCCATCGTCCGATGATTGCCATCCAAAATGGTAAAGGGACCGCACTCGTTTTGACCGATGAGCAGAACCGTTCCGACCGAATTGTTCTGGCGTAGTTGATCACCCAATGACTCGATCTTCGAGCGGAACGAATTCTCGCAAATGTCACGAAATTCAGATGCAGCTATATTCCTGGCAATCTCTGTCATGGCAAAATTGCCGCGCGCTAGTTTTCGCCATTGGGCTCGAGGAAACATGCGAATATTGTCCAAATCATCAACTCGCACCTCGACTTCGAACCAGTTCGTCCCTGCCGGCAGCTCTCGCCAAAGAGCGCCGTGGCGCAGGAACAATAGAGCCCGTCTCAGGGAATTTTCCCTGGCATCGTTGAGGTTTGGGAAGGCCACCAATTTTTCCAGTCTCTGATGATTTTCGAATACCGGGCTGTGAAAGTCGCTCTTCAGGAACTCGGCAATAACTTCGTCCTCGCTGACCGTCCGGATCATACTGATTTCGTGGAAGCCCGCTCTGGTTTGCCAATCCTCGAAACCGGTCACCATCTGAACCAAGAAGGGCACGGCGACCACCAGTAGTAACAGCAACATCATGACCAGTTGTACCTCAATCACTTGTTCCAGTGATGTATGAAAGACGTACAGGCCGGCGATGACCATTCCACTGAACGCCAGCTGGACCCATCCCGTATTCGCGACCTTGTGAGACATCTCATACGCAAGCATGACGACGCTCAGCACATAAACGCTGGTTGTGGCAGCATACAAAGCAAGGAGGAAAGGCAGGCTGTGTTGTGTTGCCATGCCGAATTGGGCACCGAAGAGTGATGTCCAGATGTGGGCTGGTGCGAGCCGCAGGCCAAGGGTCAGAATGGTGCCGATTGCCAACACCAACACCAATGATGTTCCCAGGACTCCATGGCCTTTTCTCTCATGGCGCCGGGTTCCCGCGACGATCGGAAACATTGTCGTCACTACTGACCAGGAAAGTGCGTACACGACCCTGCCTACCAATGCAACGGCAGCATAGAGTCCGGCCAATGCGGGAGGGAAGAAATGCTTCACGACCAGAATGTCACAATTATTAATGGCCACCTGGCCGACGAAGAACACGATCGCTTGCAGCCCTTCGCGAAACGCAACTCGGACCAGAGCCTTGGAATGAATCGCCCCGGGAAGTTTGGGAATTGCGAAACAATAGGCCAGCACAATCGCGGCCGAGTTGGCGGCAATCACTCCCTGGAGTCCGAACCCGCCAAGAATCATTAAGACAGAGCCACCGAGCCGCACCGCTCCTTCAAGTACAAGATTGATCGCCAGCAAGTGGAACTTGCACGTGCCCTGGATGTAACCTCGCCGGGTCCCCAGTGGTACGTAAAACACCGCGCCAATCGCCAGCAAAACCACGAGAATCGAGCTAGGCAAATTGAGGTAGGTCGAGACCGCGCTCCGGAAGACCACCAGGAGGAGTCCGACTGCGATTCCACACACCCACGAGCGTTGAAGAAAGCCCCGATAAACGGCTTTCTGTTCTTGCTGCGATTCTTGTTGGGCCACGACCTTTGCAGAAACAATCTGGAATGAAAGCGTGACCGCCGAAATCAGAATCAGAAGAGTGTAGACGGCGGTGGCGTGACCAAACTCGGTGGGACCCAGGAATCGCGCAACCGCCAGGTTGTAAATAAAGTTGACAACCGTGGCCAGCGCCGAACCAGTAAGCAACACAAAGCTTCCCGAGAGTACTTTCTCCTGGAGAGTTCTTGCTTCGGCTGGCAGAACATCAATCACGGTGTCGGGCTCCGAATGACCGAGTCGGGAGATTCGTAGAATTCACACCTCGGGAGCAGGCCTTCAGATGCGAAAACGGCATTCAAGGCTGCCTATGGTTCAAGGCTTACGAAGGGGATAAGCAGAGAAGACTTTTGTCTGTTTCTTTCTTAGCAGGGGTCGGCCAGGACCCGGTCGGGTGTCGTGGACCACGGAACTGCGCTGAAAGGTATGCTAACCTCGACGACGGTACCGGGGTTGGCATTTGCAACTCGCAGTTCTCCGCCAAATTCTCTGGCCCGTTGGCTCATTCCTCCGATGCCGACACCGACGCTGCCTGGCCGCAACTCCGCAACTGGGTTTTCGATACCCTTACCATCGTCTCTGATCACAGCTACTACGCGGCCTTCTTGTTGGCGAACGGTAATCCATGCTTTGCGCGCTTCGGAATGCCGATAAACGTTGGTGAGAGCTTCCTGAATGATGCGAAAGATAGCTATCTCCAACTCGACGGAGAGACGCGGAAAGTCTGTTGGCTGGACATCGAGCGCAGTCTCGATGCCGCTGCGCTTGGTGAGACCGTCGAGATACCAGCGGAGCGCTGAGAGCAGCCCGACTTCGTCCAACAAGGGTGGATGCAGGAGATGGGACAAACTGCGCACTTGCTGAATTGCCCGGTCGATGGTTTCGCTGGCCTCCGAGACTGCCCGCTCATTTGTTCGGACCGTCTTGGTTCCACGAATGCCGGCAATCATCATCCTGGCCGCGGCCAGTTCCTGTCCCAAACCATCGTGCAATTCGCGCGCGATGCGACGCCGCTCATCGTCCTGCATCGTCAGCAGCCGGCCAGAAATGCGCCGCAGAGCGGCGGTGCGGTCGTCGACCATCCTCTCCAACTCGATCGCACTATCGCGGATCTCTTGTTCCAGCAGCTTACTGTCATGGATATCAGAACAGGTTCCGTACCACTTAATGACGTTGCCGTCAGGATCACGGATGGGAACGGCGCGCGCCCGGAACCAGCGGTAATTCCCATCGCTTCGCAATAATCGATATTCGGATTCATAGTTGTCACCGGACTGTACGCAATGCATCCACTGAGCCATGCTTCTGTCCCGATCCTCAGGATGCACGAACTCCAGCCAGCCGAAACCATTGGCTGAGCCAACGGCCGCACCGGTGTACTCGTAAAAGCGGTCACTGATGTAATCCCTGGCCCCATCCAAGCGCCGACTAAAGATAATATCTGGCGCGGTGCGCACGATGGCGTCGAGCTCCTGGTGCTTTCGTGTGAGTTCACTATTGAGTTGTTGCAGCGTCTTCGCTCTTTTCTCCAATTCATCGGTGCGCTCGGCCACTCGCGCCTCGAGTTCTCGATTGAGCGCCTCGAGTTGGTGTGCCTTGCGATGCAACTCGGCAAATACGCTGACTTTCGCGCGCAGGAGTTCGGGAATGACTGGAACGGAAATATAGTCCATCGCACCCCGCTCGTAGCCCCTAAGGCGGTCCATGTCGGTAAGGTATACCGCGGAAATAAAAATAATCGCTGTCCGCTGAAAGCGGGGATGCTGGCGAATCATGTCCGCCAATTCAAAACCATCGAGCTCCGGCATACTGACGTCCATCAATACGACTGCAATGTCGGTTTTAAGCAGATGTTCCAGGGCCTCCTTTGCGGAGGTTGCCTTGATCAAATTCTCCCCGAGTTCAGCAAGGATTGCCTCATAGCTAAGCAATTTGGCCGGCTGATCGTCGACCATGAGGATGTTTACATTTCCATTTGCAGTCATCGTGCTTTCATACCTCCACTGCTTTGCCGAAAATACCTATCTGTGAAGCCACATGCGAAGAGCAGAAAGTAGCTGTTCGGTGTTCACTGGCTTTGCCAGATACTCGGATGCGCCCGCCTCGAGACACTTCTCCCGATCGCCTTTCATGGCTTTTGCGGTCAGTGCAATGATGGGCAGCCGCCGAAATGATGTGTTCTGCCGGATCACCTGCATGGTCTCGTAGCCATCCATCTCCGGCATCATGATGTCCATCAGCACGATGGCCAGATCAGCCGTAGATTCCAGGGTTGCGATCGCTTCCCGTCCGGTTCCTGCGGTCAACACCGTCATTCCGCGGCGTTCGAGCACACTGCTGAGGGCAAAAATGTTGCGGACATCATCGTCCACGACCAGCACCTTCTTGCCGACCAGCGCGTCATCCGAACGATGCAGCCGATCGAGCATTTTCTGTTTCTCCAGCGGGAGATCGGCGACCACGCGATGCAGGAACAGGGCAGTTTCATCCAGAAGCCTTTCCGGCGATTCGACGCCTTTCACGACCACGCTGCGGGCCAGCGTGTGCAGACGGGCGTCTTCTTCCGACGACAGTTCTTTGCCGGTGAATACTACGACCGGCAAGTCGCTGAGCGAGGGTGTGTCGCGGAGACGCTCCAGAACATCGAAGCCTGTCATGTCGGGGAGACGGAGGTCCAGCACGACGCAGTCGACCGACTGTCGATTTAGGAGAGCCAGCGCTTCGCTGCCGCTGGCGGTCACCGAAACGTCGATGTCGTCATAATCCAGCAGAGCCCGAATGCTCAGCTGTTCCGCCGGATTGTCTTCCACGACCAACAATCGCTTTGGGCGCTGCACGGTGTAGTCCTTGATGCGGGTCAACGCCGTGGCCAGTCCTTCGGGAGTAGTTGGCTTAGTGACAAAGGAGAAAGCCCCGCGCGCCAGTCCATGATGACGATCGTCGTCCAACGTCAACATCTGCACCGGAATATGACGAGTGGTGGGATCTTGTTTTAGGTGGTTAAGCACAGTCCAACCCAGCATGTCAGGCAAAAAGACATCCAGCGACACGGCGGTGGGATGGAACTCGCGAGCCAGGGCCAGCGCTTCTGCGCCCCGCATCGCCACGAGAACCTTGAATCCTGTATCGCGAGATAGATCGCAAAGCACCCGCGCGTAATGGGGGTCATCTTCGACAATCAGCAAGACCGCATCGTCTGGCTGTAGATTCTCGCGGTCGTCGGGGATGTGTTCAACAGCAACTTCGGTTGTGCGAA
This sequence comes from Terriglobales bacterium, assembly GCA_963802555.1. Classification (GTDB taxonomy): domain Bacteria; phylum Acidobacteriota; class Terriglobia; order Terriglobales; family Acidobacteriaceae; genus DATBAX01. Next base: position 2,090,011 of record CAWDJD010000002.1, on the reverse strand, counting down.
CAGCAGACAACTGAAGGGGTTGGGCCGAACGGAATTTTCGGTCCGCCGTTGCAAGACTCGCTGTAGCCGGACCAACATAGGTTTGAGGCAGATATAGGGTGAATGTGCTCCCCTTACCTGGAGCGCTACGCAATTGAATTTCACCGCCCAGCAGGCTCGCCAATTCCCGGCTGATGGCTAGGCCCAGACCAGTTCCGCCGTACTTCCGGCTGGTGCCGGCATCGGCCTGCTGGAAAGCCTCAAAGATAATGCGTTGTTTTTCCGCGGGAATCCCGATGCCGGTATCGGCAACCTCGAAGGCAACAACAGACGCCGCCGCATTCAGAATCGGATGGTTTTCACTCCAACCGCCTGATGCAACTGATACAGCCAGATGCACCCCGCCCTGTTCGGTGAATTTAAATGCGTTGGACAGTAGGTTCTTGAGTACCTGTTGTAGCCGTTTCGAGTCAGTGACCAGGCTGCGCGTAAGGTGCGGATCGGATTGCACCTCGAAAGCCAGACGGCGATTCTCAGCTTCGTGACGGAATGGGCGCGCCACCATATCAAGCAGGCTGGCGAAGAAAACTTCCTCTGCTTCTACCGACACCGTTCCGGATTCGATCTTCGACAGGTCGAGGATGTCGCTGATCAAGTTCAGCAGATCGGTTCCTGCGCCATGAATGGTTCGCGCGAACTCGACCTGTTTCGCGGTCAAATTGCCGTCGGGGTTATCAGTGAGTTGTTGACCAAGCACCAGGATGCTATTCAGCGGTGTGCGCAGTTCATGGGACATGTTGGCCAGGAATTCGGACTTGTACTTGGAAGTAAGGGCCAGCTCTTTGGCCTTCTCTTCCAATGCCCGACGGGCTTGCTCGATTTCCTGGTTCTTGCGTTCTACTTCGACGTTCTGTTCGGCGAGTTGCTGGGCTTTTTGAGCGAGCTGTTCGTTGGTTTGCTGCAGTTCTCTTTGCTGGGTTTGCAGCTCCGTGGCCAATTGTTGGGATTGCTTCAAAAGACCCTCGGTCTGCATCGTCGCCTCAATGCTGTTCAGCACGATGCCGATACTGGCGGTGAGTTGCTCAAGAAATGCCAGATGGGACGCGGTAAACGTGCTGAGAGATGCGAGTTCAATGACTGCCTTGACCTGGTCCTCGAACAGAACCGGCAGCACAATGACATTTCGCGGCACAGCCTCAAACAAGCCCGAGCGGATGGGGACAGTCTTTTCGGGCAGGTCGGAAATCAACATGCGCTTCTTCTCGGCCGCACATTGGCCGACCAAGCCTTCACCCAGCTTTAGCCGGCGGAGATGCCCATCCTGTCCGTCCGCGGCAAACGCAGAAAGCAACACCATGCCTGCCGATTCCTCGGTCTCCATCTGATAGATGACGCCCTGCTGGGCGCTCACCAACGGCGCCAGTTCCGAAAGCAACTTCCGTCCTACAGTGGCCAGGTCGCGTTGGCCCTGCAACATGCTGGTGAAGCGAGCGAGATTTGTCTTGAGCCAGTCTTGCTCGGTGTTGCGGTCGGTGGTTAGCCGCAAATTGTCAATCATGGTGTTGATGTTGTCTTTTAACTCTGCAACTTCTCCGCTGGCTTCCACTTGAATCGAACGGGTAAGATCTCCCTTCGTAACTGCCGTTGCTACTTCTGCGATCGCACGCACCTGGTTGGTGAGATTGTCAGCGAGCAGGTTCACGTTGCCGGTAAGATCTTTCCATGTGCCAGCCGCACCCGGCACGTTCGCTTGGCCACCCAGACGGCCTTCGACGCCAACTTCACGAGCAACTGTTGTTACCTGATCGGCGAAGGTAGCCAGCGTGTCCGTCATGTTGTTGATGGTTTCCGCGAGCGCTGCTACCTCGCCTTTGGCATTCACTGTGAGCTTCTGCGTCAGCTCTCCATTGGCAACCGCGGTGACCACTTTGACGATTCCGCGCACTTGCTCAGTCAGGTTCGCGGCCATTACGTTCACGTTATCGGTAAGATCTTTCCAGGTGCCGGCCACGCCGGGCACTTGAGCCTGGCCGCCAAGTTTGCCGTCGGTGCCTACCTCGCGTGCCACACGCGTAACTTCTGCTGCGAACGCGTTGAGCTGGTCCACCATAGTATTGATGGTGTTCTTCAGTTCGAGAATCTCGCCTTTCACGTCAACCGTAATCTTTCGCGACAAGTCGCCACGCGCCACGGCTGTAGTGACTTCGGCGATGTTGCGTACTTGGCCGGTCAGGTTTCCGGCCATCGCGTTTACCGAATCAGTTAGATCTTTCCAGGTGCCCGCCACGCCCGGGACATTGGCCTGTCCGCCCAGTCGGCCTTCGCTGCCCACTTCGCGTGCTACACGTGTTACTTCAGCGGCAAATGAGCGCAACTGTTCAACCATGGTGTTGAGCGTTTCTTTCAGTTGCAAAATCTCGCCGCGTACGTCGACCGTGATCTTCTTGGAGAGATCGCCAGTAGCAATCGCCGTCGCTACTTCGGCAATGTTACGCACCTGGCCGGTTAAGTTACTGGCCATGAAATTGACGTTGTCAGTAAGGTCTTTCCAGGTACCGTCAACCCCTGGAACTTGCGCTTGGCCACCCAATTTCCCTTCGGTTCCCACTTCGCGAGCCACACGCGTCACTTCTCCCGCGAACGCGTTGAGTTGGTCCACCATCGTGTTAATCGTGTTCTTCAGTTCGAGAATTTCTCCCTTTACGTCCACAGTGATTTTGCGTGACAAGTCACCCCGGGCCACTGCCGTAGTCACCTCGGCAATGTTGCGCACCTGTCCCGTCAGATTCCCGGCCATGGAGTTGACGGAGTCAGTAAGATCCTTCCACGTGCCAGCCACACCCGGCACATTGGCCTGACCGCCCAGACGACCTTCGGTTCCTACCTCGCGCGCTACGCGCGTCACTTCTCCCGCAAACGCATTGAGTTGGTCCACCATCGTGTTGATGGTTTCCTTGAGCAGCAGAATTTCGCCGCTCACGTTCACCGTGATTTTCTTCGAGAGGTTCCCGCTGGCGATGGCCGTCGCGACCTCTGCGATATTACGCACTTGCCCGGTCAAGTTACTGGCCATGGAGTTCACGGAGTCAGTAAGGTCCTTCCATGTACCAGCTACGCCGGGAACCTGAGCTTGGCCTCCAAGTCTGCCATCCGTTCCCACTTCGCGGGCTACGCGAGTGACTTCGGAAGCGAAAGCTCGTAATTGATCCACCATGGTGTTGATGGTGTCCTTGAGTTCGAGGATTTCACCTTTCACGTCCACCGTAATTTTGCGTGACAGATCGCCGCGCGCCACCGCCGTGGCCACCTCGGCAATGTTGCGCACCTGGCCGGTCAGGTTGCTGGCCATGAAGTTCACGTTGTCCGTGAGGTCCTTCCAGGTACCCGCGACGCCGGGCACTTGAGCTTGACCTCCGAGTTTTCCTTCGGTGCCCACTTCACGAGCCACGCGGGTCACTTCGCCGGCGAACGCGTTAAGTTGATCAACCATCGTATTGATGGTGTTCTTCAGTTCGAGAATTTCGCCCTTCACATCGACCGTGATTTTGCGTGACAAGTCACCGCGCGCCACCGCGGTTGTCACCTCGGCAATGTTACGCACCTGTCCTGTCAGGTTTCCGGCCATGGAATTTACCGAGTCGGTCAGATCCTTCCAGGTACCAGCGACACCGGGCACGTTGGCCTGACCACCGAGACGACCTTCAGTTCCGACTTCGCGCGCCACACGTGTAACTTCACCGGCGAATCGGTTCAACTGATCCACCATCGTGTTCAAGGTTTCTTTGAGTTGCAAAATCTCACCGCGAACATCTACGGTGATCTTGCGGGAAAGATCACCACTCGCGATTGCGGTCGCGACCTCGGCAATGTTTCGCACCTGTCCAGTCAAATTGCTGGCCATGAAATTTACGTTGTCGGTGAGGTCTTTCCAGGTACCACCCACTCCGGGCACCTGGGCCTGACCACCCAGTTTGCCCTCTGTGCCCACTTCGCGAGCCACGCGCGTGACTTCTCCCGCGAAAGCATTGAGTTGATCCACCATGGTGTTGATAGTGTCTTTAAGTTCGAGAATTTCTCCCTTCACGTCCACAGTAATTTTGCGCGACAAGTCACCGCGGGCCACGGCTGTCGTTACTTCGGCGATATTGCGAACCTGTGCCGTTAGATTTCCGGCCATCGCATTCACGGAATCAGTAAGATCTTTCCAGGTACCTGCGACACCGGGAACGACCGCCTGTCCTCCGAGTTTGCCGTCTGTTCCGACTTCTCTGGCTACGCGCGTAACTTCTGAAGCAAATGAACGAAGCTGGTCCACCATCGTGTTGATGGCTTCCTTGAGCTGAAGGATCTCGCCGCGCACATCCACTGTAATTTTGCGGGAAAGGTCGCCGCTGGCCACGGCCGTGGCCACTTCCGCAATATTGCGTACCTGTCCTGTCAGATTGCTGGCCATTGAGTTGACGGAGTCGGTGAGGTCCTTCCATGTACCCGCCACTCCCGGCACTTGCGCCTGTCCCCCTAACTTGCCGTCCGTGCCCACCTCACGGGCCACACGAGTGACCTCGGCGGTGAAAACGCCGAGTTGTTGAATCATGGTGTTCACGATTTCCGCGGAACGCAGGAACTCTCCCTCTAGGGGCCGGCCGTCTACGTCGAGCCGAACGGTTTGCGTGAGGTTCCCTTGTGCGACGGCCGCGATGGCGCGAGTCACTTCCGTGGTGGGACGCAGCAGATCGTCGACCAGCGTGTTGACCGAACTCTCCATCTCACCCCATGAACCTCGGGATTCTTGAAACCGAGCCCGCTCCCGGGTCCTGCCTTCTTTGCCTACGACTTGGCCAACGCGCTGCAACTCTTGTGCCATGTGCTGGTTCGCAGAGACGATCTCATTAAAAGTGTCGGCGATCTTGCCTTCTAGCCCTGTCCAGGACCCTGGAAGGCGCACCGAGAAATCGCCGTCACGCATGGTTTGCAGGCTGGCGAGGATGGCGACCAGATCGACGGACGCAACTTCAGCGACAGTCGAATGGCCGTTCTTTCCGCGGCTCGGCTTCTGTTCATCGCTCACTGCGCTTGCAGAATTCAGATCACTTCTAGTCATTGCCCTCTCCTGATACCAGCGTCAGCTGTGGGCTCTTCGACCGCAATGCGGGACGAGTGGAGCGGGAGCTCCGCCATCGTTGAATCTCCGATTTCATTTAATAGGTGGTTCCCTGGGAATCAAATACGCTGCACTGACACAGAAATTAGGAAACCAAATGCTCACTTTCTAGCATAAGAAACAGGGGCTCGACTCTACAGTGTTTCCTGTAGGCCCTGACTGACAGGGGCCCGTCTTAAACAGCCCATTTTGGCTTATCTGCTCTGAGTGGAGACTCAGGGATTCAGGGTATTGTGAGTAACTCCAGCCGGGCATAACCTGCCTAGGCAGTGGGGATTTCGGGCCACCGCAAGACCGGGAGAGTATTCGGTGATTCGCATTTTCGTGGTGGACGATAACCCAGCCGTGCGCCGTTATCTGCGCGGTGTGCTCGAACAGCAAAATGGCTGGTCAGTCTGCGAGGAAGCGTGCAACGGCCAAGAAGCGGTGGACAGGTTCTCTCAGGTGGGATTTGACCTGGTGGTACTGGACTTCCAGCTCCCGGAGATGAATGGCCTAGATGTGGCTCGCCATATTATCCAGCAATCACCGCACACCCCGATTTTGATGATCACGCTTTTTCTCTCTCGACAACTTGCCGAGGAAGCCCGAAAAATCGGCGTTAGGGGACTTTGCACTAAGACCGACATCAGTTCGGTCGTGGACGCGGTGGAGGCGCTGCTTCGCCAGGAGAACTATTTTCCCAACTGAGGTCCCCTTAGTTTTTGAGTAGTATTTTGAGTGGGATAGAATGGCCGCCCCAACAAAGAAGAAACATTGGGTCTCCGGTGTCAAGACGGACCCCCACATGCCTCCCGCTGGTTCTACGCTATAGGGTAACTATCTAGTTATCGGGCGATTCCTGTATGGCATATTCCACCTGCTAATTGGCATCATGTGCGTTCTTCTGCGTCATTTCTTAAGTAGCACCGACAGTAGCACCGACGTTTTTGCGAGGAGTATTCGTGGAGATGCTTGCCAAGCGCGTGCTGTGCGTGGATGACGACGCCGCCATTCTGATGTTCCGCCAGCACCTGCTCGAAGAGGCCGGATACTCCGTGGTGACCGCCGCCTCCGGAGCGGAGGCGCTGGAAATAGTGTCGGGAGGAGCGGAGATTGATCTCGTGCTACTCGACTATCTGATGCCGGGAATGAATGGCGACGAACTTGCCGGACAGCTGCGCGAGAAATACCCGCACCTGCGGCTAATCGCGGTTTCTGCCGTTCGTGACTTGCCCCCAAACTTCGTGAGCGTCATCGACGAACATGTGCTCAAGGGGCAAGACCCTGACGTTCTTCTCTCGAGTGTCTCCGCAGTGCTCGCTAAATCTTTCCGGGGAAGCCGAAATGAGCGATTGTCCCCGCCAAAAACGGTTCTGTGCGTGGAAGACGAACAACTTCAGCTTCAACTCAGGAAAATGCTGCTTGAGTCGGCGGGTTTTCTTGTGCTCCAGGCGCAGTCCGCGAAGCAGGCCTTGCAGGTCTTTCAGTCGGAACGCGTGGATGCGGTAATCATGGATTACTGGTTGCCGGGGACGAATGGCACCACGGTAGCCGAGGAGATGAAGCGGCTTCGTCCCCAGGTTCCTATTGTGATGTTTTCAGCCTTCGCATCTTTGCCGGGAGAAGGTGCCGTGGTTGATGCATGGCTCCGTAAAGCGAACATCGAGCCAGAACACCTTGTCAATGAAATCAAAAGGCTTATTGGTCTTCGTTCCCGCAGTGAGCAAGCTGCTAGTTCCTGAATAAAAATGCTAATTGCCAGACATTCCTCACCAACGGGGCAAGCCATTTTCTACATCCTGACCGTCTCGGTCTTGCTGGCAGGAATGCCATACCGGGCTTCCGGAAGCACAGACCAGTCCCCCAATCCCGTCAAAGAGCTCACGCTCGAGCAACTGGGAAATATTGAGGTGACGACGGTCTCCAAGGAGCCGGAAGAGGTCTGGAAAACCGCAGCCGCGATTTACGTGATCACCCAGGAAGACATTCGGAGCTCCGGCGCCACCACCATACCCGATGCATTGCGGCTTGCACCCGGGGTCGAGGTCGCGCGAATTGATAGCCATCAGTGGTCGATCGGCGTTCGTGGTTTCGGAAGCAATCTTTCGCGCGATGTTCTTGTCCTGATCGATGGCCGGACGGTCTACACGACCTTGTTGGCTGGCACGTATTGGGAAGTGCAGAACGTACTTCTAGAGGACGTCGATCGTATTGAAGTGATCCGCGGACCCGGTGGCACGATTTGGGGTCCCAACGCGGTGAACGGTGTCATCAACATCATCACCAAGAAGACCAAAGATACTCACGGAGAGATGGTCAACGTCGGCGGCGGGAACCAAGATCAGGGATTTTTCGACGCTCGCTATGGAGGCGGCGACGGCAGGAGGTTCGACTACAGAATCTATGCCATCGGTTTCGACCGCGGGCCCGAATTTCATCCGGACGACCAGAACTTTGATCGTTGGCGGGCGGCGCAGATCGGCTTTCGCACAGACTGGACCCACAACGATCGAGACACGTTTACGGTGCAAGGCGACATTTATGATGAAGGCGCAGGCGAGAGCGTTACTGCAACCACCTATGCGCCTCCTTATTCTCAGACCCTTGATGGCACTGCGCTTCTTTCTGGAGGAAATCTTCTCGCACGCTGGCAACGAGTTCTGGGAGAGGGAAACGATTTCCAGTTACAGGTTTTTTACGATCGCACCAACCGCAGCCAGCCGAACTTTATCGACATCAGAAACACGTACGACTTCGATTTTCTGGATCGCTTTCGCTTGCCCTGGCGGCAGCAGATCTCGTGGGGATTTGGCGCACGCGCCAGCCACGGGGACAACCCGGTGGTGGTTTCGGGTCTAACCTTCACTCCCTTCAAAAGAACGGACCAGCTCGATACCGCTTTCTTCCAGGATGATATTGGGATCGTCCAGAATCGCCTCGTGTTATCGGTTGGGACTAAGTTTCTACACACTAATTTCACTGGCTTACAGCTGCAACCGAGCGCACGCTTGCTTTGGACGCCTACTGCCAGGCAAACGCTGTGGGCGGCCTTTACACACGCAGTGCGAACTCCATCGGACGGCGAAAGAAACTTTAATCTTGCAGGATTTATCCGCATAACCTCAGGCGGACTGCCGTTCTTTGCAAGATTTAATGCCAATCCCAACTTCAGATCGGAACAACTAAGGGGTTATGAAACGGGCTATCGCCGCCTTCTGGGCCGGAACTTCTACGTTGATTTGGCTGCGTTTTTCAACCACTACAGTGATCTCTTCAGCGAAGACATAACGGGACCGGCATTCGTCGAAACCAATCCGCCACCTACGCATCTCCTTCTTCCTGCTGAGTTCGGCAACGGACTTCTTGGAACGACGGAAGGAATAGAAGTGGCCCCAGAATGGAAGCCCCTGAGTTTCTGGCGTTTGCGCGGCTCCTACTCTTTCCTGGAAATGCACATAAAAAAGAGTCCCGATTCGCAGGACATCGGCACTGCTCCGTTCATTCAAGGGTCCAGCCCTCAGCATCAGGCGACGGTTCAGTCCTACCTCGATTTTGCAAAGCGTTTTAGTCTCGACCTCACCTATCGCTACGTCAGCGCCTTGCCGGCGCTGAAGGTTGGTGCGTATTCAACCGGCGATGTTCGCTTCGCATGTCAACTGAACCAGCAATTCGAGTTTTCTGTGGTCGGGCAAAACCTGTTCCAACCGTATCATTCAGAGTTCGGGGGAACGGATCCCGGTCCAACGGTGGGGGTAAAGAGGGGCGTGTACGGGCAAATCACGTGGAAAAAGTGAAGACACCGACCATTCGTTCTTCGCTTCCGGCGCCCACCAAGCGGGACCCGGACTACCGGAAGCCGGGCTTCCGAACCGAGCGTCTTGTAGTCATAGCTGCACTGTTGTTCTTCGGCATCGCAGCCACCGTTCGTGCGCAGGAGGCGCATCCTACCGAATCTCAGGTCAAGGCTGCTTACCTTTACAATTTTGGTAAGTTTGTCACCTGGCAAGATGAGCAAGTTGCAAACGCGCCCTCGATCGAGATCTGCGTCCTCGGAAGAGACCCGTTTGGGTCGATCCTCGACTCGACAGTAGCGGGCGAGAGCATCGACGGCAGGAAGATCACAGTCGAAAGGCCATCCACTATTCAGGAAGCTGCGCCCTGCGGCATTCTCTTTATCAGTTCTTCTGAGGAAATCCGGCTCAGTGCGATTCTAGCTTCGGCTCAGCATTTTGGTGCGCTCACAGTGAGCGATATCTCCCATTTCGCAGAGCGTGGCGGAGCCATTGGATTCGTTATGCAGCAAGACCGGATTCGTTTTGAAGTGAACCGTAGCGCCGCCGAACAATCGCACCTGGTACTCAGTTCGGAACTACTCAAGGTGGCGAGCAGAGTGATTGAACGCGATCCTCCCCAGAAATAAGCCATGATCGCAAGGCACACGAAGTCGATTTCGACAAAGCTCACCACGATGAATATGCTGGTGAGCGGCGCCGCCCTGTTGCTGGCGTGCGTTGCATTCTTTGCTTACGACCAGATCACCTTTCGCCAGGGACTGATTCGCACACTTTCGGCGCAAGCGCAGATAATCGGTTCCAACAGCGTCTCGGCCCTCCTATTTAACGATCCTCAGTCGGCATCGAATACCCTCTCAGCCCTAAAGAGTTCTCCCAGTATTGCGTCGGCGGGTATCTTGACTGCCGAGCGGCATCCCTTTGCAACCTACACCAGAGAAGGCGGAGAGGAACTCTTGAGCATACCTTCTCTTCCCGCCGATCAATCCGAAGCTTATTGGTTCAGGAAAACTCATGCCGTCCTGATACGAAAAATTCTTTCCCAGGGTGAACTCATTGGGTTTGTCTACATTCGAGCCGACTTGCGAGAAATCGATGAACGCCTGTGGCGTTATGCACTGATCTCAGTGGCCGTGCTGTCGGTCTCCTTAATTTTTGCGTTGCTGGTTTCTTCGGCATTTCGCAAATCAGTGGCCCAACCGATCGTGGGACTAGCTGAAACTGCACGCACGGTTACGCGTGACCGCGATTACTCGGTAAGGGTGACTCCGACTGGACAACACGACGAATTAGCGGTCTTGATTGATTCATTCAATGAAATGTTGCAGGAAATTCAGCAAAGAGACACCGCACTCCAGAGGGCGCATAACGAACTGGAGCAGCGCGTCTCGGACAGGACTCGCGAACTGGTATCGGCCAATCGGGAACTTGAGGCATTTTCCTATTCGGTGTCCCACGATCTGCGCGGCCCGCTCGACGCTTTAAACGGATTCAGTTATATGCTCCTCAAGAACGCCGGCTCGGTTGACGCAAACGGCAAAGAATCTCTCGAAGGCATCCGCGCAGCCGCCAAGCGGATGTCTGAGCTCATAGAGGATTTATTAAATCTCTCCCGGGTTACAAGCAGTACCACGCATTACGAGAACATTGATCTAAGCACATTTGCGCGTTCCATTATGGAGGAATTGTGCCGCGAAGCCCCGGACCGGAAGGTGGAGTTCGTTGCCCCCACGAGTGTCGAGGCATATGCGGATGCCCGCCTTCTTCGGATCGTGATGGATAATTTGCTGCGTAACGCCTGGAAGTACACCTCACATCATGACCACGCTCGCATAGAATTCGGGCGGGAGAACAAGGACGATCGAATGGTGTATTTCATCAAGGACGATGGCAGCGGCTTCGACCCGCGATACGCAGATCGTCTCTTTCAACCTTTCCAGCGCCTTCATTCCACAGCCGAATTTCCCGGCAACGGGATAGGGCTGGCGACGGTTCGGCGAATCGTGCAAAAACATGGCGGCGAAGTGTGGGCGGAAGCGTTGGTTGAAGAGGGAGCCACCTTTTACTTCACTCTGGGATCACGCCCGGATGCTGTCCAGTAGAAACTAGACACTTGGCCTTCCTGCTGTCCGCCGACTATCCAATCCGGTAGTTCGAACGGAATGCGAGTGTGTTGCTGCGTTTACATTTCGGTAGTTTTGGGAGGTAACCATGCAGTTAATCCAGTGTTTACCCGATTGTGGCGCGCGCGAGGACGGGGTATCAAGAAACTCAGTTTCTTGTGGCACAACTCAGATTCATAATCACAACACAGGAAGGTTGGAATGGATCCGCATGCTTTGCCGAAAGAACGAGGTTGGAAAGACCTTTACACCGAAGCCCTATTCGAGGCCGACAAAACCAAGGTTGCTTCAAAGATCGCCAAGGCGCTGATTGCCATTGCTTGCCGGAGACGTCAGTTGTTGGTTTTGGGGGCTGATATTCGAGAAAGGCAACTCCTTGATAATGCGATTTTTTCACTTGAAGCTCTACGAACTTGCCTTTCCATCCCGGCACTCGGAATACCCATCCTGGGAATCGAGGCCGCACAGAACAATAATGCTATGAATGAGATTTCGCAGGCTTCCTGATTGGGGCAGCATTTCCTTCCCGTAGGAATCAGTATGGCGGCATTCGTCTAGGAATCCTTTCCGGGCCACTCGGTGGCAGCACCTAGGAGACCATACAGTGTCCGCCGTATTGCCGCTCGAGAGTTGCTGAGCTATCTTACGAAAGATCGCAGGCGGCCATGGGTTAGCGTCGACGTGGTTTCGACATTCGACCCTCACGGCCGCTTTTTGTTTCATTACTTAAGTCCGCACGTTTTAAACGCAACTCGTGGAGTTCAGCCTTCATCGACGATATCGCCACCCGGTATGCTGCGTCTCCGCTGGTCGAGGGCTCATCGGAGAGGTCAATATAAATGGAGTCAAGCAACACTTCGTATTCCTTTTCGATTAGCGCAGACAGGTCGTCAACGAAAGCATCGATGAGTGCGGATAGTTCCTCTTCCAGAACTTTCTTTTCCTCCGCCGATGGCCGGTCGTCGCGATGCATAGCAAGCAGTTACCCACTCAGAAGGGAGCCTCGATTTACGCACGGTTTTTAGTTGCAGAATAGGGACGTACCGATGCTTCGTCGGATAATTTTCCTTGAACAGCATATGATGAGTCCCGCGACGCGGGCGGCGCGCTCGTTGATTTCCCGCACTCCACCATCTCTCTCGCAGGTGGCAGTATGGGCGAGTAAGAATGCTATCTTCGGATGCACGAGCGTTTTCAGCGAGTGGGCTGCACCGCTGAGAACGCCCCCCGACCGGCACCGTTGGTGGGGACATTCTCGGCCTCAAGTGTGCTCATCCTGCCTTTGTTACAGACGCGACAAACTGTCTTAACTTTGATTTCTGGGTCTGGAATGATCTTATTTTCCGAGCTTCCGAGTTGGAAGTTAAGAGGCCCGAAATCCTTACGTTCATGAATCCATTTTGGCCAAAGATGTTCTTTGCTTCCCGAGTTGTTATCGCAGAAAAGGCATGGATTCGGCATAGTTCGTGTCAAAATATTGCATTAAGGAGTTTGGTTGGTAGCGCAGAGTATACTGCGGGGCAGGTAGCTGACTATTGGCTGATGAAGCTTTCTGAACGCGTTCTCGAAGGCTTGCCAAGATGGTAGTGGGTGACGCGAAGTATTTCCCCTATTGCAGCGGCAGTTACAACACCCGCTTTTTTCGGCGCGATTTGTCTCTCGTCCACGATGGCAAGTTCTTGATTGACGCAGAATGACAAGGTGATCAGCGGAATGTTGCCCGCCCAGCCGCGCATTAACGGTTAGGCCTCTTCGCCAGGTGGATAAGGGCAAAAGCGGCGGAAATCACAGGGTTTCGGAGCAACCTAACCTTCTCGATCGAATTTTCCCTAACAGACTTGGCATTCACAATGCCCTCCGGGTTCGGCCCAATTCTCGCCGGGAATAGGTTGATTATTTTCGCAAAGGAAGCGTCAATGTTGCTCTAGGAGGCATTATGCCCGATCCGATTGCCCAACGTCTTGACGAATTGCGCAGCCTCGGTAAACCCTCCCTCGGTAAATTGTGGGCGGAGCTCTTCAAGGGCCCTGCACCGCCCCAACTGCGCAGGCTTTTAATGATCAAAATTCTTGCTTATCGGTCTTGACGGACAATGGGCGATTAGCAAAAAACAACGGCGCGAAGGCAACAATGTAGTGTTTCAACTAGATAGATATGGCGGAGCGTGCAGTCTCGAGCGGGAAGCATTCGCCAGCCTTCATGCCGCTGACTGAGGATGAACGCCTCGCAGGCTTCTCTCTGTGCATCCAGTGAGTTAAAGGATTGTTCGAGACCTTCTTCTGAGGACTTCCGAGCATAGATTGCACATCGCATGACGGGCTTAGAGTCGGCGCTCATTGGGTCTCCTTAGATTTCGTGCAGCTTTGTTCGTTTTTGATTCCGAAAAACAGAGGACCGGACCAACGAGTCCCGGTGATCGGGCGTGCAATCTCGGAGAGGCTCTGGGAGTTCCGGGCGGCAGTAGTGCGGAGCGTCCTCGTTCAACCGATGGACGTAGCGGTGAACATGCTCACACACTCACAGTGCAGTGAGCTCTCTAGAACGTGTACTTCAAGGCAAACTCGATCTCGCGATTGTCGGTTGCGGTGTTCGTGATTGCGGCGCCTCCCGGTACGTCCACCGCGACCAGCGAGCCGCCTCCTGGCAGTCCGAAATTTGGGTGGTTCAGGAGATTGAAGAACTCCGAGCGGAATTCGAGTTGTTGCGACTCCCGAATCTTGAAGTTCTTTTTCAGGGAGAGATCGAAGTCCACCAGGCCGGGTCCGCGAAGATCTCCGATCTTAGCGTCGCCAAAGCTATGTGCGCTTTGCTGTCCTGGGGCTAGCGGAGGCGTGACGAATGCTGCCTGGTTGTAGTAACAATCCAGTGTCTGATGGCCTGGGTTCGAGCAACCAAATTCGCTTCCCTGGTCCGCCGTATCGAACGAGAAGTTGTAGGGATTGGCAATCTGGTTGGGACGATAACTGAAGCTGCCGGTGTTGCTGAAGTCGGTTGACATGCTGGCGTTCACCGACTCACCGGTTTGCGCACTGGTGATTCCTGAAACCTGCCAACCGCCTAGCACCGCGTCCACCACTCCATGGGCATCGCCCAGGAACTGGCGTCCGTGGCCGACCGGAATTTCGTAAAGGTAGCTCACCGAGAGCCGGTGCCTCAAGTCTGGAGACACTGCGCCGTGCTCGAGATTTGGGAAATAAGCGTTCTGCACATAGCCGCCGACGTTGCCATCCGCATTCCCCAGATTCTTGGCGAAGGTATACGCCACAAGAACGTTGAAGCCGTGCGAGAAGCGCTTGTTCAAGGATGCCTGCAAAGAGTGGTAGGCAGACTGGAACTGCGGATAGTCGAGCGGCAAGACCTGGTTGAGATTGGGCTGCTGCGCGAAATATCGCCGCCCATAGTTTGCGTCGGCGAGCGTACAGTTGGAAAGGTCAGGACCGCAAAAGTTTGTATCCAGAATCTGCGGCGCCTGGTTGAGGTCGCTGGCCTCGTGATTCCATAAATGATAGGAACGGGTGCCTACGTAGCCAATCTGGCCCATCCAGTTTTGGCCGAACTGATGCTGCACACTCAGGTTCCACTCCAGAATGTGGGGAATCAGACGAACCGGGCCCGTCGTCTTGACCGGGCCGCTGAGATTCGTGGGGCTGCCCGAGGGCAAAGAACTGGGAAAACCGCTGGACACAAGTTGTCCCGCAGAGGGTATGGCGCCAGCATTGAAGTTTGCAGCGTAAAAAGTGAGTTGCGGAGGATTGAGACCAAGGTCGTCAAAAATATTGGCCTCCGCGGAATAAAACATGCCAAAAGCACTTTTGATGACCGTGTTTTTCTCCACTGACCAGGCGACGCCGAGGCGGGGAGCCCAATCCTTTTTGTCAAACTGCACGCCGGCGTGCGAAACCGCACCGGGGCCATAGGAAGTGACCACGATGGCGCGATTGAGATCAAAGTTGCCCACTTGACCGTTGGCGGGAGACGTCAACTCGTAACGCAGTCCCATGTTGATGGTCACGTTGTGGCTGACATGGAAGTCATCCTGGACGAACTCGGAAAGGTCCCAGTAGCGGGTGGGATAGAGGCCAGCCAGAAAGTCTTGTTCGTTGGCGATGGGGACCCCAAACAAGACGTCTGCCAGTCCGTTGCCTCCGTTTGCTGTACTCAAGTCATCCGTGTATCCTCCGCCGAAATTGAAGTACCCACGGGGATTGGAAAGCTGGAAAAAGTTTCGCTGCTGCCGCCGGTAGTCGACGCCGAACTTAAACGAATGGCGGCCCTTGATCAAGGTCAGTGTGTCCGCGACCTGGAAAATGTTTTCGAACACGTGTTCGGGAAGATACTGGGAGTCCCCCAATGACGTAAAACCGGCGATATCAATATTGGTGAGTCCGCTCGAATTAGGAAACCCAGGTCGGTTGGTGTTAGGGATGCCAAGCTGTGTGCCCAGGTCTTTGCCGAAATTAAATGGCAGCGCGTTCACCGCATAGCGGAAATAGCCGCCATGCAAGTCATTGAGAAGCCGCCCGGAGAAGGTATGGGTATATCCCATGCCCAGGTGTTGCGCGCGAGAATTGCTGATGCTGGGGCAACAATCGGACCCTCCATACAGCGGCCCCAGTGGGCCCGGCTGCTGGCTGCGCACGTCGCTGAAACTGTAGGAGCCGAATATCTGGTCTTCATCGCGGAAGCGGTGATCCAGCCGGAGATCGAAGGAGTCCTGATCGTTCAGCTGAGTTTGATTGGCGAGATAGTTGTTGGTGAGATTGCCGGATCCGCCGAAGTTTGGCATCGGATAAAAGTTGGCGATGTTGGAGCCCACCTGGTTGATGAGAGCCGGGTCAATCACATTCGGCTGACCGTTGTACATCACCGGAGTGCGCTCGGAAATCACGGTGCCATCGTTGCAAGTGAAATCCGTGGTGCTATTGGGATCAAAGATTGCTCCATAGTCGAATTGTGGGTCGCTCGATGCAGCGTTAGGGCAAGGTGAAAAAGTGTTACCCGTCAACCGGTCGCTGAAGTTTCCTCCTCGTTCAGCCTGGGTGGGAACGGTGGAAAGAAACGGACTGCTTTCCCGCAAACGCGATCCCGCATAATCGACGAACAAAAATGTCCGGTTCTTTTTGATAGGCCCGCCGAACAAAGCCCCGAACTGGTTTCGCTTGTAAGGTTGCTGTCCCTCGTTAAAGTAGTTCACCGCATCCAATTTGTCGTTGCGGATAAACTCGTAGAGTCCGCCGTGGAACTGGTTGGTGCCCGACTTTAGCACCACGTTCACGGCAGCGCCGCCACGTCCGAACTCTGCGCTCATCGAGCTCTCTTCAGTCTTGAACTCCTCGATGGCATCCGGCGGGGGCAGCACAATGACGCCACCCAGGCCGAACTCATTGTTATCCACGCCGTTCAGCAGAAAGTTATTGTTCGAGACCCGCAGGCCATTGACCGAGATCGCTTCGTCCGCCCGTTCGTTTTCAAACACGCCGCCGCTCACGTTGGTTCCGGTCTGGCCTCCGTTGGCGCCGGGGCCGAGGTAAGCCAGTTGGATGAAGTCCCTGCCGTTAAGTGGCAGGTCATTAATTCGCTGTGCAGTTTCAATAGTGCCTAGCGAAGAGGATTCAGTTTGCAGCAGCGGCGCCGCTCCTGTGACCTGGACGGTCTCTGTGGCTGCTCCCAGTTTGAGCACCAGATCGACGCGTGCCGTCTGGTTGACCGCAACATCCACGCTGGCCTCAACCGTCGTCTCAAACCCCTGCTTGGTGGCCGAGACCGAATAAGCGCCAATCCTCAAGAGCTTGGCGTTATAGTTGCCTTCGTCGTCGGTCGTGACGCGGACCGATTCGCTGGTGGCGATATTGGTGAGAGTGATTTGGGCATTGGCAATCCGCGCCCCGCTGGGATCACTGACCGCACCCACGATGGCGCCTCGGTCAACCTGGGCCGCGCCGGGCATGGCAATGAGAAAAAAGCCGAAGAACGCCAGAAACAAAATCACTGCATGGACACGGTTAAGCATGGGGCCCCCTACCGCATCCTCGGACTCGTGCGCTCGTCCGAGGGAAGGTTGTGACTCGAACCAATTGGTTACACTGGTTGCTATGGAGTGTCAAGGACGAAACCGCGTGACTGGGGGTCAAAACAATTTTCTTCGACGAAACCCGGAATTTCCGCTACCTTGGTCATCTCGCCAGAAGCAAAACCAATTTGGAGGATTCGCGGATGCGGACCGGTTTGATTTCTCTTTTTATTGGATTCTTGTCGATCGTCAGTGCCCAAGCGCAACAAACGCGCCTGGAAAATCTGCAGAACAAAACCATTCTGGTGTTCACCCCACATCCCGACGACGATGTGTTCGGCGCCGGGGGCACGATCGCTCTGTTGAATCGCAATCACAACAAGGTTTACATCGTGGTGTACACGAACGACGACAAGGGTTCTTACGATCCAGACATGAGCTCGCAGCGCCTGGCGCGCATCCGCCGCGCCGAGCAGGAAGTTTCTGAAGGTCAATTGGGCACTCCTAAAGAAAACATCAGTTGGATGGGATACGACGACGGCATGTTGGAATACGCTCCCCAGCCGAAACTGACCGAGGAGGCCACCGCGATTATTCGCCGCATCAGGCCCGATGTGCTGTTGAGTGTGGATCCTGGCGAATGGTCGGTGCGCTGGCACAAAACCGATCACCGCATGGCGGCTTCCAACACCATCGATGCGGTGCGCGCGGCCGAATTCTGGCTCTACTTTCCCAACCAGAAGCTCCAGCAGGGACTCGAACCGTACCAGGTGCCGGAAATGTACTTCTTCTATCCGTCGCCGCAGGAGGCGAATTACTTCGTTAACATCGAGAGCGTCGCTGACTTGAAGTTCGATGCCGCCGCCAAGCAAGTGAGCCAGTTCGAACCGGCCGTCCACAAATATCGGCCCGATTGGGATCCCAAGGACCTGGAGAAGGCCAAGGACGAAATGCGGCAAGAGCAACCGCGCAAGGACGGACACTACGTGGAAGCGTTTCGCTACTCCACCGGATTCAACCAATACTGATAACGAGTCAAGGAGATCAAGACATGCCTGCATTGGCATTGCTCGGCGGGAAGAAAGCAAAAGGCAAGCCGTTTCCGGTGTGGCCGTACTACGACAAGAATGAAGAGCGGGTGCTGCAGGAAGTATTGCAGAGCCGCGTCTGGTGGCGGACCCCCGGCACCAAGACGCTGGAGTTCGAGCAGAACTTTGCGAAATTCCACGGAGCGAAACACGGAATCGCGGTCACCAACGGCACCGCCGCGCTGGAAGTCGCCATGGCGGGTCTTGGCATCAATGCGGGTGACGAAGTCATTGTGCCGGACTTCACTTTTGTCGCCACCGCCAGCGCCGTTTTGTTTGCCAATGCGCTTCCAGTAATGGTGGATGTCGACCCGGAAACCTACTGCATTAATCCCGACCTGGTGGAAGATGCCATCACTCCGCGAACCAAGGCAATCATTGCAGTCCATATGGGCGGACATCCCGCGGACCTCGACCGGCTGACCAAGATCGCCAAACGCCATCGTCTGGCGCTGGTGGAAGACTCGGCCCATGCACACGCTACGGAATGGCGTGGCCAACGCGTAGGCACATTCGGCGTGGCGGGCACTTTCAGCTTTCAGGCCAGCAAGCTGATGACTGCCGGCGAAGGCGGAATGATCATCTCTAACAATGACAAGTTCGAGGTGCAGGCGCGCTCGGTGCACGACTGCGGCCGCATGCCTGGCAAGTGGTTCTATAGCCACTACATTTATGGATCCAACTATCGGCTCAGCGAATGGCAGGGCGCCGTTTTGAACGTGCAGTTGAGCCGTCTCGACGAGCAAACCAAGCGACGGCACGAAAACGCCCGTCTGCTGGACCGCCTGTTGCGCGGAATTCCAGGGATTACGCCGCAAAAACTGGACGAACGCTGCACCCGCAACGGACAGTACGCCTACATTTTCCACGTCAACAAGAAAGAGTTTGCGGGCATCTCCACCGAGCGTTTCATTGCAGCCATGAACGCCGAGGGCATTCCTAATCAGGCGAGTTACCCGCCGCTCCACGAGTTGCACGTATTTCGCAATGGCAATTACCGCAAGCGCCTGAGCGGTAAGCAGGCCAAAGCGAAGCATGCTTTCCTGAAGCAGAAATTTCCGGCCACAAAAAAAGCGGCGTGGGAAACGGTTTGGATTCCGCAGCCGGCATTGCTGGGAGACGAAGAGGACATACACGAAATCGCAGCGGGGCTGGGCAAAATTCAGAAGAATGCAAAAGAACTCGCCTGATGAGACAGAAGCAAATTTCATGAGCATCGTCGAGCGCTTCACATACCGGGGCTGGCAAAATGCCTACAAATTGTCCAATGGGCTCGTCGAGTTAATCGTGCTCGCCGATGTGGGTCCCCGGATTATCTTTTATGGACTTCGCAGCGGCGAGAACCTGCTTCATGAGGTCGCGGAGCATGCCGGTAAAACCGGTGGTTCGGAGTTCCGACTTTACGGCGGCCATCGTTTATGGGTATCTCCCGAAGTGGAGAGAACTTACTATCCCGACAACGTTCCCGTGGCGGTTTCTCAACACGGCAACGCAACTCGTTTCACCGCTCCGCTCGAAGAGTTGCCGCCGGGTACCCGTCTGCAAAAGGAACTGGAAATCGAGCTCGCGGACTCCGGATCCC
Organism: Terriglobales bacterium; assembly: GCA_963802555.1. Classification (GTDB taxonomy): domain Bacteria; phylum Acidobacteriota; class Terriglobia; order Terriglobales; family Acidobacteriaceae; genus DATBAX01. Next base: position 2,070,295 of record CAWDJD010000002.1, on the reverse strand, counting down.
AAGTTCGAATCACGCATCGCGTAACCAATCACGACGCGCATTCGACCATGCTGGCACCGTGGGGACCGACCATGATGCGGGCGGGTGGGCGCACTATCTTGCCGCTCTCACCCCGGATTGCGATGGATAAGGACAATTATTTACCGACGGGAGTCTTCGCGATCTGGTCCTACACGGATTTTACGGATCCGCGCTGGACACTCGGCACGTCTTACATCCAATTGCAGCAACAGGCGAATCCCACTGGCCGTTTCAAAGAACAAATGGGCGGAATTTATAATTCGGCTGGATGGGGAGCGTACTTCCGGCAGGATCAGCTCTTTATTAAGCGCGCGGCGGTGATTCGCGGTGCGGCGTATCCCGATTTCGGATGCAATTTCGAGGTGTTCACCAACCCCGACTTCATCGAGCTCGAAACGCTGGCGCCTTTAGTCGAATTGCGACCGGGAGAATCGGCGAAGCACGTGGAGGACTGGTGGTTGTTTAAGGGCGTGCCCGCCGGCGAGGACGATGCATGGGGCGATTCCACAGTGCTCCCGCTAGTGCAGCAAACCGCGTCTTCCGAATGAACGTGGCGTTTCTACGGCATCTGTGCAAATAAGGACGGGAGAAAACAATGAGGGGATGTCTGGCGCAGTCTTGGAGTCATCGGGTTGTTCTTTTCGCTTCGATTACTTTCCTGCTTATGATCGCAGCGAGTACGTGGGCCCAAACCTCGCATCGGCTCCCTGACCACGTCCCACCCAAGCGGTCCTCGCAAATCCGCGACGGGTTCGGCATCAACTCCGATTTCCCCCGCGATCCTTATCTTCCCTGGAACCGCTGGTGGTGGACGCGCATGTTCGATGCCGGATTCAAATGGGCCCGCATCGGACAATACGAAAACAGCTCGGACCGTACCAGCTGGGATTGGATCGAACAGAAGCGCGGAGTATTCGCGAGCTCGCAGGAACTTGAAGACTACGTAGATTCTCTCGCCGACAACGGCGTCAATATGCAGGTGCAATTGATTTATGGCAATGTGATGTACACGTCGCCGAGTGGCACTCGGCCGGATGTGAGCGTTCCCGAGCCTGGATCATTTCATAATGATGACAGGAGTTTGTATTCCGTGTTCTGGGCGCCGACTACGCCCGAGCAGATTGCCGCCTTCAATCGCTATGCGGCCTGGATGGTGAATCATTTTCATGATCGCATTCACTACTGGGCTTTGTGGAATGAACAGGACATTGGCTATTGGAATCCCTTTGGCAATCCGGAGCAGTTCGGTAAACTTCTGGCGCCTTTTATCGAAACCGTGCACCGCACCGATCCGCAAGCGAAAGTGATCTACGGCGGTCAGGCGGATCCCGTCCGGGACTTCACCCAGCGTGCCTTCGACACCTGCCAATGCGCTTCGGGAATCGACGTGTACGCCTATCACACCTACCCGGGCTACGGTCAGAACATGAATCCGGAAACCATGGATTATGGTGCGTACCAGGCCGAATCTCCGCGAGCGCTGCGGGATTTGGTCACGCACTATCCAGGAGTCAAGCCCGACATTCCATTTTTCGACGACGAATTCAACTCCATTCCTTCGTGGATCGGTTCGGACGAATCGGTACAGGCCAAATATATTCCTCGCGGTTTCGTTTATAACCTGGCGGCAGGAGTGAAGACATTCGTCTGGCTGCTGGCTGCAGGGACGGATGGCAACGAGTACGACGACTTCGGCATTGTTCACGGGCTCACCAATCACGACACCGACTTCACGCCGCGGCCGGTCTTTTATGCCCTACAGAACACCAACGCGCTGTTCTCGGATACAAAGTTTGACCCGTCGATCGAAGTTGGCGGTGCAGACCTCCCTGCGCTGCGGCGTCAGGCCGGTTTCCCTTTCATGGGTTACGGGTTCCGCTCGGACAAAGGAAAAGCCATCGTCGCCTACTGGGTCGCGGCTCATAGTGTGCCCGGGAACGTATTTCCGCCTCTTTATGCCACGTTGTCATTGAAAAACACCGGCATTTCCCATCCCGTTTTAGTCGATGTGGTTTCCGGAGAGATCAAGCCGCTGTCCTGGAAGGCGGGCACCACGGACACGCTCGAAGCACTTCCCATTAAGGACAGCATCATGGCGGTCACCGACGAGAGCTACTTCGATTGGCCGATCCTGCCGGAGACACCCAGCTCACTCAATCTTTCCGTGATTGGCAATTCAGCGAAACTGAGCTGGGAGGATCACGGCGGCGATCCGACCGGGATCGTGGTGGAGCGAGCAATTGATGAGGGCGCTGGAGCGAAGGTGACCTGGAGCCGAGTGGCAAAGATGTCAGCTACTGTAACGGAGTACAGCGACTCCGGTTTGAAGAAAGGTGAACGTATCGCTTACCGTGTGCGCGCGATCAACGCAGGTGGCGAATCCGCCTATTCCAACATTGTCCGCGGGGTGGTTGCAGAAAAGCCGTAATGGCGTGGGCTGATCGTGGTAGAAGTAGCGGGCTAAATTTCGTGATTGCGCTGCAGGGCAGCGCTGGTAAAGAGTCTCGCAAAAGATCGATTTCCTACGCTGACGCGTTGCCGGTGGACTCTCGAACCAGCAGTTCAGGCTGGACCGCAATCTCTTTCGGATAGTCTTCCCGTCCTTCGATGCGTTCCGCCAGAGTTTGCATCGCCATCTTTCCCATCTGCCGCAGCGGCTGCCGGACCGTCGTGAGGCTCGGATAGTGGAAAGCTGCACCCGGAATACGCGCTTAGGGCTAAAGCCCGTCTCTGTTGGTCTTGTTTCGGTACGGCTGAAGCCATACCCGATACGAGTCTCATTTCAAATTGCACCACTGCCAGGTCCATCCTTGACAGTGCAATCTGTATTTAGTATACAGAGTGCCAGCGCCGTTTTAGATGCCCAAAGCCCTCCCCTTTTAAAGACAAAAGCGGCATCAACTTAAAGTATGGAACGATGGAACGGATGTAAACTACAAATAGAGAAGATCGATCAGCCAACCCGGCGGCACCTGGATCCGAAGGAGCATTTCCCCACAAATGTGCGCAGCGGAGCGCAATCACGTTTCAAAACTAACATCGCTTAAAGCCAGACGCAGGGCAATGCTCCCGCTCAAAGCCCTGGTGGTGGCAGTCGTGTTGCTGGCCGCCGCAGCGATGGCACCGTCACGTGCGCAACAAGCTACTCCGCCTGCGAATGGGAAAGCCCCGACCCAAGTTCCGACCAAGGTGCAGGAAGACACCCAGGCGGTTCGCACCCGCGAATTCCTTGGGCTGGGCAGAATGCCGGATGCCAAAAAAGCCGCCGAGGGCGCCAAGCTTTTCGGCCCGACCTGCGGTTTCTGTCACGGCGCGGATGCGCGTGGTGGCACCGGCCCCGATCTCCTACGGTCCCCGATCGTACTGGACGACAACCAAGGCGAAATCCTCGCGCCCACGGTGCGTGAAGGCAGGCCCGCGAAAGGGATGCCGGCTTTTCCTACATTTACCGATGACCAGTTACGCGACATTGCGGAATTCCTCCATTTGCAGGTCGAGCTGGCGGCAAACCGGGGAACTTACAAGCTTCTGAACGTAGTCACCGGAGATGCCAAAGCCGGAGAAGCTTATTTCAAGGGCGCAGGGAAATGCAGTACATGCCATTCCCCAACCGGCGACCTGGCGCATATAGGATCGAAAATGGAAGCGTCGGATCTGCAGCAGGCTTTCTTGTATCCGGGCGCTCGCGGCTTTTTCGAGGAGGAGCCGAAGTCGCCTCCTAAAGCGACGGTGACTTTGCCGGATGGAAAGTCGATCGTAGGTACCGTTAAACATCAGGACGATTTCTATATCTCGCTCTACGACGCAGAAGGCAACTACCATTCGGTCGTTCTGGACAAGAGCGTCAAGGTGCAGGTCGAAGATAACCTCGTCTTCCATCGTGAGATGTTGGACAAGTACACCAATACCCAAATGCACGATCTCACGGCCTACCTGGTGACCTTGAAATGAAACCAGGCCGCGTTGCCCTTGCCGCTTGTCTGTTTTGCTCGTTCCTTGCGGGAGTGTTAGTGGCCCAGCAAGGTCTCGATCCTCAGAAACTGCTGCAAAAGGAACCGACCGATACCTGGCCCACCTACAACGGAGATTATTCCGGCCGGCGCTTCAGCCCGCTGACCCAGATTCGTGCCGAGAATGTTCGTTCTCTGTCGCTGGCCTGGATGTTTCGCGTCACCATCGCGGGCGAAATGCGGGGCGGAGTGCAGCCGCAAATCAAGTCCGCGCCGTTGCAGGTAAACGGCATTCTTTACTTCACCATCCCCGATCACGTCTTTGCCGTGGATGCGCGCACCGGCCTGGAACTCTGGCACTACGACTGGGTCGATGCCGGCGGCCACCTGGTAGGGAATCGCGGTTTGGGAATGTCCGGCGATTGGCTCTACTTTTTGGCACCCGATGGCTGGTTTATCTCTTTGGAAGCAAAGACAGGCAAGGAGCGCTGGAGAAAGAAAGTTGCCGACGAGAAGATGCAGTACTTCACGACGGCCGCACCCATGGTGGTGGGCAATCACGTGATTGTCGGAGTGGGGGGCGACGCGATCGACGTTCCTGGATATCTGGAGTCCCGCGATCCTGCCACCGGAGAATTGCAGTGGCGCTGGTACAGCGAGCCTAAAAAAGGCGAGCCGGGATCGGAAACCTGGCCGAATGAAGCCGCCATGGCCCACGGCGGCGGCATGACCTGGCTGCCGGGCACCTATGACAAAGACCTCAACTTAATCTATTGGGGCACGGGCAACCCCAATCCCGTCATCGCGGGACAGGGTAGGAAGGGAGCCGATCTGTGGACTTGCTCGATCGTCGCCATCAATCCTGACACCGGTAAGTTGGTTTGGTATTTCCAGGGATCGCCGCACGATACCCACGACTGGGACAACACCGAGACTCCAGTCCTCTTCGATGCCGAGATCGATGGCAAGCCGCGCAAGCTGCTGGGGCAGGCGGCGCGCAACGGCTATTTCTTTGTGCTGGATCGCACCAATGGCAAGAGCGTAGTTTCCAAACCGTTTGTCCATCTGAATTGGTCTAAAGGAGTCGACGCCAAGGGCCAGCCCATACCGGACGAAACCAAAGAGCCCACTGTGGATGGTGCTTTGCTTACTATCAATTGGGGCGGCGGCACCAACTGGATGCCTCCCAGCTTCAGTCCGCAGACCGGTTTGTTTTATGTCAATGCCACTCAGGGCTACAGTCTTTCCTATCTAACGGATACCAGCGAGCGTCCCGAGGGATACGGAGGTTCGGGGCGGGCTCTGTGGTCCCAACATGTGTTGGAAGCGCTCGACTACAAGACCGGAGACGTGAAGTGGAGCCACGCGTACACCGGCGACAGCATCGGCGGACGCCTCGGTGGTCCAGGAATCCTGACGACCGCCGGCAATCTTCTGTTTAGTGGTGATTACAAAGGCAATCTGATCGCTTTTGACGCCAGCAACGGTGACATCCTGTGGCATTTCCCCATGTTGCGCGGATTGGACAACGGCCCCGAGACCTATCTGCTGGATGGCCGACAGTATCTGGTGGCAGGGGCAGGTGACACCCTATATGTCTTTGCTCTAATTTCGGCTCCCTGACGTCACCGCGAGCTATCCAGAAACGACTCCACGCGAAATTACTTGGCGGTCCAGCCGCCGTCGATCAGAATGTCCGTTCCCGTGATAAATCCTGCATATTCCGAGCAGAGATAGCAAGCCAGGGCGCCGATCTCTTCGACTTTGCCCCAGCGTCCCACGGGCAGACTGGCCAGGAATTGTGCATTGGCCTCCGGGTTGTTCATCACTGCAGTGTTCATCTCCGTTCCGAACGGACCGGGGCTTATGCCGTTGACCGTAATTCCTTCGCCGGCAAGCTCCAGCGCTAAAGATCGGGTCAAACCAAGAAGCGCCGCTTTGGCGGAAGAATAGGCGGTTCGACCCGGCAGCGAGACGTGGCTCATGATGGAGGTCATGTTGAGAATGCGGCCGTATCCTGAACCCTTCATCCCCGGAACGAATGCGCGGCACAGCAGGAATGTCGAAATCAAACTGGAATCGATTACGCTGCGAAACTCTTCGAGAGAAAAATCGACAATCGACTTGCGGATATTCGAGCCTGCGTTATTGATTAGAATTTGCGGATGACCAAAACGATTGATGACGGCCTTGGTCATGGCGGCGACGTCTTCTTCGCGCGTCACGTCGGCGGTAAAAATATCGGCGGTGCCGCCGCGCTTGGCGATTGCATCGCGCACTGATTCCAGACGCTTTACATCGCGAGCCACCAGGGCGATTTGGGCGCCAGCGTCCGACAATGCCATCGCCATGGCTTCGCCCAAACCACGGCTACCGCCGGTGATGACCGCTGTCCTGCCTTTTAATTCGATTTTCATATCCATTCCGTCTCCGTGCGGAGGTTGCTACCGCACTGTTCAAAATTTGGTGCGATAGGCGTGGGCTTGAGCTGGTTGCTGCCGGCCAGGCGGGCGCGTTTGCGATCGGCGTTCTCGGGATCGAGATAAAGCCAGCAAAGAGCCGAAATCGTAGCCGCGCCGATCATCAAATAAATCAAGAGATTCCAGTTGCCGCCCGTCCGTTGCAGGATCAGTCCGCCGACCACGGGCGCGACAAAGCCCCCCAAATTGCCCAGCATGTTCATTGTGGCCGCAACCGTAGCGGTGTAAGGGCCACCGATCTCAACGCAGGCGTTCCACGAAATGGGCATGGTCAGGTCGCTGCAAAAGCTGGCGACGCCCATGCAAAGCATAGCGGGCAAAACCGCCTGGATGCGGGTGAAGACGAACAGCAGGATGGCGGTCCCCAGGAAACCGCAAAAGGCGATGGTGCGGCGGGGCAGACGGATGGGCGCCAACCCGGTCGTCAGCGAGCCAAAGCCCCCAAACAGAAGCGGAAGCACCGACAGGGCCGCAGCGTGCCCCGGAGTCTGACCGCGAGCTTCTCTCAAGTAAGTTGGCAGCCAGGTGACGTAGAAGTACCACACAAGAGAGAAACAAAAATATTGCAGGATGAGAAAGAAGACCTGCGGCGTCAGCAGAATAGAGCGCAATCCGCGCTTCTCTCCGTGAGCGCTATGACTGGTGAGAACCCGCGACGCCTCGAGCATTTCCCGCTCGGCGGGATTGACGCTGGCGTGTTCTGCCGGGTCGTCCTTAAACCAGAAAAAAAACAGCGCCCACCAGATCACGCCCAACGACGCGAAGGCCACAAAGGCCCATCGCCAGCCGAACAGAGCGATGCCTGCAAGCACCAGTGGCGGCGTGGCTGCGCCACCCCAGCGGGTGCAGGCCCACATCAGCGATTGCGCGGTAACGCGTTCGCGGGCGGGCAACCATGCGCTGAGCATGCGGGTGAGGTTGGGGAAGCAGCCGGCCTCTCCAGCTCCAAACAGAAAGCGAATTACAACGAGGGAGGAGAGGTTCCAGGCCGCGCCGGTCAAGGCCGTGAATGCGGACCAGGCCAAAACAATCTGTAACAGAACCCGGCGCACACCCAGGCGGTCGCCGAGAATGCCGGCCGGGAGTTCGAACAAGGCGTAGGAAAGAGCGAAGGCGCCGAAGACGAATCCCAGTTGCGCCTTTTGCAAATGCAGGTCGTGCGAGATGGGCCCGGCTGCCTGGGAAATCGCGACCCGCTGAATGTAGGAGAGGACCGCCAGCCCGATGGCCAGGGCAGCCACATGGTAGCGGGCCCGCGTGGGCTTCATCGGCAGGCCTCGCGCGGCGGTTGAGACCCTGGCTGGTGTCGTATACAATTTCGCAACGCTAGGTCCGACCCCCAATCGCGGCGTTTGGTGAGAAATGCAGCGTTAATTTCTTGCTGGTGTGGATGCGAAGTTGCGGTACATCTGCATATTAAGTACGATTTCTGCCCATGTCAATTTATGGAGGTCCCATGGCTTCTTCGGCCCCTTCTACTCTAAAAGCGCACCTGGTGCAAAAGCTGCGGGAGGCGATCCTCTCCGGCAAATACAAGCCTGGCGACCGCTTGAATGAGAGCCTGATTGCCCGCGAATTCAAGATCAGCCGTATCCCCGTGCGTGAAGCGCTCTTTCAATTACAGGAAGCCGGTCTGGTGATGAACCACGAGCGCCGAGGCATGTTCGTCACGCTGTTATCCAAAGAAGACGTGCAAAAAATCAACAGCGTGCGCATCATCCTGGAAACGGAGGCGCTGAAGTTGGCGCGGGCGCGCATGACGCCGGAACGTGCAGCGAGCCTGAAGGCCTTGGTGAACAAGATTGAAAATTGGGATGGAACGTTGGCGGAGGCGGCGGCACTGGACCTTAAATTCCATCGGGCGATGTGGGCGACAGCAGGGAACGACTACCTGGTAAGGGTTCTGGACTCGCTGGCGACTGTGTTGTTTGCCCATAAGACGCTGGAGCACGTCAGCCATGAGATGCGGAAATGGCGGCTCAACCATCATCGCGCCTTGCTCGATGTAGTTCTCAGCCCGAAGGAACCGGACATTCAGGAGGCAATCTTGATGCACTTGCAGATGGCGTATCCGGAACCGGAGCGATTTTCCAGCTTGGCGGTGCCGGCGCCAGTTCCCCCGCAAGGTGCCAAGCGGCAACCCGGCGCCGTGCGGAAAGTTCAGCAGCCGGTCGTCCCAGCCACGGAGAAGAAAAGAGCTGGCCGGGGCCAGAGGTAGGGAGAGATTTGACACGAAAATCTGCATTTAGTATACAGATGATGGTTGCCGCCCATCACGAAGGTCGACAGTGACTCAGTTAAAAATTTGTCAAAGTAGGGTCATCCTGAGCTCGCGAAGGATCTTGCGTGGAGCGAGAGTACACTGTCTGCTTGTACGCGCCAGATACCCTTCGACTTCGCTCAGGGCAAGCTCTCGCCCGGCTGAACTGCGCCGGATCTTCGGGATGACCTCAAGCACATTGATGAGTTAGGAAAGAGACTATGAAGTCCAAGAGAACGCTTCGATCCACTGCATGGTTTGCCCGCGCCGATAAGGACGGGTTCATTCATCGCAGTTGGATGCGTGGTTATCCGGAAGATGTATTTGACGGGCGGCCGATCATTGGGATCTGCAACACCTGGTCGGAACTGACGCCGTGTAACGCGCACTTTCGCGATCTTGCCGATCGCGTGAAGCGCGGGGTCTGGGAAGCGGGCGGTTTCCCGCTGGAATTTCCGGTGACCTCGCTGGGCGAAACCAACATCCGGCCGACGGCCATGTTTCTGCGCAATCTGGTGAGCATGGATGTAGAAGAATCCATTCGCGCGAATCCCATTGACGGAGTCGTGCTTCTCTGTGGATGCGATAAGACGGTGCCTGCACTCATCATGGGCGCCGCGAGTTGCGATCTTCCTACCCTGGTGCTTTCTGGCGGGCCGATGTTGAATGGGAAATTTCGCGGCAAGGACATTGGCTCGGGCACGGATGTATGGCGCTACAGCGAAGAAGTAAAAGCCGGCACCATGAGCCTGGTGGAGTTCCGGGAGGCGGAAGTTTGCATGTCTCGCTCGGCGGGCCACTGCATGTCGATGGGCACGGCGTCGACGATGGCGTGCATGGTGGAGGCGCTGGGCTTGGGGCTTCCTCACAACGCCGCAATTCCGGCTTCGGACGCAAGGCGTTGGACCATGGCCCACGTGGCGGGCCGACGCATTGTTGAAATGGTGCATGAAGATTTGCGCATTTCGAAAATCCTGACGCGGAAGGCATTTGAGAATGCGGTTCGGGTGAACGGTGCCGTGGGCGGCTCGACCAATGCCGTCATCCATTGGCTGGCCATGGCGGGACGAGTTGGGGTTGAGCTTTCGCTGAGCGATTGGGACGAACTGGGCCGCGAGGTTGCGACCGTGGTCGACCTGATGCCCTCGGGACGTTTTCTGATGGAAGATTTCTATTACGCCGGCGGCCTTCCGGCTGTCATTCGTCTGCTGGGCGAGAACGGTTTGTTGAATCGTGATGCGCTCACGGTGAACGGAAAAACGATTTGGGAAAACTCGCAGGATGCTCCCAATTGGAATCAAGAGGTCATTCGTCCGGTGGACAATCCGCTGACCGAACACGGTGGGATCGCGGTATTGCGGGGGAATCTTGCGCCTGACGGTGCGGTGATCAAGCCTTCGGCGGCGTCGCCTCATCTGCTGAGACATCGCGGGCCGGCCGTGACTTTCGAAAATATCGAGGACTACCACAAGCGCATTGACGATCCCGATCTGGTGGTGGACGAAAACTCTATTCTCGTGCTCAAGAACTGCGGGCCTTGCGGCTATCCGGGGATGGCTGAGGTCGGCAATATGGGTTTGCCTCCCAAGGTGCTTAAGCGAGGAATCACGGACATGGTCCGCATTTCGGACGCGCGCATGAGTGGGACCGCGTATGGGACCGTGATCCTGCACGTCGCTCCGGAAGCCGCTATCGGCGGGCCTCTGGCTCTGGTCCGAGACGGCGACATGGTCGAGGTCGATGTGGAGGCGAGGAAGATTCATCTTGATGTGTCAGAGAAAGAACTGGAGGCCCGACGCGCCAAATGGCGGAAGCCTGAGCCGGCAATGAAAGGCGGATATCAGCAGTTATATGTCGATCGCGTGATGCAGGCCGACAAAGGCGCGGATTTCGATTTTCTGGTGGGATGCCGCGGGGCGGCGGTTCCCAGAGAATCGCACTAGAGCTACTGTCCCGTTGGTGCTCCCGCCGGCCGCGTCGGGGGAGGCGGCGCCTGGTAATCCACTAGTGTGTTGATCGGTTTTTTCCCAGCCCAAGCGATGGCCCGCAGCAACATGTTTTGAATTTGGGGAAGGGCGAAGTTGGCGTAGGTGTGCCCCTGCATCCACACGAAGGCCCGAGCCGGTTCGCCGCCTGGAAGCGTGTGTTCGAAGGTCCAGATTTGCGGCACGATTTCGCCTTTGTGCGTGCCCGCGCTGGGCGTTCCCGGAATTACGACGGTGGCCAGCACGTGGATGGGCGGATCCTTTGACCAGGTCATGTTGTAGAAGGCTTCATCGAAAATTGTGATGTCTGACATGCCTTGCATGATGGGGTTGGATTTGTCGACGATGGTGTAGGGAATGTCCGCGCCCAGGGTGTAGTTTATCTGGCCATGTTTTTTGCCGCCGCCGACCAGGGTCGCGAAGTAGGCGGGGTCCGGGCCGCACAAAGCATCGTGAAGGGAGACGATGCCGCCGCCGCGTTTGATGAAGCCTTCCAGCGCGGCTTTCTCGCTGTCGGTCATGAAACCAGTGTCGCCCCGGTCGATCACCAGCACGTCGGTATGTTCGAGTTCGGCGGCGCTGGGGGCGTGCAAGGAGCCGTCGACGACCGCGCCGTGCTCGGTCAGGATCTTGCTCCAGTCGGCTAGAAATTGAGGATAGTCATGCAGGCCGGGGGTGTGGGTCTTCAGTCCCGCACGGATATAGATGTGCATGCCGTTTGGGTTCTGGCCCCATAGGGGCGCGGTCTGGGCGGTGTTGTCCGATGGAGGGGGAGCTGCTGGCTGCGCGGTTGCCGGCGATAGCAACAGAAAGAGGGCAGCGCTTAGAACTGATAACAGGAAAGATAATTTAGTTGTTCGCATGATTTTTCCCTCGAAGGAAATCCTCTCTTACATCGCAAAGCACACAGCAATTGCCGCGCGGCCCTAATCCGGCAGGGCAAAACTGTAAAGCACATTGCCCGCGGAAATCGCCACAAACTGTTTTCCACCCACCGAATAACTCATGGGAGACGAAGCTACCTCGCCTCCGGTTTGGAAATACCAGAGCGGCTCGCCCGACTTGGAATCCAGCGCGATCAGATCTCCATCGGCGGTGCCTGCAAATACAATCCCGCCGCCGGTGCTCAGTACACCTGCTCCGAAAGATCCGCGAACGATGGGGAACTTCCACTTTATCTCGCCGCTGGTGGTGTCGATCGCCAGTATTGCGTTCTTGCCGCTCTCCCCTGGGGTTTCACCGGCCGGGAAAGGCACGCCTCCGATGTACTGCCGGCCGGCTTCGTAGGTTACCGGCGCGCTTCGATAACCCTGGCCGTGGTCACGCGCGACCACGTAGAGCAGGGAACTTGCGGGATCGTAGGAAGGACTTTGCCAATTGGAACCGCCAACTCCGGTCGGGTAGACGAGGCTGCCTTTTGGAGACGCTTGCCAGCCCGGCATCAGAATGGGGCTTCCATCCTCGCGGAAGCCACTGTTCCAATTTTGTTTGACGTAGGGCTTGGCAAAAATGAGTTTGCCGTTGGTGCGATCGAGAATGTAGAACATTCCGTTACGATCGGCCTGCATGATGAGCTTGCGCATGTTGCCGTCGACGACGCGGTCGGCGAGGATCAGATCTTCGTTGGCATCCCAGTCGTGGGTGTCGCCGGGGGTGAACTGGTAATACCATTTCAGCTTGCCGGTTTCTGGGTCCAAGGCGAGCACGGAACAGGTAAACAGGTTATCGCCTTGGCGGACATCTCGGTTCATGTCCGGCCCTGGGTTGCCGACGGCCCAATACAGCAGGTTGAGCTCGGGATCGTAACTGCCGGTTAGCCAGGTGGCTCCACTGCCATGCTTCCAGCTATCTCCGCTCCAGGTCTTGTTTCCGAGTTCACCTGGACCGGGAACGGTATAAAACCGCCACAGGCGTTTTCCGGTTACGGCGTCGTAGGCATCTACGAAGCCACGGATACCGAATTCGCCTCCGGCAACTCCAACTATCAATTTGCCGTTTATTGCCAGGGGCGCTTCGGTAATGGAGTAGCCCTTCATGGTGTCGGCCACCTGGGTTTCCCAGAGGACCCGCCCGGTGCGGGCATCGAGGGCCACCAAGGCCGCGTCCAGTGTGCCCAGAAACACACGATTTCCCAGCACCGCGACTCCGCGATTGAAAGGATTGGTTTGATAGGGATTGGTCACCTTCTGGTGGCGCTCATATCTCCAAATCTCAAGTCCGGTCCGGGCGTCGAGGGCAAATACTTGTCCCGGCGGACCGGAGGTGTACATGGTGCCATCCACCACCAGCGGCGTGGATTCCAGCACCGAGCTTCCGGACATCTGCTTGGCCCACCGCGCCTGCAGCTGCCCGAGATTGCCGATTGTGATCTGATTCAGGGGAGAATAATGAAGGCCCTGGTAGCCGCCCCAATAGGTCAGCCAGTTCTGAGGCTCGGCTTGGGCGTTGCGCAGCCGGTCAAAACTCAAGCCGCCGGGCACATCGGCCAGGATGGTCTGGCTTAGATCGCGCGCCTTGAGGCTCTTCAAGTAAGCCATCAGGTTCTGAATCTCGTCGGCTGAAAGAACCTGACCGTAGTTGGTCGGCATGAGGAACTCGGCGTGTTGCTCGACCAAATCCTGCTTGTCGAAGCGGCGCAAAGTTCCCTGTTGGTCAGTCAGAATCAACGTGTGATTGTCTTCGGCGTGTCTGACGCCGCGGACTTCTTCCCCATCTTTGGTCTTCACTCTAACGGTGGTTGGTCCAAACCAATCCCTGGTTGCGATTACGGCGTTCGGGTCCAAAATCATTCGACGTAAGTGATCAGCAGAACTCGTTCCGGCGGACGACAGGTCAGGAGCGACAATCCCGCCGTGACCGTTCACCTCATGGCAACTGCTGCAACCGGCTTTTCCCCAGAAGGTCTTTTTGCCGGCCGCGACATCGCCCCTAATCACCTCACTTGCGGCGCCGCTGTTGCCAGTCAGGCTGCGAAGGTAGGAAATAATGCGCCAAACGTTGTCGGCGGGCAGATCGTGGAAAGCGGGCATCTGCGTGCCGGGGATGCCATTGCGGACGGTCTGGAATAGATCGCTGTCTTCGCCGCCGTGACGGAAGTTTCCGGGGGCCAGCGCCGGACCGCGATCGCCGCGTGCCTCTCCCCCGTGGCAGGCCTGGCAGGTTTGCTGATACAACACCGCGCCGGCAGCCACGGCCGCCTTATTTCCCGCAAACGGATTTTTTTGTGCGTCGGGCAAACCCGGACGCAGCGCGAATAGCGGCGCAGCCCATAAACTTACGGCCAAAATCACGAATTGGGCACAACGATATGAGGGGATAGCGGAAATCATGTTTGATCGCACCGACTGTCTGTAGCTAACGCGCACTGGGGCTGCTGAAGGCAACGCAATTGATTGAAATCGAATGCAGAAGTGAACATTGTATACCGTATAGCGAAGCATACTGCAGACAGCAACCGCACACTAGTCCAGGGAGTGCCGCTATCCGTGGCGTTGTTGGGCATACAGCGCGGCGAGAACAAATACCAGCGGGGCATTGCAATTGATGGTTGGCTCATTGGAAGACCAGGCGCGGTGATCATCAACGTACATCCGCATGGGTGCCTGCTGGGGCCATGCCTTGGTAATTGGATCCGACGGATTGGAGTTGGGGCCGTTCGACAGCAGCCCCGGCCACGGGGCAACGATGTTGTCGGCAACGCTGGGCCGATGATGTGGATGCTGAGGGGGACGTATACCGATCTGCGTCACCCATGAGACGCCAAGACAGTTGCGGCCCAGCAGATAATGCAGGTTGTTCAATGCGCAATCGCGGTGCGAACTGTCTGATTTGAACTGATCGGCGACAAGAAGAACCAAGGAATGATTGGCGACGATGGCGTTCGAACCTCCTGCGGCATAATCTTCTAGGGCCAGCGAATTCCCGTAGCCATTTTGCGAGCCTTGCTGGACAAACTCTTCCGCCATCTTGAGGGTGGCTTGCCGGATGGCGGCGATCGCCGCTGGCGAACCTTTTCTGGCGGCTAAGGTGTAGCTCCAATATCCAAAACAGCCAACTTGCATGGATGAAGGTACATCGATTTTTATGGTGGACAGCGGCTGCGGCAACATCCCGGTGAAAGCCTGATCGAAGGAGGCTTCTCCGGTGGTGCCGCCATAGCTCCGCTGCCGCCCACAGAAGTTCGTCCTGACAGTCGGTGTCGGCAAATTGCGCGGTATGGATGTCGGCAGGATTCTTGAAAAAGACTTTGGGATTGCTCTGGCACCAGGTCCACGCGGAGCGGGCGGCTTTCAAACACTGCTGGGAAAATGTCGGAGCAGACGAACGGTAGCACCGCGCTGCGATTGACATGACGGCTGCCAGGCCCGCGGTGGCTGTCCATAGTAAGAACGCAACTCAGTAAGCGGCTGGGCGCGATGTATGGAAACGACCCGGCGCACATCATCGAAGTATTCCGCGCCTCGTATCGTGGCGCGAAGCCTTTCGATATTTTCTCTCTGGCCATGACCGCGCAAGTCCGGCAGGGCGCGGTGATTCAGGCAGGTTTGAAAACCGCGCAAGGAACACCAGCCTATCTTTATTGGTTCACCTGGAAAACGCCTGTCCTGGACGGCAGGCCACGCTCCATTCATTGCATCGACCTGCCCTTTTGCTTCGATAATACCGACCGCAACGAAAATCTGACAGGTGGCGGCCCTGGGACCACGCGTACTCGCCGCCAACGTCAGTGAAGCCTGGATTCATTTTGCGCGCAGTGGAAACCCCAATCACGCTGGTCTTCCCAACTGGCCGGCTTTCTCGGCGGAGAGTTGTCCCACCATGATTTTCGATATCCCATGCAAGGTGCAGAATAATCCTGACAGGGAAGAGCGGCAGGCGATTCAAACCGGGTAGGGTCTGACATCGTTTCCGAGACGGATTTAGCAGGCGCCTTCATCCTCTACATCAATGACTATTGCCTGGCTCTCAAGGCGATCATTTCTAACAACAATGAGGAAGTGAACGCTGGGAAGGATTGCCAACCAGCCTTGTTCGATTGGTGAAACCAAATGCTATCTTTGCTTTGTTAATAACTGATGAATATTTGTTGAATATCAGGTTAATCAGCGGGTTGCCTTGTGCGTGGTGAGATTTAGTTTTGTCCCGGGTTCGCACGATCGGAACAGAGTTATATACACTCTCAGACGAGCAAAATAGGGCATCGGTAAGGCTGCCATTCGGACGGGGTGATGCAATGAATCGAGAAATGAAGACAGAGACAGATGGCGGAACCGAGCTGATCTCCCCGCTCAACAAGGGTCTCGGGGTTATGCATCGTGCGCTTGCGCTGGATGAGATTCCCAGTCTTGGGTGGCAGTTGTTGCACGAGGATCTGAGCCTGCCCACAGCTGTGCTCTACGAAGCTAGACTGGCGCACAATTTGCAATGGATGCAGGAGTTTGTCGCGGCCTATGGAGTCAAGCTGGCGCCCCACGGCAAAACCACCATGGCGCCGAAATTGTTCGCACGTCAGTTACAGGCCGGAGCCTGGGGAATCACCCTGGCCACCGCTCAGCAAACCACGGTGGCTTACGAACATGGAGTTCGGCGCGTCCTGATGGCCAATCAATTGGTGGGGAAACGGAACATGGCGATGGTCGCGCGCCTGCTTGAGGACGCAAACTTCGAATACTTCTGCCTGATTGATTCGTCCGAGCAGGTGGAATCGCTGGGAAGATTTTTTCAAAGCCGTGGACAGCGACTCAACGTTCTCGTGGAGCTCGGTGTCGAGGGCGGTCGCGCGGGCGTGCGCAACCAGCAACAGCTGGATGCGCTGCTCGCGGCCTTGGCGCCCTGGCGCGATCACATTGCTTTGAGCGGCGTCGAAGTTTACGAAGGCATATTAAAGGATGAGCCTGCCGTCCGCCAGTTGTTGCAGAAAGCAATTAAGGTTGCTCGTGAATTGGCGGAGGAAAATCGCTTTGATCGCACTCCCATCATTCTTTCAGGTGCAGGCTCGGCCTGGTATGACGTGGTGGCGGAGGTGTTCTCCAAAGCAGAGATCGGACAACCGATGGAAGTCGTATTGCGCCCGGGCTGCTACCTGACGCACGACGTAGGCATCTATCGTGAGGCGCAGTCGCAGATTCTGAGCCGTAATCCAATCGCCCAACGCATGCATTCCAGTCTCCAGCCGGCCCTGCAGTTGTGGGCTTACGTTCAGTCCGTACCGGAGAAAGAGAAAGCCATCATCGGCCTAGGCAAGCGGGATGCTGCATTCGATGCCGGATTGCCGATTCCGGCTCTGCACTACCGTCCAGGTCGAGCCGTTCCAGTGGTTGCCCGCTCCGATTGGAAACTCACAGGCATGATGGACCAGCACGCTTACCTGCACATGACGGAAGGCGCCGACCTGCGGGTGGGGGACATGATCGGTTTCGACATTTCCCACCCCTGCCTGACCTTCGATAAATGGCGGTATTTGCCTGTGCTGGACGCCGATTTCAGGGTTATCGACGTGATTCGAACGTTTTTCTAAGCGAGTTCGAAACCCCGGTTACCTTCGATTTCCACAGTGGCCCGATGGTGCCATTCACAAGAATTAGTCAAAACGGTAAGGTGGTGTTGAACAGTTTTCGGGGGAGGGCTGTTCGGCGTAACGTCCCACGACTCGTTGAGTCTTGGGACGTTTTCGTTTTTGGGCTACAGTGGCCTTTGTTCTCCAGATTCCCGACCGGTCTTCACTATCGGAGGTTTCGCGTTTTCCTTTCCGTGGGAACGCAGTTAAAATTGGGCCGCGCACCTGGGAGCCGCCCCGGCGATGTCCGATCCTCAAGAAACAGTCTCCATCCCTCCGGTTAGCCACGACCTCACCGGCAAGACGCTCGGACGTTTCTTGATCACCGGGCGCCTTGGCGCAGGGGGAATGGGGCAGGTCTATCGGGCGGAAGACACCATATTAAAGAGGACGGTTGCGATCAAGCGCATGGCGCCGCAGCTTCAGTTTGACGAGCACGACCGCGAACGATTCCTGAAGGAAGCCCAGCGCGCTTCCGCCCTCAATCATCCCAACATTGCCGCAATCTACGACGTACTGCAGGAAAAAGGCGAGACGCTCCTGGTTATGGAGTACGTGGAGGGCACAACCCTACGCCAGCGGATGAAGCTGCCGATCAGTTTCCCGGAATTTCTGGAACTTGCGATACAGTGCGCAGAAGGTCTGGCTGCCGCGCATGATCAGCGGATCGTACACAAAGACATCAAGCCCGAGAACATCATGCTGACCGCAACCCAGCGGGCGAAAATTCTCGACTTCGGCGTGGCCATGCGATTCACCCCGACGGATTCGAACGACGTAACCCAGAGCCTGGCCAGCCTCACTGCATCCTTGAGCGGGACCCCAGGCTACATGGCCCCCGAAGTTCTGCAGCAAAGGCCCTATGACGGGCGCGCAGATCTTTTTTCCCTGGGCCTGGTCTTCTACGAAATGCTGGGAGGGGAGCATCCGTTTACCACGGACAGCTTTGCCGGTACTCTGGCCCGTGTGCTGCACCGGGAACCGCCCTCCCTGGTCGAAATAAATCGCAGTGTACCGGCCCCCTTGGCGGGAATCGTGGAACATCTGCTGGAGAAGGATCCTGAGCAACGGTATCCGTCCGCGCAGATTTTATTGGCAGATCTGAGAGCAGTTCAGAGCGGAGGCAAACCGACGTTCGCCGGTCTGCCTTCGCGACGCAAACTGGCGGGTGTTTCCCCGCTATGGAAGGGCGTCCTGATTGCGGCTGCAGCGGCCGCGCTGCTGATGCTGGTTTTCGTAGTCTTTAGAGATAGAACCCAACGCTCTGCGAATCTCGGTACGGGTTCAAGTCAATCCGGCCTGCCGCAAACTGAAAATCTGGCAGTTCTTCCCATCGAAGTTCAGGCAGGAGATCCTCAGTTCGCGGCTTTCGCCAATGGATTGGTAGAGACTCTGACTGCGAAATTGAACCAACTGGGCGAGAACCACTCCTTGCAAGTAGTCCCTTCGAGCGAAATGCTTAACAAGCATGTGACCACGCTCGATCAGGCGCGCCAGGAGTTTGGAGTGAATCTCGGATTGCGAGTTGGCCTCGAGCGCTCCGGGGACCTGGTGCGCGCCACTTACACCTTGATCGACGCCAAGACCGGGCGCGCGCTGAAGGCCAACAGTTTCGAGCCCGTTCCCATCAGCGATCCCTTTACCCTCGAAGATCAGGTTGCCAATGGCACGGCCGCCGGCCTGGGGATGAAACTTCGCCCCGAGGAACGCCGCGAGTTGATCGCGCACGGCACCAGCATCGCGGAAGCCTATCACTACTACGTACAGGCGCGCGGGTACCTCGACGATCCCTATAAGCCAGAGAATGTCAGTAGCGCGATTACGATTATTAGTGCGGCGCTTAAGCTGGATCCAAATTATGGAATGGCCCGCGCCGAGCTGGGCACGGCATACTGGTGGAAATATTATTCCACGAAAGACAAGGCGTCAGTGGATTTGGCCAGAGAAGCGTGTTCGAAGGCAGTGGAATCAGGAACCGCCGGAGCGGAAGGCCATATTTGTCTGGGGGTGGTGGAAAACGGCACGGGCGGGTACGAGCAGGCCGTGGCGCAATTTCAAAAGGCAGTGGAACTGGAACCAACCAGCGATCAGGCGTATGCTGGGTTGGCGTCGGCCTACAAGCATTTGAACAGGCTGGACGAGGCTGAGAAGACCTATCAGCGGGTAATCGAACTGCGGCCACAATACGCCCGGGCTTACATAAACCTCGGTGCTTTTTATTTGCAGCAACAGCAGTATGGAAAGGCGATTGACATGTTCACCCGCGCCGTGGCCCTGGCGCCTGACAGTTACCGCGGCTATAGCAATCTGGCGGGTGTGTATCTTGCACAGGCGAAATACACGGATGCCATTAAACCCCTGAAACAATCGATTGCAATCCGCCCGAGCTCTGGAGCGTTCACCAATCTGGGCACGGCGTACTTGCGGTTGAGGCAGTATCCCGATGCGGTTTCCGCATATCAGGACGCCCTCAAGTTGGACGAAAGCCAGTACGGCACGTGGGGCAGTCTAGGGGACGCCTCGTATTACAGCGGCGACCGCGTCGCGGCGAAAGCAGCATACGAAAAGGCGCTTGCCCTGGCGGGAAGGCAGCTTGCGGTCAATCCGAAAGATGCCGAAGTACTGGGCGACGTTGCCGATTACTACGCGATGCTGGCGGACCGCAAACGTGCATTGGCCTCGCTGGACCAGTCGTTGCAATGGGGACATGGTGACAAGGACTTGCTGTTCAACGCCGCGGTGGTTTACCAGGAACTCGGAGAGAGCGGGGAAGCGCTGGAATGGCTGAAAAAATCGCTGGATGCCGGTTTTTCCGCGGCCGACGTGCGCGATTTGCCGAGCTTCGACTCGCTCAAGAACGATCCCCGCTTCATGGCATTAGTAAAGGGCCAAAGTAACTGATTTGTATTTCAATTTGATCGTATTTCAATTTAAAGGAGATGCAACATGGCAGCTCATCCACTACCCAGACACGAGGATATTCCCGGTGCCGTGCTTCCCAACGCAGCCACCGCCACTTCAGTCAGCGCGGTTCCGAACCAGCAAATTATTTGGCAAAATAATACTCTGTTTGCCATCAACATCTCGGTGCAGCCGGTGAATGGAAAGTACCCCTTCGCGGTAAACAGTTTTTCGGTCCCCGGGATGCACAATCAGACGATTGGCACCTGGCCCAGCACTGTTTTGGCCGGCACTCCTATCGCCGAGCACACATTCACCAGAACCGGCAATTCGCCTATGGGGAATGGGAAGGTCATAATTACCGGCGAGAGACCTTAAGCTCAAAAGCGGAAGTTGTTAAGGGATCGTGCCATCGCTCGCGCGATGGACGATCCCTTTTTTTGTTAATTCCCACGATTTCTCTTATCGTGAGCCAGCTCCTCAGCCCGGCAGTCCCGACTTATGTGGTCATCTTGCTTGCCGGTGCCATGGGGACATCCACCTTACTCCTGTCGGCTCATCAGACGGGACGTTGGACCTTAGTTCCAGCAACTTCCTGTGGCTTTTTCGGAGTCGAAAGACCGACCGTTCACGAAATCGGATGACGCGCGATATCGAACAATAATTTCTCCATTTCCACAACTTCAGCGCGGATTCCGCGGCGCGATGTCCACCATTGGTCAGGATCAAACGCCGAGTAGCGCGCGGAACATATCATGATCCTCGTCGGGTGGCCCTTCATGGAACGATGAAGCATTCGCTGGAGACGCCGGGTGTGGTCCGGAGTGCTCACGGCTACGATTGAGTGGAAGCCGTGCTGATCACACCACTGAGCCAGCACCGGACCTTCGTCCTCGGTTCCGGATACATAGGTGGGAATCAGTTCGACGGCGTCGACGCCAAGAGCTCTGAGCTGCCTGACGGATCGTGCCGCCGCGTTTTCGTAAGCGACCCCGCGCTTGCCGAACTCACGCTCCACCAGGGCATCCGGGGTTTCGCCGAAAACTGCGACTCGTGTGGACACGCCGCTGTGAACCAGGTCGGCGGCTTCAAGCACCCCGGCGCCGTCCGCATCGACCATCACGACAATGGCGTCCGCCGGTTCCAGGCGGTAATTGACAACCAGTGCCCATCCAGCTGCACGCAGAATTGGTCGTCGAATCGGGGAGATCACTACGCAGGCGAGACCCAAAAGCATAGCCGCCAGCACAGGTGGCGACGGGAAATGGGAATAAGCGCTTACCTTCAAACATAACGCGTTCTCCTTATGTGATTTTTCAATTGTCGTTGTAGGAAAACTCAGTTACATGGGCCCGAAACAGCGAACACGGGGAAGAAGGTCACCAGGACTTGCAATAACAACGAAGACGAAACCAATCGCTAGACAGAACCGTCCCACACAATTTCCTGGCTTTCTTGTCTTAGGATTATGCGGACGCGAGATCGCTAGCACCGAGTCACCCTGCCGTCAACAGGTTCTTAGCAGAGAAGCAGGATCCATTCTTAGGAGACCTGCGAGAAAACAGCAGTCGCACTTTGTTCTTATTGAACCTCTCCTCCTAAATTTAATTTTTGCTGGTGACGACTTGAGCACGCAACCATAAGGAAGTCAAGTTAATCTTCTGCTACGAAATTGTTACACCCCAACCTGTTTTCAATGGTTTTGCAAAGATTTATCCTCATTTTATTTGTTCGTTAAGTGCTTATCACCAAATCATCTAGTTAAATTAGCGTCACGCAAGCCAAAATCCTAGATGACGAGATCATCAGGCAGACTTGAGCGGACATGGAAGAAGGAACTCTACGTAAGCCTGTCTCAATGCAGCGACACGTTTTTTCTTACTGGGGTTCTGATCCTGCGACGGCCCACTTAGGCCTGGGAGACGCCCTGTCTCAGATACCTGAAATGTCTGGGGAAGCGATCGCGGAGTACCAAACGGCGGTCCAGATCAGGCCGGACTACGCGAGTGTTGTGAGCGAGCGGATGAAGATTTTGCGTGGCGCCCCATCCTCCTTCGGGTAAATGAGGTTCACAGCCCCAGCCCGGCAGCCCGGCTCCTGATCGAACTGCTGACTCTCTTAACGCCCAGCCTTTGCTCAGGCCATTTCACCCCAACCAGGGATTAGGGTCGTAATTGCGATTTTTCAGCAACTATAATGTCGTCCGAGGACGAAAGGTTGATTGAAGTGCGATCGACACTAGGTGCCGATAAACGCGTTTAAACTTCTTGTTTTGGAGCCTGTTGCTTCAGGAGAACGACTTGCCCCCTTGCGACACCCTGATTTCCAACGTCCGGATCGTTGATGGCAGCGGCGGAGATCCGCAAACCGGCAGCGTAGCCATCGCGGGAGATCGTATTCAGGCAATTGGCGGATTGGCCGACTATTCCGCGCAGAACACCATCGATGGCGAAGGCAAAGTCCTGGCGCCCGGTTTCATTGACGTTCACACCCACGACGATCTTTACCTGATTCACCATCCCGCGATGCTGCCCAAGCTGTCGCAGGGAGTGACGACAGTCATTGTTGGAAACTGTGGCATCAGCGCAGCGCCGGTGCAACTGACGGGCGAACCGCCGGATCCGATGAATCTTTTGGGAGAGGTAAGCGCGTTCCGCTACGCGACCTTTGCTGCTTATGTTCAGGCGGTCAATGACGCTCAACCGGCGGTGAACGTGGCGGCACTCGTAGGTCATACCGCGTTGCGCAACAACTGCATGGATCGCCTCGATCGTGTTGCCAACGCGAAGGAAATCGATGAGATGCGCACTCAACTGCGCGAATCGCTCAAGGCAGGCGCCCTGGGCTTGAGCACCGGACTGGCTTATTTGTCGGCCAATTCGGCCTCCGCCGAGGAAGTGATGGCCTTGGCCGAACCACTCTCGGAGGCGGGCGCAATCTACACCACTCATCTGCGCAGCGAGGGCGACACCGTGTTGCTGGCCATGGACGAAGCCTATAGCATCGGTCGCCATGCCAAAGTTCCCGTCATCATCTCTCACTTGAAATGCGCTGGAATTGATAACTGGGGACGAAGCGGGGAAGTCCTGCAATCGCTACAGGCGGCGCGTGCCCACCAGCAAGTCGGCTGCGATTGCTACCCGTATGCCGCCAGCTCCAGCACCCTTGATGTGCGTCAGGTGGACGAACGCGTCACCATCATGATCACCTGGTCGAAGCCTCATCCCGAAATGGCAGGGAAGACGCTCGCCCAAATTGCCCAGGCGTGGAATCTCAACCAGATTGAAGCGGCCCGCCGCTTGCAGCCTGCGGGCGCGATTTACCATGGGATTTCTGAAGATGACATGCGCGCCATTCTGCGACACCCGCAAACCATGATCGGTTCCGACGGCCTACCCAACGATCCGCGACCCCATCCTCGTCTTTGGGGGACTTTTCCGCGAGTGCTCGGCCATTACAGCCGCGACCAAAATTTATTTCCGCTTAGCGAAGCTGTCCGTAAAATGACTAGTTTGCCGGCTGAGCGCTTCGGCTTAACAGGTCGTGGCTTGATTCGGGAAGGCTACAGCGCGGATCTGGTTCTGTTCAACGCCCGCACCGTCCGGGACATCGCGACGTTCGCCGATCCGGTCCGTGCGGCCGAGGGGATCGAGGCTGTCTGGGTGAACGGGGTCTTGTCGTATCCGAGCCAGGGAGCGACGCAACCGAGAGCCGGCAAATTTCTGCCGCGCCAGTCCCTAACCCCAACCCAGCAATCTTAAAAGTTTTCTAGATATCCAATGCAGATGCAGTAGGAGTCGACACGATGAGCATAAAACGTTATGGCGTCGAAGGCGGCAAGGGCACGGGAGGCCAGCATCTTCCATTTGCTCGCGCGGTGCAGGCCAATGGGTGGCTCTATGTTTCTGGCCAGGTCCCCATGGTGAACGGGGAAGTCGTTGAAGGCAACATTACCGTCCAAGCGCATCAGGCGATACGAAATCTTCTGGCCATCTTGAAAGAAGCAGGCTACGCTCCCGAGGACGTGGTGCGCTGCGGGGTGTGGCTCGATGACGCGCGCGATTTCCAGTCTTTCAACAAAGTGTTCCGGGAATACTTTGGGGCGAATCCGCCGGCGCGCGCCTGCGTTGAATCCAGTATGGTCGTTGATTGCAAAATCGAGATCGATTGCATTGCCTACAAACAGCCGTCGGATTGATTGCCGGGACAGCAGTTTCGATTCCGTCGTGCTGAACTCTTTGCAAGAGAGAAAGCGAAATGCACACTTCCATGATCGATAGCCACGGTACCTTTCTGCTGCTCTCCGCGTTGGGGGCCGTGATCGCGCTGGTGATTTTGATCGCGCGCTTCAAGATCAATCCCTTCATCGTGTTGATGTCGGTATCGCTGGTCCTGGCGATCGTCACCAGAATGCCGGCGCAAACCATCGTCAAATCCTTCGAGACCGGGGTGGGCGGCACTCTCGGGCACATTGCCATTGTGGTCGGCTTGGGCACCATGCTGGGGAAGATGATGGCGGAGTCGGGCGGAGCAGATCGCATTGCCGACACCTTGATCCGCTTCTTTGGCGAAAAACGTATCCCCTGGGCCATGGTGGTGGTCGGTTTCGTGGTCGGCTTGCCGGTATTTTTCGAAGTCGGCTTTGTGCTGCTGGTGCCGATTGCTTTTAACCTCGCCCGGCGAACCGGCACGTCCATGGTCCTCATCGGCCTGCCGATGGTGGCCGGACTCTCGGTGGTTCATGGACTGGTGCCGCCCCATCCTGCAGCGTTGCTGGCGGTTGCCACTTACAACGCCGATATGGGCCGCACCATTCTTTATGCCATGCTGGTAGGCATTCCTGCGGCAATCCTTGCTGGTCCGCTCTATGCAAAATTTATCGCGCCGCACATTCATCTTGATCCTGACAATCCCATCGCCGCCCAGTTCATTGACGACGCTCCGAAACGCAATCTTCCCAGCTTTGGTCTGACGGTCGCGACCATCCTTCTGCCAGTGTTCCTGATGCTGATCGGCAGCTGGGCCGACCTCCTGACCACACCGAAAAGTGCCGTGAACACGACATTGCATTTCGTTGGCAGCGCCGACATCGCCCTCCTGATTGCCGCCCTGGTCAGCTTCATCACCCTGGGAACGATGAGCGGGTTTACCCGCGAAACCATCCTGAAGTTCTCCAACGAGTGCCTCGCCCCCACCGCCACCATCACTCTGCTCATCGGCGCCGGCGGCGGCTTCGGACGCATCCTTCAGGATAGCGGCACATCGCAGGCCATAGTCGATGTCGCGCTCCATGCCCATATTCCCATCCTTTTCCTGGCTTGGCTGGTCGCGGCCATGGTTCGGCTCGCCACCGGCTCGGCTACCGTGGCCATGACGACGGCCGCCGGAATCGTTGCGCCGCTGGCCCTCCACATTCCCGGCGTCCGGCCCGAGTTGCTGGTCATTGCCACGGGCGCGGGCTCGCTCCTGTTTTCCCACGTGAATGACGGCGGGTTCTGGATGGTCAAGGAATATTTCAATATGAGCGTTTCGCAAACCATCCAGACCTGGTCCATCTGCGAAACCATCATTTCGGTGGTGGGGTTGCTGCTGGCGGCCGGACTCTCGGTCGCGCTTTAACTTCGTACTTCATTGACGCGGCTTTCCAGCACCCCTTAAGATTGCACCTGCAAAGAGGCGCCAGCCCATGATTGGTGACAGGTTGTCCCACTACCGGTTAGTGGAACAGATCGGTGCTGGTGGCATGGGCGTTGTTTATCGTGCCCACGATGAACAACTGGAGCGCGACGTCGCGCTCAAAGTTCTTTCCGCCGGAATGTTGGCCGACGAAAACGCCCGCAAGCGTTTCCGCAAAGAAGCTCTGGCGCTGGCCAAACTCAACCATCCCAACGTTGCCATGGTGTTCGAATTCGGGTCCCAGCACGGCCTTGATTTTCTGGTCACCGAATACATACCGGGCGTGACCCTCGACGCCAAGATTGCCCGCAATCCGCTTCCGCTGAAGGAAGTCATTGATCTGGGCACGCAGCTGGCGCAAGGACTCGCCGCCGCCCACCAGCAGGGAATTGCTCATCGTGACCTCAAGCCGGGAAACCTTCGCGTCACCACCGACGGACGTCTGAAGATTCTCGATTTCGGTCTCGCGGAACTGGCGCCGCGCGCCAGCGATCTTGGCCTCACCGTGACCGCTACCACCAATCAGGATATAACCGGCACGGTCCCCTACATGGCCCCGGAGCAACTTCGCGCCGAACCCGTCGATTTGCGCAGCGATATTTGGGCGGCGGGCGCGGTGCTCTATGAAATGGCAACCGGCCGTCGTCCCTTTCCCCAAAGCAATGGTCCACTGCTGATCGACGCCATCTTGAATCAGAATCCGGAACCACCCAGCCAGCTGAATTCGCGCATCCCGCCGGCCTTGGAAAATATCGTTGTGAAGTCGCTGGATAAAGACCCCAGGCGTCGCTATCAATCCGCCAATGAGTTGGGCGTCGATTTAGAAAGAGTAACTTCGGCTTCGGGATCGGCGGCATGGTCCGGCAATGCAGGAATAATCGCTCAGCCGCAAAGCATCACCGTCCGTCGAAGCCGAAAACTGTGGGCCGCCGGCGCAGCGCTGATCGTCGTAATCGCAGCGATACTCGCCGCCTACTTGCACATCCGCCAATCCACCAAGCCGGCCTTCACACCCGTGGCGGGACGCCGCTCCGTGGCCGTCCTCGGATTCAAGAATCTTTCCGGCCGTTCCGATCAACTCTGGCTCTCCAACGCGCTGGCCGAAATGCTGACCACGGAACTCTCGGCGGGAGATAAGCTGCGCACTGTCCCCGGCGAAAATGTGGCGCGCATGAAGGCCGATCAATCCCTTCCCGACACCGACGCGCTCTCGCAAAAGACGCTGTCCACTATCTATAAAACGCTGGGCAGCAACCTCGTGGTGCTCGGCTCTTACCTCGATATCGGCGGACAGGTGCGCGTGGATTTGCGGGTGCAGGACACTGCCAACGGCGAAACCATCGCTTCCGTTTCAGACAGCGAAACCGAGGCGCGCTTCCTCGATCTGGTAAAGCGCATGGGAAGCGCGCTCCGGCAGAAATGCGGCGCGGGAGAAATCACCTCCGCCGAAGCCGCGGCGGTGCGGGCCAGTGAGCCCGCCACCTCGGACGCTGCCCGCCTCTACGCCGAAGGCGTGCGCAAGCTGCGTGCCTTTGATCAGCTCGCG
Organism: Terriglobales bacterium; assembly: GCA_963802555.1. Lineage (GTDB taxonomy): Bacteria > Acidobacteriota > Terriglobia > Terriglobales > Acidobacteriaceae > DATBAX01. The sequence continues at coordinate 2,042,920 of CAWDJD010000002.1, read as the reverse complement.
GCGCGCGATCTTCTGGAGCAGGCCGTGGCCGCCGATCCGGACAACGTGCTCGCCCACTCCGCACTCGCCGCCACCTGGACTCAACTCGGATACGACGACAAAGCCACCCAGGAGGCCAGGCGCGCCTTCGAGTTGTCGCAGAACCTGTCGCGCAAAGACACCTTGTCTATCGAAGCCGAATACCGCGAGACCACTCGCGAGTGGAGCAAAGCGGTCGACCTCTACAAGTCGTTGTGGACCTTTTTCCCCGATGACCTGGAGTATGGGCTGCGCCTGGCGGATGCGCAGGTCTCTGCCGGCGCGGGCCAGGATGCACTCGTCACTATCGCCGACTTACGCAAGCTGCCTCGCCCGCAGCAGGACGATCCTCGCATTGACCTGGCGGAAGCGCGGGCCGCCGACTCGCTCTCCGATTACAAACGCGTGCAGTCCGCGGCGGCGCGAGCCGGAGACAAAGCCAAACAACTGGGCGCCCGCTTTCTGCAGGCTCGCGCCTTGCTCCAGCAGTGCTGGGCCCTGCGCAATCTCGGCGACCTCGGCCGGGCCCGGGCGATTGGAGAGCAGGCGGGAAAAACTTTGGCCGCGGCGGGAGATTTTCGCGGCGAGGCAAAAAGTCTGACCTGCGTGGCCAACGTTCTCGCCGACCAGGGCAATCTTGCCCAGGCCCGGAGCATGCACGAAAAAGCCTTGGCCCTGGCCCGTCAAATTGGCGCGGAAGGTGATATCGCCGGAGCCTTGATCAACATCGGAAATCTGCTGGCCTCCCAGCAGGAACTCGACGCTTCCAATACCGAGTACAACGAAGCCCTTTCAATCGCGGTCCGGATCGGCGACAAATCTGACGCCCTCATCGCCCAGAACAACCTCGCCGCCAACCTCATGCTCCAGGGTGATTTTGCCGGAGCCAGGAAGATGTTGCAAAGTTCCGTGGAGACCGCCACCCAGACTGGAGACCAGGCCAGCGCCATCGATGCGCTCACCAATCTTGCGACCATCTCGTATTTCCAGGGAGATTTCGCAGAAGCCCGCAAGGACTTGCAAGCATCGCTGGCCAGCTCCCGCGAACTCGGACTCAAAAGCAAAACTGCGTCTTCCCTGGTCGCTCTGGGTGAAGTCCAATTGGCGCAGGACGATTTATCGGGAGCCGAGAAAAGCTACAGCGAATCGCTGGTCATTCGAACCCAGCTGGGAGAGAAAGGGAATGTTGCCGCCAGCCAGGTCTCTCTGGCAACGTTGGCGCTGGAACAAAATCAGCCGGCCAAAGCGGAGTCCCTGGCAAAAGAAGCCGCCGCCGAGTTCCACGCCGAAACCGATGCGGACCAGGAGGCCGCCGCCCGCGACGTGATTGTCCAATCGTTGATTGCGCTGGGGAAAGTCTCCGATGCTCAATCGGAAATCGGCAAAACCCGGACGCTCTCCATTCGCGATCTTCCTGCCAAACTGTCCCTGGAAATCACTTCCGCCCGGGTCCTCGCGAGGACGGGGAAGGCCACTGAGGCACTGCGTGATTTACAGGAAGCCCTGGACCGTTCCCAGCACATTCCGCTCGTTGCTATCGGATTCGAAGCTCGGTTGGCGCAGGCTGAAGCGAAAAATTTAATGGGAGACACCGCCTCCGCGCGCTCAAGTCTTGACCAGTTGAGTAAAGATGCGGAGGCTGCCGGTTTTTCTCTCATCGCCCGCAAGGCGGCCCAAAAACAAAAATAAGACCGGCCTTAAAGGCCGGTCCTGAGTGCTGCGCAGAAAGCCGCTCAAAAATCGAGCGTTACTTGATCGCCACCTTCGGAAGTTGTATCGGCAAAGCGTGGGCCTGCTGGACAATGATATAAATCGTCAGGCCTTGTCCCTGATTGTCCTCCCCCGCCGGAAAAGCGGGAAAGTTGGGAATTACAAAACTCACCGAAGTCTTGTTCTTGGCCACCGAAAAAGTGATGTTCGGAATGTTGTTCTCATTGGGATCGTTAGGATCGGTGGTGCATAGCTCAAGCGTATTGCTGCTACTGTCGCAAACCATCACTCCATAGTTGCCAAAATTCGAATCGGCAACGAAACCCACCAACTGCCCCAGCGTCACGGTTACGTTCGCCGACGTGGATTTAAGCTGGAAGATATGCAAGTACTCTCCGCCACCGCAGGTGCCCGTCAAGGAAGGGGTGGGGCTGGACAGCGAATCTTCAACGTCCTGGTTCAGACATACGATCTGCCTGGTCACGATCACTTTCTTGCCGTTGGCGCTCAGGCTTTGCGGCTGACTCACGCTTAGCAGGTTCCAGTTGGCGGCGTTACTATTCTCGCCATTCCCGGAAGACCCTCGCACCGGGACCTTGGCGAATGCCAATGTCGAACCAAAAAGGAAAGTCACAATCAACAGGCTGGAAATAATTCTCGGCGAGCGGAAATTCATTTTTCACTCCTTGTGAATAGAAGCTTTGGCGTTCCGTGGACCGCGTTAGACGAACCAACCAGCCCTAAAGGGGAGTTCAGGCGCCGGGAAACAAACTGACGGAAACAGTCTAGCACTTGAGATTTGAGAACGCCACCGAAGTTCGCAGCGAAACGGGCTAGTGGCCCATTCTAGCCGCGTTCTTTGCGACTAGAGTGGGACCTTTGATGCCGTGAGCACAGCGCCACGGAATTTGTGAATAAGATTAAGGAGTAACGCTGATTTGCTTTCCTGAATACTGCACAACTTTATCCGGTTCACTCGCGGGATCGATTCCCACTCCATGATGCTCGCCGACAAACACCACGCGAAACGTGCGGCTCTGCAACATGCCGGGAAATTGACCGACGCGATCGCCCACGGTCAGCGTGTGCGCCGCATCATCCCAGTGCAAGGGAATCGTTGCATGGACACCTTTTTCGTAGTTGTAGTTGTCGTTCTCATCTTCGTAGAGAGTGAAATCTCCATCGGCGCCGCGATAAATCCGCAGCTCGATGGGATCGGCGGGTTTTTCCGTGGACCATTGTTCATCCGGCCCCAGCGGCAGAATCGAACCCGCCCGGACATAAAGCGGCAGCCGGTCAATCGGGGCGGCTGCCTCAACCGTGCGGCCGCCGCTGGAAGTCGCGCCATCCCAGAAGTCGTACCACTTAGCCTCGGGAAGATATAAATTCCGCGTGGTCGCTGCCGGCTCCGTGACCGGGCTCACCAGAAATGCCGGCCCAAACATGAACTCGTCGCCGATATTTTCCGCTCGAACATCGGTCCGCCAATCCATCACCAGAGGACGCATCGGGGTGTAGCTTTCGCTCGTGGTCTTCCAGGCCAGCGAATAAATGTATGGCAGCATGCGATAGCGCAGCCGGTCGTAGCTCACCAGAATCTTCTGCGCCTCAGGCCCATACGACCACAACTCGTTTTCATCAGGATTATTGCGCGTGCCATGCACCCGCAACACTGGATTGAATGTGCCGTACTGGAACCAGCGCACGAACAATTCGCGGTATGCGGGATCGGAGGGGCTGCCTCCAAAAACAAATCCGCCGATGTCAGTGGTCCAGTAGGGAATTCCGGACAGTTCAAAATTCAATCCCGCGGGAATCTGCCTGCGGTAGCTGAACCAGTCGGAACCAATGTCGCCCGACCACGCCGTGATCGAATTCTTCTGCGAACCCGCGAAGGCCGAGCGCGAAAGAATGAACACCCGCTTCTGGTCGGAGGCGCTTCGCTGCCCCTGATACACCGCCCCGGTGTCCAGTTGCGGATAAACGTTCACGAACCGGTTGCCGCTGCCGGCCGCGAGCGTGTGGTCGAGCAGAATGTTTTCTTCCTGGCCTTCCGTCTCGGGCTCCGTCGTGTCCATCCACCAGGCGTCGATGCCCAGACTGAACAAGCTCTTGTTGATCTGGTCCCAGTAGAATTTTCGCGCTTCCGGATTGGTCGCGTCATAAACCGCCATTTCCGATGCGTGATATGGCGGCTTGCCGAACTTGAACTTGTCAATGAACCAGCCCTGCTTGTCCATGTAGTCGTAATTGGTGGACCCCGGCTCGAAGAATGGCCAGATCGAAAGCATCAGATGAAAATTCAAGCGATGCAGTTGATCCACCATCGCTTTGGGATCGGGATAATTCTTGTTAAACACAAACTCGCCCTTGCGGTTCCACCAGAACCAGTCCTGCACAATGTCGTCCACCGGAATGTGCAGGTCACGATATTTCTGCGCCACCCCCAGGATTTCCTCCTGCGACTTGTAGCGGTTCTTGCACTGCCAGAAACCATAGGCCCACTTGCCAAACATGGGCACCTGCCCGGTCAGTTCGCGGTAGCCGGCAATCACTTTGTCGAGATCGGGACCGTAAAAAAAATAATAGTCAATCACGTCGGCCACTTCGGAACTGATATACATGTAATTCGCGAAGCGATTATTCACCCGGCTCCTGGAATCGTTGTTCCAATAAATTCCATAGCCCTTGCTTGAAACCAGGAACGGCACCGCGATGTTGCTGTTGTCCTGCGAAATGTCCACCGACTCGCCGCGATAGTTCCACACTCCCGCCTGGTGCTGGCCGAGTCCGTAGAGCCCTTCCCGCGATCCGTAAATGCTGATGAACGATTCCGCTCGATAGGTGTCCTCGCCGTTGACCTTCACCGGCGTCAGCTTCCGGGTGGCTTCCTGCACCAGCGGCTTTCCGTCCGGGTCGAGATAAAGGATGCCTCCATCTTTTTTTGTGACCACGACTTTCAATTGCGAAGTTGTCAGCGTGACCACGTCATCGGTGGACAGCATGGTCCACTTCGCCCCCGGCCAATCTTTCTTGACGATCACGAAATCAGGATGCTGGGCAAAGGAAGCCGTGGCCGAGTAGAGCACATGAATGATGGAATCCGCGCACACCTGCAACTTCAGCGTGCCCGTGCCCATGGTGAGCAGCACGCCATCAGCTTGCTGCTGGACCGCGGTAACGGGATTCCTGGGCGTCCATTGCGCGTGGGTGACAGTCACGCAGGCCAACAGCGTCAAGGGCATCAACAAAAAACGGATGACGGCGGATCGAAATCTTCTCATGATTGAATCCAATCGTTTTTCTAGGGCTGTATGGCGTCGTCTCACAAACCTGCCGAGGAATATTACTCGTTGCCGTAAACGCTTACAATATCAAGATCGCTAACGGAGTTTCTCATGCCGGTACGAATGAAAGACATTGCCCGTGATCTTGAAGTGTCAGTGATCACGGTTTCGAAAGCGCTGCGCAACCATCACGACATCAGCGAAGAAACCAAGGCCCGCGTGCTGCAGCGCGCCAAGGAGCTGAACTACCGGCCCAACCTCGCGGCCCGGGCGCTGGTGACCGGGCGCACCAAGATGATGGGTTTGATCGTGCCTGACCTGGTGCATTCTTTTTTCGCCGAGGTCGCCCGCGGCCTCTCGGGAGTACTGCGCAAGAGTGGATACACGGTGGTGATTTCCGCGTCCGACGAGAGCCCCGAGCTGGAGCGCCAGGTGATCGAGCAACTCATTGCCCGCGGCGTGGACGCGCTGCTGGTGGCGTCGTCGCAATGGACGGTCGAAAGCTTCCGCCGCCTCGAAGAGCGCAACCTGCCTTACATCCTCATCGACCGCAGCTTCGCCGGGCTGGCTGCGAATTTCGTGGGCGTGAATGACGACGCCGTAGGCGCGCTGGCCACGCAACATCTCATCGACGCCGGCTGCCGCACCATCGCCCACATCACCCGCGAGCGCATCAGCACAGCGATGGCGCGCCTCGAAGGCTACCGGCGCACGCTCGCGCAAAATAATCTTTCTGTGGGGCCGCAGTATGTGGTGACCGCCGAAGAGGTGAATGCAGTGGCCGACGAGTCGGGATACGAAGCGGCCAAGAAATTGCTGGCGCGGACGCCTCGGCCGGATGGAATTTTTTGCCACAACGATCTCGTGGCCAGCGGCGCCATGCGGGCGATCTTTGAGGCAGGCCTACGTATCCCCGAGGACGTTGCCCTGATCGGATGCTGCAACGTCCACTACGCCAGCCTGCTACGTGTCCCCCTCACCAGCATTGACCAGCGCAGCGACGCCATCGGCGAGCGTGCCGCGCAACTGGCGATGAGCCTGGTGGAGGCCAAGTCTCTGGTCCCGCCCGAGTCAATCCTGCTGGAGCCCAGGTTGATCGTCCGGGAATCGACGCGCCGGTCAAAGTAGGGTGGGCCCCGCTTACAAAATGGAGAAGTGTTCCCCGGGGAACATTTTGTGCTGGCGGAATTGTACGTACAAAATCGAGGAAGTGGATTGGAGTGTTGGCGTTAGCGAATATTCCCGTTTTGGGAATATTACTGAGAGCTTGCGCTGCCCGCGGTCGTGCGCAACCCGTCGTAACCGCGACGGGTGGGGCAGCCTTCATTTGTTGATGTGCAAGGGTGGACCAACCCCGAAGGATATTAACTTGACATGGTGTGGTTCCCGACGTAAGGTCAGCCCACAGTTTCCGAGGGGGAAGCTGGATCACTAGGAGGAGCCGATGGCTCGCTCGTGGCTGGTTTGTCCTCCTTTTCTGCGCGATTCCGCTACTAGCTGCCCTTCCGCCGGCTGTACCCACTGCGGTAAATCAGAACAAATCATTCAGGAGGAAATTAGAAAGGAACTGTAAATGAGAAGTCCCAGATTTGTATCATGGGCCCTGCTTGTCGCCTTGGTGCTGGCTTCGACGCTTACATGGGCACAATCCAGCATGAGCCACGAGGAAACAATGGTCAGGACAGCGTATGCACGACTCACCTACGCCGTTCAACTTCAGATTGTGGCGCAAGATGCCATGAATGCCCCGGGCTCGGCAAGACACAACAAGGCTTTATTGCAAACTCAACTCAAAGAACTCACCCCGCGCTTTGAGATTGACGACGTTATGTCCGGCAATCTGTCAACCATTGGTAATGAGTTTTGGGAAAACTTCATCACCAAGCCGAACGGCGACGTTATTCATATCACTGCAAGTGGTGTTGTCTCGACGTTTACCACCCCGAGTGGGATTACCAAGAAGTCAATGTTTTATGCAAGGGCCAGCTGGAGCGCCCGCGTGTTCGAGACGAGCTGGGATGGTGCTACCGTGGCGAGAGCTGTGAGTGAGTTGTCAGTCACAGACGGCGTGCCAAACGGCGTAGTCTATGACCACTACACTTCTTACCGAGTGCTGGCAACATTGCAAGGCCGAAACCGCTCGTACAACGCCATGTTCCTTTTCGGAAAAGACCCGAAGGGCAACGAATCAATTTTTAAGGTAGATCACATTGTCGGCATGGGTGCACTCGACACCGTAACCAATCAGTCGCTTTATCCAGAAGTTCTGCTGGAGACTGTCTATAGAGAGCTTCCCGAGGTGGCAGATTGGATTGCGGCGAACACAACTTCGAATACAACAAAAACCAGAGACGCTTATTGCACACCTGAAGGATGCAGCCTGCCCGCCGAATGGGTGAATAAATCGTTCACGTTTCCCATCAACCATATAACGAGAGAATCATTTCCAAAGTCACACTTGCCCCAATCAGAACTAGGTCCCCCACTCCTAACGCGACAACTACATGTGCAACTTTTTCGACCGTCGGAAGTATGACTGGCATAACCTCTTATGACACAACTGACCACTACACCCCCGGCCTGGTAACAGGATCACATTCTGCGACGTGGACTGGACTCAATGCGACATGCCATTACTCCGGAACCGGCTTACAGCCGGATTGCAGCACGGATTGCGCGGTCAATAACTCCACCGACGCCGGCGAGGGGGAGGTCGGACAGACTAGAAGCACACTCTGTCATCAGGTAGCCAGTAACTGGTCTGATGGAACAGGCTCCGCAGACTACACAGGCACAAGCTGTACCGGTAACGCCGGATGGGGCGCGGGACGTTGTTCCAGTTTCTGTAATTGTTCTGTGACTGAAACGTTTATTGGTGGCATGTGGACAAGTTCGACAATTGGCGGGACGACTTTGATTGCAAAGGATATACCAGCCACCAAAACTTGCGCTACGGTAGCCGATCCATTGTACGTCGCCTGCACGGGTACTCCGGCTATCACATGTGAACAGCAGTGCGGCGGTGGGAACGATCCCGTCGTATGTTCGCACGGAACATGGAAGTGCGCGGATGGAAGCGCTGGGTGTTCGGTGCCTCCTCCAAATCTCAATTGCTCACCTCCTCTTGGGCCAACATGCAGCGGCAGTACGTGGTCCTGCGGGAATGGTTGCTATTCACCCATCATTATTGACACCGATGGCGGTGGTTTCCACTTAACGTCTGCAGCCAACGGGGTGCTTTTTGACCTCACTGCGACGGGTCACCCGATTCAAATTGGCTGGACGGCTCCGGGTTCAACGAACGGATGGCTGGCGCTGGACCGCAATCACAATGGGACAATCGACAACGGGAAGGAATTGTTTGGGAATTACACAGCCCAAGCCCCATGCTCCGATCCGAATGGATTTCTGGCGCTGGCCGTGTTCGATCAACCGGCGAGCGGGGGCAACGGGGATGGTGTGATTGACAAACTGGATTCCATCTGGCCACAACTGCTGGTTTGGATCGACGCCAATCACGATGGTGTGTCTCAGTCCGGCGAACTCCACAATCTGGACGCCCTGGGAATCCACTCGATAAGCCTGCAATATTCGAAATCCCCCTTTACGGATGTTTACGGAAACCAATTCCGCTACAAAGGCATGATTAATGTCGAACCGGGACAAGGAGGAACAGTCAACCACACGATCTATGATGTGTTTCTAGTCACGGCCGGACGACATAACGGCAGCAATAAATCCGGGAGTCTAGGAAATTTCAACAAGCTCGAATGACGGCGGGCCGTTTTCTCCTTCCCCACCCGCGACGCCTGCGGGCCGAAGTGTAAAGTATGTCCCGGAACGTTTTGTAAAGGATGTCATGGAACTGGACAGCATTAGCGCGCGTAAATCGTCGCGCCTGAAAGGGCCGCTCTTTCACGGTGCTCCCATCAATTAGAAGAGCGAACTGCCGGCGTTCGTGGTTCCCACCCGTCGAAAACCGCGACGGGTGGGGCAGCCCTCATTTGTTGCGGTGCAAAGGCGAGCCAGCCTCCTCTTGGTGATTATTGGCGACGGGGAGCGAGCTCCCGATCACATTGCGCGAAATCCCGTGGAAGAGCGGCGCTTTAGCGCCGCGTAAATCGTCGTTTCTCGTAACGCGGCCCTGAAAGGCCGCTCTTCCACGGTGGCTTCCATCAATTAGAAGAACAAACGGTCGGCAACCGTGGTTCCCAGGTCTCGCAAATGCGGCGAGACCTGGGGCACCCACGGTTGTGGTGTGTACCTTTTGTCGAGCTTTGCTCGACTGGACAGCCGAGGCGGCTGTCGCTACGTGTTGCGTGGCGGTTTGCAATCGGGGGGAGCTTCCGATTACATCTGCCCGAAATTCCGTGGAAGAGCGGCGCTTGAGCGCCGCGTAAATCGTCGCGTTTCGTAACGCGGCCCTGAAAGGGCCGCTCTTCCACGGTGGTCCAAATCAATTAGAAGAACAAACTGCCGGAGTCCGTGGTTCCCACCCGTCGAAAACCGCGACGGGTGGGGCAGGCCTCATTTGTGGTGGTACAGAGGTGGGTCACGCCCCCGATTTACTTTTTATTTTTCTACTACCTGGAGAGGGACGTTCTGCGTTTGGGCGGAGTTGGGGCCGACCAGGATGTCGAATATTCCTGGCTCGACTGTGCGGTTCATGTTGATGTCGAGGATGGAAAGGGCGTCTGGGGTGAGGGTGAATTCTACTGTGGTCTTTTCGCCGGGCTTCAGGCTTATGCGATGGAAGCCGCGTAATTGTTCGACTGGTTGCGTAACCGAAGCGACCTTTTGATGGATGTACAACTGAGGGACATCGTCGCCGGAGCGATTGCCGGTGTTGGTGATGTCCACTTTGACGGTGGCGGTGCCGCCGGTGCCGATGACTGGCGGTTCGACGCGAACGTTTTCGTAGCGGAAGGTGGTGTAGCTGAGGCCGAAGCCGAAGGGAAATAGGGGATGGCTGTCGGCGAAGGCATAGCTGCGGTTTCGTGACGGCTTGTGGTTGTAGTAGTCGGGAAGTTCGCCGACGGAATGCGGGAAAGTGATGGGCAGTTTGCCGCTGGGATTCACGTCGCCAAACAAAACATTCGCCGCGGCAGCGCCGCCTTGTTCTCCGAGATACCAGCCTTCGAGGATGGCGGGCACGTGCTCGGCGGCGTAGTTGATGGAAAGCGGTCGGCCGTTGATGAGGAGAACGATGGTTGGCGTGCCGGTTTCGACGATGGCCTTGATGAGCGGGTCTTGCGCGCCTAGAAGATCCAGCGATTCGCGATCGCCGAGATGATTTTCCGACCAGGCTTCGCGATTGGTGCCTTCGTTTTCTCCCACGACGACGATGGCGACGTCAGACTTGTGAGCGACGGCGGCAGCGGCCTGAACGCTTTCGATTTGAGTCTTGGGGTCGGCTAGTTTGGTGTCGTTCTCGTACCATCCTGCCCAGCCTTGTTTGCCGGTGGTAATTTTGCAGCCTTCGGCGTAGAGCACGTTCGCGGCTTTGCCCACGCGCTGGCGGATGCCGTCGAGAATGCTGATTTCATTGGCGGGGCCGGCATCCCTGCTGTATCCGCCGAGGTGGACGTCGGCTGCATTGGGGCCGATCACTGCAATATTTTTGAGTTTGCTCAAGTCTAGCGGCAGCAGATTGCCGTCATTCTTCAGCAAGACAATGGCTTCCTGCGCGGTCTTTAATGCCAGCTTTTGGTGTTCGGGGCTATTGGTAATTTTTTGGGCGTAGTCGGGATCGACGTAGGGATTCTCAAACAATCCCAGACGGAATTTCGCGGTGAGAACGCGGGCGACGGCTTTGTCGAGTTCGGCTTGCGGGACTTTTCCCTGCTGGACTTGCTCGACCAGGGTGCGATAGACCGAACCATCGGAAAGATCGAAATCCACTCCGGCGGCGAGGGCTTTGCGGGCGGCATCTTCTTTGTCGGCGGCGACGTGGTGAGTTTCGTAAAGCATTTGCAGGCCGCTGCCGTCTCCGGTGACGTAGCCCTGGAACCCCCATTCCTGACGGAGAACTTTATCGAGCAGCCAGCGATTGATGTGCGAAGGGACGCCGTCGATTTCGTTGTAGGACGCCATCACGCTTCCGACGTGGGCTTCCTGCACCGCCGCCTGGAACGGCGGAAAGAAAGATTCGCGCAGGACGCGCTCGGAATAATTTGCTGGAGCGGTGTTGGTGCCGCCTTCGGGCTGGCCGTGCGCGGCGAAATGTTTGGCTGTGGCCAGAACGTGATGGCGGTCAATCAAGTAAGACGTGCCTTGCAATCCGCGAATCGCGGCGACGCCCATGCGGGAGATGAGGAAAGGATCTTCGCCGTAGGTTTCCTCGGTGCGTCCCCAGCGGGGATCGCGGGCGAGATCGAGGACCGGGGTGAAAGCCTGGTTCGTGCCTGATGACGCCATCTCATCGGCGGCGGCGGTGAAATCCTGCTGAATGAGTTCCGGGTCCCAGGTGCTGGAGAGTCCGAGCACTTGCGGAAAGCTGGTGCTGCCGTAGGACATGTAGCCGTGCAGGGCTTCGCCCTGGAAGATTCCGGGGATGCCGAGGCGGGTTTTCTCGACCAGGAACTTTTGCGCTTCGTTGCGGAAGGCGGCTGCGTCGTGGGGGCTGAGATGAGCGTCCAAGTTGTACATTCGTTTGAAGCCTTCGAGGAGATGGGCGGCGGCGGGATCGTTCTTATCGAAATTGCGGCGCTGGCCGCCGGCAATCTGGTCGACTTTTTCTTCCAGCGTCATGCGCTGCAAGAGATCGGCCACGCGCTGTTCGATGGGAAGGTTGGGATTGCGATAGTCCGGCGTCGACAGTTGGGCGGAGGAACTGATAGCGAGCACGATTAAGAAAAGCCGAGTAGTAAATAGGAAGCGCATCCGCCCTCCGGAGAAATCTTTTGAATTCTGGAAAATCACGCCGCCGCTATTTCTTGGTTTTCCCCGCACGAATCTCGATGGTGCCGCCGATGTACTGGATCATGCCCTTGGCGCCCTGGGCATAGGGTCCGTCGGGGGCCAACTCCAGATATTTGTTCAACGCCGCTTCGGTGCCCGGGGCGGGGATGACTTTGCCATTCTTGTCGGTGGTGGCCTTAGCGATGAGGGCCACGCCTTTCTGATAGTAGGCCTCGGGCTTGGCAGGATCGGCGGCGATGGCTTTATCGTAGGCGGCGACAGCCTCGTCGATTCGACCGGAATTGGTAAGGATGGCTCCCAGGTTGTAGTAATACTGGGGGGCGCGCTCGGGATCCAATTGCAAGGCTTGATTGAAGGACTTTACGGCGTCATCGACTTTGTCAGACTTGGCTTCGGCGTGGGCCATGTTGTTGTAATAGTGGCCGAGGTCGGCGGCGTCGTCAGCGGTCTTGGGGCGCGCCGCCAATTCTTTTTGTTTAATGTCGATGGCCTTCTGATAGCTGTCGGTGGCCTTGAGGTAGCGGGCGGTTCGGTCATCGCTGGTGGTTTGCTTGGGCGCGGAATCGAGATAAACGTCGCCCAGTTTTGACCAAAGCAAAGTGTGGTTGGCGTCGATTTCGGTGGCCTCGGTCAAACTCTTGATGGCGGCGTCCACATCGCCCGAGGCCAGGGATTGATTGGCGGCCACCAATTTGTCGTTCAGCGCTTTGACCAGAGCGAACTCTTTCTGCTGCGCGGCGGTCATCGCCGCAGGTTGTCCAGCGCCACCCGGCTGCTTGGCGGCCACGGCCTGCTCGTGCTGGAGATCCATGTCCACCTGTTTCTCTTCGGTGGCGATTTGAATCCCATTCAAGTGGAAAATCTCCTGACCGTTCTGCACCAAGACCACGTTGTAAATCCCGGGCAGAATGGCAATCGAAAAATATTCGCCGGCGGCGTTGGTCTTGAGCTTGTAGGTACGCGATGAGCCGGCTTCGTGGTATTCGACGGCGATGCCAGCCAGGGGTTTTCCGTCCTTGTCTTTGCAAACGCCCCGGACGGCGCCGAACTGGGCGAAAGCTGGAGCGGACAGCGCGGCCATGAGTGCGCAGAGCATGAGCAAACGTGTTTTCATTTCAGCCTCCCGATGCAACCGCGAAATTGGACTTTGTAGATTTGTTGATGGCTCGCCCGGAAGCATACGAGCAACGATGGAGCATGAGAGCGCATCGCGGGACGTGCACGCCTGCCGTAGCATACGGGAAAAGTTGGCGGATGGCGAGGCCTCCCAGACGGCTCAATCGGGTTCGATTTCGGGCAGCGAGCGCGCCATGATTCGTGGAGCGTCCGGAGGCACCGGAACGGGCAGCGGGATTTCCAGTGTCCCCATGTGGCTGGTGAGTCCGTCTTCCACACCCAGCCGCAACGCGACGGCAGAGACCGGGACGTCAAGTTCCTGGTGCATGCGGAATCCCCCAGTCATGACGTCCTTATAGTTAGCCGGTTTCAGATCGCTGGTGGCGGTGCTGACCATTCTGGCCACGAGCCGCTCATCGTCGTCAAAGCCGGTGATCATAAGGTTCAGCACACCGTGATAGAGTCCGGCGGAAGTTGGAGTGAAAAGCAGGTGTGCGGGATCGATGGCAAAGTCGATTCCGTAGTGCTGCATTTCCACGGGGCCGGCAGGGCTGCCATTCTTTTTGGAAGCGGCGGCAGTACCAGACTGGGCGGCGTCCATCTTCTTGGGCTTGCCGATGGGCACCACCCTAGTGGCGAAGATGATCTGGTGCGATTGCGGTGACCCATGCTGCATGGCGGCCACGCCGATGTCCTGGGCGGGTCCGCGGGTGTCCTTCACCGGGGCGGCTGGGTCATCGGCATAGTAGCCCTGACGGTAGGCCAGGTGATAGCCCTTTTGGGCGAGAGACAGTTTGATCTTGCGAAACTTGCCATCGTATTTCTTGTTGCTTGGCGAGTAGGACACCATGTAGTAATGCGATCCCTGATCGATGGCGGTTTCGATGGCGTCTCCGATGCCGTTGGAATTGTAGAAGGCCTTGCCGCCGGTATCCGCGGCTACTTGATCCATGGTGCCTTGCTCGCTGGCGACGGTCTCCTTGAAGGCCCGGGTTTCCTGGGTCATGCGCGTATCCATCGGAACGTTAGTGCTGGTGTTGGATAAACCGAAATTACTGGCTCCTGCAGCGGGGCCCAGAGCGCCTGCCACCATCGGAGTTGGATCATAGGTGCCGTTATTGGAAGCCTCGAACATGTTTTGGGTTTGCACTCCTTTCACACTGACGGGGTAAACGGCCACGTGCGCTTCGGCGAGAAGGTTGGTCACCCTTTTGATCTCGGTTCCATAGTTGCGCATTACCGGTTGGTAGTCGGTCACTTCAGGGTCGGGAAAAATGCTGAGAGGAAACGATCCGGAGAGCCAGACCAGGTTCTTGCGACCGGGAACACCGGAGAGATATCGCGCCAACTGAGCGAATGCGTCGAGGGTGAAATGCATGCGCATGTCCACGTCCTGAGCTTTCTGCTCGTCGCGTCCATTTTGCGCCTTTTGCAGTTCCCCCCTGTCACCAGTGATAAGCGCGAGATCTCGTTGCAGTCGGACGGAGAGCTCGGCGGCGCCATCGGACTGCAGCGGCGGGGCCTTGACACCGCCTTTCCTTCCTTTCGCACTGGCGATCAGAACGTTGTCATCGTGAGTGAATCCCTGGATCATACGGAGGTTCGTGCCCAAAGAGCATAGGGCCATCTGCAGGGCTTCCGGTTTCTTCTTGAGAAAATCGATCAACTGCTCACGCGCCCGCTGCTGATCGGGGAGCGGAGTATTCAGCAGGTCGAGCACGACCATGGTGGACGAACCGGTTTCCCGTTCCTTTGAGTTGTTGGTGTAGATGTTGGCAGGCAACTTTGGCGGGGCATCCGGAACCGGAGCGGACGCGGAGGGTGCCGCGGCCCCCGCGGCTGCAGTGAGTGTACCCTGCGCGGTGTTTTCTCCTTCTTTGGAGAACTCTTCAAAGTGGGCGACGTTCTGGGGCTTGCCGTCTTCCGCGACCTGGAAGTCCTTTTGGGCCAGGCCGCTGACGGGTTTTCCTTTGCGGTCGGTGACCACCACATCCACAACCACAATACGGCTGGAAGCTTTGAAGGTGATTAATGATGCGTCCACGCCTTTGTCTTTGGCGTCGGCGACCGGAACTGGTTGAGCCACAAGCGCGGGGGCCGCGGTATTCGCAGGCGGCGGATTTTTCTCGGCGGTGGCGGCGGGATCCGTGCCTGGCGAATCGGCGCCGGCTTCGGCGGCCCCGAAAGTGGGCTCGTCCTCGTTGGCGGCTACTTGAAGGTTGGAGTCAGATGAGGGCATGTAGAGGCCCGGCACGTCGGCTTTGACGGCGGTGAATTTCGAGCGCTCATCGGCGGACATCGGTGCTAGGTCATAGGTCTGTAACCGCGAATCATGCAGCGCCGCCAGCCGCCTCCCATCGGGGGAGAGAGAGAAGTTCTGCGCGGTCAAGACCACCGGACTGAGTTTCACCGAAAAAACCGGAGTGCCGCCTGCCGTGTCGAAAACTTGAATCATCTGGGCGAGGCCGTGGCCCATCGCGTCCTGTTCGTCGTCGGCGTCGTTCGCTTCCGATTCAGTGGCTGCCACGTGCATCAGAGTGCTCACTGCGAAGCGGCTGCCGTCGTCGCTGGGCTTGATCTTCGGAACATAACGGTGGTCGTTCCAACGCTGCCGCCATAGGCGATGCCCGGTGACGGTGAACGAACTGACGCTGTAGTCGGAACCGGAGGACGAGCAGCGTCCAATGAGGAGCGTGTTGCTGCTGGAGTAGAAGACATCGGGAACGCAATGCGACCGGACGCGAGCGATATTTTCCCGCTGCCGCGTGGTGGGGCCAAAGCGGACCAGCCAGACCCTTCCTGTCATGTCATGGCCAACGTCGGCAAACCCGGTGCTGGTTCCTTCGAGAGTGACGATGCCCTCCGACTTGATGGCGCGCTCGACCTTTAGAGAAGCAATGTCCAGGAACTCGATCTTCACCGATTGCTTGGCCTTGGCAGCGTCCGACTTAGGCTTCTTCGAGGTCGCGGCCTCGGCTGTTTCCGCGATGATCTGCTTGCCGTCGGGGGTGACGGTGAGCCACAAAAATTCCTTGGGCGAAGTCATCAGCAACTTTTCTTTGAGATTGGAATCGACGATATAAAGGCTGTTGAGCCGTCGCAGCAGGAATTGACCCGAGCCCAGAGGCCATAGATAGCGGCGATTGTCATGCAAGTACCAATCCGCCCGGTTGACCGCTTTGCCTGTGGATACTTGAAATACAATTGCATGCACCAGGCGATCATCGTGAGAGGGAGGACAGTCTGGGAGGCGGGTAAACAATTTCTTGGGATCGAAGGTGAACAAGACGTGGTCGTCGTCTACAAAATCCAGGGAGATGTTGGCCTGGCTGGCGAGGCGGGCCATGCCCGCCAATCCCTGATAGCCGACGGATGACAAGTCGATGTCAAAAGCAGGCTTGGCTGGAGGATCATCCGTGGGCTTGCTTGGAGCCTGACCAGCCGCCACCAGAGCCGACGCCGCAACGAAAAACAAACTCGCCAAGAATAGGTGTGCCAGCTTGAGCGGACTTGAGGAGCCGGCGACAACAAGATGTAAACGATTACGCCGAACGGATGGCATTCCCGGTACTTCCCACATCGGAGTCCTTTTACCCTTAACGACTTAGTCTCACAGAAGGCGCGAGCAGCGCGAACGAGGCTTTTGCAGCCGACGGAATTGTACAACGGAATATCGTTATTGCTCGCGGGTTTCCCATAGCTTCCCAGATTTTACATAACTTTACGATTCTACATCCAAGACGCAGCGATTCGTATACCCCACCAAACTTGACTTAGTTGCGGAGCAACCTTGATGATTTCCCGCATGGACTGCTTCAGAGAACCCCGGTCTCTGATCTCGCTGGTCTTTACCGTAAAGAGTTGGCGCCTTGTCCAATGGGTGGCAAGTTCAGTTTGTCTGTTTTTGTCATTTGCCTCGCCAAAAATCCGAGCCGAGCAGGCCCGCACCGATCCACCAGATCCATTGAAGCAGCACTTTGAGGCGGCCGAGAAGTACGAACGCTCCGGGGATCAAAACCGTGCAGCCCCTGAATATCGCGCATTTCTGGCCGAAGCCTTGCATAGAATGGCCAACGGCAAGGCAGAGATCGGCGATTTCAATGCCGCCGTCTCGTGGTTCGATGAAGCTTTGAGTTTTTCGCCACACGACTCCAATCTCCTGCTGGACTACGCGGCGGCCTGCCTTAGCTCCGATCGTCTATCCCAAGCCAGGACTCTGGTCGAGCAAGCGGTGAAGCTTGCGCCGCAGAACGCACGCGCGCATTTCCTCTACGGGCGGGTCTTGTTTCATCTGGAGGACTATCCCGGGGCCAAAGTGCAACTGGAAGCAGCGCTGGCGAAGAATTCGGATTTCGATACCGGGTATTTGTTGGGCCGAACATATTTGTTGTTGAAAGACGAAAAACAGGCCCACGTATTGTTCCACGAAATGGCGGCGGGACTGGGAGATACCGCGCTGATCCATATTTACTTTGGGCGCGCCTACAGCGAGACCGACTACACGGACCAGGCCATCGCAGAGTTCCGGCAAGCCATCGCTAAAGATCCCCATGTAAGGGGAGCACATTATTATCTGGCGCTCACCTATTTGGGACATAATGAGGAGGCAGGTTACGCACAGGCCGTCCCGGAATTTCGGGCCGAGCTCGCAGCCAATCCAGACGATTTCCCCAGCCGTTATATGTTGGGATACATGGCGCTGCAGCAACACGACCTGCCGGAGGCGGAGAAAGAACTGACCCGGGCGATCGCGTTAAAGCCGCACGACGTGACCTCGCTGCTGCAGCTCGCCAAGGTTTATCTGGAAACCAATCAGCTGCAAAAGTCCGAAGCCACCCTCCGCGATGCGATCGGGTTGGAAAGCGATCCCACACAAGACCGGCATGCGCTCAGCCGGGCACACTACATGCTTGGCCAATTGCTGCAAAGAACTGGACGCGCGGACGAAAGCAAAAAGGAACTGCAGGCATTTGCGGACATGGACAAACAGCTTCGCGCCACCCAGGGTGTCAATGCAGAAGAAAGAAACGTGAACCCCGATAGTTTGGCGCGCCATGAAAGTCACAATCGTTCGGACGACGCAACTGCGAAAAACGCATCGCCGGAAGAACTGCACAGGCTGGAAGCATTCGTGAACCAGCTCAGCCCTCCAGTCGCGGACGCCTACAACGGCTTGGGGGCAGCGGCGGCCAGCCAAAATGATTTCGCGGTGGCAACCCAGGATTTCAAGAAGGCAAGCGATTGGAATCCTTCGCTCGAGGGCGTTGATCGCAATTTGGGCGTGGCGTCTTTCTATGCAGGTCAATACGATCAAGCCATCCAGTCATTGCAACATTTTCTTCAGACCCATCCCGACGACCCGCTGGCCCGCTCGACACTCGCGCAGGCGCAGAAGGCGGCCGACGCTGGCAAAGCTCCTCAACAATAAAAACTCTATTTGTGGGTTTCCGGGGCGGTCGGAGGCTCGACGCTAAAAGGAATCTTGTCTTGAACCCCTTTGCCTTCGACCACGGTATAGATGAAATCCGAGGGCAGGTCGTGGAGGACATCCTTCTGTCCGCTCGGCCACGAAATTTCGGCAGTGTTCATCTTCGTTTGCGTGCCCAGGCCAAAATGAAGGCGCAGGTCGTTCTGTGAAAGATAACTGGATCCGCTGCGGACTTCGTTCATCTGCACCAGATCGCCTGCTGTCACCTTTATCCGCGCGCCGATCGCAGAGCGATTGCTCTTGGTCCCGATCAGATGGAATAAAACCGAATGATTCGAACTGGGGGTGCGGTTGATCAGTAAAGTCGGCGGTTCACCGACGTTCAACAGCAGGATGTCCACCTTGCCGTCGTTGTTCACATCTCCGAATGCGGCGCCGCGGCGAGAATGCAGGGGCAGCTTACTTAATCCGGAGAGCGCGGTGATGTCTTCAAAGGTGCGGTCGCGGTTGTTGCGGAAAAGCAGAAGCGGCTCGCGATAGGGAACCGCCCCTTTCACCACCTCCATTTGTGGATAAGCGTGACCGTTGGCAATGAAGATGTCATCCCATCCACTATTGTTCAGGTCAACAAAGGCCGTGCCCCAACCGACGTAGGGAAGAGAGGGCCGGAACACGCCGGAGCGGGCGCTGATTTCGTCAAATCCCTGGTCATCGCGGTTCCAGTAGAGGTCAGCGCCTTCCTGGCTGAAGTTGGTGACGATAATGTCCAGCCGGCCGCGATGGTCGAAATCGGCCAGGTCCACGCCCATGGAAGCCTGCATGCGGCCTTCGCTGTTCAAGGCAGTGCCGGTTAATAATCCGACTTCATCGAACGTTCCATCGTGTTTGTTGCGGTACAAATAATTCGGGCCGGCGTCGTTGGAAACGTAGAGATCGGGCCAGCCGTCATTGTCATAATCCGCCCAGACGCCTTGCATGCCGAAATAATGATTGGGATCGTCGACGCCGGCTTTTTTGGACACGTCTTCGAAAGTGCCGTCACCGCGATTGTGGAACAGGAAATCAGATTCGCCGGGAAGGCCGTCAGGTCCGCATAGGACACGCATGGCCAGATAATTACAGGGGGAGCCGTTGCTATGGGTGTCGGGTAAAGCGCTGATGTCTTCATGAACGTAGCGGGGCACGAAGAGGTCCACAAAACCGTCGCGATCATAGTCGCCCCAAGCGGCGCCGGTGCTGAAGCCGCCCACGCGCAGGGCGGCTTTTTCGGTGACGTCTTCAAACCTGCAATTGCCCAGATTGCGATAAAGAACGTTGCCCCCGTACCCGGTGACATAGAGGTCCTGCCATCCGTCGTTATCGAAGTCGGCCACTGCCACGCCCATGCCCCAGCCTTTGCGGGTGAGGCCGGCAGTTTGGGTGATGTCGGTAAACTTGAGATTTGCGTCCTGATGGTAGAGGGTGACCATGAGATCGCCGCCCCGCCGGTAACGATCCACCGAGGAGCCGTTTACGGTGACGATGTCCAGCTTGCCGTCATTGTCGCAGTCGATGAAACCCACGCCCCCGCTGGTGGATTCGATGATGTAGAGTTCATCGGGAGAAGTGATGTGGGAAACCGTGAGGCCGGCCTGCTGGGTGACGTCCTCAAATTGGGGAATCGGCGGTTTTGCAGCTTGGCCAACACAGATGACTGACAGGAGCAACAGAGACCCACAGCAGGCAAGGCGGCGCATCTGGGCGAGATTGTAGCATGCTGACTTTTACTCGATGCTGATAGACTTTTGTTGATTCGAGGGCAGAAATTGGTGCGTTTTCCAAGGACGTTAAACGCTGGAGTTGTTCTCGTCGCGTGCTTTTCGCTTTTGTATCCATCCTGTTTATTCGCGCAAAGCGGATCTTCGAACCAAGTGCCATTGCGCATTATCGTGGTGAATACCGCGGACCAAGCCCGGGACATTCTGGAGCGGCTGAAAAAGGGCGAAGACTTTGCCGTCCTGGCCAAGGAGAAATCCACCGACGCGACGGGCGATTCGGGCGGCTATGTGGGAACGGTGGATCCTTCCACGCTTCGCTCGGAACTTAAGGATGCGCTCGCTGGCGTTGCCGCCGGACAGTTTTCCGGGATCGCGCATATTCCCGAAGGCTACGCCATCCTGAAAGTGCTCTCGCCGTCTGCAGTCACGGAGATGGAAAATTCGAATCGCAGCCGTCTGGCGGCGATATCGGCGGTGGGCAGCATTAAATACACGCCCAATGTTTCTGGTATCGGCGAGGCTGAGTCGGCTTTGTTCCGCTCCACCAAGCCTGCGGGCTGGGACCAGGACCTTCGCTTGATCTGTGAAACCAGAAAACAGACGCTGGCGGATGCCACCAAGCGCATGGAAGATGTGCTTGCGCCCTCGAATTCGGCGGCATTAGCGAGCCAGGCGCCGCTGGATGTTACCCAGGAGTACTACGCTCTGGGCGAACTGTACGCCTATTCCGGCAAAATGGATCCCGCGATCGAGCAATATTTGAAGGCGTACAAGGTGGCCCAGTCCCAAGTGCCTTCCGTAGCCCCACAATTTGAAGAAGAACTCGGAATCGCCTACCTTCACAAATCGGAAATGGAAAACGACATCTACACCGCTCCCGGCGATCGCTGTCTATTTCCCCTGGCTCCGGGCGCCACGTTTGCCAAGACAGAAGACTCGAAACAAGCGATCCAGTATTTCCAGAAATATCTGGAAAAGGTTCCCGACGATTTGCCGGCAAGATGGCTGTTGAATTATGCCTACATGACCGTGGGTGCTTATCCTGCGGGTGTTCCGCAGAAATATTTAATCCCGCCTTCCGCATTCGCATCCCAGGAAACCGCGCCGCATTTCAAGGATGTGGCTCCCGCCGCGGGATTGAACCTGAAATCGATGGCAGGCGGAATTATTGTCGACGATTTTGAAAACAACGGACTGCTCGATGTGGTCACTTCCAGCATGAACGTGTGCGAGCACATGCATTACTTCCACAACAACGGCGACGGCACTTTCAGCGATCGCAGCCAACAAGCCGGACTGATGGACCAACTCGGCGGATTGAACATTATCCAGACCGACTACAACAACGACGGTTGCACGGACATTCTCGTGCTGCGCGGGGGATGGGAAATTCCCATGCGCAAGTCTCTGTTGCGTAACGATTGCAAGGGAAGTTTCACCGACGTGACCCGCGAAGCGGGACTGGCTGAGCCGTCGTCGGCGACCCAAACCGCGGTCTGGGCGGATATCAATAACGATGGATTGCTGGATTTGTTCGTAGGCAGCGAGAACGGGCCGGCACAGCTCTTTCTGAATAAGGGCGATGGAACCTTTGAAAATATTTCCCACTCGGCTGGCGTGGACAAGGTTGCCTTTACCAAGGCGGTGGTTTCGGCGGATTACGACAATGACGGCTATCCGGATTTTTACCTCTCCAACTATGCGGGCGATAATTTCCTTTATCACAATAACCACGACAACACTTTTACCGACGTAGCCCGGCAAGCAGGCGTGCTCGGCCCATGGATAAGCTTCCCCACCTGGTTCTTCGATTACGACAATGACGGCTGGCCCGATCTGTTCGTCACCAGTTATTTCGTTTCCATCGACGAAAGCGTCCGCACTTATATGGGACTCTCCCATAATGCCCTGGGCATGAAGCTTTACCGGAACCTGGGCAATGGAACGTTTAAAGATGTGACCGCCGAAACCAAGCTCGATAAAGTTCTGATGCCCATGGGCGCCAATTTTGGCGACATCGATAACGATGGATTTCTGGATATCTATCTGGGAAACGGAAATCCCAATTACGCTTCGTTGATTCCACATGTCATGCTGCGCAATCACGATGGAAAATATTTTGCGGACGTCACCGCGGCTTCCGGTACCGGCGAACTGCATAAAGGACACGGCGTGGCCTTCGCCGACATCGAGCGCAACGGCAATGAAGACATTCTGACCGTGACCGGCGGCGCTGTGCCCGGCGACGCCCACGCCTTGCGACTCTTCCAGAATCCCGGCAACGGCAATGACTGGATCAATCTGAAACTAGTAGGCGTGAAGAGCAACCGGGCCGCGATTGGGGCACGCATCAAGGTCACGGTGGAAAACGAAGCCAAGGAAACGCGCTCGATTTATCGCACCGTGGGCAGTGGCGGATCTTTCGGCGCATCGCCCTTCGAGCAGCACATCGGCCTGGGAAAATCGGCGCGCATTTTGAATGTCGAGATCTGGTGGCCGGCGAGCAACACCCGGCAAGAGTTCGCGAACGTCGCCAAGAACCAATTTCTCGAGATCAAGGAATTGTCCGAAACCTACACCAAACTCGACCGGAAAGCGTTCCGGTTAGGCGGGGCAAACAGGGAAGCCGCAGACTTGTCGAAGCCAGCGGTCTCTCAATAACGGCTCAGCGCGCGGCGCGAGTAGTGTCCGCAACCGATAGCGGAACATCGAGCGTGCCAATTTTTCCGTTTCCGTAATCCATCACACCCAGGCGAAGCTTGTAGTTCCCCGGCTTCAGGTCTAATTCGAGGTGAGCGGGAAGCCCATTTTTCATGATCGCGTCATAGTGATCGCGCTGGAACGACAGGACCATGGTTTCAGAAGTGTTTGCTGCCGCCTGGCTGTTCTTGTCCCAGGCCACCGCCACAAATTCCACCTTGCCCAATTTGCGTTTCTCCGGGCCATCACTGAAAGCCAGGTCGGGCGCGTAGACTCCGTAGTCAATCTTCACCTTCGGATTCTTGGCGTCGGGGGGCAGGACTTGCACGCGGAGAAGAAGCATGGTCGAGACGGGTACGCTCGGCTGCATAGCCCCGATCAACCGGTTCTTGGATTCCACGTCAGGCGCGAGTTGTTCCGGGACGGCGAAATATCCTTTGCGGTACTCGGCTTTTACTCCCGACCGCGCGAACTTAATTTCGAGGTGCCGGTATTTTGAATTCCAGTCTCGGTTGCTGGGAACATAGGCTAACGTGTAATAGTTTGAGCCGCGCTCCAGGCTGCTTTGCAGAGCGCTCTTCAAATCGTTGGTGTTGTAGAAAGCCTCGCCTCCGGTCTGCTGGGCGATGTCCTGCATGGCATCGTGAACGTTCTGCAACTCCAGTTCTTGATTATTGATCAGAGTTGTATAGCGAGGCCTACCGCCACGATTGCCGATCACGCTCTGACCGGAACCGGTGATCGAGGGCCCGGTGGTTTTCATTCCACGGATGTCGATGGGATAGACGGAAATCTGCGACGAAGAAAGCAATCCTGCGGTTTCACGTACCGGATCCAGTTCATTACCGATATTGCGCATTGCGTCCAGAGTGCCCTGGTTGGGGCCGAAGCTAATCGGAAAACCTTCCGAAAGCCAAAGCAGATTTTTTCGTCCGGCGTATCCCGAAACGGCGCGGGCCAACTGGGCGAACGCATCCAGCGTGATGCGGGCGCGGGCCTGATCGCGCACCACCTGTTCGTCTTCGACAAACTGCCGCATGAGATCGAACATGGACGGCGGCGCGGTGCCAACTCCGGGCCGATTGGACAATCCGCCATCCGGGTCGGTCCCCGGGTGTGACGGGGCCTGCGCCATTTCTTCCTGCGAGGTGATTTCATCTTCCGTGGCTTGCTTTTCTGCAGCGGTGTCGAGCACCGCGGAATGTCCCGGCAAAAGCTTATTGGCCGCAGCCAGCAATTCATCTGAGTTCGAAGTGAACCCCGCAATCATGTGTAACTTTTCGTCGAGTTGGAAGAGTGCCACTTGCTGGCCGTGCGGCAAGGTCTTGAGAAACTCAATCATTTGCCGCCGGGCATAGAGCTGGTCCTCGGTGGGAGTGTTGAGCACATCGAACAATATGATGTTGATGGAACTGCCGGGTGGCTTGGTAGGGAAGTTTGTGTACTGGTTTGGCGGCAGCTCAATTTTCGGAATTACCTTGGGTTGAATGGGCGGAACGTGCGCTTCAAAAACCTGGATATCCTGCGCTTTCCCATCCTCTAAAAGCGTCATGTCTGACTTGGCCAATCCGGTCACCGGCTGACCGTGATTGTCCGTGGCCACCACATCGACCACTACTAATCGCGTCTCCGCATGAAAAGTGGGAGAGGACGCGGGCGGCGAGGACTCGGTTTGAGAATGGGAAGTTAAAGATAAACAGACTAAGATCGGCAACGCTAAACTCGCAACCGAGCAGCGACGCAACATCATGATTCACCCCGCTTGATCGACACCTCTCACCTCGCACTTTTTCCGACCCTCAGTTCGAGGTGGGCCCGGATGGGGTCGTCTTAACGGTCGCAGCGGGCGTGGGACTCGCCACCGCAACGTAGGGAACGTCGATAGACCCCATTTTCCCGGTGGCCGAATCGCGCACCACCAACCGCACGCGTGCAACGTCTTCTTTGGCGGCAAACTGAATTACGTGCGGTACAGCATGCTTGCTTATCATGGCCGCGTATTCCTTTTCGCCGAGCTGCTGGTTGCCATTGTCCTGCAGGTATTGCAACGGCTTGCCACTCTTATCAAAGGAACAAACCGCAACATCCATGCGCAGTTCGTGATTGTTCCCGTCACCCGGGGAAAAAGTCAACATACGCGAATCAATGTTGAGATAGTACTTGGCCAGTCCTGGCTTGTCCGGGGGCAGGGCCAGAGCGACGACCAGGACAGAAGTCGAGGTCAGCAGGTCTTCACACGCCGCCTGCTGTAGCTGAGGATCGTTTCCGGCTTTATCTTTTTCGCCGGCGCCTGGATCGGTGGCGCGCGCAAAGTAACCCTGGCGAAAGGAAAGTTGCACGCCCGGTCGGGTGGTCTTGACGATGATGCGATGAAACTCACCGTGCCAGTTGCTGGCATCGGGCGTGTACGCCAGTTCATAGTAGGACGAGCCTTCTTCGACGGCGGTCTTCACGCAGTCAGTGAGATCATTATTATTGATGCAGATCTTGCCACCGGTCTGTTCCGCCAATTCCATCATGGATTCTTGCGCCGAAAACCGCGCCTCATTCTCGCGATTCAAAGTTCGCCCTTCCGAATAGGAGCGTGGACCGTAGGCGGTCTGATCCGGAGGCTTCGAAGCCAGCAAACTGGCCTGCGTCTGAACTCCCGCAGGGTTCACGGGATACACCGCCACCTTCGCGTCCGCCAGGGCGTTGGTTACGGCCGAAACCATGGTTTGGTAGCTTCGGCTGCCCTCGAAAGTGAGGTTGTGGCCCGCGCTTGCGTCAGGCGCAATCGTCATGGGAAAGGACGATGAGATCCACAGTAGATTTTTTCTGCCGGGATATCCGCTCACATGGCGAGCGATGGCGCGAAGAGCATCCAGAGTGGTGCGCACCCGCATGTCGGTGTCGGCCGAGAAGGTCTCTTTCTCGAATCTGCGAATCTCCGCCATTTGCAATTCGCCTCCCGGAGGCCCGCTGGCACCTTGGGAACCGCTGCTGCCGCGACCGGGCGCGGAAGAAACGGTTGAGGGCGGCGCTTCATCGTCGCTCCCAAACATATCGTTGGTCTGGCTGGAAAGACTGCCCGGATCATCGTGCGCGTCGATGCCTTCGCCAGCGTTGTCCGTGGATAAAACTTTGGCGGCGACACTGCGCAAGAGCGCCGGGTCTTTGGTGAAACTTTGCAGCAGCAATAGCCGATGTCCCAACAGGAACACAGCCACGGGCGTATCGGTGGGGATGGACGCAATCATCTTTACCATCTGGCGGCGGGCTTGCATGCCGGAGTCAATGTCGGTATTCAGTCCGTCCACCAGTAGAATCGTCGGAGGCACCGGGAGCCGCGTGGTCACCAAATTGGTATAGACGCCGGCCGGCATTTTAGGCATGGCGGGCTGCTTCGCGGCGGTCTCGGCGTTATGGATCACCAAATCGAAATCCGCGATCTTTTGCTCGAACTCTGCTTTTTTTGGTGGCACTTGCTCAAAGATCTGGAAGTCGTGAGCCGTCAGATCGGGTATGAGATGCCCATGCTTGTCTTTGGCTACGACATCAACCGTGACCAAACGCGTATTCGCTTTGATCGTGGCGGTGGGAGCGGCTGATTCCGGAGCGACAGGGGCACCGGGCTTGGTCTCTTGTCCTCCCAGGGAATAGCAAAGCAAAACCGCAATCAGCAGAAAGGGTGATCGTTGCAACAGAGCGTGCGGGTTTCCGACCGATTTCATAGCACCGTCCTCAACTTGGCTCCCCACATGTTAAAGCATGTCGCGAATCGGCGTTGGGGTTACTTGGTTGTGCGATCAAAGGCGGCAGCGCCTTCCTTAAATTAGAGATGACTCCACCGATTGGCAAACCGGGGGCTCACGGTTTGCGCGCGGGTTGGACATCGGGCTGCGTTTTCTGAAGTGCTCTGCGGGCTTGGTCCTCGGATTGGCGCACTGCATCGCTTAACGGGCCCGCAGGTTCCAGGCGGAGATAGGCGTCGAAGTCCTTAATCACGCTTTCGTAGTTGTGTTCCTGAATGTGAATATTTCCCAGCACCAGGAAAATCTCTTTTGCGTCCGGTTTTAACTCGCTGGCTTGAAGTGCGCTGACTTCGGCCTCGCGCGCTCGCTTAAGCCCTGCCAGGGCGCGCGCCAAACACAGGTGGCCGCGCCAGGAACTTTCCTCAACCTTGATCCCCTGTCGGGCGATTGGTTCGGCTTCGGCATAGCGATTCAAGTCATCCAGCATTTCGGCGAGCAAGAACAGCGCGTCGGGATATTGACTTGAACTGAGATCGATGGCTTTGCGCAACGCCTGCTCCGCATCCGGGGTCTGGCCCATATGGTGGTAGGCAATGCCCATCTCCGCGTAGGCTTCATAATAAGTGGAATACTCCTCGATGGCCCGCTGGAATTGGACCACTGCGCGCTGGTAATTCGGCTTTGCGCTGGTCAGCAGCTTGACTCCTTTGTCAAAGGAGTCGCGAGCTTTGTCGGGCACACTCAACTGATGGGCTGTGATGGGATCTGACGGGCCGGCGGTATTTTCCGGGGCGATTCGGCGCAAGTAGAAGTTGGCGTTCATCAGAGGCTTGCCAAATACAGTGACGCTCAGGCGGGCTGGCTGATAGCCCTTGAGTTCGACGTCAATGTAATAGTCCTCGGAATCCAGCCCGGTAAACATGTAATCTCCGTCGGTGCCGGAAAAAACCGAACGGGTATCGGAGCTGGATGTTGGCTGCAACGTGACGTGGGCCATGGGCAATGGCTCCAGCGTGCCTTCCTCGCGTACCACTCCGCTGGCTGAGAGGCCGCGCGTATTTTCACCGCTTTGAGGGTGTGCAGCGACGCCCGCGAAACTCAGAGCCAGGAAAAGGAGGAGCCTCGATCCATGTCTCACGCACATGAATACCTCCAGTTCAGGGCATCCTACCACGATTACGTGGCAATGGACTTCCCGCAGGAAACTAGGAAGAGGAGCCTTTCGTGCACCGCTGATTGGATGCCGCTTCGTGGGACCCAAAATGGTCTGATTTGCCTTGGCAAGAAGCGATCTGCACCGCGAAGGTAACCTTTGGTAACCTGCCACGCGCTTCGGATGCCTCATGGGGGTAGCCTTTCGCAGTCCTAGTACAAAAATATTAAGAAAAAGGTTGACAAGCTTCGTTGGGTGATGGCAAAGTGAGGCCCGAAAAACGTTATTGTTGGAGTGTTGGTGAGGAGAAGTCTACAAAAAGCGGCCTAGTTGCCGCATAGAGACGGCTTCTCATAAGGTTTTTCAGGGGAATATAAGGGTCTCCGTCCCGCGTTGGACGATCGAGGAGGGTTCGATATGCAGTCTCAGAGAACGTCGCTTTCTGGAATCGCGACTAGTTTGAAAGCAACCGTGGGAGCGCTGCTCCTGCTTGCGGCATTATCATTTATGTTGTCTGCCACCGTGTTCGCGCAGGACGTGGGTACAGTTACCGGAACGGTTTATGACCAGTCCGGCGCTGTCATTCCCAAGGCCAGCGTCGTCTTGATCAATGAGTTGAGCAAGGACGAGCGCAAGAGCACCAGCAACGATGTCGGCTACTTCTCCTTCGGTAGCGTCACGCCTGGAACCTACACCCTGAGAATTTCCTATACCGGCTTCAAGTCGTGGCAGACCACCGGCCTGGCGGTTAGAGTAGGCGATCTTCGCAACGTTGCGGACATCGCACTACAAATCGGCAAATCCGATGAAACCGTGGCCGTGGAAGCGACCTTCAGCGAAATCGCCCCGGTAGATTCCGGCGAGCGCAGCTCGACTCTGACCACCAAGCAGATCCAGAACCTCTCTCTCGAAGGCCGTGATGCCACTGAGCTCATTCGTACCCTCCCGGGCTTCGGCGCATTCAATGGCGGCGGTATCGGAAACCAAGGCCAGGACTTCACCGTCATTTCCCCGACGGGTGGAGCGGTGGGCCAGGGCGTGGTAGCTGGTGGAACCCCATACCGCACCGGTACTGACCTGGTCAGCGACGGCGCCCACATTCTGGACAACGGTTGTAACTGCGGCGCCACCCAGACTGTCAACGGCGACATGGTTTCTGAAGTCAAAGTGCAGACCTCCAACTTCGGCGCTGATAGCGCCAAGGGGCCGGTGGTCGTGAACGCAATCGGAAAATCGGGCGGTACCGAATATCACGGCGAAGCCTACCTTC
Organism: Terriglobales bacterium; assembly: GCA_963802555.1. GTDB lineage: Bacteria > Acidobacteriota > Terriglobia > Terriglobales > Acidobacteriaceae > DATBAX01. The sequence goes on along the minus strand of CAWDJD010000002.1, from coordinate 2,013,826 downwards.
ACGCCCGCGATAATTCTCTAAATTCTCTGGACTGGTCGTTTGGGCACCAGTTCAAGGGGCCGGGCAATTCCACGGGCCTGATCAAGGTACCTGCCAGCCGCTTCCTTTATCCCGGCGGCCAGATTGGCGGCCCGGTTCCGCACACCAACAAGAAGTTGGTCTTTTGGACCGGATTTGAATACTACTATCAGAACCAGATTCCGCTGAGTGGTTTGAGCACCAGCGGTCTGTTGACCGACACCGTTCCGACCGTCAGCATGCGCAATGGAGATTTCAGCACCACCGCCGCTGACAACGCAGCCCTGTGCGACGGTAGCAACATTCGGGGCCAGGGATATCAGCCGGTATGCGCTGGCTTGGGGTCCGGTTTTAGCTGGTGGGATCCCACGACCAATGCCACTGGTGTGGGCACGGACATGACTGCGGGGGGGACCGAAAACAACGTTGATCCCGGCGCAGCGGTTTTGTTGAGCCACATTCCAATGCCCAATGCGGATCCTTCTCAGACCGGTGGCTACAATTACCTCGTGCCCGAGAACGTCAACCAAAACGGTTGGATGTTCCGCGCCCGCGGCGATTACAGCCTCAGTGACAACACCAAGTTCTATGTCACCTATAACACGCAAAAGGAAACCGACAGCGTGCCTGTCCACCTCTGGTGGCAGCCTTCCAACTCCATTCCGTTCCCTGGTGGCATGGCTTCCAAGGACAACTCGCAAACTCTGACCGGTCACTTCCTGCATGTGTTCGGACCGACTCTAACCAACGACTTCTCTGCCGCGCTGGGTTATATCAACTATCCATTGATGAATGGCGGTTCCGGCTGGGCGGATAGTAGCTATCCGTATCAGGGCGTCTTCCCAACAGCGTCCACTTGGATGCCTGACATCGGCGATGGCTACTGGCTGGCGGGTGTGCCGCAGATGATCCAACCGGACATCTTCACCAAGGGCGGTTCCTTTGTCTGGGAGAAATGGAATTTCTCGCTCGATGATAGCGTGACCAAGTCCTACAAAACTCACACTTTCAAGGCGGGTTTCTACTGGGAAAAGACGACCAACAACCAAGGCGCGTTTTCCGATACCAATGGCCATTACGAAGCTGCTCAGGGCGGCCCGTTCGGTGGTTGCAACGGCGGTACAGTTTCCAATTGCGGCGCGAATAACCCCGTGGCAAACCTGCTGATGGGCGTCGGCACGTTCGATCAGGTGGATAAGTACGCACTGGACAATGCCTGGTATCCAACTTACTCGGCATTCGTTCAGGATGATTGGAAGGCCTCCAAGCGGCTGACCTTGAACTTGGGCCTCCGCCTTGACCACCTCGGGGCATGGCGTTCCACCACTCCAACCGGAGTCGCCACCTACACCGGATCCTTCTCGAACTCCTTCGAGAACGGCCTCTCAGGTGTGCCGGGCTTCTCTTGGTATGGCGTCGATCCTTCCATCCCAATCACTGGCCGCGATGTGCCCGTGCTCACCTGGCAGCCCCGCGTCGGCATGGCCTTGGATCTCCGCGGCAATGGCAAGACGGTGCTCCGCGGCGGCTATGGCTTGTACGGTTATCGTGATCAATGGAACGACTACCAGAACCCCATTGATTTGGCACAGGGCGTCCACACTTGGAACTCTCCCGGAGTGGTCACGTTGCCTTATGTCAGCAGTCTGTTTGGGACCCAGGCCGGAGCAGGTGGAAATGCCGGCGGATTTGCGCTCTCCGACCACAACCAGCCGGTTTCGCGCAACTACAACTTCACCATCTCGCAGCAGTTGCCGTTCAGTTCACTTCTCGAGGTTGGGTACGTTGGCAGTGAAACTCTCTACTCTCCGATTGAGGGTAATACCAACAATCTAGATGCTCGAAATCTGAACGTACTGCAAGATGGAGTAGCTTTCGTGGCAGCGGGTTGCACAACCCCGCTTGCTCCGACGGCTGCCGTTGCCGGTACCGCGAACCCCTGCGATGTCGACCGGAACCACACACCAAATAGCGCCGGTCAGCTGACAAACTTCTCCACCAACCCGTATCCGTTGGCCGCGATTTTTGGCACCAACAACATCCAGGTGGAGCATCACATCGGCAAGGCTAACTACAATGCCCTGCAGACCAGCTGGGTTCGCCAAAAGGGACGCATCACCTATAACCTCAACTACACCTGGTCGAAGATTCTCGGTACCCAGGGTACTGCCCAACTTAACGGACTGGCCCCTGACGCTTTGAGTCTGGCTCACGACTACGGTGTGCTGTCCACCGACCGCTCGCACATATTCAACTTCTCGTATACGTTCCAGACGGGGAATCCAATCAAAGGCAATCGGTTTCTTGAATATGCCGCTAACGGCTGGAACATTTCCGGCATCACCACCTGGCAGAGCGGTCCGGACATCGTCACCTTGGCCAATCAGAACCTTGGCTTGGGCGGCACAGGTCCGGCGTACGTTGCCAGCGACGATACCATTCACACCTACAACATCAGCGCTGACAATTATCTGGGCACCAACAATTCCAGCCTGATGCCGACGGTGATCTGCAATCCGAGCTCAAACCTGAAGGCTCACCAGTACTTTAACGCGGCCTGTTTCTCGGTTTCTGATCCCGGACACAACGGTCAGTGGCAATTGCCATATCTGCACGGGCCCGCATACTTCAACAGCGACTTGGCAGCGTTCAAGACATTCAAGGTTACCGAGCGGCAGAACGTAGAGTTCCGTCTCTCAGCCTTCAACTTCCTGAACCATCCGCTGGATTCGTTCCAGAACAACGGCGATATGTCAGTAAGCTTCGCTTACACTTGCGCCGTTGCACCCTGCACCTTGGGAACGGGTTCATATGTTCTCAACAACGCGGGCAGCGGAAACTACAACTTGACCGGCAGCAACGTTCGGCCCGGCTACGCCAGCACGAAGTATGGACGCCGAGTACTCGAACTATCGGCCAAGTACACGTTCTAGCCTCTATCAACCAATGGGCGCTCCGAGATTTCCTCGGAGCGCTCTTTTTTTGTCCAGCGCTTTTTCCAGTTCGGCTTCCGAATGTATTATTGATATCTGTGAGCTTCCCGCCCTCGCGTCTTCTTTCCCAGTCGCGCAAACATCCGATGGCCTCTCGGGCCCACCTGCCGGCTTTTGTCCTTCTCGCGTGTCTTATTGGCGTTGCAATGCCGAGTCTCTTCAGTCAGGCCAAGATTCCATCCCAGGCTGCTGCCACTTTCGATGATGTTGCCAAGCGCGCGGATGGGGCCTGGAAGGCCCACCAACTGGAAGACGCCGCCCGGCTCTACCGGCAGGCGGTTCAGCTCAATCCCTCGTGGGCGGAGGGCTGGGGTCATCTGGCGAGCTCTCTTTATCAATTAAAGCGTTATTCCGAGGCCCGGGTCGCCTATCGGAAGACCACCGTCCTTACCCCGAAGAATGGGCCGTCCTGGGCCTTGCTGGGACTTTGTGAGTATGAGTTGCGGGATTACCGCCAGGCCTTCGACCATCTCTTTAAAGCCGAGCAGATGGGCGTAGGTGCGGACGAAAACCTGCAGGCCTTGCTGAAGTATCATCTCGCCATTTTATGGATCACCGCCGGCCAGTTTGAGCTGGGGATGAAGGAAATCACCTGGTTTGCCCTCCAGAACAAGGCCAATCCGGACGTCATCGAAGCCACCGGCTTGAGCGTTCTCCGCATGGCTTTGTTTCCCTACGAAGTCCCGGAGAACAAGTTTGAACTGGTGATGAAGGCCGGCGCCGCCGGCTGGGCCAACGATACCCATCACATGGACTTGGCCAAAACCCTCTACGTGGACCTGGTGGCCTCGTATCCCAAGGAACCTAACGTTCACTACGCCTACGGCACATTTCTCGTCGCACTCGACCAGGAAGCGGCGGTCGCCGAATTCGAGAAGGAATTGCAGATCACACCAGCTCACGTTCCAGCGCTCGTGGAAGCTTCCTTCCTCTGCTTGAAAATGGGCCAACTGGATAAGAGTATGAAACTGGCGCAGCAAGCCATGAAGATTGAACCCAAGAATTATGCGCCCCACAATATTTCCGGCCGTATTCTGGTGGAAAACGGCGAAATGGATCGTGGCATCCAGGAGCTTGAAATCGCCGCCAAGCTGGCGCCCGGCCTTCCCGAGCCTCACTTCAACCTGGCGCAGGCCTATCAGAGAGCGGGCAAGAAGGCAGATGCAGCCCGCGAATTCGCCGCCTTTGAAAAGCTCAATAAACAGAACGAGCGTCGCGTCGCCGCCCCGCCGGCCAATCCCTAGTCATTTAGCTGCTGGCGCCGTGCTCGCATTCGGTTCCTGAACGCTGACTACGCGGTCCCCCTGAACATCGTGCAGTACCTGCCGAATTCCGCTCGGCCAAAGGATTTCGATTTCTCTCGCCGTCTTCGCTTTGCCCAGGCCAAAATGCACCCGGCTATCGCTGGAGGACGAGTATCCCACGCTGCTGGTCACATGGTTGTACTGCCGCGATCCGTCGTCGCCGGTCAGCCGAATGCGCGCTCCAATCCCCATGCGGTTGCTCTTCGTGCCGTGCAGTTGCAGCAGGATCCAATGATTGTTGTTCTCAGTGACGTTGTGAAACAGCTCCACCTGGCCGTTCAAGACGCTGACGACTACATCCAAGCGCCCATCGTTGTCGAAGTCGGCAAACGCCGCGCCCCGGTGGACTTTTGGGATTTGGAAATCGGCCCCCGCGCCCGCGCTTACATCCTCGAACTTCCCATTCCCCAGATTTCTCAGGATCGAATTTGGCTGCGGGTACGGCCAGGACAGCACCTCTTGCGAATTGTCCAGCACATGGCCGCGGGCCACAAAAAGATCTTTCCACCCATCATTATCCAGATCGAAGATCCCGTTCGACCAGCCCGACATCTTCATCGTTTCCCATCCCACGCCGCTGCGCACCGTGGCGTCATCGAAAGCTCCTCCACCTTGATTGATCAGCAACGGGAACGTTTCTTTCTCGAGCGCCGTGTACCAAATATCAGGACGCCCGTCATTGTTCACGTCGCGAAAGTCTGCGCCCATTCCCGAGATCGCCTTGCCATCGTTTGAATACGCCACCCCCGCGGCGGTGCCAATTTCTTCGAAGCGTTTGCCGCCAATATTATGAAACAAGAAATTCGGGCTCTTGTCGTTGGCCACAAATATATCGGGGTAGCCGTCGCCGTCGAAATCTGCCACCGCCACTCCCATTCCTTTGCCCAGCGATTTCGAGATCCCGGTCTCTTCGGAAACATCCGTAAAGGTTCCATCTCCATTGTTCCGATAGAGCGTGTTGGGCTGGGGATCGTAGAACGTGGGGTTGCAATACGACCTCACTTTCCCCGCCAGGCATACGGGATCGTGATTTACTTCCCACTTCACATAGTTGGAGACAAACAGATCGAGCCGGCCATCGTTGTTATAGTCCACCCAGGCGGCCGCCACCGACCACATTTTCTTTCCCTGATACATTCCCCCGCCCACTCCAGCCTTGGCGGTTACATCCGTGAAGGTGCCGTCTCCGTTGTTATGTAGCAGCTGATTGCCCGTCACATTGGCCACAAAAATATCCGGATAGCCGTCGTTGTCGTAATCGCCGATCGCCACTCCCATCCCGTAGCCATTCCCGCCCACACCCGCCTTGTCGGTGACGTCGGTAAAAGTCATGTCTCCGTTATTGTGGAAGAGCCGATTCTTGAATTTGGGATCCTCTTTTTGCAGGGATGGAATCGCGGCGCCATTCACCAGAAAAATGTCGGGAAATCCGTCGTTGTCGTAATCGATGATGCCCACCCCGCCAACCATGGTTTCCGGCTGGTTCTTGTTGGACGTTGGCGAGCTCTGCGTGGTAAAGATCAGTCCGCTGCGCACCGCAATTTCCTCGAAGCGGATCGGACCGGCAGAGCCCGCCGCCAACGCCAAGGTGGCGAGCGTGAGTAGAACGAAAACCGGAAAAACGCGCGTGCGACGCATACGGGACCCTCGATATCTTAACCTGTCTCGCCGGAATGTTCGGCTAGAATAAGAGTCCGACATGCGTGTTCTGGCCATCGCCGTGGGGATGTTGCTTCTAGCTCCCGCGCCTCCACCCAAGACTCCTCTCATGCACTTCCGCGAGATCACCCAGCAGGCCGGCCTCACCACCGTTCCGCCTTCGTCGCCGGACAAGCGCTACCTGGTCGAGACCATGGGCGGCGGCGTCGCCCTGTTCGACTGCGACAACGACGGCAAGCTCGACATCCTCGTCGTCGGCGATTCGACCATCGATCATTACCTCCACGGTGGCGATCTCATGGTCACCCTCTACCATCAGGATGGCGACCTCCATTTCACCGACATCACCCAGTCCTCCGGCCTCACCACCCGCGGCTGGGGCATGGGCATCGCCGTCGGAGATTTCGACAACGATGGCTTGCCCGACATCTACGTCACCGGCTACGGCCACAACGTTCTCTACCACAATCTGGGCGGCTGCAAGTTTGAAGACGTGACCGAGAAAGCCCACGTTGCAGGCGGAGGATTCAGTGTCGGCGCAGCCTGGGCCGATTATGATCGCGACGGCCATCTCGATCTGTTCGTCTCCCGCTACGTTCATTCCGACATCCACAACCTCCCTCAGACCGGCACTCCCGCATTCAATTACAAGGGAGTGTCCATGGAAACGCCTCGCGGCGACGGCGAGACTTACTTTCTCTACCACAATCGTGGCGACGGCACCTTCGAAGAACTGTCGGCAAAAGCCGGTGTCGCCAACCTGGAAAAACGTCGCGGCATGGGCGTGGTCTGGGGCGATTACGACAACGACGGCTGGCCCGACCTCTTCGTCACCAATGACATGGGGCCAAATTATCTGTTCCACAATAAACACGACGGCACCTTCGAAGACCTCGGCGTGGTCTCCGGCACCGCAGTGGATTCCTCTGGCTTGGAGATGGGCAACATGGCCGCGGACTTCGGGGACTTTGATCGCGACGGCAAGCTCGACCTCGTAGTCAGCCGCTTCGGCAGCCAGCCCGTCAGCGTGTACTGGAACCAGGCCGAAAAAGGTTTTCAAGACATCACCTACGATGCCAAGGTCGGACGCCCCAGCTTCGATCCGGTCAAGTGGGGCATCGGATTCGCCGACCTCGACAACGACGGCTGGCCCGATTTCCTGGTCGCCAACGGCAATGTCGCCCCCATCGTCGACAAGCTGCCGAACGAGGTTCGCTACCGCGAGCCCCTCCAGCTCTTCCGCAATAAAGGAGACCGCACTTTCGACGAAATCGCCGACGCCAGTGGACTGAACGCCGGCCCACTCCACTCCCGCCGCGGCATCGCTTTCGGCGACCTCAACAACGACGGCAACCTGGACATCGTCGTCTATAACGAAGGTGGCCCCCCGTCGCTGTTCATCAACCAGACGGCAAATCCCAACCATCGTGTGCTGTTCCGCTTGATCGGCACCAAAAGCAACCGGGCCGCTATCGGTGCGCGAGTCACGGTTTACACGTCGAGCATGACGCAGATTGCCGAGGTGACGGGTGGGAGCGGCTACCTCTCTTCCAACGACCAGCGTCTTCATTTTGGGCTGGGCAGCGATGCCGTAATAAAGAAGATAGAGATCGCCTGGCCCAGCGGCGCGAAAGAAGAGCTCCACGACGTTCCCGCCGACGCAATCTATACCATCGTCGAAGGTTCCGGAATTAAAGAGACTATGAAGCTGCGTCCGTCGGGGCGGTGACGGGCGGTGGCCCATTCAAGCCAGCTTTTGGTGAGTGAAGATGTCCAAATCCTCTCAATTCTGTCATCCCGACTGGAGCAGATGATCGCAAAGCGATGATCTGCGGAGTGGAGGGACCTTGTGTCTAGTCTTTGCGGCAACCGAAATTAGGTGAACGTCCCCATATTTCCCCCAGAAGCCATCAAGATCGCCAGCGCCACCGTGGAAGAGCGGCCCTTCCAGGGCCGCGTCACTAGCCGCGAACTTCCTCATGGGATTCTTCGTCGGGAAGGGGAGTTGGCAGGTGGCCCATTCAATCCTGGTATTGGTTTGAGTGAAGATGTCCAAATCTTCTCAATTCTGTCATCCCGACCGGAGCAGATGATCGCAAAGCGATAATCTGCGGAGTGGAGGGACCTTGTGTCTGGATACTCAGGGGGGAAACTCGGGGACAGACGTGCACCTGCCGTGAGACAAACAAACTAGGGGCAGTCCGGTTGCGAAGATTGTAACCCGAGGAGTGGGGTGTGGGGCGAGGGGGCGGTCAGCTCTCTCGACACTCAGCGTTGTAGAAGCTTCGGTTTGTGCGCACCGCAACTGCTGTTCGAGAGTTTGGTGCCGGCCACCTTTGCATTACCACAAATGAGGGCTGCCCCACCCTTGGCTTTTCAAGGGTGGGTTACCACGAATATATACGGGAATGGTTTTTTGTCGCTATGCATCGAGTCGGTCGGACCACTCCATCCCTAAGGATCAGATTCCAGAATCAAGAGGCCTAGCTGCTTACGTCCGTGGTGCCCACCCTTCAAAAAACGAAGGGTGGGCCAGCCACTTTTGTTTTTCGTTATACTTCCGGAGAAAGGGTGTGCCAGCCCCCAGTCGCCATGCTCAAGGTGTTCCAAGAGCTGTAATCACTTAGCGGGATCAATCGCCACGAAGGGCGCATAGTCCATGTCCAGCGAGCCGACCACACCCGACTGAGCATCGCGGACCACCAGCCTGAGTTCGCCGAGATTTCCCGGTGGGACGAGTTCCACGGCGTGCGGAAACCCGTGCGCCAGTACATCCTGAAATTCGTCCTGGTTCAAGGTTTGTTCGGCATCGTCCTGCATGTACCTCAAAGGCAGGCCAGCCGTGTCGAACGTGCAGACCGCAAAATCGAGTTGCAGTTTTCGGCCCCCATCCTTCTGAGGAATGAAAGTGAGTTGTTTGGAGTCGACCGTGAGAAAATATTTCGCTTCCCCAGGCCGGTCCGGCTTGACCGCATTGGCGACCAGCGGAAGCGAGGTTGCGGTCATGCCATCGTCACACGCCACACTCTGCAGCTCGGAATCACGCTTGGTCTTTTTTCGTGCTTTGTTGGGATTGGGTTTGCGTCGCGAGAAGTCATTGTTGTCCGCATAGTAGCCGTGACGGTAAGACAAGCGCACGCCCTTGCGTGTGGTCTTGACCATGATCCGGTGGTAACCTGTGATCCAGCTCGCTGACTTGGGGGAGTACGAGATCTCGTAGTACATCAGGCCCTGGTTCATGGCCTTGGTCACGCATCCGGAAAGATCATTGGTGTTTAAACAGGCGCGGCCACCGGTATCATCCGCCAGGTTCTGCATCGTCGCCCGCAAGAAATAATCGTGCGATCCAGTTCCCAGATTCAGTCCACTCGCTTGAATCGGATAAACCGAAATGCGGGCGTTCGATAGCGCATTGGTCGCCGGTTCCACATAGTCGTCCCAATAGGAGAAGGAGGGGCCGCCGCCGAACTCCGAAAACGCTCCTGAACTGGAGTATTGGTCTGCGCCGACGTAAGTGGGAAAAGAGTCGGAGATCCAGAGCAAGTTTTTTCGCGCCGGATAACCCGCCAGATGGCGAGCGATGTTGCGGAATGCATCAGTGGTGATCTTCACATTATTGGCCAGCGGGCGTGGCGGGAAGACGGGCTGGAGGCGCTCCACTGGATGAATCTGTGAGGGGTGCTCCGCCACCACTCCGAAAGGCTCCGGTGTCGGCGGGGTCGGGCTGGGCCGGGCCTGCAGTTTCGGCGAGCCTTTGGCATGCACGGCAAAGGCCTTGGCGGCGGCCGCTCGCAATAGACCATGGTCCAGGGTGAAGCTCTGCAAAATTCGGACCCGGATGCCAAGGTAGTAAATCGCAACCGGAACATTGCTTGGGATAGCGTCAATCATTTTATCGATTTGCTGTCCCAGCGCCATTTGCGTGGCTTCGCTGGTGTTCACCCCGTCGATCAGCATAATCAACGGCGGCACATGAATGTCCCCGGTAGCTGCGAGATTGGTGGCGACGCCGCTGGGCATGCGGACGGTTTGCGTCGGTTCCGGCGTCGTCACACCGGAAGCATTGACCGCCCGGAACGAAGCGATTTTCTGCGACACTCTTCGTATCCAGTCCAGATGTTCAAAAACCTTGAAATCGTTTTCGGTCAGATCACGCACTGGATTGCCATTCTTGTCCGCCGCCACAACATCCACGATGACGTTCCGGGTGGTCACCTTGAACGTGGGCAAGCCTTGCTGGAAGTCCGGCTGTTTTGGTTTTGTGGCGTTGGATGAAGCGGGCTGCTTTTGTGTGGAAGCCGCTTGCGCCGGGCCCGGCGGTTGGGCCAGAACACTCAACGCAGCCAGCGCCGCCATGATATTCGATAGGCACCACCGAAGCGTTTTACCCCAAGGCCTCATACTGTGACTCCAAAACCGAAAAATCTGATCTAGCGATCCGGGGGTCGGCCTGACTGCGAGATGAAAGTATAGCGAACAAAAAGATCCTTCGCTGACGGACGCAACCCCAATCTTGGCTTTGAGTCGGGCAGTCTCTCTGAGCAGACGGGTGGGGGGCTGGGGGGGGCTGGCCCACCTTTACGTTTTCTGTAAAGGTGGGAACCACTGACGCCGAAGAGCTTGTGGTGTTGACCCATCCGACCTTGCCTGGGCCACCTGCCTGACATCTGCAGACCGGGGGGAATCACCCCACTTCCCAAAACGGGAATTTCTCCTAACTCCATCACTCGAAGCCACTTCGTACAATTTTGTACGTACATTACGGTAACTACAAAATGTTCCCCGGGGAACATTTGTGCAAATCGTCGTTATGTTCCCCGGGGAACATATCTCCAATTTGACGGACGGCCCACCGCCCTCCCCGCCCAACCCAGCCTTAACCCCCGGCTATAGCCCCGATCACAATGAAAGGTTCCTCCCCCGACGCGACCGCGTCCGGCAGGGGAGCGTCCGGCGATTCATGGGACAAATCTTCCTGGCAGGCGAAGAAGCGCAGGAATGCCCGGCGCTCGAGCGTGCCATGCTCGCGGATGGTGCCGCGCAGCATGGGGTAGCGGGCCTCGAGCGCGTCCAGCACCGTGCGCTGCGTGACCGGGCCCGCGACTTCAAGCTCGACGTCGCCGCGAGCCTGGGCCAGGTTTCGCAGATGGGGCGGCAGAACGATGCGGACCATAAATTCCTTCGCGGCTCAGTCCTCCAGATGCGCCAGCCGCGCGGTTTCCGCCCACAGGCGCTGCGCGGTGGCGTCGTCTTGCGCGTCTCGGCTGGGGGCGATGGCCCGGCATTTGTGGAAGTATTCGCCGGTCACGCCGTCCACCTCGGGGGACGACGCCAGATAAGTCAGCGTCTCCGCCCCCTGTTGCGGAGAGAGGGCAAAGCGTTTACCGATGCGAATGCCAAACGAAATCAGCCCGCCGCTCTGGTCGCCGAAACGAGTGGCGACGAATCCGGGATGCAGGCAGTTGGCGGTGACGCCCGTCCCGGCGAGCCGACGCGATAGCTCGCGGGTAAAAAGAATGTTGCACAATTTCGACCGCCCATAGACCTTAAAGCCGGGCCCGCCGTAGCGCAGCCATTCCAGAAAATTTGGGCGGTAGGCCTGGGCGGATTGCAGATCGTTGAGATCGAGCGGAGCCACCTGGTGCGCATCCGAGGACGTATTCACCACCCGGGCCGGTGCGGACGCGGCCAGCCGTTCACGAAGTCCGTGAGTCAGCACGAAGTAGGCCATGTGATTCAGAGCGAAGGTGAGCTCCAGGCCGTCTTCCGTGAGCTGACGCGATCCAAACATCGCTCCGGCGTTGTTGATCAGCACATCGATGCCAGGCTCGGCGGCCGCGATCTCCGAGGCCACGCGCTTCATCTCGCTCAGTCGAGAGAGATCGGCATAGTGAATACTGTGAGCGATGGCGGGAGAAACCGCGCGCAAACGCCGCAAAGCCTCCTCACCGCGGGCGCGATCGCGCGCGACTTGAACGATGCGAGCGCCCATGGCCGCAAGATTCTCGGCCGCCACCTGGCCGATGCCGGAGGTGGCGCCGGTAATCACGATAACCTTGTCTTTCATTTGTTCGTTCACGGTCCCTGTCATGATGCCTTAAAACTCTCCCCACTTCAAACGCCTGTACTTGAATCAGTCCACGGGTAAACGTAAGCTGTCATCGGGCCGCTGCCCAAAAACATCATGGCCGTTCTCCGTCCAGCCTGCTGCGTTCTCGCGTTCCTGCTTTGCATCGCTTGCGCAGGTGCGCAAGCCAGGGCCGCGGACCCGAGTGTGGTTGACCAGGAAATTCAGAGTGGCGAAGCCGCCATCCGGCAAGGCAGATACGCGGAGGCGAAGCAGCATTTCGAGCAGGCCGAACGACGGGGCGGAGCGCCTTCGGCCGAGATCAACGCCGGGATTGCCATCGCGGAATTACAGATCGGCCACTACGAGGCGGCGCGCCAGCGGGAGGCCGAGGTGCTGGAGCTCGTCTCCACTGACCACGACCGGGCGCAGGCCCATAATCTGATTGGCACATCCTGGCTGCGAGAGTCCGCGGAAAAGAATTCCAACCCGGACATGCTGCGCGCAGCCGAGGAATCTTTCCAGCGGGCGGTGAAGCTGGATCCGGTATTCGATAGCGCGTTCTTCAACCTGGGAAACACCCTGCTGCGGCAGAAGCGGGACGAAGACGCAGCGGCGGCGTTCAAGAATTTCGTTGCGGCGGCGGCGAAAAATCCCGCGTACGAGCAAGGCCTTCCCATCACGCCGCGAGGGCTCGCGCCTGCGTTCAACATTGCCGACAGCGAAGGCCGCATGGTTGCGTCCGACTCTTTGCGCGGACGATTTGTGCTGCTGGATTATTGGGCGACCTGGTGTGGGCCCTGCCTGAAGGCGCTTCCGGCCATGCGGCAGCTTGCGCACTATTTTCCCTCGAGTCAGTTCACGTTGATCAGTGTGGACGAGGATTCTCCCGAGCAGGAAGTGTGGAGAAAATTCATCGCTCAACAGAAAATGGATTGGATCCAAGTCTGGGACAAAGATGCGGAGACGTATCACAATTTCGGCCTAGCACCGCGCCCGGACCTGAGCATCCCGAGATACGTTTTGATCGACCGCGATGGCTATGTGCGGCGGGTCTATGACGGAATCGACCAGATCGGATTGGTGGTGGGGCAGATCGCGAGGGTGGTGGCGGCTGCGCCAAGGCATTCGGCGGAAGAAGCGAAACCGGCCTCGTCAAGCGCCACTGGGAGTGCAGACGAGCAGTGAGCGACGTGCGCATCCCAAGGGTTCCGCTTCATCGTGGCGCGTGCAGAGTCTATTTTATTCAACCAAACCTGAGCGAGACCAGAAAGGCATCTTGCATAGAGAATCCGCGTGATTGCTTTAGCTCTGCCCTCAGAGGCTGAAGCCCAATCTTGTGCCTGCCTTGTCGGCACGACTAAAGTCGTGCCCTTCCCAGCCGTACCGGCGCGTGATCTCATTTTTGCATGCTGAACGGCACGGCTGGAAAGCCGTCCCTGATACAAAGCTCTCAATGAAACGGATTCCGAATCGTTAGTTGCCGATTGATGATCTGGCCGTCCTGCATGTCTTCGGAGTAAAGCGTTTTGCAGCCAGCCTCCAGAGCGGCGGAAGCTATCAGCGCATCGTAGATGCTATATCCGTATTTCTCTGCAATGGTCAGCGCGCCCCGGTGGGTATCGAGCGAGATGGGGACGGGGGCTGGGCATAAAACGCAAATGAGATCCAATAACTCCTTCACTTCTTTCCAAGACATATCCAACTTTCGTCGGGCTACAGAGGCAAACTCGTTCAAAGATTGAATGCTAATGATGCCACCATTTATGAGTAGCGCCTCGGCTTTGGCCGCGCGGGGATCGTTTTTTGCGGCTGCGTAGATCAATATGTTCGTATCGAGGAAGTCCTTAGCGGGCATTGGCCTCCGCACGGTCGAATACAAATCCAGCCGGTAAAGGACGACGCAGACGGCGTAAACGGTCGAGGGCCCGTTGCCGGGCGGGATCGCGGCGCACGGCAAATTCTCGCGTGCCGGCGATCCTGATTTCGATTTGGTCGCCCTCTTTTAAGTTGAGGGCTTGCACGACTTTTGAAGGTAGCCGCACCGCCAGACTATTGCCCCACTTTGAGATCTGCATAGTTCTCCTCGATATTACAAATGATCTACATGTCTATTGTATATCTTCCTGTCAAGGGGGAATAGCGGCATGGAACAACCCTCCGGGACTTTTCCTTCCTACCCAGGGCTTACGTCCGGGCTGTAATATTTCGCCCCTTTGGGGCTGCGCAGACGAGGCGTCCGCGCCTACGTGATCACGTTAGCTGCGGAGTTGGCGGGCGAGGGCGCCGCCCCACATCCCCGCCCCACATCCCCACACTCAGCCAATCGTTTGCACCTCGACCGAAAGCACCGCCGGCAAGTCGCGCACGATCGGATTCCAGCTATCTCCGGCATCGGCGGAGGCGTAGACCTGGCCGCCGCTGGTGCCGAAATAGATGCCGCATTTATCGAGCGAATCTACGGCCATGGCGTCACGCAGCACGTTTACGTAGCAATCTTTTTGGGGCAAGCCTTTGGTGAGGGGCTCCCACTCGTTGCCTCCGATGCGGCTGCGATAGACACGCAGTTTGCCCTCGTGGACAAAATGGAGGCCGTCACTGGTGATGGGGACAACGTAGATCGTTTCCGGCTCGTGCGCGTGGACGTCAATCGCGAAGCCAAAGTCGGTGGGGAGGTTGCCGCTGATCTTGGTCCAGTTGTCGCCGGCATCGTCGGAGCGCATGACGTCCCAATGCTTTTGCATAAAGAGAACGCCCGGGCGCTTGGGATTCATGGCCACGTGATGTACGCAATGGCCGACCTCGGCGGTGGGGTTGGGGATGTACTTCGAGTAGAGCCCTTTGTTGATGGGCTTCCAGGTCGCGCCACCGTCATCGGTGCGGAACGCGCCCGCGGCAGAGATGGCGATGTAAATCCGTTGGGGATCTGCGGGATCGAGAATAATCGTGTGAAGGCACATACCGCCCGCGCCGGGCTGCCATTGGGGGCCGGTGCCGTGCCCGCGCAGTGCGGGAAGTTCCTTCCAGTTCCGTCCGCCGTCGGTGGAGCGAAAAATGGCGGCGTCTTCCACGCCGGCGTAAACCGTGTCGGGATCGGTGAGCGAGGGCTCGACATGCCACACCCGCTTGAACTCCCAGGGATGCGGCTTGCCGTCGTAAAACTGGTGCGTGGTCATGGGCGCGCCGGTTTCGGCGGAGATGTCGTAGACGAATTTGTTGCTTTCGCCCTTGGGCATGCCGCCGGGGCCAGTCTCTTCGCCCGGAGGCGTTCCCGGCTGATGCCAGGTCTTGCCGCCATCGTCCGACCGCTGGATGACTTGCCCGAACCAGCCGCTCGACTGCGAGGCGTAGATACGGTTGGGATCGGCGGGCGATCCCTTCAGGTGATACATCTCCCATCCCGCAAAGTGCGGGCCGCTGACATCCCACTTCTCGCGCTTGCCATCTGAGGTAAGAATGAATGCGCCCTTGCGTGTGCCCACCAGAATTCGTACGGTACTCATGCGTCACTCCTTTTAGGAATTGGCGAAACCATCAGTATCGCGATCTTGCTAAGCTACCCTTGGTTGTATGGCAGTTTCAAGCCTGTTGTTGGTTTTGCGAAGGCCACAGTCTCAGGGAAAGGAACTCTGCTGCATCCTGCGGCTGAGACAAACCCCGCCCAACGGACCTTGGAAGGGGCGCCGCCCATTCCAAGTTTCTATACTTGTATTTCTAGAGATTCCATGGATAATAGCGGTTCTCCTTCCCCCAGAGGGAGTTTTTTATGCCGTTCGAAATGCGCTGGTTCCGCGTTGTGGCAGTGGCTTGTCTACTGGGTGGATCCGGTTACGCACAGACCGCAGCCGCGGCAGCCCCCAACTCCGATGCTACCTATCAGCAATTACGAAACATCGGACTGAGCGCGGAGGCGGTCACCGTCAACAACTTTGAGCTCAAACGGGATGCAGCGACGTTCCTTTTGCGTTCGGGCACGGTTTGCTTTGTCGCGCCGGTGCTGGGGCGGGTGACAGGAGCGGTTTTTGTGGGCGATGGGAACATGACGTTCAATCCGCCCTCGCCCGGTGAAGCCGTGAGCCTTAAGCGGCTCACCAAGGAAGACAAGTTCAGCGAGGACTTCAGCCGTCTGGCGCTTCGTTTCACGGACTCGACCTACGACCAGCTCAAGAAAGCCCTGCCTCCGGCCACCGGGGGATGCGATGCGGGATTGTTGGAGGACAGCCAGCACACTACGCGAAAGAAACTCAACTACAACCTGAGCGGGCGTATTTTGCAGGATTTGTTAAACGGGCAGCAAGGCGGGCTATTCGTGGCTTTCGTCCACGGCAAGCATTATGACGACAAGCTAATGTACTTCATGGATCCCAATGGCGCTCCAGGCGTGGCTCCGGAACAGGTTGAGTTGACGTCCTACGGAGAGAGCAAGTCTGGAACCTGGGCGTCCTTTAATCTTTCCTCTGAATACCGAAGTGGCTTGGGAACGGGGGCCGAGCTCAATTCGAGAATTCATATCGAGCACCAGGAACTGGATACGACGATCGAAAAAAGCGGTCATCTTTCGGGCAAGGCCAAGACTACGTTAGTTTCTGAGGCCCCCGGACTGCGAGTCGTCGGGCTCAACCTTTATCCGAGCTTGCGAGTGGACAGCGTGAAAGCGCAGGATGGCCAGCCACTCTCCTTTATTCAGGAGGACAAGAATGATGATCCCGATTTTTACGTGATTCTGCCGAAGGCGCTATCCGTGGGCGAAAAGTACAGCATTACGACAACCTACAGCGGCAAGGACGCGATCATCAATGAAGGAAGCGGTAATTACTATCCCGTCGCGCGAGAGGACTGGTATCCCAGTAAGGGTGGAGGGCTCGGCGACTACAGCAATTTCGATATGACTTTTCGAATCCCGAAGGGCATGAAAATGGCCGCCACCGGGAGTCTGATCAGCGAAACCACCGACGGCGGCCAGAACGTCACGGTATGGAAAAGCGATATTGCCCAGCCTCTGGCCGGTTTTCAATTCGGCAGAATGAAGGAAGAAGATGCCAAGCTGACGTCGCCGGACTTCCTGCTTGCCGCCTACGCCAACGAAGAGCCGCCGGATTGGGCTGACCAACTTCGCGGCGGAACCATGGGGAACCTGAGCACGGTGAGCATGATGAAGCAGCCGCTCTCGGAGGCACAGTACGCCATTGGCCTCTATACCGGATATTTTGGCGCGCTGCCGTTCAAACGGTTGAACATTACACAGCAGACCGCATGCACCTATGGCCAATCCTGGCCGGGGTTGGTATGGCTGCCCATCTGCTCCTTTTACGATGTGACGGTGCGGCATCAATTGGGACTCGATTTCAGCGACAACATTTACTGGAAGGTTGTTACGCCGCATGAAGTCGCCCATCAATGGTGGGGACAAACCGTGGGATTCGAGTCCTATCGCGACCAGTGGATGAGCGAGGGGTTTGCTGATTTTTCAGCGTCCTTGTTTTTGCAGAGCGCCTACGGAAAAAACGGCCAGAAGGAATTCCTCAACTTTTGGGATGAGGAAAGGAAATCGCTGATTGAACGGAATGCCGACGGCTTTCGTGCCATTGACGTGGGCCCGGTGACCATGGGATACCGCAGCAGCAACAGCAAGACGGGCAATATCGGGGCCCATCTCATCTATCCCAAAGGAGCATACATTCTGCATATGATTCGTATGATGTTGTGGGACCGCCAGGATGGCGACCAGAACTTCAAGGAATTAATGCATGACTTTGTGAAGACGTACGGCGGGCGTGCGGCTACCACGGAAGACTTCAAGGCGATGGTTGAGAAACACATGAATGCCCAGATGAAGTCGTTCGGCGACGGGACCATGGACTGGTTCTTCAAGGAGTATGTTTATGGCACGGCGCTGCCCAGCTACCGATTTGAGACCGCGAGCTTCGATACCGATGCGAACGGCGAGGTGGTTTTTAACGTAAAACTGACGCAGTCCGGGGTGGACAACAATTTCCGCATGCTGGTTCCGATCTATCTCGAATTGGCCAACGGGAATATTTATTTCCTGGGACGCGCCCGTCTGATCGGCAACAGCTCGTTCGAGCAGAAAATACCGCTCAAAGGACTAAAAGACAAGCCGCACCGGGCCATCGTCAATTATTATGACGATGTGCTGGCGTCAGTGAACTGAGATCTCATCCCTGAACCGGCGCTTCGTAATTTTTTGCCGCCATTGCTCTTTTGCGCTCCGCCGTCCTTTTTGAAGCAAAGGGGAAGCCGTCATCTATACTCTTGACAGTTGCATCGCTGCGGGAATAGAAAATCCTTATTTCAGAGCGAAAGCATTTGCGATCCGTGTTTTGGGGGAGTTCCACATGAAAGCTATGCGTATCCCAAAGTTGGCCTGCGGCCTGCTAGCGGTGGTTTTTGTTGTCAGCCAGATTTCGCTGAGTCAGGATGTCGGAAGCGCACCCAGCGTCAATCCGAATGCCAAAACGAATACCGATATTAAGGATGTCGGCAACCAACGGCCCGAGGACATGACAGCGACCGTAGTGTCAAATGAGATTAAGGGAACAGTCAAAGTGACGGTCGACGCCGACAAACTGCGGCTTTCAATGGCACCCCGCGCCCTGGCGGTGGAGACTCCGGTTTCCGATAACAACGTGGTGACGGTGCAGATGCTGAATCTGCTGAAGGATGCCGGGGTGACCACCCTGCGGTATCCGGGCGGCGGCTATGCCGATAATTTTCACTGGTCCACGAACCGGCCCACCAATTCGCAGGTCGCTTTGACGCAGAGGTATAGCAACTTTGCCGCCAACAACGATTTTGGCCATTTTGTGGCCTTGGTTAACCGTTTAGGAACGGCCGTGATCACCGTGAATTATGGCTCGAACCCGGATGGCACTGGAGGCGGGGAGCCGGCCGAGGCGGCAGCCTGGGTTGCGTACGCCAACGGAAATCCAACCGACACCAAGGTCATCGGCAAGGACTCAACCGGGTATGACTGGCAAACGGTGGGGTATTGGGCCTCATTGCGGGCGTCTGCGCCCCTGGCCAGCGACGACGGCAAGAATTTCTTGCGCATCACACATCCCCAACCGCTCGATATTCTTTATTGGGAGGTGGGCAACGAGGTCTATCTCAATGGCTATTTTGGAGGGGAAGGGGAAGAGGTAGATTTCCACGCGCCCTACGCCAAGGACAGCAAAGACGATCCTAAGACGCGGCAAAAGAACCCAAGTCTTTCTCCGGATGCCTATGGTAGGGGTCTCGTGCAATTTTCCAATGCCATGAAAGCGGTGGATCCCAGAATCAAGATTGGCGCGTCACTCGATTTGCCGGTGGTTTCCGACTGGAATATTCAGGAGTGGACCCAGGACCCGATCACCAAGCAGTACCGGCAGGCGACTTCCGTCCAGAAGCCGACCGACTCGGGGTTGGAATGGGACCGTGGGGTGATGAAGGCGGCGGGGAAGAACATCGACTTTGTTTCTTTGCACTGGTACGTTGGCGATACCACGGATTCCTCCGGTTATAAAGATCTGGACAGTGCGAAATTGCTGAGCTCGGCGGCCGACCAGCTGCCCAAGGTCATGGCCGGAGTTCTGGATTTGTTCCAGAAGTATTGTGGCCAGAATGCCCAGAACATGCAACTGCTCATCACCGGTATGGGAGTGAAACCCTATATCAACGTTCCCGATAACCTGGTGGTGGGCCTTTTTACCACCGATGCTTACTTGAGCCTGATCCAGGCGGGCGCCGCCAATATCGATTGGACGGAATTGGAAAAAGGCGGCTATCTCGACGACATCAATAAGCCCGGCCCGGCGTATTTCGGAATGCAGATGGTGCATTTTCTGATGAACATGCGGGAGCCGCTAGTCGCGACCACTTCGAGCAACTCACTGCTATCCGTGTACGCGGCGAAGCATGCGGATGGAAGCATGACCCTGATGTTCATCAATAAAGACCCGAAGAACGTGGCCAATATCAAGGTGAATGTGAGCGGCGCGAAACTGGCCACTAGCGGGATGCGATTCGACTTTGGAAGAAGCAATCCGCCGACGGACAATGTCATCGCCGCTAACCAGATTGACCAGGTGGGGAATTCGTTCAACGTAACGGTTCCTGCTTATACGATTTCGAACGTGCTGATACCGAAGGCGAAGTAGCTTTCGGGCGGGCAGAGATTTGTTTCCGGGACTATTTTACCGGCGCGGGCGAAACGTCTGCGATTCGCAGCGGCACATTGAGAGTGCCGATCTTCTGGTTCCCGTCGTCCATTACGCCAAGACGCAAACTGTAGCTGCCCGGCTTGAGATCCAACTCCAGATGCGAGGAAAGACCGTTCTGCAGAACGGCTTTGTAAATCTCCGGTTTCAAGGCCAGATCCAAAGTCTGGCTCCCGCTTCCCGCCGCAACATTGTTCTTATCCCAGGCCACCGAGACGAACTCCACTTTCGCGTGCTTGTCGTGATCTAAAGAATCGGTAAAATTCAGGTCGGGTGCATAGACGCTGCAGTCGATTCTAATCTTAGGGCTCTTGTCGTCGGGGGGCAAAACCTGCGCCCTCAGCAGGAGCATAGTTGATTCCGGAACGCCCGGTTGCATGGCTGCAATCAGACGGGTTCGAGACTCATCTGCCGGGCTCGGCTGATCGGGGACTGCATAGTAGCCAGCGCGATACTCGGCGTTTAAACCAGCGCGAGACAGCTTGAGCTTAATGCGGCGATAGCCGGAATTCCAATTTCGGTTTTCAGGAACGTAGGCCAGCGTGTAGTAGGTTGACCCGCGCTCGATACTTTCCTGCATCGCCAGTTTTAAGTCGTTGTTGCTGTAATAGGCTTCCCCCCCGGTTTGTTTGGCGATTTCATCCATGGTGTTGTACATGGCATAGAGCTGGCGCCCACCGCGGAGCGATACCCCGCGCACATCGATGGGATACACGGAAATCTGTGACGAAGAGAGCAGGGTGGAATTTTCCTGCAAAATCGCTTCGTAACTGCGCACGTTCCCTAAAACGCCGGCGTTGAGATTGTCCGGGGTGAGAGTGATGGGGAATCCCTCGGAAAGCCACAGCAAATTCTTTCTTCCGGAGTAGCCGGAAACCGCCCGCGCAATCTGGTTGAAAGCGTCAAGGGTCTGGCGTATACGATCGCCGGTTCGAAAGTCGTCATCCTCAAACAGAAACTGGCTCATGAGATCGGCGATCGCCGGAGGGCCGGAGGAACCCGTCGAGTCGACTGTTGGCGATGGCACTGCAGGCGGGCCGCCTATGGGATTCTCCTCATCAAGTTGTGGAAGCGCCGGGCGGACCTTGGTGGCCGCAGCCACAAGCTCTTCCGAGTCGGTGGTGAATCCTGCAATCATGCGGAGTTTGCGACCGAGGACAAACACGGCAACCGGCTTGCCGGAAGGAAGTGCCTTGACGAATTCGATCATCTGCCGTCTGGCGTACATCTGGTCGGCGATCGGGGTATTGACGGTATCGAACAGAACAATGTTTACCGAGCTGCCGGGCGCCTGCATGGGAAAGTTAGTGTACTGATTTGGAGGAAGCTCAATCGGGGGCAGTCGCTTGAGCTGCGCCTGGGGAAGATGCGGCTCGAAAAGCAGGAGCTGCTGGGGTTTGCCATCTTCGAGCAGAGTAAGGTCGGACTTCTTTAAGTCGGTAACGGGTTTGCCATGCCTGTCGGTGATCACCACGTCAACCACCACCAGTCGTGTTTCCGCATGGAATACAGGTAATGAACTCGATGGTCCCAGCGTGGAAGGCGCGTTTTGGGCGGGTCCTACCGCGAGAAATAGCAGTAACGTGCACAGAACGCCCGCCAGATCCCGCGCCGACCTGCTCATGAATATCACTCTCGCTTACTTTGGTTTTTGCGGCTCAGGACCGTCTGCACCAGATCGGCGAGTTGGTCCGCCGTGAATTGGTTGCCCTCGATATTGGCGACTAATTTCCCGTGACGATCAATGACCGCGGTATGCAAGGAATGATTCATCAAACCTTCGTCGGGGAAGAAATCCACGCCGAACATGTCGGTTACCCGCTGGACGTCCGGTACCGAGCCGGTCAGAAAATGCCAGGTCGCGGGGTCGGCCTTCCAGGTGGTGGCGTATTTCGCGAGAATCTCAGGCTGATCGTGCACTGGATCGAAAGTGACGGTCAGCAGGATCAGGTCCCGGCCCAGCCGTTCTTTGAAGCGCTTTTGCAGCGTCCCGAAATTGTTGGAGATGCGGAAGCAGAAGTTGGGTAAAGCGCAGCGCGTATAAATGAAGTTGATAGCCACAACTTTCCCGGCAAACTGGGAGAACGTCACGGGATGTCGGCTCTGGTCGGTCAAAGTAAAATCCGGCACGGCCTCGCCACTGGCTAATACTCTTGCAGAGGACGCCGCCGGCGTGCCAATGGAATTCATCAGCTTGAGGCGGCGGGTGGTCAGGGGATCCTGTTCCAGGCTTACGTAGGGCTTGATATGAACATCCTTGGCGTAAGACGCATCCTTCTCCACGACCAGGGTGAAATCCACGGTCATGCCGGGAGCTAGCCCTTTAAGCTCGCCGGGCTGGCGCACGTCGAAGGGCATGGTCATCGCATCCATGAAGCCGGGAATACTCTGGCAGGAGACCACGAAATTCCGGTGCGGAGCGTCCACTTTCAACACCATGCCGGTCGCCGGATACTCCTGGGCCGCGAAACTGAGGCTAGTGCCCAGGAAAAACAAGGCTACGAGTATGCCGAGGTATCTCATGATCGGGTTCGTTCTCGCCGGTAGCATAGCTCTTAACTGTTTATTTAGTATCCACAGAAAGCTGCCGGGGTTGCTCAGAAATCGCGGTGGCGGCCCGCTTGGGGCCCCCCAGGCGGTATGGCTGCCGGTTTAACTTAGTGTAATCCTTAGCGAATTCTTTGATCTCGATGAACTGGTCCGAGTTCACATTGGCGAAGTGCTGCCGGGTGTTACTAGTAGGCCACCAGATTTCGAGGTCAATAATGCGAGCCGATTTGCCGAGCCCGATATGTTGTTGCAGGGGCGACGCGCCAAACGAGCCTCCGCTGTTGACCGTGCGATAGATGGAGCGTGTCCCCTGACCTTTATTCTCGACGGTGACCTTGATACGCGCCCCGATCGCGGCACGGTTGGTTTTTACTCCCACCAGCTTCACACTGAGCCAATCGTTTCCATTGCCGGGGTTCTCGAAGAGGCGGAGTACATGGCTGTCTCCCGGGGTCGCTCCACCGACCTTTTCGATGATGTCCTCGCTGCCCCGATTGTCCATGTCCGCAAAAGCGATGCCGTGTCCCTTATGCAACTCGCCAGTGCCTGAGGAGGCGGTGACGTCCACGAAATACTTCCCATCGTGATTGCGAAGCAAAACATGTGGGACCAGCGAGCCGTAGGACGGGTTGCCGTTGCCCAGGTAGATGTCGAGAAACCCGTCGTTATCAATGTCCCCAAAGTTGGCCCCCATGGGCATGAATACTTTATCGAGTCCGACTTCCTTGGTGACGTCGCGGAAAGTTCCGTTTCCCAGGTTCTTGTAGAGTTTCAGAGTCGGCGCGTTGTGAGGAAGCCCCAGGTAGGTGCGTGCGGTTTCTTCCACGGAGACGAAGTAACTGGTGACAAAGAGGTCGGGCCAGCCATCGTTGTTATAGTCGAAAAACCAGGCGGAAAAGCCGCGACCCGCGCCGGGTGTGCCTGCTGGTCCGGCGACTTCAGTGAAGGTGTTGTCGTGGTTGTTGTGATAAAGGAAGTTGTCTCCATTGAAATTGGAGACGTAGAGATCCACCCATCCGTCGTTGTCGTAATCGGCCGCGGCCACAGCCTTGGTGAACGCCGTTCGATCCACGCCGGCGGAGTGGGCGATGTCTTCAAAGGTACCGTCGCCCTTGTTTAGAAAAAGCTGGGCAGGGCCGTTCTCGTTGCCCACGAATAGATCAATGAGCCCATCGTTGTTGATGTCGACCCAAACCGCAGTCTGGGTGCTGGTGGCAGGGACCGCGAGGCCGGCGGCTGCGGTAACATCGGTGAAGGTACCATCGCAGTTGTTACGCAGCAGGGATTTGCGCTGCGGAACTTCCCAGCCGCCGCGCAGAACCAGGATATCCATGCAGCCGTCGTTATTGAAGTCCGCCTGCAGAATGTTCAATCCGCCCAACTGGTCCTCAAGACCTGCTTTGGCAGTTTGGTCAGTAAACGTTCCATCCCCATTGTTGTGAAAATAGCGCATGGGCTCGCAACTGCCGAAGCTCGATATCACCACATCGAATCGTCCGTTATTCACGAAGTCGTCGACGAGTACTCCCCCAGCCATGGAGAAAACGTTCAAACCGGCTTGGGGAGCGACATCGACGAAACGTCCAACGTTTTCCTTCGATGCGAAGACAGAAGGCGGGATCAGATATTCCTTGGGGACTTTCGCGGGATACTCTCCCAGGGTCATGTAGGCGAGGTTAAGAAGCCAACGCACCTCGAGTTCCTCAGGCTTCAGATCGAGGTATTGCAGAAAATACTGGAGGGCCTTCTTGGAATCATCCGTTTTGGTGTACGCATTGCCGGGGCCCATGGGCAAAAGACATCGATCGCCGGGATGGCTGTAGATGTCGTTCTCCATTTCGGACTTGTGCAAGTAGGCGATTCCCAGGGCTTCATCCATCTGCAGCATTCCGCTGGGGACGTCCGACATGGCAATTTGATATGCGTCCTGGTATTCCGCGATCGCCTGGTCCATTTCGCCGGCATAGGCGTGAAACTGTCCCAGAGTGTAGTGCGCCATCAGGACATCCAGCGGAGGATGGGATGCGCGCGCCTCCTTATTCGTGGGAGACAGAAAATCTTCCAATTGCGCGACTTTGGCCGATAGTGACTGTTTGCGGACCTCGCAGATGTTTTTGGGACTTTGATTCCAGTCATCTGCCTTAGGGAACTTGGCGAGAGCGGCTTCCGCTTCAATGAGCCCGGCGACGTCGAGGGTGTACTTTACACTGCCGGTTGCGACGGTCGCGGGCGTCCCTCCGGAAGGCGCGCTCACGCCACCGGAGCCGGTTCGGCTTACGACCTTCAAGAGCCCGTACCCGATCGGGGTGCGAAACACGGCGCTCAATTTCCCGGGGCCAAGGCCTTGCAAGGCGTCTCTCATTTCGGGGCGTAGCTGGGAGATGTCGATGTTTTTCATCAGGCCGCCATCGATCGCGGTCGAGTCGATGGACTTCGCCTTGGCAAGCCCGGCAAAGTCCTCGCCTTTCTTGAGCCGGTCGAGAAGGTGCTGGGCTTCTTCAGGAGAGCCCACCACGATGATTCGCAAGGTAACTTCGTCGGAAGACGGGCTCGGTGCAGACGGGGAAATTTGTGCGCAGAGGGGAAAACTTAGAACGGCTGCTAAAACCAGCAACCACGCGCGATTCCATATTTGCGAGGACAACCAAAGCCTCCACTGAAACTTGCCATCGCCTTAGAGTACGAATCGGGTGGGCGCGGTGATCAACCTCGCCAAAACGCGACGGTAGAAGATCTTACGTGTGGCGGCACCGCCGTTGCCATACTGCAAAGATATTAACTGAAAGAGGCGGTGCCGGGGTAAAGGCGGGTCCGCCGGCTCATGGGGTCGGACCTCTGGCGGGTACGGCTGTTCCCGGTGGGGGCTTAAGCGCTGGTTGTTTTGGTTCATCTACCTTGAGAAACTGGTCAGCTTTCACATGATGCAGGGTTTGGACGCCGCCGGTGGGCCAGTGGATCTCGATGGTTTCCGCCTCGGTCTCTTTGCCGAGGCCGAAATGTACCCGCTTATCGCTGGAGGACAAGTAGCCGACACTGGTGGTGACGTGGTTGTAAAGGGTTCGTCCCGAGGGCGTGGTGACTTTGATTCGCGTCCCAATGCCGTCGCGATTGCTTTGATGGCCGATGGTTTCGATCCAGAGCCAATGGTTGCCGTTATTTCCAGAGTTAATGAGGATGCGAGGGCGTTCGTTGAGCGAGGTCACCACCAGGTCCGGAAAGCCGTCATTGTTGAGGTCAACCACGGCGGCGCCGCGCTGAAATCCCATGTGCAGGAAGTCCGGGCCGAGGTTTTCCGACTCGTCGGAAAAGGTTTTTCCGTCGATGTTCCGCCATAAAGTGTCGTGCTGTTTGGCATTAGGTCCTTCGTACTGGACGTCGCCGTTGGCGGAGTAGATGTCTTTCCAGCCGTCGTTGTCGTAGTCGACAAAAGCAGCACTCCACCCGGACTTGGTGCGGCTCAGCGTGGCGATGTTCGAAACCGGCGAGAGGTAATGAAATGTCTGCCCTTGCTCGTTGCGGAACAAGGCGAAGACTTGAGTTTGAAGGTCGTTGTAAAAGATGTCGACCCAGCCGTCGTTGTTGAAATCCTTGGCATCGGCGCCCATGCCGGAGACTTCGTGGCCATCGTCGTTATAGGCCACACCGTAGGGGAGGCCCACCTCCTTAAAGGTGCCATTCCCCTGGTTCAGGTAGAGGGCATTCGGCTGGGTGTCGTTGGCGATGAAAACGTCCATTAATCCATCGCCGTTGAAATCGGCGATGGCGATTCCCATGCCTTTGCCCAGGTTTTTTCCAAAACCCGATCGATCGGTGACATCCTCGAACTTGCCGTGCCCGAGATTGTGGTACAGGCGTTGGGCTACGCTGGGGTACACACGCGGATCGCAGTACGCCTCGTGCTGGTCGGCAACGCAATGTTTGTCCAGTTCCGGACTCCAATAGGTATATTCGGAAACGACCAAGTCAAGCAGTCCATCATTGTCATAGTCGAACCAGGCAGCATTCGTGCTGAGAAGATTCTTTGGCTTCTTGTCCAGTCCGGACTGGGCGGTAACATCGGTGAAGGTGCCATCGCCGTTATTGTGGTACAGCGTGTCGCGACCCGCGCCGGCAATGAACAAGTCGGTATAGCCGTCGTTGTCATAGTCGGCGGCGGCCACGCCCAGGCTGAATCCGATATTTGCGCCCGCCAGCCCAGCTTTCTCGGTGACGTCCTCAAACGTCCCATCGCCGTTGTTGCGCAGAAGGACGTTGTAGAAAGTGGGGTCACTCTTTTTTGATTCAGGAAAACTGGCGCCGTTGGTAAAGAAGATATCCATTTTGCCGTCGTTGTCGTAGTCGAGGACGGCAACCCCGCCGCACTGCGGCTGCGGATAGTACTTGCGGCCCGTAAAGCCGTTGTTCGTGACGTAGGAAAACTTGGATAGGGAAGCGACGTCTTTGAAAGTGATGGGCCCGGGTGCGGGGGCCGTGCCCCAGGGCCGGTCATTCGAGAGCACGGAATCAAGGATCGGGGTACGGCTGGTTCCAGCAACGACCAGGAGGAGGCAAAAGACGAACGCAGCCAGCCGAACCGCGGTTTTCTTGGTTGGCATCCGAGTCATTGTACAGCGACGTGGTTGGCGGCACGAACTGCTTCATCCCGGGCCGCAAAGAGGGAAATCCAGGCACAACGCAGACGCCTTTTGAGATAAGATGACCTGCTGTCACCGGCTGCTATCGTCCAACGACTCCCGGGAGGACGGCATTCTGCCGGATGGAGGCTGCTACTATGAAACTTAAAGTGTTATTCACGCTGTCTTTACTGCTGGCAGGGTTTTCACCAACCGGATCGGCGCAAAGCGAAGCGCAAAAACCGCAGAGGGAAATTGATGGATATTCAGTCGTCGGAGGCATGCCGGTGATCACTCTGCAACGTCCCCGTCTTCAGACTTCGAATGTTCCGCAGTTCCTCTCGGCGCAGGTTTTGCCGGGGAGAGGCATGAATCTCTTTCAGATCCGGGCGTATCTGCCGGGTAAGGGGGAGATCAACTTGATTGCTTCTCCGCCGCTCGAGGACGCGGCGAAGCTTCTCTCTGGAGGGCCTGACGATCCCTATGGCAACGAGTCGTTCAAACTGGGCGGCGCAATTCTGGTCCCCTTCGCCAACCGGATTCGCGGCAAACTTTCCGCCGACGGCAAGACCATCGAAACCCAAATCGCCGGCAAGTCTGTAACCTTGGCGGCCAATTGGCACGGCAAGGACCCCGGCGCCGAGAAGCACGCCATGCATGGCTTGATCCTCGATGCGAAATTCGAGGGGCTGACTGTGGCCAAGAACGACAATGAATCGCACGTGGAGGGTACCCTTCACGCGGGCAATTTTGGCGGCCATTGGCTATCCAGTTCGGACGTCAGCATCCGAACGACTCTGCGCGATAGTAGAGTCGAGATGGAAGTTACGGTGAGGAACGTAGGCCGGGAAGACCTGCCCGTGGGCATTGGATGGCATCCTTACTTTGCCTTTCCCAGCGGCGACCGCCGGCAGGCCCGGCTGCGTATTCCGGCATCCCGGCGGGCCATCGTGAATAATTATGACGACGTTTTTCCCACCGGCAAGATTGTCCCCATGGCGGGTTCGGCCTATGACTTTACGCCCGACGGCGGTGCTCCGTTAAAGAGCCAGTTCCTTGATGAATGCTTTCTTGATCTGAAGCGACAGCCAGATGGAGAGATTGTGACCGAAGTGATCGACCCGGCAGCCGACTACGGTCTGCGCATCACGGCGCTTTCGAAAGATGTGAGGGCGATCCAGGTGTACGCTCCTCCCGACAAGTCATTTGTCGCCGTGGAGCCGCAATTTAACTACGGCGATCCCTACGGGAAAGAGTGGGGAAAAACCGATACCGGCATGGTGAACGTGAAGCCGGGAGACTCGGTCACCTATCGAGTGCGACTCGAGATATTCCAGCCAAGCCAAAGCGGCGGGAAATCAAAATGATCCGCCTCACCGTGTACGGCATTGGAAAGGCTGGTCGCTACAGGGTGCGAACGGTCCCTGGGCTGGTCAAAGATAAAGCTGCCCGGGGGCTTCACTTTTCCCCGAAAAGCATTAATATTCTAAGGCCTCCCCGACTTGGGAGGACCACGCCTCATGGAGGTTCCCGCTACACCCCGGAAGCTCGCTGGCCGCTATGAGGTCAGGCAAGTCCTCGGCCAGGGCGGCATGGGGTTGGTCTATCGCGCGTATGACACCGTCATCCGCCGTGAAGTTGCACTGAAAACCATTCTCGATATCCCCGATCCCGGTTCTCTCCAATTGTTTTACAAGGAATGTGATGTGCTCGCCTCCATGAGCCATCCCAACATCGTTGAGATTTTCGACATTGGAGAGTTCGAAGAAGACGGCAAGCCCAAACCTTACTTCGTCATGCCGCTGCTGCCGGGGACGACCCTGGAAAATTTCATCAAGAACGCCAGCCATCGTTTGACGGTCGAGCGCACCGTAGAGATCATCTCGCAAACCTGCCGGGGATTGCAGGCCGCGCATGAACGCGGCCTGGTGCACCGCGACTTGAAGCCCAGCAACATTTTTGTGATGGAAGATGACTCGGTCAAGATCATCGATTTTGGCGTGGCCCACATGACCGACAACCACACCACCCGGGGGCAGAAGGGGACTCTGCTCTACATGTCGCCGGAGCAGATCGAGATGAAGCCGCTCTCGCCGCTCTCGGACATGTTTTCACTGAGCGTGGTTTGCTATGAAGCGCTTACGGGACGGCAGCCGTTCCAGCGCGCGCGGGGAGATGAAATTGTTGACGCAATCCTGCGCCAGGTGCCGCCTTCGGCTTCGGAGTTGAATCCGGCGGTGAGCCAGTCCATCAGTCGCGTGGTGCACAAGGGTATGGCCAAGCAGCCCTGGCACCGGTTCGCCAGCGCCAGGGATTTCGCCGACACCCTGAACAAAGCTCTGCGCAATGAACCTATTGAGTTCTTCGACCCGGCG
Organism: Terriglobales bacterium; assembly: GCA_963802555.1. Taxonomy (GTDB): domain Bacteria; phylum Acidobacteriota; class Terriglobia; order Terriglobales; family Acidobacteriaceae; genus DATBAX01. Next base: position 1,984,028 of record CAWDJD010000002.1, on the reverse strand, counting down.
CGTACCCGGCCGCGGCTGGAGCGGGCTACCAAGGCGCTCGAGGCAGGCGACTACCAATTCGCCGGCGAGATTTTGGGCGAGTTGGAAGCGGAAGGCCACATTGACAACTCACTGGTGGCACTTCGACATCAGTTATCGACGGCCGTGCGCCGCAAGACTGTGGCGCAGTTGATGGATGCGGCCAAAGCGCGTTTCGAAGAAGAAGAAGATCCCATGGCGCTGCAAAAACTGCAGGAGTTGCTGCAGATTGAGCCAGACCACGCGCCTGCGCTCACCTTGAAGAGCAGGATCGAAAGCCGGCGCAGCGAGCGGCAGATTGAAAACTGGTACAAGCTGGCGCGCCAGCACATTGACAATCATGCGTATCCCCACGCGCGTGAAGCCCTGCAAAATGTTCTACAGCTCAAGCCCAGCGAAACCCGCGCCTTGCAATTGATCTCCGAAGTGGATCGCCAGGAGCAGGAATATAACAAGCTGCGCCAGGAAAAAGCACACATCCATCGTGCTGCCATGGACGCATGGAAAAAGGGCGACGTCAGCAGCGCCCTGACCAAGCTGGCGGTGGTGCTGGAGCTGGATCGGCGTGCGCCGGATTCGTCCGACCCTGAGCGGGCCGCCTCTTATCAGAGTTTCTATAACGAAGTCCGCTCCGAACACGACGCCATGAACACCGCCTATGCGGAGGCGCGGAAACATCTGGCGGACCGCAACTTCAATAAGGCGCTGACCGCTTGCGATAACTATCTGGTCAAGTATCCGGGCAATGCGATTTTCCAGGCGCTCAAGTATGACGTGGAGGAACAGCAGCGCCTGGAACTTTCTGCCTTCATTGCCTCGGTGGACCGCCAGGTGGAAGCGGAGCCGGACCTGGACAAGCGCCTCAACATTCTTAAGGAAGCACTGGAACTGCATCCCGGGGAGTCGCATTTCGAGCGCGCACTGCGGCTGGTGCGGGACAAGCGTGATCTGGTGAACTCTATTGTCACCCGCGCCCACCAGCATGAAGAGCAGGGCGCCTTCAACGACGCGGTTAATGACTGGGAAATCCTGCGCACTATTTATAGCCCGTATCCGGGATTGAAATTCGAGATCGAACGGCTGCAGAAGCGGCGGGAACAGCAGTCCCGCATCGAAGCCAAAACCAGCTTGATTGAACAGATTGATGCCTACCTGCATTCCAGCGATTATTCCCGCGCGCTCGATCTGCTGGAGAAGGCCGCCGTCGAATTTCCCAAAGACGCCGAACTCGGGGAACTCGAAAAGCTCGCGCGCGAGGGAGTGGAGCGCGGGGCAAAGGCCCAGCAACTGATGGCGGAAGGCCAGGATTTGTGCGGGCAGCGGCAGTTTGCCGATGGACTCAAACTGCTGCGCGAGGCCTACGAATTGGACGAACACAATTCCCTGACGCGCGCGGTTTTGTCCAACGCATTGATTGAGCAGGCGCGTCTCACCGTGGATGGTAATTGGCAGGAAGCCGAACGGCTGACGCAACAGGCTCTCGAATTGAATCCGAGCCATCCGCTGGCGAAGACGGTGCGGACGCAAATCCTCGATCAAAAACGCGAGCAGTACGTGAACGAAGGTCTGTCTCAGGCCCGCAAGCTGCAGGCGACGGGAGATTTGTCCGGGGCCCTGGCGCTGATCGAGCAAGGTCTGACGATCTATTCGCGCGAACCCCGCCTGATTCAGATTCGCGACACCCTGCAAAGGGAGCAGCAGTCGCAGCGCCGGCAATTGCGCCGCCGTGACCTGGAGGAATTGCGGCGGATGGAACGGGAATCCGACACCATCCCCGAGGACGGCGGAAAACAGGTCTTCGGCGAGCGTGTGAAAACGCTGGCCCTGAAGTATCTCGATGATGCGGAATTTCTCGCCGTGGCGAATGGCTTGCTAGCGCGGCTGGGCATGCCCTCGGTGGTGCAGAGCCCCAGTCAGGCGATGCGGGAAGAGATAAAGACCCCGGAATCGGAGACTCTGCTCACGGGAGAGAATGTGGCCACTATGTCGGTGTACGTTCCGCCGCCCGTTGCCTCCTCCCCGTCCACCGCGCCGGAAGTAAGTGTCCAAACTCGGACTTCGTCGTCAACACGTGCGGCGGAAGCGTCGTTAATGGCGGACGTCAGGAAATCCTCCGTATGGTTTCGACAAAAGATAGCGTCGGCGGATTTTCGGCAGCTGGCCGGCCTTGCAAAAAGTAAGCATGCCAAATGGATTGCAGCCGCGATTGCGGGAGCCGTGCTCGTGCTGTTGGGAATCGCATTTTTCCCCAGGCATTCTCAATCCTCCAAGGTTGTGCTGCCGATCACGCAATACTTGGCAAACATCCATACCACGCCGGGAGCGACGATTCGCATCAACAACGAGATTCGCGGAACCTCCGATCTTCAGACCGAGTTGCCCGAGGGCAGCTATCAAATCGAAGCGCAATTGGACGGTTATCAGTCCAAAAATGGATCGTTAGAAGTCAGAGCCGGCGCTTCCAACTCACTCGATTTGATTCTGGAGCCGGCGCTGCCGGCGCTGAGGCTTTCTTCCGATACCGGCATCGGCAAGGTATCGTTTGACGGCCAGCCTGCCGTGGATATTCAGGGGGCGCAATGGACGCTGGGCAAGTTAGCGTCCGGCGACCACACGGTAAAGTTCACCGGCACACAGGGCGATGCCACGTTCTCGTTCTCTACGGATCAGAACGCTCTCCCCACACTCAAAGGTCCGATTGCCACCCATGGTGTTCTGGCCGTGATTGTCGCGAACCGGGGAGAGCAATTGCACGCGTATTGCAGCGATCCGGCGGCGAAGTTTGGACTGGACGGACAGACGCCGGTGGAGGCCACGGTGAATGGAGCGGACCTCATCCAGGTTTCCCCGGGTGCGCATCAATTGGCGGTCAGCGTGGGCAATGACGAGTACAAGCTGGAGGTCGAAGCTGGACCGTTGCCGACCCTCAGCACCTTCCTGCAGTCCGGGCAGAACATCGGCACAGTCCTGGTCCTCACCGGCGAAGACAAGGTTAAGGTTTTTTTGAATGGCAAGCTCCAAGAGGCTACAACGCAGGGCGGTCAATTGCGGATCCCCAATCTGGAACCCAAGGAGTACGTGGTCCGGGTTTCCAAGAGTGGGTTTCAGGAGCTGCCAGAACAGAAGGTCCGTATTCGTAAGGGCGAGCAGAGTAAGTTGAGTTTTTCGCTGCACCCGATCCCGCGTTTTGCCGGCCTCTCGGTACAAGGTGGAACCCCGGGAACCGTGGTCGCCATTGATCAGGTGCAAATGGGAACGATACAAGCGGACGGAACTCTCACCATCGAGAAAATAAGTTCTGGCGACCATGTCATCGAATTGCGTAAAGACCGGTTCAAGCCAAAGCTTATTACGAGGCACTTTGCCGCTGGCGCGGTCCAGACGTTGGCAGGGCCGGAAGCAGTACTGGAGGCCGTAACCGGCGACTTGAAAATCACATTCTCTCCGTCCGACGCGGTCGTGACCTTAGCCCGAGCCGGCGAGACGCCCATCAAAGTGAGCAGCGGAGGCGTGCTGAGTCTGGCGCCGGGTTCCTACACGTTGGCGGCACGAACGGCGGACAATATCACGCGCTCTACCATCGTGGAGGTCGTCGCCGGCCAATCCCGGAGCGTCGATCTGCCGCTGGCGCCGGGTGGCATGTCCCAGTGGGATGATCCCCAGGGATGGAAGCCGGAAAAGACGGGCTACGTGCATCGGGGTGGGGATTTTGTCTTGTACAACGCATCTTCCGCCGGAACATTTGTGTTTTCGGTGATGCTCCTCAAGGGACATAGACTGCAGTGGGTGGTGAACTATACCGATCCCAACAACTATGGCCTGTTTCAAATGGATGAAAACAATTTCTATCGCAGCGTCGTGCGTAACGGCGTGAAGACCGACGAAGCCAAAGTTCCGCTGAAGGTCGAGAAGAAAACTTTCCGTACCCTGCAGGTTCGGATCACGCCGACGGAAGTCGCACATCTGACCCGCAGCGGCGACGCTTGGGTCGCGCTGGACAAGTGGAGCGTATCCGGGGTGAACCTGAGTCAGGGCAAATTCGGGTTTTACATTCCGGGCAGCGACCAGGTGGCGCTTTCCAGCTTCAGTCATTATGCGGACTTGAATCTCCAGCGTTGAATTCTCCCGGAGTGGTTCCGGATCCCTTGCCAGAAGCCAAGTTTGTGCATGGTGTGCAAGATATTTCACTCCACATTTGTCCATCGTTTGTACTTGACTCTGGTTTTCGGTAGTGCCAAACTTCACAGCCTCCCTGCCGGGGCTCGATTTCTTGCCATGGAGTTTCGGACGAAAAAACTAGTTCGCAAGAGAAGATTGAATCGCATCACGATGTTCTCATCTACGCCGATGCCCTTGATTGCCGTTTCCTGGCGTTCCGTGCAGGCACTTCTTGGTGCCCATGTGCTGCGCCCGAGGGCGAAAACCACACCCATCTCACTTCTCCCAAGGAGCCATGCCCATGTCGATTCGTAGTCGTCAGTTGCAAATTCGTGCCGGAATTGCCGCTTTGCTTGCGATGGTTACACTGCTGGCAGGTTCGGCGTTTTCGCAATCCACCGTCAGCCGAACACCCCGGCTGATTCCTAACGCGCAAAACCTCGGTCCTGAAAATTTATCGAAGCCGGTGACCGTAACCGTCTGGTTGAACCTGCATAACAAGGCTGCACTCGATGAATTGGTAAAGCAGATGTATCAAAAGGGATCCCCGAACTATCACCATTGGCTCACACGCGATCAGTACAAGGCCAGCTTTGCGCCTACTGCAGCTGATGTGGCCACCATGCGCGAGTATTTGACCTCGCACAATCTAAAGGTCACGACAGTGGACAAGTACAACCACTTCATCTCGGCGCAAGGCCTGGTCAGCGACGCCCAAAACGCCTTCCACGTTCAAGTGAACCGCTTCCAGCTGAACGGGACCACCTTCCGGGCAACGACTTCGGAGCCGCTGATTGAAGGAGCTGCGGGCAAGCTGGTGGCTTCCGTACAGGGACTATCGGATCTTAAGTACAAATCGCATGCGCTGCGACCGATTGATCCTGACACGGGCAAGGAATTTGCTTCGGTGCCTCTCGCTGCTGGCCCAGGACCGAATGGACTCTACTTCAACGGGAACTGCTTTACCGCGCCGATCAGCCGGAAATTCAGGACCGGTGGCGGCGGCCCGATTGGAGTTTACTCGGGCAACCGGTACGGCTCGAAGATCAGTTCCGGTCCCCCGCATCTGCCGCCGTGCGGCTATGATTCGGCGGAAATTCAAAAAGGGTACGGCCTGAACGCGCTGTATAAGAAAGGCCTGGACGGTTCCGGCCAGACCGTCGTAGTTGTGGATGCGTTCGGTTCGGATACTATTCTGGTCGATTCGAATTTGTTTTCCGACCTGAACGGCCTTCCTGAGCTAACGTCGTCCAACTTCCAGATTTACTACCCGAACGGGCCAACCTCTTGCGGTTCCACTTGTGGCTGGAATGACGAAACAACACTCGACGTCCAGTGGTCCCACACCGTTGCTCCCGGGGCAGACATCGCTCTGGTCCTGGCTGCGGACAACTCTTTCACCAACCTCGACACGGCCATCCTGTTCGCGATCGAAACCGGTTTGGGCAATTCGATCTCCAATAGCTGGGGAGCTCCAGAAGCGGAACTCATCGAATTCCTGCCCTCGGAGCTTGTGGTCCAGAATAACCTGAATGAATTGGGAGCTGCCCTGGGTATGTCGGTAAATTTCTCCAGCGGGGACAACGGCGATTTCGCCGCCTCAGTTGGAGTCACCACCGTCAATATGCCGGCCAGTTCTCCCTATGCCACTTCCATTGGCGGTACCAGCTTGTTCTTGAGACCCAGCCGCGCCATGTACTTCCAGACCGGTTGGGGCAATAACGAGACGCGGATTGCCGCCGCGACGCCAAACCCGCCGATCGTGCCACCCCTCCAGCTCGGCTTCATTTACGGAGCCGGCGGAGGAACCAGTGCGGCTTGGCCCGCACCGTCGTACCAGAGCAGTTTGGGGAGTAGCTGGCGTATGGTTCCGGATATTTCGTATGTCGCGGACCCCTACACTGGAGTCGAGATCATCATCACGCCCGATGGTATATCCGGTGACGCGCAAGAAATCGGAGTGATTGGTGGTACGAGTCTGGCTTGCCCGATGTTCTCGGGCTTGTGGGCGATTGCCAACCAGGCGGCGGGCGCTCCGCTGGGCCAGGCTGCGCCGTTGCTCTATGGATTGCCGGCGGACGCGATCAGCGACGTCACCAATCTGAGTTCGCCGAATAACGTGTCGGGAACCATTTACAGCCCCCCGAATCCACCTACGCCTGAATCCGCCAGTGATTTGGCACAACCGCTGGAGAACACCACTGACTTTGTCAGCGCGTTCTACAACGGCACCTCCACTCGCTGGTATGTCCTGACGTTTGGGACCGATTCGTCTCTAACGACAGGTCCGGGATGGGATAACGTGACTGGCCTGGGTACACCGAATGGCTTGGCGTTTGTTAAGGACGTCGTGGCTGCGAGCCAGCCGTAAGGCCATTTACTAACCAAGATGTATTTTCTAACCAGGAAAAGGCCGTCCGAAAGGACGGCCTTTTTTATTCCGGTGGTTCTTCGATATCTGCTGCAATTTGTGGCAGAACTGCCCGTAGTAAGGCTACGAAATCTTCCTTGACGCGATCGGCGGTCTTAAACACTTCTTCGTGACTAATCGGCTGATCAAGAATTCCCGCGGCCATGTTGGTGACACAGGAAATCGCCAGGACTTTCAATCCCATATGGTTCGCCGTAATCACTTCAGGGACGGTCGACATGCCGACCAAATCCGCGCCAATGGTCCGCAGGTAACGAATTTCGGCCGGCGTCTCGTAACTGGGACCCAGCAGCCCCGCGTAAACTCCCTGATGAACGGGTTTTCCCAGCTTGCTGGCCGCGGACAGAGCCATTTCGCGATAGGGCTTCCAATAGGCCCGCGTCATGTCCGGGAAGCGCGGACCGAAGCGATCGTCGTTGGCCCCGACCAGCGGGTTTTGGCCCTGCAAATTCAGGTGGTCGGTCAGCACCACCAGCGCGCCTTCCTTGTATTCCAGATTGATTCCGCCCGCCGCGTTGGTCAGGACCAGCGCGTGGATTCCCATCTGGCTAAATACGCGAACGGGAAAAGCGACTTCCTGCGGCGAATAGCCTTCGTAGAGATGAACGCGTCCCTGCATGACGGCAACGGGAATGGCTCCAGATTTGCCGATCACCATTTGTCCGGCGTGGCCGAGGGCGGTCGAGCGGGGGAAAAACGGGATGTTCTCGTAGGGAATGCTCGTGGGCTCGGAAAGTTCATCGGCAAACGCCCCCAGGCCGGAGCCCAGCACGACCCCGATCTTGGGGAAGAGCGGTGTCTGCGAAAGCAGGAACTTGGCGGCGGATTCGGCGCGATTGAATTCGTCTTTCATGGCATGGGAAAAGAGATAGCTGCCAGAGATTCGGGAACCGAGAAACGAATTCTAGCATCCGAGGGTTAGAACTGCTTTTCGAATTCGGAGAATTCCGTTTCCAGACTCCACTGCACCCGGGCTCGTTCGCTGGTGTCGAGAAACTTCTGACAAGCCGCGGATATTTTTCTTCCACCGGGAGAATCAAATGCACAGGCTGGTGTTATGTGGTGCGACTTGACGTCTGCCCAAAGGCTGGGCCCGGGCAAGAAGCTGTGTTCCAGGCTTTGCCGGGCCATGCGCTTCAGGTCGGAATAAGAAAGATGGTAGGTTTCCACCGCCCGCAGGTATTCGTGCGTCATATCGGAGCGGGAGACCCCTTCGTCGTCGGTGGCCAGTGCCACCGGAACGGCATAGCGCAAATACTCAGGCAAAGGATGGTCATTGCCGCTTACGCCCAGAATGACGTCGTTCGAGGTCAGGCAGATTTCCACCAGCACATTGCGCTGGGCCATCTCGTGTAAAAGTCCGATGGCATCTTTTTCGTCCATCACATCCACGCCGTGTCCGATGCGTTCGGCGTGGCCCCGCTCGACCGACTCACGAATGTGGAAGCCCAATCCCTCGGGTGGGACGAGGCCCAGTGCCAGCTCTCCGGCATGCAGGCTGATGTGCACCTTCGGGTAAACGCCATGAAGATAGTCGAGAATCTTCATGTGCAGATCGAAATCGTGCATCGGAACATACCAATCTTCTGGCATCACTAAATTCAATCCCACAAAGCGCTTATCCGCGGACGCCAGTTCAAACCCCAGCAGAATTTGCGCGAACACTGCCTGCCGCGGAAGTCCGCGCAAAACCTGGTAGAGATAACGGGCGCTGACCTTGCAGCCGGGGCCCGCTTCCGGCGTACCGCACTTGAGTTTGGAATGTACTTTGGCTTCATCTGCATCCAGTTGCTTGCGGGTAGAGGCGACGATATCGCGAAGGCCGCCCGCCAACAGGTCGGCTCGCATCTTGGAGAAGCTGTCGTCCCATCCCAGTTTGAGGCCCAGTTGCGCCGACTGTGCGCTATCCGCGGTGTGCATGAATTCCACATATTGAAGATGGTCGGCGGCGGCGCGCGACTCAGCTTCCGCCAGAGCGTCGGCAGTGTGGTTATGGGTTGCCAGGGAGAACTTGTCGAAGGTCGCGAAGAAATGATCGTGTCCGGATTCGTCGGCGGGCCTCCAATTGCGCATGGACCACGCGTCAATAATGGAGTTGTAAAGCACATGGTCCTGATAGGCACAGCGGATGGCAGGCTTGCTGGTGTACTTTTCGCAGGAAGCGTCGCAGGGCGGCACAATCAGGATCGCGGTGGTGCGGTCGACGCAAAGACCATCGTCCGCCGCATAGTCGATCAGGTTTTCTGCATAGAGCGCGCCACTCAGGTGATTGTGTAAATCGCCGCCCTTGGGCATATCGCGCAGAAAGGCAAGGACCAGAGGAGGTTGCTGCCGAACCGACTCCAGATAGCGGCCCGCGCGTTGCTCAGCGTTGGATTTGGCCAGCGCTAAGGCAAGGGAAGTACTTAGAACGATAGCACCAGCGAGCAGCCATCGGCCGGCTCGGCTCATAGTTTGTCTCCTTGGACTCACGTTCCAGACGATCTACCGGGAATCCAGCATTTTACCCGTTTACGGCGCATTGAGTGGGCCAGCCCGATGGGAAGCGGGCGGAGCGAGCAATAATCCCTAATATTCATACTGGTTTAACAATCCTTGCCTATAGTGACGCGTGACTCCGACAAGCATTTCGAACCTAGACTTCTAAATCTTTCATAGGAGAACTTTATGGCGACAGCAACCGTTCCCGCACTCGACGCAAAACTTGGCCGCAGCCCAGGGAAACTAGGCATGCTGGCCTTCGCGCTCGTTTTGCTGGTGGGCGTGTGTTATGCCGGATACCACCTGCTCTCAGACCTTTCCACGGTCCACAGCGGTTCTCTCCTGCCTTACGTCTTGCTGGGCATTGCACTGCTGGTGGCTCTGGGCTTCGAGTTCGTGAACGGGTTTCATGATACGGCCAATGCGGTTGCCACGGTCATTTACACCCATTCGCTCGAGCCACACGTTGCTGTGGTCTGGTCCGGATTCTGGAATTTCCTGGGCGTGTTGACTTCCAGCGGCTTGGTCGCCTTTGGCATCATTTCGCTTTTGCCGGTGGAGCTGATTCTGCAAGTCGGAAGCAAAGCCGGCTTCGCGATGGTATTCGCGCTCCTGGTGGCGGCCATCATCTGGAATCTGGGCACCTGGTATTTTGGTTTGCCAGCCTCCAGTTCGCACACCCTGATTGGTTCAGTGATCGGTGTCGGCATCGCCAACCAGCTGATGCAGGCACGATCCGGAACCAGCGGGGTCGACTGGGCGCAGGCCACCAACATTGGTAAGTCCCTCTTCCTGTCTCCCTTGGTGGGTTTTGCGTTGGCGTACCTTCTGCTGTCATTCATGAAGGCGGTCATCAAGAACAAAGCCCTCTACGAAGCTCCCGTGGGCGCCGAACCGCCGCCATTCTGGATTCGCGCGCTCCTGATACTTACCTGCACCGGGGTCAGCTTTTTCCACGGTTCCAACGATGGGCAAAAGGGCATGGGCCTGATCATGTTGATTCTGATCGGAACGGTTCCCACGGCCTACGCCCTGAACCACGCGGTGACCCGAAAAGAGTCCGACGATTTTATCGCCGTCTCGCAGCAAGCCGCCGCGACGCTAACCAAGTATGTGAGCCCGAGCGCGGTGATCGGGGATCCCCGGGAAGAGGTTACGGATTACGTCCGCACCAAAGAATTCACCCCGAACACCATGCTCGCGCTCCGCGAATTGGTCAGCGATATCGGGAATGAAACCGTCCTGTTCGGCGAACTGGCTAAAGTGCCCAACGACCGTGTCCGCAACTTCCGTAATGATATGTACCTGGTGAGCGAGGCTTTCCGCATCATGCAAAAGAACAAGCAGGGCGGCATATCGACGGCTGACTGGGGGCTCATCGCGAACTACAAGAAACATATCGACCATTCCACACGGTTCATTCCGGCATGGGTGAAGGTTGCGGTGGCCATGGCTCTGGGACTGGGCACGATGGTGGGTTGGAAGCGAATCGTGGTCACGGTGGGAGAAAAGATTGGCAAAGATCATCTCACCTACGGCCAGGGTGCGGCGGCGGAAATCACCGCCATGATGACCATTGGCGCCGCCGACGGCTTCGGCCTTCCGGTCAGTACCACGCATGTCCTCTCATCCGGGATTGCGGGCACCATGGCTGCGAATCACACGGGATTGCAGTGGGGCACCGTGCGCAATCTGTTGATGGCCTGGGTGCTTACGCTGCCCGCGGCAATGGTGCTGTCGGGATTCTTATTCTGGGGTTTCCGGAATATTTTCTGAGGTTTGATTGAGATCAAAAAACGCTGTAGCGGAGTTCATCCCTCCGGCAAACGGCGCTTGATTTCATGGCGGACGCTGCGGCCTTCCACCAGGTGGAACACTTCTTCCGCCAGGTTCTTGGTGTGATCCCCGGCCCGTTCGAAAGCCTGCGCCATGAGCAACAGATTGGTGCTGTACTCCCGCGGACGACGGTCGGTGCTCTCCAAATGGCGGCGGAACATGGCGTGGCAGGTTTGATCGATCTGCGAGTCAGTCTGCAGAACCCAGGTTGCGGGTTCGACATCACGATCCACAAATCCCGCACGAATTCCGTCCAGCATTTTCCTAAGCGTTTCCGACATCGTAGTCAGGTCGCGCCGGTCGTCAGCCAGAAGACGAGGCGTGACCGCCTGGACTCGTTTGACCACCGACCAGGTTAAATCCCCGATACGCTCTAAATCTGTGATGAATTTGAGGCACGCTAACAGTTCACGCGCCTCTGCCTCAGTGACTTCGGTGATGGCGCTGGTAATCTTTTCGTCGACCTGGCGTTCGATCCGGTCCAATTCTTTTTCGCAGTCTTTGACCGCCAGAAACGCCATCTTCGAGGAATTCTCGATAAACTCGCTGGTGTTGGCGGCGGCGTCCCGGGCGACCAGGCACGCCTGGCGAATGAGGGCCGTCATCTCTTTGGTAGATTCCGGCTCGCGCGGAACTGGTCTCTTCTTCTTAGTCATTGGTGGAGAGGCCGTGATAGCGGCGGAATGTTTTGAGGCCGTCTTTACCCATGTAGCGCCCGAGGACCACTGGATCGCTGCGCCGGAGATCCACTACCACCAGGCCGTCAAGCACGTTGGAAAAGTTTCGATCCATGTTGAAGCTTAACAGCCTGCCCCCCAGTTTTGCATAGTGCCTGAGAAGAATCGGGATACCCTTGCCGTCACTCTCTGCGTCCGAGATAGGGTCTGTCAGTTGCTCCAGACTATGAAGCATGTGGCATGCTTCAACTTGATCTCTGGGCAAAATCCAAGCCGGACGGAAGGGACTTGGTTTGATCAGTTTGGAGAGTTCGTGTTCGCTCCGGTTTTGGTGCAGTTTTCCGGCGGAAGAGATTCTATTTCCCGGAGTAAGACTTCTCTCGAAACTAGAGGTCGCGAACCTGTTGCACGGGAAACAGACGCTGCGCAAAGTCCCCCACGGGAAATAATTTGGCAGGTTTGCTCGACGGAGCGGCGGGGCCGGGTAATTCAACGGAGCGCAGGTTCGGCATAAGTTGTTGTTACCACACGCCGTTTGCGTCACCGTGAAAGCCAAGTTAAAAGCATGTAATCGGTAATCACGAAGGTAATGTCCGACTGATACTGTGTGCCTCAAATTCCTTGATAGAGCATGCTTTCGGCGCATAGGACCGTTCAACCCTGGATGATTGGAAGAAAGAGCCATTCTTGCGCAGGTTTTAGGAAAAGTAACCCACTTGGGTTGTCCGCCGTTGTTTCAAAGCCTGCAATTAGAAACATCGGGTGCCGGTTCTGCTGCATCAATAGTAAGATGCTTTACTCGAACTGTGGCTCGGGTTCCAGCAACCAGGGGAACCGCAATCACGCGGGATGAATTCTGGTCGTTGAATTTCGTATGAAGGGGGCTATGTACATGGGTTCTATCCAGGTGTCGGATCGTACATTTGCGGAAGTCCTTCGCGAGCGGTTTTCTGAGATACGTGATCTCAGCATGCGACTGAGTTCACCATTTTCCGCGGAAGACCAGATGCTGCAGTCCATGCCGGATGCGAGTCCTGTGAAATGGCATCTCGCGCACACCACATGGTTTTTTGAAACATTCATTCTCGCAGCGCACTCGCGCAACTACACTCCCTTCGACCCGCGCTATGGCTATCTCTTCAATTCTTATTACAAGAGACTTGGTGGACATCCGCAACGCGCATCGCGAGGGCTGATGTCGAGGCCGCGATTGGAAGAAGTGCATGCTTATAGAAATCATGTGGATTCAGCCCTGTTGGCCGTCCTGGACGAGTTGGGCGAGGAAGTGCTGCCACTAGTCGAACTCGGACTGAACCACGAGCAGCAGCATCAAGAGCTCATCATCACCGACATCAAGCATGCCTTGTGGTCAGGCCTGTTGCGGCCAGAGATAAAGGCTCGCGCCCACCCGGCCAGAGCTGCAGCCCGGTTGAGCTGGATTGAGATCGAAGGCGGGATCCACTCGATCGGCCATGCCGGGAACGGGTTTGCTTTCGATAACGAGGGTCCCCGCCATGAAGTGCTGTTGCGGCCATTTCAGATCGCGTCCCGTCCGGTCACGAACGGAGAATACTTGGAATTCATGGCTGACGGAGGCTATCGTCGTCCCGACCTCTGGCTGTCCGACGGATGGGACCAGGTGTGTACGCAGGGCTGGAACTCGCCTTTGTATTGGGAACGGCAGGAGGATGATTCGTGGCAAGAATTTGTTGTGAGCGGGGCAGATACGCACACTGGGGAAGTCAATCCGGCGGGGCCCGTCTGCCATATCAGCTTTTACGAAGCCGATGCCTACGCACGATGGAGTGGCGCGCGACTGCCCACCGAAGAGGAATGGGAGATTGCCGCGGTCCGCGCGTCCGTGAAGGGTACGTTGCTCGCAGACAATCTCCTCCGTCCGCAAGCTGCGGTTGGCGAGGAATTCCAGGCTTTCGGGGATGTTTGGGAGTGGACGGCTAGTCCTTATATTGGCTATCCCGGATTTCAGCCGGCCGCAGGGGCGCTGGGCGAATACAATGGCAAATTCATGTGCAACCAGTTTGTGCTCCGTGGAGGCTCGTGCGCAACCCCGGCCAGCCATATTCGCGCCACGTATCGCAATTTTTTCCCACCGCACACGCGCTGGCAATTTTCTGGTCTAAGGTTGGCGAAATGATCGCTCGTGAACTCGTCTCAGTACCGTCTATCGCGTCGGAGGTTGAGCAGGGTTTGATGGGCCGGCCCAAAACTCTGCCTTCCAAACTGTTTTATGATGCGGCTGGCTCGACTCTGTTCGAGAAAATTACCGAACTTCCCGAATATTACCTGACCCGGACAGAGCTCGGCGTTCTGCGAAAGCATGCCTCAGAGATGGCGCGTGCCGTCGATCCCGATGCCACCATCGTCGAATTGGGCGCCGGGACTGCAGCCAAGACCTGTACGCTGCTGCAGGCGTTTGCAAGTCGCCAGATGCGTGTCATGTATTTCCCGGTCGACATTTCCTGGGCCGCCCTGGCCGAGGCTCGGGAAAGAGTCAGCAAAGAATCTCCCCAGACTTGTATTCGGCCCGTGATCGCCGATTTTAGTGACGGTTTTGGATTTTTGCGTGACATTCCAGGACGGAAACTGGTCCTGTATCTGGGATCAAGCATTGGCAACTTTGAGACGCCCGCCGCAATAGAGATGTTACGCGGGGTCCGCAGCGAACTTGGCGCAGGCGATGCCTTGCTGCTCGGGGCAGATCTGGTAAAGGACCCTGCAATCCTAGTGCCTGCCTACGACGACGCCCAGAATGTCACAGCGGAATTCAATAAAAATATCCTGCGAAGAATCAACCGCGAGCTGGATGCGGATTTTGATCTCGATTCCTTCCGTCATATCGCTCTGTGGAATGCGGTGCATTCCCGCATGGAAATGCATCTGGAAAGCTTGCGGCCGCAGACGGTGAATCTGCGATTGCTGAATCTCCGCGTCAAGTTTGCCAACGGTGAGCGCATTCACACCGAGAATAGCTACAAGTACACTCTGGCCCGTGTGCGTGAAATGTTGAGTGCGGCCGGATTCACTCCCGGGGAAACCTGGCTCGATCGAAAAAAATGGTTTTCCTTGCATCTCGCTACGGTCTAGTTCATGCCCCTCGAACTCAGTTGAAGAGGCAATCGTCCGGAGATGTCATTCGTTGACGGGCCGCCACCACACCCGTAAGATGAAGCGACCCGAAAGTCCGGCGTCTCCTTAATGATCGGCCATACCATCTCGCATTACCGCATCGTGGAAAAGCTTGGTGGTGGCGGCATGGGCGTGGTCTACAAAGCCGAAGACACGGAGCTAGGCCGCTTCGTCGCCCTCAAATTCCTGCCCGATGAACTGTCAAGCGACCCGCAAACCCTGGAACGCTTTCGTAGGGAAGCACGGGCGGCGTCGGCTCTCAATCATCCCAATATTTGCACCATCTACGAAATTGGAAAGCACGGCGAGCAGTCTTTCATCGCCATGGAGTTTCTGGATGGCGCGACTCTGAAGCATCGTATCGCAGGAAGACCACTCGATAACGAAACCCTGCTTGCACTGGCCGTCGAGATTGCTGACGGGTTAGACGCTGCGCATTCCCAGGGAATCGTCCACCGCGACATAAAGCCCGCCAACATTTTTGTCACGAAACGTGGGCACGCCAAAATACTGGACTTCGGGCTGGCCAAAGTCACACCCGCCGCGAGCTCTTCGACTCTAGTTGCGTCGGCGAACACAATGGCCACGGTCGAGGAACAGCACCTGACCAGTCCTGGCTCGACTCTCGGGACCATCGCCTACATGTCGCCGGAGCAGGCTCGAGCTAAAGAACTGGATGCCCGCAGCGATCTGTTCTCTTTCGGCGCGGTGCTTTATGAGATGGCGACCGGCACACTGCCATTCCGCGGAGAGAGTTCGGCGGTCATCTTCAAATCTATTCTTGATGCGGCGCCCACCTCGGCGGTGCGCCTGAATCCTGAAGTGCCGGCTGAACTTGAACGCACCATTAATAAGCTGTTGGAGAAAGATCGCGATCTGCGCTATCAATCCGCCGCCGAACTACGCGCTGATTTAAAAAGACTCATGCGTGACAACGAATCGGGAAAATCAGCCGCATTGCCTGCTGCCACCCAAAAAGCTTCCACTCGCAAGTATTGGGCGGCAGCCGTCGCTTTGTTCGTCGTCCTGCTAGCAGCTGGAATTTGGTACTGGCGCAGCAAGGCGACCTCCTCGCAAATTGAATCTATCGCCGTGATTCCATTTGCCAATGTGGGCGGTAATGCCGATACGGATTTTCTCAGCGACGGCCTTACAGAATCATTAATCGGCAGCCTCACTCACGTGCCTCAGTTGAAAGTGAAGTCCCGCAACTCGGTTTTCCGTTACAAGGGTAAAGACGTGGACATCCAGAAAGTGGGAAAGGAACTGACCGTGGATGCCTTGCTCACCGGCCGGGTGGTGCAACACGGGGACACGATCCAGGTCAGCGCCGAACTCACCAACGTCGCCGACAACACGGAAATCTGGGGCGAACAGTACGAGCGTAAAACTACGGACGTGCTTTTTCTGCAGCAGCAAATCGCGGGCGATATCGCAGACAAGCTCCGTTCGAAATTGAGTGGAGACGAAAAGCAGCTGGTCACCAAGCAGGGCACACAGAATGCCGAGGCCTACCAGCTTTACGTTAAGGGCCGCTACTACTGGAACAAGCGCACGAATGCGGACATCCAGACGGCTATTTCGTACTTCAATCAGGCCATCGACAAGGATCCCACATACGCCATGGCCTACGCGGGTCTGGCAGACGCCTACAGCGTCCTGAGCGCGTATGGCGCCGACCCTAACGAGGTCATCCCCAAATCGACGCTGGTGGCCGAAAAGGCCCTGCAACTCGACCCCACGTTAGCTCGCCCCTATGCCGTACTGGCCGCCAACGAAATGGAGTACACTTTCGATTTTGCCCGGGGCGAGGCGGAATACAGAAAGGCTTTGGAGCTTGATCCCAGCGACGCCACCGCCCATCAGTGGTTTTCCGAAGACCTCTCGAACTTGGGAGGCCGGGTGCAGGAATCCATCGAGGAAGCCAACCGCGCCCGTCAACTCGATCCACTCTCGCCGATCATGGGGTACTGCCAGGCCCAGGCCTACCAGTCAGACCATCAATTTGGAAAGGCGATCGAAATTTTCAAGAAAATGACGGTGGACGATCCCAACTTTGGCAGAGCCCATACCGGCCTTGCTTATGCGTATTGGGGCAACCGCCTATATCCCCTGGCGATTCAGGAATTCAAAACGGGATCGCAGCTAGAAGGAGATCAGAGGCTGAGTGAATTCGCTGCTGCCTTGGAGACCGGCTTCCGCTCCGGCGGATGGCCGACCGCCCTCCATAAAGCCATCGAGTTGTCATTGGCGCAACGCAATGCCAGGGCGGGTTATGTATCTCCTTTTCAAATTGCCCGTCTATACGGAGATTTGGGCGACAAAGACCACGCCTTCCAGTGGCTCAACACCGCCTACCAGGAACATGACTTTCTGATGAACTCTCTTCGCACCGACTTCGCGCTCGATTCCCTGCACTCCGATCCGCGATATGCGGAACTGGTACGAAAGATCGGTTTCCCGCAATAGAGACCGTAGCTGCGAATTGGAACTTCCCGCGCCTCCGTTATATCCTTGCGAACGTGCAACGATCCCCAGGCCGGTCTCCCACGTCAGGTCTCCTTCTTGGTCTGATCGTTACGCTTGTCGCCGTAGTGGCGTATTCGTGGTACATCACGCGGCAGATCAACGGTTTGCGCGAGTTGCAAAACAATTTGGCCGACCGCAATCGCAAGGACTCGCTGCAACTTTTGCGCATCCAGAATGAACTGAACTCTCTCGCCCTGGCGATGCGCGACATGCTGGACAACGATGGGCCTTATCCGCTCACGGCATGGTCAGCGCAATTCCAACGCATGCGCACCGATCTGGACGACGCCCTGCGCCTGGAAGCACAATTTGCTGCGAGCGGTCGTACCCCGGAGCAGCGTGAGTATTTGGAAAGCCGTCTCTCGCAGTTCTGGGACGCCGCCGATCGCACCTTCGCACTGGCCCGCGATGGAAAAGAAAAGGAGGCAAAGGAGCAAATCCGCCTTTCGCTGCAGGCCCGCCAGCAGGCCTTGAGCACGGCGGTTTCGAGACTGCTGGTCCAGAACAACGAGAGCGAGGAGCAGGCGGGTGCGCGGATCAAAGAGATCTATGATCGAGTGCAGCGCCAGGTGTATTTGTTTCTTACCGCGGCTCTGACGGCGATCCTGCTCGCCAGTTTCTATGTGATCCGCTCCAATCGGCGGCTGTTTAGCCAGCTGGCGATACTCTCTGAGCAGCGCAGCGAATTGGCCCAAAAATTAATCGCGACCCAGGAGTCCACCTTGCGCTACGTGTCCCGCGAGCTGCACGATGAATTTGGTCAAATCCTTACCGCGATGGGTTCCATGCTGGGCCGGGCGCGGAATCATGCGCCGGAAGGCTCGCCGCTTCGTTCCGAACTGCTGGAAGTCCGGGAGGTTGCACAGGGCGCGCTGGACAAGGTCCGCAGCCTCTCCCAGGCGCTGCATCCGGTGATGCTCGACGAGGCCGGCCTGGAAAGCACTCTTGATTGGTATGTTCCTGTGATTGAAAAGCAATCAGGAATTAAAATATCGTACAAAAAGTCAGGCACCCCGTTCGTCCTGGATGGTGACGCCGCCATTCACGTGTATCGTATTGCGCAGGAGGCCCTGAATAATATGGTTCGCCATTCCAACGCGAAGGAAGCCTGGGTGCGTTTGGGTTTCCATCAGCAAAGTCTGGATCTTGAAGTGGAAGATCATGGCTCGGGATTCGCCCTGCCGCTGAAAAACCGCGGTATCGGACTGGTTGCCATGCGCGAACGGGCGCAACTGTTAGGGGGCAAAATCGACTTTATGCAGCCCGTGCAGGGTGGCACACTGGTTCGACTCATTGTTCCTAGAGAGAGATCCGATTCCCATGCCTGAAAAAATCTCGGTTCTTCTGGTGGATGATCACAGCCTGGTTCGCCGTGGCTTCCGGCGCATTCTCGAGGACGAGCCCGACATCACGGTGGCCGGCGAAGCCAGCAGTGGGGAGGAGGCGGTCCGGCTTGCCCGCCAGCTTCGACCTAGAGTCATTCTCATGGACTGCGCCTTGCCGGAAATGAGCGGACTACAGGCGATCCGAAAGATTTTGGAACACTCTCCCGAGGCCCTGGTCCTCATGTTGAGCATGCATAGCGAAGAAACCTGGGTCAGCCAGGCGCTGGACGCCGGGGCCCGCGGATATATCCTCAAGAACGCGATGGATCTGGAACTGAGCGCGGCGATTCGCCGCGTGGTGGCGGGTGAGATTGTGCTCGACGAGCAGATCGCACGCGCCGAAGTGCTGAAAGGCGAACGCAGCTCAGGACTCACCACCCGCGAGCTGGAGATTCTGCAATGGATCTGCGCCGGCAAATCGAACAAGGAAATCGCCATCGAGCTTGGTCTGAGTGCGAATACCGTGGCGGTCCACCGCGCCAACATCATGGACGCACTGGGGATTCATAAGACTGCGGAATTGGTGGTCTATGCCATCCGCAGCGGTCTGGTGAACCTGCCGTGAACCGGCGATCTTTTCTGCTGGGCGCGGCCGGTTTGGCGTCGGCTTCCGCTCTGTCCTTCAAGAACCTGTGGGCGGCTCCACAAATCGCTTCGCCCGGATTCCGTCTCGCGGACGTGACGACTTCAGCGGGCATTCAATTTCGACATAATAGCGGCGCTTACGGCGGCAAGTTTCTCCCGGAAACCCTGGGTTCGGGCTGTGCGTTCCTGGATTACGACGGCGACGGCTGGCAAGATATTTTGCTGGTGAACAGCATGGATTGGCCCGCACATGGGCGTGGGCGGAGCACACTTCGGCTCTATCGAAACAATCGCAACGGCACGTTCACGGATGTGACGCACCGGGCCGGTCTCGACGTTGAAATGTATGGCATGGGCGTGGCGGTCGGCGATTACAACAATGACGGTTTTCCGGACATCTTGATCACCTGCGTCGGGCAGAATCGTCTTTTCCAGAATACCGGCAAAGGAACGTTTATCGACGTCACCGAAGCGAGCGGGCTGGGCAAGCGGCAAGCCTTCAGCACCTCGGCCCTGTGGTTCGACTTCGATCGCGACGGGCTATTGGATTTATTCGTCTGCAACTACGTTAAGTGGTCCCCGGAACACGACGTGTTCTGCAGCCTCGACGGAAAGAACAAATCCTATTGCACGCCGGAAGCTTATCGTGGCGAGACCTGCTGGCTGTTCCGCAACCGCGGCAACGGAACCTTTGAGGACGTCACCGCAACCAGCGGCATTTTCGACAGCAGCTCGAAGTCTCTGGGCGTTGCCATGCTTGATTACGATCAGGATGGGTGGCCTGATCTGCTGGTGGCGAATGACACCCAGCCGAACAAGCTCTATCGCAATCAGCGTAACGGAACCTTCAAGGACGTCGCCGTAGAAGCCGGGATCGCATTCAGCGCCGAGGGGAAAGCCCGCGCCGGCATGGGAGTGGACGTTGCAGATTTCGACAACTCCGGAAATCCCGGTGTGGCGATCACTAATTTCGACAACGAAATGATCGGGCTCTATCGCGCCTCAGGCAAAGGAAATTATGCGGATGTGGCCACGCAGAGCGGGGTAGGCCTGGCCTCGAAAAATACCCTTGGATTCGGCTGCACCTTCGTCGACGTCGATCTGGACGGCGCTCTCGACCTGGTGGTCGTCAACGGGCACATTGACGACACCGCGCGGAACGTGCGCAATGTCGGGTATGCGCAGCCGCCGCAACTATTTCTGAACGATGGGAAGGGAATGTTTCGCGAGATCGGCGAGGAAGTGGGAGGCGGATTCAGTCTCCCCAAAGTCGGACGTGGCCTCGCCTATGGAGACTTCGATCGTGACGGCGACGCCGATATTCTGATGACCACCAACAACGGCCCCGCGTATCTTTTCCGCAACGATCAGATCGCCGGTAACCGCAGCATACGGTTTCATTTAGTCGGCACGAAATCCAATCGGGACGCGATCGGCGCTTCGGTGCAGATATTCCATGGCGGATCCAGCCAGTCGCGACTGGTCAAGGGCGGATCCAGTTACCTTTCGCAATCCGAACTGCCTGTTACTTTCGGGTTGGCCAAACGCGGTCGCATCGATCGCGTCGTCATTCAATGGCCCAGCGGAAGAAGCGAGGAATACAAAGACCTCGCGGCCGGGCGGGCTTATGAGTGCGTCGAAGCCAAGGGGATCACTCCTCTCGCAGGCTTCTAGTATTTTTGAGTTATTGTTCTCTCCGAGCCTTCCAGTTAACCTCCCCCGCTACATTGTCCTCATTGTCGAGCCCCTCGGCCCGAATTGCGAAAACAGTGTTTTATGTGAAGACAGGAAGGATTGCGCAAAATGAAACTCAGCAAAGCAGCAAGCCTGGTGTTTCCGATTTTGTTGGCGGCCGCTCTCGCGGTGGGCAGCGAAACTGGAAAATCGACCACGGTGAAGGGCTATGTTCTGGACTCAGCCTGTGCCTTCACCAAGAGTCTGAAGAAACCGATCAGCGGGGAATGTGCCAGGGCTTGTGCCAAGGCGGGTTCTCCCCTTGTAATTCTGACCGACGATGGCACCATCTACTGGCCCATCGCCAGCGCCACTCCGTCATCGGGACAGAATGACAAACTGCTGCCCTTTGCCGGACAGCGAGTGACGGCCAGTGGTGAGGTCTACCAGCGCGGCGGTTCGAGCGCGCTGGTGATCGAGAAGATTGAGGCTCTGAAATAGGGTTGCAAGCGGAGAGTCACAAATGGCAATTGTGACTCTCCATGGGCGCAATCAGAACAGAAGCTTCAGCGCCACCTGAATCACTCTCGGACTCACATCCTGCTGGACTTGCCCAAAGGTCGACGATTCGATGTCGCTGACCGGCAGCCGGAAGTTCGTATGATTGAGGATGTTGAATAGCTCGCCGCGGAATTGGAGTTGTTTTGTCTCCGTCAGCCGAATGTTCTTTAACGCCGAGAAGTCCCAGTTTACGAATCCCGGACCTTGAACTACGTTGCGACCTTCGTCGCCGAATTGCTGGACCGGAGAATTCGGGTCCTGGACAATCCTCTGAAACGCGCCCACGTTGAACCATTGCGCCGCGGTGCGCGGGCCGGAATTCGGATCAGCAATCAGATTGGGCCGGTTGCTGGAAAATCCGGAAATCTCCGGCGCCTGTCCTTGCAGCGAAACGTCGTTGGAATCGAATACCGTGAAGGGCGTGCCACTCATTGCAGTAAAGATTCCGTTCAACTGCCAGTCCCCGAAAACGTGTCCGTACCAGGTACTGGAGTGTTGTAGGTACGGAATGCTCCACTGATAGCTCAACACAAAGCGATTGCGGGAATCGAACATGGAACGGCCGCGCTCGGCCGCCAAATTATTCGGATCCTGCGCCAGATCATTTTCTCCCGCCGTGTCCTGCGAGGCCGATCCGGTGATGTTGAAAGACGATACGTCATCGATGGAATGCGACCAAGTGTAGGACGCCAGGAAGGAAAGACCATGGCTGAAGCGCTTGCGCAAGCTGGTTTCGAGGGCGTGGTAGTTGGAATTTGCGATGCTGGCGATCTCACCGACCGAGGCGTAAATACAGTTATCCGGTTGCGCCAGAGTGCATCCGGAATACAGGCGGCGCTGGTTGACGTTGTTCTCGTTGGAAACGCCGGGATAATAGACGGCCGGATTCCCTTCAATGAATCGCGGCAATCTTACTCCGGTGGTGCCCACGTATCCGAGCTGGAACAGCCAGTTTGCGCCTAATGAGCGTTGAACGTTGAGGTTCCAATCCTGCGCGTAGGGTAGATGCAGGTTCTTAGAAACCACGAGCAGAGTCATCGGTTGAGGGAATGGATCGGCAAAGGGATTCGAGTTGGCGTATGGGTTGGCAAACGATTGAATCTGACCAAACCCCAGCTGTATTGTCTTCAGATAGGGAGGGGAACTGATCGGATCCTGCAACGGTCCACCTTGGCCGGTGTAATAGGGCTCGTAGAAAATCCCGTAGGCGGCGCTAACCACCGTTTTACCATCGCCGAGCGGGTCCCAAGCCAATCCTACACGGGGCGCAAAGGCCGTCTTCTGAGTTGCAATCAACCCGGCTGGCACGCCCGCATCGCCCGGATAGAGAAGGCCCGCCGGAGCGTCAGGAATAACCGTCGACTGCGCCCCTGGAACAAAGAGATTCACTTGATTCTTGGTCTCGGTGGAGGGGAATGGCAGTTCGTAGCGAAGCCCGAGATTCAGCGTCAGCCGGGACGTGACCTTGTAGGTGTCCTGGCCGTACAAATCGAGGGCCCGGTCGCGGATGTGGCGATCGAAATTCCCCCCACCTTGCAGAAAGACCACCGGATTCGCCGACAGGAAGTTGGCAAAACCATCGTTGTAGAGGAAGTCCTCGAATGAGGGGATGCCGGCGAATACGAAGAATCCATTGGTGGCGATACCTTGCAAGGCGTTGATCTGGTCGAGGCGGAAACCTCCGCCAAATTTCGCTTCATGCCGGCCGTGGATCCAGCTCAGAGAGCCGGAGAAGTCATAGGTGTTCTGAAGCGAGTTACGCGGCCCTGTGATGGGGTCTCCCACCGACGCATAACCCGCCACCTGAATGAATGGCGGGCCAGCCGCCTCGGGAAGGGTAGGCGCGTAGGTAAAGCCCAAATCTGACTCATGGTTGAGGTGCTCGTCAAGCAGGAGTTTATTGCGCAGATACGAAGCGCGAAACACGCCAATAGTGGATGGCGAGAAGATGTGGGTCTCCTGGGCTACAAAGTTCTGCGAGCGATCGTCCTGGCCCACCGGAAAGCCGGGGACATTGGCGCCCGCGGTCGAAAGCGGATCGAGCGTTGGTCCCGTGCTGAACATGTAACGGAAATTCAGAGTGTCCGCAGGGGTGAGGTAATGGTCCAACCGAAATCCGAATTGGTCATTCGTCTGGCTTAGAGACTGGGTGGCGACAAATCCATTCGCCCCTCGATTCGGCAGAGGAAAAAGCCGCAAGACCTGCATCGACGTTGGATCGATGGGCGTGAAGAGAGTCATTTGGTTGTTCGGTACAGGCGTGCCGAAGAAGGTAAGCTGCCCTGCAGGGTCGGGAGTGTTGGTCACAGTGTTCGTGCAAGTACCGGCCACAAATGCGTCATTGGGTATAGAAGTGCAGAGCTGGCCGAAGTCTCCTCCTCTTTCGTCCTGTGAGGGCACTGTCGCAGGCACAGTTTCACCTTGGCGATTGCGGAAGCCTTCGTAGTATCCGAAGAAAAAGGTTTTGTCCTTGACGATTGGCCCCCCGAACGTGCCGCCGAACTGGTTCTGCTTCAAAGGCTGGACGCTCTGGCTGAAGTAATCGGACGAGTCCATGGCATCGTTGCGCAGAAATTCCCAGAGAGCGCCGTGAAACCGGTTTGTCCCCGAGCGCGTGACAATATTGGTCGTGGAACCAGTGTTGCGGCCGAATTCGGCGCTCGCATTATGGGTAAGGATCCTGAACTCGGCGATGGAGTCGATGGGCGGCTTGAGAACAAAACCGGCGTCCACGGCGTTGACATTGTCAGCCCCGTCGATCAGGAAATTGTTCGACTCCGGCCGCTGGCCGTCGACCGCGTAAGGCTGGCCCTGGCGAGCCGGACCTCCGGCTTGCAAAAGCCCAGGGGTCAAGGGCACAACGCCAGGCTGAAGCAGTCCTAGTTGAGCGAAGTTGCGGCCGTCGAGCGGCAGATCGAGGATCTCGCGCTCCATCACCGTTTGTCCCAGACTGCTGACCGTGCTTTGCACCAACTCAGCGTCGGCGTTCACTTCCACTTGCTGGGCCTCCGACCCCACCTTGAGATGGATGCTCACCGTTGCCGTCTCATTGACATCGAGAGAGATTCCTTGCTGCAAGTACCTCTCGAAGCCCTTCGCTTCGGCCGCTAACTGGTAGTGCCCGATGGGGAGTTCGACCAGCAGATAGGCTCCCTGACGGTCCGTGACTGCCGAACGGGTCAGGCCGGTTTCGACCTGCTTCGCGGTGATGGTGGCACCCGGAATGATGGCTCCACTTGGATCCGCCAAAGTTCCGTGAATGCTGCCCGTGATTTGTTGCGCGGCCAGGTTCATGCTGAAGCAAATGGCCAATACACAAGCCAGGACCCTCAGCGTACTCAGGCATTTCCCCATTTTTCCTCGCGAAATTGATTGGGCGTTAAGTTCGGCGATTATAGGGATGGGATTTCTTCGGTCAATAATGGAAAGATAGTATGAGTGTGGCGAAAACCGTGGAAACGGCGTTCCGCGCCGCTATGTATCGGCCCGCCGCGCATGCTGCTCTACTGCATTTGCGTTATTGCTCCGCGATGCGCATTCGTTTAAATTTTTGCGACCCTGGAGTGTCCAAACGATGGCTGCCACGACTTCCACAGTTCCCGCCGCCACCCAGAGCAAGTTGCGGCGGGAGTTGGGTCTTGCCTCGGCCACGGCAGCCGTAGCTGGCGAGTGCATTGCGGTCGGCATTTTCCTCACGCCTGCGGGTATGGCGAAGTCTTTGGGTTCTCCGTTCTGGCTCCTGGTAGTCTGGCTCGTCGTTGGCGCCATGACCTTGAGTGGTGCTTTCTGCTACGGCGAACTCGCGGGCCGTTTCCCGCGCTCCGGCGGACTGTACGTCTATCTGCAGGAAATTTTCGGGCGTCGCGTGGCGTTTCTTTACGGCTGGATGTGCCTGCTCGTTCTCGATCCTGGACTCACGGCCGCCCTTTCCACGGGAGCTGCGGGATATGCTGCCTATATCTTCCACTGGTCTCCTCTTACCGTAAAGCTGGCAGCTGGCGCCGTGATCTGGGCTCTCTGCCTGATGAACATCCTGAGCATTCGCCTGAGCGCCGGATTCTTGCGTTGGATCACTTGGCTGAAGCTCGGCGTCCTGGCGCTGCTGACCGTTTGGGCGATAGCATTTCGCCTGGGAGCGTGGTCGAATTTTGTTCCCTTCGTGGCCCGTCGCCCCGGATCGATACCGCTTCTTCCCGCTCTCGCCGCCGGCATGGTGGGTGCGTTCTTCTCTTTTGGCGGCTGGTGGGACGTGAGCAAAATTGCCGGCGAAGTGCGTGACCCCAGCCGCACCTTGCCGCGCGCTTTGCTCTATGGCGTGTTGACCGTGACCGGGGTTTACATTCTGGTGAGCATGGTCTTCTGGTATGTCGTCCCGTTGGATAGAGTCGCCTCGGATGAAACTTTTGTGGCCCAGGCCGGAGAAATATTATTTGGTCAGGCAGGTGGAGTCATCTTCGCCGCGATTGTGATTCTGTGCGTGGTTGGCGGCTTGGCGGCCTTCATGATGTCCGCTCCCCGGGTTTATTACGCCATGGCGCAGGATGGCTTGTTCCTCCGTTCGGTGGCCCGATTGCATCCGCAATTCAACACTCCCGCAAATGCGATCGTGATTCAGGGGATAATCGCATGCGTGCTGGTCGCGGTCGGCACTTTCCAGCAGATCATTTCCTACGTTATCTTCGCGGCGGTGGGTTTTATCGGATTGGCTGCGGCGGGATTGTTCGTACTGCGCCGCCGGGATAAGGAAAACGGCAGTCCGGTAATTCTGGCTCCTGGCTACCCGTTTACGCCCATTGCATTCTTGCTGCTGATCGTGATACTGCTGGTCTTGATTGGAGCAAGAAGTCCGCGGGAAGCGCTGTTTGGCGCGCTGGTACTCGCAACCGGTTTGCCCGTCTATGAACTCTTTCGCCGCAGACCTCCGGAGACGGGGAAGGAAAATTAAGCATGACCGAAAATAGTCACCAAGACGAGAAGGCCAAACTTCCGGAAGCCCAGCCTCGGGCTCCAAAGCATGCCACGAAAATCAAAATCATCGAAGACGCCGAGGCCACCGGCGAAACCGCGGCCGCCTATGATTTCTGGCGCGCCGGCTCCGGAAGACAGCAAGTCCCCGGAATCATCAAGTGCTTCGGCGCCCGCCCCGATTTCCTGCGCCGGGTGATCGAATTCGGAAATACCGTTCACTTCTCCGAGGGCCATCTCACTCGCCGCTATAAGGAGATGATCGCCAGCTACGTTTCCTTCCTCAATCGGTGTCCATATTGACTGGACAGTCATGCTTACTTCCTGCGTGTCCAGGGAGCCACCGATCAATGCGTAACCGCGATTCTCGAAGGCAAGGTCGACGAGGCCGGCCTTACTGCGGCGGAGCGCGCACTGCTGGACTACGTCAAACTCATTACCGATGCCGCTTATCGCTCAACCGCTGAGGACGTTCAGAAGCTTCGTGACGCAGGTTGGAGCGAAGATCAAATCGCCGAAGCGGTTTACATCACGGCCATGTTCGCATTCTTTAATCGTGTCGCAGACGCTTTCGGCGTCCCCGCGCAAAACTATCTGCAGATCGGGAAAATGACCCTGTAGTGAAGAATCGGGAAGGGCCCGACTTCCAGTCGGGCCCTTGAGCTCCTAAGAGACACACGCACTTCAGCGCGAGAGGTTACAGCCCGCCGCTGGCTAAGGCTCCGCTTCGCCCAGCCGCTCCCGCAAATAACGCCGGATATCGAGGCTCAGATCCTCCATCGGCGCATAGTAGCCAAACTCATGGACGCGGCACTGCATGCCCAGTTGCACGCGCTCACAGATCGCCCAGTCCTGACGATTGATGAGGTCCCAGAATTCGACGGCGTCGTTGGGATCGAAATCCGCCTTGGCAATCTCGTCAGGATGAAATAAGAAATCGCAAATCACTCGCGTGCGTCCGGGCGCGAGCGGCCAAAGCAGAAACGCCGCCGCATGCTCTGGGGAAAGGCTCAATAGAAAATTGGGATAAATCAGCTCGCCCTTGTGGCGAGTCTTCTCGGCTTCATTGAGTGAGGAGAATGGCGCGCGATTGGTGGTGCCGCTGCGGGTAAACGTGAATGCCCCTTCACGATGGTCAATGCCATGTTCCCAATCCAGATGGGCGCCGCCGCGCTCCTTGAATGCCGGCACAACCTCGCACAGTTCCGGATGCACTCCCGCGCAGTGATAGCACTCGTTGTAGTTTTCCGCGATCACTTTCCAGTTCGCGGCTACGTCATAGGAAATGGTGTGCGCGGTCCGCAGCTCGGCCAGCGGATAGCGTTTCACCCGCTCCGGCGCCGGGCCAAGCTGTTTAAGTAACGATCGATTCTCCTCTGCGGCAGCTGCAGGCGAGAGATTCAGAAAGAAAAAACCGCCCCAGATTTCGAGTCCCACAGGATAGAGCGAGAAGTCTTCTTTCCTAAGGCCGTCCGACTCCAGCAAATGGGGAGCACTCAGTAACTGGCCATCGAGCGAGTATGTCCAGAGATGATACGGACAACGAATTGTCCCGGCCGGGGTAACGCCACCAGTAATGCCCCGACCCGTGTCGGCCTTTCCAGCAAGCTCCTCATCCAGACACAGCCTCGCGCCCCGGTGACGGCAGACATTGTAATGAGCTTTGAGCTCGCCATCTTTGGTGCGGACAACGAGAACACTTTCGCCCAGCACATCGAGGATCAGAAAATCACCCGGCCGGGGAAGCTGTTCTTCCCGTCCGGCACAAAGCCATTCCCGGAAGAAAATATGTTCCTTCTCGCGGGCAAACACTTCTTCCGAAAGATAATAGGAACTCGGCAGCGACTTCTGCATTCCGGGCGAATTTGGCGGCGTACTCATCGGCTACTTTTTGCCGCTGCTCGCGCTCATTTCATCATGGCCGTAGTATTCATAAGCCGACATCGGCTTTTCGCCACCCTTTTTCCAAACCCGCTTGTCTTCGGATAACTTGCCAAGCGCGCGAGCCATCTCGCGAACATGAATCGCCACCGATCCGCAGCAGGAGCCGATATAGTTGATGCCAATCTCCCGGGCTCGAAGCGCGTAATCACCCATCTCCTTGCGGGTGAGTTGCAGCGGATCAAGCGCAAGCGGAAATTCCGGCAGGCTAGTGAAGTCGGGCTTTTCTCTGGGCGTACGATAGCCGACCGGCTGGCAAGCCAAATAGCCGTCCACCGCCTTGCGCATTTGTTCCATAGGCCCCAGCATGTGCTGCGGAGGGCGTAGACAATTCATGCCGACGATGTCGGCCCCGGCATCGAGTAAGGCTTTTGCTGATTCGGCGGCGGACTTTCCGTCTGCCGTTTCATCCGTATTCTCAAAGCAGATCGTCACCATCACCGGCAACCCGGTTTTCTTTCCTCTCTCGACCGCGAGCAAAGCCTCGCCGAGAAAAGAAAAAGTTTCACCAATGATGAAGTCCACGCCTTCATCGGTCTGGATGGCCAGTTGCTCGTCAAACGTCTTGCGAACTTTATCAGCCGCCGCCGGACTGCCCGGTTCATACATCCACGTAAGACTCAGATTTCCCGCGACCAGGCACTTATCCCCGGCCACCTCGCGCGCGATTCTTACCGCCGCGCGATTTAAGTCCTCCAATTTATTTTCCAGACCGACCGTAGCCAGCTTGTCCCGACTGGCGTAGAACGTGAGCGCCTGCAATACGTCCGCTCCAGCCTCCCGGAACTCGACGTGCAACTCACGCAACGCGTCGGGATGAAGCAGCGCAACTTCCGGTGTAAACGGACCCGCGCGCACCCACCCGCGCTTCTCCAGTTCCAGCAAATAGCCGCCATCCCCGAGGACTGGCCCTTCTTTCAGGCGTTCGAGAATCCCTTTCTTAGCCATACGTTCTCCTTAAATTCCTAATCGTCTTGATACTCAAAATCCGCTTTGATGGGCTGGCCTTCCGAGAAACGACTCAGCCGAAACGGCGTGGCGTCTACCGATTTAGCGCACCCATCCAGCAGCAACTCCGACATCACGATCCCAATCGCGGGAGAAATCTTGAAGCCCATACCGGAAAATCCCGCGCAAATATGCAGGCCTTCAAAGCCTCGAACCTCGCCCAGCAGCGGACGCGCATCCGGCGTCATGTCATAAATGCCCGTCACGCCACGCATCACCTCGGCGTTTTCCAGCTTGGGAATACGGCGGCTGGCCCGTTCAATGATTTCTTCCAGCGACTCATCCGAAGCCCGCTGCGGAAAGTTGTCGGGATTCACTTTGCGGCTCCCATAAAAGTCGCCGATCAGAAACTTGTCGTGCGCATCCGAGCGGAAATAGGTGGCCGTGGCGGAATCAATGCAGGCACATCCGCCGCCTTTCATCCCCGGCGCGTTCTTCAAAATGGCGACTTGGTGATATTCCGGCTCGATCGGCAAAACATGTCCCACCTTCTCAAACAGCGGGCCGCTCCATGGGCCCAGCGCGGAGACTACAATAGGCGCGCTGATTTCGCCTTGATCGGTAACCACTCCTCGAACCTTTCCACATGCCACGACAAAAGAAGTTGCTTCGGTTTTGGGCAAGTACGTCACGCCCAGATCGCGGGCACGAGTAAGAAAATCATTGGCCACGCCGGCGCCATCGCTGTATCCGGAATCCGGCTCATAGGCGGCAACTTCGACTTCGTCCACGGCCCAGTCAGGTTCCAACTCTTTTAGTTCTTCACGTCCAATCAAGCGGACGTTCACTCCCAGCTTTTTCTGCATCTCCACATTCGACTTCAGCCTCTCAGTTTCCGAGGGATGCACGATCCGCAAAAATCCGATCTTGCGGAAGTCGCCGGGCTCGCCCACAACTTCCTTCCAATTCTGAAACATTTTCAGGCTGATCAGCGCCATCTGCACTTCCGGTGGATAGCTGTAATGCATGCGCACCAGCGCCGACGATCGTCCGCTGCCGCCGCGCCCGACGTGGTCTTTCTCGATGACCACAATCTTCCCCGCTTTGCGCTGAGCGAGTTGGAAGGCGATCGACGCGCCCATTACTCCCGCGCCCAGAATCACGATGTCGGCGGTTTCTGGAAATGAACTGCTGTTGCTCATGCAGCGACCTCCTTGAATCTTCCTTTCTTCCAATCGCGTAAGACCTGTTGGGCGGCATTGTGCCCCGGTGCTCCCGTGACCCCGCCGCCGGGATGCGCGCCCGCGCCACAGAGATAGAGTCCGGCAATCGGAGTGCGGTACTGTGACCATCCTGAAACCGGCCGCATGAAAAAGAGTTGCTCCAGCCGCAAGTCCCCGTGAAAGATGTTGCCTTCCGTCAGTCCATAAGTGCGTTCGAGATCGAGCGGCGTGAGCACCTGCCGCGCGAGAATTGCATTTGGTACATTCGGCGCGTACTCCGCGATTTTCTTCACCACGCGATCGCCCAGCAGTTCTCGTTTTATCGTCCCATGTCCCCTGACGCAAATGGTAGGGAACGTACTGCACAAAACAAGTCAGAATGTGCTTGCCCTCAGGCGCGAGTGATGCATCGGCATTTGAGGAAACCACGCAGTCCACCCACAATTCTTCCGGAATCTCGCCGAACTTTGCGATGTCATAGCACCGTTCCGCGAACTCGAGCGAAGGCACCAGGGTATAGAACGTGCGCTCCAGCGCAGTCGCACTGGCAGGCGTTCCCGTGAAACGGGGCTCCTCGGCAAGTACAAAATTAACTTTGGCACAAGGGCCGTCCATCTTAATTCCATGAATCGCATGCAGAAAGTCTTCCGGCAATTCGCGCGCCGACAGCATCCCTAAAAATGTCCGCTTGGGATCGGCGTTGGACAACACCATGCGGGCGCGAATCTCGGTACCATCCTCCAAGACCACTCCGCTTGCCCGGCCGTTCTTCACATCAATCTGCGCCACGGAAGCCGAGGTGCGAATCTCCACGCCCAGCTTTCGCCCCGCCGCCGCCAGCGCCTGCGTGATCGATCCCATGCCGCCCATTACGTGTCCGAAAAAGCCCTGCAACTCGTGCTCCCCGCCGCTCAACAAATGAAACAGCAAACCAATCGCAGTCCCCGGCTGATACGGGCCACCATGTTTGCCATAAACATTGTTGGCCAGAAACATGGTCTTCATTTTTTCCGATTCGTAATTGTGATCGAGAAATTCTCCCAGGCTTCCGGTCAGGAACGCCACCAGTTGCGAAATCTCATCGCTCGAAATCCCACGGAATCGCTTGCCCACGCGAAACAGATCACTCCATCCGCTCAGACTTGCAGTGTCAATTTCCGGCGGCGGCTCCAAAAAGAACGGTTGCAAATAACGCGCCAGTTTTTTGAGCTGATCGTCCACGCGCACAAACTGCTCGGCATCTTTTGCTGAAATCTTGCTGAATTCTTTCTTCGCCCGCTCGCGGTCTGCCCACCACGGCACGACGTGGCCATCCGAGAAG
The DNA here is from genome assembly GCA_963802555.1 of Terriglobales bacterium. GTDB lineage: Bacteria > Acidobacteriota > Terriglobia > Terriglobales > Acidobacteriaceae > DATBAX01. The sequence continues at coordinate 1,952,148 of CAWDJD010000002.1, read as the reverse complement.
GGAACCTGGATCGCCGGATCACAGGGAACCATCCGCAATCCGTATTCCGCAAGATGCAAATCCTGAATCACCTCGGGCCGCAACATGCTGGCAATATACGAAGTCGTTGACACCCGGCAGCCCGGCGCGATCTCTTCGGTCACGCAACATCCGCCCACAATTTCCCGGCGTTCGAGAACCAGAGTCGACAGTCCAGCGCGGGCCAGATACGCTGCGGCGGTCAGCCCGTTATGGCCGCCGCCCACCACAATCGCGTCATAAATCCTTTGGGAAACGGCCGTCATCTGTATAATGACCAGCGGTCACGAAAGTCATCCGCAGGCAACATAAGTTACCGCATAAGCCCGAAAAATAGAATTGAATTTCTCATAATTCTTAGGTAGAGTTTCCTGACTTGAGGTCAGCATAATGAGTGGAATCGGCAGCAGCCTCGTCTCTCCTCCCCGTTACCGTCGCATGCCGCCTCGGCCCCGTTCGGAAGGCAAACGCACCAAAATCGTGGACGCCGCTATGCGCCATTTCGCCGAGCAGGGCTATCACGCCGCCCGCGTTGGCGACATTGCCGCCGCGCTGGGCATCGCCAAGGGATCGATCTTCCAGCATTTTGGCAGCAAGGACGGCCTGTTCTTCGAGGTCTATAAGAAGGCGGTCCGTTCTTTTCCGCGCTACCTCGATGCCCCAACCGAGGTGCGTGATAAAGGATTCTTCGAGGTCCTTCGTTATTGGCTGGTGAGCACTGAGCATTTAGTACACGAGGACTGGATCCCCTATCGCGTGTCGCTGCTCGGCAATTACGGGACCGACCTCACGCTAAAACGTGAGATCAACCGGTTTTTGCTCGCCGAAGACCCGTACGGCACGGTGACGTTTGTCCGGTATGGTTTGCAGCGCACAGAACTGCGCCGCGATATGGACCAGGAGATGATCGTTTCCATCCTCGACTGGACCATGGAACGTTTTCAGGACGCGCTCCTCACCGAGGAACTGGATCCAGGCCTGTTCCGCCGCCAGGGCGAGTCCCTGGAGAAAAAAGAAGCCCGCATCGCGCAGTTTTTAGACGTGCTGCGCCGCGCCATCGGAGCGGAACGCCGGAATTGATTCCGATACCTCTGGGAAAAAACTAGACCATGCCAACTTCAGTGCAGGAAATTCTCGCCAGCTACAACGACCGGGCCCCGCTTGCGGAAGCATCCACTATTCCCGCTCCCTGGTACGTGGATCCGCGCATCGCCGAACTGGAATCAAAAACTGTTTTCAGCAAAACCTGGCAAATGATCGGACGCGCCGATCAGGTCGAGAAGCCGGGCCAGTTCGTTACCGCCACGGTTGCCGGTGAGCCGATTGTCGCCGTGCGCGGCAATGATGGCGTTCTGCGCGGGTTCTACAACGTGTGCCGTCACCACGCGGCCGCCGTCGTCACCGAACCCTGCGGACAAGTCTCCATCCTGCATTGCCCTTATCACGGCTGGAATTACGGTCTCGACGGCGCTTTGAAAGGCATGCCGGAATTCGATGGGGTGAAGGGCTTCGACCGCCAACAGAATGGCTTGGTACCGGTGAATGCCGATGTCTGGGAACAATTTGTTTTCGTGAATCTCGATCCCCACGCCGCACCGTTGCACGATTTTCTCGGCGGACTAGTAAAGCGGGTCGCACCCTTGGGCGTCAGCAGACTTCACTATTTTGATTCCCGCACCTACGACATTCACTGCAACTGGAAGGTTTTCGTCGACAACTATCTCGACGGCGGTTATCACGTTCCTCATCTGCACAAAGGTCTGAGCTCGGTGCTCGACTACAAGCAGTACACCATCGAGAACGAAGATCGCTACTGCTTGCAGTCGAGCCCCATGGTCTCGTCCGACGAAGACGCCGCCACCGGCTCCACCCGCAAAGGCGATCGCGCTTGGTACTTCTGGCAATATCCCAATCTGATGATCAATTGTTACGAAGGCTACATGGATACCAATCTCGTGTTGCCCATCGACACCGATCACTGCCGCGTCATTTTCGACTTTTATTTCGGCGACGTGAGCGAGGTGGCCCGGGAATACAACCAGCAGAGTGTTGCCGTCGGCGCGCGTGTGCAGGATGAAGATCTTGATATCTGTGAAGCCGTGCAGCGCGGGCTCAAGTCCCGAGCCTATGGTGCGGGCAGGCTATCGGTCAGGCGGGAAGCGGGCGAGCACTTGTTTCATCGCCTACTGGCCGCCGATCTAAAAGACGGATTACAAATTCCAGCCGCTGCTGCCGACTAAAAGCCCGCATTTGGGTGGAGCAGCGCTTAAGCGCTGCGTTAAAGTGCGGGTTTGATCCACGCGCTTTAGCGCCTGAGGAAAATCGTGAAAATATTTCTTGCATGTCTGTTGGGACTCACCCTCACCTGCGGCATTGCCGCCGCCCAAGTCACCGCCATCAAAGCCGGACGCCTCATCGATCCCGACTCCGCCACCGTTCTCACCGATCAAATCATCCTCCTCCACAACAATAAGATTGAAGCCGTTGGCAAGAATCTCGCCATCCCCGCCAACGCAAAAATCATCGATCTTTCAAAAATGACCGTCCTTCCCGGCTTGATCGACTGCCACACCCACCTCGCCGACGGGAAGGAAGAGAACGGTGATCCGCTTTCTTATTTCAAGAAGACGTCAGCGCAAGTAGCTTACGAATCCATCCCCAACGCCCGCAACATGTTGCTTTCCGGATTCACCACGGTGCGCGATGTCGGCGTCTATCGCGCGTTAAACGACGTCGCCCTGCGTGACGCCATTGCCAACGGATTAGTTGATGGTCCGCATATGTTCGTGGCCGGAGCCTACGTCACCATTACCGGAGGCGCAGGTGCCCTGACTGGGCTGGCCCCAGATATTGGACTTCCGTGGGACCTGCACTACGGACAGGCCGACAGTCCTTGGGAAGTCCGCCAAGTAATTCGCAAGCTGGCCCAGAACGGCGTCGATCACATTAAGGTCCTATCGAGCGGCGCGGTCCTCGAGCACGGCAGCAATCCCAACTCGCAGGAATTTACGTTGGAAGAATTGCAGGCCGCCGTGGACGAAGCCAGTCATTTCGGCTTGCGGGTCGAAGCCCACGCTCACTCAGCCATGGGAATCAAGAATGCAATCCGCGCCGGAGTTGCTTCAGTCGAACACGCCAGCATGATCGATGACGAAGGCATCGCACTCGCCAAGGCTCGCGGCACTTATCTCGACATGGACATTTACGACGAAGAATGCATCGAGCAGCAGGGAAGGGAAGGGAAAATTCCGCCTGACTTCCTTCAGCACGATGCCGAGCTAGGCCAGATCCAGCGTGACAACTTCCGCAAAGCCGTGAAAGCCGGAGCAAAAATGTCGTTCGGCACCGATGCCGGAGTCTGCGCCTACGGCACCAGCGGCAAACAGTTCGCCTTCATGGTCAAGTACGGCATGACGCCCATGCAGGCCATCCAGGCCGCCACCAGTTCCGCCGCCGATTTACTGGGACACGCTGACATCGTCGGTTCCATCAAGCCCGGCAAATTCGCTGATGTCATCGCCGTTTCCGGCGATCCGCTGCAGGATGTCAGTGTTTTGGAAAATGTCAGCTTCGTCATGAAAGACGGAAAAATCTACAAACAATAATCGTTCGCTGTGGCGTCACAAACAGCTCCGAAGGAGCGACCAAACTTAGCCCCGGACGAAAGCCCGGGGAAAGATGGGCCAAGACCACGCGCCTAGGGCGCAAACTGATCACGCGGTGTCTCGAACTCCGCATGCCCTCACTTCCCCGACCGCATCTTCCACATAATCTGCCGCAACACTCCAAGCCAAACCTGCACATCTTTCGCCGGCATCCTGAGCCGCTTCACTAACCGTCTTACTTTTTCATCGGTTGATGCCGCCGGATTCACATAGCCACTAGTCTTCAGCGCCCCGATGAGCGACGCCGTAAATCGCTCCACTTCCCCCGAAACCGCCAGTTCTTCTTTCTCCGACGATCCCGCCACCGAAGCATCTCGCGCCAGTTCATACATGCAGATGGCCACCGCCTGCCCCAGGTTCATCGAACGATGGTCTTCGCGCGTGGGGATGCGCATCAGCCAGTCACAATGGCTGAAGTCCTTGTTCGACAGCCCAACTTTCTCCGATCCAAACAAAATCGCCACCTTGCCAGTCGCAAGTTGCTTGCGAATCACGCGGGCGGCGTTCTCCAGCCGTTTGACCGGATGATTCAAATCGCGCACCCCGACCGCCGTTGTCCCCACCACCAGCTTGCAATCGGCCACGGCCTCAGCCACGCTTTTATATTCTTCAGCATCGGCAAGCACCGCTGACGCCCCAACCGCCGACCTCGCCTCGCGAAATGCCGCATCGAACGGATTTACCACCCGCAGCCGGAGAAAGCCGAAATTGCTCATGGCACGCGCCGCGGCCCCAATGTTGAGAGGATTGCGCGAGGACACCAGCACCACGCGCAGCTGATCGAATTCGGCGGGAACGGACAAGACAACTTATTCTATGACAATCGTCACTGATGATCGCGCGGGACCGTCTCCTCCCAGGTCTTCTGCTTCAACATCTGCCCGTCTTTCAGCAACTCCCGCGTGTACTTGTAATAAAAATTCTTCTGATCGGTCGTGACCGAGAGATGCCCCTGCCAGGTCAGCACCCGCCCTTTCAATTCAAACACGCTCTTGGCTTCGCCTTTCACCGAGCTGGTCTCCGGATGCGCATCGTCCACCGCGTAATCCAGATTTTCGTAGTCAGTTTCCTTGCCCCACGGATACTGCTCTTCGGCGTTCCCATGCCAATTCACGGTAGTTTTCTTGTTGATCTCGTCCCGTCCCATAGTCCACGAACCCGGCCACGGATATCCCACATCTTTCATGTCGCTTCGCTCTTCGAGCGTTGGCGGCAGCTTAAAAGCCGGCGCCGCAGTCCCTTGCACTGGCACGATGGGAAGTACCAGCTTGGAAGCGCTGCTCCCGCCCAACTCGAGTGACGTCGTCATCGCATAGGGCGTCGGCAAAACCATCGGCCACAGCGCATTCGAAATCGAAAGCCGGATGCGATGTCCTTTGGGAAACACCCACGAAGTCAGGTGCATTTCAATATTCAGAGGATAAATCTTCCCCGGTTCCAGATCTTTCGGATCACTCATGCCGACGCGTTGCGCTCCATTGATGCCGGCTCCCGTAATCTGCGTCACCGTTCCATCGGGAGCCACATCGGAAAGACGTGCGAACCAATCCGCCAACGGCGCAGTCGTGGAAGCTCGCAACAAAGCCTGCGGCCGACCGAGAATCGCCAGGTCATCCTTCAACGGCGCGGAATCGTACACCAGGCTGAAAGCGTCCACCGGACGCTGATCGCTGAGCAACTCGCCCCACCAGAATCCCGCCTCCACGCCGACCGATGGAACATACTTCAGCTGATGCACATCATGCTCCGTAGCTGAGGTCGCCAGTGTGTGATTCGGCTGCGGGAAGAAATCGGTATTGCGCGCCTCGGGGGGAGGCCAGCTGTCCTCGCGCCGCCACTCGCCGGGAACATTCGCCAGATTCGGATCCGGCAGATGCCAGTGCTGCATGTAGACCACCAGCTTCGGGTCCTGCAAGACCCCAGTGTCACGCCCCTTCAACCAGTAATCCCACCACCGGACCGCTTCCTCCAGCCAGTCGATCTCGGGCCCGGGTTGCGCATCATTGGGAAACGTATGGTTCCACGGCCCGATAATCGCCTTCAGTGGCGCTTTGGTCTGCATCAGCATGTCGGGGATGCTGTCGCGATATCCATCCAGCATGCCGCCGATAAGAAAACTCGGAACTTTGATTTCGCTGAGCGGACGCACCGGACTCCGCCAGAACGGCCCATCATGCTGGTGCTTCAAATACATCAGCGACCAGGGCGGAGCGTCGAAATGCGGCCCCAGAACTTTCTCGTCCAGCGTGTAATCGGGAGCGCCGGTCTCTCCCGGCACCATGTCCATGTTGAGTTCAAACTCATCGATGTGCGCCATGCCATCGATGTAATGCACATCATCGTGGAACAATTCCGCCGTGGCAGCGATGGCAATAATCGCCTTCAATTCCGGTGGATTACGCATCGCCATTTGCAAAGAATTAAATCCGCTCCACGAAATCCCCATCATGCCCACGTTGCCGTTTGACCACGATTGATGCGCCAGCCAAGTGATGATTTGCAATCCATCCAACTGTTCCTGTTCGGAATATTCGCGGTCCGTCGGAACTCCTTCACTGCTGCCGAAGCCACGGATGTCCACCCGGGCGCACACATAGCCGCGATGTGCAAAATAAGTGTAGAGCGGATAATCGCGCACAGCCGTGCCGTCGTCTTTGCGGTAAGGATGGTATTCCAGCACCGCCGGAAACTTTTCGTTCGGCTTCGCGCCATCAGGCATGTACAACGTTACCGAGAGGCGCACGCCATCCTTCATCGGGATCCAGGCATTTTCGAGGTGCACCCCATAACTCGGGGGCGAAGGCGGTTCGACGGCCAGGGCGGATAAAACTGCGGAAAATAAAAAGATCAGCAAGCCGGTACGCTGCAATAATTTGTTCACCGGAGAATCGTGTTGGAAAGCCAATCCTTTGTCAATATTTGTGATTTGATTTTGCAAGAATGATCTGTCCAACGGTCACAGCCTAAATCTGCGTATAATGCTGCCGAACCAGAATCACAGGGCAAATGTTCTCGAACAACTTGCAGCGAGGGACCTCAACCATGCCGAACGATTTTGCTCCCGACTCCCGCAGCCGTAGGAAATTTCTCGCGACTAGCAGTGGCTTGCTGGCGGCCGCAGCTGCCCTGCCGAAGGCCGCTTCTGCCCTCATGGCTCCGGCCGCGAGCGATACCGGCCTGCCTCTGCCCGCCGGCGTGGGCCGCAAAATTCCCATCGGCGTGTTTCGATCCTGTCTACGCCGAGCTTTCTCTCGATGACATGCTCGACCGCATCTCCGCGCTCGGTCTGGAGGCCATTGAGATCGGCACCGGCGGCTATCCCGCATCGCCGCATTGCCCGGTCAAGGAGCTGCTCGACGATCCTGCCAAACTGCGCGCCTGGAAGAAGAAATTCGAAGATAGAAATATTCAGGTGGCCACACTGAGTTGTCACGGCAACCCCATCCATCCCGATTCCAAGATCGCCGAGCGCGACGCCGAATCGTTTCGCCGGACCGTACTCTTGGCCGAAAAGCTCGACGTCAAAGTCATCGTCGGCTTCTCCGGATGCCCCGGCGGCAGCCCCGCCGACACCCAGCCCAACTGGATCACCTATCGCTGGCCTCCCGAGTACGCCCAGATGCAGGACTGGCAGTGGAAAGAAAAAGTCGTCCCTTACTGGAAGCAGGCGGCGAAATTTGCCCGCGAGCACGGCGTCCACCGGCTGGCCCTCGAGATGCATCCCAACTTCGTCGTCTACAATCCCATGACTTTGCTCAAGCTGCGCGAAGCGGTCGGCGAAGAGCTCGGTGCGAATTGTGATTTAAGCCATCTTTTCTGGCAGGGATGCGACCCGGTCGAAGTCATTCACCTGCTCGCCAAGAATGGCGCGCTCTTCCATGCCCACATGAAAGACACCGTCTTCTATAAGGACAACGTGGACAAATACGGTGTGCTCAACTTTGTCTTTGAAACCAAAGATCTCCCCAAGGCCTCGGAAACTTTCCGCGCCGTCGGCTACGGACACAGCGCCAACACCTGGAAAGAAATCGTCCGCGCCTACATGGAGGTCGGTTACGAAGGCATTCTCAGCATCGAAAACGAGGACCCGATCCTGTCCGGCCCGGTGGGCGTCGAGCGCGCCGCCTATGTACTGAAAAATGTTCGTAACGAATTGCTGGGAACCTAGCTGATCCTTTAATGATCGAATCGATCTGACGCCATGGACCGCCGCCAGTTTGCCCGATCTTTCGCCGCTGCCGCTGCGGGCGCCGTCGCGCTCCCGTCCGCCATTGCTTCCGCCGCCGAAACCAAGCCGGCCCTGCCGTTCAAACTCTCCGTCATGCTATGGACGGTCTATCGCGACCTTCCCTTCGAGCAGCGCCTTGAAAAAGTTGCCGAGGCGGGTTACGGTGCCGTTGAGCTGGTCGGCGAATTCAATAAATGGTCCGACGACGATTTCCGCCGCTACAACGCCAGGAAGCGTTCCTTGGGCATCACCTTCGACGCCGCCACCGGCAACGTGAAGGGGATTGTCGATCCCGCAACCCGAGAGGCATTTCTCTCCGACCTTCAGGCCTTCCTTCCCATCGCGGAAAGAATTGAGTGTCCCGCGATTATTGTCTTGTCCGGAAATCGCGTCGAAGGCGCTTCCCACGAAGCCACTCATCAAGCCTGTGTGGAGACCCTCAAGCGCGCCGCCGACATCGCCGCCAAAGCCAACGTCACGCTGCTGCTCGAGAACATCGATCAGGAAGAGAATCCCAAATACTTTCTGACGTCGGTCGCCGAGGGCTTCGAAATCATCCGCGAGGTGGACAATCCCCACGTCAAATTTTTGTACGATTTCTACCACGAGCAAATTTCCGAAGGCAACCTGATCGAAAAGCTAGAGAAGAACATCGACCTCGTCGGACTGGTCCACATCGCCGACGTCCCCGGCCGCCACCAGCCTGGCTCTGGCGAAATCAACTACGCCAACATCTTCCGCAAACTGGCCGAGTTGAAATACAACCGCTACGCCGCCATGGAATTCATCCCCACCGGCGATCCCGTGGCAGCCCTTCGCAGCGCCCGGCAACTAGCCGAACAATCCGCACCTGGAGTATGAACACTTAGCGCGGACGCCTCGTCTGCGCCAGCAGCGCAGCAAGCGGGATTATTCGGCTTTACCGCCATCCATCACAAATTCCAACCCCCGCGGTTTGACCCGGCTTCCACGTCGGAGTAATCTGCCAAAGCCCGGTAAAATGTCCAGGAGCGAAGCATGAATCGACGTGAGGCGCTGAAGCTGCTGGCCGCCACGGCAGCCCTGCCGCTTCTTTCTCCGGATGCATTTTCCTTGTTCCGCGCCGTTCATCAAGCGCTTCCCCAGACCCCGGCGCTGCAAACTCTGAATCCTCATCAGAATGCCACCATCACCACCATCAGCGAGTTGATCATTCCGCAGACCGACACGCCGGGCGCAAAAGGCGCGCGAGTGAACGAATTCATCGACGTGATTCTCACGGACTGGTACAACGACGACGAGCGGGTCAATTTTCTCGAAGGCCTGGCGGACGTTGACGCCAGTAGCCAAAAGCTATTCGGCAAGGATTTCGTCAGCGCTTCTCCCGCCCAGCAAACTCAACTCCTCGCCGAGCTCGATAAGGAAATGGTCAGCATGCACGCCGCGGCCAAAGGCAAACCCGAAGATGAGGTGGAAGAAAAGTTTTTCGCCGCCATAAAAGAACTCACCCTGGTCGGCTATTACACTTCGCAAATCGGCTTCGAGCAGGAGCTGCACGCGCAAATCATTCCTCCGCGCCATGCCGGATGTGTCCCCCTTACCGAGGCCGCGAAATAATCATGCCCGCGAAAACGTATGACGCCATCGTCGTCGGTTCCGGCATGACCGGAGGTTGGGCGGCCAAGGAACTGAGCGAAAAGGGATTGCAAACCCTGGTCCTCGAAGCCGGCCGTCCCATCGATCCCGAAAAGGATTACGCCGAACACGTTCCCACCTGGGAAAAGAAATTTCGTGGCATGGGTGACCGCAAAGCTCTCGCCCAGAATCAGCCCATCCAATCGAAATCCACCGGCGTGGACGAATGGAACAGCAAGTTCTTCGTCAACGATAATGAAAATCCTTATACGCACGACCCCGACAAACCTTTCCTCTGGATTCGCGGTCGTCAGGTCGGCGGCCGTTCCATCATGTGGGGCCGTCAATCCTATCGTTGGAGCGATCTCGACTTCGAAGCCAATTTGAAGGATGGCATTGCCATTGATTGGCCCATTCGCTATCAGGACATCGCCCCCTGGTACGACTATGTTGAGGATTTCATCGGCATAACCGGTCAGCCCGAAGGTCTTCCCCAACTTCCCGACGGAAAATTTCTGCCGCCCATGGAAATGACCTGCGCGGAATTGTTGGTCAAGGATGCCATCGCCAAACATTTTCCCGGCGAACGCATGATGACCATCGGCCGTGCCGCTATCTTGACCAAGCCGCATCGCGGCCGCCTGCCCTGCCATTACTGCGGTCCCTGCTCCCGGGGATGCATCACGCGCTCCTACTTCAGTACCATCAACTCCACTTTGCCGGCGGCCCTGGCCACGGGAAAGCTGACGCTTCGTCCTTTCAGCGTGGTGCACAGCTTGATTCTCGATGCGCAAAACCAGAAAGTCGCCGGGGTCCGCGTCATCGACGGACAAACTCGCGAGACCCTGGAGTTTCGCGCTCGTGTGGTGTTCTTGTGTGCCTCGACTCTCGAGTCGGCGCGCCTGCTCTTGAACTCCGCCACACCGGAATTTCCCAACGGTCTGGCCAATTCCAGCGGCGAGCTGGGCCGCAACCTGATGGACCACGTCATGGCCGCCGGCGCGGTTGGTATGATCCCCGGCAACGAGGATCGCACCACTCTGGGCAACCGCCCCAATGGTATTTACGTTCCGCGCTTCCGCAATGTAAAGCAGAAGCACCCGGATTTTATCCGCGGCTACGGTTTTCAGGGCGGCGCATCGCGGGAAGGTTGGGGCCGTGGAACTCGGGAACCGGGCATTGGGGCCGAGTTCAAACAGTCATTGCGAACGCCCGGGCCCTGGAGAATGGTTTTCGGCGGCTTCGGCGAGTGTTTACCCAATCGCGAGAATTATGCGGAACTCGACAAGGAAAAACTGGATGCCTGGGGTATTCCCGTACTCAAGATCCACGCCCAGTTTGGCGACAACGAACGCGCGCTGCTGAAAGACATGCAAATCACCGCTTCCGAAATGCTCGACGCCGCCGGCGCCAAAGACATCGAAACCTTCGATGAGAAGGCCGTCCCCGGTCTCGCCATCCACGAAATGGGGACGGCGCGCATGGGCCGCGATCCCAGGACTTCCGTGCTCAATCCTCACAACCAGGCCCACGATCTGAAAAATCTTTTTGTTACCGACGGCGCCTGCATGGTGTCCTCGTCTTGCGTGAATCCATCTCTGACCTATATGGCCTTGACCGCGCGCGCCTGCGATTACGCCGTCACCCAAATGAAGCGAGGAGAACTCTAAATATGAACCGTCGAACCTTTATTGGAACGTTGACCGCAGCCACCGTCATGGCGAATCGATTTAGTTGGGCGTTCGCCGCTCACAAGATCGACAAGATCGGCCTGCAGCTTTATACCGTGCGCTTTCCCATGAAGCAGGATTTCCATGGCAGCCTCGCCAAAGTCGCCGCCATCGGTTACAAAGAAGTCGAACTGGCCGAGTTTGCGCAGGACGCTGCCGGCAAGGTCACCTACTTCGGCCGTTCGCCGGAAGAAGTGCGCGCCGCGCTCGATTCCCAGGGGCTTGCCAATCCCTCCACGCACGTCAGTTTCAAGAGCCTCGCGCCCGACAATTTTGCCCGCGTGCTCGAGGCCAGCAAAACTCTTGGCCATTCCTACATCGTAAATCCCTGGATTGACGAGGAAGTGCGGAAACAACCGGACGGCTGGAAGCGGGCGGCGGAAACCTTCAACCGCGCAGGCGCGGCCTGCCAGAAGGCCGGAATCGAGTTCGCCTATCACAATCACTGGTTCGAATTCATTCCCGTGGACGGCAAGATGCCCTATGATTTCCTCCTCAAGGAAACCGATCCCGCCCTGGTCAAGATGGAATTGGATCTTTGCTGGATCGTGGTCGGAGGCCAGGATCCGGTCAAGTATTTCGAAAAATATCCCGGCCGTTTTCCCCTGGTTCATGTAAAAGACATGAAGAAACTTCCCGTCGTCGATGCCTCCGGCGGCCAGAATTTCGGCGATTCCCTCGACATGACGGCCGTCGGCAGTGGTGTGATCGACTGGAAACGCATTCTGGGCAAATCCGAACAGGCGGGAATCAAGCACTACTTTGTCGAGCACGACAAACCCCAGGATCCGTTCGCCAGCATCGAGAGCAGCTATGCCTATCTCAAGCTGCTTCGTTTTTGATGGATGTTTCAAAGTTTGTATTGGTAATTTAAATTGAGGACCTTGTCATTCTGAGCGGACTTCAGTCAGAGAGGAATCTGCTTTTGGGTGGCGCAGCGTTTAAGCGCTGCAATAGAGTTCTGTTTTGTTAACGCGCTTTAGCGCCTGAGGGGTCACACGCATGCCGGAAGTAATCCGTTCTCCCAAAACCTATGACGTCTGCATCATCGGTTCCGGCGCCGGCGGCGGCACCGCAGCCAAAGTCCTGACCGAAGGCGGCCTCAACGTCGTCATGCTCGAAGCCGGGCCCGCTCTCAACCCCGAAAAAGACTACAAAGAACACGTTTGGCCCTACCAGCTTGCGCATCGCGGCGCAGGCATTGGCGCCAAATTCCAAAACGAGTTGAACGACGAATTCCTCGCTCCCAACGGTTTCTGGGACATCGACGGCGAACCCTACACCACCGCCGAAGGCTCGAAGTTCCGCTGGTTCCGCTCCCGCATCGTCGGCGGCCGCACCAACCACTGGGGCAGGATCGCGTTGCGTTTTGCGCCCGTGGATTTCAAAGCCCGCTCCACCGACGGCATGGGTGATGACTGGCCTCTCACATACGAAGAGATCGCGCCCTATTACGATAAGGTCGAGTCCTTCATCGGCGTCTTCGGATCCCACGAAAATATTTCCAGCGCTCCGAACGGCGTTTTCCTTCCCCCTCCCCCGCCCCGCTGCACCGAGACCATCGTTAAGAAAGCTTGCGACAAAGTTGGTGTGCTCTGTGTTCCATCCCGTCTCGCCATTCTCACTAAGCCGCTGAATGGCCGTCCCGCCTGCCATTACTGCGGTCAGTGCAGCCGTGGCTGCATCAGTGCTTCCAATTTCAGTTCCAGCCAGGTCATGATTCCTCCCGCGCAGGCCACCGGTCGCCTCACCTTGATCACCGGCGCCATGGCCCGCGAAGTCGTCGTCGGCAAGGACGGCAAAGCAACTGCAGTTTCTTACGTCGACAAAGCCACCAAGACCGAAAAGCGCGTCTACGCCAAAGCCTTTGTCCTGGCCGCCAGCGCCTGCGAGTCGGCGCGCCTGCTGCTCAATTCGAAGTCTGTACATTTTCCCGACGGATTGGCCAACTCTTCCGGCGTCGTGGGCCGCTACCTCACTGATACCGTGGGCAGCGGCGGCGGCGGGTATTTCCCGCAGCTGGTAAAGATGCCGCCGCACAATCATGACGGCACCGGCGGAATGCACATGTACGTTCCTTGGTGGAAGTTCGATCGCAAGAATGATTTTCTCCGCGGATACCACATTGAGTTCGGCGGCGGACGCGGCATGCCCGGCGTCGGCGATTTCGGCGGCACCTGCGATTACGTCGAAGGCTACGGCTCAAGTTTGAAAAAGAAGTGCCGCGAAAGCTACGGAACTTTCATCGGTTTCGCCGGCCGCGGCGAAATGATTCCCAACCCGGACAGCTATTGCGATCTCGACCCCAACACCCTTGATCAGTGGGGCATTCCCGTGTTGCGCTTCCACTGGAAATGGAGCGACAACGAGATCAAGATGGCGAAAGACATGCAGGAAACTTTCCGCTCGATCACGGAAGCAGCAGGTGGTACGTACCTGACCAATACCAGTCCAGACGGGGCCCGGCCCTATGGTATCGAGGATGGCGGCGTCATCATCCACGAAATCGGCACTGCCCGCATGGGCAATAATCCCAAAACATCGGTATTGAACAGCCAGTGTCAGGCGCATGACGTGAAGAACCTGTTCGTCACCGACGGCGCGCCGTTCGTAACTAACGCCGACAAGAATCCAACTCTGACCATCATGGCGCTTTCGTGGCGGGCGTCAGACTACTTGATTGCCCAGGCAAAAAGCGGCAGCTTGTAACCGCGGGAGAAAAAATATGTCTTCGAAATCCATTTCACGTCGCGAAGTCTTGAAATCACTCGGGTTGGGGATGATTGCCGGCGGAGTTCTACGTACCATCCCCGCTCAGGCGGCGGAATACGCTCATCACATGGTGATGTCGGAGAAGGCGGACGCGCCCGGCGGCGTCTACACCCCGAAATTCTTTTCCCCGCACCAGTACAAGACGCTGCAGGCGTTGTGCCAGACCATCATTCCCGCCGACGGCGATTCCGGTGGCGCCATGGAAGCCGGAGCCCCCGAATTCATTGATTTGATCACCAGCGAGAACTCTGAGTATCAGTTGAAACTGGGCGGCGGCTTCATGTGGCTGGATGAAACCTGCGCCGACCGTTACGACAAACCCTATCTCGATTGCGCCCCCGAACAGCAAAAAGAGATTCTCGACCTGATCGCGTATCGCAAGAACGCCAAAGCCGATCCCAGCCTTAGCCCGGGCGTGGAATTCTTTTCGCTGCTGCGTAACATGACGGCGGATGGCTTCTTCACCAGCAAGATTGGCATCGAGTATCTCGGCTACATCGGGAATACGTTCCTTAAGGAATTCAACGGTTGCCCCCCGGTGCCGGGATTATAGGTCTCTCCTCAGGGCCAGCTCCGAAGGATCGCCCCAGCTTAGCCCCGGACGAAAGTCCGGGGAAAGAAGCCACAAGACCACGCTCCCGCAGGGCGCCAATCCGCGCGCAATCATAAGAAACCGGTTACCCCAGCGATGAAGCGCTGCGCCACTCAAAATCTGGTTTGGCCCCGGCGAGTTCCATTCTGGGAACTCTATATCTACAAGATATAAACTGAAGCCGTATCGATTTGCCTTTCCCGTGGCTGCATTCTGGCCTTCCGGCCAGACTCAAGGCCATGCGGGAAGCGATCCTCGATCGTAGGCCATTCCAGGCCACCTGGCGCGGTATCCTGGAGGCTGGATCAATCGCATATCACCGCCATAACCGCTTTGTTTTCATTATCCGCAAGCTAACTATTTGTAACCACTGTCTTTAGGGTAAGATACCCACCTATGGACGCGGGTTTTCAATGCGCAAGTTGCGGTGAGTGGAATGAGATCACAGTGGACCACTCCGCGGGAAGAACGCAAACTTACGTGGAAGACTGCCAGATTTGCTGCAAACCCAATGTTCTTCACCTGGAATACGATCCCGCCGCCGAAGAGTACGTGATTACGACGGAAGCGGAATAGCGTACCAAGATTATCGAGACCAGGACGGCGGGCTGTTGTAGAGTTGCTGAAGATGAAGAAAGGTTAAATCCCATGGGAATGAACTACAGCGCACCCGGGCGAATGGTTGCCCACAACATGGTCACCACGCAGTTTGAGTTGGATGGCTTCAAAGTCGTCCGCACCTTGGGAGTCGTGCGCGGCATTGTGGTGCGCTCGCGCTCTATCTTCGGGACCATCGGAGCCGGCTTGCAGACTATCCTTGGCGGTAACATCACCCTGCTTACGAATTTGTGTGAGAAGACGCGCGCCGAAGCTTTTGATCTGATGTTGCAGCATGCCGCCGAACTAGGCGGCAACGCCGTGGTCGGTGCTCGCTACGACGCCACCGAGGTGATGCAGGGCGTCACCGAAGTGCTCGCCTATGGGACCGCGGTTGCGGTCGAGCCGACGAAATAAACTAGTCCGGCGGCGATCCGCCCCAGGTGGTGTAGTTTAGCCAACCCGCTTTTGCCAGCAGCGCGGAAATCCCGGGATCGGGAAAGCGCCGCACATAAGGTTTGGCCCAGCCGATGGCTTCGCCGTTGAGGGTCTCTGCTTCCTGGGGCACGCCGGTGTGCTGCGCGAAATAGCTGGGGTCCTGCAAACCGCTCACGCAGCGCTCGACCAGCCGCTTGATGGCGTATTTCTTTTCCGCATAGAGGTCGAGCCCGTTGGCCTCGCCAAATTCCGCCAGGAGGATGAGCGAGCCCAATGCGTAAACGTGATAATGCAAGGCGCGGCCAGCCCGTTCCATTTCCGCCGGAAGCGTTCCATCGGAAGTGATGCGATCCGCGCCTTCTTTGTAGGCGTCCATGCCCCAATGGAAAAGTTTGCGATCGTTGCAGGCAACTCCAGCGGCTGAAATGGCCAGTCCCGCCCAGTAAAGGTGGTTGTTGTGGGCATCGCTGTGGGGCTTGTCGCGTTTGCCGTCGTAGTAGTTGCGGTTTTCCTCGGCCATCTTTTTAAACCATGCCGAGATTTCTTTCGACTCGTCCGCGGAAGCGGCTCCGCTGCCACGGACTTTCAAGTAAGCGATGGCCCAGGAGGAAAGACTCCATCCCTGCACGTAGAAAGCCTGGTAGCTCTTCATGTCGCCCGCGAGCGCGTGGTCTTTGGCGGCAGCATCGAGCGAGGTGATGACGCATGTAGCCGCGGCGCGGCTGCCGGTGGTCCGATAATTGTCCGCAGCCTTGGCCACGGCCCGCCCAAAATCCGTAAAGGACGCCGTCGAATCGTCGTAGGACTTTTTCAGCGATGGGTCCACAATGGAGTGGTGCGAATCGGTGTAATAACTGTTGGTTTCGAAATCGCGGGCCAGATGCGGGGAGGGCGGACAAACATAAGCGGCGTCTGTGGCTTGCACAGGATGGGAGTCCCAGGGCGATTGCAAAGTGTCGGCACAGGATGCAACGCGATCTCCACCCAATGCCGCAAACACAAGTAGAGTTACCAACCGATGCCGTACCATAACGCCAATTTTACAACTGCGCGGCCATCACTGAGGACGGATTCTTGCGGGTGAGATATATTGACAACGCCATGATACGCACATTGTTCCGAAGCCTCTACGTCGCCAACCTGCTCCTCCTCGCTATTCTGCTGCTGCTGGCGAATTCCGCCGGTGCGGCTTCCTATCAATACTTTCGCCTGGGCAATCAGAGCGATGTAACTACTGTCCCGACAGCGGGCACGGCCATGATGGGCGGCGGCAGCGATCTGGATGAAGCTTTCCGCTGGCTGTGCAACAAAGGCAATGGCGGCGACTTCCTGATTTTGCGGGCGCACGGAGACGACGACTACAACTCCTACGTAAATGGCCTGTGCAAGGCGAACTCCGTGGCCACGCTGATCATTCCCGACCGGGCTTCGGCGCTCGATCCCGCGGTCGCGGACATTATTCGGCATGCCGAAGTGGTGTTCATTGCCGGCGGCGATCAAGCCAACTACATTCATTTCTGGAAGGGAACTCCGGTGCAGGAGGCACTCAATGCGCACATCGCCGCCGGCATGCCTATCGGAGGCACGAGCGCGGGGCTGGCCGTGCAGGGAGAATTTGTTTACGGCGCTCTCAACGATCCGGCCGACAACGAACTGCATTCGAAGGACGCGTTACCGGATCCGTATCAATACGAAGTCACTGTTGTGACCGACTTTCTGAAGATTCCGCACCTGGAGAATACGATCACCGACAGCCACTTCGCCAAGCGCGACCGCATGGGGCGGACTCTGGTTTTTCTGGCGCGCATTATGCAGGACGGCATGTCGAAGAATCCGCGGGAAGTGGCGATTGACGAGAAATCCACGGTGCTGGTCGAAGCCGATGGCAAAGGCACGGTGATTGGTTCTGGCAAGGGCGCGTATTTTTTGCGTCCAACGCATGCTCCCGAGGTCTGCAAAAAAAATGTGCCGCTGGAGTTTCACGATGTTTCGGTTTACCACGTTACGACTGGAGGTCACTTTGACCTGACCTCGTGGACGGGGGATGGCGGCAAGAGTTACTCGCTTTCGGTGGAAAAGGGAGTTGTGCACAGTACCGAACCTGGGAATGCAATCTACTGACGTGATTGCGTCGAGGCGAGGGGAGCTTCGCTCCTGCTTGGACAGCCGAGGCGGCTGTCTCTACGCAGATCGGGGTAGGCGTGGAAGTTCTTGATTGACTTCGGTCATGTTCTTTGACAGACTGCGGAGAACTCCAAAACTGCTGCCAATCGGGTCGTAGCAGACGATGACCAACACTTCTCCTCTATTTTTCTTTTCGACGAACGACCACAATCTGGAACAGATTGTGCGTCTGGTCGACTCCGGCAAGCTCGAATCCGGACTATGAGTTACGGGCGGCCCTCCCCAAGCGCCGGAAGAGAACCAGACTTTCCCAATGCAGTCGAGCGCTGACTGCAGCGATCGCATACCACGACAAATCGAGCACTAACATTTCCGAACCGTAACAGGAGACCAATGAAACTCTTTCGTTTGAGCCTAACGATGTTTGCAGTGATCTTGTTCAGCGCCATTCTGCTGTCAGCCCAAACCTACCTGGGCAGGATCCTAGGATCGGTAACCGACCCGTCAGGGGCCGTGATTTCCGGCGCCAAGGTGACGATCACGAACACCGCGACCGGAGTTTCGCGAACCCTGACCACGACCGCGGCCGGCGAATACATTGCTCCGAATCTTGAGCCGGGCCCCTACAGCGTGAGCGCCGAAGCCGCCAGTTTCAAGAAAGAAGTGCGCGTCGGCCTGCAACTGGAAGTGGCGAAGGATGTGCGCGTGGACTTGAAGCTCACCGCTGGAGCGGCGGTTGAAACTGTGACGGTTTCCGGAGAAGCGCCGCTGGTGGATACCACCACGGATGTTCTGGGTGGAACTTTTTCCAACGAAGCTATCAATGAACTTCCCTTGCAAGGACGCGACTTCCAGAACCTTGCCATCTTGCAACCTGGAATCCAACGCGTCCCGGGGGGCGGATTTCTCTCCATCACCGCCAACGGCAACCGGCCGGAAGACAACAACTTTATTGTGGATGGAACCGACGATAACGATGCGTATTACGGCACGACTGTAGTCAATGCGGAAGGTGTGGAGGGGACGCCGGCGACGCATTTGCCGATCGACGCCATCCAGGAATTTAATATTCAGTCTAGTCCGGAAGCGGATTACGGTTTGAAGCCAGGGGCCATTATCAATGTCGGCATCAAATCGGGCACGAATACCCTGCACGGCTCAACCTACTACTTCAATCGCAACAACGCAGTGGATGCGCGGAACTGGTTCAATCCTTCGCCTGATCCTTCATCGGCCGTCAACCTTCATCAGTTTGGCGCTTCGCTGGGTGGACCGATCGTGAAAGACAAATTGTTTTTCTTCGCCAACTACGAAGGCGTACGAGACAAAGTTGGAAATCCAGGAGCAGTAGATACACCTGTGACGGTTTCGATCGGGGACCCCACCACCAGCATCGTGGATGCCATGGCGGAATGCCAGGCGGCGTCCGACTGTAGTCCGATCAGCGCCAAGCTGGCTACGTATCTGCCTTCCAATCCGGGGCCCGGGACAACCATCAATCAGGACTTCAATAATCGCAACCGCGAGGACAATGGGATCTTTAAAGTCGATTATCACTTTTCCCAAAAACACAGTTTTGTCGGTTCTTACTTTGTCGGGGACAGTGTGCAGCAGGAAGAAGATGTGACCGTGTTGAATCCACTGTTTCTCTCCGAAGCGGAGACACGTGCGCAGGTGTTGGGAGGCGCGTGGGTATGGACACCGGGCTCCCGGTTCACCAACAATCTGCACATCGGATACAACCGCTTTGGGCAGAAGGTCACGGTGGCGGACAGCAACCTGGATCCCAACAGTTTGGGCATTCCCACTGGCGTCACCAATCCCGTCGATTTCGGACTTCCTGAAATTCGTATTTCCGGATTCAGTTCTCACACCATTGGAGGAAACGGGAGCTGGCCTTTATACACGACTCCCAACCAGACGCTGCAATTCACCGACACCGCTACCTACATTCTGGGGAAGCACAATCTGCGCTTTGGGGGCGAGCTTCGCACTGGCAGCACCAACAATCTACGTGACACCTACGGGCCCGGCTATGCCCGTTTTGATTACAACGGTCCGGAGGATTCGCCGCTGGAGAATTTCGTAACCGGTAATCCGGACTACGGATATGTAGCAGTCGGGGACAGCCACCGCATTGTCAGCCAGAAATCGATTGGCGCTTTTATACAGGACACCTGGCGGCTGTCGCCCAGGCTCACGGTCAATGCCGGTTTGCGTTATGACATCACTCTGCCGATCAAAGAACAGCATGATCTGCTGGCGAACTTTGATCCCGTCAAGGGTCTGGTGCAAGTGGGGAAGCAAATCAGCTCGCCTTACAACACCGACGCCAATAACTTCGCTCCGCGGCTCTCGTTTGCCTTCGATCCCTGGGGAAATGGGAAAACCGTGATACGCGCGGGAGGAGGAATCATTTATGAAATCCCGCATATTTCGGTTTTCATCGGACAAAATAATACGGAAGCGCAAGGACTAGCGCTGATCCCCACCGGCCTTGGGCTTATTGGACCGGGTGGAGTCCAGACGCCGAGCCCGGGAAACATTAATTCCACGACTCTTAGTTTTCCAGATAATCCCAACGGTGCACCCGATCCTGGAACTCTCTCGGCGAACTGGCAGGCGGGAGGGCCGATTTTTGGAGATTTGTCTCCAGGCGCGGTTACTTGCGATTACGATCCAACCAACCCGGATCCAACCAAAGTTGCCGACAACCCTTGCCCGGTGTTCGGGGTGAACCGCAACATCGTTACGCCGTATGTGATCAATTGGAACGTTAACGTGGAACAAGCCATGTGGCGCGATGCTGTTCTGACCATGGCGTACGTGGGAAATAAAGGAAACAAGCTTTACAGCGTTCGCGACATTAACCAAAACGTCTACAACAACGACACGCTGGGTGACGAGCAATCAGGGCGGCCGTTGGTCAATCAATTTCCCTACTTGAGCTATATCGACATGCTGGGAAATCATGACGATTCGATCTATCACGGATTGCAAGTCACATTGAAACAGCGCACCAGCAGAGGACTGTACTTCGTGGCCGGCTACACCTTTGCGCATTCCATCGATGATTCCAGCGGAAACCGCAGCTTCGATATCCAAAACAGCCTTAATCCCGCCGCGGAACGGAGCAATTCCGATAGCGACCTCCGCCACCGCTTTACGCTGGCGACCACCTACGAATTGCCGTCGAGGCCGGGACACGCGCAGATGCTTAGCGGATGGCGTCTCAATACTATCGTCAGTGCACAGACGGGAACGCCAATCTTGTTCTACGACAGTTCTGATGACATCAGCGGAACCGGCGAGTTCGACGATCGCTGGAACTTTTCCGGCAGTCCCTCTAAGGTTCATTGGCAGAAAGCGCCGGGGTCGCTGCCATTTTTCGCCTATGACGGGTCGGCGGGAAGCACCAATCCTGCGTGCGATGCGCTTGCGTCTCAATCGCAGCTAGGTAACTACGGTTGCTTTGCCGGCCCGGGATGGGCGATTACACCGCCGGAGCCGGGGCAATTCGGGAACATGAGGAGAAATATCATTTACGGTCCAGCATATGTGGACTGGGATTTTTCGGTGATCAAGACGTTTAAGTTTGCTGAGCGTATGACTCTCGAGGCCAGGGGAGAGTTTTTCGATATTCTGAACCACCCGAATTTTGCGGGGGTGGATAGCGACCTCTCCGATGGATTCAGCGGCACGGTGGGGCAGGCGTTCTATACGACCGACGTGGCGGCTTCGAATCCAGTGGTCGGGTCGGGGGGGGCGCGGCATGTGCAGATTGGGTTGAAGCTGATCTGGTAGAGAGGCGGTACTTTTCATGGCCCTGGCCAAAGCTGGGGCCTTTTTTCTTGGGGGGAAGAGCTTAACCACAAAGGGCGCAAAGAAAATCCCCGAAGGTCGCTAAGAAGAGCAAAATCCCATGGGTGGACGGTTTCGCGGAGCGGGTAGGGGTCCTTCGACTCCGCAAAAGTGTCGCTTCGCGACGCTTTTGCTGCGCTCAGGATGACAAAGGGGGCGGGATTGGAGGGATTTCCACAAGGAGCTAGAATTCTGGAAAATTATAAAAGGCGAAGAATCAGCGAAATAGAAGGTTTAGAACCAAGACGGTAAACCCCACCTATTGTGGTCATCGAATCAGTTATCTACTAGCCATCGCGGTTTCGACTGAGAGGCCAAGATCCCCCTGATCGACCTATAACTTTATTGTTGACAACAAACGGTTTAGGCGTAGGATGTGGACAAATGTGGTAGAAAGTGGCCGAAGCGGTAGAGGTCGTGGGCAAGACTGGAAAACTGAGAGGCGCCAGTGGAATTTGTAGCTGACACCCCCAAAAACAGCCCTAACGAACCCGAAACGACCGGCATTTTGATTGGTTTTACCTCCCCCAGATTTGTCGTAGTCACCAATAAGTTTCAGGCCCCGATAGAGGGCAATGCATATGTTTCGCGGAAATCACCCAACTCGCGTCGACGAAAAAGGACGGCTCAAAGTCCCGGCGGAATTCAAGCGGGTGATCGACGAGAAGTACAGCACGCAATTTTACATCACCAGTCTGGATGGGAAGGTTGCTCAAGTGTATCCCTTCGAGGAATGGGAGCGGATCGAGCAGAAACTGGCGGGGCTCTCTACTTTCAATCCTACGAAGAAAAAGTTTTTGGACCGGGTGAACTATTACGGGCAGGCGGTCGAGATGGACGGACAAGGCCGGTTGCTGGTGCCGCAGCTTTTGCGGGAAGCCGCGCACATCAAGGGTGAGGTTGCGGTTACAGGCAATCTGACCCACCTGATCGTTCGGAACCTGGAGGCGTACCGCAAGGAGATCGAAGAGCAACAGTTCACACCAGAAGATGAAGGCACGCTGGACGAGCTGGGCATCTAGTGGCGGAAGAGTTAAACATCCCCGAGCGGGGTGGGCATGGTGGACGCCATGTTCCGGTTCTTTTAAAAGAAGCGATCGAATTTTTAGCCGTCAAGCGTGGCGGGACATATATCGACGCTACGGTGGGCCTGGGCGGGCACAGTTTGGAAATCGCAAAACGCCTCGGCGCACCGGGACATTTGATTGGGCTCGATAAGGATCCGGCGGCGCTGGAAATTTCTAAGGGCGTCGTTGGTCGTTCGTCGTTGGTCGTTGGCCAGGATCAAGACCAACAGCACGACTGGCCGACGATCACGTTGCTGCATCGCTCGTTTGCCGATCTAGCGAACGACGAACGACGAACGACCTACGACGGGATTTTGGCCGACATCGGAGTGAGCAGTTTGCAGCTCGATGATGCGGCGCGAGGCTTTAGTTTTCAGGCGGAAGGACCGCTCGACATGCGAATGAATCCGCAAGCCGAGCTGACCGCCGAACAAGTGGTAAACCAGGTGGACGAGGTCACACTCGCGAATCTGATTTACGAATTCGGTGACGAAAGGAGGTCGCGGAGAATCGCCAGAGCCATTGTCCGGTCGCGGCCAATACGAACAACTGCGGAACTTGCAGCTGTGGTATCGGCCGCGGCCCGGCCAATGAATCAGGCAGAGAGAAGGATTCATCCGGCGACCAGGACCTTTCAGGCAATCCGAATCTTCGTAAACCATGAACTGGACGACCTGCGGGAGTTGCTGAATGCGGCGCCGCAGTTGCTGAAACCGGGCGGAAGGATAGTGATCATCAGTTTCCACTCGCTGGAGGACCGTATCGTGAAAGATGCCTTCCGCGATGGAGTGAAGATGGGTCATTACAAGTTGCTGACGAAGAAGCCAGTGACGGCGTCCGAAGAAGAAGAGGATCGCAATCCGCGGGCGCGCAGCGCGAAGATGCGGGCGGCGGAGAGAGTTTAGAAGAAATCAGGGGCTAAAGCCCGAGTCATTTGGATGGCTTAACGCAGCGCTTAAGCGCTGCTCCATCCAAAGGCTAGAAGGTTTGACCCTGGAGAAACTGCCAGGGATCCCGGCACAGCCGTAAGGGGTGGGCCGGGGTGAAAAGTTCGAAATAACCAATGGAGGCAGTAATGTACACGGGCTCATTGATCAACGATTTGATGGCAGCGGTTGAGCGGGCGGAAAAGCACGCTTACAAACATATGGATGCGACGCTGGTGGAGCAATGGCAGGCGCTTCCGGCATACGAACTTCCCGCAGCCGATTTACTCGGGGTGGCATAAATGGCGGCAGCGGCGGCGATCCACGGCGCAGTTCCCAGCGTTCGGCGCAAGGCTTTCTGGGCGGGGACGCCGGAGATTTATTTTGCCAAGCCCATCGATAATTCTCGGCTGGTGAAAGTGGAAGATCCCCGACGTGGCCGCGAGATGAAGCAGTTTGGCATTGCGCTGTGCTGCCTGTTTCTGCTGGTGATGACTTATGCCTTGCAGCATTTCAAGGCCATCGAGTACGGATACAAGATCGAGTCGCTGAAGAGCCAACGGGACGGATTGCTGGAAGAGAATCGAGCGCTGCGTCTGGAAGATGCGTCGCTGCGCGATCCGGCGCGGATTGACGTATTGGCGAAGCAGATGGGATTGCAGTCGCCACAGGCGGGCCAGGTGATTCGCATGGACAACGCTGTTTCGGATGCGAGCACGCCGGTCATGGCCAGCATGACGCCGGTGGTGATTTCGGCGCGGTGATTCCAGCGGAGTGACGAGAATTGCCGGGCTGTGCCCGGCGGACGGGTTCCTTCGGCTTCGCTCAGGACAGGCTCCGACCCGTCTCTACACAAGTCTTTTGGCGGCTTCCGCGGGGTGAGCGGGCCGCCATGTTTGTCTAAGGACGAAATTCGTGGCTGCGAATACAAACCGCAATAGCGCGAACCTCCGGCTTTATCTCCTGGGATCCATTCTGGTGTTGTGGTCGGCTGGCATCTGCATGCGGCTGGTGTATTTGCAGATTTTCCGCTACGGAAGTTTTGAGCAGAAGGCCCAGCACCAGCAGCAGCGGACGGAAGAAGTCTCGGCCAAGCGGGGAGTTATCTATGACCGCGCCGGACGCGAGCTGGCGATGTCGGTGGCAGTGGATTCGGTGTTTGCGGTGCCCTCGGATATTCCGGACCTCGGCAATACAATCTCGCTGATTTCGCGCATCACCAAGGCCGATCCGCGGGAACTGCTGGCCAAATGCAAAGCCGCCAGGAGTTTTTGCTGGGTGGCGCGCAAGGCGGATGGGGAGACGGCGGAGCGCATACGGGCGTTGAATCTGCGGGGCATATATTTCCAGAAGGAATCGAAGCGGTTTTATCCCAAGCGCGATTTGGCCGCGCAGGTCATCGGCTACGTGGGCACTGACGATGGAGGTCTCAGCGGGATCGAGCGCGAGTTTGATGACAAGCTGAAGGGCGAGCCGGGACGGATGCTCATTTCGGTGGACGCTCACAAGAAATGGTTCGGCAGCGTGGAAAAACAACCTGCGCCGGGCCAGAATGTGGTGCTGACCATCGATGAGCAGATCCAGTACATCGCGGAACGAGAGCTGGAAACCGCGATGGCGCAGACCCATGCGGAGACCGGCACGGTCATCGTGGAGAACCCGCACACTGGAGAAATTCTCGCGCTGGCGAACCGGCCGACGTTTAATCCCAATCTGACGCGTGAGATCACGTCGGAAAAACTGAAGAACCACGCGGTCAGCGACGTGTACGAGCCGGGCTCAACCTTCAAGCTGGTGACGATTTCCAGCGCGTTGGAAGAAAAGCTCACCCGCCCCAGCGAAGTATTCGACTGCCAAATGGGATCCATCGTGGTCAACGGCATGCGTATCCATGATGACAAGCCGTGGGGAAATCTGTCGGTGGCGGAAATTCTGGCGCATTCCAGCGAAGTGGGCGCGATTAAGATCGGACTGCGCCTTGGCGATGACAGATTCTACAAATATATTCGTGGATTCGGATTCGGCCAGCAGACCGGGATCGAACTCCCCGGTGAAACCAGAGGGTTGAGCAAGCCGGCCAACCGCTGGTCGAAAGTCTCGATCGCAGCCATCTCGACGGGACAGGAAATTGGAGTTACGCCCCTACAGTTGGCCGCGATGGTTTCGACCATGGCGAATGACGGAGTACGGCTGCCGCCGCATATCGTCGCGGGCGCGATTGAACCGCAGCAGGGGCCGCAAACGGTCGCTTTTCATCCCGGAGAAGGGGTACGCGTGATCTCCGCGACCACGGCGGCGCAAATGAAACAAATGATGCAGGGAGTGGTGCTGACGGGAACGGGCCGCAAAGCCATTCTCGAAGGTTATTCGTCCGCGGGAAAAACCGGTACCGCACAAAAAGTTGACCCCGTGACCCACGCCTATTCCCGCACCAAGTACATAGCGTCGTTCGCCGGATTCGCGCCCATCAACAACCCGTCGATCGTGGTCGCGGTGATCATTGATTCGCCGGTGGGCCCGCACCACGGCGCCGATGTTTCGGCGCCGGTGTTCCAGCGGATCGCGCAGCAGGTGCTGGAGTATCTGCACACGCCGCATGACGTGGAAATTCCGCCCAATCGGCAGCTCTTGCTGGCGCGCAAGATCAGCGACAAGGACCTGGAAGAGGGATCGCCCGACCATCTGGGGGAACCGATTGATGTGGCGGACGCGAACCAGAGCGACACGCTGGATGCGGCTTCGCAACTGGGCAACGGGGCGAAGCCCATGCAAACGGGCGGTGATCGGGCGACTGTAGCCAATGCAATCGTACCGGCGGCTTTGCGTCAGAAGGAATCGATCGACTCTCCGCCGCCGGCGCCCTCCGCGGTCACTGAGGTTCCGGCTCAAAGGCCGACGAACGGGACCGTGGTACTGGACGTCGAGCAAGGCGGGATCGTAGTGCCATCGTTCATCGGGAAGACCTTGCGAACGGCGATCGAAACCGCGGAAGAGAGCGGCCTTGACCTGGATGCCGTGGGGAGCGGGATGGCGCGGGAACAATTGCCGGCGGCGGGAACGCATGTGCAAACGGGCTCGAGGGTGACGGTGAAGTTTGGCAGATGAAGGTTTGGTCGTTCCGGATCTGCAGGCGATGGCGAGTTCTTCTTCATGGCTGCGGATGGCAGTGTCCTATAATTCAGTTCAATGACTTTCCTTGAGCTCCTCGATGGCGCGGAAATCTGCAACCAGAGCGGCAATCCCGAGATGGTTAATCCGAAGATAAGCGGATTGGAATACGATTCGCGGCGGATCAAGCCTGGGGATGTGTTCGTGGCGATGCAGGGCGAGTCGAGCGATGGAAACAAGTTTATTGATAAGGCGATCGCATCCGGGGCGATCGCGGTGGTTACTGATTCCCCGGACGAGCGTCCCAGAGATGGTGTGCCATGGGCGCAAATTTCCCACGGGCGCAAAGGACTCGCGCGACTGGCGGCTAACTTTTATGGGCAGCCCGCCAGCAAGTTAGCCATCACCGGAATCACAGGAACCAACGGGAAGAGTACGACTGCGTTTCTGCTGGAAGCGATTCTGAATGCAGCTGGCCGGAAGAGCGCGCTGATTGGGACGATTGAGTATCACGTGGCTGGGAGAATTTTGCCTGCGTCGCATACTACGCCGGAATCGCTGGATCTAAATCGTATCTTTGCGGAAGCGGTGAGCGCAGGTGCGACTGCCGCAGTGATGGAGGTTTCCTCGCACGCGTTGGCGCAGCATCGAACCAGCGGCATCTATTTCGATGTCGCTGTTTTTACGAATCTGACCCTCGACCACCTCGATTATCACCACACCATGGAGGAGTATTTCGCGGCGAAACAAATGTTGTTCAAAGGCGATGACGCTCTACCGCCACGAGCGGCGGTGCTCAACGCCGATGACGAGTACGGCCGGCAACTCGCAACCATCAGCCGTTCCCGAAGCGCCAACGTTCTGACTTATGGTCTGACGCGAGGAGATTTTCACACCGAAAAACTGGAAATCACGCCGCAGGGCACGAAGTTCGATCTGGTCGCCGCGGAAAGAACCATCCCGATTGGTTCGCCGTTGATCGGACGGGTGAATGTGTACAACATTCTGGCGGCGGCCACCGCAGCTCATGTGGGCGGTTGCAAATTCGAGGAAATCGCCCGTGGTATCGCGTCCCTGACGCACGTGCCCGGGCGCTTCGAGCGTGTGGACTGCGGGCAGCCGTTCACGGTGGTCGTGGATTACGCGCACACCGATGATGCGCTGCGCAACCTGACGGCGTTGGCCCGAGAGCTGGTGACGCGGGCCGGGCCGAACGGAAGAGTGATTACGGTTTTCGGTTGCGGCGGGGACCGGGACCGCGCGAAACGTCCGCTGATGGGCGAAGCCGCGGGCCGGGGCAGCGATTTCGTGGTGCTGACTTCAGACAATCCGCGCAGCGAAGATCCCCTGGCGATTATCAACGATGCGATGGTGGGATTGCAGCGGGCGGGAGCGAAATACAAGGTGGAACCTGATCGCAAGAATGCGATTGCCATTGCTATCCAGGAGGCCGCGCCGGCAGACATCGTGTTGCTGGCGGGCAAGGGCCACGAGAAAATTCAGGTCCTGCGCGAGGGGACCGTTCCGTTCGATGATGTGGAAGTCGCACGCCAAGCCTTAAGGGAAGCGGGATACGATTGCGCGGCCACTCAGGCTGCCGCCGGGAAGAATTCATGAAGCTCGCGCTTTTTCGAGTTGCGGACATTTTTCGTCCACCAGGGAGTTCGAAGCGCAGACGGTGGCGCAGGGATATTCGATTGATTCGCGCACCATCCAATCGGGCGACCTTTTCTTTGCGGTGAAGGGCGAGCGAATGGATGGGCATGACTTCGTGGAACAGGCGCTGGGAAAAGGCGCTGCGGCCGCCGTCGTTCGCAAAGATCAGCTTGCACGCTATGCGCTTAAAACGCGGCTGCTTGCGGTTGACGACACATTGGTCGCGCTGCAGACACTGGCCGGAGCGGTTCGGCGCTTGTGGGCAAGACCGCTAATCGGCGTGACCGGATCGGCGGGCAAGACCACCACGAAAGATGCCATCGCGCACGTGCTCTCTGCGAAATTTCGCGTGTTGAAGTCGGAGGGCAACTTCAATAATCACTTCGGACTGCCGTTGATGCTGCTGAAGCTCGAACTGGAGCATGATCTGGCAGTGATTGAGATGGGTATGTCGCACGCTGGGGAAATTGCAGCGCTGGCGAAAATCGCGCAGCCTGAAATTGGCGTGGTGACGAACGTGGCGCCGGTGCATCTGGAGTTTTTCAATTCGATTGCCGACATCGCCCGCGCCAAGTACGAATTGATCGAATGCCTGCCGCCGAATGGAACAGCAGTGCTGAATGCCGACGACGAACATGTCTCGAAGTTCGGCCACGGTTTCAAGGGCAAGAAAATCATGTATGGTATGCATTCCTCGGCCGACGTGCGGGCAGAAAATATTCGCTCACTCGGCATCGTGGGATCCGCGTTCGACCTCGTGATGGGCGGACAGCGCGAGCCGGCGTCGCTGCCTTTGGTGGGCGTCCATAATATTTCCAATGCATTGGCGGCGGTGGCAGTCGGAGTGGACCGTGGCCTGACTCTTGCCGAGACGGCGTCCGCGCTGGCCACGCTGGCCCCGTCGGACAAACGCGGGCAGGTCGTCCAAGTGGGTAACATCACGGTGATCAACGATTGTTACAATTCCAATCCGAGGGCCCTCGAAGCCATGGTGGACAGTCTGGCCAGGACGCCGGCGAAACGACGAATTGTGGTCGCGGGAGAGATGCTGGAGTTGGGGCCTGCCGGGGAAGAAATGCACCGCCAGTCCGGACAGCATATTGCGGAAAAGAAAATTGATTTGCTGCTGGGAGTGCGGGGACTCGCGCAGCCGATGGTGGAAGCGGCGCGAGCCTCAGGAATGCGGGCTGAGTTTGTGGCTACGCCCGAAGAAGCCGGGGATTGGCTGGCGCGAGAGGCCCGCGCCGGCGACGTCGTATTGTTGAAAGGGTCGCGCGGCGTGAAGTTGGAACGGGCGCTGGACAGATGGCGGGAGAAGTTGTCAGCCGTCAGCCATCAGTCGTCAGGAAATCAATCCGGTGGCCGAGCATGAAACTGCGACGACTGACGCAGAACGGAGGCTGATTGCTTTATTGGCTGCTGTACGTCAAGCTGTTCCACTATTTTCCGCCGTTCCGCATCTTTCGCTATCTTACGTTCCGGACTGCGTTTGCCAGCCTGACCGCGCTTTTTACGGGATTGATCATCGGGCCGCTGGTCATCAATCGCCTGCGCGAATTTCAGATCGGACAATTCATTCGCGAAGAGGGTCCGAAAGCCCATCAGAAAAAAGCCGGCACTCCGACCATGGGCGGACTGCTGATTGCCATCTCTATTATTGTCCCAACCTTGTTGTGGGCGGATCTGAGTAATCGTTTTGTGTGGATTGGGATTTTCTCCACCTGTGCGTTCGCGGCGATCGGGTTTGCCGACGACTATATAAAAGTTGTACGCCGCAGAAACCTGGGCCTGACCGGTAAGGCGAAGATCGGCTTGCAGATTGCTTCCAGCGTTCTAATTGCGGTGGCGCTGATTGCCATGCAGACCCGCGGCCTGTACTCAACCCGGCTGCTGGTGCCGTTTTTCAAGCAATTGCATCCTGACCTGGTGATCGAACGTCTGGCGCATAATCCCACTTTGTGGCCGCTGGCCTTCCTTCCTTTTATTATTTTTGTGGGAATTGTGATTGTGGGCGCGAGCAATGCGGTCAATCTGACGGATGGCCTGGATGGACTGGCCATCGGCTGCACGGTGATTGCGGCTGGTGGGCTGACGGTTTTAACTTACGTGAGTGGTCACGCTACGTTCGCGGCTTATCTCGATTTGCCGCGCATGCCGCAAGTAGGCGAGCTTACGATTTTCTGCGGATCCATGGTCGGGGCCTCAATCGGGTTCCTGTGGTATAACGCCCATCCGGCGGAAGTGTTTATGGGCGATGTGGGATCGCTGGCCTTGGGCGGTGCGATTGGCACCGTGGCAGTGATGATCAAGCAAGAACTGCTCTTGCCGTTTATTGGCGGGGTGTTCGTGATCGAGGCGCTGTCGGTGATCCTGCAGGTGGGTTCGTATAAGCTGCGCAAGAAACGCATTTTCAAGATGGCGCCGCTACACCATCACTTCGAATTGCTGGGCTGGTCGGAGTCGAAAATTATTGTACGTTTCTGGATTGCGTCGCTTATTTTTGCCTTGTTCGCGCTGACCACGCTCAAGCTCAGATAGAATCTTTTTCACCACGGAGACACAGAGACACGGAGAAAACATTAAACATCTTTGGATCTCCAAAATCAAATCAATTTGCTCTTGTTTCTCTCCGTGCCTCCGTGCCTCCGTGGTGAAATGGACCAATGGATCTGAATAACAAACGCGTGCTGGTGGTTGGCCTCGGCAAGTCGGGAGTGGCGTCGGCGCTGTTCCTGAAAGCCCACGGTGCACGCGTCACCGTGTCTGACTCCAAGAGCGAAGAGCAGTTCGGGGACGAAATCCCCATGCTGCTTGACCATGGCATCGCAGTCGAGACCGGCAGGCATGGCGAACGTACTTTTCAAGGACAGGACCTGATCGTTGTCAGTCCTGGCGTGCCTGTGGATGCGCCGCCGCTGGTGCAAGCCCGCGCTCTCGGGGAAACAGTAATTGGTGAGATCGAGCTAGCGGCGCGGTTTTTGCCGGGGCCGATCGTGGCGATCACCGGTTCGAACGGCAAGACCACGACGACCACATTGGCCGGGGAAATCGTCGCTGCGGGCGGACACTCGACCGTGGTGGGCGGCAACATTGGGACTCCCGCAATTTCGTTGGTTGAAGGCGCATCCGAGAAAACCATCGCGGTGCTGGAAGTTTCCAGCTTTCAGTTGGAAACCATCGAGACGTTTCGTCCCAAGATTGCCGTAGTGCTCAATGTCACTCCTGACCATCTTGATCGTCATCGGACGTTTGAAGCCTACGTGGACGCCAAGGCGCGCATTTTCGAAAATCAGCGGGCCAACGATTTTGCCGTCCTGAATGCCGACGATCTCACGTGCGAGAGTCTTGCCAGCCGGACTCACGCGCAAGTGTTCTGGTTCAGCCGCGCGAAGGAAGTAAAGCAGGGGGCATACGCGCGCTATGGGCGAATTTTGTTTCGCGATGCATCTTCCGGGCAAACCAGCGGGCAGCGCGAGATCATGCTGGTCTCCGAGATTCCGCTCAAAGGCGCGCATAACGTGGAGAACGTTCTCGCCGCAGTCTGCGTGGGTTCGCTCATGGGTTGCTCTCCCGAGGCCATCCGTCAGACCATTCGGAATTTCAAAGCAGTCGAGCATCGGCTGGAATATGTGGCGACGATTCGCGGCGTCGAATACTACAACGACTCTAAAGCCACGAATGTGGACGCGACCATTAAAGCGATCGAGTCATTTCCCGCTAACATTCATTTGATTCTTGGCGGGAAAGATAAGGGCAGCGATTATTCCGTGCTCAACGATTTGCTGCGGCAGCGAGTCAAGCGGGTGTATACCATTGGCGCTGCGGCGGCGAAGATCGAGTCACAGATTCAAGGGGCGACGGCGATCGTCCATGCTGAAACCCTCGAAACAGCGGTCAAGCGTGCCGCAGTCGATGCCCAGGCAGGGGACACTGTGTTGCTCGCTCCGGCGTGCGCCAGCTTCGACCAATTCAAGAATTACGAGCAGCGAGGGAAGATTTTCAAGGAAGTGGTAAGAGAATTATCCACTGCGATGACTACCCCCGAACCACGGAAGTAATCTTTCTTCGGCTATCCACAACAAATCTGCTTCGCGTCATCACGCCTTCGTGATGAAATGAAGCCCTCCCATGGCCAAGCGGGTTAGTGTCGATCGCTGGTTGTTCACCGTCACCATGCTCCTGGTATTCGTAGGAGTGGTGATGGTGTTTAGCGCCTCGGCCGTCATGGCCAAGGAGCGCTACGGCTCGGGATACTACTTCTTCTTCAAACAACTGGAATGGGCCACCGCAGGGATTCTGGCCATGGTGGTGGCGATGAAGGTGGACTATCGCCGCCTGAAAAATCCTGCCGTGGTTTTCTCGTTGCTCGGCGTGACTACGCTGATGTTGATTTCGGTTTTTCTGCTCGATCGGGCGCACAATACGCATCGTTGGATGCATTGGGGTGGGTTCTCTTTTCAGCCTTCGGAGATGGCCAAGCCGGCGCTCATTTTATTCCTGGCTTTTTTTCTGGAGAGCCGCACCAAATCCATGGACGACTGGCGGAACACTTTGTTGCCGGCGGTACTACCTACACTGGTATTCATTGGCCTGATCGTGTTCCAGCCAGACTTGGGGACGGCCATCGCCTGTGGCGCGATTACAGCGTGTGTTCTGTTCGTCGCCGGATTGAAGCCGCGCTATTTTGGCTATGCGCTTCTGGCTTCGGTGCTGCCACTCTACTTTTTGATCTTTCATGTGGCCTATCGAAGAGATCGCATTCTGGCGTTTCTCGATCCGTATTCAGATCCGCAGGGTCGCGGCTTCCACATTATTCAGTCGCTGATCGCGGTGAGTACGGGTGGCATTACGGGCACGGGATTGATGGAAGGGAAGCAGAAGCTGTTCTATCTGCCGGAACCGCACACGGATTTTATTTTCTCGGTGATCTCCGAAGAATTGGGGCTGGTCGGGCGCGGTCGTTATCGTCACGTTATTCGCCATCTTTCTATTTCAGCGGCATTCGCACCGCCATTCACACCCAGGACAACTTTGGGCGGTTCCTGGCCGTCGGCATCACCGGCATGGTTGTGATACAGGCGTTTATCAACATCAGTGTGGTGCTGGGGCTGATGCCGACGAAAGGCATCCCGCTGCCGTTCATCTCGTATGGCGGCTCGTCTTTGTTTATGACGCTGGCTTGCGTCGGTGTGCTGCTCAACGTGACCAAGCACGCCGAATGATGCGCAGCCAGAGTGTTAACCCATCACCGCGTTCCAGCACGCATTCCGGTTTATAGTCACAGCATGCGAGCTATTCTGGCGGGCGGCGGTACCGGCGGACACGTGATCCCCGCGATCGCAATCGCCCAGGAACTGCAAAAGCAATTCGGCGCAGAAGTTCTTTTCATCGGGACGGCGCGGGGCATCGAGAACCGGCTGGTTCCGTCCGCTGGATTTCCGCTGCAGTTGATCCAGGTGGGCGCGCTTAACAAAGTGAGTTTTACGACACGCCTCAAAACTTTCATCGATCTACCGCGTGCGGTCGCACATTCGCGAAGGATCTTGTCCGAGTTTGGTCCCGAGGTTGTGATCGGCGTGGGGGGATACGCCTCTGGCCCCGCAATGCTGGCGGCAATCCTCAAACGCATTCCAACGTTGGCATTTGAGCCCAACTATGTTCCGGGCTTTGCCAATCGGCTTGTCGCACGTTATGTTTCCGCCGCGGCAGTTCATTTTAGTGAGACAGCAAAATATTTTCGCAACGCCAAAGTGACGGGTGTTCCCGTCCGCCAGGCGTTTTTCGAGATCGCGGGTAAGGCTCCCGGGAATGGGAAGCCGACGCTGCTGGTGTTCGGTGGGAGCCAGGGGGCGCATGCGATCAACCAAGCTGTAATTGAGTCGATGCCGGCTCTGCTCGCGCGTGTCCCGGGCATTCACGTCATCCACCAGACCGGAGAACGTGACTATAATGACGCGCAAGCGGCGTACGCTGCTTTAAGCGGATCGGCCGAGGCGCATCGGTTCATCGATGACATGCCCGGCTTCTTTGCGCGTGCGGATTTAATTTTGTGCCGCACCGGTGCCAGTACTGTGGCTGAACTCACTGCGGCCGGAAAGCCGGCGATTCTTGTGCCGTTTCCCCGCGCTGCCGACGATCATCAGAAGCGGAACGCAGAAGCCCTGGAGCGAGCGGGCGCAGCCGTGATGCTGGAAGAATCGAAATTGAGCCGCGACAGCCTGTTGGCAACGGTGAGTGCGCTGTTGGGCGATCCAGAGCGGCTACAAAGAATGCACCAGGCGGCACAAGAGCTATCGCATCCGAATGCCGCGAGGGATATTGCGGCCATGGCAGCGGAATTGGCGGGAAGTAAATCCCTGGCCTGAAGTTGACTTATGTTTGCCAAAATTCAGCGTATTCATTTTGTCGGGATCGGCGGCATCGGCATGAGCGGGATCGCCGAGGTGCTGCTGAACCTTGGCTACAAGATTTCCGGCTCTGATCTCAAGAGCTCCAGCGTAACCCAGCGTCTGGCCAGCCTGGGCGCGACGATCTTCGAAGGGCATGGCGCGGAGAATGTCGCTGGCGCCGAAGTTGTGGTTACCAGCTCGGCGATTGTTGCCGACAATGCCGAAGTCGCCGAAGCCCGCAACCTGCATATCCCGGTCATCCAGCGCGCGGAAATGCTGGCCGAGCTGATGCGCTTGAAATACGGCATCGCCATCGCTGGCATGCACGGTAAAACTACGACCACGTCCATGGTGGCAGCGGTACTGGCTGCCGGGGGTCTTGATCCCACGGTGGTGGTGGGCGGACGAGTGGATGCAATGGGTTCCAACGCACGTCTCGGCAAGTCGCAATATCTGGTGGCTGAGGCGGATGAGAGCGACCGCACTTTTTTGAAGCTGTCACCGATCCTGGCGGTGGTCACGAACATCGACCGCGAGCACATGGATTGTTATCGCAATATGCGGGATGTCAAGCGGGCATTTTTGGACTTCATGGATCGCGTGCCGTTCTACGGCATGGTGGTGGCCTGCAACGACGATCGGCTGCTGCGCGGGTTGTTGCCGGAGGTCCGGCGCCGGGTGATGACTTATGGAACGCGGCGGGGCTCCGACTTTCATATCAAACTGACTGAGTCAACCTTTGATGCGGCGGACGGCCGTCCCATCAGCCGTTTTCAGGTTCGCTATCGTGGCAAAGACCTCGGAGAATTCAGCCTGCACGTACCGGGTGTGCATAACGTCCTGAATGCTACGGCAGCGATTGCGGTCGGAATCGGACTCGATGTGAATGCCGACCAGATTCGCTCCGCTCTGGAAACTTTCCAGGGAGTGGACCGGCGCTTTCAGCTGCGGGGCAAAGCCGCGGGGGTCAGTGTGATTGATGACTATGGCCACCATCCCACCGAGATCAAGGCCACGCTGGCGGCGGCCCGGCAGTGCGGCTTCCGCAAGATTCACGTCATCTTTCAGCCGCACCGTTATACCCGCACCCGCGATCTGCTGGACGAATTCGCCGCCGCCTTTGAAAATGCCGACTCGTTGTTTGTTCTGGATATCTATGCTGCCAGCGAGCAGCCCATCGAAGGCATCACGGCGGAAGCGCTGGCGCTGCGCATCAGCGAAAAAGCCGGCCACGCCGCTCTGCATGCCGGCTCGTTCGCGGAGGCGGTCAACTCGGTTACAGAAATTGCTCAAGAAGGTGACATGATTCTGACCCTGGGCGCCGGCAGCGTTTCGCAGCTGGGGCCGATGATCCTGGAGAAGCTGCAGGCCAGGGTGGTGGCCTAGACGGTCGGCTGGGACTCGAAACTCGGATATGGCGTTTCGAGTCTTGACATCGGACACAACGCGTCATAGGCTGGAATTGCTTCGCAGGCGTGCCTGGTAATTCGGCACGGAGAGTTCGATGAAAGCCCCGCTGCATGCGGGGCTTTTTAATTATCGAGCGCGTCAAGAATGAAAGAACTATGACCGCTGCGGATTTTCGACGGATCGCTTTGAGTATGCCGGAGGCAGTGGAAGGCGCGCATTTCGGCCACGCTGACTTCCGGGTGGGAGGAAAAATCTTCGCCACGCTTGCCCTTGCGTCTGAAGGATATGGAGTGTTGCTGCTAACATCGGAGCAGCAAGCCGGGATGGTCGAAGACGAGCCGAAAATCTTTTCTCCGGTTCCCGGAGGCTGGGGACGAAATGGTTCGACGCGCGTAGCCCTGGCGAAAGTGAAACCAGACATTCTGGAAGATGCATTGCGGATGGCATGGCGCAGAAAAGCGCCCAAGAAACTCTTACGCTAGGCTAGCAGCAGAGGACGGGCAGGATGCCCGTCGATATATCGCTCGGGCTTTTTATCTTCTTTTCTTCTCGGCCACCTCGATCGCCACTTCCAACATTTTTTGAATTCGCCGCCCGCGCGACTCTGGGGTACGGTAATAGAAGATGCCAAGCAAATGCCCTCGCCGCTGGGTTTGTGACATGCGGTCCCATCCTTCGCGGGCCAACGAACCGGGCGCGAGCACGCGTTGCAGCGCCGGCGGCAATTCCTGCTCGGCCTCCATGGTGGACAGCAGTTGCTCAGCAACCTGCTCGGCGCGCCGCTGGCGGGCCTCGGAGCTTTTCACGTTCGTGATCCAATCCGCAACGTATTTCTGAGTCGAGTAGTTCAATGCGTCAAACCAGCGTCGGAAAGAGCGATCTTCAGCGAGGATTCGTTCCAGTTCGGCGGGAACCGTGACAGTCCTCTCTTCGGTGTCGGGTTCCAGGCGGAACTGTGCGGTGGTGCCGACCACGGCCTTGGAACCGGCCTGCATGCGTTTGTTGATGAGCAGGGTGTGGCCGCCCTTGCCAGTGGGGAAGAGCGATGTGCGAAAAGCGAAACCGTTGATTTCCCCCTTGACCTTGAGCATGCCACGCGAGCCCCAGATTTTCGCGACGTCGAACGGAATCTGAACGATCACCCAGTGCAAGCCTGTCCCGTCGCGCTCGAGTGCGGCTCGGAACGATTTGGCAAGGGATTTCGGCATGGGATTAAAGTCGCGATGAATTCTTCACAATATTATGGCGCAGGGGTAACGAATTCTCATTCCCTCCGTCTAACTTGGCAACCCAAGATTGAGGAGTGGCTGCATGGCTTCCGAACCGGAACATCTACCTGGTAGCGATCGTTGTTATTGCCTTTGGGCTCAGCAACTCGCTGATAAAAAAGCATTTAGACTGGATCGATGACGTTTCAGGCGGGACGGATACGGCGGTTAGCTGGGTGTCTGACCATGCTTCCGATCTGGAGTCGCGGTTCATGAATCGGGCCGACAGCCTCTTGGGACGGGGAGAAAGCCGGATTGAGCATGGCCAGTTTGCTCTGGCTCGCGTCAAGGCTAAACTCGCATGTCAGCAAAGCAGGATCGTCCAACGGCAGGCCGAGATGATCCGGGTGCAGTCTGAACGTGCCCGCGCCGTCGCCCTCGATCATGTGCAACGCGATCTCAGGCAGCAGCAGAGTGACCAGATCAAGATCCTGAAGCGGCAGGCGACTCCGAACAACCATACGATCTAGAGGTCATCTGGCTGGGGACTCGCCAAACATCCCAGGTTTTTCGGCAGCAGCTGTTCTGGGATGTACTCCTGTGCAAAACGAACCAAATTATTCCTATCTCTGCCAGAAAAAAGCAGTTATATTTATCTGGCTCTCGATTCACCACGACAACTGACCTGGTTTGATGGCACGGAAATCCGGTTCCACCATCTCGCAGGAAGAGTTGTACCCGCCGCCTGACGAACCAGTGCGCGATGAAGTAGATGACGCGCGCCTGCTCGATCTGGATGCGGACGAGGAAGCTCCCTTCCTGCGTGGACAGAAACGCGTCTCGGCCCGCCGCAGTACTCTTCCCCAAAAAACTGCCACTCGCCTCATTTGGGGCGCGATCGCATTGACGGTTCTTGTTCTCTGCGGCGTCGCCACCGCCATGTTGTATGACTACGGCGAACATTCCTGGCGCTTTCGCGTGGCCTCCAGCGATGATATTGAAATCGCCGGACTGCAGAACGTCACTCGTTCGCAGGTAATGGAAGTCATGGGTGCCGACATTGGGCGCAATATCTTTTTCATTCCGCTGGCGCAGCAGAAAAAACAACTGGAGCAAATTCCCTGGGTCGAGTCAGCCAGCGTGATGCGCTTCGTGCCCAATCATCTGCGCATTGAAATTCAGGAACGCACGCCGGTGGCCTTCGCGCGCGTCGCTTCGAAAGTGATGTTGATCGACGCAACCGGTACGCTGATGGACCTGCCCGGCGGCAAGAAATATTCTTTCCCGGTGATTCTTGGAATGAATCCCAATGAGCCGATGTCTACGCGAATGCCGCGCATGAAGATCTACAACGATCTGGTCAGCCAGTTGGACGCCGACGGCGGGCATTATTCGCAGACGCTGAGTGAAGTGGATATCTCCGATGCCGACGACGTGAAAGTTCTCGCCAACGATCCCGACGGGGAAGTGCTGGTGCATCTGGGATCATCTGACTATCTCGATCGCTACAAAATATATGTCGCCCATGTGCGGGAGTGGCGGCAACAATTCACCAAGCTGGAATCCGTGGACCTGCGTTACGACCGGCAGATTGTGGTGAATCCGGACATGCCGGGCGCGAAGAAGCCAGCGCCGCTGTCTCTTCATGCGGCCAAGCTGGCGATGGCGGCGGGAGTAAAGCCGGCGTCGTTGATTACTCACGAAACCATCGCGCCGAAGGCACCGGACAACTTGCCTTTGGCAAGCGCTGCTTCGAAGCCGCCAGTTAAAGCGATGGCGATTAAGCCGGTCGCGAACCATGTGGCGACCAACAAATCCGCCGCGAAAAAGAAAGTCGTAAGAACGGCGCACCGGAAACCGTCCGCGAAGAAACCACATTCAAAAGCTGCTGCTGCATCGGGCTGGAGGCCTGCGAAGAAACCGACGGCCAAGGCAGTGACGGCACCGGCGCGGAGGCCGGCGGTGAAAACGAATTCCATGGCCTCGGTGCAGCCGGCCAGTGATCCATCGAAAAAGAAACCAAGTCCGGCGATTGCGAAGAGCCAGGAGAATCCATAGGCATGGCGAAGCAGTACGAACATCTCTTGACGACGATTGATGTGGGCAGCGCCAAGACCTGCGTGCTGGTGGCGGAGATCACCGACAGCGGCCTTCGTTATCGCGGTCACGGCGTGGCCGAGTCGCGTGGCTCGCGCAAGGGCGTGATTGTTGATTTGGACAAAGCCGTAGCATCGATTCAGAAGGCCGTGGAGCAGGCCGAAGATGCTGCCGGCGTGCCCATTGAGCATGCGTTGCTGGGCGTGGCCGGTTCGCACGTGCGGGGTGTAAACAGCCACGGCGGGCTCAATTTTGGTAGCAGGGCGCGCGAGATTGCGCGCGATGAAATTAGGCTAGCAGTCGACAAGGCCCGCGCCATTCCCCTGCCAGCCGATCGCGAGATTCTGCATCTGCTGCCGCAGGAATTCATTCTCGATGAGCACACTTGCGTGCACGATCCGCTGGGCATGATGGCGTCGCGGCTGGAAGTGCGTGTCCACATGGTGACGGCGGCGGCCAGCTCCACGCAGAATGTTGTCACTGCGGTGAATCGCGCTGGAGTGCACGTCGACGATACCGTGTTCGAGCCGCTGGCCTGCGCCGATGCTGTCCTGCGCAACGATGAGCGCGAACTCGGCGTTTGCCTGGCCGACCTGGGCGCGGGATCCAGCGGCCTGATCGTTTTTCAGGAGGGTGCGGTGGCTCACACCGCGGTTATTCCGATTGGTGGCGACCACTTTACCAGCGATCTTTCCGTGGGCCTGTGCACGCCGGTGGCGGAGGCGGAAAAAATCAAGAAACTCTATGGCAACGCGATCGTCACACTCATTCCCGATGGCAATGAAGTGGAAGTCCCGTCGGTGGGCGACCGTCCTTCGCGATTGATCTCGCAGCGTATGGTCGGAGAAATTCTGGAGCCGCGGGCCCGCGAACTTTTTGAAATGCTGCGTGACAACCTGCGCCACACCGGAATGCTGGATCGCTGCGTCGGCGGGATCGTGCTGAGTGGAGGCGCATCGCGCCTGCCGGGAATTTTGGATATCGCGGAATCGGTGCTGCGACGCCCGGTGCGGCTGTCCTGGCCGGCGCCGATGGCAAAGATGCCGTCAACATTGGCCGAACCGGAATACGCGACCGTCCTGGGGATGGCGTTCTACGGACATCGCGCACGCATCGCGCGCGGCATTCAGGACGATCGCTGGAGTTCGAAGTTGATGGCGCTGTTTGGGAAAGGGGCATGAGTGCTGATTGCTTAAGATTCAACTTGGAATCGAAACGCTGAAAACCAACACCGAGGTGGCTTATGAAAAAAGACGACATTCGCATCAGTTTTAATGAAGATACCCGCAACGACGCCAAAATCAAGGTCATCGGCGTGGGCGGTGGCGGAGGCAATGCAGTCAACCGCATGATCGATGCCGGCATGGAGGGCATCGAATTCGTGGTGGCCAACACCGATCTGCAGGCGCTGCGCATGTCGCGTGCGCCGGTGAAACTTCAGCTCGGGGTCAAGCTGACCAATGGCTTGGGTGCCGGCGCGAATCCCGAAGTTGGACGCAAAGCCGCGCTCGAGGATTCCGACAAAATCATCGAAGCCCTCGAAGGCGCCGACATGGTTTTCGTCACCACCGGACTCGGCGGAGGCACCGGAACCGGCGCGGCTCCCATCATTGCGTCGCTGGCCAGCGAAATGGGCGCGCTTACCGTCGCCGTCGTGACCAAGCCGTTCGCCTTCGAAGGCAAGCGCCGCATGCAGCAGGCGGAGCGTGGCGTTTCCGAACTGATGGAATCGGTGGACACCACCATCGTGATCCCCAACGAGAAGCTGCTCGGCGTCGCCCAGGATGCAGGCTTCTTCGAATCCTTCCGCGTGGCGGACGACATTCTTCGCCAGGGCGTGCAGGGAATTTCCGACATCATCACCATTCCCGGCATCATCAACCGCGATTTCGCCGACGTGAAAGCGATTATGGCGCACATGGGATATGCCGTCATGGGCACGGCCACGGCCAATGGCGCGCGGCGGGCAATTGAAGCGGCGCAAAAGGCGATTGCTTCTCCGCTGCTCGAAGCGGGAGCCATCGATGGCGCACGCGGCATTCTCATCAACATCACTGGTTCCGCATCGCTCAAGCTGGCCGAGGTGCAGGAGGCTTGCAGCATTATTCAAAGTGCGGCTGACGACGATGCCAACATCATCTTTGGCGCGGTGCTCGACGAAAAGATGAAGGACACGGTGAAGATCACCGTCATCGCCACCGGCTTCAAAGACGCCGACTATGCCCATCGTCGCCGCCAGGACATGAACACGGGCTTCGTGGTTTCGCGAGAAGCGGTTTCCCGCGCGACGTTTTCCCGGGAGACCAGTTCGCAGGAAGACGAATTTTTCCGCAGAAACGAACCCGAGGCCGACCCCGAGCCGCCTCTGCCGCCCATGGTGATGGAGGAGATGACTCAGGCGTCGGAGACCGCGACTCCGTCTCCGGTGCTCGCTCTCGATTCCATGCGGGACGCGTCCATGCGCGACGCTATGATCGCCAACTTCGAGCAGGCCGATCTCGACGTGCCGGCCTTCCTGCGCAAGAGAAACGAAACGATGTAGAAGCGATTCAAGAATGAGATACACTCGGGAGCCGAAAGTGGCTCCCGTTTTTTGTTTGCGACGGCGGGAAAAATGATATTGCGAAAAGATGCGGTGTTACTCGCCTGCCCTAAGCCGCAGCCATCGATTTGTTCATGAGTTTCATGAAGCTATCCATCGATTGGGTCAACTGTGCGTCCACTTCATCCGCGATGGTCATGACATCCGGCAACAACAGGCTGAAGTCCAGATAGCTTAGATTGCTTTGCAGCATCCCGAAAACGGTCACCTGGAGTATGCGAGATTCATGCACCAGCATGGCGGGAGTGTAGCCCTGCACAAACCGTAGCTTGCCATGGGCCACAGCGGCCTCGGAAAAGATGGCGTCGCTGTCTTTGGCCGCGGCGCTGGACTGGCTCAAGCGTATAGCGAGGTCTTCCACCAGTTTGGGAAGATGCCGGGTGCGTTCCTCATCGGTAAGCGGAAGGTGGTTTAGTTGGCTGCTCCTTTTTGCCCTGTCCAGCCAACGTTCCACGACATTCGCGGTACACCGCAGCAGGATGACGCCAACTCTCTCTTTATCCAACCGTTTGGTGGGTTTGCGATTGAGTATTCTTACGTTGATCAGTTCGGTGAGATGCCCGATCTCGAAGGGTTTTACCAGCACTTCATCCACTTCGAGAAGAATGGCTGCCATCGCACTTTGCACGTCAGGGTAGCCGCTGATCAGCATGGTCAGAGCGTCAGGCTGGGAATGGCGCATGGCGGAAACCACGGTGAAGCCGTCTCCGGGGTCGGGCATGTGCAGATCCGTGATGAGCACGTCAAAGCTCTCGGTGGCAATATATTTCAGAGCTTCAGGCACGCACTCAGCAGTGACCACTTCAAATCCCTTGCGGGTGAGCGCTTCATTCATCATGGCGCGCACCGCGCCATCATCATCCACCAATAAAACCCGAGGTACAGCCCTTGGTTCGGTCGGAGTCATACAGCACCGCCTCTCGTCACGAACAATGACAGTTTAGTCCTTAATTAACCCTAAAAACTGTTCAATTTTGAACAGGAACCGCTGTGGGCACGGTCGTATGATTCCGATTGAATCAACGGATGAAACACCACATAAGGCTGTCTCTGAAGGGCGGCAGCCGCAACACGGTGCGCTGGTTCACCCCTGTCCCGGCGCACCGCCCACCTTAGAAAGCAAGAAAGGAACCATGATCACCAGGCTGAAAGTAAAGGACAGTGTTCTCACCGCCAAAGAAAAGTCAGATAATTTGTTTTGGGAGGCGATTTTGGCGGGTTGTCCGACGATCTTCCCAGACTCTGGAAAGGCCCGGATCAAGGCTGCCTGTCCCCCTGACCCGTTGACCCTTCCCTCCCAGGAGACACAAGAACTGGACGGTCTGGTTAGATCGTCAGAATGAAATAAGGGGCGAGGTTTCTCTTGCCTGCTCCGAAGTAACCCCTTCTGGTGACACAAGTTCCGCTAGATCGAATGTGCTCGAATCCTCCCAGATCTGCCCTTTGAGGCCCCTTGCCAGATTCGTATGTACCACTAACGATTGGTTTCCAGCGTGGCAGCGTGAATGCACCTACCCAGAGAGTTCATCCATACAAAATTGGCGTTGAAGCGCCAAATTACCTCGCAATTTAGAACA
Source organism: Terriglobales bacterium (assembly GCA_963802555.1). GTDB lineage: Bacteria > Acidobacteriota > Terriglobia > Terriglobales > Acidobacteriaceae > DATBAX01. The sequence continues at coordinate 1,908,469 of CAWDJD010000002.1, read as the reverse complement.
GCCATTCTTGCCCCGGGCTGGCAAAACACTTTCTTCGATAAATGGCAAAGCCGGTTCCCCGGCGCACGTTTGCTTGCTCTTAAGGAGAGCCATGAAAATCAAGTCAAAGCTGAAACACGTTGTTTCAAACGCGAAGAAAACGCTCGATGACTTGTTTTGGGAAACTGCGTCCTCCGAGCGCGACCCGGTGAAGAGTCTCAAAATCACCCAACAGATAAGTCAGGCCATCACGGAGCACGAGAGGAATGTGCACCGGAAACTATCACAACAGGGTCCCTCCGGGTCGCAGCGGGTTTTCATTGCGCGTGTCTAAGGCGGGATCGAAACAGAAGGTATCGCACAACGCGCAGGATGTCCTATATAGTTATGCGTTGCCTTTGGAACTCATTGACCTAGAATGATTCCGGTCCCAACTTCGATCCCATCCGCGAGGTTCTGATGTCCGAGCTTACCCGTCGTGATCTGCTGCGCTCCGGCCTGGTGTTGTCTGCCTCTTCTCTGGTCGTCCCCTCCGCTATCGCTCGTGCCAACGCGCTGCTCGCTGGCTACCCCAATGCTGCTTCGGCAGAAGCCATGGCGGCGGTCGCTCCTCGCGAGCATCTGCTCTTAGATTTTGACTGGAAGTTCTTTTTCGGCCATGGTTCGGACCCCGCCCGCGACCTTGGTTTCGGCAACGGCCAGGGAGACTTTGCCAAGTCCGGTGAATTCAAGTTCGCCACCGCAAAGTTTGACGACTCCAAATGGCGTGCCCTGAACTTGCCTCACGACTGGGCCGTGGAGTTGCCATTTGTCCGCGACGAAGAACAGCAATCACACGGTTATAAGCCGCTCGGCCGCCGCTATCCCGAGACCAGCGTGGGCTGGTACCGCCGCTCTTTTGATATTCCCGAGAGCGACCGTGGCCGCCGCATCTCGCTCGAATTCGACGGCGCGTTTCGCGATGCGCTGGTCTTTCTTAACGGATATTTCATTGGACGCAATAACAACGGCTACGCTCCATTCGGTTTTGATCTCTCCGACTTCCTGATCTACGGCGGCAAGAATTACTTGGTCGTGCGCATGGACGCCAGCTTTGGTGACGGCTGGTTTTACGAAGGCGCAGGCATCTATCGCCACGTATGGCTTACCAAAACCGACTCGCTGCATCTCGGCAAATGGGAAAGTTATGTTCGCACCCATGTGCACGGGAGCGAGACTGTTCTGACCTTGGGAACGGTGGTCCAGAATGCGAGCACTAAGCTAGAGAGTTGCAGCGTTAGCTGGAAAATTCTAGACGCTTCCGGAAAAATCGTTGCGACAGCAGGGGCAGCTCCTCAGAAAATAGAAGCAGACGGTTCGGCCACATTCGAGTCAGCCGCACGACTGACAGATCCCGCACTCTGGTCGCCGGAAACCCCAACTCTTTACTCAGCCATTGTCACGGTCGAGTCCAACGGCAAGCCACGCGACGCCGAGCGCGTAAGCTTCGGCGTGCGCACCATCGTCTTTGACGCCGACAAGGGGTTCCTTCTCAACGGCAAGTCCGTCAAAATCAAGGGCACCTGCAATCATCATGACCACGCCTGCGTGGGCGCAGCGCTACCAGACCGGCTGCAATGGTATCGGCTGGCTGTGTTGAAAGACATGGGCGGGAATGCGGTCCGCACTTCGCACAATATGCCGACGCCGGAGTGGGTGGAAGCCTGCGACCGCATGGGCATGATGATGATGTGCGAAACCCGTCTGATGAGCTCGAATCCCGAAGGCATGGCGCAGCTCGAGGTGATGGTCAAACGTTATCGCAATTCTCCGTCGATCATTATCTGGTCCATGGGCAACGAAGAGTGGACGATGATGCCAGAGCCGCAGGGCCTGCCCGTCATTTCTGCGATGGTGGAGCGAAGTCACGAGCTTGATCCCACCCGTCTTTGCACCGCTGCGGTGAACGGGTCGTTCGACAGTCACTTTCCCGAAGGCCTGGATGTGATGGGTTTCAACTACAACCTGAATGTGCCGGACGAGTGGCATAAGGCGCATCCGGCCAAGCCCTCCGTTGGCTCCGAGACTGCGAGCACGGTTTCCACCCGCGGCATTTATGAAACCGACAAGCTGCGCAACTGGGTCAGCGCCTATGACCTGAACCACACTTCATGGTCGGAACTGGCCGAGGAGTGGTGGAAGTTTTACGCCGCGCGCGAATGGCTGGCCGGCGGATTTGCCTGGACCGGCTTCGACTATCGCGGTGAGCCCACGCCCTACGGCTGGCCGTCGATCAACTCGCAGTTCGGCATCGTCGACATGTGCGGATTTCCCAAGGACAATTTTTATTACTACAAATCATGGTGGGGCGACGAGCCGGTGCTGCACTTGTTTCCCCACTGGAACTGGGACGAGCGCGAAGGCGAGCCCATCTCCGTTTGGGTGCACTCGAACCTGGACGAAGTCGAACTTTTCCTCAACGGCAAGAGTCAGGGCAGCCAGAAAGTGCAGCCGCTGACCCATCTCGAGTGGAAGGTGAAATACGAGCCGGGAGTGCTCGAGGCCCGCGGTAGCAAAGGCGGCAAGGTCGTGCTCACGGACAAACGCGAGACTACCGGCAAACCGGAATCCATCAAGCTGACGGCCGACCGCATGGAGATTGAAGCCAACGGTGAGGACATCGCCGTCCTGCGCGTGGAAGTGCTCGACAAGGAAGGCCGCGCTCTGCCCACGGCCGATAATATGATCAGCTTCAAAATCACCGGCGAGGGCGCGCTGCTCGGCGTGGGCAACGGCGATCCCAATTGCCAGGAATCCGACAAGGAACCCAAACGCAGCCTGTTCAACGGCCTCGCGCAGGTGATCGTGCAAGCCAGCAAAACTCCGGGGACAATTACCGTCGAGGCCTACACCGAAAACTGGCCCCCGCCGAAGCTGCCGTCCGTCAAGTTGACCATCACGACGAAGAAAGTGGAACTGCGGCCGGCGGTGGGGTGAATCCGATTAATGGAATGGGGCCAAGTCACCTGAGTCATTGATCTGATGAAGTGCTCAATTTTGCAACAACCAAGAATGGGGATCAGACCATCTTGATATCACTTTGTGAACTTCGACCAATGAGCCCCACCATCCAAATCGCTGGTATAAACCAAATCGGTGCCATCCACACCAAGAAGTTGTCCTACACGTGCCCCATGAAGATAGGGGCCGACTGTATCCTTGACTGGAACCCATTTGCCGACGTCAGAGCCGACAAAACTTAGTCTGAAAAGGCCAGAACGGGGTGGCTGGCTTGCCCGGTCATGCATGCTAACAAAAACATCTCCTGACTCGGCCAGCGCAAACCCGGTGATCCGAAGCTCCTTCGGCGGAGGTAGTGGTTCTACTTTCGAAACTTTCAGCGTATTCGTTGGAATGTCGAATTCGACCCACTCGTTACTGTGCCCGTTGTAGATTCCGACTTTCTGCGGCGTGCATCTGAGGCTGATCTGCCCAGGATAGACGCCTCGATCCAGCGTCCAACCCAAGGAGTTCAATGAAGTGACATCTAGCATCGCCCGTAGCTGTCCCTTATCGAAGCTATACTGGCGCAACCTAAGGGAACTCTTAACACCTTTACCGCCCCCATCCCGGTCTATCCCATAGCTCCACACCGTACCGTCTTCCGCAGCGCAGATATAGATTGGGAGAAAAGGGGTCGTGCGGATGACTCGACTGATGTGGCCGGTATCGTCAATTTCCGCGATAAAATTAGCGATCACACCAGCCGGGCTCGTAGTTCCTCCCGAGACCACTAATTTTCCGGATTTTGTCAAAGAAGCATCATCGACGCCTGTGCTTGCAGCATCCTTGAACCAAACGATTGCTTCCCGCGCAGTTCGCCCATCCCGATCGTAGAGCACAACGGCTGGCTTACTCGGGCTCGCATCGAATGTCCCATCCATGGCGTACGCAATTAAATAGTCTTTGTCCCATACCCTAAAGCCATGGTACGGGTTATCAAGCGGCGAGAAGTGAGACTGGTGGTGCGGTTCAGACAGGCGAAATGAATCGGACGGTGTTTGCTGAGCGTATAACAGCCGGGAGAGTGACAGCGTACATATGACCAGCGTCGCAAACCTTGACTTTTTCATTCCTTTCCCCCTGGCAACACTGTTGGCTATAGGACAGTGGATATCCCGCTATGGACTATCACACCCATTTGCATCAGTACAACAGTCAACCCCGCAGAAGCTATCGTACACGCCCTCGCTATAGGACCCATTTTGAGTATCAGAGTGAAAATTATTAACCCCTTGACACCCAGTCGGGTTTAAACAGCAGCCGCTACATGGTGTGAGTACCTCGAAGTGCCCGGCGCAGGACGTGTCCGAAGGACACTGGCACTGGACGCGGACGAAATTTGCTCCGAAGATCTCATCTATATCCTTTCCTTCTATTAGACCATGCATGCCTTTCGGGCGCGGCCATTCAAAGCGATATTCTAGCGCAAAGCGGCTTGGGCTCAGCCCATCAAAGATGGACTCAATCCTCTGCCCCGAGGGCGTTATTGTACGCGTGTTCTCGGCTGCGTGTAGTTCCACCGCTGCTGTTAAGGCTAGGCCCACAAGAGTCAAGCTCAACCGAAGAATGACAAGCATGCTACGACGGTTGTAAGAACGGGACTTTCCCATAAGAAAACCTCCGACACCGCGTATCAGTTTTCGACCGTAAGGCCCCAATTGCCATCATTTTGAGGGAAATGGATTAATCCCCTTTCCCGGCGATGCCTCAATCGTGTCTCCATTGCCATCGATGAGAACCAAGAACACGTCGTAATCCCATCGGCCATCTTTGGACTCACCATCCTGTGGATCAGGATTGACCGCAGCCTTATAGCGAAACTGATTACCAAACTGATCGGTCCGCATGGATTCTTTGTACTGCAGTGACAACGAAAAAACTCCGAGATCAGGAAGCGCATGAAGCTCGCTGGGCTGCGAAACCCCGTCGTGGTTCTCATCAATCCACAACAGCAAGTGCGAGAAGATCGAATCACGCTTGTCAATAATGCCATCGCCATTGCCCCCGTTTTCCGGTTTGTCGAACTCGGCCAAAGCCAGGAATCCATTAGGCTCCGGAGAAGGAGGCTGCTGGGTAAGATTGCCGAAAAGCTCCTTGCCATTATCAATCTTTCCGTTTCCATTTCGATCCAGCGCCAAGAAAGCGGTGCGGGAATGCTTGGCCGTCCAGGCGATTTGGAGGGGGCTTCCGGTCGCTCCGATGTCGAACATGACTCCGTCGATGGCCGAAGTCAAATCAAAGCCCTTGCCGCTTGTGTCTACAAGGATGGGCGAGCAACTCCCGTACGGTTGCCAGCTGCAAGTACCGTAATCCCAGTAGTCTCCGCACGGAGGATTGTACGGTGGAGAGCCGTCCGGTTCGCAGCATTGTGCTTGAGTGATTGTGGCAGAGGCGAAGAGGACTGTCGCCAAAACCGCAAGATATGACAACGTCGGTACAGCAAGATAGGACGTGTACTTCATCGACGCTATCCCTCCGAAATCGAGGAAACGGCCTAACGTGAGAGCCGGAACATACGTTGAATTGGTATGTGCAAAATAAAAAAATGATTCCTGCTACAAAACCCGTAAAATTGTCATATTTCTTTAACAATTCCCTCTTTCTAAATAGCTAGTTTGCCGTTTTCTCCCCGCATCCCGATGACATGGACGCGCCGGCCCGCCCTCTCGCAAAAACCGCGAGAAGGACGGGGCACCCTCGGGATCGCTACCCCACGCCCTTGGATTCAAACGAAAAAAGCCTCCAGCTCTCGCCGCCTTTCTCGATGCGAACCGGATGGACCGCCTCACCGGTAAACATCGAGATGGCACGCGCCCAAAAATGAAACGCGGAAATGTTGGACTGCATCACGCGAACTTCCCACGCGCCGGGAAACCGCCTCCACACTTCATGCGCGATTTGAGTTCCAATTCCGCGCCTGCGGTATCCACGAAGCACAAAGAACTCGACCATGTCCCAGGCAGTCTCTTTGCCGGAGACCGCTGACCCCCGCTTCACCAAAACGAATCCGGCCCATTTGCCATCCATCCTGACCAGAAACGGATGTCGCCCAGCCTCGCTCCAATAAAGCGGCAGGTCCCGATAGCCGAACCTCCCATCCGCGCCGGGAGCCACATCGTGGAACTCGCTGAAATCGTGGGCGTACAACTCCAGCAAGTTGGCCAGGATCGGCGTGTGCTCCGCTGCAGCTGGAATTACGTCAATATGTGCGGACGGGTTCACAGCGCGTCTTGTCATGGGAGAGGGCGGGAAGCTTGCGGAAAGAAGTATAGCCGAGGCTCGCTCAACGTCACGACTGCGGGTGCCCCGTCCTTCTCGCGTTTTGTGCGAGAGGGCGGGGCCTTTGACTCAATTGGTTGGATGGTTCAGGCTCGCCTGCACAGTTCCCGGCAACTCATCCCCGCGAAAATACTGACCCTTGGCCGCCTTCATCTCCGGCATCGCAATATCGGGCTTGCTGTAATCGTTGTTGGCGTTCCAGAACAAGGAAGCCAATGCCGCCTTTGTTCTTCGCCGTCAGCACCTGAATTTTTATGTACTCCGGCGAGTAGGTCTTGGCGCGCCAGCGGAAGGCCTGCAGCCAGGGACGAATCACCACCCCGCTGGCTTGTGTGATCTTCTCAAACCGCTCCATCGACTCTCCAATAAAGTGTTCGGGCGCATCTCCCGGACGAGCGATCCCGTCCATGCCGAAGAAGTGCGACGGATAGATCATGGGCGAGAGCACATCGCAATACTGGGCCATGCGAACAATGTCCTGGCCAGTGTGCGACAAATCCACCGGACGCTGCCAAGCCATGATGCCGAAGACATCCAGCGACAGCAGGGTCCCGGTCGGATGCAGCTCTGCGTAGGCATGTTTCAGGAAGTCGGCAATCACGTCGGAACGATGCCACTCGGGATGCTGGGCTTGGAAGTAGAAGCTGGCGTCTTTCTGATCGCCTTCGGCAGGGAAGCGCACGTAGTCAAACTGGATTTCGTCGGCTCCGGCTTCGGCCGCTTTCTTGGCCAGCGCAATGTCATATTCCTGCACTTTGGGCTGCGAGGGGTCGGTCCACACCAGCTTGCCGTTCTCCCGCCACGCCTGCCCGGTCTTGAGTGACTTTACCGCCAGTTCGGGATGCGCGACCACCAAACGTTCATCCCGGAAGATTGCGACGCGGGCAATGGCGTGCATGTTCTGCGAGTGCAGGAAGCGCACATACTTCGGTAGATCATGAATATAAGTCTTATGAGTGCCGGCCAGCGGATTATCGAAGGCGATATTGATCGTCCCGTCGCTGTCTTTTACGTCGAACACCACCGCGTTCCCGCCGACTTCCCGCCAGCGTCGAACAATACGCAAGCCATGATCGCTGCCCGCCATCAGGCCGGTCAGATAAATGGCTCGGACTTCAAAGTCCTTCGCCACCGGAATAGATTTCTCGACGATGGGAGCATCCAGGATTCCTGGGATGATGACCTGCTGCCCTGCCTTGAGAAAGCTTCCCTGCAGGCCGCCGTTGGCTTGACGAATGGCCTCGGTCAACTCGCTGGAAGTCAGATAAGAAGTCTGCGCAATGAAATGATGCGACACCGTGTTGATTGCGTCGCCGCGCTTCGCGATGTAGAGTACGCTGCCGGGAGGCGCAACCAGCATAGGGGAAGGACTTGCCGGCTTCAAAGTTGCGCCGGAAAGATTCCCCACCGACACCAGCTTGGCTTGCGGCGAAGTCTGGGCCGCGGCCGATGGGACGCGAGACCCCAGGTGGAAAACCAGGAATCCAAGAGTTAGACAGAAGGCAAAGGTGAGCGAAAGTGGGCCAAAGCGGCGCAAGATTTTCTCCATGACTAGGCTTTTTCGGATGCTAAACCGGGGTCGGTGGGACCCGCCAGTTACGGGTGGTCAAGGCCGCGCGGCTGTCCGGGCCGGGCCAAAGAACTTCCCGCCTGCGCAAATTATTTCCCTTTCCCTGATAGGCACTTGCCGCTGCACGCGCCCGATTCCCCGCTATGAGCATCTAAATGTTGCAGGAGCTAGAGATAAGTCGCCTTTGGGGATGGCGAGCCATTTGCACTATGACCCTACGAGTGATGAACTTGCGGGGTGACAGAATTTGTCTCTCCCATTTTGGTTAGGGAACGAGCCGTCTCCCAAGGACTAAAGTAGAGCCCCGAAAAGAGAATAAAGGCCAGACAAACCTATGAAAACGGCAGCTAACATGGTTCTCGACCCGACCCTTCGCAGCAATGACGCTCGTGAGTTCGAAAGCGCTCTGCGCCGCAAGATTGTTGGCCAGGACGCCGCAGTCGAAAAGGTGGTGGAGATTTACCAGATGTTCCTGGCTGGATTGAATCCTCCGGGCCGCCCGGTTGGCAACCTGTTGTTCCTCGGACCCACCGGATCGGGAAAGACCCGCGTGGTAGAAGCGCTGTCGGAGGCTCTATTCGGCGACGCCCGCGCCTGTATCAAGATTGACTGTGCCGAGTTCCAGCATTCCCACGAGATCGCAAAACTGATCGGCTCGCCTCCGGGATACCTGGGCCATCGCGAAACCCATCCGCTGCTGACTCAGGAAGCGTTGAACCAGTGGCATACCGACAAGCTCAAACTGTCGGTTCTGTTGTTCGACGAAATCGAGAAAGCTTCTGACGCACTTTGGCAGTTGCTGCTCGGAATTCTCGACAAAGCGACTTTGACCCTGGGCGACAACCGCCGGGTGGATCTTTCGCAATGCATCATCATCATGACCTCGAACCTCGGGGCCAGTGAGATGAGCACCATGATGGAAGGCGGCCTGGGCTTCGCCTCGAAAGCGACCCTGGTCGATTCCAAATTAGATGACAAGATCAACCGCAGCGCACTCGATGCAGCCCGGCGTAAGTTCTCGCCCGAGTTCATGAACCGCATTGACAAGGCGGTGGTGTTCGGGACCCTGCGTCCGGAGCACCTGGAACAGATCCTCGAAATCGAACTGGGGATGGTGCAGCAGCGCGTGCTGATGGCGTCGCCCGCTTACCAGTTCGTTTTTAACTGCACTCCCAAAGTGAAAAGCTTTCTGCTGCACGAAGGTACGGATCCGAAATACGGAGCGCGCCATCTCAAGCGTGCGATTGAGCGGAACCTGGTATTCCCATTGGCAAACCTGGTGGCGACGAACCAGGTGAAGCTCGGCGATTTCATTCGCGTCGATCTGAACGCCGAAGGTGGGATTACTTTCGTCAAAGAGGCCGAGGGCGCCATGGCCCCCATGCTGATGGAGCGTTACGGGGCAGCCGTGGGAGCGCCTACACTGGTCGCTCGCACCGCCAAGCCCGTCGGACGCCGCGATTTCGGCGCGCTTCCCACCGCCGAAGCCAAGTAAATTCTTACCCTCAGCGTCTCCGACATTGGAGAACAATTGAGCGTATGCTGTAAGAATGTATGCCACCGACATTCTGAATCGAGTACAGAGCTTGCGAGGCGAAGTTGCTTCTCTGCAAGAACTGAATCAGACCTACGCCGAAATCTCCGAACCCAAACCTTTTGCTGTCCACGCCAACGGAGAGCGTCGTCGCCGCCTCAAAGAGATTCTTCAGGAATTGTCGGCACTTGCCAAAGAGAAGCATCCATAAAGCGGCTACGACTAGCCAGATTCTGCAGCGGCGTTTAACGAAGGAGTTAGAGGACGCTGCAAGAGATCATTTTTTAGGACTGTCAAACACTAAAATCGCCGACCCATCATGGCGTGGTTTTCTCAGCGTGCCGAGCCAAGCTTGCGTACCTCTGGGCATCCTGTTTTTCTCCCAGATAGTGGCATGTGCGAGAAAGTAGTTCGTAAATATATTGCTTCGGAAGGTTGGGAACGTCGCCGTCTCTGGCCTGAAGGACTGCTTCTAGGTGATGTTTTGCTTGAGCAAATGCACCGGCATTGAAATAAATGATCGCTACCTGATACCGCGCGTGGGCTTCCAGATCGCTGTTCAGTTCGAGCCCAATGGCCTGTAAGTAGTGTTCTTTTGCGGAAACCCATTCGCGAAGCTGGTCATAACAAATACCCAAGTAGAAATGGATCTCCTGTTTGTCTTCGGCCACAAGGTTGGCGAAAGCTGACGCTTCGCTCAAGAGAGGAAGGGCCTCCGAGTGCCTGTTGAGTTTGGATAAAGAAACGCCGCGCCTTCGTTGAATACTTTCATAAAGATTGCGATGGGAGCTTTGGAGCAATTCTGGATAAAGCGCCAATATTTCCTGAAATTCAGACAGTCCCTTCCCAGTCTGGCCCATCTGAATATGCATACACGCCTCACCAAAATCTACAACGAGACGAACAACCAAATCGGTGGTTTCCAAGGTACGAATCTGCGTCATGAGTCGTTGTGCTTCATCTAGGCGGCCGAGATCGCAATAGCATGTATGTTCGTTCATCAACAGGGCTGCTCTCTCGTTCGTACTGTCGACCTCAGCCTCCAGTAGATGGAATTCGCGCGCCGCATCCTCCGCACGACCTGAGTCGCGCAAGGCCGTCGCTTTTTGAAAGCGCACCCAATCCATAGGCTTTTAGCATACATTCAACTCGATAGGGCTGACATCCGACCTAATAGGCTTGAGGAAGAAGTACGGTTTTGTCTAGGAGAAACTGGATTTGGAAGTTCTAGCGGACACGCAGGCTAAAATCCTTATACGCAAGGATCGACAACGACTAGCCGCCCTGCTTCAACTCCACTAGCACCTGCCGCGCGATCTCTTTCAGCGTCTCAAACACCCCCGGCCCCTGGAAGGCGACGGCTTCGATCACCGGCTCATTCTTTCGGCGAAGCTCTTTGGTCAAAGCGTCGACCGGCAGAATGTTGGGCAAATCGCGCTTATTGAGTTGCAGGACGTAGGGAATCTTATTGAAGTCGTAGCCATGTTCCTTGAGGTTGGCCATCAGATTGTCCAGGGCTTCGACGTTGGCGTCCATGCGCTCCTGCTGCGAGTCGGCCACGAAAACGATGCCATCCACGCCCCGCAGGATAAGTTTGCGGCTGGCGTCATAAAACACCTGTCCGGGAACGGTATAGAGGTGAATGCGGGTCTTAAAGCCGCGGACCGAGCCCAGATCCAGGGGCAGGAAGTCGAAGAACAGGGTACGTTCCGTCTCCGTAGCCAGCGAGATCATCTTGCCCTTCTGCTGTTCGGCGGTCTTCTGGAAAATGTACTGAAGATTGGTGGTCTTGCCGCCCAGCCCGGCGCCGTAATAGACGATCTTGCAATTAATTTCGCGGGCTGCAAAGTTGATGAAACTCAAGGCTTTCCTCAATACCCGGCGCAGAAGTTCGCGTCATCCGCAAACCTCTCCCTGGGAAATTTTGCTTGGTGCTGCTGGTTTTATATCACACGGCCCAGCGTTACTGGCAGGTTACTGCGGTTACTAGCTGGAACACCAAGGGCTTAGGGGGATTCGCCCCTCTCACCGTGTGGCAACCGGCAGGGGATAATAGCCGTCCTTGGCATAGACCTTGACGTCGGGACGGGCCACCCGCACCTCGATCTCGCGCTTAGTGCTGCTGGGGGTGAGCCGCGAGGCATACCCTACCGTGTATTGGTTGCGGGCTTCCCCCATGGCGCGGGCGTAGGCATCCTCCATGCTGGTGCTGGAGAAATCGGTGAACACCTCGCCGGCGGTCGCGGAAGCGTACTTGGGCAGAAGGTCGGTGTAGCCCATGTAGGGAAGATGGATCTTTCCGAGCTGTTTGAAGCCTGGAAGCGCTGCTCCCTCCACCCCCACCCCATAGACGGCGATTCCATTCGAGAGCAGGACCTTGAGCACATCCCGATAGCTGGCCGTGCTGCGCGCTTCGCGCCCATCGCTGATGACAAAAATCACCTTGCGGCGGGTCTTCTCACGTTTACTTAAGTCCAGAGCTGCCGCCAGGATGGCATCGTTCAGCACGTGGGATTCCTTGGGCGGAGTGGAGACCCTTGGAACACTCGGATCCACCGGATTACCGTTGATGGTGGGGCCTTGCGGTCCCAAAGGCCCGCTGGTCACGGGCGGCCCGTTATTCCGGCCCCTTACCGTCTTGAGATCATTGAGTGTCGCGGTCAATTGCCGGTTGGCGGTGCTGAAGTCGGTTTGCCTCGAGACCGCCGAACTGTAAGTATAAAGCGAGACTTCGTCATAGGGACTGAACGCGCCTTCCAGGGCGGAGAAAGTTTGACTCACTTTCTGCACCGCAACGTCCGGCATGCCGAGGTCAAGCACCACTGCCGCGGAAAGCGCAAAGGGATCGCTGGTGAAGTAATTCAGGGTCTGCTTCTTGCCGTCCTCATAAACGGAAAAGTCCTTGGATAACAACCCGTCGACCAGATGGCCGGCATCGGTGGTGACCCTGACGGGAATCATGACCTGGTTGACGTTTACGGACAGCTTGAACAGCTGGTCCTGGGCATCGTTCGGCGCGGGCGTCGCTCCCCCCTGTGGGACGGTTTTGATGTTCAGGGGAGGTGCGGGGGTGGAGTCCTCCTCCCGCGCACGGGTTTCCCGGCTTCGCACGTCGGGGCCGACTCCTTCACGGGGCGGCTTCTCGTTGCCCGATGGCGCGGCTGGAGCGGCATCCGGGATGGGGGAGGGAGCCGGGGCGGTTCCCGCACCCGGTTGCGGCGCCGGCGCATCGGGAATGTCCTGATTCTGCTGGGGCTGCGCCGGTTGCGTGTGGGCAGATGCCAGGGCCGCGACCAGGCAGAACCCCAGAATCAATCGCCAGAATGCCGCTTTCTGCTTATTCGACATAGAAACTCTTAGCCCTCAGCCGTCTATCAACCATTTCCCACCTATCAGATGCGGGATGCGATCAACTTTGTGCATCTAAAGCGGTAGGAATAGACTACCAAAAACAGCGAGAGAACACCTTCATGCTCAAAGTTCGTCGGTTTCAAGTCTTGGATGCCTTGGTTTGCCTGGCGATGCTGGCTGGGACCCCCTCTTTTGCGCAGGCTCCGCCTCCGCCTGCCAGCAATGCTCCGCAATCCAACGATTCCGGCCCAGTGGGAGGGCCGAGGCTCGAGCAACGCACGGGACAAAGCGAAGACCAGCCCGTGACCACCCTCAAGGTCAACGTGGGAGTGGTGCAGCTCTTCTTTAACGTCAAGGACAAGAAAGGCGGCTTGATCCCGAACCTGGCCAAGGACGATTTCCAGGTCTATGAAGACGGAAAGCCTCAGACCACTAAGTACTTTTCGGCCGAATCGAACCTGCCTTTGACCTTGGGCATTCTGATCGACGCGAGCGGCAGCCAGGCCCGTGTGCTCGATATGGAGAAAGAAGTTGGCGGTACTTTTCTGGCCCAGATACTGACTGAAAAAGACATGGCGTTCGTGATTAGCTTCGACGTGAATGTGGATTTGTTGCAGGACTTTACCAGTTCGGTCCACCTGCTCAAGACTGCCCTGAACAGCGCCAAAATCAATACCGGAGGCGGCGGGGGCGTCATTCCCGGCCTGGGTGGCGGGCCCATTCCCAGCTCAACCACTCCGCGCGGGACCCTGCTTTACGATGCGGTCTATCTCGCTTCCCACGATGAACTCGGCCAGCAGGTCGGGCGCAAGGCCATGATTCTCCTGACTGATGGGGAAGACCAGGGGAGCCAACTGAGAATCAAGGACGCGGTGGAAGCGGCGCAAAAATCGGACAGCATTGTTTATGTTTTGTTGTGCGCCGATCGCGGGTTTTATGGGTTTGGCGGCTATTCCGGGGAAGGAGAGATGAAGAAGCTCACCCAGGAAACCGGCGGCCGGGTGATCGAGGTAGGCAACAAGATGGAGAAACTGAGAGACGCCTTCGATCAGATTGCACATGAGCTACGCAGCCAGTACAACATCGGCTATGTGCCTACGAATTCGGTGAAGGACGGCACTTTCCGCAAGGTGGAAATCCGCCCCAAGAACAGCGATTACAAAGTACAGGCCCGCACCGGCTACTACGCGGTGGAACATCACGAGTGAGTTTGAGTAGCAAACGCGGGCCACGGATTTACGCAGATCGCGTGGATAATTCATTTCTTGGCTAGATTTATCCGTGAAGATCCGCGTAGTCCGTGGCTGCGTTATTTGCGATCTTTCAGTCGGATTACGAATTTCAAACCCGACCAGATTTCATTCACCGCACACACCTTTACGTCCACCAGCCCGGCGTCTAATCCGATTCCACGCACATCGTTTTCGCCGAGATCAGTGGCCACTCCCGAGCTCTTCTTGGGCCAACCGACCCAGATCATGCCCGCGGGCGCAAGTCTCCTGGAGAAGCGAAGAAATTCTTGCTTGAGTTCAGCCTGACTTTTCACGCACAGAAGAACGAAATCGAGAGGGCCGTCCTTTACCATCCGGCAACCGGCGAGGGCATCTTTCAAATCCGCCTTTACCTCGGCTGGAACATTCTGCAGGGCCACGCGGAATTCATCCTTGATGCCAAGCTTTTTCTGGAGTGGGGTGCCGGAGTATCCCGCCATGCGCTGATCTACTCGTTGGGAGCGTAGTAGCCGTGACGGCTGCGCACGTGCAGGTTTTTGTGGGTCTGGGCCAGGATTTCGATGGTGTGATAGCGGCCATCGGTCCTGAAGTCCGACGGCTTATAAGAGAGGGCATACTGGCTGCGGAGTTCGTCCTGGATCTCGGCGAACGCGTTGGCCACATCGTGGAGCTGAAAGGGCTCGAAGGCGCGCCCGCCGGTTGCCTCGGCAATGCGCTCGAGGACCTTGTCTCCGCGTTGCACGCTGCCACTGATGTTGGTGCTGATGGTGTACACAATGACCTCGGCACGCTGCGCCATTTCGATGGCTTCCTCGCGGGTCACGTGGCTCTGGTTATCGTCGCCATCGCTCAGCAGAATGATCGCCCGGCGCACCGGTCCGGCCTGCTCTGCTTTCATTAGCTTGTCCCGGCAGGCAAAATACAAGGCGTCGTACATGGCGGTGCCGCCACCCGGCCGCAGGGAGCGCACGCCAATTGAAAGCGCCTCCGTGTTGTCGGTGAAATCCTGTGTGACCTCGGGAGTTACATCGAAGCCAACTACAAAGGCCTTGTCGTATTTGGGGCGGATGGTCTGGTTAAGAAACTCAATGGCGGATTCCTGCTCGAACTTAAAGCGGTCGCGCACTGAATTGCTGGCGTCCACCAGTAATCCCACTTGCAAAGGCAAGTCGGTTTGGCGATTGAAGCTGCGAATTTCCACCGCAGGCCGGTTGTCGTCAATGACCTGGAAATCCTCCTTCTTCAGATCTTTCACGTAATGGCCGTGGCGGTCGGTGACCGTAAACACGACATTGACTTCGTTTACGGTGCGGCGAATGGTGGTGGTGGTGTCATCTGACGGAGGCGGGGGAGTCGCGTTGGTTTGAGGCGAGCTATTTTGCGCACTGCCAGCGGGAGCCTGGGTGGTTTCGCTGGGCGCTGCCGGAGCCGTTTGTGGCGCCGGCGCCGCTGGTTGCGTCTTCGGTGGCTGCGCAGCGTGGGACGGCGCGTTCGGCAGCTCTGGGTTCCCGGAGCTCTGGGCGAACAGAGTTGTCAGCAGCAGGGAGCTGCCGGCGGTACGCAAAAGAAAACCACGAAAATTCATTGGGTTTTTATTATAGCCGGAACTCATCTTGCCAGTTAGATGCCGGTAACCATCTTCAGAAACTCGTTCAATTCCTCGGGCAGGGGCCGTGAAAACGACAAAGCTTCTCCGGACCGCGGATGTTGCAGGCGCAAGTCAGCTGCATGGAGAAAATTTCGTGGCAACGTGGGCCGGGTCTCATTTTTGCCGCGTAGTTCTCCGGGAGCGCCATACAGCTTATCTCCCACAACTGGATGTCCCAGCGATGCCAGATGCACGCGGATCTGATGGGTGCGTCCGGTGTCGATCTGTAATTCCAGCAGGGTGAACTTTCCCAAGCGCGAGTCGATACGCTGCTTGACCTTGTAATGTGTAATGGCTTCTCGTCCGCCGGGCGCGCGCGTGGTCATCCGCGTCCGACGGACGCGGTCCCGGCTGACGCTGGCGTTGATCGTGCCTTGATCTTTCTTCAGCCAGCCGTGGACTAAAGCGATGTAAGTTTTCTTGACTTCCCGCTTGGCAAATTGCGCCGCCAGCCGCCGATGGGCTTCGTCATTCTTAGCCACCACAATCAGCCCGCTGGTGGCCTTGTCCAGACGATGCACAATCCCGGGACGCAACTCCCCGCCCACTCCGGAAAGCTGGCCGAAACGATGCAGCAGCGCATTCACCAGCGTGCCCCGATTCCGCTTATCCTCGGTCGCGCCCGCGCCGGCATGCACCATCATGCCCGCAGGCTTATTCACCACCGCCATGTCGGCGTCTTCGAAAACAATGTCCAGCGGGATTTCCTCCGCCATGGCCCGCATGGGCCGGAGTTGCACCGCACCGAGTATCGAAATGCGTTCACTTCCCCGTAAACGCAGCGACGCCTTGGCGGCGGCTTCATTCACCAATACTTTTCCTTCAGAAATAAGTTGCTGCACCCGGGCGCGGCTGGTTTCAGAAATCTGCGCGGCCAGAAACTGGTCGAGACGCTTTCCGGCGTCGGCGGGAGTTGTAGCGAAGTATTTTGGGAAGGTGTCCACTGATGGCGGTAAGAATACAGGGTTTGTGGTGGAGGAAGAAATGCAGAGGTCGCCTTCGCTCAGGCCAGGCTTCGCGGCGCGAAGAACGCTTGCTCAGGATGACAAGATTAGAGGAGTTTTTCTCTGTGACTCCGCGTCTCCGTGGTGAGGAACCTACCGAGTGGCGTGCGCAGGCACGTGCTTCATTCCCGGACGCAGCCACCAGATGAATCCCCCGGCAGCGATCAGGCAGAGTGCCACAAGCTGGGTGCCAGTGATGATCCCGCCAAACACCTCACCACGCCCCGGATCGTCACGGAGGTACTCGAGGAAAAACCGGGCCACGCCATAGAGAAAGAAATAACTCCCCATGATCTGCCCATCGAACTTCTTGCGTTTTAACATCCACGCCAGGATGAAGAAGTTCACCAGTTCGACGGCGGACTCAAAAAGCTGTGTAGGCTCCAGAGCTTCGTTCAGCGGCGTACCCACCAGATCGTGCGCGATCTGGCTGGTAAAGGTCACGCCCCAGAAGTGACTGGTGGGCTTGCCATAACAACATCCGGCGGCGAAACAACCGATGCGTCCAATGGCGTGCCCCAGCGCCAGCCCCGGCGCGAAGGCATCACAGGTGGCCAGAGCTGGCATGTGGTGCTTGCGGACGTACCAGGCAGCCGCGGCAAAGGCTCCAATTAGCCCGCCGGAGAAAACCCCGCCGGCTTGCAACGTATTCAGGCTGAAGATGTCGCCTGGGTGAGCGGTGTAATAGCTCCAGTCGTTGATGATGTAAAGAATTTTCGCGCCGACGATTCCGCACACTACAACAATGATTCCGAGGTTCCAGGCGTTGTCGGGATCAATGCCTTGTTTTTCGGAGTTGCGCACGCTGATCCACAGTCCGATCAACACCCCTGTGGAGACCAAGAGCCCATAGGTGGGCATATTGAAGCTGCCGATATGAAAAAGTCGAGGGAGCACTGGTTAGATTAGATGCAGGCCACTTGCCATTGGTTTAAATCAGTTTAGCAGGGAACCACCAAGGCCCGGAGCGGGAGAATGAAGAAGTAAGCCGACCCACACTGCCGTGTGGTGGGCCGAGAATGAACCCGTCGGTAGACGTTGGGAACCCGCCGCGATCCATTAGGCATCTCCGCATGACGGAGCGTTGCACACCGGATCGTATCTACGAGTCAGGCCCCCGTTCATTCTGCATTGGTTCAAAAATCGGTGACCACCATCACCAACTTTGTAGGCCGGCTTGCAATTCGGATGCTAGGCAAAATTCTTGGAATTCGCAAGAGGGGAACCACAAAAAGTTGGCACTCGACTTGCCAGCAACTTTCGTAAGGGGAATTGTTAACACAGGAAAAATCACGTAGGGACGGACGCCCTCGTCTGCCCGTCGAGCGCAGTTCGACTTCGGTCAGCTATCCAACCTTGCGCTTGTCTTCCAGCACCTCATCCAGCGCATCTGCCAAATGCTGTGCGCGCTGCCGGTACTCCGACGGTCCCCCGTCACTCTTGCGCTTGATCAAATGATATTCGTCCGCGATATTCAGCGCCGCCAACACCGCCAGGCGCGCCGTGTCCACGGTGTGGGTCTGTTCCGAGACGGCCCGCATTTTGGAATCCACATACTCGGCCAGCTTAAGAATGTATTCGGGATCGGAGCCGCGGAGGTTGTAGGCCTGGTCGAAGATCTCCACTCGCACGCTGTTGTTGTTGGCATCCTTGACGGGAGGTTGTTTTGTGGCGGTCGCCATAGCTTGATTCCGCTCCTCTCCAATAATGGACAGTCAGCTGGACGAAGTTTCCTGCGCGAACAATTCAGCTGGCGGCCTGCTCCTGGGAAATGCTCTCGATCTGATGCAACATTTTCTCCACGCGGCCACGAATTTCTTCGCGTTCCCGGCGCAACTGCACCATCTCGCGCCGCAGAGTCTCTACCTGCTCTTCGCGCTCTTCCACTTGCTCGCGCAAACGCTTGACGTCGCGTTCCGCTGCGACGCGTGCCTCTCGCGCCGATTTGTACAACTCAATAGTGCGATAAACTTTGTCCTCCAGCGCCTGAAAATCGTCGCCAGGAACCTGCGTGGGCACCTCTTCAGCCATTTTCAAAGCCATGGGAGCTCTTCTTTTCCTGAGAGTAATCGAACTTCAGCGCAGTATACCGCAGAATCCTGTGGACAAATAGATTGCTAAGAGGATGCAGCATTGCTTATGTCTGAACGGACGCCCTTCTCGAGCGTTCTTAGCGAACTCTTTGTTCCCTTTGCGGTTAAATGCTCTTCTGCGGATATCACAGAAAAAGCTCTTAACCGCAAAGGTCGCGAAGAACAGCCGCGAAGTTCGCTAAACGAATCGACTCACGTAGGATAGACGCCTCGTCTGTCCGGCGAGCGCAGCGAAGCTACTTCTTTAACTTCAACAGCCTTTTCGCGGCCTCGTCCAATGTGGCGTCTTTCTTGCAAAAGGCAAACCGCACTTGCTGCGCCCCATCTCGCGGATCGCGATAGAAGCTTGATCCCGGAACGGCCGCCACGCCTATATCTCTTACCAGATGTTTGGTGAACTCAAGATCGTTGGCGAATCCGAATGCACTGATGTCGGTCATCACGTAATACGCGCCCCGCGGACGGAAACAGCGAAATCCCGCTTCGCTTAACGTGGGCATGAGCCGATCTCTCCGTGCGCGATATCCGTTCGCCAGGCTTTCGTAATAACCTGTCGGCAAGCTCAATGCGGCCGCTCCCGCTTCCTGGAGGGGAGCCGGCGCGCCGACCGTAAGAAAGTCATGTACCTTGCGGATCGCATCTGTAATTGCCGGCGGCGCGACTGTCCATCCCACCCGCCAACCGGTCACGCTGTAGGTCTTCGACATACCGTTGATGGTGACCGTCCGCTCGGACATTCCGGGAAAAGTTGCAAGCGAGATATGTTCGGTGCCGTCGTACAAAATATGCTCGTAAATCTCATCCGTGATGGCGAGGACATTGAACTCCACGCATAAATCGCGAATCAGCTCCAACTCCGCACGAGTAAACACTTTGCCAGTCGGGTTGTTCGGCGTATTTACGATGATGGCTTTTGTGTGTTTATGAAACGCAGCACGCAATTCGTGCTCATCGAACATCCACTCAGCGTCAGCAGTGCTTGGCGGACGCAGCTTCACAAACCGCGGTTTCGCCCCGCTCAGAATCGAATCCGGCCCGTAATTTTCATAGTAGGGCTCGAAGATCACCACTTCGTCACCCGCATTGCAAACCGCGAGCAGCGTGGAAATCATGGCCTCGGTCGATCCGCAGCAAACCGTGACCTGAGTTTCGGGGTCGACCGAAATCCCCTGCCACTCCTTCATCTGCCGGGCAATGGCGTTGCGCAGATTTTTCGAGCCCCAGGTGATGGCGTATTGGTTCACATCCGCGGCAATGGCTTCCTGCGCCGCTTTTTTGATTTCGATGGGAGCCGGAAAGTCGGGAAATCCCTGCGCAAGATTGACCGCGCCATGCAACATCGCCTGCCGCGTCATCTCACGGATCACGGACTCGGTAAAGAACGTAACTTTGTCGCTGAGGAATTGTTTGGGTTGGGGAGCCGGGTCAGCCATGATTCGGTCAGACTAGCACAGGAAAACTCAACCCCTTGTCATCCTGAGCGTAGTGAGTGCTTCGCGAATGCGAAGTACTCACGGAGTCGAAGGACCCCTACGGCACCACAGAGCTGTGCAGCTAATAGGGGTGCTTCGACTCCCTCGCCGTTCACTTCGTGAACGGCTCACTCGCTCAGCATGACAGGGGGTTAATTTGTGACAAGGTTCTTACGCTCGTTGCACCCCACCCAAGCCTTCAAGGGCTTTGATAATCTGTGCCGACCACTGGGCCACCTCATCGTCGCGCAGGGTCCGCTCGTTGGATTGGAATGTCGCCCGCAATAACAGGGAATATTTGCCCGCCGGAATGGATCCGCCACGGAAGATTTCTGCGGGGACAAAACTTGTTAGGTCCTTAAGTCCGATTGCATTCACCGTCGACTGAATCTTGTCGAACCTTGCCGAATCGGCGAACACAAAAGAAAAGTCCCGTTCCACTGCTGGATATCGCGGCAGCGCCTCGTACCGCACCGCACGCAGGCCATACGGATAGAGCGCATCCAGCGACAACTCGGCCACAAACACATCCTGCCGTAATTTGCGGCCAGCAGCAATCTCGGGATGGACCTGGCCAAACTGCGCTACAGTCGTGCCATCCATGACCACGCGCGCCGACCGTCCGGGATGGAAATAGTCTGCGGCATCGTCTTTGTATTCCAAGGATTTATGCTGAAAATCGGCCAGCAGAGTTTCCACATCGCCTTTGAAACTGCGGAAGGCTTCCAAAGCAATTGCACTCTCGCCCTTGCTCATGTCCAGTTTTCCGTCCTGCGGTAGATCATGCTTCAGGCTGGCGGCGGTTGCGCCCAGGCAAATCCTCTTGTGCTGGAGGGCCTTGTCACCCGAAGCTTCGAAGACATTTCCCGCTTCGAACAAGCGCGCATGATCGCCGCCACGATTTAAATTGTAGGCCAACATGTGCAACATGCCGGGCACCATCGAAGTGCGCATGACGGATGCTTCTTCGCTCAACGGATTCGCCAGTTCGAGCACGCGCGCATCAGAAAACGTTTCAGCTTCGTCGTGCGAAATAAACGTCAGCGAAATCGCCTCGTTGTAACCCAGCCCCAGCAGTGACCATCTCAACTTCTGGTCTTTCGTAGCGTCTGGCAGCTCAATCACCGAGCTTGCGGACGACGGCAGCGTATTCGCAAATTTGTCATACCCATGCAGCCGGGCGATTTCTTCGATCAGGTCAATCTCGCGTTCTACATCCAGGCGCCAGCTGGGAATCTGCACCGTGAACTCGTTTTCGTCTCCCGGTTCCGGGATCAGCTCGAAACCCAATCGCTTCAGAACTCGCAGAACCTCGTGGTTGCCGATTTTCTCGCCCAGAATGCGCTGCACCTGGGAAAGGCGAAGCTCGACCGGGGCCAACTCAGTTGCTCGTGCGACCACATCGATCTCACCTCCCTGCAATTGTCCGCCCGCCGACTCAAGGATTCGTTGCGCGACCCTGGCACAGGCCAGCGAGGTGGCTCCGTAATCCGCGCCGCGCTCAAAACGGTGCGAAGCGTCAGTGTGCAGCCCGTGCCGCTTCGAGCTCTTGCGAATGGCTGCCGGATCAAACCAGGCCGCCTCGATAAGGATGTTTTTCGTGTTCGGCGTGATCATGGTGTCGAAGCCGCCCATTACGCCTGCCAGCGCCACTGGCTTCCTGGCATCGGCAATGATCAAGTCTTCCGGCGAGAGTTTGCGATCCACGCCGTCCAATGTCTTCAAGGTCTCGCCTGGCAGCGCCCGCCGCACAATGATTTTGCCGCCTTCGAGCAGATCGAGATCAAACGCGTGTGTGGGATGGCCCATCTCCCAAAGCGTATAGTTCGATGCGTCCGCGGCATTGTTGATCGGCCGCTGGTCGACGCTCTGCAATCTCTTGCTGATTGCATCAGGTGAAGCCTTGATAGTGACTCCACGCACGACTCGAGCGGTATACCGCGCACAGCCTTCGGCATCTTTGATTTCGACGGCGAAATCCGCTTTGCCTTGCGACGCCGGCAACTTCGGTTCAATCGGCTTTAGAGGCAAATCGTAGAGCGCGGAGCATTCCCGAGCCACGCCGTAATGATTCATGGCATCGGGACGATTAGTCGTAATCTCCATCTCGAAAACGGTGTTCTCCCCGTCGCCGCTGACGGATTCGACGGCGACTCCAGCGAGCGTAAGCTCGTCTGCAAGCTGGTGATAGTTCACCTGCAGGTCAACGAAGTCGCGAAGCCATTGGGGAGAGAGTTTCATAAATTCAGCTACTAGCTTCTAGCCACTAAAACGGGTTAGCTAGTAGCTAGGAGCTAGAAGCTGCTATCCAAATTGCTGCAAAAATCTGACATCCCCGTTGAAAAATAATTGGATGTCATCCACTCCGTATTTCAAGATTGCGATCCGCTCCACGCCCATGCCGAACGCAAATCCGCTGACTTTTTTCGGATCGTAATCGACAAATCCATACACATTGGGATCGACCATGCCGCACCCCAGCAGCTCAATCCATCCGCTGGCTTTGCAGTTGCGGCACGGGCCGCCATCGCGATATCCCTTGCCGCCGCAGAAAATGCAGCTGATTTGCACGTCCGCGCTGGGCTCGGTGAAAGGGAAAAACGACGGATAGAAGCGTGTTTTCACACTCGATCCGAACAGGGCCTTCATGGCGTGGTCGAGTGTGCCCTTCAAATCACAAAAAGTGATGTTCGTGTCCACCGCGAGGCCTTCCACCTGATGGAAGATGGGCGAGTGCGTGGCGTCGGCAGCGTCGTTACGATGAACTTTGCCGGGGCAAACCACGCGCACTGGCGGCTTCTGCTTCTCCATGGTGCGAATCTGTACCGGCGAAGTGTGGGTGCGCAGCAATAACCGGTCTTGCAGCAGCTTTGATTCCTGTCCGGCGATAAACAACGTGTCCTGCGTATCGCGCGCGGGATGATTGGGAGGAAAGTTCAGAGCTTCGAAATTGTAGTAGTCAGTCTCAATCTCCGGGCCTTCTTCGACCGAGTAGCCAAGATTGCGAAAGACGGAGACGATCTCATTCATCGTCTTGATGACGGGATGCTCGGCGCCGAGGGGGCGGCGAATGCCGGGGAGGGTGATGTCGAGGGCTTGTATCTGTGCTGTTGCCGGATTTAATAGCGCCTGCCATTCGCCGGAGTCTTGAGCCGCCGGTTTGGGAAACCTGGTACGCACGCCTAACAGCGAAACCCCTTTTGTGGTCTTTTCAACCTTTTCTTCGACCTGTGCCTTCAGAGAGTTGACTCGTTGGCCAACTTCTCTCTTCGCCTCTTTTGGTGCCGCTTTCAGCCACAGGTCGTTGATCTGGGTGAGCACCCCATCCTTGCGCGCCATCCAACGATCGCGGAAAGTTTTCCAATCTGCTTCGCTGCTGATTGTCTTTGCTTCGGCCTCGAGTGCGGACAGCAACTTCTCCGCAGCCTTGTCCAGTGCCTTCGCCGAGAAGTCTTTGAGTTTGGGGACGGTGTAGGGCATGTGATGGTGATAGGGGTCCTTCGACTCCGTTTCTGCTTCGCTTCGCGAAACAGAAACTCCGCTCAGGATGACAATTATGAAAATGCACCTGGAGCGGCCGCTAAGACTGCCCGCCCCTAAGGCCAATGCTAACTGCCCAAAGACTGAATGCTGAATGCTGAGTGCGTTTCCTACGCCGCCGCAATCGCGGTCTTCGCCTGCTGCGCAAGACTGGCAAACGCGCCTGCATCATTTACTGCCAAATCGGCCAGGATTTTGCGGTCCAGTTCCACGCCAGCTTTTTTGAGCCCATGAACGAACTGACTATAGCTCAGGCCGTTCAGTTTGGCGGCAGCGCCGATGCGCACGATCCACAAAGAGCGATACTGGCGCTTCTTCTGCTTGCGTCCCGAGTAGGCAAACTTGAGGGCGCGGTCGACGGCTTCTTTGGCCGCACGATGCAGTTTTGATTTTGTGAGGAAATAACCGCTGGCGCGGTCAAGAATCTTTTTGCGCTTCGCGCGACGTTTCGTCCCGCGTTTTACACGAGGCATGGTGTTCTCCTTTTGGCTTTCGTTTTAACGACGGCTGGAGGCAAGGTATTTTTTGGCCTCTTCACTCGCCGGGCTTGTGTGGCGCGGACGCCCCCGTCCGCGAAATCCTGCAGCCGAGGGCGGCTGCACCACGCAAACTAGTACGGAATCATCCGCTTAATTTTCGGAGTATCCGCATCACTCACCAGGACAGCCTGTCTCAGCTTGCCCTTGCGCTTCTTGCTTTTCGAAGTAAGCATGTGGCGCAAATGGGAATGGTGGCGCTTTACTTTTCCAGTCCCAGTTTTCTTGAAGCGCTTGGCTGCGCCCTTATGTGTTTTCAGTTTCGGCATAAATCCTCGGTGAAATCGCTGTCAGCTCTCAGCCGTCAGCTTAAGAAATCAAGATTACTCACAGTCCCTGCGGAACTGGTCAAACAATGACAATTACTGAATGGGATCTTGCGGCCCCACTATGCCTGGTTCGCCCGGCTCTGGGCCGGCGGCGGAACCGACGCAGCTTGTTGCTTTGGTGCGGCGTCTTTCTTCGGGGCGTGCCCTCCCGCGTCTTTCTTCGGCGCCAGGATCGCGTGCAGGGTATTGCCTTCCTGCCGCGGACGAAATTCCACGATGGCATTCGCCTCGACGTCCTTGATCAAACGTTCCAGAATCTGCCGTCCCAAGCCGGTTCGCGTCATTTCCCGGCCGCGAAAGAAAATCGTCGCCTTGACCTTATCGCCGTCGTCCAGGAAGCGGAGCACGTGGTTCTTCTTGGTCTCGTAATCGTGGTCGTCCACATTGATGCGGAACTTTACTTCCTTGACCACAATTTTGGTCTGGTGCTTCTTGGCTTCGCGCTCTTTCTTTTCCTGCTGGTAAAGGAATTTCCCGTAGTCCATGATGCGGCAAACGGGAGGAACGGCGGTTGGCGAAATCTCCACCAGGTCCAGGTTCTTTTCACGAGCCAGTTTGAGCGCGTCGAAGGGGGTTAAAATACCAATCTGCTCACCTTCATCTCCGATTACGCGGATTTCCCGCGCCCGGATGCGGTCGTTGGTGCGGATAAAACGTTTATCGATACAATCCTCCGTCGGCTAACACGGCCTGCTTAAGATAAAAATTATAACATGGGGACGGCGTGGGCCATCGAAGAAGCGATACTGGGTCGAAGTAGCCGCACAGAAGACGAAAGCCGGGACGTTACGATCGGTGAGCCTGGGGAGGGAGTTACACACTGAATAGCGCGATAAATCCGCTCGCGACTTAGCCGCGCCAAACACGCTGCTGGGTACCGGCGCTGATCAGCATAGGTTTGTGATGAACCGTGGCAGCGTGTTGATTGATGGCGGTTGCGGCCTGCGTGCGGCAGTTGCCATTTTCCCGGCTAAACTGGAGGGTACTCACGCGATGGTCACAGTGGATGCACTGGAAGATACTGCCGTTCTCGATGCGAGTATTTGTGTAATGTCTCACAGTGTTCATTGTAGCCCTCCTTGCGGAAGGTTTCACAGAACGATGGTAACCAGCACGAAGGAAACGGGGCGCATTTCGAAAAAGCTCAATCCATCTGGCCGGCGAGCGCCCCTTCCATTACCTGGTCCGGGCGCGCGCTTACCCACTGATTGGCCTGGTGTCGTCCCGCCAAACGCAGCTTCAGAAAATTGTCGGTAAGCGCTTCCGTGAAATCGCCGCCCGGACCGCTGTGGATAGCATGGAGGGTGATCGCGTTTACGGGTCTTCCGATAAACGTCCGCATAAAGGCCAGTTTTTTCTCGGATGCGAGGTTACGCAGAATCTGATTGCGTTCGTGGGCGACATGCCCCGGAACTTGATTCGGCATTGCCGCTGCCGGGGTGCCGGGTCGCGCGGAATAAGTGAATAGGTGCAGATAAGTGAATGGCAGGTCGTCAATCAGGCCGCGAGTTTCTTCAAAATCGGCATCGCTCTCGCCGGGGAACCCGACCATGACGTCCGCGCCTATGGCCGCCGTCGGCATGGCTGCGCGAATCTTCTCAATCTTCTCGCGGTAATGCCAGGGGCGATACTTGCGATGCATGAGGCGCAACACCCGATCACTGCCCGATTGCATGGGGACATGCGCATGCTTGGCGATACGCGGGGATTCGGCCACCATGCGAATCAATTCGTCGCTCCAGTCCATGGGCTCGACCGAGCTGATGCGAAGTTTCTCCAGCGAAGTCTGCGCGAGGATGGCACGAATAAGATCTTCAAAGCGCGGCCGTTGGCCGTTCGTCGTTGGCCGTTCACCAAATGCGAAGGCAGGACCAGTTCCGCTCTTGCTGATGGCTGACGGCTGATGGCTGACGGCTAAATCCCGCCCCCAACGACCCAGATTGATGCCGGATAGCACGACCTCACGATAACCAGACACCACCAGCGTATTCATTTCATGCAATATCTGGGGCAACGGCAACGAACGGCTCTGCCCTCGAACGTAGGGAATCACGCAGAACGAGCAGCGGTTGTCGCATCCGTCCTGCACTTTGAGGTTGGGGCGTGTCCTTTCGCTTCCGCCGTCGAAGACTGGAGCCGCCAGTAATTCGGTGTGGGCGAAAATATCGGAGACATAGATGCCTTCGTGGGCGGTTGGCCATGCGTCGTTGGCCGTCAGCCGCGACATAGGAACAAAACTTGAATCCCCGCGAACGATTTGAGCCAGTGCATGTTTATGGGAGTTTCCGATCACGCGGCTGACTCCTGGCAGGGCGGCAATTTCTTCCGGGGCCCGCTGTGCATAACATCCCGTCACCACAATCTGGCAATCTGGATTTTCGCGGTGGATTCGCCGGATAGCCGCGCGGGCGTCTTGGTCGGCGGCGGTGGTGACAGTGCAGGTATTGAGCACGACAATCTCTGCCAGTGCGGGGTCGCCGGCGCGTGTCAATCCCTGCTCGTGAAACTGCCGCTCCAGGGCGGCGCCGTCCGCCTGGGTGGCGCGGCACCCGAAGTTTTGAACGTAGAAACTTGCCACGAAACAATAGTAGCGCAGACGAGGACGAGGAATCGTCTCCAGCGCGTTCAAGACACGCTGCAGGCAATTCAACTCATTGAATCGGGAAGGTGGGAGGAAGACCAACAAAGCCCGCCGATTCACCCATCGTGCATTTAGACGCCGTCCGCATGTCCTGCGACGTGCGTGGCGCCTCCGCTTAGCTCAAGCCGTGGCCGCCTGCCGCTTGCCCTGGAAACATTCGCGGCAAAACACCGGTCGTCCCTGCGTTGGCCGGAAAGGGACTGTGGTGTCTTTACCACACTGCGAACAATTCGTCCGCGTTTCCACTTTGCCCGCACCGTGACCGTTGGGGGCCGTTGCACCCAGCACCGACACCCGTTTTGTCTTGCAAGCTTTGCAGCGCTTGGGCTCGTTTTTGAACTGCTTATCGTGAAAGAACAACTGCTCGCCGGCGGTGAAGACAAAATCCGTACCGCAGTCGATGCACGTTAACATCTTGTCCTGGAATTCCATTGAGGTGATGCTCCCTTCGACTCATCCCGGTGCGCATTCACTCCCCGGCGAACAAGCCACAGCCCTACGCCGGCGCGCGAAATGCGCACGTTTGGTAACACACCCCCTCTATTCACTGCTGAACGATGTAACCCTGGGTTCGGCCCGCCACATCCGAACTCCGGATGTGGACTAACAGCTATGCATGAAAATCTGCGAGATGTAGACAAAAATAACTGCTTGTTACGAAAACAGAACAGGCCACTCCCGGGAGGGAGTGGCCTGCACAAGAATTAATCCTGCTCTTTACGAGCTTTTTTACGGCTGCGTTTGCGCGCCAAAGCTTCTTTCACGCGCTTTTTCTCGCCTGGCTTCAGGTAAAAGGAGTGCCGCTTGACCTCCTTGATGATGTCTTCCTGTTGCACTTTGCGCTTGAACCGGCGCAGGGCATTTTCGAGGGATTCCCCCTCTTGCAGTCTGACTTCTGCCAACTGAACCACACCCCCAAGCTTGTCCAAATGGGACGGTTAGTTATTGCAAGGTTTTACAGCTAAGTCAAGCGATATCTGTGACCGCGGGACAGATCCGGGGCCAGTCCAACGTATCGGATTACTGCCTTTGGCGTAGCAAAAGCACCGTGATGGGATCAATAGATCAACCGCAAGGCGAGTTGCAATTGGCGTGGAGCATAGGCGCCATTGGCCTTCATGAAATTAGTAGGGATCTGGTAGTAGGCCGGGAAGTAGTTGTTTCCAATGAGTTTAGTGCTTTGTACGAACTGGGCTGAGTTGCTCACCAAGCCGTCCGTTGTGATTTGGAAGGTTCGATTGTCCCGATTCAGTAAGTTGAAGGATTCTCCGATCAGTTCCAATTTCCAGCGATCACGGGCGATCAGGCGGCGGGTCAGGCGCAAGTCCGCGGAAGCGTAATCGGGGCCCGTGATGGAATTGCGGCTTATTCCTGGAAGCCGGTCGTTCTCGCCGTTGCTATCCTGATTTGGATCTCCGCCAACCGCCTCGTTTACCGGCCGGCCGCTGCCCACGGTCAGCACCCCGGAAGCCTTCCAGTGGTTGAACAAGTCGCTCAACAGGCGCTGACTGCGGCCAAAGGGTTTGGGCTCGGCTATCCAGGAAAAGACAAAACGCTGCCGCTGGTCGGTCACGCTATTGCCCTTTTCCGCGCTGGTTGAATAGGAGTTCTGCACCAGCGCCGGACGGCCGGCTACCAGCGCGTCCTGACCGTCGTCGATGGCGTGGGCGTAGGTGTAGGCAAGACGAAAATAGAAGCCGCTGGTCATCTGACGGTGGATGGACAGCGTGGCTCCGTGGTACACGCTGGAAGCTTCGCTCTCGAATACGTCAATTGAGCCAAGTTGCGGAATCGGCCGCGCCAGCGGATTGATGCACGGCGGATAGGGGCAGGTGAACGTCCGCGAGAATTGCCAACTCGAGAAAGAGGCCACGTTGTCGTACCCGAGCAAGTTGAGTCCGGAAGCGTCATATACGGGATAGGTGACGTTGGTGGGTGGTGGCAGGTTCACATCTCGTGCCCGGACCAGATTTTGACCATGCACGAATATGTATGAAATTCCCACCGCCAGGCGGTTGCCAACCTCCCGTTCCATGGTCACGCTGGTCTGTTGCACCTCGGGAGTCCGGAAATTGTGCGCGAAGGCTGAGATGTCGCTCTCCGCAAACTGCATCAGGCTGGCGGGAGGGGTGCAGGAAACCGCCAACGGCGCACAATTCACCAGCGGATTGGGATACTGCGGAAAAACCTGGCGAGCGTAATAGTTTGTGTCGTTCAGGAAAAGCGTATTTGGAGTCAGACCATTTTCGCTTTCGACGGTTGAATTGTAGATTTGCGGAATTCGGGTGTAGAACAGGCCATAGCCAGCCCGCAGCACCAGCGGCCGATGGTCGCCAAAGGCGTAGGCCAGGCCAACACGCGGCGCGAAGTTGTAGGGATTGAAGGGCACCTTGCCGGAGTCCGGCCACAGCGGGTTCGATAGCAGACCTTTCGTGGTAAACGTCTGCAAGTCATAACGCAGGCCCAGGCTGAGGGCGAAATGCTGAGTCATGCGAATCGTGTCCTGCACGAATGCAGCGTATTCATTGCTGTCGGGATGGGTGACGGCCGAGCCGAAATTCTGAATATAGTAGTGCGGAACCTGGTGAGCGTAGGCCCGCAGCGGCGTGAGTTCCAGTCCGCCCTCGGTGGGAACGAAGGTGAACGGATCCACTTTGATGGGATAGAAAAGGTACTCGCCCCCGAAGGTAGAAGGAAAGAAATCGTAGATCCAGGTCAGCAGCGCGTCCCCGCCAAATTTCCAGGAATTTCGCTTGCCCTCCAGGCTAAGCGTCTCCGCGAAATGGGCACGATGCTGCCGGGTCTCGCGCGGCAATAGCGACGAGCGTCCGAAGCCGTCAATGATTCCCGGAACTTTGGTCAGCGATGTGTCGGAGTTCGAGTCAGACCATTGCAGATCGCGGGAAAATTGCGCCCGAAGATGACTCACCAGCCGCGAGGAAAAACTGCTGGTCAATGCTAGCGACGCGGTCTCGGTGTCCACGTTTTCCTCGCCGTTGTCGGCGATCCCGTAAGTAGTTACTGGACTGGCTGGGTTAATGAACACGTTATTGGCGCCCCAGTAACGCGAAGTGTTCAGCCGCAGCGACAGATAGTTCTTGGGAGAGAGATTGAAATCCAGCTTTAGAAAACCGGCATTGCCCAGGAGCTGTGAAGGATACTGCCCTGCCTGCCGGGAAAGCTGTGCGGCAGTAGCAAATACCAGCGCCTGGTCGCTGGCTTCGTAGTCGCCGGGAGTTTCCGGGCCCGTGCCCGGCTGGGGAACGACCACAGAACTCCCATTGTCGAATTGCACCACCGTCGGCAGATGAAAAATGTGCTGGTCGAAGCCCATGAAGAAGAAAGCCTTGTTGCGTTTGAGCGGACCGCCCAAGGTGAAGCCGAACTGCTGCTGTTCCCCATGGGGCTTAAAGCTCATATTGGCGAAGCCGGAATCGAACGCACTATTGCGCAGGAAGTAGAAATCCGTGCCGTGAATCTGGTTGGAACCGGACTTAGTGACCACGTTCACAACTGCGCCACCGGACCGTCCCAACTCCACGCCGTAGGTGTTCGAAGACACGCGGAATTGCTGTACCACTTCATTGGAGAACTGGTAAGGCGCGCGATAGCGCCCCGTGGCCTGACTGAAAAAGCCATTGTTATTGTCGCCGCCATCCACCAGATAACTGGACTGGAAGCCGCGGATTCCGCCAAATGCCAAATCGCCGTTCGAACCGGAAGTCAGGCCACGCGGGTCCTGGGTGACGCCGGGAGTCAGCAGCGCGAGATCGGTGAAGCGGCGTCCATTCAAGGGCAAACCGGTAATGGCACGCTCGTCGATCAACGAGGAGACCGCGCTAGATTGAGTATCTACAAGCGGCGGCGCGTCCGAGACGGTGATGGTTTCTTTTGCGCCAGCCACCGCCAGTTTGAATTCGATCTGGGTAACGGCGCCCACGTCAACATGCAATCTTGGGGTAAGCTGCGGTGACATTTTCTCCGCAGTGGCGCGGGCGGAGTAATCTCCTGGGGGAAGCAATTGGAAGCTGAACTGGCCCTCGGCATCGCTGGTGGCCCCGTAACGGAAGCCGGTAGCGGCATTCACCAGAGCAATGGCTGCGCCCGGAACGCGACTGCCGGAGGCGTCGACAACCGTACCCCGAATGGCTCCGGTCGAGGCGTCCTGGGAAATGGAAGCGCCGGCGAAGAGAAGCATGAACGCGAACAGTCGCGAAAAGCGAATGTAAGAATGACAGAGGCACGGCATAGGACATCACCTGCAAGAACAAAGGTGAGTCCAGCCGGGACGGGAGACTTGTCTGGTATATCACTCCAAGCCGAGTAAAGTCTGTGAGGTTGAAGGTTTCTTTGTGAAGTTGTCCCAAGGTGGGAAAACAATGCTGGCTTTGTAGAGGTCTTGTGCTATCTTTAGCCGCGTAAATCGGCCCACCGAATTCCACTCATGCGAGGCAAGCTCACAATGATGTGTAGATGGATGCAGAGACTACTTCTTGGATCCGGGTTAATGCTTGTCCCTGGGTTGGTGGTGGCGGCGAATGCTGCTCAACCTTCCGCAAATGGCGCTCCCCAAGTCCACACTTACTACATCGCCGCTGACGAGGTGGAATGGGACTATGCCCCGAGTGGGATGAACAAAATCATGGGCATGAAATTCGAGGGTGGTCCCCTTACCTTTGTCGAACAGGGCCCGCATCGCATCGGGAAGGTGTACCGGAAGGCCATTTACCGCGAGTACACCGACGAAAGCTTCAGCCATTTGAAGCCGCGCGCGCCGGAGTGGGAGCATGCGGGAATCCTTGGTCCAATTATCCGCGCGGAAGTCGGCGACACCATTCGCGTAGTTTTCAAGAACAACGCTACGCGGGCCTACAGCGTCCATCCTCATGGGGTGTTCTACAACAAGGACTCCGAGGGCTCAATGTATGACGACGGCACCACCGGAGCCGACAAAGAAGACGACGCAGTGCCGCCCGGCCATACCCATCTTTATACCTGGCAAGTTCCGGAACGGGCAGGCCCGGGGCCTGGCGACGGCAGTTCCGTCGTGTGGCTCTACCACTCCCACAGCAGCCGGGATGTCGAAAGCGGCTTGATCGGGGCGATCATCATTACAAAACGCGGCATGGCAGGGCCTGACGGCAAGCCCAAGGACGTGGACCGCGAGTTTGTGACGCTCTTTATGCTGTTCGATGAAAATACCAGCTGGTATCTCGAACACAATATCCAGACCTACACCAGTGATCCCAAGGGCCTGAACCGGCTGGAATTTGCTCCGGTAGACAACGAGGGACTGCTTTCGGGCGCCGGTTCGGGATTTGCCGCGGTGAACTTCAAAGCCAGCATGAATGGCTACATCTATGGAAATATGCCCCTGATGACCATGAAAAAGGGCGAGCGCGTACGCTGGTATCTACTCACCCTGGGAGAGTTCCCCAGTATCCATACCCCGCATTGGCATGGGAATGTCGTACTACATAATGGCAAACGCACCGACGTGGTAACTTTGTTGCCGGCGCAAATGGAGACTGTAGACATGGTGCCCGACGATCCTGGCATCTGGCTCTACCATTGCCATATCGACGAACATATGGACGCCGGTATGGTGGCCCTTTACAAAGTCGAACCATAAGCTACGGAAGTTTTTGGCGGACGACTTCTTCGACTCTGCGTAAGACGTCGTCTTCCGATAAGCCGGTCGAATCCAGAATGACCGCATCAGGAGCCGGTTGCAGCGGAGACGCAGCCCGGGTGCGGTCGCGGCGATCGCGTTCCCGCAATTCGGCAGCCGTGGCTTCGGCCGCTGTCCCGTGCAGCTGTTGCTGTTGCAGGCGGCGCTGTTCGCGGACGATGGGGTCGGCATCGAGAAATATCTTCACATCGGCGTTGGGGAAGACTTTGGTGCCGATGTCGCGGCCTTCCATGACCACGCCGCCGTTGATCCCCAGTTCGCGCTGACGGGCGACCATCCATTCGCGTACTTTGGGATGCACTGAGACCCGAGACGCGCCTTCGGTCACATCGGTTTCGCGTACACGGGAAGTGACCTCGCGTCCATCGAGCAGCACTCGGTTCCCGCCCATGCTAGGTTCGATATGGATGCGGGAATTCTGCGCCAGCTTCAGCAGGGCAGTTTCGTCGTCAAAAGATGCGTCCCATTCAATGGCTTTGAGTGCCAGCGCCCGGTACATGGCCCCGCTCTCCAGGTTCACATAGCCCAGTTTGCGTGCCAGGCGCGAGGCAATGGTGCTCTTGCCCGCTCCGGCGGGGCCGTCAATGGCAATGATCAATTTACGAGGTAGGGGGGAAGTCATCAATAGAGAGTGATTTTACACGGACGGGCAAGCCGGGCAGGACCCGGCCTGCGATATTTCCAGACCGCCTACCAGACCCGGCAGATTTTGTCCGCGGGATTGACCATGGGCTGGCCAGCTTTGCAGGAGAACGCATGGGCAAACTCCGGCATGTTCACCACCACGCCGTTGATGCGATACATCGCCGGCGAATGGGGATCGGTCATGGCGCGCTGCCGCATGTCCTCGGGACGCTCGTTGGCACAGTCCCATTGAGCATAACCAATAAAGAAACGCTGCTCGGGGGTGAGACCTTCGACCGGCTGAAGAATCTTGTCTTTGGTGGCGTCTTTCCAGGCTATGTACGCGAGAATCTCGCCGCCTAGGTCGGCCACGTTTTCTCCCAGAGTGAGTTTGCCGTTGATATGTACGTCGTCGACAACCACATATTTCGAATATTGATCATCCACACATTGGGTGCGGGTGTTGAACTTTTGTCGGTCGTCCTTGGTCCACCAGTCTTTCAGATTCCCTTTGGCGTCGAACTGACTGCCCTCATCGTCAAAGCCGTGGGTCAATTCGTGGCCAATGGTCCCGCCGGTGTTGCCGTAGTTGGGAGCGTCATCCATTTTCGGATCGTAGAGCGGCGGCTGAAGCACGCCGGCGGGGAAGTTGATGTCGTTCATCTGTGGGTTGAAGTAAGCATCGACCGTGGGCGGGGAGATGTCCCATTCGCCGTGGTCGACGGGCTGCCCGATCTTGTTGATCTCACGCCGCTGCTCGAACTCCGCACTACGCTGGATGTTTCCGGCAAAATCGTCGCGCGTGAGCTTGATGGAGCTGTAGTCGCGCCACTTGTCGGGATAGCCGATCTTGTTGCGGATCGACGCCAGCTTGGTAAGGGCTTGCTGTTTGGTCTCCGGACTCATCCAATCGAGCTGGCGAATGCGTTCGCCCATGGCGGTTTCAATGCGCTTCACCATGTCCAGGGTGTTCTGCTTTAATTCCGGCGAAAAAACCTTGGCGACGTAGGCCTGCCCCAGCGCCTCGCTCAGGTTGTAGTCGGTATATTGCACGCAGCGCTTCCAACGCGGCTGCTGTTCCTTGGCGCCGCGAAGATATTTCCGGTAGAAGTCAAAGTTTTCCTGCACGAAGGCAGAAGAGAGATACGGCGAATACGCATCCGCCACCTGGAAGCGGAAATAAGTCTTCCAGTTCTCGATCGATTCAGTGGATAGCGCAGCGTTGACCTGCTTGAAGAACGCGGGGGCATCGACGTTGAGTATTTCAAACTTAGGGTAGTGCATCTCGCGGTAATAAGTTTGCCAGTCAAATTTCGGCGCCAGCTGGATGAGGTCCGCGAGCTTCATTTTGTTCTTCAGTTTGTAGGGATCGCGACGCTCCACCCTGGTCAAAGACGCCTTGGCCAGATCGGTTTCCATCCGCATGATGGTGTCGGCATTTTTCTTTGCGGTTTCGGGATTGTCGCCCAGCAACTCGAATACTTTCTGTACATGTTGCAGGTAGCGTTCGCGGATCTCTTTCGATTTGGCGTCCTCTTTGGTGTAGTAATCGCGGTCCGGCAGCCGGAGCCCGCCCTGGTCGAGATCGGAAATCTCTTGTTCGGAATCGTCCGGGTCCTGGCTGGTGCCTGGACCAAACAGCATGGAACGGCCAAAAGGAAGCGTGGTGTGGGCAATCAGAGAGGCGATTTGGTCGGCGGACTTTAGATCGGCAATGGCATCGATCCTGGGCTGGATGGCAGCCACGCCACGCTCGTCCACGGTCGTCTCGTTGATGCACGCGGCATAAAAGCTGCCAATCTCTTTGGTCGCCGGATCGCTCGATCTTTCATTTGCGGCGGCCTGCTCCAGAATGCCGCGCAGAAAGTTCAGATTGTCCTGATAAAGCTTGCCGTAGACACTCCACGACGTCTGGTCCGGTGGAATGGGGTTTTTCTTCTGCCATCCCCCACAGGAGTAGTGATACAAGTCGACGCAGGGATCCACGGACTTGTCCATGGCGCTGACGTCAAGACTCGGCGTGTAGGGAAAGGCGGGCTCGGACGAATTGGCGGAGGTCTGAGCATTGGCCGGAATTGTTAGAGAGAGACTAAGCAGGAAAGCGTAGCAGGCGAGGTTTTTGCGCAAAGTCATATTGGTCTTGGACTATGTTCTCGTAAAAAGGTCAACAGTGCGGCCTAATGGTATTAAATTGTGGCAGCTCTTTACAACTCGAAAGCGCTGCGGGCTACTTCGAAACTTCAGGTATGGATCATTAGGGCCGGCGTTGCGGAGGCCTTGGTCCGCGAGGCCTTGAGCTTGGTGGCCTTGGGCCTGAGGGTCGCGATCCTGTAGGTCTTGGTCGCGAAGGTTTTGAGCCTGATGGTCTCGAGCCCGGAGATCTTGGGCCAGTAGGTCTTGGTCCCGAAAATCTTTTCTCTGAAGACCTTGCTCCCGAGGCTCGTGGTTCAGCAGGCCGTCGTGCGACCGGCTTGGGCCGTGGCACGGGCGCGTGTACGATGGCAGACTTTGCGGGAGTGAGTTGCATCAGCAGCCGGTTTCCCACTCGAACGTAGCTCAACTCGCGCGCATTCAACAGGAGATTCACCGCGTCCCGCACTCGCGAACGCGAGACGAATTCGCCAAAGAACGACTCGATCTCCTGCTGGTCGGCGGCGATTACGCAATCCAAGTACTTTGATAGCAGGAATGAAAGCGCCTCGCCCATCGAGATTTCCATGCCTTCCCGGACGGCATCGGGCGACCAGCGATAGAGCACGTCCCAGGACGATCCGCCCGCGGCATCGTAGTCGACTCGCGTGATGCGAAGACGTGACCACAACTCGCCCAGCGCCCGATCAAGAGCCACCAGCGAGATACTGCCGCCCAGATCTTCACGCATCTGCTGCTTGGAAATCGGGCCTTTGCGCTGGATCAGAGCAAAAGTGTCGCAAGCCAGTTGGGAATATTCCGAACGAGGGCCCGCCTTGGGTGGTTGCTTAGGATTGCGATCGCCGCACAGCGCATAGAAATACGGAAATATCGAACTGGCCACCAGCAGTGCGTTCTCGTTAAACAAGTTGGCTTCGTAGGCGTCGCGTTCGCGCAGCATCCGGACCATCAGCGTATTTGCTTCCTGCGCCCGGGGGTCGGCAAAGGCATGCTGCCATGTCGGCAAATTCTCGTTCGATCCCACCCATGCGCCGATGAAAGTCGGGGCCAGCACGGCTTGCCGCTGGGGATACATCATGCAGAATCCGACTGATTCGAGAAACGAGCGAGCGTCCTCGATGGTACGCGCCGGGATGCCGTTGAGGCGCCATTTGTCCTGTCGAAGCTGGTCGAGTTCGATATCAGTCATAAAAGTCAGCTTCTAGCTACTAGCTTCTAGCTTGAGACCATTGCGGCTAGCGATTTGCTAGAACGCTAGAAGCTTAATCAAATCCTCTTGAACGCCTTCTGGATGTCCTTCATTGAGTATCGCAGAACCACGGGCCGGCCGTGGGGACAGGACATCGGGCATTCGGTTTTTGCCAGCTCCGCCAGCAGCCATTCCATTTTGTTTTGCTCCAAAGGCATGTTGACCTTGATGGCGGCGTGGCAAGCGATCGAAGCTGCGATGCGATGTCTGATCTTGTCCAGATTGAGGGCCTGTTCTTCGCGGGACAGTTGATCTAGCAGTTCGTGCAGCAGGTGTTCGACTTGAAATGCCTCGATTCCAGCGGGAGCCACTTTGATGGCGATGCTGCGCGTGCCAAAGGGTTCGGCCTCGAAGCCGTTCTTGTTCAATTCGTCCGAGATTTCCGTGAACACCGCTTGCTGGGCAGGCGTCAGTTCGAGCAGGATCGGCAGGAGAAGGCGCTGGCTCTCGGCCTTCTGCGCCGCCCGCTGCCTGAGAACTCTCTCAAACAGGATGCGTTCGTGGGCCACGTGCTGGTCGATGATCCATAGGCCTTCGTGATTTACCGCAAGTATGAACGACTCACGAATCTGGCCGAGAGGTTTGAGGGTTGCCAAGAGCGGGGCGAGGTCGTTAGCTGATCCACTCCCTACTTCGATCTCTTCAGGGATCGGCGGCGCACAGGTATCATCGGGAACGATGAGTTGCGGAGCACGTGCCAGCGACAATGCAGCATTGCCGTCGATGGCAATGCCTTCTGGTCCGAATTGAAATCGGTCCGTCACCAGAGGCGTGGCTGGGTGCTTGCAGCGAGAATGCCTGAGCTCCAACGGGCGCATGAACCGCAGGCGCATCGCCGGAGCGCCACGCAGCCGACTCCGCAATCGATGAGACATGAGCTCCCGGAGTCAGCGAAGCGCCAGCCGTAGGATGGGCGTAGATTTCGCTGGCGAACTGTGGCACCGGGCGGGCTTTCATCAGCGCGGCCCGGATGGAGTCACGGACAAAGTCGTGCATCACCGACTGCTGGCGGAAGCGGACTTCAGTCTTCGAAGGATGCACATTAACGTCAACTTCCTCGCTTGGCATTTCGAGGAACAACAGCACCACGGGGAATACCGACGGTGGAATGATATTGCGATAGGCCTCGGTGATGGCGTGCTGAATCAGCCGGTCGCGAATCAAGCGTCCATTCACGAAGACGTAAATTGAATTGCGATTCAGCTTCTGTATTTCGGGCTTCGAGACGAAGCCATGGACGCGCATTTCGCCGGGCGTGGAGAGCCCGGCGTCTTGCACATCATCTTCGTCCGCGATTTCCTTGCGGCGCCAGGGCGGAGGCTGCGGCAAGCCCACGTGCGCCAGCGGCTGCATGGCGGCAACCGGAATCAGTTGGTCTAAAACTTCTTTGCCGAATACTTGATAAACGCGCTCGCTGTAACCCGCGACTGGCGGGGCGACCAGCATGGCATTGGTCGCCGAATGTAGTTCGAAATGCTTGTCGGGATGGGCCAGCGCATAATGTGTGACCAGCGAAGCAATATGTGAAAGCTCGGTCGATTCCGCTTTGAGAAATTTCTTGCGCGCGGGCGTATTGAAAAACAAATCGCGGATGGTGATCGAAGTTCCCGTGGGAAGTCCGGCTTCTTCCACTTTGAAAATCTTGCCGCCATTGATTTCAACCACCGTCCCCGAGTCTTCGTCAGCAGCGCGAGTTTCGAGATGCAGCCGGCTCACTGAAGCGATCGAAGGCAGCGCTTCTCCGCGGAATCCTAGAGTGGCCACGCTGAGCAGGTCTTCGGCGTTCTTAAGTTTCGAAGTCGCGTGGCGCTCGAAGGCCAGCAAGGCATCGTCGCGTACCATGCCGCATCCGTTGTCGGTGATCTGGATGAGCTTCTTGCCGCCGGCTTCGACCTGAATTTTGATGCGGGTGGATCCGGCGTCGAGCGAGTTCTCCAGCAGCTCTTTGACCACGGAGGCGGGGCGCTCCACCACCTCGCCGGCGGCGATTTTGTTGGCAACGGCTTCGGAAAGAACGTGAATGCGACCCATGGCGGTGAATGGTCAGTTTCGCAGATGTGGTGCGCAAAGCAAAGCTGGTGAATGCTCAAAAGGACTAGCTTCCAGCAAAAGAGATTCCCACCCTATCGCAAACTGCGCGATAGGATGGGGCACCCTCGGTGTGCCTGGTGTCTGGTCTCCAGTCCTAGTCTTTCTTCACCTGTATCCCCAGATCCCGCAACTGCGCATCGCTTACCGGCGTTGGCGCATCCACCATCAAATCCACGGCCCGTGCCGTCTTGGGGAAGGGAATCACTTCGCGCAGGCTGTCGGCGCCGGCCAGAATCATGACAATTCGATCCAGTCCCAGCGCGATGCCGCCGTGCGGAGGCGTGCCATATTCCAGGGCTTCGAGGAAGAAACCGAAACGCGAGCGGGCCTCTTCGTCCGACATGCCGAGAGCCTGAAAGATTTTGCTCTGGATGTCCTGACGATGAATGCGAATCGAGCCGGAACCGAGCTCCGTGCCATTGAGGACCACGTCATAAGCGAGCGCGCGGATTTCCCCGAGCGGCGATTTTGGATCGCCGACCGAATGTACGTTCGCCTCCAGCTTGGCCATATCATTTTCGTGTGGCGAAGTGAAGGGATGGTGAGCAGCATTCCAGCGCTTCGACTCGCGGTCCCACTCGAACATGGGAAAATCGGTGACCCAAAGGAATTTGAAATCTTTTTCCGGATCGCCGGTCTTCTCGAAAGCCCCGTGCTTAGCCGCATATTTCTGTGCCAGATCGAGGCGCAGGAATCCGCATTTCTCGCAGAAGTGCTGCAGGCTCTGTTCAGCCACGGCGGCGATTTCCGGTTTGTTCAACGCACCGGCGAGCAACCAAAGATCGTCCGCTTCTACCTTGGCGAATTGAACGACCTTCTCTGACAACGCCGGGTAGTCTTTCGCAAAGCGCTTGGGATCGGTCATCAACTGAACAAACTGCGCGCCCTGAGTATGCTGAAACGCGCCGTAGGTGCCGATCGTCCGGCGCTCGGTGCCGGAGATTTCGCCCACCTTCGGAATGCGGATGAGTTGCAAGGGCAAATCTTTGCGGACCCGGAACTTCGAGGTGAACTCTTCCAGTTCTTCCGCCGTAAACGCCTC
Source organism: Terriglobales bacterium (assembly GCA_963802555.1). Taxonomy (GTDB): domain Bacteria; phylum Acidobacteriota; class Terriglobia; order Terriglobales; family Acidobacteriaceae; genus DATBAX01. The sequence continues at coordinate 1,868,370 of CAWDJD010000002.1, read as the reverse complement.
GCGAATGTCAGTCATGGCCGGCAGACGCATGTCGGGCTTGTCATTTCCGTAAAGCCGCATCGCTTCGTCGTAGCTCATGCGCGGGAACGGTGCTTTGATTTCAACTCCTGCGGTTTTGAAAGACGCGGCAAGAAATCCCTCCACAACTTTCCACACGCTCTCCTGCTGCGGATACGACATCTCCAGATCGATCTGGGTAAACTCCGGCTGGCGGTCGGCGCGCAGGTCTTCGTCGCGGAAGCAGCGCACGATCTGAAAATAGCGGTCGAAGCCCGAGATCATCAGGATCTGCTTGAACATCTGCGGCGACTGCGGCAGCGCGTAGAAGCTGCCGGGCTGCACCCGGCTGGGGACGAGATAATCGCGCGCGCCCTCGGGTGTGGAGCGGGTCATGAAGGGGGTTTCGATTTCGAAGAACCCTTGCGACGAAAGATTTTCACGAATGGCGAGCGCCACCTTATGCCGCAGCTCGATATTGTGCTGCATCACATCGCGACGCAGATCGATGTAGCGATACTTGAGGCGCATCTCCTCATTGGGCAACACGGTTTCGCCGGGCAAAAATGGTGGCTGCTTGGATTCATTCAGCAGGCGCAGTTCGTCGACAACCAGTTCGACCTCGCCAGTGGGAATGTTCTTATTGATCGTGTTGGGATCACGCTGTTTGACCGTGCCAATCACCGCGATCACGTACTCGTTACGCAAGCCCTCGGCTTTCTTGTGGATAGCCGGATTGCGCTCGGCATTGAAGACTACTTGCGTGATGCCACTGCGATCGCGCAGATCGATGAACAGCAGGTTGCCGAGGTCGCGGCGGCGGTTCACCCAGCCCATGAGAACGGCTTTTTTGCCGGCATCGGAGGCGCGGAGAGCTCCGCACATGTGGGTACGTTGTAAGTCGCCTAAGAAATCTAGCAAGATGTTCCCTTCACAGAGAATGGGTCTGGAACCGAATCAGAGATTATAAACGGTGGGCGGGAAATCCGAGGACTAGGGTCAGATGCGCCGTTGTGAAGAAGCAAGGGACGGAGCCGCCTCCGTCCCTTTCGGTCAGTTTTTGGTGGCTTTGCCGTCCATCACGGTGGTCCAGGTCGTGCCGTCCGGCGACATGTCGAACTTGAACGAATAGGATGTCGGTGAAAGGACCTTCATGGTGAAGCGCCCTTTCATGGTCATGCCGCCCATCTTTTCGTCGCTGTTCCAGGTCCAGGTATCGCCATCGATGGTGCCCTTGGAGTGTTCCGCTTCGCCCATGCTATTGAATTCGTCGTAGGTGTAGACCTTGTCATTGGTGTCATAGCCGAAATAGGAGGTTCCTGATCCGTTGCCCATGGCTCCGCCCTTGAAATCGGAACGTGAGACCAGAAAAAAGCCGCCCTCCATCCATTCGATGTGCTCCGTGATCGACATCTTGCCGCCGGGTCCCATGGGTCCTGGCTTCACTTCTCCGTCCGAGGTCCAGGTGCCTACGAGAAAGTTGAGCTTCTTCAGTTCCGGCCCCGGTGTCGGCATTTGAGCCTGGACGGATATTACGGCGGCAAAAAGCAGGGTTAAAAGTACGGTGATGGTTGACACGCGCCTCATAGTTGCATCCTCCAGAAAATGACGGAATTGTTTGCGAGCAGCGTTGGCGCAGCGCGCCTCAGCGGGGTGATCTTAGGCCCGTGTCCCATCACAAGTCAACGCCCCGCTTTAGGTTCGGCGAATTAATGTCCTGCTAATCAATGGGACGACGTGGCGTGGCCTGCTGAAACCTCAGCTTCCACTGATCTCCCTGCTTTACCCAGAGATCGGAAAAATGCTGGTAGCGGGGAGCGATGTCAGTGTCACCCTCGGGCTCGTGAATGATGCCGTCGTAGGTGACCAGGGCCACGTTTTCATCGACGGGCAAAACGTGAAAGTTGTAGGCGGTGTAATCCTTGAGCGTCCCTTCGCCGGCGTCCCCCACGAATTCTTCCCGGCCGTGGAGCATGCCTTCGCTGCCGACGGCGCGGAAATCGTCGGTGAGGGTACGCTTAAGGAAATCCGTGTTCTTCGTTTTCTGCGCTTCGGGGATGGCTTTCGTGTGGTCAATGAGCGCCTGTTCCTTGGGAGAAAGAGATTTGGGTGCAGTTTGGGTAAAAGCAGCGAGGGACAAGAAACCAACAAGAATTATCGATGCAAATTTATTCATAGATCCCCTGATAGCGGTTGAGGGTGGAGCAGGGCCTTCGGCCCCGCGTTCAATCTTACCAGCCTAGAACGCAGGGCGAGAGTCCCTGCTCCACCCTCATCTTACGACTGAATTTTCTTTGCCAGTTCGGCGCGGGGAACGGAAATCTGTTCTCCAGTCGCCAAATTCTTCAGTGCAAAGGTTCCGGACTGCACTTCATCCCCGCCGACAATCAGAATGAACCGAGCCCCGATTTTGGCTGCAGCCTCAAACGACTTCTTCAGCCGGAAAGTTTCATCGCCCAGTTCCGCGATCACGTCTTGGCGGCGCAACTCCCGAGCTAGACGGGCGGCCTCGCGATCCATGCCCGTTCCCAAAGGGGCGATGTAAACATCGGGATTGCGTTGGACAGCTTCGGCAGATTCCTGGAGTGCCAGCACCAAGCGGTCTTCCCCGATGGCGAAACCAATCCCCGGCGCGGGCTGGGGGCTGCCCAGCGACTCCGCTAGTCCGTCGTAGCGCCCGCCGCCGAGAATCGAATTCTGCGCGCCTAATGCCCCATGGGTAAACTCAAACGCAGTGCGGGTGTAGTAGTCGAGGCCGCGAACCAAACGTTCGTTGAGAGTGAAAGGCACATCGACTGCCGTTAGGATTCCCTGCACTTGATCGAAGTGTTTCCGGCAGGGCTCGTCGAGGTATTGGCTGATCAGCGGCAAGGTCGCGATGATCGGCTGATCTTCCGGAACTTTGCAGTCGAAGACCCGCAGAGGATTGGTCACAGCGCGGCGCTGGCAATCAGTACACATCTTCGCAGCCACTGGTTCCAGGGCCTTGCGCAAGGCTTCGTTGTAGGCAGCCCGATCCTTGGGGCAGCCCACAGAATTCAGTTCAAGATTCCAGTTCTTGATTCCGAGGCGATCCAGCAATGTGGCAAGCAGTTCGAGAATCTCGGCATCGCGAGCGGGAGATTCGCTCCCGGCGGTAGACGGCCCAATGACTTCCGCCCCAATCTGATAAAACTGGCGATAGCGTCCTTTCTGCGGACGCTCGCGGCGGAACTGCGGGCCAATGTAGTAAAGCTTATTGAGTCCGCGATCCCAAAGTTTGTGCTCAATGTAGGCGCGGACAACCCCGGCGGTGTTTTCGGGACGCAGGGTCAGCATCTGGCCCTTTTCGCTAGCGGCGCGACCCTTGTCCTCCCAGGTGTACATCTCCTTCGAAACGATATCCGTCTCCTCACCCACGCCCCGCGCAAACAATTCCGTGCTCTCGAAAATCGGCGTGCGAATTTCCTGGAAGTTGTAGGCACGAAAGACATCGCGCACCGCAGCTTCGACAAAATTCCACAGCGCCGTTTCCGGCGGAAGAAGATCGCGCGTTCCTCGGACCGCTTTAATCATAGAATCAGTCGTTGGTCGTTCGTCTTTGGTCGTTGGCAAAGGCACTCAGCAGAAACCTCGAAGGGCTGATTGCTGACGGCTGAGTGCTGATTGCTATTTTCTCTCCGCCAAATACGATTCCTTGTATCCCAAATAATTATTGGCATAGCGCAAAATGCTTGCCTGTTCTTTCTCATCCAGCTTGCGGCGAAATTTGCCGGGAGAGCCCATCCATAGCGATCCCGGCTCGACCACGGTTTTTTCCGGAATCAGAGTTCCCGCCGCGATGATCGAGCCCGCACCAATGTAGGCGCCGTTCAGAATGATGGATCCCATGCCGATCAGGCAACGGTCTTCGATGACGCATCCATGCAGCATGACGTTGTGGCCAACAGTGACGTATTCGCCGAGATAAACCCCATATTGCTCCTTCATGCCATGCAGCACGCTGCCGTCCTGGATGTTCGAATGCGCCCCAATGCGGATGGAATGCACATCGCCACGGACCACGGCGTTCATCCACACGCTGGCGTGTTCACCGAGGACGACATCGCCGATGATCTGGGCGGATTCGTCCACATAACAGGATGCCGGGATGGTCGGCTTGATGCCTTTATAAGAGCGGATCATTAAATTTGCATGTTCAGAAACAAGGAAATTGAACATACCACGGGTGTGGGTGGAAGGGTAAGGGCGTTGGTCCGGACGGGGGGGTGGAGCAGCGCTTCCAGCGCTGCTCCACCCTACCCTGCACAAATGCTTCCCTTAGTTCTCCGTGGCTTCCGGCACGGCAGGAGGCTTCGCCGGCTTACCATTGTGTGACGGAGTGGGCGCTTCGGGTGGGACGCCCGGCGCAGTCGATCCTTTGCGAATCTTAATCCCGCCATGCTCGTTGTTAATCACCAGCTTGGGCCCCCCGATGCCGACGCTACCGGTGGCAGTTCCCCGATCATCCGAGTTGGAGACTTTCACATCATCGAAATCGGATTGGATCTCGCCATCGTGGGTTCGCGCATCGACTTGGAAACTGGCCTTGTCCGGTAGATAGATTTGGATGTCCGCCGAGCGGTTTTCCACCTGCATGCTGCCCAGCTTGTTCATGCGAATTTCGACTGCTCCATTTTCGTTTCTCAGGCGCACATCTCCGGAGATACCGCTCAGGCGAATGTCCTTATCGCGAGTGGAAACATGCAGTGGTCCGGTGAGGTCGCTGGCCCGCAGGTCGTCCGAGTCCATGTCGAGATCGCCATCGATCTTGGTAAACTCCAGGTCAGTTCGTGCCGATTTAAAAGTAACGGGTCCCCCGACTTTCGACAGCTTAATGCTGTCAAACTCACCGTTAAGACGGGCCGCTCCTTTTACATTGTCCAGGGAAACGTCACTGGGCCGCCCTTCCACGGAAACATCCGAAGAGACTTGGGAAATGCGCGCGGAACTGCCCTCCAGGCTCAGCGAGACTTTGCCGTTGACGTCGGTCACGGAAACATCGCCCTTTTGACTGGAAATCTCCGCGTCGCCGTCCCGCCCCATGACGTTGATGTCCCCGCGGCGGGTCGTCAGTACGACCGACGCTTTGCGAGGAATGGCGACGTCCATGTCGGTCACCACCCGGTGATCTCCGGAGCCATTGGTGTTGGCGTTCAAAGTCAGGATGTTGCCGCTGACCGTGATCTGCGGTTTGGTGTTGCCGTTCCATTTATCGGCGTCGCCCTGGCCTTCCGCGTTGATCCGCTTGCGGACGATGACGTGGATCTGGTTGTCCTCCGCGGTGGTTATGTTGACGGCGCCGCGGTCATCGATAACATGCAGGCTGGCGCCAGCCGGGAAGGCTTGCTGCAACTGGTCGTCGAAGCTGTAGTTATGTCCGAAGAATTCGAAATCGTTGCCATTGTCCATGCGATCGCGAAGTTCGTCCCAGTTGAAACGCGAGGCTTGGGTCGCGATGAGCCCAAAGCAAACCAGCATGATCAGCAGGAACACGCCACCGGCTCCGATTCCTCTCGGCCGCAGGCCTGCTCTCTGCGCCTGCTGGTATTCCAGCAGTTTGATCACTCCCCACAGAATCAGCAGCATGGGCCACCAGTGAGCGAACCAGTAGCCGAGGTGTTCCCAGTGCACCACGCCCATGGTGCTCAGCAGGAACACAGTTCCAATCACAATCAGGACGACGGGGCCGGCAAACGACCGGTGCCGAGGCGGAAGCGGTGGAGGAATGGGAACTTGGCTAGCCATTGTGGACCTCACTCGAAGGTGGCGAAACTTCCCCCGCCGGTGGAGCGCTCGACGCTCCGGCTCCGGGCGGGGGCGGGGTCGGTGGAAATGGAGGCGGCGGATTGTGGCCTTCCAACAATTTGACCAAGCCGATGGCCAGCAGCAGCACTGGCCAGGTATGGCCAAAATTCGGGCCGTCGAGGCTCTGGATTAGGAACAGCGAGCCAACGGTTACCAGAACCGCGGGTCCCATCAGGCTGCTCTTACGATTGGACCGCCCATCGCGGTAACGAGAACCCACCAGGCCCTGGCGCTTGGCAAACAACCACACTCCCAGGGCGATGAGAATCAAAGGCCATAGCCGGTCGACGCTGAAGTCCCCCAGGAATCCTGCGGTCTGCAGCAGGAATAGCACGCCCAGGCCGATCAGAATCACGGCACCCGTGGGCACTCTGGAAGATTCCGTACTTTCGCCGGCCGCGTCGGTCCCCCCGGCCCCGGCCGGGTAATTTGGTTCTCCCGTGCCGAAGGTTTGGACGAGCCCCAACGGATCGGGGATCGGCTCTCCCATCTGGATCGCTTTTGCGGTGCGGATGGCATCGATCATCTGATAGACGCAGAAGAAGCCCAACGCCAAACCGAACACCAGCCCGCTGATGTGAATGGTTCCCAGAATCAGGAATACGAAGATTCCCATGTAAGCCAGGCCCTTGACGTACTGTCCGGTGTACACCGTGCCCACTCCGGGAAATATCGAAAGGATGCCAGCCAGAGCGGGGTTCGGACCGGGGCCGGGAAAAGCAACGGGCGGCACTTTCAGCCCCGCACCTTGGTCCATTACCGGTTGGTAAACCGTCGGCTGAGGGTGGACTCCACTCATGTGCGCTGCCAGGCAATTTTCACAATAAATCACGCCCTGGACGTCTCGCGTGCAACTCCCGCAGAGCGGTTTTCCGCAAGTGCGGCAGAAAGCGACATTGGGAACCGTTGGGTGATTAGCGCAGTTCATGAAAACCTCCTGTCAGTGTTCAGCGTCCCTACAGGTTGTACGTTCGGGGCCGAGGCTAACACGGGCTGGTTTTCCCCCTGGCTGTAGTTGCGTTCCTGTTTCTGTTCCGGCTCTTGCCGGCTGTTGTCCTTGCGTTGCTTCTCTTTCGTGGTTGGTGCCGGTTCCGCCGGCGTGGTGGCACGCTTGAATTCGCGCACCCGAGATTCGATCTCATAGACAAAGCGGATATTCTCGTAATACTTGACCACCTTGCCCGAGGCTTCGTAGTAGTTGCGTTTGATGGCAGTCGGCCGCAAGTCCACGTGCCGCACATCGCTCAACTTCACCCCCGCCAGGCTTAGCGAAACCGACAAAGTGAAGAAGGCCATACCGAATGACATGGCAAAGCGCGGTTGCCGGGCGATCGCGATCACCGGGCTCACCCATGCGCCAACCCACTCCCGCATGCGTTCGAGCCAGGAGGTTTGTAGGCGTCCCGGGGACCGCAGCCGGAAAGTATCGAGGCCGGTAGTCGCGACCAGGATGTTCGTCACCAGTTGAGCGGGCGGCTCAACTTCTTCGAGCGACTTCAGCCAGTGTCTGCCGGCATCCACGTCGGCCATGAGCGGTCCGCAGACCGTGCACACCTTGGCGTGGGCCTGAAAGCCTCCCAGCTCTGGCTCGGTCAATTTCTCGTCCAGGGCCTGGCTGAGAAGTGCGTCAAACTCGGCGCACTGCATTCCGTTTTTGGTTTCACCTGTCATTACATTACCTGCCTATATGTACGTTGGAGCAGGCGTGCAAGTTCCGCTCTTCCGCGATTTATTCTCGATTTCACAGTCCCCTCGGGGACCTTCAAAACTGTCGCAATCTCTTTGTAATCCATATCTTGCAGATCCCGGAGGACAACCGCCTCCCGCAATTCGGGAGATAACTTTTGTAACGCCCGGTGCACCATTTCGCGGGTTTCGCGGCCCTGCACGCTGCTATCTGGAGGAGCGGCTTTGTCGGGGATCTGCTCGCTCAGCGGCATGGCGTCTTCGTGTTCGGAAGGCGCGGTATCGAGCGAGTCCGTCAGGCGTTCCTGTTTGGTCTTGCGGAAGTGGTCCACCAGCAGATTTCGCGTGATGGTCGTAACCCAGGTCATCAGCGCGCCGCGTTCCAGGTCGTAGGTCTTCAGAGTGCGATACATCTTGATAAAAACTTCCTGCGTAAGGTCCTGCGCGTCGTCGGCCGATCCCGCGAAGCGATAGCAAATGTTGTAGATCCGCCGATGATAGCGCTGAACGATCTCCTCCCAGGCAGCCGCGTCGCCAGCAACACAGCGACGGACGAGCAAGGCAGCTACCTGAGCGTCTTCCAACGCGCACTCCCCGGAACTTCCGATTGGCTTGGAAACTTACTTCGGAACGAGACCAGCTCCAAGTCCCCACACAGAGATACGCCTCTGTGACCTCAAAAGTTCTGTAATTCCTTGAAACTAGGCATTGTAGCAGTGGGTTCGGTGACTAGCGAAAGGGTGTAGGCTAGAGAACAGAAGAACTACCAAGGCCCATTCCGCCGAGAATGCGAAGTGCTAAGGCGGGACCTCTCCAGCCATTTCCGGCTTCGATTCCTCAGGAGTGAGCGGCCTCCCATGCGGCAGGACAACGCCATCCTGCAGCAGCAGCGCCTCGTAAATCGGAACATTCCTCCAATGACGAGCCAGCCCGTAAGCGCTCATGTTGGCGATCATCAATGGCAAGATGAGGCCGTAGCCGCCGGTCATTTCGAAAATGATCAGGACCGACGTCATGGGAGCGCGAATAATTCCGGCAAAGACTGCTCCCATGCCAACCAGGGCAAACGCGCCAATCGAATCCGTCGAATGATGGAAGATGGCTACGTCCAAATATCCAACCGCGCCGCCTAGGGTTCCGCCGATGAACAAGGCCGGGGCAAACAGTCCACCAGCGCCACCGCTGGCATAAGAGCAAACCGTGGCCCCCAACTTCAGCACGCAGAGGCCGACCAGCACCTTGGCTGGAAGTGAACCGGTGAGCGCCAGCGAAAGCGTACCGTAGCCTCCGCCGTTGATGCCTCCGCTTTTGAGCCACAACATTCCGACCACGGCCAACGTCCCGGTCAGTGCCCCGCCGATTGCGGGATGCACCCATTTGGGTACAGCGGTGAAGCGCTTGAAACGCGTCCGCAGACCGAGCAGTGAATCGGTGAACACTACCGAAGCAAAAGCTGAAAGCAGCCCAAGCATGGCATAGGACACGAGCGAACTGGCTGGCCCCATGGTGTAGCCATGCTGAATTTCGAACACCGGATGCTGGCCCAAAACACTGCGTTCCACCACCGCGGCAATGGCAGCAGCCACGATCACCCCGGAAAGCATGGTCTGGTCCAAGTCCCCGACAACCTCTTCCAGAGTGAAGGTCACAGCCGCAATTGGTGCATTGAACGCGGCGGCGATACCGGCTGCCACCCCGACCGAGGCCATGCGCCGCTGGCTTTGCCGCGAAAGACCTGAGACCCGGGCCAGCAGGCTGGAAATCCCCGCGCAGATCTGCACTGTCGGCCCCTCGCGTCCAAGAGAGGAGCCGGTGCCAATCTGAATGATCCCGAGAACAAACTTACCCACGGCATCACGGAACGGCACATATCCTGAGCGCAAGGCATAAGCGGCCTTGACTTGGGGAACTCCGCTGCCGACCGCGCCGGGGACCCAATAATGTAAGCACAGCCCGACCACCAGCGCGCCCACCGCGGGCGTGATGATCGTCCACCAAATCCAACTGTAGTGCGGGGCGGCCATAGCACGGTCGATCAGGAGGGCTTCCGTCTTGCTGATGCCCAGGTGAAAAGACACGGCAGCGAGTCCGCACAGGCCCCCGCTGACGATGGTGAGCATCAAGAGTCGCTGGCGTTCGGTAGGAATGAGTCGAACTAGAAGGGAATCGAACCGTTCTCGAACAGATTTGGACTTTGGCGGCTGTGGCAGGGGCATTTCCTTTCGCGCAAGACTTCGCTACTTTTTAGTATAAGGGAAGCGGTATAGAGACTCCATCGACTCTGTTTGAACCTATCATTGTGATCCCGAAGGTCCGGCGCACTTCAGCCCGGGCGCGAGATCTCGCGCGAATCGGAGATGTCTTGGTCAGAGGTCAACGTACTTTGCGCTATGCTTCCCGCATGCGTTGTTCTTCACCTCCGGCCAAAGACCAAGCCCTGATCCAAATCGTGGACGCCGCGCTGGCCGATGTCACGCGCCGAAGTGGAGAATGGCTGGTCTGCCGTCCGGGCTGTACGCAGTGCTGCATCGGGGCTTTCCCCATCAATCAGCTCGATGCGGTTCGGTTGCGCCACGGGCTTGCCGATCTGGAGAACAGGTCGCCGAAGCGGGCCGCACGCGTGCGGGAGCGCGCCCGAGATGCAGTTCGCCGCTTGTCGCCGGACTTTCCCGGCGACCCGTCGACAGGTTTGCTGGACGAAAGCGAGGAGGCTCAAGCGCGGTTCGCGGATTTCGCCAACGACGAGCCCTGCCCGGTCCTCGATCCGCAGACCGGAATGTGCGAGCTATATGAATCGCGTCCCATGACTTGCCGCGTGTTCGGGCCGCCCGTGCGTTCCGAGGATGGCATCGGCGTTTGCGAACTTTGTTTCCACGGCGCTACTGACGAACAAATTGCCGCGTGCGAAATGAAGCCCGATCCGGATGATATGGAATCCGCTTTGCTGCAAGATCTTGAAAAGACCTCCGGTCTGCACGGCGAAACGATTATCGCGTTCTGTTTGGCGCAAGACTGAATCCCGCTGTTAGACTCCTCCGCATGGAAGCAGGCCGCTGGAAAATAATCGCGACCGGCGTGGGGCGTTGGCTTGCAGTGGCAATTGTCGTCCTGCTGAATGTTTGGGCGACGGCGGCTCTTTATTTCGATTTGCCGTTCGTATCATTGCGAACTCCTGCGGCGATCGTCTATGCAGTGCTAATGGCCATGCTGCTCGCCGGCTTCAAGAGGCGCTGGCCTGGCCTGGTCATCTGTTTGTGCGCCTTTGCCTGCGTGTTGACCTGGTGGCTTTCCCTCAAGCCCTCGAATGATCGACCGTGGCAGCCGGATGTCGCGCAAACCGCATGGGCGGAAGTCAATGGTGAACAGGTGACCATCCACAATTTTCGCAACTGTGATTACCGCACTGAAGGCGATTACACTCCGCACTGGGAAACCCGGACTTACAATCTTTCCAAATTACGCGGAGTCGATTTATTTCTGATCTACTGGGGATCTCCCTGGGTTGCGCACACCATTGTCAGCTTCGATTTCGGTGATCAGGGACACGTCGCCATATCCATCGAGACGCGAAAAGAAGTGGGAAAAACATACTCCGCCGTGCGTGGATTCTTTCGCTATTACGAATTGATTTACACAATCAGCGATGAGCGCGACGTGGTGCGCCTGCGCTCCAACTACCGGCAGCACGAAGACGTCTACCTGTTTCACACCACGGCGACACCGCAACAGGGGCATCTGATCTTTTTGGATTATTTACGCAGAGCGAATCAGTTACGTGATCGTCCCGAGTGGTTCAACGCCCTGACCAACAACTGCACCACCAACATCTCTGTCCATTTGGCGGACGCGGGACACCGAAATTTTTCCCGTTGGGACTGGCGCACCTTGCTGAACGGCCACGCCGACGAAATGCTCTACGAGCGGGGAGATCTGGCCGGGGACCTCCCGTTTGCCGAACTCAAGCGGCGGGCGTTGATTAATCCGGCTGCACAGGCTGCCGACCAAGCCGCCGATTTTTCCGATCGCATCCGCAAGGGACGACCAGGGTTTTGAACAGCAGCTGTTAGCAATAAAAAAGCCCTGGCTCCCCAGCCAGGGCGGTGGAGTGACGAAGGACGTCTAGAACAGGTTCCAAATAAACTGGTTGTAAACCTCGTGATGGTATTGCACCTCAGGCGACTTCACGAAAGTCCCTAGCAGACGCGGACAGCGGTCGGCCGCGGCCTGCTTTAAGTCTGCGTAACGGCCCTTCACGTCCGCACCCAATATCTTGGTGATCCACTCGGATTTCTTGAAGTCTTCCAACGCCGAGTAGATGTTGTCCGGCAGGTAACGTTCGGCTTGGCGAAGGTTTTTGATCTTCGCGGTGTCGCCGTCGATGCCGCTCTTGAAGACCGAGTACAGGACCAGGTAGGGATTCGCGTCGGGAGCGACCGAGCGGACCTCGACTCGCATGCTCTTGTCGTTGCCAATGGGGATACGAACCATCGAGCCACGATCCGTTGCCGAAGCCTTGATCTGGTTGGGGGCTTCAAAATGCGGATCAAGGCGGCGGAACGCGTTGACGCTGGGATTGAGCAGCAGGCAGGTGTCATTTCCGTGGGTGAGAATGCGATCCACAAATGCCCAGCCTTGCTTGCTGAGTTTCTCTTCACCCTTCGGGTCCCAGAACAGGTTCTTGCCACCCTTGCTGATGGACACGTTGGTGTGCATGCCGCTGCCGTTCACGCCGACCACTGGTTTCGGCAGGAACGACGCCGTCATCCCCAGCTTGGTCGCCACTTCACGGCAGATCAGCTTGTAAAGCTGGATCTGGTCGGCCGCCGCCACCACTTCACCGTAGCCGTAATTGATTTCGAACTGTGAAGGCGCGACTTCCGGGTGGTCTTTCTCGTTCTGGAAGCCCATGGCGCGCTGCACTTCCGCGCTGGTGTCGATGAAGCTTCGCAGGGGATCGCCGGGCAGCGAGTGGTAGTAGCCGCCAGTATTGACGTACTCGAACTTGCCGGTTTCGTGATAGCTCTGCTCCGCATCGACTCCCTTAAATAGGAAGCCTTCAATTTCATTCGCGGCATTGAGCGTGTAGTCTTCCTTCTTGTGCAGCGCTGCGGCATACGACTTCAGGACGCCGCGGATGTCCGCGCTATAGGGCTCGCCGCCTTTGTCGATGACTTCGCCGAAGACCAGCACTTTGCCCGAACCGAAGAAATCAGCGGGGGCCCAATAGAAGGCGCTCCAGTCGATGCCCAGACGCAGATCGCTTTCCTTTTGGGCGGTGAAGCCGCGAATCGACGAGCCGTCAAAAGTGAGATTGTCCCAGCTCTTGATCAGAAACTTCTTGTCGTAATCCAGCATGTGTAAGCGCCCTTCGAGATCGCTGAAGAGCACGGTCACGGCCTTGATGCGCTTTTCGTCAGTCAGATACTTGATGCGCTCTTCCTGAATCTTATGAGCGGCCACCCGTTTCATTCTTTGTTCTTTGGCATGCAGATTCAGCTCTTCCAGTTCGTCATACGAGAGTGCCAGGAAATTACGCAGTTCGTTCGACATGTATCTCCTTTAGGTATGTGAGTGACTCGGCTCCACGGCGAGCTCTAAGGACTGCCTGATAACCAGCTAGGTTACCCCGCAACGTCTGGTGGCCGCTAATTAAAAAAGATAATGGCAGACATACAAGGAGTTTATGGGCGGGAGGTTATTCGCTGGTGAAGTAGTCCACGCTGACCGGGTTTTCGAACAGGGAATAGTCGCGGGTCACCACCGTAATGCCGCTTTCAGTGACAAAATATCGCTGCCGGTCGGCCTCGGGATCGTAGCCAATGGTCGTCCCCTCGGGAACGTGCACATCGCGGTCGAGAATGGCACGCCGGATCCGGCAATGGCGTCCGACATTTACATGCGAGAACAGAATGCTGGCATCTACGTCGCTGTAGGAATTGACGCGCACATCGGGAGATAGCACGCACCCCCGCAGGCTGCTTCCGGAAACGATGCATCCCGAGGAAACGATGGAATCGTGGGCCTGTCCGGTGCGGCCGCTCTCGGCGAATACAAATTTGGCCGGAGGATACTGCCGCTGATGGGTGCGGATCGGCCAATCCGAGTCATAGAGGTTGAAGACGGGCGAGACCGAAACGATGTCCATGTTGGCCTCGTAATAGGCCTCGAGCGTTCCTACGTCCCTCCAGTAGAGGGCTTCCTTCTTGTTCTCGTCCACGAAATCGAACGAATAGACCCGGTATTCGTCCACCATCTTGGGCAGGATATCTTTGCCGAAATCGTGGCTGGAGTTCGGGTCTTCCGCGTCTTTCAAGAGCGCCGGGATGAGCACGTCAGTATTGAATAGATAAATGCCCATCGACGCCGAAACCTTTACCGGGTTGTAGGGTGAACGCAAGTCGGTCTTCTCCGGTTTTTCCAGAAATCCGATCACCCGGTTGTCGCGGTCGACGTCAACCACGCCAAAACGGCTCACATCGGCAGGGTCGATCTGGATGGTGGCCAGGGTGACGTCGGCGCCGGAATCCACGTGCTGACTGAGCATGCGCTCATAGTTCATTTTGTAAATATGATCGCCGGAAAGGATGATTACGTATTTGGGCTGCTCCGAACCGATGGAATAAATGTTCTGATAGACGGCGTCCGCCGTGCCCTGATACCACTGGTCGCTGACCCGCTTCATGGGCGGCAGCACTTCAATGAACTCGCCCATCTCCCTTCCCAGGATGTTCCAGCCTTCGCGGATGTGCCGGTTGAGCGAAAGCGCTTTGTATTGGGTAAGGATGTAAACTTTGCGCAAATCGGAGTTCACGCAATTGGAGAGGGTGATATCAATGATGCGATACTGCCCGCCGAAGGTCACGGCAGGCTTGGCACGGTCACGAGTCAGTGGATAGAGCCGTTCGCCCGCCCCTCCAGCCAACAACACTCCCAGGGTATCTTTCATTTCTCCGCCCAGCAGCGCCCACGAAACCGAAATACTAGCACAGTGGGAACCCCTTTATTGACGGCGGGTGCCCCGTCCTTGTCTCTCCGGTTTTTGGAGAGACCGGGCGGGGCTTTCGACCTTGATGAGTCAGTACAACTGGCCAGGGTGCCCTATTTCTCGCGTCCTTTGCGAGAAGTGGGAATATCGGCTGTCGAAAGCGTGGGATCGAGAATCGTAGAAGAGACGACACCCTAAGGCTTGATTTCAATCGGCGTCCCATCCGGCACCACCCGCCAGATCTCATCGATTTCCTCATCGGTCACAGCAACGCAGCCATCTGTCCAGTCTCTCAGTCGATGGCTGGCGCCGACCCATTTGTATCCGTTGGGTAACCCATGGACATAGACATCCCCACCCGGCGAGACCCCAAGCTTCTTCGCACGAGCGATATCTTTTGTATCCGGATAAGAGATGTGAATGGATTTATAGAATTTGCTGTGAGCGTTGCGTCTATCCAGCCGGTAAACGCCTTCTGGCGTTTTGTGGTCTCCCTGCCGAGTTTTCGCCCCGACCGGATCTCCGCCCAGCGCGACTTTGTAAGTCTTCAGGACTTTTCCCTGATTCATCAGAGTGAGAGTCCGTTCTTTTTTCATCACGATAACGCGATCAGCCTTGGAGGTTGCAGGAAGCGTCTGCCCAAATGCCAGACAGCAAATCAGGACGGCTGCCAAGACAACGCTAAGCGATCGAATGCGCACCCGCAGATTATAATCGGGTCATCGTAACCTTGGTCGGACCATGCCAACTGTGAAAGATCGGCCAGCCCGTATCGTCTCCCTGAACGTTGGACTCCCGCGCGAAGTGGAGTGGCATGGGATCAACGTGACCACGGGAATCTTCAAGCATCCGGTGGAAGGCCGCGTCGCTTTGCGCAAGCTGAATTTGGACGGCGACCGGCAGGCCGACCTCACCGTTCACGGCGGTGAGCATAAAGCCGTGTACTGCTATCCGCTCGAACACTACGACTATTGGAAAAAAGAATTGTCCGGCGTGGACCTGCCGATGGGCAGCTTTGGAGAGAATTTAACGACCGAGGGACTGCTGGAAGACTCGGTCCACCTGGGCGACCGGTTTTCCGTCGGTTCGGCGGAAGTCATCGTGAGCCAGCCTCGCATGCCTTGCTACAAACTTGGGGTGAAATTCGATTCCACAGACATGGTCAAGCGCTTCCTCGCCAGCGGACGGATGGGCTTCTATATGGCCGTCACCCGGGAAGGAGAAGTTGGCGCCGGCGATGAAATCAAAGTAATCGGTCGTGATCCGAACGCGGTGCCCGTCACGGAAATCACCCGGCTGTATATCGCGAAAAGGTATGGGACCGACGACTTAGCCTCGTTGCGTCGTGCTTTGAAGGTTGCATCGCTGCCCGACAGCTGGAAAGATTATTTCCGCGAGCGACTGGGGCAGATGCATGTCTGAAGGCTTCGGGTTTTTGACTTGTTGACCGCGAAGAGCCCCGCCCTCCCGCAAAAAACGCGGGAAGGACGGGGCACCCGCAGTTTGCGGTATCCTCAGATTTGTGAATAAAGACTGGAAACCCTGGGTACGTCTGTCGGTTTTTCTCGTTGCAATTCTGTCGGTGCTTTCGTTAGGTGCGCATGCACTTCCCACCAAAGGGCCCGGGGCCTGGGCGGTGCGGAGCCAGCCGGTTCGCCTGGTGAATGGGTCGCCCGTGTTGTTGCGGGTGACGCCGCCAGTGCGGTTGCAATCTCTCACGGGGAAATGGCTGCAGCATGAAGTCTTCTTTACCGTCGATGCTAAGAGCAGGGATTGGAATGGGCTCGGTGGCGTTAGTCTGGAAACGCCGCCGGGCGTCTACACTTTGCAACTGACGGGAACGACCACCGGCGGCAAAGAGATTTCATTTCAAAAAAGAATCACCGTCAAGCGCGCGCTTTATCCCAGCATCGCCGTGACCGTGGCCAAGAAATTTACCGAGCCGGATACGGAACAGGTGCAGGAGATCACTCAGGATAAAACGATCAAAGAATCCGCTTTCGCCAAAGTGACTCCCGAACGCCAATGGTCGGGAGACTTTCATGCACCTGCTGACGCACGCATCTCCGATGTGTTTGGCACGCAGCGCAAGTTTAACGGCAAGGTACTCAGCACCCACCAGGGCTTGGATTTCGCCGTCCCCACCGGCACGCCTGTGGCGGCCCTGAATTCAGGCACCGTATTGCTGGCACGGCCGCTGTATTTTGAAGGGAATTGCGTGGTGCTGGACCACGGTCAGGGATTGCTGACTCTCTATCTCCATCTTTCCGAGTTCAAAGTGAAGGAAGGCGACAAGGTGGAGCGCGGACAGGTGCTTGGATTAAGTGGAGGCACGGGCCGCGCTACGGGGCCGCACCTGCATATTGCGGTGCGATGGCAGGGAGTTTATCTCGATCCTGCGGCGATTCTGAAGCTTGAACTGCCCTAGCTGGGCGAGCTTTGCTCCGCGGACAGCCGAGGCGGATGTCTGTACGTGGGCTGTGGTGAACGACGGCTACATGGGAACGCCGGAAGTTTTTCCGCCATCCCTTTGCAGATTAGGGAGCGACTGGAGAGATTTCTTCAGGTCCAAATTCCGGATCAGGCGATGCAAGTAATTCGGGTGCACGCCCAAAAGCCGTGCGGCCACGGTATAGTTGCCGCTGGCCTCTTGCATGGCATCGAGGATCAGCTGCTTCTTCCATTCTTTTAGCGCGCTGTGGTAGCGGGCCGCGACCACGCCGGGCGGTGGGTCTTTTTCTAATAAGGACTCGGGAAGGTCCTCCGGCTGGATGACGTCGGTTGGGCTGAGGACCAGCGCCCGCTCGATTGCGTTTTCCAGTTCGCGTACATTGCCTGGCCAGTCGTAATTCACCAGGCACGCCATGGCGGCGGCGGAGATGGTCTTTGGTCTCGCGTTGCAGCGCTTGCTGTGCTTGGCCAGAAAGTGCTCCGCGAGAGTCGCAATGTCTTCCCGCCGCTCCGCCAGGGAAGGCATCACCAGCGATACGACGTTGAGGCGGTAATAGAGGTCTTTGCGGAACGAACCTTCCTTAACGGCTGCTTCGAGATTCTTGTTGGTGGCGGCGATCAAACGTATGTCCACGGCGATGGGGCGGGTCCCGCCGACGCGCTCGAACTCCCGCTCCTGCAAGACCCGCAGCAGCTTGACTTGCAGTGCGGGGGCCAACTCGCCGATCTCATCCAGAAAGACCACGCCGCCCTGGGCCACTTCGAAGCGTCCCTTCTTTTGCGTGACGGCGGTGGTGAATGCGCCGCGCTCGTGGCCAAAAAGCTCGCTCTCCAGCAGGCCCTCCGGAATGGCCGCGCAATTAATGGCGACGAAAGGCTTGCCCGACCGGGGGCTATTGCGATGTATGGCGCGGGCGGCCAATTCCTTGCCGGTACCGCTCGCACCTTCAATGAGCACGGTCGACTCCGTGGGTGCGACCCGCGACAGGAGCTGGTAAACCGCTTTCATGCGAGCACTATCGCCGATCATGTTGTGCTCAAGATTGATCTCCGTGGTGAGCCGGAGGTTCTCCTGTTGCAGCCATTGCAGGCGGCGGGCATTTTCCAGCGCGACAGCCGAAATGCCGGCGATGGCGGTGAGCAACTGCAAGTGTTCTTCGTCGAAGCGGTCGCGGGCATGGGTGGTGTCCAGGTAAATGCATCCCGTCACCTTGTCGAAGACGGTCAGCGGCACGCACAAAAGCGAGCGGACGTTGGAGCTGACCAGGCTCTCGACTTCGTTCAAACCATCACTGCGGGGAACGTCTGCTCCCAGGACCGCTACTCTTTGTTCTAGCACGTGGCGTGTGATGGTCCGGCTGACTTGCACCGCTTGGGTGATCGCGGACTCACGATGAGCAGCGAATGTGGATTCGAACTGCCCAGTGCCGTCTCCATCGAGCAGGATGGCGCCACGCTCGGCGGGAACGACTTCAAAGGTCAGATTCAGGATTTGCGCCTGTAGCTCCTCAAGATCGCGAATGGTGTGCACCACCCGGCTGATGTTGAGCAGTGCGTTCAAGTTTCTTGCCAGACGGGAAGTTGCCGGCAATTCGCGCGAGATGTGTTCCGGTTGCAGGTAAAGCGCGTCCTGGGGACTCAATTGGGCGGTCGCAAGCGTTTGACGATCGTCGAATTCCACCTGGCTGGAGCCGGGCTGGCCAGTGTCATCTCTCAGGAGCAAGACCAACACCGAATCTCCGACGGAGATCTGATCGCCATGACGCAAAGGGCCTTCCTTGACGGCAACTCCGTTCACGAAGGTTCCGTTGCGACTCTCGAGATCGCGAATCTCGAAACCGTCTGCGTTGCGGGTGATTACGCAATGCCGGCGCGAAAGTGAGGGATCGCTGATGGGAAGCAGATTGGCAGGATCGCGTCCGATGGGCAGATCTGCCTTGGAAAGCACGAAAACTGACTCTCGCAACGGGCCCGCCACAACATGGAGCCTGGGGTTCAAAGCACATCCTCGCGTGCATTGTGTAGCACACTTGGCGCGATCTGCAAAGACTTTGGCTCCGGGATCACGCTATCCGAACGGATAGGCGTCTATCCGTTGGGATAGTAATGGCGTCGCGGTGTGTCTTCCCGAGGTTCTGGAAATCGGCCAACGTCGCATTGAATCAATAGTTTAGATAATGGCGACGGCAGGTGCCGAAAGGGGAAGTCGTGGTCTCGAACGTGCACGAGTACTGACGGATTCTGTCCCGGTAAAAGCGACGGGGGAAGCGCTTTCAGCAGTCTCGCTGGGCGGGATCCATTGGGAGCCTTGAGACCCCCTCATCAGGCTCCCTTTTTTATCCTGCGGCTTGCCGGGGTGCGCCCTGAGATTCGCCGGGCTGGACGGCAACTCCATCGCGGAAGACTACGGTCCTTCCCGAGATCGCCGGGACGCGTTCGCCAGGGACAACAATTCCCACCAGGTTGAGCGGGTCGGCTGCGGATATGGTGACCATTTCCCCATGCGCCGGAACTTTGCGAGTGGCACGCAGCGATTCCACTGCAACCGGCAAGCCGAATTGCTCACCGAGAAAGCCATCGACAAAGCGGCCGCCGCGAATTTCGCCACGATCTTCGAGCCGCCGGTACGCCATTTGCAACTCGCGCCACTTTGGGAGATTGGTTTCACGCACCAGCAGATCGCGGAAGACGATGCCGTAGCGCTTGAGCAGCATCCAGCAGGTGGCTTCGACCGCGCGATTTCGTTCGACCGCCTGATCGGTGTAGAGAAGGGCCCAGCGTCCCGAACTGTGGCGCGGACGCATACTGCGGCCACTGCCTTGCCCGGCGCGGCGTTTGGGGTCGATCAGCGAGCGAAGATTGTCGAAACCGTCGGCCGTCACAACTCCTGCGGCCACCAATTCCCATAGAGCCGTTTCTATTTCGGCTTTCAGTTTGTCGGTGCCGCGAACGATGTCGGCAAAGAACGAAGCTCCGCGTTGCCGCAAAAACTCCATAACCTGCCGCGCGCCGTCGCTCAGGCCGCGAGATTCCGGTTGATCGGTGGCGGGATGGTGTGGCGTCATCCAGTCAGCCTCTTCGCGGATGAAGAATGTAATGGGCGCGACACTGGTGGGAATCACCCGGCGTTTACCTGCCGCTGAATCTTCAAGCGTGGCAGGATGAGGTGACAAACGCCCCCAGCCCACGGCGCCGGTGAGGCAGAGTTGGTCGAGCCACTTGGGATCGTAGTCGGCGATCCTGCCCGCGAGGATGTGGCGTTCCCAAGCATTCGCCGGGATCTCGAAACCTTGCAGTTGGCGCAGGACTTCTAACGTAGCGCGCTCGCCTTGAACCTGTGCGTCCGGCGTGAGGTGTTGCCAGCGCAGCAGCCAGCGCATGAATTGGGCGGCATTCACCGGTTCGATCTGCTTTCGCAGCGTGGCGACGGTCAGGCGATGGATGCGGGCTAATAGGCGGCGGTCGCACCATTCCAGGTCAAGGGCAACGTCAAGGGCCGCGGACGAGGGCGTCCGCGCCACACGATCGGTGAATTTTCCCCGCAGGATGGAGCCGCTGGCTTCCATGCGGAGGAGAGCTTGATCGATTTCCGAGGTGGGAAATCCTAGCAATTCGGCTAGATCTCTTGCTGTCGTGGGACCGATGTGCGCCATCCAGCCGGTGACGAGTGCCAGCACGGCGTCGTCGCGTGAGGGAAGTGTCGTCGGAATGTCGGTAACTTCACGATCAAACTTGGCATCGGGAAAGAGGAGGGAAAAAGTCTTGACCCGTTCGGCTGCCACCCAATAACTGGCGCCGGCATTTTCAGCACGGGCGGCGCGTCCTTGTTCGAGGAGGCGGTCGAAATATGCCTGCCATTGAGTTGCACTGCTCGCCCTTTGCCAAAGCGGCGAGCTGCGCTCGGCCGGACAGACGAGGGCGTCTGTCCCTACGTGATTCGGCTGAGGCAGAGCGATCAATGTGTGCAATACGTCGTGCAGTTCGTCAGCATCGCGTACATCGGGCCAAGCTTCTTCGCGAACTTGCTCGATGGCTGCGGGATCCAGCTTGCCGACTTCCTCCAGCACCGACTCGGGCAGGATGCGACGCATCTCGACGGCCCGGGCCCGGCGTTCTTCCAGAGGCGCGTCGTCAAGAAAGGCATACGGATTTGCATTCAGGATTTCGTGCGAAAACTGCGACGGTACCGGCGTGTCCACGGCAATGCAGCGGATGCGTCCGTCGGCCATGCGACGAAGAAGGTCCTTGAGGCCGTCGATGTCCATGGCTTCGGTGAGGACGTCCTTCATGACTTCGTTGACCAGGGGATGATTGGGAATCTGAATATCGCCTTCAATGTTTTCCTGGCAGGCGGCGACATCGGGGAAAACCGATGCCAGCAGATCATCTGAGCGCATGCGCTGGATTTGAGGCGGAACTTTCTTGCCACTTTGAAACCGCAACAACGCGAGTGAACGGTTGGCGTCCCAGCGCCAGCGAGTGCCAAAGATCGGAGAAGCTAGCGCGGCCTGCTCAAGAATGGGCTGCACGGTTTCGGCGTTCAGGAAATGAAAGACATCGGCGAGCGGGAAGCTGTGCTGCTCGGCCAACGCGATGTTCAAACCATTTTCGGTGGCGGCGGCTTGCAGCTCAAAATTAAAACTGCGACAGAAACGCTTGCGCAGGGAGAGTCCCCAGGCCTTGTTGATGCGTCCGCCGAAAGGAGCGTGAATGACCAGTTGCATACCGCCCGCTTCATCGAAGAAGCGCTCGGCGATGATGACGTCCTGGGTTGGCACCGCGCCTAACACAGCGCGGCCTTGCAGAATGTATTCGATGGCTTGTTCAGCGCCAGCGTCATCGAGGCCGCATTCTTCTTTGAGCCATGCGACCGTGGCAGCGACCTCGGGATTACTTTGTGCAACGCCGATGGGCGAAGTCTTCGCCAGCCGGTCGCTGATTTCCTGGCGCAGGCCGCCGACGTTGGCGGAAAGTTCCTGGGTGCGCGCTGGGGCTTCCCCTAGCCAAAAGGGAACGGTGGGCGCGGCGCCATGGGCGTCGTCTACCAGCACGCGCCCCGATTTTCCTTCCACCCGGCGGATTCGCCAGGAAGTGTTGCCGAGCAACATAATGTCGCCGGCGTTGCTCTCGACAGCGAAATCTTCGTCGACTGTGCCGATGACGGTTCCTTCCGGTTGTGCAACCACGGTGAACAAGGCGGTTTCCGGAATGGCGCCCCCGCTGGTGATTGCCGCCAGGCGACTGCCGCGGCGGGCGCGCAGCTTGCGATTGACGCGATCGCGATGGATGTAGGCGCCGTAGCGCCCCCGGCGGGAAGCAATCCCTTCGGACAGCATTTCGAGGACGGATTCGTAGGTCTCGCGCGAAAGATTGCGATAGGGATAGGCGCGCTTGACGAGTGCAAACAACTCATCTTCGTCCCATCCCAAGTCGTGTGGCGCGGAGTCGTGTGGCGTGGACACTCCTGTCCGCGCGCCGTCAGTGAGACTACCCCGTTCTTCCGAGTTTTCGTCCGCTGCCGGCGTGGACAAGAGTGTCCGCGCCACACGGGCGTCGCCGCCTGCGGCACAGGTTGCTACGATCTGTTGCGCCAGGATATCGAGCGGAGATTCCGGAATGATGAGGCGGTCCAACTCACCATGCTTGATCGATTGCACCAGGGCCGCGCATTCCAGAAGTTCGTCGCGAGTGGTAGCGAAGAAGCGTCCTTTGGGGATGGCGCCACGCCAGTGACCGGAACGGCCCACGCGCTGCAACGCGACGGCAATGGCGCGCGGAGAACTGATCTGGACGACCAGGTCGACCGTGCCAATGTCGATTCCCAGTTCCAGAGACGCGGTCGCAACCAGGACTTTGATCTTGCCTTCTTTGAGTTTGTTCTCCGCCGTCAGGCGTAGCTTGCGGGAAAGACTGCCATGGTGGGCGGCTACATTGTCTTCGCCGAGACGTTCGCCCAGTTGGTGCGAGATGCGCTCCGACAGGCGGCGGGTGTTGACGAAAACCAGCGTCGAACGATGCTGCTCGACCAGTTCCACGAGGCGGTTGTAAATCTCGTCCCACATTTCGTTGGTGGCGATGGCCCCCAGCGGACTGGCTGGAACTTCGACCGCGAGGTCGAGTGTGCGCTTGTGGCCGATGTTGACGATCACTGGGTCCGGTCGGCCGTTACCGGTGAGGAAGTGGGCAACTTGTTCGATGGGCTTTTGCGTGGCGGAAAGGCCGATGCGGACCGGCGGACGCCGAGTGAGAGCGTTCAGCCGTTCCAGCGACAGCGTCAGGTGCGCGCCGCGCTTATCGTCGGCGACGGCGTGGATTTCGTCCACGATCACGGTTTCGACGTCGCGCAGAATGGCGCGGCTCTTCTCCGCCGTCAGCAGTATGTAGAGCGACTCGGGAGTGGTCACCAGAATATGCGGCGGGCGTTTCAGCATGGCGCGGCGCTCGGACATGAGCGTGTCGCCGGTGCGGACAGCGGTGCGAATCTGCGGCATCAGGAAGCCGCGCTCGCCGGCCATCTGCAGAATTTCGCCGAGCGGGACTTCGAGGTTCTTCTGAATATCGTTGCCCAAAGCTTTCAGGGGCGAGATGTACAAGACTTCCGTACGATCTTGCAGATCACCCGCCAGAGCTTTTCGCACCAGACGATCGATGCAGGCGAGAAATGCGGCGAGAGTCTTACCGGATCCGGTTGGCGCTGAAATGAGTGTCGTGTGTCCGGCAAGGATGTGTGGCCATCCCTGCTCTTGTGGCTCGGTGGGCGTGCCGAAGCGCTGCACGAACCACTCGCGAACGAGGGGATGGGCCCAATCGAGCGCGGGAACGGCGGGGGATGAGGCCGGGAGAGACATCGGGAACATTTTAGCTGGAAAAGCATAGTTTCGCAAAATGTTCGCCCGTTCAACAAAAGAAGCAGGTGGCAGAAAAAATGGGGAGCTTCTGCTCCCCTGGATACAATCGAGTTTACAAAGAACTATTTTGTGCTGCTGGCGGTCTCGGCCTGGGAATCCCCGCCAATTTCAAATGCGTATTTCTTTCCGCTGAACTGGACCTGGGAAAGCGACAGGCTGCCGTCGGCGTTCGTTTTCGTCACGGTTGTGTTGTGTGCCGCAGCATTCTTGGTGTCGATCCGGCGAGCGGGAGCTTTTGCCACTACAGATTTGCCTTGAAGAATAGTGAGTTCGACATTCGGACCGTCACCCTCCCACTGGACTTTATATTCGCCGGCCTTCAATTGAGCACCGCCGATGGTGGTGCGATCCGCGAACTGCAAGGAGGCCTTCTCGGCCGCGAACGCGCTTGTTGCCAGCAGCAAGGCCGTTCCCAACAGCAGGCTCTTGGACATCATTCTGGTTTTCATCTGATCCCTCATTTTCTTTCCCGAACTTGCCGGGAACGTTTCAAGCGCGGCCTGGCGCCTTGACAGAAGAACTTGCGTTTCTTCCAAAAAGGCCTAAAATCCTGCCTCGGGGTTAAACGAAAGAGGCCCAGGCCGCAAAGCCGCGTGCTCTCTGCTCGGGGGCTGTCTTCATCTGGGCGACCAAACCGAGAAGTGAAAGCAGTCCCTTTAACCCCTGAAATGTTAAGGAGCCGGATGGTTTGCCTCCGGTTCCCTTGAGCTGTGGCGTCTCGCCTACCGTTAGTTACGCTTGTCAGAGATGCAAAGTTCCGACGCGCGCGAACACATTGCATTCAACATCTGTTGTGTCTTGTCCTCGCGCCGCAATTTCAGAACTGCATTTATTTTCCACCACGTCTGCGTACGCGGCTAGTGCGGATCGTCACGCCGTTCTGGTGACAAGTGTCACTCACAGTTACGAGACAGCGGAACTTTTCGCGTTTCATATTGGACGGGGACCTTGCTTCTCTTGTTAGCGGACTCCGGGAGAATCGGATATCTGCAGGTAGGCAGGCGACGAGAAGTTATGAAAAGCTTGCGCAGAAATGAATTACGGAAGGCTGGAGTTCACTGTCATGACCGAGCCGGCGAAATAATATTGAAGCACAAAATAAAAAACCCACCGAATGTCTGCTTGGGGCGTGCTCGGGTCGACATCCGATGGGCTACCGTTTCTCCTTACTCACCCTGTGTTTTCAGGAGCATGTTCCCTATTGGAACTCAAATGGGGTCTGAAAGTTGCGTGTTTTGATGTAAAGTTTTGTAATTGTCCGCCCTTGCCCCGACTCTATTCCGGTATGGCTTGCGGCTTGGCCGCCATGAGCTCGGTAAAACGCGAATCCTTGCGCAGCACGGCGAACTCCGGATCGGTGTACACGTCATTCACGTTCTTGTAACCCTCCTCCATGGCTTTCCTCAGATACTCGAGGGAGCGCTCCGCACTGCCAATTTTGGCGAACAGCTTGGCCAGCACATAATCGTAATGGGCTCGATCGGCCGGAGACGCCAGCTGTGCCGAAATTCCGGTGCGCGAGGTCCGGTCGAAGACTTCTGGATCCAGCTGCAAGGCTCGAGTGTAGGCTGTGCCGGCGCCCGCGAAATCCTTCTTGCCAAAGTAAGCGGCTCCCAGGTTGCTGAAGAACGACGCGGAGTCCGGTTGGATTTCGATGGCATGTCGGTAGAACTTGATGGCTTGACCGTATTTCTTGGCCTCGTATTCGATGACGCCCAGATTGTTGTAGGCGTTTGCGTTTCGCCGATCGCCCCGGATGGCGCGCGCAAAGTCCCGTCCGGCTTCTTTGAAGTGTTGCGTCATCAGTTCCGCAATGCCGGCTTTGTTGTAAATCTCGGGATTGTTGGGTTTTTTGACCAACGCCGCCCGGTAGTAATCCAGCGCGTCAAAGTAGGATTTCTCGGCGCGCAACTGGTCGGCACGAGATTCCAACTCCTCCGCCGTGGCAGTGGAAGAAGGTGGCTCGGCGCGCCGCATGGGCGGGGCGATCTGCACTTGTTCCGCCGCAGGGGGGCCTTGCGTCTGCAAGGTTGGGGTGGGAAGTGCGAAGCCAGGAACGTACAGGAAAGAACAAGCCAACAAGCAAAGGAGAGACCATCGACGCATAACTCACCTCCGACTGGCGAAACTCTCTGCTCGGCGCCTCCGGAAAGCTAGCGGTCGGTCAATGAGTCGCGCTCCCGCTGTTATCCGGTGGCTTGGGCGGAGGGTCCGCTGTTTTGTCGTCTTTAAAGATACCCGCAATTTTGCCCAATAGACCCTTTTTCTTTTTGGGGTCCGATCCGGTGCCCTCCCCGGAGGCTGTTACCCCTGGAGGGACGGCCGCCGGCGGCGGCAGGGCCTTATCGCTTCCCAGCCCGAAAATACGGGAAAAGAACCCTTTCCCGTTGCCTTGCTCACAGGTCGTGGAGGGCTCTGTACCTACCACGAAAGCCGCGCTGTAGGTGTCGGGACAGGCAGGTGTCGCCAGAAGATTGGTGGTCTTGTCCAGTTGGACGTCCACCACTCCCGCCGGCTGGGTAAATTCCTTGACATTCGAGTATTGCGGAAGGGCGACCGCCTTCTTCATGAACTCTGTCCAAATCGGTGCCGCGCTGAGGGCTCCGCTTATGTGGAGGTCGCTGTAGTCGTCAAATCCCACCCAGACCACGCACAGAAGATTGCTGGTATAGCCCGCGAACCATCCATCGTGCGAACTGCCCGTCTTGCCGGCCGCCGGTTGCTGGAAGCCTCGCAGACGAACCGCGGTGTAACCCAAACCGTAATTGATGACGCCTTCCATCATGTCGGTCATCACGTAGGCGACCCGAGGGTCGAGAACCTGGCGTTGCTCTGGTTTTAGATCCATGATGATGTCGCCGTTGGCACTGCGCACGGAGTTGATCATGGTGGGCGAAATACGCACGCCCGAGTTGGCGAACACGGTGTAAGCGGCAGCCATATCGAGCGGAGTGGCGTCGTATGCTCCCAGAGCCATGGCGGGCGTAGCCTTCACCGAGGTGATCCCCGCGGATTTCGCAAGATCCGCCACCTTGTCGTAGCCCACTTCTTCGGCCAGCTTGACGGTCGCATTGTTCAGCGACATAGCCAGCGCGTATCGCGCCGTCACATCCCCGTGGTATTCCTCTTTGTAGTTGCGCGGCTCGTAAATCTGATCGCCATAAGCAAACGTACTTGGCTGGTCCGGAATGATGGATGCCGGAGTAAAGACGGGATTGCTCCCGTCGAGCGCCGTATTGACTGCGGCAGCATAAACGAAGGGTTTAAAGATCGATCCTGTAGGCCGCTTGGCCATGGCGTGGTCGAGTTGACTGACCGCGTAGTTCCTGCCTCCAACCAACGCCAACACTTCTCCCGTATGGGGATCGAGGACGATCATGGCAACCTGCGCCTGCGGGCCGGGAGCCACTTTGGTCTCATATTTGTTCCCGACCTTTACGCGCTTGCTCCGTTGCTTGGTGACCTGGTCGTCCACCAGTTTCATACCGGCTTCAACGGCCTGCGCCGCGGCCTTTTGCAGGTCGGGATCGAGCGTGGTGTAGATGCGGTAGGCCTGATCGTTCATCTGCCGTTCATCCAGCTTGCTGATCAACGTGTCCCGAACCAGATCCACGAAATAGGGAGCATCGCTGGCCTCGACGTTGGGCGGTGCGAGTTTCAAGGGCACGGCCTTTGCCTTTTCCGCCTCGTCGGGAGAAATGGCGTGGGTTTCGGCCATGCTGTCGAGCACCAGGTTGCGGCGTTCCAGCGCGCGCTCGGGATGACGGTAGGGTGACAGATAGCTCGGCCGCTGGATGATCCCCGCCAGCAGGGCGGCTTCTGGCAGGGTGATGTCCTTTAAATCTTTGTTGAAATAATCGCGGGATGCTTCCGCGAAGCCGCTGATGGAAAACGAGCCGCGCTGCCCTAAGTCCACCCAATTGCCGTAGAACTCGAAAATCTGTTGCTTGCTGAACTTTTGCTCGAGCTCCAGCGCGATCAACATTTCGATGAGCTTGCGTTTGACGGTTTTTTCCGGCGTGAGAAAAAAACCGCGCGAAAGCTGCATGGTAAGCGTGGAGCCGCCCTGCTCGTGGCGCTGACGGGTAATGTCGATCCAGGTGGCTTCCGCCATGCGGAGAAAATTCACGCCATTGTGAGTGAAGAAGCGCCGGTCTTCGATGGCAACCACGGCATCCACCAGGACTTTCGGCATCTCGTCGTATTTCACTACCTTGCGCTTGGAACGCTGCTCGGCGTCGAACAGCGAAGTGACCAATTGGGGTTCGAGTTCGTAGGCATCAAGGCCGCCGGACTTCCCGACGATGCTGTCAACCTGTCCGTCGGTTACGTGGATGGTGGCCGGCTCCGGGCTGTGGTAGGACTGGGGGCCGGGATCGACCTCAATTCCGTCTTTCAGCAGCCGATAGCTGCCCATGACGGATTGTCCATTCTTGTCGGAATAACTGGCCTGGCGCAACTGGGCGGCGATCTCCCGGGGTTCGATTTTCTCTCCCACGCGCACCACCCGCGGGATGGCATAAATTTTCGCGGAATTGTTGAAGACCTGGCCTTTGAATCGTTGGTCAATGATCCGATCGTATTTTACGAAGTAATAGGAAAAGACACCGCCCACCGTGACGGTCAGGACGACGAACACAATGAGAGCGGTCCTGATGATAGGGTCGCGGGGGAGAAATCTCGAGCCACCAGTTGCGGGGCTCTTGCTTTTCGGAATCTTGAGCTTAATGGCCACGGCTGCTTGTGGTTATGATGACCCGGCGAGGATACGCGTTATCCCATGGTGTATAGCGGGGCCAAACTCAAAGACTCAGGACTTCTTGTTCGGAGTGCCCCGGTAAACCGCAGGAAGGTGCGGATCTCCAGCGCCTATTCTAAATCATGACTGAGTTTGCGCCGTTGCCTAGAAAGGACTCTTGTTCTCGCTGGAGACCTGGAAGTGCAGGTCGGTCGGAAAAGCGACCAGATCCACATGCACGGTGTAGTTGGCGCTGATAGAGAGTGAGCCGATGTTCTGTGCGCCCTGACGCTGTACCTTGATGGCGTCTTTGCTGAGCGGAATGTCCATCTGCTGCGCCTTCTTGAATACTATGTCGCGGATATCCGATTCCGGCTTGGTGGTATAGGTTTCCATGGTAGCCGTCGTCTTGACGAAGTCCGCGAATTCGTAATTGCCGTAGTACGAAGGGATCAATTCCGCGCCCAAGTAAACTGCTGCCACGATGACGAAGATGCCAAAAACCATTTTCATAGCGTGCTCTGCCTCCGGCGGCGCGCCTATAACCGGAATCAGCGCGCTGGCCGCAAAACCTTTTGGAAATATTCGGTTATGCCAGAAATGCTAGCATCCTGAATTTCGCGAGTCGAGCGCTTAACGACTTCCACAGTGCCTTCGGTAACCTTCTTGCCGACGGTGATTCTAAAGGGGATACCCACCAGGTCGGCATCCTTGAACTTGACTCCTGGGCGCTCGTCCCGATCATCGAGTAAAACGTCGAAACCTGCTGATTCCAGGCGGGTTGCGATGTCAACGGCAGCGTTTATCAGGCTTTCGTCCTTCACATTGGTAGGACTGACCACGATTTCAAACGGCGCAATAGAAGCCGGCAGCCAGAAACCGTTCTCATCATTGCTCTGCTCCACGGCAGCGGTCAGGATGCGTTCGATGCCGATGCCATAACTCCCCATGATCGGCGTGACTTCTTTGCCGTTTTTGTCGAGCACCCTCGCGCCCATCGACTCCGAATACTTGTACCCGAGCTTGAAGATATGACCAATCTCGACGGCGGTATCAATGCGGAGAACAGCACCGCATTTCGGGCAGGACTCGCCCGCCGTGACGCTGCGCAGATCGGCATAGGCGGTGGGCTGGAAGGTGCCACCCGGCGTGATGTTTTTGACGTGGTAGTCCTCTTTGTTGGCGCCGGAAATCAGGTTCTTGCGTCCTTCGAGGGCTCTGTCGACGAGCAGGATGGGACGGGCATCATTCTTATCCTTCAAGCCTTTTGCCCAGTCGATTCCCAGGGGGCCGAGGAATCCGGCGGGGGAACGGAAGAGAGTTTTAATTTCCTCTTCTTCCATCGGACGGGTTTCTTTTCCTCCCACCGCGGCAGCCAGTTTGGCTTCGTTCATCTGGTGATCGCCGCGCAGGAGCAGGACTGTGGCGCGAAGCTTGACCTTCCCAGTTTTGGGATCGGTCTCCTGGGTCATCAAGGCCAGCGTTTTGATCTTGTTCTTGGGCGAGACACCCAGGAATCGGGCCACATCTTCAATGGTCTTTTGCCCCGGCGTATGCACTTCCAGCGGAGAGCCGTCGCCTTCCGATGCCAGGTCCTCGACCTGATCAAGCTTCGAGGTGGCTTTTTCCACGTTGGCGGCGTAGTTGCATTGGTCGCAACTTACAATCTGGTCTTCGCCGGCCGGGGTGCGCACCATGAACTCTTCCGAACCGGAACCACCCATGGCGCCGGAATCGGCTTCAATGATCATGTACTTCAATCCGCATCGGTCAAAAATGCGGCGATAGGTATCGCGATGTTTCTGGTACGAAGCGTCGAGGCCTGCGGCATCGATGTCGAACGAGTACGCATCCTTCATGATGAACTGGCGCACCCGCAGCAGTCCCGCCTTAGGGCGGGGCTCGTCGCGAAACTTTGTCTGGATCTGATACCAGATTTGCGGCAGTTGCTTGTAACTGCGCAGTTCTTTGCGCGCGATCTCGGTCATGACTTCTTCATGCGTCATGCCCAGGGCGAGATCGGCGCCCTTGCGGTCCTTCAGGCGGAACATGTTGTCGCCCATCACCGACCAACGGCCGCTGGCTTCCCAAATCTCGCGCGGATTGAGCGCGGGCAGATAGAATTCCTGGCCGATCGTGTCCATCTCTTCGCGGACAATGGCGATGATCTTGTTGAACGAGCGCTGCCCCATGAACAGATAGGAGTAAATCCCGGCAGCCAGCTGGCGAATGTAGCCCGCCCGGACAAGAAATTTGTGGCTGGCGACTTCGGCGTCCGCCGGAGCTTCGCGCAGGGTAGGGATAAAGAGCTGTGACCAGCGATGCATAGTTGAAAGTCCTGGGTAGTGGGAATTGGCTATTGTAAATGATCGCTTCCCAACCTGTTTGGACTCGGTGGCGGGAAGATCGTAGTAGTGAAGTTCCAATAATGTCTGTCGCTACGTGAAATATGCCAAGAGGCGTCTAGACGACGCGCCCAACTTCGTCGGCCCAATTGGGACTGAGGATCGTCAGGAGTCGTACGGCAATTTCTTTCGGCAATTGGACCGCAACTTCCTCATCAGCATTTCCGTTGTCCACAGCGAGGTAAATCGGTGCTCCTATCATTCTGCCATTCTCTGTTTCCCGATCGGCGAGTTCCCAATAAATATGGACGGACTTGCCTTCACTTTCGCCTAACCAAATGGATGATCGGGTGCTCATCGGGCCCTCGCTCTCACATCGGCAGGTGTCAGCGCGACCTTCAACGATGGAACTATCCGGCCAACTGTTTCAGTATTTTCTTCCCCAGTTTTTGGGCTTCGCCGAAGAACTTTTGATATTCGACAAACAGGCGGTTCATCTCGAGCGATTTATCGGCGGTGAGGTGTTTGCGCAGCAGCATGTCGCGCATGTGGACGGGGTTTGGGAGGGCGGCTTCTTCGGTTAGTTCTTCGAGTGCGGTCGCGGGATCGTAGTGGTACATGGGAGTTTCCTCACTTCACGCCGAAAGCGGATTCCTCCGCGGCTTTGCCGCTTCGGAATGACAAGATTTTAAGAGTTGGGGCTGAATTCCCTAAATCATCTCCGTCCCCCACAGATCGTGCAGGTGGACGATACCCTGGAGTTTGCCATCGGAGTCTGCAACCATCAAGGAAGTTATTTTTTTCTCTTCCATGAGAGCGATGGCCGAAGCCGCGAACTCAGAGCCGGAGATCGTTCGCGGGTTCTTCGTCATGCAATCGCCGGCGGTCAGCTCGAGCACATCTTTGCCGCGCTTTTCCAGTAGGCGGCGCAGGTCGCCGTCGCTGATCACGCCGACAAGCTTTTCACCTTCCACCACCGCCGTGACGCCGAGCTTCTTGCGGGACATTTCATAGATCACATCCGGCATGTTGGTCTGCGGCTTCACGCGTGGGATCGCGTCACCAGTGTGCATCAGCGATTCCACCCGCGCCAGACGCTTACCCAATTTGCCTCCTGGATGAAGGTTGGCGAAGTCTTCTTCTTTGAAGCCGCGTTTTTCTGAGAGCGCCATGGCCAGCGCGTCGCCCAGAGCGAGCATGCAAGTCGTGGAAGCCGTTGGCACCAGCCCCAGCGTGCAGGCCTCCTGGTCCACCGAACAGTCGAGTGCGACATCAGCGGCAGCCGCAAGCGTGGAAAGCTTGGCTCGTGTGGCGCGGGCGCCCTCGCCCGTGACTGCCGCGTACACCTCATCGCAAGTCATGCTGATCAACGGCACTTGCAGCCGCTTAATCGTGGCCAGCAAGCGCAGGATTTCCTCAGTCTCTCCGCTGGAGGATAGTGCCAGTACAATGTCGCCGCGCACCACCATGCCCAAGTCTCCATGCACGGCCTCAACCGGATGCATGAACAGCGCCGGCGTTCCCGTCGAACTGAGCGTGGCGGCGATCTTCCGGGCAATAATGCCGCTTTTCCCAATGCCAGTGACCACTGCGCGGCCCTTGCACGCATAAAGCAGCTCGACGGCGCGATCGAATGACGCAGCCATTGGCCCCGCTATGCGATCGGCGAGCGCGCGCAGCGCATCGGCCTCAATGCGGACAACGTTTTCGCCGGTGTTTTTCATTTTCAGCTGGAACACGAAGAGAGGATGTTAGCAAAAGTTAGAGAGGTGATGTTAAAGAGCATTCACCGCCAAGAGCGCCGAGGTCGCAGGCAAGCCCAACTGTTTTTCTCTGCGACCTCGGCGTTCTCGGCGGTAATGAATGCTCTGGGATCACCAAACGTGACAGGCGTTGGCGCTAACCATGGGCTGTCCGGCTTTGCATCCCCAGGCTTTTTGGAATTCGGGCATGTTCTGTACTACGCCGTTCACGCGCCACTGTCCCGGCGAATGCGGATTGGTGGTGACTTGCATTCGCTCATATTCCGGACGCCTTTTTTCGCACCACACCCGGCCGAATCCCAGGAAGTAGCGTTGTTCCGGAGTGTAGCCATCGATCTTCTCCGCCTCTTTTCCAGTCTTATCGTCGGAGATCATGTGCTCCAGGGCCATCAGCGCGATTCGTGCCCCGCCGTTGTCAGCGGTATTCTCGCCCAATGTCAGCCGGCCGTTGAGTTTGAGATCGTCCACGGCCACGAAGTTGCTGTATTCGTCAGCGATACAGCTGACACGTTTTTCAAATTCCTTACCGTCGTCAGCCGTCCACCAGTCGCGCAGATTGCCTTCGGGATCGAACTTGCGTCCTTGATCATCGAAACCGTGCGTTAGTTCGTGTCCGATCACGAGGCCGATGCCACCGAAATTCACCGCATCATCCATCTTCTTGTCGAAGAATGGCGGCTGCAGAATTCCGGCCGGGAATACGATTTCGTTGTGCGAACTGCTGTAGTACGCGTTCACCGTGGGCGGGGTCATGCCCCATTCCTTGCGGTCGACCGGCCCGCCGATTTTGGCAATCTGGCGTTTTGCCTCAAATTCAGTAGCGCGTTGATAGTTGCCCACCAGATCGCCTCGCACGATTTTCACCCGGCTGTAGTCGCGCCATTGGTCGGGATATCCAATCTTGTTGCGGATCGCGTCAAGCTTGACCTTGGCCTGTTTTTTTGTCTCCTCGGTCATCCAGGGCAGGTTCTGGATGTCTCCGTCCAGTGATTTTTCAAGTGCATCCACCATTTTCAACATGCGCGCTTTGCCGTCAGCGCCAAATGTCACCTCAACATAGCGCTGTCCCAGCGCCTCGCCCAACTCGATGTCGGTGAGGTCAACGCAGCGCTTCCATCTGGTCTGGATTTCTTTCTGTCCGGTCAGCGCCTGCCGCATCTTGAAATTGGCGTCCACGAATGGCTTTGAGAGCCACGGAGCCGCGCCACGCATGAGTTGCCAGCTCACATAGGTTTTCAGCGAGTCCAGCGATTCGGAATCGACCACAGCATTTACCTGCTTGAAGAAGTCGGGGTTGCCGACGTTTAGCTCGGTGAAACTGGGTGTGCCGGACGCGGAGAAGAAGCGGTTGAAGTCAAAGTTCGAGGCGAGCGCGGCAGCCTGGTCGCGAGTCATCTTGTGATCGCGCTTGTTCGGGTCGCGACGCTGGGTGCGGTCCATGGAGGCTTTGGCCAGAGCGGTCTCGATGCGGAGCACGGTTTGCGCGGAGTCAGCGGCCTGCTGGGGAGATTGTCCCGCCACCGTAAAAACCTCTGTTACATACTCCACCAGATGTTTGCGCAGGTCTGTCATGTGGGCGTCGTCTTTGATGTAGTAGTCGCGATCAGGCAGCGACAGGCCGCCCTGATCAATGTAGGCGACCACTTGATTGGCGTTGTGCAGATCGGGACCTGAGCCGAAGTTGAACAAGGGATTGGCGGGCCCGACCAATTGGACTTGGGCTATCGCATCGAACAGGGTCGATTTGTCTTTGACTGCCGCGATTTGGTCCAACTCTGTTTTGAGCGGATCAAGACCCTTCGCGTCCGCTGTCTTTTCGTCCATGCAGGAACTGTAGAAGTCCCCAATCTTCTGGTCGATTGCATTGCGGCCGGGGTCGTTCGCGGACGCCTTGTCCAAGATATCGCGCAGAGTGGCCAGGCTGCGCTCATCCAATTCCACGAAGCTGCCCCAGGAGGTCTGGTCCGCGGGGATTTCTGCCGTCTTCAGCCAGTTACCGCAAGCGTATTGGTAGAAGTCTACGCAAGGGTCGACGGACTTATCGATATTGTCGATGTTGAAACCCGGCCCCGGCTTGCCGGGAGCGTTTTGGGAAAAGCTGGCTGCGACTAAGAAAATCACCAGGAAGAGAAGAACTGCGGCGGAACGGTGCAAACGCATGCAAGGCCTCACTTGAAAGAACTGCTGATTCTAAGCCTGAAGGAGATAGACGGGCAAGCGCGGAAAATGGTAGATGATTCATTTGGGCAGGGGTGAATTGGAAAAATACTGGTCCCACAAACAAAACTTTTGCGCAGACTAGTTATCATTTTGTCCCGTATTGGGAAAGCGCTTCCTATCTTATTGAAAACTACGCCAGCTGCAATTGGATGAGAGCCTGCTCCCTTGGTTGCGTGCGTAACCCGCAAACCAACGGAGGTTTCCAGTGCGAGCAGTTCAGCTTATGGTTTTCATGATGCCGGTCTTCATGTGTCTTACCGGCGGCCCGGCTAAGGCACAAGATGGGCCGCACGATGGCGGGACGGCGGCCGTCGAATACACACCCAGCTTCACTCAGCAGGCGGGTCTGCCGGCCGCGCCGCGGCCGCAAAAGGTGATCGACAAGAAGTTCATGCTCGTTATGGGGACGCTGGGAGCGGCCGAAGCCATGCGCTCCACCACCCGGCACTTAGTTATAGAGCGTGAATTCGCGGAGGGAGCACCTTGGGCCACCAGCGTCCCCTCCCATAGCAGTCTGGTTGCAAGGCGCGCCTCCATTTATGCGGCGGAATTGCTTGTAGCTTACGAGATCAAGAAGCGCCACGACTGGTTGCCCGGCGACAACGTCATCAGAAAATTCTGGTGGCTGTATCCGGTGGCCGCGGCGGCCCTCGATTTCAAGTTCGCAGTCCACACCATGCGGTTGCAACCTCCAGCCGGCTGTACCCAGGAGGGTTGCCCATAGTCGTGGTGGAATCACGAATCCCTCCCCCGACTCCCCCGAGTCATTTTCATCTCGCTTCGTTGTCTAAGCGACATCTTTGCGCGGCGTATAATTGGCACTTACCGAATTCCAGCGAGGATGCGAAATCGATGACCCCCACGAACGGCAGTCCCAGCAATGGAAGCAATGGTGCCAAGAACAACGGAAGCAGCGTTACTTTCCCTCGCGCCGAATGGATTAAACGCCGCAAAGCCTCGAATCGCAGTGGAAATTTCTCCCAGATGCACTTCGCCCGCCAGGGTGTGATTACCGAGGAGATGGAATTCGTCGCGCTTCGCGAAAAGCTGACTGCGGAACTGGTTCGTGACGAAGTGGCACGCGGCCGCATGATCATTCCCGCGAACATCAATCATCCTGAACTGGAGCCGATGTGCATCGGGGTGGCTTCGCTGTGCAAGATCAATTCCAACATTGGCAATTCGGCGGTCACCTCGAACATCGACGAAGAGCTGAAAAAACTGCACACCTCGGTGCACTATGGCGCCGATACGGTGATGGATCTTTCGACCGGCGGCAATATTCATGAAATCCGCGAAGCCATTCTGCGGCATTCGCCGGTGCCGATTGGCACGGTTCCGATCTACGAGGCGATTGCGCGGGTGAAGCGGGTGGAAGATCTCAACGCCAAGGTTATGCTCGAAGTCATCGAAGAACAGGCCGAGCAGGGTGTGGATTACATGACCATCCATGCCGGCGTGCTGATCCAGTATTTGCCAATGGTTTCGAAGCGCATCACCGGCATTGTGAGCCGCGGCGGCGCGATTCTAGCGCAATGGATGGCGCACAATCGCCAGCAAAATTTTCTCTACGAGTGCTTTGACGATATCTGCAAAATCTTCGCCAAGCATGATGTGAGCTTTTCGCTGGGCGACGGCCTGCGTCCGGGTTGCATCGCCGATGCCAGCGACGAAGCCCAGTTCGCCGAATTGAAAACTTTGGGCGAACTCACCAAGAAAGCCTGGGAATACGATGTGCAGGTCATGATCGAGGGGCCGGGACACGTGCCGCTCGACAAAATCAAAGAGCAGGTCGATAAAGAAAAAGAGCTCTGCTACGAAGCGCCGTTTTACACGCTTGGCCCGCTGGTGACTGATATTGCGCCCGGCTATGACCACATCACGTCGGCGATTGGCGCGGCCATGATCGGATGGCACGGCGCGGCCATGCTTTGCTACGTCACGCCCAAGGAGCATTTAGGGTTACCCAACGAGAAGGACGTGAAAGACGGCATTATTGCGTACAAGATCGCGGCGCACGCCGCCGACATTGCGCGTCATCGTCCCGGCGCTCAGGACCGCGACGACGCTCTAAGCTACGCCCGCTACAAGTTCGATTGGGAGAAGCAGTTCGCGCTCTCGCTCGATCCCGAGACCGCGCGCTCGATGCATGATGAAACCCTGCCCGATGAATCGTACAAAGAAGCGAAATTCTGCTCCATGTGCGGCCCGAAATTCTGCTCCATGAACTACTCGTCAAAAGTGGACGACTACAACAAAGAAGTCCACGGGCTGGAAAAGAAGGACTACTCGGAGTTGGTGGAGAAGCTGGTCACGCTGAAGTAAAGTTGTGCACGGGCACTCGGCCCACGGACTGCGGTCCAAAATGAAAGTTCTGGCGCTAAAGCTACTCTTGCTTGTGCTTAGTGTTTCACCCATAGTCTTACTGGTGTGGTTGGCGATTTTCTTCTCACGGACGAAGCGATCCTCGGAGAAACAAGAACCCAGACGGGACGGCTTGGGCTTGGAATTCTTCCCGGCTCGGCGCGTGCGGCTGCTGGTCGGTTCGGTCTTGGTTGCTCTGGCGGTTTTCGCGATTCTCACACTGGTAGGGACAGTCTCCCAAGGCGGGGGTTGGTATGCGATATTTATCCCCTTGTCTGTCATGGTCGCGATTCTTCTCGCAAAACCCAGAACGGTGATGCTAGATCACAATGGCATTCGACAGCAGCGCTGGATCAGGAGTGATCGAGAAATAGCCTGGAGTGAAATCGCATGGATGAGACGGGGACGGAACACCGACACTACTTATGTCAAGAGAAGGAACGGTGGTCGGCCAATTTCATTTTCCCCGCTTCTTGTGGGTCAGTCCCGTTTCGAGCGGGAAGTCAGAGCGCACATGGGCAATGGCGATAGTGCAGAAGATGAGTAATCCCCTTGCTCTAACAAGCTTCATCCCCCGAAAAACCGTGATATTTTCCATTCTAGATGCTGCCCGCCTGGACTACGATAGTCTCTATGGCGGAGACCAAGCAGTTCGAGCTCGAAACTCCCGCTCCGATCCTTGACGAGGATGACGAGGAAACCCTCGCTGCCATTGATGAAGGCATTCAGGATGCTAGCGCTGGCCGAACCGTGCCTGCGGAGGAAGTCCGCCAGCGCTTACCCAAGTGGATTAGCGACCTTCTCTTGCAAAACGCAACTGAATGAGCGCGGAAGCCTGAATCTAAGACAGAGCAAAAGCCTGTAATTTGGCGGAGCGCTCAAGGCCGGGCTTGAGGTTTCTGATCGCCCCGCGATGCCCTTGGTTTGCTATCGAAATAGACGGTAGTGTCTTTAGCCACATAGTCGGTGTAAACGGGATGTTTTTTCGCCTTTGCTGCGTGGCGTGGCGCGCCCGAAGACAAAGAAGGCGGAAGCTTTTCTCCAGATTTCGACTCTCTTGCTGAGACCGATGCCGGAGCCGTGGACGAGGAAACATTCTGGCCAATTGGTGTTTGCACGCCGGGGTACGAGGCTTGCGACACCGAAGAACGATATGTGAACCACGCCGCTAATAGTACGAGTGCAGCGGCAATGGCTGCGATCTTCCCAAATCTCCGGGACGCGACCTTCTGCGAGGGTCTCTGAAAATCTGCTCGGGCCGAAATAGGAGCCGCGATCTTTTTCTGCTGCAATTCCGTTGCTTTGATTGCCACTGGAGAAAGATCTACGGGGAAAAGCTTCATTTCCGCGATGTTTGGCCAGGCAGGCGCCGCTGCTTCTGTTGTGGCCGGAAAGACGCGGCCAATCACCCCTCCCAAATTGGGCTCGACCGATTCCTGTTCGTGAGGCGTGGCGTTCACAGAGCTGCTCATTGCGGGCGGCAAAATCTCCGTCAACGTCATCGCGACTTCCAAGAGTTTGCCTGCCGGGGTGGAAGTTACGTCGAGCGAGGGCTCGATGGGCATTTCAATTTCCCGCAACTGGGCCCCGGGCCGAGTGGAGGTCAGCACAAACATCTCAATGGAGCGGATGTTTCCGGCAAATGCCCGCGGCGTCACAAACACCCGCATATCCTTGGTGACCGGAAGGTCAACCGCTGCGGCGCGTGCTTCTTCGGGCAGGCATTCGTTGAGCGTGATTTCCAAGTCGGCGGATTCGGAGACCTTGTCGCCGGGAGCGGAAGTTAGGACTTGGAATCCTCGCGAACGAAGATCGTCCGCGAGCCCGTCAGAATATTTTGAATTGCTAGTGATGATGCGAGCGAGTGGCATGGGGAGTCCCTGAAACGGCGCGTCCCACGGGGCTTTGCGCGGCCGGGGACAGCCGGGAATTGCTAGTTTCCAACAGATCTATTCTACCGCGACTTGGCCGCGCCGAGAATTTATTCGGTCGGAGGAACGAGGTTGGTCACTTTTCGGGCTGAAGAAGAGTGCAAAACATTGCAATCTCCGGGCGGGCCAACCTTCAATGGGAGCTCTCCAGCATCTTGGTGGCGCGGTCCAGAGCGGCTTGGAGGGCCGCAATTTGGAGACGAAGACGACTCAAATCGTGCTGGTCAATGGCCTCGTTAACCCCCGGTATCACTACGGCTGCGTAGCCCGTGTACTCGCCGGGGGCGTAAATCGCGTGCCGATACCAGGGCCGGTGGGGCAATCCTTCCGGAATGAGCAACCCGCGTTCGGCGGCGAGCAGAGCCTGGTTCAGCCTTGCCGGATCGGTTGTAGGTTTGCGCTGCCGCGCCAGAATATTGGCACCGGCTGCTTCGAAATGATGAGCCGACACGGCCACTTCCGCAAAACTGGGCGATTGGCTGCCAAAGACTGCCTCTGA
Organism: Terriglobales bacterium; assembly: GCA_963802555.1. Classification (GTDB taxonomy): domain Bacteria; phylum Acidobacteriota; class Terriglobia; order Terriglobales; family Acidobacteriaceae; genus DATBAX01. The sequence continues at coordinate 1,828,657 of CAWDJD010000002.1, read as the reverse complement.
TTTCTTCCGGGCGGCCTCAATATAAGCGGCGATCTCTTTCCCGTACTGTTCGTAATCGTAGGGAAGGACATCCGTGTTGGCCATGCGGACGACCAGCAATCCGAACACGCGGGCCATCTGCTGCTCGTAAACGAAATTGGGGTCGCCAAATTTCGTGAACCAATTGAAATTATCGAAGACCGAATGGTAAACGCCATAGTCTCCGGTCGAACCGATATCGCTCGATGGAACGCCGAGATGCTGTTGGAAAACTGTGTAATCCGATCCGCTGCCGAGGTCTCCCACTGGAACATCTTTTTTCTTGGTTCCCGCCGCGGGCGCACGGAAAGTGCTGGTGCTGGTCTCCTGTGGGTTCACGGGTTCGGTCGCTGCCTTACTCGAGTTGACCCAGGCATCGTAGACGGTGCCGCCTTTTGGAGAGGGCACGCTCCTGGTCACATCGCGCAGGAATTGCTTCAGGCTGGGAACGGAAGAGGCGCCAAATTTCGGGCCGGAAACTGCGACGTCCATGTTAAAGTACGCCGCCGCGCCGACGAGTTCGGTCTCATGCTGCTCACCCCATTCGGTGGAGCCGATCAGGCCTTCTTCCTCGGCGTCCCAACTGCCGAAGACGATGGTGCGTTTCGGTTTCCAGCCTGACTTCAGCAACTCACCGATGCCATGCACCGCTTCCAGCATGGATGCCGTTCCACTATTCGGATCAACCGCTCCATAAACCCAGGCATCGCGATGATTGCCCGCCACCACCCAATTGTCCGGGTTCTGGCTGCCGGGAATGCGGCCGATGACGTCCCAGATGGTGCGAAGCTGGTAGTCCTGCTTGAGGTGCATCTTCACCTTCACCGGCCCCGGCCCCACGTGATAGGTGAAGGGCAACGCCCCCTGCCACTCGCGCGGAGTGTCCGGGCCGCCCAGATGTTCGAGGATCGGCCAGGCGTCGGCGTAGGAGATCGGGGTGGTCGGAATCTTTGGCAGAGCCGCCGATTGCTCAGGCGGGATACGCTGGGAATCGGGAAGCGACGGAACAGAAGCGATGCCGGGAGTCGTAGGATCGCCCGCGAACTCGAACATGAAGCCGATGGACCCGCGCTGCACGGCTGAATCGGGATGCCATGGGCCTTGCGGATACTTGTCGCCGCGTTTCCAGCCGTCGTCGGCTGGATCGGAATAGATGATCAAGCCGGATGCTCCATGTTCTTGCGCGACCAGGGCCTTCACACCGCGGAAGTTTTGCCCGTAACGCACCAGTACAATCTTGCCGCGGACATCGATCTTCAACTCCTCCAGCTTCTTGAAATCCTCCGGGGAGCCATAGTTAGCGTAGACCACTTCGGCCTCGGCATCCCCTGAGGGCGACATTCCGCTGAACGGCATCACGACTCGCGGATCGTCCTGGTAGGGATCGCCTTCCACATGCTCGCGCCCAGGGCCGTGCATGTGGACTCCGGGGGGCGCGGTCACGTCCACGCTGATTTCTTGCGGATAATTCATCCATACGCGGTACTCGACGATTTCAGTATCGAGGCCGGCCTCGCGGAATTTTTGAGCGACGTAATCTGCTGTCGCTTTGTCCTCGGGCGATCCAGCGATGTGCGGTGCCTGGGTCAGGATGCGCAGATGTTCCCGGGCGAGCTTGGGATCGGGGACCGCGAGAAAACGGGATTCCAATTTCGTTTCTTCCGCCGAATCCCGAAAGCCAAAGAGAGGAGCGGCCGTGCCTGAGGGCTCGGAACCCATGCCCCTGAGGTTCGGTGAAAAGGTTGCCAGCACGATTACGAATATGAAAAAGATGGCGTAGAGGAATCTCATGGGGCTCCCAAGGAAAGTAAGTAAGTTAGCACAGGTGGCCGACGACACGGCAGCGGAGCTGTCCTGAGCGGCTTCAAAAGCTAACTTAGACCGAACTGGTTTGGTGATGGCCGTCGAAGCTTCAGTTAATATCACTGATGTGCCTGACTTATGCCAGAATGACCAATATGAAACGAATCACGATAACTATTCCTGACGTCCTGGCTGAGGCGGCAGGTAAGTATATTCAGTCTCAAGAGGCCCCGCCTGCCTTGACGGCCATCATGCAAATGGCCTTGCGGCAATACTTGGGTGAGCAAGGATATCTGAGGGTGCACCGATATCTCGATATCGCACCTTCGCTGCAGGGAAGTGGAAGCTCGGATGGGAGCCAGGCGCACGACCGCTATCTGACTGGAACCGGAAAGCGCAGACATCTGTGAGCATTTATCTGCGAGTGGACTGATTTATGATGATCTCTCTTCCAATATTTTCTAGACTTGGCTTCTTGCTGCTAGTGTTCGCACTTTCCATGACGAACGCCCGTCCAGCTGTAGCAGGCACCAGTGCCAACTTTCTCGTCTACGTCGGCACCTACGCGAATCGCGGTGGAAAAGGCATTTACACTTACCGATTCGACGCGAATACAGGCAAGTTTAAAGACCTGGGTCTCGCGGCGGAAACTGCGGATCCATCCTTCCTGGCCATCAGCCGAAACGGACGATTCCTCTATGCAGTGAATGAAATAAGCAGCTACCAGGGCCAGCCCGGCGGTTCAGTAAGTTCATTCGCGATTCATGCGGACACCGGCAAGCTGACGCTACTGAACGCTGTATCGTCGCGCGGGCCGGGCCCGGCGCACATCGTCGTCGATCGAAGCGGCAAGTCGGCTTTGGTGGCGAATTATGATTCCGGCAGCGTGGCGGTGTTTCCGATATTAGGAGACGGCACTCTGGGGGAAGCGTCCGCTTTCGTGCAACACAAGGGCTCAAGCATAAATCCCGACCGGCAAGAAGGGCCGCACGCGCACGCGATTGCAATGTCACCAGACGATCGCTTTGCCCTTGTGGCTGACCTGGGACTCGATGAAGTGATCGTGTATCCCTTTGATCCGATCAAGCGAACTTTGGGGAGTCATCCATTCGCCGTTAAGGTCCATCCGGGAGCGGGGCCGCGGCATCTTGTGTTCAGTCCAAACCGCAAGTTTTTGTATCTGCTCACGGAAATGAAACCCACGGTCATTGCCTATTCCTATAACGCGGCACACGGTGGCCTGCAGGAACTGCAGACGATCTCAACTCTTCCCAATGGGTTTGCCGGCGCCAGCGATGGCGCGGAAATTGAAATCGACCCGGCGGGCCGATTTCTTTATGCTTCCAATCGCGGGCACGACAGCATCGCTGTGTTCGCCATCGATCCCGTGAAAGGCACGCTGACCAGCGTTGGATTTGTTCCCACCCAAGGCAAGACGCCGCGCCATTTCGCCATTGACCCAACCGGACGCTGGTTGTTTGCAGAGAACCAGGAGTCGGACGACATTGTGATTTTCCGGATCAACCAGAAGACCGGTCTGCTTACTTCCCAAGGCGAGCCGCTGCGCGTATCTTCGCCGGTCTGCTTGAAGTTTGTACCGCTACCTTAGGAGCATCGGCCAAGCCCTACTTTAATCCGGTGACTACGTAGGCTTCCGATAGCGTCCGGTCGTAAACGTAGGCGTAGGCGGTTCCATCGCGTGAAAGATGAGGTCCGCCAACTCCGCCAGCCCCCGCGTCGGCCTCGGCCCCGAACACTTTCCACAACTCCATCTTCCCGGTCACAATATTCACCTTAAAGACCCTGGCGACCTTTTCGCCTTGTCGGTTGGGAGTCACATACAACGATCCCCCATCGGATGACCAACCAGTCACGTAATAGATCGAGTTGAGCTCCGGGATTAGTCGAATCCCGCTCCCATCCAGTGGCCAGATCCCCCATTTTCCATCGGGTCCTGCTACCGCTGTGCTCTTGCCATCGGGTGAGAGGTGCACGCCGGCAATGCCCTCGGGGGTGATGGGTTTGGAATCGCCGCTGCGGACATCAATCAGATAGTCACGTGCACCATGCCCAGTTTCAATTCCTTCAGCCAGAAGCTGTTTACCGTCCGGTAGCCAACGAGCCGTACCGTAGCTCACGGCGTCATGCGTGAGCGGCCTGGACTCGCCGGCTCCGGTTGGCACCAGGTTTAGCGGTCCACCTTTGGCTGGTTTGGAAATCACCCACTTAGCGTCGGGGGAGATGGCTACGGAAAGCCCCTCGCCTACGCGTACCGGAGGCGACCCATCCGTGTCGCGCACGAACACGGTGTAATTCGGTCCACCACCATTGCCTTCCTCTTCGAAGACAATTTTGTGGCCGTCCGGACTGATATCGCGCGCGATCGACCATCCGAACCACCCCAGTTCGCGCTCCTCTTTCGCACCCGGTGCCAGGCCGCGGATCCCTATTCGTTCCTGATGCGTCACCATCAACGTCGTGCCATTGCGTATGTCTTCCAGCCACATGCCTCCGGGCACGTTGGTGATGGCTCGCACTTTTCCGGAGAAGCTCACGGCGCTCGGATTTTCGGCGCTGCCGCTGTTGCTCGACGTAAACCAGATCTCGTCGCCGGATGGAGACCAAAGAATCCCCTCCAGCGACTCCCAGCCGGAAGAAAGTTTTTTCTCCTTGCCGTCGCCGTCCGAGCTAATTACAGCGACCGAACCTTCGTCGTCGCCTCCGGGGTTCTCATGGTCGGCAAAGGCCACCCACTTGCCGTCGGGGGAAATCTTGGGATGGCTGATCCAGTTGATGCCGTCGAACAGCACCTTGCCAATCGGATACTCCAGACGCCAGTGGTTGTTTTCCGGAACGTAGCGGACAATCGCCATCACGTCGCCGGCGGGAGACCAGTCGGCGTCCTGCACATTTTCCAGCACTTCCCGGGGGGTTCCCCCACTCAGTGGAACTCGAGCCAGCGTCCCGACTCGCGCATAGCCACCGTATAGCTTGGTGTTGAGCCGCACCGCCAGTTCTCCACCCTTGGAGATCGCGAGCAACTCAGCATCCTTCAACCCCAGTTCGCGTGCGCCGGGGTCGTCGGTGCGTGACATATAGAGCTCACTTTCGCTTCCATCCCACGAGGCGCTGTAAACAATGCTGCCGTCGGGCGTAAACCGCGAATTGCCGATGGCGCCGGTACGAAAAGTGATTTGCTTGTATACCGCGAGAGATGGGCCGTTGCCGGACCTGCCGAGCCACCAACCGAGGCCAAGCATCACTAACGCGAGCCCGAGAACACCCGCGAGCCCGAGCAGCAGTTTGCTGCGCGGCGGAGCGGCTTCGACCAGCGCTATTCTCGACGTGCTGCCGGAAATCCCGGAAAGATGTTCGAGATCAAACGCAATATCGCTGGCGGAATGGAAGCGGGACTCAGGACTCTTCTCCAGGCAGTGTTGCACAATGCGTTCCAGCGCTGGAGAAACGTTGCGATTGGTTTCGCTCAAGTCGGCGGGCTCTTCCTTCAGGATCGCGCTCATCGTGTCCGCGGGAGTATCGCCGTGAAATGCCCGCTTACCCGAAAGCATCTCGTAGAGAATTGCTCCGAAGCTGAAGATGTCGGAGCGCGCATCGAGCGTCTTGCCACGCACCTGCTCGGGCGACATGTATCCCGCCGTCCCCAACACCACGCCGGCTTCCGTGCCGTGGGTTGCGGTGGGAAGGGAAGTGTGGCTGCCGGATTCGGCCTGCGTCAGCTTGGCCAGCCCGAAGTCGAGAATCTTAACTCGTCCGTCTTTTGTTAGAAAAAGATTCTCCGGCTTGAGGTCGCGATGAATGATGCCTTTTTCGTGGGCCGCAGCCAGTCCGTGCGCGATTTGCAAAGCGTAGTCCAAAGCCTTGCGGACCACGACTGGGCCGCTACGCAGGCGCTCCCGCAGCGTCTCTCCCTCAAGCAGTTCGGACACCACATAAGGCGAGCCGTCGCTGGTGCCAATGTCGAATACCGCCAGAATGTTGGGATGGTTCAGGGCAGCCGTGGCCAGGGCTTCCTGCTCGAAATCGGCGCAGCCGGTCGGCATCGAGAGAAATTGCCTGCGGCAAGACTTTGATCGCAACTTCCCGTTTGAGACGCGAATCCCGCGCGCGATAAACCTCTCCCATGCCGCCCGCGCCTAAGAGGGAGACAATTTCATACGGCCCGAGTTTCGTGCCGGGTGGTAGGTTCATCAGTGGGCAGGATTATAACCCTAGGGAAGAAATCGCGCAGGTGGTTAGTTCTCACACGATCAAAAGAGGCTAGCCGAGGAATTTGTTGTTCTAAGCCGGGCGGTTAGAGCACTGAGGATGTTGGTGTAAATGCGATTTTTCGCCAATTAACGTCGTCAAGAATGCACCGGTGGATTGGATTCCTCTTTTCGGATGCAAGAAACGGAGAGCACTTCGTTCTCAATCCGGAGGATATACAAATGCGAATCGCACGTGTCTGCACTTCGCCGATGGAAAGGACGCCGTTAACTCTTTTCGGGACTAACAGGAAGCTTCCGGTTGCATTGGTCCTTGCGGTCGCGATCATGGTGATTCCGGTGGGAGCAGCGTTCCCCCAAGCGAAAAGCCCCGCTCAAAGCGAGCGCGAGCAGGAGTTGCGTCATGATCTATCAACGATCCGAGACGCGATTCACCGCTACAAAGCAGCCGCTGATCGGGGTGCCATCCAGGTCAGGGTGGGAAGCCAAGGCTATCCTACAAATCTAGATGCGTTGGTCATGGGTGCGGAAACCGACAGCGGCACGAAATTGAAATTTCTCGACCGGGTCCCGGTTGATCCGATAACCAAACAGAAATGGGGGCTGCGTTTGACAAAGAAAACGATTCCCTCAGAGGAACAGGGCGTTTTGGACATCTACTGCAAGTCGACTCAGGTCGCATCGGACGGAACAAAGTACAAGGATTGGTAAAACGAAATTCAGGGGTCAGACCGCAGCCTGCGGGCCATCGCCGCAGCGGAAGCTTCTGGCCCGCTGATTTTTGGCACAGAGACGGGTCACTGGTTGACCCAAGTTGTGGTAACGCAATGAGGAACCCATCCTGCACACGACTGGCTCTAATTATGGTTGCATTGACCTGGGCAGTTCCGGGTGTGGCCCAAGGCGCATGCTCCGCTCTGAAGAAGTTTAAAGTTGAGAGTATCGAATTCTCTGAATTGCGCTATCAACTCATTGGTAAATTTGGGCGGCCGGAGTTTTGTGATCCCGACTGCATCAGTTCCTGTAGTATTTTCGGCGAAAAGGCGCACGCGGAGGAAGCATACCCACAGATCAGAAGGCAGGAGGAAGCATTTCGTGCGATTGTGCAGCACCTTGGACTTGGAGTAGTTCGAGAGTTTACCAGTGAGCAAAAACTCGCCCTATACCGCGAATACAAGAAATTGATATGCGGAATGAGTCTTGAGATGCAAGGCGAAAACCGCACATTCAAATTAGTGGCAAACGGATTGAGGGTTGAGGGTATCGTCGGCCCAAAAGGCGAGATCACTGTCACTGATAAGGAGCCCGTGGCTGTCATTTGTCCGCAATGATTCCGCGCACTTGGATAGCTGTTGTAAACAGGCAATTTCACAACGATCATAATTCAAGAATCAGTCTCGTTAGTCTTTCGCTTTGCCCGAAAGCAGGGGTGCATAGTCATTCTTCTTTTAGCTGCGAAATGCTGTCCGAGTATAACCCTACTTTTATATCCTTGTAAGGCATTTATTTCTAATGACATGGATAAGTAAAGATTTACATTGATTTATCACTATTCGCCGGTGAAAATTGGAGTCGAACCGAGGGAGGGATGATGCCAAGCACGACAACCAAAAAGTTCACTCCCGAGATTGACGCGCAGCTCTACGATGAGTTCGTTGCGATTGCCGAGCAGAATGGGCAAACCAAGCGGTATGTTCTCGAGCAGGCGCTGCGGTTCTACCTGCACAATGTGGTGCCGTCCCAGCACCTGGTCCGCCCCGAGGTGATGGATACCTTCGAGCAGTCGGTGACTCGCAACCGCGACCTGCTGCAGCGTCTCGCGAAGTAAAAGCCAAAATGGCGGATTACCTCACGGTAGCGGAAATCTACCGCATGCAGTATCGATTGATCGAGCTGTTCGGCGGTCTCCAGGGTGTCCGTGATAAGGGCGCGGTGGAGGCCGCTGTTTTTCGTCCGCAAATCGGCTATTACAACTCCATCGAAGAAGAAGCGGCCGCGCTGATGGAGTCGCTCGCCAACAACCACGGCTTCGCCGACGGCAATAAGCGCATCGCTTTCACCGCCGCCGATGTCCTCCTGCGTCGAAACGGCTTCTACATTGATGTCGACGGCCTGAAGGGATACGAGTTCATCTACGGCTCCATGGACCGTCACGAATTTCGCTTTGCGAAAATCGTTGACTGGATCCGCCAGCACATCAACCCGCTGGTTTAACCCTCCGCGCGGCCATGTTTGTTGTCTTCCTCCGCCGACTAGTCCTGAATACCGATTGACATGCTTTGCCGGGGAGTGTATGTTGCCGCCACTGATCCGGATCGCTACCTTTCACTTTCGAGTAGGTGACGGTCGGGTCTGCGCACGCCGCCCTTATTACGCTAGTCATTTTCACCGTTGGGAGTGGCCGATGATCCGCAAAAGCGCGCACCAGCAATCGTCTTCTCTTGGAATTCTCGCTTTCGTTTTCGCTGCGTTGCTGTTGCCGGGCGCAGCCGCGATCGCGCAAAGCACAGCCCCAGCGATTACCAGCGGGAACAGCGCGACGTTTGGAGTGAGTTCGCTCGGGTCATTCACGGTGACGACTACGGGCTCCCCGACGCCCGTCATCACCGCCGCTGGTCCGCTCCCTGGCGGAGTCGATTTTCAAGACAACGGGGACGGCACAGCCTCACTGGGCGGCACGCCCGCCGCGAACGGCATTTTCAACATTACCCTGACGGCATCGAACGGAGTTGCGCCGGACGCGACGCAAAGCTTCACGCTGACCGTGAATGCGGTGTCCGCGATCAGCGCCGCACGCTTTCTCGAGCAATCCAGTTGGGGTCCGACCGCCACCACCATTGCCCAGGTGCAACAAGCCGGGCTGCAGACGTTCTTGCAGCAGCAGTTCAACGCGCCCATTACAAACTACCCCACTCCGGGAGCAGGCCAAAGCTTAGCCGTCGTGCAGAACCAGTTCTTCGTTAACGCTATGCAGGGTCAGGACCAGTTGCGCCAGCGAGTCTCGTTCGCGCTCTCGGAAATCATGGTGATCTCGGGGATGAAGTCCGCGCATCCCAATGACATCGACCCCTCCGAATTCACGCTTTGGATGAACATGCTGCAGAACGACTCTTTCGGCAACTTCTACAACCTGCTGAACGACGTCACCATCAGCCCGTCCATGGGCTACTACCTCGACATGGCGAACAACAACGGGTGCACAAAGTGTACCCCCAACGAGAATTATGCCCGCGAGATATTGCAGTTGTTCAGTATTGGCCTGAACCAACTCAACATCGATGGCACTCCAGTGCTCGACCAAAATGGCGACGCGACTCCAACCTACTCGCAGTCCACCATCGAAGGCTTTGCCGGCCTTTTTACGGGCTGGTCGTATCCACCTAATACTGGGACCGCCCACTTCTCAGACCGGCGTTTTTTTGGCGGCCCCATGCTGCCTTTCCAAAAGAACTACTACAAGCCCTCAAAGCTCTTGTTGAGCGGAATAACGATTCCCGCCGCGGGCAACATTCAGACCGATCTCAACTCCGGTTTGCAGAACATTTTCAATCATCCCAACGTGGCCCCTTTTATCTGCCAACAACTGATCCAAAAGCTGGTCACCAGCAATCCCAGTCCCGATTACGTCAGCCGTGTCGCCCAGGTCTTCAAAAATGACGGCAACGGCGTAGCCGGCAATCTGGAGGCTGTGGTTACACAAATTCTTCTCGACCCGGAAGCCCGCCGCGGCGATGATCCCTCGCAAGTGCAGGCATCCGATGGACACCTGCGGGAGCCGCTGCTACAAATGCTGGCCGCCATGCGAGCCGTGAATGCCACCACCGACGGCGCTAATCTCACCAAATACGCTACTACTCTGCTGCAGCCGCCGTTTCTTTCTCCGAGCGTATTCAACTTTTATCCGCCGAATTACCAGGTTCCGGACACCCAGTTGCTCGGTCCGGAATTCAAGATTTTGAATGCGAACACCACGATCTCGCGCGTCAATTTCATCAATGACCTGATCTACGGCAGCGTTGGCCCCCACACCACCACCGACATCTCCGCCTATGTCAACGCGGGCGGTAACGTTGGCAATCTGCTCGACATGGTGAACACCAACCTGATGCACGGTGAGATGCCCAGCGATATGTACAGCACCATATTCAGCGCGCTCTCGTCGGGAGCGTTTACCGATAATACGAGTACCGCCAAAGCGGCACTTTACCTGGTCGAAACCTCGAATCAGTTTCAGATGGAGCACTAGTACCAGCACTTTCCGGAGGGGCTTATGCGTGGAATTAGTCGGCGCGGTTTTCTAAGAACAACTTGCTGCGCAGCGGCGGCTGCGGGGGTAGCGGCCTCCAACCTCAACCGGCTCAGTATGATGAGTGCGTATGCCCAGGGCAACGACTACAAGGCCCTGGTCGGCATCTTCATGTTTGGCGGTAACGACGCCAACAACATGATCATCCCTTACGGCAGCAGCGACTATACAAACTACGCCCAACTTCGCGCCAACCTCGCCATCAAGCAGAACGCCCTGCTGCCCATTCAGCCTGCGAGTCTCGGTTCGCCATACGCCTTTCATCCCACGTTCGGGGACATGCAGAAGCTGTTCAACGGTGGAAAGTTAGCAGCCGTGGTCAATACCGGCACTCTGGTACAGCCCACCAGCCGGGACCAGTACCTGAACCGCCAGGTGAATGTTCCCCAGAATTTGTTCTCGCATGCCGACCAGCAGCAGCAAATGCAAACTGACACGCTGCAATATGCTTACTCTCCTAACGTAGGCTGGGGCGGCCTGGTGGCGGACCAGATCCAAGCCATCTACGGCAACGGCAATTTTCCGATCATGGTTTCTCTGGCCGGCGTGAATGTCTTTGCCCAGGGGCTGGTGGCCGTTCCTCTCCAGACCAGCGGGGACCCAACCCAGTCGCTGACGGGGTTTTCCCACTCCTCGGCCGACCAGGCTCGGCTTTCCGCGTTCCAGTCGCTGCTGACCTTTGATGACGGACTGACGCTGATCCAGGCGGCAAGCAGCGTCACCTCAAATGCGTTGCAAAATGCCAAGACCCTGGCGGTGGCGCTGGCCAGCGGTTCTCCCTTAAAGACGAAATTTCCCAAGAGCGTCCTCGGCGCTCAACTCAAACAGGTCGCTCAGACCATTCAGGTGCGCTCGGCCCTGGGATTGCCTCGCCAGATATTCTTCGTGTCCAGCCTGGGTTTCGACACACACAGCGGGCAAGTGGCCCAACAGAACTTGCTCCTGGCCGATCTCGACAAATCCATGAATGCTTTTTATGAGGCCACCGTGGAGCTCGGCATTCCCCAGCAGGTGCTCACCTTCACCATGTCGGATTTTGCGCGTACCTTCCAGCCCGACAGCTCCACCGGCAGCGACCATGCCTGGGGCAGCCATCATCTTGTGATGGGCGACGCCGTGGCTGGCGGAGACTTCTACGGCACCTTCCCGACTCAGGTCCTGGGAGGACCGGATGATGCTGGTTTGGAGGGCCGCTGGATTCCTACTACGTCGCTCGATCAGTATGGCGCGACACTGGCGCAATGGTTCGGGGTACCTTCGGCCAATCTGCCGTCAGTCTTTCCCAATCTGCAAAACTTCCCGACGAATCCGACGCTCGGCTTCCTGCCGGGGAGCGGAAGCGCCGGGCGGCGCGGTTGAGCGCGTCTTCGAATCAGTCACGAGGTGGGAGTTGAGGACTATTTTCTGACTTGCCCATTTCCAATTACTTCATACTTCGTCGAAGTCAGTTCGGCCAAAGCGAACGGCCCGCGGCAGTGCAGTTTCTGTGTGCTCACGCCCATCTCGGCGCCGAAACCGAATTCTCCGCCGTCGGAAAAGCGGGTGGAGGCGTTCCAGTACACGGTGGCAGAATCAATCTGGCGAAGGAAGCGGCGTGCGTGTTCTTCGTCGTAAGTGATGATGGCCTCGGAATGTTTGGTCGAATAGCGGTTGATGTGGGTGATGGCTTCGTCCACGCCTGAGACAATCCGGATGGCCATGCACAGCCGCAGGTACTCTTCTCCCCAATCGGACTCCGTCGCCGGAACCACATTCATTCCGGTTGCCAGACGAAGAGTGGCTTCATCGCCGCGAACTTCCACGCCGTGATCGATCAGTTTTTTTACGATTCTGGGGGTATATTTTGCGGCGATCCGCTCATGCACCAGCAGCTTCTCCGCCGCGTTGCATACCGATGGACGCTGCGTCTTAGCATTGATTACGATGCCGTCGGCCATGTCGAGATCCGCCGAGTCATCTACAAAGATGTGACAATTGCCCGCACCGGTTTCGATTACTGGAACCGTCGCGTTTTCGGTCACAAAGGAGATTAATTGCGGGCCGCCGCGAGGAATCACCACATCGACCAGGCCGCGAGCTTTGATGAGTTCATGCACGGAATCGCGAGTGCTTGAATCCAGCAGCTCTATGGCGCCGTCGGGCACGCCCACCACTTGAGTCAGGATTTCTACCAGCCGCTGGTTGCTGTTGACAGCTTCTTTGCCTCCACGAAGCACGACCGCGTTGCCGGTCTTGAAGGTCAGCGCCACGGTATCGACAGTGACGTTGGGGCGCGATTCGTAGATGATGCCCACCACCCCGAGCGGTACCCGGATCTTGCGGATGCGCAGCCCATTCGGACGCAGCCATTCCGCCAGGGTCTCGAAAGTGGGATCGGGAAGCTTGGCCACATCGCGCACACCGGCGGCCATCATGCGAATGCGGTCAGCGTCCAGTAGAAGACGATCGCGCATAGCGCCGACTAGTCCCGAAGTTTCGAGATCTTTGCGGTTGGCTTCAATAATGCTTTCGGCGTTCGCTTCAAGAGCGCCCGCCATGACCATGAGGATGGCATTCTTCTGTGCAGTCGAAAGCTGCGCCAGCCGCGAGGACGCCTCACGCGCTCGCTGGAGCTTGTCGCCGGTGGATAGAGAAGTCGCCACAATCGTCGCCATTATTGAAACGAACTCGCCTTCATGAAGCTCCGCGCTGTGGCGGAAAATAGGTGCCGATCTTGCGTTCGATGGCCCAGGAAATCGCGTGTGCATGGTGTCCATTGACAATGGCGACGCTTACTCCAGATTCGCTAGCCACCTTGGCTGCACGCAGCTTCGAGCGCATGCCTCCTGTGCCCAGCTTGCTCTTGCGATTGCACTCCGCTTCCATTTGGGGCGTGAGCTTGCGCACGGTGCGCAGCAGGCGTGGCCGCTTGCCGTTGGGAACATAAAAACCATCAACATCGGTCAGCAGCAGCAGCCAGTCGGCTTTCACAGCGGTGGCCAACAGGGCACTGAGTTCGTCGTTGTCTCCGAAAGCGCCCGCCAGTTCGCGGACTGACACCGTGTCATTCTCATTGACCACCGGTACCACGCCGAGCTTCAGTAATTCGTGGAGCGCGTTCTGCAGATTTTGGTAGCGCACCGGCGAAGTGAAGTCATCGCTCGAGAGCAATAGCTGCGATACCACCTTCTTGCCAAAGAAAAGCTGCTGATAGGTGTGCATGAGCGCACTCTGGCCGACGGCGGCGCAAGCCTGCATCAAGGGCACACTGGTCGGTTTTGCGGTCAACCCAAGATTAGCCATGCCCGATGCGATCGCGCCTGAGGTCACGATCAAATATTCGTGGCGCGAAAGATCGAGTTGATCGACCAGCGTTCGCATACTGGTGGTATCGATCCGCCCGCCCGGGGCGATGAGGCTGGTACCGACTTTGACGACGAGGCGCATGGGTACTGTTAATTTAGCAAGTCTGGCAGGGTTTGGGCAGTGGGGAAGCGATAAACTATGACTATGACGATCGCCGATTCTACACAGCGATTCTCCTCGCGGGTTGAGAACTACGTTCGCTATCGTCCCGGATATCCGCAGCAGATACTCGAACTTCTAAAGAAAGAATGCGGCCTCACGCACGACTCAGTGATTGCCGACATCGCCTTTGGCACCGGCATCTTTACTCGCATGCTGCTCGAAGACGGGAACCGTGTAATTGGAGTTGAACCAAATAAAGATATGCGCCGGGCGGGTGAGAAATTTCTGAAATCATACCCGCGGTTTTCCAGCGTTGCTGGGGCAGCCGAGGCGACAACGCTCGCCGATCGCAGCGTGGACATCGTAACTGCCGCGCAAGCCGCGCACTGGTTCGACTGCGCGAAGGCGCGCATCGAGTTTCGGCGCATTCTCAAGCTCGGCGGATGGCTGGCTCTCATTTGGAATGATCGACGCCTCGATGCCACTCCGTTCGCCCGCGACTATGAGAATCTAGTCGTCACCTACGGCACGGATTATCTGGAAGTGCGCCATGAAGGCGCGAATCGCGCCACGGAAGAGATATTTGCATCGTCCTCCTTTCAGGTTCGCGAGTTCGAGATGCGCCAGGAATTTGACTACCCGGCACTAGAAGGCCGGCTACTCTCTTCTTCCTACGCACCGCAGTCTGGCCATCCGAATTACGGACCAATGCTGGTAGAGTTGCGGCGAATCTTTGATCGGCACGAGACCAATGGCCAAGTGGCTTTCGAATACGATACGCGCGTGTTCTATGGGCGGCTGGCGTAGCAGTTCCGGATGCCCTCCAAATCTGCTTAAATAGCACCCATGCCAGAAGAAAAAAAATTTCACATGACGGCCGACGAATTCCGCCGCCATGGCCATGCCATGATTGACTGGATCGCCGATTACCATGCGAGGATCGAATCTTTTCCGGTGCTCTCGCGTGTGGAGCCCGGCCAGCTGCGTGCTTCGCTACCGGCAAATCCGCCGCAAAAAGGCGGTGACTTCGATGCGATTCTCGGCGACATCGAAAAACTCATTCTCCCCGGCATCACCCACTGGCAGTCCCCGAATTTCTTTGCCTACTTTTGCACCGGCGGTTCGGCTCCGTCCGTTCTGGGAGATTTGCTTTCTTCCGGCTTGGGCATCCAAGGTATGCTGTGGGCCACCAGCCCCGCCTGCACGGAACTGGAGACGCATGTGCTCGACTGGCTGGTGAACATGCTTGGTCTGCCGCAGAAGTTTTTGTCCACGAGCACAGGCGGCGGCGTGATTCAGGATACGGCGTCCAGCGCTTCGCTCTGTGCGCTGCTTGCCGCGCGGGAACGCGCCACGAATTTTGTCAGCAACCAACAGGGATGCGACGGAAAGCTGGTTGCGTACACCTCATCGCAGGCGCATTCGTCGATTGAAAAAGCAGTGCAGATCGCGGGAATTGGGGTGAAGAACCTGCGCCTGATCGGGGTCGATGAAAACTTCGCCATGCGTCCAGATGAGTTGGCGAGGCAGATCGAAGCCGACCGGCGCAGCGGGATGATCCCGTGTTTTGTTTGCGCGACTATTGGCACAACTTCTTCGAACGCTATAGATCCGGTTGCAGAGATCGGTCGCATCTGCCGAGAGCAGAATGTATGGCTTCATGTGGATGCAGCCATGTCCGGGACAGCCGCAATTTGCCCCGAGTTTCGGGACACGCACGCTGGGCTGGAGCTTGCCGACAGCTACTGCTTCAATCCCCACAAATGGATGTTCACCAACACCGACTGTAGCTGTTTTTATGTGGCCGATCGCAAGGCTTTGACTCAAAGTTTGAGCGTCGTCCCCGAATACCTTCGCAATAAAGCCTCTGACGCCGGCACGGTGATTGATTATCGCGACTGGCAGATCCCCCTGGGCCGCCGGTTCCGCTCGCTCAAGCTGTGGTTTGTGCTCCGGCAATATGGGATCGAAGGACTGCAATATCACATCCGCGAACACGTGAAGTTGGCGCAACAATTGTCGCAGTGGATAAAAGAAGATGAACGTTTTGAACTGGCCGCGCCGGTGCCGCTGAACCTGGTCTGCTTCCGTCACAAAGGTGGAGACGAAGCAAATCAGCAAATTATGGACCGCTTGAATCGCAGCGGAGACCTTTACCTCACGCATACCAAGTTGCATGACAAGATCACGCTACGGTTGTGTATCGGACAGGAAGACACGAAGGCCCGCCACGTCGAACACGCCTGGAAGCGGATTCAAGAAGAAGCAGAGAAACTCTAACCCCTCATGTCATTCTGAGCGCCGAGGGTCCGCTCGCTCGCGAGCGGACTCACGGAGTCGAATGCAAAGAAAAAGGAAATAGATGCGCAAGGTCCGAATTGTCTGGCTAGCCGTGGGACTGCTGGGGCTGGGCTTGGGCGCGGATTCCGGGCGATTCCTGATCGTGAACCAGCCCCGCAAATCGAATGTCATCATGGTGCTTGCCGGCGATACTAACCTGCGGCCCGAACGAGGTTTGGAGTTGTTGCGCCAGGGCTTTGCCCCGCGACTCATCCTCAATGTCCCGGCCGACGCCCGGGTCTTTCAATGGAGCGAATCGGGCCTGGCCCAGAAATATGTTGCCGGATTGCCGGAGGCCCCATCCATCTCGATTTGTCCGATCCACGGTCTTTCCACCAAGGCCGAAGCGCAAGATGCGTTGCTGTGTCTGCAACAGTCTGGCGCGCGGAGCATTTTGCTGGTGACTTCTGATTTTCACACCCGGCGTGCGCTGAGTACTTTTGAAAAAGAAGCGCCGGGTTATGCGTGCAGTGTAGCGGCCACAATAAATGCAGACGAATTCGGTGCTCAGTGGTGGAGGCATCGGCAATGGGCCAAAGTGAATCTCGACGAATGGTTGCGCCTCGGTTGGTGGGAACTGATCGATCGCTGGCGCTAGACTTTCGGCGTGCGTTTGTCGTTACTGCGGGATGGGCCGTGACCACGGAAGTCAATTGACGACCCTCCCGCTGCCTTCTAGGATCACCCAAGCGGCCTGTGCGTCGGCCTCGAATCAGTGTGTCTGGACTCGGACCTATGTTGAGAACCATACTTTGCGGGATGATGATGGCAGTCATTCCGGCGTCCCTGCCCGCCGCCGATAGCGGCGCAGCGATGCTGTATGGCAAAGGCGTGGTGTTGTTGAATGGAGCGAATCTTCCGAATTCTTCCGCGATCTACCCGGATGACATCATCGAAACCAAGGTCGACTCAGTAGCCAACATTAATGTCACGGGCTCGACGGTGATTGTGCTGCCGGGATCGATCGTGAAGTTTGAGAGCAATGCGATCGAACTCGATCATGGGAGCGTGACCGTCTCCACCTCCGATGGGATGAAAGTCTACGTCAAGTGCGTCACGGTCATTCCAGCCGAGAATGTATCGACCCAATTTGACGTAACCAATACCAACGGCAAGGTCCACGCGGCTGCTCGCAAGAGCGACGTGAACATCGAGACTGCGGGCAAGCTTAAGGACGCCTCGAAGCCGGCGAAAGCATCGCAGAATGTGACCATTCGCGAGGGCCAGGACACAACCCGCGACGAGAACAGTTGCGCGGCGCTTCTGGATCGCGGCGCTTATCCCGCCGCAACCGGCGGCCTTCTGAATTCCCCTTACGCGATGTATGCAGGAGGAGCCGTAGCGGGAGGGCTACTGATCTGGGTATTGTGGCCGGGGGATAACCCTCCCAGCCCGTCCGGACCGTAAGTCGATCATCTCATCCGACCAGCGGGCCCCCTAGGGTCGCCCTGAGATTTCCAAGGGTTCTCTACGCTTGGAACCCGCGCGCCGGGTCAGGCCAAACCGCGGCTCCAGGGCAGCGATTGTGCAGAGCACATAGAAAAGCGCGGCATTCGCGGGAATCTGAAGATTGAAATCCAAGAGGCTGTGGACCATGATCCCAGTGACGCCCAGCATTGCCGCCAGGCCCACCGCGCCGTTGGTGTCTACCTGCCAGTTCTTCAATTTCTTGATTGCTCGGTGATTCGCGGTGATCAGGAACCACAGCATCGTGGCGAAACCGAGAGCTCCCATTTCGACAAGCAATTCCAAGTAATCGTTGTGGGCGTGATCGATGAAAAAATTGGTGTAGAAACTTCGGAACTGAGGGTAGACTTCGGCAAACGTCCCCAGACCCCACCCCAAAACAGGTTTGCGCCCGACTATCTTGAGAGCGTCCCGATCGATGCTTACGCGCATGGCTCCGGAGAGTTCCATGCGGGTTTCGGAACGGATGCTGGCGATGCGATCCACCAATTCTCCGCCGCCCAGCCATGCCAGCAGGCCGATAGCCAGCGCGAGAAAAACGCCAAGAACGAAAATCATGCGGCCAGGTTTTCTCTGACGGAGGAGGAGGGCGACAAAGACCGTCATTTGTACCGCGAATGCCAGCATTCCGCCACGAGAACCTGAGAGAAAAATTGTGCTTGCCATGAGCGCAGCGGCAGCGGCCGCCATAACCTTGCGCGATCCCCACGCGTAGCGAGTAAAAGCAAAGACCAGTGGGATGGGCACTAGCATTTCCATCAGGCCGGCATAATGATTGTGGTTTACGTAGGGCCCGTAGATCCAACCGCCGAAGCGAGGCGTGCGCAGCCAATACAACTTGCCATTGGCGGCAATGCCCTGGGTCAGCGCAAACAGGGCCACAACGAAACCGTACAGGGAAAATCCCCAGACCAGGCGTTTGATCTGCCATGTTCTGCGCAGGCATTGCACCACCAGGAAACAAAGGATGCCGTAAGCGCCATACAACAGGGCACGCGAAAAAGTCGCATAGCGATAAGCTGTAAGCCCCATCAGAACCTGACACAAGGCCAGAACCGCGAAGGTCAGCATGGGAGGGAACAGGGGGCTGTAGGCGATCTGCAACTCGGGCGATAACGCTTGGCGGGCCACCCAGAGTACAAACAACAAGGCTGATCCCGCTTCCAAAACGAAAATCGCCCACGGTTCGACAGCGCCAAACGCCAGAGGTCCCAACAATAACAAGCTGAATACGCCGTAGAAGAGCATCGCGTCGGGAAGTGAGCGCGAGGAACTTCGTTTGATGATCGGCTCGATTTTGCCTGCCGCCATTGGAGATGCCGTCACCGGTTGTTCTCCGGCCGGCTGGCCACCAGTTTGACGCCATCGATCCAGAGGTTCCCTCGAATTGGACTTCCGGCGGGAACCCGCAGCACGCGAATGAGTAGCAAGCCTGTATCGGGTCCGCTGGTAAAGGTTCCGTTGACTTGCTTCCAGACCTCCGCGTTCTTGAGGTCCTCACTGGAAAAGAATGTGGTTCCGCGATAGAAGTCCTGAACCACAAATCTGGGCCCTCCGGCGCCCAGCATGCCGGGAGCCTTGAAATAGGCGGAAAACTCATAGTTTGTGCCGGGTTCGACCGGGACAATCTGCCGAATTCCGGCGTCTTCGATGGCCGCGCGGTCGAACGAAATGAGCAGAGAGTGCGTGCCTTGATGGCTCTCCGTGGGATCCAGGGCGAAGGAAACTCCCGCCGATTTTTCGTAGGACCAATCAAAGCCGGCATCGAGAACCGGCAGGCTGAAGTCGCCGTTGATAACCAGATTCGCTGGCGATGGCTGGTAACTTGAAAGCTCGCAAACGGCGGGCGCTTGTTGCCAGACCTGGCGCGCCTGCGCGACCTGGTGCCCCCCGATCAGATATCGAATGTAGTTGAAGATATGCTGCATCTCCACCGGTTGGTGAAGTTGCACTATTTGCGTCCACACTTTGGCAGCTTCGGCTGGCAAGTTACGACCGATCAGGAAATCCAGGAAGGAGGAATAGACGTTCGGTGTCGGCGGCACCACATCTCGCAGAAGAATGTCAACATCGGGGGTTGCCCGCCAACAGAGTTGCAAGGCTGGCAATGCCAGAGAGGGGTCGTTCTCGAGCACTACTCGGAATTCGTGCATGGCCTTCGCGGTCTCGCCCTGCACTAGATATAGATTGGCCGCCTGCCAGGCCACATCCGGTGTTTTCGGATCAGCCTGGATGGCGCGTTCCAGGGCCTGCAGTTGATTGTCTTTTTCGCCAAGAATCTGGTACGAAGCCGCCAGACCCAGCCAATAGCGCCCACGATGAGGATCCAACGCAACCGCGGATCGGTACGCTTGTGCCGCCTCCGCAGGTGAGAGTGCCACCAACGAGAAGTAGCGCCCGACGCGGTAGTCGTATTCCGCATTGCCTGGCGCTAGATTGACTGCCCTTTGCAGGCTTGCTAAATCAGGCTTTTCCGAAAAATAGGCGGCCAGATATTGCGTGGTAGCGAACCCCAGGTAGGTTAGAGCCAAAAGCAAGCAGGATGCGAACCATAGTAGTTTTCTGCTGGAGCTCTGAAGCGGTATTCGCATGGAGTTCTGAGGCCGAGCACTTGAGGCCTAGTTGCGCTAATCGCCGCTGGAGCTGGCCCTGGGTTCGTCTTCCGGGTCTAATTCTTGCTCCTGGTAGTAACGTTCGCCATATTTTCCCTGGTACTCGTAATAGTAGTGATAGTCGGGCGAGTTGAGATTTACCGCGTTCAACAGTACGCCACATACGCGAGCGTTGACCTGGATCAGAATGTCGCGAGCGCGCCGCAGCGCCTGTTTTGTAGTTTGGCCACACCGAATCACCAGGACTACGGCATCGGCCCGCGTGGACATGATGACGGCGTCGGTAACCGACAACGTGGGCGGGGTGTCCACGACAATGTGATCGTACTGCTCCCGCAGTTTCATAAGAACGTCTTTCATTTCGCTGGAAGCGAGCAGTTCTGCCGGGTTGGGCGGCGGTGTTCCGGCCGGCAAGACAAACAAATTTGGCAGAATGGCGGAGCGAACCGTCGCCTCCTGAAGCGTGATGGCGCCGGTTAGAATATTGCTCAGTCCGGCTCTTGGTCCCATGCCAAGTGTCTTATGAATGCTGGGACGGCGGAGATCCGCGTCAATCAGTAGAACTCGCGTACCCTTTTGCGCCAGCACAATCGCGCAATTGATGCTGGTAGTTGTCTTGCCTTCCTCGGGAAGCGCGCTGGTGATGAGTATCACTTTAGGCGGCGCCCCCAACGAGGTGAGCAGCAGGGAGGTGCGCAACGCCCGGTACGATTCCGCCATTTGCGACTGCGGCCGCGACTGCGTGATCAACTCCACGGCTTCCCTGGAGGCGACGGCGAGGCGTTGCCGGGTACCCGCCTCGGGACGGACCGAAGAACCCAGCGGAATCATGCCCAGCGAAGGCAGTCCAGAGAGGACCTGCGCCTGTTCCGGCGTCCTCACGGTGTTGTCGATGCTCTCCAACATGAAGGCGAGGAAAATCCCCGTGGTAAGGCCGAGGGCCAACCCAAAAGCAAGATTGCGCGGCAGATTGGGCTCCGATGGCGAGGTCGGCACGCGGGCGATATCCACGGGCCGCACATTATTTGACCGGAGACCCGCGGTAACGCCGGCCTCTTTCAGTTTTTCCAGCAATCCCTCGTACAGAGCGCGATTGCTATCGACGTCCCGTTTGAGCAGGCTGTATTCAATCGCGCTCTCATTGAGCTGATTGGCCTCTTGTTTCTGTTTCTCCAACGCGGCATGTAGCATGCTTTCGTGTTGCACCGCGGCCAGGTAGTCGCCGCGCAGTCGCCCCGCGATCTTCCTTATTTCGACCTGCATCTGCACTTCGATTTCTTTGAGCTGGCTGCTCAGCTGCGCCAGCTTCGGATACGAAGGCCCAAATTGTGTGCTCAGCTGTGCAACCTGGATTTTCAAATCCGCGTCTTGCTCGCGCAACTTCTCCAGCAGGGAAGAGGCGTTTCCCGACCCTTTCGCTTCGCCGTCCACGCTCGCGGCTGAGGCCACGGAATCCGGGTCGCCGGATTGCACGAGATGATAGATGGACTCTTTCTCCATCCGCGCCGATTCCGCCGCAGTCAGTTCCTTGTTCAGTTCGTCCAGCTTTTCTGTCGTGATGTTCTGTTTTTCATCAATGCCCAGAATTTCGTGCGCCTTCTGATACTGGACCAGCTTTTCCTGAGACGTCTCGACTTTCATTTGCAGATCCACCAGTTGCTTGGACAGCCAGTCAGAGGTCTGCATGGTGGACTCGAACCGGGTCTTGAAATTTTGCTCCACGTAGGTGTTCGCCAGAGTATTCACCACGCGGGCTGTCAAATTCTTGTCCGGACTACGAAAGTGGATATCAATAATGCGCGTGTTAGCTTCCAGCATCACGCGCAGATTTTCCTTGAATGCGTCCAGCGCTTCGGTGGTTCGGGGAGAGTCCGGCTGGAGCACATCGGTGGTCAGCCCCAAAGCGCCCGCCGGTGAAGCCTTTCCGGTGCCGCCGAATTGGGGCTGCTGATCAAGATTCAATTGCTTGATTACTTGCAGCGCCAGGAGATCGCTGCGCAGAATGCGAACTTCCGTGTCCAGGTCCGTTGGATCGTAATAGTCGAAGCCGGCGTTGTTGGAATCCCGGAAGTTGAGCACTGGGTCGGGTTTGTTGATCGCAATGCTGCCGACTGCCTCGTAGATCGGCGTGCTTCGCAGTGTGGCAATCAGCACGGCCGTGAAAATCAAAGCAATACAACCGGCGATTGCCCACTTGTGCTTGATGAGAACCCGCAGATATTCACGAAGGGCTGATTCTTGTTGCGGGATGGGAGGATAGACGCCGATCCCCGATTGCCGGTTGAATTCGACCTGCAAGGGGATCTCGCGGAGAGTCTGTCCACTGCTTTGAATCAAGGGGCCCGAATCCATCCGCACTCCTAAATAAAACCAGCCTGGGTCTGATGCAGGGTCAGGGTCACGCCAGCTTGCAAACGTGACCGCACTGCAAACATGTATCTCACCACTTATTGCCCCGGGGTTGGGGCAAATTCCAGCGCCGCATCGAAACAGTAAACCCGCCTTAATCTTGCTGGTTCCGTGGGATTAAGACGGAATCCGGGTCGGATGTCGAAGGCAATATCCGCTATACTTGGCTCCAACTCGATCATCTTTCGTACGGATGAATAATCCGTGTGTGTCGTAGCTCGACGAATCATGTCTTGCCAAGAAGGGGCGCACTGGTGAATTGGTCTGAACAAGTTGTGCTGGTGACCGGCGGCACCGGGTCTTTTGGCCGGAAGTTCGTTGAGCTCATGCTGCGCGAATACCATCCTCAGAAACTCATCGTATTCAGCCGCGACGAACTGAAGCAGCATGACATGCGTGCCGCTGGGCTCGATCATCCCAGCCTGCGGTATTTTCTGGGAGATGTGCGCGATCCGCAGCGCCTGCAACGGGCATTTTCCGGTGTGACGGTGGTGGTCCATGCGGCCGCGCTCAAGCAGGTGCCGGCTTGCGAATACAACCCTTTCGAGGCCATCCAGACCAATATTATGGGCGGCCGCAACGTGATTGACGCCGCTATCGATCAGGGCGTGCGCCGCATTCTTGCCCTCAGCACCGACAAAGCGGTCAACCCTATCAACATTTATGGCGCCACAAAACTGTGCGCTGAGAAAATGTTTGTCCAGGCCAATGCCTATGCCGGAGGGCGCGACACCCGTTTCAGCTGCGCCCGTTATGGCAACGTGGTCGGCAGCCGGGGCAGTGTAATTCCCACGTTTATGGAGCAGCGGAAACGCGGCAAAATCACGATCACCGATCCGCGCATGACCAGATTCTGGATTACGCTCGAACAGGGAGTCCGCTTTGTAGTCCGTGGTATTGAGCAGATGCATGGCGGGGAGATTTTCGTTCCCAAGATTCCCAGCATGAAATTGCTGGAAATGGCGGAGGCGGTGGCTCCGGGATGCGAGATTGAATGCATCGGCATCCGCCCCGGCGAAAAACTTCACGAAGTATTGCTTTCCGAGGATGAGGCGCGCAACGCCGTGGAAACCGAAGACATGTTCGTGGTGCAGCCCGCGCATTCCTGGTGGCGCAAGGAGAACTGGCAGCAGGCCTCTGCGTTGCCGGAGGGCTTCCACTACACCAGCGATACCAACCCTCAGTGGCTAACTGCCCAAGATTTGTACGATCTGGTGGAAGGCTGTGCTCCCAGTTTGGCGGTACTGCCTCGCGAAGAAAAGATTCGCGCGAGCGCCTGAAGGAAGTCCATGACGGTGACTCCGGCAAGCAGGGAAGTGCTGGCAATCGAAGGCGGAACGCCCGTCCGCAAAACCCTATTGCCCTATGGGCGCCAGTCCATTGATGACGGCGATATTCAGGCGGTGGTGGACGTCCTGCGCTCCGATTGGCTGACCACGGGCCCGAAGGTCGCGGAGTTCGAGGATGCTGTCGCGGCCTGGGTGGGTGCGAAATACGCGGTCAGCTTTAGTTCGGGAACCGCAGCCCTCCACGGCGCCGCGTTTGCTGCCGGGTTGCGACCTGGCGATGAGGCGATTACTTCCCCACTCACTTTTGCCGCGACGGCGAATTGCATTTTGTATCAAGGCGCGACGCCTGTCTTCGCCGACGTTCTACCGGATACTCTGAATCTTGATCCCGACCAGGCCGCTGCGTGCTTGACCTCGCGGACCAAGGTAATTCTGCCGGTTGACTATGCCGGGCATCCCGCGGATTTGGATTCGATATTTCAGTTGGTGGAACGCCACGGCTTGGTGGTGATCGAGGACGCTTGCCATGCTTTAGGCGCCGAATATCGCGGCCGCCGGGTGGGCAGCATCGCCCACATGACCGTGTTCAGCTTTCATCCAGTCAAGCATTTGACGACCGGCGAGGGCGGAATGGTCACGACCGATAATCCGGCGTACGCCGAAACCCTGCGGCGGTTTCGCAATCACGGAATCAGCAGCGATGCGCGTCAACGCGAGCGCGACGGGCAGTCGCACTATGAAATGGTGCTCCTCGGTTTCAATTACCGTTTGACCGATATCGCCTGTGCTCTGGGCCTGCAACAGCTCACGAAGTTGGAACACAATCTGGCGCGGCGCAGACAGATTGCATCGCGATACAACGCCGCTTTCCGCAACATGTCCGGGATCTTCCCTCCGCCGGCGCGTCAGGACGTCAACCCCGCTTGGCATCTATATGCGGTCCGGCTCGAGTTGGAGAAACTTTCCGTGTCGAGGGACCAGGTTCTTGGTGCGTTGCGGGCGGAGAATATCGGGACCAATGTCCATTACATTCCCGTCCCGCTTCATCCTTACTATCGTGATCGCTTCGGCTACAAAGGCGGCGAGTACCCTATCGCCGAGAAGGCGTATCGGCAACTCATCAGCTTGCCCATGTTCCATGGAATGAGCGATACAGAAATGCAAGATGTGATTCGCGCCGTGGAAAAAGTGCTGGCGTGTTTTTCGACATAGCTGCTCTTCGCTCCGGACCGGAAGGACTGAATCGATGAATACGCCTCAGATCGCAGAGTGGGTAAACGACTTTGGCCGCGAATACACCAACCGCAATGCTCTAACTCAGTCTGAGCTCGATGCTCTTTACGAAAAGAACTACGGCATCACCAGAAGGAAGCTTAACGAACCGTTCCTGGCGGGCATTCCGGCGGATGCCCGCATTCTTGAGGTGGGATGCAACGTTGGAAACCAACTGGCAGTTTTACGCGAAATGGGTTATCGGGAGCTGTACGGTATCGAAATTCAACCGTACGCTTTAGAGCAAGCGCGCATCAAATTGCCTGATGTCCATTTTCTGGAGGCTTCCGCATTTGAAATCCCACACCCGGACGGCTATTTTGACGTTGTTTTCACCTCGGGTGTACTGATTCACATCGCGCCAAAGGATCTCCCCAGGGCGGTAGACGAGATTTATCGCTGTGCGAGTCAATATATTTGGGGATTTGAGTATTATTCTCCGCAAATCGTAGAGGTGAAATATCGGGGGAATCAGGGGTTGCTCTGGAAGATGGACTATGCAAAAGTTTTTCTCGAACGCTTTTCCGATTTGAATCTGGTGCGAAGAAGAGATCTGCCCTATTTGGAGAATTCCAATGTGGACTCGATGTTTCTCCTGCACAAGGCAATTTGACCCCCGAGTTTCGAAAAAGATATGAAGACCACTGCCATTGCCATCATCCAGGCCCGCACGGGCAGCAGCCGTTTGCCCGGTAAAGTACTGATGGACTTGGGTGGAAAAACGGTTCTGGCCAGAGTCGTCGGGCGATTGCGCCGCGCGGCGCTGCTCGATGACATCGTGGTTGCGACCTCCGATCATGCCGCGGACGATGCCATCGTCAGTGAGTGCCTGCGCCTGGCAGTCAGTTGTTTCCGGGGTTCGGAGGAAGACGTCCTGGATCGCTATCGTCAAGCGGCCCAGTTTTGTAAGGCGGACGTCGTGGTTCGCATCACTGCCGATTGTCCCTTAATAGATCCCGAACTCGTCGACCAAGCTTCACGCACTTTCCACGATCAGCAGGCCGATTACGCCAGCAATACCGTGGTCCCCACGTATCCCCGAGGATTGGACACGGAAGTTTTTTCTCGCGCGGCTTTGGAGCGGGCCTGGGCCGAAGCCGTCAAAGCCCACGAGAGAGAGCATGTGACCCCATATTTCTACCAGCATCCAGAGCTTTTTCGGATCGCATCGACCGCCAGCCCCGTCGACTACAGCCGATACCGGTGGACACTCGACACAAACGAAGACCTGGAACTTATTCGCAAGATTTATTCTCGCTTTGATAATCAAGATGACTTCGGATGGCAACAGGCTATCGCTCTTCTGGAGAACGAGCCGGAACTTGCGGAATTGAATGCGCACGTTTTGCAGAAAACGCTGCATGGAGATTGATGGCGCCTCGAACTCTTATCATTCGCGCCGATGCCAGCGTAGCGATAGGCTCTGGCCATGTGATGCGCTGTGTGGCCCTCGCCCAAGCCTGGCAGGACGCGGGTGGCGAGGTTGTGTTCGCGATGGCGCAATCCACCCCGGCGATTGAGGCGCGTCTTCGCAGCGAACACATCAAGATTGTGGGTTTGCAAGCCATGGCCGGCAGCCGCCAGGATGCAATCCAGGCGGCAGACCTTGCGCAATCCCATCAGGCAAGCTGGGTGGTGGTCGATGGCTACCAGTTTGACGATGAGTATCAGGACGGCATAAAGCAGACCGGATTGAACCTGCTATTCGTTGACGACATTGGCCACTGTGCACACTATTCCGCAGACCTCGTGCTTAACCAGAATGTGCACGCTCAAGAACAGTCCTACCGCCATCGCGAGGCTCACACCCGCCTTCTTTTAGGCACGCGCTATGCCATGTTGAGAAGAGAATTTGCTCCGTGGCGGCAATGGCGGCGGGAGTTCACCTCGACCGCTCACAAAGTTCTGGTGACCATGGGGGGAAGCGATCCCGATAATGGTACGAAACGCGTGATTGAGTCCCTGCCCCTAGTGAGAGTGAACGGCCTCGAAATCAAGATACTGGTGGGCAACAGCAATCCCCACTATTCATCGCTCGAAAATGCGGTGAATCAATCTTCAGTGGCAGTCGGCCTGCTCAGGGATGCCCGCAACCTTCCTGAGCTAATGGCTTGGGCCGATGTCGCAATTTCGGCGGCGGGTTCCACCTGTTGGGAATTGTGCCTGCTCGGACTGCCTGCCCTTTTGATTGACTTGGCCGAAAACCAGAGGCCCGTAGCTGAGGAGCTAAACCGATTGGGAGCTGCCATTCATCTTGGCTCAACGAAAAACATAACATCCGGCAAGATCGCTGATAAACTGCAGGCACTGATTCTTTCCATGGAGCTTCGGACGAAAATGTCTGAGCGCGCGCGAGGACTGGTAGACGGTGATGGAGCGGGTCGCGTCGTTTCCGCAATAGAGAGTGCCAGCCTCCGCCTTCGTCGTGCCACGAAGAACGATTGCCAGTTGTTGTGGGAATGGGCGAACGATCCCGAGGTCCGGTCCGTGTCTTTTTCCACCGACCCGATTCCCTGGGAACGACACCTGCAATGGTTCAACGCCAAACTGGAAGATCCCCGTGCCGTGCTGTATTTGGCAATTGATCCGGAAGGAACACCTATCGGACATGTGCGCTATCAGATTGAGGGCGAGCGGGCAGCGGTGTCGATCAGTCTGGCAAAGTCATGGCGGGGGAAAGGCTTGGGAAGAGCAATCCTGGCGATGGCAACGGAAGACCTGCTCCGGACGACGCCCGCTACCGTCGTGGATGCCTTCGTTAAGCCCGTCAACACAATTTCCCTTCAACTGTTCACCCGCGCGGGATACTCGCGATCAGCCAATGAGACGGTGTCTGGACAGGAAGCGATTCATTTTGTCCTTTATAAGAATGGTGAGGCTGGATCTGCCGCGCCGGAAGAGGGTGCGGTTGCGTGATTGCATTTGGAGGTCAGGTCGAGGGCCAGACCATGAACCACAACCGCCAACGCGGGAATGTAAAGAAATGTAAATTGTGGAGATTTTGCTGTGAATCTGCGGTGTTCTGATTTTGGAACACCCATCAGGGGGCTGGGTGCAGCCGGCGATTTCGGCGTACCATCCGGGTCACACCCGATGCCGATCACGCCAAGTTCAGACTGCGCCATTGTTCATGCAAGAGATGAGGCGGTTCCCAATGCTGCACGACTTGGGGTGCTTCATCTCGGCGAGTGGGGCGAAAGACTAACGTGAAGGTCGCCATCTCTCAGCCGACGTATCTTCCTTGGTTAGGTTACTTTGACCTAATCGATCAGGTAGACGTGTTTGTGCTGTTGGACAATGTGCAATTTGAAAAGCAGTCCTGGCAGCAACGCAATCGCATTAAGACCCCCACCGGATTGCAATGGCTCACCGTTCCTGTGATGTTCCGCGGCCGCTTTGGCCAATTGATTAAGGACGTCGAAATCCGCGACGGTGAATTCTGGCGGCACCATTTACGCGGCATCGAACTAAACTACCGCCGCTCGCGTTTCTTTGCCCGCTATTTCGAGGAACTCAGTTCACATTTGAAGTACATCCCAGGGACCCTGCTTGCCGATTTTAACTATCGTTTGCTGGAATGGTTTATGAGCGTGATGGGAATTCAGACTCGATTGGTAGTCTCGTCGCAACTGCAGCAGCCTGGCAGGCGAACTGAGTTGCTGGCGAACATTTGCGTCTCCCTGGGAGCCGACCAGTACATCTCGCCCCTGGGGTCCGCAGTGTACCTTCTGGAAGAAGGAAACGTCCTGGTGGACAAGGGTGTTGAGGTGGCTTTTCAGCATTATGAGCATCCTCGTTACTGGCAGTTGTTCCCGCCGTTCCAGCCGTATGCGTCCATACTCGATTTGGTTTTCAATGAAGGCGAGCGCTCGTTGGAAATCCTGCGCAGTGGCCGCCGAGCCCCCTTTTCCGAGCGCCAGGTCATCGATCAGATCCGCGCCAAGTCCCAGGCCTCGTGATCACCCATTTCAAAATCGGCGAGCGGCTGGTGGGCCCCGGACAACCGGTGTATGTGGTGGCGGAACTTTCCGCCAATCATCATCAGGAATTTGAACAAGCGGTGCGCCTGCTTCATGCCGCCAAGGCAGTCGGTGCCGATGCCGTCAAGCTGCAGACCTATACGCCAGACACGATTACGATTCGCAGCGACCGGGAATACTTCCGCATTGGTGGTGACACGCTCTGGGACGGGCGCACGCTTTACGATCTGTACGACGAGGCCCACACTGTCTGGGCGTGGCAACCCAAACTAAAACTACTGGCTGATGACCTCGGACTCGATTTGTTTTCTTCCCCTTTCGATTCCACGGCTGTCGATTTCCTCGAAGAAATGCGAGTGCCTGCCTACAAGCTTGCCTCCTGCGAATTGGTGGACATTCCGCTCATCCAGAGAATGGCGCGTACCGGGAAACCGCTTCTGATTTCCACCGGAATGGCCACGCTGGAGGAAATCGAGGAAGCCATGAATACTGCAAGAGGTGCGGGTTGCACGGAAATAGCACTGCTGAAGTGCACCGCCTCCTATCCCGCCTTGCCTGACGAGATGAACCTGCGGACCATTCCAGAGATGGAGCGAATATTCCAGGTTCCGGTGGGATTATCGGACCACACCACAGACATCGCCGTTCCAGTTGCGGCGGTCGCCCTTGGCGCCTGCATCATTGAAAAACACATCACTCTGTCGCGCTCCCTGCAAGGGCCGGACAGTGCCTTCTCGCTCGAACCGCAGGAATTCAAGTCCATGGTGGATGCGGTCCGCATTGCAGAAAAGGCATTGGGCGAAGTGCGTTTTGGCCCCAGTCCGCGTGAACAGAGTACCCGGGTGTTCCGGCGCTCGCTCTTCATCGTCGAGAATGTTCGACAAGGGCAAACTCTTACCCGGGAGAATGTCCGCTCCATCCGGCCCGGGCATGGCTTGCACACGCGGCATCTGCCCGAAGTCATCGGCAAGCGCGCCGCGCGGGACATTGAGCGTGGGACCCCGGTGACCTGGGACTTGATCGACAAGAAATGAGGCTGGTCAGCCCATTTCTGAAACATGCCGTCTATCCAGCCCTGGCCAAGATTGGATATTTGCGGCGCCGCGCCGACGCCGGACCCGCCATTGTCACTTACCACGGTGTTTCGCCCGCCGGATACAAAAGAATTGATCCCGCGCTCGATGGGAGCCTGGTGAGCGCTGGGTCTTTTCGGCAGCAACTCCTGCTACTGAAATCGCAATACAACATTGTTTCTCCGGAGGAGTTTCTTGCCTGGTGTGGGTCGCATCAGCCGTTGCCCTCGCGCTCGGTCTTGCTCACCTGCGACGACGGCCTGCTAAATTGCCAGACGGATATGTTGCCCATCCTGCAGGAATTCGAACTTTCCTGTCTATTCTTTGTCACTGGCGCTTCGCTCCGCGATCAGGCTTCAATGTTGTGGTACGAGGAGCTTTATTTACTATTCCTTGCGGCCGGAAACTCGTTCACTCTGGAGTTGATGGATATCGACATGCGAATTTCGGTCGCATCGCCGCAGGAGAAACGGGTCCGCTGGTGGGATTTGGTCAAGAGAATGTCCCGGTTCGATGAGCGCAAACGCCGGGGTCTTGTGGAGAAAATTAGAGAACAGCTGCATGTTCCCGTGCAATGGATTTCGCGATACGTCGACGACCCGGTTCTTCGGCGCCGATTTCTTACGTTGAGCCTGGCGGAACTCCGGAAACTAGCGGCTAGCGGCATGTCCATCGGAGCACACACGTTGTCGCACCCAATGTTGTCTCAGGCACCCGAAGACTTGGCCTGGAACGAAATCTCCGAGAGCCGGCGAAGTCTCGAAGAGGCGTTAAATCGGGTAATTTGGGCGCTGGCGTATCCGTTCGGAGATCCGGGTTCGGTGACTGGGCGGGAACAGGAGATGGCGGAACGAGCCGGGTTCAAGTGTGCGTTCCTGAATTTTGGCGGGGGCTTGGGCGCGGAGAATCCCATGTTTGCGCTGCCGCGCGTCCATGTCACCGCTGACATGGGCCTTGCTGAATTCGAAGCCCACATCTCGGGCTTCCATCGGTCCTTGCGAACTCATTTTCTGGGCTCAGGCCGCGGGGAAGCGTGCGTATAGTTCTCCACAGAGCGATACCTGATGACAACGTTCTTCGCTGCCAATGGAATGATCTGGTGCAGCAGATGGAACAGCCTGAGGTTTTTTATACCTATGAATGGGCGCGGGCCGTAAGCCGGGCTTATCACGCGCACCTGGTCCCGCTGCTCATCCTGGGCTACGACGGAGACACTCTGGTCGGTCTGGTGGCGTTGGCAATGAACCATTCCCAAGAGACGGTTTTCCTTACCAGCACCACGGCCGATTATTGTGATTTTATCTGTCATCCTGAGAGGCGTCCCCAATTTCTTAATCGCGTGTTTACCGAGTTGAGAAAACAGAACACGGGAATATTGCTTCTCGCGAACCTGCCTGCCGATTCCGCCTCTGCGCATGCGCTTACCGCGGCTGCTCGCACATGGGGATATTCGGTTTTTTCCCGGCCTGCGTATTCTTGCTCGCAAGTGCTGATTGATTCACCCGCCAATCGGAAACTGGCGAGGGAATCTGCGCAACGCCGGTTGCGACGTTATGCGAAGACCATGGGAAGGGAGAATCCGGCGAAGTTTAGCCACTCCACGTCGCAGGACGAGATCACTGCCGAACTGCCAACATTTGCAAAGGCCCATGTAGCCAGATTTCTGGCGACTGGTCGCATCAGCAACCTGGCTTGGCCCGAGCGCAGAATCTTTCTCCAGGAACTGACCCAATCATTGTCCCCACCAGGCTGGGCAAAGCTCTCGCGATTGGTAGTCGGCGAGCAAGTCGTGGCGTGGAACTACGGTTTCCAGTTCGCCGGAAGCTGGTTTTGGTATCAGCCAACATTTGCTACCGACTTTCAACACTATTCGCCAGGAATGTGGTTGCTCTCGAAAATTGTGGAAGAATCCTGCGAAAACGCGGCATTGAATCGTGTTGATCTGGGTCTCGGGGCGGAAGGCTATAAAGAGCGGCTGGCCACGGCCAGCCGGCAGACGATTCACGTTACCGCGACAACTTCCACATTGCGGTCGTGGAAGGAGCGCGTGCGATGCCATTCGGCGTCGGTAGTTCGATCCATTCCGCGGATGGAAGCTTGGGTACGTGCCGGAATGCACCGGGTTTCTTCCGTGAAAAACCAGGTGCGGAGGGAAGGGGTTTCATTCCATCTCGAGAACTTTCTCCGCCGCTGTCGAGAAGTACTGGGTGATCGGTCTGAGTTCTGCCTCCTGCAATGGTCGGAGCTGGAGTTCGTGCGTCGGCAGCATCCCGCAGCCGGTGCGCTCACGGTTCAGCCGCTGGATCTGGATCTGCTCGCGACCGCCGCCATGCGGTACGTTCAGGACGCGGAAACATTGGCATATCTGTTGCGAGCGGCTGCTCGGCTTCGATCAGGCGAGCATCAAGGGTTTGCCCTCGTCACCCGCGAAGGCGTGCCGCTACACTTTTGCCGGGTGGCCAAATTTGAGGAGTTTTCCGACGCAGAATTCAAATGTTCCACGAAGCCACGGTCATTGGATTGTGTGTTAATTCTCGATGCCTGGACGCCAGTTGCAGTCCGGGGCCGAGGTCATTATTGTGAGGCCATCGCTCGTGTAGCTTCGCGGCTGCAGGCGGCGGGGACGTCCCCATGGATCGTCATCTCAGCAGCCAACGGCACCGCTCTGCGCGGGGCTGAGGAAGCCGGCTTCGTAAGAAAGCTTTCCTGGGTTCGCAAACGGGTGTTATTCATGGACAGAGTATTCGAGTCACCGTTCTCACCAATACCGACGGCGCTGGTCAAAGCATCGTCCGCCGCGTAGGAAAAGTTTAGGAGAGACGCATCGCAATGAAGGTCTTGCTGCTCCATCCCGAGGACCAACTTTCGCGGCGCGGCACGCCCGCTAAATGGGATCTGGTGGTGGATTTCGCTCGCGCTCCCCGCTCTACCTATGACGGATGGGGGCGTCAAGCTGGGTGCCGGGTGGTCAGCCTCTACGACTTTGCCCTGGAGGTAGACGACCTCTACCACACCAGAAGCCTTTTGCAGCTCGGAATGGGGCGCTTGCTGGATCGATGGGGAATCGACTGGTGGGACATTCTGTCGCTTGAAATTGCGGCCCAGTTGCAGCAGTTGATGCTGGTACATCGATTGGCGGAAGACCTGCCCCGGAACTGCGAACTTTACTCCAGCAGGTCTTTTGCCTTGGCAACGGCGTTGCAGAGGTTGTGTAGCGGTCCACTGATCAACTTGAAGAGTGGCGCCGGGCCGGTGCTTCGGGGCCTTAGACACTATGCGGAAGCGTTTGCGAAGTTGAATGCAACTCAGGTGGTCCAGGTTTTGCACGACAAGCTCGACCCAAAACATGAGCTTCGGCGTCGCTTTGCACGACGCGCGAATGGTTCGGGATATCCCGTCGTCTTGTTGCCCTCCGCATATGTGAGTGTCTCGCGCGTGGCGGTATCGTATGCGGCTTTGTTACCCGACACCCGGTTTCTTTTGGTGTGTGCGCGCGGTAACGGCGAATTGGAATCGCTGCCCCCAAATGTGCGGATGGCATCGCTGGATTCGTACTTCGGTGGTGTCGACGAACCCCAAACTGCGGAGCTTTTACGGTGCTGGAGTGTTCTGAAAGATAGACTGATTTGCGCGGCGGGCGAATTTCAGTCAGCGGAAGCCGTGGGGGTGCTGGGACAAATGCCGGCATTGATCGGTTGGGGGATGGCTCTGCGCACCGCCTGGGGCCGCGTTTTCGAATCGGAGAACATTATTGGATGCCTGTGCGCCGACGACAGTAATCCCTACACCAGGATTCCCCTGATTCTTGCCAAACGCAATCAAGTGCCTGCACTGGCCTGCCATCACGGCGCTCTGGATGCGTGGATGGCGATTAAGAAGCCACATGCGGATTTCTATCTGGCCAAAGGCGAGATGGAACGGGACTATCTGGTGCGCATCTGCCGGGTCGCGCCGCAACAAATTATTCTGGGCGCGCCGCCGACGCCGAATACTTCTTCCATCGAACCTCACGAGAGGCAGTCAGATCGCCCCTGGCTAGTTTTCTTCACTGAGCCATACCATGCCGCGGGATGGCGAACGGGCGAAGTGTTTCGTGAGCTATTGCCAAGATTGACGGCGCTGGCGCGCGCATGTGGGCTTGAACTCGTCTTCAAGCTTCATCCCTTTGAAAGTGTCGAAGCTCACCGGCGACTTCTGAGGAGACATTTGCCCAAGTCTGAAGCGGCTCGAATTCGGATACTCGCGGGCGTACCTTCGGCCGAGTTGTGGCGCAACACTCGTTTCGCGATGACAGGACAATCCACCGTGGCGGTGGAGTGCACTACTCGCGGCATTCCGGTATTTTTGTGCGCCTGGCTGCGCGACTCCTACACCGGTTATGTTGGCCAGTATGCCCGCTTCGGAATCGGCCGTATTTTGGATTCCGTCGACCAGATTGCCGACATTCCACGGCTGCTGGAACTACCGTCTCCGGCATTGCCTGCGAAAAACAAGTTACGTCAAACCATGGATCCGGAAATGCTCCGAGACTTGTGCGGCACTTCCGTATTCCCAGTTGCAGCCCAGGGCTGACCGCCTCTATGTCGAACTCCTCTACTGCAGCGAAAATGCCGCCCGCGGGGCCCGCTCTGGAAGTATTGCCGGGCGCGGACCATTCGCGGGATTTCCGCCGCCAAATGGGACACATCTCACGCCAGTCGTCCGTCTTCTTCGCCGGTACCATTTTCACCGCGGCCACCGGATATCTGTTCAAAGTCTATCTCGCAAGGGTTTTGGGCGCGGAAGCCCTCGGCATCTACGCGTTGGGCATGACGATTATCGGCTTTCTCGGAATCTTCAACGCTCTCGGCCTACCCCAATCTGCGGTACGTTTTGTCGCCACTTACTGCGCCACCGGGAAGATGGAGCTCTTGCGAGGATTCCTCGGTCGCGGTCTCTTACTCCTGCTCGTTTCCAATATTCTGCTGGGCGGCGCCGTGCTACTGATAGGGCCATGGACGGCGCTTCACCTTTATCACACCAACGCACTGCAAACCTATCTGGGATGGTTTGCATTCATCATGGTTTTGGGGGCCCTGAACACATTCCTTGGCCAGGTGTTGGCCGGATACAAAGATGTGGCGCGTCGCACTGTCATTACTAATTTCATTGGCAGTCCCGCGATGATGGTCCTGACCCTCGGGTTTGTGGCATTAGGGCTCGGTTTGCGAGGTTACATTGTCGCGCAGGCCCTCGGCGCAGTCGTCGTGCTCGCGCTGCTTGCGGCGGCGGTCTGGAGACTCACTCCCGTGGCCGCCCGGTCGTTTGCATCCGGATCTCCTCCGCTGGAAAGAGAAGTGATGTCGTTTTCCGCGGTGATTTTGGGGACCGGGCTATTGGAATTCTTGATGGCGCAGGCAGACAAAATCCTGATCGGCTTTTACCTCGGCGCCCGTGACGTGGGAATTTATGCCGTGGCGACTGCCCTGGTCACCTTCGTGCCCATTCTTCTCCAATCCGTGAACCAAATATTTTCGCCCAGCATTGCCGACCTTTATGCGCGCGGGCAGCAGGAATTGCTGGGCCGAATCTTCCAGACTCTGACCAAGTGGATATTCGGTTTGACGGTTCCGCTGGCTGCGGTGATGATCTGGTTCGCATCGCCGCTGATGCAGATCTTCGGGCGGGACTTCGAAACAGGTTGGCTGGTCCTGGTCATCGGCACACTGGGGCAACTGGTAAACTGCGGGGTCGGATCGGTGGGATATCTATTACTCATGTCCGGGAACCAGCGACGCCTGATTAGAATCGAAGGAGTCATGGCGGCAGTGATGGTGGCCTTGAATGTGCTTCTGATTCCGCGATGGGGAATCACCGGCGCCGCGATTGGCGCGGCAATCACCAATGTGATTGGCAATATCTGGTATCTGGCTGCGGTTCGGAGCAAACTTGGCTTGTCCCCATACAACCGCAGTTATTTGCGGCTCGCGCTCCCAATCGCAGGGGCCCTTGCGGTCGTGCTTGGATTGCGCATGGGCTTGGGCGCGGTACGCCAGGAGTGGGCGGTGATTGGGGCAGCTTTGTTGCTGGGCTATCTGGCATTCGCCGGCATTGCGTTGGGGTTCGGGCTCGACGCCGATGACAAGCTCATTGCCCGGGCGGTTTGGGCGCGAGTGAGCGCATGGCGACGCCCGGAGATGAGCGCCTAATGACTGATAGCATTCGTGAAGTGCGGCTTTCTGCGGAACTCTGCCAGGCTGCAGAGCAGCGGTACGGCGCACAATTCGGCAGTCTGGAGCGGTTCCTCGAATGGGTGTTGCAGAGATTGGTGCAGGATGACGCCGCCCGGATGGACCAATCCGAACAACGTATCATCGAGGAGAGGCTCAAAGATCTCGGCTACATCTAGCAGGATTCGGATAGCCAGGACTGCATGGAAAATAACCAAACGCGAGAAGAGTTGAATCTTCTGGCCAAACGGCGGCTTTTTCCTTCCATCAGCGATCCCCACTACTTGGTGCTGCGCAGACGTGCGCAACTATTTCGTCAATGGATTGGTCAGCTTCCTGACAAAGAGCACCGAGTTCTTGACATTGGTGGCCGGTATCAGCCTTACCGGCCACTCCTGCAGTCCAAGGCTGGCCAATACGTTGCTTTGGATGTTCTGCCAACTCAGTTGGTGGATGTGGTCGCGCGAGGAGAGCAGCTTCCTTTTCGATCGGAAACTTTCGATTTGGTAATCGCCACGGGGGTGTTCGAATATTTTCCCGAACCAATGAAGGCGGCTGAGCAGATCCACAATGTGCTTCGGCCCGGAGGAGTATTGCTGATGAGCGTGGGCGCGGTCAGCCCGCGTTTTGTCGACGAGGAACACTGGCACTACATGCGTACCGGGCTGCGTTCGACACTGGCGGTGTTCTCTCACGTCGAAATTGTGCCAGAAGTGTTCAGTGTCGGTGGATTTTGCAGAATCGTGAATGCGAGTCTCAATATCTTTGCCAGGTACGACTTTGTACGCTGGTGCCTTGGGCTGACAGTTTTCCCGATCATCAACTTTAGCGGTCTTTGCTTCGAGAAGTTGGCCCTGACAACCAACGATCAAATGGCCGGGAATTACAGCGCTCTGGCCCGAAAGTGACCGGGACCAGCAGGCTGGTCCGCTACTAGCGCCGGAACAAACTCTATTGGGTGACTCATTTGCTCGATTTCGTCCACAAACTATGGAACCGTAACAAAGAGCCGGTGGGCGATTCCTTCTCGTTCGACCGGCCTCTGGTTCTGCTGCAAAGCGACGACTGGGGCCGGGTGGGGGTGCGCGACAAGGAAGGATACGAGCAGCTTCGAGCCAGCGGAATCCGATTGGGCGAGAATCCCTACGATTTTTATACCCTGGAAACCGCCGAAGACGTGATGGCTCTTCGTGACCTTCTGAAACGCCATCGTGACTACACTGGCCGGTCGGCTTGCCTGGTCATGAATTTCCTGATGTCCAACCTGAATTTCCCGAAGATGATGACGGGAAATTATCAGACAATCGAGTTGCTTCCGTTGACCGAAGGATTGCCCGGAAGCTGGAAACGGCCGGGACTGTTCGAGGCGTACCGACAGGGAATCGCGGAAGGGGTTTTCTATCCGGCGCTGCATGGGTTGACCCATTTTTGCTCTCTTACGGCAGAGCTTGCGCTGGCGCAGGGTGGCGAACGTGCGGACTTGTTGCGGACTCTGTGGAAAGCCGAAACCCCCTATATCTACTGGCGGATGCCCTGGGTCGGCTACGAATATTGCAATCCGGAAAAACCGCAGGCCGGTTTTCTGACTGCCGAGAAACAAGGCGCGCTCATACGTCAGGCAGCGGATATCTTCGGAAAGCTTTTCAAGATGCCGGCGGTTTCCGCGTGTGCGCCGGGCTACCGCTCCAATCATGACACGCACCTGGCATGGTCCAAGTGTGGAGTGCGGGTGGCGCAAAATGGCCAGGGTTCGCCTTTGGCCCCGCACATGGACGATTGCGAAATACTCAACCTGTATCGAACCATTGATATCGAGCCTGCGCAACGCGACCTGCCGACCGAAAAATATTTACAGCTGGCGGAGAATTGCTTTGCCCGTGGGGTCCCGGCCATCGTTTCGGTCCATGCCATCAATTTTCATTCTTCAGTGAAGGACTTTCGCACCCCGACGGTGCTCGCCCTGGACCAATTTCTTTCCGCACTGGAAGCCAAACATCCCAATCTTTTGTACGTGCATGACGCGGATGTGTACGACATGGTGACCCGGGGAAAATTCCGCACCAGTCATAGCCACATTCCGATTAATGTCAAAGTGAGGAAAAGCTAGATGGGAGAGGCCAAATCGCTGGTGTTGATCACCGTCGATTGCCTGCGTGCCGATCACGCGGGATTTCTTGGGTATCCTCGGCCCACCACCCCGTTTCTCGATTCGCTTTCGTCCGAGAGTATTGTCTTTCAAAATGCAATTGTGGCGGGCGCTCCCACTTACTATTCGTTTCCTCCCTTGATGGCGTCTCGTTATCCGCTCGCACTGGGTCGGGACGTGATCGGCTTGGCGCCCGAAGAAGCCACACTCGCGTCGGTGCTGAACGAGTCAGGGTATGCGACGGGCGCGTTTCTCGCCGGCAATCCTTATTTGTCACGCCGTTTTGGCTACGGCAACGGGTTTGAGGTTTTCCGCGATTTCCTCGATGCCGGCACTGTTTCTCTGCCCGAGGATCGGAGCGCCCTCCCGAACGTGACTCGCCGAGGTCGGCTGAACGGGATGCTGGCTGCGGCTTTCCATCGACTGGGGCCGGTCGGTCCTTTATACGACGAGATTTACTTTCAATATTGTCAGCGCATAGCAAGCCCTCGCGCAAAATCATTCGATGACCTGCGCAGTTTTCCGAGCGCCGACCTGCTGGTGAAGGAAGCCCGCAACTGGCTCGCGGAAAATAGGGGCCGTCCCTTTTTTCTGTGGTTGCATTTCATGGATCCCCATTCTCCCTACTATCCCAAAGAAGAAGCTCTTGAATGGATGGGGAGCAAGGGCCTGACCGCATCCCGGGCAACGTATCTGAACTCATACTGGAATCGCGGGGACATCGGGGCCACCCGCCTTAAACGCCATCGGGAAGAAATAATTGCACTCTACGACGCAGGGATCCGCTGGGTGGATTCGCAGATCGCGGGTCTGGTTGATTCGCTTCGCGAGTCGCGTTTGTGGGAGAACTGCGCGTTCGCGGTCACCGCGGATCATGGCGAAGAGTTTCTCGAGCACGGAGCGCGCTACCACCCGCCAAACAAGCTCCGGGAAGAGCTCATTCGTGTCCCACTCTTGCTTCGTGTTCCGGGCGCAGCCAAAGCAAACCGGGCAGAGAGTCCATTCAGCCTTCTTCATCTGGCTCCTACGCTGCTGGACGCGGTGAACGTTCGAGCGCCGGGAAGTTTTCGCGGCGTGAGCTATTGGGCAAAGTTGCAGAAGGGCCAGAGCTGGAATGATCCGGCGATCGCGGAGTGCATTCAGGGCTGCACAAACCCCTTTCGCCCGGAGAATCGACTCGGCGCGCGCGTCCTTGCGGTTCGCGAGGCGCGCTATAAGCTGGTGCTCGACTTCAATTCTTCGACTGAGGAACTGTTCGACTTTGATGCCGATCCCGGCGAATTGCATGCGCTGCCGCCGAATGAGCCGAGGGAAGTTCGCAAACGCCTCTTGGAACGCGCGCGCCGGCACGTGGCGGAATCTGTTCAGTCACGGGATACAGGGCATCGTCTCGATGCACAGCTGCGCGACCTTCAGCTAGAATGGGCCCATTCGACGGGGAAGAGTTCCGCCTAGCATGCCCAAATCTCGCGCTTGCCAACGCCGCCATCTCACGGGGCGCACTTGAAGCCGGTGCGCATTCTCGTGGACAGCTTCGCGGACGCGGGCTTGACCAACGCGCAGATGGCCAACGCTCGCGAGATCATCTGTCGATTGGATCCGTCACGATTTCATGTGAGCGTTTTCCATGTCAATCGGCCCGATCCATGGATCGCCGAACGTTCCAACACTACGCTGATCCGGCTGCCCCGAAAGCGTCAAACGGTTCGGATTCTGCGGGAATTTCTTCTGGGGCAGCACGAAATCCTTTTCTACTTGAAGTCTTCTCCCGCCAGTAAGTTGTACCTGCGTCTGCGCCATAGATGGAAAGACGACCGCATCGTGGTGGGGACGATTGAGTCCCAGTCTGATCTGCAAAATGAGCCAACCGTGGCAGCCGAGGCGATCCTGCTCTGGGAACAGACCATACTTCGCTCCGATTTCCTGTTCAGCAATTCACACGCGGTGAAACGCAGCCTGGCAAGAGAATACGATTTACCGAGCGATGTGGTGCCGACCGGGGTTGACACAAAATTCTTCACTCCGGCTGGGAACAGACCTCCCCATCCGCGTCCCCGGGTTCTCTTTGTCGGGTCTTTGCGTCCTTTTAAGCAACCGCAACTGGTTTTGGATGCGGCCGCGAGATTTCCCCAAGCGGACTTTCTC
The DNA here is from genome assembly GCA_963802555.1 of Terriglobales bacterium. Taxonomy (GTDB): domain Bacteria; phylum Acidobacteriota; class Terriglobia; order Terriglobales; family Acidobacteriaceae; genus DATBAX01. The sequence continues at coordinate 1,787,915 of CAWDJD010000002.1, read as the reverse complement.
ATCGTCGGGGATGGCCTCATGGCGGGAGAATTGAAGGCCCGGGTGCAGTATGAAAATTTGGCGAATGTCTTTCTTCGTGGGGCGCTGTCTGAAGAGAAACTGAGAATCGAGTACCAGAACGCCGATATCTTCTTTTTCCCTTCCGCATGGGAAGGCTCCCCCAAAGTCATTCTTGAAGCGGCTTCCTCCGGTTTGCCGGTCGTTGCGCGGAACAACTACGAACCTGAGACCGTCTTGGATGGCCAAACCGGATTCTTGGTCGGCTCGGACGATCAATTATTCTCCCGGCTGAGACAACTCCTCAAGAACCCTGAACTTTGTCGAAGTCTTGGTCTGGCCGGCCGCAGGCACAGTAAACAATTCGACTGGGACGTGATCACTCGCCGCTGGGAAGAGATCTTTCTACGCTTGTCCTCACCAGAGGTCAGCGATCGCGTAGCATGATCGCGAGTCTTCCCATGCCAGTAGTTACCAGCGATCATCCAAACCATGCGCTGCACCTGCTGACTTTGACTCCGTTCTATCCCAGCGGGCTCGATGACGCCGAGGGTTGTTTCGTCGCCGAACCGCTACCGGCCGTTGAGCAGCAGGGAATCGTGAATACCGTGCTGGCGGTGCAGCCGTTCTATCGCGCTCGTTCAACTGCCAGCGCCACTGCCGTTCCGGCGCAGTGGGCGCAATATCCGGGGCTTCCCGGCGGGCTTGGTCTTGCCAGTTCTGGAGCGTTTCTATTTGCCAGCATTCTTCGCAAGGTGCGCCGCGTGCACCGGCTCAACCCCCTACAGTTGATCCACGCTCATGCCGCCCTGCCTTGCGGACATGCGGCGGTTCTGCTCGGCCGCGAGCTGGGAATTCCCTTTGTGGTCACCGTGCATGGGCTGGATGCGTATTCAACCAACCAAGTCGGTGGATATGCCGGCGCCTGGTGTGAGCGCGTTTCGCGGATGGTGTATCGCTCGGCGAAGAGCGTTATCTGCGTCAGCGAAAAAGTCCGCGATCAGGTCCTGGAACGTGCGCAGGCTTCCGTCCGAACCACAGTGATCTACAACGGCGTTGATCCGCAGGCGTTCGCCCCAGCCACAGATGGCGTTTCCTCTGCTTTGATCCTGAGCGTTGGAAACCTGATCCCCTCCAAAGGTCACGAACAGTTGCTGCGAGCGTTCGCGGCGATCGGTCAGCAACTCCCCGAGGTTGCGTGCGAAATCATCGGGAGTGGTCCGGAATTACCGCGGCTACGTGCGCTGGCTTCCGAGCTGGGCATCGCTGAAAAGATTCGTTTCTTGGGACGCCAAAGTCGAAGCCAGGTCGCGGATGCCATGCGTCGCTGCAGCGTGTTCGCTTTGCCCAGTGAATATGAGGGCCTGGGGTGCGTCTACCTGGAGGCGATGTCCGCGGAAAAGCCTGTGATCGCGTGCCGCGGCCAGGGAATCGACGAAATTATCCAGCACCGAGGCAACGGTTGGCTTGTCGGTCCGAATAACTTGCAGGAGTTGACGGAAGCCCTTCGCATATTGCTCGAGAACGCACCATTGCGGCAACAACTCGGGGACGCGGCCCGGCAAACCATTTTGCAGGGCTTCACTCTTGCCGATCAGGCGGAGCGGCTGGCGCGACTTTATCGGGAGTGCCTGGAATGAAGTGCAAGCTCGTCATTTTGAGCGAGATTATTGCCCCCTATCGGATTCCGGTATTCAACGCCCTGGCCCGCCATGAGAGCATTGATCTTCACGTTATCTTCCTGGCGGAAACCGATCCCACTCTGCGTCAATGGGAGGTTCATAAAGACGAGATCCGCTTTCGCTACCAGGTGCTGCCCTCCTGGAGGCGAAGGTTCGGGAAGTACAACCTGCTACTCAATAGGGGCGTGACGTCTGCCCTGCGCAAGATGTCGCCCAACGCGATCCTTTGCGGTGGCTACAATTACGTTGCTTCCTGGCAATCGCTGCTCTGGGCGCGCCGCCATCACGTACCCTTTTCGTTATGGGTGGAGAGTACGGTAAGGGACTTCCGCGCCGGTTCTCGCTTGGTAGAATCCCTGAAAGCAAGATTCATGCAGGCCTGTGACCAGTTCGTTGTTCCCGGTAAATCGGCCTTTGAATACGTAATCAGTTATGGAGCACCGGAGGAAAGCATCTTCATCGCCCCTAATGCCGTGGACTCCAAGTTCTTTGCGGAACGGGCTGAAGCCGTGCGCAAAGTTGAGGCCGCTCACCGCCGGACGTTACGCCTGCCCTCTCGCTACTTTTTGTTTGTGGGCAGGCTGGTGCGCGAGAAAGGGGTCTTCGATCTTCTTAATGCCTATGCCACACTCGCTCCGGCGCTCCGGTCGGAAATGGGGCTGGTCTTTGTGGGCGACGGCGCCGCGCGCGCGGAACTTGAGAAGCAGGCATCCGCGATCACGCCGGGGTCGATTTTGTTCCCCGGCTTCGCGCAGCGCGAACCGTTGGCCGGCTACTACGCATTGGCCGAGACGTTTGTGTTTCCCACGCATAGCGATCCCTGGGGTTTGGTCGTGAATGAAGCCATGGCTTGCGGTCTACCCATAATTTCTACCAATGTCGCCGGATGTGTGGCGGACTTGGTGCAGGATCAGGGGAACGGCTGCGTGATCCAGGCGGGAGAGATCCAACCCCTGGCCTCCGCCATGCAAGAGCTGGCAAGTAACACCGAGTTGCGCATCCAGATGGGGCTGCGAAGCCGGGAGCGCATCCTTCGGTATTCGCCGGAGGCATGTGCCAAAGGCATCGCCCGTGCGGTTCTCTCGCAAGAGTCGATCTCCCATGATTAGTCGCTTGTCCAAAGTGTCGATGCCGCTTTTTCTCGGGCTGGGCTCGCTGTTCGCCGTCTACCTGGTGATTTTTCGTCCGGGCAACCTCACCAACGCCGAGGATCTTGAAATGCTGATCTTTCTGCAGGTGCTGGCGTCGGTCTTGTGGAAATTTCCCCAGAGGTTCTTTCCATTCCTCATGGCCATATTCTTGGGCGCCGGGACGGCTGTGCCATTGCAGGCGGCCTGCATTTCCGGACGTTGGTTCGTGGTCGGCGCAGGGGCCGTGGTGGGATGGGTCATCTGCTTGCGAGAACGCCCGTATCCCCTGCGGGCTTTTCACTTTGTAGCCTTGTTCTGCGGATTGGCGGCCCTGATTTCCGCCACTGCGCCTGCCTATCCTACGCAGGCAGTTCTTAAGGCGTTGAGTCTTCTTCTGCTGTTTCTTTACGGAACCTTCGGAGCCCGGCTTGCAGTGACCGGCAGGCACCAGCAATTCCTGGCAGGTTTGCTTTCGGGATGCGAGCTCCTGGTCTACTTGATTGCTGGTGCGTATCTGATCTTGCGGCTCGAATTCCTGGGCAATCCGAACTCGCTAGGCGCGGTGATGGGCGTAGTTGCAATGCCCATTCTGTTGTGGGGCATTCTGGTGAGCGACCGCATTTTAGTGCGACGGCGACGGGCATTCGCCTTTTTGCTGGCGTTGTTTTTACTGCTCAGCAGTTATTCCCGGGCAAGCATAGCCGCCGCTGCAGTTTCTTGCGTTGTACTTTGCCTGGTCTTTCGGAGCTACCGTCTGCTCATGAAGGGCTGCACAATAGCGCTGCTGGCAGCCGCATTGGTTGCGACCATTACTCCTCCACAAGCGGAAGGATCGAAGCCGGAAGCTTCGGCATCGGTGGCCTCCGCTTTTCTTTACAAAGGACACCAGGGCGTGGGATTTCTCGACTCCCGCAAATCCGTCTGGGAGAAAACCATTGCCACCATCCAGGAACACCCTTGGCTGGGGACCGGCTTTGGCACCATTAGTACGAGCTTCGATAACGGCGAGGTCGCTGGCAAGTTCGCTTCGAGTAGCCTCATAACCCGGGAACACGGCAACAGCTATCTGGCGATCGCCGAGGGCGTGGGATTGTTTGGCGTCATACCGTTTTTAACACTCGCTCTGCTGGTCGCGGTCAATGCCACCAGGGTGTTGGTAAGCGCCCGAACGACTTGCAATGTCCGCTCGATTGCGGTCCCGCTTGCAGCGGTTTTAGTCGCAGGTTTGGTGCACGCGGGCATCGAGGACTGGCTCTTTGCCGTGGGTAATTATCTCTGCGTCTTCTTCTGGAGCCTCGCCTTTATATTGGTTGATCTTGTTCCCGCCAAGGTATCCCTCCCAGCATATTCGATCGCAGTCCCCGCTTCGCAACTAAACATCGGCGTGGCTTCATCCGCGCAATGATCCGCCTTTTTCTCAATGGCCTGGCGGCCAGTGCCGGCGGCGGTCTGACCTATCTGCGGAATGTCCTGCCCCATCTCTCTGTCCGGAAAGACGTCCATACTACGGTCGCACTGAGCCCCCAATTGCGGCAGGAATGGCAGGACTTGCCCAACATCTCATTCTTGGAAACGCGTATTCCTATGGGTTCAGCACGGCGGTTATGGCAGGAGCAGGCAGTTCTTCCGCGGCTGATCCGCAACAGCGGGGCGGATGCGCTCATCTCAGCCGGGAACTTCGCTCTCCGCAATTCACCCGTGCCTCAGGTTCTGCTCTCCAGAAACTCCCTCTACACTTCCCCAGATTTCTTTCGCGATCTGCGAGCTCGCCGGGATTACCGGCTTTGGCTGGAAACGAACATCAAAGGCATAGTTGCCAAACGCTCTATCCGGTGGGCCGATCTCACGGTTGCACCAAGCGCGGCATTCGCGGAAGAGTTGGCGCAATGGACGGGCGAGAAGGTGATTGCCATCCACCACGGGTTTGATCGCGACTTGTTTTTCGGCAACGAGAATCCTTTGCCCCCGGGACTGGTGCACAACCTTGAGTCCGGCACGGAAACATTACGCCTGCTTTTCGTAAGCCATTACAACTACTATCGCAATTTCGAGACTCTGTTTCGCGCCCTGCCGCTGATACGGGAAGGTCTTGGCGGTAGAAGAGTCAAGCTCTTCCTCACCTGCACTCTGCGTTCGGAGGAGAATCTTGGAGCCTATCATGCCGATAGTGCCGCCGCGATCATCAAGCAACTAGGCATCGGCGAAAATGTGGAGGAGTTGGGGACGGTCCCCTACTCTCAATTGCATCATCTGTACCGGGCTTGCGACATTTATGTCACGCCTGCCTACGCGGAGTCGTTTGCCCATCCCCTGGTGGAAGCGATGGCCAGCGGCCTCCCCGTCATCGCATCCGGCCTCCCCGTCCATCGCGAAATATGCGGAGCTGCGGCGTTGTATTTTCCGGCATTCTCACCCGCAGATTTGGCTCAGGAAGTTTTGCGGGTCGCTTCGTCGAAAGAACTGGTTGGTAATTTATCCGCGCAGGGAACACTAAGAGCGCAAGAGTTTTCCTGGCAGCGTCATGTTAACCAACTGATCGACCTCGCGCTCGGTCTGGTCACGCGGTGGACCGCACCAGGTCCGAACTAATGAAGAGAAATTCCTGCTGGCTTTTTGGCTGCTGTAACGTAAACGCTGTCAGCCACATAAGTAAGCGGGGAAAATACTGTACTCATCTTTCGCAATAACTCCGAAGTGCGAACCAGGGCACGGTATTTCCAGGGCAGAAACCGGATATCGCTGATCTGCGCGTTCAAGGAAAAATACCCGTCCACGGAGAGTTTTGCCGGGCCCAGCGGCCCACTGAAAGTGGATATCAGCTCCCCGGGGCTCCAATAACGCACATCAAAGTCTTCGCCTTCTCGAAAACCGCGGCGAGCTTGGTGGTACAAGCATCGAATCCCAAACTTGTTGGGCATTTGTACCTGGCAGTTGCCTCCCGGCCGCAACACTCGAGAAATCTCGTGTAAGGCCTTGCCGACATTTTCACGAGACAAATGCTGCAGCACGCTATATGAAAAAACCTGGTCAAAAAGCCGGTCGGGGAAGGGAAGATGGCGCGCATCACCCACCAGATAAAGGGCATCAACGTTCAATTGTCGTGCCACCCGTCTCGCGGCACGAATGCTCTTGAGTGAAGGATCAATTCCAATCGGACGATAACCCGCGCGTGCCGCCGCAATGCACCATCGCCCCCAGTTGGACCCGACTTCGAGAAATAATTCCCCGTTCCCTCGCGGAAGTCGCAAGCTGGGGATGGGATATTCGAACAAATTGCCCACCAGATGCTGATAAAGTCCGCCGTTCGTCGCTCCGATGGCATTTTTGACGAATGGGTCAATGTCTTTAGGGCCAATATTGAATTGCGGAAGATTTGCGGCGTCGCCCGCTTCCGCTACCGCGAGAGATCGGGCACCTTCAATATGGGTTTGTTCCGCTTCCGCCACTAGCAGGATGGGAATGCCCTCAACTACCGAGTAGCGATGTCCGTGGGCACACGATAACGAGCCTGCACTCTCGGTGAGCGCTGATTTGTCGCGAGGACAGACAATAAGCTTTGCGAGCCGCGGATCGAGGGCCTGAGAGGGATCCTCATCGCCGATAAGCGCGGGATTACTCATTGCTTGTCTTCAATGCACAGGCGAAAATCAGGGAGTATCTTCTGGAATGATGCTGCCGAATATAGCACGCGCATTTCAACTAAACTACCGCAAGAAGGGCATGGATCGGAATTTCTTTCAGGTATCCCCGGAAGGTCTTGGCGATTCCAGGTACGCGTGATATGAAGACTGGGACAGAGAGTCCTAGTTGGCAGTTGCGCGAGAATAGTCTATGAGGCTGGCGGTGGTCTCGGAATCAGAGACGAAATCACGAAATCTACCCGTTCCTGGAGCGGAAGGGGTCGAACTCTCGGTTGTCATGCCGTGCCTGAACGAATCGGAAACGCTGGAGACTTGCATTCTGAAAATTCAGAAGGCGTTTCGGGAGGCTGGCATCTTTGGTGAAGTCATCGTGGCCGACAACGGCAGTTCAGACGGCTCGCCTGCGATCGCGGATCGGCTGGGCGCCAGGGTCGTGCGTGTCCAGGAACCAGGCTATGGCAACGCGCTCATGGGAGGCATTGCCGCGGCGTCTGGCAAGTACATCATCATGGGCGACGCCGACGATAGCTACGACTTCGCGCACATTCCTCGCTTCCTCGAGCAACTGCGGGCGGGCGCAGATCTGGTCATGGGAAATCGCTTTCAAGGCGGGATCCAACCCAACGCCATGCCGCCTCTTCACAAGTATTTCGGAAATCCGCTGCTCACGAAAATCGGCCGCCTGTTTTTTGGCGGGACTTGTGGAGATTTCTACTGCGGGCTTCGAGGCTTCACCAAAAAAGCGTATGGGAACATGGCCCTGCGCACCACTGGAATGGAATTCGCGACTGAGATGGTGGTGAAGGCCACTCTCCTGGGCATGAAAGTGGCCGAGGTCCCGACCACTCTCTCGCCGGACGGTCGTTCGCGTCCGCCGCATCTTCGGACCTGGCGTGACGGTTGGAGAACCGTGCGTTTCTTCTTGCTCTACAGTCCGCGCTGGCTGTTCTTGTATCCCGGCTTGGCCCTGATGCTGGTTGGACTGGGCGTCGGGCTCTGGCTGCTGCCGGGCCCCCGGAGAGTGGGCAGCGTAGTCTTCGATGTCCACACACTTCTGTATGCCGCGATTGCCGTCCTGCTCGGTTTTCAGGCAATTGCGTTCGCAGTCTTTACCAAACTCTTCGCCATTTCGGAAGGTCTGCATCCTCCGGATCCGCTGCTGGATCGCCTCTTCCGCTATATCAATCTCGAACTAGGCCTTCTGGTGGGAGCCGTGCTCGCCCTAACCGGTTTTGGAGTTTCGATCTACGCAGTAAGAGTCTGGAGCGCACACAATTTCGGACCGCTCGACATGTCGCACACGCTTCGCATCGTAATTCCCGCCGCCCTGTCTCTCACCTTGGGCGTGCAGGCGATCTTCTCCAGCTTCTTTCTCAGCGTACTGGGAATGCGCCGTCGATGAGTAGCGCGCCGCAGTTTGATCAGCATGCAGATACTTACGATGCTGAGCTGAATCAGGGCCTATCTGTAAGTGGAGAAGACAAAGAATATTTCGCGAAGGGACGCGTCCAATGGCTGCAGCGTTGCCTTGAACCATTACACGAAAAGCCCCGCTCTGCGATTGACTATGGGTGTGGACTCGGAGATACCGCGATCATTCTCCGTGAGGCGTTCGGTCTGACCTGGGTTCTGGGACTTGACGTTTCGATTCGCTCTCTCGAATTGGCGCGTCTCAAGTACGCACCCAACCAATCCACATTTCTTACCTTTGACGAATACGTCCCCAAAGCACAGGTTGATCTGGTCTATTGCAACGGTGTGTTCCATCACATTCCCGTGCCGACAAGAACCTCCGCCGCGAACTACATCTTTCAAAGCTTGCGTCCGGGTGGTCTATTCGCGCTGTGGGAAAACAATCCCTGGAATCCGGGGACACGGTATGTCATGTCGCGAATTCCGTTCGATCACGACGCCGTCACCATTCCCCCTCCGCAAGCAACCAAGCTGCTCCAAAACGCCGGATTTGAGGTCCTCGGTGTCAGCTATCTGTTCCTGTTTCCACGATTTCTCAAGTCGATGCGATTTCTCGAGCCGTACGTCAGCCGCGTCCCCGTGGGGGCTCAATATCAAGTCTTGTGCCGCAAGCCTGCCTAGGAAGTCGTACTCTCTGGCGAGCGACTGCGCGAAACCGCATAAAGCAAGAGCACGGACAGCAACAGAATCGCCCATATTTCGTGGGGCATCACCAGAGTGTTCCACCACCACGCACTCACCATCGAAGCAGGGATTCTCCCCTCACTCGCGAGTTCCTGCAGGAACGCCGCACCTGGCACGGCAAACGGAAGCATCAGGAAAAGAGACCACCGCTCCAATCTGCCGACCTGGGGCCTAGACATCACCCAGCAAAGCGGAAACACCAGCAGGGTCGCGTCATAGTTTCGATGGTAGGTGGGAAGCAAACTGAGCACGACCAGGCTGCTCAGCAGCAGCAATTCTGGGGCTCGTGAATGCTCTTTTGAGCCTAGCCAAATCCAGCTTCCAAGAAGAACGGCCCCGGTAATCAGAGATGAGGCCTGCGCGGCGGTAGTGGTCTTCAGCATGCTGTAGAAAAGTACCTGAAGATTGAGAAGGGTGAACCGGATGGGATCTGCGTCCGTAAAATCCACGGTCTTGTTGTCCAGCGCAAATCCCCGGGCATTACTGAGATAGTCATGCCACCAGGGCGCCCCGCTTATTTCCAGGCGAAGGATCCCAATCGCCAGCGCCAACGCTCCAAAACCGGCAACCACCAGCACCACTCGCCATTGTTTTCGGAAAAGATAATAAAGAATGAACCACAGGCCGAGTTGGGGTTTAAGGCACGTGGCCACCCCGAGCAGGATTCCCGCAACCGTCTCTTTCTCCCGCCCCGCAGCCCACACCGCAACGCAGCACAGCGCGATGGCGGGGATGCTCACATTTCCCACGGCGATCCCGGTATGTAGAGGAGCGAGTGCCAGCGTCAATCCCGCGAATAAGCATTTTTGCAGCCGCGTTGCCAATTCTCCGAACGAAGCCAACGCCAGAATGATCGGCAGGACCGACATCCCTTCCACCAGTGTCCATACCGTGCGGGCCACCGGCCAAGGAAGGGCCGAGATGGGTGAAACAATCACCAGCGTGGTCAACGGATAGGGCGAGTGCGATCCGATATTCGCCGTGCTCGGCGAGTTTCCGGTAGCCTGCCGGGCAAGAACCACAAAATTTTCCGGACGGTAAGGATCTACACCTCGAATCCACGCGCGTGATGGAATGTCCACCTGCGTGAAGTCGCTCCACTGGGCGCCGTTCCTGAAAAGCCTTAGCGGACCCCGCACTACGTACTCAGCACCGGCCACAACCAGCAGGACGCTGACCAGAATGACTCTCCAATGAAGGCGGGCAAAAGTTGGTGGCAAGAGTTCCTCTGTTGGTTCGAGCCCCAATTCTACCGTCAGAAGCAGCATTACCAGCCTTGATCTTCTGCTACCATTCCTTCCATCGTCGCGGAGAACATGGCAGCATCTCCTCAGGCAGTTGAGATTGCAAACGATCAACCTGCGCTGACGCAGCCAGCCGTTCCATTGCTGGTCGACACTCCCGTTGTCCCGAGTTCAATCCGAATCCCAGCTTTAGACGGCCTTCGTGGCGTCGCCATACTGTTGGTACTGCTTTATCACGCCGTGTTTCAATTCCAGGCGGGTTCACCTTTCCTCGCTAGCCTGTTGGTCGCGGGACGGCTCACCTGGAGCGGGGTGGACCTTTTTTTTGTGCTCTCCGGATTCCTGATCGGAGGCATTCTTCTCGATGTGCGCGAATCGCCTCGCTACTTCTCGACTTTCTACATTCGCCGGGCCTACCGAATCCTGCCGCTCTACGGCGTGGTTCTCGCATTATTCTCGTTGCGATTCGTTCATCAGGCGGCCGGGCCGTTGGGGAATTTCTCACCCAGCGCCGTTCCCTGGATCGCGTATGTCACGTTCACTCAGAACATCTGGATGGGAGTTCTCGGCACTTTTGGGGCGGGCGCCATGGCGGCGACCTGGTCGCTTGCTGTCGAGGAGCAGTTTTATCTCACGATTCCGATCGTGATCAAGAAAATTGCCAGATCCTACCTGGTGCTAGTTCTCGTGTTGGTCGTTATTCTCGCCCCGCTTCTGCGAACGGCGCTTTACTTATTTTTCAAACAGGGAAGTTTCGCCGCTTACGTGCTGATGCCATGCCGTGCCGACTCGCTGTGCATGGGAGTCCTGTGCGCGTTGACTGTTCGGACTCCCCGCTGCTGGGAGTCGTTGCTCGCCCACCGGCCGCGCCTCTATTGGGCAACCGGCCTTCTGTTCCTGGGATTGCTCGCGTTGACCCATCGAGGATACGAGCTCAGTTCTTGGATGGTCACCATCGGTTACTCATGGGTAGAGCTTTTCTACAGCGCATGTCTTTTGATTGCGCTTACGGCGAAGGGCGGACTGGCAGAGCGTGTTCTCTGCAACCGTTTTTTCATGCAGCTCGGGATGCTCGCTTACTGTATCTATCTGCTGCACCTTCCGCTGATCGAGGCCAGCCGCCGGCTGCTGGGACTACACTGGAATTACGATTCCACAATGACGCAGTTTCTAGGCGGGTTGATGGGAGTTGTGCTTACCATCGTGATCGCCAGGTTTTCATGGACGTTGTTTGAGAAGCCACTGCTACGTCGAGGGCATGCCTACAAGTACTGATTTAGCGAAAGAAAATGTGCGGAATTGTCGGCATCCTCGCGCGTAATGCAGTTGTCTCCCCGGAGATTCTGGAGCAGGCTACTGCTTCGCTTGCGCATCGCGGCCCCGACGATTCGGGCACCATCATTCTTCGCGAGAACAACCCGGAGCCGATCGAAATTGGTCTGGGCAATCGCCGTCTCGCTATTCTCGATCTTTCTCCGCTTGGCCATCAACCGATGCGCGATCCCGAAACCGGGAACTGGATCGTCTATAACGGGGAGATTTATAACTTTCGCGAGCTCCGCAATAAACTAGAAAGCCTTGGAACCAGCTTCCAGAGCGGGTCCGACACTGAAGTCTTGTTGAAGGCCTACGGACGTTGGGGAAAAGACTGTCTGCAAGAGCTGCGCGGCATGTTCGCGTTCGCCATATGGGACGCTGAGCGGCACCGTTTGTTCCTCGCTCGCGATCCCATGGGCATCAAGCCGCTTTACTACAGTTCCTTCGGTCAGCATTTTCTGTTCGCCTCAGAAATCAGAACGTTGCTGGGGACTGGCTTGGTTCCGCGCCAGCTCGATCCTGCTGGTCTGGCCAACTACCTGGCTTTTGGTTCGCTATACGACCCGATCACGATGATCAAAGGCGTCTCGACTTTGCGTCCCGGACATTTTCTGGTTTGGGAAAGCGGTAAGGTGCGCGAAGAGATGTACTGGGACCTGACGCAGCAGCGCGAAACAGCCGCAAGTGGCACGGGATCCAGTTTGCGGGAGCGTGGCAAAGTTGAAGAAGATCTGTACGCCACCATTGACGAGTCCGTCCGTATGCAGATGGTCAGCGATGTTCCAGTCGGAGTCTTTCTTTCGGGCGGCATTGACTCCAGCAGTCTGATCGGTCTGTTGAGCCGAAGCGGATCGCAGCTCAGCACATTCTCCATCGTCTTTCGCGAAGCCGATTACAGTGAGGCGGAATACTCGCGCCTGGTCGCCGAGAAATTTGGCACCGATCACCACGAGATTCTGTGCTCCCAACACGACGCTCTGGAGGCTTTGCCCGACGCCATCAGGGCGATGGACCAACCCACCATTGACGGAATCAATACCTACTTCGTCTCGCGCCAGACTCGCGCCGCAGGAATCAAAGTCGCACTCTCCGGACTGGGCGGCGACGAGATGTTCGCTGGTTACTCGAGCTTTCAGACTGTCCCCCGCATGGAGCGCTTCGTCCGATATTGGGAGCGAGTGCCCAATCTCCTCAAAGGATTCCTCGCAAATACCTATGCCTGGCTTGCGTCCGACACTGATCAAACCCGCAAGCTCGTTGCTCTCTCGCGCGCGAATGGCCGTGTAATCCATCCTTACTTCCTGGCGCGAATGCTTTTCACTCCCGAGCACACTGATTCGCTGTTGACCGATCGCGATCCCCAGTCAATCGAGCGCAGCCAGGCTTCCCTGAAGGAAAATCTGAGTCGCGCCTGCGACCTTGACCCGGTGAACCGCGTTTCTTACCTGGAATCCCACTGCTACATGCTCAATACGCTCTTAAGAGATTCCGACGCGATGAGCATGGCTCACGGCCTCGAGGTGCGCGTTCCCTTGATTGATCATCATCTGGCGAAAAAACTGTTTGCTCTTCCGGGCGACTGGAAACTGGATGCCCATACGCCGAAACCGCTGCTGGTCGCAGCCCTTCACGGAGAGTTGCCAGATCAGATTGTCCACCGCCGCAAACGCGGATTCACTCTCCCCTTCGAGCATTGGTTGCGCGACGAACTGTATCCCGAGGTGGATGGGACGTTGCGGAATATAGCGTCAGGGCCGTTGGCCTCCGTGCTGAGTGCTCAGGCTGTTCTGCAAGTCTGGCAGGATTTCCACGAGAGACACACCTCGTGGTCTCGCCCCTGGGCGCTCTACGTTCTGCAGCGTTGGTGCGAATTGCATTCAGTAACTGCCTAGATCGCAATCCAACCCGGCCCACCACCAAGGTGCAGCCATCGAGTGTTGGCTATTTGACCGCCTCCACGTAGAGGCTCTCATGCCTTCGAACCGCGAGTTCGATGTCGCCGATCTCAGGGATCCTGCTTTCCATGAAGTGGCTGACCTTCGCCTGGGCGAATCCGGCGTCCTGCAATAGATGAACCAGAGAGCGTTCGTCGAACATCTGGGAGTGGTTGGATCCGGGATGGATCAAATCACGGACGGTGTGGCCCAGCGACAGTCGGCTCAGCAACCGGTGAGAAGCGAGGGGATCGGAGTCCTGCATGTACTCGCGCACACTCAATCCCAGATCAGGCACCACGATCCGAATCACGCCTCCCGGCTGCAGCACACGGAAACATTCCTTTGCCACGAGAACCGAATCTTCCCAGGTAAAATGTTCGAAAGTATGGGACGAGTAGATGTAGCGGACACTTTGATCGGCAAAGGGCAGTCCCTTTTTCACGTTGTGGCGGTGAACGTCTTTGGGCCAATCCGGGGTTCGAAAAAGTCGGCGCCCCAGCGGAACACGAGACAATAAAATAGTGGGCGAATTATCAATGTTGTACCAGCCTGGGGCTCCCGACAAGCCAGATCCAATATTGATCTTGCACTCCATAATTATTTCCTAGATGACCGATGACCAAGGTGGTGGTTCGCTGCCTTGTTTCACACCTTATCCAGTCTGTGAGGTGACGCTGCCAGGCTTCCGAGCAGAAATCAGCAGAAACAAACCCCACCGGCGACCCAGTTTCCGCGCCAGCGTCCGCGGGTACAACTTCCAGGCTAAACCGTAAAACGGAGATCGGAACCGAATCGAGGGCCGGTGCAGCAACAGGTCGCCCGGACTGAACACTTGCCGCGCAGTCACCTGTTCAAATCCACCCATCAGGCCGCGGGCTTCGCTCTGGGTGTAGGTCTTGGTTCCGGGGCTCTCAAGATGTTCGTACACAGCCTGACGCAGGGACTTACCACGGAAAATTCCATACCGCAGCCACAGCATCAATCCCGTCAGCGATGGATGGTGATACAGCATGATCCTGGCCTCCCCTCCGGGCTTTAACACGCGCCGTGCTTCCCGCAGGCATTGGGCAGTATCAGGACTGTGATGCATGACACCGTAGGAATAGACCACGTCGAAGGTAGCGTCAGGAAATGGCAAGCGCTCGGCGTCCGCGACCCGCAAATCCGGCTTGAACCCAGCCAGTTCGCATCTTCGACGCGCGCGATCGAGCGACGCAGACGACAAGTCAACTCCCGTGGCCTGCGCTCCAGCCCTCAACCACTCCAGGTAATCAGCGCCCATGCCGACGCCAACTTCCAGCACTCTGAGCCCGCTTGACGAAGCGAACTGGGCGAACCCCGTAATATACGGTTCGAGATCATAGCGGGCACGCGCGTGCGAGTCGAAGTCTTTCGGACTCTCCAGATAACGCGTGCCACAAGGATCGGAGTTCCAGAACTCGCGGACTTCGTCCTTCAAATCAGGAATGGATCGGGCATGGGCCATGTCGCTTGAGCCGGATATTAACATAGCTTCGATGACGCACTCTCCGCGGTACTGGGGATGCCATTCTGTTCGAGGTAAGATGATTGCAATTCACTGACCCGCGAAATGCTGAATTTAGAGAAAGTCACGCAGTTGCAGAGTTCGGACCCGGCGACGCTCTTGCCAGTAAGCGTGATCGTTCCGGTGCGGAACGAAGCTCACAACCTGCCCCGCTGCCTGGCATCGCTGCGCGGATTTGGTGAGGTACACGTAATCGATTCCTTCAGCACTGACGGCACCGCGGAAATTGCTCGTTTTCATGACGCCAAGGTCATACAGTTTCACTACCGGGGCGGTTGGCCGAAGAAGCGTCAGTGGGCCATGGATTCGCTGCCTCTTGCCTATGATTGGATCTTGCTGGTTGATGCCGACGAAGCGGTCACGCCCGAGCTAATAGAAGAAATCCGGCAGGCCGTCAAGGATTCCGGCTTCGACGGATACCACATCGCGCTACAGATGTTTTTCCTGGGAAGGGTGCTGCGCCACAGTGGCGCCAGCTTCGAAAAACTCTCTCTCTTCCGCCGCGATAAAGGCCACTTCGAGTGCCGCTTCCGGGATCAAGATGCGTCCATGTGCGACATGGAGGTGCATGAGCACGTCGTCGTCGATGGCCGAACCGGAAAGCTGAAGAATCCACTTCTCCATCACAATGTCGAATCGCTCTCGCGTTATATCCAGAAACACGATGAGTATTCCAACTGGGAAGCGCAGGTATGGCTGCAGGGTGAATCGAGTCATGAAGAATTGCCTCCCTCACTTTGGAGCACGCAGGCGCAACGGCGCCGCTGGCTGCGGAAGAAAGCCTTCGGTATTCCAGGATCTCCAATTCTGTTTTTTCTTTTCAAGTACATTTTCCGCTTGGGATTTCTGGACGGCATTCCCGGGCTGATTTACTGTGGATTACAGGGTGTACAGTTTTTTCACATCAAAGCCAAAATCTACGAATTGACACATAAAGGCTGACGATCTCATATGTGTGGCATCAGTGGTCTGGTCAATTGCGGAGACAGAGAGACGCTGGGGCGGATGACCTCCGTTCAGGCCCACCGTGGGCCTGACGACGCTGGCCTCTGGGAACAGCGCTTTCCCGACGGCTCCTATGTTGGTCTGGGTAGCCGCCGTCTCGCCATCATTGATCTTTCTCCCGGCGGGCACATGCCGATGTCCAACGAGGATCGCACCGTCTGGATCACCTACAACGGCGAGATTTACAACTTTGCCCAATTGCGGCGTGAGCTGCAGAGCAAAGGCCATCGCTTCGCCTCCAATACCGACACCGAAGTTGTGCTTCATCTCTACGAGGAAGAAGGTCCGGATTGCGTACAGCGGCTGAATGGCATGTTCGCTATTGCTATTTGCGATCTTCGCTCAGGCCGGCCAACACTATTCCTGGCACGCGATCACTTTGGGGTGAAGCCGTTCTACTACGCGCAGCAAGGCCGTCGACTCGCTTTTGCCTCGGAGATCAAAGCTCTGCTCGAAGTTCCGGGAATTGCGGCCGAGTTGGATCCGGAAGCGCTGCACCAGTTTTTGACTTTCTTGTGGGTGCCCGATCCGAAGACGATGTTTCGAGGAATATTCAAGCTCCCCGCGGGACATTATGCAATGTTTCACGACGGGCGGCTCAGCATCACAAAATATTGGGATTTGACCTTTCCTCCTGCACACGCTACCTATGCCCGGTCAGAAAATGAACTGGCCGAAGAAATTCGCGAGCGCTTTCGTGTTTCCGTGGAAGCACAGATGGTGAGCGATGTCCCGGTTGGCGCATTTCTGAGCGCGGGTCTGGATTCATCGAGCATCGTGGCCATGATGTCTCGTGTCTCGCGGCAGCCAGTGCAGACCTACACCGTCACCTATCCGCCAAAATATAGGGTTGGTGAAAACACGCTGGACGACCCTAGTGTCGCTAGTCGTCTGGCGCAGCGTCTAGGATGCCATAACCAGCAGATCGTAGTTGAACCTGATGTAGTGGATTTGTTGCCCAAGCTGGCCTGGCACATGGATGAGCCGACCGCCGATCCGGCCATCATCGCCGCGTATTTGGTTTGTCGCGAGGCGAGCAAGCAGTCCACTGTCCTACTATCCGGAGTGGGAGGCGACGAACTCTTTGCCGGTTACCGCAAACATGCTGCTCACTATTGGGCGCAAGCTTACCAGAAGGTCCCCGCCGGATTGCGCCGCAGGCTTGATCCGGCATTAGGGCGCCTACCCAGCCTGCTGAACACGGCGGTGAAGGGAGGCGTACGCCTGGCGAAGAAGATGGCGCGCAGCGCTTCATTGCCGCCAGTGGAGCGCTTTGTGATGAATTGCACGTATCTCGATGCGGAGCAGAAGGCAGGTCTCTATACCTCTGCGTTGTGGGATGAAGTGAGCACCTCCGACGCTTCCGTCCGTCATCGCGCCAGTTTTGCCCAGGTACAGGATGCCGACTTCCTGAACCAGATGCTTTACCTTGACAGCAAAATTTTTATGGCCAGCTTGAACCTGACGTACAACGACAAAATGAGTATGGCTTCATCGGTCGAAGTCCGCGTACCCTTTCTTGACCGCGAACTTGCGGAGTTCGTTGCCTGGAACGTGCCGCCGCGCCTCAAACTCAAAGGATTCCTCCGTCCGACAACAAAATACATCTTCCGCAAAGCAATGCAAGATGTGCTGCCCCAGGAGGTCCTAAGACAACCAAAGGCAGGTTTTGCTGCTCCCGTGGATTACTGGTTGGCGAACGATTTGAAAGAGATGGTGGACGATTTGCTTTCGGAATCGCGCATACGCGACCGCGGGCTTTTCCGTCCAGAAGCAGTCCGCACATTTGTAGACGAGCATCGTCGCGGTGAGCAAGATTGGTCAATGCAAATTTGGCAATTCCTGACCCTGGAGCTGTGGATGCAGACGTTCCTCGATGGCGGAGCAAAGCAGTTTGCCATGGATACGATTCATCTCCGGCAGGCGGCCACGGCATGAAACAACTCCTGCAACACGCGCGCACGGGGGAGATCGCAGTCACCGAGGTCCCCGCGCCTAAGCTGCTTCCGGGATGCGTCCTGGTCCGCATGGCAGCCTCGCTGGTTTCTGCTGGGACCGAGCGAGCCTCTTCCGAGTTCGCCAGCAAGAATCTGTTTCAGAAAGCGAAAGCGCGTCCTGACTTGGTCCGTGAAGTTGTCAATAAAGTACGGCGCGACGGTATTTTCTCCGCTGTTTCCGCAGTCCGCGGGCGCCTCGACCAACCCGGCACTCCGGGCTACAGCAGCGCCGGAACCATCGTGGGCTTTGGCGAGGGCGTCGCCGATCTCCGAGTTGGCGATCGCGTTGCCTGTGCAGGCGCTGGTTATGCGGTCCATGCCGAACTGGCGTGCGTGCCTCGCTTGCTGGTTGCGAAAATTCCATCCGGTTCGACCATCAGTCTTGAGGAAGCGGCTTTCACCACGGTGGGAGCGGTTGCCTTGCACGGCATTCGCACCGCGGAAGTGAAACTGGGAGATGTAGTCGCCGTCATCGGGCTCGGCCTGCTCGGGCAGCTGACTGTACAGATGCTGAAAGCCGCGGGTTGCCGCGTCCTAGGCTTGGATCTCGTTCCCGCCCGCTCTCAGCTTGCCTTGCGCCTCGGTGCCGACGGTGTTGGCAGCTCCGCTACTGAATTTCGTGATCTGTGTTTGCAGCATTCAGGAGGACACGGCGTCGACGAAGTCTTGATCGCTGCCGAAACGCCCAGCAGTGATCCCGTGAATCTCGCCGCCGAATTGGCTCGCGACCGCGGTGTCATCGTCGCAGTCGGGACGGTTGGCATGGATCTCGAGCGTAAGCTCTACTACGAGAAGGAACTCGATTTCCGAGTTTCGCGTTCCTACGGTCCCGGCCGCTACGATTCCACTTACGAACAAAAGGGCCGCGATTATCCCATCGGCCATGTGCGCTGGACTGAGACTCGCAACATGGAAGCATTCCTCCAACTCCTGACCGAAGGCAAACTGGATGTCCAGTCGCTCATAACACATCGTTTCCCCATAGACAGCGCACGAAGCGCTTACGAGTTGATCAGAGGAGAGAGCGAAGAATCTTCGCTGGGAGTACTGATTACTTTTCCGGAAGAGTTGCATGAAATACCTTTGGGCCCGAAAGACAATTGCCGCCTCGAATTGGTGAAGTCATCAACCGCTGCGGTGCCAGGTGAAAAATCCATTACCATCGGTTTGTTTGGCGCCGGCAATTTTGCGATGAGCACGCTGCTACCCGCCATGAAACGAACCGGAGGCGTGCAGTTCCTTGGGGTCTGCGCTGCCAACGGATCCCACTCCCGTCACGCCGCCGAGAAATTCGGCTTTCAGTATTGTGCGACCGACGAGCAGCAAATCATCGATGACCCCAGCGTGAACACCATCGTCGTCGCGACTCGTCATCACTTGCATGCAGCCCAGGTCTTGGCAACCCTGAAAGCCGGTAAGCACGTCTTCTGCGAAAAACCGCTTTGCCTTACCGAAGCGGAACTCTCCGAAATCGTTCACGCCTATTCCGGTTGGACGACGAAAACCGCTCTGATGGTGGGTTTCAACCGGCGTTTCGCGCCCATGGCGGTGCGGACCAAGTCTTTCCTGGATGAGATTCACGAACCTTTGTCCTTGCATTACCGGGTAAACGCGGGCGCGATTCCGCGCGATCATTGGGCCCACGATCCGGAGCAGGGCGGCGGCCGCATCCTTGGCGAGGTCTGCCATTTTGTCGATTTCCTCACCTTCCTGGCCGGAGCGCCGCCGGTCGAAGTCCACACCCGCGCACTCACGAACCAAAGTACTGACGACAACGTCGTCATCGCGCTGCAATTTGCCAACGGGTCGCAGGGGACGATCACTTATCTGGCGAATGGTGACCGCAGTTATTCAAAAGAACGCCTGGAAGTTTTCGGCGGCGGCGCAGTCGCGGTGCTGGATGATTTTCGCCGCCTCGAACTGGTTCGTCACGGACGCAAGCAGGTGTTTCGATCGTGGGTACGTCAGGACAAAGGCCATCGCGGCGAGTGGCAGGCCTTCGTGCAAGCGGTCCAATCCGGTGGCGAAGCCCCGATTCCCTTCGCAGACATCGTGTCCGCCACTCTGTCCACGCTTCGCATCGTCGATTCGCGGGCTTCTGGACAATCCGTTGCCGTGGACTCAACCGCTTTCATAAACTCAAACTCATTGCTGCACCGCCCCGGCGCATGATCAAGCCCGCGACAGTTTGTCCGCCATGCTGATTCTCGGACTCAACATGTTTCACGCCGATGCGTCGGCGGCGATCGTGCAGGATGGAGAAGTCGTCTTTGCCATTGCCGAAGAGCGCCTTAACCGCATCAAGCATTTCGCGGGTTTCCCGGCGCTGTCCATACAGGCTTGCCTGGATTCGGTCGGCGCCAAAATCAGCGACATCGACCGCATCGCAGTCGGGCAGGACAGCGACGCCAACCTGGCGAAAAAAGTTAAGTATGCCCTAGTCAATCCGGCGAACATTCTGAACTTTATCAAGCTTCGTCAGCGTAAAGAGGCCATGCGTGACGTGCGATCTTTGCTGGCGAAAGCGTTCGATGCCGCTCCGCAGTCCCTGCGATTCCAGGAGCATCATCTGGAACACCACATCGCCCACATCGCCAGCGCCTATTACTGTTCGCCCTGGGAGAAAGCTGCCGGCTTCAGTTACGACGGTTCCGGCGATTTTGTGTCCACCATGATGGCGCGATGTGAAGGCAACGACATCGAAGTCCTCGAACGAGTTTTTCTGCCGCATTCTCTGGGCAGCTTTTACACCATGATCTGCGAGTTCATCGGATACAACAAATACGGCGACGAAGGCAAAGTCATGGGCCTGGCGCCTTACGGAAAGGACGCGTACTGCGAACAGATCTGTAATATCATTCGCGCCAAAGCCAGCGGGTTTGAACTCGATCTTGATTACTTCATGCCCCTGGGCAGCAATCAGGGAATGGAAGTCTTGCCCGACGGCACCGTTCGTTTGGCCCGCCACTTCTCCGATGGCATGATCAAACTTTTCGGTCCGTCCCGTCAGCCGAATACCGAGATCACGCAGCGTGATATGGATTTAGCTTTTGCCATGCAGCATTGCTTCGAGGAGATTTCCTTCTATCTGTTTAATCAACTGCATCAGCGTGTGCCGGTGGAAAATCTTGTCATGGCCGGCGGATGTGCCCTGAACAGCGTGGTCAACGGGAAACTTTTTTGCAAGACACCGTTCCGTCAAACCTGGATCCAGCCCGCAGCAGGAGATGAAGGTCTTGCCATCGGAGCGGCCTTGCACACGTATCACTCCGTTCTCAGACAGCCGCGCCACTATGTGATGAAGAATTCCTATCTCGGCCCGGAATTCTCCGACTCACAAATTGAAGCAGACTTGAAGAAAGCTAATCTGCAATATCACAAGCTGGAACGTCAGCCCCTGCTCGATGCGGTAGCCGGCCAAATTGCCGCCGGGAACGTTGTGGGCTGGTTTCAGGGCCGCATGGAGTGGGGCCCACGCGCCCTGGGCAACCGCTCCATCGTCGCTCATCCCGGCCTCCCCAACATGAAGGACATCTTGAACGCCCGCATCAAGCAGCGCGAGTGGTTCCGGCCGTTTGCGCCTTCGATCCTGGTGGAACGGCAGCACGAATACTTCGAGCACGATCATCCCTCGCCCTTCATGCTTCACGTATATAAAATTCGTCCTGAAAAACGAACGCAACTTTGCGCCGTGAATCACGTAGACGATACCGGAAGGTTGCAGAGCGTCAGCCGGGAACAGAATCCGCTTTACTATGATTTGATCCAGACATTCGAGCGCCAAACCGGAATTCCTGTCATTCTAAACACCAGTTTCAACGAAAATGAACCCATCGTTTGCCGGCCTGCAGAAGCCATCGACTGCTTCCAGCGCACGAGGATGGATGCACTGGCGATCGGTTCGTACCTGGTCTTGAAAGCTGAGAACTAAGAAATTGCGACTTTAGATCAACATGGCTGCTAACCCCGCTCCCGAGGTTCCTCTTCATCAAGAGACTGGATGGAGTCTGGCTCGTATTGCTACCTTCCCAGGACTGCGAGTCCTCGCCTGGGATGGAGACGTACTGTACGCATCTCGCGGCTATGAACTGCTCCGAGCAAGAATAAGAACCGATGCAATCCGCATCGAATGGCAGCCGGTGGCCCGTTATCGTCCTGAAATATGGCGAATTCTTACCTCCTCTCTTCGCCCCTCCTCGCGTCTTTTTCGCGATGGTTTTCACGCGCTCGCTGTGCTCCCTTCTGGACACATCGTAGGGGCAGTTGCTGGCGCAATCATTACGCTCGCTCCGGGAGAAACTGAATTCCGCGTTTCCCACAAGATGCTCAGGGGAACTCGTCCCTTGCACATTACGGCAACGCCCGACGGCGGCATCTGTCTGGGGCGAGTATTTCGACAATCCACAACGCGATGAAGTTCACATCTACGGTTCTGCGGATCGAGGCGCCACATGGAATATCGCGCATACGTTTTCCAAGGGCGTCATCCGTCATGTGCACAACATTGTTTACGATCCATGGGGAAATTGTCTGTGGATTCTCACCGGCGACAACGGCGCGGAATGCCGCATCCTGCGGGCTTCTTACGATTTCAAAACTGTGGACGTAGTCCTCTCCGGCAATCAGCAGGCGCGTGCAGTGGCCCTCGTGCCCATGCAAGATGGATTGTATTTTTCCTCCGACACGCCGCTCGAACGCAACCACATCTACCGCCTCGATCGTCGTGGCAACGTCAGCACTCTGGCTGATCTGAGCAGTTCTTCCATCAACGGATGCCGCGTAGGCAACGCGATCTTCTTTTCCACCATGGTCGAGCCCAGCGAGGTAAATCCCGATCGAACCGTCAACCTTTATGGATCACTCGACGGCGTGCATTGGCAAAAGCGCCTGGTCTGGCGAAAAGATCGTTGGCCCATGGGTCTGTTTCAGTACGGCAACGCGTTTCTACCCGATGGCAAGAACACTACCAGCGTGCTCGCGCTTAGCACGATTGCAGTTAGGCGAGGGGACCTCGAAACCTCGCTGTGGCGCGTGGTGAACGATTCCTCCGCCCGTCTAGATGGATAATCGGGCCGGTTGTGATTTCACAGGTAGTTGGTGAAATTGCCTGTTCTCAACAGTTACCTGTCGAACTTACCTGACCAAGAGACGAAACGAACAGAGTGGCCAGGCAGCGACTCTGGTTTTTCATGCGGCCTTGATAGGGTAGTCTCCACCCACTCGTCGCCTTTCATGGTTACCTTGAACAGGATTTGGTCAGTGGTGAGCTGCCGGATCAGCAAAACCAGTTCGTTCTCGTCATCAGCGAGGTAGCACATATGTGGCGGGCTGAAACGCACCCACAAATTATTCTGGTGACTGAACGCCGCCAAGTGACCAGCCGTTGACCCGCTAGGTGCTGGAACGACAAATTCCAGTTCTCCATCACGCCTATCCAAGTGTGCTTTCCACAGAGGGAAGTCTGATTCAAGGCGCTCCCATGCTTGTCTGGCCACCGGGCTCAACCCTTCAACCTGCATCATGTCCTTTCACCATGTTCAATGTTGCCCACAACTAACGGCGCTTGGCACGATAGTTGTCGCAAATTGCAATTACACTAACAATCATTGAAACACACTCCTTCTATTCCTGCCCGTGGCGGGGTCTCTAGGTTGAGGTAACAGAGCGAAGCAACGCGCGCCCGCAGGCGCAACCCTCTCATACTGTCCAACTAGATTCCCCTCCGCGAACCGCGCATCCTTGCCTGCTATAGTCCGAATGAGTGAGCAACCCGTTCTCATCGCGCCTGAATTATCATCGCCGGATTTTTCGTGCCTATCTCATGCCCGGCCAAAGCCAGCTTACTTTCTGGCATGAAACCCCGCAAATCAATCCCCGCGCGCCTTTCAACCAGCTCGGCGAATATTACATGCCTTTCTCGGCGAAAGCGGACTATCCCGGACATCATGATTCGGACGGCATCCCGATGCTCAATTATCACGGCCAAATTGGGCTGCAATACAATCCGATCGCGATCGCGCAATGGGGATTGGGAAATTACAATTTGTACCGGCAAACTGAACGCTCCGAGCGCCGGCTAAGCTTTCTCGAAGCCAGCGATTGGCTTTGTAACCATCTCGAACCGAACTCTCACGGCCTCTGGATGTGGAACCACCATTTCGATTGGGAATACCGCACCACTCTGAAAGCCCCGTGGTTTTCCGGGCTCGCGCAAGGGCAGGGAATGTCTCTCTTGGTGCGGGCTCACGCCGAGACCGGCTCCGAGAAATATCTGGACGCCGCCAATCGCGCCTTCCAAAGTTTTCTGGCATCAACCGATGAAGGCGGCGTCAGTTTCACCGACGACCGCGGCGATCTCTGGTTCGAGGAATACATCGTCTCTCCGCCCACGCATATTCTGAATGGCTTTATCTGGGCGATCTGGGGAATTCACGACTACTCGGTTGCCACTGGCAACGCCTCAGCGCAAGATCTGTTCACTCGCGCAGTCGCAACCTTGCGTACCAATCTCCATCGCTACGACGCGGGCTTCTGGTCGCTCTATGAGGAATCTGGGACGCGACTCCCCATGCTGGCCAGCTCCTTCTATCATCGTCTGCATATCGTTCAGCTGCGGGTGATGCACCGTCTCACCGGAGACAAAGTTTTTGCCGACTACGCCAACCGCTGGGAAGGTTACGCGCAAAGCCGCAGCCGGCGCACGCGAGCGCTTTGCTACAAAGGCGCATTCAAGCTCTGTTACTACTAGACGTTCGTGAAAAGACATTCGTGAAAATTCTTTACGTTTCGCAATATTTTCCACCGGAAATGGGAGCGCCCGCCGCGCGCGCCTCAGAGTTGGCGCGTCACTGGGCTGAAGACGGACACGACGCCACCGTCCTCACCGGATTCCCCAATCATCCCACCGGCCGCGTGCCGTCTGAGTATTGCGATGAGTTCCGCCAGTTGGTGACACGCGAACAGATCGACGGAGTGAACGTCGTCCGCACCTGGCTTTGGCCGCTGCCCAATCGTCGAGCCTATGAGCGCATCTTGAATTACAGCTCGTTTTTCGTGTCCAGCGCGCTGACCGGCACGTTTCTAAATCGCCCGGACGTCGTAATCGCCAGTTCCCCGCAACTTCTCGTCGGACTCTCAGGATGGTGGCTGGCCTTCTGCAAGCGCGTTCCCTTCGTCTTTGAAGTCCGCGACTTGTGGCCGGAATCCCTGGCTGCGGTTGGCGTGGGCGATCAGAAATCCCTGATGCATCGCACACTCGCTAAGATCGCGGGTTTCTTATATCGCAAGGCAAACCGTATCGTCGTGGTCACGCCGGCTTTCAAGGACCACCTGATCGGGCGCTGGCAAGTGCCCGCCCACAAGATTTCCGTCATCGAGAACGGAGTGGAAACCAGTCTCTTCAATCCGCAGAACACCAATCCAGATCTCCGCAGGGACCTGGACGCGGAAGGGAAGTTCGTCGTCTCCTACATCGGTACCATCGGCATGGCGCACGGACTGGAAGCGATCGTTGAAGCCGCCACGCGCATGCAGCACACGTCCCCGAAAGTCCTGTTCCTCTTGGTGGGCGAGGGCGCGGAGAAAGAACGCATCTTGTCTCTGGCGAATTCTCGCCGCTTGACTAACCTGCGCTTCGTCGGCCAGCAGCCGCGAGAAAAAATCCCTGCATACATCACTGCCTCTGACGCTTGCCTGGTTCTGCTCAAAAAGGCCGATCTTTTCAAGACTGTCATTCCCACCAAAATGCTCGAATTTATGTCCTGCGCCCGCCCGGTAATTTTGGGAGTAGAAGGCCAGGCGCGAAAAATCATGGAAGAAGCGCAGGCGGGAATTTGCATCGAGCCGGAAAATGTTGACGATCTGGTGCAAGCTATCACCAGGCTTGCTGCCGATCCCGCGCTCCGCGAATCGCTCGGCCGCAATGGCCGCCGCTACATCCAGCAGCGATTTTCACGACGCTCTACCGCCGCCGCCTATCTCGATGTACTGGAAAGTTTGCTGGAGAGAAAGCTGCCGTATCCCGCCGTGGCTGCCTGAAACCGCGCGTTCTAATGTACTGCCACAATACTGAGAGCGCTGGCCGTCTGGAAGACAGCGTCCATAGTGCGGCCTGCGGCGGCCTTGGCCGCGCTGGTGGGAACAAACAGAATGTCGTCCGCCTGCATGACCATGTCGGGTGACTTGGCCTCCAGAATTTTCTTTAACTCGACCGGAGTTTCACTGATGCCCGCTGGGCCTTTGCGAAGGATGCGCGCTCCACTCAACTTGGCGATACGAGTCGTCCCCCCGGCCAGCGCGATTGCCTGCAGCACGGTCAAGTGCCCGCTATCCATCAGAAAGCCGCTGGGTCTCCCGACCTCGCCGACCACGTAAACCACATCCGCTTTGCGCACCACAATGGTGTCGCCCGGATAGACTGAAATATTTCCCTCTGGACTATCCGTCGCATTCCGCGTCAGCGGCACCGTCACCGGCTTGTCAAGATGGTCGCGATGCGTCACCGTGATGCTTTGCCCCGCCTTTTCGGTGAATCCGCCAGCCGCCGAGATCACATCAAACAATCTCTGCTGTCCCAGCACGGGATAAATCCCCGGTCTCGCCACTTCCCCCAAAACACTCGCGCCTTGTGAAGCATATTCCTGCACAAAAACGGAAACATGAGGATTCTTGACAAAGCCGCCATCCGCCAATCGCGTTTGAATTAAAGCCTGGGCCTGGTCCGCGGTCAGCCCGCCCACCCGCACATAGTCCACCAGTGGCAGATAAATGTTGCCATCGCTGCTCACTCGCACTTTTGCGGATAGCTCGGGCACGTTGTAAACGCTCACTTCCACCAGATCGCCCGTCCCCAGGCGCAGTGCGTTCGACGAGTTCTTGTCGCCATACGTCGTTGTGGTTTGACTTTGTACTTCCGAAGCGGCGGAGCCATCGACTGGATTCTTTGCCGGAGACGAGTCTTGCGCCGCAAGTCCCAGCGCGATCATGGCCAGAAACGCGGCGGCGAAAAAAACTCTCCTTAACAATTCTCGTTGCCGCAACTGCATTGCGAGGCCCATAAACATTTTGCCGCCAGTCTAGCACGCTGATCACGGAGAAAAGGGAACTGATCGTTCATTCGTACACAACTCGCAAACATCACATGCTCTCCCTCGCGCTCGTCCGCACGAGCTGTCGAGAGCAGCGGTACCAAGAAAGAGAATAGTGGCCGGCTCGGTCGCCCCTTATAGTGCTTAGAGAGTTAACAGCAATGGCAACACTTGAATGAGCGTTTGGGGGATGGGGGAATGAATTGACGCTTTTTTATCTGGCGATGTTTGCTGTCTCCCTGCTGCTCTCCTTTGGTCTCACGCGCTACGTCCGCAATCTGGCTGCGGCCCGTGGATGGGTCTCGGTTCCCGCATCGGCGCGACATCTGCATAGTGCGCCCCTTCCGAGACTGGGCGGCATCGCGGTTTTTGCGTCGTTTCTGTTCACCATCGCGCTTGCGCTTCTGTTTAGCCGCCACTTTCCCAGCTTGCGTTTCGGATTTTCCCGGGGCTCGTTGCTGAGTATTCTCGTTCCCGGCTCCCTGATTTTTTTGCTCGGCGTGTATGACGACATTCGCGGAGTTGGGCCCTATGTGAAATTTTCCGTCCAGGCCGCTGCGGGCGCCATGCTTTTTGCCGGTGGTTTGCGAATCGATGGTCTCCCGGTGCTTTTCGGAAACCACCAGTTCTCCTGGATGATCGGCTTGCCTCTCACTATTCTCTGGGTCCTGGCCATCACCAACGCCTTCAATCTGATCGATGGGCTCGACGGACTCGCCGCCGGTTCCGCTTTGTTCTCCACCCTGGTGGTTTTCGTCGTGGCTTTGCTCAGCCATTCTTCATTGGTTTCCCTCATGACCCTGGTCCTCGCCGGAGCCGTCCTGGGATTCCTGCGTTTCAACTTCAATCCCGCCACCATTTTCCTGGGAGACGGTGGCAGCCTTTTCATCGGATTCATGTTGAGCGCCCTCGCCCTGCACGGCGCGCAAAAGTCGCCAACTATCATCGCGGTCGCGATTCCCGTAGTTTCCTTTGGTCTGCCCATCCTGGAAACCACGCTCTCGGTCATTCGCCGCTTTATCAGTGGACGCCCGGTGTTTACCGCCGACCGCGAGCACATTCACCACAAGCTCCTGCAACTCGGTCTCTCGCACCGACAGGTCGTGATCACTCTGTACGCGGTCTCTGCACTGTTTGCCCTGCTCAGTTTGTTTCTGCTCTGGCCGGCCGGCAATACTCTGGGACTCGTCCTCGCCGTCGTCGGCACTGGCATTTGGATCGGCGTCCAGCATCTCGGCTATCTCGAGTTCGGCGAACTGCGCCGGGTGGCCCAGCGCACCATGGAGCAGCGGCAAATCGTGATCAACAATCTCGCCATCCGCCGCGCTACCGAAGAGCTCAAAGTCAGCCGCGACTATGATCAAGTCTGGCGTATTCTCACCGCAGCATTCAGCAGCAACGATTTCGACGCTTTCGAATTGCGCCAGCAGTTTCTTCCTCCACAAGTCCCCGAGCTCGGAGGATTGCAAATCGTTTCCGGCCGGGTCGAAGACGCGTATCTCCGCTGGAAAAAGCCGGGCAGCTATTTTTCAAACGATGTCGTCAGCGGATGGAAGTTCACCTTGGACCTGGTGACCAGCGACAATCTCCGGCACGGTTCCATGACCATCTACCGGCGTTATAGCGAGCGTGATTTGCAGATAGACATCAACTTGCTGACTTCGATTTTTCCCATCGCGCTGGCGGATGCGCTGGACCGCGCTTCCCACAGCAATCTGGAATTCCTGCCCGCAGTCGAAGACTCCCCGTTCGTTTCAGCCCAGGTCAGCTAAATCTTCTCGACTCTCGAGGGTGCCCCGTTCAAGCTCCGCTTTGAGCGGGGATTTTATACACCGCCGAAATTTTATCCACAGCCCTGAACCACTCCTGTCACTTTCATGCCCACGCATCCCAATTTAGCTTCGACATTCCCCATTGAACTCGGAGGAACACGGAAAGATGGCAGATCGGCTCACCGGGCAGCACATTCACTTCCTGTCTTTGCAAACCTCAGTTTTCTGCGTCGAGTGTGAAGTGATCAGCGAAAACAACACCCCCCATTGCTTCGCCTGCGGCAGCCGGGCCGTGCTCAGTCTTTCGCGGGTCCTGGGTGGATCGCTGCGGGGACAGCAAACTGCCCACCTGATCGCCGACGCCGAGCTGGACCGCCTGGTGCGCGAACTGCTTCGCACCGTTCCTGCGTCTTCGATGCCGGTCATTGGCGACCGCATCCCCGCGTCTTTTGCGACCCTGGCGCCATCGCGCTCGCATGCTCGCATGGGGCAACCTGTAGCGAATCAGACCGGTGCCGCCGGCCCCTTTGAAATCTATTCCGGAGAAATTGATTTTGAGCCGGCCATCAACGTAATCGCTGAGCGTGCCCAGGCTCTGACTGGAGCGACAGGAGCTGCCATCGCCCTGCGCACCGGCGATGAAATTGTCTGCCGCGCCCGCACCGGACGCACCGCTCCCGACCTCGGCGTGCGCCTGCAGACCGATTCCGGCATTTCCGCCGAATGCGTCCGTACTGGCGAAGTCGTTCTCTGCCACGATGCGGAAAGAAATCCCCAGGTGGATCTGGCCAGTTGCCGCCGTCTCGGCGTGCGCTCGATTCTAGCCGCCCCGCTGCGCCATTTCCGCCGAACGCTCGGAGTTTTCGAAGTACTCTCCGGCGCGCCGCACGCTTTCGATCATCGCGACGTCGCTACAATGCAGCTCTTGTCCAGCATGATGGTCGCAGCTATTTCTCGCCTGTCGAACACAAGGCCAGCAGCCCAACTCCCGCAGTCAGCATAGCTGTCGCAGTCATTCCAAATCCGGAGGGTGCCCCGTTCAAGCTCCGCTTGAGCGGGGGTTTTCGCGTGCGTCATCTCGACACTCTAGCGCGCGGCTTGTGATCTCTCAGAAAGGAAATTATCCCGGCACTGTTTCGCGCTGGAAAGCAACTCGGCAAACTCAGGCGTGCCGCGCAGCTTCGCCCACGTGGGATCGTTCTGCAAACCGGAGTAAGCGCAATAGTGCCCGGCGATCGAACTCTTCAGCGTTTGCATGGCCAAGTCTTTCTGCCCACAGAAAAGAAAGTCGGCCGCAATAAGGTAGCGGGTTTCGGGATCGGGGTCGGTGAGTACCTGGGTCGAATAGTCCCGAACCAGGGGTAACACAATGGTGGGCGGCTGATTTTCGAGGCATGCCCTCATCATCTGGAAGTCCGGGTTATCGTTGGATTTCTGCGCGATATCCTTCGCTTCGTTCAATTTTCCATCGCGAATATCGTGCCGCATCAGATTGTTAGATGCCCAGACCGATCCTGCGTCGAGCTGAAGAAAATCCTTCGCCCGCGTGTAGTTCCCGAGCTCGTCGAAGGAGAACGCGCACGAGCGCAACATGAAGTCGCCGGAATCCAGGGACAGGGCCGTGTCACACTCGTGCGCCGATTCTTCGACGGCCCCGCCATAACGCAGCACATATGCCAAGGCGAAATGAGCTTGAGAATTCTCTGGATGCCGCTCCACCAAGGTCTTCGCATCCTGGTATGCCTTGGCTAACTGATTTTCTTCAACCTGGTTCGTGATCAGCCATGCAACGGCAAAGGCGTAATCAGGATCGAGCGAGATCGCCCGCTCCAGGGCCGCATCCGAACGCTGGCGCATACTCGCGCCTCCGTTCGCGTAGGCCGAGTCGTAATGATACCGAACCCCCAGATAGCCCCAGGCCGGCGCATAGCTGGGATCGAGCCCCACGGCGCGCTCCAGCATGACGATCGCATCTTTATTCGGCTGCGGATCATGCGGCAGCGCAATACTCCGCAAATAAAGATCGTAGGCTTCTTCATTCTTGGGATGGGTGCCGGCTTCCTCCGAATCCGTTCCGGCGCCCAGCGCCGGGACCAATCCCTGGCGGACTTTCGCCGTGATCTGGCTGCGCATGGCAAGCAGGTCGGCAGCAGCGACGGTCATGGTATCGCGCCAAACCGAACGGTTGTCCGCAACGTCCACGGCTTCCAGCGTGATTTGCAGTTGGTCGCCTTCTTTCAGATAGTGCCCGGTGACCACGTCGGTCACATGCATGGCATGGCCGGCTTCCTGCAAATCCACCGTGGGAGAATCGTACTTGCTGGTGGTCGCAAATGGACGGATCGATAGCGAAGGAACGTAGCTGAGCGAGGTCGCGATCTCATCGGCCAACGCCAGCCGCAGAAAATCCACATCTTTGTCCGCGCCAAGATTCTGCAAAGGCAGGACGGCAACCGTTTTTTGACTGGCCGTGACCGCCGCCGGCGCGGAACGTTGCTTGGCGAACCAGAACCAAGAAAGACCGGCCACCACGATGATCGCCGCCACCAGTGCTCCAGCAATTTTCGCGTAAGGACGACTCGGTTTCGAAGCCGCAGGCGCCTGCTCCCCAGCCGCAACACCAGATTTCGATGACGACGAAGGAACCGCCACGGAAGACCCGGACACCGGTGTTGACCTCTGCGTAACCGAAGAACTGCCTTCTGGCGCGACCGTCACCAACGCCGAACTGGCCGCTTCTACTGGCCGCGATTCCGTTTCCCGCTTTAACCGCTTCAAGTCCGCCCGCATGTCGGCCGCGTGCTGATAGCGCAACTCCCGGTCTTTTTCCAGAGCTTTGTTGATGATCCGCTCCAACTCTGGTGGCACGTCAGGATTCAGCCGCACCGGCGCCACCGGAGCCCGGTTCAGGATCGCTTCAAAAATAGTTGCTGTGCTGTCCCCACGGAATGGCAACTGCGCCGTGGCCATTTCGTAGAGGACCGCTCCAAACGAAAACAAATCCGTGCGCGCGTCCAACTCTTTCGCCCGCGCCTGCTCCGGCGACATATAGGCGATCGTCCCGAGCGTCGAACCAGGACTGGTGAGATGCTGTTCATCAATCGCCGCCGTCATCGTATTCGCCGATGCCACCCGGCTGGACGACCCGGCGCTCAGTTCGACTTTCGCCAGCCCGAAATCCAGTATCTTGGCGTGCCCGCGCTTGGTGACAAAGATGTTAGCGGGCTTGATGTCACGATGCACAATCCCCTGCGAATGCGCCGCGTCCAAACCGTCGGCAATCTCAATGGCGAGTGAAAGCACGCTTTCATTCTCCATTGGCTTTCCCGCGATGAGGTGCTTTAACGTCACGCCGTCCAAAAACTCCATGGCAATAAACGACTGCTCGCCGTGCTTGCCAATTTCGTAGATGGTGCAAATATTAGGATGGTTCAGTGCAGACGCCGCCCGCGCCTCCCGCCGAAAGCGTTCCAGCGCCTGCGCATCGCGCGATAGTTCATCAGGCAGGAATTTCAGGGCAACAAAGCGGCCGAGCTCAGTGTCTTCAGCTTTATAGACCACCCCCATGCCGCCACCGCCAAGTTTCTCAACAATGCGGTAGTGCGAAATGGTCTGGTTAATCATTGGGAAAATGCCGAGCTTCCGAGTCGCTTCATCTTACGGACACAGCATCAGCCCGTCAACGAATGCAACGGGGTAGTGTACGGCGACGGCAAAAGTGCTACACCCTAAGCATGGAAGGGCGCGGACAGTCCTGCCGTGCATAAATGCAGGCGACAAAGGTTCGAATTGCTCCTAATTGCTTAAGGGAAAATTGTCTTGCGATGAATTTTAGATGTGATTAGTTGGACTCATATCCGATTTGTAGGTTTGAATTGCCTTGAGCACATGTTCGTGAGTCTTTCGTTTCACAGCTTTACCACGAACCAGCTTCTCGATTGTGTGCTGACTCATTTTTGTTAATTCCATTGTTTTACGCATGCCAATTGCGCGAATTTTATCTACTGTCGAGGTCTGGGCAACTACTTTCTTCGCCCTTCCGAACTCGGTGGCTCTGAAGTCAAACAGACTGATATCGTCGCCCTCCTCCCATTTGCGATCTGTTTCCTTACCGACATATCGAAGCTCCCCGGCTACGATATGAGTGCGCTGTAGTAGTCCTTTCGTGTCTGCTTTGCATGGCAGTCCGTCAGGTGCAAGACTCTTGGCTTCGGGATGCTCCTGGTATTCAATCAAGAGACGAGCAAATTGCGATGGGAAAATGACGTTGTCAGAAGAACTTTCTTCTTTGGAGCAATCCACCATTTTGTACTTCTTGCCGCTATGGATATTTACACATTCCATATCAAACCAGCGTTCTTGTTTGGACGAAAATGGGGTTACCAGCAGGACTTTTTCATTGGCTTGTCTATCAAACGCGTAGCCGAACATTGGATCAACCATCGGAAGAAGAAGGAAGTTGTACGGGCGAGCGAGTTCCCAGTTGCCGAGCATTTCCAAAACATTGTAGGTAGTGATGGTGAGGCGCATCATTTGTGGGATATCAAGCCAAGACGGTACCTTGCGTCTGAGTTTTAAAATCCCCCGCATGATGTAGTCCCACATTTCGTAAACCCATTGCGGCACGTTCTCTTTCCAACCCTTCGGAGAGTTTTTGGGTGGATACAGGAATCCAATACCGTGTGCTTTCGGATCAATAATCTTGATGCCCTTCTTGCCCATTTTCTCGTAGAGGGCGTAGCGTTTCGCTGCGATGCTATAACCGTATAATTGGCGGTGGGGCTTCTTGGGATCTGAGTCAACATAGTTCGCATCCACAAAATTCAGAATCGAGCCTTTTACAATCTTACGGTCGTATGGATTCAGCTCACCGAACTGGTCAACGATGGACCGTACTTCTTTGAACGAGAGAATTCGGACGCCTTCGCTGCCTGGAATGCGGAGTTGTCCGCCACGTTTGGACGCAACAATTGCCAGGGAATCGGTATCGCAAAACAGGTAAGTACCTTTCTTTTTCTTTACACACGCCTCCGTCATGGCCAGAAGAAGGCGTCCTCCAGACGTAATAAGTGAAGCCATTGGCGGGAAAAACCACTGTCCGGGGTCCTCAATTACGTCTGATGAGTCAGGGAATTCCTTCTCGCCCGAGAATACATTGATGCGAACATTTTTGTTCTTAATATCGGGTATCAGTTCAACGAAGAATCCATAAATCGAATTCGCAAGAATCTTGAGCCAATAGTAGAGAGCTTTGTCGGTTTTGTGCAGTTTGCGTTGCTCAATCAACTTGCGGAACAAATCGTCCTTGTAGGGATCGATCTTAACCATGCTCCCGCGAAGATTTACCGGCTTCATTCCAACTTGTTTGCCGTGCGGAACCATGCGGATCGCTCGAATCACATGCGGCACTTTGCCTGTTTGTATTAAAGATGCAATCAAGTCCGGGCCAGCGAACCAGATCGGAGTGTCGGACTTGAGATAATTGTTACCGATATTCTGAGTAACTCCGTCGTACACCGTGCGCACGGGCAGAATGTCATCATCGGATTTCACTAAAGCAAAGAACCCGCAGCGTTTCCACATCGCAGGCTTAAAGCAACCATCTAGGGTGACGCGTCCAAGGAATCTGCGTATGTTCGCGGTGTCATCTTTGAAACTCACGCTCTTGGCCGTTAGCACGTCAAACAGACCTAAGAGGGCACAGCAGCTTGGATATTCACTCGTGAAGTCCAGCGGCACTACAGGAACCTCGACACAGCGGATGCGGGTCTCGCAACGTCCACCGTAGTAGCTCTGCATGGCAATGCCGAATACCTCATCAGGAAGGTTGAACTTCTCCGCTGGCCTGATGATTCCCATTTCTTCTAAGTAGCTCTTTGCGACACTCGCAGGAGAATATGAGCTATATGGCTTCAACCCGATAGGATGTTTATCGAACTCCTGCTTTAAGGCATTGAGAGCATCCACCGTGCAGCGAACATCTTGCCTGGCATATTCAATTTCTTCGGAATTGACCTCGCCGGTCGGGTCATGGTCCAGTTTTGGATGCTCGGTTTTTAGCTCATCGCAAAGGGTTCTAAGCGAGAACGATCGATTGAATAGCGCCCAAGCGAGAGTCCGCAAATCCAGGAAATGCGTCTTGCCGTTCCTTTTCCATTCTTCCGGTTTCCACGGTTGTGCCAGCCTGATGAATGCTTTCTTGCTGTCGATTGGCTTTATGAGAATGCGAGGAAAGTTCCGGTTCTCCGTCCCGTCTGAATACTGCGACATGATGAGCGACCACTCGTTATTCTCGCCTCTGCTCCAAGCCAGGGCCAACCTCGACAAGTCAAAGGGCAGATTCAGACCACAAATCATTGCCGCGTCGCGCTTAATGGCTGGCTTGAATACTCTTTTCATGAACTCGGAGCGAGAGTAGAGGGGGAATCGTGGTGGGAAGGACGCAACATCAGAGACCGCAGTCGCTGTGTGGGATTCAAGAGCTTTGCGTTCTTTGGCAGGCAGATCGTCAGCATAGAAAATTCCCTCTTCCGTGACCGCGTACCTGTCAGCCACCAGTTTGCAAAGCCGATACACGCCAAAAGTCAGAGATTGATCCGCTGTAATGCGAGTCTCCGTGTCGAACACCAGCGCGTGCTCTGCCCACTTGGAATCCCCGCCGGTACGAGGAGTGCGCTTGCGTTCCTTCTTCTGGTCCACCAGGACCGTATGGGCGCGAAGAAAGATGTCATGCGTTGGTGTCATTTGGATTGCTCAGTTGCTTCTGATGACTTCCCCGATTGACTTCTTAGATGTTTCTCCAACATGTCTACCACCATCCAAAAGGCGACCAACATGCCTTTCAGTGCCTGTATTAGTCGGATAGGCTTGTTGTCTGTGTGGCGGAAATCGACCCCAGCCTGCCGACACATAACATGGAACTCCGCATGGTCTTTTTTGCAAAATGGATAAGTAAACCAAGGGATATGGTTTTGTCCGCCCGTATGGTTCTGTTCGATTTCTTTGGTGCTTCCGCAGAAACATTGCTGTGGGCAGTCCGGGCATCGGAATCGCCGTGAACGCTTGGTTTTCATGCTGCGCCGCCCGAGAACGAGCGATAGAGAGAATAGGGGAGCAATTCTTTCTGAGCGAGGTTCTTTAAGGTGCGCACATCGGTTATCAGTTCAACTCCTGCGATCTTTTTCCCACGCCAAGGTGCAAGGGCGTTAGGCTCGCCACGAAGAAACCTGTTAACCGCAGCCTTGTATTTTGCAGCCTCGGTAGCCTCTTCTGATCCATGAGTCGTGATGTCGATTGGACCGTGCGGACCGGGAATCTGTAGATAGCGGACTAGGCGGTCGTTCTTTCTTGCGCGGATTTGTCCGCCTGGACGATCTTGCAATAGCGCAGCGCCTGCGTAGCGTTTGATTGTTCGCGGACTCACGCCATTCTCTCGGGCTGCTCTTGAAAGCGTGGAACCGCGCCACATTGCGGAGAGTGCATTTAGAGCACGTTGCCGTGCGGAATCGTTCCGCTCAGAAAGACTGGCTGTGAACGTTTGTCGTGCCCGTTTCCCACGTGCCTGTCGTTTCGGAGTCTTTGAATCGTCCATTGTCGGTTACCTTCGTTGGACGCAGTTTGGCACGGGGTTTCGCGCCAATCGGAATCGCCAAAACATTTTGGTGCGATAGGCGGAGTTTTCTTGCGTAATCGACTAGACTTTTGGTGCGATAGAGGCGCGAGCAGCATTTTCAGTGGAACCCTTTTCAGGGTGGCACTCGACTTGACAGGATTTCTAGACGATGAAGGAAAAAACAAAAAGCAGAACAAATAAGGTCATCTCCGAGAAGCTTGGTAGACCGGAAGAACTCAAAATCGACGATCTACCGAAAAGATTCAGAGACATGAAACAGTTTCTGGAGAACTATTGGGGTCGAGTTGGATTGGGGCTCATGGCGGCCAGATGCCCCGAAGATGTTAGAGCAACCTTGATTCTTGTGCCGGGAATAGAGTGGATGGCACCGTTTCGCGGGTACGCTATCTGTCTCATCGCACCAGTAGCCATTCAGTCCGATGGCAACCAAATCCGTGTGATGAGGCGAAAACTGGAGGATGTCGAAGCGAAAGTAGATCAAATCTGGACGGAATATCACGACACAAGCCAGAGTGCGCAGCAAGCCACGGTTGCCCTAAAATCTGCTATCTCGCAATTCGAGACTGCTATCGGTTATTTTTGTTTCTTCTTCGTTAGCGTTCTTATAGCTAAAACATTGAGAGTCGAGGAACTGAACAGGCAATTCTGGAACCTCGAAAAGGCTGTTCGTGCAGCCCAAAGGGAGAAAGAGTTGATGAAAGACGCGCTAAGTGCGCAAGAAGCATGGTACGCACGAAATGAGGTAGTAAAGTTCGCGCTGAATCGCCGACACGGTAAGACTCTACTGAATTTTGCTAGGGCCTTGGCAGGTCTCCCTGAGTGGGGATGGTTTCACTCTCGACGTATGTGTGCGGCTATCCAAGATAAGTCAATCCCTGCATCTCCACATCAAGTATTTGAACTTCTCACGAAAATCACGCGAAAGATGAAACCGCTCAA
Organism: Terriglobales bacterium; assembly: GCA_963802555.1. Taxonomy (GTDB): domain Bacteria; phylum Acidobacteriota; class Terriglobia; order Terriglobales; family Acidobacteriaceae; genus DATBAX01. The sequence continues at coordinate 1,750,832 of CAWDJD010000002.1, read as the reverse complement.
GCTGGCGAAAGTTGAGAAAAGGTTGCGAAGTGAATTGCTGCGACCAGATGCAGACCCCGTGCTTAGAGCCTACGTGACTCCCCATTGGGATTACCTGGAAGAATCAGTTCGGTTCTGCAAAGGCAAAGAGTTCAAGCGAGCTGAGCTGCCATTCAAAATTATGGACAGATTTCTGTATCACCTTGAGAAGGGTAAAACAATTGTCGAAACGGAGCTGGCAAAACTCAATCAGCTTCGGTAACGCTTCTAAACCCGGTTTTAACTTGATGTTAATAATTTATAATAGGTAGCGAACGCAGAACGGGCCTGCCGCCTGTTACCAGCAGACGACAAGCCCTAACCACCATAGGAGGGACGCTCCAATGGCAGCTACCAAAACCGTATACCAACTCGTTCAATCCCACAATTCACGTATACCCAGCCACGGGGTCGTGACCCTCTTCGGCTATGGCATTCGCGTCCAGGTGAACGCCGGTCACTTGCTCTTGCACGATGGCATAGCCGACGAGCGCCGCACAATCCGGCTGCCACGCGTTGGCCACGGACTCCGTAGGCTGGTAATGATTGGGAGCGACGGTTTTATCACCTTGGAAGCACTCCGCTGGATTTCAGATGTGGGCGCAAGTTTTGTGATGTTGGACCGCCGGGGCAAGGTACTTGTTGTTACTGGTCCGGTCGCTTCTTCAGATGCCAAACTTCGTAGAGCGCAAGCACTCGCGTTCGGCAATGGGATCGCACTTAAGATTTCCAAGGAACTCATCAGTCAAAAGCTCGCTGGACAATCTACGCTCGTTCGCGACATGTTGCATGATTCCATGACATCGAATGCCATAGATTTACTTTCCGCCGACCTTCCCCGAGCCGATAGTATGGACAGGGTTAGGCTAATTGAAGCCCAAGCAGCAAAGTTGTACTGGCAAGTTTGGTCTGACATTCCAATTCGTTGGCCACGAAAGGATGAGGGGCGTGTACCCGAGCATTGGAAACACTTTGGCACGCGTATCTCGCCCTTGACCCACAGTCCGCGTCTTGCGGCCTCACCTGCAAACGCCTGCCTCAATTTCCTATACTCAGTTCTGGAGTCTGAAGCGAGACTGGCCGCGTCTGCGATGGGCCTTGATCCGGGATTGGGCTGCCTCCACGTAGACACGCCAAACCGGGATTCTCTAGCCTGCGACATCATGGAAGTCTGTCGGCCCAAGGTGGACGCGTTCGTTTTGAACTGGATTCAGAGCGAGCCGCTTCGCAAATCGGACTTCAGCGAAGATCGTAATGGGAACTGCCGTTTGATTTCTGCTTTGGCAGCCCGTTTGAGCGAAACGGCGGGTACGTGGCGTAAATTCGTAGCTCCAGTCGCTGAGTATGTCGCTCAAGAGTTTTGGTCTTCGGTTTCGAGACCCGCATCAAGGCTTGCGGGGAGATCGATTGCAACCCGCCTGAGTCAACGGAACAAGCGCGGAGTAAAGGGCAGTACAGTACCCGATGTAAAGCAACCGCGACCGGAGCATGTCTGTAGCACATGCGGTAAACCCGTCAAGACTGAAAGAGATCATTGCCCGACCTGCGCTGTCGAGGTAGCGACCGAACGGCTTGAGAGGGCAGCGCGAATTGGACGAACAGCGGCGCGTAGCCCAGAAGCTCGCGCTAAACATCTAGCCTCGCTACAACGCCACGCAAAGGCAAACGTGGCATGGGATGGATCGCAACAACCAGCGTGGCTTACAAGCGAAGTGTTCTCGCAACGAATCCAGCCATTGCTCATCGGCATTTCACCGTCGGCTATTCGATCAAAGATTGGGGTTTCCCGTTGGTATGCCGGTCGAATTCGCGAAGGCTACCGCCCTCATCCAAGACACTGGCTAGCACTGGCAGAATTAGCAGGCATTTCAGCGGAATTGAACCTGAAGGTTTGATAAGAAATGACCCACTCAAGCCAAAAAGCGGGCTTGAATGGGTCACCCGCCTTTTTAGCATAGTCGGAATTGGGGTCAGTTCCGTCTGTCCCCGAATTTCCCATACCTCCTCCGGCACAGTTCGACTTACCGAATCCCAGCCATTCGTTGAACCAATCAAGGCCCTTTTCTGCCTTTTGCACGTTATTCTGCGCCGCCTACTCTCTAAGGAACCCTGTCAGGGTAAGCCCTAGGGTTAAAGTTCGGAACTTGACAGTGATATTGCGTTCGAAAGAGTTGAAACTCCCAGAGGGCACGCGGTGTTTGAAGCGCTGGGTCCAGGGAGCCGAGGGTCTCGCATATCTTGTCCGGCGAGATTGTGGTCTTGGCGGTTCCGTCGGCGGACAGCACCTTGACGCCCATGCCGCGATAAGAGTGAATATTTTTGTACGTTTCAAGGCCCTCGACAGTTGCCGACTCATCCCAAGACAGATTCGCACCAGACAGGGCGGTCATGAGCTGCTGCATTTCCGAAGCAGATATATAGGCGGTTCTACCCACGTCGAACACCGGTGCTGTGTTCCAACGCGGGTCATTTCCTTCGACTACACGAAACAACAGCGCAACATGGAAATAATTGCTGTCGTTGGGCTGATAAAAGAAACGCACTACAGATTCCTTGTTTGCCGCGAGTTTCGGGGCATGAGTTGCGCTCGTCGCCTGACCGAGACTCCCCTGGAAGCTCGCAAGAATAAAAATAGACGAGACACAAACACGAACTACTTGGCGGGTTTTAAACATAGTCCCTCCCTGTTATCACGCTCAGTTGATTTTCCAGTCAGGAAACTCGCGTCGTACGACGGAGAGAGCCTGTCGCAGCCTGCGACGGAGTAGCTAGCCTCGGTGCGCTTCCAGTTACATGACCGACTTTATTAACGCTATACCCATACGTCATGGCTCCTTTTGCCTGGAATGTCTGTTTTTTTAAATCTGCGGTGCCCAGGATCGTGACCGCATTGAATGTGCCAGCATACCCTTGCTCACGAGATGGTCGGTCATAGAAGTGAGCGGGATTTCCATCCATGTAGGGATATATCGGACTACCGACGGACCCAACTGCATCTGTGGTCTGTTTCGTTGCAAAGCTTCCGGTCTGCGATACCGTCTGGATCCAGTAGCAGGCCGCACAGGCCTGAGCCGTAGCATCGACCGTGGCACCATTCATCGGGCCGCCGTTTGCGCCAGTATCGCCGGTGGAACCGAAACTGTAACCCCCCGTTACCTTTGTGCCGCCGAGAGTGAGTGATATTGGTGGGTCATTTTGGGTATTTTGCGCCTACTGCAGCAAGTCTCGCATCGACACTTTCCAGATGTGAAAGCCATAAAACTGATTCCATGAGTTCCCCTTCACCTGCAGCTTGGGACCGAAGGAGAAGTAGAGAGTTTTCCCAGAATCGCAAACGAAGGGCGTTAGGTAGGCCCCCTCTAACAGACGAACTACCTTTCCGGTCCTCAGTGAGATTCTGTAGATGCCGACAGGTTTCCCGTCGTCGCTCTCGCCCGAAAAAAGTAGACTATTGTCGTCCAGCCAAGATGGACTAGCAGGATGTACGCCGGTTGGGACGCGCACCGTATTTCCGGTTTCGGCGTCTGCGATCCAAAGAGCGTTACATTCAGGGTTGAAGTTCAGCATCTCGAATGCGATCCTTCGACCGTCAGGCGATCCTGCGAGCGTGTCCATACCGCCTGAGCAGCGATCCAGGGGTAGATGAGCAAACTTGCGCAGGTCCCCGCCTCCTTCAGGCACACCCATGATATCGTCTCCCGTCGCTGAGAAAATGATCCAACCAGTTCGCAACCAGCTTGTTGTCGGGTCGATGGCGGTGTTGGGTGCGAAGTGAGTGAGCTTGATCAATTCGTGCGTCTGTATGTTGATCTTCACGATCTGTTCGTCATCCGTCCTGGGTCCGCTCTGGTCTCTTGTAGGAAAATCCATCTGTAATGCGACCCAATGACTGTCCGGGGACCAACTCATATCGCCGCTATATTGCATTGCATCTATCAGCGGACGTGCCGATTCAAGACCTCCGTCGCGTTGCATAATTCTTATCTGAGGGGCATCGGGATGTTTAGCGTCGAAGTACTCGAATGCAAGCCATCGACCGTCTGGCGAGCACATCGGCGCGGCTTCCGCATACGGTCCTCCGGTTACGCGCTGCCGATGACCAGGCTTACCAATTCTGGTGTCGGTCGCGACGGCCGATGGCCTGATCAAGAGCAGGGTCAGCACGACGAACTGAATAATCGTGTGTTTCCATCCGTCATTACGCGTCACTACGGGCCGCCTATGGTGTGCTGGAACGTAAAGCCACCGTAGTGGATGCTTATCATGGCTTGCCGTCCAGAAGTACTTACGACGCCGACACTGTGAACATCAAACTTGATGAAACTTTTTCCTGCCGCAATTCCCTGAATGTCTTTTATAGCCGGATGACCGTCGAGGGTACCGACTTTGAAGCTGACCGTTTTCTGCTCTGTTACGAGACCTGCTGTTAGTTTGGCGTGGTTGTTGATCGTGACGCTGTCGCCTGATTTCGAAATCGAGTCGATGTTGTTTAGCAGCTTCTCGTTATCTCCTTTGGCCTGGATATTGTTGTCCTTGAGAGCCGCACGTAAGGTGTCGCCGCTCACCGTCGCGTTGTTTCCGAGGCCATTGAATGTGTTGATAGAAGCGGTAATCGGGTCCGAAGGGCTGCCCTGCGTCTGCTTAATGACCTTCGATACGTCGGCCTCGGATAGCTGATTTTGCGCCGGCTGTTGACCTAGGCCCTGCGCTCGTCGAGCGTCCTTCTGTTCCTGATCCGCCTCGTCTGGAGATACCGAATTTGCAGGATCAGCAGCGCCAGCCGCCGCCGAAGTTCCTAGGGGCCGGATTTCGGGGTCGGTTACGCCAGCGCCCGCATGTCCGTCCGCATCGGCACTACTAACAGGATCGTTTCGTACATAGCCATACAGATTCAACGATTGCGGGTCTCCAAACACCGCATAAGGAACGGCAGTCGCACGGGCTGCCCAATCCGGCGTCAGAAATCGGCCCGTCGAAGAAGCGTAAAACCGCGCCCCAAAGTCATCTAGAGTGGATTCGGCATCCCGTTCTTTGCCGGTGAACTTGTAGTTGTTGGCGAAGCCGGGACCGGTAACCGAAATCTCGCCCCCGTAGGGATAGTACATCGAGACTTTCTGTATTCCTCCCGTCGAACCGGTAATCACGGTTGCCGATCCCACCTGGTCTCCGAAATAGTATTCTACGGTGTTCCCCGTCCCGTCGCGCCGTGCCACCCGTTTGCCATCAAAGAAAATGTATTCCTCGGTCTGCGTGCCTGTCCAACTGGTTTCATCCAGTGCACCGCTGCCCGTGCCCGTCCAGTACAGGGTTCCAGAAGCGCAGGTGGGATACGTCCCACTGCATTTAATCACGCGTTGGCCGTCACCGTCGTAGACATAAGTGAACCCTGCCGTTGCAGTGAGACGATTCTCGGCGTCGTAGGCGTAGGTCGGAACCGTACAACTGGCCCCCAACAGATTTCCCGCCGCGTCATGGCAAAACCCATTCAATTGGTTCTTAGCAGAGGCGGGCGCAGCGTTTAGCATTTCGGAATTATGCTGCCCTGGATACAAAGCAATGTTGGTCAGGTTTCCCCAGGGGTCGATAGTGTAAGTCTCTCCCCAGTTGGTCATGCTGGTTGTCGTCCCGGTTGTGTAGGCGTCTTTCAGACGGTTCAGATTGTCATAGTCAAAGTGCTGTGTGCGGTTCGTAACCAGGCAGTCGGTAGCGAGCGCGACTGTGCCGTTGTCGGTTGTTCCCAAGTTGAAGTTGTAACTGCGGCTCATGATTGTGGCTGCCGTGGTGGGACAAGCGGCGGTTTGTATTTGGGAAATAGTCGTCGGCGAAATTGTTCCGGTCGTATAGTAAAGCTGCATTGGCTGGAGACGCGAGTTATAGCTCTGTGCACCTGAGATGGAACTGCCATTGCTGAACGTGAAGAGCGCACCATGAGGCGTGTACGTCGCCTGGGTCACATAGCTGATGCTGTGTGCTACGTCCACTGCCGATGACGGGCGAGACGCCGTGTTGCCGCCCGAAGCACTCGGCGTATAAGTAATCATTCTGCCGCTTGGGTAGGTGATCGTCGCCACGGACTCGTCCAGGTTGTAGGTATAAGTCGTAGTCTTGGTGAGGCTGGTTGAACCATTGATCGTCCGCTGCTCAATCAATACGCCGCCTAACGCATCATAGCTCCAAGCAGTAGAACCAGAACCGTCACTCATTCCCGTGCGCCGTCCCACGCCATTTGCGATTGTGAGGCCGTTGTAGCTCGTCTGGTCATAGAAGTAGCTGGCTGCGGGCGAAGTACACGTGGCCGACAGAGTGTAGGACTTTGCGGTTAAGCGATTTACTGAGTCATAGCAGAAGCTAAGAGTGGTTGTGACCGACGCCGTCGTTTGGTTGGCTTTCGGCGCAGTCTTGTTTACCAGATTCCCCGCCAAGTCATAGCTATAAACAGTGGCCCCGACAGGAAAAGTGCCGGTGGACAAACTTGGGCAGGTTGCCACTTGAACTTCTGGATTAGCAGCGCATACCAATCGAGACAAAGAATCATAGGTAAAAGTGCGAACCCGCCAATTAGCCGAGTTGGGATCGCCCCCTTTCTGGGTTGCGCTGGTCAGATTTCCGAGAACATCGTATTGATAGTCGGTCTCGTAGTTTAATGTCGTAGGGTCTTCTAAAACCTGCGTAAGTCGTCCCAATCCATCCGCACAGGACTTCCGCTTTTTTCCTGCCTCGTCTGTGACGGTTGAACAATTCAGCGCGTAACTGGTGAAAGACTGCGAACCGTCTGCCTGGAGCACGGATATCACTCGACTAAGGGCATCATAGTTGTTTGTGCTCGTACCATCGGAGGGCAAGGAAGCAGTTCGGTGCGGATTGCTTGCTGTAGCTTTGCGTCCCAAAGCGTCGTAACCGATTTCTCCCTGAGTTGCGCCGTCGGGGTCTGAAGTCAACACGGGTTGAATGAGTCGTCCAAGACCATCTTTGGTTGCGACCGAGTTTATGCTTAAGGCAGAGGTGACTGTCGTATTGGTTGTCACACTTACCGGAGCTATATCGTTATAAGTATTTGTGGTCTGCCCGAAGCTGCCTGTTGAGAGATGCGTATCTTGCTTGAGGGTCGGCCTCCCGAGAAGATCGTAGGAAAACAGTGTCCCGGTTCTTCCTGCTGTGATGTCGTTTTGGTCCTTGTGAGCCTGTTTCAAACCAGTGCATTGGTAATACGACACCTGCACCAGATGACTCAGCGCGTCCGTCATTTGAGTGGGATAAGCCTGCCCGGTATATCCGGTCTGCACCGGACAATGTGAGTCGTACCAGCTATCCGCATAAGACCAGCTTGTAGTGTGACCAAGCGGATCGGCAATGGCCCGGATGTTGCCCAAATCATCGTAGGTGTATGTGTCGGTAATATAGACGCCGTCGGTGTTCCTCCAGCGCTTTACTCGCGTCACGTTGCCCCGGTACGTAAACGTTGACGAGTAGTTCGTGTAGTCGTGCTGAGGCGCTGGTGTGCCACTGGTATTGATGAGTGCATTTGTTCCAGCAACGTAGTTGTCGTATTCGTATTGAGTGAGCGCAGTTTGGTCCCCGGACCCATTACAAGTTGCGGTGCCCGTGCAAACCATATCGGTAAGAACTTTGTTAACAATGTTTCTACTCAAGTAATTCGTATAGCCGGGATTACCCGATGAGTGCAAGTACGTCTTTTTCGTTCGGCGGAGTAGCGGACCCGGTGCATTGAACCCCCAATCGTATTCCCGAATCTCAGACACGTTTCCGCGACTGGTAGTGTACGTTTTCACATAGTTATTTTCGAGCGTGTCCGTGCAGTGATTCGGATAGTACGTGTAGGTGAATGTTTCATAGTCGATCTGCCTTTGAGCCTGCGTCTTCCCGTCTTCCAGAATGGTTGTGATAATGGTTGGGCGCAGACCTACAGCCTGTGTTCTCAGTGGCGGAAGGTCGCTGGAAGGGTTATAGCAGGCGTCGTCTACCGTCGGGTCGGAATCAACAGCGTAGGTTACAGCGTACTCACGCAAAGGCGTGCCTGATGCGGTTCCTGCGTAAATTTTGGCGTCCTTTACGCCCCCAGCATAGCTGGTGAATACGGACTGATTCTGGACAGGAGGACTTCCTACCGCAGGGTAGGTGACGGTGCTTGTGTATGTACTTTCGTCGTAATCGGAATAGGTTGCTGAAACAGCAAAATTCCACGTTGAACTCACACCATTGACTGTTTCGGTACGACTGGCGACATACCGGCGTGTTAATCGGAAGTCCGAGAGATTTGCCCATGTGTAGTTGATCACACCACCATCGGGAAGATCGATCTCAGTAATCTCGCCATAGGAGGTCTGGCCACCGGTGCCGTCTTCGTACTTAAATGCATAAGTTTGTCCATTGGGAAGCACCATGTTGCTGATGACGGTCATGTAATTGCCGCCTTCAGTCACCGGCCCCCACCCGTCCGAACTTACGCCAAAGTTAGTAACGACGGAGATAGTGCGCCAATTAATTGTGTATGTTTGAGACGAGCCGTTTGAATCAGTGTAGGTATATACAGTTTGGGTTAGATTCCCATTGGAACTCGTCGTCTGAATGGTGACCGGCGTTCTTCCCAAAGTGTCGCCGGTGCCGTTGTTTTCCTGGTTGCCATTGCTGTCCTGGTAGTCCTCAATGCTTCCATCAGCCAGGAGAACTTTAGAAGTGTAGGCTTGGGCCGTCGCTCCTGTTCCCAACATTCCCATCCCAGTTAGGTCAGGCCCTGCGGTGTTGCCATTGGCATTCCCAGGACCAGAACATGGTCCCGTTTCGTATTGCATTGCAAGCGAGTGTGAGGCACCGGCAGGGTCCGAATAGATGTAACTATCATTGCCATAAAATGTCCCTGTATTCCCGTCGCAGGCAATGCTGAAATGAGTCGAAGTATGGTAGGTGTGGTTGGTCTGCCAACCAGAATTGACCGGTATGGTCCACAGCCAAAACGGACGACCTTGCCCATCGGTTCGTGGTGCCATCAGGAAATAGTTACTATTCCACCTGTAGTTCAGTTCCCAATCCATGCCGCGACCAGGGGTCTTGATCATCGGGAGCGTAATGTTTAGTGCTCCGGTGGTGGCATCCACATGCTCTATGCTCGTGCCGACGGACGTTGAAAACGGAAGGTCTCCCGTCCGGTTCTGGTCCGTTACCCGCGTTGGGACTTCGGTTTGTGCCTTGGCGTGTGACACAAATAACCCAAAAATCATGAGCAGCAACACAGCGCTGAATTGATTTCGCATGATCGTCCCTCACTGAAAATCGGAATCAGGAATACTGGCATTGAGCGAAATACTCGTGAAATCAATTTCGCTGTATTGGTGACCAGCCACAAAACTGATTACCTGAAAAGGTAGCTGGGTTCCATCCGGATTCTGATAGTTGCTAAAGAAGTTCTCAACGAGGGTACGGTTATCGGGAGTTTCGGGGGACAAATCGAAAGTCTTTGTCTTTACTATCAGCAATGAAACCTGATCGATGTAGACATGAAATTCAGAAATCAAGTTCGCCATTTGGACGGAAGTTCCATCCACCGGAATAACTGACATCTGGAGATGATGCGCAGGTGATCCGTTGACGCTTTCCAAACCTACATAAATGATTTGGATTTGAGGGTTCAAATACGCAGCCATGATAGCCAGGCCAGGAAGATGGTCAGGCCGCTTGTATTGAGTCATCCACGACTGGACCTTGTAGCGCGAACCCTGCTTCAGCATGAATCCATTGCCTGCATTCGCGACAAAGCTACGCTCGTTCGCGCCGATATTACTGCGGAACCGGTCTACTCCGGCGGTTTCGATGCTTATCGCTTTGATGTCCTGGTCGGCATACGTAATTGATCCTTGCGAGAGTGTCCGCAGATTTAATGATGGAGTCAAACCCATCGTCTCCAAAGACTGAGCAATTACGCTGAGAGCCAAGGGATCGCGCTGCGGCGCGGACGGTTGTTGAGCAAAGGATTGGAAAGGGGAAAAAGCAGCAAGCAGAAAGAGGGACACACCAACCCAGAAGCGAGCCATAGGCTCCTCCAAAAATGGTTTGCAGTTTCCCCCTCAGAAAACTGTGTGGGGAATGTAGTGTCGAATTTCTCGCGAGTCAAGCGGAAAGATTTGCACAGAGAGCCGGACGTTACGAAATCCGAAACAAGATGTACTTTGTTATAGGTGTAGGGTGTAGCACTTTTGCCGTCGCCGTACACTACCCCGTCAACGAATGCAACCATCTGAGATCCATACGGTGCCCAGTTCAAGCTCCGCTTGACGGGGATGTTCCTGGACGTTTCTGGTGACTCTTTGGGAAGCTCAACCGCGCCCCGCCCAGCAGACCGCCTCAGCTATGGCAACGGAATGCGATAAAGGTTGCGGCGAGTATTCTGACGGGTGTAGGCATAGACGGAGCCGCTTGCGGCCGATCGCACCAATCCCGGAATTGCTACAGTCTTCGCATTCGTAAAGTCCTCCAGCCGCGTGATCCCAGCCTGCGGTACTTTCGGCAGTCCTGTGTCATGCAGCACGGGCAACACGTAGGTGCCTTCGTGCAGCTCCAGGAAACCGAGGTAGACGAATTTCCCGGAATTATCCCAGATCAGCCCGCAATATCCGTGGCACAACGGTACAATCCCGCTCCCATCCAGCGCGAACGCTCTGGTGGCAACCGAATGCTCTTGACCTGCGCCGGCTGAGCCGGCAATGATCCAGCGGCCGTCCGGCGATACTGAAGCGATATCCAAAATGGGTTCGGAGCTGATTTTGTGGCGTCCAGTTCCATCCGCTTTCATGCGATAGAGAAAATTCGATCCGCCTTCGATGGCGCGGAAAACAATGTCGCCATTCGGCAGGAAGTAAGGAGAATCCTCAATCGACGTTGACGAGATCCGCACCGGCGACGACCGCCGATCGGTGGGTGCGATCCACAGGCCGGAATTGCCGCTCTGGTCGTTCATCGCGAAGACGACTTCTTTTCCGTCCCGGGAAACGGAGTAGCTTCCCATGGCGTAGCCGGGCAGCAGTCGATCCACTTTCCCGCTGGGCAGGTCCTGGCTCCACAGCTCGTTGCTGCGCGTTTGCCCGTTCGCCATCAGGAAATAGAGAATATTGCCGTCAGAAGAGAACAAAGGCTGAACCGCGTTTCCTTCGGAGGAGATCTGGTGTTCGCCTTGCTTGTCGTGCAGCCACACCGTGCTGTCTGTCGAGCCGACCGATGTAATCAGTGATTTGCCATCCGGGGCCATGGCAACACCCTCCTGGAACGTTGGCCCGGCAGTGACTTGCTCTGGTTCGCCGGACGGAAAACCCTGCCGCCAGATATGAAATCCATCAGTATTTGCCGAGAGATACACCCATTTACCATCGGGGGCCCACGCGCCCGAAATGCACGAACTGTCGGCGGGTCCCACCAGGCGCATGTTGCCACTTCCCTGAAACGGCACAATCCGGCACTGGTGAATCTGGCCACGACTGTTCATCTCGACGACCAGCATCCATTTACTATCCGGCGAAAGATACGAATGGTGGGCCATGCCGCGCTCTCCGGCGGGCACGTAAACGTCTCGGCTGTTCCCTCGGCCTTCATCCGTGGTCACCACCGCCATGTGCAAGCCTTCTTTTATTTCGGAAAACAGTAGCCGCTTCCCGCCTTCAATCCACGTCAAAGAGGAAGAGTTGGGCAGCAGCATGTGGGCCTCGCCGCCGAAAACCGGCACTTCCCATGTTTCCCAGGGCTCGACCACGCTGTACACAATGCGTGAGCCATCCGGGGAGAATGCCGGACTCATTTTGATGGTCGAGTCATGCGTAAGTTGGACCGGCTGGCCGTCCGGCAGAAACTTGACATAAATTTGTCCAGGGCCCATGAAGGAACCGCTTCCGCGGATGAACGCGAGCATTCGTCCGTCCGGTGATAAAGCTGGATACACGGCAGAGTCGGTAAAAAAAGTAAGCTGCTCCCACTCTTTGCTGGCGGGAGGGCTGCCGCGAGACGAGTGATAGAAGAGAAAGGCTCCGGCCGCAGCCAGCAACACAAATGCAGCGGCAACCAAGTAATAGCCAGTCCGCCTCTTTGGGGTTAGCGGTGACGTTGTTTGCTGGGACTCTCGTCCCGCATGTTCCGCTGGCTCCAAAGGCGATACCTGAACGCGCCCCGAGCTGCTGCTCCGCTTCAGCCGTTGCAGATCGGTCCGCATGTCGGCGGCATGCTGGTAGCGCAGATTGCGATCTTTCTCCAGCGCCTTGTCGACGATCCATTCCAATTCCGCCGGCAGATCCGGATTCAATCGCACCGCAGGTACGGGAACACGGTTCACGATCGATTCACAAATCATCGCCGAACTTTCCCCGCGGAAGGGCAACGTACCCGTCGCCATCTCGTACAGCACGGCGCCAAAGGAAAACAGGTCGGTGCGGGCATCGAGGTCTTTCGCACGCACCTGTTCCGGCGACATGTAGGCCACCGTTCCCACCATCGTACCCGGACTGGTCAGGTGGTCGGCGGTCATCGTTTCCCGGGCGTCCGCACCCGCCGAGTCGATGGCGGGCGTCACTTTGGCCAGGCCGAAATCCAGAATCTTGGCATGCCCCCGCTTGGTGATAAAAATGTTCGCCGGTTTAATGTCGCGGTGCACCACTCCGGACGCGTGCGCCGCCTCGAGCGCATCGGCAATGTCGATAGCGAGCGAGAGCAGGACGTCAGTTTCCAGCGCACGCCCCGCAATGCGGTGCCTCAGCGTCACTCCATCCAGAAACTCCATGACGATGAACGGACGCCCATCCTGCTCCCCGATTTCATAGATAGTGCAGATATTGGGATGGTTGAGCGCCGACGCCGCCTGCGCTTCCCGCTGAAAGCGGGCCAGCGCCTGCGCGTCACTGGCGACGTCATTGGGCAGAAATTTCAGGGCGACAAAGCGGTGCAGGGTCAAGTCTTCTGCCTTGTAAACCACACCCATCCCGCCGCCGCCCAATTTCTCAATGATGCGATAGTGCGAGATGGTCTGGCCGATCATTCGAAGACGCCCAGTTTTGGGGTTGCCTTATCTTAGGGACGCAAGTTCATCGAGTCAACGAATGATGGCCTGGTTGCCCAGCCCATCGCAACCATCCGAAATCCACCGTGTGATCCGTCCAGGCTCCGCTTGGGTGGGGGTGTTGCTCGCGCGCTTCACCGCCTTGATTTTCCTCGTCATCTGCCCCCGCCCGCTGGGGTAGTATTAGAGCAGTCTGTATGCTAACTTCCGGGAACCGCCCGGCTGCCAATCGCCGGGAGCCGCAGTCCGCCTACCCTGAGCGACGCCGGTGCGTGCGGCAGAAAATCCATATTCCCGCTTATGCCAATCTGACCGGAAACTCCAGCGGAATGGTCCTCGATCTGAGCGAGATCCTCGACATCAGCGAAACTGGCATGTGCATTCAGACGGCTTCGCCCCTCCCGCACAACCGTGACCTGCCTTTGGTTTTGGACCTGGCGGAGACCAGGACCTACATCCACACCGCAGGTGCGGTGGTGTGGTCCGATCCGGCCGGACGTGCGGGCATCGCATTCTCCGCAATGCCGGGAGAATCCCGCCAGCAGCTTAAGCAGTGGTTGTTCGCCAATGCCATTGCCGCTTGTGTAAATCATGCCGAAGCTGGCGCGGCATGGCCGGGATCCAGTGCTCCGCAGGGCGCGGGGAGTGCCGCTCCGGCTGCTATAGCCTCAACCGAGCCGTTTGAACCGTCAGCTCCTCCCGACTACACCTCGTTGTTGATCGCTCTCGCTGCGGTGAAGCGCGAAGTCGACTCTCTGGCCCGCGACCTGCAGAAAATCCTGCCGTTGATCGCAGGCCGTGCGCGCTCGTTCACCCGCGCCACTGGCGCGGCCATCGCGCTGGCGGACAAATCCAACTGGAACGAAATTGTCTGCCGGGCCCGCGCCGGCTCAGACGCGCCCCCGCTGGGCGCGCGCCTGGATCTGGGATCGGGTTTCTCCGGCGAGTGCATCCGCACCGCTAAGTTGCTGCGTTGTGAAGATGCCGAGAGCGATCTCCGGGTGGATCCCGAGAGTTGCCGCCTGCTGGGCATTCGCTCCATGGTGGCGGTGCCGGTGCGCAATGATCACGTGGTTTTCGGACTGCTGGAAGTCTTTTCCTCCCAGCCCATGGCCTTCACCGCCAATGACGACATGGTCCTGCAACGCCTGGCGGAAATGATCGCCGGTGCCATAAAAAACGCCACGCAGGTTCCGCCGGTGAAGGCACCGTTGCCGGAAATTCCTCCACTGCAGGTTTCGCCGTTGCAGGACAAACCGGTAGCCAGTTTCAATTCCGCTTTCTCCAAGCCGGCTTTCGTGAATCTGGATTCGCCCGCAGAGCCGGTTTCCGCTGAACCAGCGGCCGCGCCTTCGACAACCTGGTTTGGCCGGTTTCTTCTGGTGGTCTCCGCCGCCACGCTGATAGTGGCATTAGTGTGGGCCGCCGCCCCTTGGATCAGGAGCAGGATGCAGTCCTTCCCAGCGCGGTCGCAGCGGGCGAATTCGAGCGTTCCTGCTGCGAAAGCCCCGGTCCCGTCTCCGGCTTCCGCTTCTCAACCGGAGAGCATGCAGCGCCTGGCCGAGCAAGGCGATCCCGTAGCGCAGTTTGAAATGGGCGCACGTTATGCCACCGGCGAGGACGTTGCTCAGGATTATTCCCAGGCCCTCGCCTGGTTCGCGAAGGCCGCGGAGCAGGGGAATGTGCCGGCCCAGGCGACCCTGGGAGCCTACTACTGGGCAGGACGGGGCACCTCCCAGGACTTGAGCAAAGCTTACTACTGGGCCATCCTCGCAGAAGCTGGCGGAGACGAGAGCAGCAAATACCGCGTGGCCCTGCTGGCTTCACGCTTAAGCCGTGCCCAGATCCTGGCGGAGCAAACCCGCGCCGAGGACTGGATCAAAACCCATCAGACACCTGCCAAAGGTTCCTCTCACTCAGCGCCGTGAGTCCTCCCGCAACGTCGTGGATGATCGCGGCAGGTCAACTTCAAGGCAGCCAAGGGTAAAGGCAAAGGGGAACGGGCCCGGGTCGCTGGTCCGGTAGAGTCCGTCGAAGAATACGAATGCGCGATCGGCATTCTTCTCGTCGAAAGCGAACGAAGGCTTCCATGGACCGCTGTGCCATCCCCGATCTTCCGCGGTCATGATCTGGATCGGGCGGCTCCAGTCAGAAAAAAGTCCGGAAGGCGTATCAGCCCGGCACCACCACAGTCCCGTCTCCGCTGGCGCGCTACCTTCTCCAACCCAAACCCGCGCCAAGATCGCGTCGAACCAACCGCCCCTTTCACGGACGCAGAAATCGAACATCTTCATTTCCGGAGGCGCGAAAATCGTGTGCTTGCTCCACCCCGTCACTCCATCCTCGCTCTCCGCGTAGCCGTGCACCAGATAGTTTTCGTGGTTCGATCCCGCCACATACCACATTTTCCACTTGCCATCGTGATAGATGAGGTTTGGCTCATACACACTTCCGTGTTCCCACTCTTCATTCGCAACAAACGCAGCTGCGGGTTGATCCATCCACGCCGTCCCGTTCCATTCCAAAAAGCCAATCGTGTAGGGTCCCCACAGGTTCTCCGCGCTTCCCGCGTAGTAGAGACGCTCCACCCATTCGCGTTTGTGGGGATCCCATCCTTTTACAAACGAGGGGCAGTGCCGCCCGCCATTGCCGTCCCACACGTGGCTCATGCTCTGTCCGGCAAGCGGGGCCAATTCGCCGGCTTGGACCCGGGTAAGTTTCCAGCCCAGAGCGGAGAGCGGTGCGCCGGGATCGAGTGCAGCGCTGAAGAGTTGTGTGGCTCCGTATCCGCCTGCCTGGCCAGCGAGATACAACCACCATTGATCGCCACGCCGGACCAGGCTCGCATCCAGCACTTCGGTGCCGCAGCCTGCTTGGCCGTCCTGAGGATCGAAAATCCTGGTCTCTTTTCCTCGGAAAGCGATCTCTGAACTTGCCATGCCGCGCCCCCCATCAAAATTGCCCGTCCATTTTACTGGTTTGGCCGCAGGCTGCTCTAGCTTGCGTTCTTTGCCGAGAAATCTTGGGAACCTGTGGGATGGAAATCAAAGGCTTGGTCGGGGCGTGGGACGGTCGTCGCCCCGACCATTAAATAATAGCTATAAGATAACAATTGTCTCGCCGTCGATTCTAGCCGCCGAAGATGGCCGGGTGGGCCTTTCCTGTGTCCCAAGCTCCAATCGAGCCTATAAGTCATCTGTGGCCCCGCGGGAGGCATTGTGGGAGAGCATCGAGACACCGGTTCCGGGGACATTCCCCACATAATCGAGTTCCTGTTGTTAATAACTTAGAGATAACTTTATGAATACAATCCAGTTAGCGGTCTTAGATTTGCGGGGAGTAAAATGGAATTTGAGAGGCGCTGCATGTCCACCCTCCGCGACATCCTCCACGAAAACGTCCGCGAAGGCGAGCTCTACGAGAAACTTGATCGCAACCGCGTGCGCTGTTTCGCCTGCGGACATTGCTGTCCCATCCCGGATGGCCAGCCCGGCGTCTGCAAAGTCCGCTACAACCAGGGCGGAACGCTCTACGTGCCCTGGGGATACGTTGGCGGGGTGCAGTGCGATCCCATTGAAAAGAAGCCTTTCTTTCATGCTTATCCCGGCGCACTGGCTTATAGTTTTGGCATGTTGGGCTGCGACCTGCATTGCGGATACTGCCAGAACTGGGTGACCTCGCAGGCTTTGCGCGATCCTAAAGCGGTCTCGTCTCCGCTGCGAGCTTCGCCCGAAGCGCTGGTGCAGGATGCGCTGCGTCAGGGCGCGAAGGTTCTTGTAAGTACATACAACGAACCGCTAATCACCGCCGAGTGGGCGGTTGCGGTGTTCAAACAAGCCAGAGCCGCCGGGTTGATCACCGGCTTTGTTTCCAATGGCAACGCGACGCCGCAGGTGCTGGAATATCTGCGTCCCTGGATCGATCTCTACAAAGTTGATTTAAAGAGCTTTGACGATCGCCACTATCATCAGCTGGGCGGCCGCTTGAAGCCGATTCTCGAAACCATTCGCAGTTTGTATGAGATGGGTGTGTGGCTGGAGATCGTAACTTTACTGATCCCCGGCTTCAATGATTCGAATGACGAATTGAGAAAGCTAACTGATTTTCTTTTCAACATCTCACCCGACATCCCCTGGCATGTGACGGCATTCCACAAGGATTACAAAATGTCCGATCCAGAAGACACGCGGCCGGAAGACTTGTTGCGCGCCGTGGAGATTGGGCGAAGTGCCGGGCTGCGTTATGTTTACGCGGGGAATTTGCCGGGGATGGTTGGTCGTCATGAAGATACCCGCTGTCATCACTGCGGCGAAACTTTGATCAAGCGCCACAGCTATTTCATTCAGGACTATCGGCTTACGCCGGATGGCCGTTGCCCATCGTGCCAAACTGCGATCCCAGGTCGCTGGGCCGTGAAGTTCGATGGACAGATTGCCGACCGTCCTTTCTTGCCGCAACGGGGTCCGGGTTTGGTTACAATCCTTTAGCGAACACCTGATGCGTAAACTGAAGATTCCATTGCTGGCGGCGATCTTGTGTTTGGCCGTGGCCTGCTCGCCGCGTGATTTTCTTACGCGGCGGCTCGCCGCCGATCTGATTGCGGGCTCGGATACGTTCAAGACTACGCAGCAGTTCTGGCTGCGCATTGGAGTCATTCCCAACAAAGATTATCTTTCGCCCGAGTACCTGGTGCTGCAACGGCGGGGCTGGATTACCGCCAGCCTGGTTTCCTGTCCGGCGGGTGTGACCCCGCCACCGTGCCAGGATGTGACTTTCACTCCCATTGGAGTGGAAACGTTTCGCGATCTGATTCCCAACAGCGATCCCCCTTCGCAATATTTTCAGGTGCCGATTGCAACCCGGGAGTTGATCGAAGTGACCGGAATCAGCAAGAACGGCGGCGTCGCCGATGTGGATTTTTCGTGGAAGTGGGTGCCGGCGAACGAAGTCGGGGCTGCCCTGTCGAGCGGAGGCGTGCAATTCAAGTCTAGGTCGGCTTTAAACATTATGACGACGGCTGGCGCGTGGTCGAAGGCAACAGTCCCAAGAGCGAGCTGGGGCTGGACGATGCGCTGAAGAATGCGGAAGCCGCGCATTGAAACGTTTAACCGCCGAGACCGCTGAGAACGCAGAGGAAAGCCTGGGAATTTCTCGAGGAGCTTGGCGATCTCTGCGTCAACAATTTCATTGGAGATGCCGTATGCGAAGGATGAAAACGTTGCTGGTTGTGGCGATGTTCGTGGCGGTCGTTCCTGCACTGCATGCCGACGAATTGGACGATCTGGCCCAACAGTTCTGGAGGTGGCGGGCGGTGGAGCAACCGGTTACGGGCGATGACATCACCCGCATTGAGCGGCCTGACGGTTGGGTGCCGGATTGGTCTCCGGAAAAAGTTTCTGCCTATCACAAGCAACTGGAGGCGTTCGAAGGCCGCTGGAAGAAGATCGATGCGGCAAACTGGCCGGTGGCGCGGCAGGTGGATTACCGGCTGGTGGGATCGGCGATTGCGCGAGTGCGCTGGGAACTGGATCTTAATCGCAGCTGGCAGCGGAATCCCGGGTTTTATTTGGACCAGAGTCTGGGGGCCTACATGAGCCTGCTGTTGCCGCCTCCCCCGTTTGATGCGGCACGCACGTCCCAGATCGTGGCCACTCTGGCTTCGATTCCACAAACTTTGGAGTATTCCAAGAAGAACCTGACCAAACCCGCCGCGCCTTTTGCCCGGCTGGCGCTCGACCAGCTTAAGGACGTCCGCACGTATGTACGCAAGTCGGTGGCGGAATTGAAGCCGCATCTGGATGCGAAATCAGCGGAGGGATTGGACGCGGCGTCGGAGCAAGCGATCGTCGCACTCGAGTCTTATCGAGATTGGCTGAATCAACGACTGCCTGGCATGTCCTCGCAAACGGCGGTGGGGCGCGATGCTTACGTTTTTTTTCTGAAGAATGTAGCGCTGCTGCCGTACACGCCGGAGCAATTGCTGGCGATGGGAAAGCAGGAGTGGGCGCGGTCGGTGGCGTCGCAGATTTACGAAGAACATCGGGCTGCGAGTACGCCGCCGCTGAAGTTATTTAAGGACCAGGCCGAAGAGGCGGCGCGCGAGGAGAAAGATGAAGCCGCCGTCCGCAAATTTCTGAAAGAAAAAGACCTTTTGACGGTGCCGGATTGGCTGCCACATTATCTTTACTTGCCCACCCCAGCGTATCTCGCGCCCATGGCCGATTTCGGCGAAATCGACGACTTCACCGGGCCCAGCCGAACCAAGCAGAACAGCACGCGCTACGTCGATCCGCCGAGCGCCGGTTTGGGATATTTTGCGGCCACCATGGCCACCGATCCGCGGGCCATTCTGGTGCATGAAGGCATTCCCGGACACTACTTCCAGATGTCGCTCTCCTGGGCCGATCCGGATGCCATCCGGCGGCACTACTACGACTCAGGAGCGAATGAGGGATTGGGATTCTACGCCGAAGAAATGATGCTGCATGCGGGTTTCTTCGATGACAGTCCGCGGAGCCGGGTGATCATTTGGAACTTCATGCGTCTGCGGGCGCTGCGGGTGGAAGTGGATGTCAAGCTGGCGCTGGGGGAGTTCACCATTGCGCAAGGCGCGGAATATCTGAAGAATACTGTGCCCATGGACGCAGAAACGGCCAACGGGGAAGCGGCGTTTTTCGCGTCGACGCCAGGGCAGGGGATTTCCTATGAGATTGGGAAACTGCAGATCTTCCAGTTTCTTGCCGACGCGAAAAGACAGAAGGGTCGATGCGTTCGATCTGCGCGCGTTCCATGATTACTTGTGGCTGAATGGGAATGTGCCGATTGCGTTGCAGCGGTGGGAATATTTTGGGGAGAAGGGCAGATAGCTCTCATTGCGCCTTGGTCGTGATCTGGCTCCGAGCGTGCGCCGCGCGTCCAGAAGCAATTGTTAAAGGGATATTACAGTTTTACGGATTCTGTAACAAAACTCATTTTCATATCCGCTTCGCCAGCAATTCAGTTTAGGTTGAGCGCAACGCGGTTCTTTCTCCTTCCCCCCCAAACAGACTTGGAGGATGCCGATGAAGACTCTCCCTATCACCATACTCACCGGAGTTATCTTGCTCCTGTCCACAGGATTCTGCGTCATTGAAGCGAAAGCGCAGGGCTGTGGACAGATATCGATAGATGAAGGAAACGTTAGTTGCTGCGACGGCACAGAGGAACAGCCCGACCTCAGCTGCGGAGGCAATACCGGTGACCCATCGGATTATTGTTCTGAGGGATACGGCGAATGTTGTGGCGTCGCGCATGGCACGACGAGCATCACGTACGATCCCATTGACTGCGGACAGTGCCAACCATCTGGCTCACCGCCGTACAATCCTCCCTGCGGCGATTACTGGGACTACAATACTTGCAGTTAGCAGCCATATGGGAGCTGTTCGCCCATCTTAATTGATACAAGTGGTAGGGGTTTCGATTTGACTTCCGCTAGCAATGGCGTGCTGTTCGACATGGCAGGAGCCGGGAATGCGATTCAGATTGCGTGGACGAGCGAGGATTCCCGTAACGCCTTCTTGGCGTTGGATCGCAATGGCAATGGAAAGATCGACAACGGCAAGGAACTCTTTGGCAATGTCACTCAGCAGCCGCCGTCTCCCGATCCGAACGGATTTCTAGCCTTGGCCGAGTTTGACAAGCCCGAAAACGGAGGAAACGGCGACGGGATCATTGACAAGCGAGACGTTATCTTTTCACATCTACTGCTGTGGATTGATGAGAACCACGACGGGATCTCGCAGCCCGGTGAGATTCATACGCTTCCAGAACTAGGTGTTTTCTCGCTGGCGCTCAAGTACAAAGAGTCTAGGCGGACCGATCGATTCGGCAATCAGTTTCGTTACAAGGCAGCGGTCAACCCTGACCCTCAAGATGGCGAGTCCAAAGATGGCCGCTTGGCATACGATGTTTTCTTGGTGACCCTCGACCAGCACACTGCGGTAGTACCCACCAGACGCCATCGCCCTCGTTTCTCTCTGGTGAATGCATGTGTCGATAAAGGTGATTTCCGGTTGCTCCTGGGTGACCGTGTCGATGTTGGAAACTTCGGGTTGAGCCCTTATGTTCGTCCAACAACCAGTAAGCAATATAATTGCGGAGGTATCCAATGAGGTTTTGTTTCGTTCTTCTTATGTGCGCCATTTCGACATGGACCTGCGCCCAAGATAAGGTAGCTGCGTCGAAGGATGCTCCTGCTCCTGAGAGTTTGCAACTGACATCGCGAGCCATAGTTCCGTTCGCAGGTGCGCTCGCAGGTAAGGCAAGGTGCGACGACGATGGTAACGTCTACGTTCGTCTGCTGGACGCAGAGACATCCAAACAGCAACATCCAATATCTATCTTGCCTATACAGAGGATCAGTCCGAATGGGAGTCTGACGGGGTCTTTCAGCATCGCGAGTGTTTCCCCGCGCCTTTCAGCCATAGATTTCTTTGTTGCCAACGACGGCAAAGTCTACCTAGCAGGCAGGTCTGACGCTGAAGGCGCTTTGTATGTCGTTCTGTTCTCGAGGGACGGATTGGTCGAGTCGAAGGTGAAGCTCGATGTCCCATTTTTCATCCCATACCAGATTGTGGTCTTCCGATCCGGAGAATTTCTACTGAGTGGTATCCATGGATCTCGTAACCGCACCCCATACACCGGCGTGTTCAACGCGGGCGGTAAGTTGATCAAGGAAATCTATGAAACAGAGGACGAAGACTCGCGGAAGCGGACTGAAGCCGGTGAGCCAAACTTTGTCCCTGACTACAGCGACTATGGAAACAACTTTGTAGTGCATGGTGATGGGGTTCTCGGTTCAGATGGCAATGCTTATCTACTGCGTTCGGTTTCGCCCGCTCTGATCTACGTGATCTCGCCCAAAGGGGAGGTCATTCGGAAGTTGCAAGTGGATTCTCCCGGCTCCGGGTTGTTGGCCAAAAGAATAAAGTCCGCTCCTGGTAGTCTAGCGATCAGCTTCCTTAAGAAGGGCATGAACACTGGAATGATTCAGGTGGTCAATTATCAGGGCAAATCGATTGCGGCATACAGTTCTGACGATAAGACGATGTATCCGGGGCTGCTGGGTTGTTATGGCTCCGCTGGTTTCACGTTCCTCAGTATCGATGAGGGGAATGGAGTTCGCCTTCAAAAGGCCGAGCCGAAAATCGACAAATACTGAACGGTGAGTGGGCCATCTTCCGGCTCGTGAAGTCTAGCTCTCAAATGTGAACGGAACTTGCAGATTGGGGATCCTCTGCGTTTGCGGTTGCAACGTGGTTCCATGTCGCGTAAAAGTGTCGAGACCCAGGGCACCGGTTGTAATCTCTTGGTCTGTTAGGCGCTGCCCCCCACGCCCTTTTCGCAAAGAACGCAAAAATAAGGATGGGGCACCACCCGGCCGTGCCCTGATACGAAGCGTGGAATCCCGGGTCTCGCAAACGCGGCGAGACCCGGGGCACCCGGTTGACTATTCTTACTGCGCGCCGGCTGGTTTTTCGGCGGCTGGCTTCTTGGGCATGGCCGGCATCATCATCTTCGGCTTCCAGAAATCTGGATCCTCTTTGATCCACTCTTCCGGCGGATAACTCATTCTTGGATTGAACAAGAACAAGTTGCTTTGTCTGGATTCCACTGCGGACGATTCCAGTTCCCCCAGCTTTCTCAGGCCTTCTCCGCCCAGGGCTTCGACGAAAGCCTTGTCGTGCGACTCAAAACCGTCAATTTCCGCGGCGGACTTGAGGGCGTGGAAAACGACGTATGTGGTGTTGGGCTGCTGGCCGTAGGCCACTTCATACATGGCCCAATGGGAGTCGGGGACTTTTGCATAAGCGTCCTTGACCAGTTTGACCAGTTCATCCCACTCGTGGCGGTGTCCGGCGCGAACCTGGTAAAGGGAAATCTCGAAATAGCGCATCTTGGCGATGCTGCCGTCCGCATTCAAGCTTTGCTCGGGGCGATAGCTGAGGACGGTGGCGTCCATATCGCTCAGCAATTCGCCGTCGGCCACGCCGGCACGGTCAAGCTGGGCCGCGAGCGCCGGGTTCTTCTGTCCTGCCTGATAGTCCTTTTCCCAGGCGTCAAACGAATCATAAGGAAAGAGAAACAGCGAACGCGGCCGCCCGGAGAGGGCATCCATGGCGAAATAGTGTTGCGACCACTTGGCCTTGGTGACGGCCTGCACGAATGCACTCTCGGTCTTTTCATGCGAGGTGCCCTGTTTTCCCGGCTTTAGCAATTCGCGATAAAGCACGAGCACTTTGGGCGGCGCCATTGATCCACTCGACGGATCCTGTGCTGCTGCGTTGCTAATTCCTCCCGCCAGACACGACAATCCCAACAAAATCCCTACGAATTTGTTCATGGATTCTGACCTCCCGGTCGCAAATTGATTTGACTTGGAATAAGGATGGACCCGAGTGACGCTCTAGGAGCAGAGCGCCCCTGAAAGACGAGCGAGCGTACCTGAGAAGATGACTGGAAGTCAAGGGAAGTAGTCACTGGAGTGAGTCGCTCACGCTGCGTCACCGCGACATGACCCGGGGTTGCATCGTTTTCTGAGTCGATCATTTACAAGAGCAGGGCTGGCAGGGTATATCTCATGCTCGGCACTTATGATCACGAAAAAACTCTCTCTCTTCTGCCTCTTTGTTTTCCTTGTAACTTTTGGTCTTCTCTCCGCCAGCGCCGCCGACAAGCCCAAGCTGACGCTCGATGAGTTCTTTAACTTCATCAGCTACGACAGTGTGAAGCTTTCGCCGGATGGGCGGACGGTGGTGATCGCCCTGGAGCGTCCCGACTGGGACCAGAACGTCTTTCGCAAAGAACTGTGGCTGTACCGTGATGATGGGAACGGCGGGGGCGCGCTGATTCCGCTGACGCAGTCCGGCAACGATACCGATGCGGAGTGGTCTCCGGACGGGAAATGGATCGCTTTCGTTTCCGAACGCAAGACGGCTTCCTCCAAGGACGACGATTCCGGCGGCAATTCCAAAGACGGTGAGACCGCGCAACTGTATTTGATTTCACCCAATGGCGGCGAAGCGTTTCCGGTCACGCAAGGCGAAGAGGAAGTCCATGCCTTTAGCTGGTCGGCGGATTCGCGCACGCTTTACTTCGCCACGCGCACGCCCTGGACCAAAGCGCAAAAGGACGCCTACAAGAAAGACTGGAAGGATGTGAACCAGTATCGGGGAGCGGAACGCGGAGACGAGGTCTTCAGCCTGGATGTAGCCGATGCCATCGCCCGTCATGCCGCCGCGGGAAGCAAGCCGGCGGATGACGGGGAAGATGCCTCCGATCAAACCCCCGGATCGCATGCGCTAGGCGGCATTCCCTGGCATGTGCAACAACTGGCAACTTCGCCGGACGGAAAAAAGCTGGCGCTGGTGAGCGAATCGGTTTCCGAACGCCAGGAAAAAGTGGAGGAGTGCGAAATCTATGAAATCGACCTGACGAATGCGGCGCTGGACCGGCCGGTGCGCCAAATCACGCACAACAATGCGGTCGAGCAGAGCCTGAAATGGTCGTCTGACAACCGGCACATTTTCTTCGGCGTGGAAGTCGGCGACGTCAGCGGGCCCTACCGCGACCTGCAACCGCACCTGTACTGGGTGGACGCGGAGAGCGGGGAAGTGCAGCAGTGGGGCAAGGATTTTATTGGCGCCGTCGGCCACTACGAAGTGCAGAGCAGCGGGGTGCTGCTGACTGGACGGGTGGGGACGGAAGTCGGGCTGTATGCCGCGTCCAAGCCGTCGGATTCCTTCCACAAGCTGAATGGCTGGGAGGGTACGTATGAGACGATGGCCACCGGCGCGCTTTCGCAGCGCATCGTTGTGGTGCATTCCGCGCTGGAGAAGCCGACGGAAGTCTATTTCGCGGAGAGCCCGGACAAATTGCAGAGTGCACGCGCCATCACCTCGTTCAACCAATTGTTTACGGAGCGCGATCTGCCCAAAGGCAAGCCCTATCGCTGGAAGGCCGATGACGGCACCAGCGTGGAAGGCATGCTGATGTATCCGCCGGGAAAGTTTGAGGCCAAAGGTCTGCCGATGTTTGTATTCATTCACGGCGGGCCTGCGGACGCGGATGGCAACCATTTTGAAGCCGATTGGTACGTCTGGGACCGGCTGGCGGCAGACCAGGGCTGGCTGGTTTTTGAGCCGAATTATCGCGGATCGACAGGATATGGAGATAAGTTTCTTTTAGAGATTGTGCCGCAGATTGTGTCGCGTCCGGGGAAAGATATTTTAGAGGGCGTGGATGCGCTGGTGAAGGACGGCATTGCCGATCCCGACCATCTGGCGATTGGCGGATACAGCTATGGCGGCTACATGACCAACTGGCTGATTACGCAGAGCACGCGCTGGAAGGCGGCCGTGACCGGGGCAGGCTCGGTGGAGCACGTGGCCAACTGGGGCAATGACGACACCACTTTCGACGACGCTTATTTTCTGGGTGGGCTTCCCTGGGAGGCGGCGCAGAGGTATCACGATGAAGCGGCAATTTTCCAGATCAATAAGGTACGCACCCCAACGCATCTGGTGGCGGGGGCGGATGACATCCGCGTGGCCGTCGCGGAAGATTACTTGCTTGATCACGCGCTGCATAATCTGGGAATTCCCAGTGATCTGCTGATTTTTCCTGGGGAGGGACATTCGCTGGATAAAAATCCCTGGCACGGGAAGATCAAAGTGAGGGAAGAGTTGAAGTGGTTGCAGAAGTATGGAGGGGTGGGGGCGGGAAACTGACTTGACACAGTATATGTGTACACATATACTGTGTCCATGAATGTCACTTTGTCCATCGACGAACAGCTGGTTGCCCGCGCCCGGAAGAAAGCGGAAGCGCTGGGAAAGAGCCTGAACCAGCTGATCCGCGATTACCTGCAGACGGTTTCCGGCGGCGACGATCCCGAGCGCAGCATCGAGGAGTTTAAACAGCTCTCAGGCAGGGGGCACTCGCGCGGCTGGCGTTTCAACCGAGACGAGATCCATGAGCGCACGTAGTTTCTTTGATACCAACGTTCTCGTCTATGCGGATGACAAGGCGGCGCCAGCGAAACAAAAGCGGGCTATCGAACTGGTGGCCGAGCATCGGCGCTCAAGGACGGGAGTTGTGTCGATGCAGATACTGCAAGAGTATTTCGTGACGGTCACGCGAAAACTGCATGTGGATCCCGGCATAGCGCGCCGAAAAATTGAGCTACTCGCGGAGTTCGATGTTGCTGCGCCCGAACTAGCGGACATCCTCGCAGCGATTGACCTGCACCGCCTGCACGGGTTTTCCTTTTGGGACGCGTTGGTTCTGCGGGCGGCAAAACAAGCCGGGTGCAGCGTACTTTTTTCGGAAGACATGCAAGAAGTGCGCGAGGTTGACGGCGTCCGCATTGAGAATCCGTTTCGCTAGATTCGACCCGGTACTTTCGTATTACTTTTTAGCGCTGGCCAGCTTTACGTGATGCGAGGCTTCCGCGTAGCGCGAGAGTCCCTGATAGAGGGCTTCGGCAATTTGCTGGCGGTAGGCGGAACGCTGCAGTTCACTCTCGTCGGTAGGGCTGCTGACGAAGGAAACTTCGGCGAGAACCGCAGGCATGGTGGTGCCGGTCAGCACCACGTACGAAGCGGCTTTCACGCCGCGATCGCGCAGGCCGGGATTGCGTGCGGACAGTGTGCCATAGAGAGAGCGTTGCAGGCTGGCGGCGAAGCGGTGAGATTCCTGGACTTTTTCGCGGATATCCACGTTGGTCCAATCGACGTTTTGCAGGGCGGTGTCGGTGGCGTCCGGAGTTCGTGCCTTCAGCGATGAATAGGTATTCGTATAGTAGGTTTCCACGCCGCGCGCGGAAGCCGAGTCGCTGTAATTGGCGTGGATGGAAAGAAACAGGTCCGCGTGCGCCAGGTTGGCGATTTCAGCGCGCTTCTCCAGCGGGACGTAGGTGTCGTCCTGGCGAGTGTAAATGATCTCGGCGCCCAGCCGCTTCTGCACCAGCTTGCCCAGGCGGTCCACGATGTCGAGCGCCAGATCTTTTTCCATCAGGCCCTTGCGCCCCACCGTGCCCAGGTCCCAGCCTCCGTGGCCGGCGTCGAGCACCAGGCGAAACTGCGGGACGCTCGAAGCGGCGGTCGCGCCGCCGGCGATGTTTAGGGCCGGGCTCTTTGCCGGCGCCGTTGTTGGCTTTGCGTTTTGACTCGCGTCCAACTGACCGGTCTCGATCTCGATCGTCTCCTTGGGATTTGCCGGGCCAAAAAGATCGACCCGAGCCCGCGGCTGAGGCTTACTGCCGAGCTTGCGTACCTCAATTACCAGGCGATACGGGTTCTGCTCAAGACTGGGCGAGACGTCGGTGGCTCCTTTGGTCTCCAGAACCACGCGGGTGATTCCCGGCACCGGCTGGGCCACGCGCACGCGCGACAGAAGAGCGTCATCTACGGTAATCGATTTGTTGGCGAGCTCCCCGGCCAGGGTGGTGTCGTGGAGATCGAAATAAACCCGCTCGGGATTGCTGAGGCGATGGGCTTCGTACTCGACCTGATCCTGCAGATTGATGACGACCGTACTGGAATCCGCGGTGGAGGTGTGGGTTATGCCGGTCACCGCCACGGCTTTTTCCGGCGCGCTGACTTTTTCGGGAAGAGGCGGAGCCGGGCTGTAATCCAAATCCAGTTTGCCGGGCGCGACTGCCGGATTCGCGTTGGCCGACGGCGCGCTGATTTGCGGCGAAGCTTGCGCGGCTCGATGATAGGTTTTCCACCACAGTCCTCCGACTACAGCCAGTACAGTCAGGGCCAGAGGAAGGACAACGCGGACCCACCGGGATTTCTCCGCTGGTAAAGATTCCGCGGCTGCCGACTCTTCCTCGGCGAGGTCATGGTTGATCAGCAACCCAGGCTCGATCCGTTCGCCAGGAACGATTTGATTCGTCCGGGCCACGATCGCGGGGATCTCGATGTTCGAAGCGGCAACCTCCTCCGTGGTTTCTTTCGGAGGGGCGATGGTCGGGATGCGAATCAGAATCTGCGGCGCGTCAGAATCTTTTTTTGCCGCTGGTTGCGCTACCGGAGACGGCGCCACCTCCGTGACCGGCAGATCGATGGGTTCACGGGCGGGCTGGGGCGCGGCCGTAACCACGCGCTGCGAAATTTCCGCGAGGCGATCTTCTTCTTCCGGTTTGAGCGCGGCTAGAATCAGTTCCGAGAGCAGGTTGAGGTTGCGAACGTCGCTATCGTTGAAGCCAAAAGCTTCGCTGGAAAAAGCCTCCAACAATCCGACGACACGTTGCCGCGCCGAAAGCGGGACGGCCACCATGGAACGCGCCCCCAGGCGGCGGCAAGTCGCAACGTTGACCCGCAGATCGTTCTCCGAGTCGTCACAGCGCACAATGTGGCCGCTGGTGAGGCAAGCCCCGGAAAATCCGGCATTGGGGTCGAGGCGCACGCCAGGATCGGGCGCGATGGTCCCTGACGAAGCCCGGCAAACGATGGCGTCGCCTTCGGCGAGAGCGATGGCGACTCCATCGGCGCCGGTGATGGCGAGCGCACGGTCAGAAACTAATTGCAAGACTTCGTCGAGAACAAACTGCTCTAGTTCCCATGCGTCTTCACTGGAGCCGGTGCCGTTGTTTTCGTTTCTCCGGCGTTGACGGATTTGTTCGTGCAGGGAAGAGAAGGCCAAGAGAGCTTGCAGGGCGTCATGATTGGGGACCGAAATCCGGGGCGCGCGGGCCGAAGCCACGTCCGTTGCTGGATTCAGCAAATTCAGACTCGGGTTCTTAGGGTTCGCGCTCACAAATGAAAAAATCGTCCCTGTAATTTCATTCGGTAGACTTCCCGCCGCAGGTCGCCGCCACGCCAGGGCCGGTGCAAGATCCCAGGAGCTGCGGAACGTCGGAATTCTACCCTGGTTCTTCCGGTCATTTGGCCGGAATCACCTAATGATTCCTTTAAGTTACAGTGGATCAGCCGGGTTCGCAATAAATCCTTCCGCACGAAGGTGGGATTCACAGCCCGTTCTTTGGTAAGCTAGTGAAGGGTTACCATAGTTCGCTTCTCCTCAAGGTGGTCGCCCGTCCCGCAAGAATGGACGTATGTTTAAGTCTGTGAGTGAGTTACAGGTTGTGGCAGGTGGGTGAAGAGAAAAAGAAGTCGCGTTGGAAGTTGCCTCTGGGAGTAATGGCCACTGGGCTGGCAGGGGCTGCTTTGGTGGTTTTCCGCGGCTGCTGGCATGGCAAAATGAGCTGGCCGGTACGCCTGCAGAAACATTCCTACCAGGTCTGCCTGGGTTGTGGCATCAAGCGCCTGTTTGATGAACATGCCTTCCGCGCTTATGGCCCCTACAGTTACGACCTGAATCGGCTGATTGCGTGGGATTTGGCGCACCCCGAGCGGATTGCAGCAGAAACCGAGCCGGTGGAGCATCGTCCAGCCTCTTGATTGCCCTTCGGCAAGACTCCTGCGTCCTCTCTGGACGCCATTTGTCCAAATTTGTCGCAGGAACCAACCCGGTTACTGAGAAGTTACCTCACCCAGAGCTAAGATTTGCGGATGGGGTTTGCTCCCGATCTTCTACCGGCTGCGGAAGGCACTGAGGTTGTCGCTGATCCGGGAAGGCCAAGGCGTCATTATCGGCTCCAGCTCCCGAACCTGGCGTACGTCAATCTAGACCATGCCAACGGCGGCATCATCCGCAATGTGACCGCTGGTGGTATCGCGGTGCAAGCCGTGGCTCCCTTACGCGCAGACCAGCCAATCCACGTCCGCTTTGACCTGCTGGGCCCGCGCCTGCGCATTGAAGCTTCGGGACGGGTGGCTTGGGCAAACTCGATGGGCCAGGCGGGCATTGAGTTTCTCAATCTTTCGCGGCGTTCCGCGCGCCTGCTCAAGGACTGGCTCTTTACCCAGTTTCTCGCCAGCGCGTATCAGGCTTCCATCGCGGAGTCGATATTTCGCCGCGAGATGAACCCGAGCGCGCCTGGATTATCGTTTTCCACGGCACCCCGGCCGGCGATCGCGCTCCGTCCAAACGAAATCAAGCTGCAGAGCGCTGTGTTCGAAGAGGAACCAGAACTTCTGCAGATTCCGTGGTGCCCGTTTCCCATTGCGTCGGCTATTTTTTCGCGGGCCGTGGATGGCCTGATTGTGGCCTCGGCGGTGATGCTGTTTTCTGTGGTGTCGCTGGCGATGACGCAGCTTCTGCCGGCATGGCCGGTGGCGTGCGCGCTGCTATTGGGAGCGACTACACTCTTCTCCGCCGCTTATTGGATGTTGTTCATTTTTTGGATAGGGACCACGCCGGGAGCGCATCTGGCGCGGCTCGCCAGGGCCCACAGTCACACGGAAGAAGAGGACCGGCCGCGGTTTCGGTGAGGCAGCTGTCAGCCGTCAGCTCTCAGCCGTCAGGCAAGTCAAAATCTTTAACCGCAAAGATCGCTAAGAAGAGCGAAGGACGCAAAGGGAATCTGAATAAGATTGCTAGCAGCTAGAAGCTGAAAGCTGATGGCTGACACCTGATGGCTGACACCTGACAGCTAGTTCGTCAGATACTGGCGCTCCAGCCAGAGTTGCAGATTTCGTCTGGTCTTGAAGTTGGCTTCCAGGAAGCGAATTCCGGCTTCGCCTTGTCCGTTTCGCCACACCACTTCGCCATCGAGTTTCAATGAACGTTTTGTTCCCGGCAGTGCGAAGTTTACGCGCACCGGGCCGGACTCGGGCATCCCTTTGCGGGCGTGCAGCCGAACTCCTCCCTGGCTCAGGTTCAAGAGCTGGGCTTGCAGCTGGTTTTTGCGGTTGAAGGTCACGGACACGGGAGAATCTAACGGGTGGCGGTGATAACGGAGGCGGCCATTCAAAATCATGTTGCGCGCGGCCGAGAGGGTGCGGACCGCCTGCTCGACCGAAATCGGCTTCTGGAAAACAAAGGTGGCATCCTTGGCTTCGTAGTCTCTTAGCCCCGATGGACCACTCAGAATGACCAGCGGCACCGTGTTCTGGAAGAAGCTATCTTCCAGTCCCTGGAGGAGGCCGGGAGTGCCGGCGAGGTCCGCATCGACGATCAAGGCGTCGATCTTAGATTTGGCGAGTCTGGCCCGGGCCCGCTCCGGTTCGGTTTCCACATCGACGCCAATATGAAGGCCGCCGAGAATGCACTGCAACACGCTGACTTCTGCCCAATCGCGGGAAACCACCAGAGATGAAAGTGCCATGCGACAACTCTATTCTGGTGGGTTAGGCGGCCCTAGATAACGAAGGTAATGAGGCTGGCGCGGCGAAGCCCCGGCGACTAATTCGGATTGCGATACCAGTCCACGGTGCGCTTCAGGCCTTCTTCAAAATTTACCTGCGGTTTGTATCCAAGATGTTTCTCCGACGCGTGACAGGTCAGCGAGCGAATGCTTTACATCTCCAGAGCGCTCGGGGCCGTATTTCACTTCCCCTTGGAATCCGATCAGTTTCTTGAGGACGCGGAAGGTCTCATTCAAGTCGATGCGAGTTCCGGTGGCCACGTTGAAGACTTGTCCGGCAACCTCGCCGGCGGGAGCTTTGCAAGCCAGAAGGTTGGCATGTACCACATTAGCGATGAAGGTGAAGTCGCGGCTCTGGGCGCCGTCGCCGTTAATGGTGGGCGGCACTCCCTTGAGCATCTCAGTAATGAACTTGGCCAGCACGCCGGAATAAGGTGAAGTGGGATCCTGACGGGGACCGAAGATGTTGAAGTAGCGCAGGCTTACAGTTTCCAGGCCATAGCAACGGTAGAACGAAGTCATGTAATGTTCGCTGGCCAGTTTGGCCACGGCGTAGGGAGAAATGGGACTGGGCTTCATGTCTTCATGCTTGGGCAGAGTCGGGGTATCGCCATAGGCGGAGGACGACGCGGCATACACCACGCGTTTCACTTTGGCGTCCCGCGCCGCGACCAGAACATTGACGGTTGCGTCCACGTTGGCGCGATTGCTGCCTAGAGGATCGAGGACGGACTTGGGGACGGAAGGGATGGCGGCTTCGTGGAAAATGTAGTCCACCCCGCGGCAGGCATCCTGCACTGCGGCCATATCGAGGACGTCGGCTTCGCGGAAATCGATGTGGGCCTGAATTTCCACGAGATTCCCGCGATTGCCGGTGGAAAGATTATCAATGCCGCGCACCTGATCGCCCTGCGCGAGTACAGCGCGGGCCAGGGAGGATCCGATGAATCCGGCGATGCCGGTGATGAGATATAAGGCCATAGGTATTCATCATAATGGAAGAAACTCGCGCATGGAGGGACGCGGCAAACACAAAAGTAATTAGAAGGCTAACGCCGGGTTGGGTTGTGCGGGTTCTGGCTGCTTTCGAGCAGTTCCGTAAACTGACGGCGGGTCAGCGTGTCGTGCACCTGAAAGAACTTCGCCAGATCGGTGAGTGCAGCGTTGGGATTCAGAATAATCGAGAAGCTGTGAGTAGTGGGCGACTCTGCGGTACCAACTGCGATTGCGGAGGGTGTGTCCCCGGCAAGATGAAGCAGCAAACGGTCGAGCGCTTCCGGGTCCTCGACTTCCGTGAAGGCAATCCCCATGCCGAGCAGTGCGTAGGAAGTTCTGACAATTCCTTTGGCCCGCACCCGGATTCCGTCCACCTCGAGAACCATGTTTACCGCGGAATCAAGGGGAGAGGTTGCCGCCATCTCGATATAGCAACCGCTGCGGCTGATGTCGGCTACGGTGCCCCAGGTGCGCACGCTGCTGGCCTCGGAGCAGAATTCCGCACTGCCCGCGCACTTGTAGCGAGTGTTTTCTCGCCGGTTGGCAGGGGAGCCTGGCTGGTTTTCGCCGGATATCGTTACCGGCTGAACCAATGAGACAGGGTCTGGCTCGGACGAAAGTTCTTTCAGGCCGGGCATGGATTCTGCGCCCGGTGTGGTTGTCCCGGCCCCAGTGTTTCCATCAAGGTTCGGCCAATATTCCATGCTCCGCTCCGGCTCAACTCGAGTGAGAACGCAAATGCATACCAGTCTTTACTTTCGATCTTACGGAAGCTGGTTCGCGGAGTGCAGTCGAGGCGGCAAGGTTCCGGTTACGGAAGGCGTATGAATTCCCATTTTGGGATGGAAATGGAGATGCTCAAACGGGAGGGTTTTCAATCGCAGCCCGAATTTCCTGCCAAAGCTGTTCTTTGCCGGCCCCGGTCCTGGCCGAGAAGGGAACAATACGGGTTCCGGGATTCTCCTGGGTGAGGAGACGCAATGCGGTATGCAGTTGGTTGCCGGAGAGCCGGTCGCTTTTAGTAGCGACGATCAGGTGGGGACGCCCGCTTGTGCTCAGGTAGTCGATGAGCTGTTTGTCGTTCTGCTGCGGCGGAACGCTGACATCCACCAACGCCAGGCAAAGCGACAGCGTGGGGCGCTCATTGAGATAGGGATCAATGAAAGTAGGCCATTGGCTGGAAACCTCGCGCGAAATTTTGGCATATCCGTAGCCGGGGAGGTCGGCGAAAATCAGCTCCGGTTGCGGCTTTCCAGCCCATCGCAATTCGAAGAAATTGATGGCGCGAGTGCGTCCGGGAGTGGAACTGGTCTTGGCGAGTTTTGCGCCCAGCAGGGAATTGATCACGCTGGATTTGCCCACGTTCGATCGTCCCAGGAATGCAACTTCGGGCAGAGTGGGGACGGGGAACTGTGCGGCGTCGCTGGCCGACATCATGAACCGGGCTAAGACACGCATAAATCAGTTTGCAGGTTTGAGAGGCAAGTTGCAAGCTCACAGCCCGAGTGGCCGCTTGTTGTCCACATCCGCCTCTTTGACCGGAATGTACTTGTTGCGGAGATAAAGGATTCCGGCGACCGCAATTCCAATCAACACGCTGATCCCGAAAAACAAGCGGTACGCGGGAAAAGAAATCAGGACGGCAGCCACCACCGCGATGGCCACGAGCAGACTTGTGGTGCTCTTCATGCGCATTCGAAAAACGAACGCCATGGGAAACTCCTGAGGCAAATATCAGAAGATATTTTATGCCGAAAAAAGAAATTGCCCACAGTTTTGTGGGCCACTTTTACAGGAATTCTGACTTCCTCCTACTGATGCGCCGCCGGTGGATCAGTAGGAGGCGTAAGAGTGATGGGCCGGTCTGCTTCGACAGGAGGCACTTCCGGTAAGGGGTGTTCCAAAGCAATTGCCAGCACCTGGTCCACGGTATCGACAAAGTGCAACTTCATCGCACTTCGCAGATTTTCCGGCACTTCGGCAACATCTTTCTGATTGTCCTGCGGCAGGATGACTTCAAAAAGTCCGGCACGATGTGCCGCCAACAGTTTTTCTTTCAGTCCGCCGATGGGTAGGACCTTGCCGCGAAGCGTAATCTCTCCGGTCATGGCGAGATCGCGGCGCACGGCAATCTTGCTCAAAGCGCTGGCAATCGCGGTGGCGATAGTAATGCCGGCAGATGGGCCGTCTTTCGGGATCGCGCCTTCGGGCACATGCACGTGGATGTCAATGCTCCGGTAAAAATCGCGGGCCAATCCCAAGCGATGAGCTCGGGAGCGAATGTAGGACATGGCCGCTTGCGCCGATTCCTGCATGACGTCGCCGAGCTGGCCGGTCAAAGTGAGCTTGCCTTTGCCGTCAACGACGGTCGCCTCGGTGCTCAGGATGGAGCCGCCGACTTCGGTCCAGGCCAATCCTGTGACCAGGCCGATTTCGCTCTTCTCGTGTGCCAGCGTATCGCGGAACTTGATGACGCCCAGGAAGTCGTTGGCATTTTCCGCCGTGATTGCGATGTTGTAGGTCTCGCCTTCCTTGACCACCTTGCGGGCAATCTTGCGGCAAACGTTGCCGATTTCGCGCTCCAGATTGCGCACCCCGGCTTCGCGCGTATAAGAACGAATCAGCGAAGTGATGGCTTCATCGGAAAACTTGACGTTTTTGTCGGTGAGTCCCGCCTGCGCCATCTGCTTCTTCACCAGGAACTGCTTGGCGATCTCTACTTTTTCCTGTTCCGTGTAGCCATGCAGGCGTAGCACTTCCATGCGGTCTTGCAGAGCCGGTGGAATGGTGTGCAGCACGTTCGCGGTGGCGATGAAGAAGACCTGTGAGAGATCGTACTCAACGTCCAGATAATGGTCCTGGAACATGAAGTTCTGTTCCGGATCAAGCACTTCGAGGAGCGCCGCGGACGGATCGCCACGGAAGTCCATGGACATCTTGTCCACTT
Source organism: Terriglobales bacterium (assembly GCA_963802555.1). Lineage (GTDB taxonomy): Bacteria > Acidobacteriota > Terriglobia > Terriglobales > Acidobacteriaceae > DATBAX01. The sequence continues at coordinate 1,715,564 of CAWDJD010000002.1, read as the reverse complement.
CGTCCAGCATGAAGACCGGGTTTTTGGTGCCGGCTTTCTTCATCATCTGAATGACTTGTCCGGGAAGCGCGCCAATGTAGGTTCGGCGATGGCCGCGAATTTCGGCTTCATCGCGAACGCCGCCCAGCGACAGGCGCACAAACTTGCGGCCGGTGGCCTTGGCGATCGACATTCCCAACGAAGTCTTGCCGACTCCGGGAGGTCCGACGAAGCAGAGAATCGAACCTTTGGGATTCTTGACCAACTGGCGAACGGCTAAAAACTCAAGAATGCGTTCCTTGATTTTCTCCAGTCCGTAATGATCTTCGTTCAGGACTTTTTCAGCGCGGCTGAGGTTGCGAATTTCCTTGGAGCGCTTCTTCCATGGCACGGCCAGGAGCCAGTCAAGATAGTTGCGCGAAACTGTGGATTCCGCTGACATGGGCGGCATGGCTTCGAGCTTCTTGAGCTCTTGCATGGCCTTGTCGCGCACTTCTTTCGGCATGCCGGCGGCGTCGATCTTTTTCTTTAACTCGTCGAATTCGCTCTTCTCGCCGCGGCCGAGCTCCTTCTGGATAGCCTTGATCTTTTCGTTGAGGTAATACTCTTTCTGGGCCCGTTCCATCTGGCGTTTTACACGCGATTGGATGGTGCGATCCATGTTTAGCTTTTCAATCTCGATGTCGAGAACGTCGCCAATGCGAGTGAGGCGCTCGGCCGGATCGAAGAGTTCGAGCAGTTCTTGTTTTTCTTCGATCGAAAGTTGCAGGTTGGCGGCGATGGTGTCCGTGAGCTTGGCCGGATCTTCCATGCGTACAGCCGCAATCATGGTTTCGTAATTCAACGACTGGCAGAGCTTTACATACTGCTCGAACAGCGCGGTGACGCGCTGCATGCCGGCTTCGATCTGCGCGTTGGTTTCAGTGGCGTAACGGGCGACGCGGACCGAGACCTGCATGAAGCCTTCGGTCTCGCTGATCTGGAGAATCTTGCCGCGCTCGATGCCTTCGACCAGCACCTTAATATTGCCATCGGGCAGCTTCAGGCTCTGCACGATGTTGACAATGGTGCCGACCTGGTAGATTTCGTTGGCTTTGGGCTCGTCCACACTGGCGTCATGCTGGGTGGCGAGGAAAATCTTTTTGTCAGATGCCAGCGCCTCTTCCAAAGCGTGGACGCTCGATTCCCGGCCGACCACGAACGGAGTCATCATGTAAGGGAAGATGACCACGTCCCGGATGGGCATCATGGGCAGTTTCTTGGTTTCGAACTTTTCCTTGGGTGTGGTCACTATTTCTCCAAAATCAGTTTCTAGCTCTTAGCTTCTAGCCTTCTCGACTGATGCCCCTTCTCAAATAGAACAGCCAGAAGCTAGTCGCTAGAAGCTTCCTTACCGAGCTTACCCGGCCTTATCCATCATGGCCAGCGAAACATTGCGCTTTTCAACCATTTCCTTGGTGACTTCAAATTCCTTGACTTTCTTCTGGCTCGGCAAATGGTACATCAGGTCGAGCATGAGTTCTTCCAGAATCATGCGCAAACCGCGGGCGCCGACTTTGCGGGCCATGGCCTGACGGGCGACGGCTTTCAGGGCGTCGTCACTGAACTTCAGGCGCACATTCTCGAACTCAAAGAGCCGGATGTACTGCTTGATGATGGCGTTCTTGGGACGAGTCAGGATTTCGATGAGCGCGTATTCATCGAGGTCTTCGAGCACGCCCAGAACCGGCAGCCGGCCCACGAACTCCGGAATCAATCCAAACTTGATGAGATCTTCCGGTTGCGCGTCGCTGAGAAGTTCGTAATTCTCCTTACGTTTGCTGGCAGCCGTATCCTGGCTCTCGGGTTCTTCTCCGGTCTTGAACCCGAGCGACTTGCGGCCGGCCCGGCGGCCAATGATCTTGTCCAGGCCAACGAATGCGCCGCCGCAAATGAAAAGGATGTTGGTCGTATCCACCGGAGTGAATTCCTGGTGAGGATGTTTGCGTCCACCCTGCGGCGGAACGTTCGCTATCGTGCCTTCCAGAATTTTCAGCAGAGCCTGTTGCACACCCTCGCCGGAAACGTCGCGAGTGATGGAGGGGTTTTCGTCCTTGCGGCCAATCTTATCGACTTCGTCAATATAGATGATGCCGGTTTGAGCGCGCCCCACATCGCCATCCGCCGCCTGCAGCAGCTTGAGGATGATGTTCTCGACGTCCTCGCCGACGTAGCCGGCTTCGGTCAACGTTGTGGCATCGACAATGGCGAAGGGCACATCCAGCATGCGGGCCAGAGTCTGCGCCATCAGCGTTTTGCCGGTCCCGGTCGAACCGATCAGCATGATGTTCGATTTGGTCAGCTCAATGCCATCGCCCACGCGCTGGCGATTCATGTAAATGCGCTTGTAATGGTTGTAGACCGCGACCGCCAGTTTTTTCTTGGTCTGCTCCTGGCCAATGACATATTCATCCAGGAAGGCTTTGACCTCATGCGGCTTGGGAAGCTGGTTCGGGGTGGTGGCGGGAGGCGTCGCGGTGCGGTCGTCTTCCAGGATGGAATTGCAGACAGCGACGCACTCGTCGCAAATGTAGGCCCTGGGATAATCGCTGGGGGACGAGATCAGTTTGGCGACGGCGTCCTGCGATTTATGGCAGAACGAACAACGCAAAATCTCCTCGGTACCGGTCCGGTTTTTCACTCCGCCTTACTCCTTTGTTGGTCCCGATCCCCAAACTCCAACTCTGTGGGGAGCGATCGTTTCACGCCGAGCCATCCAAGAAGCGATCGGCGGAATCCCGATCATACCTTCTCCCTCGTCTTATAGATGATATCGTCTATGATTCCGTATTCCTTAGCCTGCTGCGCGTTCATGATGAAGTCGCGCTCCACGTCTTTCTCCACTTTATCCAGCTTTTGCCCGCTGTGCTTGGACAGTAACTGATTAGTAATCTCCCTCATGCGCAGGATTTCGCGGGCGTGGATGTCAATATCCGTGGCTTGCCCCGATAATCCGCCCATGGAGGGCTGATGTATAAGGATACGTGAATTGGGCAGCGCAAGGCGTTTTTTCGGCTCTCCAGCAGCCAAAAGTAACGCCGCCATGCTGGCCGCCTGGCCAATGCAGATGGTGGTAACGTCGTTCTTTACATACTGCATGGTGTCGTAAATGGCCATGCCCGCCGTAATGGAGCCGCCCGGCGAGTTGATGTAAAGCTGGATGTCCTTTTCCGGATCTTCCTGCGCCAGGAATAACATCTGTGCAATCACCAGGTTGGCGATGTTGTCATCGATTGGCGTGCCGATAAAAATGATGTTGTCCCGCAGCAGCCGGGAGTAAATGTCGTAAGCCCGCTCACCGCGTCCGGTCTGTTCGATGACCATGGGAACTAACATCATTTGCGGATCTTTCACGTTCACCTTTCACACTCCTGCCCGAACTGCCTGGGCTTCTGGGGGGATCGAAAACGCCCGCCTAAGCGGACTGATGATACAGAAAGTCGAGGGTCTTTTCGGTGCGGATTCTATTTCGGATTCTATCGAGCGCACCATCACGTGTCAAACGAGCGCGAATCGCGTCCGGCGTCTGTTTTGACTGCGTCGCCAGGGCCTCGATCTCGCGGTCGATTTCCTCGTCGCCGACCTCGATTTTCTCCGTGTCCGCTATCTTTTCTAGTAACAAAGATGCCTTTACTTCCTGCACGGCCTGGTCTTTCTGACCTGCGCGGAGGCGGGTCATATCCATCTTTTTAATGTCTTCCTGCTTCATGCCCTGCGCCATCAAAGCGCGCAGACCGCGCTCGAGACGAAGATCAATCTGCCGGTCCACCATCGACTCCGGCACCTCAAAGTCGTTTTGCTTCACCAGATCAGCAACCAGCTTGTCTTTGGCCGCATGCTCGGCGGTGTGTTTGCGCTCTTCTTCCATACCTTCGCGGATGCGCTTGCGCACTTCCTCCAGATTGGCAAACTCGCCCAGCTCTTTGGCAAAATCGTCGTTCAGTTCGGGCAAAGTCTTTTGCTTGATGGATTGAACTTTCGCGGTGTAGTTGAAAACTTTGCCGGCCAGACGCTTGTCGGCGGCATCTGCGGGATACACCACCTCAAAGCTGCGTTCTTCGCCAGCCGAAGCACCTTTCAGATGCTCAGTGAATTCCGGCATGGTGTTCTTGCCGCCGATTTCCACCAGCACGTCGTCCATGTGGACGGGCTGGCTTTCGCCGTCTTTGTCTTTGGGCTGGCCATCGATGGATGCCTGGGCAAAATCACCTTCGGCGAGAGGACGTCCCTCGACCGCAGTGAAATTCGCACGCTGCTCTTGCAGACTTTTCAGCGATTCTTCAACCTCTTCATCCGTAACCGTGATGACCGGCTTGTCGGCGCGTAGCTCTTTGTAGCCTTCCACTTTGATTTCCGGCATGACTTCAAAGCTGGCTTTGAAAGTCAGCGGCGCGTTGTCGTGGACATGCAGATCGGTCACTCGCGGCTGCGACACCGGAATCAGGCCTTGCTTCTCGGCCTCTTTATGAAAGTACTTGGGGACGAGCGCGTCGACGACATCGTTCTGGATGTCCTGCGAAAAGCGCTGCTTGATGATGGAGGCAGGAACGTGTCCGCGACGAAAGCCGGGGATGCGCACCAGTTTCTGATATTTCTGGATCCGGGCTTCGGTCTCCCGAGTGATTTCCTCGGCCGGTATCTCCACCTGGATTTCCCGCAGGGTAGGACTTGTAGTTTCTGTAGGGCTCACATCTTTGAGTGTAAAGACAATGGGAGAGCACCGTCAAACGGCACACCCACCGAAAACGATCATCCCGAAGATCCGGCGGTTTTCTCCAGCGGGGGAGGGATCTCGCGCGGGCTATCTTTGCTTTTGCTTGCCCTGCCGCTCAAGTGTGCCTTGTCAGTGGAAAAATGTGGGGACAGAAAATGTGGGGACAGACGGGACGTTCACAGTTTTTCGCGCTCAGCCTGGGACCGTCCCGCCTGTCTCCGTATTCCCGGGAGCAGTGCGTTTCGCGACGCGGGCGATCATAGGAGATAAGGCACCAGGGCGGCAGTCTGTCGGGCATAGATGTCGTACGTCTCGCCGAACTGTGAACGCATCCACTGTTCCTCCATGCGGAACTTAAGCCAGAACACGAGGAAGATGAGGGCGAAAACGATGAATCCGCGCACCTGAGAAATTGCGATCGCCATGCCAAGAAACCCGGTCAGAATGCCGGTGTAGATGGGGTGACGAACCACTGCGTAGGGACCGGTGGTGATCAGTTCGTGGCCCTGTTTAATGGTGACGGAGCGGCTCCAGTTGCGGCCGAGATGCTCGCGAGCCCAGACGGCGAAGAGAAGGCCGGCGACGGTGATGGCGGCTCCCAGCCAGAATGGCCAATAACCCTGCGGCCAGAGCTGGACGTAAAGCCAGCGGAGCGGGATGCGAGGTACCGAGAGCAAAACCATCGCGATCAGGAAGATGAGGACGCGGAAGATGCGCGAGGCTGCGGACTCAAGACGCTGGGTGGCTTTGGTATCGACGGCTTTGATTTGCCAGTAGACAAGGAAAGCGATCCAGACCACGGGAAAGAACGATTCGTAGAACCAAAGCATGTGGACCTCCGGGGAAGGCCCTTAGGGCTTTGCGGGCAGCGGCTGCCAGAGCTCAATCTTATTCCCATCGGAGTCATAGATCCAGGCAAAGCGGCCGTAGGATTCATCCATTCGTTTGTCGTCGATCTTTACTCCCTCTTGTTTTAAACGAGCGAGCAAAGCATCCATATCGTCCACGATGTAATTGATCATGAAGGGTGCGGGGCTGGGATCGAAATACTTTGAGGAGGCGGGGAAAACCGTCCAAACGGTGACGTGTTCCTTTTGCGGATCGTCGTGTTCGCGCCATGGAAGCATCACGCCTTGGCCCGCGTCCGCGAGTCCAAGATGCTTCGCATACCATTCCCGCATCTGATCACGATTGGCGGATTTGAAGAAGACCCCGCCGATTCCAAGGATGCGCCCGCGCGGCTCCGCTTTGACAGGCGACTGCGACTTTTCAGGTTCGGGAGATTTCACTTGCTGTCCTCCGGTTGAGTGGGCCGCGATGAGCAACAGCGAGGTGAGCGCAATCGTGCTCCACGGGATGCGTTGCATGGGCGGAATTATACATAAGTTTCGATTCGGATGGAGGAGCCCTCGCTCAATGTTCGCCGCAAGGTTTCAACTCGCACCCTCGCTGCGCAACCCTACGCTTTCTCGAGATCTGTATCATTTGATCCTCGTCCTGAGCAACCACTGATGTTTTCTTCTGCGGCAGAAAAGTTTAGGCTGTAGGGGAAGAGCATCAGCCCCGATGCCATCAGTGAGACCCTACTTCAAAATCCGGGAGAACGGCGATGGCTGCGACAACTGAAACCCTCACACCGCTTTCATCCGAAGAGTTGAGAAAGATGAACGCCTATTGGCGCGCCTGCAATTATTTGGCGGCGGGAATGATTTATCTTCGTGCCAATCCTCTTCTCCGCGAACCGCTGAAGCCGGAGCACATCAAGAACCGGCTGCTGGGTCATTGGGGTTCGGATCCTGGCCAATCTTTTGTTTGGGTCCACCTCAATCGTTTGATCAAGAAGTACGACTTGAATGTGATCTACATTTCCGGCCCCGGCCACGGTGCGCCGGCGACCTTGGCGAATTGTTATCTGGAAGGCCACTATTCCGAGATCTATCCGGACAAAAGCCGCGACGAAGCCGGCATGCTCAAATTTTTCCGGCAGTTTTCGTTCCCTGGGGGAATCGGTTCGCATTGCACACCAGAGACGCCGGGGTCGATTCACGAAGGCGGCGAACTGGGTTATTCGCTTTCACACGGATACGGGGCGGCGTTCGACAATCCCGATCTGATCGTCACCGTCGTGGTGGGTGATGGAGAAGCGGAGACGGGGCCGCTCGCCACCTCGTGGCATTCCAATAAATTCCTGAATCCGATTCGCGACGGGGCCGTCCTGCCGATTCTGCACCTCAACGGATACAAGATCGCAAATCCCACAGTGCTGGCCCGTATTCCGCATGAAGAACTGGAGGCGCTGCTGGTCGGATATGGGCACAAACCCTATTTCGTCGAAGGCAACGACCCGACGGTGATGCATCAGGAAATGGCGTCCACTCTGGAGCGATGCGTTCAGGAGATCCGCTCGATCCAGGAGCACGCTCGCTCGACCGGCGATACGACGCGTCCCCGCTGGCCCATGATCGTGCTTCGTTCCCCGAAAGGGTGGACAGGGCCGAAAGAAGTGGACGGCCACAAAGTAGAAGATTTCTGGCGGGCCCACCAGGTCCCGGTGCTTGATCCGGCTACGAACAAGCGCAGCCTAAAGATCGTCGAAGACTGGATGCGAAGTTATAAGCCGGAGGAACTGTTCGACCAGAACGGAACCCTGGTGCCGGAGTTACAGGAACTCGCGCCTTCCGGCGCGCGCCGCATCTCGGCGAATCCGCATGCCAATGGCGGTCTACTGCGCAAGGAGCTCGAGCTGCCGGATTTTCGCGACTATGCCTTCAAGGGGAAGGCGCGAGCTGCGATTTATGCCCCCCCGACGGACATTCTCGCGCATTTTCTTGCAGAAGTGATGCGCCGCAACATGAAGACCTTCCGCGTTTTCGGTCCAGATGAGACCGCGTCAAACAGGCTCACAGCGATTTACGCGGCATCGAAAAAGACGTGGATGGCCGAGTTCAAGCCGGAAGATGCCGATGGCGGCGAGCTCGACGTGTCCGGACGCGTCATGGAAATGCTCAGCGAACACACGCTCGAAGGCTGGTTCGAAGGCTACGTACTTACCGGCCGCCATGGCTTCTTTTCGACTTACGAAGCGTTTGTGCATGTGATTGATTCGATGTTCAACCAGCACGCCAAATGGCTGGAAAAATCGAAGAAAGAACTGGACTGGCGCGCGCCCGTGCCGTCCATCAACATTCTTATTACATCGCTGGTCTGGCGGCAGGACCACAACGGCTTCACTCATCAGGACCCGGGATTTCTGGACGTGGTCACCAACAAAAGCGCCGACGTGGTGCGCATCTATTTGCCACCGGATGCGAACTGCCTGCTCAGCGTGGCGGACCATTGCCTGCGTTCCCGCGACTATGTGAACGTGATCGTCGCGGACAAGCAGGACCACCTCCAGTACCTCACCATGGAAGAGGCCGTGACGCACTGCACCAAGGGCATTGGTATATGGGACTGGGCTTCTACCGACGATGGCGCGGAACCCGATGTGGTGATGGCCTGTGCCGGAGACATCGCGACCATGGAATCGGTCGCGGCGGTGGCTATCTTGAAAGAGCACTTTCCTGATTTGAAGATCCGCTTCGTCAACGTCGTCGATCTTTTTCGCTTGATGCCGGAATCCGAGCATCCCCACGGACTCTCCGATCGCGACTTCGATTCACTTTTCACGGCAGACAAGCCGGTCATTTTCAACTTTCACTCGTATGCCGCGCTCATCCACAAACTCAGCTACCGCCGCAAAAATCATGACAACATTCACGTACGCGGCTATAAGGAAAAAGGAAATATCAACACCCCGCTCGAACTTGCGATTCTGAACCAGGTGGACCGCTTTAACCTGGCCATCGATGTCATTGACCGCGTAGCGCGATTGCGTCCCATTGGCGCCCACGTCAAGGAATGGCTGAAGGACCAGATTATTGCCAGCATCAATTACGCCCACGCCGAGGGCATCGATAAGGAAGAAATTCGCAATTGGAAATGGCCGGGGTAGGCATGACGGAAAATCCGACCCGGAAAGACGACCTACATTCTTGTACTCAATAGCGGCTCATCCTCGCTCAAGTTCGGAATTTATCGCCACGGATTGACGGATGAGGAACCGCTGCTGGCCGGAAGCGCCGATGAAATTGGACGGGGCAACGGCACGCTCTCCATTCGCTCCGCGGATGGAATGATACTGGTGCAGCGAGCAGGCGTTGTTGAATCCCAGAGTGATGCTCTTACCTCTCTGGCTGCGGCGATACGGGAGCAACTTCAGATTGCGCCCGTGGCGGTAGGCCACCGCGTCGTGCATGGAGGCCCGAATCTCCGCACTCACCAGCTCATTACGCCGAAGGTTGTAGACGAGCTTCGCGCCGCAACGCACTTTGCCCCGCTGCACATCCCGCAGGCACTTTCGCTCATTGCGTCAGCCCAGTCCATTTTTGGTCAGGCCGCGCATTATGCATGCTTCGACGATGCCTTCCACCGCACCATGCCCGAAGTGGCGACTCATTTGCCTCTTCCTCAGCAATACTTCGACGCGGGTATTGAGCGGTATGGCTTCCATGGTTTGTCGTACGAGTCGCTGGTGCATCACTTTGGTGCGAAACTTCCCGAGCGGGCGATCTTCGCGCATCTCGGCAACGGAGCAAGTCTCTGCGCTCTTCGCAACGGAAAATCTGTTGACACCACGATGGGTTTGACCCCCACCGGCGGCATTCCCATGGGCACGCGATCCGGCGATCTCGATCCCGGGGTACTCATCTACCTGATGCGCAATCAGAAACTCAACGCCGACCAGCTTGAGGATTTGCTCAACCATCAAAGCGGCCTGTTCGCCCTCTCGTCCGGCGAAAGCGACGTGAAAGCCCTGGAAGAACGCGCCCGTTCGAATGATCCGCAAGCCGCCCTGGCGCTGGACGTCTTTGCCGTATCGGTGCGCAAGGCCATTGGCGCATACGTTGCGCTTCTCGGCGGCGTGGATCTTCTGGTTTTCACAGGCGGGATCGGAGAGCATAGTGATCGCATTCGGTCCGCGGCTACGGAGAACCTTGATTGTCTCGGTCTCTCGGCAGACAAGATCCAGGTCGTACCCACGCAGGAAGAACAGCAGATCGCGCGTCACTGTCGTACCATGATGGCCCACCGAGGATAGGGAAGGGTTCACGGGAGATATGAAGATTCTGATGTTTTGCGTCTTATTGGCTCTCTCGGTGGGTTCGGTGAATCCCGCGCACTTGATTGCCGGCACCGCGCAGTTTCCAGCCAACGAAATCGCGGTTCAAAAACAGCGGGACTGGGCAGTGTACGGCGGGCGACCAGAGAACAATCATTATTCAACGCTCTCCCAAATCAATCGCAGGAATGTGAAGCTGCTCACGGTGGCCTGGAGTTTTGACACCCAGGAACAGGGCGTTCTGCAGACCAGTCCGATTGTGGTTGAGGGCGTGCTCTATGGGCTCACGCCGACACAAAAAGTCTTTGCACTCGATGCCGGCACCGGCAAGCTTTTGTGGAAGTTCGATTCCGGCGTACTGGGCACCCAGCCGGATCGCGGCCTTACCTACTGGTCGAGCGGCAACGACAAGCGGATTCTGGTGGGCGTGATGAACTTTGTGTATGCCCTGGATGCCTCGACGGGAAGTCCAATTCCAAGCTTCGGAGAACACGGCCGGATCGATCTTCGAGAAAATCTAGGCCGCAGTCCAGTGGCCGCGCAGTCTGTTGACATGACCAGCCCGGGAGTCATCTACAAAGATTTGCTGATCGTCGGTGGACGGAATCCCGAAACCCTGCCCGCGCCTCCGGGCGACATTCGCGCCTACGATGTGCGGAGTGGAAAGCTGCGCTGGTCGTTCCACACCATTCCACATCCCGGCGAGTTTGGTTACGACACCTGGCCGAAAGATGCCTGGACCTACAGCGGCGCGGCCAACAACTGGACAGGGATGACCGTCGATGTGAAACACGGGATTGTCTATGTTCCCACGGGATCGGCGGCCATGGATTTTTATGGCGACAATCGCGTGGGCGACGATCTGTTTGCCAATTGCCTGATTGCTCTGAATGCTGAAACCGGAGAGAGAATCTGGCACTTTCAAGCCGTGAGGCACGATCTGTGGGACCGTGACTTCCCGTCGCCGCCGGTCCTTCTAACAGTAAAGCGTGATGGCAAGGATGTAGACGCGGTAGCGCAGACGTCCAAGCAGGGATTTGTCTATCTCTTCGATCGGCTGAACGGCAAGCCGCTCTTTCCCATCGAATACCGTAAGTACCCTGCGAGCGACGTCCCGGGAGAAGTTGCGGCGGCCGAGCAACCGCTTCCCACCAAGCCGGAACCGTTCGCGCGCCAGCGCCTCACTGAAGATCTTCTGAGCAATCGGACCCCGCAGATCCACCAATGGGCGATCGAGAACTTCCGGAAATTCCGCAGTGAGGGGCAGTTTGTTCCGTTTGGCGTAGGCAAGGACACGGTGATTTTCCCCGGTTTCGATGGCGGCGCCGAATGGGGCGGTCCGGCGGCTGACCCTGAAACTGGAATTCTGTACGTAAACGCAAACGATGTTGCGTGGACCGGTGCGCTCGCAGAGAACATCGGCGCAGTATTGAGCGGACGCGGGCTCTACTTGACCCAATGCGCGGTGTGCCACCAGGACAACCGGGCCGGCTCACCACCAACGTTTCCATCGCTGGTCGGAGTGGGTGATCGTCTTACGAGGCCTCAGATCACCAGCATCGTTCACCAGGGGAAAGGGCGCATGCCCGGATTTCCGAATCTGGACGACGACCAACTTAATACTCTGGCTGGATTCCTCATCAGCGGTGAAAGTAAAGAGCTTCAAAGTTCAGAACCGCCGCCACCGGGCATGACGTACCGCTTCACCGGATATCACAAGTTCCTCGATCCCGAGGGCTTTCCTGCCGTTGCGCCTCCGTGGGGAACGCTAAATGCAATCAACCTCAATACCGGGGAATATGCCTGGAAGATTCCGCTGGGTGAGTATCCGGAGCTTGCCGCAAAAGGTCAGAAGAATACTGGCACCGAGAATTACGGTGGGCCGATCGTAACTGCCGGTGGATTGGTATTCATCGGGGCCACCAACTTCGACAAGAAGTTCCGCGCATTCGACAAAGCCACCGGCGAGCTCCTGTGGGAAGCGACATTGCCCTTTTCGGGAAACGCCACTCCCGCCACCTACGAAGTCAATGGCCGGCAGTTTGTGGTGATCGCTGCGGGAGGAGGGAAAGACCCCAAATCTCCCCCCGGGGGCGTTTATGTCGCCTTCGCGCTTCCGCAATAGTCGTCCAGAATGGAGGCTGATGGGTTGATTGGCAGAACTTCGTTCTCATTCTGACACGGTTATATTCGCGATCGAAATCCTCGTCGTTCCCCTGCTAGATAAAATCTACATAGCAGTCCAGTGGGCTCTCTGTTCACACAGAAAGACTTAGCATTCTGGCAACGAAGTTGCTTTTAAGTTCTGGCGTATTCACTCAAAACTGAAGAGCCGTCTGGGTCTTTTAGAGTGCTCAATAGTGCACAGACTCCTCAGGATACGTGTCTGTATGGTTGGGACCTGCAAACAATCCAGCAGAAGGAGAAATACGAATGAATACTCAGAGCACGATGGTTCCGCTCAGTCCCGGCGTTCTCAAGCGCGCCCAGGAGGGCGACTCGAACGCATTTGCCGAGTTGTTCACCGTCCACAAGGCCCGTATTTACTCACTATGCCTTCGCATGACCAACAATATCGCCGAAGCCGAGGACCTGACCCAGGACGCGTTCCTGCAGGTCTTCCGGAAGTTGTCCACTTTTCGGGGAGACTCGGCTTTGTCCACATGGCTGCATCGGATCGCCGTCAATACCGTTCTCATGCATTTTCGCAAACGGGCGCTGCACCAGGTTTCGCTGGACGAGCGGTCGGAAGACGGCAAGACCCTGAGGCGCGAGTGCAGCAGCAAAGACCATCGTCTTTCAGGCACTGTCGACCGCATGGCATTGATCGGAGCTCTCAACGAACTTCCGGCCGGCTATCGCTCTATTTTCCTGCTTCACGAAGTGCACGGCTATGAACACCAGGAAATCGCCAAACTGCTGGATTGTTCGGTAGGAAACTCGAAATCGCAATTACACAAGGCAAAACTTCGGATCCGGCAGATCCTGGGGCGCACGAATGTTCCGGTTGAAATAGCACGAGGGTGTAGTTCAGGCCAAACGGAAGCTGATGAGTCCGTCCGGTTCGTTCCCGACTTACCGCAACTCTTATCCGTCTAGATAAACGGGCTTTGCACAGGCCGGCCGGTATAGAATTAGGCTTTATACCGGAGCTAAAACCTGCAAGGCATTGTCATAAGTGCCCACTTTTCGGCACAAGGAGAGGATGCATATGAGAGCAGAGAATAACCGCGCAACGAAATATCTCCTGGCGCTCTTCGGCATAATGCTGCTGTTGGGAAGCATGAGCTGGGCCGCCGACGACAAAGATCAATCCGACATCGACAAGCGAATCGAAGCTTCCGCCGACGTGCTCAATGAAATCATGGCCACGCCTGATAAAGCCATTCCGGACAAAGTGATGAGCGACGCCAAGTGCATCGCGGTGGTGCCATCGATGCTCAAATTTGCCATTGGCTTTGGCGGCAACCACGGGAAGGGAGTCGCGACCTGCAAGACAGCCAATGGCTGGAGCGCATTGGCACCGATCACGATCGCGGGCGGAAGCTGGGGCTTGCAGCTGGGCGGACAGGCCGTGGATCTGGTTATGGTGATCATGAATGACCAGGGCATGCAACACCTGCTAGCCAGCAAATTTAAGCTGGGCGGGGAAGCGTCCGCCGCAGCCGGCCCGGTGGGCCGCGACGCCGCAGCCGATACCGATTGGAAATTGCGCGCCGAGGTCCTGACTTATTCAAGGGCCCGGGGAATATTCGCCGGCATCGACTTGAGCGGATCGGCGATTACCCAGGACAAAGATGAAACCCGCGTGCTGTACGGCAAGATGATTCCCTTTGCCGACATTCTCAACGGCCAGGCTGCCATTTCGGACGGGAGCGCTCCGTTTCTCGCAGCCGTAAGAAAATATACTCGGCAGGCAAACGAACAAGGCAAGGCGGCGGAGCCTTCCTCCGATAAAGCTGTGGCAGTTGACGGCAGCGCGAACCCTAAGTAGTGCGATTCCGCGACCAGAAAAACGGCTGGGCAGATACCTGCCGTTTTTCGAGCGAACACTGAAATGTCGTTTTCTGCCGCAAGATTGCAAGAACTTCTGATGTTGGGCCCAGCCGGAATCTGTAAAGACCTATATAGGGGAGAGATCCATGAAACGATTGTTGATTATCACTCTAGCTGTCGCTTTCGTCTCCAGTTGTCTGCTTGCTGTCGCGCAGGACGATGCTCAGACCCGAGGCTTGGGGCCTAAGGGGGTGCAGAGAGTTATCAAAGAAGTGCACCATGAACTGGTGCTGCTTCCTTATTACGGAGTCTTCGACAATCTGGCCTACAAGGTCGATCCTGACGGAACGGTTACCCTGCTGGGACAAGTGGTTCGGCCCACCTTGAAATCGGACGCCGAAGGCGCGATAAAGCACATTGAAGGTGTCGAAAAGGTTGTAAATCAAATCGAAGTGTTGCCGCTTTCACCAAACGATGACCGAATTCGCCGGGGCATTTATCGGGCGATCTACGGGGATGAGGCTCTTAGCCAATATGCTTTGCAGGCGGTGCCGCCTATTCACATCATCGTGAAAAACGGGAATGTTACGCTGGTAGGCGCCGTGGGCAGCCAACTGGACAAAACGTTGGCAGGAACACGATCCAATTCGGTCCCCGGTGCATTCTCGGTAACCAACGACCTGGTCGTAGACAACGGCAAGTGAGTCGCAGGAAAATCGGCGGCTTGCAAAAGTTTTCCAGCCGCAGCCCTGATGGCTTCTGACGCCTGACACCGCGCCAGGAGCTATAGGTGTGTCCAAAATGTTTCAGGTGCTTCCCGCTCCTGAAACTATCAATCGTGTTCGGACTGCCAGATCTCTCCGACGGTCTGTTGTAGACTCTCACTCTGCTTTGATATCGGTTTTCAGGAGCTGCCGTTCATGAAGAGAACTCTCAGCCTTTTTATTCCGGCAATCCTCGCCGTGATGACGGTCTCATGCTTGTCCGCGCAGACTGCGGTCGAGAATCGCCGCGCGCAGTTAAAGGCAGCGCTCGATGAAGAGTGGGAATACGAGCTTCGAGCGAGTCCGGAATTGGCCACCCAGGCTGGCGACACCCGCTACAACGACATACTAAGCGACTATTCCGCACAATCCTTTGCCGACCGTTTGACGCATGACGGGCAAATGCTCCGTCGCCTGGAATCGATTGACACATCCGGCTTTCCGGAACAAGAAGAGCTCAACAAGACCCTGATGGTTCGCAGCTTGCAAGATGAGGTCACGTCCGGGAGATTCAAAGACTGGGAGATGCCGGTCACGCAGTTTGGCGGTATTCATCTTGATTATGCGTCGCTCCCATCGGACGTTCCTCTAACCACAGTCAAGGATTACGAAAACTATCTGTCACGTCTGCGGCAGTTTCCGCGGGTCTTCGACCAGGTGACGGCCAATATGCGGCTCGGCATGAAGGATCACCTCATGCCGCCCCGCTATCTTCTGGAAAAAGTCACGACCCAGGCGCAGAGTATCGCTGACGACTCTCTCCAGGCAAGCCCGTTTACCCAGCCGGTTCTCAAGTTCCCTGACGCGATTCACGAAGGCGACCAGAAGCGTTTGCGGGAGGCGATCTTCGCCGTGGTGAAGAACGAGGTAGCGCCCTCCTATGCGAAGTTTGCGGCTTTCGTGCGTGATGAATACGCCCCCAAGGGGCGAACTGAGCTCGGCGTGTGGGCGCTCCCCGATGGCGACGCCCGGTATCGCTTCGACATTCATAGTATGACCACCACCGATTTGGATCCGGAATCGATCCACCAGCTTGGCCTCAAAACTGTTGCCCAGATCGAGAGCGACATGCTGGCGGTAGCCCGGAGCCAGGGGTTCGCTGACTTGAAGAGTTTCAACGAGCACATCCGCAAAGATCCACAACTGTATGGGAAATCGGGCCAGCAAATCTTTGATTTGTACCAACATTATGCTGATCAGATGTACACGAAGCTTCCGCAGCTCTTCGGAAAGCTGCCTAAGAACAAGCTGGCGGTGGTTCCGATGGAGGCATATCGCGCCCCAGACGCAGTTCCGGCCGACTACAGCCTGGGGGCAGGCGACAGCTCGCGTCCGGGTCGAATCAATGTGAACGAATACAACCCGCAGGGCCGGCTGCTTCTGAATGTTGAGGCGATTGCTTATCACGAAGGGGTGCCCGGCCATCATCTGCAGTTCTCGATCATGCAGGAGTTGTCCGACATTCCGCCGTTTCGCAAATTCGGCGTCAACTACAACGCCTATACGGAAGGCTGGGCATTCTATGCGGAGCGACTAGGCAAGGACGTCGGTTTTTACCAGGATCCGTACAGCGAATATGGACGGCTGGAAAATGAGATGTGGCGTGCCGTGCGCCTCGTTGTTGATACGGGAGTGCATTACGAACATTGGTCGCGTGAGCAGATGGTCGACTATTTTCACCAGCACACCGCCATGGATGAACCGAACATTCAGACCGAGGTGGACCGCTACATTGCATGGCCTGCCCAGGCACTTTCCTACCAACTCGGGAAAATGAAAATTCTCGAACTCCGCGAACGCGCCCGAAAGGAACTCGGCGGCGATTTCGATATCCGCTCTTTTCACGATGCGGTGCTGGATGAAGGTGCGCTCCCACTCGATTTGCTGGAAGTAAAGATTGATCGTTGGATCGGTGCCCAAAAGAGCCGGCGGCAGAAGTAAGCGCATTTCTAATGGAAACCGCAAGCGTAGTGATCATCGGCGGGGGGATTGTTGGCTCCAGCATCGCCTATCATCTAACCGCCGCAGGCTGCAAAGATGTGCTGGTCATCGAGCGCGAAACCGCTCAGGGCAAAGGATCCACCGGGAAAAGTATGGGCGGCGTGCGGGCGCAGTTTTCCACGCCCGTGAACATCCAGATGTCGCTTTATTCGATCCCATTTTATGCGGGTTTCGAAGAACGATTAGGGCATCCTTCCGGCTATCGTCCCCAGGGATACTTATTCTGCGCCACCAGCGAACCTCACCTTGCCTATCTGCGCGACAACTATGAGCGCCAGGTAAGTCTCGGCCTGAAGAATGTTCAGATCCTCAGCGGCGGGGACATCCAGAAAATGTTTCCGCAGTTGCGCGCCGATGACATCGTCGGGGGAAGTTTCTGCTCGACCGACGGTTTTGTCGATCCCTACAGCGCCATGACCGGTTTCATGAGCTGGGCGGCAAACCACGGAGCCAGGCTCTGGAAGAATGCCGAAGTGACTGGCATTAGCATCGATGGGGCAACGGTTTCGGCTGTGCACACCACGCGCGGCCCCGTCGCGACAGGGACGATCGTCAACTGTGCCGGAGCTTGGTCATCGCAAGTCGCAAAGATGGCGGGCGTGGATCTGCCGGTCGAGCCGCTGCGGCGGATGCTGGTGCCCACCGAGCCGTTCGATCAATTTCCGCACGGTGCGCCCATGATCGTTGATATGTCGAACGGCTTCCATTTTCGTCCCGAAGGCTTGGGATTTCTGCTGGCTTGGAACGATCCCGAGGAAACGCCAGGCTACAAGACCGACTTCGATCCGAATTTTGTAGAGAAGATTCTTACCCGAGCCGCCAGCCGGGTACCTATGTTTGAGAATTTGGCGGTAAATCTCAAGCGGGCCTGGGCGGGACTCTACGAGATGACGCCCGACCATCATCCCGTTCTGGGGCCCGTGGTCGGTTGCCCGGGACTCTTTCTGGCCAACGGATTCAGCGGTCATGGCGTGATGCATGCGCCAGCCACCGGAAAGATTCTCTCGGATCTTATTCTGACCGGAAAATGTTCCCTGGTAGACGTGTCGCTGCTGAGTCTGTCTCGCTTTGCCGAAGGGCGTCTGATCGAGGAAACGGCGGTGTTGTAATGCTCCGGGCCTCGCGGTCTCAACCGTTGACGGGCGAAAATCGGCTCTTCGCAGTCAATTCGTCTATTGGTGGAAACGAGGTTGCAATCGTGAACGTGTGTTCCGGGGGTTGAGTCTTAGAGCGTATGGCGGAGGCCAACATTTCAAGGGCCTGTCCGGTCATGGGAGGAGTAATCACGGTGGCCGCGAGGATCCCACGCTGCACGTAGGCCTGTCCTTTGTTGGGAACGCCATCACAGCCGGTGAAGGGAAGATTCAACAAGCGCTCGCGCTCGCTGCCTTCGACGGACTCCTGGATGGCTCTTCTTGTCCCCAGCGCCATAGCATCATTTTGGCAGCCAACCACAGCAATCTTGAGTTCTTTGGACGTTGAAAGGCGGAGCCATGACTTCACAACGTTATAGGCTCCCGTCTCTGTCCAATCACCCTTGAGGGATTTCACAGTGATGTCCCGGCGTTTCACGCTGAGCATCCCGATGGTTCGTTCCCGCGCCGCCTCGCTGGTCGATGGGCCCTCCACGTAAAGTATATTGCCGCCTCCCGGCATAAGCGCGTTGAACTGCTCTGCTTGAATGCGTCCGACGCTTTCGTTGTTGGAGCTCAGGCTGAAGATCGGGCACAAATATTTCCTGCGGAGTTCGCCGGCGTAGTCTAGGTTCCGGTTAATTACCACCCATCCAATTCCGGCATGGGCCGCGGCCTGCGCGACCTGCGGCATGTTGGTGCCGACCGGTTCCGCGATAATTGCGTCCGGGCGAAGGTCCGGAGCGGCCTGGATGGCTTGAACCAGCTGCAGGCTTTGGTTCACGCCGTCATTTCCGGCGTAGATAATTTTGACGCTTACGTCAAGCTTGCGAGCGGTCGCCTCAGCCACTGCCGCCTGCTCCTGCTGGAAATCGTTGTCCTGGGTGATGAGTGCGACAAGAACGGACAGCTTTTTCATTGGGCCCCCTCGGTTTCCACGAAGCCTAACTACTTTCTGCTGTGCTCATCGAAGTTGAGCGCACTCCTCAGTAACAGGGAAGTTCAAGGAGTAAAGTCTACGCCATTTCCACCATAATACGTTTACTCCCAAGGCCGACCTTGGGGAATGTCAGTTTTGGTAACGTATTCCTCCGTGAGGCTCCGAAAGTGCGCGGACTCCATCCTTACTAACAGAGGGCTGCTCCGCCGGCAATACCAGCGTCTGCGCCGTAGCGGGCCGGGAGCAGAGGGACCTCACCGCTGCGAGAATTCACGCAGTATTGCTGGATCCGCTTGCAGATTTCGTCGAAGGACGAACTGAGCATCGCCGCCACGCCGCCGCCGAGAATCATAACGTCGGGCTCCAGCAGGTCCACGATGTTACTCAGCCATAGGGACAATACTTCGACAGCTTCCTGCAGAACTTCTTTCGCGAGGGGATCGCCGTTCTCGTAAGCCTGGCGCACCATCTCTGTGGTGACAGCTTCGATGTCTCCCCCGGCTAGATCAAGGATCGCCGAGAGCGAATGTTTGCCGTCTTTGGACAAGATTTTCGTGCGCGCACTCTTCGCGATGGCGGTGCCCGAAGCCAGGATCTCAATGCACCCCGGTTTCCCGCATTTGCAACGGGGCCCGCGATAGTCGATGCTGACGTGCCCGCCTTCCGCAGCCGCCCCGGTACGGCCATGATAAATCTTCCCATCAAACACGATGCCCGTTCCAATGCCAGTGCCTATGGTGGCGTAGAAGACATTGCGATAGCCACGTCCCGCGCCCCATTGGGCCTCGGCCAGCGCTGCTGCATTGGCGTCGTTGTCGATCTTGACTGGCAGGCCGTAAATTTTCGTGAGTTCCGCAGCCAGAGGAAAATTGCGCCAACAGGGAAGGTTCGGAGGATTGATTACCACACCGGTGTTCGGATCAAGCGGCCCCGGAGCGCAGACTCCAATGGCGCGGATCGTCGCGTTCGGGGCGCTCGCGAATAAAGAGTCGATAGCAGACTTTACTGTTGCAAATCCAGCAGCCGCGTCGCCACTGGCGATCATCGGCGTGCGCGTCTGACTTGCGATCTCGCCTGCCCCGGTGACGATCCCGGCGGCAACTTTGGTGCCGCCGATATCCACGCCAATGACGAGTTGATCCTCCTTGGCCGTGGGCACGCCGGACGGATCAAGGTTTGCCATAACGTTCGCTGTTCGGTTTCGACCCGCTCACGGCAAAGAACAGAAGGTAAACGTAGCAGACGGCAGCAACGATCAGGGCATAATGGATACCTTGGCCCCAGATTGCCCCGCCGTAGGACCGAGCGTTGATTACGTCACCAATCTTTCCTACGATCCACGGGATCGCGGCGCCGCCCACGATGGCCATGATCATAATGCCCGACCCGTCACCCGTAAGCGGGCCGAGTTCGGCGATACCCAGGGTGAAAATACTGGGGAACATAATGGAGTTAAACAGACCCACCAACAGAATCGACCACATCGCCACGGGGCCGTTGGTAAGGACTGAGACAGTTACCAGTAGCGCTGCCATGACCGTACACACTGCGAGCACGGGGCCGGTTTTGACCTTCTGCAGTATGGCCGAGCCGATGAAGCGGCCCACCATGGCGCCTCCCCAATAGAGGGAAATGTATTTTGCGGCAGCGCGAGCGGCTTCCTGGTAACGAACCGCGGTATCGGGAAAACTGGAGGGCGATACCAGATGGCCGATGTTGTCTAGGGCCAAATAATTTGCGATCGAGCTGCCGATGGCGACCTCTGCGCCAACGTAGACGAAGATCCCAATGGCGCCGTAAATCAGGCTCGGATGCTTCCAGATGGAATCATCCACCTTCTGCCCGATTTGGTGCTGCGCGGACTCGATTTTAGGAAGCTTGAAACTCGCGATCAGGAACGCCAGCACGAAGAGCGCAATGCCGAGGAAAACATAAGGCTTAATTACTGAGGCCGCCTGCTGGACCGGACTTTCACTCATCGCGGTGGCCGCGGAGGTCAAGATGAAAAAACCACCAATCCACGGAGCGATTGTCGTCCCCAGTGAATTGAAAGCTTGGGTCAGGTTCAAGCGGCTTGACGCAGTCTCGGGTCTTCCCAGCACCGCCACATAAGGATTCGCCGCTACTTGCAGGAGAGTAATTCCCGCCGCAAGGACGATCAGCGCCGTCAGGAACAAGCCAAACGAGGGCACTTTGGCGGCCGGAACAAATAGGAAGGCTCCCACTCCCATGACCAGAAGGCCGGTCACCATGGCTTTTTGGTATCCCATCCAGTCGATGATCTTGGCGGAGGGCAGCGAAAACACAAAGTACGACGAAAAGAACGCCGTTTGCACCAACATGCTGAACGCCAGATTGAGCTTGAAAACATGCTGAAAATGCGGAATCAGCACATCATTCAACGACGTGAGCGATCCCCACATGAAGAACAGCGTGGTGACAACGGTGAGTGGAGTTCCGTAATTCGCCGGAGCCTCGCCAGTGCTCACATTGGTTTGCGGTGCGGTGCCTAGCGCCATATTGGGTCCACCTTAATTTCAGCCAAGGTAACTCATCTCCAGCTTAAGTCCCGCAGCATTATAGCCCGACGCCGAGTCGGAGCGCGGAAATACTGTCCGGGCAGCCAGGTTCCTATGGTAGAAATAATCCGCACAATTCAGCGCTTGAATAACGTTATTCCGTGAAGGAGCACCATGCGCCGCTTTCTGTTCATTGTTTCGGTCGTTTTTCTCTGGCTTGGAATTGGCGCGCACGCCCAGCAGTCCTCATCGTTCACAACCATCGTTCTGCAGGACCAAGGCTTGCCGCTGGTGGATAACGCGGCTGCGCTGTCCGCTAATCTTTCGTCAGTCCTGCCAAATGCGCGTTTTGTGGATGCGAACCAACTTTCCGAAGCATTGAGTTCGCCTTCTGCCCGATTGCTGGTTATCTCCGGTTCCGCATTCCCCGAACAAGCATGGCCGGCAATCTACGGGTTTCTGCAGCACGGCGGTAATTTGCTGGCTCTCGGCGGACGTCCGTTCGCCCAGGCGGCCTATCGTGACGGCGGCAAGTGGGCCCTGCGCCCGGAACGTAATGCGTTTATCAGAAAGCTCCTTATCAACGACTACACCGAGACACCCGGATCCAGCAGTCTGCAATTTGATGTCAACCCAGACTTCCCCGAAATTAGTCTCCCGAAATTCGAGTGGAATCGCGCCTGGAGTCTTACCGTGAAGCTCAGCGGTGAAGATATGTATCCGCGCGGAGGTTCGACCGGGAGCCTGGATACCACCTTTCACGCGCTCGCCTGGGGATCCATTGCTGGTCACCGTCTTGCGGCGCCGGTGGTCGAGATGGACCACTTCCAGAACAATTTCGTTGGCGGACGATGGGAAGTGGTTGCCGCCGATCTTCCCGCGGGTTTCTTTGCATCGGCCACTGGCCAGAAGCTGGTTTCCACGCTCGCCCAACGTGCGTTGGAAGGCACGCATGACTTCAGCGTTCGTCCGCACTGGGCTTTATTTTTGCCAGGAGAACCGCTCAGCTTCCAATTCACCATGCGCGACTTGGCGCCGCGGGGATCTCCGCAGCCCGTTCGCCTTGAGCTGACCGTAACCTCGGAGCAAGGTCCGCCGGCGCAAAAAAGTTTTGATCTAAGTCCCGGCCAGCTTCCCTACATCACGGAGGTTAACCTCCCCGCCCCGGCGGAAAAGGGATTTCATATTGTCACGGCCCGGCTGTTGCATGGGGATACGCTTCGCGGCGTC
Organism: Terriglobales bacterium; assembly: GCA_963802555.1. Classification (GTDB taxonomy): domain Bacteria; phylum Acidobacteriota; class Terriglobia; order Terriglobales; family Acidobacteriaceae; genus DATBAX01. The sequence goes on along the minus strand of CAWDJD010000002.1, from coordinate 1,693,088 downwards.
TATCGCACAGGATTTTGGATCCGCGATCTCGAGTTTCTCAACTCAGGCCCGCGCCTCACCGTCAATCATGACTTTTTCGAACTTGATGGCCGCCCGCTGCCGGTGATGGGCAGCACCCACATGGCGAGCGATGTTCAGCGCGATTTCTTCATGGTTCCCAATCCCTATGTTTGGGAGCAGGACTTTACCGACATGCAGCGCAACGGCGTAAACATGGTGCGGACTGGCTGGTGGTCGGCCTGGGACCAGGTGATGAAAGAGACGGGTGTAATGCATGAAGAATCCTTGCGTGCCATCGAGGCCTATTTGATGACCGCACACCGCCACAATATGCCAGTGCAGTTCAATTTCTTTGCCTTCATTCCCGATGTGTTCGGAGGACAGAATCCGTATCTTGATCCCGAAGCGGTGCGCCGCCAAAAAACTTTCATCACAGCGGTGGTCGAGCGCTTCAAAGGCGTGCCCTGGCTGGCATACGATCTCATTAACGAACCCAGCTTCGACAAGCCGGCTCATCTCTGGGCAACTCGCGCCAATGGCGATGGCTTCGAATTGGGGAGATGGAATGAATGGCTTCACCAACAATATTCTGACAACGGCGCCATAGGTGCCGCCTGGAACACCGTTCCCTCGGCTCCCGGTTCTCCTGTGTCCCCGCCGGGTGAACAGGATTTTAATCCTGCTGGCGGCACGCCGATCGCCGTACATGACTTCTATATGTTCGCGCAGCAGGAGTTCACTCAGTGGGTCGCGCAAATGCGGGACACCATTCGCGGGACCGGCAGCCAGCAACTGGTCACCCTTGGGCAGGATGAAGGCGGCGGCACCGATCGCCTGAATCCGCAGTTTTGGGGCGAGGCCGTTGACTTCACCACCAACCACACCTGGTGGCTCAACGACGCGCTGCTGTGGGATTCACTGGTCGCGAAATATCCCGGCAAGCCGCTTCTTATTCAGGAAACTGGACTCCAAAACGATTTCAATATGGATGCGACCTGGCGGCGGGACACGCAAAGCCAGTCTAACGTCCTCGAGCGAAAATTGGCTGCCGCGCTGGCGACCACGGCGGGTGGCATTGAGTGGCTGTGGAACGTTAACTCTTACATGACACTGGACCAGGAAGTCACCATCGGCATGGTGCGCACCGACGGCACCGACAAGCCGGAAGTCGCGATGTTCCGGTCGCTGGCCGATTTCGCCAGCAAGAATCGCGCTGCCTTCCGCAAGCCCGAGATGCCCCAGGTCGCGATTCTGACCTCGCAGGCATTTCAGTACTCAGCGTTGAATTCCATGGCGATCGCCGCTCAGCAGAAATCGGTGCGCGTGCTGCACAACTATCTCGGCGTCCCTGCCTATATGGTTGCGGAAAACCAGATTGCGAACCTGGGAAATCCGCGCCTGCTGATTGTGCCATCCCCCGAGGCGCTTCCCGAGAGCACATGGAGCGCGCTACTCGGCTACGCCGAAGCCGGTGGCACAGTTCTCATCACTGGATCCATGGAGCGCGACCCGCACTGGGTTACGACTCATCGGCTGAAGAATATTGGCGTTGAGGCGGAGCGCATCGACTTGAACTTCCGCCAGGGCACCATCCGTGCGCAGCAACTGGCGATTCCAGTTTCTTTCGCGGAGCAAAAATGGCTGGATGCCTTGCATTTTGCGGATGGATCGACTTGGAAGGAAATTCCCCGCGGCAAAGGCCGCGTGCTGATCTCGGCTTTTCCTGTCGAACTGGCCGAAGGCAATGACGCGACTGCTGCTGTTTACAGACTGGCACTGAGAAGCGCGAGTGTATTGCCGGCGTTCGATGCGAAGCAAGGTCTGCCCGGAGTGCTCATTCGTCCTACTGTGTTTGCCGATTCGGTGCTCTACCTTTTCATGTCGGAAAGCGGTCAGGACGAGGACGTTGACATCACCGACAAACTCACTGGTACCCGCCTGAGTTTCCGGATGCCGGCAGAGCGCGCCCGTCTGGTGCTGCTGAACAAGAAAGACGGCAGTGTTCTATCGCGCTACGGTTTCTAGAAAACTGCGTTCGATCGATCGCTCAAGAGCGATTCGAACCCAATGGGTCTGCTTGAGGCTCAGGCTCCGGTGCGGATTGCCAGGGTTCGGAAAGTGTTTTACTGGCGGCCGGGACTCGCTCAGAGTCAAAGGTAGCCCTGATGCCAATTGACCATCCGCGCCGTCGACCCTAAGATGCGAAGAACCTTCTGTAACAGTTCAGAACTAAGGTGTCCTGCCCATGAAAATTGCGGTCTTGGTCGCGTTATTTGCGTTGACGATGGTGCCACCGTCCGTCTCTCAGGAAGCAGCTTTTAAGGGTGATGAAGGTCAGATTCACGCGCTCGAAAATGCCTGGAACCAGGCAGAGCTGCAGCACGATCCGGGCGCGCTGAATCAAATTCTTACCGACGATTTTGTCATTACCGAACCCGACGGCACGCTGCAGACCAAGAAAGAACACATGGCGTTTACCAAGGACAAGTCCTATCACTATGACCTCCTGGTCTCGGAGGATTTCAGAATCAAGGTATACGGTACGGTCGGAGTCGTAACCGGGACCTATCACGAAAAAGGCAAGTACAAGGGAAAGATTTTCGACCGGCGCGGCCGCTTCACTGACACATGGATCAAGCTAAATGGAACCTGGCACTGTGTGGCCAGTCACGACAGTCTGCCGGTGACCGGTGCCGGCTAAGTCAGCAAACGAACGATAATTTTCGTGGCCTTACTGAGGTTGGGGACGGTAGGTCCAAAACCCTTCCGGCGCAGTTCCAGGTTGCTGTGTTTCCACCGAAGCAGAATTCGCAGCCGAATTTACCCGTTCAAGTTGTGCTTCTATGTGAAAGTGTCCGGGGGCCAGTGAACACGCGGGATCGGTGGCCTTGGCATCTCCCGTGATGAGGAAGGCCTGGCAACGGCAACCGCCAAAATCCTGCGCCCGCCGATCGCAACTGCGGCAAGGTTCGGGCATCCATTGTTCGCCGCGGAACTTCTGAAAGCTGTCTGATTCCCGCCAAATCCATTCCAGAGAATGATCGCGAACATTGTCAAACTGCAAGCCGGGAATCACCCACGCTGCGTGACAAGGCAAAGCCTTGCCGGACGGCTCGATCAGCACTTGCCGTTGTCCCCAGCCGCCCATGCAGGCCTTGGGATAGCGAGCGTAGTAGTCGGGCACCACGGCGTCAATGCGAATGCGTCCCGCCAGACGTTTCTGGGCTTCGGCTACGATCCGTAGAGAATCCTCAACCTGTTTTTGCGTAGGGAGCAAGGCCTCGCGATTTTTGAATGCCCATCCGTAATACTGCGAGTGGGCAATTTCCAGCCGTTGCGGCCCAAGCGATTCGGCAAGGGCAATCATCTCCTCGAGACGATCTAGATTCTGACGGTGCACCACCATATTGATGGTGAAAGCCACTCCCGATTGCCGGATGACCGGAGCAATTTTCACTTTCAGGGCGTGGGCGCGCGTGCCGGCAATCCAGTTTGCGTTCGACTCAGTCGCGTCCTGAAAACTGAGTTGCACATGGTCGAGGCCAGCCTTTAACAGCGCAGCTAAACGGGCTTCCGTAAGTCCAACCCCCGAGGTGATCAGGTTGGTGTACAAGCCAGCGGTGTGCGCGGACTCCACCAGTTCGACGATGTCTTCCCGCACCAAAGGCTCTCCGCCGGTCAGGTGAAGATGTAGGGCCCCCATCTTCGCGGCCTGCTGAAACACGATGCGCCAATCCTGCGTCGCGAGTTCAGACTTGGCCGCAGCCATCTCCAGGGGATTCGAACAATAGACGCAGTGCAGCGGACAGCGATGCGTGACTTCGGCGATTACCGCTAGAGGCCCCGGCAGCATTAGAAATCCACCACGCGTTTTTGCTGGAGACGCTCAAGAAAAGAGGACACATCGGCCCGGATTCTCGCCGGGTCCGCAACCCCATATTGAGTTCGCAATTCTTCTACAATCTGCTGGAAGGTACGGCTGCCGTCGCAACGCTCGAGAATGGCCCGGCCCGTGTCTTGTAAGCGGAGAGCGCCCTCGGGAAACAACAGGGTCCGGTTCTCGCCTTGTCCCGACCACCGGCAACCTGCGGCCAATCGCGGCTGGCTGGATTCGTCTGGCTGAGGCATGGGCTATTTCACCTCGTAACGAAACGCGCCGGGAGGCACGAATCCGGGCTGGACATACGAGTAGTAGATCGCATCCAGTTGGGCCCATAGAATATTGCACTTCTCGCGTAGCGCATTGAGGGCGAGTTCTTGCTCAGCGCGGGTCTTGGCGTTGTCGACCACAAACTGGAAGGCAAACCTGGCATCGTCCGGGGCCTGGTCGAGCCGGGCTTCGAAGTAATCCAATCCGCCGGAAAGCCATGGATAATGCTGACGCATTGCTCCCATCCGTAAAACGATCAGATCGCGGGAAAAAAGTTCCGTGAGCGACGAAGCCACCGCCTCAAGCAATGACCGGCTCCTCACCAGATCAAGATAGGCGTTCACCGCATAGCGGACACCGGGCAGAATTTCTTTCCCGCCGATGACGCGCTCCCTGTTCAGGCCCGAGGCTTCGGCCAACCGCAGCCAGCGCTCGATCCCGCCCTCGGGACTGTTGTCGCCGTCATGATCGAGAACTCTCTCGCGCCACGCCCGGCGGAAGCTGGGATCGTCACTGCGGGAAAGAATGATGGCGTCCTTGATCGGAATCCGACTTTGGTAGTAGTAGCGATTCAAAGCCCAAGCCTGGAGCTGTCCTCTGGTCAGGCGGCCTTCATGCATCAGCAAGTGGAAAGGATGACGATGGTGGTAACGCTGCTCCCCCATTTCGCGGAAGCGCGCCCGCAATTCTTCCTCGGTCAGCAAAGCCGCGGGTGCCGACGCTACAGTTCGAAGTGCCATCCGTCCTCCGCGATTTCCCATCCGGCATTACGCACTTGCTTATACTCCGGTCCCGATTCATCCAGCATAGGGTTGGTATTGTTAAGATGCACGAAAAGCTTTTTCGGGCACCGCAGACCGGCCAACAAACGCAAGCTCCCGTTCTCTGATGAAACTGGAATGTGTCCCATTTGCCGGGCGGTTTGCCCGCCACCCTGGACCTGGATCAATTCGTCATCACTCCAGAAAGTGCCATCGAATAGCAGCAGATCCAGTGAATCAAGCTGGCCCAACAACGCGTCGTCCAACTCTGGAACGGCAGGGAAGTAGCCCATTCGTTTCCCGGACTCAGCTTGCAGAACAAGCCCGAGCAGGGCCTCTTGCGGTTTCAGCGCCGCCGCTCGTTTCGCGGTAACGTAAGCCGGATAGTGGGCCGCCAGCGGCACCGTCAGACAGCGGATCGGAACGGAGCTACCGGCGGGAGTCGCCAGGGAAAATGTTTCGCCGGGCGCGATCTCGTTCCAATGTACCTGGTTGGGGATCCGCTGCAGCATGGCAAACATACTATTGTCCTGGCGGGCAATGTTGCCAACCGAAGCGGTTGCATACACTTCCAGCGGTTGCAATTCCCGTAAAAGAAGCAGTCCCAGGATTTGGTCGAGGTCGGCGCTGGTCAAAACAACACCAGCAATTGGGGATTGCCGAAGACCATCAAGGGGATGTAGGAACGGAGATGCTTCGATCAGACCGCGAAGATCAGGAGAAGCATTTAGCAGAAACCAGGAGGCGTCGTCGGAACTGACGGCCACCTGTAACTGAGCGCGCGCCTTACCGTGAAACTCACCTGCCCGCAGCGAACGGCAGTTCCGGCAAGCACAATTCCACTGCGGGAAACCACCCCCCGCAGCCGAGCCCAGGATTTCTATCCGCATCCGCTCTGGTTACAGCTCAGCGCAAGCGTAAGAGTTGATTTCGCAGCCCAGTTGGATCTCTTCGAATTTAGGTTCAGACCATTGCATGATCTAAGTTTCGGACACGCGGCCTGCCCCTGTCAAGGGCAAAGGGCCGGCTCTTGCGCGGAACCCTAAATCCCCAAGATTCAACCGTTTCCGCCCCTTGCGTTCGAGCCTACTTGCGGAGCACAATCGTAGGCGGAGACGAACCATGCCAGCAGAGAACGATTTCAAGCCCGACCCGGAGCAAACCCCGGCGGTGGACCACGTTACCGGCGCTCACCAACTTCTTAAGAGCCTTCGGGGAAGGATCGGAGAACATCCCGAACTGGCGGAAGCCATCACCGAACTGGAGATGGCCTTAAGCATTTTGACCGTTCAAACTGCCGGATTGCTCTGAATCGTCAGATTCGCCACCGAATGACTTACAATAAACCTTGATTTCGGATCATTGGCCGTTACACATGAACGAAAACAACGAAATCGATTTATTACCGCCCGCAAGTTTGACACGTCCTCTGTGGAGGAGGCTGCTGCTCGATGTGCGCGATGTTGTGGCGCCGGAGAAATTTCCGCCGCTTCAACTTACTTCGCGCCCCATCGATGTGGGCATGCTGGAGGGCGATCGGTTGAGCCAGCCCTGGTATAAGACCGTGTTCACCAATCTGGGCGACGTTATTTCCCCGGAGAATTTGCCACCGTTGATCCTCGAATCTCAGCCCATGGATGTGGGGGAACTTATCAGCGATCAGATGGGCCACCCCTGGTGGAGTTCGTTGCTAAGGAGTCTGGCGGACGCGGTCGCGCCGGAGAGACAGTCTCCCTTGCAGTTGACCTCCGCCCCGATGAATCTTCCGAATATAGCGGGCTCCAATTTGCTGCAGGTTCCCCAGTGGTCTTCCGCGATCAGCACGCCCAAGGTTTTTTTGCCCGACAAGCCGAAGACGGGCTATGCGGCAGTGCAGCTCGCTCCTCCGCGGCCCATCCCTAAACCCGACCCGGATGAGATTGAATTCGTGAACACTCTCGAGAAGGATTTGCGACGGGATCTGCGCCGCTCGCGTATTCGATCGCGTATCTGGACCTCTATCGCGGTTGCCCAGGTGATGGTTCTGCTCGCCGGATTATTTGCTTCCAGCATCAGACATTTGTTGGTGTTGACCGGGAAATAGCGGCAGATAGAATTCCTAGTCCAGAATCGGCAAATGGACGCAGGGCTGCACCAGAAAATCCAGTTTCGCAATCTGCTGTAAAGCCTTTTCCACCAGCGAAGCCTTGCATACCTCCAACGTAATTACAAAGGGAAGGCTGGATTTAAGATAGCCCGGCTTCTGCAGCACCGAATCAATATTGATTCCGCAATGCGAGAAAATATCGGCCAGGGCGCCGATGATTCCGGGACGGTCCTTGACCTTAAATCGCAAATAATGCCTGGTGCTGAAGTCCGCGGTGACCTTTGGCGAAGTTTCTGGAATCTCAGCGAATCCGTGAGTGACGTCCTGTTTGGCGCGGGCGATCGCAACGATGTCCGAAACCACGGCCACCGCTGTCGGATTGCCTCCTGCGCCATGGCCCGCGAACACTGTCTCGCCCCCATATTTCCCGGTGGACATCACCAGATTCTGACTGCCTTGCACGCGTGCCAGTGGGGAGGACAGCCCCACCAGTGCAGGCTGCACGCTGGCGAACAATTGCTTGCCATCCAATTCGCCCCAGGAAATTTGCCTGATGGTGCAATTTAATTGTTTGGCATATTCGAAATCCACGGCTTCGATCGAAGAGATCGAACGGCAGAGGATGGCCGTCGGATCCACGGTGCTGTGCAGTCCCACCCGCGCCAGGATTGCGAGTTTTGCCCGCGCGTCCAAGCCGTCTACATCGTCCGTTGGATCGGCTTCGGCATAGCCTAACTTCTGGGCTTCGGCCAGAGCGGCGGCGAACGAAACGCCACAACCTTCGATCTGGCTGAGAATGTAGTTGCAGGTGCCATTCAGGATGCCATAGATCTTGAACAATTCATCGCCGGCAAGGCCTTCCTGCAGCCCGGAGATCACGGGGACGCCGCCAGCGACTGAGGCGCCGAATGCAATATGCCGCTTCATCTTTCGCGCCAAATCGATTAATTCAGGGCCGGAGTGGGCGATCAATTGCTTATTGGCAGTGACCACGGATTTGCCGGCAAGCAGCGCGCTTCGCACCCAATCTCCCGCCGGCTGAAGGCCGCCAATGACCTCGACCACGACGTCGGCATCAGAAGAAAGAATGTCGGCGATGTCTTTCGTCCACTGCACATGCGGCGGCAGCCAGCCGGCATTTTTCTTGCGCTCGAAATTTCGATTGCAGATGTGGGTGAGGGTCAGGCCGGTGCGCGTGCGTTCCGAAAGAATGCGGGCGACCGAACTCCCCACCGTGCCGAAACCCAGAATCGCCACCTTGCAAGTGTTGCCTTCGGCTGTGGGCGTTGAGTGTGAGGATTTCATCATCGGTCTCTAGTGTTTCCTGATGCGCGCAACGACCGCCTTGCCATGCTTTCGTTTTAGGTCCACAGAAAACCCGGCCTTCACCGCTCCGGAATGGCTGGGGAAGAACCGGTGGTGCAAATGGTGCACTGCTCGCGGAACGTCGCTTTCCTTGATGACAAAGCTGATGTTGATTTCAGAAGCTCCCTGGGAAATCATACGTATATTAACCCCTGCCTCTGCCACGGTGGTGAACACACTTGCGGCAATCCCGGGTTTGCCATGAATGTCTTCCCCTACCAGGCACACAATAGCCTGCTGGTCGTCGCAAGTCACATCCGCAATTTGTTCCAACTGGGAGAGCAAGGCCTTGGGTAGCCGTTTGGTTTCCATGGTGAAAGACATGCTCACCTCGGAGATGGCAACAATATCGACCGAAGCTCCATAGTGGTCAAGTCCCTCAAATACGGACCGCAGGAAGCCGTGCACCATAATGCCGCGCGATGCCACGACGTTCACGATGCTAACGCCCGTCTTTGCCGTGATGGCGCGAAACGTGTCTTGACTCGGCGGTGCGTGCTCTGTAATTCGCGTACCTTTACTCTTGAGATTGCGAGAATTCAATATGAATACGGGGATATTTTTGTGGATAGCAGGCAACAAAGTGGCGGGATGCAACACCTTGGCGCCGAAGTAAGCCAGTTCGGCGGCCTCGTTGAAGCTGATTCGCTTAATGGTGCGGGCGTCCGGACAAAGCCGCGGATCCGTGGTCATCATGCCTTCGACATCCGTCCAGATTTCGATCGACTTGGCGTTCAGCGCCGCACCAACAATGGCTGCTGAGTAGTCGGACCCACCTCGGCCCAGCGTAGTCGGAATGCCATCTTTAGTTGCGGCGATGAATCCGCCCATCACTGGGATACGCCCCTTTTTTACGATGGGCGCAATTTTAGCCTGTGAGCGTTCGCGGGTTTCGTCCATGAGTGGTAGAGCGCATGTGTGAGCGCTGTCGGTGACGATGCAGTCACGGGAATCGACCCAGACCGCTTCTAGCCCCAACACCGGCAATGTCGCAGCCACGATTTGGCTGGACAGTAGTTCGCCGAAAGAAAGCAGGAAGTCGCTGCTTCGCGGAGAAAGTTCCTTTACTGCCGTAACCCCGCGCAAAAACTCCTCAAGCTGGGCAAGAATCTTCGTAAGCTTGGGGGCGATTTTTGCGGAAAGCTTCTTGCCGAGGAGTTCGTCCGCAGTAGCAAGGTGGCGTTCTCGTAGCGTTTGCAATAGTTGCAGACTGGAATCGCTATCACCAGACGCCGCTTTCTGGCCCATCAGCACAAGCTGATCGGTGACTTTCGCGAAGGCGCTGACCACGACGACTGGGCCGAGCTTTTGCCGGCTGCGTACGATTTCGGCCACGCGTTGGATCGCGGTGGCATTCTCCACCGAGGTCCCGCCAAATTTCATGATTACCATGCGCACACCATTCTTAGTGGATAGTCTTAATGCTTCACCCATCAAACGAAAAGCCCACTCGCCGGATCATTTCCTGGCGGTGGGCTTGAGCTTGCAATTCTGATCTAGCTCAGAGGTACCCATGCCAGAAGCACGTAATTCGTGTGCCCGATGTAATGGTAGGGCGCATAATCGACGAACTCGTCTTCTGGAAAGTACCGAACATACAAACCCAATATACTCGAAGGGCGCCGGGACGAACTATCTGAGTTTTCGATTCGACCTATCGAAAAGTCGTCTATCAAACGCGAAGTTGCGTGTTTTGAATACTCCGAGAGCCATTTATCTACCTCAGGATACGGCCCTTGGTGCGCCTGAAAAATCCATCCCGCCTATCGAAATTCTGAATTTTACATTTGGGTACCTCAAGCATTACTAACAACATGGAAGGTTATCTCTGAACCGGCGGGGTGGAGCCGTGCGAACTTAGGTGTCCGAAAGAGAGCATCGAGTTCGAGGCTTGGCCATCCTGAACGGAGACACGTCTACGATGACGCGCCCAAAGACAAAAAACGGCATGCCCCCGGCACAGGGGCTGTACGATCCGGCCCACGAGCATGATGCTTGTGGGATCGGCTTTGTCGCCAGCATTCGCTGTCAAAAGAGCCACGACATTATTCTCAAGGGCATTCAGGTACTGATCAATCTTACCCACCGAGGCGCCTGCGGCTGCGATCCCGAAACCGGCGACGGCGCGGGCATCCTCATCCAGATCCCACACAAGTTCTTTGCTCGCGAGTGCTCGTCGCTCGGGTTTGAGCTTCCCGAGGTCGGCGAATATGCGGTCGGTATGACGTTCCTGCCAGTAGAAAAACATCAGCGCCTGCAGTGCGAAGGGATTTTCGAGCAAATCATTCGGGAAGAGGGACTTAGCGTGCTGGGCTGGCGCGATACGCCGGTAAATGGCGACGCCATTGGCCGCGTGGCACGAGTTTCGCAACCTTACATCCAGCAGGTTTTTGTCGCTCGCCCTGCCGATATGGACGAGGACGCGTTCGAGCGCAAGCTGTATGTGGTCCGCAAGCGTGCTGAAAGTCAGATCGCCGAGTCGGATGTGGAAGACAAGGAAATGTTTTACATTCCGTCCTTGTCGGCGCGTACCATCGTTTACAAAGGACTGCTGCTGGCTCCGCAAATCGCGAATTTCTACGGCGAGCTCGCCGATCCCGATGTGATGAGCGCGCTATGTCTGGTGCATCAACGCTTTTCGACCAATACCTTTCCCAGTTGGCAACTGGCGCATCCTTATCGCTACGTCGCGCACAACGGCGAGATCAATACGCTGAAAGGCAACGTCAACTGGATGCATGCTCGCCAGTCGATTCTGGGATCTCCTCTGTTTGGCGACGACATCAAGAAACTTTTCCCCATCGTTGCCCCGGGCGGAAGCGACTCCGCCAACTTCGATAATGCGGTCGAATTGCTTTTTCAATCCGGACGCAGCCTGCCTCACGTCATGGCCATGCTGATACCCGAAGCCTGGTCGGGCAATCCGCACATGAAGCCGGAGAAGAAGGCCTTTTACGAGTACCACGCCTCTTTGATGGAGCCATGGGACGGCCCGGCGGCGATTGCTTTCACCGATGGCCGAATGATCGGGGCCACGCTGGATCGCAATGGTTTGCGGCCCGGACGCTACGTGGTCACGCACGATGATCTGGTGGTCATGGCCTCAGAAGCCGGGGTGTTGACCATTGATCCGTCCAACGTGAAAGAGAAAGGCCGTTTGCAGCCGGGGAAAATGTTTCTGGTCGACACCGTGGAAGGCCGGATCATTCCTGACAAAGAAATTAAACGGCGGCTCATATCGCGGCAACCCTACGGGGAATGGCTGGAGGAAAATCAAATCACGATGGAGCATTTGCCGGAACCGTCGCGTGTGCATAGCGGTAACCGCGACACGATTCTGTCCCGCCAACGTGCTTTCGGCTACACCGACGAAGACCTCCGGATGATTCTCGAACCCATGGCTTCGAAGGGTGAAGAGCCTACGGGTTCGATGGGCACCGATACGCCGCTGGCGTGTCTCTCTGACCGGCCACAGCCGCTGTTCAATTACTTTAAGCAGCTCTTCGCGCAGGTCACCAATCCGCCGATTGATCCCATTCGCGAAGAGATGGTGATGTCGCTCATCAGCTACATTGGCACCGAGCGCAACATCCTGGAAGAGACGCCGGAAAATTGCCATACCCTGAAGCTGCCGCATCCCATTCTTACCAATCGCGATTTGGAAAAACTGCGGCGGGTTTCGCGCGGAGATCTGCTGGCCATCACACTGCCGGCGTTGTTTCGGGCTGCGGATGGCGAAGCGGGACTTCGGCGCTCTCTGGATGAACTCTCGCAGCGGGCGTCTTTGGCGGTGAATTCAGGGTATTCACTATTGATTTTGTCCGATCGCGGCGTTGATAAAGATTACGCTCCCATCCCCAGCTTGCTGGCATTGGCCGCGGTGCATAACTTGCTGGTGCGCGAAGAAACGCGAACCCAAGTGGCGCTGATTATCGAATCCGGCGAGCCGCGCGAAGTGATGCATTTCGCGCTGCTGATCGGCTATGGAGCGAGTGCAATTAATCCTTATCTCGCGGTTGAGACTCTGGAGGATCTCGCAGCGCGAGGTTATCTACCCGACGGCACTTCCGCGGAAACTGCGGTGAAGCACTTCACGAAGGCGGTGAACAAGGGACTGCTGAAGACCTTCTCGAAGATGGGGATTTCAACCCTGCAAAGCTATCGTGGCGCCCAAGTTTTCGAGGCCATCGGACTCAATAAGGAACTGATTGACGCGTATTTTTCGGGCACCACTTCACGTTTGGAGGGAATCGGCCTCGACGTTCTGGCGCGGGAAGCGCATATGAAGCATGAACATGCGTTTCGTCCGGTCACTGAATCCGATACTGAGCTTGCAGTCGGAGGCAGTTATCATTTCCGCACCGATGGCGAATACCACTTGTTGAATCCGGAAACCATCAGCAAACTGCAACGTTCGGTGCGTGAATCAAACTTCCAGACCTTCCAGGAATACACCGACCTGATTGACAAGCAAAGCCGCAACCTTTCGACATTGCGCAGCTTGATGCAAATCAAGACGGCCAACAAGCCGATCTCGATCGACAAGGTCGAATCGGCGAAAGAAATTGTGAAGCGGTTCACCACCGGGGCGATGTCTTTCGGATCGATCAGCAAAGAAGCGCATGAAACGCTGGCCATCGCCATGAACCGGATCGGCGGAAAGTCGAATACCGGCGAGGGTGGGGAGGACGAAGAGCGTTACAAGCGCGACGCCAACGGAGACTTGCGACGAAGTGCGGTAAAGCAAGTGGCCTCAGCCCGCTTCGGAGTGACCGCAAATTATCTGATCAATGCCGATGAGCTGCAGATCAAAATGGCGCAAGGCGCCAAGCCCGGCGAAGGCGGCCAGCTTCCCGGACACAAAGTGGATGAAGTCATCGCACGTTTGCGGCATTCCACCCCCGGTGTGGGCCTGATCTCGCCGCCTCCACATCACGATATTTATTCCATTGAAGACCTGGCGCAGCTGATCTACGACCTGAAGAACGTGAATCCTCGCGCCCGCATCGCGGTCAAGCTGGTCGCAGAAGTTGGCGTGGGAACAGTCGCTGCTGGTGTTGCGAAAGCACATGCCGACGTCGTGCTCATCAGCGGGGACAGCGGCGGCACGGGTGCGTCGCCACTCAGTTCCATCAAACATGCCGGCATTCCCTGGGAACTGGGTCTCGCGGAGACGCAACAGGTGTTGCTGCTAAACGATCTGCGCAGCCGCATCCGCGTGCAAACCGATGGCAAACTACAAACGGGAAGAGACGTAGTCATTGCTGCGTTGCTCGGCGCCGAGGAATTCGGGTTCGCTACCACCCCCTTGATCGCGATGGGCTGCATCATGATGCGGAAGTGCCATCTCAACACCTGTTCGGTTGGCATCGCGACGCAAGATCCGGAATTGCGCAAGCTGTTCCAGGGCCAGCCCGAGCATGTCATCAATTTCTTCTTCTTCATTGCCGAGCAAGTGCGGCAATACATGGCGCAGATGGGATTCCGCAAAGTCGATGACATGGTGGGCCGTGTGGACATGCTCGAGACGCAGCCCGCTGTCGACCACTGGAAAGCCCGTGGCCTGGACTTCTCCGCCATTCTCTATAGCCCGCCAGTGCCGGGACGCGTGGCCCGCCACTGCGTACAAGCACAAGACCACGGATTGCAGCAGGCGCTCGATTATCAGCTCATCCAATATGCGCGCGAGGCGTTGGAACTCCGCACTCCGGTAGAGATGAGTTTTCCCATCCGCAACGTGAATCGCACCGTGGGCGCAATGTTGAGCGGCGAAATCGCACGGCGCTACGGCTCGAATGGTCTGCCGGACGACACAATTCGCATCCATTTTAAGGGCTCGGCCGGGCAAAGTTTTGGGGCGTTCCTCGCGAATGGCGTTACGCTGACGCTCGAGGGCGAGGCCAACGACTACGTCGGCAAAGGCCTTTCCGGTGGACGAGTGATTGTGTATCCGCCCAAGAATTCCGGGTTTGCCGCGGAAGAAAATATTCTGATCGGCAATGTCGTGCTCTACGGCGCAACCACCGGCGAGGCCTTCTTCAACGGAATGGCCGGTGAACGTTTCGCGGTGCGTAATTCCGGTGCAACGGCCGTAGTAGAAGGTGTTGGCGATCACGGCTGCGAATACATGACTCAAGGCCTGGTGCTAGTGCTGGGAAAATGCGGGCGCAACTTTGCCGCCGGCATGAGCGGTGGAATCGCTTACGTATTCGACGAGAAGCTTGATTTCACGGAGAAGCGCTGCAACCTTGCCTCGGTCGATCTTGAGCCTGTCATCGAACCCGAGGATGTGCGGATCGTGCATGACCTCGTGGCACGACACTATGAGTTGACCGGCAGCCGGCGCGCCAAATCAATTCTCGACAACTGGCCGGAAATGTTGCCGAGATTTATCAAAGTATTCCCGCACGAATTCAAGCGCGTGCTGGGAGTGAGCCGGACGCGGGAACAGTACATTCCAGGGCAACCGCTGCCCATCCCGGTCGAGCTCGAGCAGGTGCAGCATGGGTAAAACCACCGGGTTCATGGAATTTCCCCGCGAGCTTCCGCAGCGCCGTCCGGTCACGCAGCGGGTCAACGATTGGTTCGAGATTTATCTCGGCTTCCCCGAGGACAAGCTTCGTACTCAGGGCGCGCGCTGCATGGATTGCGGCGTGCCGTTTTGCCACACCGGATGTCCGGTGAATAATCTCATTCCCGACTGGAACGATCTCGTCTTTCGCGGACGCTGGAAGGAAGCTGTCCGGCAATTGCATTCGACCAACAATTTCCCCGAGTTCACCGGACGCATTTGCCCTGCACCCTGTGAAGCCGCTTGCGTCCTTGGAATCAATCAGCCCGCGGTGACTATCAAGCAGATCGAAAAGAGCATTGTCGAGCGCGGGTTCACGGAAGGCTGGATCCGGCCGGAGCCGCCGAAGTTTCGTACCGGCAAAAAAGTTGGGGTTGTGGGCTCAGGGCCGGCGGGACTGGCGGCGGCTCAGCAACTCAACCGCGCCGGTCATTGGGTGACCGTCTACGAAAAGGCGGATCGCATCGGTGGATTGCTTCGCTATGGCATTCCCGAATTCAAGATGGAGAAGCGCATCGTGGACCGGCGCCTGGAGCAAATGTCGGCGGAAGGCGTGCGGTTCGTGACTAAGGCTCACGTGGGAAAGAGCGTGCCGGTGGACGATCTGCAGCGTGAGTTCGATGCAATCCTGCTGGCCGGTGGGGCTGAGCAGTCTCGTGATTTGCAAGTGCCGGGCCGCGAACTGAAGGGCATTCACTACGCGATGGACTTTCTTCCGCAGCAAAATAGGCGCTGCGAGTGCGACACGCTGGAAGGCGAGTTTGAAATTCTCGCTACCGATAAGCACGTTGTGATTATTGGCGGCGGCGACACTGGTGCCGATTGTCTGGGCACCGTGCATCGCCAAAAACCTCGCTCCGTGCGCCAGTTTGAGATCATGCCGGTGCCGCCGGATAGCCGGTCGCCGCAGACTCCCTGGCCGCTTTGGCCTATGCAGATGCGTGTCGAAGGCGCGCATGAAGAAGGCGGCATCCGGGAATGGAGCGTGGCTACCCAGAAATTCACCGGCGATGCCGAGGGTAATGTGAAGCAGTTGCACGGCGTCCGGGTGGGAGCTCCGCCCAAGTTCGAGCCTATCTCCGGCGGCGAGTTCACTATCGATGCAGATCTCGTCCTACTGGCCATGGGTTTTCTGGGTCCGGTCCGCAATGGGATGATTGAACAATTGGGATTGACGCTGGATGCGCGCGGCAATGTTGCGGCTGATGCCAATTACATGTCCTCGGTTTCCGGTGTCTTCGCTGCGGGAGACATGCGCCGGGGCCAATCGCTCGTGGTGTGGGCCATTGCCGAGGGCCGGAAAGCCGCCGTTGGCATTGATCGTTATCTAAAAGAAACCAGCATGGGACGGCCGGTTTCGCAGTCTTCCGCTGGCTCTCACGCGGTACTGTCCTGATCTCTTGAATTTCCGATACACTCAACCATTGCATGGTCACGCTCCCCGACATCCAGGCGGCGCTCGGACGTATCCGCGAGTCGATTTATCTTTCCCCTTGCGCCCGCTCCGAACATTTTTCGCAACTCACCGGAAATTCGATTTATCTCAAGCTCGATAATCTGCAGCGCACCGGTGCCTTCAAGGAACGCGGAGCGCTGAATAAGCTGTTGACGCTCACCGTCCAGGAACGGGCTCAGGGTGTGATTGCCGCGTCTGCAGGCAACCATGCGCAGGGTCTCGCCTATCATGCCGGCAAACACGGAATTCGGGCGCTGATCTGCATGCCGCTCACTACGCCATTGATCAAAGTGTCTGCCACAAAGTCCTACGGAGCGGACGTTGTGCTTTACGGCGCGAACTACGATGAGGCTTGCGAAGAGGCGATCCGACTCGGCCAAGAGCAGCATTTGACTTTTGTGCATCCGTTCGATGATGACGCGGTTATCGCCGGGCAGGGCACTCTCGGTCTCGAAATTCTGCAGCAGCATCCTGACATCGAAGCCATCGTCGCTCCCATCGGTGGCGGAGGGCTGATTGGAGGGATTGCTTGCGCTGTCAAGGAGACCAATCCCAAGGTCAAGATCATCGGCGTTCAGCCGGCTCGGCTGCCTTCGATGAAGGCCGCTGTGGCTGAGGGTAAGCCCGTGACCCTGCCATCGGCGGCCACCATCGCTGACGGCATCGCTGTCCGCCGCGCTGGCGATCGCACGCTTCCATTGGTGCAGAAATATGTGGACGACATCGTCACCGTCGATGAAGAAGAAATCGCCAATGCGGTTCTTCTTTTGCTGGAACGCGAGAAGACTCTGGCGGAGGGCGCCGGTGCCGCTGCCATCGCGGCATTGGTCAACCACAAAGTGCAACTGACGGGGAAGAAAATTGCCGTGCTTGTTTGCGGCGGCAATATCGATGTCACGCTGCTGGCCCGCATCATGGAGCGCGGCCTGGTGAAGGACGGACGTCTCGTCCGCCTGCGGGTCCACCTTCCCGACTATCCCGGTGCTCTGCACAAGCTAACTGGGATACTGGCGGACCACCGCGCCAATATTGTGGAGACGTCCTATGACCGTGCCTACCACGGAGTCAATTTAGGCGATACCGCAATAGATATCACCATGGAAACCAGGGGGCCTGAGCATATTGCCGAATTGCTTTCAGCCCTTAGCGCCGGCGGCTATGCCCATGAAAGGGTCCTGTGACCCGGTCGGGTTCCACATTTTTTTGATAGCTTCACCGTGTTAACGACGACTCGTGGCTCAAGATTTCAGCCCCAGCCGCTGCGAATCTCCCGTAAAATGAAGACAGGAGTTCTCGAGTACGGAAGTTCGAGAAATTGAGGAGGGTCCATGCGATTTGACCTGTTGGGTTTTTATGCCGGGCCCGATCAGGTGATGGGTGTCACTTCCGGTCTGGCCGGCCTGCTCGGGCTCCTGCTCATGTTCTGGAATAAAGTTGTTGGAGCGTTCTTCAAGATGGTTCGTAAGATTAAAGGTTCTCCCGAACCTGTTGCCGCAGAATCCACTAAAGATGGTTCCGCAAAGATTTCTTAGTATCAGGTTCTTACCTCTTGCGAAAAAAAGTCATCGGCATCGGCTTGGACGGTCTTGAACCCAGCATTGTGGAAGCCATGCTGGGGCGCAATGAGTTACCGAACCTGGCCAGGATTCGCCAGGCGGGAAGCTATAGCCGCGTTCGCACCACTTATCCCGCGCAAACCCCGGTCGCATGGTCTTCCTTTATGACCGGCACCAATCCTGGCGGCCACGGCATATTTGATTTCATCTCGCGCGATCCCGACACGTATCAACCAGACGCGGCACTGAGTCGGTTCGAACGGCCGAAAAGCATGCTTGCCCAGCCCCGGGTAGTGAACCAGCGGAAGGGTGTGCCGCTTTGGCAGCCCCTCACCCAGGCGGGCGTGCCCAGTGTGATTCTCCGCTGTCCATGCACCTTTCCGCCAGAATCGATTCACGGGAAAATGATTGCTGGCGTTGGTGTCCCCGACCTGCGCGGCAGTCAAAGCAAGGGCACTTTCTACAGCCAGGACAAGACTGTACGCCCCGCGGAAAACGAGCAACTGGTTCAGCTTGATTCGGGCCTCGACCTGACCACGCGCGTGATTGGCCCTCGCAACACCAGGCTTTCCCCTCCCAGCGATACTTTCTGCGAGACTCGAGTGCAAGTGGATAAAGCCTCGCGCCGCCTCGTCATTCAAACTGGCGGCACTCCGGCGAAAGTCGAAGTTGCAGAAAGGACATGGAGCGAGTGGGTACGTTTCAAATTCAAGTTCTCATTGTTGCAGTCGGTCACCGGAATCGCGAGATTTTACGTTCGCCAGATTGAGCCCCATGTCGAGTTTTACGTTTCGGCGATGAACTTTGATCCGGCCGCGCCCATGTTTCCGGTGTCTTCTCCCAATGACTACGCCAAAGAACTTTCGGAGAAGATCGGGCTTTTCTCCACGCTGGGTATGGCGGAAGACCACAATGGCCTGAACAATGGCCGCCTTGATGAATCCGCCTATTTGCAGCAGTGCGATCTGGTGCTGCGCGAACGCGAGCGCATGATGCGGTTCGAACTGGATCGGTTCAGCGAAGGCTTTTTCTATATGCTCTTCGATACGCCGGACCGGGTGCAGCACATGCTTTGGCGGTTTCGCGACCCCCAGCACCCGTGCTACGAGCCTGATCTATCTCCCGAGCTGGCGACGCGCATTGAAGAACATTATCGAAAGTGCGATGCGCTGCTAGCCGTGGTGCTCGACAAAGTCGATGAGAATACCTTGCTCATCGTGCTCTCCGACCACGGTTTCGGAACTTTCCGCCGCGCCTTCGATACCAATACCTGGCTATGGCAGAACGGCCTGTTGGCGCTCAAAGACAATCACAAGCCGGACGAAGAATTAGGCGGCGGATTCTCGTCTGTGGATTGGTCGAAAACCTCCGCGTATGCGGTCGGCCTGGGCGGAATCTATCTGAACTTCAAAGGACGCGAACACGCCGGCATTCTCGAAGAAGGTACGGAGGCTGATCGGGTACGCAGCGCTATTCAGGCCGGCTTGGCGAACCTTCCGGACGCGCACACGCAACGAGCCGCTATCCGCAATGTTTCGCGCCGGGAGGATTTGTATTCGGGCCCTTTTGTGGGCAACTCACCCGACCTGCTGGTGAATTTTAATCCCGGATTTCGTGTTTCCTGGCACACCGCAGTCGGTGGTTTTGCCAACTCATTGATCGAAGACAATATGCGCCGCTGGAGTGGAGACCACATCGTCGATCCCGAAGCCGTCCCCGGAATTCTGTTTATGAATCACGCGATGCGTCAAATCCCAGGCTCCATCGAGCCTCCCAGAATCATTGACCTTGCGCCCACAATCCTGAATTATCTAGGGGTGGCTGTGCCTGAATCCATGGAAGGCCGGTCGTTGCTGTAAACCGGTATCCTCATCTTATGAAGATTTGCGTTCTCGGACTCGATTGCGCCGCGCCTGACGTAATTTTCAATGACGAGCGGCTGGTCAACATTCGCCGCTTGATGGACATGGGAGTCTATGGTCGTTTGGAAAGTGTGATTCCACCGATCACAGTTCCTGCCTGGATGTGCATGACCACCAGCCAGGACCCCGGTTCGCTCGGTGTGTATGGCTTTCGCAATCGGGTCGATCATTCCTACGACAAACTCGGCTTTGCGAATTCCGCTTCCATCAAGGCGTTGGCCATTTGGGACCAACTGGCTAGGGAAGGGAAGAAGTCGATTATCGTGGGCGTGCCGCCGAACTATCCCCCGCGACGCATCAACGGCATCAGCATTGGATGTTTTCTCACGCCTGACACGGTCAAGAACGAGTTCACCTATCCGCCGAATATCAAAGCCAAGATTACCGAGCTCGTCGGAGAATACCCAGCCGACGTCAAGAATTTCCGCACCGACCGCAAAGACTGGCTAAAAGACGAAATTTTCGCCATGAGCCGCAAGCAGTGGCAGGTAGTGCGCTGGCTGCTGGCTGAACAGGAGTGGGAGTATTTTCACTTCGTGGACATCGGCCTCGACCGCATGCATCACGGCTTCTGGAATTATTTCGACAAGAAGCATGTGCAGTATCAAGCGGGTGATCCTTACGAGAACGCGATTCCGGAATACTACTTATGGCTGGATGAGCAGATCGGCGCCGCCCTGGAATTGCTCGACAACGACACGATTGTCCTCGTCGTCTCCGACCATGGTGCGCAACGTCTTGACGGCGGCATTGCCATCAACGAGTGGCTTATCCGGCAAGGGCTGCTGGTCCTGAACGAGTATCCCAAGACACTCACATCTTTCGACAAGCTCAACGTCAACTGGAGCCAGACCAAAGTCTGGAGCGAGGGCGGCTACTACGCCCGTATGTTCTTCAACGTTCAGGGACGCGAACCACAAGGTGTAATCCCCGTAGCTGAATATGAATCTTTCCAGGACGAAATGAAGGCCCGGCTCGAGGCATTGCAGGACGACCACGGCCAGCCGCTGAATTCACTGGTTTACAAGCCGAAAGAGCTGTATCAAAACGTGCGGAATGTGGCGCCAGACCTGATCGTTCACTTCGGAGGACTCTACTGGCGTTCCATTGGCACGGTGGGTCATTCGAAAATTCATGTGCAGGAAAACGACACCGGGCCTGACGGGTGCAACCACGCGCAATATGGAATGTTTATTCTTGCGGCCCCGAATTGCCCATTGAGTGGTGAATACGAGGGCGCTCGCCTACTCGATATCGCTCCCACGCTGCTCGATCTCGCGGGCTACGAAATTCCCGAGACCATGCAAGGGCGCTCTCTGGTGGCGGGCATGGATAAGAAGAGTCCGAGTGGCGGTTCCAGCGACGGTGATGAGAAGAAAATTCATGATCGCCTGGCGGGGCTGGGATATGTTTGATTCGACGCCCGTCTAGTCATAGAATGCGGATGCCCGATGAGAATTCACTTCAGTGCCGTGGTTATCGCGCTCGGGCTGGCGGCGGGCTGTGGCGGCGGCAGCATGGGAACGTCCCCCAGCATTTCAGTCATGCTTTCCAGTTCTTCAATCACGGCATTTCAGAGTCAGTCGGCGGTGACTGACAACTTAACCATCAGCCGGTTCGGGACGTCAGGCAATGTCACGCTCACGCTCAATGGCGTGCCCTTCGGCGCGACCGCGCAGATCACCTCGCCGGGAAGCGGTACTAGCGGCAGCGTGAGCATTGACCCCGGTACGGCGGCGGCTGGGACTTATCCCATAACCGTTAACGCAGGCGATGGCACGGTGAGTGGTTCTGCGCACTTCACTTTGATCATTGGTGTCGCGGCCCAGATTGCCAGCGCTGAAACAGCGCCGTTCAGCGTCGCCATGTCGACTTCATTTCAGCCTGCGGAATGGGACGATACCTTCTTCACCAATTTCCCGGCCGCGACCACTCCGCTGAACAACCTGGGATCGCAGCACATCCGGCTACAGCCCATTTCGCAGGGGGTGCCGCAAAAGGCCGACAAGAGTTGGGATTTTTCCACGCTCGATAACATTCTGAATCCAGTGATCGGCACCAACGACAATAGTCCCGAGCTCCAGCTGGCAACCGCTCCCGCCTGGATGGATGACAGCAATGGCCACATACTCCCGGCTCATTTCTCCGATTTCGCCAGCTATGCTGCCGATGTAGTTTTGTACTACAACACCACCACTGGCTTCACAGATTCTGGTGGTACGACCCATGTTCACAGCAATCCAGCCACCCCGGTTACCTACTGGGGGATTTTCAATGAGCCGAATATCAATGGGCTCACCAACTCGCAATACGTCCAGCTCTACAACACCACGGTGCCGGTTATGCAGGCGGCGGATTCCAGTATCAAATTTGTGGCGGTGGAACTTTCCGACGGCTACAACAATTGGGAACAGAACTACATGCCCACCTTTGTGAACAACGTGACTGCCCCGGTAGACGTTCTGGCCACCCACTTTTATTCCAGCTGCAATCAGAAAGACTCCGACCAGCAGGTGATGGCCACCATTCCTGGCTTTGCCAGCGGCGTGACCTACATCTATTCGGAATTGGAGAAGAAACCGGCTCTGGCCAATGTTCCAGTCTGGATCACGGAAAACAACGTGAATGCGGACTACGAGGGCAGCAACGGCATGAGCACTTGCAATCCCGGACAGGCCTTTGTGACGGATGCGCGTGGTTCCAGTGCTTTTTTTGCGGCGTGGCGTCCACTCATGTTCTCTCAAGTGGGCAAGGCCGGAGCGCAGGCCTTATATCAATGGGTTTTTGCAGATAACGCTCAATACGGCGAGCTCGATAATTCTACCGGCAACTATCGCCTGAGCTACTGGGTGGACTATTGGCTGGAGCACATGTTTCCCACCACGGCAGGAGCAAACCTGCTGCAATTCAGCAGCACCGACACCAGCGACATCGAAATTCTCCCGGTGCGTAATGCCGATAACAGCGTGGTGGTAATGGTGGATGATTACGCGGTTGTCAGTGCAAGCGACAACAACGGTTCGGGATCGCCGCGCACGGTCTCGGTGGATGTGAGCGCACTGGGCACATTCTCGAGCGGGAGTTTACTAACGATCGATGCGAATACGAACGTGACCACCGGACCGGTCCCGGCTACGATTACGCCCGCGTCTACGTTCCAAATCACGCTCAACGGATACGGGGTCGCGTTCCTGAAACTGCAACCCTAGGTGCCGAGTTACTTGGTCTTTTTCTTGCCGAATAATCCAGATAGCCCTTTGACCGCATCCCCGGCAGGTCCGCTCGGAATCGCGGACTTCAAGGGACTCCCCAACATGCCCTCGATGTCCGGCACAAACTTCGGATCCGCAGTGGTCCCCTGAATCAGAAATGGAATGCCGCCCTTGTTTCCCATGCCGGCAAGTTGGGTGAGTCCGCCGCCAAGGCTCCCACTCAGGCTGGCATTCATTTTGTAGCTTAAAGCTCCAGCCGGGCTCACCGTTCCATTCCCCGTGATGACCCCAATCGCCGGCACCGTGAGATTCAGATTGCTGGTGGTAACGCCCTCGGGCGCCACCCGCGCATCGGTGCTCAGGTTCTGAATGGAAGTGTCCGGTTCCGACTTCTTGCCCATCAAAGCGGAAACCGCGGACATCTTGGAGGCCATGTTAAAACCTTCCAGCTTAGTGTCCGAAAGTTTCACCGGCCCCACGATGATCAATTTATCGGCGGGACCGCTAATCTCCAGCGCGGTCGAGAGCGTTCCACCTTTGAGCGAGGACCCAGAGGGCAGAACCACACCTAGAGCCGGCAGCATGGCCACCAGATCATCCACCGGCATCCCCTGGGCGTTCAGCTTCATGTCGAGGCTCGCCGATTCGCCGTGGAGCTGGTACGTGCCGGTCAGTTGCGCCAAAGCCTTCCCGATGCTGACGTCGCCTTGGGTAAGCGATCCGCCCTGCTTTTCCAGATCATGTTCGACCGCATATTTCACTTGCACATCCCGTCCGGCAGGAGACCCCTTGGTTGAGAGCTTGAGCTTGCTGGCGGTTGCCGTTCCGCTGCTATGTAGCGTCTTGCCATTGGAAGTGACCGATCCTTCGAAATCCGCCAAGCCGGCGACACCGGTAGAAGATTCCAAGAATCCGGACGCCGCCAAATCCAGTTGCTTCACTTTGATCTTGGCGTCGAGTGGAGTTGAAGCTGCGTCGGTGGGATCGATCGGCCCGGCCTTGCCATCCAGCTCTAGCGATCCGCCGCCCGGCAGACTGGCCGACAAGCTGAAGGGAAATTCAGCGATAAAAGAAAAGTGCTCGACCATGATATCAACTTTGTCATAGACATGGGTCTTGGCCGGAGGCTCGCTCACCGAGACGCGTCCATTCTTGATGGATAGCTTGCCGACGGACAGGTCGGGATTGGACGCCGAAGAGTTCGTTGTGGGAGCCGGGTTTTTGGACTTTGCCTCCGATGTCCCTAGACTGGAGAAATTCCACTTGCCCGACGCTGATCGCACCAAGGAAACCTGCGGCTCCTCCAGTGCGATGTTGGTCACGTGCAAGGCCTTCGAAAAAATCAGGGGCATCAGCTCCACGCCCACGTTCAGCGCTTTCGCACGGATAAACGGCTCCTTGCTGAACGCCGGGTCATCAGCGATGGCAAGATCGTCGGCCGAAACGCTGCCCGAGAAAATGGAAAGGTGAAGACTCCCCACGCTGACCTGCCGCCCCAGTGCGGTGGACAGCTCGGACTCGATCTTGGGGCGGAAGGCGTTCACGTCCACGAAGAATGGAATGGCGATCACGACTACGATCAACACAACTACAATGATCCCGATAATTTTCAACGGGCTTTTCATGGCAAGAGTCCTCCGTCGCGCGATGTTTTGTCAGAACTAGTATTTGATGAGCGAAGATTCCAGGCGTAGCCCCAGTGGTTTGCGCAAGTTTATCAAGAAACGGAGCTGCTATTCCGGCCACACTTGACACTAGGGTAAACTCCTGCTGTAGTGTCCGCCAGCGTCGGCCTGAATTCAAGCTGGCGTGCGCGGGCAGAAGACACCCAATCGCACCTCGAAGGCATTCCTTACTCCCGGTCCGTTGGTCGCATCAGAGATCTGACAGCAGTCGAAAGATGAAAGGTTCGATGGTCACAATTCGAGAAGTCGCCAAGGAAAGTGGGTTTTCATCCACAACCGTTTCCATCGTCCTGAATAACGCACCATTGGCGCGCTATATTCCCGCTGCCACCAAGAAGCGGATTGAAAAAGCTGCCAAAAAACTGGGCTACCGTCCCAACCTCTTTGCCCGTTCTCTGCGCAGCAAACGCAGCCACACCGTGGGCGTCATGGTTTTTGACATGACCGACCCCTACTGCACTCTGGTCCTGCGCGGGATTGAGAACTCTCTCTACCAATCTTCTTATCTTCCCATTCTTACCGATGTTCACAACGAGCGCAGCCGGTTTGAGCGCTACCTGGAAATGCTGCTGGACCGCCGGGTCGAAGCCCTCATCGTGCTCGCCAACTGGCTGTTTGTAAACATCGATGTTCTCAAAGATCTGGAGAAGAGCAGCATTCCGACCGTCATGATCGGCCAGGAACTGCGGACCGACTCCATCAGCTCGGTAATCGTGGACAACGAGACGGGGGCCTACTCGGCGATTGAGCACCTTTATCTGCTGGGACATCGCAAGATCGCCTTCATCCGCGGTCCCAAGACCCTGGGAGACAGCGCTCCGCGCTGGAAGGGGATTCGTTCTTTCGCAAAGCAGAACGATCTGGAAGTTGACCCCCAGCTGGTCCTTGACCTGCCGGAATCGCGGGATCCAATATCGAGTTTTGAAGCGGGATACAAATTAACGGAGGAATTGATCAAGCGGAAACGTCCCTTTACGGCACTGATGGCCTTTGATGATATGACCGCGTTTGGAGCTATACGTGCTCTGGCAAGATCGGGTCTCCGCGTTCCGGAACATTGTTCAGTTATCGGATTCGATGATGTGGCCGCTTCTGCCCTATACACACCGTCGCTTACCACCGTGCGCCAGCCCATGGAAGCCATGGGCGCCATGGCGGTGAGCATCATGGCGGATGGAATCAACGCGGTCCTGGAGAAGCGCGACGTTTCCGCGGTGCACCGCCGCATGGCTCCGGAATTGGCGGTCCGTGAATCCACCCGCAGCGTGGTGTAAACCCCATGCTAATCAAGAAACGCATGGGCCAAAACCGCCTTTTCTCCTTGACAACAAAAGTGGTTATAAAGCAATATTCATACGTTTTAATAAATGCTTTGCATATTTCCGCGACGGGCAAGCAAGAGGAAGAAAAATTCGTTAGGAGGCTCTTCATGAATAGCGAAAAGGCAATGGCCATGACGGTGCGGACTTTTCTTTCCGTGGTTCTCTTCCTTTGCGCGGCTTCCATCGCGCACGCCCAGGCCGGCCGGGGCAGCATCAGCGGCCTGATCTCCGATCCTTCGGGGGCGATCGTTCCCGGGGCCCAGGTGGTCCTGCGAAACCCGGCCACCGGAGTGACGCAACACTCCGTCACTAGCGGCGCGGGGTTGTACACTTTCATCTCACTCAATCCCGGCCTCTACCAGGTCACGGCCAGCGAGACCGGCTTCAAAAGCGTCGCGCAAGAAAATATTACGGTCAACGTCGATCAGGTCACCGAGGTCAACATCACCCTGCAAGTCGGCGCCGCAACCGAGACCGTCAGTGTCACCGCAGGAGTTGCTCTGGTCGAGCCCAGCAACTCTACCGTCGGCTCTCTGATCCCGGCCGAAGCCATTGACCGGGTCCCGTTGCTGTACCGCAACGTTTTCGATCTCATCCAGTTGAGTGCCGGTGTGACTCCGCCCAACGGTTCCCCCAACTCCAGCGATTCGATGCAGTCGGTGCAGAACATTTCGGTCGGACGCCCGGGAGTCGACGTCTCCTCCTCTACCATCAACGGCTCGATCGTCGGCTCGGTCTATTACATGCTCGATGGCAGCCCCATCGGAATCGCGGAAAACAATTCCGCCGCCATCATCCCTGCCATGAACATCCCCGAGGACGGGGTTCAGGAGGTCCGGGTCGAGACGCAAAATACGCCAGCCTCGTATCAGAGCGGTGCCGCAGGCGTCATCAGTCTGGTGAGCAAGTCCGGCACCAATAAATTTCATGGCGACGTCTTTGGCGTATTCCGGCCCGATATTTTGTCGGCCAACGATTATTTCGTCAAGCAAGGTGAGCTGCTACAAGGCCAAAGCAACACTCCTCCCGATTTCCACCGCTACCAGGAGGGCGCAGCCATCGGGGGCCCCATCAAGAAAGATAAAATATTCTTCTTTGCGGACTACGAGGACACGCAGCAGCAACAGTTCGAGGGCATCAAGAATTATGCCGTTCCCACCAGCGCCGAAAGGACCGGTGATTTTTCGGCACTTCTCAACAATGTTGATCCTGATAGTGGCCTTCCGGCTCCCATCGTTATCTACGACCCGACCCTACCCGATAACGGTGACGGAACCCGACAGGCGTTTCCTGGGAACATAGTCCCGAACCCGAATTCCATCGGATTGCTCTATCTGTCGAAAATGCCGGCGTGTAACATCCCCAATCCGACTACGTGTGACGCGGCAACCAGCGACGTCAGCCCCAATTATGGAATGCCGGGCTTGGATCCGTTCAACGGACACAGGTTCGATGTCCGTGTGGATTGGGCTGTGAGCGAAAGGCAGCGCGTCTTCACCCGCTTTTCCTACGACAAATTAATCTTTTCCACGGCCAACGTCTTTCCCAGCGGTTGGGACCCCGATTATGCCCAGAACACGACCAACGGGCGCAATATTCTCATCGCCGACGACCTGACCCTGAATTCCTCCACCGTCCTGAACTTGCGTTATTCGTTTACGCGCCACCACGAGGGTCAGGGCGGGCCGCCATCGTACCTGAGCAACAACATTACTGACCAGGGCTTCCCCGCCTCGCTGGCTGCCCAGCAGGTCTTCAAACAGCTGCCCTTTGTGCTCTTTGATGACGTGGGCGGAGGTGTCGGCGGTACTGCCGACTACAACAACTTCGTCTATGCCAGCGAGAACAGCGACGTCAACGCCACCATCACCCATGTCCGGGGCAAGCATGAGCTAAGCACCGGATTCGAATACATGAAGCGCTACCTCAATGTCGGCCAGCCGCCTGCGCCTGCGGGTGCGTACGGTTTCGACGTCAGCGCTACGGATCAGACGGTCGCGAGTGTAGTCGGGGGCAGCGATTTCGCTTCTCTCCTTATCGGCATGGGATCGCAGCCAGGCAGCGAAAGCAATCAGGGGAACTACCCGAGCTTCACCAAAGACATCTTCGCCGCCGAGTCCAACCCCTACTATGCGGCCTTTGTCGAGGATACCTTCCACGCCTCCAAGACTCTTACCATCACCGCCGGCCTTCGCTGGGACATTTTCGGCGGGCGCAACGAGCGTTTCAATCGCCAGGAATACTTCGATCCCAACGCAACCAATACTACGAACGGCGTCGCTTATACTGGTGCGGAAATCTATGCCAATGGGAGCAATCGCTCCCCCAATACAGCGAACCTGCACGACTTTGGACCTCGCCTGGGGTTCGCCTGGCAGCCCGTCACGCACCTGGTCGTACGCGGCGGCGCAGGATTCTACTACGGTCCCAGCACTTACAACGTCGGTAGCGCCGGACTCAATACCGATGGCTTCGCGTCCAGTACGACGTGGCAGTCCACCTGCAGCAACGCAGACAGCAATACCGTCTTCAACACCGGTAACGCCCCCTGTGTGGCTGGGGCAGCGGACAATTTCACTGGTCCGTATTCCTTGAGCAACCCCTTCCCCAATGGTGTGGTTCCGGTCTTCACCACCGCACCAGCGGGACTGGCTAATAACCTGGGGACAACTTTGAGTACCGTGCTGCACTCCCAGCCTACGCCCACCGTCTATAACTTCAATCTCGCCGTGGAGTACGAACTGCCGCATCAGGTGGTCGTAACTGTCGGCTATGTCGGCAGCCGCGGTCTCTACCTGCCCTTCGGTTCCGTTGATTTGAACGGGCTGGATCTGGGCACAATTGCGAAGTACGGCGCTTCGCTGTGCGTTTATAACAACCCGTCATGCGTAACGGTACCGAACCAATGGAATGCCATTCTGCCCCCTACGAACGAATGGGCAGGCTCCCCTACTGTTCCGCTGTATGTGTCGCTCGAGAAGTACCCGCAGTTCGGCGATGGCAGCTACGGCAACGGCGTCGTCGTTCACGGCTATCCGGCCGGCGATTCCGAGTACAGCTCTTTGCAAACCAAAGTCCAGAAAAGGCTGACCAGCCACTTCACCACGCTCGCCACCTTCACTTGGGGAAAGATTATGACCGACGACGGGAATCCCCCCCTGGGTTTCGTAGGTACTCACAACGGCGCCGCTCAGGATTGGAAGAATCTGAACCTGGAACACTCGGTTAGCCCGCAGGATGTGAAGTATCAGTTCACCGGAGAGGCGTCCTATGATTTGCCCGTTGGCAAGGGCAGGGCCGTCAACCTGAACGGTCTGGCCAACGACATTGCCGGCGGATGGACCATAAATGCCATCGCCTATTTCAGCACCGGCGTTCCCATCGCCTCACCGGGTTCGGGAATTGGTCAGGGATACTTCGGTCAGCGTGCCGACCTGACCTGCAATCCGGCCGCAGGTGCTCCGCATACCGCAGCCGCCTGGTTCAATGTCAACTGTTTCGGCATTCCAGCCAGCCCGTTTGTTCCCGGAACTGCCCCCGCCTATCTGGATAACGTTCGCACCATGGGCGCCCGCGATGTCGACCTCTCCCTTTACAAGACGTTCTCTTTCGGAGAAACCAAAGAACTCCGTTTTGATATCTCCTCCTACAACATTACCAACAAGGCGCAATTCGGGTACCCGAATGTCCCGAGCGTTACGGATGCCGCCAACCAAGGATCGCAGTTCGGACTGATCTCGAACACGGTCAACACCCCGCGCCAGTTCCAGTTTGGAGCGAGATTTTCATTCTGACCCGTCTCTATCAGGGATACAGTGTCCCGGCCTCTCACCAGGCCGGGATTTTTATTTGTGTGTGATTTTATTTGTACTGGACTTGCACCCAGCGCCGTTCCCGCGCGCTGGCGGCGATGGTATCGCATAGAATCAGTTCTTCGTGGCCGGTCTCGAACGTGGGGAACGTTCGCGGAGCTTTAAAATCACCGGCCGCGATGTACGCATAGAAGTCTTTAAACAGTTGCGCAAATGTATCCGGATAACCCTCGGCATGCCCTCCTGGATACGCCGCATAACCACGCGCTTCGGGACTCATCAGTGCCGGGTCTTTGATCATGTTCTGATTCGCCTCATTGCGCCGGCCGATCCAAAGCGTGTTCGGCGTTTCCGCATTCCAGGCCAGCGATCCTTCCGATCCATCCACTTCGAACCATAGATTGCATTTACGCCCGGCGCTGACCTGCGAGACCGTCATCACGCCTCGCAGCGACCCTTCAAAGTGCAGCAGAACCGACGCATAGTCGTCATTCGTGATCTTGATGTCATCGAACGCACCGTCGCCGCGCTTCTGAAAAGTTTCCACGCGTCCGCGTGGCCGCTGCCGGACCGGCACCACGGTCGCCAGATCGGCGCAGAGTTCGGTGACCTTGCGTCCGGTGATCCAGGTGGTCAGATCGAGCCAATGCGTACCGATATCGGACACCACGCGCATCTCTCCACCCAGATGTGTCTCCAGTCGCCAGTTCCAATCCGACGGATACAACAGCCAATCCTGCAAAAACCCGCCGTGCACCAACCGCGGTTCGCCGATCATCCCCCGCGCGACCAGCGATCGCGCCTCCTGGCAAAGCGGGTAGTAGCGTAAGTTGTGAGCTACTCCGCCCACCCGGTTGTGTTTCTTTGCCAGATCGATAAACCTGGAACTCTCGCCAGTGTCCATGGCCAACGGCTTTTCGCACATCACGTGCTTGCCCGCTTCCATGACGGCTTCTGCCTGTTCAAAGTGAACATTATTCGGAGTGCAAATGTGGACTACGTTGATGCTCTTGTCTTTGGCCAGCTCATCGAGCGAGGCATAAGCGTGATCGAGATTGAGCGCGCGGATTGTCTCCTTCGTCCGTTCCGGCGAACTGCCCAGGATGCCCTGGACGGCAATGCCGCGCCGCCGCAGCGCCTCCAGGTGTGCTCTGCCAACGAAACCCAGCCCGATGATTGCCGCCCGCAAGTTCTCCACCCATCACCTCAGGGAATAAGGTATCAACGACGTAGCAGTGTACAGGAAAGTCTTACCCAACTTCGGCATGCTGGTGGGTCGAACTCACCACAGTCAGCGCTTGCTCCAGATCGGCGATCAAATCGTCGGCATTCTCAATTCCCACCGACAGCCGGATGAGACGGTCGGTCACGCCCATCTTTTCCCGCTGTTCCGCCGAAATCATAGCGTGCGAGGTTAACACCGGGAGACACACCAGAGAGTCAACTCCACCCAAACTCGGAGCCAGATGGAACAAGCGGAAGGACTCGGTTAACCGGCGCGCATCTTCACCCGTGCCTTCGACTTCAAAGCTGAGCAATCCGCCCCCTCCGCTCATCTGCGCCATGGCGAGTGCCCGTTGCGAATGACTTTCTTCGAACGGATAATACACATGCCGCACCTTGGCGTGTCCCGCCAGGAATTGCGCGATCCGCAGCGTGTTTTCGTTCTGCCGCTGCACTCGTACCGCCAGCGTTTTCATCCCACGCAGCAAAAGCCACGCGGCGTGCGGATCCATGACGCCGCCAAGGACGGTCCGTGTCTCATGGATATTCTCGATCAGGTCGCGGCGGCCGGCGATGATGCCGCAGATCAAATCGCAATGTCCGCTGAAATATTTCGTCCCCGAATGCATCACCAGATCAATCCCAAATTCCACCGGACGCTGGTTGATGGGCGTGGCCAGCGTGCTGTCAATCATGGTAAGCAGCTTGTGCTGCTTCGCCACCGCCACGGCTTGGTGCAGGTCCACCACCCGCAACGTGGGATTCGTGGGTGACTCCAGATACAGCAATTTCGTGCTTGGCCGGATGGCACGCGCGTGCTGCTCATAGTCCGTGGTGTCCACAAACGTGGTTTCTATTCCGAACTTCGGCAGCCACCGGCTGAGAAATTTCGTCGTGCCCCCGTAGATGTCTCGCTGAGCCACAATGTGGTCGCCCGCTTTCAGCAACGCGAAGATTGTGGACGTGATGGCCCCCATGCCGGAGGCAAACAGCAAAGCCGCATCCGCTCCTTCCAGTTCCGCGATCGCTGCTTCCACTGCGGTATGCGTGGGATTTCCATATCGCGTGTAAAACTGGTCAGTGGGAATGGCTCTTAGCTGCTGCTCGTTGTCGGTGACTTCGAACGTCGAAGTCTGGTAAATCGGCGTGGATAGCGGCCCGTTCTTTCTGCCGGGATCATTGCCGCCACGCACAGCTTCGGTTTCCTGGCGATGCTCATGCCGTTTCATAAGACTCCTTGAATACGATTCTGAGAGCCCCTTGACGGGCCTCTCGAATTTCTAGCCCTTGCAAGCTCTGATCCGCCCGTAAACGCCGCCAGTGCCACCGTGGTAGAGCGGCCCTTCCAGGGCCGCGTTGCGATCGAGAGAGCGACTTTACGCGGCGCTAAAGCGCCGCTCTTCCACGGATTCTAACCGATCAGGCCGACCTCCGGAAGCAAACTGGGCAAGCGATGCACCGTTATTTGGCGCGACCCGCCGTTATAATCTCATCCTATGGAAACAGGCATAAAAAACAAGGTGGCAATTGTAGCCGCGTCCAGCCAGGGAATCGGGTTGGCAACGGCGGAAGCCTTTGCCGCCGAGGGTTGCCGGGTGGCTATGTGCGCCCGCAATGCCCAGACGCTGCAAGCAGTCGCCGATCAAATCCGAAAACAATACAACGCGGACGTATTCGCTGAACCAGTGGACGTGACCGACGCGGACGCCGTGCACCGCTTCGTGGACGCTGTCGTCGCCAAGTTTGGCAGCGCCGACATTTGCGTCACCAACGCCGGCGGTCCTCCCGCCAAAGGCTTTCTCGCTGCCACCTTGGACGATTGGAGAAAAGCTGTTGACCTAAACCTCCTGAGCACGGTTTATTTTGCCCGCGAGGTGATTCCCCACATGCAGAGCAGGCGCTGGGGACGCATCATCACCATTACCTCCATCACCACCAAACAGCCCGTGGCCGATTTGGTGCTCTCGAACGCGGTCCGCGCCGCCGTCGTGGGATTGGTCAAGAGCCTGGCCAACGAATTTGGAAAAGACGGAATCCTGGTCAACAATGTCGCTCCCGGTTATACGGCCACGGCACGCTTGAACGATCTGGCCAAGGCCCGGTCAGCGGCGCAGGGCAAAACAGAAAAAGAAATCGCCGAAGGCTGGGCCGCAGACACTCCGCTCAACCGTCTGGGCGAGCCTAGGGAAGTTGCTGACACCATCGTCTGGCTGGCCTCGGAGCGAGCGTCGTACATCACCGGCCAGACCGTCTTGGTGGACGGCGGCCTATATAAAGGATTGTGACCTAGACCGTGTGGCGCGGGCGCCCACGCCCGCGCCACCTTCTAGTTCCGGAAACCTTCCCTGATAAAATTGAGGACGCAGCCACGATCTGAAAAGGGAAGGCACGCCGAGATGACAAAATCAAAGCAACCGCGCAAGAGCGTCAGGAAAAGTGCCGCCAAGCCGAAGGCTCCTGGAAAGCGATCGGGCAGGAAGTCAAAGCCCGTCAGGAAAACCAGCGTTAAGCCGGCCCCGCCCGAAATGCAATACCTTGCCTGGAGCTCGGTCGAACTGGAAGAACTCAAGCCCTTGTTGCAACGCCAACTCGTCGTAGGCCAGAACACGATGGTCGCCCGCATCCTGCTGCAGAAGGGCGCCACCGTTCCGGAGCACAGCCACCACAATGAACAGATCAGTTGTATTCTGGAAGGCGCGCTGAAATTCTGGATTAACGGCCGCGAGATTGTGGTGAAGGGCGGCGAGGTCCTGGCCATCCCTCCCCACATGCCGCACCAGGCCGAGGCTCTGGAGGACACCATCGCTCTCGATGTCTTCAATCCGCCGCGCGCCGACTGGATCAATAAGACCGATCAATATTTGCGTGGTGGAAAGTAGCGGCGTCGCTTCTCCGAAATCCAAATGACAAATCCAACCGCCTCCGAGTCCAAGCCCGTCGCTTCTGAATTGCGCTGCATCGGCTGCGGCGCGGTCGGAGGCAGCCCCACGCCCAACCTACGTTGCGCCGCCTGCGGGGATTTGCTGGAAGTGATTTATCCGGGCTGGAAGGCGGACGGGGGCATCCGTGCCGCCGGACTGAATGCCGACGCATTGAAGTCGCTGTGGCGTGAGCGCCGCACTTTGGGGTTCCCGATTGACCAGAGCGGCGTCTGGCGCTTTCGCGAAGTTCTCCCCGCTCTGGCGGACGGCACGGACCCCATCACTCTCCGCGAAGGCAACACCCCGTTATATACGCTTCCTTCCTGCGCCCGCATCGCAGGAGTTCAGAATCTATTTGCTAAGCACCAAGGCATGAATCCGACGGGATCGTTCAAAGACACCGGCATGACCGTGGCCGCCTCTTTCGCCCGCCAGGAAGGTTTCCGCTGGGTCGCGTGCGCCTCAACCGGCAACACGTCGGCGTCCATGGCAGCTTATGCGTCGCGTGGCGGCATGAGAAGCCTGGTGCTCATTCCCGATGGACAAATCTCCTGGAGCAAGCTTGCCCAATCATTGGACTACGGCGCCGTCACCTGCCAGCTGAAAACCGATTTCGACGGCTGCATGCGTGTGCTCAACGAAGTCGTGCAACGCATGCCCGTCTATCTTCTGAATTCCGTTAATCCGTATCGCCTGGAAGGTCAAAAAACTCTGGCTCTCGAATTAATGGAACAGTTGGACTGGAGCGTTCCCGACCACGTCATCGTCCCCGGAGGAAACCTCGCCAATTCCTCGGCCATTGGCAAAGCATTTCTTGAAATGAAAGAACTCGGATTGATTTCTACCTTACCGAAAATCTCCGTCATTCAGGCCGAGGGTGCAAATCCGCTGGTGCGCACCATTCGCGAAAACGGCGGCAAGACCCTGGTTCCCGTGAAGGCGGAGACCCTGGCCACGGCCATCCGCATTGGGAATCCGGCTTCCTGGAAAAAAGCTTTGCGTGTGCTGCAAGCCACTGGTGGGACGGTTGAACAAGTCGGCGAAGTGGAAATCGCTCTTGCGAAAGCCGAAATCGGCGCCGAGGGAATCGGCTGTGAGCCCGCCTCGGCGGTCACGCTCGCCGGACTCAAGAAGCTGGTCAAGCAAGGTTTCGTCAAAGCGCAAGAGACCATCGTGCTGGTTCTGACCGGACATCTACTGAAAGACCCCGATTTCACGCTGAAGTTCCATCGCGGAGATCTCTTTACCGGAACTGCTTACGAAAAGGAATCCGCTGTGCTGGCATCGCAACAGCGTGCGCCGCTGGTTCTCGATCCAACCGCCGACGCGGTAGTTCGCGTTTTAGAAAAGGCGGGAAGCTAAAAATATCGGGCTACAAAATCTTTGCTCACCTTATGACTAACCGCCCTCGTCGAAAAAGCCGCCCGCCGCAAGCTCTGGAACTCGTCCTGCCCGCGACTTCCGCCAATCTCGGCCCCGCATTCGACGCCGCCGCGCTCGCCCTCGAACTATTTCTCACGGTCCGCGCCCGCCCCGCCAAAGAATTCTCCATCGTGGCCAAGGGACGCAATGCCGAAATCTGTCAGACCATCGAAAATAATTTAATTCTGAACACGTATCGCGAAGTCTTGGAGGCCGAAGGCAAACCGGTCCAGCCGCTCGCGCTCCGCATCGATAATCAGGCGCCCATCGGCAAGGGCTGCGGTTCCTCGGCGTCGGCCCGACTGGCCGGAATCGCGCTGGCCGTCCATTTCGGAGGATTGCGCTGGACGGATGACCGCATCGTCGGCGAAGCCTCGCGCCGCGAGCACCATCCCGACAACGCCGCCGCCTGCTGGATGGGCGGCCTCGCCGTGGCCCGCATGTCGAACGCGGGCGAAGCCCAAATTGCTCGTATCATTCCCAAAGGCAAATGGCCTCTCCTGCTCGCCGTGCCTGACGAGAGTCTCCCCACGGAAAAGGCCCGTAGCGTTCTTCCCCTGCAATATAGCCGCGCCGACGCCGTTACCAACATCCAGAATTCCATGCTGCTGCTGGCCGCATTTACCCAAGGACGCAAAGACCTCGTCGCGTCCTCTCTCGAAGATCGCATTCACCAGCCTTATCGTGCTTCGCTTTGCCCGCTGCTTCCGGCGCTGCAAAAGCTGGTCGGCGCGTTCAGGAATTCTGGGAGTCGCTTTGAGCGGCGCTGGTCCTTCGGTGCTGATTTTTCTGGACGACAAAGCCAATTTGCGCCAGGCAAAAGGTAAGATTGCGGCCCATCTTCGCGCTCATCACCTCGCCGCAGAGTTGATTTCCACCGGAATCACCAAGGTCGGAGCGAGTGGGACCCGAGGCTGGAAGAAAAAATAAAAATGAAGATAACCAACCCGCAAGATGACTGTGGCTAGTTCGATTTTCCGATGCGCATCTCCACGCCGCTTTGCCGCGGGGCGCATCCTTTTCGGTCAAGTTGCTGCACGAAATGCTGCTTGAAGCTGATGTTCGGATTGCGCGCAAAATGCTCCGGATACGTCCGGCACGCCTGCAGAAAAGTCTGAATTTCTGCCTGCCCATCCGGCCCGCTCCGATGACTCGGCGTCATTCCGCGCTTTTCCTCGCTCTTCATTTTCTTTTTCACTCGACCCCGGCCATTCCGGGTAGCGGCTACTTCGATGCAAGATTCTGGGGAGGAGTACACCTGGACTTCTTTTGGGGGGTGACGAAAAGTTAATCGGCATGCCCAGGAAGGTAAATGGCACTCCCGTGCCATCCCACTCGACTCGAACAAAAAGAGAAAAGGACCGGCGGAGAGCCGGTCCTGCTAAACCCTACCCTGTGTTCTATCGGCTGGCCGGCGGAATGATGCCGTTCATCCTCAAATATTCCACCATCTGCCCGTAGTGATCGTAAGGATGGGAAATCGCACCAACGGCCAGCCCCAGCCTCGACGCCGTACCGTCGCCAAAAGGATTTTTCACCAGCCCCGTTTCGTTCTTCTCGTTGACCGAGCTCACGGCCTTATGCAGATAAGCGAAGGAGTCCTTCAAGTACTTCATAATATCGGCCTTAGATGTCATCGACGCCGGTCCGCTCTCTCCGCCGACATCCACCGGCAGCTTTTCTTCCAGAATGCCCGCACCAAGTATGTAGTTTACTGCGGCCACGTGTTTTACTTGCTGGGCGAAAGTGCGGACGCCCTTGAATTCTCCGCTCGTGGGCGCGAATGAATACTTGTCCTCCGGCAAGGCATCCGCCGCCGGAACAAACTCGCTCTCCGCATTGCCCAGAGAGAGGTCCAGGATCTCGCTCACCGTGCGATGCTCAGCCGGTTTGCTGGCCTGGGCCGACGCAATCCCACAACCCACCAGCAGAAACAAAGACGCAAACAACCATTTCATTTTCGTCATGACATTCTCCTTGTAAAATTTGTAAAGTCTCCCTCGATAAGCCCGCGAAAAAACTCACGTAGTGACAGCCGTCTCGGCTGTCCAACGTGCTCTTAATCCCGCACCACCGACGGCGCCAATTCCAACTCCCGCGACGTCAGCCGGTAACGCCGCACCGCCAATAATCCCGCGACCAGTGCAATGGAGGAATAAAGCATCGTCGCCGGAACTCCGACTTTTGTCGCCAACGCTCCCCACGCCGCGCTGCCCAGCGCCATCCCTCCTTGCAACACGAACAAATACATGGAAAGCGTTCGCGCCCGCAGCCACGAAGGCGCCATGGTCTGCGCGGCCACATTCAGGCATGCCAGGATTCCAATCCACGCCGCGCCGCTCACGAAGAGTACCAAAATCAGCCAGCCGAAGTTTTGCAATTGCCCGGCGGCAAAAGTCATAGCCGCAAATCCAACAATGGACAACGCCACCAATCCATCCACCGAGAACCGACTGCGCAGCCTCGGCAACAGCGCAGCTCCGCCCAGGGCGCCCAGACCGAAAGACGTGAGCAGCAAGCCATAACCGGTTGCGCCATGCGGCCGCGCAATAATCGGCAATAGCGCCAGCAGGGAACTCGCCGCCAGGCTGAAGGCGCCGGTTCGGATCAGCACGCAGCGCACCAGCGAATCTCCCAGGCCATAGCGAATCCCGGTGCGAATCGCGTCCCTCACCCGGCCCGTCTCCACCCGCTCCAGACAGGTACGCTTCCAGCTATACAGAACAAAGATGACGCCAAAAAAAGAAGCCGCATTCAGCAGAAACGCCAGGCCTGATCCTGCCGCGGCGATCACCATGCCTCCCAGCGCCGGGCCAATCGCCCGCGCCACGTTGAATCCCACGGAATTCAACGCTACCGCCTGCGCGTGCAGCCCGCTCGAAACAACTTCCGGCGTAATCGCCTGCCATGCCGGATCGTTCATCACCGAGCCCAATCCCAGGATGAACGTCAGCGTCAGCAGTACCCAGGGCGTCACATGGTGCGTGAGGCTGAGCACACCCAGCGCAGTCGCCGCGATGACCATCCATCCCTGCGTGATCAGAAGCAGACGCCGCCGATCCACCATGTCGGCCAGCGCGCCCGCCGGCAGAATGACGAGAAACACCGGCAGCATGGTCGCCGCCTGCACCAGGCTTACCATTAACGGCGACATCGTAAGCTGCGTCATCATCCAGCCCGCGCCCACGTTCTGCATCCAGGTGCCGGTGTACGAGATCACGGCCGCGATCCATAGCGAACGAAAAAGCGGCTCGCGCAGTGGCGCCAATGCCGATCCCTGGCTGGACAGATTTCCCGGCATCGATGTGTGCAATGAATCAGCCATACTCAACGATTCGGAACCTCGGGAAGCGAGGCTGCCTCAATGCTTCCAAATGGCCACTGTTGCGCACGCCATGCCCGCGCCATATAAATTGCCAGTCCCGTGATCAGGATTGCAAGCGCATAGCGAATCTGCACCATGGAATGGGTGCGTGAGATCACCACAAAAACAAATCCCAGCGCAGCCAACAAAGCCGGAACCGGATACAGCCACATGTGAAACGGCCGCGGCAATTCAGGCCGCCTTATGCGCAACACGATCAATCCGATTGCCTGCATCAGGAATTGCAGCGTGATTCGAATCACCACCAATGCCGCGATCACATCCACCAGAGAAAAAAAACAAAACAGTGCAGCGGCACCCGCCAGCGCGAGCAACGAAACGTAGGGAAAACGGTGCTGCGGATGCACCCGCGCGAATGCCCGGAAGTAATTTCCGTCCACCGCTGCGGCATAAGGCACGCGCGAGTAACCAAGCATCAGCGCGAACACGGATGCGAATGCCGTCCACATCACCAGCCCGGTCGCAAGTCGTGCCGCCCACGGCCCATAAATTCTCTGCATGAAAATCGAAACCACATATAGGCCGTTGTTGGATGGTCCCGCATGCATGATCTCCTGCCACGGCACCACCGCCAGAATACAAACGTTCATCACTATATATAGACAGGCCACCAGCAGAATCGATAGCAGCAGCGCCCGCGGGATGGTCTTCTCCGGCTCCTGGACTTCATCGCCCAGAAAACTGACGTTGTAATATCCCCAGTAATCATAGGTAGCGATCAGCATGGCCGACCCCAGCCCCAGAAAAAATCCGTTCGATAACTTGAAAGCTCCCGCCGGAAAACTAAAAGCCCGCGCGGCATCGAAGTGGGTGAGCCCAGCGAAGATGATCCACCCAATGGTTCCCATCACGCCCAGCCACAGCAGCTTCGACATCCATCCAATGCTGGTGATTTTTCGGTAGAGCAGCAATGCCGCCAACACCACCATGCCGATCGCCACGAACGTCGCTCCGGACACCAGCCAGCTAAATTGCAGCTTCCCCAACAAAGGGATATGTAGGCTCCAGTTGCGGGCCGCGTACTGATGCTCGAGCCCCGGCCAAAAGTAAGATGCATAACTGGCCAGCCCAATTGCCCCCGACGCAATCGACAACGGCGCGCTAAACGAAAGTTGCCAGATAAACAAGAACGAAATCAGACGGCCCAGTTTGTTGGGGCCATAAATCTCTTTCAAGTAACCATACGATCCGCCCGACGCAGGCATCGCCGCCCCAAGTTCCGCCCACACCAGTCCATCGCAAACCGCAAACAACGCGCCCAGCACCCATCCCAGCATCGCCTGCGGCCCGCCCATCGCGCCTACAATCAGCGGGATGGTAATAAACGGCCCCACCCCGATCATGTCAATCATGTTCAGCGCCGTCGCCCCACCCAGCCCCACGCCGCGTATCAGGCCCGGTGCGTCGTTGGCCGTTGGTCGTTGGTCGTTGGCGAGCCCCATAATCTGACGAACCAGGTGATCTAAATGGCGTTCTGAACCGATGATTGCATCTGGGTTTAGGCCAACGACCAACGACCAATGGCCAACGGCTGCTTCACCGTCCCGCACTCAACAAATTCACATACAACCGAATCGCTCCCGGAACTCCCGCTGGTAACTGGCGAAAGAATGCATATCCGGTATAGATGTACGTTCCCTTGCCATACTGCGCCCGCAGCATCCCGCCCCTCTGCGGACTCTCTCCTGGATCATGGGATGCAAGCAACGGCGTGAAGTGGCTGTCCCACGAGTCCATGAAATACAAGCCGCGCTCCTGCACCCATCCCTCAAAATCTTTTTGCGTGATTTGATTGGGAGAATGAAACACGCTGTCGTCCGGCGCCAGAATGTCCACCGGCGCTTCTTCCACGGAAACTCGCGCCCTGCTCAGCTGCGCCGGATAAGGCGTGAAGTGCCCGCTGTTGAAGTCACCCGTGGCCGCGTTGTACTGCACCACCAGGGTGCCGCCGTTCGCGACGAAGTCCAACAACCGCTTGTTGTTTGCTGTCACTTCCTTCTGGGTATCGTAAGCACGAATCCCCAGCACAATCGTTCCGTACTTGCTTAAATCTTCTGTCCCTAATTTCTCCGCTGGAATTTCTGTGACATCCATGCCAATCTGTTGCAGCACAGTCGGAATATTGTCGCCCGCGCCCATGATGTAGCCGACCTTCAAGGCTTTCGGCACCTTCACGTCCACCATGCTGATACGCTGCGTGGCCGGCTGATAGTAATAAAAAGAGCCGAGGTCCTCCCGCGTCACCAGGCTGTAGCCTTCGGTATATTTCTTTCCTCCGGCATTCAGCACGGCGCGAATGTCCGCGCGCCCTTCTTGCAAACTGGAAGGAATGATCTTGAACTCAAAGTCGCGTTCGTCGCCGCGCTTGTCGAGTTCCACTGGCATCATGGCCGGTTCCACTCGCCAGCCGGAGGGCGCTTCCAGATGCAGCTCGCCTTTGGGCGCCCCCGTCAGATTGCAGCTCACCGCCACCTTGATCGATCGCACCCCGCCGCCTTCAGTCGGGATCACCTGCTCGCCCGGTTCCAGCATGATCGAGAACACTGGTACGACCGCGAGAGATCGTTTCTGTTGTTTCCCCTTGTCATCCACGAACGGAACAACCGCTGGGGCAGAAACTTCAGCCCCCACATACGGGCTGTCGTGATGCCTCATGGAGCTCCCGAATCTGGATAAGTCGATGTCAGACCTCGGTGAAATAAAATAGCCCGCATAAACATTCAGCGGAGCGGCCGATAGCGGGAGAGTCGCGTACTCCTCATTGTCGACTGTGTTCAGACTCTGCCGTTCAGGATCGTCTCGATGCCAGTACGGACGCGTGTACTCGGCCTTAGGTGGAACCTGCAATGCGAAGTTAAACGAGTGTTCCTGGCCTGCTCGGATAGGCGCCGCTGCCAGCTCATAGCTGGGGAAGAATCCACCAGGTCCTCCCATTGAGACTCCCTGTACGAACAACGGATACTTGGAGCCGTTGCGTAGTGTTACTACAACGTTGAAACGCTGTCCGGGCGAAACGACAGTCAGAGCATCTTTTTCTTCAGGAAGGTTCTTCAAAGATCCGTTGGTTCGAGCTACGCTAACTTCGAAGGTCACGCCCATCGCCAGGTTGAACGCAGTTTCTGCGTGCGCCTGTTTCTCATCGAGTATGGTTAGCAACTGCTTCTTTGACGCTAGGCTGATATC
Organism: Terriglobales bacterium; assembly: GCA_963802555.1. Taxonomy (GTDB): domain Bacteria; phylum Acidobacteriota; class Terriglobia; order Terriglobales; family Acidobacteriaceae; genus DATBAX01. Next base: position 1,651,055 of record CAWDJD010000002.1, on the reverse strand, counting down.
GCTCTTTTCCACGCGATCCCTCGAGGAGCGGAGCCTATCGAGCGCCTTGTAGATCGGGCCTGCCGCGTCGCTCGGATCCTTCTCGCGTAGTTTGCCTTCGTTCACCGCATCGGCGATCGTCTTCAAAGCCTCTCGAAGCCATGGAACCTTCGTCTTTTCTGCTCCCAACCGCGCCGCCAGGCCCGGCAAGCTGGTGTCAATTCCATCGAAGAAGTCTTTTTCGTGCCCAACCGACTTGGTTCCCGAGGGCAGCACCGAATCCACCAGCTTATAAAATGCGAAGCGATCACCCGGCTCGACCGACCATGCACCTGCGCCCTGCGAGAGTTGGTGACGCAATCCCTCCATAGCAAACTGCGCATAGGACATGCCCAGCGCTGGATCCACCGCCCCCGTGTTCAGCTTGACCGAATAGTTTTCGTCCGCGCAGGTCATCGCGCCGAAGCCGCACACGTTGCCGATATAAAGTTTCTTGGCCTGCCAGGGCAGCAGTCCTTCTTTAATTTGTTCCGGAAATCTTTTCGGATCAGCGGCGGCGCGGAAGGCCTCCCGGGTGAGAATGGCCGAGGCCTGATGATGCCCATGCCCGTCGCGGTCCGTTCCTGAGAATCGCGCCACCAGCACATCAGGACGAAAGGTGCGAATCACGCGCACGATGTCAGCCAATGCGATGTCGTGCCCCTGCCATTTCTGAAAAGTCTCATCGGGGCTTTTGGAATAGCCGAAATCAGCGACGCGGGTGAAGCGCTGGTCGACACCGTAATAGCGGTCGGCGGCCATCACTTCGAGCGTACGCAGGACGCCCAGGACGTCGAACAGATTACTGCCCAGCTTGTTCTGCCCGCCCTCGCCGCGATTCAGGGTCAGCAAGGTGACGGTCGCGCCTCTGCCGCGCGACTCCAGAGTGAGCATGCCGCCGTCTTCGTCGTCGGGATGGGCATCGATCTGGAGCAACCGCGCCGTGGTCTGCAGACGCCGTAGAGTCTGGGTCAGGCCAGTTGCTCCGGTGTCCTGGGGCAGGGGATCGAGAGGACTCGCGCCCGCCTGGGCACGAAGGCCGACAGGCAATAACATCAATAGAGCCGCAGCCAAGCGCAGCCCGGATTTTAAAGGATGATTCTGAAAAAAACGCAGGGCAGTTCGCATGGGTATGGGATGGTGAGGGTCACGGATCGGAAGCAAGATATTCTGGCCTATAACCTTATGGATTGCAGTCTCTTCCCATAGTCGATCGGGCAGCCTGAAGGTGTGGTCATTCTCCCCACAAGCCGCGCCGGAATCTTCGCTCAGGAAGGTGCGGTTATGGTAGGCCCATGGTAATCCAAGGTCAACCTGCAGGTCCGAGCCAGGATTTTCGGCGAAGTGTTCCCCGGGGAACATAACGACGATTTGCACAAATGTTTCCCGGGGAACATTTTGTTGGTACCGGATTGTACGTACAAAATGGTCGAACTCGATTTGGCTGATAGAGTTAACGAAAATTCCCGATTTGGGAATGGGCAAAGTCAGGGGACTTGAGGGTCCACTAGGGCCGTTTCTTGAAATAGCTCAAGGAGGCGAAAATGAGACTCATGTCCCCACTCAAGCCAAAGGCAAAACCGGGCTTGAATGGGCCACCGCTTAATTTCTTGACGACTGCGGCTTCTCGATGATAACTTCCGCCGCATCTCTGGGCACCGGTCAAGAGATCGCGCCCGTTAGACTCCTATGGCAAGCAAATTTTCCCAGAAACCTCTGGTCGTGATTGCCGCCACCGCGCTCATTGTCGTCCTTGCAGGCGAACTGTGGCTTTCGATTCGCCGGGAATCGCAAACTTTCGACGAGAGCGCGCACATGTATTCCGGCTACGAATACTGGAAGCATGGCGATTTCGGCGTAAATCCCGAGCATCCGCCGCTGGTGAAGTTACTTGCCGCGCTGCCTCTGCTGGCAAGCGGTCTGCAGGACCCTGGCCCTCCACTCGATATCTTCTTTCGCTTTGCGTCTGTGGCCGGCGGGGTAAAGTTTCTGTATTCCAATGACGCCGATAAATTGCTTTTCCGCTCGCGGGTTGCGGTGAGTCTTCTGACCCTGCTTCTGGCTGTGCTCATCTTTGCCGCGGCAGGGGAAATGTTCGGGACGGGCGCTGGGCTACTGGCACTCTTTATCTTTGTGTTTGATCCGAACATTCTTGCCAACGGAGCGCTGGTCACGACGGACATGGGGGCGACTTGCGCCATGTTCGCGGCGGTTTACGCCTTTTATCGATACGCCAAGAAGCCTTCTGTTTCCCGGCTCCTCGTTTGTGGCCTGGCCACCGGACTGGCTCTGGCAACCAAGCATTCCACGGTACTGCTGTTTCCGATTTTTGTTGTGCTCATCATTTCTGAGATCGTTTTGCAGAGTCTCGCAGCTTCGGAACCCTCGACACGCGTCCCCGTGGGACGGCAGATTGCCCGCTGGGCGGGCGCACTGGGGGCGGTCGGCGCAATCTCAATCATCTTGCTCTGGTCGGCTTACGGCTTTCACTACCGAGCCCGCCCGGGAAATCTGAGCATCACTCCGCCGCTTGCGGCTTATATCCAATCGCTCCCCCACCCGCAGGAGGTGCGCGTAGATCTGGCTTTGTCAAAATGGCATGTGCTCCCAGAAGCGTACGTTTTTGGCCTGGCCGACATACAGATCATCACCCAGGGAGGCCGCCCGGCCTACCTTCTGGGGAAGCTTTACCCGCAGGGGCGGTGGTTCTATTTTCCGATGGCATTCCTGATTAAATCCACGATCGGGTTTCTGCTCCTGCTGGGATTGTTCTTCTTTGCCCGCCGCATACGAGCGCTGGAAGTACGAAGAGAAGTAGTATTCATGGCGCTCCCGCCCCTGGTTTATTTCGCGATCAGCCTTACGTCCCGAATGGACATCGGCCTGCGTCATATTCTGCCTATTTTTCCATTTCTCATCGTGCTGGCGGCGGCCGGAGCGTGGGGCCTGATTCTTCAATCACGCGGCTGGGCTTATGTGGTCGCGGTGCTGCTCATCTTTCACGCAGCATCCTCGCTGCATGCTTTTCCTTACTATTTGTCCTACTCCAACGAGATCGCGGGCGGCCCAAGAAATACCTATAAGTCGCTCAGCGACGCGAATACCGGCTGGACCTCCAGCCTGAAAGCGGTCCACGAGTATGTCACGGCTCACCATATTACCGACTGCTGGTTTGCCTACTCTGGGATCACGCCCTATGCCTATTACCAGATTCCTTGCCGGGTTCTCCCCACATTCATGTCGGAAAACAATGGGTCGGAAAAAGGGCCGATTCCCACGTCGATTGATGGGACCGTATTTATCGGCGAAGTGGAGCACGCGGGTTTTTGGTGGGGACCGGGGAAATTAAATCCCTACGAACAATTCACCACACTTCCACCGGATGACGTGATCGCGGGCGAGACCCTGGTTTTTCATGGACACTTCGATGTCCCGGTCGCGGCCGCCCTGAGCCATCTTCATACGGCGGATTTTCTGGAGCGCATTGGCAAGCCGGAACAAGCCCTGCCCGAATTGCAGACTGCGCTGGCGATGAATCCTGACTCGGTGATGGCGCATGCCTCTCTCGGCTATGTGTTTTCCCAACTGAAGCGAAAAGACGAAGCGCATGCGGAGTTCCAGAAAGCGATCACTCTGGCCCATACTCAATCTCCGGAGTACCAGGAAGCGATGATTCCTTTCATTGAGATGGCGGACCACTAAGAGGCGACGCTGATGACAGGTTGGTGCTTTGGCGAGGGTTTTTGAGCCTTGGCCTACTTTCCCTCGTTCTCCAGGGAAGTCAAAACCAAAGTCAAAGGCGGCGAACAAGAGTGTCCGCCCCACACATGCCCCCACAGGTGAAGCCTAATCCCTTCAATCACTTACGTCCATCCAATGCGCCTATTCCCCGATAAACCCCGGTTTTGCCCCTTTCGTTGGGTTAAGAGTGCGTTTACCATCATGTGTTCAATAACATAATGGCAGTGGATCCTGAGGGAAGACTGCATCTGGCAGGCCCTCAAGACGAGTAAAGGTCTAAACGGTAGGTTTGGCAGGTGAGTCCAGGTGATATGGCAAATGCCTGACTTGCCATAGCAACCTAGCACAGGAAAGCGAGAGCAAATGCATAAGCCAGTGAAGTATGTGGAGAAAGCAGTCACCTTGGCCGCGCGCGGCGCGTGGGTGGTGTTTGATGGTCTGAACCGGATCAAGCAGAATCCTTCTCCCAAACCGAAGTGGTCTGACAAGCCCCTGCTCAAGTCCTATGAGAAGTCGAAGCCGCCACTGGGCTGGCCACGCTCGACCGACTCGCTGTGCCCGAAGTGCGTTCCCGAAATCCGCCAGCAGATTCTCGATGGCAAGCTGCCGTATGAAGTTTTGATGAACGAAAAGGTCGGCGAGATCAAGGCGACGATCATCGAGCGCGACGGCAAGATCCTGATGGTGAAGGACTGCCCGACGCACGGTCACTTTGAAGATGTCATGTCGATGGACACCGAGTTCTCCAAGCATCTGGAAGACGTTTTCCCGGGCCGCGACATTGCTGCTCACGCGGACGAGAAGCTGCATCACCACGGGTCATCTACCGTGAAATACGGGCGCGGTTCCGTACTGACCATCGATCTCACCAACCGCTGCAACATGATGTGCGATCCCTGCTTCATGGATGCGAACCAAGTTGGATTCGTCCACGAACTGACCTGGGAAGAAATCAAGACCATGCTCGACAATGCCATTACGATCAAGCCGCGACGGCAGATGTCGGTGCAGTTCTCGGGTGGCGAGCCTACGCTTTCGCCATACTTTTTAGACGCAGTCCGTTATGCGCGCAAAGTGGGATACAACAGCGTGCAGGCGGCGACCAACGGAATTGAATTTGCCAAGAGCTTTGAATTTGCGCAGCAGGCTGCTGAAGCTGGGATGCGTTATGCGTATTTGCAGTTTGATGGAATCGGCAATGCCGCCAACGCTCACCGCAAGGTCGGCAACCTGTTCGATGTGAAGCTGAAGGCCATTGAGAACCTGCACAAGGCCGGGGTTGAAATCGTTCCGGTGGTCACCATTGTGAACGGCATCAACAACGAGCAGGTCGGACGCATCATCAAGTTCGCGCTGGACAATCCCAAGACCATTGGATTTCTTTCGTTCCAGCCGGTGTCTTTTACCGGCAGGGATGAAGCTGTGACTGACGATCGCCGGGAAGCACAGCGTTATACGCTGTCGCATCTGGCGCACGACGTGAAGAATCAAACCGGACTGGGCGAGCCGGCCCGCGACTGGTTCCCGATTTCATTCATGGGAACGTTCTCCGACTGGGCCGATCTGATGCATGCCGAAGATCTGAACAACGATTGGGGTCAACTCTCTTGCGGTTGCCATCCTAATTGCGGGACTGGCATGGCGGTGATGATCGACAAGGAAACCAAAGAAGCGGTCCCGGTGACGGCCTTCCTGAAGGGCGATCAGCTGGCGAAGGACATTGCCAAGGTCAACGATGCGGCGCGCGGAAAGTTTCTGACCGTCGTCGGCATGGCGCTGTGTTTGATGAAGAACTACGATCCGTTCCAGTCGCCGACGCACTTCCAGCTGATGGACTTGTTGAAGAAGTTCGACAAGAACTTCAACGCCACAGGCAAGAACTACGGCAAGGTCGGCCCGGATCGCACCATAGACGATGTCATGAAACGCCGTCAGGACCGCTGGAACTTCCTGTTCATCGCAGGAATGTGGTTCCAGGACCTGTTCAATTACGATTTCCGGCGCACCGAGCAGTGCATCATTCCTTACGCCACGCAGGAAGGCGAAATTTCCTTCTGCGCGTACAACACCGGCGTGGGCTGGAGAAACATTATCGAGAAGATGCACATGACGGCCACGCTCACCAAGTGGTACGAAGAGCACGGACGGCATGAAATCTTCGCCGGCGGCAAGAATGTGAACATGGAAAATGCCGGGCATAACCTGGTGCTGAAGGATGAAATCGTCACCAAGGAAATTCAGCACGATCTGGACAAGCTGGGCATCGCCAAGAACGCCGGGGAAGAGAAGAAGCGGGCACGGGATGCCAAGCAGAAGGCTGATCCGGCGTACAACGCGCGCATGGCGTCGCTGTATCGCGAAGTGGTGTTGAAAGAGAAGCCAGTGGTCGCCGAGAACGGATTTATTCCGCTAGGCGCGCTGACGACCCCGTCCAACGGGAATGGGAATCATGCCAAGCCGGAAGTGGCGGAGCCGGTGGCGGGGGATTAGTTCTCAGCTTCTAGCTCCTAGCTAAAACAAAGGCCGCTCATAAGAGCGGCCTTTGTGTTTGAGTCAACCGCGGCGCTAAAAGCGCGTGGATCGCCTCCGTTGAGGGCGCGGCCCTCGAAGGGCCGCTCTTCCACGGTGATCCATGCGGTTAGTGTGGTGCATGTGGCCACGAAAGTTCTACTCGGAGGGATAGGCTTGCTTTAGTCCGGTAGTCCGACCACCAAGGTGCGGCGGTGGGGGAGCTCGGTGTCGGTGATTTCCGCGAGATAGGTCATCTCGATGCCTGCGAGTTCACAGGCGGCGCGAGCGGGATCATTCAAGAAATACACAATGTCTCCCCCGAAGCGGTCTTTGAAACGGCGGCGCTCGTCGAGGTCGAAGGGGCTGACAGAATACACCTTGATGTCTTTCGACTCGCGGACGATGACGCTCAGATGGCGCTGGAAGTCGAGGGCTCCTGCGCGGACTTGTGCCATGGTGAATGCGACCACGTGGTAGGGCATGTTTGGGAGTGTTGCAGAAGAGGTGTGTGAGTGCAAATATCGCGGAGAAGAATGCGGGGGTCCTTCGACTCCGCAGCCAGTTCGCGTTGCGAACCGGCTGCTACGCTCAGGATGACATGGGGTTATTCGTCGCCGCGGATGCGCCACCAGTCCTGTTGTTCGAACTGAGACAACTTTTCGGCGCCGTGCTGAGAGTACCAGTCGTTCCAGGCGGAGGCATGCGCGGGCAGGCTTTCGTCGGTAATCTCGCTCAAGGCCATGAAGCACCAGGTGCGCATCTGGGGAGAGGTCTGGGAGTCTTGAGCCAGAGCAATAAATCTGGGGACCATGCGCATGCGCTGCGTGCGTTTGAACATGCCACAGTCGGAGAGGTTGCAGCCGGCACGGTTACGGACCGACATCGAAGGATCGTTGGTGAAGGAATCGAAAAGCTGGTCGAGAGCTTGGTCGGTGCCGAGGAAGCGCAAGCCTTCCACGGCCCACTGGCGGACGGCAGCGTCGGGATCGTTCTTGGCGTAATTAAGCAGGACGGGGTAAATGCGGTCGTAGGCGACGCCACGTCCGGCCATCATGCCCATGAAGTACACGGCAGCCTGGCGGTAGCTGGGGTCGTTTTGTGCGCGCTCGATGAGCAGGTCGGCGGCCTCGTCATTTGTCTTCCATCCGTCCATGGCGAGATTGAGGTCGGCATTGGCATAGCGGACACGAAGATCGGTAGAGAATTCGGAACGCGATTCCAGCTGCTTCATGCGAGGGGTTAGCTTGACTTCGCCGAGCCATACGCCAATGTTCTGTTCGAACAGAACCAGCGCGCGGGAATCATGCTGGATGGCGCGCTCCAAGAGTTCTTCGGCCTGGGCCTGTACGGGGAGCGATTGCAGGCGGCGGACGTCGTTATCGGTCATCGGTGAAAATGATCTACGCTGGAGTGTGGGTTGGGCTGACGATCTGGACGCAACCGATCGTTGGTGTCCGGTGTGAGTCAGGGAAGTGAAGCGGAAAGCAATAAAAGCGATCCAGGCGCCGAACACAATCAGCCCGATGCCCGCGGCCACGCGGTTCCCGCGTTGCAGGGCCGGCGAGCGAGTTGGCTGGACTTGTCCACGCTGGGGAGGCGGGCCATAGCCGCCGTAGGCCACGAAGGGAGCGTCGACGGCGACGTGTGTGTCCAGCTTGAGGCCGGCGAGCTTCTCCATTTGCGCCACAATCCAGCGGGCTTCCTGGCGGTCGTAGATGGCGTCGGCCAGGGTCAGCTTCTTACCCGCTTTGGTCAGCAAGCGAATGGAGTAGGACGCATCTTTTACGCTGGTGCCCTGGTACGAGCCGGTGACGGCAAGAAGTTGGGCGATCTCGGTGAAAGGAACTTCCTGCGTGTTGCCGGTCCCTAGCATGCTTTTTCGGGCGACGATCCTTCCGTTGCCCACTTCAACATGGACGGTTGCCAGCGCCGATTGGAACGAGGCGTAAATCAGCAGGAGGTCAAAAAATCCGAACACGACAGGGAAGAACCAGGGAGCGGAGGAACGGTGAAGGACATAGACAATTCCCGTCCAGACCATTGTAAAAAAGATAAGCAGGAGCACCTTGCTGGGATTACGAAAAGCATGGAAATAGAACTCGGTGCCGCCGTTGGGGCGGGTGGAGACCACGACTGTCGGATTTTCAGGAGCGGCGACGTCGGATGCATCGCTCTGAAACGCCGGGGCGGTCGCGGCGCCAGCGGAGGAAGCGCCAAACATCTTGGCGGAATTGAATGTCGCGAAACTTGAGGTCGAAGGGCCGGACGCGGGCGCCGGAGCGGAAGCCGGTGTCAAACGAAAGACCGGGACTTCGAAGTCGTCGGAGTAGTTGACGCCGGGAACGTCGGCTTCGGCGTGCAGGATCCAGAGGACCTGATCGTTGTATTGGTCGTGATTGGTTTCGAGCGCGTCGCCGGGGACCGCGAAGTCGACGGGGATGGCTGCATCGCCAGTCGGGCTGTTGTTGAGGGCGTCGGCGGGAACGTTTTTCTGGTCCTGCCAAAGTACAATCTGGTTCGTGGTGCTGTCGTTGTTTCCCGAGCGGGTGATGACCTGGCGGACACAGGAAAGACGAAGGTCGATGCCATGACGGGCAGTGGTGTTGAAGCGCAGGTGGATCGTACCTTGGAACTGGCGTCCGGGCGCGAAGGGCAGCGAAGCGAACTCAAAGTAAGTTTTGCCGAAACGCTCGCGGCGCATGGTGGCGCGTGCGGCCGCCACGAATAGGATTGCGCCAATCAGGCAAAAGCCGAGCGGAAGCAAAGCCTTAAGGTCCGATTTTTGCAGGAGAGGGGGAACCACGGAAACGGCGACGGTGATCGAAATTACGTTCCAGAAGATGGTGGCAATCCACAGGCCGATGGCACTGTTGCGAGTCTTGCTGTCGGCACGGCTGGCGGCCCAATCCTCCCGCCACAGCCAGGGGGAGTCGGGGCTGGCCTGCTGGAGCGCGGCCTGCTGCTTGAGTTTGCGAGCGCCGTAAATCGCGGCGAAAACGATACCGATGCCGATCAGAACAAAGAAGCAACAGACCAAGAGAGCGACCCAAGGGTCGCCGTGGATCCGGGTGGGACCCGCGAAGAAGAATGTGCTGGCTCCGAACAATCCGAGACCGGCGAAGGCCAAGCCAAAAACGATGAGAAACGCCGGCGCAACTGTGGAAGGCTTGGTCACAACGAAAATTATAGGGTGGCTTGAGAGCTGAGCCGGCGGGGAAAGACCGGTCTTTGTTACGGCGGTAACCGGGCTCTGGCGTGTTAACTTGGCAGAGTTTTATGGTTTCGAGTAAAGCAGATCTCTCGCCGAGCGAATCGCTCGGCTTGGCTCGGGATGACAGATTTGACAGGAAGGCAATCGCAATTTTCCGAGAGGAGTGCTGCGTGGTAGTGATCGTGATGGGGGTTACCGGGGCAGGCAAGACGACGGTCGGAGAGTTACTGGCTGCCCAGTTGGGATGGGGATTCGCCGACGCGGACAGTTTCCATTCTCCGGCGAACGTCGAAAAGATGCGTCAAGGCATAGCGCTCAGCGACGCCGATCGGGGACCCTGGTTGCAAGCCATGCGAGACGCGATCACGAACTGGATCGCGGAAAAGCGGAATGTAGCCCTAGCCTGCTCGGCGCTGAAGCGAGGCTATCGCCAGGAGTTGGCGGTGAGCGGCGAGGTGAAGTTTGTTTATCTCAAGGGTAGCTATGAATTGATTGCTGAGCGGCTGCGTTCGCGGCATGGGCATTTTGCCACGGAAACGATTCTGGCGGATCAATTTGCCAATCTGGAAGAGCCAACGGATGCGGTCACCGTCGATGTGGATCAATCGCCGGAGGAGATCGTCGCTGGGATTCGTGAGAGGTTGGGTTTGAGGTAGAGGTCCCGCCCTCTCGCAAAGAACGCGAGAAGGACGGGGCACCCTCGGGAGAGTGGGGAACAGCGTTTCGTCCTTTGGCCGCAATTGTTTACAATAGAACACTTCGCCTTCCTTTCTGGGAAAGGCCTGGCCTGGGTATGGGGCCGACGATAAAATTTGGAACCGACAAATCACAATTCCGCTTCCCCAGCCGAGGTGTACTGGCGGGTAGAAGGCAGCCTGCTGGAACTGACGACCGTCCGGCCCATTGCCTTTTTTACCTGGAATGCGCAAACTTTCACCGAACGTTGGGAACGCCGGGGACTGGTACTGCTGGTGGCCTTGCTGCGTCCGTTTCTTTACGCGGCGAACCGTGTATTTGCCACGCGGGTGGTGCATACCGTGTTGCGTGGAATCAGCCGTGACCGACTGGATCTATTGGGCGAAGAATACTTCCAGTATGAGTTGAGGCCCCATCTGAAACCCGATGGGATACAAGCGCTTAACGCACTGGTTGATTCGGGCAAGAAGGTGGTGCTGGTAAGCCAGGGGCTGGACCATGTGATGCGACCGCTGGCCCAGCACTTGGGGGTGAAGTGGATCATTGCTAATCGTCTGGAGTTCCGTGACGGCATGGGGACCGGGCGATTACTGGATCCGGTGATTCGTCCTCGTGGGGTGTTTGCACGAATTACCGGTGCCGGACCCGATGGACGCCGTACAGCAGAAAAATTGGTACATGATCTCGGGCTGACCGGGGTGCAGGAATTGCAGTCGGCGGTGGTCGCGGCGGAACGGCAGGTGCCCGACCTGGAGCGTCCGATTGTGCATTTTGACGGGGAAGGGCGTCTGGAACCGTTTTCGGTTCGCAAGGCGCTGGAAGGCAAGCATGTCATGCTGATCGGCGTGACCGGATTTATCGGCAAGGTGTGGCTGGTGAATACGCTGATGGATTTGCCGGAAATTGGGAAGATTTATCTGCTGATTCGGCGGCAGAAATCGAATCCAGCGCAGCGGAGGTTTGAAAAGCTGGTGGAGGAATCGCCGGTCTTCGATCCTTTGTATGAACGCTACGGAGCGAATCTATTGCGCTTCCTGCAGGGCCGCGTGGAGGTTGTGGAAGGCGATGTTTCACAACCGGGGCTGGGACTGACTGCGGAGGTGTCGGAAGCGCTGCAAAAGAACCTCGATTTGATCATCAATAGTTCAGGATTGACGGATTTCAATCCTGACCTGCGCGAAGCGCTGGCGGCAAATGTGGATGCGCCGATTAACGTTTTGGAATTTGTGCGGGCCTCGGACCGCGCGGGGTTGGTGCATCTTTCCACTTGCTATGTGGCGGGCACGCGGGATGGCCGGGTAAGCGAAACCCTGCGTCCCAACTATACTCCCGTAGGTCTGGCGGATTTTGACGCTGAGGCTGAGTGGCGTTCCCTGCATGAATTTGTGAAGCAGGCGGAAGAAAAAGCTGAGAGTGCCGAGGTCACCGAGGAACTTCGGCAGCAGGCGTTAGGCAAGGAACATGCGGCCAAGAATTTGCAAGGTGCGGCGCTGGAAAACCAGATTCGCAAGAATCGCGTGCGCTGGCTGCGAGAGTATTTGACCGAGGCAGGGAAGAAACGCGCCAACGAATTGGGCTGGCCGAATACTTATACGCTGTCGAAAAGTCTGGCGGAGTCGCTGATTTGCACCCGTGGCAGCGGGCTTCCGATTGCGGTGGTGCGGCCCGCGATTGTAGAAACATCGGTCGTGAAGCCGTTTCTGGGCTGGAATGAGGGCATCAATACTTCGGCGTCGCTTTCGTATTTGCTGGGCACATCGTTCCGCCAGCTGCCTTCGAATGAACGGAAGCGTCTGGACATTATTCCCGTCGACTCGGTATGCCAGGGGATGACGCTAATTGCTGCGGCAGTGATTGAGCGGCGGAATGATTCCATGTATCAACTGGCAACTTCCGCGACGAATCCCTGCGACATGCGGCGGTCCATCGAACTGACTTCGCTGGCGCACCGCAAGCATTATCGGGCGCAGGAAGGGCTGGAATACTGGCTGCGCCTGCGTCTGGATGCGATTTCCGTTTCCAAGGAACGTTATCAGCGCATGTCGGCGCCGGCACAGAAGGCGATTATCAAGTCCATCCAGCGGATCATGGCGCCGCTACCGTTGCGCAAGACGCCTCTGGCGCGGACGGAACGCAGCCTGGAGAGAGTGGAAAAACTGATCGAACTGTTCGAGCCATTTATTTTGCTGAATGAACATGATTTCGTCGCCGACAATGTGGAAAAACTTTCTTACGCGCTCGTGGCTGAGGAGAAAGCCGACTTCGGCTACAACACGCGCTCGATTGACTGGTGGGATTACTGGATCAACATACATATTCCCGCGCTGCGCAAGTGGACTTATCCTTTAATTGAGGGGCGTCCGCTGGAGGCGCGGCCGACGCGGAACCTGCGCTTGGCCGAAGAGAACGGCGAAGTCGCCCCAACCGGCACCAACGGAGCAACGTGGCGATATTCCTGACTGGTTCCACTGGATACATAGGCGCGCATGTGGCCGCCAACCTGCTGAACGAGCACGGCGCGGGACTGAATGTGCTGGTCCGCGCCCGCGATGCGCAAGAAGCGGAATCGCGATTGTGGCAGGCTCTGCAACTGCACATGGATTTTTCGCGCTTCTACGAATGTTTGCAGACGCGCATTCGAGTTTTTCGCGGGGATCTTACAGATGCGCAATTCGGATTGGGGCGGGATGACTATGATCGCCTGATTCATACCACGGATTCGATCATTCATTGTGCGGCGTCGCTGAATCGCAAGTCCGAGAAGAGTTGCATGAATGTGAATTTGCGCGGCACGCTGGAAGTTTTGCAGCTCGCCCGGCACTCCCATCATTACCACGGCTTGCGGCGATTCAGCCACGTGAGCACGGTGGCGGTGGCGGGAAAGCGGCAGGATGAAGTCGTCACCGAAGACAAGTCGATTGATTGGGAACGTTCGGATTACGATCCTTATGCGCGCACTAAGAAATTTTGCGAGCACATGATCCGGCAGCTTCTTCCCGATGTTCCACTCACAATTTTTCGGCCAAGCATTGTATTGGGAGACAGCCGCCGCCCCGAGACTACCCAGTTCGATATGGTGAAGGCTTTCGTGTTTCTCGCTGGATTGAAAGTGCTTCCGTTCCGGCCCAAGGACAAGATCGACATAGTGAACGTGGATTTCGTAGCTGACGCCATTGCCACGTTGCATCAGCGGGAGAAAACGCAGTACGACACCTATCATCTTTCTTCCGGCGTGGACTCGCAAACGTTCCGGGAGTTGACCGTCGCTTTGGCGGACGCACAAAAAAAGCGAGCGCCGATATTTCTGCCATTCCTGGGCAAGCCATTTGCCAGCACGGTGAATATTTTGGCGAATCGTAAAGGTGGAATTGGATACGGCGCTTCCCTCATGAAAGTGTTCATGCCATATTTGCAATGGAACACGGTGTTTGACAATACGCGAGTCACCACGGAACTAGGCCGCAAGCCGGTGCCATTCTCGCAATATAGTTATCCGTTGTTAAAGTTCAGCCAGGAGTCGAACTTCACATACTCCTATCAGGCTTGGCCCGCCAAAGTGGGAGGGTCCGCCGCATGATGGACTTTATCCTGGAGACTTGGGTCAGCAGCGCGATCGAGAGATCGAAGGCAGGATGGATGCTGGGCAAGGGCAAGCCCTGGCAACCAGGAGAAAAATTGAAGCTCCTGTTCGCCGGTTATAACGGTACGCGCAACATGGGTTCCGATGTGCGCGTGGAAGAGATGCTGCGGCAGTTGCGCTACATTCTAGGCGCGGAAAAAGTGGCGTTCAGCGTGATGTCGCAGAATTTCCAGCGCTCCAAGGGATATTTCGAGGATGCGGCGCAGGTTTTTCTACCGGACATTTTCCCGCCATTTCTGTCCGATGAAGTACCGAAACATCATGGCGTGGTGGCGTGCGAAGGCTCGGCATTCAAGAGCAAGTTTGCCAACGCGCTGACCACGATGATGATAGGGTCATTGGGAATTGCCGCGGCCCAGAACAAGCTTTCTGTAGGGTATGGCTCCGAGGCGGGACACATGGATCCGCCTATAAAGAAGATGTGTGCACGCTATTGCCGGAATTCTCTGGTCATCACGAGGAATGAAGAATCCCGTACCGTGCTTCGTGAACTGGGCGTGCCCACGGAGTTGGGCACCGACACAGCCTGGACGTTTGAACCGAAACCGGCCGAGTACGGACAAAAAGTATTGCGTGAAGTCGGTTGGGATGGCACCACGCCGGTGCTGGTGGTGTGTCCGATCAATCCATTTGAATGGCCAGTGAAAGCTTCGGTGGCGAAGTTTGCGTTGCACGGTCTTACGGGCGCCTATAAAGATAGTCATTACCGCTCGGTTTACTTTCATAACTCTGGAGCCGCAGCGGACCGCGCTTACGAGCACTACCTGACTGCTATCGCCAACGCCGTCGACGCCTTCAGAAAAAGGCGGAAGGTGTTTGTGATCCTTGTAGCGACCGAACGGCTTGATGCGCGTCCGGCCAATCGCATTTCCGAAAAGCTGGGTGGAGTTCCCGTGCTTAGCTCGGACGACTACAACATGTACGAATTGGTGAGCATTCTACGTGCCTGCCACATGATGGCGTCGTCGCGCTATCACGGGATTGTGACGTCCATGCCAGGGCTGGTGCCGTCGGCGGGGATCACGATGGATGAACGCATCCGCAACCTGATGCGCGAGCGCGGCCACGAAGAACTGCTGATGAACGTCGATGATGTCGACCTGGAACCCAGGCTGCTGGCCGCGTTGGAGAAGCTGGCAACCGAAGGTGAACGGATTGCCGACGGCATTGGCCGCACCGTGGTAAAGAACTTGAAAGTCATGGCGCGCATGGGAGTTTATTTCGAGGAGGAAGTGCAACGGCGTTACCCGGAGTTTCCGACGCGCAAGGGCGAATGGAGTTGGGAAGATTATTTGCCGCCGATGAGCGAGAGTCTGCACGTGCTCGTTAAGGCTTACGGGTGAGTAATTCTCACCACGGAGACACAGAGAAAACAAACTCCATGAGTTTTCTCGACGACATATTCGCGAAGCTTGAGACTGCGGGTGACACTGTCATCTTGCAGGAACTCCGCGACGGGCAAACAGTCGCAATCACCGGCGGCGAACTTTTGGATTCAGTGGGGAAAGCACATGCCTTCCTTGCATCCAAGAGTTTGAAGAAAGGCGACCGTTGCGCGCTGCTGGCCAGTAACGGCTTCAACTGGGTTGCGCTTGATCTGGCGATGATGACGGAAGGTCTGATTGTGGTTCCCCTCTATGCTCGCCAGGCTCCGGCAGAGCTGGTCGCCATGATGAAGGATTGCTCGCCGGCGCTGATCTGCTGTGGTGACGCCACTCTGCGAGATGGCATTAAGCAAAACTGGCCCGAGGCGCCCGCTCAGTTTTTGTTCGAGGACATTTTTACTAAGGCTGACGCCGTCACGCGGGCGGGGGCGCCCGCGCCACATCAACATGTGGATTCCGATCCGGTCACCATCATCTACACTTCCGGGACCTCGGGTGAGGCTAAGGGAGTGGTACTGACTGCGGGCAACGTCGGCCACATGCTGCGCTGCACGTCGGGGCGACTTGATCTTCTGATGGAAAACAAAGCGGGACAAGAGCGTGTGTATCATTATCTGCCTTTTTGTTTTGCTGGTTCCTGGATCATGCTGCTGACCTGCTTGCTGCGGGGCAGCCTGCTCACGTTGAACACCGATCTGAGTAAGCTGGCGAACGAAATGCGGGCGGCCGGACCGGATTATTTTCTTAATGTTCCGGCGCTGCTTGAACGCATGAGGAAAGCGGTGGATGAACAACTTTGGAAAACAGGCGGAATCGCGCTAAGCCTTTACGGCAAAGCCAAAGCCGCGTCGATACGCAAGCACGAAGGCCACGCGAGCTTCGCGGACACGATGTGGTTGAGCTTGGCGAACCGCATCGTGTTTCCGACCATCCGGAAGAAGATGATTGGACCGAATCTGAAAGCACTTATCTGTGGCTCGGCGCCGCTGAATATGGAGACCCAACTTTATTTCCTGATGCTGGGGATTCCGGTGTTACAGGTGTACGGTCTTACTGAAACCACCGCGATCTGCACCATGGACGATCCGCGCCGCGTCAAAGCCGGCCGTGTCGGCCCGGCGATCGACGACATTGAAATGAAGCTGGGCGAAAGCGAAGAAATTATCGTGCGCGGGCCGAATGTTTTCCCCGGATATTGGAATCGTCCGCCGGAAACAGCAAAAGCGTTGCGGAACGGTTGGTTCCACACCGGCGATCAGGGCGAGATGGACGCGGAAGGGAACTGGCGGATCAACGGACGCATCAAGAATCTGATCATTCTGGGGTCGGGGCACAATATTGCGCCGGAGCCGATCGAAGAGAAAATTCTGGACAATCTGCCTGGAGCGCAACAAGTGGTGCTCATGGGAAACGGCCGCGGATATCTTTCTGCCATCGTGACCGGAAGTGTGGCCCGTGAAGAAATACAAGCCGCGTTGGACGACGTGAATCTAAGCCTGCCGCACTACAAGCAGGTGCGGGCATTTTCTGTGCATGAAGAACCGTTCTCGATTGAAAACGGAATGCTGACGGCGAACGGAAAGTTGAAGCGGGACCTGATTGCGGCGCGGTTCAAATCAGAGATTGAAAAAATGTATGAAATCAGGCAGGCGGTATGAAGAGCTTTCAGGGCCAAGCGCTTTCCTGGGAATTGAAGGACGGAGTGATCGAGCTGGCGCTTCATCGCGACCCATGCAATGAGATTGGCTCAATCACTCTGGCAGATCTGGAGAAATTTGGCGGCGTGCTGGACGGGGTGGGCGACGAAGCCCACGCGGTGATTGTTTATAGTGCGCTGAAGTCCGGTTTCTGCGCCGGAGCTGACCTGCGCGAACTCTATCAGCGTTCGCAGGAAATGGATCGTGACGACGCGATCGAAGGTGTCCGCGATTTTCTCGAGCGCATTCATCGTGTGCTGAACCTGATCGACGCTTCGCCGTTGACGACCATCGCCGCCGTCCACGGTGTGACTTTTGGCGGGGGATTTGAGCTTGCGCTGGTATGTGACCTCATCATCGCGGATAAGATGGCGCGTTTTTGTTTCCCGGAACTGCGCTTGGGGCTGATCCCCGGCTTCGGTGGAATCCCGCGCCTGAAGCGGGATTTGGGGAATGGAGTGGTCCGCGATCTTTTATTGACTGGACGCAGCTTCAACGCGACTAAGGCCCAGCAGGTTGGGTTGATAAGCCAGGTGGTGGCGGAAGGCGAGGCTCTCAGAGTTGCGCGTGCTACCGCCGCGCAACTCAAGAAGTTTGACCGGCGAACCGCCGCGGCGGCCAAGAAATTCATCAAGCCGATTCCGCATGAGGAACTGCGACAGGAAATCGATTTGTTCTGTGAGCTGTTTACGCAACCGGCAGTCGAAGCTGGTTTGCGCAAATTCGTGGAGAGCTCCGAAGCACAGCCGTATTTGCCGTGAAGCGGGAGCGCTATCGTATCGCCGATAAAATTATGCGAACATCCGATCAAACTTTGGACGAAATTCTAACTCTCGCGGCAACGCACTTCAGATTCCCACGCGAGAAGCTCACGCCCGATGACGACTTCTTTAAGACGCTGGGCATCGACAGCCTGCAGACCCTGGATCTGCTCACTCGTTTGGAGCATCACTTTAACGTGGAACTGCCGGACTATGAGTTGCAGGGAGTGTCGGATTTCCGGACCTTGGCAGGCAAGATCCAAGCCAGATTGTGAAAGAGAACGATCTCCATTCGATAGCGATAAAGGTGATGAACTGATTAACAATCGAGTACTCCGGATCGCGTCTCTCTGTGGTGAAATAACCTTTCATGCTTAATCTCGACGAATATTCCTGTCTGGGCGCGGCACTGCGGGATGCGCTGGACCGTTGGCCGAACGAAACTTGCCTGATTGAGGCCGACCGCGACAAGGAGAAGACCCGCCTCACTTATTCTGATTTCAAAGAGATGGCGCTGCCTCTGGCGCGGGCGTTGCAGGATGCCGGGTTCAAGCCTGGTGACCGGGCTGCCATCATCATGACCAATCAGTCCAAGTGGCTGATTTCGGCCTATGCGGTCTTCTTTGTCGGCGGCGTGCTAGTGCCTCTCGACTATAAGTTGACGGCCGCTGAGCATCTCGAACTGCTGGCGCATTCACAAGCGAAAGTGCTGATCATCGAATATTACTTGTGGCGCGCGATCCTGCAGTCGCCGGAATTTAAGAATCTCAAGGCCCGGGTTCTGGTTACGGAAGTCCCGCTGAGCGCGGAACTGGGAGGAGCGAATCGCTGGGAAGATTTTCGTCGCAAGGGCGATCCGGCGTTTGTCCCGCGGGAACGCGAAGACGTCGCTTGCATTGTCTATTCGTCGGGCACCGGCGGACGTCCCAAAGGATGCGTACTCACGCACGAGAATTATCTGGAACAATGCAAGGCTCTCACGGCATGGTATCCCTTCAAGCCGGGAGTACGTTATCTGAGTATTCTGCCGACGAATCACGCGATTGACTTCATGGTCGGCTTCATTGGCCCTTTTGTGTGCGGCGCCTGCGTAGTGCATTTGCGCACGCTGCGTCCGGAGTTTGTGCGCGATGCCTTCGTGCGCTACAAAATTAACTATGTGAGCCTGGTTCCCATGGTGCTCAAGAATCTGGAACGGGGGCTCAAGGCGAAGCTGGAAGCATTACCTGCCGGCAAGCGCGCCATGCTGAATCGATTGACCGCCCTGAACCGGGCGTTTACCCGCAAGCGGCCCAGGCTGCGGCTGAGCAGGAGACTTCTTGGGCAGGTGCACAAAGCTTTCGGCGGAGAGTTGCTGGCCATGTTTACCGGCGGCGCGTTCATGGAGGCTTCCACGCTCCAATTCTTCTACGATCTTGGAATTCCCGTGGCCAACGGATACGGACTCACCGAAGTGGGTACGGTGCTCACGGTCAATGACCTCAAACCGTTTCGAGCGGACACGGTAGGCAAGCCGCTGCCCGGGGTCGAGCTCCGGATTCTGAATCCGGATGCCGACGGCATTGGCGAAGTGGCCGCTCACAGCAAGACGGTGATGTCTCATTATTTGGATGACCCGGAATTGACGGCGGAAACCATTGTGGATGGTTGGCTGCTGACCGGCGATCTCGGGCGTTTCGACGACAGCGGGCACCTGCAGCTGTTTGGACGCAAGAAAAACATGATCGTCACCGAGGGCGGAAAGAATATCTACCCCGAAGACATCGAGAATACTTTCGATGGTCTCGCAGTCAAGGAATATTCGATCTTTGCAGCTAATTACATTTGGCCTGCCAAGAGCTTGGGACGGGAAATGCTGGTTCTGATTTTGCGCTTGGAACAAAATCAGGAGTTTAATGACGCGCTGCGGCAGGAAATCATTGCCCGCAATCGTCGTTTGCCAGACTACAAGCGGGTGGGCGGATACGTCATCTGGGACCAGGATTTTCCCCGCACTGCGTCCATGAAAATCAAACGCACCGTTCTGGCCGAGGACATTGGGAAAAAACTGGATCGGGCTTTTGCTGTGATTCCCCTCTAAGCCCGAACGTGAAGTAACGACTTGGATCAGAGCGACGGGACACGAATGTGAGTGATGCGTTCCTTGCGGTGGTCAATCCGGCGGCGGGCGGCGGGCGCTCGCGCCATCTGCTTCAACCGGCCGTCGATCGTTTGCGAGCTGGGGGAATCAAGATTGATGTTGTAGAAACCCGTGCTCCCGAACAGGCAGCGGAACTTGCTCGCGACGCCTATACGAAAGGTCGTCGTCGATTTATTGCCGTCGGCGGCGACGGCACGTCCTACGAAATTGTGAATGGATTGTTTCCCTTGGCGGAACATGGGGAGCGCCCCACCCTCGCTTTCCTGCCACTGGGTACGGGCAACTCTTTTCTTCGGGACTTCACCGATCAGGGAGTCGAGTATGCCATCGAATCGTTGCTTGCTGGACGTTCGAGGCCATGCGATGTGTTGCGGCTCAGCCACAAAGACGGCGTCATTCACTACATCAATCTGTTGAGCATAGGATTTTCTGCCGACGTGGCCACGCTGCGCGCCCGCTATTTCAGCAGCTGGGGCGAGTTGGGATATCAATCATCCATCTTCATTTGTCTGGCGCGGTTCCGGCGGCGGCCGTTTCCCTTGCGCGTGGATGAGGAAGAAAAGATTGATCGCCGTCCTTGCCTCTTTCTTACTTTCAGCAACAGCAAGTTCACCGGCGGCACGATG
Organism: Terriglobales bacterium; assembly: GCA_963802555.1. GTDB lineage: Bacteria > Acidobacteriota > Terriglobia > Terriglobales > Acidobacteriaceae > DATBAX01. The sequence continues at coordinate 1,630,629 of CAWDJD010000002.1, read as the reverse complement.
ATGATCGCGCCTAAGGCGGAAGTCGATGATGGCCTGATCGAATTTGTTCGCTGGGGTCCCATCGGACGCGTTGGTCTGATTCGTAACCTGCCCACGCTTTATGATGGCACTCATATTGAGCACCCGCTGGCGGAGCGGCGTGCTGCCAAGAGAATAGAATTTGCTCTCGATTCTCCCGTCGACGTCATGGTGGATGGCGAGGTGCTTACCTTGCATTGCCAGGAACTCGACGTCTTGCCGTCCGCTCTGAATGTGGTGGTATAGGAAGATCAAGCCAATGGCGCAGAAAACCAAGCAGCAGGCATCGAAGGAACAGACGAAAACAGAGACCCAGACGACGATCGTGATCGCGGCGATCATCGTCGTCGCCTTCGCCTGCGTGTATTACTTCGCCCGTGTGCGAGGAGAGACTCGATACGAGGCCTTCGCGAAATGCCTGACTGAAAGACAAGTAAAGATGTACGGGCTGTATTGGTGCACGCACTGTGCCGAGCAAAAAGAAATGTTCGGAGCATCGTTCAAACACGTGACTTATGTCGAATGCGGGATCAAGGGTTCGAGAGACGAGGATCCCGTCTGCAAGGAAGCGGGCATTAAGAACTTTCCCACGTGGCAATTTCCCGATGGATCGAAAAGAGAAGGCACGCAGCCGTTGCAGACATTAAGTGAACAGACCGGGTGCAGCCTGCCATGAGCTCAAAAGCCCGCCGGATCATGGTGCTGATTGCCTTACTCGCGATGGCAGGGATTGTGGTTTCTTCGATATCGCTCTATCACCACTACGGTACTTCGAAGTCTTCCTATTGTGATTTTGGAGCAAGCTTTAACTGCGACATGGTGAACCGCAGCGTTTATTCGGTGGTTCTCGGCGTTCCCGTCGCTTTAATTGGTGTACTCGGATATATCACGTTGCTGTTGCTATCCACTCTCTATCGCACCAAAGCCGAAACTCCTATCATGCTCTTGCTGGCAGCCGTCGCCGGACTGGGTTTTGCCGTTTATCTCACGTACATCGAGAAGTTCGTACTGGCAGTGTGGTGCGTTCTGTGTCTGTCCTCGCTGAGCGTGATCTTCCTGATCGCAGTGCTGGCGGTGGTGTTGGTCGCACATTCCAGGCGCAGAGCCTGAAATCAAAGAATCGGGAATCGCTGTTTTCACGCCGGGCAGTTTGCGCCCCACTGCTACAATTCGTCGTATTGCATGCGGAATACTCCTCCCCTCCGACGTTTTTCAACTATCGCTTTCCGGATACTGAGTTCTCCGCTGGTCATCTTTCTGGTCGCTCTCTTAGCCCGGCTGCGAGTGATGGAGCAGGTGTTGCCGGGAATGGCCTGGAAGGGTTTTTACGTCAACAACGAATCGGCGCGCATTGCGTGGGCAGTGGCCACGGGTTCTGGCTTCAGTTCGCCGTGGCCGGGAACGCCGCTGCTGCCTACCGCGGTTGAGCCTCCGGTTTATCCATATTTGTTGGCCGGCATATTTAAACTCGCTGGATCGTACAGTGATTTATCACTGTGGCTGGCGGTTTCGCTGAATGCCCTGTTCTCGGCGTTGACGGCGGTTCTGATCTTCCGACTTGGGCGGCAGGTGTTCGGAGCGTCCGCCGGCGTAATGGCAGCCTGGATTTGGGCCATCTGGTTATACCCTGCGGTGGTTTCGATTCGATTGTGGGAGAGCAGTCTATCGGCCCTGCTCCTGACGTTTGCCATGCTGCTGCTTTTAAAACTGGCGGACGCTGCGCACACCGGGCATTGGCTGGCGTTCGGCGGGCTGGCCGGATTTGCCACTCTTACCAATACGACCTTCCTTTCGCTATTTCCATTATTCTGGCTGTGGCTTTGGATTACCCAGCGCCATCGCGGAGTGTCATGCGGGAAACGCCTGTGGTCTTCGGTCGCGGTCTGCCTCCTGGTTCTGGTTCCCTGGACCATCCGCAATTACGCCACTTTTCATCGCCTGATGCCGGTGCGTGACAATCTTGGTCTGGAGCTCTGGATCGGAAACCACGAGGGTGTAGCCAACCTCTATGAATTCCCCGAAAGCTTCCCATTGATCGATCCGGCGGAGTACAACCGATTGGGAGAAATCGGTTTCATGGAGGCTAAACGCCAGGTGGCCATGCAGTTTATTCGCCGCCATCCGGGAGAGTTTATTCGTCTGTCCGGCCAGCGCTGCTACGCCTATTGGACGGCGCCTGATCCCGCCATCTGGCTGCTGATAAGTGTTGCGGCTTGGGCCGGAATGATTATTGGGTTCCGCCGGAAGCGGCTGGACTTGATTCCGTTTGCAATTGTGTTACTTGTATTTCCATTCATTTATTACATTACTCATCCCTGGCCTACGTACCGGCACCCAACGGAGCCCGTAATTCTCCTCTTGGCGGTGTATGCGGTGTTAGGCGCAGCCGAGTCTATAATGCGACCCTATCGCGTGCCGGAGGGGAGCCGATCAGTCGCTACGGGATAAGGCGACAGGTGGGGCGGGGCGTCGTCCGCGTCGAGCAGCCAGGTTTGGCGATCCTTGAAATATTGCAGTAACTCCTGATTTTTCGCATCGCCCATATCTCGCGCCCAAACTACTTTGGAGCCATCGATGTCAGCGCGGTTGTAAACCCACTCAGAATCCACGTCGTGGTTTGCGCCGTAGCGGACCAATACCAGATGTTGTCCCGATGAACTTTCGAGGCTGTGCAGGATGGCGGCGCGGTTCAAATTACCGGGAGGCCAGGGCAGTTCGGTCCGTACATGGAGCGGAACGGAAATCAGCCGGAAGACAAGAATGGCGCAAAATGCCAATGGAATCGTCCGCGCGATAGCCATGCCCACTGGACGTCCGCGCCATCGGCAATGTGCCAGATGACGCAGGCATTGCAAGGAAATCAAAAGCAGAAGAGCTGTCGCAGGTGCGAAGTAGTGCGCGAACAGCCATGTGTTCACCAGCAGTCCAAGGAAAAATATGGCCCCGGCGAATAAAGGAAATCGCATACGCCGATCGCGAAAGACCGCGGGAAGAGCGATGAGCACGGGGGTCAGAATTGGGCCGAAGAAAAAAGCCCATAGTACAAAGCTGGCTTGTCCCGCGCGTGTGATCAAACCTACGGGGGTCCGGCTCCGCTGGTAATCGTGAAGTTCTCTCTCATAAAATTCGCGCATGACCGCGTGGTGATATGCAGGCTCAGGCTGCGGCTGCTTCCAGAGAAAGTATGGAGCAATGGAATAAGTATCGCGATTGACTTCGTAAGTCATGCGCAAGGCGCTGCCCGTAACCTCGTGGTAGTAGTAGCCGGTGGCGATCGCTGTGATCGTCAGAATCATGGCGATCGGCGCCAGCACGCGGGAAAACGTGATGCGAAATGGGGGGCGCTTTGGCCCCATCAGCCATGCCAGCATCGCAACTGCGACCGTGAGGCTGAGGATGAACCCCTCATAGGGACGGCTATTGGCGAGGATCGCCAAACCCACCGCCATCACCATTGCATCCCTGGCTCTCGGTTTCCGCTTGAGACGCGGGAGCGCTCCCAAAAGAAGTGCACCGCCCAGTGCCGAGACGGATCCACCCCAATAGCTATTCATCCAATAGCTGAGAACGCCGAAACGCAGGGCGGCCAGCATTCCGCCTAACAGTGCCCATTCTGGGGGCAGCCAACCCTGAAGCATCCAGCATAAGGCTGCACACATGATTGCGGTGACGATCAACGCCCCAATCCACGGATGCCCAAGACGCTGACCAGCGGCGAGTACCAATCCCTGTGCCGGAGGGTACATGGACATATACGTAGGATGTTGAATGATGTGGAAGCTCTCGAAATGCACCCACATGGGATGGGGCGGATTGGTCAGGCGTCCATGTGCGAACGTATCGGCCGCCAGCAAGTAGCTGAATTCATCATGGATACCGGGCTGGGGAATTCCCAGCAGTGGAAGTGAGGCGATGCGAAACAGGAAAACGAACAATCCCACGAGCAGCACGGAGAAATTTTTCTTGCGTGCGAGTTGCCGAAACCACTTTGGCAGGGGAGACCCAGCCGCGAGTGAGGATTTTGTCCGTGGCCAAAGCAAAGCCACCGCGATGACCGCGAGGACCACGTAGAGTTCGATAACCAGGATGGCCCAGGTCATTGTGAAAGCAAGGCTTCACCAGCAGGGAACTGCCTCACCTGACGGCGCCGCTACTTCGCCAAGGCTATATGTCCATCAAGCCAGAATGCCGGCCGCAACGTCCATCATTTCCTGGTCTACGGTGCGGTTCTTGGAAAGCGCCTGCGTCAGCGGAATGGAAACCAGCTTATTCCCCTGCAAAGCCGCCATGCATCCAAACTCCCCGCGATGCACCATATCGATCGCCGCTAAGCCGTAACGGGTGGCCAGCACGCGATCAAAAGCGCTGGGTGAGCCGCCGCGTTGGATGTGCCCCAACACTACGGTGCGGGTCTCAAACCCGGTGCGCTTTTCGATTTCTTTGGCTAAAGTGTTGCCGATACCGCCCAGACGCGCGTGTCCAAATTCGTCTTTGCCTAGGTCCTGCACCACCAGCGCACCCTGCTCGGCTCCGGCTGCGAATTTGGCGCCCTCAGCCACCACCACGATGCTGAAATAACGTCCCCGGGCATGCCGCTGGCGGATCGTGTCAGCTACTTTCTCAACGTCAAACGGCTGCTCGGGGATCAGGATCACGTCGGCGCCGCCCGCCACACCACTGTGAATGGCGATCCAGCCTGCGTCGCGGCCCATGACTTCCACCACCATGACGCGATTGTGGGCTTCGGCCGTGGTGTGTACGCGGTCGATGGCTTCCGTCGCAATGTTGACTGCGGTATCGAATCCAAAGGTGTAGTCAGTGCCGGCCAGATCATTGTCGATGGTCTTAGGACAGCCCACCACTTTCACACCCTTTTCCCCCAGCTTTTTAGCAACGGAGAGCGTGTCGTCACCGCCGATCGCGATCAGCGCGTCGATGCCATGCCGCTTCAAAGTAGCGATGCAAATATCCAGACCGTCGGTTTTCTTCGCGGGATTGGTCCGCGAGGTTCGCAGAATGGTGCCTCCGCGCGGCAGGATTCCGGCCACCGCTTCGAGATCAAGGAGAATGCTCTGGTCTTCCATCACTCCCCGCCAGCCCTCGAGAAATCCCACGAACTCATCGTTGTAATGGAAGCTGCCTTTGCGCACCACGGCGCGGATAACCGCGTTGAGTCCGGGACAATCGCCTCCGCCGGTTAGAACACCAATTTTCATCGCCTGCTCCTTGGGTCAGTGATCAATGTGCTGCTCCGCTCCGCACTTTTCCGGTGGGACATTTGGGGTGTACGGTGGACAAGCTTCGGGCCCCATTCACCTGAGACGGAACAGTAAGATTATCATCAAATCCATAAAGTTCGGGGAGATGACCCAACCCAGACTCTTTCTGGGGAATTGCGCTGCAACGCTAAATTGTCCACAATACCTGCGCTCACGTAATCGAACTCAATGCCCAAACCATTAGAGATTCTAATCTGGCTTTCGATCGCCTTGGCGGGAGCGCTGGCGGTGGCCACGATTGCTTTGCATCGCGGAGAGCAAATCAACGCCATGTGGCTGGTGGTGGCTGCGGTTTGCACCTATGCGCTCGGCTACCGGTTTTACAGCAAGTTTATTTCCGCCAAAGTGCTCGTTCTGGACGCTCATCGTGCAACTCCCGCGGAGCGACTGGAGAATGGCCGCGACTTCGTGCCCACAAATAAATGGGTGGTCTTCGGGCATCACTTCGCTGCCATCGCCGGCCCGGGGCCGCTGGTTGGGCCTGTGCTAGCGGCACAGTTCGGCTACCTTCCCGGTACGCTCTGGATTCTCGCTGGCGCGGTTTTCGGCGGCTGTGTGCAGGATTTCGTGATTTTACTTTTCTCGGTCCGGCGCGACGGCAAATCCCTCACCGAAATGGCGCGCGAAGAAATTGGCCGCGTCGGCGGATGGGTCGCCTATGTCTCAGTGATCAGCATTATCGTGATCCTGCTCGGAGTCTGCGCGCTGGTCGTGGTCAACGCCTTGAAAGCCAGTCCATGGGGAACGTTCACCATTGCGATGACCATCCCTATCGCGCTGCTGATGGGCGTTTACCTGCGCCGTCTGCGTCCCGGCAAAGTGCTGGAAACTTCCGTGCTCGGATTTGTCCTCGTCATGCTGGCCATCTGGGGCGGACAGTGGGCCTCGCAGACCCCGTCCGTGGCGCGTTGGTTTACTCTGAGCGCGCCCATGCTGGCAATCGTGATCATCGTCTATGGATTCGCCGCCTCGGCCCTGCCAGTTTGGTTGCTATTGGCTCCGCGCGATTACCTGAGCACCTTCGTTAAGCTGGGAACCATCGGCCTGCTGGCGGTGGGAATCATCGTGCTGCATCCCACGCTGCACATGCCGGCGCTCACTCGTTTTATCGACGGATCCGGACCGGTGTTTGCCGGAAACGTGTTTCCGTTTGCGTTCATCACCATCGCCTGCGGGGCCATCAGCGGATTCCATTCTCTAATTGCAAGTGGCACCACGCCAAAGTTGATCCGTAGCGAGACCGAAACACGCCTGGTGGGATACGGCGCGATGCTGGCGGAATCCATGGTCGCCATCATGGCGACGATTGCCGCTTGCGTTCTGCAGCCGGGAATTTATTTTGCGATTAACAGTCCGGCGGGAATCGTGGGCCAATCGCCGGAAGCCGCCGTGGCCACGATCAGCAATTGGGGATTTCCTGTCAATGCCGCAGATATGCATGCCCTCGCGCAGGCAGTCGGCGAGCAGACGCTTTACAACCGTACCGGCGGCGCGCCAGCTTTCGCCGTGGGCATGGCGCACATTTTTTCTAATAGCCTGGGTGGGCAGGCGGTGATGGCGATCTGGTACCACTTCGCCATCATGTTCGAAGCTCTGTTTATCCTGACCGTGCTCGATGCCGGCACACGCGTAGGTCGATTCATGCTCCAGGACGCGCTCGGCCACATTTGGAAGCCGCTGGGCCGCACCAGTTGGTATCCCTCGATTCTGGCCACCAGCGCGCTGATTGTGAGCGCCTGGGGATACTTTCTCTGGCAAGGAGTAAGAGATCCACTGGGCGGCATTAACTCACTATGGCCCCTGTTTGGAATCTCGAACCAACTGCTCGCGATTGTTGCCTTCTGCGTGGCCACGACCATCATTATCAAGATGGGCAAAGCCCGCTATACCGCAGTGACTCTGGCGCCACTAGTCTGGCTGGTCGCTGTAACGTTCACTGCTTCCTGGCACAAGATATTCGATCCCAACGTGCGTATCGGCTTCATTTCCCATGCCAGGCAGTTGGCCGAAAATCACGGGAACTCCCGGCTGATCTTCAATGACCGGCTCGATGCCGCGGTGACCGGAGTCTTAATCTTCATGATCGCGCTGATCTTGATCGAGTCCGCCATCGTATGGGTCCAGGTCCTCTCCGGACGGAAGGAAGCACGCGTGAAAGAGTCTCCATTCGTGGCCACACGTTTCGCGCTGGAGGAGCAGTGATGAACAAGCCCGCCGCCTCAACTCACGTAGGGACAGCCGCCTCGGCCGTCCGGGCAGAGCAAGGCTCGACTCGGTTTCGCGATGCACTGTCACTACTGCTGGCAACCCTCCGCGAAATTTTCGACGAATCCGCCTACCAGCGTTTTCTGGTTCAGCACCACCTGAATTCCGGCCAAACAGCCTACGCTTCATTCCTCCGCGAGCAGGAAACCCGCAAAGCCCGCCAACCAAAATGCTGTTAGCCCTTTGACGCCGCCGCCACACTTGGATAGGCTGGAGGTTCCGCATGAGTGAGCCAGCCATATCCGTACAAGCCCTGCGCAAATCCTACGGTCCTTTGGAAGCCATCAAAGGAGTGGATTTTGAAATCCGCCCCGGTGAAGTTTTCGGGTTGCTCGGCCCGAATGGCGCGGGGAAAACGAGTACGGTGGAAATCCTGGAGGGGCTGCGTCCGCGTACCGGCGGAGAAGTTCGGGTATTAGGATTTGATCCCGAAAAGCAGAAACTGCAGCTCAAGGACCGCATCGGGGTTTGCCTGCAAGCCACCAATCTGCCGGAAAAGATTCGCGTCCGCGAGGCGTTGCAAGTCTTTTCCTCCTTCTACACCCAGAATGCAAACCCCAATGAACTGCTGCGCCGCTTGCAGCTTGAAGACAAGCGCGACGCCTTCTACGGAACCCTTTCCGGCGGCCAGAAGCAGCGGCTGGCACTGGCACTTGCTTTGGTGAACAATCCGTCGCTGCTTTTTCTGGACGAACCGACCACCGGCCTCGATCCGCAAGTTCGTGCGGAAATTCATTCTTTGCTGGAACAACTGCGCGGAGAGAACCGCACCATATTGTTGACCACGCACTACATCGAGGAAGCCGAGCGCCTTTGCGACCGCGTCGCCATTATGGACGAAGGCCGAATCATCGCTCTGGACACGCCGGCCAAACTGCAACAGCAGAGCAAGGCTGCATCGACCATTGTGGTGACCTGTGACAAGCCGATTCCGGCGCAGCGTCCGAACTGGGCGGAATCGATCGAGACCATTCTTGATCCGACCGGACGCACCATGACCGTAGTCTCGCGCCGCCCCGCAACCACGCTGGTGGATTTGATCAAATGGATCGACCAGAGCGGACTTGAACTCATCGATGTCCACCTAAAGAAGCCCACGCTGGAAGACGTATTTATCGAAATGACAGGAAAGCGCCTGCGTGAATGACACGACTGCAACAGTAATAATGAAACCCTATCTCGCCCTCATCGCACTAGACCTGAAGCTGGCTCTCCGCCAGAAGTCTGTCCTGTTCTTCAATTATCTTTTCCCGTTCATCTTCTTCATCACTTTCGCCCAAATCATGCATGCCGAGCGTGGCGGCGCCATGGCCCAGGTGCTCACCATGGTGATCATTCTCGGCGTGTTGGGTAACGGCCTGTTTGGTGCCGGCATGCGCGCAGTCCAGGAACGCGAAACCAATGTTCTTCGCCGCTACAAGGTCACTCCCATCACGCCGGCGCCGCTGCTGATCGCCTCGACGATCGTCGGTTGGATCTTGTTCATGCCCTTCGTGCTGCTGATGTTCGGTCTGGCGCATTTTGGATACGGCATGCCATGGCCGCCCAGCTTGGGATCGATTCTGCTGTTCCTGACCCTGGGCATCATGGCATTCCGTGCCATCGGCATGATTCTTGCATCAGTCGCGAATTCCATGCAGGAAAGCCAGATTCTTGTGCAATTGATTTACCTGCCCATGCTGTTTCTGAGCGGCGCAACTTTTCCCACCTCCATCTTCCCAGCCTGGCTCCTGACGGTGACAAATTTCCTGCCCGCCACCTATCTCGTCTCGGGAATTCAGGGAATGATGCTCCACCAGGAAAATCTGGCGGCGAATTGGCAGCCGGCCGGGGCTTTAATTCTTACCATTGCTGTCGGTCTCTTCGTTTCTTACAAGCTTTTCCGCTGGGAAAAAGAAGAAAAAATCCGAGCCTCTGCCAAGCTATGGATCGGCGCAGTCCTGTTGCCGTTTATCCTGCTGGGAATCTGGCAAGCCCACACCCAGCAGAACGCCAACAAGACGCGAATTATCAACCGTCAATTGGCCCGCAGCGAAAGCTATCTGATCCGCGGGGCGCGCATTTTTGTCGGCAATGGGAAAGTGATCGAGTCCGGCGCGATCTTGATCCGCAATGGCAAGATTGCTGAAATCTATGACGGCGAAGGCCCCGACCCAAAAACCGTAAAGGCTTCAGTCATCGAGGCGTCAGGAAAGACGGTACTTCCAGGCTTGATCGACGTGCATGTCCATCTCATCGCGCCTGGTGGATTCATGGCGGACACCGGTAATTATCAGCCCGAGCCAGCCATGGAGCGCCATCTCGCCGCCTATCTATATAGCGGCGTCACTGCAGTGAGAAGTGTGGGCGATCCGTTAGATACAGTGCTCAAAGTTCGCGGGATCGTGAATAGCGGGGAAAAATTAGGGGCGCAACTGTTTACCTGCGGCCCTTTGTTCACCGCGGCAGGCGGGCACGGTACGGAATACTTTAACAAATTGCCGGAAAATGCCCGCCAGCCCGCACTGGCCCAATTCACTCGCATTCCAACATCAGCCGACGATGCCCGCAAGCAGGTTGACGCGCTCAAGCGGTCCAATGTCGATTGCATCAAGGCAGTCATGGAGTCGGGCGGCGGGTCCATGCTCTTCAATCGCATGGACGTTTCCTATCTCCAGGCGATTCTCCAGCAAGCCCACGCGGACGGTTTGCCGACCGCGGTCCACACCGGCGATGCTCGCGACGTTACCGATGCGGTCGCCGCCGGAGCCGATTCCATCGAACACGGCTCTTTCCGCGACGCCATTCCGGACGCTGTTTTCCAGCAGATGGTCAAGCAGAACACGTTCTATGATCCCACCCTGAGTGTAGGTGAGGCAGCCACAGACTTGGCGAAGGGAAACACCGAACTGCTCGACCGCTCCCTGGTCCAGCAAGTAGGACCCAAAGAGCTGCTGGATAGTACCAAGGCCTTCCTGGCTTCGAAAGATAGCGCGCCCATGCTGGAGCAGATGAAAGCCTTCCCCTTCGACATGAAGGTGGGTACGGAGAATTTCAAGCGGGCCTATCAACACGGGGTAACTCTGGTGACCGGCAGCGATGCCGGCAATCCGCTGGTGATTCACGGACCCACCGTGCAGCGCGAAGTGGAGCTTTGGGTACAAGCGGGGATTCCTCCTGCCGTAGCCCTCCAGGCTGCAACTTACAATGCTGCCCGCCTCTTACGCGCCGAAAACCACATCGGCTCGATTCAAAAGGGCAACGACGCTGACCTCCTCCTTGTAGACGGTAATCCGCTGGAAGACATTAACGCCATCGAGCGCGTCTCTATCGTCTTCTTCAAAGGCGAGTATCTCAACCGCTCCGGCCTCTTCGACCAGCCCTAGGGAGGAAATATAAGTTCTCATTCGCGCTCTTTGCATTGCCTTTGCGGCTTTGCGGTTAAAGGCTCTCGACGGCAAGGATCTCAAGAGATCACACCCCGGGAGTACACAAATTCCCCTTGTTCTAATGCTAAACTTCTCCCAATGCGAGTTCTCGGCATTGACTGCGGCACCGAGTACACCGGCTTCGGCGTAGTCGAACTTTGCTTCGACGGCAAGCTGATCTGCCTGACCTGCGGCGCCGTGAAACTTTCACCTCGCGAACCCATGCCGCGGCGTCTTGCCACAATTTTCGAGCGATTGGGTGTGATCATTCAAGAGCATCAGCCCGACAACGTTGCCATCGAGGACATCTTCTACGCGTTGAATGTTAAGTCGGCGCTCAAGCTGGGACAAGTCCGCGGGGTGGCGATGCTGGCAGCATCCACCGCGGGACTCGCGGTAACCGAGTATGCGCCACTCACCATCAAGTCCGCAGTGGTGGGCTACGGCCGGGCGGAGAAACAGCAGGTGCAGCACATGGTCACCCAGTTGCTGGATCTCGCGGAAATTCCCGAGCCACCGGACGCCGCCGATGCTTTGGCCATCGCCATCTGCCACTTGCACACCTCCGCTACGTTGGAGCGCCAGCGCGCCCCTGCACGATGAACCAGCCGAAGCACAAAGTTGTTGTTCCCGGAGTTTGTCGACACGTGCTGTGGCTGGCCTACGCCATTCTCTACCTTTGCTCCTCGGGGCTGGCCCAGCAAGCCTCTCCCATTGTCACCTTCAAATTCGATTTTCCCGGTGCAGATCCCGATCATTACGTCATCTCCGCTAGCGCCGACGGTTCTGCATATTACGAGTCCGATGGCAAGCTGAGCTCGCAGTCCAGCACGGATGATCCTTTCCATCAGCAGTTCTCTATTTCGGAACCCACGCGTGCCCGTATCTTCGAGCTTGCGAAGAAGTCCAACTACTTCCAGGGAAAAATTGATTCCGGAAGGAAAGGGCTTGCCAACACCGGCACCAAAGTCCTGATCTACAAGGATGCCGTCAAGACCACGCAAGCCACCTATAACTATTCGCAGGTCCAAGCCGTACAGGATTTGACGACGATCTTCCAGCAACTCTCCACCGCCGTGGAATTCGGCCGCCGCCTCGATTATTACCGGCACTATCAGAAAACCGCTCTGGATGACGAGTTGAAGCGCATGGAGCAGCTCTCGAACGCGAGCGATCTGGGAGACTTGTCGGTCGTGGCCCCCATTCTGCAGCAGATTGCCGAAGATTCTTCGCTGATGAACGTGGTCCGGGCCCGTGCTCAACGACTTCTCGCAATCCCCGCAAAATAGCGCATCTTTATTGTTTTCTCTGCCGGCTGGGTGGTGTGTTTCCTCTGCCACAGCGTGTCTGCCAAGCTGCAACCCGGCACCATCAGAGTTCCTCTAAACAGCTTGGAATCAATATCTTCCCCAATGGTAGCCATCGTGCCATCTCTCTGGCCAAGGTAGTTCACCAGGGAGGCAAGGTATGCAGCAGCAGGATCGACCAAACCAAGAGACAACGCGATACACCTCGGTTTCAACTCAACCGGGCAGCCAGAAACAAGAACAACACATGAACTGGATCAGCCAATATCGGGCGGCACTACTGGGCAGTTCGCTTATGCTCGTGGGCTTGCTGGGAATTTACGGATGCTCAAAAAAATCAGAGCAGCAAACGACCATCGTGGCCCCAAACACGCCTGCGGCGCCCACTTCACCGGTCGCACCGTCGACGGCATCGTCAGCAAAGGTTCAGCCGTTGACGCCCAAGCGGATCGTCCAACGCCGGTCGCTCACCGCAACTTATGACAATAGCGCGTACGGAATTTCCTTCCGCTATCCGCGAAACTACAAGCTGAAAGAGTTGACCGTTCCCACTGGAGACGCTAAACCCACAGCTTTGGAACAGTCAGCCGGGGACCCTAACGAAGTCTCTTTAGTGGCGGTGCAGATACCGAAAGGTTTCTATCCCAAAACCGATTTTGACGGAAGCTATTTCAGCCTGAGCGCCAACCGCAAGCTGACGGAACAGGCTTGCCGCCAATCCGTCATCAGCCACGAGGACTCCGAAGTTTTTACCGAGAAGATCAACGGCGTGGAATTTCACTGGACAGAAAATTCCGGCGCAGACGGCCAGAACTACTCCGAGTGGCACAACTATGCAGGTTTCGCCAACGGTACCTGCTACGAAGTGCAACTCGGGTTGGATACCACCACCACCGCCGGCAAGAAATCTGTGAGGAAAGTGAACGCTGACCGGGTCTTTAGTCGTCTGGAAGCGATACTGTCCTCGATGAAGATTCACCCCGTTCTGGTTCCTGCCGCTGAACCACCGGTCAGGTCCTTCAGCGAAACTCCGAGCGTGACATCCGGCGTGCCGGCCATCACCTCAGTGAACAGCGAAGTGGTTTGCCCTAGCTGCCCCAGCAGCGTGGCCCAGGCTTACGTGGTCGCGGGCTCTCCACTCGATATCGCGGGTCGCGGTTTCCTTTCCAACAACACCGTCTGGATAGGCTCGCTGAGCATCCCTGTACCTGGCGTGAAGAACAGTGGCAGCATCCATCTTTCGCTGCCTGAGTCTTTGCCCGTAGGAACGTATGAGCTCTACGTCGCCAACGATTCTGGAAAGAGTGACGCCGTGACCGTGGTGGTTCGTCCGCCGGCGGTCGAGCATATCGACAACCCAACCATCGGACAATCCGCCGCACCGCCGGTGGATGCTTCGAAGCAGCAGTAGTTCCACGGGTGGGCCTCGTTCGAGCGAGCGAGGCCTACCGCACCACAATCCCCGCGTATCCCACCACCATTTCGCGATCTCCCGAGACATCGCCGGAAGTCGCATACCTCACCAACTCCGCGCTGGTGGCTCCCAGACGCCGGGCAGCCGTCAGCATGGCGACGGTGGGTCCGAACCCGCACATGCTGATCCTCTCTTTCATAACCACATCGAACAGTCCGCCGGCATCGAGCGCCAGAATTCGCTCAATCGCCTTTTCATCTTTAACGCGGGTCACAACGTCGCTTTCGTAATGATTCATGTCGCTGGAGGCGATCATCAAAACCGGTTCCGCCAACGCCTTGAGGACATCCGCCATCGCTTCCCCCAGCGCCTCAAGAATCTCGAACTTGCCCGTTCCCAGGGCAATCGGTACGAAGCTGAAGTCCGGCCTGCGGACTTGCAAAAAAGGCAACTGAACTTCGATGGCGTGTTCGCTGCGATGAGCTTCGCTGTCTTCCACCAAAAGAGGGAATCTTCTCTTGAGCGCGTCCGCCAAATCAGAATCGATGGATGCCGTGCCCAACGGCGTTTCCCACCCTCCCGTGCTCATAATCGCCAGTGGTTGCCCCATGCCTGTATGATTCGGGCACAACACAATGCAGCGCCGGGGAAGATCGATCCCGCCATACACTGCACCCGCAACTTGTCCCGAATAGACGTACCCCGCGTGCGGTGTCACACACCCAATCGCGGTTACACCCTCTTCACTGGAAGAGAGGAAAGAGTTCACCTCTGCCAGTAGAACGTCAGGATCGCGAGGATAGAACCGTCCAGCCATGGCGGGATGACGCACGATCATAATGCCTCACTTGGCCGTCTCTACTAACATTGTCATCCTGAGCAAGCGTTCTTGGCACCGCGAAAGCCTGGCCTGAGCGAAGTCGAAGGCGACCTCTGCATTTCGATTATCGCTAGGACTCCAGCAACGCCCTCAACAACGCCGCACTCTTCTCCAACGACAACGCCTCCGCCCGCACCGTCGGCTTCACTCCAGCTTTTGCCAGCGCCGCCTTCAGCACCCCGGCATCGTAATTCGATTTCAAGTTGTTCCAAAGCGTCTTCCGCTTCTGCCCAAACGCCAATCGCAGAAATTTGATAAACGCATCTTCCGGCACCCGCAACTCCTCGATTCTCGGCGCCATGGTGAGCCGCACCACGGACGAATGCACCTTCGGCGGCGGCGAAAACGAACTGGGCGGCAGCGTGAACAAGTTTTCCACCCGGGCATAAAGCTGCGTGGTCGCCGAAAGCACGCCATACTCGCTTTTCCCGGGCTTGGCCACCAGCCGGTCGGCCACTTCGCGCTGTACCATCAACACAATGCTTTCGAAATACTGACGATAGGAAAACAGCCGAAACAAAATATCCGAAGTAATAAAGTAAGGAAGATTACCAACCACCCGCACCGCCTGCTGCGTCTCTTCCAGCCCCGGGCGCGAAAGACCCGGCTTCTGCCCAAAGATCGTATGAAAATCCATCGCCAGGACGTCGCCTTCGATGATCTCCACATTCGGAGTCAACCCAAAGTTCATGCGCAACTGCGCCGCCAGCACCCGGTCCAGTTCAATCGCGATTAACCGGCGCGCCCGCCGCGCCAGCAGGGAAGTTAGCGCTCCGCGCCCCGGCCCGATTTCGAGCACCGTGCTCTGCGAAATGTCTCCCAGCGCTTCCACAATCCGCATGGCGGCAGCGTCATCCACCAGAAAATGCTGGCCTAGTTTTGGTTTGGCGCGAGTTGGCCGCGCGGCCGCGACTTTCGGCACATTGACCCTCTTTCTCTCCGGCTTTAGACTTGACCGTCACCCGCGAGTCTCACAGCGCAAGCGCGGCGTACCGTCCTAATAATAGCTTGCGCCGAGAGACCCTGCTTTGGGATCAGAGGAGCCGCACTCATGCATATCGCTTTCGCCGCCTCGGAATGCGTCCCATTTTCCAAAACCGGCGGTCTGGCGGACGTGGTCGGCGCCCTCCCCAAAGCTCTCGCCGCCGCTGGACATCAGGTGAGCGTCTTCCTCCCTCTCTATCGTCAAACCAAGCTCGCCGATCCGCAGACCGTGGTGCGCAGCATCACCATCCCATTCGACGATCACTACCGCTTCTGCTCTATCATCAGCGGCGGCAATCAAGGTGGCGTGCGTTTCTACTTCGTGGAGTATCCCGCCTACTTCGATCGTGAAGCTCTCTACGGCACCGCTGCCGGCGACTATCCCGACAATGCCGAACGCTTCGCGCTATTCTCTCGTGCGGTCTTGGAAGCCTCCAAGGTCCTCGGTGTCCCGCACATTTTTCACTGCCACGATTGGCAGACGGCGCTCATCCCAGTTCTGCTGCACACGCAGTATGCCTCTGATCCCGCATTCCGTGACGTGGCCACGGTTTTCACGATCCACAACATGGGCTACCAGGGCCTGTTCTCACCGGACACTCTTCCGTTGCTCACTCTCCCCTGGGACTTATTCACCATTTCGAAGATGGAATTCTTCGGCCAGGTGAACTTCCTCAAAGGCGCCCTGGTCTATTCGGATTTCATTACGACAGTAAGCCGCAAGTACGCCCAGGAAATTCAGACGACGGAATTCGGCTTCGGTCTCGACGGCGTTCTGCACGATCGTTCATCCACGGTTGCCGGAATCCTCAACGGAGTGGATTACGACGAATGGAGTCCGCAGGCCGACAAGTTCATCATCGCGAAATATTCTCCCGAAGACTTGTCCGGCAAAGCCAAATGCAAACAGGACCTGCTCAACACCTTCGGCATGACCAACGCCGATCCGCGCCTGCCAATCATCGGCATGGTCTCGCGTTTCGCCTCGCAAAAAGGATTCGATCTCATTGCCCAAATCGTCGACCGCCTGGTCCGCGAAGACCTGCTGCTCATCGGCCTGGGCAGTGGAGACAAAAAGTACGAAGAAATGTTCCTGCGTCTCAACAAGCAGTATCCGAAAAAGATCGCAGTCAAAATCGCCTACGACAACGCCCTCGCCCACAAAATCGAAGCCGGCAGTGACATGTTCCTCATGCCCTCGCAATACGAGCCCTGCGGCCTCAACCAGATTTACAGCCTGAAGTACGGCACCGTGCCCATCGTCCGCGCCACCGGCGGCCTCGACGACACTATCGAACCCTGGGACGCCCGCACCGGCAAAGGCACTGGCTTCAAGTTCTCCGAATACAGCGGCGAGCTGCTTGCTGCTCACCATCAAGCACGCGCTGCTGGCCTTCCGCGACCAAACATCCTGGCAACTCCTCATGCGCAACGGCATGAAAAAAGATTTCTCCTGGGACGCCTCCGCCAAAGAATACATCCGCATCTACGAACGCGTGAAACAGTTTAGAGCAGTAGGAGTGTAGCAATTTGAGCCGCGGGTGCCCCGTCCTTCCCGCGATTTCTGCGGGAGGGCGGGGCCTTTCGTTCCCTTCAACTGCTCACGTAGAGACAGCCGCCTCGGCTGTCCGACGCGAACCCGGGAAGGGCACCGGCTTTAGCCGTGCCGTCAAGCTCCCGAAGTGCAGTCGCGCTTCAGCGCCTGCGGCATTTGTCGAAGAGCCCACAGTGAAGAGCAACGCGGATCGGAACCCAACTCTGCCCATCTCATTGACTTGCCGCTCTCCACCCACTAGCATGGTCGCCTGTCAACGCAACGGCCCCAGGCATGATCGGACGCACCATCTCCCACTATCGGATCGTGGAAAAGCTGGGCGGTGGCGGCATGGGCGTGGTGTACAAAGCTGAAGACACCAAGCTCCGCCGCTTTGTAGCCCTGAAATTTTTGCCCCCCGAGTTTTCCAAAGATCCGCAGGCTGTCGAACGTTTCCAGCGCGAGGCCCGAGCCGCTTCAGCCCTCAACCATCCCCATATCTGCACTATCTACGAAATCGATCTGGCCGATGGCGAACATTTCATCGCCATGGAACTGCTCGAAGGCCAGACTCTCAAGCACCACATCGAAGGCAAGTCGCTGAAGTTCGATCAGCTGCTCGACCTGGGAACGCAAATCTCCGACGCCCTCGACGCCGCCCACTCCAGCGGCATCGTGCATCGTGACATCAAGCCGGCCAACATCTTCGTCACCAATCGAGGACACGCCAAGATTCTCGACTTCGGTCTGGCCAAGCTCAGTGCCACTGCCCGACCCCTCGCCGCCGGAAGCTCCACGGGAGTTTCCGACATGCCCACGGCCGTCACCGAAGCCGACCTCACCAGCCCAGGGTCCGCCGTAGGAACCATCGCTTACATGTCGCCCGAGCAGGCCCGCGGAGAAACTTTAGACGCTCGCACCGACCTGTTCTCCTTCGGCGTAGTCCTCTACGAAATGGCGACGGGCAAACAGCCGTTCACCGGCACCACATCGGCGGTGATCTTCAATCAGATTCTCGAACGCACCCCACCTCCGCCGACCAGCGTCAATCCCCAGCTACCGCGCAAGCTGGAAGAAATCATCAACAAGACTTTGGAGAAAGATCGCGATCTCCGCTGCCAGACCGCCGCCGAGTTGCGTGGAGACCTCAAGCGTCTCAAGCGCGACACCGAATCCGGCCGCGCCGCTCTGAGTGCCAGTTCCACCACCGTGCCCATTATTCCGGAAACTCCGCCGCCAACCGCTGAAAAGAAACCAGCCTTCCTTTGGATCGCCGGTATCGTCGCCCTGCTGGCGATCGCAGGTGCGTTTCTTCTGGGCCGGCACACCGGAAGCCAGCAAGTTAGTGCTCCTCCTATCTATCATCAGCTCACTTTTCGCCACGGCGGAATTCGCATGGCGCGCTTCGCCCCCGACGGCCAGACCATCATGTACAGTGCCGCCTGGGAATCCAATCCCGTGGAGATTTTTTCCACTCGCCCCGAAAGCCCCGAGTCTCGCGCCTTCGGATTGAAAAATGCCGAGGTCCTCTCCGTCTCCAGCACCGGAGAAATGGCCGTCCTGCTGGACAGCCGGAACGTGGAACCTTTCATTAACATGGGCACGCTGGCGCGTGTGCCGCTGGTGGGCGGCGCGCCGCGCGAGGTTCTCGAAGGTGTGCAGTGGGCCGACTGGTCTCCCGATGGTTCAAACTTTGCCATCGTGCGCGATCTGCAGGGACACAACCGTCTGGAATATCCCATCGGCAAGGTCCTCTACCAGACCGCCGGTTGGATCAGCCATCCCCGCATTTCGCCCAAAGGCAATCTCATCGCATTCATCGACCATGCCGAGCGCCGCGATGATGCCGGCTCCATCGTGGTGGTTGATCTGACCGGCAGTCGCAGGGTGCTATCGGGAGAATGGGAAACCGCCGAGGGCTTGGCGTGGTCGCCCAGCGGAGATGAAGTGTGGTTCACCATCGCTCGCGTGGGCAATGGACGCTTCCTCTATGCCGCCAGTCTTTCCGGGCCCGAGCGCCTGCTGGCCCGCGAGCCCGGGACTTTGACTCTCCAAGACGTGGGCCGCGACGGCCGCGTGCTCCTCTCCCGTGACGTGCTGCGCGTGGGCATGATGGGTGCGCTGGAAGGTGAGGCCAAAGAGCGCGACCTTTCCTGGCTCGATTGGTCGGCTCCCACCGATCTTTCTCCGGATGGCAAGACCCTGGTGTTCACCGAGTCCGGCGAAGGCGGCGGCGAAAACTACGCAGCGTACATTCGCAAAACGGATGGTTCCGCGGCCGTGCGCCTCGGCGAGGGATTTGCTTACGCGTTGTCGCCCGATCAGAAGCAGGTGATCGGTGGCATCCCCAGCCCTCCGCGCCAATTTTCGCTTCTCCCGACTGGTGCCGGCGAAGCTCAACCTCTGACCCATGACGCCATCAATCATTCCCGCGCCCGCTGGTTTCCCGACGGCAAGCGTTTCGTTTTTATCGGCAACGAACCTGGCCAGGGCGTGCGATTGTACGTTCAGGATCTGACCGGCGGTAAAGCCCGCGCCATTTCCCCCGAAGGCGTGGTCTCCACCCAGTTCGTGCTCTCGCCCGATGGCAAGCGAGTAGCCGCCGTGGCCGCCGACCAAAAAGGATACTTCTATCCCACCGACGGCGGCGATCCGGTCCCGATTCCCGGATTTCCTACCGGAGATATTCCGGTCGCGTGGAGCGGCGATGGCAAGTCGTTACTCTTCTATCGCCCTGGCGAGTTGCCGGCAAAAGTGGAGCGCCTGGACATTGCCAGCGGGCAAAAACAACTCTGGCGAGATCTCATGCCCGCCGACGCCGCCGGCGTCACCGACATTGGCCCCGTGCTGGTTTCGAACGACGCAAAATCCTACGTCTACGAATACGGCCGCACCCTCTCCGACCTGTACCTGGTCGAAGGCCTAAAATAATTTCGACTCTGGGTGCCCCGTCCTTCCCGCGTCCTTTGCAGGAGGGCGGGGGACTTATCACTGTCAACGTAGGGACAGCCGCCTAGGCTGTCCGACGCGAACGCGGGAAGGGCACCGGCTTCAACCGTGCCGTTAAGCTCTCGAAGCGACAGTCGCGCTTCAGCGCCTGCGGCCTACCGTCGACGTACGACCAGCGAGATTCAGTCGACTGTCGTGACACTTGGGCGCGCTATACTAGCAGCCCTAAATGCTTGGCTTCTCACCAAAATTGCCGGTCCGTGACGAAGAGCAGTTATGGGTGGACGAAGGTTTTAGACGCCTGGACAAGATGCTCGGGCATCGTCGGATGATCGACGCGCAGGTCGTCCTCCCCACGGCAGAACACTTCCCGGACCGCTACGACAAGACTCCTGCCACCGTGGAAAAGCTTTTCCAGCGCGTGTGCTGTTACATGCAGGTGGATCGCAGCCGCATCGAGCTTGAAATCTTTCCCGACGAAACCGAAGAGCTTCGCAGGATGCTACCGCATTGGAGCGGCGGCAATTCCAATAAATGCGCAGGGTTATTCATCGAGGAACAGGCGGAAAGCGGTGATGGGCCAAGCGACGAGAAACACATGATCGTCGCCATCCGGTCCACCCAACTTAAAGACCCGCTTTCCCTGGTGGCAACGGTCGCGCACGAACTCGGTCACGTCATCCTCCTCGGCGGAGGCAGGATGAACCCCGGAACTCCTGATCATGAAGCGATGACCGACCTGCTCACAGTCTTCCTGGGCCTTGGCATCTTCACTGCGAACTCGGCGGGGCGGTTCACCCAGTTCCAGGACGACAAGCATCAGGGCTGGTCCATGCAGCGTCTCGGTTACCTGCCGGAGCCAGTCTACGGTTACGCTCTAGCGAAGTTCGCCATGGAGCGCGGCGAGAACAAGCCGGGATGGACGAAGCATCTGTCCACGAACGTCAAGTCATATTTCAAAAGCTCCCGCGCTTGGTTGACCAAGCATGGACCTCCGATCATCACCTCGAAACCGATCGAATAGGATCGCGGGTGCCCCGTCCTTCCCGCGTCCTTTGCGGGAGGGCGAGGCTTTCTTTAACGTAGGGACAGCCGCCTCGGCTGTCCAGCCGAGCGCAGCAAGGCTGTCTTACTCCAAAACCAAATCGCGCCAGTAGGCATCTCCCGCTTCACGGCCGGGAATCAAAACCCGCTGGTACAAACGCAGGACAACGTTCTGCCCGGCATAGCTTGACAAACTAACCCGGAACGCCTTCCACATCCGCTCCCGCGACGTCCCGACCAGAATCGTATCCAGCACTTTGTCATCGTTGACATACAGCTGCAATTGCCAGGCCCGGCCGGAATCCACGCCCGCCCGGAATTTTATCCAGGGACGAGCGCTCAACTTCACCGCCCGACGCAAGACCGTTCCGCGAACTTCATCACGAGGATAAGTGGCGAGCACGTCTCCATCGAGGAACGTGATGCCGCGAATGCCTGCCAATCCGCCGCCTGCGCCCCCAAATCCGGCCCGATCGAGCGTCCATCCCGGATTCCAGTAGCGCATGAGGTCGGCCAGTTGGAACAACTCGGCGGGCTGCGTGACCGGTTCCTGCGCGGTGATGTGAAGCGTCTCTCCCTCCAGCGTAGCGCCGTGAGCCAGCAGAATCGCCTCACCGACTGCCTCAGTCCGCCGCGCCAGCCCCGAAATACTCTCATCCACCGGCGGCGTTAATTGTAGCGGCCCCATCTTCGAACCGAAAATTCTGTCGTGCAATTCGGCGACTTGTTCCGCGGGCAGCCCTTTGATTCCATGAATGGCTGCAACCACCGACGCCGAATTCGCCGCATTGCAATCCGTATCCGCAAAGTCGGCGGCGTGCACTGCAATCTGTAGCGTTTTCTGGAAGTCGCCTCCGCCAAACCACACCGCGACCGCCACGATCCCGCCGTTCAGCACGGCGTTGTTGGTGGCGGGATATTCAATTCCCCAGCGCCGGTCCAGCGCGTCGCAGATTTCTTCCGGCCCCATGCCTTTTTCCGCCATCGAAATCACCATGTCGAGCGCCTGACGGTACGGCGATCGCTGGTCGATGAGGCTGGCGGCTTTGCGAACGATGTCGTGCGTGTCGTGTTCAACAAATGCGACGCTGATCATTCCGGCAATGAACACGCCGCCATCCGTCCCTTCGGCATAACCATTGATATGGCCAAGCCGCCGCGCCATTTCGCCGGCCAGGTTCGGCATGCCCGGCGCCAGCGCGCCATAAAGGTCGCTGCTGAATTGCGGCCCGATTGTCCACCACAACTTGTTGTAGCGGGGATGTCCGGTGTCGGGTGGCTTGATCCCGCGCTTCAGCAGAAGCAGCGCCTGCTCACTCGATCCCCAGGAGCCGGCGTTATTTTTCAGCCATTGCTCGCCCAGTTGCTCGACCGTGAGCCCGGGCCCAAATTGTTCGAACGCGCGCACCGCCACCATCTCGTAGTAATAGTCGTCGTCCACGGGGGCGTACCCAGGCATGTGGCTCAGCGGCGTGACGGGAACGGCGGATGCCACCGTGTGTTCAAAGCGAAGGCCGGTTAGCTGCGCGATCATCTGCGCTGTCCAAATGGCTTGCACGCGGTCAAGATAATCCGCCCGCGACAGTTGCAGCGTTGCCGGGGCTCGGGTTTGAGTCTCGGCGTGCGTATTCGGTGCTGCTGCAGCTGCATCGAATAAAAGCAGGGTCGTCATTCCGAGGACCACTGCGAATCGTTTCGCGTACCGAAATTCGCAGGAGTCGCGTTGGCAGGGGAAGCCGGGTGTCATTGCATTTGTGGTTGGGAGATTGGACAAGAAACGATCCTATCAGTCTCGGGACAATTTCAATCGTAAGGCGCGGCCGTCGGATCATAATGCTTGCTGGTCACGATGATTTTGCCGCTTTCGAGCCGGAATTTTATCTCCACCACGCCGCCGGACGGACAACAGTTCGGGTCTTCGTCCTTCCATACCGCGCTGCGATAGCTCAACGACTTCATATCCAAGCCACCGCCCTCGCGCGCACCCAAGCCGCTTGGGAGAATCGATTGCACCGCCTTGGTAATTGTTTCAATGTCGATACGAACCGGGCCGGCTGAAGAAAACCAGAAATAATCCTCATAGTAATTATTGCCTGTGCCCGGAATTAAGTCGCGGATTGCGAGGATCTCCTCTGCACCTGCCTTCAAGAAGAACGAAGGTTTGATCTGTGCCTGGATTGGCTGCAAATGGTAAATCTCGCGATATCGTCCCGGAGAGACCTCGACCAGAATCGATTTCCAATCGATCTCTCCGGTGTCCACGTGATCATCAAAGCGATAGAACAGATCGTAGATGGCGAACCCGCTGAGTGTTCCCACTTTTATGAGTTCCGTCCTGAATCGATGTTGAATATGCACCTTGCCTTTGCCGGCAGGCGTGCAGTCGCCACAGTACTCGTAGCCATCGTCGCGCAGGAACGGATCGCGAACGAAGTATGCCAAAGGATGTGCTTGCGGCGTGTCAAAGGATTCCCCTTTTCCTGATAAAACGTGCCGCTGCCAGCTTGCCGCTTGGGCCGTGGCCGAGACCAGTACCCAGAGGACCAGCCATCTCAGCCGGATTGACGCCGCAGGGCCCATACTTGAGACAATTGTATCGCTGCGCCAAGCGTCCTATGTTGATAAAATCCTGGCCAGCGGTTCCACCGCATGCCTTCCGCCAAAACCATCTTCCACGTCGACATGGACGCCTTCTTCGTCTCGGTGGAAGAGCTGTTTGATCCTTCGCTAAAAGGCAAAGCCGTTGTGGTGGGCGGACAGCGCCACGAACGTGGCGTGGTTTCGGCGGCGTCCTATGAGGCCCGCAAGTTCGGCGTGCACTCGGCCATGCCGCTGCGCACGGCGGCGAAGCTTTGTCCGCAGGCCATTTTTGTCAACGGACATCCCGACCGCTATCGTGAGTGCTCGGAGAAAGTTCATCACGTACTGTGTTCGTTCTCGCCGCTGGTGGAGATGGCTTCGATCGACGAAGCCTATCTCGATATGACCGGTACTGAGCGCCTGCACGGGCCCGCGCTGCGCGCCGCCCATGACCTGCATAAGAAAATGAAGTCCGAGACGCAGATGAATTGTTCCATCGGGATTGGCAGCTCGCGCCTCATCGCCAAAGTGTCCTCTGCTAAGGCGAAGCCGCATGGCGTGCTCTGGGTCATCCCGGGACAGGAGGCAAAGTTTCTCGCGCCCCTCGATGTGCGCGACATCCCCGGTGTGGGCAAAGTCACGGAGCGGAACCTTCATGCGTTAGGGATCAAGCGGGTCGGCGACCTCTCTCGCTTCGACGAAGCTTTTCTTGCCGAACACTTCGGCAAGTGGGGACTGGCGCTGGCGGGCAAGGCGCGCGGCGAGGACGCGGGCGGATGGTTCGATACTGAAGTGGGCGAAGAGGTCGGACCCAAGTCCATCAGCCACGAACATACTTACAACGAGGACACCGCTGACATCGAACAGCTCGAGTCCACGCTCATGCGGCTCTCCGAGATGGTCGCGCGCCGCCTGCGCGAGGCTGGGCTGCACGCCCGCACTCTCCAGTTGAAATTGCGCTACAAAGATTTCTCCACCATCACGCGCGCGCGCTCGCTGCCTGCGCCCACGCAACTCGACACGGAAATCTTCGAGCAGGTGCGCGCGTTGTTCCGCAAGAACTGGCGCAAGGGGCAGCAGGTGCGCTTGCTAGGCGTGCAGACGTCGTCGTTTGAAGGACAGGCGGAGCAAGGAGACCTACTCGAAGACGGCCGGCGCAAACGCTGGGAGCAAGCCATGTCCGCGGCGGACAAGTTGCGGGACAAGTTTGGCGAGTCCAGCGTGTCGCTGGCGAGGGGGATGAAGGGCGGCTTCCGGGAACGTGTCCAGGAGAACCCAGCGGCGCTGCCGGGCAAGGGGAAGGCACAGGGGTGACTGACAAAATGGAGATGCACTGTTCCCCGGGGAACATTTTGTGCTGGCGAGAATGTACGTACAAAATTGGAGAAGTGGCGTTGAGTGTTGGAGTTAGGTGGAAATTCCCATTTTGGGAAAAGCGTGACTACGCTTCCAGCGTCCGTCGGCTTACGGGGATCGATGACATGAAAAGTGACAAAAGTGAGCAATATTGAGCATACGGAGTCTTGACAAGCGCTTATCCTACGGAAGCGAATTATCGCGTGGGGCGAAAATGATTTTATTCTTTGCAGGATTCGCAGCGGGTATTCTATTCAGCTTGCTTGCGGTTGCGCTGTTCGTGCTGTTTCCTTCAGAGGCGAAACAGATGGAGAACGCAGGGAGCCGTCAGCGGCGATTGGGCTAAAGAGGTAAGGCGAAAAGAGAGAGCCCCGATGTCAGTCGGGGCTTTTTCTTTTTCGTGGAAGATCGGCGGTTTGCGCCCCGTAGTCGCCGTCTTCTCGCGACGCGGCCCTGGAAGGGCCGCTCTTCCACGGTGGCGCTGGCCATTCGGGTCTGTGTGATTCGTCCAAAGAACTCGCTGTCGGTGTCCGAGGTTCCCAGGTCTCGCAAAAGCGGCGAGACATGGGCCACCCATGGTTGTGGTGGCGGATGGGCAGGCCAGTTCCCATCTCCCGTTGTGGCGGCGTATTCCCGAAAGCCGCACGCGGACAAGGGTGTCCGCGCCACACCAGCCCTTGCGAGTGCTCGACCTGGGCAGCATAATCCACGGAACATTTCTCTGCCGAATACGTCTAACCATGCATGCGCGAAAAAACCCGGTGGACAGTCTACTTATGTGTTTTGTTATTCCCGTCTCTCTTCTTTGCCGAGGCAGGGCCTACGTCCGCTCGAACCGGTACTACGGTCTTCTCCCATGTGAATTGCGTTTCGATGGAAACCGACCAGATACTGAATGATCAGAATGTGATCGTGCAGGGAGGAAGAATCCTGCACATTGGCCCGGCAAACGAGCTATCCGTCTCTAAGGATGCGGTATTGATCAACGGATCGGGGAAGTATTTGATTCCCGGTCTGGCCGACTTGCACGTGCACTTGTATTCAGCGGATGACCTGCTCTCCTATGTGGCAAATGGCGTGACCACGGTCATGAACATGGACGGCAGCGCCATGCACCTGGGCTGGCGCGAGCAAGTGCGCCGTGGGACTCTGCTGGGGCCAACCATCTATACGGTCGGGCACACCACGGATGGCCTGCCTCCGCTGAACG
The DNA here is from genome assembly GCA_963802555.1 of Terriglobales bacterium. Lineage (GTDB taxonomy): Bacteria > Acidobacteriota > Terriglobia > Terriglobales > Acidobacteriaceae > DATBAX01. The sequence continues at coordinate 1,604,402 of CAWDJD010000002.1, read as the reverse complement.
AAATGTTTCTGACGGCGGAGACGCCGGAACAGGCGCGCGGCCTGGTGCGGGAACAGAAGCAGGCGGGCTATAACCTGATAAAACTTTACGGCACCCTGCGTCCTGACGTTTTTCGGGAGATTCTGGAGACGGCACAGCGAGAGAAAATTCCAGTGGTTGGGCACATCAACCGGCAAGTGGGCGCGCTGGAAGTGTTGAAATCGACGCAGGTGCTGGCGGCGCATCTGGAAGACCTGATGTTTGCCCGCTTCGATCACCCGCCCAGCGACCCCGAGTTGGAAGAATTTGCCACGGCGATTGCCGCGTCACATATTACGGTGACCCCAAACCTCAATGTGAATCCGACCAATATCGCGCAGTTGCAGGACCTGGACGCGGTGTTGAAGTCTCCCGAGGCCAATCTGCTTCCTCCAGCCGCTTATTCGCAGTGGATGCCGGCCAACAATCGCAACGAGCGCAATGATCAGACGGCGCAGCAAATCGAACAGATGAAGGAAGTGGAGAAGATCCTGTACAAATTCGTGAATATGCTCGCGGCGAAAAAAGTGCCATTGGTGCTGGGCACCGACGCCGCACCCTATGGATTTCCCGGACTCTCCGCGCATCAAGAACTGCAAGAGTTAGTGGAAGCCGGCTTCTCTCCCTACCAGGCGCTGCTAACTGCGACCCGTAATTCCGGCGCTTTCATCGCTCAGAACATTTCAGACGCGCCGCGCTTCGGAACGGTCGTAGAAGGCGGGACAGCCGATCTGGTTTTGTTGTCGGCGAATCCCTTGGCTGACATCAACAATGTAAAGACTATCGAGGGCGTGATGCTGCGAGGGCGATGGCTATCGTCCGCCGAACTGGGAAAGCTGCGGGCTTCCGCCGATGCGCACGCCGCCGGGATCAAGCAACGACTGGTAGAGATCGACGCGGCTTTGGAGGCTGGCGACGTCGAGCGCGCCGAGAAATCCGCCGAGCCCCTAAGATCGGAGTCGTCACCCTGGATTGCGGAATGGGTATTGATGACCAAGGCGCGCAAACTGCAAAGCACGAAACTGCCGGCAGCCATCGAGATTGCGAAGTGGAGCACACGGCTGTATCCGCAGTCGTTTGCGGCGTCGTGTCTGCTGGCGGATTTGCTGCTTCAAGAGGGGAATCTTGATCAGGCCACGGCCGAGGTCAGGAATTCTCTCCGCCTCGAGCCCTACAATGCCGCATCGCTGAATCTGGCGGACAAGATCGAATCACTGCGGCAACCACTGCGCTTCACGCCGGCGGGGACTTATCAGATTGAGTACGTTAACGATCAATCGGGGGAAGCTCAGAAGACCGAACTGGTCGTCGAGAGCCTACCCAACCGTGGGCCGGTCGCGGAGTTTGGCGGGAAGAAGACTGATCCGGGAGGCGAGTCCGGCCGGCTGCGATCGGTGTTCGCCGGAGGCAATCGGATGTGGGCCGTCGCAGAGAGTCCGTTTGGACCGGTGGAGTTTCGAATCGTGGTGGAGGGCAAGGACGTCTCCGGGTATTGGGCCGGGCCGTTTGGCCACAATGGGAAGCTTAGTGGGAGGAAAGTGGAGTAGGGCGGCGCGTCCGTGATGGCTCCTGGATTCGGAATGACACGTTGGATGAGGCCGTGGCGCTGTCCCTCAATGCACAGAGCACGGCGCTGCATGAGTTTGTCGAGCCTTGCTCGACCTGGACAGACGAGGGCGTCTGTCCCTTCGCGGTTCGTGGTGGCTAAGAAAAGGCCCCTCGACTTCGTGTGACCGTCCTTTGGACGGTCACACTTCGCTCGGGATGACAATTTAATTTAGGGGAACGTACGAAGGCTGGAATCGGAATTGCTTCCGGTTCCAGCCTCGTTTTTGCTTCAACTTGGTAGCCTAGCTATTTTCGTTAGTTGCTCGGCGTCGCGGCGGCTGTGGAACTCGGGGCGGCGCTGGTGGGCGCGGCTGAGTTCGAGGCTGCGGTGCTGTTGTCTGAGGTTCCGCCGCTCACGTAACGGGTGAGGCGGGGGAAGAACGGAGTCACTTCAAACGGCATCTTGTCGCGCACGGACGTGATAGCTACCGGCGCTCCCTTGATGAGTTCGACATGATCGTCCCAGGCATTTAGTTTCACGCGTCCGCCCAAGGGTAGGGCCGCGATCTGGTCCAGCTTGGCGTCATCCAATGCGGGGCCGGTTTGCAATATCGCCGACATCCGGGTGATGCCCCCTTTGGGATCGGCGAAGCTGTTTCCCAGATGTGCGGTTAGCAGAGCGGAAAGCTCGGGAGAACGCGCAGAGAGCTGTTTCATATACAACGATGCGACATCCAGCTTCTGGGCGTAAGGCGAATTCTTCAGGAGCTCCATGGCTTTTGCGTCGGCGGCAGTTTCTTCTTCGGGGTTGTGGCGGAATCCGAAATTGTTGTAGGTGGATTCGTCGGAGAAGAGCATGCGGTCGTTGAAGGCAAACTTGCTGCCCAGGTTGTGTCCCAGAACGATGTGAGCCAGCTCATGGGAGAGGACCATGGCCAGGCTGGCTTCGTCGGGAAGAGTGTCGATAAGACCGCGGCTGACGACGATCACATTGCCCACGCTGAAAGTTTCCAGCGGGGAAGTGAGCATGACGCGGGCGCGAACGGGACGCGGCAAATCAATATTGTTGGTAACTTCCAGGTTGTTGATGACGGTCTGAAGAACTTTGTCGACTTCGCCTTCGGGAGCAATCAGGCCAGAGGCTTGCAACCGCTCCATGACGTTGTCTTCAGCCTGCTGCTGCCATTCACGCTGCGCCTGTAAAGGAGAAGCGTCTTCGGCGGCGGCGCTGTCGTCCTTCACGGAGTCAACGCGAATGGAGGAGAGCTCGTCGGCTTTGACGTCTTTCTTCAGATCGTAACCCCAGATGCGGCTCTGCGCCTTGAACGCCAGTTTGTCTTTGGCGCCGTAGCTGAAGTCGCCTTCTTCACTGTAGATGTAGGCGGGAACCCAGTAACCCGGGATCAGGTTCAAGCGCCAGCTGTCCATGTGGAAGAAGTAGGCGTTGCGCGGCCGAGGAGCGTAGGTGCCGTTCAGGCGCACGATGTTATAGTCCTGATCTTCCACCCAAACGCGGCCGAGGAAGCGGCCTTTGCCGGAGTCTTTCTTGGGAGTCACATCGAACACCAGGCAGCGGATGTCGCCGAGGAATTCGCGGCGGACATACTTGAAGTCGTAGTGCTGGCGGTCGAAGTCCTGACGGTCCGCGAAGATCATCCACGAGAAGCCCATGGGCTGGTATTCGAATTTGAACAGCTTGGTGACGCCGCCCATCAGGTTCTTCTGGAAGCTCTCATCCTTGGAGAGATAGTCGCGTCGGTCAATGCTTTCGCCGAGGTCCATGCGTCCGAGGAAGTAATGGTCTCCACTGGGCACGGCACCGAGCTTTTGGTCAGGCTTCAGGTTCTGCAGATAGGTTTCAACCAGGGGGGTGCGGGTCTTGAGCATGTCCATCAAGGCGTGCTCGCGGGCAATCGCCCGGTTGACCACGTCTTCCATGGTGGTGGCGGGGCCGCTGGCTTGCGCTGGCGGAGCGGCCTGGGTCGCCGGGGCGGCCTGAGGCTGCGCGGGAGCGCTGCTGGGCGTGACCACAACGGTGGGCGCCGAGGTTTGCGCTGCATCGGTGCTAGCGGGTTGGGAAGCAGCCGGCTGCGCCGGTGTCTGAGTGGATGCCGACGGGTCCGCCGCTTGTTGTGCCACCGCGCTCAACGCGATCGCCAAAAATCCAGTGATTACGTATTTCGAAGTGCTCATGACTCTAGTCCTCTCTTAATTCTTCCAACCCAAGTTTCTGCTACCCAAGTCTTATGATCCCTTATCCTACGATGCCAATTGAAACACCACATGCACAATGGCTGTGGAATCCACGGCAGAACCGTTGCGTAAAGCCGGCTTAAATTTCATCTTATTGGCGGCGGCGACGGCGGATTCATCGAGGCCGTGGCCCAGTCCGCGCACCACTTTGTTCACCTGCAATTGCCCATTGGCGCCGAACATGACTTCCAACAGGACCTCGCCCTGCAGTTGTAGCTGGCGAGCTTCCGAGGTATACGCCGGATTCGGTTTGTAAAGGATTTGCACGGGAGTGGTGGCTGCCCCCGTCTCCGATAAATGCTGGCTGGCCTGGGCGACTTGCTGCCCGCCAAATCCGCCTACCTGGGCCGTGCCTTGTCCATTTCGGCGTCCATCCTGCTGGGCGATACCATTGCCAAAACCGGTACTGGCGACCGTGCCTTTGAGGCCCTTTGCACCGCCTGAGCCGTTACCCTGGCCCGCACCTTGAGGCAAATCAAACGATCCCAGGCTGGCGGTTTGCAGATGGGCGTTTTCTTTCCCCTGGCCTTTCAATCCATCGGGTGCGCCGAAGCCGCCGGTTTGCACTTTCTGGATGGGTGCCACCAGCGTGGCGGGTGCGGAGCTGCCGAATTGTCCAGTTTGCACGAGCTGCTTGGGTATAGCTGCCACTGGGACCACGACCGGAGCATCAAACTTGGCCTCCAGTTTGGGGGCGTCAACGTCTTCCTGCTTTTTGGGGCGGACACGGATGTCTTTGGGAACAATCAGTTTTGGCGCCATGACTACCACCGGCATGAGCTTGGCCGGCGGGCGCCGCGGCATCTTCTTGATTTTTACAGGTTTTGGCGGAGGCGCTGATTTGGCAATGAGTTCGGTGGAAATGTAACGCTGGGTCAGCTGCAATTTCTCGGGAAACAGAACTCCGACGAACAACAGGCAAAGCACGGCAAAGGTCACGAAGCCATAGCTCGCGGCCAGCGTGCGCCAGTCGATCTTCCGTTCCGGTAACAGACCTAACCTAAAATTGTCAGGCATAGATATCCATAATTCCAACGGGAGCCCGAGGTTGGGGGGCGGATGCTCGGGTGAGTCTCTAACTTACGGGAGATCGGGCAAGGGGTAAATGTGTCTGCGGCCCGTGTACTTAGGTAACCAGTAGTTTCCCGAAAGCGGAACCGGCCCGGAAATGGCAGAGATCTTTTCAGGCAGAACGCCGGCGAATGCGGGCAAAGATATAGAAAACCGGGATTCCGGACAGAATTATGAGGCATCCCACGATGGAATAGCGAAGGTTCGCAGTAAAGGTGTAGTAAAGCAAGACTGCAGAAGCGGCGACGAATAGCGCCGGGACGAGAGGATATCCCCAAACTCGGTAAGGGCGCGCGGTCTGTGGATCGCGCCACCGGAAGACGAAGACGGTGCTGGCGGCGATCATATAGAAGAGCCACTCGGCAAAGATGGCGAGGGAAAAGAATTGGCGAAAACTTCCGCCCAGGAGCAGCAACACGACGGCCAGCAGGGCTTGCACCACAATGGCGATATAAGGCGTATGGAAACGGGGATGCACTTTGGCGAGCACCGAGAAAAAATAGCGGTCGCGGGCGACGGCAAAAGGCACGCGCGCGCCGCTCATACTGCTGCCGTTCAGGGTGACTAACATGGAGAGTGCCATGCCGGCGGAAACGATGCTGGCGCCAAAGTGTCCCCAGACCAGGCCGATGGCGTCCGAGGCGGCACGCGGAGATGCGGCGATGGCGTCGACGGGGAGAACAAACTGCACGGCGGCGTTTACCAGCATGTACAGCGCGCCAACGGTTGCCACTCCTACGATCAATGCAATCGGGATGTTGCGCTCGGGCTGGCGAATTTCTCCGGCGACCATATTCAAGTCATTCCAGCCGTCGTAGGCCCAGAGCGCGGCCACCAGTGCGGCCATAAATCCGACGAGCCCGCCCTTGGCGTCGGCGTAGTGGCCTGCGAAATGGCTCCAACTGCCTGCGCTGTAGCTGAAGCCGATCCCCACAATGCCCACGATGATCGCTACCTTCAGCATGGTGAATAGGAGCTGGAATTCGCCGGCTTTCTTGACTCCGAGGTAATTGAGTAGCGAGATCAAGATCGTGGCGGCGATGGCGACGAGTTGGCCGTAACTGATGGCGAGTGGGTGAGTGATGATGGTGAGAGAGAAAAAGGCGAAGACTGGGAACGTCCCAAGGATGCGAACCAGGCCGGTGGTGATGGTCGCAATGGACGCGGGCTTGGAGATGAGGAAGGTGGTCCAGGCGTAGAGGAAACCGGCGAGTGGACCGTAACCATCGCGAACATATACGTATTCGCCGCCGGCTTGCGGCTTCATTGCACCCAGTTCGGCATAAGTTACCGCGCCGAAGAACGAGAGAAGTCCGCCTACCAGCCATGCCAGATAGACAAGCTTGGCCGAGCCCACGGCCTGCATCATTTCGGCGGGGACGAGGAAGATTCCGCTGCCGATGATGGTGCCGACAACGATCGCACCGGCGTGGCTTACGCCTAGATCGCGGGCGAGTTCCGGACGCGGGGATGGCATTTGGGTTGCAGTATACGGGACGGGAAAGCTTTTAACCGCAAAGGACGCCGAGATCGCAGAGAAGGCTAATTGTTTTCAGCGTCCATGAACAGGCTTGCTCCATATCCCACCATGAATGTGACCGTGGTGCCGATGGCTACATACCAGGTGAAGGGCACGGGGGTTCCCAGCCAGAGATAAAGCTCGGTAGAGAAACCGCACAACATTCCGACCATGGCGCCGTTCTGATTGGCGCGGCGAGTGAGCACACCTAGCAAGAACACACCCAACAGGGCACCGTATGCGACCGATGCGATCTGCAATCCCACTTCGACCACGCGGGCCACTCGATGCAGCGATAGGATTGCCAGGGCAAACAACAAGAGCGCCCAGAGGATCGTCGAAATCCGGGAAAGGCGAATTTTGCGTGGCTCGCTCAGATCCAGATGTTTCGGCAAATAAAAGTCCATCATCGAACTGGAAGAAAGAGAATTGAGTGCCGCGCTCAAATTCGACATGGCTGCGGCCAGGATGGCGGCGATCAGCAAGCCGGAGATTCCGTGTGGCATTTGATTGACGATGAAGCTGGGATAAATTCTGTCAGCGTGACCGAAGTTCGCGGAAGGGACGTGGTAGTACACAAACAACATGACGCCGACGATCAGGAAAAGCGCCATGAGTAGTAGGATGGCGATCCCGCTGGAGAGCAGCGCAGCGACCGATTGACGCTGGTTGCGCGCCGCCAGCAACCGCTGCACGATCAGCTGGTCGGTGCCGTGGCTGGCGGTGGTGAGGAACGCTCCACCAATCAGTCCTGCCCAAAATGTGTAAGGCTTCCAGAAGTTAAGCGAGAAGTCGAAGACCTGGAATTTTCCCGCATGAGCAGCGACGCCATGAATGTTCGCCCAGCCGCCGGGCACGAGATGCAGGATGGTGTATACGCCAACGAGTGTTCCGCCGACGTAGATTACGGTTTGCACGACGTCGGTCCAGATGACCGCCGCCAAGCCGCCTTCAAAGGTATAGACCAGGGTGAGTGCTGTGATGATGGCAATCGAGGTGACTTCGCCGGTGCCTAGCGCGATGGCGATCACGATGGACACCGCGTAGACGCGAACACCTTCGGCTGCGGCCCGGGTCACGAGAAAGAGCCCGGCGGTCACCGAGCGCAGGCGGCGTCCAAAGCGGCGTTCGATCAGTTCGTAAGCGGTATAAAGGTCGCCCTTAAAGTACTGCGGCAGCAGAACGAAACTAATGATAATGCGGCCGACCAGATATCCGAGGACCACCTGCAGAAAAGTGAGATTCGTGTCGTAAGCCAGTCCAGGGATGCTGATGATGGTGAGCGTGCTGGTTTCGGCGGCGACGATGGAGAGCGCAATGGCCCACCAGGGAATGTCGCGATCCGCGAGAAAGTAGTCGCGCAGGGTGCGCTTGCGTTTGCGGAAGCGCAGGCCAAACAGGGTGATGCCCGCGAGATAGATCCCAATGATCGTGAGATCGAGTTTGTCTAGTCCCATGTAATCCCAAAAAATCCTTTTTCATTATGGCGTGAAGCGTGTGGGCGCGATAGTGAGAGTCTGGCAACCTGCGACATGAACCTGCAAGGCCAACCGCGGTTTCCTGGCCCTATGGTAGAACTACGCTCGTGGCCATCTTTCTTGGCATTGACGGCGGCGGCAGCAAGACTTCCTGCCTGATCGGGGATGAGCGATCGATACTGGGAATCGGTGTGGTGGGCGGCAGCAACGTGATTCGTGTGGGGGAGATGCGTGCGAAGGAAGCTCTTGTGAGCGCAATCCAGCAGGCCTGTGCCGCGGCGAAAATTTCTCCATCGCAGATTAATGGGACGTGCATTGGGTTGGCGGGGGCGGCGAGGCCGGCCGTCAATGACTTCGTCCGGCGAGTGATCGTGGAAATGGTTGCGGGCGAGGTTCTGGTTCTGGGCGACATGGAAATTGCTCTGGAAGCGGCTTTTGGCACAGGACCAGGGGTGATCGTAATCGCGGGCACGGGGTCGATCGCTTACGGCCGCGACTCGAAGGGCGAGACGGCGCGTGCCGGCGGCTGGGGATTCGCAGTTTCCGACGAGGGGTCGGGACATTGGATTGGACGTTCGGCAGTGGCCGCGGCATTGCGGGCCAAAGATGAGAATGCAGCGGCGAGTCCGCGGCTATTGGAAGGCATCCTGAAGTTTTGGCATTTGGAATCTCACGAGCAGGCGGTGCTGGCCGCCAATGCCGCCCCCCCACCGGACTTCGCGGCCCTGTTCCCGACCGTACTGTCTGCGGCGGGAGCGGACGATGCGGAAGCCCTCGGAGTTCTCATCCAGGCGGGGAATGAACTGGCGGGCCTGGCCAGGATCGTGATCCATCGTATTTTTCGAGAGGCTGAAGTCATTCCAGTGGGCATGTCCGGTGGTGTGTTCGGAAACAGCGCACTGGTGCGCGAGGTTTTCTACAATAGTTTGCATGCCGGGCATTCCGGGGTAGTCTTGAACCCAAACGTAGTGGAACCGGTACGAGGTGCACTGGAGCTGGCACGCAGGGCCACACCATGGTGAACGGGCACCGGCGTTTCTTCATGCATACGATCGCCCGGGAAAACACATGGCATCCGACGAGCCAAATATCGAGAGAATCATCGCGGATTCCGCGGCGGTCCCTTTGCCAGATGCCGTTTTCAACGCTTCTCTGGCGGAACTCAAAGCGGCGGCTTCGGATCCGGCGCTGACGGAAGATCTGGTGCTCCTGCTGCTCAAGCGCAACGATCTGCCGGCAGAAATCCTGGAACAGGTCAGTAGGAACGGTTCTGTTGCCAAGAGCCGGAAAGTGAGGTTGGCACTGGTCAAGCATCCCCGGACGCCGCGCCATCTCTCCATGCCGATGTTGCGACATCTGTTCACCTTCGATCTCATGCAGGTTGCCTTAGCCCCAGTCGTTTCCGCGGACGTCAAGCGGGCCGCGGAAGAATCGCTCATCCAGCGGTTGGAGACAGTGTCCATCGGAGAAAAGCTTTCGCTGGCTAGGCGCGCCTCTGGACGGATTTCGGGCGAATTGCTGCTTGATCCGGAAGTCCGGGTGGTTTCCACTGCACTGGAGAATTCTCGGGTCACGGAAGCGACGGTCATCAGAGTTCTGATGCGTCAGGATTCGCCGGCAAGATTTGTGGACTTGGTCTGCCGTCATCCCAAGTGGTCAGTGCGGCGCGAGGTTCGCGTCGCCCTGCTGCGCAATGAACGGACGCCACTGGCGCGAGCCTTGGAATTTGCACGTTCGCTTCCCGCCACCTTGGTGTCCGAAGTTCTACGGGCTTCGCGACTTCCGACGCATATCAAAGCGCATCTGCTCCGGGATGCAAAAGAACGGTTGGGGCTTTCGGCTAATTCCAAATGAATACACCCACACGATCAAGCGATGATCGAGGCTGGCAGCCGGTGCCGCGGATCGCTCTTGCGGCCTGGCTCGTCTTCTACATTCTGTTCATGGTCTATGCCTTTGCCAAGCACGGCGATTTTCTCTTGATTGACTTCGTGAATCTGGTGGTGCATGAAGGCGGCCATCTTCTGTTTGGCTGGTTTGGGCCGACCATCGGACTCTGGGGCGGGACAATTTTGCAGTGGCTGGTGCCGTTGCTGCTGGCCACATACTTTTTTACGCAGCGGCAGACTGCAGCTTTTGTTTTCTGTGGATTTTTCTTCTTTGAGAACTTGCTGTACACGGCCACATACATGGCCGATGCGCGCGCCATGGTCCTGCCATTGGTCACGGTGGGCGATCCGGATTTCGCCGAGCATGACTGGAACACGATTTTCACCAGCCTGGGAGTTTTGCCGTACGACACTACCATCGCTGGTGTGATTCGTGTGCTGGGCTGGTGTGGGATGTTAGGAATTGTGGCGTGGATGATCTGGCAATCGCGTCGTGATAAAGTAGCCGCCGAAGTGTAAGGTCCCTCTAAGACTCCAACCAAAGGATCACTCCATGAAGGCAGGAAAATCTGTTGTTCTTCTGATCGTTCTAATTTCAGGCTTAGCTTCCATCTCACAATCCCAAAGTCCTGGAGCCGAGAAATTGAAGCAACTGGAAGCCGATTTTCAAAAGGCGGCAGCGGAGCACGGATCGCAGGGATACATGTCTTACTATGCGGACGATGCCGCGGAAGTCCCGAACGGGGCGCCGGTCATTCAAGGGAAGGCGAACGTCGCCAAGACCATGGTCTTCCTCGATGACAAAAACAATCATTTGACCTGGACGCCGATTTACGCCGACATGTCTGCCTCGGGCGATTTGGGATACACCTATGGCACGTATGAGTTCCGCTCGAAGGATAAGGACGGAATAGACGTGGTCGAACACGGCAAGTACGCCAGCGTCTGGAAAAAGCAAAAAGATGGAAGCTGGAAAATTGTCATGGACATGGGGAATTCCGGGCCGGCAGAAGCAAAGCCCTAACGGCGATCAGCTATTTTTGGAAGTGCTGCAAAATTGCCTCGGCCTGACTTCGTGTGACCACCGACGATAGCGCCGCGACGTCCGCCTGCTTCACTGCCTGCAAGCTGCCGAAGTGCTGCAATAGCCTGCGCGTAGTGTTCTGACCCACACCAGGAATTTCCAGCAACTCAGTCGAGCGGTCGCGCATTTGACGCCGCTTGCGATGGAAAGTCAGGGCGAAGCGGTGGGCTTCGTCGCGAATCTGTTGCACCAGATGCAGCACCGGCGAGTGGTGATCGAGAACGACTGGCTCATTCTCCTGGCCAAGCACGTAGATAATTTCCTCGCGCTTGGCAATCGCCGCCAGCGGCTGGTTGATGATCTCGATCGAGTCCAAGGCCTCAGAAGCAGCATGTAACTGGCCCAGACCACCGTCGATCAAGATTAGGCTGGGCATCTTCTTCTTTTCTTCCTGGATGCGTTTGTAACGCCGCGTCACTACTTCGCGCATGGAGGCGAAATCGTCCACGCCTTCGACTGTCTTGATGATGAACTTGCGGTAATCGGATTTCTTCATCCGTCCGCCTTCCCACACCACCATGGAGGCGACCGTCTCTGCCCCTTGAATGTGCGAGATGTCGAAGCACTCAATGCGCTCCGGAGGTTCGGGCAGTCCGAGTGCGTCCTGTAACGCTTCCTGAATGGCTTTGGTGTTCGGCTTCATCACCCGGAAGCGCTGGTCGTAGGACTGCTTGGCGTTGGTTCCGGCCAGATCGAGAAGGGAACGTTTGTCGCCACGTTGCGGCACCAGAATGTTTACCCGGGTGGCGCGGCCGCCATCGGCAGCGAGCTGCTCCGACAACAATTCCTCCAGCATCTCCCGGTCTTCAAATTCGACAGGGACGTAAATATTGCGCGGGACATAAGGCTGCCCTATGTAAAGCTGCTTGAGCAGCGCCGATAGGAATTCGCCGGGATGAAAATCTCCGCCCTCCGCGTCGAGGGGCAATTCCTCCCAGAAAAACTCCCGCCGATCGAGCACGCGGCCGCCTCGGACGTGAAACAGATTGACCGCCAGCGTGGTATTTTCATAGTGATAACCAAAAACGTCGGCGTCATCGCCTTCGATGGTCGCGATGCGCTGCTTTTCCTGCAACTGCTCGACGGTCGAAATCAAGTCGCGATATTTTGCGGCGCGTTCGTATTCTTCCGAGCTAGCCGCTTTCTCCATGCGCTCTCGCAATGATCGCGCCAGATCATTGGGGCGGCCTTCGAGGAACAACTTCACATCGCGAACGGCTTCCTGGTAAATCTCCAGCGTGGTCAGGTTCTCCACACAGGGTCCGAGGCAGCGCTTGATGTAGAACTGTAGGCAGGGGCGAGGATGAAATCGATTGAGGTCCACCTTGCAGGATGGAATGAAGAAGTTGCGGTGAATCAGATCAACCAGGCGATAAGCCAGATTGGCAGGGAAGTACGGGCCATAGTAGGACGAGCCGTCTTTTCGCAAGCGGCGAGTTACGTACACCCGCGGCCAGCGCTCCCCCAGCGTGAGCTTTACATAAGGATAGGTCTTGTCATCCCGCAGCAGGATGTTGAAGCGCGGCTGCTTCTGTTTGATGAGATGGTTCTCCAGCGCCAGCGCCTCTTTGGTGTTGGCGACGACAATGTAATCGACATCGACAGCCTCGCGTACCAGGGTCCCAGTCTTGGCGTCTCCAATGTGGCGGCCCTCATGAAAGTAAGACGAGACCCGGCTGCGCAGGTTGTTGGCCTTGCCCACATAAATGACTTCACCCTCGGCGTTTTTGTAGAGATAAACGCCAGCGGATGTGGGCAAGGTACGAATTTTCTGCTGGAGGTCCATGGGGATAACTCCATTTTAGATGATCAGGATGAGCGACATAGAACGTAGCGACGTCACTCGAGAGAGAGGAGCTGGCTGAGTAGACACGTGCGAATCGGGCTGGGACATTAGAATCCACCGTATAAAATTTCCTCAGTCCGTATCGCTTTCCCACGGTCCGTCGCCACTGTTCTCCTGTGGTAAACATGTAAATATAATAAAACAAACAACTTACAAAGAGCATTCACATATGCCCAAGTTGGCAAGCCCCGTGCTCTTATAGAATACGAACGTTAGTTGCGAGACTGAAGTTTGGGGCATCCAAGTTCCGACGCAAGACTCGCACGAGAAGCAGAAGCAGAAGCAGAGACGAGGAAGGAGCCCTCCACCCATGATTCGCACTTCGTTAACGATTTTACTGGCAGCAGGCATGGCCGCGACGGTAGGTTGCGCCAGCAAGAATTATGTACGTCAAGAGACCACGCCGCTCATTAACAAGACCAATGAGCTCGATGACCTGACCGCGAAGAACACCAAGGACATCCGGGATGTAGATGCGCGGGCACAGGCTGGCATTCAACAGGTTCAGGCCAAGGCAGCCGAGGTTGATCAGAAGGCCCAGGCTGCAGGACAGCAAGCGGCACAGGCCCAGACGTTAGCCGATACCGCGACCCATCGTGTTGATACTCTGACCACCACCGTAGCCAACCTCGATAACTATCGGGTGGTGACGGAAACGGCTGTTCATTTTGGGTTCAACAAAGACAATTTGACCAAGGATGCAAAAGAAGAGCTCGATAAGCTGGCCACCAACGTCGAGAGCACCAAGGGCTATCTGATCACCGTGGAAGGCGCAACCGATTCCGTGGGCAACGCTGACTACAATTATTCGTTGAGCCAGCGCCGCGCTGATTCCGTGATTCAGTACCTGGCTGCCGAACATAACATTCCCGCCCACAAGATTTACTTGATTGGGTTGGGCAAGGACAAGCCGGTCGAGACTAACAAGACCCGCGAAGGTCGTGCGGCCAATCGCCGGGTGAGCGTCCGTTTGATGACCAATACAACGGATGCCGGCGCTCCGGCCCAGCAGCCTACCGCTGCGGCTCAGCCGTCCGGACCATCTTTATAACGTTTCCCTCCTCCCCGGAGGACTTTAGCCAACATAGGCTGCTCCACCCCCATGGAGCGGCCTCTTTTTTTGCTTGCTGAAACTCAACTTTCATCTCTGGGAACGCGCTAAAATATCCCTAATGTTTCGCTTGGTTGCTGCATTGATTTTGTCGATTTGCGCTGGGTCCTGGGCGATTGCCCAGGTGGACCAGCTGCCGTCATCGGACAAAGCTCCCGAGCAGAACCAGGCTCCTCCGCGTTATGACCGCGACAAGGAAGCCGGCGAGAGTTCCAGCCGCGATACCAAGATTGACATCAGCCCTCCCAAGGACGACGCCAAGAACCATCCGCAAAGCGACACGGCGGTTTCGGATGCGGAGATTGAGGCCGCGCCTGCTCCGAGCGATGTGCAAGAGTTCCATCCCTGGAACCCTCACCGGGCAGCCAAAGACGTTGAGGTAGGAGACTTCTACTTCAAGCGCAAAAACTACAAGGCGGCGCTAGCCCGTTATCAGGATGCCTTGCTATGGAAGAACAATGATGCGATGGCGAATTTTCGCATGGCGCAATGCCTCGAGAAACTCGACAATCCCGCAGACGCAGCCACGCACTACCAAGAGTATCTGAAGATACTTCCGCACGGGCCGCAGTCTGGCGAAGCACAGAAAGCGTTGGATCGGTTAAAAGGGAAAGTTCCAGCGGAGAGTGCTGCCAGCAATTCAGGCTCCGGGCTCTAGGTGCGCTTGAGATTTGCCGAATACTCTCTTCGCGACCTTGCGTCGCCTTCCCGGCCTTTGCGGTTAAAGATTGAGCGGATTTTTAACCGCCAAAGTGCGCAAAGAACGTCCTCGAAGGTCGCTAAGAAAACCGCTGAGAAGAGCATTTCTGGTTCGGGGTGGCGCGGGCGGTCAAAAATGATGGGTCAGTTGGGAAAAACTCTCCACGGTTAACAATCGGCTCGGCGGCTGTGCTGGCGCGAGGTCTTCGTGCTCGAGGACCCAGGTATTGCCATGAGGAACGAAAACGGCATTAATCCCCGCAGCCAGCGCGGGATTGATATCGGATTTGGGGCTATTTCCCACCATCCAGGTGGAATCGCTGGGCAGCGCATGCTTCTTAATCATTCCGCGATACGTCTGCACATCCTTCTCCGCCACAATCTCGACCGCAGAAAAATATCCTTTCAGACCGGAACGTTCCACTTTGCCCGCCTGCTCATTCCTCTCGCCTTTGGTCATCAAGATCAGACGATGGCGTTGCGATAAGTACTGCAACGTCTCCGGAACTCCCGGCAGAGTTTCGAGGGGATGCTCGGCGATGGCGTGGGCAAATCCACGGACGGTTTCGTGCAACGCCGGGGTCAGCGGCTCGACCGCCAGCCGCTCAAACGTCCGAATCAGGGCATGGGAGAAGCTGTGGAGGCCGTACCCATGGCTAACTATGCACTCGCCTTCCACTTCGTTCAGGACGCCACGCACTTGCGCCGGCGAGTACTCCTGATGGTTGAGGAAAGAAATGAAGCTGGCAATGGCGCGCTCGAAATAGATGTTGTTTTCCCACAGCGTGTCATCGGCATCGATCAGCAACGTCTGTGAGAGGTTATGTTGGTATGCGGGCACCGTATTATGATAGCCGATGGGGTTGATTCGCGAGATGCACAAAACCTGAGGTCGCTTTGCTACTCTGCTAGAATCCACTGAGATATGAAGAAGACCCCGGGTTGCTATTTATCGTTGTTGATTGTCCTTTTCATGGTTCCTTCTCTTTCAGCCCAGAACAACTCAATCCAGAACCAGCAGAAGCCCAATAAACACAGGAAAATGGCGGGGTCCGCAGCCAAAGGCGCTGATTCCGCCGGCCTTTACGTGGTGCCTGACCTGGCTCAGCGGCTGGCGAAATTTCGCCGGGTACAAATGCCGCTTCACGCCCAGGCGCTGACGGCTCGCGAACGGAAACTGGTCGAAAAATTGGTCGATGCCTGCCGCTATCTGGAAGAAATCTACTGGCGCCAGATTGATCCGGATGGGCTGACCCTCTATCAATCCCTGGCTGCAAGCAAGAATCCCAAAGACGAGACCCTCCGCCGGTATATCTGGATCAACGCCTCGCGTTTCGATCTGCTCGACGACAACAAACCTTTCGTCGGAACTGAACTCATGCCCCCCGGTGGGGGCTACTACCCACAGGGATTGACCCGAGAACAAGTAGAACAGTATGTGAAAGACCATCCCGAGAAAAAGGCAGAAATCTACAGCCAGACCACCATCGTGCGCTGGCAAGGCGACCAGTTGGAAGGATTGCCTTACCACATTGCTTATCGTTCTTTTCTCGAGCCCGCCGCCAAGGACCTGCGCGAAGCGGCCGCATTGAGCGACGATCCCGCCTTCGCCAACTTTCTGCGCCTGCGCGCCGACGCGCTGCTGAGCGATGACTACTTTAAGAGCGATCTGGCGTGGCTGGGATTGAAGGATCCCAAGTTCGATGTGATCTTCGCGCCTTACGAAATCTATGACGATCATCTTCTGGGCGTGAAGGGTTCCTTTGGCGCGGCAGTTCTCATCCGTAATTCCGAGGAAAGCCAGAAACTGAACATGTACAAGAAATACGTGGCGGACATTCAGGACGCCCTTCCCCTGGCGCCGGAAGACCGTCCGTCGAAGCATGGCCTCGAAACCCCTCTCGAAGTTATGGACGCGCCCTACCGGGCCGGCGATCTAAACCATGGCTATCAGGCCGTCGCCGACAATTTGCCCAACGATCCGCGAGTCCATGAACAGGCAGGCAGCAAGAAAATCTTCTTCAAGAACTTCATGGACGCACGGGTAAATTACGTAATTGTCCCTGTGGCCAAGCATGTGATGTTGCCCGAGCAGGCGGCCAAGGTTTCAGGCGAGGGCTACCTGCTGGGCACGATCATGCACGAGATTTGTCACGGCCTGGGCCCGGCATACGCCCGCACGGCATCGGGCAAAGTGGATATTCGTGAAGCCATTGGCCCCGCCTATAGTGGCCTCGAAGAATCCAAGGCGGACGTGGTAGGCATGTTCGCCTTAAAGTGGCTGGTGGATCATGGCGCGCTGCCGAAAGAAAAGCTGGAAGAATATTACGCGTCTTACGTAGGCGGACTCTTTCGCACTGTCCGCTTTGGCATCGGCGAAGCCCACGCCCGCGCCGAGATGATGGAATTCAACTATCTCTCCGAACACGGCGCCATCAAACGCCTGCCCTCCGGGAAATATGTGATCGATTACGCCAAGATGCCGGAAACCATCGCTGTCCTGGCCAAAGAACTTCTGCAAATCGAAGCCACGGGAGACCGCGAACGCGCAGAGAACTGGTTCAAGAAGTATGACGTGATGCCCGCAGAATTGTTGGTGTCGCTGAAGTCCGCAGCGAGTGTGCCTGTGGATATTGATCCGGTGTACTCGTTTAAGGCGACGGTGAAATAGACAACTGTCGGCTCTTCACGATCCCGACTTGAGTTAAGGGTGGAGCAAGGCCTTGGGCCCTGCGTCAAGTCTTCCGGGTGGTTAACGCAGCGCTGAAAGCGCTGCTCCACCCCAACCGAAGTAGCTCGTGAGGTACTACCCCACAAAATCCACTCTGGCTTCATGCGGAATAATCCCAGCCTTGTGCCCCATGTCGAGCAACCGCCGCACGGCTTCGCGCCCATCCGGACCGTAATCCAGAGTGCGCTCATTGACATACATCCCGACAAACTTGTCGGCGAGTTGGGGGTCAAGATCGCGGGCGAACTGCATGGCATAAGATAACGCTTCTTCACGATGATCCAGCGCATACTGAATGCTTTCCTTTAAGGCTCCACCGACCACGGACATCAACTCCGGCCCCAGACTGCGACGAATCGCGTTCCCGCCCAAAGGCAAGGGAAGTCCTGTAACCTTCAGCCACCACTTGCCCAGATCTACAATCCGGTGCAAGCCAGATTTATCGTAGGTCAACTGGCCTTCATGAATGATCAATCCAGCCTCGTGCTTGCCTTCCAGGACCTGCGGAATGATTTGATCGAATGGCACAACGTCCGTCTCAATCCCCGGAGCAAACAGCTGCAGAGCAAGATAAGCCGTGGTCAGCGTGCCTGGGATGGCGATCCGCTTACGCTTGATTTCTGTTTGGGTGTAGGCGCGCGGAGCCACGATCATGGGCCCATAGCCGTCCCCCACGCTTCCTCCGCTGGGCAGCAGGGCGTATTTATCTTGAATATAAGGATAGGCGTGAAACGAGATGGCGGTGACGTCGTACAAACCCTCGCCCTCTCGCGCCTTCTGGTTCAGGGTTTCGATGTCACACAGGGTATGGGTGAAGCGCAATCCGGGCACCCGGACTTTGTTCGTGGCCAGCCCGTAAAACATGAACGCGTCGTCGGAATCCGGACTATGGGCGATGGTGATTTCGCGGACTTGAACCGACGCACTACTCGACATGGGGTCCTTAGGTTCCGCAGCCGAGGCCGCGTTGTTGGTTTCAGGGATAGCGCCGATGGTGCTCATAATTATGCCTGGACCTTATAGAAACGCCGCCAGCCTGAAGCAATGGCGGCAGCAAACATGATTTTGATGACCTGCGCAAAAACGAAGAAGTAGAGACCGAACTTCACGGCCTGCGCGAACGAATGGGTATATGCGGCGAGCCAGGATATCCCGCTGGCGAACAGTAGAATGTCAGCCAGCAAGCCCGCAACGGCGGCCCTGGCAAATGTTACTTTTCCGCTCTCGAAAATCCAACCCGCTAAAGCGGCGACAAACGGATAGGCCATGAGAAATCCACCCGTGGGGCCGAGCAGTTGTGCAATTCCCCCGAGGCCGCCCGGACTGAAGACCGGCATGCCCGCGGCTCCTTCTGCCAGGTAAAGAACCAAAGCGGCAAAGCCTCGACGGCTTCCCAGAGTGAGCCCTACCAATAACACGGCAAAATCCTGCAGGGTAAATGGAACCGGCGTAAACGGCACGTGCACACTGGCCCGAGCGCACAAAGCCACGAACAGGCTGGCGCCAATCACGATCGCCACCTGCTTCATTCCATCGAGAGCGCGATCATGCGTGCTTAAAATATGGATTGCTGGTTTTGCCATCTTTGTCCTTCTCCGAAAGCCTAGCTCAGAAACTCTATGGGTGCCGCGTCTCTTGCTCTTGTTCAATCTCGACGGACATAGCTCCGTCCGAGGCTTTCAAGTGGCGTCGCACCCGCAGGTAAACCGCGATGCTCGACCAAAGCGCCGCCCCGGCGCCCAGGGCCAGGATCAGAAACCACCAGATCATCCGCACGATGCCCTAGGATATCAAAGAACCGGACATCAAAACGAAAGCAGATGCGCATAGGGGAGAGAGATAATCATTTCCCCGCCATGGCGCGTTCCACGTCGTCCGCCGTGGTGGGCAACGCTCCCGTCAGATTGATGAGTTTGCCATTGGGATCGACATAGAAATCATCTTCAATGCGCACCCCCAGTTTTTCTTCCGGAATATAAATCCCCGGCTCGATGGTGAACGCCGCCCCTGGCCCAAGCGGCACCGTGTAGTCGCCGTCATCATGAACAGCGAGTCCAATGTAGTGGCTGAGCCCGTGGATAAAATACTTGCCCAACGGCGCGCCGTGCAGGTCTTTTCCATGGGTATTGATGTAATCATAGGCGACCTTGTAAAGCGTGTTCGCACTGTCGCGAGACAAGGTTGACTTGCCCGATTGAAACGCCGCAATCGCCGCTTGCTGAGCGCCGAGCACGATGTCATAGATTTCACGCTGGCGAGCCGTGAATTTGCCGGTGGCCGGAAGTGTTCGAGTGATGTCCGACGCGTACATGGAATATTCCCCGGCCGCGTCAATCACGATGACGTCTCCCGCCTGAATCGGCCCCGAATCGTCCGAGTAATGCAGCACGGTGGAATTGAAACCAGCGCCGACAATCGGAGCATAAGCCGGCCGCTCGCATCCGCGTTTCCCCCACTCGTATTGAAGAAGCGCCGAGATTTCACGTTCGCTACTGCCCGGCTTCATGGCGCGCATAGCGGCGAGTTGCGCGGCAACTGATGCGTTCGCCGCTTTGCGCAGGAGTTCAATTTCTCCGGCGTCCTTGAAAGTGCGCAGCAAATCAAGCGCGGGCCGGACGTCGCGATACGACACATACACGGGAAATGCGTTGGCCTGGTCTAGCCATTTTAACGGCGCCTCGGAGTTGGAGATTTCGCCCGGGCCAGGAACATCCGTATACAGCACCGCCCGTGGGGAAGGCAGGATATGGGTCAGCTCTGTGCGGAGATTGTCGAGGGCCTCGACTTTGTCGAATCCGGTGATGCGAGCCGCATCGGGATTTTCCGGGCCGAGCTTTGGTCCGGTCCATTGCTCTTGTGAAGCGTTTCGATTGGGAAGAAAGAGAATCTCGGTATAAGGATGCGCCGGATTATTTCCCTTCGCCTCGACCGCCGCGGAGATCAACAACGCCGCTCCGGGCTCGGTCCAACCCGTCAGATAAAAGAAATTATTGTCGGCGCGATAGCCGTAAAGATCATTCGGCCCCTCGGACTCACCGGGTGCAAACAGCAGCACAGCCGCGTCGCTGGTTTTGCTGGCCAGGGCCTGGCGGCGAGCACGATAATCGGTATTGGGTTGACGATCCAGGGCCGAACTGAGCTGGGCCAGAAGAGCTACGGATAAAAGCAGAAAACAAGTCGAAAACTTGCGCATAAATTCAATCTCCGTCCAAAACGCAATTCTAGACTGATGTCACCGAACGCAATTCAAAGCTTTAGCGGGATTTGTATCAGGGACGGCTTTCGAGCCGTGCCGTTAAAGCAACTAACTCGACCACGCGCTTCAGCGCCTGCGGTCATACCCCAACCGGGAACGGCTTCGTATGACTGTCCGCGCTGAGGGAAATGCCAGAGAATCGTCCCTGCAACAATGACATCAATCCCGTGTACCAATAGCCAACCACAAACAGAATGAGAAACGGCACCGTCAAATAGTTCTCATTTTGCACCGCATAATATACGGTTACGGCAAAATAAGTGCCGATCAGCAACTCCAACCATGGGACCCACCCCAACCGGCGGCGATATTTGTTGGCTCGCACTTTGTCTTTTTTCGATTCCACATGGTATTTCGGAGTGCGGGCAAACGCAGTCTTCTTACCCACCAAGGCTTCCAGCACCGCACGTGTGTTGGTGATAGTCAGCCCAATCCCCAGCGCCATCAGAAACGGAAGATACAAAAGCGCTCGCGGCCAGCGCCGGGGAAACAATTCCTTCTGCGACACCAGATAAAAACTCGAAATCGAAAACGTGGACGCCATGAACAAGGGCAGGTCAATGTAGAGCATCTGAAACCAGCCCTGATAAAAGCGAATAATCATCGCCGGCAACAGCAACACCGAAAGCACAATCATCAGCGGATAGCTCAGGTTCGCGGTCAGGTGATAGCAGGCCTCGAGCTTCACGTGGAATGGCTGATCGCTCTTGAGCACACGCGGCAAAACTTTTTTCGCCGTCTGGATCAAACCCTTGGCCCAGCGGGCCTGTTGGGTCTTGAATGCCGTCATCTCAACCGGCAGCTCGGCCGGACATTCCACGTCTTGCAGATAAATAAATTTCCAGCCCAAAAGCTGCGCGCGGTAGGAGAGATCGGTGTCCTCAGTGAGGGTGTCATGCTGCCAGCCCCCGGCTTCCTCGATTGCCTTCTTCCGCCAAACACCAGCCGTCCCGTTGAAATTAAAAAAGACGTTACTCCGCGCCCGTCCGGAATGTTCGAGCACAAAATGGCCGTCAAGCAAGATGGCCTCGACTTCGGTAAGGAAAGAATAATTCCGATTGATGTGCGTCCAGCGCGTCTGCACCATGCCAATCTTCGCATCGCTAAAGTGATGGATGGTGCGCAGCAGAAAGTCCGCAGGCGGCGTGAAGTCTGCGTCGAAAATCGCAATGAATTCGCCTTGCGCCGTCTTCATGCCTTCCTTCAGCGCACCTGCTTTGTAGCCCTCGCGATTGCTGCGATGGTGATAGGTGATGGGATGCCCCTGCGCAGCGTAGTGCTCGACCAGGCCGCGCGCCACTTCCACGGTTTCGTCGGTCGAATCGTCCAGCACCTGGATGTCGAGCTTCTCCCGCGGATAATCCAAGCGGCAAATCGACTGCAGCAGCCGCTCAACCACATATTGTTCGTTGAAAATGGGCAGCTGCACCGTGACCCGCGGCAAATCCGCAAAATGCTCCGCCGGTTCGGTAGTGCGGTTTTTCTTGTGCTTGTAATAAAGATAAACCAGCACATAGCGATGCATGCCATACCCAGCCAGCAGGATCAGCACAATAAAATACGGAATCAGCAACGCCATATCAAAGGCGTTCGCCTGATACAGGCCTTTAAACGTGGTATCGAGAAAATGCTGCCGAATGTATGGCCCAATGCCCTTCGGCGCCGCAAAAGCGGCAAGTGTGGCGAGCGGATTGGGCAAGCTATTCAGGCTGGAGGTCTCTCAGTGGCGATAGCAACGCCGCTCTGAAACCTCCATTGTACCCGACTAGGGCCGCACAACAGGCGGGAGTGAATTGGAGGTAGAGGGTTAGTACGATTTCCGCAGTTAAGGCAGTCTCTGCGTTAGCAGCACGTAGTCGACTAGAGCCGCGCACGCCCAAATGACAATTCCGATGCAGCGCATAATATTGAATACCAAGGCTTCAGAAAGAAGCTGCAATGGTATTGGCTATATGCGCGCCTGACGATTGAGCTTGTTCTAAAGGTCAAGAGCCAGCCGCAATAGACAAAGAACAGGCTGACTGCTGCACACCAGACTATGCCGAATGCGCTCATACCGTTGCCTGCCCTCCGAGAGCCGTCAGGATAAGCTCGTTATCAATCTGTGAGCCGATAGTGCGGTTCTCGGGAAGTAGAATGCCCAGTTCTTCGAGAGTCCAAACGTGATTCTGAGAATGCTTTCGATCGCCTCTATGGGACCGTTCTCGGTGGCTAATTCAGAAAATACTGCCGATACAACGTATCCCTTTGCGCAGGCCTAAATCCCGCATCGCGAATGATGCGGCGGAGTTCTTCTTCGGTGGTGCAATTGGTCACGCCCGCGGCCCGCACCACATTTTCTTCCAGCATGACGGACCCAACATCGTTGCCGCCGAAGCGTAGTCCCATCTGGCAGACTTTCAGGCCCTGCGTTACCCAGCTCGATTGCACATTGAGGAAATTGGAAAGATACAGCCGCGAGATGGCCAGCGTTTTCAAATACTCGACCGCCGTGGCTTCGTCCCAGTGCCGGCCGCCGAGGGCCGTGTTGGTGGGCTGGAAGCTCCATGGGATAAATGCGGTGAATCCGCCGGTCTCTTCCTGCAGCTCGTAAAGCCGCTGGAAATGGTTGATGCGGTTTTCGTAATTCTCGCCCACGCCGAACATCATGGTTGCGGTGGTCCGCATGCCGATCTGGTGGGCGGTGCGATGCACGTTGAGCCAGTCGTCGGTGAGGCACTTGAGGCGGGCGATCTTGTAGCGCACTTCGTCATCGAGAATTTCTGCGCCGCCGCCGGGGATCGAGTCCAGACCAGCATCCCGCAAGCGAAGGATGGTGTCGCGAATCGTGAGTCCGCTATATTCGGCGATGGCAATAATTTCCGACGCCGAATAACAGTGCAAATGAATTTTCGGAAAGCGCTCGCGAATGCCGCGCAGCATCCGTTCATGCCAGTCAATCTTGAGGTCAGGATGCAGTCCGCCCTGCATCAAAACTCCCGTACCGCCAAGTTCCACAGTCTCGCGGATCTTGTCGTAGATAGTTTCGAATTCGAGAATGTATCCCTCTTTCGACGCAGGCCCCTTCAGCGGACGGTAAAACGCACAAAATGTGCAGTATTCGGTGCAGAAATTCGTGTAATTAATATTGCGATCAATGATGTAAGTGGCCACGCCCTCAGGATGGAGCTTGCGGCGCAGCGCGTCCGCTTCCATTCCAATGCCAATCAGGTCATCGGAGTTATACAGGTCCAGAGCTTGCTGCTTTGTAAGGGACATGTCTTTGCGAACTTCACACTAATTCTAGCGGAACTGGGTCGATTGCTCCAAGCCGCATCGGTACACAGTAGTAGCTCAGGGAGTTGCAAGGTGTCTTCCTTTGCGCCCTTAGCGATTCCTTAGCGCCCTTAGCGGTTAAAAGCTTTACCGCCAAGCTAGCAAAGAAAGGCTGCAAAGTCCGCAAAGCAAACCTCGCCAAGTTCGCGACTATTTCCACTGCATGTGGTGCATGTGATGCATGACGGCGCAGCTTAAATGGCCGAGCACAAACCAGAACACGCCTTCGAGCACCCGCTTGGTTGTTTGAGTCATGCGGGAAAGAATACGCTCGGCTCCGAAGAGCGATCAAGCGGTTTTGCGCCGTTTAGCACCGCCGGCCTCCTTCTTATAGCGAAGATATTCCCAGATGGCGCTCGCTCCTCCCACGACCGCCAACCCGATCAAGATTCCGAGCGCCGGCCGATAGTAGCGGGAAAAGAAGCGCACGATATGGTTTCCATAAAGCGCTCCCAGGCCGGCGACGATGGTGTAACGAGCTCCGCGCCCGAGCGTCAGCGCTCCCAGGAACTTCACTCTCGAATACTGCATTGCGCCAGCCGCCAGCAGGAAAGGCACAAAAGGGAAAGGGGGCGGGAGCAAGGCGGGACCAGCGATCGCGCCGAATCCCCAGCGTTCGAATTCCTTGTACACTTTCGCTGCTCTTCTCTTCGAGAGCTTGCGTTCCATGGCTTCCTTGCCGCCTTTTCGGGCCAGACTGTAAGTGATGTAGCCGCCGATTACTGCGCCAATGGTCGCCATCAGCGCGTAATAAGGCCACGGCTCGCGATGCCGGGCCGCCAGCCAGATGGTCAGAACATCCATGCTGCCAGTGAGTGGAATCACGGAATTGTCGGCGACTCCCAGCAAAACCAGACCCAACCCGCCCATCCGGCGCAACCGTACCCAGGTAGAAATCGCGAGCAAGCTTTGAATATGCGGCAGCATTCGAATGGCTGGAAGCAGTCTACCGTGAGGGGAGGGCAGGAATGCGAAATATGGCTACAAGACGGCAGGTTTCTCGGCTTCGAGAAAATGGAGGGGAGGCGCCTCCGGCAACACGCCGATTTCGGCGGCGTAACGATAGAACAGTTGCAGGCCTTCCAGGCACCCCGGGTCCAGATAATAATGAATGTTCTCGCTCAAATAACTCTTGACGCTAGCTTCGCTCAAACCCAATTTCGGGGCCCAGTCGCGTGCGATCTGAACGAGATTGCCGGGAAGAAGTCCATGATCGCGGGATTCCTGAAAGATCGCCGCTAAATCGAGGGATGGATCGGCATCCTTCAGCGCCGCCTGTCGCACTGCCCAGAACGCAAAAACGAAAGGCTTGCCGGTAAAACGTATCCATTCCTCTGCAAGATCGAAGGTCAGATAAGGCCCGCGATCCACCCTCAACGCCGGATCACCGATCAGGAGCCCAGCGTCGTATTGTTGCAGCATTTTATCCAGGTCCGGGGCCGCTGCGCTGAAAGATATTTCTTGCTCCCAAAACTTCGCAAACAAAATTCGTATCAACGCCACTGACGTTAGCGACGAAGTATCAAGTGCGACAGTCCGAATCTGCTCTAGTGGAAGCTTACTGACCAGCAAGATCGAACGCACTGCGCTCCGTGATGCGATGGCAACTCCAGGAAGGATCGCGAGATCCGAAATACTGGCGTAAGCAGCTGCCGGAATGATACCGATGTCCGCCGAACCCTGCTGCAGCTCGGCTGCGCATCGGGAAGGAACGGTGTAGGAGACATCAAAATTGGAAGCAGCGTTGGGCCGACTCTCCTCCAAATGCTCGAAATCCCACATCAGGGGCGCAGTATTCAGGTAGGCAATGGCCGAAATTCGAAGGCGTTTCATGCTTTTGCCAACAATTTTATCAAACTTGTGTCATCTGCCCTTGACAGCGTTTTTTCACAGTCTATAGAGTCCGCCATAGTTCCCAGGAGGTTCGAGTGCCTCAAGCCATTGTCGCTACCCCAAATGCCGCCCTTAATAAAGATGAAACCATCACCCTGCAGTGGCTTGCCTTGGCGCTTACGCCGGGGCTGGGGCCCGGCAAGGCGCGGCGGCTGGTCGAGTTCTTTGGCAGCGTACAGGCCTTATTCAATGCCTCACTGACCGAACTGGAAGCTGCCGGCCTGCGCGCGGTCTCGGCTCAATCGCTGGGAACCGGACGCTCCATGGAACTCGCGCACGACGAGCAAGCAAAAGCCGGCGCCGAGGATGCTCAGATCATCGCCTACGAAGACCCAGCCTACCCTGCCGAACTGAAGCAGATTTACGATCCCCCGCTGGTCCTCTTCGTGCGCGGAAACGCGGCCGCACTTTCGCAACCGGGGATCGCCCTGGTAGGCACCCGGCATCCCACGCCCTACGGAGTCGGCATGGCGGAGCGTTTAGCCAGCGATCTTGCAGCCCGGGGCCTCGTAATCTTCAGCGGATTAGCTCGCGGCGTCGATACCGCTGGACATCGCGGAGCCATCTCGGCCAAAGGCAAGACCGTCGCCGTCTTCGGCACGGGTGTCGAAATTATCTATCCCAGAGAAAATACCAAGCTGGTGGAACAAATGCTCGCCCTAGGCGGCGCTGTCGTCTCCGAATTTCCCATGGGCACCTTCGCCGCGCCGCAGAATTTTCCTATCCGCAACCGGATTATCAGTGGTATCTCCATCGGAGTTCTGGTCATTGAAGCCGCCGAATATAGCGGAACTCGCATCACCGCGCGCTGCGCTCTGGAGCAGAATCGGGAGGTCTTTGCCGTCCCTGGCAATGTGACCAACAAGAACTCCTGGGGTCCAAATACACTCATCAAACAAGGCGCTAAGCTGGTTGCGACCTGGGAGGACATTTGGGAGGAACTCCCGCCGCAAGTACGACTTACACTCATGCCCGAGGGTGGCAATGAATCTCCGGAGGGCCAAACCGCATCTCTATTCCAGGAAGCCGAGCTTTCACCCCACGAAAAAAAGATCTTCGCGCTGCTGAAGGCGGACGAATCCACGCACATCGATGAGATCGTGGAACTGTTGGAACCGGCGTTATCTTCTTCTGACATTTTTGCAGCGTTATTCGAGCTGGAACTGTCGGGAAAAGTGAAGCAACTGCCGGGAAAAAATTTTGTACGGAGCTTTTAGCTGTCAGCTCTTGCAAGCATTAATGAGCGCTCGGGTAGCCTGCAGGGCTGGGCCAATAGCTAACGGCCAAGAGCTAATAGCTCTGTCCAATACTTGTTGATTCTCTCCAATTCGTGCTAGCTTCGGAAAACAACATCATCAACTGAGGACATAGTGGACAAAGGTTTAGTCATCGTCGAATCGCCGGGCAAGGTCAAGCTGATTCAAAAATACCTGGGTAAAGGCTTCACCGTCGAAGCCTCATTCGGGCATGTAAAAGACTTGCCTAAGAGCACGCTTGGCGTGGATGTCGAAAATGATTTCGACACCGAGTACGTCGTTATTCCCGGCAAAGAGAAGGTCTTGGCCAAGCTGAAAAAGCTCGCTCTGGGCATGGACCACATCTATCTGGCGCCGGACCCTGACCGCGAAGGCGAAGCCATGGCCTGGCATCTCGCCGGGGAACTGGGCGAGGTCGGTAAAAGTAAAAAGAAGAAGAAAAACGATCAGATTGGGGACGGTGCCCGCATTCGCCGCGTCACCTTCAACGAAATCACCAAGCGTGCGGTGCTGGAAGCTTTTGAACATCCTCGCGACATTGATAAGTCTTTAGTCGATGCCCAGCAAGCCCGCCGCGTTCTGGATCGCCTGGTGGGATATCAGGTTTCACCACTTCTCTGGGACAAAGTCCGCCGTGGCATATCCGCAGGCCGTGTGCAAACCGTTGCCCTGCGATTGATTGTCGAGCGCGAACGTGAAATTAAGGCCTTCGAAAAGAAGGAATACTGGACCATTGACGCCAATCTCGCAGGCCCCAAGCCGCCTGCTTTCGACGCCAGATTCCTGGGCAAAGGCGAAGAGAAGATCGAAGTTACCAACGGAGAAGATGCTGAGAAAATCCGCGCATCGCTGGAAAAAGCTGACTGGCTTGTACGCACCGTGGACCGCAAAGAGCGGCGGCGGAATGCCACTCCGCCGTTCACCACCAGTAAGCTGCAGCAGGATTCTTCCCGCAAGCTTCGCTTCAGCGTAAAGCGCACCATGATGATCGCGCAGCGTTTGTATGAAGGGGCTGAACTCGGTGACGAAGGCGTCGTCGGTTTGATCACCTACATGCGTACTGATTCCACGCGCGTGTCGAACGAAGCTCTGGCGGAAGTCCGCGATTACATCAAGACCCAATACGGCGACGGCTATTTGCCAGAATCGCCCAACGTCTATAAAGAGAAAAAAGCGGCCCAGGCGGCCCACGAGGCCATTCGCCCCACATCCGCGATGCGTCATCCTGATCAGATCAAACAATATTTAAAAGAAGATGAGTACAAGGTTTACAAGCTTATCTGGCAGCGCTTTGTGGCTTCGCAGATCACGCCTGCCGTCTTCGATCAGACTACAGTTGATATCGATGCGAAATCCGGCAGCGACAATTTCTGGTTCCGCGTCACCGGCTCCGTGCTTAAGTTCGATGGCTTTCTCAAAGTCTACGAAGAATCGAAAGATGTGAAAGATGACGACGACGAAGAGCTTAAGCACAAACTGCCGGCGCTCGAGCCTGGACAAAAGCTGACGCTGAAGCAGTTGAAGCCGGAGCAGCACTTTACCGAGCCTCCGCCCCGCTACAACGAAGCCTCACTGGTCAAAGAGCTGGAAGAGCGCGGCATTGGCCGCCCTTCCACGTATGCAGCGATTCTCAGCACCATTCAGGAGCGGCAGTATGTGCAAAAACTGGGAGGGAAGTTCACTCCTACGGAAATTGGGTTAGTCGTCACTGACCTCCTCGTCGAAAACTTCCGCGACATCTTCGATATCCAATACACGGCTCGGCTCGAGGAAGAGCTGGACGACATCGAAGAAGGTAAGGAAAAGTGGACTGACACACTGGGCGAGTTCTACAAGCGCTTCGCCAAAGATCTCAAATATGCCGAAAAGCATATGGAGAACGTCAAGCGCATGGAAAAGCCCACCGACGAAAAGTGCGAGCGCTGCGGTTCGCCGCTGGTCATTAAGTGGGGCAAGCACGGTTCTTTTTACGCATGTAGTTCCTACGATAAGGAGAACAAGGATAGTTGCAATTTCACCAAGGAAAATCCCATCAACCTGCCCGATCTCGATTCGGCCGACGTCCAGGAGACTACGCAGGAAGAATATTGCGAGAACTGCGGCCGGGTGATGGTCCTGAAACGCGGGCGCTTCGGCCAGTTCATGGCTTGTACCGGATATCCGGATTGTAAAACGACTCGCCGTCTTGATCAGGGTAAAAAAGTCCCCGACATCCCGCTCGACGAGAAGTGCCCAAAGTGTGGGAAGAACAATCTAATGATCCGCCACGGACGCTACGGAGAATTCACCGCCTGCAGCGGCTATCCGGATTGCAAATACGTGAAGCAGAACTTCATCGGCGTGAAATGCCCGCTGTGCAAAGACGGCGAGCTGGTCGAGAAAAAGGCGCGCAAGGGCAACACCTTTTACGGATGCGGGAATTACCCAACTTGCAAATTTACTTCCGCGCACAAGCCCATACCGGAGAAATGCCCGAGTTGTGGCAGCGATTTCCTGGTGGAGAAGTTCCTGAAGTCGGGCCCGGTCATCGCGTGCCCAAACAAAGAATGCGAGTACGAGCGTCCGAATCCCGATGCTATACCGCCGGATGCGCTACGTTCAGGCGAATCAGCAGGGGCCACAGAAACCGTAGGCGATTGAAGTCAGATCGTCGCGGTCGGAGATTCCAACCACAAAATCTGAAGGAGAATTCTCATGCCCAAGAAACCGACCACCGCCGACGCTCAAGTCATCCTGCAACTCTACGATCTCCGCCGCGAACCCGAGATGCGCAAAGCCCGCTCCTGGTGGCTGGGCGAGTTCTGGCCGTCGAACGTCGACGACTATAAGAAGGTGTCGGGCGCCATGGGCACACAGGAAAACAACTGGTTGCGCCAGGTCACAGGTTATTGGGAAATGGCGGCGTCGCTGGTCGTGCACGGCACTCTCAGCGCGGACTTATTCACCGAGCCTTCGTTCTCCGGGGAAATGTTTTTCATGTTCTGCAAGGTGAGTCCGTTCCTCAAAGATCTGCGCGCCCAGTTGAGTCCCACCTTCCTGAAAAACGTGGAAGCCGTGGCCAACAGTTCCAAGAAGAGCCGCGAGTTCTTGAAGCGGATGGAAGGAAACACCGCAGCTCGTCGCAAGGCCATGGGCAAATAGCCAGCGGTAGGCCGTTTACTGGAAAGCGCTGGTGTCGCGTTTTCTTGGGCTAAGTTTTTGGGTGGAGCAGTCGCTTCAGCGCTGCGTTCAAGGTTCTCTTCTTAATTGACGCGCTTTAGCGCCCGAGGTACCTAGACCGATGCGGTCTGTGAACACCGTCGCAAGATAGAACCTACGAAATATATTCCCGAATATACTCGTCCCGGGTTTCCCGCAATTCGAGCACGCCACCATCGAAGATAATCTTGCCGTCACGCAGAATCAGGAAGTTCATGGGCACTTCGCAGGCGGCGCCCGGCGGCAAAGGCTGCATGTGGTTGGTTTTCGGATCAAAGTAATGGGTCGCCATGGTAAAGGCGTCCTGCAGTCGGTGAGTAACTAACAGGGAACTGGTTTTATAAACGTCGCGCTGTTTCACGATCAGTTCGATGATCGTGGTCGAAGTCACCGGGTCCAGGCCACCCGTCGGAGAATCGTAGAGCAATACTTCCGGGCGTGTGACCGTCGCCCGCGCAATGGCAACGCGCCGCCGCATTCCGCCCGATAGTTCGGAAGGGAACAAATCCACGGTGTGTTCCAGTTCCACGAAGCTCAATGCTTCCCGTACTCTCTTTTCGATCTCTTCCTCAGAAATGTTATGTTCTTCCATCAAGCGGAAGGCAACGTTTTCCCGCACCGTGAGCGAATCGAAAAGCGCGCTCTCCTGAAAAACCATTCCGACTTTTCGTCTCAGTTCGAACAATTCCTGTTGGCCCATTTGCGTGACGTTTTGTCCCAGCACGCTGATGCTTCCACTGTCCGGCTTCAGTAGTCCCAGCGCAAGTTTGAGGATGGTGCTTTTTCCCGAGCCCGCGACCCCGAAAATGGCTTTGGTCTCTCCCCGGGGAAGATGGAATGAGATTCCCTCCAGCACCCGCTTGTCTTCGAAGGCCAGCGAAACATCTTCGAATGCAATCACCGGAGAGGCGGAACTCGAAGTGGATGTAAGCGGCTGTTCGATCGTGCTGGGAGGCGCGGCCATAATCTAATGGGTGCCCAACACCGCCATAATAAGCTTGGTGATAAAGAAGTTCACAATCAGAATCAGCACCGACGACGCCACCATCGCCTGCGTGGTCGCCTTGCCCACTCCCTGCGTCCCGCCGCGCGTGGACATACCGTAATAACAACCCACGGTGGCGATAATAAACCCGAAAAAGAGCGGCTTCACCAGCCCGGTGAATACATCGCGGAACACCAGCACCTGCCACGCAGAATTCCAATATTGATGCGAATCAATCCCGAAAATGAGCCGCGAGATGATGCCCCCGCCAATCAGCCCCAGCAGATCGGCAATGATGGTCAGAAAAAACATCATGAACACCGTGGAAACCACCCTCGGTGCAACCAGCTTTCTCATGGGATCGGTGCCCAGCGCCCGCATGGCGTCGATTTGCTCCGTCACCACCATAGATCCCAGTTCGCTGGCCATCCCGGATGCATTGCGGCCGGCGACCATAAGCCCGGTAATAATGGGCCCCAGTTCGGTGACCATGCCGATCGAGACCAGTTGGCCGATGAGCGAAAGCGAACCAAATTTTTCCAGGGTAGCCGCACTGTTCAGCGCCAGTTCGGCGCCGATCGACAACCCCGCAAGGATGATGATGGGCAGCGATCCCACCCCGATCAGGTCGGCCTGCTGCATGATGTCTGCGAAATAGCGTGGTCGGCCAAACAGGTTGGTGACGGAGCGGCCCGCCAGTACGGCGTAGTCCTGGACCGACTGCACCTTTTCCTTGGCGAACTCCGTGGGCGAGATCAGTTCCATGTGGGTTCCGGGAACGAGTATCACGGAACTATAGCAGAAGGCGGGCGGAGCTTTCAGCCCCTTGTGTGAGTTCCAAAAAAATAATAGTCATCCCGAAGATCCGGCGGTGTTCAGCCGGGCGAGGGATCGCGCGCGCGTTTCCACGTGGCCGACTACTCTCTGGTCTTTTTCTTGATCTCGATATTCAGCCGCTTGATTTTCTGGTTGAGTGTGGAGAGTGGCACGTGGAAGCGTTCGGCTGCCTCGGTCTGGTTCCAGTTACACTTCTCGAGCATGTCCACCAGGATGTGGCGCTCGCAATCTTCCATGATGTCGAACAGTGACGCATCTCCACGGTGTTCCAGCATGGGAAAGGCTGTACCGCGTCCCGCGATCTGGTCAGGCAGCAAGTCGGGTCCGACCTCCGTGCCTGAGGAAAGCACGACCGCGCGTTCCATGACATTTTCCAATTCGCGAACGTTCCCCGGCCAGGAGTAAGTCAGCAACGGCCGAAGTGCTTCCGGGGTGATCCGTCGCAACGGGCGTTCGTTTTCCTGCGAATATCGATGCAGAAAGAAGTCCACTAGTAGCGGGACATCCTGCTTGCGCTGGCGCAGCGGCGGCAGTTCGATGGTGATCACATTCAGTCGGTAGTAAAGATCTTCGCGGAATTTTCCCTCGCGGACGTGTTGTGCCAGATCCACATTGGTGGCCGCGATGATGCGAACATCCACTTGCAGCTCGTGTACGCCGCCCAGGTGCATGAACTTGCGGTCCTGCAGGACACGCAGAATCTTGGCTTGCGTATCCATGCCCATGGTTCCAATCTCATCCAGAAACAACGTGCCTTTGTCGGCAATCTCGAACAGCCCCTTTTTCGAGGCGATGGCGCTGGTGAACGCGCCCTTCACGTGTCCGAACAAAGTTGATTCCAGTAGGTCCGCCGGCATGGACCCGGTGTTGACCGGAACAAACGGCCGGTCGCGCCGCAGCGAGTTCAAGTGGATAGCCTTGGCGATGAGTTCCTTACCCGTCCCGCTCTCGCCTTGCAGCAAGACTGTCGACCGGCTGGGCGCCACCTGCGCCACCAGATCGAAAATCTTCAGCATCGGCTCGCTCTTGCCCACGATGTTTTCAAAGTTGTAGCGCTGTTTCATCGCGCGCTTGAGCTGGATATTCTCTTCTTCCGCGCGGTGCCGGGCCACCGTGGCGCGCACGTCGGCCAGCAGTTTTTCGTTGTCCCAGGGCTTCTGGACGAAGTTTGCCGCCCCCACCTGCATGGCCTTGACCGCATTCTCCACCGTCCCGTAGGCGGTGATCATGATGACCGAAAGTTGCGAATCATGGGTGCGCAGTTCCGCCAGCAGGTCCATGCCATCGCGGTCGGGCAGCGCCAGATCGAGCAGCACCAGGTCAAACGTGCTCTGTCCGATGCGCGCCAAACCTTCTGCACCGGTGGCCGCGGTCTCAACCCCGTAGCCTTCCATTTCCAGCAGAGTTTGCAGCGATTCGCGGATCGCTGCTTCGTCGTCGATGATCAGAATCGAACCCAGCGGGGAAGGCGAACCCTCGCCCGGCACACGGCTCGTGATGACGGCGGCTTCAGACATTGACGGCTTTCTTGGTTAGGGGAAAGTCAACATAGAACGTCGTGCCCTCGCCGGGCCGGCTTTCCACGCGGATTTTCCCGGCATGTTCCTGAATGATGCCGTAGGTCACCGAAAGGCCCAGCCCAGTGCCACGTCCCTGGCCTTCTTGCGGCGTCGTTTTCGTGGTGAAGAAGGGATCGTAAATGCGGCGAATGTGTTCCTGCGCGATCCCACTCCCGGTATCGGAAACCACCACGCTTACGCCTTCGCCATTGGAAGTCATCACCCGCAGCGTTCCTCCCTCCGGCATGGCGTCGCGCGCGTTCAGGAACAGGTTCAGAAAGACTTGCTGCAGGCGTCCCGGATTGCCGGTAATGCGCGGCAGATGATGGTTCAGCTCGTCCTGCACCCGGATTTTCGCCGTCTTGAACTGGTGCTCCAGCAAGGCCAGCGTGTCCATGATGATGCTGTTGACGTCCACGTCCTTGAATTCAGTTCCGCTGGTGCGCGAAAAATTCAGCAGATTGTTGACAATCTCCGACGCCCGGAAGGTCTGCCGCGTGATCTTCTCCATCAGCGCGCCCTTCGCGGGATCGCCTTGCAGCTGCTTCGAGAGCATCTGCGCGTAGGAAGAAATCACCGCCAGTGGAGTGTTAACTTCATGGGCCACACCCGCCGCCAGCAAGCCAATCGACGAAAGTTTGTCCGCCTGCGAGAGCTGCGCTTCCAGCTCAATTCGCTCCGTGATGTCGTCCATGATGATCAGCCGGCCGATCACGTTGAACTTCCGCGTCACCAGCGGAGCGATCGCCACGTTCACGATCCGGCTTTCGCCGGTCGGCGTTCCCAGACGAAATTTGTACAGATTGTGGATCCCCGAGTTCTGCCGCACCCGGTAGAATTCCTCGACGAATGCTGCGGGGAACACTTCGCTCAGTGGACGGGTCAACGCCTGCCATCGCGGCAGGGCGTACATAACTTCCATCTGCGAGTTCCACGACTCCACCCGGTCCGCCAGGTCCACCGCCAGCACGCCCACGTTGATGGACTCCACAATGTTCTCGTTGAAGTCCTTCAAGCGCTCGTACTCCGCCACCTTCTTTTCCAACGACGCGTACAACCGCGCGTTCTGGATCGCGATTCCCAGATATCCCGCTAAAGTTTCCAGCAGTTCAATGTCTTCGCTGGTGAGGAAGTCACCTTCCACTGTCTTGCCCAGGCCGAGCACTGCCACCGTGTGTTTCTGCGCCCGGCAGGGAATGTAATAGTTGAGGTCGAGTCTGGCGATCGCTTCCTGCGCGCTTTGCGTCTCTCGCGGCACCAGGTGCGTATTGTCGAAGAACAAATGCCCAGCTTCCATTTCCGGACGCGGCGCGCCCAGAAAGTCGAAATCAAGGCCACTGGTCTGGGTCATGCCAAAGGATTTCGCCAGCACAAACTTCTGTTGTCCTTCGCCGGTCGCTAAAAACAGCGCCATGCGGTCGACCAGTAAGGTTCGGGAAAGGCGGTCCACCACCGAGCTCAACATTTTGTCCAAATCGGTTTCGGCGTTGAGCTCGCGTCCGAATTCAATCAGGGTCTTGCGGTAATCGTAGTGAGCACGATAAAAGAACTGGTCAAAGCGCTCCTGGATCCATTTGCGGACGGGATCGAACAGCAGCGCCGCAATCACCATGGCCAGCACCAGACCGGCCGAGCCTGAGTTGGGGATCTGCAAGCGCACCAGCTCGGCAATGCCCGCCGACGCCGCAAAGTAAGCCCCTACGATCGCCGCAGCGGCCAGCGTGGACACCATGCCGCGCTTGAAAATCAGGTCCACATCCATCAACCGGTAGCGGAAGATGGCATAGCCGAACGTCAGCGGCAGCAGAGCCAGCGACAGCACCGACATCCCCACCGTCGGCATGGATCCAGTCAGGTACGGGATGACATAAAACAGCGTGAACGGCGTGATCGAGAGAATTGTGCCGCGGGTGATCCACTTCAACTGCTGCCGCAGAATCGGAGTGCTCGCCTGCCGGTAGCAATACCAAAGCGCCGACGCCGCCGCGATAAAGAACAGGGCCAGATAACCCATCTGCAGCCGGTCAAGATTCCAGCTCAGGTTCCCGCTCGCCTTCAGCAAGGTCAGCGAAAGAACATACATGACCAATAGAGCAAGCCCGGGCAGATAAACTGCCGGGATGATCCAGCGGTGCTTTTGAACGAAACGCCGCCGCTCCGGAAACACCAGCACAAAGTGCAGGAACAGCGCCGGCTGCAGCAGCCAGGCAACTTCGTTGCCCCAGAAAATTGTCCAGTCAAACTCGTTGAACTTCCCGGTGTAGTTGAAGGCGTAGAAAATAAACGACACCAGGCAAAAAATGTAGAAGTGCGTGGATCCCGGGGCGGTCCAGCGGCGCAACAGCACGTACAGCCCAATCCCCAGGTAGATCAGCGCGATGAAGCGCTTCCATTGGTTGACCGATTTGTCCACCGGCACCAGGATCACCACCGCATCCACCGGCACCGCTTGCCGGATCAGCGAATAAGTGGCCTTGGACCACACTCCCGCGCGATACATCTGGCCATCCAGGCCGGCGGTATTCCTGACTTCGTGCCCGCCGATGGCCGTAAGTTGATCGCCCACTTTGATGCCGGCCTTGATCCCTGGCCCGTTCGCTTCCAGGCGCTGCACCCGCAAACCGGCGCTGGTTTCGGCCCATCGGATTCCATCCGTGGGTGATTGAAACTCGCGCTCTTTTTGAAAATTGATGGCGGCGAAAGTGACTGCGGCTGCAGTCAGCAGGATGAGCAGGCCGGCGTTGAAACGGATTTGAAAATCCTTGTTCATGGACTGCAACGGCGCACCCGACCGCACCGGCAAACTAACCTGCGGTACCTCATGCACGTTCGCTGCCACGTCCAAGCCCATAACTCTGACTCTAAGTGCTTTTAACAAAAAGACTTTCTCGATTATAGAAGGCCGCTTCCGGCAAGGCTATGCTTTTTGGAAGGTTTCTGTGGGGATTGGTAACTCGTTGGAGACGATAACGTTACACCGATTAAGGCGTCCCCAAACGGGAATTGACCGGCACTCGCCGCCGCTGCCGAAATCTCGGCCTCCGCTGCCGAAGATACGACCTTGCGCCCTCCGGCTGAAAATCGCATCCCCCATCCAGTTCCAAAGTCGAGCACTCAAAAAAGTAGGGAAGCCGAAGCTCCCCTACGCAAGCGAAAGAGGCGATATCATCTAGATAGAATCTCTCAGCGACCAAATAGTTGTCTTTCTCCGAAAAAGATTAAAGAAAAGAAATGAACGCAAACACCGCCACCATCGCGCCCTTGCACCCACCTCTGAGCCAATCCATCGAGGACCACTGGATCACTTTGGACGGCGCGCGCATGCGGTTCCTGCGCAGCGGCGACGGTCCGCCCCTTTTGCTGCTGCACGGCTTATTGGGATATTCGTTTTCCTGGCGCTATGCCATTCCAGTCCTGGCGCAGCAGGCGACCGTGCATGCAGTGGACATGCTGGGCGTCGGCTTCTCCGATCGTCCACCCGGGATTGACTGCAGTCTGCGCGCCAGCGCCGAGCGTCTGCTCTTGTTCCTCGATTCCGTCGGCGTGGAATCCTGCGATCTGTTGGGAACCTCCCATGGCGGCGCCGTTTCCATGATGGCCGCCTCCCTGGCGCCCGAGCGAATTCGACGCCTGATCCTGGTCGCGCCGGTAAACCCATGGTCCGACAAAGGCGCATGGATGGCGGCCTTTCTGAGCAGTCGTCCGGTGGCGCCAATTTTCTTGCGTGTCGCTCCTCATCTCAGTTTTACTCACGACCTGCTCTTGCGCCGGCTTTACGGGGACCCGCGCCGCATTCGCCCCGGCACGCTCGCGGGCTACTCCGCTCCATTCGCCATCCCCGGACTCTTCGAACACGGTCTCAAGATCCTGCGCCCTTGGCGCGAAGACCTCCGCCTGCTGGAATCCGCCCTTCCCCGCATCGCCCACATTCCCACTCTGCTGCTATGGGGCAGCGCCGACGTCGCCGTCGATCCCGCCTCGGCGGTCCCGTTGAGCAAGCAATTCACCCATTGCCAAACCCGCATCCTGGACGGCGTGGGCCACTTACCCTACGAAGAAGTGCCGGAAGAATTCAACACCGCCGTAGCGGAATTTCTAGCTGGAAGCACCTGATTTCTCTAGACGCCAGCTTCCGGTTCTCTGATAACATCGCAGACCGAAATATCGCCAGCTGGCCGAGGTCGGAAGTAAAAATGGGATTCCGAAGGTGCTCTTCGTCGCTTTGCCTAAGCATCGTTTTCTTGATGGTGCTCCCGCTTGCGTCTCAACAGGTACAACCAGATGACCCCGCGTTTCAAGAGCAGATGAAGCAAGGCCGGAATGCTCTCTCGTCCGCCAAATACCCCGAAGCCATCAGCCTTTACAAGAAGGCCAACAAGATGCAAAACAACTCTTGTGCGGATTGCTATCTGGGTATTGCCTTTGCTTCTCTGCGCGTGGGTAATTCGCAGGAAGTGATTGACAATAGCGACAAAGCCCTACAGTTCGCTGTCACCGATACGCAACGCGTTCTTGCCCATAACCTGAAGGGGAGCGTTCTGATGATGGGGACGCCGGATGCCGGGAAACTTGAACAGGCCGGGGCGGAGTTTCGCGCCGCCATTGTCCTTTCTCCGTCCACTCCAACTCTGCATTTCAATCTCGCGAAGGTTTTGTTAGAGCAGTCCAAAGATGATGACGCGGTGCAGGAATTGCAGAAGTGTCTGGCTTTGAATCCGGACGAGGCCACGGCCGAACAGACGAAAAGACTGATTGCCGAACCCAAGTTGGGCCGCGAAAACCTGGCCCCCGCTTTTCAGATCACCACCATTCAAGGCCAGGCGATTTCCTTAAAGCAACTAACCGGCAAGATCGTGGTTTTGGATTTTTGGGCCACATGGTGCCCGCCCTGCCGTGAATCCGTGCCCGAGTTGAAGGAACTTACCCGAAAATATTCCAGCGAGAAGTTGACCCTTATCAGCATCAGCGCAGACGACGACGAGAAAGCCTGGCGCGAATTTGTCGCCAAGAAAGATATGGACTGGCCACAGTTCCGGGACCTGAACCGCCAGCTCAGAACTTCATTCGCAGTGCGCGCTTTCCCTACTTATCTGGTGATCGATGGCGACGGAGCCATCCAGGAGAGGATTGTCGGCCTGAATCCACAGCAAAGTATTGTTTCCCGGCTGAAGAAGAAATTGAGCGAGATGTCCGAGCTAAACGACAACAAAAAGAATTGACAACCCCGCATCTCAGGGCTGCTGACCTGCGCCGTACCTCAATTTGTGGAGCGCCACAATCTGGCTATGCGAATGAGCATGAGGCGCTTCACCAGATTGACGAACTCTTTCAGCAAGAAAATCCAGAATCACGCCGCCATGGTTGCCATACGCAGTACATTACAACTTCGCCAGAACCCATAAATCGCTGCGGATCACGCCAAGCATGGCCGCTGGCTTGAGCGATCACGTTTGGAGTCTGGAAGAAATCGTTATGATGGCAGACAGCTACATGCCACAGCCCGGAAAGCACGGCCCTTACCTAAAGAGAGCCTAGATCAATGGATAACGAGTCATATTGGCATGAATACTTCAAGGCAAGGCACCGCGTATCCCTAGTTCTTGGAGTCGTTTTAATGGCTGCGGTGCTGATTTCCATACTCACCGGGAGAACCTTGGTGAAGTACCAAGGGATAGTTTCCCGTGCGGATGACCCCAAGACGTTTTGGTGGAGCGTTGCCGTTGATTTCCTGCTCGGCCTCGTCGGCTTTGGACTCTACCTGTATACGGCTAACTGAATTGCAAACTGAGGCGCCACCCTGACCTGCGTAACATTGCTGCATGGTCTGGCCAATGCTACGCTCATCCCAGCCACCCCACTCATGTCCGCTTTCGCCGAACCCGTTCCGCAACGACCCTCCCTTCCGCAGCGGCTGACTCAGGCCCTGCATCTCGAAATCCCCGAAGTGTGGCTTCGCTTCCTGATGGCCATCGTCGGATTGGTCCTGGCTTTCGCCGCCGCCCTGTTCTCTACGGTTTCGCGCGAGTCGGGAAACCTCTGGGCCACGCTGATCCTGGCTTCGATTGCCTTGATTCTTGCCGTCGTGGTGGGACTGACGACCGTCCCCTACCTGGCGCGAAGGGTCGCGGGCTCGCGGCTGCGCGACGCTTTCGATTATGAAGTGACGCGCGTAGGAATCGCCTACGTAGCCGTCGTGTTGCTGATCGGCGTCGCCGCCCTGAATACGGGAAACAATCTTCTCTACATCGTAGTCGCCGCCATGCTGGCCGCCATTCTGATCTCAGGGCTCGCGTCGGCCATGGTTCTCCGTCATCTGCAACTGCAGGTTCGTATGCCCGAGCACGTGTTTGCCGGGCAGCCCGCGGCGGGACGTATTTTGTTGCGCAACCAGCGGCGATGGCTGCCGTCTTTCTCGGTCAACGTGGTGTCGCTCAAGAAAAAGAAGCCCCGGGAACGCTGGCAGTGGGTGCCGCATACTTTCGCAGTGCCGCCCGGTCGCCCGCCCGCCCAACAATGGATCACGCTGCCCGACCGCAAACTGCGCCGGGTCGCGGTGAGCACCGCCCAGCCGCCGGAGATCTTTGCCGGCTCCGCCTATTTCCCTTACATTCCCGCGGACGCCGAACTCGCGGCCGATCTCGAACTGCATTTCTCCCATCGCGGCCGCTACCAGCAGGAAAGCCTGGGTCTGGCCACGCGTTTTCCTTTCGCGTTTCTCACCAAAACCCGACGCGTCCCCCTGGCCCGGGAAATTATTGTTTACCCCGCGGTCGCCGCCGCCGACGAGTTGGTCGAAGTGCTGCCGCTGATTACCGGAGAGTTCGAAACCTTCGTGCGCGGACGCGGCTCCGATCTATATCGCATCCGCGAATACCTGCCGGAAGACTCGGCCCGCCACGTGGATTGGAAGGCCACGGCGAAATCCGGCTCGCTCAAAGTACGCGAGTTCAGTCGCGAGGACGAACGCAAGCTGCGCATCGTCTTCGACAATCCCGGCATTCATGTCGCCTCGAAGGAAAATTATGAAAAAGCCGTTGCCCTCGCAGCGTCGCTCGCCTGGCACTTCACCCACGAGGCTGCCGAAGTCTCTTTCGCCGCGCCCGAATATGACCCTTCCCCGGACGTCTACCAGTTTCTCCGCTACCTGGCGCTGATCGAACCGAAGCCTTCCCCGCCGTTCATCGAAAATCTCCCAGCCTCAGACGAGTACAACATCATCGTGACCGCTCGTCCGCGCGGCTCGATTCCCACCCCGCTCTGGGCTAGTTCTTATTTCCTGTTTATCGAGTAATCCCAACCAATGGCTCGAGAAAGAGGCGGAACCAGGCAAATTCCGCCCCCTCCTAATAATTCCTCCTTTCATATCCGCCCGGTAACCGCTCTTTCCCGGCTGACGATTCCAATACCCTCCCCCGCGTCCTGCGCTTTCCTCCGCTTTTGCAATCACTTACGCATCCGTCAAGGTAATGGTTACCTTCGATTACTTTCGTCCATTGACCCTTTGTCTGGAAATGCTAACCTGAGATCGCTAAAGGAAAAAACTGCGTCCGGAAGCGATTGCTTACATGCATCCCCAACTTGAAAACGCGCTATGGATCGCCCACCCGGTGCTGCAGTTAAGCATCGTCGCGGTCATGTTATGGCGCCGGATGCATAAGACATTTCCGGTGTTTCTCACCTATATCGCGAGCCAGGTCCTGATTTTCGCCATCCTGTTTCCCATTCGACGATGGGGCACCTATTCGGAATATTTCTATACCTACTGGATTTGCGCCGGGGCCGCGCTGGTGCTGGGATTCATGGTGATCCATGAAATCTTTCTCGACATTTTCCGTCCCTTTCACGCGCTCAAGGATCTAGGCTCGGTTCTATTTAAATGGGCCGGTTTGGTCATGCTGTTATTGGCCGGCGTGGTGGCCGCGGCGAGCCCGGCTTCTTCGCAGGGCCCGTTGGTTCAATCGGTGCTTACCGTGCAACGTTGCGTCAGAATCATCCAGTGCGGGCTGGTTCTTTTCCTGTTGATCTTTTCCAAATATCTGGGCGTGTCGTGGAAGCAACGCAGCTTTGGCATTGCCATGGGCTTCGGCAGTTTCGCCATCATCGAACAAGTGAGCGTGGCTCTGCGCGCCAGCGGCTACCTTCGCGAGGACAACCTGAACCTGATCGTCATGTTCGCCTACAACGCTGCCATTCTTATTTGGTTCGGATACATGGCGGTCAAGCAGACGGTGCGCGATGACATGACGGTTCTGCTGACTTCGCAGCGCTGGGACCAAAGCCTGGGCGACTTGCAGCATCCGGGCGCCCCCGATTCGCTTATCCCCATGTTCGAAGGTATGGTGGACCGGGCATTCTCCAGAACCAATGGTCACGCGTTTATGGCGCAGCCTTCGCCGGTAGCATCGCCCCTGATCTCGGGACGGGTCTCCGATTCATCGGGGGTCATGATCGCGGGGAAACTCTACTAGCGATCAGCTTTTCAGGGTTTGCGTTTCGGTGCAGAAGCGACCCGAATTGGCTCCCGGTGCGAATCCGCGTATCTCAATTTGCGTCTCTTCTTGTTCGTTTTTTGGAACGGCCGGGTGGGTCTTAGTTAGACTTAAAGTGTTTCATGAACTGTCTTCTGTAATTCCATTCAAAATTAAATACTAACGTAGCGCGCTAGTCGCGTTGGGTAAGCTCTCCTATCGCCTGCGTGGCCGTGGGCCGCAGACCCGTTTGACAACGCCTGTATAATCCGTGGCCAATAGGATTCCCGCTCCCAGGGGATCCGCATTGAGGAGAAACAACCCATGAAGCATGCGGTCAGGATGTTAATCCTGATGGTAGGTTTGGGTTGCGCGTATGTCATGATTGCTGCCCCGACTATGGCAGAGAACGGCCCCATGCCAACGTGCAATCCCAAGACCGGTTGCCAGGACGGTAAGTAGTCTAGGCGGCCTTATATCAGGAAATTATCACTTGGAGCTTAGCCTAAAATGGCCATCGCTCTTGTGGGCTGACAGTTGCAGAAAGCAATGTCAGCCCTCTTTTATTTTTGAAACGTTTTTAGTGCACTTGGGGCGGCAGTTGGGTGGAGCAGCGCTTCTCAGCGCTGCGTTAAAGTGATTCTGATTTCCTCACCCGCTCAAGCGCCCGAGTCATAAAGTACTCTGGCTAGTTCTTCCTGATTGGAAATCGGCGGCTGGCAGGTGAAGTCCGAGCAAACGACCGCAACTGTTTTTCCTTCTCTGATACCCGGAAGCTGTGGAATCGTCGCCGCCAATGCAGCCGGCAAGTTTTGCGGGGCCACCTGACTGGCTTCCAGCCGGAGAACAGTTTTCCCAAAGAAAAAATCTCTGATTGCAGTGTCGTAAAGTTTTTCCGCCAACTCGCCGTTCCCCACGATCACGACTTGCACATGCGGCTGGGAAAAATGCACCGCCGCAATTCCGTAGGTGGCCGCAAAAATCCCGTACTTGTCGGCCAGTCCTGCCAGCACTTCGATCGTCTGCTCGGCTTTGTCGCCATAACTCTGGTCGTTGGTGAAAGCATAGAGCCGTAACAAGGCGATGGCCGCCACCGAATTTCCTGCCGGTGTCGGCGAATCCTGGAAAGGTTTACGGCGCGTGCCCAACACGCCCAGAGCCTTCTCGGTCTCCGCAGTTCTCTTGGTATCAAAGAACCCACCGCCCTGCGGATCAAAAAATCGCTCCACCATGGCGTCTGCAATACTCTTTGCGAAAGTGAAGTAACTCAGAGCGGCAGTCGCTTCGTACGCATCCAGGCAAGCGACGGCGGTGAAGGCGTAATCCTCCAGCATGCCCTCGACCTGCCGCCGTTCCGCATTTGCGTCCGAATAGGCAATCACATGCAGCAATCCACGCTCCGCATTCCATCCCTCAGCGAGAACGCGGTCGAGCGAGCGCAGCGCGAAATGCCGCGCTCCGTCGAGCCGCAACACTTTTGCCGCTTCGAGATAAGCTGAAATACAAAGCGCATTCCATCCCACATACACGGTCTTATCCACATAGGGAGTCGGACGCTTGAGCCGCGCCGCATACATTTTTTGCTTCGCCGATTGCAGCAACTCCCGAACCTGTTCCCGCGCGATGCTCAGCCGGATCGCAATCTCTTCCACCGACGCCCGCACGTACAGAACATTCTTCGCGGGATTGTGATGCATCTCCCCAATTTCATTGATGTCATAGTGCAGACTCGCCACCCTGGCTTCTTCTTCCGTCAAGACAGCCTGCGCTTCTTCTAGGGTCCAGGTGAAGTAGTCGCCGTCATCGTCCAGCGAGATGTCGGCATCCTGCGAAGCATAAAATCCGCCACGCTCGCGGTCGCTCAGCCATTCATCCATCCAGCGAATGATGTCGCGGGCCACATCGGCAAAAAACTCCTCTCCGGTCGCCTGATAGCCATGCACATAATTCTTCAGCAATTCGGAGTTGTCGTAACACATCTTCTCGAAATGCGGCACGCCCCAATGATC
The DNA here is from genome assembly GCA_963802555.1 of Terriglobales bacterium. Classification (GTDB taxonomy): domain Bacteria; phylum Acidobacteriota; class Terriglobia; order Terriglobales; family Acidobacteriaceae; genus DATBAX01. The sequence continues at coordinate 1,560,379 of CAWDJD010000002.1, read as the reverse complement.
GTCCACCGAATAGCGATGGAACCCGCCCGCCAGCTGGTCGTACACTCCGCCGCGCGCCATCTTCTCCAGCGTGGAAACAAACACTTCGCCCAACTCCTTGTCGCCGGAGCGCGCGTATTGATCAATCAGCAAATCAAGCACCGAGGGATGGGGAAACTTCGGCGCATTCCCGAACCCACCATTCTTCGTGTCAAACATGTCCACCGCGGACTTCACAATGGAACCGATCACACTCGGCGAAAATCGTCCTCCACCTCCGGCAAATGATTCTGATTGGGCAAGTTGGCTCTCGACCATCTGCGCCTGTTCCATCACATCCACATTTTTTTCGCGATACGCATCGGATATCGAAATCAGCACCCGCTTAAAGCTGGGACGCCCATAACCATCCTCCGGCGGAAAGTAAGTCCCGCCATAAAACGGCTTGCCGTCAGGCGTGAGGAACGCCGTAAGCGGCCAGCCCCCCTGCCCGCTGATCGCACTCACCGCCACCTGATATCGACTATCAATATCGGGACGCTCGTCGCGATCCACTTTCACCGCAATAAAACGCTCATTCAAAATCTGCGCAATCTCCGGATCCTCATACGATTCCCGGTCCATCACATGACACCAATGGCACCACACCGCCCCAATGTCGAGCAGCATCGGCTTGTTCTCTCGCCGCGCCGCCGCAAACGCCTCTTCCCCCCACTCATGCCACTGCACCGGCTGATGCATCGCGGAACGGAGATAAGCGGACGAGGCGCGGGAGAGGGAATTCAGAATCGAGGTGGTCATGGTTCAAGTTTATACGCTCGCCATGACCCGTACGAATTGTCATCCTGAGGAAGCGGAGTCGTTCGCTTGCGAACGACTCCCAACGAAGGACCTATGCATTTTCTGAAACAGTCATCGCTCATGAAGCTCGTCGCAGGAGCGTGTAGGCGTCCATCGCAAATCAAGTCCTTCGCGTAGCCGCGTTTGAGCGCGCTTTCGCGCGCGGCCGTAATTCTTGCGCTGTCCCACGATTTGCTCGAGATGCGAGGTGAGTAAGACATCAATCGAGATTCCGTTTTCGGCCGCAAGAATCCTGGCTTCGCGCAGCAGACTGGAATCCAATTTGAGGGTGAAGTTTGTTTTCATGGTGAGCACGAATGAGCGTGCTGAACCATTATATGCGTTCGCCAAGGACGCTCAGACTTCCGTGGAACCAAGCCTTTTCGCAATCGAACAGTACAATTCCACCGCATCGCTCAACTGCTTCTTCTCCACGTACTCGCCTTCAGTATGCGCGACGTGAATCGATCCTGGCCCAATCAACAGCGGCTGTCCCCAATTGCTCAGCGCGGGAATGTCGGTAGTGAACGCCGCGACCATGGTGGGCAGGCCGTCAATCGTCTGCAGGCGCAGGAAGGGAATTTCCAGAGTGAACTTGACCTCCGCCAGATCGCCCACTTCGGCAACGATGTCCTTCCGCAACTGATCGGATGAGCCGACCAGCCGATAAAGCAGCTTGGCGCGCGCGTGGTCGGGAACAACGTTCGGCGCGCGTCCGCCTTCGATCACGCCAATATTCACCGTCGACGGCCCGATGCCCTCCACGGTCGGCAGCTTTACGCCGCGCAGCCGATTTAATGCTTCGAGCAGCTTGTCGATCGCCGACTCCCCCAATTCCGGATACGCGGAATGTGCCATGCGGCCTTTGGCGATCACTTCCACCCGCAACGTTCCCTTCGACGCCGACGCCAGGCAATTCTCCGTCGGTTCGCCATTGATCAGATATTTGTTGCCATAAGCTTGCTCATTGGCAATTTTCGCACCCAGGCTGTCGCGCTCTTCGCCGACCACAAAAAGCAGCCCGACATGAATCCCTTGCTGCTTGAGTCTTTCCGCCGCCGCGACTTGCGCCGCAATAATCCCTTTGGCGTCGCAGGAGGCGCGTCCATACACCCGGTCCGCATCTTCCGACGACGGAATAAACGGCGGCACCGTATCCAGGTGCGTGGAAAAAACAACGGCAGGCTTCGGATGCCCGGGAGAACTGGCCCAAATATTGTGACGCGCGCCTTCCACCGGAACTTTTCTGGCTTCATACCCCAGCCGCAAAAGTTCTCCATGCAGGAAATCGCCCACCGGCCCTTCATTCCCGGTGATGGACTCAATGTCCACAAGTCGGCGCGTCAGTGCGATCAAATCCATGCCAAAGAGAATACCTCACCGCCGCAAATCCGGGGCCGCTCCAGCTGAAGCCACCACCGTGGAAGAGCGGCGCTTAAGCGCCGCGTAAATCGCGCTCTATCCATTACGCGGGCCTGTAAGGCCCGCTCTTCCATGGTTGCGCATGCTCTCCACAAATCACGTAGGGACAGCCGCCTCAGCTGTCCAGCCAAGCGCAGCAAGGCCCGTAGGCGCACTCAAAACCAGTCCTGCTATCCTGAATATTCGAAATCAAATGACCGCGTCCCCCACTTCCATCCGCTCGCTTTTTCTCGACGGCCCCGCCGGACGCCTCGAAGCTCTGCTCAATGTAGGCACAGAAACCGCCGCCCATGCAGCCGTAGTCTGTCATCCCCATCCGCTTTTCGGAGGAACGCTGCACAACAAAGTTGTTTTCCATGCCATGAAGGCGCTGAACGGTTTCGGCTTTCCCGTGTTGCGGTTTAACTTTCGGGGCGCCGGACTAAGTGAAGGCGAGCACGACAAAGGGGATGGCGAAGGGGACGACGTCCGCACCGCGCTCGACTGGCTCGACCAGGAATTCCACTTGCCTCTGATCTTTTGCGGATTCTCCTTTGGAGCAGCCGTGGGATTGCGCGTGGCCTGTCCCGATGCACGGGTCAAAGCAACGATTGGCTTAGGGACGCCGGTAGCCGCAGTCGACGATCGCACCTACGACCTAAGCTTTCTGGGGTCTTGCCCTAAGCCAAAATTGCTGGTCAGCGGCGATCGCGACCATTACGGTCCCAAAGCCCAACTGGAAAAACTGGCAGCATCCCTTCCCGAACCAAAGAAGCTGGTCTTGATTGAAGGCGCGGACCATTTCTTCGAAGGCCGCCTAAGAGAAATGCGCGAAGCTATCGAAATCTGGTTACGAGAAGTCTTAGCTAGAAGCTAGCAGCTAGAAGCTGAGAGCTGACAGCTGATAGCGAGCTCGTGTTTATAATCCCCTCCATGCCTCCATCCCCCGCCGACCGCGCGCAACTCGCCATCGAGATGCGCGTCACCGCCCGGCATCTGTTCGAACACGCGCTCACGGAATCGAGCATTGATCGCGCTTTCGAGCGGCATGTGCATTGTGAGCGCGGCGTCCTCCGCATCTGCGAAGATCTTTACGATCTGAATTCTTATGGCCGGGTGTTTGTGGTCTCTATCGGCAAGGCCGCGCACACCCTGGCCAACGCATTGGAAATGCGGGCAGGAAATCGCTTTGAAGGCATCATTGTCAGTTCGATCGAGCCGGCTTCACAACTGCGCGGATTCCGCTACTTTCTAGGCGGAGGCCATCCCGCTCCCCAACCAGGAATCCATCCGCGCCGCTGACGCCATCCTGAAATCGCTCAACGCGCAGAATGCGGCCGCGCTGGTGATTTATCTGCTGAGTGGCGGCGGCTCGGCCATGGCAGAGAAGCCCATCGACGACGAGATCTCCCTCGAAGACCTGATCACAACTTATCGCGTGCTGGTGCACTCCGGCGCGCCCATCGCTGAGATCAATGCCATTCGCAAGCATCTTTCCGCCGTGAAAGGCGGACGAATGGCACTGGCGGCCTCTCCGGCGCAGCAGGTTTCGATTATCGTCTCTGACGTTCCTGACAATATGCCGGACGCTCTCGCCTCGGGCCCGACCATGCCCGACTCCACTTCGGTCGAAGACTGTTATGCCATCGCTGCCAAGTACAACATGCTGGAACAGTTTCCGGAGTCGATGCGTGAACTGTTTCAGCGCCATGCTTTGGAGGAAACGCCCAAATCAGACGATCCTGCCTTTCATCGTTCGCGCTGGTGGACGGTTCTTTCGAATGCAACGTTGCTCGATGCCGCCAAGAGTGAAGCCGAGCGCCAGGGCTTTACGGTCGAAATCGACAACAGTTGTGACGACTGGGATTACGCGCGCGCAGCGGATTATCTTTTGGGCCGTCTGCGCGACTTGCGCAAGAAATCCGAGAAAGTGTGTTTAATTTCCGGCGGGGAAGTGACGGTCAAGGTGACCAACGGCGGCGTCGGCGGACGCAATCAGCAGTTTGCCCTGTACTGCGCGACCAAGATCGCCGGCGAGGGCATCACCGTCCTCTCGGCGGGTACGGACGGCATTGATGGCAACAGCCCGGCTGCCGGAGCTGTCGTCGATGGCACGACTCTGGCGCGCGCCCGCGCGCAGGCGCGTGCGCTCGATCCGGAAGCTCACCTCTTTGCCTTCAACGCCTACTCTTTCTTCGAAGCATCGGGCGATACCGTCGTCACCGGGCCTACGGGAAACAATCTGCGGGACTTAAGGGTTCTTCTGGCTTACTAAATAAAATCTACCAGCTAACCATGGAGAGAACAGGACGATCAGAACGGGGGATCTCGCCGGCTTCCAGAATGCCTCGTAATTGCCCGTAAAGAGGCCTAGGATCGACGATCGCCATCGGACCGCCCTGGGGGTCATCCGCAGACAGAAATCGCCACACCGGGTTGCTGGATAGTATAGTGTGAAAATATAACTATCAGATAATTATTTTAAACGGCCAGACGAAGCCGTTCGCTTTCGGCAATTGGCTATCCGGTTCCGCGAAGCTCTCACGCGCTCTTCGGCATGGGCGGCGCCTCTTTCATAGCTTTGGCCATGTCTTCCTGCGACATATCGCGAACATGGGTCGCCATCGACCACTGGTGTCCATAGGGATCGCTGACGACGCCATAGCGATCGCCCCAGAACTGGTCCATCAACGGCATCTTCACCGCGGCGCCCGCGGAAATCGCGCGGGAGAAGGCGGCATCCACATTCTCCAGATATAAGTGGAGCGTAACCGCCGAACCACCGCTGGAAAGCGGCGACAAAGCTCCCATCTCCGGGAACTCGTCATTCAGCATCAGCAGGGAATCGCCGACTTTGAGTAAAGCGTGCATGACCTTGCCATCCGGGGTGAGGGCTTTGTTAAGCAATTGCGCGCCGAACGCCTTCTCGTAGAAATCAATGGCCTGCGCGGCGTTGCGGACGACCAGGTGAGGGGTGAGAGTGTGGAAACCGGTAGGGACAGCTTGTACTTTGTCAGCCATGGCGGACCTCCTTAGGAGTAGGAAGTCTAGCGTACTTATATTAAAAAATTGTCAAAAAAAGCGGGTCACGCCTTCTTCCAGGACGCATACGCGATCTTGAATGCCGGCAGCCCGGGCTTCCTGCTCCAGAAGTTGCAATGGCTCTTCCATCGGTTCGTGGGACAGGCGGAAGGTGCCGTAGTGCATGGGCACCATCCAGCGGGCTTTCAAATCCAGGAAGGCGCGGGTGGCGTCGGCGGGATTGGCGTGGACGTTGCGGAACGAAGGCGGGTTGTAGGCGCCAATCGGCAGCAATGCTAGTTCCGGTGCGAGCCGCTGACCGATCTCGCTGAAACCAGAGAAGTAGGCGGTATCGCCGGCGTGGTAGACCGAGTGTTTGCTGGGGGACTCGGCGTCCTGCAATACGTAGCCGCCGTAGCCGCGATGCGAATCCTTGATGACCCTTGCGCCCCAATGCAGCGAGGGAACGTGGGTGATGGCTAGGTCGCCGTGGCGATGGCTGTCCCACCAGTCCAGTTCTACTACCTCGCTAAATCCAAGATCGGACACCAGATCCATAACGTGATGCGGCACCACGATGATTGGCGCCACGCCCTTCCTGCGCAAAGCGTGCTGCACGATGGCTCGCAGCGATGGCCGATGGAGGTGGTCGAAGTGGGCGTGGGTAACCAGAACGACGTCGATGGGCGGGAGGTCGCGCAGTCGCACACCCGGTTTGCGCAAGCGCTTGAGCACGAACAGCCAGGGGGCGAAGTTGGGGTCGAGGATCACGTTCTGTCCGCCCAGTTGTAGAAAAAAGCTGGAGTGCCCGATGAACGTCACGCCCAGTTCGCCATGGGAAACCAGTTTGGGTTGATAGGACGCGCCGGTTCGAGGCGTGATGGCGGAGTGACGCACCAGACGGCCAAACTGGCGAGTGCGTTCGCGCAAGGCAGAATTCTTGTTAAAGGTGGCTTTTAACATTTATTGACGAGCCTACCAACTCATACCATTAAGGTATTCGATGCGGCCAGTATCTATGGTAATCCTTCATTGTCCGGAATGTGCCACGGGCTCGTAGTCGTGGTCCGTTCCTACCCCGGACTTCCTCCGGGGCAAGCTGGGTCGCTCCAGCGGAACTGGACTCGAGGTGCCTGATTCCATTTGCTCATCGCGGAATGATTTTCATCAGCGGGGCCAAAAGCTTGCTGTGTTGCTTGACCGTGTCGTATGAGTCGGTTCTAATCCTTGAGTCGATATTTTCATAACGAAATACAGGAGCGGGACAAATGCGGGTTGCCTTTTTAGGCTTGGGAATTATGGGACGGCCGATGGCCTCCAATCTGGCCAAGGCCGGTCATGAAGTCACGGTGTGGAATCGCACGCCGGGAAAAGATGTGGAAGGCGCACGCAGCGCGGCTACGCCGGCGGCGGCGGCGCGCGGATGTGAAGTGGTGTGGATGTGCGTGTCCGATACCAAGGCGGTGGAGACGGTGCTATTTGGGCCGGACGGGGTGGAGGGATCGCTGGCGGAAGGCATGATTATCGTGGATTCGAGCACCATCGCGCCGTCGGCGACTCGTGACTTTGCGGCGCGCGTGAGTTCGCGGGGAGTGGACTACGTGGATGCGCCGATGACGGGATCGAAGATCGCGGCTGAGGGTGGGACGCTGATTTTCATGGTGGGCGGAGAAGAAGCGGTCATAGACAAATTAAGTCCGCTATTTGCCGCCATGGGAAAGAAGATCTTTCGCATGGGCGAGACCGGCAAGGGTCACGCCACCAAGCTGGTCATGAATCTGCAAATCGCCGTTATTTATGAAGGTTTCGCGGAGGCGCTTACCTTGGGCGCCAAGCTGGGCGTCGATATCGAGGCGCTGATTCCGCTGATCAATGCGACGATGGTGCGTTCGGGTGTGGTGGAATACAAAGCGCCATTTGTCATGAAGCGTGACTTTGCGCCCAATTTTCCGCTGCGCTTGATGCTCAAGGACTTGCGGCTGGCCCTGGATGCCGCCAAAGAAGCGCGAGTAAAACTGCCGGCGGTCGAAACCGTGGAAGAGATTTACGACATGGCGGCCGAAGATGGAAACGCCGACCTCGATTACGCCGCTACGTTGATCCTTCTTGAAAAGTGGGCGGGAGTGGAAGTGAAGGGAAGCCTGTCACCGAGCGTGTCCTAGCCCAATTCCCGATCTGGCGCCTGTTCCCACGTTACTGTCGTAACGACTTCCGCCCGCCGCTATTACACAACTATTACAGACGAAGGTAATTTGCGCTGCTAAGTTAATAGACGGAAGCTGTAAGACCGAGCACAGGAAAAGGCCAGCCAATGGAACTTGAAGCTCTCAACCGCCGGGCAGCCGCCGATGGCGAAATCAACTGGGTCACCGCAACCTTCATGATGCTGTTTCATGTGGGTGCGATTGCGGCCCTCTTCTTTTTTACCTGGAAAGCACTTTTTGTAGCCTGTTTTTTATGGTGGGTCTCGGGAAGTCTGGGCATTGGCATGGGCTACCATCGCCTGCTCACGCATCGCGGATACAAGACTCCCAAGTGGGTGGAATACGTTCTGACGGTTTGCTCCACGCTTTCGCTGGAAGGCGGGCCGATTTTCTGGGTGGCCACACACCGCATTCATCATAAGTATTCCGATCAGGACGGCGATCCGCACTCACCGCGCGATGGCAAGTGGTGGGCGCACATGGGCTGGATCCTGATGGGTAAGTCGATGCATCACGATACGACCACGCTGGCGCGGTACGTGCCCGATCTCGCCAAAGACAAGTTCCATGTCTGGATCACGAAATATCATTACGTTCCCATGATCGTGTTGGGCGTCATTCTGCTGGCGATTGGCGGCCTGCCGTTTCTGCTGTGGGGAATTTTCATGCGGACCGTAGTCGGCCTGCACGCCACCTGGCTGGTGAATTCGGCGACCCACAGCTGGGGAACCCGACGCTTTGTCACCAAAGACGATTCCACCAACAGTTGGTGGGTGGCGATTCTGACCTTCGGCGAAGGCTGGCACAACAATCATCATGCGCATCCGGTTTCGGCACGCCATGGGCTGCGCTGGTATGAAGTGGATTTCAACTGGTACGGCATCTGGGCGCTGACCAAGCTGGGATTGGCCAAGCAGGTTTATCAGGTCAAGCTGGATGAATTGAAGAAGAAAGAAGAAGAGCTGCAGCAGAGGATTGCGACGGCTGCTCCGGTTGCTGAACCGGAACTGGCGTCGGTTTAAGATTACTTTAGAAGTTCATGCGGCACGGCGAAAGCCGTGCCGTTTTGTTTTGGGGAAGAAATTGGTTATTTACAGCTTTTTCCGCTTCATGGGAAAAATATCCACCATTTCGGTGGCATAATCTGTCACGTCTTTACGTGGTTAGAGACATTAAGGAGAGCCTCGATCGAGGTTTAAGCCCGTTGAGTGGGGACAGTCCGAATTCTTAGGAGACCGATATGACTGGCAGACCGATTCAATCTCTTGCAGTTCTTGCGTTCGCGCTCATTTTGCACTCTCACCCGCTGACAGCACAATCAACGCCCGTAACCAAACCTCGGGCTTCGCACCGACTACTGAGTTTTTGGGATCCGTTTAATCCAGCAAACCCTCAAACCGCCACGAATCCGAGCCTCGGACCGCACCCGGACGCAGTTGCCCTAAAGCTGGCGAGAGTCAAAACTTACCAATTTAGGACGGTCGATTACCCTGGCGCCTTCTCGTCGGCGATTTTCGACGTTAACAAGGCAACAGCCGTAGGCTTATTTGATATTACGAACCAAAACACAGCGTTCTATTTTCAAGGAAACTCTTATCACTCCCTGAATGTTCCGGATTCCGTTGCAAGTATGGTTCTGGGCATCAACGCCTCCGACCAAATGGTGGGTAACTTCGACAATTCGGCGCGGGCACGGCAGGGATTTTTCTACGACGGCACCACCTTTACGATCATCGATCCCGTTGGTTCGGCCTTCACCGAAGCTACGGACATCTCGGATTCCGGAGTGATTGTGGGGGACTATGTTGACAGCAGCAACAATCAGCATGGTTACGTCGACAACGGCGGAACGATTACCACTCTCGATTACCCAGCTTCGCTGGGGACAGAGGCTTTAGGCATCAATTCCAAAGGCGAGATTGTTGGTCTCTATGTTGACTCGGACAATGCCGTGCGCGGATTTCTATTAAGCGATGGCGTTTATTACTCAATCGATTTCCCACTCGCAGCCGACACTAGAGCGCTAGGCATCAATGACGCAGGCGCAATCGCAGGCACGTTCCGGTATCCCGACAAAGTAGAACACGGATTCATATACAGCCGCGGCGTGTTCAGCCAGGTGGACGTGGCTGGAGCAGCGGGGCTGGAATTGTTTCGCATCAAGAACAACGGTAACATCGTCGGCGCTGCGAAAGATACGCTGGGCGAGGACCACGGCGTCATTGGACGCTAAGAACGGTTGGAATATCAGTGGGTCAACCGGACCGCGGGCCCACCTTTTTTGGCGGTTTTACGCGCAGGAGGATGGGGCTCTCGACTGAAGCGGCAAACCGTCCTAGTAGACGGTCAACAGGCCATTACACCGACAGCCCAGGAGATCGATGAACGAATTATTGAATTTAGCTCTGCAAGCGCACGGTGGCCTTGAGCGTTGGAACCAGGTGAAGGCGGTCAAAGTTGGGGCGTCGATCACCGGCGCGATCTGGTACGTCAAAGGGAAGCCAGACTTTCTCAAGAATGTGGTGTTGACAGTAGAGACGCGGAACCAACGGGGCACTGTGGATTTCCCCGGCCAAAATAAGCGGGCGACGTTCGAGCCCAACCGCATTGTGATCGAAACTGCGGACGGGACCCTGATCGAGGCCCGCGACAATCCGGAGAGTCCTTTGTTGGGCAGCAGAGAGAAACCCCGTGGGAAGATGTCCAGGTGATTTATTTTGTGGGCGAAGCGTTGTGGACCTACCTGAATACTCCGTTCCTCTATACCTATCCGGGTTTCATGACGGAGGAGGTCCCGTCGATTCAAGTCGAGGGCGAAACCTGGCGGCGGCTCAAGGTGACCTTCCCCGATACGGTGAAGAGCCACACCCGGGAACAGATCTCGTGCTTTGGGCCCGATGGCTTATTGCGCCGGCACGACTATACGGTGGACATTCTTGGCGGCGCGACCGGGCTCAACTGTGCCTCGGATTATCGCGAAGTGGACGGCATTATGTTCCCGACCAAGCGTCGAGTGTATGCCTATGAAGGCGATTATCAGTTGGTGAAAGAGCCTTTACTGGTGGCCATCGACATGGGAGACATTAAGTGTTTCTTTAAGTAGTCCCGCGGTTCGGGAGCTTGGGTGTCGTTCAAAGCGGCAGGCTCTTTCTTCTTCGCGCTCTTGCAACCCAAGTTGAATTTATTACCTCGAAGGGGGTATACCTCGATTGGGACTGCCGGGTTAGAGAAAAAACATTCCATCTAGGGATGCGTTGTCCCGTCCAGCTGGGCAGAATGGCGTCACTTAAGGGGTCAAGAATTATCCGCAAAGGGCTTTGTCCGTAGAACTCAAGGTGGTTGATTATGGGTGCGGTGTCGTCATCACCAGCCTTACCGCTTTGTTATTCCGGAAAAACCTGCGGACCAAAAAAATATCACAGTGAAGGGAGGCAACTATGGGACGGATTGTTTTCGTACTGTTCTCAGTAGTAGCGTTCGCCGGGGTTGTCGCCCTCACGGTGCCCGCATCCGGGCACGCCGAGGAAGCGGCCTCGCCGGTCGCCTCTCCGATTTACGGCGTCACCATTCCCCCCGGATATCGGGATTGGAAATTGATCGCCGTGGACCACCTTCTGTTAGCGGGTAAATCCGACCAGTTGCGGGCTCAACTCGGCAACGATATCGCGATCAAGGCGTTTCGGGAGGGGACGATTCCGTTTCCGGACGGTGCGATCATTGCGGCGATTCATTGGACGCGTGTCCCGTCGGAAGACAATAATAAAGTTCTGAACGGTCCCTTCCCCGGCACTCAATCTTTCCTTATCGGATCCCGGGTAAATGTTCAGTTCATGGTCAAGGACGCAAAGAAGTACGCCACGACGGGAGGCTGGGGATTCGCTGACTTTAAGGACGGAAAACCCGGCGACAAGGCGCTACACCAGACCTGCTTTCCCTGCCACGCGCCGGCGAAAGATCACGACTATGTCTTCACCCACTACGCACCCTGATTCCACAGCGGAAAAGAATGAGGTTATGACTGCACGCAAACCAACTCCAGCACAAACCAACTCCAGCACAAACCAAACAAGCCAAAACCACTCAAAAGGAGGAGACCATGACCCAAACCAGCGCAACATCCCAGAGCAGCAAAGCCACCGACAAGACCGCTATCCGCCCATTCCATGTGAAAGTTCCGGAAGCTGAACTCACCGAATTGCGCAGGCGCATCAACGCGACCAAGTGGCCTGAGCGAGAGACGGTTACAGACGCAACCCAAGGAGTGCAACTTGCGACGACTCAGGCCCTCGCGAAATATTGGGGAACCGAATACGACTGGCGCAAGGTGGAGGCGAGACTGAGCGCCCTGCCCCAGTTCATCACCGAGATCGACGGCCTCGACATTCATTTCATTCACGTCCGCTCGAAACACGAGAATGCCTTGCCGCTGATCGTTACCCACGGATGGCCCGGGTCAATCATCGAACAGCTGAAGATTATCGAGCCGCTGACCAATCCCACGGCGCATGGCGGCAGCGCATCGGACGCTTTTGATTTGGTGATTCCGTCCATGCCGGGCTACGGATACTCAGGCAAACCGACCACCACCGGGTGGGATGTTGCCCATATCGCGCGAGCCTGGGTGGTGCTGATGAAGCGCCTCGGATACACGAAATTCGTGGCGCAAGGCGGCGATTGGGGTGCGGTCATCACCGAACAAATGGGTGTGGATGCACCTCTCGAGTTGCTCGGCATTCACACCAACATGCCCGGCATCTTTCCACCCGATATTGACAAGGCGGCTGCGTCCGGGGCGCCAGCGCCATCGGGTCTTTCAGCTGATGAGAAGGTCGCTTACGAGCGTTTGCAGTTCGTCTATCAAAAAGGAATTGCCTACGGGTACCAGATGGGGCTGCGACCGCAGACGTTGTACGGAATCGAGGACTCACCCGTCGGCCTGGCGGCTTATTTTCTTGATCACGACGCGCGCAGCTACGAGCTGATCGCACGCGTCTTTGAGGGAAAATCCGAAGGCCTCACGCGCGACGACGTCCTCGACAACATCACCATCACCTGGTTGACCAACACGGCGATTTCTGGCGCCCGTCTGTATTGGGAGTATTGGGGTAAAGGAGGGTACTTCAATGTGAAGGGCGTCTCCATCCCAGTGGCCGTAAGCGTCTTCCCTGACGAGCTCTATCCCGCGCCGCGGAGCTGGACAGAGAAGGCGTATCCCAAGCTGATCCATTACAACAAGGTTGCGAAAGGCGGACACTTTGCCGCGTTCGAACAACCGCAACTTCTTTCAGAAGAGGTGCGCGCGGGCTTCCGATCACTGCGGTCAGTCGCAGCGAAATCGGATGTGAACCTGGCCAAAGCTAGCTAACTGTGCGCAAATCAGCAGGAGAGCCTCGAGGGTAGAGGCTCTCCTGTTTTGACTCCTGGGAAAATATTTACAAGATCGCCGGCGGGCAGCAGCTCGTCGCTCGATAACGAAAGGAGCACGTATGTCCACCATCCACCTCCACCAGACAACCACATTGACGTCCGAGCAGTACGTCGCCGGGCTCACCGACTTCGGGCCTGGCCGCGCGAAGCTCTTTGGCAACAGCACGGACGAGTACCTCAAGGTGCATTCCCGGGGCCGGTCGGAGGCCGACGTCACCGAAGGCTCGGGCGGCATCTGGGAGCGGCTGCATTACGATTGGTCCGATCCCAACCACGTGGTCCTGACCACGACCGATTCCAACACCTGGGGAGGAGCGTCGAGCCACACCTACTCCTTCACATGTCGGCCGGATGGCATGACCGATATTGACGTGGTCGTCGTACGCGAGGGCAAGAACCTCAAGGGACGCCTGCTGGGCTTGGTCGTCGGGACCATCGGCAAGCGCGTTTTGGAAAAGGCGTTTGAAAATTCCGTCAAGGCCATCGAGGCCAGGACCAGCGTAGAAAGAACGGCAGGCGCGGCATGAGCCCGGCGGTGGGTCGATCATGGGCAACAGGGGAATACCATTTCCCGATCAGGTAAATTCCTGTAAGATGCGCCGGAGACAATGATGCGGAGGCATATCGCAATGAATAAAGTTTGTTTGCTTGTTTTAGTGATCCTCACCGCTGGCGTTTTGGCCGCTCCAGCCCACGCGCAGGACATGCCGAAAAAAGAAGCGGCGCCGAAGGCGGCGGCGAGCCCGTCGCAGGCGTTGCTCGAACAGTGGAATGACATCGGGCGCAAGCTAACCGCGATGGCAGAAGATTTTCCCGAGGACAAGTACGATTTCAAGCCCACTCCAGCGGTACGCAGCTTTGCCGAGCGCTTGATCCACGCGGCCCACGCCAACCAGTTTTTTATCGATGCACTCGCCGGCCAGAAGACGCCGGAGATGGACGATCCCAAACGCGACCAGTTCAAAAGCAAAGCGGATGTGGTCGCGTTCGTGAAGAAGTCGTTTTCGGACGGCGCTGCGGCGATCAAGGCCAGGGGAGATAAGGGTATGTCGAGTCTGGTTGTAGATCCGTTCAGCAACCAGCAGACCCGAGTCAAAGACCTTGCCTATGGCTTCGTCGAGCATTCCGGAGAAATTTATGGCCAGTTGACGGTTTACTACCGGGTGGCGGGCATGGTGCCTCCGGAGTCGCGTCCGAAGAAGTAGCTTTAAGCCAGCTACATCGTCTTAGAATGCCGTGCCCGCAGGGTGGCCAGGGATTTGACGACCAGCGCCTCCAGTACACTCTGGTCGACATCAGCGAGCTTCTTGATGTAGAGACAGCCCTTGCCGGTGGTGTGGTTGCCGAGTTTTGCCAGCAACGCCTTAGAGCCGCCTGATCCGGTCACGCCATACAGAACCGTGGCGGCCTTGCGCGGCGAGAAACCGATCAGCGGCATGTCGCCCTCCCGTCCGCTGCCATAGCTGTAGTGGTAGCTGCCAAAGCCTATGATCGAAGGTCCCCACATCTGAGGCTTTTCGCCCGCCGCTCTTTGCATCACCTTGACCAGCAGTTTGGCGTCGGCGCGCCTGGCGCTGTCGGTGAGGGCATTAATAAACTCTGTCACGCTGGCCTTGGTCGGTTTGGTTTTATTGTCCGCCATCGTTCCTCCCGGGTTGCTTCATCCGAAGGCTAGCTCAAGCATTGCATAAACCGGAAATCGTTTCCGCCGTCCGACCATCGCATTCACCAGACGGCGGCGAGTGACGATTAGGCCGTGTCCCGGCTTACGAAACCACGGGTAGTTTCGCGGCCTCCCAGGCGGCGAGGCCGCCGGCCATCTCGGCGAGATTGGTGATCCCGTATTGCTGCAGAATGCTCGCGGCGATCGACGAGCGATAGCCACCCGCGCAATGAACGGCAACGCGGCGGTCGCGGGGGATTTCGGCGATGCGCTCTTGCAGGTGGTTGAGCGGGACGTTCAGGCTGCCGTCAATATGTTTGCTCGCCCACTCGCGCGGGTTTCGGATATCGAGCAATAGCGGCGGCCCGGGGCTCGCCAGTTCCTCCGCCACTTCCGGGGCGCTGATACGTTCGGTGGGCCACACCAGATCGGGCCGGACGGCGAGAGCTTCCATGCCCTCCTGCAAGTATCCGGCGACGTGATCGAAACCGATGCGGCCGAGACGAAGGGCGGCTTCGGTCTCGCGGCCGGGCTCAGCGATGATGACGATGGGTTTGGCGCGCTCGAGCACCGTGCCCGCCCAGGTGGCGTATTGGCCGCCGAGTCCGATGTTGATGCTGCCGGCGAGGTGACCCTTGGCATATTCGGCGGGGTCGCGGACGTCGAGAAGTTGAGCGCCCGCATCTCCCATGCTCAAGACTTCCTCGAGTGCGATGGGACGGACCGCCTGTTCGAGATTCTGGTCGAGCGGAGTGTGTTCGCGAGTGTTGAGAATGGCGTCGTAGGTGAAGTACGGAGGAGCGTCGGGCTGGTCGGCGGTGACGAGGCGAATGAATTCTTCTTTCGTCATCGGTTGCAGCGCGTAGTTCATGCGTCGCTGAACGCCCAGGGGGGAGACCGTGTCGGACGAAAGATTTTTTCCGCACAGCGAGCCCGAGCCGTGGGCCGGATAGACGAGGGTCTCGTCGGGAAGCTTCAGGAGCTTGTTGTGCAGCGAGTCGTAAAGGTGGGAGCCGAGATCGTTGGCGGTCCAGCCCAGCGACGCGCGCAGGTCGGGACGGCCTACGTCGCCGATGAATAGCGTGTCGCCGGTGAGGACCGCGTGAGGTCGCGCTGCGTTTTTCGCGAGATCGAACACCAGGATCGAGATTGACTCGATGGTGTGGCCGGGAGTCTCCAGCACCTGCAGGCGCAGTCCGGGGAAGTCGAGAGCGTCGCCGTCCTTCATGGGGACGAAAGCGTATTCCGCTTGGGCGCGTGAGCCGAGATGGATGGTCGCGCCGCATCGGTCGCGCAACTCCAGATGACCGGCAACGAAATCGGCATGGAAGTGGCTGAGAAAAACGTGGCGGATCTGTAGACCGTGTTTTTCGGCGTCGGCGAGGTATTGTTGGATGTCGCGCTGGGGATCGACGATGATGGCGGTCGAGCTGGCCTCGTCTGCGAGCAGATAGGACGCGTGGGCGAGGCAGCCCAGGTAGTATTGGTTCAAAATCATTGGAGTTTTTGTAGTTTAGCACTGCAGGTTGGAAGTGCTTGGCGCCTATTCGCAGGGACGTTCGCGGCGCTGAAGCGACTGCTCCACCCAAAAATCCTACCGCGCGGTAGAATCCTCGCATGCGCATCACCAGCCGGCGGCGGGCGACCATTACGTTTCTGTCGCTGGGGGTGTGTCTGGCGGCGCTGGCCGTGGCCGTGGGCTTTGGCTGGATCATCCTGAACTGGCGACTGGATGTGAAAGTCATTCTGGGCATCATCTTTTTTGGCGTGATCGCTGCCGGACTCATCCTGAACACCACTTTTCTGGTGCGCGAAATCAAGCGCAACGAGCAGCATGACAGTTTTATCAATGCGGTGACGCACGAATTAAAGACGCCCATCGCGTCGATCCGCCTTTATCTCCAAACTTTGCAGCGCCGCGACGTGGACGAAGCCAAGCGGCACGAGTTCTACCGCCTCATGCTGGATGACACCGACCGGCTCCTGAGTACGGTCGAACAGGTGTTGAAAGCCGGAGAGGCGGCGGTAAGAAAATCCCGGTACGCGCCGCTGGACTTTGCTGAGTTGGTGAAGGAGTGCGTGGAGACGGCTCGCACCGGGCATCACCTTCCGGCCGAGGCTTTGCGCTACGAGCAGGTTTCGAGGAACGGCACGGGGGCGAGGGTCAACGGCGATTCCGATGAGTTGCGCACGGCGGTTTCCAATCTGCTCGACAATGCCATTAAATATTCCGGACAGAAGGTGGAGATTTCGGTGCGAGTGGAGACGCCGGACGAGAAGCATGTCCGGTTAAGTGTGCGCGATAACGGCGTGGGCATCCCGGCGGCGGAATTGAAACGGATCTTCAAACGCTTCTATCGCGTTCCCAATCGCTCTCTCGCACATGTGAAAGGCACTGGCCTGGGATTGTTTATTGTGCGCGCCATCGCCAAGAAACATGGAGGCAAAGTGTCCGCGGAAAGTGCCGGCGAGGGGCATGGGACGACCGTAATTCTGCAACTGCCGCGGGACGCCTCGCAGGAGAGCCGGACATGAGCCGCGTGCTGATCGTGGAAGACGAGGCCCATCTGGCGAAGGGGCTGCGATTCAATCTGGAGGCGGAAGGGCACTCCGTCCAGGTGGTGGGCGATGGGGAGAGTGCGCTGGAACTCTTGCTGGGGAAGGTTGACCGGGCCGCGGCAGAAAACGGAAATCTGCAGGTCGGGCCGCGTGAAGAATTCGATGCTATGGTGCTCGACGTCATGCTGCCCGGCAAGGATGGTTTTGCGGTAGCTGCCGAGTTGCGCGCGGCCCGGCAGTTTATCCCGGTGTTGATGCTGACCGCGCGAGGCCGGCCGGAGGATGTGCTGAAAGGATTCGCGTCGGGCGCCGACGACTATTTGCCCAAACCTTTCGAGCTGGCGATTCTTCTGGCGCGGCTTCAAGGGTTGTTGCGGCGCCGGGAATGGATGCGGATGAGCGCGGCGGCTTCGTTGCAGACTCCGGCGAGTTCAGCGGGCGGCTCCGCTGTCGCTGATTCCGAGGTTACGGAATATGACGCGTTCTCCTTCCATGGGCGGACCATCGATTTCGGCAAATTGGAATTGCGAGTGAATCGCAACACCATTCATCTCACGCTCATGGAGGCCGAACTGTTGCGTCATCTGGTCCGCAACCAGGGGAAGATCGTTTCGCGAAAGTCGATACTCGAAGAGGTTTGGGGCCTGCACGAAGATACCGACACTCGCGCCATCGACAACTTTATTGTGCGACTGCGGCGCTATATCGAGGATGATCCAGCGAAGCCGGAGCACTTGCTGACGGCGCGGGGAGTGGGTTACCGGTTTCTGGCGGAGCCGGAGAAAAGCTGATAAGCGTTTAGTGTGTTCCGAAGCCTTGCCCGGGGAGCATCCACATGACTAAACCAAGGGCGGTCAGTACGGCGATGTAGTACAGAAGAATGCTGCGGCTGGGATGCGGCGGCGTGTCTTTCATGAACGAACGGAATCCCGCGCCTAGAGTGACGAATATGAATACCTTTCTCTCCCAGCAAGTACCAGAGGGCCAGGGAAGCGACCGCGATCAGCCAGCGTTCGATTTTTCCCAGGGCTTGGGCGGCTTGGCCGCCGTCGAGCATCCAGACCGGGATCAGGTTCAAGACATTCAGCCAGGCGCTGGATCGTGCCAGCGCCGCCCAGACGCCGTCGCCGGTCTTCCACCAGACCAGAGCGCATGCGGCGGATGCGATGCATCCGGCGAGCGGCCCAGCCAGGCTGACGGCGGCGCGAGTTTCCAAAGGGACGCCAAGAGCTTGCCACTTTACGTAGGCCCCGAAGCCTGGCAGGAAGACCGGCATCTCCGCAGGCAGGCCGCGGCGCTTTACGTCAATGAGGTGGCCCATTTCGTGAATCAGAATCAGGACGGCGAAGCCGATGCCGAATTTTGCGCCGTAGAGCGTCCAATAGACGCCGATGAACGCCGCCAGACTAATCAGGAATTTGAGCTTGAAGGCGAACATCAGAAGAGCCTTCCCCTTTAACAACAAGAGGCCGAGAGCTCCCAGCGGGCCCACTTTTTTGGCCCAATTGTTTTCGGGTGGGGGTGGCGCCAGCCTGGCATTGGCTTTCAATTCCAACTCGCGGGCGTGGGCCTGGATCCAGTCGGCTTGTTTCGATCCGCGCGGTAAAAGAGGGAGGCCCATGAGCCAGCGATCGCGGGCCATGTGAAGTTCGCCCTTGGATTCGAGAGTCTTGGCTTCCTTTGCCAGTTGCTCCAATTCCTCCGGCATGCACTAGAGCATGACAATTGCTCGCATTCGAGCGCTCCCGGGGCAAGCGCATGGGAGCAGCGGGTACAGTTTCCGGTGAACGGAGAAGTGATGGGGGACACGGTTTCAGAATCTGTGCTTCTGATTCCATCATCTCATGTCGATGCAGGCGGTGAGGCGCTGAAGGGCCCAATAATTTCGGATCACCGGTGCCTCGGAAGTGATTTTCCACGAGGTGCGAATACCTACAAACAGGATAAACAGTCCAATCGCCCCGAGATCCACCGAAGTTCAAGCAACGGGAGCAAGCCCGAGCCAGTGACTAAGTCAAGAAATTCTTCTGGTTTGACGTGAGTCCGAATAGAACGAGCACGCCACCCAGGTGCGCCCCGACCAGTGTTGCAGGCCGCATTCTGCCGAAGGAAAAGGATAACCGGAACCTCTGCCATGGAGACAGCGGCGTAAGTCAACATTGCAGCCGTAATTTGATAGTGGCGTCCGCCCACCCCCTTCGATCCTGCCATCATGGCTTTGCCGACCATCCAGCCAACTGCCAACGAAACAAACGCACTAATAAAATTGGTGGCAATTTCAACTAAAGCGTAGAGCGCTAATCCTGCTACCGCTGCGCCTGCTCCAAATAGCAATGCTCGCAGGAATGCCGCATGGCTATCCTTAGCGGCCCTCGAGAACCGCCTTTTCCGTACAGGCGGGACATGTCATGTGATGTTTACCGATAGTAACGTGAAGTGATTGGCCGATGACAGAACTCGCAGTGGTCGCTTCCGGGCTGTCCCGCGTATTCCGCCGTATTGAATTGAGGAGGGTTCGCGTCCGGCATGGGCCGGAACGATAGCACGGGGAATCGCCAGGTGAAAGCAAAAAAAGGCATGCGTCGACGGATTCGCCCAGCTTTCATCTCAACTTTGTCATCCTGAGGCAGCGGAGTCGCTGGCGAAGCCAACGACTCCCAACGAAGGACCTCTGCATTGCTCCGGCGGCTCCGCGCAAAAATGCATGGGTCCTTCGGTCGCAAAAAGCGCTCCCTCAGGATGACAGGGTTTGTGGTGAGTTATTCGCGGTAGGTGGAGGCGCCGGCGGCCAGCTCGCGAACTACGTTGAGGAAGTTGGCGGCGGTTTGTTCGTCGGAAAAAGCGTCGAGGGGAACGGTGGCGGCCAGGTGCGGAGAGTTGGGACGGAAGCGCACGGTGATCAGGCTGTGGCCTTTGGAAGTCATCAGCGTATTGACGACTGGGGTGAGCTCGTCGGTCCATTCGGTGCGGGTGGTGAGCACGACCGGGCCGGGGCGGGAGATGGTCCAGTTCCGCGAGTTGTCGGAGATATGCTTGGGTTTTTCGGTGAGCCAGCGATGGCGGAAGACTTCGAGATGGAACGCGGGGGCGTCGTCCAGGTCGGCTTCAAAAGTTACGGTTTCCGCATGTTTGTGCCAGATGCTCAGGAACCACTGCAGCGGGAGCGGGCGAGGCAGCAGGCGGACCGTGACTCTGGCGTTTTCAAACCAGTGCGAGGCGAAACTTAATTGGGCCTGCAAACGGGAGGAGCCGAACCAGCGGGTGTCGACGATGCGGCCCTGACTGGAACAGGCGATTTCCACCCAGCGCAGCGCGGCAGCACCTTTTTGACGGTTGTAGCGGGCGAACAGAAGATACCAGAGGCCAACCAGGGCGGCGGCACTCAGCCCGTCGATGAGGAAAAGAAGCACCACGCACCTTCTGAAATCATGGTACGTCCAGAGACGCTGCCGGGGCAACCGTTTCTGGGGAAATTTTTTGCGGCGCAGACGAGGCGTCCGCGGCCACGTGAGTTGTGGCAATTTACAATGGGTGGGTGAGGTTCAAGCTGCGAGACTTCCGGCGCGAGGACTTCGACATCCTGTGGAAGCTGGACCAGGAATGCTTTCCGCAAGGGATTGCGTATTCGAAATTTGAGTTGGCGGCTTACATCAAGCGGCCGGGGTCGTTTACCGTGTTGGCCACAGATGAACAGGGATCGGAAGTCCTGGGATTTATCGTGGCGGAAGCCAACCGCCGGGGGGTGGGCCATATCATCACGATTGATGTCCGAGCCGTAGCTCGCCGGTCTGGGATTGCCTCGGCATTGCTGAGAATTGCTGAAGACCGCCTGCGGCCTGCCAAGTGCCACGCAGTCCGGTTGGAAAGCGCGGTCGACAATACCGGTGCTCTGGCCTTTTATAAACGCCACCGCTATGACGTGATCAAGACTCTGCCGCGCTACTACTCGAACGGGTTGGACGCTCTTTTGCTGGAGAAAGATTTGCTTTCGCCCGCGCCGGAAGTTAACTTGCTCAAGTGAAGATTGCCATCCAGGGGGAAGCCGGGTCGTTCAGCCACGAAGCGGCCAAGAAAATGGTCCCGGGATGTACCGTGGTCTCCTGCGCGCGCTCGGTTGAGGTTTTTGACCGATTGGAGCGGGGGTCGGTTGGCGCCGCCGTGATTCCGATTGAGAATTCGCTGGCCGGGTCGGTGGCCGAGCATTTCGATCTGCTGCTGGCGCGCAAGGTGTTCATTCAGCGCGAGTTTCGGCTGCGGATCGTGCACAACCTGATTGCCGCGCCAGGAGTAAAGCGGGGAGACATCCGGCGGGCATTTTCGCATCCCGTCGCGCTCGATCAATGCCGCGATTTCTTCCAGAAGAATCCCAAGATCCAGGCGACGCCGTTTTACGATACGGCGGGCAGCGTAAAGCATGTGATGGAAGCGGGATTACGGGATGCCGCCGGGATCGCGGGGAAGCACGCAGCCGCGGTTTATCACGGACGAATTCTGGCGACGGGAATCGAAGATGACAAACGAAATTTCACTCGATTTTTTCTGCTTCGCAAGAAAAAACGCATTCTGCCAGGGGCCAACAAGACGTCGATCGCTTTCGGCTTGAAGAACTTGCCCGGAGCGCTGTACAAGGCTTTGAGCGTATTTGCGGTACGGGACATCAGCATGAGCAAAATTGAGTCGCGGCCCATGCGGGGAAGGCCGTGGGAGTACGTTTTTTACGTGGACTATCTGCGTGGCGATGACAAGACCGCGCGTGGTGCATTAACGGACCTGGCGGAATTTGCCGATATGGTGAAGGTGCTGGGAATTTATCCGGCTGCGTAAGTCGGTTCTTTCATCCAAGTAGCGGCATCATGGGTAATGGGCCGGCTTATGCACCTTCGGTTGAGTACAAAGCGGGCAGGAAGAGTTAGAATCCAGCAGTTTGAGGAATCGTTCCTGGATTCACGAATCAGCGCACTTGCATCTTTATAGGCTCTTGGGTCATCAAAACTTGAGCAGACTACACTCAAGGTGAAAAATGGCACACGAAGCAAGTCCAGAAGTTACAGAATATAAAGGGCCCGGGGACCGCGCCCTGGCCATCCTGCCGGTGCGGGATACGGTTCTATTCCCCCATGCGGTGCTTCCTCTGACGGTTGGCCGGGAAAGTTCGGTCCAACTGATCAACTCGTTGGGCGAGGACAAAACCATCGTTGTGGTGGCCCAACGGGAGGCCCGGGTTGATGCTCCCCAGCCGACCGACCTCTATACCGTTGGCACCCTGGCGATTGTGCACAAAGTGGTCAAGATGCCCAACCAGAGCCTCTTTGTGTTTGCCGAGGGTCTGGAACGGGTGAGGATGACGGAGTTCGTGCAACTGACTCCGTTCATGCGTGGACGCGTCGAGTCGATCCCTGAAGCAATTCCACCCAAGAGTTCCGAGGTGGAAGCGCTACAGCGCAATGTTCTGACTCTATTCCAGCAGATTGTCGCGGGTTCGCCGACTTTGTCGGATGAGCTTTCAACCGTCGCCATGAATATTGAGGAGCCGGGGCGGCTGGTGGATTTCATCGCCTCGTCATTGCCTTCGCTTTCGACTTCCGACAAACAGGACACACTCGAAACTACCGACGTGCGCATTCGCCTGGAGAAAATCAATCAACATCTGGCGAAGGAACTGGAAGTCCAGCAACTGCGCAACAAGATCCAGTCCGAAGTGCAGGACCGGGTGCAACAGACGCAGCGCGAATATTACCTGCGCGAGCAGATGAAGGCCATCCAGAAGGAATTGGGTGAGCAGGATGAAGGCGCGCGCGATACCGAAGAGCTGCGTCAGAAGATCGAAAACGCGGGAATGCCGGACGAAGTGAAAAAGGAAGCTCTTAAAGAATTAGGCCGGCTGGCGCGTATGTCGCCGATGGCGGCGGATTATTCCGTGACCCGCAATTACATCGAGTGGCTGGCGGTGTTGCCGTGGGCGAAGACTTCGGGTGGCGAAGTTGACATCCCTAAAGCGAAAGAAATTCTCGATACCGATCACTACGACTTGAAGAAGGTCAAAGACCGCATTCTGGATTACTTGTCGGTGCGGCGATTGAAGCCGACGATGAAGGGTCCGATTCTTTGCTTTGTCGGACCTCCGGGCGTGGGCAAGACTTCGCTCGGCAAGTCGATTGCACGGGCGTTGGGGCGGAAGTTTGTGCGCATCTCCCTGGGCGGGGTGCACGATGAGGCTGAGATTCGCGGCCACCGTCGCACCTACATCGGCGCGTTGCCGGGTCAGATCATTCAGGGCATTCGCCGGGCGGAGACCAAAGATCCGGTATTCATGCTCGACGAAATCGACAAAGTGGGGCGCGATTTCCGTGGCGATCCCAGCTCGGCCCTGCTCGAAGCGCTGGATCCGGAGCAGAATTCAAGTCGTTCCGCGACAACTATCTGGATGTGACGTTCGATCTGTCGAAGGTGCTTTTCATCACGACCGCGAACATGCTCGACCCTATTTCCGAGCCGTTGCGCGATCGCATGGAGATCATCGAACTCCAGGGATATACGGAAGAAGAAAAAGTCCATATCGCATTCCAATATCTGGTGCCGCGGCAGATTGAGGAGAACGGGATCACGGCGGAGCAGATCGAGTTTTCGCCGGAGGTCATGGGCTATCTCATTCGGCACTACACCCGGGAAGCTGGCGTGCGTAATCTCGAGCGCAACATCGGGACCATTTGCCGCAAGCAGGCGCGGCGGCTTGCGGAAGGCAAGTCCGACAAACTGGTGGTGACCCAGGAAATCATTCAGGAATTTCTGGGCGGCATCAAAGTCCGTGTGGACGGCGAGATTGCCGAACGCACCAAACGCGCGGGTGTGGTGGTCGGTCTGGCCTGGACGCCTTCCGGTGGCGACATTCTGTTCATTGAAGCCAACACCATGAAGGGCAAAGGCGGCTTCACCATGACCGGACAAATCGGCCAGGTGATGCAGGAATCGATGCAGGCGGCACTGACCTGGGTGCGATCGAACGCCCTGCAACTTGGAATTCAGGAGAGTTTCTTTGCCGAGCACGATATCCACATTCACGTGCCGGCGGGAGCGATTCCGAAAGATGGGCCTTCAGCTGGCGTCACCATGGCGACGGCGCTGGTCTCGTTGCTTACTGGCAGACCGGTGCGGCCGCTGACGGCGATGACTGGCGAAATCACGCTGAGTGGGAATGTATTACCCATCGGCGGAGTCAAGGAAAAAGTCCTGGCTGCAAAGCGTGCAGGAGTGCGTGATGTGATTTTGCCGGCGGACAACAAGACTAATGTTGAGGAAGATCTGACGCCAGAACAGCTGGAAAACGTTCGCGTTCATTATGTGAAGACGATTCCAGAGGTTCTGGAACTGGCGTTACCCTCGACCCCGCGGCAGGAACGGCAGGATGAGGAAGAGCGCGAGAAAGTTCTCACGGCTAGTCAATAAGCTAAAAACCATCCAGCATCAGCGATTGCCAGCGTCGGAAACGACGCTGGCATTTTTTTGGGCTTATCCGCGGTCAATCTTCAGGATCAACAAGAGCTTTTAACCGCTGAGGACGCAAAGGAGAAGCTCCGCAAAGTACGCAAAGAAATGCGCCACTTTCTAGCTGTAGAATCCTAGGGTTGGCGGGGTGGAACTTCCGGGGGCGAATCGGGTTAAATTAGATAGGCATGTCGTTGCCCTGGAGTTACGTGCGGAATTCGCGCACAAGGAAAGAGGCTCATCATGAAGAGCAAATTACTGGCAGTTGTGATTACCCTGGCGGGCCTTATCGTGATGTCGCATGCGACGCCTATGGTACTGGCGCAAGATCAGGCGCCGGACCAGGCGCAGAATCAGGATCAGAATCAAGACCAGGACCAAGATCAGGCCCCAGCCCAGGACCCTCCCGGTCGCGTGGCGCGGCTCGACTACTCTACCGGCGCTGTTTCTTTCCAGCCCGGAGGCGAAGGCGATTGGGTGACTGCCATTAGCAACCGTCCTCTCACCACCGGCGACAATCTTTGGGCGGACAAGGATTCGCGCGCGGAAGTGCAGATTGGCTCGACTTCCATTCGCATGGATGCGGAGACCAGTCTTACCTTTCTCGATCTCGACGACCAAACCACCCAATTGAAATTGTCGCAGGGCACTCTGATCGTAAGGGTGCAGCATCTTGATGATGGCAACACATTCGAGGTGGACACGCCGAACCTGGCGTTTGCCATACAAAGTACCGGCGAATATCGGGTTGACGTGAATGCCAACGGCGATCAGACCATCACCACGGTCTGGCAGGGACGGGGAGAAGTCACGGGCGGCGGCGCTTCGTACGACGTCATTGCCGGACAGCAGGCCACGTTCAATGGAACCGATCAACTGGACCATGAGATTGCCCAGCTTCCGGGTTCCGACGATTTCGATAATTTTGCCTTCAGCCGCGACCGGCGCGAAGACCAGGCCGACTCCGCCAATTACATTTCCACCGAGATGACCGGCTACGAAGACCTGGATGACAACGGTTCGTGGAGCTATGAAGCCGACTACGGGCCAGTGTGGACGCCGGTAGGAGTGGCGGCCGGCTGGGCCCCTTATCGTTTCGGGCACTGGGCGTTTGTCGAGCCCTGGGGCTGGACCTGGGTCGAAGACGAGCCCTGGGGTTTCGCCCCTTTCCATTACGGACGCTGGGCTTTTGCCCGGTCGCGTTGGTGCTGGGTGCCGGGTCCGGTGATAGTGCGGCCGATTTATGCGCCGGCCTTCGTTGCCTTCGTGGGCGGCGGTGGTTTCAGCTTCTCCTTTGGCGCGGGAGTGGGCTGGTTCCCGCTGGGTCCGCGCGAGGTTTTTGTTCCGTGGTATCGGACCAGCCGGGTTTACGTGAATAACGTGAACATCACCAACACCCGCGTGAACATTACGCAGGTGAACAATTTTTATAACTCGCGCACCACCAACCGGATCACCTATGTCAACCAGCATGTGAACAATGCGGTCACGGTGGTTTCGCACGATACTTTCGTGAATGCTCGTCCGGTGGATAGAAATCTTGCCCACGTGGATGCAAGGCAACTTGCGGAAGCGCCAGTCGATCGTAATCTACAAATCAAGCCGGTTGAATCAAGCCTGATGGGCGCGGGCCAGCCGGCGCGTGCAAGACCGCCGATCGCGGTGGTGAACCGGCGGGTGATTGCGACCAGGAATCCGACGCCGCCCAAGGCCCCATTCGAGCAACGGCAGGCCACGATGAATGTGCGCACCGAAACGCCGGGAAGACCGCAACCAGCGGTGCGCGAGACCGAGTCACGCCCCCAGGGGAATCCTCGCCTGGAGGAACAAGGTACACCGCCAGCCTCGGTAGGAACCATGCGGCCGGCGCCGCCTTCCGCGCAGCGGACGGTGCCACGTCCGCCAACCAGTACGGAGAACGTTCAAAGCGGTCCAACGGAGAATGCTCAAACCCATCCATTGGTGCGAACGGCTCCCCCGGTTGAGCAACGGCCAGAACGGCAGAGGAGTGAGGAACAGAAGTTCAACAACTGGCAGCGGGAGAGACCAGCGCCCGCGCCACGCCAGGCCGAGAGAGCGCCTTCGCCGCCGCCGCATGAAGAAAAGCCCCACAAATAACGCTGCCCCCGGTCTCTGTGCGAAAATGCCAGTTCTCGAAAGGGAGCTGGCATTTTCGTTTCGAGAGTTCTTGGTATTTCGGGCGATACACTGACCATGGGCATCATGCAAGTTCATGTCTTATTTTTCGGTATGCTGAAAGACCTCACGGGACGGGAAAGCGAATCTCTTAACTTGCCCGAGAACGCGACGCTAGAGGATGTGCTGAATCACTACGAAGAACAAATCCCGCGATTAAAGGATTTTGCGGCTTCTATGGCGATGTCAGTGAATCAGGAATATTCCGGGCTCGACACCAAGCTTAACCCAGGGGACGAGGTGGCTCTGCTGCCGCCGGTGAGTGGGGGAAAGTCGAACTCCGCCCATTGCGCAATCGTCCACGAAGCCATCGATTCGCAAAGTGTGGTCGAGAAAATCAAACATCCAGAGGACGGCGCTGCTGTTATCTTCGATGGCGTAGTGAGGAACCACACGCGCGGGCGGCGCACGCTCTATCTTGAGTACGAAGCCTACGAAGAGATGGCGTTAAAGCAAATGGAAGAATTAGCCGGGCAGGCACTGACTCAATTCAAAGTGCGGGATGTAGCCATCGTTCATCGCCTGGGAAGGCTGGAAATCGGCGAGACCAGCGTGTTTATTGCGGTCGCTTCGGAGCACCGGGCGGCGGCATTTGACGCCTGCCGATGGCTCATCGACACGCTGAAACGCACGGTGCCCATCTGGAAAAGGGAATATTTCGAGGACGGCGCGGTTTGGGCCGCCGGCGAACCTTTCCCATCCGAGATTCGCCGTGCCGAAGGCACCCATTCGGGAAGGCCTGCATCTAAGTGACAGGATTTGCTGGTTGCGGTCAACAAACCGCCAAGTTCGCGCAGGCTACTTACACCCTTCCGATGCGACATCTGATTGCTTTTGTGATAATGGCTGTTGCGTTAGCCCATGCCCAGATACCCAAGCCGCCATGGGCATCGGACGGCGCCGGAACCAGCAAAACTGCGCCCAACTCCAGTGCCAGCAAGACCAAGGACGAAGACACTACCGCCACCATCAAGGTGAACGTAAAGCTGGTGAACGTATTCGTCACCGTCACCGACGAGCACGGGGCGCCGGTCGGCAATCTGCAGAAGGACAACTTTGCGCTACTGGAAGATGGAAGGCCGCAGACCATCTCCGTGTTCGACCGGGAGTCGGCCTTGCCGCTATCCATCGTGCTGGACATCGATACCAGCCTGAGCACGCGCAAAGACCTTCCGTTGGAATTAAGTTCGGCGCGGCGCTTTGTGCATACGATTTTGCGTCCGGTGGACGCGATGGCGCTCTACGGATTCAATGAAATTGTCAGTGAGGTGGTGCCCTTCACCTCCGACGCCAAGGCCGTAGACCGGGGCATCGACCGCATGCGGCTGGGCGCGGCCACGGCGCTCTACGATGCGCTTTACCTGGGATCCCATGCGCTGCTGCCGCGGGAGGGAAGGAAAGTGATGGTGGTGATCACGGATGGCGGCGATACCGTAAGCAAGGTAGATTACAAGGAAGCGGTGCGCGCTGCTCAGGAAGCGGAAGCGATTGTCTACAGTATTATTGTGGTTCCCATTGAAGCCAGCGCGGGGCGGGACACCGGCGGCGAACATGCTCTGATTCAGATTTCCGAGGACACCGGCGGGAAGTATTTTTACGCGACTTCCATGTCCGAGTTGGACAGCGCGTTTCAGAAGATCAGCGACGAACTGCGGACGCAGTATCTCCTGGCCTACTATCCTGTGCGGCGGCTTTCGGACTCGGATTTTCGGCGGATTCAAGTTTCGATTGATGGGCTGCCGGGGGGATCGGACTTCAAAGTACGCCATCGTACGGGCTACTATACTTCCAAGTCGTTTTGAGTCTAGACAAGACGCAGGTCAAGACAATGTGGTTTGTGGTCATTCCGCATTTAGAGTAATAGGAATTCAGAAAGGCAGGTTTGGCAATGTTGTCGAAGATCCGACTCTCCCGTGACGGTGTGTTGCGATTCGCATTTGCCCTTTTGGCGATGGCGATACTGGCTGCCTCTTGCGCGCCCATTTTTGCTCAGTCAACAATTTCCACCGGCAGTATTCAAGGCACCATCACGGACCCGAGCGGTGCTGTGGTTGGCGGCGCCAAAGTCACGATCACGAACAAGGGAACGGGCCAGGTGATCACGATGATGACGTCGTCGGCGGGCGCCTACGCTTCCGGCGCGCTCAATCCGGCGCAATATGTGGTGCGGGTTGAGGCCAAAGGATTCAAGACCACCGAACTCGCGGTGGTGGTGCAAACCAATACGGCCGCTTCGGGAAACATCTCGTTGGCGATCGGCGACAGTATGCAGGTCATAGAAGTGCAGGCCGGCGAAGTGACCGTGAATACGGAGCAAGCCATTGTGCAGGGGGTTTTGACCTCGGCGCAGATCGAAAATCTTCCGATCAATGGCCGCAACTTCCTCGATCTTGCGCAGTTGGAGCCGGGAGTCCAGATTCAGGATGGCGGGAACTTCGATCCCACCAAGAACGGCTTTTCGTCGATCTCATTCGGCGGCCGTTTCGGCCGCACCGCCCGCATCGAACTGGACGGCGTGGACATCAGCGATGAGACGGTAGGCACGACCACGGCAAACATCCCGCTCGATGCCATTGAGGAAGCGTCGCTGCAACAATCTTCTTTGGATCTTTCCACCGAGTTGACCTCTTCCGGTTCGGTCAGCATGAACACCAAGTCGGGCACCAACGGCCTGCATGGGGATGCGTTTTACGATTTCCGCGACCAGAGCCTCAATGCGGCTCTGCCCGGGGATTCCACGAACTACTTTCAGCGTAACTATTTCGGCGGCAGCGTGGGCGGGCCGGTGATCAAAGACAAGCTTTTCTTTTTCGCGGCCGGCGAACGCAACAAGCAGGATTTGCTGGATCCAGTGTTGCCGGGTGGGGATTTCAGCGCCTTAACCGGAAGTTTCACGTCGCCATTTCGCGATACCATGCTCGACGGTCGCGTCGATTATCAGGCCGGGCGTTACAAGGCGTTCTACCGATTTTCTTACGAGCAAAACCGCAGCGTGCTGCCTTACATTCCCAACTCATTCCAGCCCTTTGCCAACGTGAACCATGACCGCGACCACGTCGTGGGGGTGGATTTCAGCACCGGCAGCTTCACCCATTCCATCCGCTTTTCCTATACCAAGTTCGAGAATGGAATCACGGACGCGGTGACCGGTTCCAGCATTTTCAATCCGGCGCCGGGCATCGAGTTGGCGATTGGCGGCGATCTCGACTGTCTCACGGCAGGGCTCGATCCTTTCTGTTCGGGGCCGAACTTCCTGGCACCGCAGTCCACTATGCAATCGAACCATCAATTTAAGTATGACGGCAGCACCGTCCGGGCCAATCATATCTTCCGCTTTGGCGTGGGCATCAATCACCTGCACGGGGGAGGACTGGCCGAGTTTCTGGGTCTGGCACCCGCGGTGAACGCGCTCGCCCTGAACAACGGCGAAGATCTTCCCTGTGTGACGGCGGCAAACTGTCCGTTTCCGGGCGGCAACGGGAACCCGTTGAATTATCCAGTCACCAACGTCACGCTGGGGAACGGGCAAGGGTTCTCTTCGGAGAAGGCGGCTTTTGGTCTTCCGGCCGGCGGCCTGGGTCCGGACAATCGTTTCTCAGTCTATTTTGGCGATTCCTGGAAAATAAAACCGAATCTCACCCTCACCTACGGCTTGCGCTATGTGCGGGATACGGGCCGCACGGACAGCGATCTCGGTCCCATTGCGGCGCTGGATCAATTTAACAATGGGTACTATTCGAATCTTGGCGCACCGGTTAGCCAACCGAATCACAACTTTGCCCCGCAGATCGGCTTTGCCTGGGACACCAGTAAGAAGGGCAAGACGGTGATCCGGGGCGGGATCGGGCTCTTCTACGAGAACTCGGTCTGGAATAACAATCTGTATGACCGGCCGGCCCGCTTAGCGCAGGGGCTTTTCCTCGCGTCGCAGCCCGCTTGCTCAGGCGGCAACCCCCAAACCTTCAACTTGCCGGGCCAGAGCACCTCAACCACTCCAACTTTTTGCGCGAACAGCATCTCCGGAGAAACCCTGACCATTGGTCAGGAAGCATCCTCCATCATTGATCTTCAACATCAGTATCAGGCGGCTACGCTGGCTGCGGGCCCCGCAGTCAATCCGGTATACATCGGCAACGCGCTTGCGGACGGGGCCGATGTAACCGGCACAAACCTATTCGCTCCGGATTACGTCACGCCGCGCTCGGTGCAGATGAACCTTGGCATTCAACATGAATTCAAGCCCGGCGTGGTGCTGACGATCGACTATCTGCGCAACGTGGCTACCCACAACCTGCTGACCGTCGATACCAATCACGTGGGTGATGCGCGCTTCCCCAACCCCGACGCAACCGTGTTCACCAACGCGATTACTGCGACCAACTCGTCGTTTGGCTGCGGCTCAGGGTCCGCGGGGATTGATTGCGCCATCAACGCCGGGGCGACGATTGCAGACTATGCTGGGAACGGCCTGGATTCTGGCTACAACTTTTGCGGCGGGTTTGCGTGCCCAGGCGCTGCATTTGCCGGAGTCAATCCAAACGTAGGCGCCAATCAGATGCTGTTTCCCATCGGCCGATCCGTCTATAACGCTTTGCAGATGTCGCTGAAGCAGGACATCCACAATCCGCTTCCGTATATCAAATACATGAACCTGCAGGTCTCCTATTCGTTGTCACGCTATGTTTCGAGCGCGAGAGACAATGACTTCATCAACTTTCCCGAAGACAATGCTAACCCGCTGAAGTATGTAGGCCCGAACGGACTGGACCGTACCCATCAGTTTTCGTTTGGCGGTTTTTTTGACCTGCCGAAGAACTTCCGGGTCAGTTTGATTGGGCACTTCGACAGCCCACTACCTTCCGATATCACGCTGCCAGTTAGCGGCCTACCCGGAGGTATTTTCCAAACTGATATCACTGGGGATGGCACCGGAGACGGATCGGTCGGGTCGAACGATGGGGCGGGCGATCTGTTGCCCGGGACCAACATTGGAGCCTTTGGCCGCAGTCTTAATGTCAGTGGCCTGAACAAGGCGATTGGCAATTTCAACAGCAATCTGGTCGGACAGCCGACTCCAGCCGGCCAATATCTGATCCAGCAAGGTTACTTTACGCAAAACCAATTGCAGTTGCTGGGCGGAGTGATCGGAGGCAGCACTCCTTCGGCTACCCAGCTATTCGGACCCTTGCAACTGGCGCCCCCGGGGGCCATTGGCCAGGCTTGGCTGAAAACTTTCGACTTTGGTGTGAACTGGGGATATAAGTTCAAGGAACGCTTTGAACTGCGGCCGGGAGTCACTGTTTTCAACGTATTTAACCTGGCAAACTTCGATGGGCCGGGCGTTCCCTTCAGCAACATTCTGGACGGAAGCCAAGGGTCGATAAACGGTACCACTTCGCAACCCAACAGTCTGCGCCTGGGCCTGGGCTCGGGCGTAAACGCGCTGGGCGCACCGCGGGCGATTGAGTTCGAATTGACGTTCAAGTTTTAGGGCACGAATCATCGCGCTTTCAAGCCACCGGTCTTCGCATCGGTGGCTTTTTCTGCCCTGAAACGATCCGGAGCGGACTGTGGGACGTCTCCGTGTAAAATGAAGACGATGCCATTTCCAGGCCAGGGATCGCCGAATTCCGCGCGCAAAGGGAAGGCTCCACCTCCGGATGAAACTTCCGAAGAGGCGGCTTATTTGAAGTCGTTGGGCGAAAAGCAGAAGCCGGTCAGCATCAAGCTGGCGGACGGGGAAGTGGTCCACGGTTGGATTGAGTATTACGACCGCAATATGGTTCGCCTGACGCGCGAAACCGGGCCCAATCTTTTTATTTTCAAACACGAGATCCTGTACATCTCAGAAGACGGAAAGCAAAAGTAGGCCCCCAGACTTTCTTAGCGTCCTTTGCGATATTTTCTTAGCGACCTTGGCGGTTAAAAGCTTTGCTAAACAAACAAGGTAACCGCAAAGGACGCTAAGAAGAGCCGTATTTCTCATGACTCAAAGCAATCCCAATGAATTTGTTCCCGCGATGACCGAGATCGCTCGCGAAGCCGGCGCGATGCTGATGGACTATTTTCGCAAGCGCGTGACCATCGAGTACAAAGGCGACGCCGATCTGGTCACGGTGGCGGACCGCAGCTCGGAAAAGTTGATCCGCGAACGTATCCGCAGCCAGTTTCCTGGGCATGATGTGCTCGGCGAAGAAGAAGGGCTGGTCGATACCGGCAGCGAGTATCGCTGGTATGTCGATCCCCTGGACGGGACCACAAATTTCGCACACGGCTTCCCGGTGTTTTGCGTTTCGCTCGGGCTCGAGCACAAGGGAAAACGGATCGCCGGAGTGGTTTACGATCCTACGCGCGATGAAATGTTTACAGCGGAGCGGGGAAGTGGGGCTTACCTGAACCAGCAGCGCATTACGGTTTCGAAGACCTCGAAGCTGGCCGAGTGTCTGGTGGCGACCGGTTTTCCCAGTCACAAGCGGCACAAGAATCCGAATATTTTCTTTTATCATCACATTACTTTGCGGACCCATGGCGTGCGGCGTGCGGGATCGGCGGCGCTGGATTTATGCTACGTGGCTGCCGGGCGTCTGGATGGCTTCTGGGAGTTTAATCTGAATTCCTGGGATACCGCGGCGGGTGTGCTCATGGTGGAAGAGGCCGGCGGCAAAGTGACCCGCTTCAGCGGCGAACCCTTTGAGATGAACAGCCGCGAGACTCTGGCTTCGAATGGGATTGTTCACCAGGCATTGATGAAGGAGTTCGAAAACATTTTCACGAAAAGCGGGCTCGAGCCGCTGCCGGATGTGCAGACTTTTCGGCGGTGATCGAGTTGCGATAGAAATTTAAGTCCCGCCCCCTAGGGAGTTCGAGGTTCTAACATGAGATGGAAACTATCTACCGCTCTCTCCATAGTCCTGGCTGTTTCTGGGCTACAAGCCCGTGCCTCTGACGTATCGGCAAGCGACCCCGCCTACCAGCAAGCCTACGACAAATGGAAAACTGAACTGGCCGACGATCTCAAGCAGAATTGGCTACCGCTGGCGGGCCTGTTCTGGCTTAAACCTGGCGAGAACAGTTTTGGTACGGATGCCAGCAACGTCCTGGTTTTTCCGAAAGGACCGGCCCATGGGGGCGTCTTTGAACTTCAGGGTAAAGACGTAACCATGAAGCTCACGCCGGATGCTCATGCCACGGTTGGCGGGAAGCCCGTCTCAACGGCGAAACTGGTACCCGATACGGCGGATAACACAACGCTCGTAGAGTTGGGCAGTTTGCGCTTCCACGTGATCGTGCGTGGTGAGCGTATCGGCATTCGGGTGAAGGATGTCGAGAGTCCGGCTGTCGAGAAATTTCGCGGACTCATCTTTTATCCGCCGGATCTGAATTATCGCGTGACCGCAAAGTGGGAGCCGTCGGACGGCAAGAAGATGATCGATGTTCCAAATGTGCTGGGTGACGTGTCGCCCACTCCTCCGTCCGGCACGGCGGTCTTCAAGATCAACGGCCAGGAACTGCGCCTCACGGATATTGGTGGGGATGCGTCCAAGGGACTGTTTCTGGTGTTCAATGATTTGACCAGCAAAACAGATACTTACCCCGGCGGTCGTTTCCTATATACCGATCCGCCAGCGAATGGAACGGTCGTGCTGGATTTTAACCGCGCCCACAACCCGCCTTGTGCAGTGACCGCCTACGCCACGTGTCCGCTCGCGCCCAAAGAGAACCGGCTGCCGATCGCCGTTCCTGTGGGAGAGAAATACGATCGGGCCCACGGGCACCACTAGATACGATTCATCCTCATACGGCGGTACAATGAAGTCGTAGCCTGAGGCTGTCAAGATCTGGGTCAAGTTGTGATCAATTCACTGCTGGAACGTAAAATCGAAAAGCGGCCGGACAAGGTCAGGCTCAAAGGCCGGATTCTTTTTCTCACCGAAGATCCCGAGCTCATCAAGAAGCAACTGGCGGGCGAAGACCTGCCATGGGACACCAAGAACCCCGCCACCAATCCCAAGTTGCGCGATGACATTTCCACTGACGAGATCACGCCGGCGCACATCTGCTTTTTCTTCGATCAAACTCTAGGCGAGTTTCCCTACACCGGACTGAAGTGCGGCAATGAGACGCCCATTCAGCGCGGAGACGTAAAGAAGGGAGGCTTTGTCGCGGCGGTGAGCGGTAAGCGGCGGGGCAAGGGGTCCAGCCGCGAACAGTCTCCCTATGCCGAGCTGTGCGCCGGGATTCAGCTGGTGATTGCTGAGAATATTGAGCGCATTTACAAGCAGAACTGCCAGAACCTGGGCGTGCTGACCTCCACCAACTTCTCTTTGATTGACACCATTCGCGGCGGGCAGGAGATGCCGCTTTCGGAATTTACCCACGGCGAAGACGAAATTACGCGGCAGATCATCGAGCATGGCGGCCTGTTCAATTTCAATGTGGCGCGGATGCAGGGCAAAGTCTTTCTCCCACCGATCGAAACCAAGAAACGTCCCATGACGCTGACCGAGAAGATTTTCGCGCGGCACATGATTGGCGCGGGCGAGAAACTTGGCGTCGAAGCGGTGAAGCCGGGCGACTCTGGTTTTGCTCGGACTGATCTGCGATTCAGCCATGAGTATGTGACTCCCATGGCGGCGATTTTCTTCGATCAGCTCGTGGGTCGCGATGCTCCGGTGAACGATGCGTCGACAGTTCTTTTTTTTCGTGATCATCTGACCTTTCTTGATGAAGTACTCTCCGAGCAAAAGCGAAAAATGGGTCTGCTCGATCTGGCCACGCAACTGAAACTTAAGCAGGAAGCCTTCGCAAAGCAGCGCGGAATTAAATTGCACGGAGAATTGACCGATCGTAAAGGGTCAGAGGGGATTTGCCATTCCGTGGTGCTCGAGAGCTATGCGCTGCCAGGGCAGGTAGTCGTGGGCTCGGATTCGCATACGCCGCATTCGGGCGCGATTGGCTGTGTGGCGTTTGGCATCGGCACGACCGATGTTTTTAATTCCTGGATCACCAAGGATGTACGCGTCAAGGTGCCGGAATCGGTGAAGGTCATTGTCCGCGGTCGCAAACATCGCAATGTGACGGCGAAAGACTTCATTCTCAAAATCCTGGCGCTGGATTATGTGAAGAGTGGCAAAGCTCTGGCCAAAGTGATCGAGTACTCGGGCGAGGCCATTGAAGATCTCAGCGTCGACGAGCGCGCCACCATGACCAATATGGCGGCGGAGATCGGCGGGTTCACGGGAATTGTGGCACCGGACCGGAAGGCAGTCGATTTCCTCATTGAACGGCGCGGCATGGACCGCAGGAAAGCGGAGGCCATGATCGAGGGACTGTCCAGCGATCCCGATGCGCAATATGCCAATGTAATCGAGCTCAATGCCTCCGAGATCACGCCCATGGTGGCGACGCCGGGCGATCCAGGAAATGGCAAGTTCATTCGTGATCTGAATACTCCAGTGCCTGTCGAGCTGGCTTACGGAGGCACCTGCACTGCAGGCAAGAATGAAGACATGGACATGTACGCGCTGGTGCTGGCCGATGCATTGAAGCACGGCAAACGGGTCGCGGATTCGGTGCAGTTTTACATCCAGTTTGGTTCCCAGGAGACGCGCGATTACTGTGTACGCAAGGGCTATCTCGATATTTTTTCGAAAGCGGGGGCGCATGTGATTGAGCCGAGCTGCGGGGCATGCATCAATGCCGGGCCGGGGGTGACGACCCGACCCGAACAGGTGGTCATCAGCGCGCAAAACCGCAATTTTCCCGGACGCAGCGGGCCCGGACAAATGTATTTGGCGAGTCCGCTGACTGTGGCGGCGAGTGCTGTGGCGGGATATATTGTGGAGTACGAGCCGAGCCAGGAGAGGCAGTTGGTGGGAGCGTAGGCCTCGTTCCACGCGGAAATTTCGCCGGTCAGAGCGCTGCGGAGCCGCTCAGTGTGTTCTCCTGTACCCGGCTTAACATTCTTGCTAGAATATGCGGTTCCAGTAAGTTCCATGCGCTTGGGGAGACCTGACAGCTTATGACCTACGTGATTGCAGAACCGTGTATTGGCACAAAAGACGCCGCCTGCGTGGACGCTTGCCCGGTGGATTGCATTCATCCCAAGAAGGATGAAGAGGCTTTTGCCAAGGAGGAGATGCTCTACATCGATCCCGTGGAGTGCATTGATTGCGGGGCCTGCGTGCCGGTTTGCCCGGTTTCGGCGATCTTCGCGCAGGACGACCTGCCGGAAAAGTGGAAGGAATATACCGAGCGTAACGCCAAGTATTTCGGGCGGTAGCTATCAGCTAGATATGAAGCGAAGTGCGCACGTCCTACATGGGCGTGCGCTTTTGTTTTGAAGTTGTCAGCCATTAACCATTAGCATTCATCCAACCCGAGTTTCATAGGTGGGAGAAGCATTTCATGTGCAGCCCAAAGCTTCGAAGAGGTGGATATCTGCTGGTTTGCTTGGAACTAACTTTGTGCATGTTGGGGATAGCGCAAGCAGGAACAAAAAAGATCGTTGGCTACTACTACGGAAAAGGTCGACCGGGTTATCAGCTTTCCCAAGTTCCCGTCGAAGAATTAACTCACTTGATTTACTCGCGTGCAATGCCAGCCGTTGCTGGTAATTGTGAACTCGCTCATCCTGACTTGGATATCCCTAGCCTGAAAGCTTTGACAGTTCTAAGGGCCCGGAATCCGCGCCTTTTGGTACTGCTATCAGTAGGAGGATGGAGTGGTTCAACTTATTTCTCTGACATTGCTGCCACTGCTTCGGCGAGGAGGCAGTTTTCCGCATCCTGTCTTGAAATTGTCGAGAAGTACGGTCTCGATGGCTTAGATATTGATTGGGAATACCCGGTTACCGGCGGGAAGCGGACCGACCATAAACGAAAAAGTGATAAGGAGAATTTCGTTCTCCTTCTAAAGCAACTGCGGGGCGATCTGGATGCATTCGGGCACGAACGCCACTTGCTCCTTACCATCGCCTCCACTGGTTACCGAAATCACTTGAATGATCTGTCGCTCAAGGAGATGGCTGATATTTTGGATTGGTTTAACCTTATGGGCTACGACTTCAATGAGATGCAACAAAAGCGCACCTCCCATCACAGTGGACTCTTTTCATGGGCGGCGACTTCAAAACTAGATTCGGACGCAATCAAATACGCAAATTCTGACGCCGCCGTGCAATGGTATCTAGATCAGGGTGTCCTGCCTGAAAAGATTGTTTTGGGCGTACCGTTTTATGGACAAATGTGGGCCAATGTCCCTGCCGTGAATAATGGGCTTTATCAACCTTACGAAGGGAGGCCTGGGGAAGACGGTACATTGAGCTACAGGGAAATTGAGCAGGCCTACCTTCCCGTTTACACCCGGTATTGGGACGATCAAGTTAAGGTGCCGTGGCTATATAAGAAAGAGACGAAAATCATGATCAGCTATGAAGATTCAGAATCGATTGCTGCGAAGGCGAGATATGTAATCCAGCGAAATCTTGGAGGAATGATGTTCTGGGACCTTGGCCAGGATGACAGCAAATCAAGTCTCTTGGGCGCCATTTATAAACAACTCGGGCATGATTGAGCTGACTGCTCCTTTTCTTCTCCCCCTCTCTCCATTACAATCGGATATTGCCTGCTGGGCTCCCATGGCACTGAAGGAGTCGGAAGCGATCGTCCTGCGCACGTATCCCTTGCGGGAGGCCGATTTGCTGGTCACGCTATTTACGCGCGCGGAGGGTAAGGTTCGCGGCGTAGCGCGAGCGGCAAAGAAGTCCAAGCGGCGGTTTGGCGGGGCGCTGGAGCCGCTGACCTACGTCCGGGCGCACTACGAAGACCGTGAGCGGCAGGAGTTGTCCCGGCTGGATTCCTGTGAAGTGCTGGAATCGCCGCTGGCGACGGAAGTTACGTACTTGCGTGCGGTGGCTTTGGGACACGTGGCGGAGTTGCTGGATGAGTTGCTGCCGGATCGCGAGGCCAATGATGCTGTGTTCCGGCTGGCGCTTTCGGTGCTGGCGGGGTTGCGCGGATCGGATGTCTGGATGCCAGTCACCTATTTTGAATTGTGGATGACCCGGCTGATGGGCTATTTACCGGATTTGTCCGAATGCATTGTTTGCGGGCGCACACTGAATGGAAGTCGGGCGTTCTTTCATGCGCTGGCCGATGGGTTGATGTGCGTGGACGATAAGCGGATCGCGTCGTCGGAACTGTCGCCTGAGTCGCGAAAGATTGCGGCTCAGATGCTACGGTCGCCGGTTTCGGAATTTGCAGGAATTGATTGGCCGAAGGCAGTTTGTGCGGACCTAAGAAAGTTTCTTCTCCAGATACTGGTGCGGCATATTGAGAAGAAGCTTGTGACGGCGGGAATGCTGGAGAAGATTTAGCACTTGGCAGTAAGCATTTAGCCATGACAGGTTCTCGCCGGGTTTTGCTGAGAGCGGGTCGGATGTGCAGGGGCTAAATGCTAAGTGCTGAATGCTGAGTGCTAAATACCGGGCACTGCAGATCTTAAAATAAGTGACCTCATCCAAATCCAACCCGCTGACTTTTCAGGAGCTCGTCCTCCGGCTGCAGGCTTTTTGGGCCGAGCGGGGATGTGTGTTGCAGCAACCCCATGACGTCGAGGTCGGCGCGGGGACCATGGCTCCGGAGACTTTTCTGCGCGTGCTGGGGCCGAAGCCTTACAAAGTTGCCTATGTGCAGCCTTCGCGGCGTCCAGCGGATGGACGGTATGGAGAGAATCCCAATCGGCTCTACAAACACATGCAGATGCAGGTGATCCTCAAACCACCTCCAGAAAATGTGCAGGAGTTGTATTTGGAATCGTTGGGCGCACTTGGGATTGAGCTGCGCCAGCATGATTTGAAGTTCGAAGAAGACAATTGGGAGTCGCCCACGCTTAATGCCTGGGGAGTTGGCTGGCAGGTCATGCTCGATGGTCTGGAGATCACGCAGTTCACGTATTTTCAGCAATGCGGTGGCGTGGATCTGGATCCGATATCAGCCGAGTTGACTTACGGCCTGGAGCGGATTGGAGCGTTTCTGCAGGATGTGGATTCGATCTATGACATCGTGTGGGCGCGCGATCCGGTGACCGGCGGAGTGACCACGTATCGCGATGTGCGCTTGGCGGATGAGATGCAGTACTCGGTGTACAACTTCGAAGCCGCGAATGTGGAGAAAGCGTGGAAGCACTTCGATCTCTATGAAGCGGAGTGTAAGGGGCTGCTGGATCAGTATGCTGCCTTGAAAAAAGAGAAGAGCGCCAGCCTGCACGACAAGAAGAGGTTCCCCTTGCTTGGTGCTTACGATCTTTGCCTGAGGTGTTCGCATCTGTTCAATATTCTGGATGCGCGCGGGGCAATTTCTGTGACCGAGCGGGTGGGAGTAATTGCAAGAGTGCGCGCTTTGGCGGTGGGAATTGCTAGGGCTTGGGTGGATCAGCAACAGGCAGAGGCCTCGGCGGATACGGAGCCGGAACTTGCGGTTGGAACAAATACCAAAGCCAAGAAGGAAAAGCTTGCGCCAGTAGGAACTTGAAGGTTTTGTCATCCTGAGCGGCGGAGAAGTTTCGTGAAGCGAAACTTCTCCGCAGTCGAAAGATCCCTAGTGCAGCCATACATGGCGGTCCTAGGGCGCCTTCGACTCCGCAACCACTTCGCATTGCGAAGTGGTTGCCGCACTCAGGATGACATTAGGTACAGAATGCCAGATTTTCTACTCGAGATCGGTTGCGAAGAGATTCCTGCGCGGATGATTGATGCCGCGTCGCTGGACTTGCGGGAGCGCGTCCCTAAATTATTGGAACGCGAACGGCTTGCTGCTACTGGTGCGATCTCATATCTCGATACGCCCCGCCGGCTGGCTGTACTCGCGTCAGGAATTCCTGCCGCACAGCCAGACATCACCGAGCAAGTCACGGGTCCGTCGGTGAATATCGCATTCAAAGATGGCCAGCCGATGCCTGCGGCGCTTGCCTTCGCCAAGAAGGCCGGAGTCGATGTCGCCGACCTCGAGAAAATTACCACCGCCAAGGGAGAATATCTGGCGGCAACCATCACCAAGAAAGGCCGCGCCGCCAGCGAAATTCTAGCCGAACTGCTTCCCAAAGAAATCAACTCCATCTATTGGCCAAAGAATATGTATTGGCGCGAGAAGACGGAACTCTTTGTGCGTCCGGTGCGCTGGTTGGTGGCCATGCTCGACGGCGAAGTCATCCCGCTGAAATTTGATGGAGTGAGTGCGGGAAATGAATCCCGTGGACACAGACTTTTGGCGAATCGCGCGGTGAAAGTGACCCGCGCCGGAGCTGCTTACGTAGAAGCATTGCGTGAGGCGAAGGTTCTCAGTCGTTCCGATCGCGAGCAGCAAATTCGCAAAGCCCTTGACGCAGCCACTCGCACCATCCCCGGGGCGCGTTGGCGCGAGGATAAACACCTGCTCGATACCGTGGCGAATCTCACAGAATTTCCGTCAGCGATTCTGGGAAGCTTCGATCCCGAGTTTCTCGAGTTGCCGGAAGAAGTCCTGGTCACGGTGATGCGGGATCATCAGAAATATTTCGCCGTCGAAGACGCCAAGGGCAAATTGTCGCCCCATTTTCTGGCAGTGTTGAACACGGACGGAGACCCGCAGGGAATTATCCGCCATGGCCATGAACGCGTGCTGCGGGCGCGCTTCAACGATGCGCGCTTTTTCTGGCAGACCGACCAGAAACTGTCTCTTCTGGATCGCACGCAATTGCTCAAGAACGTAACTTTTCAGAAAGATCTGGGCAGCTATTACGAAAAGACGCAGCGGGTGCAACGGCTCGCCAGTTGGCTCTCGGAAATCGTCAGACAGAATGGAATCTCGATCCGGCCAGGAGTGGTGCACAAGGCGGCATGCCTGGCGAAGGCCGATCTGACCACGGAGTTGGTGAAAGAATTTACCGAACTGCAAGGAATTGTCGGCGGATTGTACGCGAGAGCCCAGGAACTCGATTCCAGCTTGCCGGAAAGCACGCGGTTTGCGATCGCGGATGTGATCTACGATCAATACAAGCCTGCGTCTGCGGAAGATTCGACGCCGCGTTCGATCGAAGGCGCGATTTTCTCGGTCGCCGACA
The DNA here is from genome assembly GCA_963802555.1 of Terriglobales bacterium. Lineage (GTDB taxonomy): Bacteria > Acidobacteriota > Terriglobia > Terriglobales > Acidobacteriaceae > DATBAX01. The sequence goes on along the minus strand of CAWDJD010000002.1, from coordinate 1,518,508 downwards.
AAGCCGACAGCATCGCTGGAATGTTTGCCTTGAGGCTGGTTCCCACGGGATCCAAAGATCCGTTCGCGTTGCGGCGGCAGGCGAATGGCATCGTGAAGACGATTGCAGAGTACAAGCTGCCCTTTAAACTTGTCGAACTCGTCCAAGATGCGAAACGGAGTTACAAAGGTTCGGAGGCAGAGAAGAAGTTTGCTGCGAACGTCAACTTTGATGAGGCGGTGCGAATATTCTTTCGAGAGCGGTTGGAATTTTATCTGAAGGATGTGCGCGGCTATTCTTATGATGTGGTGAATGCCGTTTTAGCTACAGGGTTTGATGATATCGCGGACGTTGTCGCACGAGCTGAGGCCGTCCAAGATGTTGTGGACATGCCCGAGTTCCAGTCGATTGCTGCGGCCTGTAAGCGTATGCGGAATATTTTGCGGCAGGCGGAAGAAAAAGGGATTAAGATCGCGCCGGAATTCGAATACTTGCAGAAATCCCTGGACGAAGAGAAACAACTCTCAGCGTATTTGAATGCCCATGCGGGGAGAATCGAAGAACACAGAAAGAACAAAGCATACAAAGATGCACTGTTGTTACTCTCGACCGTACGAGAACGCCTTGATGACTTCTTCGACAAAGTCATGGTGATGGTTGACGACGAGCGCATCCGCTCGAATCGTCTGGCCCTGCTGCAAACGTTGCTGAAGGAATTTTCCACCATCGCCGACTTCTCCGAAATTGTGACCGAAGGCAAAGAATCCAAAGAATCTTCAAAATAGAAAAGGACCCACTATGGCCGTTCAAACTCTTCCCGAAATCGACACCATACAGAAACCAGCCATTAAATATGTGTATTCGTTTGGCGGCGGCAAGGCCGACGGCAACGGCAAAATGAAGGACGACCTCGGCGGTAAAGGCGCAGGCCTGGCCGAGATGACCAATGCCGGATTGCCCGTTCCTCCCGGATTCACCATTCAAACTGAGGCCTGTCGCGAATACATGCGGCATGGAGGCGTATCCAAAGAAGTGGATCGCGAGATGGACGCCGCCCTCCGACAGCTTGAGGAACTCCAGGGACAGAAGCTTGGGAAGGGCGACAATCCGCTACTGGTCAGCGTACGCTCTGGCGCAAAGTTTTCCATGCCGGGCATGATGGACACCATCCTCAACCTGGGCCTGAACGATAAGAGCGTGGAAGCACTGGCGAAGCTGACCAACAATCCGCGCTTTGCTTATGACTCCTACCGCCGCCTGATTCAGATGTTTGGCAGCGTAGTGCTGGAAGTCCCCAAGCATGCCTTTGAGGCAGTATTCGACGCTAAGAAGAAAAACAAAAAAGCCAAGCTCGACACCGACCTCGATGCCAAAGCGTTGAAGGAAGTCATCGAAGAATACAAGAAGGTCGTCAAGAAGCACGCCAAGATTGATTTCCCGCAGGACCCGCATCAACAACTGGTCATGGCCCGGGACGCTGTGTTCCGCTCCTGGATGAACGATCGCGCCAAGCACTATCGTCGCATGAACAATATTTCCGAGGAACTCGGCACCGCGGTGAACGTGCAAGCCATGGTGTTCGGCAATCTGGGCGACACCAGCGGGACGGGCGTGGGTTTCACCCGCAATCCTGCGAATGGCGCCAAAGAATTCTACGGCGAGTTCCTGATGAACGCGCAGGGCGAAGATGTGGTTGCGGGAATCCGCACGCCGGTTCCAATCCTCGAGCTGCAAAAAATCCAGCCCAAGGTATACGAGCAGTTGCGCGAAATTACTACGCGTCTGGAAAAACACTATCGCGATTTGCAGGACTTCGAATTCACCATCCAGGACGGCAAGCTCTACATGCTGCAAACCCGGAATGGAAAGCGCACGGGCATCGCGGCGGTCGCGGTGGCGATTCAGATGGTGGAGGAGGGCCTTATAACGAAAGAAGAAGCAATCTTTCGCGTCGACCCCAATCAGCTTTATGATTTCCTGGTCCCTCGCTTGGACGAGAAGAGCACCAAAGTTGAAGTGCTAGCTACCGGGTTGCCCGCGTCCCCAGGGGCCGCCGTCGGACAAATTGTTTTTACCGCGGATGAAGCGGTCGAGAAAGCCGGCCACGAAAAGAAGAACGCAGTAATTCTTGTCCGCGCCGAAACCACACCGGAAGATATTCACGGCATGGAAGTCGCGGCAGGCATTTTGACTTCACGAGGCGGCATGACGAGTCACGCTGCGGTGGTCACGCGCGGCATGGGAAAATGCTGCGTAGCCGGAGCGGGCGACATCCGTGTCGATGAGAAAAAACGTGAGATGTATATCAAAGGACAAACCTTCAAGGGCGGTGACTGGATTTCGCTCGATGGCACGACCGGCCGCGTCATCAAGGGCAAACTGAATACCTTGCCGCCAACGGCCGATGATCCTCAGCTGCTGAAGTTTATGGCATGGTCGGAGCCTTTCCGTACCATTGGCGTGCGTGCGAATGCCGATATTCCACGCGATGCGATCCAGGCCAGAGCATTCGGCGCGGAAGGCATTGGACTCTGCCGTACCGAACACATGTTCTTCGGCGAAGAGAAGTTGCCACACATGCGGGCCATGATTCTCGCCGATAACGAGAAAGATCGCCGCGCGGCTCTCAAGAAACTGCTTCCTTTGCAACGCAAGGACTTTGACGGCGTGTTCCGTGCGATGGACGGCTTCCCGGTCACCATCCGCACGCTAGACCCGCCATTGCACGAGTTCCTGCCGCGCCGTGAAGATCTAATGGTAGAGATCGCGGTGTTGGAAGCAACCAAGCCGAAGTCGCCGAAGCTGAAAGGGCTCAAGACCCTGCTGCGACGGGTGGAAGAACTTCACGAGTTCAACCCGATGCTGGGGCATCGTGGTTGCCGCTTGGGAATCACTTATCCCGAAATCACAGAGATGCAGGTGCGCGCCATCTTCGAAGCCGCAGTGGCCGTATCGAAGGATGGGGTGAAGGTAAAGCCCGAGGTGATGATCCCGTTGATCGCCACGGTGAAGGAAATGGCCAATCAGGCGGCGATCGTGAACCGCGTGGCCCAGGAAGTCTTCAAGGAGAAAGGCAAGAAGATCGACTATCTGGTCGGGACCATGATCGAATTGCCGCGGGCAGCACTGGTGGCGGATGAAATCGCGAAAGAGGCCCAGTTCTTCTCCTTCGGAACCAATGATCTTACGCAAACCACATTCGGTTTCTCGCGGGACGATGTGAACAAAATTCTGCCGACCTACATTGCGGAGGGGATTCTCAAACAGGATCCGTTTGCGGTGCTGGATCGCGAGGGCGTGGGTCAATTGGTGAAGATGGCGACCGAACGTGGCCGCAAGACTCGTCCTGATCTAAAGGTGGGGATCTGCGGCGAGCACGGCGGCGAACCGTCATCGGTCGAGTTCTGCTACCAGACCGGATTGAATTACGTTTCGTGTTCGCCTTTCCGCGTGCTTACCGCGCGGCTGGCTGCGGCCCAGGCTGCGGCTGCTGACAAATTGAAGGTCGAAGGCGGAAGAACGAAGTGATTAACCGCCAAGGACGCTGAGCTCGCGGAGAAGACAAGAATAAGATCTCTCTGCGAGCTCGGCGTTCTCATCGGTTTTTCAGGGCCTTACTGCACTTTCTGCAGACGGGCAATCAACTTCTGCGCGAAGTTCTCTTCGGATTCCGACCACAGCAACCGCGCACTCGCCCCGGAATTCTTCTCTATCTTATTAGTGAAATCGACAAGCTTGGCCACGTTGGCACGCACGCGATGTTCGGCCTCTTCGGTGAGCCGGACTTCCTCTTGCAGGAAGGGTGCGTCGAGTCCCAGGTCCACCAGGATGTGGCCGTCCTGCTCGTAGGTTCCCTCGTCGAACTCCAGAGCATGGACTCGGAATGTCACCCGGGAAGGTTGCAAAATCCAATGCTGACCGTTTTCCGCAAACATCCAAAGGTCCCAATACGCCTCAAAGACGTAGGCATAGTCTTCGTGCAACAAATCGGAGGCGATGAGCACGGCTTGTTCGGGAGGCACGCCGGGCACATAACGCTGCTCAAGAATCGAGGCTTCGTCCCAGGAAACCGGATGAAGCGCAATATAGCTGATTCCCGGCTGCTGGCTTGAAAAAGGGAACTGCCGCATGACGGCCAAGGCGTAAGGCAGCATGTCCTCGACGTCGAAGTCGGGAAACCAGAGACTGAGATAAAGAGGGTCGGGCATGGATGCTGATCACGCGGCGCAGATTGCCGGGTCGTTTCCTATTGTAAATGCTCCAGCGATTTTGAAAAGCGAAGTACTAGAGTCGCACCCTCCGGACGGGAATGAGCCAGAATAAAGAGTAGCAAGCGCCGTCTCCGGGATCATGTCTTGAAATCAAGTCGCGGGTGTTGGCCGCCTTTTTTGACAGTGAGAATAGCCGCTGTTACCATCGAAGCAGTCGCAAGAAATCCCGCCAAGTACGTAGTCCCCGTCGTCTAGCCTGGCCTAGGACATCGCCCTTTCACGGCGGTAACACGGGTTCAAATCCCGTCGGGGACGCCAAATCTTTTCAAGAGCTTACGCAGAACGGCCACTTTTGGCGCGGGCACAAAAAGGCACAACTCCGTCGCCAATTTCTAGCCCGGCTTGCCTGATCGCCAGTGTTTTCGAGCATCCGGAGCTGTTCTTGTGGGCACAAAAAGGCACATGCAATTCAGTCAGATTAGGCGGCTGCAACCGCGGGTGCGCGAAAGAGGCGAATCACCCTACTCTGAGCTCTTCGTTTGTGAATTGTGACCGCTTGAGCGTACGTATCCAATGTGACTCGGCTGGAAGCGTGACGAAGCAATTCTTGCATGACCTTGATATCTGCTTTAGTTGCCCCTAGCAGGGTCGAATACGTGTGCCGGAACGTATGCCATCCGATGTGTGCGATTCCGATCTTCACCGCAGCAGGACGAATAAAACTCCTCATGAGAGTTTGTCCCCAATACGGGTTTTTCCCGAACGTAGCAGGACTAGCAAATACCCAGTCATCTGGTTTTTGGTAAGGTGTGTACTCCCGCCATGTCCTCAGCGCTTCCGCCAGGTAAGCATCGAGAGGAATTGGTTTCTGCGAAGCCTCGGTCTTGCACGGTCCAACTACCTGAAACACGATCGACCGTATGATGCTAATCTCCTTTGATTTGAAGTTGATATCACGCCATTTGAGAGCAAACAGTTCGCTCATCCGCAAGCCGGTCCCCGCGTCCAGCAAGACAAGGGTTCGCTCGCGCAGGCCGAGACTTGCAATCAGTTGCTGAACCTCGCTGGCACTCAGCACGGTTGGGAACTTCTTCCGTTTCGCGCCTTGACGCACCAATCGAATCGGATTGTACTTGCAGATTTCATGCCGAATTCCATGGTTGAAAAGGACGCTCATGATATTTCTGATCTTTGCGCAGCTTGACTTTGCCAATGCTAGCGATCTCAGCCAAAGTTCAACCTCCCCAGCGCTGATGCGGTTCAGCGTGTAGTTTCCCCACCTCGGCATAATCCATTTATTTAGGTAGCCGTTGTATGTCACTTTTGTCGAGTGGGTTTTCCAAAGAATGTCGGGCTTCAACTCTCGCTGCCGATAGTGATCCACTAATTCGGACACAGTGATTTGACACACGCTTACTCTTTCATTCCGTGAGTTCATACAGAGATGAAGGCCCGAAATCGCTTGGCGAGCCGCAACCTCGTCACCGAATTCATTCGTTGTCCCAACAACCATTCTGCGGTGTTTACGTTTGCCATCTGGTCCAGGTTCTCGCCATCTGAACTCCCAAACGTCTGGTCCGCCGTGTCGTTCTGTTCGCATCATGCTTCCGTTTTGCATGGATTTTCCTTTCTGTGCCTCAAGTGCGGATAATTGCCTGCAGGGCTTGCAGGCACAATTCAGGTACAAATTGTCGATGATGAATGGCAAAAACCGCAACAAATCGAGGAAAGTTATTGCTTTTCTGCGGAAATGAGGTTGCGGATCATGATGTGAAATTTCAGGAGAACAGTCGCTAGGCCTGAAGCTGTCGACCCGACCGCTGCCCTGTCACGCGGGAGGCCGCGGGTCCGAGTCCCGTCGCTCCTGCCATGTTCTTCGATGTGGAACCTTCTCGCGGTCAAGGCCGCCATCGCGCAAGTGTCGCGAGAACCGACATCGATTCTCACGGAAACTCGCCCGAGCATGCTCACGTTCAGCCCGAAAATCTTGAGATTCTCGTCAATCACTTGAAGTGCGCTGCTTTTGGAGGCAAGCATCACTTCAATTTCCGAATTGCCCATCCTCTGTTTTATTACTACCTGAACTGGAGGGGGACAAAGACTCTGCTTCGCAAGCTTTTTTTTCAAAGATCACAGCTCCCAGTCAGCGTTATCATGTGTTGTTGTTTTGCTGGCATAGACCATGAACAAGCGTGGCAGAATGAACCGCTGTCTCAGGCTGTTCGGGCACACCGTGGAAAACAGAACTTCTCGCCGACCATGTCTGCTTGGATTCAAGTGGTGTCACATCGCGATTGTGCCCATGCTGGCGACTTATCTCACCGCGATCTTGTTCCTTGTAGGCACGGTTCACGCCCTTGATCCGAACAAACATCTCACCCAGTATGTCCACACGGCTTGGCGAACACAAGATGGCTCTCTGCCAGCCGGCATGTATCACATTGCTCAGACCTCGGACGGTTTCCTATGGTTCTTGTCTCTTCCCGCCGATATCTACAGGTTCGACGGCATCCGGTTTCGGCCCTGGCACTTGCCTGCCGGTGTCCCGATCGATAGATCAATGAACATCTTTGCCGACCACGCGGGCGGGCTCTGGGTACTGGGACCGCGTGACATCATTCGACTGGAAGGCGCGGCTGTCACTTCCCATTTCCAGTTGGAAGGGGGAATGTTTCAAAGCGTCTCTGAGGCGCCGGACGGTTCTTTGTGGGTATTGAGTAGCAACTCAGATGCGCCCCTTTGCCGTGTTACCGATTCACTCAAGTGCTTCGGAAAGGCGGACGGGATACCGATTTTCGAGATCCAGTCTATTCTGGGGGACGGTAACGGCGGTTTTTGGCTGGGCGGGCGGGCGGGAAGTCTTGTCCACTGGCATGCCGGAACTTCGGAGAAATACGACGTGGGAAACGAGGTTTTTAGCTTGGCGCGCGGTCCCGATGGATATCTATGGGTGGGCATATCGGGAGAGGGTCCGAGGAAAGGGCTTCAACAATTCAAGGACGGTGCTCTGAAACCTTTCGTGACCCCCACGTTCAACGGAAGTAGCTTCGATATTGGCACTCTGATGTTCGACCATGACGGCAATCTTTGGGTCGGTACGAAAGCAAAGGGGCTTTTTCGTATCCATGGAAATGCGGCGGAGCACTACGACCATACCAATGGCCTGTCCGGCGATTCTGTGTATGCTCTTTTTGAAGACCGAGAGGGGATCGTCTGGGCTGGAACTACAAGCGGAGTCGACAGCTTTCGCGATCCGCCAGTCGTCACGTTCTCGCAGGTGGAAGGATTGGGGTCGGATTTACCAGCAGGCGTCCTAGCCAGCCGAGATGGCACGATCTGGGTAGCAAACGCCGGGTCGCTTGATCACATTGTTAACGGCAACGTCTCATCTATTCGCTCGGGGAAGGGTCTTCCGGGTGACCAAGTCACGCGATTACTGGAAGACCGATCCGGCAACCTATGGGTGGGAGTGGACGACGGTCTGTATTTGTTCAAGAACGGGCAATTCCGACGCCTGCCCGAACCGGATCATCAGCCGCTTGGTATGGTGATTGGGTTGATCGAGGACATCGACGGGAATATCTGGGCAGAGTGTAGAGGCAAACCGCAAAAGCTTGTTCGCATCCGCGATTTCCAGGTGCGTGAAGTGTTTCTTGCACCGCAGGTTCCGCCTGCATGGAAGCTGGCTCCGGATCCAAATGGGGGAATTTGGATAGCGACTCGAAAAGGAGACCTCGTACAGTTCCGCCAGGGCGTTCAGCGAAAATTCGCGCTGAACCCGGATGCGAAAAATCCGGCGCCCCGTGTGATCCGGTCACAACCGGACAGCTCTGTCCTTGCTGCCTTCGACGACGGCCTGGTGGGATTCCGCGAAGGCAAGGTGCAGCGGATGACGACGAAAAAACGGGCTGCCCTGCGACTTCGTCATCTCCTTTATTCAGGATAAGGAGAAACGGTGGTGGCTCTACACGCGTTGCGGCATCGTCGAATTTTCAGATTCTGAGCTCCAGCGATGGTGGATCAATCCTGACGCGATTGTTCGGAACCACGTCTATGACACATTCGACGGAGCTCAGCCCAACATCCCTGCTTTTAACTCAGCGGCTTGCTCCCCGGATGGGCGTGTCTGGTTTACCAGCGGAGTTGTCGTGCAGATGCTGGATCCCTCCAGGCTCACGCAGAAAGCGCTCCCGGCGCCGACATACATCGAATCGCTCGTCGCGGACCGAAAGGAATTCAAAGCAACGCCCGACCTCAAGCTCCCGCCAAATCCGCGGGACTTGCAAATTGATTACACCTCCCCCACCTTTTCGATTCCGCAGAAGGTAAACTTTCGCTACCGGCTTGACAATTACGACCGTGATTGGCATGAGGCTGGCACGCGGCGGCAGGCGTTCTACACGGATTTGCCTCCCGGGAAGTATTCATTTCGCGTCATCGCAGCGAATAGTGACGGAGTGTGGAACGATAGCGCCGCTAAGATGGATTTCTTTGTAGCCCCGGCATATTGGCAGACGAACTGGTTTCGCGCCCTCTGCGCGATTGCGTTCTTAGGGCTGGTCTGGGCCACTTACCAGCGGCGAGTCCGGCAATTGCATCATCAGTTCGAGATGACGTTGGACGCGCGCGTCAGTGAGCGCACACGTATCGCGCGTGACCTGCACGACACACTCCTGCAAAGTTTTCAGGGGGTGTTGCCACGCTTTCAGGCTGCAATTTACAAGCTTCCAGAGCATCCGACCGACGCCCGCGAAACTCTTGAAGCGGCCGTTGATCAGGCATCCCAAGCCATCACCGAGGGCCGGGATGCGGTGCAAGGGCTGCGGGCGTCCACAGTTGAGAAGAATGATCTTGCGATGGCCATTCGTGGGGTGGCAGAAGAACTGGCCTCTGTCGACACCCACCAGTCTTCACCTGCGTTCCGGGTGGCCGTCCAAGGGATCCCACGGAATTTGCATCCTATTCTGCGGGACGAGGTTTACCGCATTGCTGCCGAGGCGTTACGCAATGCCTTCCGGCACGCGCAGGCGCATCAGGTCGAAGTGGAACTTCGCTATGACGAGAAAGATTTCAGGCTTCGCATCCGCGACGACGGAAGGGGCATTCATCGCGAAGTTCTAAGCGGCGACGGACGCGAGGGGCACTTTGGTTTGCACGGCATGCGGGAACGGGCCAAGCTGGCGGGAGGTGAGTTGGCGATCTGGAGCGAAGTGGACTCTGGTACGGAGGTTGAGCTGAGCATTCCTGCGTCTAGGGCGTACACTAAACCGGTTCGCCGGTTCTGGTTCTTTGAGAAGATTTCCAAGAAAGACACAGACGCGAAAGAAAAGGTCGAGTCATGAGTACTAGCGTCCCAATTCGGATTCTCGTGGTCGATGATCATCCCGTGGTCCGCCAGGGGATTGCCGTACTGGTCGACAGTCAATCAGATATGGCGCTGGTGGCAGAAGCCTCGAATGGCCGCGAGGCGATCCAGCAGTTTCGTAAGCATCATCCGGATATTACGCTCATGGATTTGCAAATGCCGGAGATGAACGGCCTCGACGCACTGGCTGCCATTCGGGGCGAATTCTCTGATGCAAAGATCATCGTGCTGACCACCTATACAGGCGATGTTCAAATTCTCCGTGCTCTGAAAAGTGGGGCTCAGGGTTACCTTCTTAAGAACACGTTTCACAAGGAACTGGTGGACACGATTCATGCCGTCCATCGCGGGAAAAGGACACTCTCCGCGGAGGCTTCCTACCAACTCGCGGAGCACTCCACCGACGACGCCCTGACACCTGCTGAAATCAGCGTGCTGAAGCTGATTGCAGCTGGCAACGCCAATAAGCAGATCGCGGACCAGCTTTCGATCACTGAGGACACGGTAAAGTGGCGGGTCAAAAACATCCTTTCCAAATTAGGTGCCCATGACCGGACCCACGCCGCCATGATCGGCTTGAAACGCGGCATCATCGAAGCATAGACCCGCACCAGCGAAGCTTCTCCCGCACAACACCCAAAAGAGTGGACACCACGCTCTCTTTGGGATTTCCACACAATTCGCAGTTCCCTAAGCTAGACAGTGCAATAAAGGAAAACTGCGATTTGCGCCGTCTATTCTCCACATTCGCCCAAGGCTGGCCTGGCGTCGGCCTTCTTCTGCTGCGCTTCGTACTTGGGATTGCTTTGATCTGGCGTGCAGCTGGCCGGTTGTCCAGCGATCCTTCGACCCTTGTGACTGTACTGTCGGTGTTGGGCATCGGCGCTGGACTGCTTCTGCTTATGGGTTTGTGGACGCCTGTGGCTGCAACGCTAGTTGCCGCCATTGAACTGTGGAAAATCTACTGGAAACTCGGGGACCCTTGGATTTACCTCCTTCTGGCCACGATAGCGGCTGCCATCGCCATGGTAGGACCCGGCTTCTGGTCCGTCGACGCTCGACTGTACGGATGGAAGCGCATCGAACCGCCCGCTCGAAAAACCCTGGACTGATTCTCCCTTCCGGGCGTTATCCGCCCTTCAGACGAGTGTGACTTGCTCCTCAGTCAAGTCTTGCACACGCTGTAGAGAGTGGATTTAGCGCCCGATGTGGGGTTGTCCGCGGACACATCTAAGTCGCACAATCGCTCCGTCAGCACAACTGAAGAACTCGCGTTCCAGGTAAAGCCAAATCGGTTGCCTTAGGAACACTGAGTCACGCGGAGGTCGCTTATGGCAAAGGTGATTGAGTTCTACGTTCCAGTTCGCTTCCGAAAACTCTTGAAGTGGGTGCCTCAGCAGCAGCGCGGCCGGATCCTTGAATTTCCGGTGGCGCAAAAGCGAACCGCCTGACATCCCGGGACCCGAAACAAACTGTAGACAACTGGAGGAGATTATGGCTGCGACCGTTGCTTTTACCAACCTCGAAGGAATTGCAGGAAGTGGCTTTCCCCCGGTGAGCGAACTGGAAGACCAGCAACTACGTCTCGAAAGCGAGATTATGTCCGAGCATTGCTTCGAAGGAATCATTGGCAAGAGCCCCGCCATCCAGAGGGTGCTGGAACAAGTCGCCATCGTGGCGCCGACCGATTCCACTGTCCTGCTCCACGGCGAAACTGGTACTGGCAAGGAACTGGTGGCACGTGCCATTCACAATCTCAGCTCCCGGCGCGAACGCAGTTTCGTGCGCATGAACTGTGCCGCCATTCCTTCGGGACTGCTGGAGAGCGAGCTCTTTGGACATGAGAGGGGAGCTTTCACCGGGGCTCTGATGCAGAGAAAGGGCCGCTTCGAACTCGCGGATGGCGGCTCGCTCTTTCTGGATGAGATCGGCGACATCAGCCCGGAACTGCAACCCAAGTTGTTGCGTGCCGTTCAGGAGCAGGAGTTCGAACGACTGGGAAGCAGCCGGACGATCCAGGTCAATGTGCGTCTTATAGCCGCGACGCATCGCGACCTTGGGGCTATGATTCGGGAGGAGAAGTTCCGGGAGGATCTTTTTTATCGGTTGAACGTCTTCCCGATCGAGATCCCGCCGCTGCGGGAACGGCGTGAAGACATTCCGCTGCTCGTTAACTATTTTGTGTCGAAGCTCTCTCCGCGCATGGGCAAGCGCATCAAATCGATATCCCGGAACGCGATGGAGATGTTGACGGCCAATCCATGGAAAGGCAACATCAGGGAACTCGCAAACTTCATCGAACGAGCTGTGATTTTTACGCGCGGGGAGCAGTTAGAAGTGCCGGTCGCGAAGCTTCGCCCATCTTTGGAGATGAGTTATGCCCCGACTTCACAATCCAGCTTTCGACAAGCGGAATGCGGTGTAATCATCGACGCGTTGAAAGCGGCCTCAGGACGTATCGCAGGCAAGGGGGGAGCCGCGGAACGGCTGGGACTACGGCGCACGACTCTGCAAAACAAACTTCGCCGGCTGGGCATCTCGAGAGCGCATTACTGCCATTAGCATTTTGTTCTTTCGAGGCGCTTTTTATTTCGACCGCTGATCAACCATCCCGACAACTGTTCGCCAGTGGGCAACCCGGGCGCTGCTTATCACCAAACCTCAATATCTGTGTCAGTACGCAGGCCCGGATGAGCTCCGGTGAGTAGTTCGCCTGCAAGGGTACGAATGTGGTAGTCACGATCGTCGATCGCCGCAAGCAGCTCGTTATATTCGACCAGGCTCTGTTTGGTACGCCACTCCACATGGCAAGCAAATAAGTACAACGCATCGCGGGCTTCGGTTTTCTCCGATATCTCAGCCAAACCGATTCTGTTCCAGGGCGGTCATGGCACCCAGACGCTGCCCAGATACGGGCAGATAGAGATTGGAGAGCGAATACTCCTCTTCTCCAAGTCGCACATCGAGAGCACATGCGTATTGGTTGATGCAGAAAGCTATTCGTGTCCGAGTTGACGGCCATAGCCGTTAGGGCCATCCGAAGGCGTGCCCGAGCTATGCTTGGCCCCGAGCGGCAGCTGGAGGCGCTCGCACACATCCAGCGAGTATGCCGTTTGGGCGAGAAAATGTGCTCCAAGCCGCTTCAGAAATGACAGTACTTCTTCCCCAAGGGCGTCGACAAACATCAACTCCGTGATATCAACTATAAGTCTCATTTCGGCGTCGCTTCGGGTGACGAGCGTACGGACTTGTTCAGCTCGCTCGCCGGTTAGTCGGCCTTCGAGTTTGAAGGTCAGAATGTCGACTGTTTGGCTCGTTATGACGCGTAGCATTTGTGAACTCCCGATGGATTTGGACCCGTCCTCGAGAGGCGGGCCAATAGGAATTGCAGTTACTATGCCGAGAGTTCTCTTTCTAACTGATTGAGAATAGAGGGCGTTCCAGAATGAGCAGAAAAAGATGTGGGGCAATAGCCCGCATGCGGTCAGGCCCGGTAATCGGCGCGAGTGATGCTTAGCCTGTTCATCTTGTTCTGAAGTGTGGTTCTCTTTAGACCGAGGCGCTCTGCTGCGCCGCCTTTACCTGCAATCTTTCCGGATGCACTTTTCAACGCATCGAGAATGGTCTGCCGCTCGACTTGCTCGAATGTGGAAACAGCAGAAGCCATCGGACGTTCAGCAGATCTCCTCAGCTCGGTCCGAGGCACGTTCAATTCGTCCCCCTGCGTGAGAATCACGCAGCGCTCAATGAAGTTCTCGAGCTCGCGAATATTACCCGGCCAGTCGGAAGCGACCAATGCCTCCATGGCTCGTTTCGGGATTGACCGAATACGTCTCTGCATGGTGCGGGACAACCGTGACACAAAGAAATGCACCAGGAGCGGAATGTCCTCGCGTCTCTCACGAAGCGGCGGGATTTCGATTGGAAACACATTCAGCCTGTAAAAAAGGTCTTCGCGAAACTGATTGTTGCGGATCATGCCTTCCAGATTGCGATGCGTGGCCGCGATTAAGCGAACATCCACCTGAAGCGTCTTTGTGCTTCCAAGGCGTTCGAACTCCCGCTCCTGCAAAGCGCGCAAGAGCTTGGGCTGCAAGTCCATCGTGATATCGCCGATTTCATCGAGGAACAGAGAGCCGTGATCCGCCAATTCGAAGCGGCCGCGCTTCTGGATCAGCGCTCCGGTGAAGGCACCCTTTTCATGACCGAACAATTCGCTCTCCACCAGTCCCGAAGGAATGGCCGCACAGTTCAGGCGGACGAATGTTCGCGCACGGCGCGGGCTGAGATTGTGAATAGCCCGGGCGACCAGTTCCTTGCCGGTACCCGTTTCGCCGTGCAGCAGCACAGTGGACCTGGTTGGCGCCACGATGGCTACTTGATCCAGCACCTTGCGGATGGCGGCACTCTTGCCAACGATATCCTCAAAGTTGTACTCAGATTCTATTTCTGCTTCGAGATAGAGCCGCTCATCTTCCAAGCGGGCTGCGGATGCGTTCAGGCGCCCATAGGCAAGCGCATTATCCAGCGCGAGCGATATCTGGATAGCAATCTGTGACAGGAGATCCAGGTGTTTTTGTCCGAACGCATCGGCCTTGCGGCTGCCCACCGCTAGTAAACCGATCGGACCGCTTCCTGTGGTGAGCGCGACCAGAGCCAACGATGAGATCGACTCTGCTCTCAACGAGCTTGCAAACGACGCCGGCAAGTTCCCGAAATCCACTGTCGTCAAGATGTCAGCACGCCGTGCGCGGAGCTTTTCACAATCCTCTGCGGTTAAGTCGGCCGATGCAGTTTCCGACATGGCGCCATTGCTGATGGGACAATCCAGACCGACTCCGCGGAGCTCGCTCGAGTCTTTGTCGAAGATCCAGAAGGCGGTGAAGTCACTCACGAAATACGAACGGATCGATGCACGCGCGGAGCGAAGCACGTCATTAATGTCCAGCTTGGCAACATGGTTGTTGATTTCGAGCACCAAGCGAAGGCGGTCGCGCTCGCTCGCGAGTTCACGCTGGTACTGCTCTGCGCGATCTTTCGCAAAAGCACATTCGAGAGCAACTGCGACGTGCGATGCCAGAGAACCAAGAAGTTCGACATCCTCCTGAGCGAATTGCTGGCCCGGCAACTTTGGTGTCGACAGAAGGCCGAACTGTTTCTGGAACGTAGAGACGGGAAAAAGATAGGTGCTCCGCCCTACAACCTCGGTTGCAAACGTGGCCAGATCAGGATGCTTCAACATTTCTTGCGCCAGGTCGGGGATGAAGACCGGCTTCTGTTCATCAAGCACTCTCGCCACGGCACCAATGCGTAATAGCTTGGCCCCGACGTTAATCGCCGGCGCGTCTTCATCTCGATCAAACTCGAAGCTAGACAGGGTTTGTCCATCACCACTCAACAGATACAGTTCCACTCCATGCAACTTGGACGTGCTTGCCAGAACGCCACGCAGGCTATGCAGAACAGCTTTGACGGTGGGCTGATCGGCCACTGCACTGAATGCACCCAGTAGAGTTCGATATCGATCATCGGTCATTGTCATGGCTCTGGAGCTCTCCTGCAATTCACTGGCCTGCCAATAAATTCACATCCTTTGTCGCGAGCGTAGTCGATTCTAATGGATGGATGACCGAATACTGCCACGGCCGCAGGCAGCGCGGTTGAGCGTCAAGTATCCACCGATTCAGCCCTGCGTGCAATAAAGACAGCGACTTGCCATGCATCGATATGCGCTATGGCGAGCCTCCAAAACATCGTGAACCTGAGGAGACTCCAACCGTCACTGGCGGAGCGCGAGCACACTGTGACTTGACCTGCACGAGTGCATCGAACTGCTGACCCAGTTGCGGTCCGCCTGCCCGTGGCGCGGCACTATTGGAGTTCCCACCAGCTGCCCAAAAGCGACTGCCCATATAAGGGCAGTGGCATTGCGATCCCGCCGACAGCATTGCGGGACGAGCAATGAAAATCCAGCACTTAGCCCTGGCATAACTTTGGCGCGCCGATTGCCTTTGTCATAAGCGTCACAACTGGACAGTCGTCGCAATCCAATCCGGTCGTGAGCGGGATCGATGGGGTGAGGCAATTCCGTCCACCGCCACGTATCCCCTAAAGGTTCGTAATCAGTCGGGCGCATTCACGCCACGCCTCGATAGCAGGAGAAGCCATGCGAGGACTCACAAAATTTGCGCTGCATGTGGTGCCAACTTTTCTGGTGTTGTGGCTCGTTTGTCTTGGCGGGCGGTGCGTTGCCCAGGAAGTAGACGTACCGACTGGACGCGGAAGTGGCTCGGTAGTTGCGCCCACGGGCTGGGCAGAGTTGATTGCCCCTGTGCAACAGCGGATCGATCTTAAATTCTACGGCTTTTACATCGGCGAATTGAAAGCACCGTCAGGACAGTTTGACGCCACTTTTCGCGCGACAAAGTTTCTTTCGATCACTCCCAGCTATCTGTATTACTCGGTCCCGTGCAGACGGGCTTAATGAACTCGCGAATCATTCGGGAGGATTTACGAACACTTACCAGGAGCACCAATTTCGGATCGACGGGACGGTTATGTTCTCGGTCCACAAGTTTGAAATCTCCGAGCGCAACATGTATGTCAGAAGGTTTCTTCCAACATACATGTATGGCGGAAAGTCTCTTCCAGAAAAAGAGATCAACCGCTATCGCAATAAGATCGCGGTCGCGTATCCCCTTGCGGTTAAGGGCCACATCTGGAAACCTTTCGCGTCCTACGAAGCCTTTTACGACCAGGGAAGCGGGTGGACGAAAAACCGAGCATGGACTGGCGTCACGGTGCCCATCGAGAAGCATGTGTCGTTTCAGCCCTCCTACATGTGGGAAAACACAAACGGAATCAAAGACGTCCGCTACTTAATGTTTGGCCTGATCTTCAGAATGCCATCGAGATAAGAACCTGATTTTGTATTCAACACTCAAAAAGGAGAAATGTATGTCGAAATTGCTACAACGTGGAACCGCAATGCTTGCCCTGATCGCCAGCCTGGTTCTCTGCACCGCCGCGCTGGCTCAGATGCCAATAAACCCCTGGAAGAAGGCCGCACCATTCCCTATGCCGGATGAAGAACTCTACGGCGCTGCCGTTAACGGCAAGATGTACGTGATTGGCGGCTGGGACGACGGCAAGGCTGCCGGCATCAACTACGAGTACGACCCGGCTACCGACAAATGGACTGAGAAAAGAGGGATGCCGCGGTCGGCCCACCATGCGGCCATAGCCGCTGCCAACGGCAAGCTTTACGTGATCGGCGGCTTCGTGCCTCCAAAGGACACCCAGATCCCGACCGGCGGCGCGTGGGAACCCATCGCCGACGCGTGGGAGTACGATCCGGCGGCCGATTCCTGGAAGTCGCTGGCTCCGTTACCGACGAAACGCGGGGCTGCGCGTAGCGGTTGAAGTCGACGGCAAGATATACGTCATCGGCGGCGCAACCACGGTGGCAGGTTCCAAGGACCCATACTTCACGTTCTTCGGTCCATCTCTGGTTCTCACCACCAACGAGGTTTTTGACCCGGCCACGAATAAGTGGGAGAGCCGCAGGCCGATGTCGGTGGCGCGCAATCATGCGTACGCCGCCGCCGTTAACGGCAAAATCTACGTCATTGGCGGCCGCACTGGCCACGCCTTCATCCTGTCCGCTACCAACACGGATGTGGTGGAGGAGTACAGCCCAGTAAATGACATGTGGAGTGCTCCGAAAGAACGGATGCCGACGCCTCGTAGCGGCGGCGCCTGGGGCACCGATGGCCGCAGGATCTACGTAGCGGGTGGCGAGGTGACTACGAAAGAGCTCGTCGGAGCGTTCCGAGCCGTCGAGGCGTACGAGCCGGCCACGAATTCATGGATCTCGCTGCCACCGATGCCGATGCCGCGGCATGGCATCGCGGGCGCGGTGATTGGGAACGAATTTCATCTCGTCAGCGGCATGATTCAGTCCGCAGGCGCGTTGTCGTTCCTCGACCCGCGTCTCGAAGTCCACACCGGACAGCATGACGTACTGGAGCTGAATTTCTTCTTTCCGCCTCCTGCGACGGGTGCGAAGAAGGAAGAAGCGCCGCCTTCCACGGGTGCAAAGAATGTGGGTGCGGCTCCTTCTTCCGCTGCTGTGGACAACGAAATCGCGACTTCTTCTTCCGCTCGTCTGAAGAACGTAAGTGCGATTTCGACCGAGGGTGCGAACAGCGTGGGCACGGCTTCTTCCGGAGGGAAGAAGCCGTACATACGCTACAACGTGAACAGTCCCGAAGGTCAGGTGATGCTCGCGAAATACGCGCAGGCGATCGAGATCATGAGAACCTTGCCGGACTACGACACCATTCCTGGACATGGTGGTGGAATACCCATTGGATCAAGGGCCCCCCGGCTTTCCTATGGGATTACTCCATGAAAAAGAAAGCAGAGGTCATCGCGGCCCTCCCGAAGGAGTATCAAGCCGATGCCGAGGCCGTATGGGACGGATGCCAAGCTCACCCCTACAACCCGTCGAATCCTGAGCAATATCAGCAGTGGTATTTCCTGCCCTGGCATCGGCTCATGCTCAATCAGTTCGAAGGAGTCATTCGCGAGGTACTGCACGACGAGACTTTTACGCTTCCCTACTGGAACCCGGTCACTGGAAACGACGCCGATTTGGTTCTGCCGGCCGTGTTCCGGGCTCCTGGCACCACACTGTATAACGGCACGCGCTGGCCCTGGGTCAACGGCGGCGAACGGATCGACATACTTTACCGGGACTGGCTGAGTCTGGACGCTCTCAACGAGGACTTTTACATCGACTCGCCCAACGGGCAGCCACGGCTTTAATCCCAAGTTGGACACCAACCCTCATTTCTTGACGCATCTTGCAGTCGGAGGCGATATGGCCGATTTCGCCACGGTCGGCGGTGACCCGTTGTTCTATCTCCATCACGCCAACCTGGACCGGATTTGGGAAAGCTGGAATCGACTCGGCCACACCAATCCGACCGATCCCAAATATCTCAATCGCACGTTTGCATATGGAGACAGGAGCGGCAAGCGCGTCGATCTGCCAGTCAGCGCGGCCGACCGTATTGCGCAGCTCGGCTACGAATATGACAGCTATGAGAAGCCACCCCAGCCGCTGCACCTGACCACGGAGGAAGCCGCCGCCAGAGAGCGCACATACCAGACTCTCCACGACAAGGCCATGGGCGGTTCACATGATGCTCACCATGCGCACAGCATGGAAGCCTCGACCAAGCAGGACACACCCTAAAAGCGGGGGCGGCGACCGAGCCGCCTGACGCTTGGGAATGTCCACTTACGTTCGCAAATTGATCGATCTGCATAAACAAAAGGAGAAAACAATGAAGTACATCTTTGTCATCGCCAGGGTGTTACTGGGCCTCGTCTTCACGGTCTTTGGCCTCAACGCGTTTCTACATTTCTTTCCGAGTCCAACACTGCCCGGTCTCGCGGGACAGTTCATGGGGGCTTTATCAGGGTCGCATTACTACGTGATCGCATTCGGAACGGAACTCATCGGCGGTGCGCTGCTACTCAGCAACCGCTACGTGCCGCTCGCACTGGCGCTTCTCGGACCGGTGATCGTGAATATCCTGAGCTTCCACGTGTTCTTGGACTCAGAAAACATCGCGCCCGCTATTGTCGTCACGGTGCTATGGTTCGTCGTTTTCTCGCAGGTGCGCAGTTCCTTCGCGGGTTTGTTCGAGGCGAGAAATGCCGGATTGAAGTCCAGCAGCCGCGCCGAAGCGCTGGGTGCGGCATAGTTTGGGAAAACCGTTCGACCAACTGAACCAGGTCTGAGCGAACGGACAGAGGCACGATGCAGATGCTCATGGCGGTCCGCATGGTGCGCATCACGCGTATGGAATTGCAGCCTGGAGCAAGAACAGCTGCAATTCCAGACGAGAGGAATGAACCGGACAACGCAGGGCGGAGCTGAGCCTGAAAACGGGCGAGCGATCCGGCCCCAGGCGAAAGGACTAAAGCAAATGATTATCACTTTTCTAATTGCAAAGATCATTTTAGGCGGCTATTGGCTGATGTTAGCTCCAGTTCTGTTCCTGCCATTGGGGATTGTTTTTCTCAGCTCGCAGGTGCGGCGCGGACTCTTTGGATATGTGGTGCTTCCGTTAGCAGTCGTACTTGCGTGCGCTAGGGGCGATTTTTCTATTCACTCTGCCCTTGCGTCACGCAGTCACGGTACTTGCTGG
Source organism: Terriglobales bacterium (assembly GCA_963802555.1). Taxonomy (GTDB): domain Bacteria; phylum Acidobacteriota; class Terriglobia; order Terriglobales; family Acidobacteriaceae; genus DATBAX01. The sequence continues at coordinate 1,498,730 of CAWDJD010000002.1, read as the reverse complement.
AGTTCAGGCAATTTGGCTGCTCGCGGCTGCGATCAAGTTTCTTAGTCGGAACAGAAAGCAACGTTGGCAGCCAGTTTCAAGAACTTCGTACGGCAAGATTATCGATCACGCGATAAAGGAGGAACAAATGTCGGTGTATGTCATTGCAAGTCTAACGATCAAAGATGCGGTTCGGTTCGAGGATTACAGACGGATGCTGCTGCCAACAATGGCGAAATATGGCGCCCGATTGGTTGCGCGGGGCGGCCCCATTGTTCTCGAGGGAGAGTGGCCGCGCGAACGGCTAATCATCGCCGAGTTTCCCAGCATGGAGCAGGCCCGCGAGTGGTGGGCTTCGCCAGAATACGCCGAGCCAAAGGCGCTGCGCCAAGCCACGGCTGACTCGGAACTAGTAATTGTCCAAGGCGTGTAGTCGAAGGCGAAAGCAAAAGGCAAAGCGCAAGAGGGCCCATCGATCATCGGGTGTATCACGGAAATGAGGGGAATCATGACGGTATGCGTTGTTCAACTCGCTCGGTTCATCGTAAGGACCATTCTCGCCGTGGCACTCACCTTCGCCTGCCTAAGCTCAGGTATCGCGCAAACACAGGAATTGATCGCTCACGAGCCGTCGGCGGCTGACAACGACTCAGCGGCCGAGGCCAGCAAGCAAGCGGCTAATCCACTAGCCAACGCCTGGCTGATGCAGGTTCAGCAGAATACCAACTGGATCGGCATGCCCGCGAACAATGGAAACAGAGTCCAGAGCAATCTTCAGTTTCAGCCCCTAATGTCGGTGAAACTGAGTGATGACTGGAACCTGATTACGCGCCCGATAATACAGATGTTCAGCACGACCCCATACCTCGACCAAACCGGACAAGACAAACGTGTGACAGCGTTCGGCGATACAGTGCTCGCGCTTGCCCTATCGCCTGGCCCCAAGCTGGTAGGTAACTGGCTGCTTGCTGCCGGCCCGTCGTTTATCTTTCCGACTGCAACGAACTCTCTGGTCGGCGAGAACAAATGGCAAGTCGGACCCGCCGCTGCGGTTGGGTATCAAGGCAAGAACTTTATAACTTACGTGTTTCCGCAACAGTGGTTCTCGGTCGGCGGTGACGGTCGAAAGACCAGCCATATGTTGTTGTACTACGCCTTTGTCCACGTGTACTCAAACGGATGGAGCGTAGGAACAAATCCCAATATGTCTGTGGACTGGGAAGCGTCGCGAGGTAACAAACTGGCATTTCCGGTGGGCTTACAAGTCGGCAAGCTGCGCAAACTCGGGCCGCTGCCGGTGAAGTTCGACTTGCAGGCCCAATATTACGCCGTACGTCCACAAGTCTATGGCCCGAAATGGAACCTTCAGCTCCAAATAACTCCGATTCTTCCAGCATTGATCGGACGCAAGTGATGCCGCGGAATACGGCCATGCTGGGCACACGAGATCAACTTCTAATTTCTGAAGATGTGACCAGCCCGGAGACAAGTATGAAACGAGAAATATCTGTAAATAGCCCGTGGCGAGTGATCATAGTCGGAGGCGGTTTTGGCGGGCTTCGGGCCGCCCAGGCGCTGAAGTCCGACTTGTTTGATGTAACCTTGATTGATCGTCGCAATTACCATCTTTATCAGCCTCTTCTTGGTCAAGTTGCAGCCGGCTCACTGTCGCCCGCACAGATTTCCGCCCCACTACGAGGGGTGCTGAGCAAGCAAAAGAATACCCGTGTCCTTCTGGGTTCGGTGGAGGACATTGACGCTGATTCGAAGCAGGTAGTCCTAGCTGATGGCGCAGTTCTCCCCTACGACTCGCTAATTGTCGCAACCGGCTCGCAAACTTCGTACTTTGGGAATGACGAGTGGTCGGAATGGGCGCCAGGTTTAAAGAGCGTCGAAGAAGCCACGCTCGTCCGACATAAGAGTTCTGTACGCACTCGAGGTTGCAGAGCGGATTTCGGATTCAATTCAGCGCCGGGCGTGGCTAACGTTTGTAGTCGTCGGCGCTGGTCCGACCGGTGTGGAACTTGCTGGAGCGATTGCCGAGATCGCACGACAAACGCTCAAGAATGATTTTCGTTCCATTCGCCCGGAAGACAGCCAAGTCATTTTGCTGGACGGAGCGCCCAGAGTGCTCAAGTCGTTTCCAGAAGACTTGGCCGAAAAGGCGACTCGGTCTCTCGTGAACCTTGGGGTGACCGTAAAGCGCGGCGTGATGGTGAAGAACATAAATAGCGAAGGACTGACGATTGAGAGCGGTGAGAATCTGGGTCACATTGCTGCGAAGACCGTGATCTGGGCAGGTGGCATTACGGCGTCTTCGCTTGGACAAATTCTCGCTCGCCGCACGAATGCTGAAACTGACAAAGCAGGAAGAGTCAAGGTAAAACCAGACCTGACAGTTCCGAACTATCCAGACATTTATGTCGTTGGAGATCTCGCGGCCGCCGTAGATGCCAAAGGGAAACCTTTGCCGGGAGTGTCGCAAGTAGCTGTGCAAGGAGGGCAGTACGCGGCCAAGGCAATCTTGTGCAAAGTGAAACGTCAGCCGGAACTCGCTCCCTTTCAGTACTCCGACAAGGGCTCACTTGCAGTGATCGGACGTTGGGCGGCAGTGGCTAATGCCTCCGGAGTTCATCTCTCAGGCTTGCTCGCCTGGATCGTGTGGGCCTGCATGCACCTGATGAATCTTGTCACCTTCCGGAATCGGCTCTTGGTTTTCATGCAATGGGCTTTCGAGGACTTGACGTTCAGTCGCGGAGGACGGCTTATCACTGGTACCGCTCCCACTGACTTTAGCTTCGATAAAAAAGTCGCTATCCATGCCGGCGCCCTGAAAATCGAACCGGAAACAGCTGCCGGGCGGCGTTAAGCAGGAAGAGAGAACCGTGACGGTTTGTTGGGATGAAAAATCTCCGGATTGAGGTCCAGAAGTCCCGCAGAATCGCTAAGCGCGGCACAGCTCGGGAAAACGAAGTTCCACTGAGGACGTCGTGTCCACCGGCGTGGGGGAAGGAAAGGAACGCGCAACTATGACAAAAGTTAAACACTTAATTCTCATTCTGCTGCTCATTTCCCAGGCTCGCGCCGGGCAGCAGGGGAGTGAAAACCAGCCGACCGAGCCGGGAACGTTCTTTCGGGAATTCGTCGGTCTGAGTGACGAGCAGATAAGGGATGTCCGTTCGGGGAAAGCGATCGCAATAGTGCTGCCGTCGTCGGTTGCGGATGAGGTCTTCGTCTTCGGCGCTGTCTACATCAATTCAACGCCCGAACAGTATCTAAAGCTTGCGTCCGATGTCGATGCCCTTCGCAAAGTTCCGAGCTTCCTCGCGTTGCGCAAATTCAGCGACCCGCCGCGGCCATCTGACCTCGATGGATTCTCTTTCGAGGATGAAGATCTGAAGGACATTCAACACTGTCAGCCAGGCCACTGTGAAGTACAACTTCCGGCCGAGACGATGGAAGAATTTCAGAGGTCGGTGGATTGGTCCGCTTCTGATCATGCTGACAAGGCAAACCGTCTCGCACAACAGATGGTCTTGGACGCGCTGCAGCGCTATCAGCAGGGCGGGAACTCGGCGCTCGGTACCTATCGCGACAAGAACCACCCCACTCAGGTCGCAGATACTTTCGCTTCGCTCTTGCACGAGATCAGGGCGCTGCCCGCGTACCTGCCGGAATTGGAGCAGTACCTGCTTAAGTATCCAGACGCTGCATCCGATCAGATCAAGTCCGACCTCTACTGGGAGAAGGTCAATTTCGGATTGAAGCCGACGCTGCGAGTGGTTCAAGTCATCACTTACCACGGAACATCTCCCGACAAGCCCGCCTACGCCGTCGCCGTGAAGCAGCTCTATGCGAGTCACTACTTCCAAACGGCCTTAGATGGCACTGTATGCGCGAAGGACTCGAACGGGTCCGGTTTCTACCTGATCACCATCAAGGGCTCGCGGCAAGCGGGGTTGACTGGCCTCAAGGGGGGCATTGTGCGGAAAGTCGCAATTGACAAGACACGATCTGCGCTTCAGAAGGCGCTTGCTTCATACAAGCAACAACTTGAAGGAAAACCGGAGTAGAAGATCAATTATGGCATTTCTAGATCGAAAAACCGTAAACGTATTGCTAACCATTGTGCTCTTTGCGTCGGTGCTTGGCATCGTGTACTTGGCCCGGTCCGTACTCGCTATCTTTTGCTTGTCCATCCTTTTCGCGTACCTGATCGATCCGGTCGTGAGTTTCCTAGATCGCCATTCATTTCTTCGGAGAAAAGCGCGAGGAGTTCACATTGCAGAGGCCTACCTCGGTGTGCTCATCCTTGTTGCAGGCACCGTATATGTCCTTGTTCCGCAAGCAAGCAGCCGGCCAGGTGTTTTCTTACAGAACGTTGCCTCTTTCAGTGACCGTTTGAGCAGCGGCGAGATCGCGACGGAGGTGGGGCAGACGAATGGATGGAGCGAAGCGAAAACCCTCCGCGCAAAAGAGTTCCTCACATCACACCGTGAAACCATCCAGAAGGTTTCGAGCCAGATCCGAAGTTTGGTCGCAATGATTCTTGGTGCCGGTGCCGTGATGCCGATTCTTGCGATCTTCTTTTTAATTGACGGACGACGGCTTGCCGATATGGCGCTGGCAACATTTGCCACCGAAAAGAATCTCGACAGGCTGCAATCCTTGTCCAGTGAGCTCAACGGCGTGTTACGCCACTACATCCGCGCGAAGATGACCTTGGTCGGCCTGTCTTTTACGTACGTGTCTTTATCCCTATTCGTGTTGAGATACCCCCACGCGCTGGCGTTGGGAATCCTCGCAGGCGTCCTGGAGTTCATTCCGATAGTGGGATCGATAACCGCCGCGACCACCATCATAGTCTTCGGCATCGTCACGCACAGTCACTGGATATGGATGGGTGTGCTGCTGGCTATCTGGAGAATTCTCATCGATTACTGGATCGCCCCGCGCGTTCTTGGGCGCGAGTTGGAGATGCACCCAATTCTCGCGATATTTACGCTAATGGTTGGCGCTGCCGTTGGCGGATTCGCCGGCGTTTATCTCGCTTTACCCATCGCAGCGATTACCCGAGTCATTTGGCGGAGGCTTGGCAGTTCGAGCGTCCAAGAAAGGCATGTGATGCCGGCCGTGGGCACTGTTCGGGGGCAAGCAGCCGGGCCTTGACGCGCGTCGACGATCGGCGGCAAGAGATCTCGGAGGTCCTGCTTACTGGAAGTCGGAGCCGCTTTGTGTGAGTCACGGAACAAGGCGCAATGATGTCCAGATCGGAGTGAACCTTGCTCCATTTATGATCCACGAACTGTTCCCATGCCCTACTGAAACCGCTTCAGGTAGCCATCCGTGTCGCGTAGTTTCAGTAACTTACAATCGGACCCAGTGCTTTCACGGCGGTAACACGGGTTCAAATCCCGTCGGGGACGCCAAATAAATTCAGGCACTTAGGCGACCCGCTCGCAGGTAATTTTCCCTCACGGCAGAAAACCCAGGATCGAGTCCCAGGTTCCGAGTTGATAGAAGTAATCTGTGTGGTAGACGTTTGCACTCTGGGGGTAGGCGTCCACCTGGGTGTCCGGCAGAGTCCCGCCGTTTACATTGGACACACCCAGCGTCGGCACCACCAGATCGTTTGGCTTGCCCAGGAACAATGCATCCACGCCGTCATTTTCGATCGCGGTCGCTAATCCGCCGGTGGGTTGGAAATCTGCCTCGATTCCATAGTAGAGAGTATTGTCGTTGGATGCGCTATTCAGTTGCGTGAGAAACGGATTGCCTGGGTTCATGTCTTCCAGGCCCGGCAGGGCTCCTAATCCGCCTTCCACGATGCCTCCGAAAATTGCAAACAATGCTCCCAGCCCCAGCGCTGCCGCGTCCTGGCTGAAAGAGGTGGCAATCGAGGCCAGCCGGCTGACCGCTTCCGGCAAGTCCGTCGGATTGGCCAGGGGGGTGCCGACGTTGGGAGTGCCCACCAGTGCGATCTTTCCGATTTGCACACGGACTCCTGGCTTAGGACTCCAAACCGGGTCGACTAGTTGGCCCAGCGCTGCCGGCATTAGTTCCTTCAGTGCTCTTGCCAGCAGGCCGCCCCGGCTGTGGCTGATGACGTCGAATTGATAATCTCCCGGGGGGATACCGTTGAAAAAATCTACTGCATTCTGCGGCACACCCTTGGTCAGCGTGTGATGATTGAAGCCGATTACCCGATTACCGTATTTTGCATACAAGTCTGTCACTTCCCGGGCAAAATTCTTCAGGCCAACAAAGCCTCCAATGGTTGAGCTAATGGTCCCGTGAATAAAGAGCAGGGACTTCTTTCCCTGCAGGGCCTGCCAATTGGCAACCGGAAAAGGCGGCGGGGTGAGGGCGAAAAGTTCCGCGGCGGTGCCACCCCAAAGAAATCCTTCGGGGCGATAGTGGTCTTCCCACAACTTGGCGGCCGCATAAACCGCATTTCCCGCGAATCCCGTTACTGCCCGCCCGACGAAGCGAATGATCTTGCCTGCGATGCCGCCCAGCATGGCCCGCTGCGGCACTCCTCCAGTCGGAGTGGGCGCATGGCGCATGGGAATCACGTAGCGAAGTGATCGCAAAGTCGTCGCGGCGGACACGGCCACCATTGCGGTGGTGGGCGGTGCAGCCAGCGGCCGATGCAGGCTAATCACGCCACTTTCATCGCGATAAATGGCGAACTCGATTTGATTCTGCGGGATTGGCGGCCGCTCGAGGACCAACTGGTTTGGCAGACTCGCTACCGCTGTGGCTCCCACAGCCATGGCAAGTGATCCCTGGTCAGCGAGTCCGGCCTCCTGCAGCGCTTGCTCTACCAGGTCCGGAGCGCCTGCTGCGCCCGCGATTGCGCTGACTATGAACTGGGCATGCTCCGATGCCGGCCGCCAAGTGACAAAGCCTTGGAGCCCCGGCGCTCGCAGCCGCATTCCACTGTTGCCCAGGTTCGTCCAGCCAAAGTCTTGGCTGAGTTGAAAATCTTCGGGCATGTTCGTTTCCTCGCGTTAGTGGTGCGGTGCGCTATCCGAGTTTTCGCGGGATTGGCGAACCCGGAGCTCACTTACCGGTTCGTGTCCGCGCGGAAGTCTTCATCCAGTTGAGAACCGGCTGCAGGCTGGGCGGTACGGCGGCCTCGTCAACCTGAACCGTATGGGTACCCTGCTCGCCCTCGACCGTGATCTTGTATTGGAACCGGTCTGCCCCGGGCCCGGTCGAGCGGATCTCGGATGGCAACTCAAAGAACCCGGACGTCTTGACTAGGTCGGCCACTTGCTGAGCTTCTGGTGCCGGCAGCTCATCGGTAGAGATGCTGCTGGTCTGGCGGATTCCGGCAAAGCCGCCGCTGCGCTCGAGCATGACTCGCATGCTTTCCAGTCTAGCTCGGCCGTGCTTCCTGAGCCAACGTATGTTAATCGCGGCAGACGAAACGACGGCCGAGTTCGAGTGATCACGCCGTCCTCAGGCCGCCTTCGGCCGCCCAGGTTTGGCGACAGCCGAGATTGCGGCGAATTGTGAAGCGGTTGGTGCCACACCAACCGTACTCCACGCATTACGTACGGCTTTTTGTTCTGTGCCGTTGTCACCGAACAGACTGCCGGCCACCGTTACCGTGGCATTGGCCATGGCCTGAAAATCCGCGGTGGGGTTCAAGGAACCGATCAATGTCCGGTACCAGATGAGGCCCGCTTTCTGCCACGCGTATCCGCCGATGGCCTTCGCGGCCAAATAGAAAGCGCGGTTGGGAATGCCGGAGTTGATGTGCACTCCGCCATTGTCCTCGCTGGTGTTCACGTAGGCGGCCATGCTGGCAGGCTGCGGATCTTTGCCGATATTCGGATCATCGTAAGCCGTCCCCGGATCCGACATGGAACGCAGCGCCTTGCCTTGGACAGCGTCGGTAAACAGGCCGGCGCCGATCAGCCAGTCGGCCTGATCGACCGTCTGGTTGTTGGTCCACTGCTTGACCAGCGAACCGAAAACATCGGAGATCGATTCGTTCAGCGCCCCCGGCTGGCCGCTGTAAACGAGCTGAGCTTCATTCTGGGTTACGCCATGAGTCAGTTCGTGCCCGATGACATCCAGACAGATGGTGAAGCGCTGAAAGTATTGTCCATCGCCATCGCCATAAATCATCTGCTGTCCGTTCCAGAATGCGTTGTCATAGCCGCTGTCGTAGTGGACGGTGGAGGTGAGGGTGAGGCCATGATCGTCCACGGAATTGCGGTTAAACACCTGAAGGTAGAAATCGTAGGTGTCGCCGGAATAGTCGTAGGCTTCGTTCACCGCGACGTCGGAACTTGCCGGATCTCCTTCATCGCGCACTTGCGTTCCCGGAAGGGTGGTGTTGGTTTGGGCGTCGAAGATGGTGCGGTGCTTGGTTCCCGGTTTTTGTTGTAACAACGGAGCGGCGATAAAGGCCTCGCGTATGCCCCGCAAACGCTCAGTCGTCGCTATGTCGCGCAGAACGCGATCGCGCAGTTCGGGTTTTTCGGCAAGCTTGCGCAGAATGTGGGGTGGCAGAATGGAGCAAATTGTTTTCGATTGCATTGGAGAATCCTCCTCTCGATTTCGACGGTTGGAGCTGCATAGCTGTTTCCGAATGGACCGGCCAGTGAATTCGCTCGAGCTTGATGACGCAAAGCCTAGCGATCCCGTATAGAGAGAAACTTCCTCAATCACAGGACACCGATCCATTGTTTTCTACCTGGGAATTACTGCTTGGCCCGCCGGATGACCTCAACTTACTCAAAAGGGAAGGTCACAAGGATTCAAAAGCCCCTCAGCTCTTGCCCCCTCGTGAATACGAATCGAAACATAGACCGGGACGTGATTTTTGTCAATCGAAAATTTGAGGGAGCCATACCGCAAAAGAAGCGCTCCCGAGTGTAAATTTAGAGAGTGGGAGTTTACGTTGAATGCCCCGGCGAAGCCGATGTTTCTCCGAAGTGTGCGGGGCGCCGCTTCGTTTCAAACTGACTTGGTGAAAATGCATGATTAGCTTTCTCTCAATTCTGGCGGTGGGATTTTTTCTGGGGATGCGTCACGCCACCGACCCCGACCATGTGATTGCGGTCACCACCATTGTCAGCAATCAGCCCAAGCGTGCGCGGGCGGCACTGATCGGCGCATTCTGGGGCGTGGGCCACACGGTCACCATCTTCGTGGTCGGCGCGGGCATCATTCTTTTTAATCTCGTCATCCCCGTGCGCCTTGGCCTTAGCATGGAGTTGTCCGTCGCCGTGATGCTGATTATTCTTGGCCTTGCCAACGTTGCCGGGTTTCTGCGCGCTCTGCCTCCCGGCGCGATCCAGAATCATCATGGCGAGGAAGTCATGCACTCTCATCCGCACAGCCACGGAGACTATATCCACAATCATCCGCATTCCCACCAACCGGAGGCCCATCCCCATCGGGCAGACCAGACTCCGTTGGCTTGGATGGATCGACTGTTCGGCAAGGCCGGGTTGTACCAATACCTTCGTCCGTTTGTAGTGGGGATCGTTCACGGACTGGCCGGCTCGGCGGCGGTGGCATTGTTAGTCCTGACTACCATTCGCAACTCCCGCTGGGCCATCGCTTACTTGCTCGTCTTCGGTGTAGGCACGATTGCGGGCATGATGCTGATCACCATGAGCCTGGCCTCTGCCTTTAACCTGGCAGGGAAGGGACGTCAGAAGTTCTCCCACCGCTTGGCGCTGGCATCGGGTCTCCTGAGTCTGGCTTTCGGTCTCTTTGTCGCTTACCAGATCTGCTTTGTCAGCGGCCTGTTCACCGCCCACGCCCGCTGGACCCCACAATAAGAAAACATCTTCGGGACCGCCGTCTCCCATCCTGAACCTGCCCGTCGATACTTTTTCGCGGTCATTGCCGTTACAATTCCCCGTGCACACGAAGTACCTGGCAATCTCGCATCATAAAAGGACCAGCCACCATGTCGGTTTCAACCTCTACAAGCTCTGGCACCAGCGGTTCTCGAAAGCCGGGTCATCATCTTTTTCCTGCTGGTCAACTGGTCCCGTTCATTCTGGTGACGGTGCTTTTCTTTTTGTGGGGAATTCCGAGCAGCATGAATGATGTATTGATTCGGCAGTTCATGAAGTCGTTTGCGATTTCGCGCGTTCAGGCAAGTCTGGTGCAATTTGCCTTCTATATTGGGTATTTCCTGGTGGCTACGCCGGCGGCCCTGGTGATGAGAAAGGCCGGATACAAAGCAGGGTTTATCATCGGACTTTTGCTTTTTGGCTTGGGGGACTTCTTGTTTTGGCCCGCCGCCCTGATCGGGCGCTATGAGTTCTTTCTCCTCGCGCTGTTCGTGATTGCAAGTGGCCTGTCTTTTCTGGAAACCGCGTCCAACCCTTTTATCGCGCAATTGGGAGATCCCGACACTTCCGAACAGCGCTTAAATTTCTCCCAGGCATTTAATCCCCTCGGAGCAATTTCCGGGGCGTTGATCGGCACAACTTTCATTTTCTCTGGGGTGGAACTCAGCCCAGCGGAAGTCGCGGTTCGAAAAGCCCAGAATACGTACCAGGCCTACCTGCGAACAGAAACGCTTCGCGTGATCGAACCGTATCTTGTCATTGGTTGCATCGCTCTGTTCTGGGCATTTCTGATCTGGCGCACCAAGTTCCCCATTATTCAGGGTGAGCACGAGAATACTCAGGACGGCCACGGGCGGTTCAAGGAATTGTTACGCTATCCCCATTTTTTACTCGCAGTGATGGCCCAATTCTTTTATGTGGGAGCCCAGGTTGGCACCTGGAGTTGGTTCATTCTTTATGCCCAGAGGTACGCGCACCAACCGGAAAAGGCTGCAGGTTATTTGTTGACTGGCAGTCTGGCGGTATTCGGCGCAGGAAGATTTGCATCGGTCTACCTCATGCGATTTATTGCTCCCAACAAACTGATGGGGGCTTACGGTCTTGCCAACATTGTGTTGGTGAGTATCGGGGTGCTGGAGCCCGGTTGGACTGGCATTTGGGCCATTTTTCTCAGCAGCTTCTTCATGTCACTCATGTTCCCCACGATTTTCGCACTGGGACTCAAGGGGCTGGGGCCAAACACGAAGATTGGCGGATCGCTTCTGGTAATGGCGATTATTGGAGGGGCAGCGCTCACGCCCCTCATGGGATGGATTTCAGAACGATTTCACAGCATCGCGCTGGCTTACGCGGTGCCGCTGGTCGCTTACATTTTCATCGCCTTCTACTCATTCCTGGGGTCGAAGCCGCGAGTGTACGTGCTAACTTAGGTTGAGGAGAACAGCCATGTTTTCAGACCAGAGACGACGTTTCTTGCGTCAGGCTTCCACTGCGGGCGTAGCGTGGTCAGCGAGCCGAATGTTCGGCGGGTCCTGGCTGTGGGCTGAAGCCAAGCCCATGAACGCCACGGATGCGGTCCGGATCTATATTGATTCCCGCCGTACCATTTCTCCGCTTGATCGAAATCTGTTCGGATCATTTCTCGAACACTTGGGGCGGGCAATCTACGAGGGGATTTACGATCCTGGATCGAAATTGTCGGACGCCAACGGTTTCCGCAAGGATGTGATAGATGAAGTGCGCCAGCTCGGCGTGCCTATTATTCGGTATCCGGGTGGCAATTTTGTTTCCGGATACAACTGGCTGGACGGCGTCGGCCCCAAACAGGATCGTCCCAAGCAGTTGGACAAAGCCTGGGACAGCGTGGAGTCAAACCAGTTCGGCACCAATGAATTCATGGCCTGGTGCAAGGCGGTGGGGACCGAGCCGCTGATGGGGCTGAATCTGGGGACGGGAACGCCCGAACAAGCGGCCGCTCTGGTCGAATATTGCAACGTGGACAAGGGCACGCAGTGGAGCGAACTGCGCCGCAAGCATGGGTACGCTGATCCCTACAACGTCCAACACTGGTGCCTGGGCAACGAAATGGACGGGCCCTGGCAGATTGGCCACATGACCGCGGTGGAGTACGGATTGAAGGCCCAGGACGCCGCGCGGCAAATGCGCGCCATCGATCCTTCGCTAAAACTTATCGCTTGCGGCTCGAGCGGGCCCGGCATGCCCACCTATCTGGAATGGGACCGCGAAGTGCTGGAGCAGTGTTACGAGTATGTGGATGGCCTGTCACTGCACCGGTACATTGGCAATTCGCAGGAGGACACCGGCGGCGAAAGCTCGAAGTTCGTGGCCATGAACTTGAGCATGGAACAACAGATCGCCGAATCCCTGGCGGTTTGTGATCTGGTGCGGGGCCATCAACGTTCTGGGAAAAAGCTTTGGCTCTCCTTCGACGAATGGAACGTCTGGTATCGGATGCAAAACGGTTCCGGCGGAAGGAAGGAAGCGCCCCACATGCTGGAGGAAATTTACAATCTGGAAGATGCGTTGCTGGTGGGCGGATTCATAAACACGCTGATTCGCAACGCCGACCGGGTGAAAATCGCCTGCCTGGCGCAGTTGGTGAATGTGATCGCGCCCATTATGACGAACGCGACCGGTACCTATCGGCAGACAATTTATTATCCGTACAGCTGGGGCTTGCAGTACGCACACGGCTCCGTGCTGAATGTTCTGACCGAGTCGCCAACCTACGAAGTCGCGGGAATGGGCCAGGTTCCTTATCTGGATGTGACGGCAACGACGGGAGACGATGGGAAAGTGTCGCTGTTCATTCTCAATCGTGATTTGGCGAAGGCCCACACCGTTGACGTCACATGGGAGGACAAGTCGCCATCCCAGGTGATTGCTTCCTTGGTGCTGACGGGCGACGATTTGAAGGCGACCAATACCTTCGAAGCTCCCAAGCGCGTCGTTCCGCAAGCGTTTGATAAACCTTCGACCTCCAACGGGCGCACAAAATTCGAAGTTCCCCCGCGGTCTTACACAGTGATCCAGTGGGAAGCTTAAGTTGTCGGGATTGAGAAGAGATTTAATGACGGATGCTCCCCAGGAATCGAAACTTTCCCCGCTCGCCGGCAAACCGGCTCCGAAAGGGATGCTGATCGACGTCGCCCGCCTGGAGAGAGAATACTTTGATCGCCAACCCGACCTGCGCGATCCCAATCAATTAGTCAGCTTCGGCACCAGCGGACATCGTGGCTCGCCGCTGCACGGCACATTCACCGAAGCGCACATCCTGGCCATTACTCAGGCGATTTGCGATTACCGCCGGGAGCGGGGAACCGACGGCCCGCTCTACATGGGCAAAGACACGCATGCGCTGTCCGCGCCCGCCCAGCGCACCGCGCTCGAGGTACTGGCTGCGAACCACATAGAAACCATTATTCAGGAAAATGACGGCGTAACTCCCACCCCGGTGATCTCGCGGGCCATTCTGGTTTACAACCGCGGCCGCCCGGATCACCTCGCCGACGGAATTGTGATTACTCCGTCCCATAACCCGCCGGAGGATGGAGGTTTTAAGTACAACCCGACGAACGGTGGCCCGGCCGATACAGATGTGACGCGCTGGGTCCAGGATCGGGCAAATCAATTGTTGCGAGCCGGAAATGCGGACGTGAAGCGAGTTCCGTTCGCCAAGGCGATGGCTGCAGCTTCAACCCATCAGCAGGACTTCATCTTGCCCTACGTACGCGATCTCAAGAACGTGGTTGACATGGATGCGGTTCGCGGCGCCCAGCTCAAGCTTGGCGTGGATCCGCTGGGGGGGGCCGCGCGGCCGTACTGGGAGCCGATCAACTCCGTTTACGGGTTGGACATCACTGTCGTCAATCCCGCCCTGGATCCGGCATTTTCTTTCATGACGGTCGACCACGACGGCAAAATTCGCATGGATTGTTCCAGTCCCTATGCGATGGCCGGGCTGGTTGGACTGAAAGATCGATATCAGGTGGCTTTTGCCAACGATCCCGACGCCGACCGGCATGGGATTGTGACTCCCGTCGCGGGCTTGATGAATCCGAACCATTACCTCGCGGTTGCGATTCGTTATTTACTCACAAACCGGCCACAATGGCGGCGGGACTCCGTCGTTGGAAAGACCGTGGTGAGCAGCAGCATGATTGACCAGGTCGTTAAAAAGCTCGGACGCGAACTTCGCGAAGTGCCGGTGGGTTTCAAATGGTTTGTCCCCGGGTTGGTGGACGGCTCGTATTGCTTCGGTGGAGAGGAAAGTGCGGGAGCCAGCTTTCTTCGCTTTGACGGCACCGCATGGGCGACCGACAAGGACGGGATCATCATGAACCTGCTGGCAGCGGAGATCACGGCGCGCACGGGCAAGAATCCCGGAGAGCATTACCGCGAGCTGACGGCTGAGTTCGGCACACCGTACTACACCCGCATTGACGCAGCCGCAGATCCCGAACAGAAAGCAAAGTTGCAGAAACTATCGCCGGACGCAGTCAAGGAGTCCGATCTGGCCGGCGAACCAATCACCGCCAAACTGACCAAGGCTCCAGGCAACAATGCCGCCATAGGCGGACTGAAGGTCGTGGCGGAGAGCGGCTGGTTTGCGGCGCGGCCCTCCGGAACTGAGAACATTTACAAGATCTACGCCGAGAGTTTCAAGAGCCTGACTCATCTGAGCGCGATCGTGAGTGAGGCCCAGGAGATGGTGAACAATGCGCTGAGTTCCTAGGAACTCAGCGTCGGCCCATTCCCTGGGCATTTTTAATCGTCCGAAACTAGTTACTCCAAATGATCTCGGCCTTCTTCGCGGCGTCGTGCTCTTTTTTCAACATGCGCGCGGAATCCCCAAGAGGCGTGGGACGCGAAGCGGTGAATACTTCCCACAGTGGCCTTTCGCCCTGGGCCCAGGTGTAAGTGGAGGTCTCCAGCAAACTTTGTTCGTGCCCCATGGGATGCTGTATGGCCTGCGCTTCGTGCGCCTGAAACTCCAACACGGAAGGCGTCGCGTTCAGCGCCGAACCCAAACTCCCTGATTGTCCAAGTGCTACAGTCGCGCAAAGGAAACACAATACAAACACGGTCGTTTTCATTGAATTCATCTCCTGCCCTACAAGAATCCGCGGTTTCCTGCATTCCGGAACTGATCGACTGCGTCCGGAGCACGTTTGCGGTTTCGCCCTCTATGTATGCAAGCTCTGTACCAAGGCATAAGTTATTGATGTATCTAGACTTAGTTTGGACTCGGGGCGGCTCTGCGCAATTGTTTGCACAATTGTGGAGAGCGGGTATCGCGGGCCACCGCCGAAACCCGTGAGGGACATCGATTGGGTTTCCCAGACAGCCTTAGGCACAAAGTGGCGCCCAAATAGCGCTGGCTAGCTCCTGATCGCTCATAAAAGCGTCGCCAGGCCCATCGTTTTACCAGGCCTCGCCTCTTTGGGGAGCCTGATGAAAAAGGCGATGGGTATGTTAATATCCCGGCCACGTTCCGAAGTTTAGGTTGAAGAAGGGGCGTTCCATGACCACCGCATTGCGTCCTTTGAGTCTGGGCGAATTGCTCGATCGTAGCTTTTTCCTCTACCGAAAGCACTTCGCGCTTTTCGTGGGAATCGAGGCGCTCCCTCACTTAGTATTGCTAGCTTTCCAGCTTCTCGGGGTAGGTTTCGGATCGCAGTCTGGTGGCGTATTCGTAGCCCGTTATTGGTACTGGCTAATCCCAACCCTGGTCATTCAAATGGGTGTGGCTGCTGCTTCCCAGGGCGCAACCGTAGTGGCGGTATCCAACGTTCACTTGGACGGAGATGCGAGTATTTCCAGTGCCTTTGCGGGGATGAAAGGCCGGATTCTATCGATTGCATTGATCATGATAGGAACGTGGATCGGCATCGGGATAGGATTTATGTTGCTGTTTATTCCCGGAATCATTCTGGCACTGATGTGGTCGTTGGTCATCCCAGTCGCAGTCCTTGAAGATACCGGGCTGGGTGATTCTATTTCGCGCAGTTCCCAGCTGACCAAAGGCAGCCGGCTGCGGATTCTGGTGATCTATATTCTGTATCTTTTCCTGCTATACACCTTTATCTTGCTCTGGGAGATTCCCGTACTCGCGGCCATCGGGGCGTTCACCCGCGGACATAATCCAGCGGCGCTTCCATTGTGGAGCCAGATTGTCTTCCCGGTTTGCAGTTTCCTGAGCCTGTCTTTGGTGACACCGCTTATTACGATTGCTCTCTCACTCACCTATTACGACCAGAAGGTGCGAAAAGAGGCGTTCGATTTACAACACATGATGTCCGTGCTGGACAACGCACCAGGCGGAGCGACGACGGCGCTCCCCAGATAGGTTGATGGGCTTGCGTCGTATCCTTGCAGTTCTGGTGCGGGTGACCCTGTGTGGGTCTCTGTGGGCCGCATGCGCCGCGCAAACCGAGCCCGTTCAAACCGGCATAGTCACTCTTCACGACTACATGGCGGAACTGGGTCGCCTGGGCTCCGCTATTAAGGCTCTGGACCAGAAGAAGCCAGATGTCACGGACCTATTGAAGCAGATCCCGTCAGTATGGCGGGTCCAAACCAGCCAGCAGACGTTTGAAGTTTCCACCGAATGGCTGCGTAGCGACCTCATCGAGCTGCGCGACGATCCTGATGAGGAGGACCAGGATTCGATCGTTGAGCGCCTGAAAAGTTTGCGCTCCGAGGCCGCTACGTTCGAAGACACTCCTCCCGATTCTTCTAGGAAACGGGCACAGTTAAACGGCATTCTTGCCGCCGAGGAATTTCACAACATTCATGGTCCCACCTGGCTAGAGCGTTTGAAACAGCGAGTGGAAGAATTTCTAATCCATTTGCTGGGCCGCACCCTCGCATCCTCCGTGATTCCTGCGATTGGGAACGTCACGGTCTACGGATTGATTGTCGTGGCGGTGCTGTTACTGGCCTACTGGATGTATCGTTCCATCCGAAATGGCGCGGAGTTGGAAACCATTTTGCGGCACCCGCTGCCGGTTTCGAGCAAAGAATGGACGCTGTGGATGGCCGAAGCCCGGGCGGCAGCCGACCGTGGAAACTGGCGGGATGCGATTCATCTGGGATATTGGTGCGGAGTTTCTTTCCTCGAGGCGCAAGGATTGTGGCGTCCCGATTACGCCCGCACTCCCAGGGAATATCTGCGTCTGCTGCCGTCCTCCAGTGAGCATCATCCGACCCTGGTGGCGCTCACCCGCAGTTTCGAGGTGATCTGGTACGGAAAAAAGGAAGCCGATGCCGACGCCTTTTCACAGACGCTGGCCCAACTGGAGAAACTGGGATGTCACTCAAGCTGAGCCCCGGGGACCGCAAGATGGTTCTGATCGCAGGAGGAATGTTCCTGCTGATCCTTACAGCCAGTTTTATCTTTGCCAAAGGATCAAGCACTATCGATGAAGTCCCAAGCACGTACTCGAGCGGATCGAGCGGGGCGAAAGCGGCTTATCTTTTATTGAAAGCGTCCGGATACGACGTGGCGCGCTGGGAGGATTCCTTACGCGATCTTCCCGACCCTCGAGGCAAGACTCTGGTGCTGGCAGCTCCCGAAGGCTCACCAACTACAGAGGAACGTGCGAAGCTGAGCCAGTTCATTGAGAAGGGTGGCAGAGTCATTGCGACTGGTTTGTTTGCCGGATATTTTCTGCCTTCAAACGGCGCGGCACCCGACCCGTTCGGGGGCACAGTTTGGAAAAAGATGTTGGCGCAATCGCCCTCGGCCATCACCCGGGCGGCTCCGGAAATTACCATGCTTCCCGAGGCGCATTGGAGGACCAGCGCGTTCGCGGTGCCGCTCTATGCGGATGGCGAGAAGCAGAGAGTGGTGAAATATAAGTTGGGCAAAGGCGAGGTCATCTGGTGGGCATCAGCCACGCCGCTGACCAATGCTGGGCTGAAGGAGGCTGGCAATCTGGAGTTCTTTTTGGCTTGCCTGGGGGAATCGCAGGGAAGGCAGATTTTGTGGGACGAGTATTTTCACGGATACCGGCGTTCGCTGGTCGCGACGGCGGAACGCACACCGTTGAAATGGATGTTCTGGCAACTTGCGCTATTTACGGCGGCAATCCTGGTTACTTATTCAAGACGGAGCGGGCCGGTTTGCATTCCCGCGACCGAAGCCCGGTTGTCGCCGTTGGAATTTGTGCGTACTCTTGGTTCTCTTTACGAGCAGGCGGATGCCGCGCCGGTGGCGGTGGACATCGCTTATCACCGCTTTCGTTACTGGTTGACCCGGCGGCTGGGGATGGCGGGGAATGCAACCGTCGAGGAGATGGAGCGCGCCGTCCGCGAGCGCTGGAATTTCCAGGATGCATATTTCGCAGAAACGCTGCATGCCTGCGAATCCGCACCCTATCAGACTGGGGTCAAGCCCAGCGCCGCCCTGCGCTTGGTACAGGACCTAGATGATTACGCCGTCAAACTAAAGTTGTTCCGCATTTCGGGCAAGGATTAAGGAGAAAGATTGATGGAAGCCGTTCCAAAGTTGGCACAGCACATCCGCCAAGAGATGGGCAAAGCCGTGGTGGGCCAGGAAGACTTGAAGACGCAATGTTTGATTGCATTGCTCTGTGAAGGCCATGCCTTGCTGGAGGGTGTGCCCGGAATCGCGAAGACTCTGGCCATTAAAACGCTGTCCCACTTGCTGAGCCTTGAATTCCAGCGCGTGCAATGCACGTCGGACTTAATGCCGGCCGACATTATCGGCACCAACGTGCTCAATCTCGCCAGCAGCACGTTTCAATTGCATCCCGGCCCCGTCTTCACCCACCTGCTGCTGGTGGACGAGGTGAACCGCATGCCACCGCGCACGCAGGCCGCGCTGCTGGAGTGTATGGAGGAGCGCCAGGTCACGATTGATGGCACGCGCCACGATCTTTCTTCGTTCTTCACGGTCTTCGCTACCCAAAACCCGATTGATTTTGAGGGAACCTATCCGCTTCCTGAGGCCCAGCTCGATCGCTTCCTGGTGAAAATTCGCGTGCCCTATCCGGAAGCCAAGGAAGAGATCCAACTGCTTTCCAACGTCCAGAATGGATTCGATTCGCATAATCTGGAAGCCCTCGGGCTCAGCCCCATTGATCCCGAATTGCTGAAGCAAGCCCGGCAGGAAGTAAGAACGGTCACGGTGCAAGAATCGCTGTTCAGTTATGTGGTGCAGCTAGCGCGGCGCACTCGGGAATGGCCGGCGCTTTCTCTGGGAGCGAGTCCGCGGGCTGCGGTCAGTCTGATGGTGTTTGCCAAGGCGATCGCGGCTTTGGATGGGCGCGAATATCTCATCCCAGACGACGTCAAGCAGGCTGCGCTCCCCGTCCTGCGCCATCGCATTGTGGTGAAGCCAGAAGCGGACCTCGAGGGCATCACGCCAGATCAAGTGATACAGGATGTGGTGCGGGCGGTTGAGGTCCCCAAGTGAGTGAGCCGCATGCCCTGATTCCGGCCTCTGTGGAAGGACAAGCTCGTTCTTTCAAACGGCTGGGAATCGCGTTTGGGAATCGCTTCTTCTTTCTGCTGTTCGTCGGGCTCATCTGGATCGTTCCAGCTTTTGTTGACAAAAGATTCGCATACGCCATGGCCGGCTGGGACGCCCTCGTTTATTTTGCTTGGCTCTTGGATTTATCCAGGCTGCCCCGACCGGATCTGTTGACCGTTCGCCGTTCCTGGCTTGCGCCTTGTGCATTGTCGGTGGCGGCGAAAGTCCAGCTCACGCTCATTAATCAATCAAATTCCACCATCCACGCCAAAATCCTTGACAATGTGCCAACCCAACTGCGCTTTGAGCCTGCCCAAGTGGATGTCTCTTCCCGGCCACACGATGAAGGCGAGGTGCAATACGCAATCCTGCCCACGGAGCGTGGCAAAGCCCAGATGCAGGATGCTTATATCCGTTACCAGAGCCCGATGAGAATTGCGGAGCGATGGGCGAAAGTTGAGCTGGCGCAGTCGGTCGTTACTTACCCGAATCTGGACGAAGCCAAACGCCACTCGGTCTATTTGATACGCAGCCGCCAAATCGAATTGGCCAAACGCCATTCACGATTTCGGGGCGCAGGCCGCGCGTTCGAGAGCCTGCGGGAATATCGAGAGGGAGATGAATTCCGCGATATCTGCTGGACTGCCAGCGCTCGTCGCGGCAAGCTGGTGACGCGGCTGTATGAAATCGAGAAGAGCCAGACTATCTGGATATTGGTCGATTCCGGCCGGCTGATGCGGGCACGCGTGGCCAACTTGAGCAAATTGGATTACGCGGTAAACGCTGCCCTCACGCTGACACAAGTTGCCATGTATTCCGGCGATCGCGTTGGTTTATTGGCCTATGGACGCGACATACGGCAGCGCGTACCCGCAGCTCATGGGAGCGCACACCTCAGACAGATCATCGAACACCTCGCCGCCGTGCACGAAGACGGGTGGGAAGCCGACCATTTGCAGGCGGCCGGACGTTTAATGACTGACCAGAAACGACGCAGCCTGGTGGTCTGGCTGACCGATCTTGCCGAAACCGCTATGACTCCCGAGGTGATTGAAGCGGCGTCACGGCTAACACTCCGCCATCTAGTGCTGTTCATCGTGATCGGCCAGCCGGATCTTAACCAACTGGCGGCGCGGAAGCCTGAAAGTGTGGACCAGATGTATGAGACCGCGGCGGCGCAGGAAGTTGTCCATCGGCGCGAGTTGTTGTTGGCACGTCTACGTGAGCGGGGTGCGCTTGCATTGGAAACCAGCTCGGGAAAGCTTTCTCCCACACTGGTAAATTCCTACCTCGAGATCAAGCAGCGCGATCAGTTGTAGGCTTTTCCGCCGGCGCCCAGAAAAGATAAACAATCAGCAGGGTAAAAAGGGCGCCTGCCAATCCAAACTTAAGTTTGACCGCTAAATTTGTGGGCGAGACAAAGGCTTCGATCAACCCGGCGATTACCAGGATGGGTACACAGCCGAGCAGCAATTTGACGGCCTCAGAGCCGGCGCGCGCGATGGACTCACGCCGCGGCAGGAATCCGGGGAAGAGCAGACTGTAAGCGATTTTCAGTCCCGCCCCTCCAGCAATAAAGATGGCGGGCAATTCGAGGACTCCGTGGGGCGCAACAAAGCTCCATAGTTGCAGGCTCATGCCGGAAACGCGGCACGCCGTTCCTATGACCCCAATCAGGATCCCGTTAAATGCCATCATGTAAATGGTGCCCACGCCACCGGTGATACCGGAGGCAAACGCCATAAAGGAGACGCTCAGGTTATTGGTCATGATGGCGCTGGAAGCGAGGGGTTTAATGCCCACAATGGAGTGGGTCCACATTTCATGGCGATCGATGGTTGCGACCATCTCCGGGCCCAGGATCTTAACTTTGAAATCGGGGTCGTGATAGGTGAGGGCGGATCCGACCACGCCCGCGACCAGGAAAATCAGGAATGCCACCAGGGTGAAGCGCAGGTTTTCCCGGAAAATCTGGGGATAGGTTCGCACAAAAAAGTCGATCACCGCGGAAGGGCTCGCCCTATGGGCCGAATAGATGGTATTGTGGGCGCGCGCCAGCAACTGGTTGAGGTATCTGGCAAAATTGACCGAGCCACGGTCTTCGCGAAGTACAGCGAGATCGGCGGCAATTTGGCGGTACAGCAGGCTCAACTCCTGCAGTTCGGAACGGGTCAGGGACTTGAATCCCTTGCGCGTGCTGGTGTTGAGCAGCTCTTCGAGCCGGCTCCAGTGGGCCTTGCGTTTTTCCAACCAGCGAGTGGAGATCACAAGTGCAGTTAACCGATCAGCTAAAGATTGATACTCCCGAGCAAATCGCTCTCGAGTTGCCACTGGCCGGGATTGGCAGCCGCTTCCTCGGCCTGGCCATCGATACTCTACTGCAATGGGTGCTCTATTTTGTAGTGTTTCTTATTTTTCTCGGCGCGGTGTGGGCGGTTCCTTCCATCGGCAACCTAGGCCGGTATTTTCAATGGATCCCGGAATCGTTTATTCCAGCGCTGGTGATTCTCTTTATCTTTTGCATCTACTGGGGATATTTCGCATTTTTCGAGATCATCTGGAAGGGCCAGACCCCGGGGAAGCGGGTCGCGGGAATCCGGGTCATCCATGTCTCTGGCCGCCCGATCAATGCTTATGAAGCCATTGGGCGCAACTTATTGCGGGCGATTGACGGCATACCAGGGATGTATGGAGTGGGCATCGTTTGCATGATGCTCAACAGCCAGCACCGGCGCCTCGGCGACTATGTCGCGGGCACCGTGGTGGTCCACGATAAGCGTACCCAGGAAACCATGCCGGAATTGAACCTGGTGTCGCCTCTGATCCCAAGGAACACTCCTTACGATTCGATCTCTACCCCGGACAATATTCCGGTGACGAGTTCCTCCGGTTCGCAATTAGCGCCGATCACATCGGAAGAACTGGTGTTGATCGAAACTTTTCTTCAGAGAAGATACGATCTGGACCCGGTGGTCCGCGACAGTACTGCATACAAGATCGCCAGCCGGGTCTGCACTAAGACAGGGCAGCTGAAGGACTCCAACGAATCCTGGGAACACTTTCTGGAGGTCGTCGCTCGGCAGGTTCGTGACACCGCGCGCTTCCGCTAATGGCGTCAGGAAACCCCACTTCGAGTTATGTTCTTACGATCAATGCTGCCGCCCTATCGGCAAACAGGCTAGGCAAGGTTTAGAATCGCAATTGACAAATTTGAGAGGTTTCTCTAACTTTGCGGAATTACAGCAAGGTTTGCCGAACCTGTAATTTGAGGAAATCCAAATGGTCCAACTCAAGGTGAATGGGGTCGAACGCTCCTTCGACGGCGATCCCGAAATGCCGTTGCTGTGGTATCTGCGGGACGTCCTAGGTATGGCCGGGACGAAATATGGCTGCGGCATGGCCCTGTGTGGCGCCTGTACGGTGCTGGAAAGTGGAAATGCGGTTCGATCATGTTCGGTCCCCATGAGTACTCTGGCTGGCAAGAACATCACCACCATCGAAGGCATTGCGGAGAATGGACTGCATCCCGTGCAGAAGGCTTGGGTGGAGAACAACGTTCCACAGTGCGGTTATTGCCAGTCGGGACAGATCATGCAGGCGGTTTCGCTGTTGAACAGCAAGCGCAAAGTCACGGATGCCGAAATCGATGCGGTCATGTCCGGAAATATCTGCCGCTGTGGCACCTATCAACGAATTCGTGCGGCCATCAAATCGGCTGCGAAGGAGACGGCATGATCACCATTGAAAATGTCAGCCGTCGCGGGTTCCTGCAGGGCGTACTTTCCGCCGGGGGATTTGTGTTGTGCGCGAGTCTGGCGCCTCGGGCACTTCTGGCACTGGATGCCGGGGATGTACCCATCGATGGGACCGTTCTTCATCCAACTGTTTTCGTTGGAATTGACACCGACGGGACCGTATATGTAGTGGCGCACCGTTCAGACATGGGCACGGGCACTCGCACCAGCCTGCCGCGCGTGGTTGCCGATGAGTTGGACGCCGACTGGGCGCGGGTGAAGGTCATACAAGCGCTGGGAGATGCGAAATACGGCGACCAGGACACCGACGGATCGCATTCCATTCGTGATTTTTTTGACGTGATGCGGGAGAGCGGCGCCACAGCGCGCCTCATGCTGGTGCGTGCAGCCGCCCAACGATGGAATGTTCCGCCATCGGAATGCGTTACCGATCCGGTTCACTTTGTGGTTCACAAGCCGACGGGGCGAAAGTTGGACTACGGCGACCTCGCTTCTGCGGCTGCGAAACTGCCGGTCCCAAAGAAAGAAGAGTTGAAATTCAAGCCGAGAAGCGCATGGCGCTACATTGGCAAGCCCGCCGCCCATTACGACATAGAAGACCTTTGCACGGGCAAACCGGTTTTCGGTATGGACGTTCGGCGTGAGGGCATGGTTTATGCAGCCATTGCGCATCCCCCGGTGTTGGGCGGCAAAGTCAAATCCTACGACGACAAGGCGACGCTGCAAGTCCAGGGAGTAAAGCAGACGGTTGCAATCGAACCCTTCATTCCTCCGCACGAATTCCAGCCCTTAGGTGGGGTCGCTGTCATCGCGGACAACACCTGGTCCGCATTCAAGGGCCGCAGAAAACTGCAAATCGATTGGGAGAACGGGCCGAACAGCAGTTTCGACTCCGACCAATTCAAGAAGGAAATGCAGGAGACGGCCCGCAAGCCCGGCAAAGTTGTCCGCAATATCGGCGACGTGGACGCTGAATTTGCCAAGGGCGGCAAAATTATTGAGGCCGAGTATTACACCCCGCTGTTGGCCCACGTATCCATGGAAACTCCGGTTGCCGTTGCGGAGTATCAAGATGGCAAAGTAACCGCCTGGACATGTACCCAAAATCCGCAAGGAGTGCAGGAGACTGTCGCCAAGGCGGTAGGCATTAAGAAGGAAGACGTCACCTGCCACGTCACACTGCTGGGCGGAGGCTTTGGCCGGAAATCCAAGCCTGATTACGTGGCCGAAGCCGCCGTACTTTCGAAGAAACTGGGTAAGCCGGTAAAGGTGGTTTGGAGTCGGGAAGACGACATTAAGTTCGACTACTTTCACACCACAGCCGCCATGTATATGAAGGCCGCCGTGGATTCCCGGGGAATGCCTACCGCGTGGTTGCAGCGCTCCGTGTTTCCGCCCATCGGCTCGACATTCGGCATCGACGTAAAGCTGGGTGACGCGGGCGATATGGCCCAGGGCTGGAGCACTGTGCCCTTTGATCTTTCCAACCATCGCGCCGAGAACGGCGAGGCTTCCGCGCATGTTCGCATCGGCTGGCTGCGGTCGGTTGCGAATATTTACCATGCATTTGGTGTACAGTCTTTTGCTAATGAACTGGCCCATAACGCCGGACGCGATCCGTTGGATTATCTGCTTGCTCTGATTGGTCCCGGCCGCATTATGAAGGAGACGGCTGCTACGGACCAGGACGACCCGGCCGATCTCACTTTTCCCTACGACACCACGCGCCTGCGCCATGTAACCGAACTGGCGGCTGAGAAGGCGGGTTGGGGCAAACGCAAATTCGGCAAGGGAACAGGACTGGGCATCGCGGCGCATCGCAGCTTCTACACCTATGTGGCCACCGTTGTCGAAGTCGAGGTCAGCGATAAAGGCGAGGTGCGAATCCCCCGGGTCGAGACTGTGCTCGATGCCGGAACGGTGGTGAATCCAGACACGGTGCGCGCGCAATTCGAAGGCGCCGCGGTTTTTGGCACCAGCATCGCCCGCATGGGAGAAATCACGGCCAGCCATGGGGTGATCAACCAATCGAATTTCAACGATTATTTGGTCGCTCGAATGAACGAAGCGCCTTATCAAACCAATGTTCACATCGTGGAAAGCGAGGCCCTTCCGGCGGGCGTGGGCGAACCCGGCGTGCCTCCATTCGCGCCTGCACTCTGTAACGCGATTTTCGCCGCCACTGGCAAACGAGTGCGAGAGTTGCCGCTCTCACGAAACGGATTCAGCTAAGGAAGTAAGAAACAGGGCCCATCATGGAAAAGGACGACCGCAATCCAGCTCGCGATCGCGAGTTGGGGATGGACCTGCCCATTACCCGGCGGGACTTCCTGAATGGAATGGCCGTCGGCGTTGGTGGCATTGCGGCCAGTTCGTGGCTCCCAGGATTCGCTCTTGCTGCGGAGGGACCCACCAGTCTCGCGCAGAATGCGCCTGGATATTACCCGCCAGCGCTCACCGGCATGCGCGGCAGCCATGACGGATCTTTTGCCATTGCCCACGCTTTGCGTGATGGAAAATTCTGGAAGACTGCTGGAACGCCGATCAACACGCGGGAATCCTATGACCTGGTGATTGTCGGCGGAGGCCTCAGTGGACTCGCCGCCGCATACTTCTATCGCGCGAAGAATCCGTCCGCGCGAATTCTCATTCTCGACAACCACGATGATTTTGGTGGCCACGCGAAACGCAACGAGTTCCGTTCCGGCGGACGTCTGCTGTTGGCGAACGGCGGAACCTGGGCGATTGAATCGCCGTTTCCCTACAGCAAAGAAGCTCATGGCCTGATGACCGACCTGGGAATTGATCCCGCCGCGCTTGAAGCCAAGTGCCATGATCGTGACGTGTATGGGAACCTGAGAAGCGCATGTTTTTTCGACAAGCAAACATTTGGCGCGGACCGCCTGGTTGTCGATGTGCCAGTTTCAGCCTCCAATTCGTCGTTTGCAACCAATTTTGGCATTGAGCGGAAGCAGTCCAGGTCCTGGGCGGAGTTCCTGGCGGAGACCCCACTCTCCGCGGATGCGCGCGGCGACATTGTTCGCATTCAGGGAGCCATGATTGACTACATGCCAGGTTTATCGCAGTCAGAGAAAAAAGACCGGCTCTCACGCATGAGCTATAAGGATTTTCTGCTGAATGTGGTCAAAGCGCATCCCGACGTGGTGCCGTTCTATCAGACCCGCACTCACGACCTTTATGGGGTTGGGGCCGATGCAGTTCCGGCGTTGGATTGCTGGGCAATCGAGTTTCCAGGATTTCAGGGGATGAATCTTGATCGCGTGCCGTCTCCACGGATCAGCTTCACTGCGTTGGGTTTTGTCACTCCGGACCAGTCGCCATACTTTTTTCATTTTCCTGATGGCAACGCGTCCATCGCCCGCATGCTGGTGCGCGCGCTGATCCCCGCGGCTGCCCCAGGGCATACTTCGGAGGACATTGTCACGGCCCGGTTCGACTACAGCAAGCTCGATTCCGAGAGTTCCCCGATTCGAATCCGCCTCAACAGCACGGTGGTTGGCGTAAAGCATGCGGGTGATCATGCGTCCGCTAAAGAAGTGGAGATTACCTACGGCAGCGGTAAACAGGCGTTCACCGTTCGCGCCAAGGGCACGGTATTGGCCTGCTGGAATATGGCTATCCCCTACATTTGTCCGGAGCTGCCCGACAAGCAAAAAGAAGCGCTGCATTACGGAGTGAAAGTTCCCTTGGTGTATAGTGTCGTGGCGCTGCGGAATTGGAGGGCATTCCATAAACTTGGCGCTCGTACCGTGGTGTGTCCCGGTATGTATCACACGGATATAACTCTCGATTCGGCGGTCAACATTGGGGAATACAAGTCCTCGAGGTCGCCGGATGAGCCGGTCCTTGTGCGCATGACTAGAACTCCATGTATGCCGGGGCTGCCGGCGAGAGATCAACAACGCGCCGGCCACTATGAGTTGCTGGCCACGCCGTTTGAAACCTTCGAGCGGAATATTCGAGATCAATTGGGAAGAGTCCTGGGTCCAGGCGGATTCGATCCAGCGCGGGATATCGAGGCCATCACCGTGAACCGATGGCCCCACGGTTACGCTTACGAGTACAACCCGCTTTGGGATCCCGATTGGCCAGCTGGGGAAAGTCCCTGCGAAATCGCTCGCAAGCGCTTCGGCCGCATTACGATCGCCAACTCGGACGCCGCCGCCGCTGCCTACACCGATCAGGCCTTCGATCAGGCTTATCGTGCGGTGCAGGAGCTCTTAACGATCTAAGCTGGATTTCAAGCAATCGGTTCAAGTTCATGGAGGATTGAATGAGTGACGATTCGCGCGACCGTGATCTGGGCATGGATCGCAAGATCACGCGTCGCGATTTCTTGAACGGGGTCAGTATCGCTGTGGGGGGATCGGTGCTGGCCGCAAGCGTTCCCGGGCTCAACGGTCTCGAAGCATCACCTGCGCTCTACGCTCCGGAAAAAAACCCAGGCTACTACCCCCCGGCTTTAATGGGGATGCGCGGCAATCATGAGGGAACTTACACCTATGCCCACCAACTGCGAGATGGAGATTTCTGGCAGGGCGCGTCCAAGCCCGAGGATACCGGCGAGAAATACGATCTGGTGATTGTGGGAGGCGGCATCAGCGGATTGGCGGCAGCTTATTTTTATCGTAAACAGGCGGGTGCGAACGCCCGCATTCTCCTTCTTGATAACCACGACGATTTCGGCGGCCACGCCAAGCGTAACGAATTCACGGCAGGGAAGCGCTTGTTGCTGAGCAATGGAGGCACGCAGTCGATTGAGAATCCCGGTGAATACAGCAAGATTGCGAAAGACTTGCTGGTTGAGCTTGGGATCGATACGCAGCGCTTCTATAAAGACTACGATCAAACGCTCTATTCAAAGCTAAAGACCGCCTGTTTCTATGATCGTGAGACCTTTGGCGAAGATCGCCTGGTCCCGGGAATGGGGACCCTCCCTTGGAAAGAATTCCTTGCTAAGAGTCCGCTCTCGGACGTGGCGCGCCGGGACATCGAGCGCGTCTACACCGAAAAAGTGGACTACATGCCCGGTCTGACGCAGATAGAAAAGAAAAAGCAGCTGGCCAAAATGAGCTACGCCGACTTTCTCACCAAGGTTTGCAAACTACACCCGGAAGCGCTGCCTCTTTTTCAGAAGTATACCCATGATCTGTTTTGTGTCGGGATTGAGGCGGTTTCCGCGCTCAGTTGCTACAAGAACGGCGACGACTACGACTCCTTCACCTATGCAGGTTTTGATGGATTGGGTCTAGATCCCGTCCCGGACGAAGAGCCCTACATTTTCCATTTTCCCGACGGCAATGCTTCCATCGCTCGCCTGTTGGTCAGGTCTTTGATCCCGGGAAGTGTGCCCGGAAGCACGATGGAAGATGTCGTAACCGCCCGCGCCAATTACAGCCTGCTCGACGAAGATAAGTCTCCGATGCGAATCCGCTTGAATAGCACGGTGGTTCGAGCCCGGCACTTGGGACCTCCGGAGTCTTCAAAAGAAGTTGTGATCGACTACATGCGCGGCGGGAAGCTGCAATCGGTGGTAGGCAAGAACTGCGTTCTAGCCTGCTACAACATGATGATTCCGTATCTTTGCCCTGAGCTTCCTGCAAAACAGAAAGAGGCCCTCAGCTACTGCGTGAAGGCGCCGCTGGTTTATACACACGTTGCGATTCGCAACTGGACGGCGTTTCAGGGCCTGGGGATTCATCAGATATTCGCTCCCGGCGGTTATCACTCGTACATCGCTTTGGATTTTCCGGTGAGCATTGGCCAGTACGAGTTCCCCAGCAAACCGGACGAGCCCATCGTCTTATTCATGTTGCGGACACCCTGCAAACCTGGTCTGTCGCGTCGCGAACAATTCCGTATGGGAAGAGTGGAGCTGTTTATGACCCCATTCGCGACGTTTGAACGGAATATTCGTGATCAGTTGGGGAGAATGCTGGGGGCGTCCGGGTTCGATCCTGCGCGTGATATCGAAGGGATCACGGTGAATCGTTGGGCCCATGGCTACGCCTATGAATATGAATCGCTATCCGATCCCGACCTGCCAGCGGCCGAACGCCCCTGCGTTATTGGTCGCCAGCGTTTTGGGCGAATCTCAATCGCTAATTCCGATGCAGGGGCGAGCGCCTATACCAATGTCGCTATCGATCAGGCGTACCGCGCGGTGGGGGAACTGCTGGGCGGCTGAATCTCCAGAAATGGCGATTCAACTGAAGGTAGGCAGGTGAACTAAGTCGTCCGCTGGAACGGTTTCGACCGCCATGCCGGCTTTTCGCCAGGCCGCCAACCCGCCGACGAGGACGAACGCGTTAAATCCCTTTTCCCGCAGCATGTGCGCCACCCGGGCGCTAGTGGCCTCGCGCACGCAGGTGCAATACAAATAAATGTCTTTGTCTTTGGGGAGGTGCTTGACCTCTTCGTTGAGGTTGTTGGGCTCAATGCGAATCGACCCCTTGATGCGGGCTGCCTTGGCGTCGTAATAGCCATGGCTGCGGACGTCCACCAGCAGGATTTTGTCAGCCTCCTCCGACTTTAATTTTCGGACGAGCTCCTCGATCTGCACCCGCGGAACCACACGATAGATACGGTTCTTGCGATAGAGCCAAAGACGGTAGCCGACGTACACCGCTAAGACGATCAACACGCCGATGGCAGCCGCATGTCCGGCCGCACCCATGGCCCTGGCGATGGCCGTAAGGAAGCGGTGGAACAGATATCCCACGCCGCCGTAGGCGAGAATGTAGAGCGACGCACCGATGAAGTCAAACCACAAAAACTGCTCAAAGCGCATCTTCATGCTGCCCGCCAGAGGCGGCGCCATGGTATTGATACCGGGAATAAACTTCGCGATGATCAGCGTGGTCTTACCCCGCTTGTAGAACAACTCGGCGGAGCGCAGGATGCAGGTCTCTGGATTCACCGAAACTTTGCACAGAAAACCCAGTAAGGCCCATCCCATATAGCGGCCTAAAAAGTAGATGATGGAGTCACCCAGCAGTAATGCAGTGATCGCGAAAAAGAAAACCACGGGCGCTCGTAACGCCCCGGAGGCCGCTGCAGCGCCTCCGGCGACCAACGCCAGGGACGCCGGCAGCGGCATATCCAGGGCTTCCGCCAGGACGATCAGGAAAATAACCAGATAGCCGTGGTGCGCGATCAGAATGAGCAAATGGTCCATGAAGTCTGAATGAATGATGAGTTAAGTTAGATTCGCGATCCAGTGTAATCGCTGCAATGATTTGCATCCACGATTTCGATGGGCGAATTTCACCATAGAACGTTCGGCCGCGTCTAGTGAGACACGGCTGGGGTTCCCGTGTCGACCTTGACCCCGGGAGCGGCGCCCGGTTTGCGGGTATCGATTTGGACCGAAGGGCTGGTCGTGACTTGCCGGGTGTCAACCGAGACTGTGCCAAGACTTCCGCTTGAAGTCTGGGATTGAATGACGTGCTGCACCTGGTTCTTGCCGTCCCGTCCCGGCCGCACGATGTCGATGGCGTTCTCCGTGGCTCGGAGCCCGTTGTCCAGATTGCCGGCGTTCCGTGCATTGGTTTGCGTCACGGTCACTTCTCGTCCGTCGGAAGAAGAAGTTTGGACTCGGCTCACGCTTTGGCTCAGATTTAAGCGTCCTTCGCCAAATCCTCCTGGAACATTCGTCGAATAAGTTTCGGTGGTCTGGTGTTTTTCGCCAGGGGTACTTTCCGATTCCTTTTGGATGGTTCGCTCAACTACAGTCAAACGGCCATCATTGTCGGGACGGAGCACGTTTTCTTCGCGGGCGGCCTCTTTGCCGTTTTCGCTGCGAATCGCGCCTTCTTTGACTTCGTTCACCGTCCAATTTCCGTTTGTATCCGGCAACAGCGTGGACTTGCGAAACTCAGTGAGGTTGTCGTTTCGCTTCGTCTCACGCTCCTCGCGCTGCAAGGACGGCGCTAAGCCGCCATTCGATGAGGGAGTCAGCACAGTCGTTTTCGTTTCTTTTACGTTGGCGCTGATCTGCTTCGTATCCTGAATCTCACGCTGCACCACCTGCAATTGCCCATTGGCATCAGGATTCGAAGTTGTGAGCGTGGATTTTTGCCCGCCGCCGGGCAGGCTGCGGGATTCTTCTTCGGTCACCTGCATCAGCGTTTTCCGCCCATCGGAATCGCGTACAAAGGTGCGGCTGATGGTTCGAGTGGTGTTCGCATCCACCTTCACCGATTCCTTCTCGGTATCGAGATAAGGCTCATAGCGGCCATCGGCGCCAAGCCGTTCCGTCGATTCTTTGTCGACCACGCGGCCGTTTTCTGCGTCATGCGATTGTTGGGTTCGAGTTGGATTGGTGCTACCCGAGGTGCTTTGTTGCTGGCTGCTGGCCGTCCAGGATTTGTCGTCACCGCCTGAATCGTCACCGCTTTGAGCGCTCGCCTGTAAGCTTAACGACTGCAACGACAGCCCTACCACACAAAGCAGGCCGAACATGGTTATCCATCGGTTGGACCCCAATTTCCCCAAGTTCATCGATCCGCCGCTCATGGATTGGTTCCCATTGCTCCCGTACTTTTACATTGTCCACTCCGGCGGAAGCCTTGTCGAGATCGAAAAACCAGCCGTTGTGACCGGCTATGAAAAAGCAGCCGCCAGACCGGCTGTAGCCAGCTTCCAGACCAGGTACCAGCCGGCGACGATGCCGATCGCAGTCCCACGTTTCACCTTGCTGTTGCAGGCGAACCCAATGCCCATCAGCACGATGGTCCAAATTATGAAAACATCGAGGCCAGAAGCCATGCCATAGGCGAACTTGTTGCCCATCGGATCCATGAAATACGCTGGGTTGGTGGCCACAGGATTATTTATATTGAAGGCTTCCTTGTCCAGGGAGCCGGACATCCCCCCGGCAAATAATGAAATCGTCCCCAACAAAGCGTGGAAAATTCCCGGAAGGCTGGCGTAAATCACTACGGCATAAGCAACTTTGAAGGGAACGGAGGCTCCCGTGCCAAAATTGAAAGTGGCCATGAGCACGGCCGCCATCATTACAAATGCGAGGAGGGCAAAGATCGGGATTCCATAACTAAAAACCTTGGTCCCGATAGCGGTGAATTGCAGTTGCTTGGCCTGTTGGTCGGCGGGGAGCTTTTCAAATTGATCCGAACGGCGAGGTGATTTCGCAATTTCAGTCTTGGTGATCTGGTCGAATCCGACGTTCCGGTCGATGCTGTAGATAAAAATGACCGACACAATGGCTATCAGCAGCCACGGTGCCCACCAGCTGGCGCTTCTTTGCAAGTCGCTGAACGTCTTGCTGGGAGCAATAAACGTATTGATGATCCGGCTGCCTTGGGATAAAGGTGCCGGTGCGGGCTCTGGCGAGACGGCTGGGACTGGCATGGCGTTCACGGTGGCCTCCTGGAAACCGTCGCAAATTCTATGCCGTGGAACGCAGAAAAACAAGAAAGGCTTCAGAATTCAGATAGCCGCTTAGTCACCACAAAATCACGTAGGCGCGGACGCCCTCGTCTGCGCGCGAACTTCAGCAAGCCGTGACGACGCGGGCTAAAACCCGGGCAGGTGAGGCACCCGCCCCTACGTGACCATCGAGAATCCCCGCATTTAATCGACTTCCGAAACTGATAAACTGCTAGAGTTTGGGGGCTTTAGCAAGAGCCCACAATCTGGCCCTAAATTCATGAAAGTCCTTGAAGCCATTCGCATTGCGCTGCAGTCTCTCTGGGCAAACAAACTGCGTTCGTTGCTGACCCTGCTGGGAATGATGATCGGCGTGGCTGCCGTGATTGCGGTCGTTACATTCGTGAACGGCATTAACGGCTATGTGGCCACCAAGATATTCAATCTGGGAGCGGACGTTTTCATCGCCTTCAAGGTTTCTCCCGCGGTTACCAATGTGGACCACTTCCTGGAAGGCGAAAAGCGTAAAGACCTGACTATGGAGGACTACCAGGCAGTGGCCGATGCTTGTCGTCATTGCCTCTACGTCGGTGCTGCGCTACGCAACCAGACCGGGCAGGTAAAATATGCCGCGCAGTCGATCAACGACACTACGGTGCAGGGAATCACTCCCTCCATGGCGCCAATTTTTGATACTGAACTCACCGTCGGGCGCATGCTGAATGCCACCGACCTGAACAACAAGTCGGCCGTGGCCGTGGTGGGAACCGACATTGTGGACAACCTAATGCCGTCCGAAGACCCTTTGGGCCGCGAGATTCGCGTGGACGGTTGGACCTACCAGATCATTGGTGTGGGCAAGAGAAAAGGCAAGACTCTCGGACAGAGCCTCGACAACTATGTGATGGTTCCCATCACCGCCTACCTGAAACAATATGGGGTCCACAACAACAGCATCCGGATTTCCGGAAAAGCCATTAATGCCGGCCCGGGACTGGATGTGGCCATGGACGAAGCCCGGGTCGCGCTGCGTTCCCGCCGCCATGACCGCGCCGGCGCCGACGATAGCTTCGACGTTGAGACCAATGCCAGCCTCTTGAGCATCTGGTCAAATTTCAGTGAAACTTTCTTTCTTGCGATGATTGGCATCGCCGCGGTTTCGCTGGTTGTGGGCGGCATCGTGATTATGAACATCATGCTGGTCTCGGTGACTGAACGCACCCGGGAGATTGGAATTCGCAAGGCCATGGGGGCACGCCGGTCCGACGTCCTGCTGCAATTCCTGATCGAGTCGGCCACCATGGCGCTGGTCGGGGGAGCGGTAGGCGTTCTGGTCGGCGTGAGCTTGGCCAAAGGGATCACGCTGGCGGTGGGCATGCCGTCGGCAATCAAGTTGTGGGCGGTGGCCGCCGGCCTCATTGTCTCCGCTAGTGTGGGCGTGTTTTTCGGGGTTTATCCGGCGCGCAAGGCAGCACGTCTGGATCCGATCGTCGCCCTGCGATTCGAGATGTGAACGGACTTTACGAGTGCAGGTCTGGTCGAGAAAGAGAGAAGCATCTTGAAAGTGAGTGTCTTCGGATTGGGCTACGTCGGCACGGTGTCGGCGGGATGCCTTGCCAATGACGGGCATGAAGTCCTGGGTGTCGATCCCTTCCCCACCAAGGTTGACCTGATTAACCGCGGCCAGTCTCCAATTATTGAAGCCGACATTGCCGAGATCATCGCGTCGAACGTCAAGTCTGGCCAATTGCGAGCCACCGACGACCAGGCCAAAGCCATTCGGGAAACAGAACTGTCGTTCGTTTGTGTGGGAACCCCCAGCCAGTCCAATGGCAACCTCGACCTAAGCTATATCCGGCGTGTTTGCGAGCAGATCGGACAGGCGCTCAAGGCCAAGTCCGGGCGCCACACCATCGTGATTCGCAGCACCATTCTGCCCGGCACGATGCACAAGATGGTGATCCCGGTCCTCGAGGAATTCTCCGGGAAGAAAGCCGGAGTCGACTTCGGGGTTTGCCACAATCCCGAGTTTCTGCGGGAAGGTTCAGCGGTCAAGGACTTCAATGCTCCCCCTAAGACCGTGATCGGCGAGTTGGACAAAGCTAGCGGCGATATTCTGGTTTCCCTCTACGAGAAGCTCGAAGCCCCGTTGATCCGCACCGACCTCGAAACCGCGGAAATGGTCAAATATGTGGACAACAGCTGGCATGCGCTCAAGATCGGTTTCGCCAATGAAATCGGCAATCTCTGCAAGGCCTTTAGCATTGACGCGCACGCCGTGATGAACATCTTTTGTCAGGATAAGAAGCTCAATATTTCGCCGGCTTATCTCTTGCCGGGATTTGCCTTTGGCGGGTCCTGTTTGCCCAAGGATCTTCGAGCCTTGTCCTATCACGCAAAAACCCACGATCTGGAAGTACCGATTCTCACCTCCATTCTGCCTAGCAATGAAATGCAAGTGAGCCGGGGCCTGCAGCTCATCATGGAAAAAGGACACAAGCAGGTGGGGATTCTGGGCTTCAGCTTCAAGGCCGGAACCGACGATCTGCGGGAAAGCCCGGTGATTGAAGTCATCGAACGCCTGCTTGGAAAAGGCTATGACCTTCGCATCTATGACAAGAACGTGAACATTGCCAGCCTGGTGGGTGCGAATCGCGATTTTATTCTCCATCGCATTCCCCATATCTCGAAGCTGATGGTCAACGAGATTGATGCAGTCCTGACCCACGCCAAGACCGTGGTGATCGGCAATAGCGACCCGGATTTCCGGAAGGTCCCCGAGCGGTTGCGCCCGGACCAGGTGCTGGTGGATTTTGTGCGAATTGCGAATCGCCGCAGCGAAAAGGGCAAATACGATGGCATCTGCTGGTAAATCGCCAGGGGCGCGTTGCCGGAAGATCCTCGATTGAAGCCTCTCAAAATGCACGAAGACTCCGCCACGTCCGACTCCAGCTCGTGGGTTTCGGATCCCGGGCCGGTTCAACTTGGCGAAAACGAAGTTCATGTCTGGCGGGCTGATCTTGATTGCGGAGAAGCGGCGCTCCAGCGATTCGAGACCACGCTCGCGCCCGACGAACGCGCGAGAGCGGATCGGTTCATTTTTCAAAAAGACCGGAATAGTTTTGTTGCCGCACGCGGAATCCTGCGAGAACTGCTGGGGAGATACGTGACCCGGTCCCCGGAACAGATCGAGTTCGACTATGGCCCGAAAGGCAAGCCGTCGCTTCGGCAGCCGCTTGATTCGGAAGTCCAATTCAACGTATCGCATTCGCATGGTCTTGCGCTCTTCGCTTTCGCACGGGGCCGTCATCTGGGAATTGACGTAGAATTAGTACGGCCTGACTGCGCGGGTGACGAAATTGCCAAAAGGTTTTTTTCCGCTCTCGAAGTGGCCGAATTGCAGGCCCTGCCCCCGTCATCGCGCACCGAAGGCTTTTTTCTTTGCTGGACGCTGAAGGAGGCGTATATCAAAGCCCGCGGCGAAGGGTTGCATATCCCGCTGGATAGCTTCCACGTTTCGTTCTCGCCCGGTCAGCCGGCGCGGTTGCAGAGTGTGGACAGCTTTCGCTGGAGTTTGCGCTCCCTCCGCCCGGCACCGCGATATGTGGGGGCTTTAGCGGGAGAGGGGAGAGGCTGGCGGCCCAGCTTTTGGGACTGGAAGCGCTCTTAGATTTCTTATGATCCGCAGACACGACTACGGCGAGATTGTTCGCATGGCACTGGACACCATCCGTGGCAATAAGCTGCGGTCGTCCCTGACCGTGCTGGGCATCGTGATTGGCGTAGCGGTCGTCATCGCCATCTCTTCCATCGTGCGAGGGCTCAACGACAATGTCAGCAACATGATCAGCAGCATGGGCTCGAACATCATTTTTGCTTATCATCTCGAACCCTTCACGTTTGGGCGCCCCACGGCGGAGATGCGCACCCGTAAACGGCTTACCTTCGACGATGCCGTGGCCATGAAAGATCTTCCCCATGTCAAAGCGGTAAACGCCGGTGTCCGCTATTTCCGGCCGGAGCTGGGGGTCGGGACATACGCTGTGAAATACGGAGATCGCAAATCCAAGAACACCATCCTGGAGGGCGATCTGGCCGCGGTCAAAGACGTTTTTGATCTGGAAATGGCGCAGGGCCGCTGGTTCAGCGAAGTGGACGACACCCGTCGCGCGTCGGTCATTGTGCTGGGCTCCGACACCGCCGAAGAGTTATTTCCCAGCGAGAGTCCGCTGGGAAAGGAAATTAATATCGAAGGCGAACTCTTCGAAGTGGTCGGAGTTACTGAGAAAGTTAAATCAGTTTTCGGTGGCGGCAAGAACCCCGGGGACAACATTGTGTATTTCCCGCTTTCCACTTTCCACAAGCTGCATCCCGAATTGAAAGACCACTGGATCAGCATGAAAGCCACCTCGCACGCCGACATGCCGCTGGCCATCGATGAAGTCCGCGAACTGCTACGCCGCCGCCGCAAGGTCGCACCCGACAAACCTGACAACTTTGCCGTCTTCACCCAAGATTCGATCTCCGATGTCTGGAACCAGATCACGGGCATGGTTTTCGTATTTATGTTTGCCGTTTCCAGTGTGGGTTTGATCGTGGGCGGCGTAGGCGTCATGAATATCATGTTGGTTTCCGTGACTGAGCGTACCCGGGAGATTGGCGTACGGAAAGCGATTGGCGCTCGCAAGCGCGATATTCTTCTGCAATTCACGATGGAGGCTATTGCTTTGACCGCCGCCGGGGGTTTGATCGGCGTGCTGATTGGCGCCATCATCACCTGGACCATCCCGTTGATCTGGAGTTCACTGCCTGCCCGGATGTCATTTTTCTGGGCGGTGTTCGGTTTGGGTGCGGCTGCGATTGAGGGGTTGTTCTTCGGAATTTATCCGGCGTGGAAGGCCGCGAATCTCGATCCAATCGAGTCTTTGCGTTACGAGTGATCGGGGTTTCCACAGCGCGTGGGCTGGTAGACTAGGGTTGAGGGCTAGCAATGAAGATTTCAGTGATCGGCGCCGGCTACGTGGGTCTGACCACGGCTGCGTGTCTGGCGCAGATTGGCCACGACGTGTTCTGCAGCGAAAGTGACGTAGAAAAACTGCAGAAACTGCAGGACGGCGTGATGCCGCTCTTTGAGCCCCACCTGGAAGCCATCATCGCGGAAACCCGGAAATCGGGCCGCCTGACTTTCGGGGCTACCGATCAAGCCATTGATTGGGGCAAAGCGATCTTCATTTGCGTGGGCACTCCGCCGCTGGGTAATGGCGACGCGGACTTGTCCGCCATCGAGGCCGTGGCCAGGTCGATCGCAAAGCGAGCGGAAGGTTACCGGCTGGTGGTGGAAAAAAGCACCGTGCCCGTCCAAACCGGCTTGCAATTACGCAAGCACCTGTCGATCCACAGCACCAACCGGTTGGATTACGACGTCGCCTCCAATCCCGAATTTCTCAGGGAAGGGTCTTCGGTCGAGGATTTCCTCCATCCGGACCGCATCGTGGTGGGTGTGGAGTCGCCGCGGGCGGCTGATCTTTTGCGTGAGATCTACGATCCAATCATCCGTCAGACTCTTGCGTGTCCCATTCATTCGTCCTGCCCCAGCCGCAAGCCGGCCCATTTTCTGGTCACGGACACCAACTCCGCCGAGCTTATAAAACATGCCTCCAATTCTTTCCTGGCGATGAAAATTTCGTTCATCAACATGGTTTCGGACTTGTGTGAGGCAGCCGGCGCTGACATCAGCAAGGTGGCGGAAGGCATTGGCATGGATCCGCGTATCGGGTCGTCGTTCCTCCAGCCCGGCATCGGATTCGGCGGCTTTTGTTTTCCCAAGGACCTGCAAGCCTTTGTGCGGATTGCCGATAAATTCGGCTGCAATTTCGCCCTTCTGAAGGAAGTCGAGCGCATTAATCAAACCCGGGTGGACCAACTGGTGGAGAAGATCAAGAAGGAACTCTGGGTCCTGCGCGGCAAGAAGATCGCGGTCTGGGGACTGGCCTTCAAGCCCAACACCGACGACGTTCGCTTCGCGCCCGCCCTTTTGATTATTCGCCGTCTGCTGGCGGAGGGTGCAACCGTCCAGGCTTATGATCCGGAGGCAATGGAGAAGGCAAGGAAGGAAATCCCCGAGATCACTTATTGCCGCGACGTTTACGAGGCTGCTGAAGGGGCAGACGCAGTGGTGCTCCTCACCGAATGGGAGGAATTTCGCAATGTGGATTGGCAGCGTCTGGCCACGCTGGTCGAGAGATCACTGATTATTGATGGACGGAACGCGTTGTCTCGCGACCAGGTGGTCGCTCACGGGTTCCAATACGTCGGCATTGGCGGAGTCTCCGGCATGCCCAAACAGTCGCCATCGCTCGCCAAGATATCCTGATTTTGCGACAGTGATGCAATGAGCGGCGGCAGCATCAAGGTGATGCGCCCGGCGACCAGCCGGGAGAGGGTGGTTCGATGCCGTCCCCGCCGCTCCAAATTCTAAGCAGCGTCAAATTCCACTAGGAATTGTCTTCCGCTGCGGCCGGGGCCGAGTTGTCCACTTTGACGGTGGTGCGGGGACGCAGGGTTCGAAGCACTTTGTAGGACCCCGTGACCACTTCGTCCCCCTCACTTAATCCCCCCAAGACCTCGATATCGTTGCTGCCCGTGATCCCGGTCTGCACCGGCACGAACTCGGCTTTCTTGTTCCGGATCACGAACACACCCTGAATCTCGGTCTTCGCGTCTTTCCCGGCTTCCTTCGGCGGCGACGCAGCCTGTACTGATCCCTTGTCATTGGCGGGTTGCAGATCAGCTTGCCGTCGAACCGTGACCGCCTGGATGGGAACTGCCAGCACGTTACTGCGCGTGGCGGTCGTCACCTTGGCCGTCGCTGAAAGCCCCGGGCGCAAATTATCCGGCGGATTTTGCAGAGTCACGACTACTTTGAACTCTTTGGCCTCGTCGCTGGCCGTTGTCTGTTGCGAGGTGGCGACTCCGGTGGACCGCACAATTGCATTATCGCCGATTTCCGTGACGATCGCCTTGAACGTCTTGTTTGGGATGGCATCGATGGTGACTTCCGCATTTTGTCCTAGCCTCACATCCACGATGTCCGTTTCATCCATCTCAACTTCTGCGGTGATGATGGACATATCAGCAATGCTCATCAGCGTGCTGCCGGGAGAGTTCTGAATCCCGATGACCACCGTCTCGCCTTCCCGCACGGGAAGGCTTGTGATCACGCCGTCGAAGGGAGCCACGTATCGGCTCTTCTGCAAGACGTCGGAAACCCGCATCAAGTTCGCCTGGTTCTGAGTGATGTGCCGATCGGCCGATTCCTTCTGGGCTTTGGCCTGCGCCACTCGTGCCTCCGCCTGCGCCAAGCCAGCCTGCGCCGTTTGCCAAAGTGCTTTTTGGGTGTCGTAATCTGATTTGGGGATCAGGTTGGCTTGCCACAAGGCCTGTTTGCGGTCCCAGTCAAGCTGGGTGTGTTCGGCGTCCGATTTTGCCCGGTTCAAGTCCGCGAGATCCGTGCGCAGGGCGGCTTCGGCGGCGATGGCATCGCTTTGCGCCGCGTCCAGCGATGCTTGGGTCGCGTTCACATCCGCGCCCGACTGCACACTCTCCAATTGGGCCAACATCTGACCCTGCTTCACCCGGTCGCCCTCTTTGACGTACAACTTGGTGATCTTTCCGAACGCGTTGGCGCCGATATTCACGAACGTTTTTGGCTTGATCTCGCCAGAGGCGCTCACCACGGAAGAAAGATCCAGGCGCTGCACCTTGCCGGTCTGCACTGTCACCAGGTTCTTGTTGCTGAAGTGTATGCTGGCAGTGACGATGCCCAGCGTTAAGACCACCGCCCCAGCAGCGATCACAATCTTCCACGTTGTGCTCATTCCACTCCCATCCTGAATTCGTTGATAGTTTACCTTGAGTTGGTTTCTGGCGGCCAAAGATTGCCGCCGCCGCGAATCGCCGGATCAGGCAGGATCCAATGCGGAGCGCGCCGCTTGTTCGGATTTTAGCGCAGCATCACGCCACTCGCCGATCTGCTCAACCGCCTGCGCGAACGATGCCACCACCCGATCGGGTCGTGTAGTCCCAAAACGTTCCTGGGCTCGCTCCAGGTCTCCGGCAAATCCCCAAATCCCGGCCAGGATCTTGGTCTGGGGAAGGTGAATGCGGATTCGCTGGCACAGGGCT
The DNA here is from genome assembly GCA_963802555.1 of Terriglobales bacterium. Classification (GTDB taxonomy): domain Bacteria; phylum Acidobacteriota; class Terriglobia; order Terriglobales; family Acidobacteriaceae; genus DATBAX01. The sequence continues at coordinate 1,458,051 of CAWDJD010000002.1, read as the reverse complement.
TGGGATTGCGCAAAAGCAAAGGGCGGCAGCGCGGAGATGCAGACCACATCCTGAGGCTCAGGCGGAAGATGGGTCAAAATTTCCTCGAAGGCGGAATCCACCGACAACGAAAGCACGCCCAGGCCGTTGCGTTCCAGCAGTTGTGCGAGCATCGAAGACGTGATCTCGTCGGCTTGATCGTTGGCCGCCAGACAGAACACGCGCAGCGGGGAGGCAACCGGCTCCGCATGGCTCGCCGGCAGCTCTTCCTGTCTGGGCGACATCCAACGCGCTCTCAGCCTTCTCGGTTTGGCCGTGACCTCTTCCGGCCGGTAAATGGCCAACTCCGAAACAATTTCACTTACGCTGAGAAATAGAAATGATTCTCGCGTCTCATCCAGCGCTCCTTTGTGCCGGTCCTGCTCGGCCAGGGTGAGGGCGGGCACCAGGACCTCGTCATACAAACTTGCCAGCGAGTGCGTTTTCAGAAAGCCCGTCGCAATCAAGCGGGCGTCTTCCTGGTCCAACGCAAGCAGACGCTGATAGAACCGCGCGTCAACAGAAAGCGCAGTCTCATCACCCAATAAGACATGCAGAAACGACATCCGCGGGACGTAACGTCCCATCACGATGACGCAAACCGTAAGCGGAACCGCCAAAACCAGCCCCGCCCAGCCCCATAAAGTCGTCCAGAAGACCGTAGTGACCAATAAGGCAAGAGCAGAAATTCCGGTATGCGCACCATAGAGCCAGGGTTCCACAATATTTGTCGCAATCAATTCCAGAAGCACAAACAACAGAACCACCAGGACCGGTGGTCCCCAACCATTGAATACCGCCAGGGCCAGCCCGACCGGGAACGCGGTCGCGGTCAGAATGCCAACGTACGGAACGATCCGCAGAACGCCGGCAATCACTCCCCAAAGCAGCGCGTTCGGAATGCCGATCAAGAACAGGCCGGTGCCGAAGCAAACCCCGTAACAGGTGTTCACCAGAAACTGCATCACTAGGTAACGGCTGATGCGTTGGGCCGCGTCATCCAACGCCAGGGTCATGGCGTTCAGCTGAGCCACGCCAGCCAGTCGAAGAAAGCGATTGCGCAGGTCCTCCTGCTTGAGCAGAATGAAAATGGTGAAAATCAGGACCATCCCCGCCGTGCCCAACGGTTGCAGCACCGGCCCCACCACTTCTCGAAGGGACTGTAATCCGCTGGCGGGAGCGGCCACCACTTGGACGGGCAAGGGTTCCCCGGCATGCGGGCTAGCTTTGGAAGGGGCACTACCCTGCGCTCCAGCCGGGGAGCTGCTCCCGGAGGTGTTCGGTGGCGCTGTTCCCGTGCTAATCCTGGCATCCGAGAACTCATTGCCAATTTCTTCCACACTCTCGATCGCCTTCGCCAGCGCACTATCCGGCGCGGAGTGGATGGCTTCGATTTTGTTACGAATGTTCAGCCGATACTTGGGGAGATCATTCGCCACTTGCAGCAGTTGCTTGGAGACCACCCAGCCCATACCACCGACCGTGGCCACGGAAATCAATACCGCGAGCGCCACCGCCGGCACCCGGCGCATGGGGAGCTTCTGAAACCACATCACCATCGGCGTCAAAAGGAAGTTGAGGGTCAAAGCCAGAGCGAGAGGGATCAGGACCGCGCGCGCGAAGTACAGAATCAGGACGACGACCACCAGGACCACCAGCGGGTTCCATGTCGGCGAATCCTGACGAGATCGACTCATCCCCAATCCCCCTCACCGCCGCGACCTTAGCGGTAGTGGGAAGATCATACGACCACCTGCCCAGAGTTCAAAAAGGAAATATGACGGTCCCAAGAGCAGGCAAAAGAAAACGGCTGACAGCGTCTGCTGCCAGCCGTTCCTGCCTTCTTAAGACTGCAGGCTTATTTTAGCGGTGTCCGCCGCCGTGAGAGCCACCGCCACCATGAAATCCGCCACCGCCGCCATGGAAGCCACCCCCGCCGCCATGGAAGCCACCCCCGCCGTGGAATCCGCCACCGTGGAAGCCTCCCACCGGTCCGTGGCTGTACCCGCCGCGATATCCGTGGCCATAGTACCCTCGGCCATAGTAGCCGTGTCCGTATCCGCCGCGATAGAAACCGCGACCGTAGTACCCGTGGTACCAGGGGCCGGCGCCGATGAACGCCCCACCCACGAACCATTGTGGTCCATAGTAGCCATAGGGCGCGCAAGCGTAAGGCGCGTAGTCATAGTAGCCGTAGGTGCAAACCGGCGGGCCCGCAACGTATCCGTAGCCTGGGCCGACCCCGATCCTCACCCCGATCTGGGCCTGAGAGTAGACCGCTGGAATCATGAAAACACTCAGTAAAGCGAGATATCGTAGATAGCGCATTTGCTCTCCTTTCCAGATTCGCAATGTTGATCGCAGAATCTGAAAGCTTCGGCGATCCCATCTACATCGCCTTTGCTATCTATACAAACGCGAGTGCGGACAAAAAGTTGCGCTTGGCGTCTCCCTCTAAGTACACGCAGGATCAGGCATTGGCGGTCTCAGGGCAAAAGAAAAGCCGCTCGCGTGAGCGGCTTAGTTCTCGTTCTCAGAAATGACTATCTGACGAACTTCCTTTTCAGCGCGCCGAAAATCGCCAGCCCGCTGCAGCCCAGCAATGCCAGGGAGCCGGCGTCCGGCGTGGCAAAAGATGGATTTGTTAACGGCGTCTCGTGCAACAAGCTCAAGACCTTGTTGAAATCCGTAATCGCGGTTTGAAAATCGATCTGCGCGGCTTTCGAGTTTCCCCGCGAATTCTGGAAAAGTGCCTGGTACCCCGCCAGTTGCCCGGCGACGAGCGCCGATTTGGCCTCCGGGCTCGACTGAAAGAGTTTCATGTTCTTTGAAATGCTATTTTGCACGATTTGCTGATCAGCTTTGAATGCGCTCGGAGTGACCACCGAATCCGCCCATACCGAACTCGCCAAAGTCACCGCCACTAACACGGCCAGAGAACCGGTTCTAACAATACTCATTTCCCACCCTTCACTTCGTTTGCGTCTCTGGCGGGGGGGCAGAGATCTTTAGCTACTATCGCTGCCCGGGAGTAGATTTGGAATGGCCCGAACGGGCTACCAGTCGTTCTCTATGAGTTTCGTTGACGCCGCCAGTTGGTTCGGAGCCAGACTGAACGACCGCTCAGTTGGCATCGCGTTTTGCGATAATATTTTTCTAATCGCTTGCTGACATCCCTATCGGAAAACCTAAGGATCGTATGTGGTTTACTCATAATTACTTAGGCTGGGGTTGCAAGAGAATGCAACCTATATCGCAATTATTCTCAGTCTTGACAAGCCCGGACGCTCCTGTAAAGTAGAGCCACGGAAATTTAGCGTCCGCGCTTGGGGAGTTCGTAAATGAAGATATCCGCTTCGTCGTACCGTCAAAAGCTCGGCTGGTTCGTGGTATTGGTCGCCGTCGTTTTGGGAACCACCGTCGCCGCCAGCGCGAATTCGCAGAGCTTCCAGGAAACCGTTAAGGGTCCCAAGGGTTCCCAGACGGTGACCGTGAATTACAGCCTGACCAAGTACGGCATCTCCTACACCGTGACCTTGAGCGGCGCCAGCGGCTCCGTATCGGGCTCCTGCGGCCTGTTCTCGAAGTGCTCCATGAAAGGCAACTTCCAGGGAATCGGTTCTCTGGCCGGCTTCCAGGAAGCGTTGAGTGGCTCGTGGAATCCGCTAAGCCTCAAGAACCCATCATTCGACCTCTCTTATTTCTCGGCGGTTCCCGAAGAATCCTCTCGCATCGAGCTGCTTTGCGTGCTCGGTTTGTTTGCCCTCATGATGAGCCGCTATTCCTTCAAGCGGTCGGCAAGAGTTTAGCGGCCCCCCTCTATTCTTTCGGATCTAAAGGCAGCGAGTTCATGCTGCCTTTTCCTTTGGCGCCCGAAACCCTCCCTGCCGCCGTAAAACGAGTCACCCATTACAATTTCAGCGCGTGATCTAATGGCGTGCGGTATCGTCCATGTCAATAAAGGGAGAAGGCCTCTTCTATGAGCTCGACCGGTGGGAGACTCCGATTGCTGGTAATTTCGGTTGCCGCATTTCTCTTGCTGGTGCAGTTTGTTGTTTTGTATCGGGGCATGCCGGATGCCCTGCGCGGTAAGGCGGACTTTCGCAGTCTTTATACCGCCGCCGTGATGATTCGTACCGGTCATGCCTCTGAGGTATATGACCACTCCAGCGTTCAGCGATTTCAAGACCAGTTGGTTGGCGGCGAGAGCGGCGCTCTGCTTTTCGATCGGCCGGCTTATGAAGCCTTGTTTTTCGTGCCCTTGTCTCTCCTGCCGTATCGGGCCGCTTACATCGCATTTTTTGTGCTGAATCTGGCGTCTTTAGGCCTTGCCGTTGCTTTGCTCCGTCCCTATCTTTCCCAACTCGCGGAAGTGTGGCGCTGGGCGCCGGCTGCGGTTTTTGTGTGTTTTTTCCCGGTGGCCGCCGCTCTCATCCAGGGAGCGGATTCGATCATCCTACTGACGCTGCTGGTGGCCTCGGCGGTTTGCTTTTACCGCGATCTGGATGTAGGCGCCGGCGTCCTTCTGGGCTTCACGTTATTTGGGTTTCAGTTCGCCCTTCCCATTGCATTGCTTTTTCTGCTGTGGCGCCGCTGGCGTATCGCCGGAGGCTTCGTCGCGGTAGCGGCTGCGTGCGCATTTCTCTCGGCTTGGGTGACAGGCCCAGGGGGGCTTAAAACCTACGCCCAGCTGCAGCCACTCATGCCGGCTTCGACCATACCTAATTTGCGATGCCTGCTGGATGCCATGGCCGCGCAGCATCTCTCTTCGCATGTGGTCACGCTGGTCTGGGCGGTTTTATCAGTATTGCTGATTCTCTGGGCCGCGACCAAGCCAGCGAATTTTGCCCTGGCGATTTTGGTGGCGGAGTTGGTCAGCAATTACGGGAAGATCACCGACGCGGTGGTCCTGGTCATCCCCATCGCCATGGTTTTGGATTCCCGCCTCGCCGCGACCTCGGGAAGGCTGCGGTTGTGGTCGAGAAACGTGGCTTGCCTGGCATTTGTTGCGCCTGCGTTGTTCTTCTTAACCGGGATTGGCTATTGCGGGATTGGATTGCTGCTGCTGCTCTTGCTTATGCCTCTGCGGTCTACTAGCAATTCTCCGCCTCCCAACAATGCTTGGTTCAAGTCGGGCTTTCTGGCAGGGTGAACGGACCGGAAACTCCCCGGCTAATAAAAGCTCATGCCAGAACGTTTGCGGCACTATTGCTGCCGTCTTGAGGACTATGCGCCGCCGACTTCGCTGCTTTTCGCAGGCGCGCGGAAGCTTTTCGTTGGGCATCCAGAATTTCTTCTGTGCTAAGCGACTCCGCCAGTTTTCTCTTGGAATTGCTCACCAGGTCCTTCATCTCAACCATGGTTTGTTCCGATACCAGATACCACATGTAGGCGGTGACCGGATCCCTTTCCACTTGCTTGCCGTGCCAGTACATCTCCGCCAAAGCGATTTGCGCGTTGGGTATACCTTGCTGAGCGGCTCTTTCGTACTCGCCCGGATCCGGATTTCCTGCCTTCTCCCACGGGTTCGTCCCGGTTGTGGGTCCACCTGCGCTCTTCGGCATTGGATCGACCGGCTGGGTTAAGGTCAGGCAGAGAAGCTCCATCCGGCTGGAGACACCCAACTTATCGAAGACGCGAAACAGATAGTTCTTGATGGTGTGCTGACTTAATCCCAGCCGTTCCGCGATTTCGCGATTGGTAAGTCCCTCCGCCAGGCTGCGAACCACTTGCAATTCACGTTTGGAAAGCAGGTTCAAACCTTTGGCATCGACCGCTCGCACGATGGGAACGGCGGCCAGGGCTTCGACTGCAAATGACATCTGCTGGCTGTTCGCCCATATCTGACCCGCATGCACCTGGCGAACGCACTGGCAAAGGGTCTCAAGCGACTCATGCCGGCTGAAGACTCCTCTTGCTCCTGCCTGGAAGGCTTCCAGGATCGTCTCGCGCTTGGACGAATCCAGGAGCACGATAGCCTTGACCTTGGGAAACGTAGCGCGGAGCTTGCGCAATACCTCAAAACCACGGAGCGGGTCCTCGTCCAAATGCGAACTGACCACGGCAACATGCACGTTCTGGAGATTCTCGGTGGCAATCAGATCCGCAGAATGCGCGGCAATCACTTCCAGAGAGGCATCGCGCTTGAGCGCGCCGGCAAGCAGTTCGGTGTGGATGTGGGTGCTGTCCGCGACCAGGACTCGAATGATCTCGTGAGTAGAGCCTTGCTTGTCTTGCATAACCCTCCCTGCGGACGCCTGCGCTACCTGGGGGTGCGACTTTGTAGTCGCTTGAGAAGCGGCGGCTTTATGAGTAATCAATTGCCTCGGACGGTGAATGCCGCCGAATCAGTCTGGGGAGCATTTCCTCAAAAACCTGATCGACGAACCACGATCTGCATTTCAAGAGTGTACTAGACGCTTCCTGCAACATCAAACAAAGTTGAAGCCAGCTGCATGTAGCCTAAGACCATGAGCCCTAGTTAATGATGAGACGAACGGGTCATCTGACTGGAAAGATCTGCCTCCGCTTATATCCTGTCTGTGACCTACCGAAATTCGCTAAGTGTAATAATAATAGTACTTTATGAGATGTTCGATAATTTCGCATTCGCAGTGGAGGTGGTTCCAGGAATAGGACTGCAAGTCGCTGCGCAGAGAATATAATCTCCCATCGTTATGGACCATCACTTAGGTAACATAATCCCTATCAGTAATGAGAACCTTGTCGCAGAGAGCGTGTACCTCTTGCAGCAGTTTGCAGCATTTTGTACGCTAAGAATCGAAGTTCTGGACAACCCCCGTCCAGGGCAGTTTTGCCTCCTCCCCGTTAGCGCATCACTCAAGATCTCATTGCGACTTTCAACAGGGTCACAGTAAATGTGACTTAGAGGGCGAAGCTGTGATTGTTGACAACCAATTAGGTCAAACCTTAGCGACCGAGGCGACGCCAGGTTCCGAGCAAACCAATTGGTACGCAGTGCAAACTCGTGCCCGCCATGAAAAACGGGTCGCTGAGCGATTCCGGGAACAGGGCCTGGCAATTTTTCTTCCCCTCGTCAGTGAAGTCCGGCGCTGGAGCGATCGGAAGAAGACAGTGGAACTGCCGCTTTTCGGTTGCTATGTCTTTGTCAAAGTAGCGGCAAGCCGAGAAGAGCGCTTGCGCGTCTGTTGTGTGGATGGAGTGCTTCGGATCGTGGGCGGAAAAGGGGAAGGCGCTCCGATTCCCGACGAGCAGATTGACGCGGTTCGAACCATCACTTCTCAACAGCTGGTGTGGTCGGAACATCCTTTCCTCAGAATCGGCCAACGGGTTCGCATCAAGAGCGGGGCTCTCAACGGTGTGGAAGGCATATTGGTAGCCCGGGATGGAGCCCGTACCCTCGTGGTTTCCGTGGACGCCATCCAGAGGTCTTTGTCAGTCCGCATCGAAGGCTACGACGTAGAACCTCTATAGAGAACTGCATTTTCTCTCTCTGTATTTTTCAACCAGATCACTTGACTTCTTTGCATCAATGAACCAAGCACCCACAATACTTGTTGTGAGCCGAGAGCCAGTAGTGCTGACTCTGCTCGAGGGCGTCGCCGGGGCAAACTCCTGGCGACTGGAGACCGCCTTTAGCCGGTGGGAAGCTCTAGAGCGAGTGCAGTCGGAAGACGCCCCTGGCCTGGTCTTGCTCGACCTGGTGCAAAGCGACGCCGATGGCCTTCATACCTTGCATTGGCTGCGGCGCATTCGTCCCGACCTTCCTGTGCTGGTCCTGTCGCATTCCGAAAATGGCTCGCAGAAAGCGGAGGCCATCCGCCTGGGCGCCCAGGACTATCTTTCCCGGCCATTTGAAGAACGGCATCTGCAAGCGGCGATTGGACGGCACTTGACAGTGGACAACGGGCACTCCGAAATGGAGATAGGGAGCGAGAACATTGAACAAGTGGACAACCAGGCGTTCCTGGTCGCGGCCAGCCCCGCCATGCGCCATCTTCGCGCGCAAGCGGAGCTGTTGTCCCAAGTCGATGCGCCGGTCCTGATTCTGGGCGAGCGCGATAGCGGCAAGCAAATTATTGCCCGCCTGCTGCACAAGCTTTCCATCCGCTCCGGCTTCCAGTTCCTGAAGATTAGTTGTGCGGCCCTTCCCAACGATCTGTTGGAAAGCGAACTGTTCGGACAGGAACGCCGCGTGGTCGCGGGAACGTCACGTACCACGCCCGGCAAATTGGAAACTTGCGAAAAGGGCACGCTTTTCCTCGACGAGATTTCAGAAATGCCGGCCAGCCTGCAGAACAAGCTCATGCACATTCTGCAGGACAAGTATTTCTTCCGCGTGGGAGGAGAAACGAGAGTGCCTGCCGATGTGCGCATTCTCGCCGCCAGCCACACCCGGATCGAACAACTGCTGGCCGAGGGCAAACTACGGGAAGATCTCTATTACCGGCTGAGCGCGTTCAGTGTTTACGTGCCGCCGTTGCGCAAGCGGAAAGAAGACATTCCGCTGTTGTTGGGACACTACATGAACCGCCTGGCCAGGCACTACGACATCCAGGCCAGGACTTTTTCACCAGCCATGCTGCAAGCCTGCCAGGCCCATCCCTGGCCGGGGAACCTGAGAGAACTGGAGAGTTTCGTAAAGCGCTATCTGGTGGTCGGGGACGAGGAGCTTTCATTGCGGGAACTGGAGCGGGCCCTGCCGGGAAACGGCAACGCCGATCGGCTGGGAACCAAACTGGAGCTGGTGAAGCATAGCGGCGCCGATTCCGATCCTGGCGTTTCGGTTTCCGGTCTCAAGTCGCTCATCCAAAGCGTTAAAGGGGAAGCCGAGAAGCATGCCATCGTGGGTGCCCTGGGGCAGACCCATTGGAACCGCAAGGCTGCCGCGCGACTGCTCAAGGTGAGTTATCGAACCCTGCTGTACAAGATTCAGCAGTATAATCTGACTCCTCCGACAACATATCTTCCCGAGATGATTCCGGGAATTAAGAGCAATGGCCATGAGCAATAGCAGAAAAGTCATGCGGGGTGGCGAGGTCTCGATGACGAATGCCAGCAAAGGTTTTTCGCTGCAGCGGTTGGTGATGCTTGGCGGTTGCGTTCTGTTGTCCAGTTGTCTTTGGTCGCAGGCGGGAGGTTCAACGCCGCCGGCTGCGGACGCCAATGCCAACGGCAAGGCCCATGACAACGTGTATGTCATCGGCAACGACGACATCCTGGCCATCAACGTTTGGAAGGAGCCGGACATTTCGCGTTCGGTGCCAGTCCGCTCCGATGGCAAAATCTCGCTACCCTTGGTGGGTGAGGTGCAAGCCGCCGGACACACGCCGCACCAACTGGAAGCCGATATCGCCGCCAAGTTGAAGAACTTCATCTCCGAACCGGAAGTGACGGTGATTGTTCAGGAGATCAAGAGCCAGAAATTCAATGTCCTGGGCATGGTGGCGCGGCCGGGTGCTTATCCTTTGACCAACTCCATGACCGTTCTGGATGCAATCGCTCTAGCCGGTGGCTTTCGTGATTTTGCGAAACAAAAGTCAATCTACGTGATCCGCGAAAATCCCGACGGCACGCAGGCCCACCTCGACTTTAACTACAAAGATGTAGTGAAGGGAAAAAATCCCCAACAGAACGTCAGGCTCCAGCCCAGGGATACCATCGTAATTCCGTGATTAGAAAAATGCTTACAAGAATTAGTTTGGGGATCGTTCTTCTGGGGATGGGCCCAAGCCTATGGTCGCAGGCGGGATCCACTATGACGCCGGGAATGTCCGGTGGCTCCGCCGAGTATGGCCCAATGGTTGCTCCAGCCCCGGTGAGTGGTGAAGGATATTCCATGGACTTTGCCTCGGAGACGCCGCGCAGCAACTACGTGAGCGGCGGTCTGGTGTTTGGGGCGGCTTACGGGGACGCCATTCTGACCTCATCTGGAACCGCGGTGAGCGACGTGAGTTATTCGGTTTCTCCCACGATTGCGCTGGATCAGACGCGATCGCGGTTTCACTGGAATTTGTCCTACAGTCCCGGGTTCACGTTTTATCAGAAGTATTCCGATCTCAACCAGGCGAGCCACAATCTGGCCACGAAATTCAGTTACCGCTTGAGCCCACACGTGACCTTCAGCGCCCAGGAGGTTTTTACCAAGACGTCGGGGGGATACACGCAGCCCTGTGCGAGTGAAGCCGGCAGCTTGTGCGGCCCGTTGCAGTCCCCCAACAATTCCGTCATCGCCCCCGTCACGGACACCTTGAACGACGCGACCAACGCCCAGCTCACCTATCAATTCAGTCCCGGTGGAATGGTCGGAGCCACCGGAAACTTCTCGGAGTTGCGCTATCCCAACCAGTCCCAGGTGCCCGGACTCTTCGGTTCGACCACCACTGGCGGAAGCGCCTTTTACACCCATCGGCTGTCGGGGAAGCACTATCTTGGCGTCACCTATCAGTATCAGAAATACCTGACGCACTCGGATGGCAACACAATTCAAACCATACCCGCGACCCTGACCCAGAGCGTGATGCTTTTTTACACCCTCTATCTGCAGCGTACGTTATCGTTTTCGCTCTTTGGTGGACCGCAATACTCGGATACCTACGGGGAGACGTTTTTTGGCATCTTATTGCCGCCACTGCATTCCTGGTCTCCGGGAGGCGGGGGGAGTGTCAACTGGCAGGGACAACATACTACCCTTACGGCGAGCTACTCGCGGCGAATCAGCGATGGTGGCGGCCTACAGGGGGCAGTCAGCTTTAATGGGGCGGACGCCTCCATTCGCCACCAGTTCACAGCCGCCTGGAGCGGCACCATTGGTGCGGATTACTCGGTGAACAAAGTTCTGGACGCGGCGGCCCTGCAGAATAACGGTGGCCACTCGATTTCCGGCACTTGCTCGTTGCAGCGCGCATTCGGGGAGCACTTCAATCTGACGGCGGGATATTTGCGGCTGCATCAGAGTTATGACGTTGCTTCGCTGGCGGTGGTCCCGAATCAGGATCGGGTTTGGCTTTCCATCGGGTATCAATTTCAGCGGCCGTTAGGACGATAATAGAAGGCAACATGGCAGAAGATTTCGAAGAGAAAAGCCCGGAAGGATTGGATCTCGGTCATCTGGCAGGAATCGTGCGCCGGAGGCGGTGGCATTTCCTGGTCCCGTTATTTCTTGGGTGGCTAGTGGTATGGTCAGCGAGTTGGGTCCTGCCCTCGGTTTACAAGTCGGGAACCACCATCATCGTGCAGCAACCGACGGTTTCCAAGGACTTAGTACCCTCCAACGTCAACGACAATCTGCAGGACCGCCTGCAGAGCATCACCCAGCAGATTCTTAGTCGTACCCGTCTGCTGCACATAATTGACGAGTTCAATCTCTACACCAAGGATCGTTCCCGGCTGACGCCCGACGAACTGGTGAATCGCATGCGCAAGGACATTGAGATTGAGCTGGTGCGCGCGCCGGGAAGCGACGAACTGCTCTCCTTCAACATATCTTTCTCATCGCGCGATCCGCAGGTGGCGCAGCAGGTCACCAGCGAACTTACCAATCTGTTCATCAACGAGAATCTGGAGATGCAAACCCAGCAATCGGTGGACACCACTAAGTTCTTCGAAAGCCAGCTGGAAGAAGCTCGAAAAAATTTGGCCGAGCAGGAAGAAAAGATCCGCGAGTTTAAAGATCAGCACACCTCCGATCTGCCCAGTCAGCTGCAAAGCAATCTTGCCATTCTCAACGGATTGCAGAACCAGTTGCAGACCGAAGAGGACAATCTGGACCGGGCGCGGCAGCAGACGGTTTATTACCAGTCTTTGATCGGCCAGTATCGCGCCTTGCAAAAATCCACCAAGAGTCCGAATGGCGCTCCCGTGGGGCTGCCCGCAATTGACCAGGAGTTGGATAAACTGCGAGCCCAACTGGCCGACTTAAGTGCCCATTACACCCAGCAGCATCCCGACGTGCGCAAGGTGAAGGAACAGATTGCGCAGACGGAAAAGATGCGGGCCCAGCTGGTGGCCAGTCTGAGCGCGACGGCGGCGAATCCGCAGCCGGATAACACTGCGACGGCCTCCAACGGCGACCTCTCTCTCGCCCAATTGCAGAGCCAGTTGCAGGCCAATCAGATCGAGATTGCCAACCGCGAGCATTCGGCGGCGGCCTTGCAAGCCAAAATTGGTGAATATCAGGGTCGATTGAACCAGGAACCGGTGCGCGAACAGCAATTGGCGGATTTGAGCCGGGGCTACGACCAATCCAAAGCCAACTACGACGATCTGCTGAAGAAGAAGAATTCTTCGGCCCTGGCCACCGATCTGACCCAGCGGCAGCAGGGCGAGCATTTTCGCATGATCGATCCGCCCAGCCTGCCGGTGAAGCCGGATTTCCCCAATCGCATGAAGCTGTGCGGCATTGGGCTTGGCGTGGGAGTTGCCCTGGGGCTGGTATTGGCCGGGGGCACGGAATTCATGGATGACCGGATTCACGGCGAGAAGCAGTTTAAGGACCTGGTGACCGTGGGCATTATCTCGGAGATCCCCGAGGTGACCACGGTGGACGAAGAGCTGCGGGCGAAAAGGTCGAATCAACTGGCTTGGGTGGCGGCCAGCGTAGTTTTCATTTCAATTCTGGCAGGCACCGCCGTAAGCTACTTGCGGGGCTAGCTGGAAAACGCATGTATAAAGCTTTCTACAATCTGCAGCGCAACCCATTCGAGATCAGTCCCGATCCGTCGTTCCTGTTTCCGACCAAGCGCCACAACGAGGCCTTGGCCGCTCTCTACTACGGCGTGCGCCGCCACAAAGGTTTCGTGGTCATGACCGGGGAAGTGGGCACGGGCAAAACTTTGCTGGTGCGCTGCCTGTTGCAACTGCTGAATAAAAATAATGTGAGTTATGCCTATATTTTTAACAGCCGCTTGTCGCCGCTGGAGTTTCTGCAATATGTGGCGGGGGATTTCGGACTTCCCGCGTCCGGCAAGAACAAGAGCGAACTCTTGATGGAGTTAAGCAATTTCCTGATTGGGCGTCATCTGAAGAAGATGACCACCGTGCTGGTGGTGGACGAGGCGCATCACGTTTCCGAGGAAGTGCTGGAAGAAATCCGGCTCTTGACCAACCTCGAAACCACCCAGGAAAAACTGCTGCAAATCCTGCTGGTGGGACAGCCGGAACTGGACGAAAAACTGGACTCGGTGCAACTGCGGCAATTGAAACAGAGAATTGCGCTGCGCTCGCAACTGGAAGCGTTGAGCCTTGACGAAACCCGAGGTTATATCCATCGCCGTCTGGAACTGGCGGGCGCCACCGCCGAAGCGGCGAAGGTGTTGTTCCCGGAGGAGACGATTGAGAGAGTGCATCGCCATTCGCGGGGGATTCCGCGCCTCATCAATACCATCTGTGAAAATGCTCTGATCACGTCCTTCTCCCAGGTGCTGCCCAGTATTCCGCCCGCGATCGTGGATGATGTGGCGTCGGACTTCCGCCTTGGCATTGTTCATTCGGTGCCGGTGGAGCAGAACTCGAAAGATGAGAACACGGACGCTTTGCAGGCGGTCAAGACCCTGCTGAACCTTCACGAATATCTGAAACGAATGCGATCCAGCGAACTCGAACCTGCAGTATCGACCCGATCGGGAGCCAGTGAGCATGAGCCGTATATTTGAAGCGTTGCAAAAATCGGAGGAAGAGCGCTCTGGGACGGTGTTTCCGGAGTCAGCCTCGCTGGCCACGGACCTTTTGCGGCGGGCCGAGCAAGCGGCGGGAAGCCCTCCCGCGTTAATTTCCTCGGCCGTTGCTCCGCCGGAAATCACCTCCAATGAGTTTGGCGAGACGGGAAATTTGCCGATCACGGTTTTTCCCGAGAGCCGCTTGGTCTGTCTCAATGACAACGAAAGCCTGGCGGCCGAAAAGTTTCGCTTTCTCGGAGTGCGATTGCGGCAGCTCCAGCAGAGCCGGCCGCTCAAGAAAATCCTTATTACCAGCACCATCCCGGAAGAAGGCAAGAGCATGGTTTCGGGCAATCTGGCGGCCGTGCTGGCCCGGCGCAAGCAGCAGAAAACATTGCTACTGGAGGGAGACCTGCGGCGTCCGGTGCTGGGTTCCCGGTTTGGTCTGGGCAAGCTTTCCGGACTCACCGAATGGTTGCAAGGGGAACTGCGGCCGATGAACAGCATTTACCATCTGGAAGGCGCCGGATTCTGGTTCCTGCCCGCCGGCCGGCCCGCCGAAAACCCTTTAGAATTAATGCAGTCCGGAAGACTTTCAGGACTAATGGAACGGTTGACAGCAGCTTTTGATTGGATCATAATCGACTCTCCCCCGGTGCTCCCCCTCGCCGACACAAGTTTATGGGCGCGTTTGGCCGATGGCGTGCTACTAGTTGCTCGTGAAGGAGTCACGCAAAAGCGGCAGCTGAGACGCGGATTAGAAGCCTTGGATCAATCGAAATTACTTGGTATGGTATTAAACAGCAGCACCAACAGCGATCACGAGAACTATTATCAGCGATATAGTCCCGTGACACTGGCAGTACCGCAGAACGGTTCGTCGCAAGATCCCCCATCTTCGCCGAACCTCTAGTTTCTGCAAGATAGTTTGCACCACGGATAGACAGTCCCTCCCCAGACAGTCTTAGGAGTGTTCATGTCGCAGCTCACAGACAATTTGTTTGTTCTTGCCCCGCGCAAAGAAAAAGGTCGGGCAGAACCAGGAGAGGGAGTCGTGAATCCACGTCGTGCCAGCGCCAGAGGAACCATTCCAGTGACCCGGGTTCATTCTTTTCCGGATCGCGGGGTCATGGAAGAAGCATCGTTTCACCGCATGATTTCGCTGGAGCGAAAGAGAACGGAGCGCTCCCGCAAGCCGTTCTTGCTCATGCTGGTGGATATGGGGAACCGGCTGCCATCGGACAAGAACGGGAAGGTGCTGGATCAGATTCTCTCGGCGCTCTCGCTGACCACCAGGGAAACGGATGTCACCGGCTGGTACACCAATCCTTCTGTTGTGGGCGTCATGTTCACGGAGATCTGCCTCGATGATCGTACCGCGAGTTTGAATACCATGGTGAGCCGGGTGAGCGAGACCTTGCGCAGCAATCTGACGGCGCAACAGTTCAATCAGCTCAGCATTACGTTCCATCTGTTTCCCGAAGATTGGAAACACGAGATACCGGCGCGCCAGAGCAATCCGACGCTTTATCCTGATCTTTCCAAGCGCGATGAAGCCAAGAAAGTCTTCTCGGTTATGAAGCGGATAATGGACGTGGTAGGGAGCGCCTTGGCCCTTACCGTCCTGTCACCGCTATTCGCCGCGATTGCGGCGGTGATCAAGCTGACCTCGCCGGGCCCGATTTTTTTCCGGCAGAAGCGGGTGGGCCAGCACGGGGTTTCCTTTGTGTTCCTGAAATTCCGCTCCATGAATGTGAACAACGATCCCACCGCCCACAAGGAATATGTCCGGCAATTGATTGCCGGCCAGGCGGACCGCAAACCGGCGGAAGGCAATGGGGACGGAGTTTACAAGATCACCAATGACCCTCGCATCACCAAGATTGGAGCTTTTCTGCGGCGCACCAGTCTGGACGAGTTGCCTCAGTTCATTAACGTTCTAAGAGGCGAGATGTCTCTGGTGGGGCCGCGCCCTCCCATCGATTATGAAGTGGAAGCCTACGATCTCTGGCACCGCCGCCGGGTGCTCGAAGCCAAGCCCGGAATCACGGGTCTCTGGCAGGTGCACGGCCGCAGCCGCGTGACCTTCGACGAGATGGTCCGCCTGGACTTGCATTATGCGAAAACCTGGTCACCCTGGATGGATGTAAAAATCCTGTTCCGTACCCCAGGCGCGATGTTTGGTGAAGGCGCGCACTAACGCAATTGTTTCTTGTCGTTTTCTCTAGATCTTTTAGCAGCAAACCCCTCCCGTTTGTTGTTCGAGTGCTGTTCCAAACCACAAAATCCCTCGTAATTAATCAGCCGTCGGGGTGAAACTATGGTTAAGTTTGGTGTCGTTGGATACGGGTATTGGGGGCCGAACGTGGTCAGAAATCTTGACCAGTTGGATGGGTCTCAGGTGGTGGCGGTGTGCGATAAAAGCCCTGCTTCCAGGAAACGGGTGCAAAAGGCCCATCCCAATGTAAAGGTCACCACAGAATCTTCCGAACTGATGTCATCCACGGAGATTGACGCAATCGCCGTAGTGACTCCGGTATGGACGCACTATGAATTGGCCAAGGCCGCCCTGGAGAACGGGAAGCATGTCTTCGTGGAAAAGCCGTTCACCAGCAATGCGGCCCAGGCTGAAGAACTCATCAACCTGGCGGAAAAGAAGAACCTGAAGATCATGGTGGACCACACCTTCCTGTTCACGGGTGCGGTCAAGAAAATCAGCCAGCTTCTGGACGAAGGCGCTCTCGGCAAGCTGTACTACTACGATTCCACCCGGGTGAATCTCGGGCTCTTCCAGCACGATGTGAACGTGGTTTGGGACCTCGCTCCCCACGATCTTTCCATCATTGACCATCTCATCAAGGAGAGTCCTGAAGCGATCTCGGCTACCGGGCAAACCCACTTGAACGGGCATGAGGATGTTGCCTTCATCACCATCTATTTCCCTAACAAGATCATCGCCCACATCAATGTAAACTGGCTTTCGCCGGTGAAAGTGCGTACCACGCTGATCGGTGGAGAGAAAAAAATGCTGGTGTGGAACGATCTCGAGGCCGACGAGAAGATCAAGATCTACGACAAGGGCGTGCACATCACCACCCGGCAGGGCCTGTACAACCTGCTGGTGAACTACCGCTCAGGTGACATGTGGTCGCCGCAACTGGAACAGTTGGAAGCCTTGCGTCAGGAACTGACCTACTTCATTGAGTGCATTACCAACAATCAAACTCCCAAGAATGATGGCAAAGCTGGTCTTCGCGTGGTCAACATGCTGGAAGCCGCCACCAAATCACTCAGCAAGCGCGGGGAACTAGTCTACTTGTAACGCGTTTGTTTCCGCTTTAAATACCCAATTAAATGACAGATCAGTTTTATCTTCGTCCCAATATCGTAGTCGAGCCACTGGTGCACCATTGGTATGCGTGGTCGCATCTGATTGCGCCGGCCACGGCGGCGAGAAATGCAACCGAACGCCATCTCCGCATTATGGATTCATTCCTGCAATCGCCAGCAGCGCACGCCGCGGCGGTCAAGAACCCCAAAATGCTGGGCGGTCCGTTCATGGACTTGCCCGACGAGCGGATCGAAGATGTCCGACGACTGGCGGTCGAAACCCGGCAATCGAAACTGATGGAACTTTCTCGCGCCATCTGCGAGCTGGATGAAATGTTGCGCTCCCAGGCCACCGGTTATTCTCTGGAGCCGCTCTATCAGCAGGTCCCTGCGCCGCTGCAAGGATATGTGGAACTGGTGTACGACCTGCACAACAATCCTTCGTTCCGCCTGATCGAGCCTCTTCTATACAAGAGTCCATTTTACGACCCATCCGCGCAGACCCTGATGCTTTCGATCATCAGCGAGGACGAGCGGCCGTTTGTGCTCAGCACGCCACGCTTTAAAGAGAAGGAAAATGTTCATCTCAAGATCCCTTTTGCCAGCGAGAAAGTCGATCAGTTGTTCCGGCTAAAAGACCAGTCGGCAACCTTCGCGCAGATTAAAAGCATGCTCAATCTGGCGGATGAAGATGAGGGAGTCTTCCGCTCTTTCCTGACCACTACGGCCCCGCAGCCCTACCAGAAATACGAGGGCAAAGGCGCGCGCTGGCGCTATTTCGGACACGCGTGCATTCTGCTGGAAGCCGGCGGATCAAGCATCCTGATGGATCCAGTTTTGAGCTATACCTACGAAAATAATATTTCGCGCTACACCTATGAAGACCTTCCACCCGTCATCGATTGCGTTCTGATTACTCACAATCATCAGGACCATCTGCTGTTTGAGACCCTTCTGCAACTGCGCAGCCGGATCGGCACCATCGTTGTTCCCCGGAATGCCGGCGGCACGTTGCAGGATCCGTCGATGAAGCTGATTCTCAAGAATTGTGGATTCAAGAACGTGGTGGAAATGGAAGAGATGGAGGAATTGCAGTTCGGTCCTCTGGCCCTGACCGGGCTTCCATTTCTGGGAGAACACGGCGACTTGGATGTCCGCACCAAGATGGCTTACCTTGCCCGCGTGAATGGGCATTCGCTCTTGTTCGCGGCCGACTCCTGCAACATCAGCCCGAAAATGTACGAGCATGTGCAGGCGGAAACCGGCGATGTCGACGTTCTTTTTGTCGGCATGGAATGCGACGGAGCGCCGATGTCCTGGTTGTACGGTCCATTGTTCACCGAAAAGCTGGAGCGGAACAAAGATCAATCGCGACGGTTGGCGGGATCAAACTTCGAGCGGGCCAAGGGGATCGTCGATCAGTTCCATTGCAAGGAAGTTTATGTCTACGCCATGGGCCAGGAGCCCTGGCTGAACTATGTGATGAGCGTGAAATATACCGAGCAGTCGAATCCGATCATCCAGTCGAACAAGCTGATTAAAAGCTGCCTCGAAGAGGGCATGGTGGCGGAGCGGCTGTTTGGCGAAAAAGAAATCCTGCTCGCGTAAGCATTCCAATGGCAATCGTAGTCTCTACATCCCGCGCTTTGAACGAAGCTGAACGGCGGCAGTTGCTGTCCGGGTGGAACAACACTCAGACGGACTATCCCCGGAATCTTTGTATTCATCAGCTCTTCGAAGAGCAGGCCGGACAACGTCCGAATGCTATCGCCCTGAAATTCCGCGACCAGCAGATGACTTATGGCGAGCTTAATGCCCGGGCGAATCAGGTGGCCCATCGCTTGCGCGAATTGGGTGTTGAGCCGGAAGTAATGGTCGGCACGCTGTTGGAGCGCTCGCTGGAAATGGTGGTTGGACTGCTGGGGATTTTGAAAGCCGGGGGCGCTTTTGTTCCGCTGGATGCGAATTATCCCGCGGAACGACTGGCATTCATGGCAGCCGACACCAAGGCGCCGGTCATGCTGGTACAAGCTGCGGTTGTCCGTAAGATCGATAGCAAGAGTTGGTCGAACGCAGCGATCGTGCCCCTGGATGGCGAAACTCCTGAGATTGACCGGCAGAGCAGCGAGAATCCAGCTAACGCAACCACAGCGGAAAATCTGGCATACGTCATGTACACCTCCGGCTCGACCGGACAACCCAAGGGCGTGATGGTCAATCACCGCGCTGTGGTGCGGTTGGTCAAGAACACAAACTACGTGGAGCTCAATGAGCGCGAAACTTTTCTTCAGTTCTCTCCCATCTCTTTTGATGCGTCCACGCTCGAGATTTGGGGGCCGCTTCTAAATGGTGGGTGCCTGGCCATCATGCCGGCCGAGGTGCAAGCGCTGTCTGAGATTGGCGCGGCCATCCGGCAACACGGCGTCACCAGCATGTGGCTGACCGCGGGCTTGTTCAACGTGATGGTGGAACAGCGGCTCGACGATCTGAAGCCGCTGCGCCAGTTGCTGGTCGGAGGCGACGCGCTCTCGCCCGTCCATGTGCGCAAGGCCATCGCAGGCTTGCCTGGATGCAGGCTGATTAACGGCTACGGCCCAACCGAGGGAACGACCTTTACCTGCTGCCACACGATTTCACACGATGATGCCCAGGGAACCTCAATTCCCATCGGCCGGCCGATTGCCAATACACAAGTGTATCTTGCTCGATTCCGAAAACGAATTGGTTGCGGTTGGGACTGAAGGTGAGTTATGCATCGCCGGTGATGGGCTGGCTCGAGGTTATCTGAATCAGACGCAACTCACCGCCGAGAAGTTCGTCCCGCATCCTTTTAGCATCGAACCAGAGCGCCCGTATTTACAAGACCGGCGACCTGGCCCGTTATCGCCCGGACGGCACGATTGAATTCCTGGGCCGCCTCGACGGCCAGGTGAAAATCAGTGGATACAGGATCGAGCTGGGCGAAATTGAAACCGTGCTGCTGCATCATCCCAGCGTGAAATCCACAGCCGTTCTGGCCAGACAGGACACGCCGGGAGAAAAGAAGCTGGCCGCCTACGTGGTTGCCGGGTCGCAGGGTTGTTCGATAAATGACCTGCGCGTTTTCTTGCAGGCAAAGCTTCCGGCTTACATGGTTCCTTCGGCTTTTGTCCTCATGGATTCGCTGCCGCTTTCCCCTAACGGCAAAGTGGATCGTGCGGCGCTTCCCGCACCTGAAGCGATACAGGTTAGCCAGGCTGAGGGTCCAAATTCGCCACAATCGGAAATTGAGCAGAAGATCGCTAGTGTCTGGCAGCGCGTGCTGGGACTCAAGCAGGTCAGCGTGGAAGACAACTTTTTCGACGTAGGTGGCGATTCTTTGCAGCTGCTCGAGGCCCACGCCGAACTGCAGAAAATACTCAGTCCCGATCTTGTGATTACCGACTTGTTTGAATATCCCACGGTCCGCGCTCTGGCCAAGCATGTAGGGGGAACGCAAAGCTCTTCCGGGATCAGCGAAGCGCAGGAGCGTGCCCGCAAACAGCAGCAAGTATGGGCGCGGCAAAAGCCATCGCGAGTGAGTCAGATTTCATGAGCCAGAATGAGAACCTAAACGGAATCGCCATCGTTGGCATGGCGGGACGGTTCCCCGGTGCCAAGGATATCCACGAGTTCTGGAAGAACCTTGCCAACGGCGTGGAATCGATCTCCGTGCTGAAAGATGAGGAACTCGAAATCGGCGATGTGGCGCTATGGAGCCAGCCCAATTTCGTCAAGGCCCGGGCCGTGCTCGATGACGCCGATATGTTCGACGCCAATTTCTGGGGAATGTATCCCAAGGAAGCCGAGATCACCGATCCGCAGCATCGCGTGTTCATGGAATGCGCCTGGAACGCGCTGGAAGACGCGGGCTACGATTCGCAAACCTACAAAGGCGCGGTCGGCGTGTTCGCCGGTTGCAGCATGAATACGTATTTCTTGCGAAATTTGTGCAGCGACCGCGATTTCGTGGAAGAGTTCACAAGGACGTATCAAGTGGGCTCCTATCCGGCGCTGGTCGGCAATCACATTGATTTCCTGGCCACAAAAATTGCTTACCGTCTGAATTTGCGAGGGCCGGCCTACACCATGCAGTGTGGCTGCTCGACTTCTCTGGTGGCGATTTGCCAGGCCTGCCAGAGCCTGCTCACTTATCAATCGGACATGGCGCTGGCTGGCGGGGTTTCGATCAGCTTCCCGCAGAAGCGCGGCTACCTGTACCAACCGGATGGCATGGCTTCCCCGGACGGGCATTGCCGAACTTTTGACGCGCAGGCGCAGGGCACGGTTTTTGGCAGCGGCGCCGCCGTCGTTCTCTTGAAGCGACTGGAAGATGCGATTGCCGACGGCGACCACATCCACGCGGTCATTAAGGGATTCGCGCTGAATAACGATGGCTCCGCCAAAGTCGGCTTTGCCGCACCCAGCGTGGAGGGCCAAGCCGAAGTCATCGCTATGGCGCAGGCAGCGGCTGGAGTCTCTCCGGAGTCGATCAGCTACATAGAGTGCCACGGTACGGGCACTCCGCTGGGCGATCCCATCGAAGTTGCCGCCGCGACCAAGGCATTCCGCGCCAGTACCAAAGCCAAAGGCATTTGCGCCATCGGCACCGCCAAGACCAATGTCGGCCATCTGGATATTGCGTCGGGAGCCACGGGGCTGATCAAGACTGTATTGTCCATGCAAAACGGACAACTGCCGGGAACTCTGCACTTCACGCAGCCGAATCCGAAACTTGCCCTCGAAGAAAGCCCCTTCTACGTGAACTCAAAACTCACGGAGTGGAAACGAAATGGTGGACCTCTCCGGGCCGGTGTAAGTGCGTTCGGAGTGGGAGGCACCAACGCCCACGTCATTGTGGAAGAATCGCCTGCGGTTCCGAAAAGCCAATTCAGGCGCGAGTCGCAACTGCTGGTGCTCTCCGCAAAAACCGCCACGGCTCTGGAGAAGGCTAGTGCCAATTTAGCCGAACACTTAAAGAAGAGTGCGAATCTGAGTCTGGCTGACGTCGCCTACACATTGCAGGTCGGCCGCCGACCCTTTGAACATCGCCGCTTTGTGGTGGTGGCCGACCATGCCAGCGCGATTCAGGCGCTGGAATCTTCCGACAGCAAACGCAGCGGTGTGGCCAAACAAACACGCCCATCGGTTGTGTTCATGTTTCCGGGACAGGGCGCTCAATACCACCAGATGGGCAGCCAGCTCTACGACTCCGAGCCCGAGTATCGCAAGTGGGTAGACGAGTGTGCCGATCTTTTGAAGCCACTGCTGCCGCAAGATCTGCGCGAAGTCCTATACGCGAAAGACAGTAATAAAGACGCGCAAAAACTTCTGACTTCCACCGTCTTTGCCCAGCCCGCGATTTTCGTCACCGAATTTGGGCTGGCCAAGTTGTGGATGAGCTGGGGCATCCAACCAGCGGCCATGATCGGCCATAGCGTGGGCGAATTTGTCGCCGCGTGCCTGGGTGGTGTGTTCTCGCTGAAAGACGCTCTGCAGTTGGTCGCCACTCGCGGAAGCATGATGCAGGACCTCCCCGGCGGATCAATGCTCGCGGTCCGGCTGCCGGAAGCTGAAACTCGCGCTTTGCTGACGCCGCAACTTTCCATCGCCGCCATCAACAGCCCGGCTCTTTGCGTAGTGTCCGGCCCGACGGCAGAAATCGAGAAATTAGAGAACACGCTGACAGACCGAAAGGTCGCTGCCCGCCGCCTGCATACTTCTCACGCTTTCCACTCGCCCATGATGGACCCGGTGATCGGGCCGTTCACCGATGTGGTCAGGAAAATCAAGCTCAACCCAACTTCGATTCCTTACGTTTCCGGAGTCAGTGGTCAGTGGGTCACTTCGGAGCAGACCACCGATCCACGCTACTGGGCCACCCATCTTCGCGAGCCGGTAAGGTTCGCTGATGGTTTGACCAGCTTGGCCACCATGCAGAACACAGTCCTGCTGGAAGTTGGGCCAGGCAATACTCTGAATACGCTGGCCCTGCAGCATCCTGCAAAGAAGCCGGATCAGGTTGTGCTCCCCTCATTGCCCGACTCGGCGCGTGCCATCACCGACAGTGAGAGCGTCCTCGTTACGCTGGGCCGTCTGTGGATCGCGGGCGTGCAGCCGGATTGGGCGGCTTTCCATAAAAACGAGCGGCTGTATCGTGTTCCGCTCCCAACTTATCCTTTTGAACGCAAACGTTATTGGGTGGAGCCGAAAGTTTCGGCGACGCCCGCAGCCCTCCTCAATCCACAATCGAATTTCGTAGCCATGCCAGCCGAGTCCGCCCCCCCAGCGGAAGCGATTCCAACGGCTAGCCAAACCAACCAAGGGAATGAATCAATGAGCGAGTCCATGGCAGGGGCCACTTCCGCCGTCCCCCGGCGGGAAAGCATTCAACAATCCTTATTGTCGTTGTTCCAGGAGCTTTCCGGAATCAACGCGTCGGACATGGATCCCAGCGCCAGCTTTATGGAGCTGGGCTTCGATTCCTTGTTCCTGACCCAGGCGACGCAGGAGCTGCAGACCAAGTTTGGCGTGAAGATCACCTTCCGCCAACTGCTCGATCAGGAATCAAGCATTGGCGCTCTGGCCAGGTATATCGACGCCAAGCAGCCTGCCGAAATCGTTGCGCCCGCGCCGTACCAGTCGTAGCCAAAGGTTTCGTCTGCTGCCTCTCAGCCCCCTGCAATCTCCGCGCCGTCTCAATGCCTGCGGTGAGCGTTGGAACCTCAGCTTCCTCTAGTGCGATCGAAGCCATGATGAAGGAACAGATCCGCGTCATGTCCGAGTTAATGAACCGGCAACTTGAGGTTCTTCGCGGCTCCGGCGTGGCCTCGACAACTCCCGCCGCCGCGATCAGCACCCTGGCCTCAGCGCCGCTGCCAGTTGCGGCTCAAAGCGTACCCGTAGCACCCGATGCCGCCAAAGAAGAACCCAAAGCATTTGGTCCCTACAAACCGCCGACCAAGGGCGTTTCCGGTGGCCTGACTCCGGCGCAGGAAAAGCATATCGCCTCGCTCATTGATCGCTATACCAAGAAGACCGCGGAATCCAAGCGTCTTACCCAGAAGTATCGCCGTGTCATGGCCGATCCCCGCGTGGTTTCCGGTTTCCGGGCGCAGTGGAAGGAAATGGTTTACCCGCTGGTGACCAACCGCTCCGAGGGTTCGAAGCTCTACGACGTGGACGGCAACGAGTACATCGATATCCTGAACGGCTACGGGCCCACCGTATTTGGACACAAACCCAAGTTCGTGACCGACGCTGTGCACGCGCAACTGGATCTGGGTTTTGAAATCGGGCCCATGTCGCCGCTGGCGGGAAAAGTGGCGGAACTGGTTTCCGAATTTACCGGGATGGAGCGGGTGGCATTTACCAACACCGGCTCAGAAGCCGTTCTGTGCGCCATTCGCGTGGCCCGCACTGCCACCGGACGCAACAAGATTGTGATGTTCACCGGCGACTACCACGGCATGTTTGACGAAGTGCTGATCCGTGGCGTCAAACGTCCCGGCCAGGCGCCGCGTTCGATTCCCATCGCGCCGGGTATCCCTTCGCAGGCAGCGGAAAATATCGTCGTCCTCGATTACGGCACGCCGGAATCGCTCGAATATATCCGCGCCCACTGTAGCGAATTTGCCGCCGTCATGGTCGAGCCGGTACAAAGCCGCCATCCCAATTTGCAGCCTCGTGAGTTTCTGCACGAGCTGCGCAAGATCACAGCCGAAGCCGGCACGGCCTTCATCTTCGACGAAGTGGTGACCGGATTCCGTACTCATCCCGGCGGCGCGCAGGCGATTTTCGGTATCCGCGCCGACATGGCCACCTACGGCAAGATTATTGGTGGCGGTCTCCCGATCGGTATTCTGACCGGCAAGCCGCAATTCATGGATACGCTCGACGGCGGCATGTGGCAATACGGCGACGATTCGTTCCCCGAAGTGGGCGTTACCTTTTTCGCCGGAACATTTGTCCGCCATCCGCTGGCCCTGGCTTCAACCTATTCCGTCCTGCAGCACTTGAAGGCAGAAGGCCCGCAATTGCAAGAGCGGCTGAACCAAAAAACCGCGAAAATGGTCGCGCGCATCAACGCTTACCTGCAAGAGCGGCAGGTGCCAATCAAGATTGAGAACTTCTGCAGTATCTTCTTTTTCAGTTTCCCTGCCGAGATGCGCTTTGGCAGCCTCTTCTACTACCACATGCGGGAGAAGGGAATCCATGTGCAGGAAGGTTTTCCCTGCTTCCTGACCACCGCCCACACCGAAGCCGACATCGAGCGCATCGTAACCGCCTTCCAGGACACCATTGCCGAACTGCAAGCCGACGGTATGCTGCCGGGAGTGGCGGAGCCGCAGAAGTCCGGCTCAGTGCTACCCGTCCAGTCTTCCGAAGCGGTCGTGGAAGCGCCGGTCACTGAGGCGCAGCGGGAAATCTGGCTTTCTGATCAGCTCGGCGCCGATGCATCGTGTTCTTACAACGAATCGTTTTCGCTAGTTCTGAAAGGCGAACTCAACGAAAGTGCGCTGCGAGAATCCATACTCGAAATCATCAACCGGCACGAGGCGCTACGCTCCACCTTCAGCGATGACGGCGAACATATCAACGTCGCCCCCAAGCTATCCATTGAAATCCCGCTGATCGATCTCTCCAGTCTTTCGCCTGCGGAACGCGACAAGACGCGCGCGGACATTCTGGCCGAAGACGCTCGCACTGCCTTCGACCTGATGCGGGGGCCGCTGGTGCGGGTGAAGTTGCTTCGCCTCGAACCAAAGTCTTACGTGGCTGTGTTTACCAGCCATCACATTGTGTGTGACGGATGGTCCACCAACGTCATACTCGACGAGCTCACCCAGCTGTACTCAGCGAAAGTAGAAGGCAGGCCGGGCAATCTTCTCCAGCCCAAGTCTTTCCTGGAATATGCACGGGAGCAAAAGCAGCAACAAAGCTCTCCCGAAATCAAGGAAGTCGAAAATTATTGGCTCAAGCAGTTTGAGGTCCCGGCCCCGATTCTTGAATTGCCCACCGATCGCCCGCGGCCGGCGATGAAAAGCTTTGAAGGCGCAACCTATCGCGCGACTATTCCGGCTGAGTTTTATCGCAACATCAAGAAAGCCGGAGCGAAGAACGGCTGCACATTGTTTGTCACCTTGCTGGCCGCCTATGAGCTGCTGATGTGCCGGCTCGCCAATCAGGACGACGTGGTCGTCGGAATTCCAGCCGCTGCACAGGCGCTGCTGGAAGGAAACGCGTTGGTCGGCCACTGCGTGAATTTCCTGGCATTGCGTGCCCAGATCAACAAAGATCTCGCCTTCGCGGATTTTGCCAAGCAAGTCAAGCGCAGCGTTCTGGATGCCTACGATCATCAAAACTATACCTACGGCACGCTGGTGCGGAAGCTTGGAATTCCCCGCGACCCCAGCCGCCTTCCGCTGATCGAAGTGCAGTTCAATCTGGAGAAGATCGGATCGGCGATAAATTTCCCCGGTTTACAGGCCGGTGTGGACCCCAATCCCAAGGCCTTCGTCAACTTTGATCTGTTCTTGAACATCGTGGAGAGCGAGCAAGGCTTGAGCCTGGATTGTGACTACAATTCCGAGCTGTTTGATGAAGCCACTATCGTTCGCTGGATTTCGCACTACAAGACGCTGCTCCAGGAATTTGTGGCGGATGCGTCCCGCAGTGTCATGCAGGTGCCGATGCTCACAGCCGCCGAGCAGAATCAACTTGTCCGCGATTGGAATGCCACGCAGGCCGATTATTCGATCACACAAAAAGTTCACGAACTGTTTGAAGAACAAGTCGCGCGCACCCCCGACAAAGTAGCCCTGGTCTTCGACAATCAGCAGCTAACCTACCGCGAACTCGACCAGCGCTCCAATCAGCTCGCGCATTACCTCCAGGCCTTCGGAGCGGGTCCGGACAAGAAGGTCGGACTCTTTGTCGAACGTTCTCTCGAAATGCTGGTGGGACTGCTGGGAATTCTCAAGTCCGGCGCCTGCTACGTGCCGCTTGATCCCACCCATCCGAAGTCGAGAATCGAGCACATCCTGGGTCAGGCAGGGAGCCCGATTGTCGTCACCCAGAAGAGTCTTGCCAGCGGATTGACGATTTCCGCCAAGTTGGTGTGTTTGGACTCCGACTGGAAGAAGATCGAATCGCAACCCACCACCAAACCCGCCGAGCAGGCGTCTTCCAGCAACATCTCTTATGTGCTGTTTACTTCCGGCTCCACGGGAAAGCCCAAGGGAGTGGAAGTTTCCCATCGCTCGCTGGTCAATTTATTGAACTCGGCGAGGAAAAAGCCGGGCATGCGTGCCGACGACACCGTCCTGTCGGTCACCACCATTTCCTTTGACGTCGCTACCGGCGAATTGCTGGTGCCGTTGTGCTCGGGCGCGAGAGTGGTGATCGCCAACGCAGAGATGGTCACCGATGGCTCGCTGCTGAAGTCGGCCATGGAGAAACACAAAGTCACCTCCATCACAGCCACGCCCGGGACGTTCCGCCTGCTGGGAGAAGCTGGATGGAAGAGCCATCCCGGCCTCACCGTCTGGTGCACCGGTGAAGCCTTGCCGCGCGAATTGGCCAACACCTTAGCCGACGGCGGCGCGAAATTGTGGGACATGTACGGTCCCACGGAAACCACCATCTGGTCGGTTGGAGGTCCTGTAGAGTCCGGGCCGGGCGCCGTGCCCATCGGGCGACCGGTGGACAACACTCAAATCTACGTGGTCGATGAATTCGCCGCTCCCGTTCCCATCGGCGTGGCCGGTGAACTCTGGATTGGCGGCGATGGCGTGGCGCGCGGCTATCTGAACGATCCCCAACTCACCGCCGAAAAGTTTATTGCCGATCCCTTCCGTGGTGGCGATGCCCGGGTTTATCGGACCGGCGATCTGGTCCGCTATCGTACCGACGGCACGCTCGAATTCATGGGCCGCATCGATCGTCAGGTGAAAGTACGCGGCTTCCGTATTGAACTTGGAGAAATCGAATCGGTTCTGAACGGTGCTCCGGGGGTTCACGAATCCTCGGTCATCGTGCGCGAAGACGCGCCCGGAGACCGGCGCTTGGTCGGCTACTACGTTCCCGCCGGAAATCTGGCTCCTTCCACCGCTGATCTGAAAACCTATCTCGGTCAGATCCTGCCGGACTACATGGTTCCGGTTGCCTTCGTAAAGCTGGACGCGCTTCCGCGCACTCCAAACGGCAAGCTGGACAAGCGAGCTCTACCGGCCCCGGACTTCTCGGCTGCAAAAGCTGCCGTCGAAGTGGCGACGCCGCGCAATCCGGAAGAACAGAAAATGACGGAGATCTGGGCCGAAGTTCTACGTCTCAAAACCGTCGGCATCGACGACAACCTGTTCGAACTGGGCGCCGATTCACT
Organism: Terriglobales bacterium; assembly: GCA_963802555.1. Classification (GTDB taxonomy): domain Bacteria; phylum Acidobacteriota; class Terriglobia; order Terriglobales; family Acidobacteriaceae; genus DATBAX01. Next base: position 1,429,665 of record CAWDJD010000002.1, on the reverse strand, counting down.
GCATGTTTTCCAGATCGTGGCCCGGGCCAATAAGGCTGGGATGAAAATCACTCCCAAGAACGTTCTGCAGTTACGCACGGTGCGGGCAATCATGAAAGAAGTCAAACCCGCTAACGGCAATGGCTCTGAAGCCGGTGCGACCAGTTCTCCGTCCATTGCTCCAGTTTCTCGCGACCAGTATCGCCTCACGAAGAAATCTTGAATCCACTGAATTCCCAACTCGAAGCGGATCGCAACGCCAGCCAGCCCGTGGTAAAGGAGCAGGCATCCGGAGTTTTTTCCGGAGACGTGTTCGCTCTGCCGGCTTCTCCCGGCCAGGAAAGGTTCTGGGCCTTCGAAGCGGCCTATCCGGCAAGCCGGGTCTGGAACGTGGCGGTGCGCTGGTCGTTGCGTGGGCCCCTGAAAGTCGAGATTCTCACACGTGCGCTCAACGCAGTATGCGCACGTCATGAAGCCCTGCGTACCTCTCTTGAATTGCAGTCGGGAGAGCTGGTGCAGAAAGTCGCTTCCCACCTCGACCTCTTCCTTCCGCTGCACGATCTGCGTCAATTGCCCGAAGCCGAGAAGGAAGCTGAAGCCGAACGCATCACCGTCGAAGACGCCCGCCGTAAATTTTCTCTTTCGGATGGGCCCCTCATTCGCACCCAGCTTCTACACTTGGAGAACGAGCACCACGTTCTGCTCATCACGGTTCATCACGCTATTGTCGATGGCTGGTCCATCGGCATGATCAGCCGCGATCTGGGCGCCTACTATCAGGCTTTCCTGACCAACTCTGAACCCAAGCTCGCGGACCTTCCCATCCAGTTTGCCGATTTTGTGATCTGGCAAAAAGAGTCCTTCGAGAACGGCACGTTTCAATCCCAGTTGTCGTACTGGAAAAAGCAGCTTCGCGGACTCGATCCCTTGGCCATTGCCGGCGATTGCCCGCAACAAGCGGCGCCGACATGGGACGGCAAAATTGTCTCGCAACTTCTCCCCCGCCAAATGACCGACGCTCTTGCACAACTCAGCCAGCGTCATGGCGCTACCATGTTCAGCACCGCGCTAAGCGCGCTAAACATGCTGCTGAGCGCGCTGTCCGGACGGGAAGATATCGCCATCGGAACTCAGGTAGCGGGCCGCAATCGGGTCGAGCTGGAAAACGCCATCGGGGTCTTTAACAACGCATTGATCTTGCGGTCGCGCTTTTCGAGCACCAGCAAGTTCACTGAGCTGCTTTCGCAAGTCAGCGACACCGTGATCCAGGCGACCGCCCATCAGGACCTTCCCCACGAACGCGTGCTGCAAGCTCTGGGGAATTCCGATTTAGGCCGGGACCGCCTCTATTACGTGAACTTTATTTATCAGCGGTCGTTCATCGAAAACATAAAATTTGCCGACATCCAGCTCACTGACCTGCCTTCGCGAACGCCCGGCGCGCCTTACGATCTCAATTTCTTCATGGTCGAGCGTCCCGAGGGCTGGCGGTTCTCCGTTGAGTTCAATACCGATCTTTATTCTTCCGCGATGGCCGAACGCCTTCTCGCCCAGTTCCGCCAAGTGTTGGAAGAAGTAACTGCCAATCCCGACCGCCAGATCAGCGAGTTCGAAACCATCCGCTCGATCCAGCCAACCCCATTTACTCAAGACCAGCGATATTCCACCAAGTTGTCCAACAGCAAAGCGGGCGCCAATGGGACCAAGCCGCGGTCGCGGGCCGACATGATCGTCCCCGCCTCACTGGCCCAGCAAAGATTCTGGGTCCTCGAACAACTGGGGCAGGGAAGCGGCGCGTTCAACATCCCAATTCGCTGGCTGCTCAAAGGACAAATCAAGCCCGACGCGCTGGAACGCACTTTCAACGAACTGGTCCGCCGCCACGAGATTATGCGGACCACGCTAATTCAAGTCGACGGCCAGCCCATGCAGCGGATTTCCTCTACGCTGACGGTCAAAGTTCCCGTCATCGACCTGCGAGACCTGCCGGAACCCAAGCGCTCCGAAGAAGCCGACCGCATTACCCGCAACCTGGGCGAGCAAGGATTTGACTTGTCCACGCTGCCGTTGCTTCGTGCAACTCTCATCCAAATCGCTGACCAGGAATTTATCCTGCACGTCACCGTGCATCACATCGTGGCCGATGGATGGGCCGTCGGATTACTGGCCAAGGAAATCGGCGACATCTACAACGCCTACTCGATGGGCCGGCCCTCGCCTCTGCTCGAACCGGACATGCAGTATCGCGACTATGCCGAGTGGCAGCGCGACTTGCTGCAAGGGGACACCATCCAGGAGCAGAACCAGTACTGGCTGGAGCGGTTCAGCAATCACACTCCATTTGAGGTCATGCCCGACCACCCGCGGCCAGCCATGCAGACCACCAATGGCGACGTGGTTTCCGTTCAGTTGCCCCGCAATCTTACCGACGCTATTCAGGAAGTCAGCCGCAAGCACGGCAACACTTTCTTCATCACCGCATGCGCCGCGTTTCTCACCCTGCTCTATCGGTACACCGGACAGGACGACATCACTATCGGCACTCAGGTTTCCGGCCGCAATCAGGTCGAGCACGAGCAGATTATCGGCTTGTTCCTGAACACGCTGCCCCTGCGCAACGATCTTTCCGGCGACCCACGCTTCAGCGAGCTTCTGGAAAGGTTCCAGGAAGTGGTCATGCAGGCTCTCGCCCATCAAGACACGCCTTTCGAGCAACTGGTGGAAATCATCAACCCCAAGCGCGACTTGAGCCGCAACCCGTTGTTCCAGGTCAATTTCATGCTGCAGCGGTCGCTGGTCACCAGCCGCGACTACGAAACTTTTTCTTTGATTGACGTTCCCTCCCGCCTCTCGGGCGCCATGTACGACCTGAACTGTTTGATGGTCGAACGCCCCGATGGTTGGAGAGCGTCCATCCAGTTCAATACCGACCTGTTCGAACCGCAAACCGCCAAACGCATACTCGGCCACTTCCAGCGCTTACTCGAAGAGATTGGAAAAAATCCAGAGCAGCGCATCTCCGCATACTCGATCTTGACCGCGCCGGAAACCGACCTACTGGCTAAGTGGAACCAGACCGATTTTGCTCTCCCGGAACTGAAGACCGTCCACGAACTCGTGCAAGCCCAGGCCGCGCGCACTCCCAAAGAGATTGCCGTCACCTGCGGCCGCGAGGAATACACCTACAGCGAACTCGACCGCCGCTCGAACCAGCTCGCGCATTATCTGGTTCACAACGGGGTCCAGCACGGTACGAAAGTCGGTCTGTGCGTTGAGCGCTCGGTCAGCATGATGGTCGGCTTGCTCGGGATCCTCAAAGCTGGCGCCAGTTACATTCCTCTCGACCCGGCGTTTCCCGCGGCTCGCCTCGCGCACATGATCGAAGATTCGCAAGCGCCAGTCATTCTCACCCAGGAAAAGCTGCGCTTAACTCTGCCTCCCAGCCATGCCCAGATCATCTGTCTCGACTCCGCGTCCGCCCAGATTTCGCGCGAGTCCGCCGAGCGGCCCAATATCAACGTTTCCGGTGAAGATCTCGCCTACGTGATCTACACCTCGGGCTCCACCGGCAGGCCCAAGGGAGTCCGGATTCCCCATCGTGCCGTGGTGAATTTGCTGCTTTCCATGCAGCAAGCGCCGGGCCTCGACAAGAAAGATGTCCTCGTCGCCGTGACCACTCTCTCGTTCGATATCGCCGCCCTCGAATTATTCCTGCCGCTCATCGTGGGAGCGCGTCTCGTGATCGCCACCCGGGAGCAGGCTTCAGACGGTTCCGAACTTCTCGAAGTCTTGCGGCGCGAACGCGCGACCGTCATGCAGGCCACGCCGTCCACCTGGCAACTCTTGTTGGACGCCGGTTGGCGGGGAAATCCAGAATTGAAAATGCTCTGCGGCGGCGAGGCCCTGCCCCGCGGATTGGCCAGCCAGTTGCTTGCTCTCAACGGCGCGCTGTGGAATATGTACGGGCCCACCGAAACCACCATTTGGTCTTCCACGGGAATCGTGGCCCCGGACCAAGGCCCGGTTCCGATCGGGCCGCCCATCGCCAACACCCAGTTCCATGTTTTGGATACCCATCTCCAACTCGTGCCTCTCGGCGCGCCCGGAGAACTTTACATTGGCGGCACCGGCGTGGCCCACGGCTATCTCAATCAACCGGAACTCACCGCCAGCAAGTTCATTCCGGATCCATTCAGCACGAAACCAAATGCGCTGCTCTATCGCACCGGCGATCTGGTCCGCTGGAAGCTGAACGGAGAACTCGAGTTCCTGGGACGCACCGATCATCAGGTGAAAGTGCGTGGTTTCCGCATTGAAACCGGCGAAATCGAATCCACCATCCTGAAGCACCCGGACGTGAAAGAGGCCGCCGTGGTTGCCCGCGACGATGCCAAAGGCAGCAAGTATCTTGTGGCCTACGTTGTTCCTAACACTCTGACGCCCGGCCAGCCGCCGGCGCTTCCCCCGGAACTGCGCGCCCACTTGCAGAAGACGCTTCCGGAATACATGCAGCCCTCGGCCTTTGTCTGTCTCGAAGCCCTGCCCCGCACTCCCAACGGAAAAATCGACCGCAACGCTCTCCCCGCACCCGATCTGGCGGAAATGGCCAAGGCCAGTTATGTGGCGCCAGCCAACGAAACTGAACAGCGCGTAGCGGCAATCTGGGAAAAAGTCCTCGGTCTGGCTAAAATCAGCGTCACCGCCAACTTCTTCGACATTGGCGGCCATTCGCTCCTCGCCGCCCAGCTTCTGGCGCGTATCGAACAGTCTTTCGGAAAGAAAATCCCGTTAGCTAAACTGTTTCAGGCGCCCACCATCCAACAGCTTTCCGTCCTGCTGGTGGGCCAGGCTGCGCCCGAAAGTGTTACCGGTCTGGTGGCCCTCCAGCCCAAAGGATCACGCCCTCCCATCTTTTGTTTGCATGGTGTCCCCAGCATGCGGCTGCTGTCTGCGGCGCTCGGCGAGGACCAGCCGTTCCTTCTACTTAACCTGCCCGACGATGCCTCGCTCACCGCGCCTTACAACGTAGAAGACATGGCCGCGATCCATCTCAAAACCATTCAGCAGGTTCAGCCGCAAGGGCCGTATTTTCTGATGGGCTGGTGCCGCGAAGCGTTGCTGGCTTACGAAATTGCCCAACGCCTGCAGGCCCAGGGACAGGAAGTCGGCATGGTCGTCATGTTCGATACCTGGATCCCCAAATTCCTGGCCCGGTTCTCCGGCGGGGAAGCGCGCCGCGCCCGAAGGACTTTCGAGCTTGAGCGCCTTCGCCTGCACGCGCAGAACCTCCGGCAGATGGGCCTGCGCGAGACCATGACTTACACGCGGGAACGGATCATCGGCGCCATCGGCGACCGGTTTCGATACATGAAGTGGCACCTCTCGAATCGGCTGGAGGCGACGTTAGGATCCGCGGCTCCGGCCCGCAAGCATTCGCAGGATGAAATGCTTTTGGTGGCAGTCAGCCATTACCGGCCGAAAGCCTACAACGGCCGCGTCCTTCTTTTCCGCTCCGATAAATACCGGACCTGGAAGTATTGGGACCCGGCTCTGGGCTGGTCGCACCTGTTGCCCAATTTGCAAGTCCACGAGGTTCCCGGTGTGCACGACAGCATGCTGACCGGGCCCAATCTGCCTGCGATTGCAAAAGCGATTGCGGCCACCGTGGACGAGAAAATCCCCCAGCCCTCCCACCTATGAGGCTTTTTGAAATTCTGCTGGTCGTTTCGGACCTGCCGCTTCTTGGCTTTGCCTTTGCAAATCCAACTCGGTCGGTCTGGATGATGGCAGCGGCCGCTCTGCCCGTCGTCATAATTCTGCTGCACTGCCTGGTCGAAGGCTACCGGTGGCAGATGGCGCCGGCCTACGTCGGCTCAGTTTTATTGGCCGGGCTGGTTCTGATCGGTCACGGCCAGCAAAATCTAATAAGCATCGGCGTGGTCATTACCGCGGCGGTCCTGCTTTTCGCTTCATCGGCGCTAGCTGTCTTATTGCCGGTTTTTTCACTACCGCAACCGGGCGGGCCGCACCCGATTGGCACCGTCACTCAGCTCTGGACGGTGGGAAATGAGTTCGGACGAGCCAAGCCATCGTCGCCGAGGAAATTGAATGTTCAGTTCTGGTATCCCACGGATACGAAGCGCGGCAAGTATTCCGCCTACCGATCTGAAGATGCAGCGGGACTCAAAGCTTATTTGCGGTTGGCGCGAACTCATTCCATTGTGAACGCCCCAGTTTCGTGGGCCGAGCGGCAGTTTCCGGTGGTTCTGTTCTCTCCCGGGTGGAAAGGCCATCTCACGCAAAACACGGTTCAGTTTGAAATGCTGGCGAGCCATGGATTTATCGTTCTCGCCATGGAGCACCCCCCGGCGAAAGATCTTCCTGTATTTTTTGACCCTTCCCGCGAAGAAAATCTGCGCGGGTATGCAGTGGAGGTCAAGCTTCGCGCCCAGGATGTTCAGTTTGTGCTCAATCGGTTGGAAGAATTGAACCAACAGGGTCCAGACGCGCGCTTCACCAGTCGGCTCGATCTGTCGCGGATCGGAATGTTTGGCTATTCCTTCGGCGGAGCGCTCAGCGCGGAAGCCTGCTGGCTGGAGCCAAGAATCAAGGCCGGCATCAACATGGACGGCTTAATGTTTGGCGAAGTAACAAGAAACGGCGTCCGGCAGCCTTTCTTCTTCATGAGCGACGACGCCGGCGGCCCCTCGCAACCAGATCTGAATTCGCCCGATCCCCAGAAGCGGACCCACGCGCTCGCCCTCGAAGCCGACCTCAAGCTGATCGACAGGTCGTTGGCCCAATACGGCGGTTATTACCTGAGAATCCGGGGAGCCGCCCACAGCAATTATTCCGATCGGCCGCTGTACTCGCCGCTAAAACGCTTGACCCATGCCGGTTCGATCGACGTCAAAACCTGCATGCAAATAATCAATGCCTATATCCGGGCATTTTTTGAACAGCATCTCAACGGGAAGCCGCAAGAGCTTCTGAATGGGAAGAACACCGATTATCCCGAAGCCATGTTGCGTTGCCACCCGGCACCGGTTGCCGTAGACCCAAGGTTAGCTACCATCGCCTGAGCCGGTTCACTACCCTCGATACGAATTACTTAGACAACGACCCAGGAAAAAAGGCCGCCATACTTTATGGATTCTTACCATTCGATTGCCCCCGACGTGAAGCTGGGAAAAGACGTCAAGCTCTCCAAGTTCATCAATCTCTACGGATGTGAAATCGGAGACGAGACCAAAATCGGCGCTTTCGTCGAAATCCAGAAAAACGCTAAAGTCGGCAAACGCTGCAAAATCTCAAGCCACACGTTTATTTGTGAAGGGGTCACCATCGAGGACAACGTGTTCGTGGGCCATGGCGTGACTTTTGTCAACGATAGCTACCCCAGGGCCACCACCGCCGACGGTGGATTGCAGACCGAAAAAGATTGGCATGTCGAACTGACGGTCGTCAAAAAAGGCGCATCCATCGGTTCCGGCGCAACCATTCTCGCCAACGTCACCATCGGCGAAAACTCGATCGTAGGCGCAGGCAGTGTGGTCACCAAAGACGTTCCCCCGAACAAGATCGTAGCCGGCAATCCCGCCCGGCAACTTCGCTCCATCAATCTTGAAAAGAGGGCAACTGAATGAGTATGAACGGCAATATTCCATTTCTTGATCTGGTCAACCAGCATTTGCAGTTGGAAGAGGAACTGGTGTCGGTGTTCCGCTCCGCCTTGAAGACAGCCGGATTTATCGGCGGTCCCATGGTGGAAGGCTTTGAAAACGAATTCGCGTGCTTCTGTGACACCAAATATAGCGTCGGCGTGGCCAGTGGGACGGATGCGTTGCGCTTCGCGCTTTCCGCCGCCGGAGTTGGCGAAGGCGACGTTGTGGTCACCGTTCCCAATACTTTCATCGCGACCACCGAGGCCATCTCGCAAACCGGTGCATTAGCGGACTTTGTGGACGTTGACGAGCGCACCTACAACCTGGATCCAGTGAAGCTGGAGCAATATTTCGAGACCCATTGCCAGCTCGACTCAAAGAGCGGAACCCTTCTGCATCGAAAAACCGGACGCAGAGTGAAAGCCGTTGTTCCCGTGCACTTGTACGGCCAGATGGCGGACATGGATCCCATTCTCGCGCTGGCGGAAAAGTATAACCTGATCGTGATTGAAGACGCCTGCCAGGCCCATGGGGCCGAATATTTCTCCAAGAAAGAAAAGCGTTGGAGGAAGGCCGGCTCCATCGGACTGGCGGCGGCATTCAGCTTTTATCCCGGCAAAAACCTGGGCGCCTGCGGCGAAGCCGGTGCGGTCACCACCAACGACGAAGCCCTTTCCCGCAAGGTGAAGATGATTCGCGATCACGGCCAGGCCAAAAAGTATTACCACGATGTGGAAGGCTACAACGGGCGTCTGGACGCGATCCAGGCCGGCATCTTGTCCGCCAAGCTCAAGCACCTGGCGGAGTGGAACCAGGCGCGTCGCGCCGCCGCGGCGACCTACGGAGAGCTGTTTGGCGCCAGCACAGCTGAGCTGGTGTTGCCGCATGTGCCGGATTACTCCAAACCGGTCTATCACTTGTACGTAATCCGTACGGTGGATCGCGAGCAACTGAAAACCACCCTCGCAGACGCTGGCATCGGGACTGCGATCCACTATCCGGTTCCGTTGCACATGCAGAAGGCTTACCAGGGGCTGGGTTTCAAGCCGGGAGACTTTCCCGTGACCGAGCGGGTAGCGCCGGAAATCCTTTCTTTGCCTATGTTTCCGGGGCTCAAGCGGGAGGACCTGGAGCGCATTGTCAAAGAAACAAAAAAACATGCCGCCCAGCTGCGTAGCAGTGGCCGAAGTGTCAAGGAATTCGGTATGATTCCACTGGAGTTATGAGGCACGGAGAACCATGGTCCGGTTTCGACCCGGGCGATGTACTTATGGTACCTAGACTTCAAATTCGGCTTCGTCCACTATCAGGAGAGATGGCGAAAGCCAGGCTTGACGGATTGATCACCAGGTACATGCAACTCGCCCCCGGAGGAAACGCATGATGGCGGTTCGAAAGTTCAGTTTCATTCTCGGATTTCTTCTCCTGATCTCGGCTTCGGCCGCCTTCGGTTCCGCCACCAACGTGTACATCACCCAGAGCGGCAGCGCCAGCGGCAACTGCCTCCTTCGCCGCCTTCGTCGCCACCACGTGTACATCCAGAGCGCGCCCACCAGTAATGTGCAGACGCCGGCATTTTTCAACAACGCCAACAATTGGGGCAGCGGCGCCACACAGATCGGGCCGGGAACCACGGTGCTGATCTGCGGGACGTTTACCGGGTCGGCGGGCGCCACCGAGTTCACGTTTCAGGGAAGTGGAAACAGCGGCAATACCGTTACGCTGAAGTTTGATACCGGAGTTGTGTTGAGTTCTCCGTATTGGTCGGCCAATGGAGCGATCAACTGCAACAATCTGAGCTACATTACGGTGGACGGCGGATCGAACGGGACGATCCAGAACACGGCCAATGGAACGAATCTGGCCAACCGCCAAACCAGTGCTGGCTTCGCTGGATCGGGTTGTACGAATTCAGAAGTGAAGAATCTGACGATAAAGAATATCTACGTCAACGTCGGTAGTAGCAGCAATGCCTCGGACAGAAATGGCGCCAACACGGCAGGGGTCGTTTTCAATGGCGATTCCACCAATTCCACCATTGATAACAACACGATCTCGCAAGCCAAGAGCGGAGTGCTGTTTCTGCCGATCCAGATGGCGATGCCAGCGGCGTTCGAAATCTACAGCAACAAGATCAGCGACATGGACTGGGGCGTGGCGCTGGCGGGGGCGACAGCGGGGACGTCCTGACGGGGCTTTCGATTCACGACAACTCGATCACCAACTGGACGAACTGGCAATTTCCGACCGATACCATGCACCAGGATGGAATGATCCTGTTCAACTTTGCGACTGGAAGCAAGACTCTGACCGCGAGCATTTACAACAATCACATTTATGGTGACCTCGGAGTCGGCTCTCCCACGGGCTTTATTTACTGTGCGCAGAACGCCAGCTGCAACATGTTCAACAATTTGCTGGTAAATACGGGTCACGTGATTTATGGAATTATCTGGGCCGACACCCACAAGGGCGGAGACAAGATCTACAACAACACCATAATCGGGCTAGCCGGCGACTTCGCCATCACGAAAGGGACGAGCGTTGCAACCAACGTGAACACTGCGGATGTTGTCGAAAACAACATTGTCATTGGACCGGGTGTCGGAATCCATGACTACAGCACGCTGACTGCGGACATATCAACATCTGATCACAATGTGTGGCGAACCGCGTCAGGCAGCGCGCCGCAAATGGCCACGAATGACTCGACGTACGTCAGCTATGCGAGCTGGCAGTCGAGCGGCTTTGATGCTCACAGCTCGACGGCTAATCCCAATCTGGACGGCAGCTATCACCTTCAGTCCGGATCGCCGGCCTTGGGGCTAGGCGCGAATTTGGTGAGCCTAAACAACTCGTCTCTGGATCTGGACATGGCGCAACAGCCGAGGCCGGGTTCCCCCGGCAGTTCGCTTCCAAGCGGAACCGCCTGGGATGCAGGAATCTATAACGGTGGGAGTTCTTCTGCCCCGACTCCGCCGACACAGCTTGCGGCGACCGTAAACTAATCCCGGCTTGAGACATAACGGTCGTAGCCAAGGAGGACTGAACGGCCCACTGAGCGGCCCTCCTAAACTAACACTTCAACATGGCGCGACGTAGCTATGTTTGAAAGCAGTATGCTTCCACCAAAAGAAATTATCAGCTTTCCTCCAGTGACGTTTTGATCAGATTCCCTTTCCCTGACGCCGATGCGTCGATGTTAAGGATCCCCTAAATGTGGTTGTCGCGTCTTCTCACCAAGGCCAACTCGGTTTGGTTGAAATCGAGCTATCCTTTCGACGAGTTTGGCAAAAGAGTATCGGTTCATTACAGCTGCGAGATTCAGCGATCGCATTCTCGCAGCATGCGGATCGGAGACTGTGTGCTGCTGGACCGGGAAGTCTGGCTCAATGTTCCGGTTTCTTCCACGAGCGCAGAACCTATCTTGATGATTGGCAAGGGAAGCAATATAGGGCGCAGATCGGTCATCTCCGCGAAAAATCAGATCCACCTTCAGGAAAACGTCTTGTTCGCGCCAGCCGTATTTGTGACTGATCATAATCATGAATACACCGATCCAAATCTTCCCATCTCAGAACAAGGAGTCACGGGCGGGGGTAGAGTCGTAATCGAGAAAAATTGTTGGCTGGGTTATGGCAGCATGGTGATCGCAGGTCGGGGCGAAGTGGTTATCGGCCGTAATAGCGTAGTCGGAGCTTATTCCGTGGTCACGGAAAGTTGCGCCCCTTACAGCGTTCTAGTCGGTAATCCCGCGAGAGTGGTCAAGCGATTGGATCCCGCTACTGGTCAGTGGATGAAGCAGCCGAAAGAAAATAAGTGACAGATTCACTCCATACCATGCCAAGCGCATCGCAAAGCCTTCCTGCTGTGGTCATGCCGGTTGGACCGGGCAGGGAAGCCGTGCTGGACACACTGGCCAGTATTGAATGCTACTGTCCAGAGCCGCATATTGTTGTGGTGGTGGATGACTGCACGCAAGATGGGACTTATGAGGCGTTGTGTGCAGAGCGACGCCCGAATTGGCATATTCTTCGGAACGAGCGTCCCATGGGAATATCCCGACTGGTGCATAGCCTTTGCCTGGCGTACCGCTTTGTGCTTACTGAGACCCAGTGCAGCCTGGTTTTGCGCCTGGACCAGGACGCACTTCTCATTGGATCCGGTGTCATGAGCGACGCTACGTCTTTTATGAAGGCGAATCCCACGGTTGGCCTGTTCGGTGTATATGAACATGACTACAACCGTCCGAGATCGTTTGGAATGCACGAGAACCAGATGAGAAGGGAACTGGCCTGGCCGAAGAAACTGTTTGGCTTGGGGCCCTCCTGGGCAAACTTGCTGACTATGGCTGAAAAGCGTGGCTACCATCGGGGAGAAAATGTTTTTGGGGGCGCATATTTTTTGACTCGAGAGTGCCTGGCAGCCATGGCTAAGATTGGGGGCCTGGATGTCCCCTACAGATGGCATAGCCGGCTGATGGAGGACGTCTATTTTTCGATGGCGGCAGTTGCCGCCGGATTTAATTTAGGCCATTTCGGCGCGCCAGAAGGCCCTCTTTGCCTGGAATGGCGCGGCCTTCCCTATCCGGCAAATGAGCTTGCCAAGACTGGGTACAAGATTGTCCACTCCGTGGACAAAGGCAAGAATACGGACCAGGACGCGAACGGCGGCAAGACCGCCCGCGAAGTATTTCAGGAGCTTCGGCCGGCACCACTCCAGATGTCCGGTTACCAATTCGGTGGTACCCGCTAGCAGGCTCTGCAATAGACATGGCAAGTTCCAATCGCATTTCTGAGTTGCTGAGAAATCTTCGAGCCAAATTCCTCGGTGGAGATGGCCTTAAAGGCCATATGTTCCGCGGGGGGACATGGATGGGGATTGGCAGTGTGTTCGAACAGGTGTTCCGGATGGGACGGAACATGCTGCTCACGCGCCTCTTGGCCCCCGAAGCGTTCGGAATTATGGCGATCGTGTACTCGACCAGCTCCATTGTGGACATGCTGGCAGAGATTGGCGTCAAAGAAGCGATCATTCAGAACCCTAAAGGCAATGATCCGCACTACATAAATTCAGCGTGGTGGATTGCTTTCGGACGTGGCGTGGGAATCTACGCCATACTTTTTGCTTTGGCCCCCTGGGTTGCGAAGTTCTACGGGAATGCCGAGCTGACATCCTTGATGAGGACAGCCCTGCTGAGCATTATTTTCCTGGGGGCGCAGAGTTCTAAAGCCTTCGTTGCCTTGAAAGAAATGAAGTTCAAGCGTTGGGCCTTCATTCAGAACGGCGGCGGAATCTTTGGTTCGTTGATCGTGGTCGGGATGGCTTTTTTTGTGCGCAGCGTCTGGGCCCTAGCGATCGGGTTTGCGGCTGAGAATTTTATGCGCTGCGTTATTTCTTTTGCCATATGCCCGTTCCGACCGAGGCTGGAACTTGATAAGGAGTCTATCAAGAGCCTGCTTACATTTTCGAAGGGAGTTTTCGGCCTGTCCCTCTTGAATCTGATTTTCGCAAGAACTGATGTTTTTGTTCTGGGCAAGCTCTATCCGGCGGCCCAACTGGGAATTTATACGATGGGCATCTATCTTATTCAGGTCCCCGTCTCGTTCATTACGAATGTCCTAAGCCAGACACTCATGCCTAGTTTTGCGCAAATTCAGGAGGAACATTCCCGCATCAACCGGATTGTAATCCAAGTGACTTCGGTGATCGTTTTGCTGGGAATGCCGGCTCTCATTTTCATCGCTTTAAGCAGTCGCAGTCTTCTATCGCTGCTGTATGGCCCTCGCTATGTCTCGGCAGCCTTACCACTCACGGTGGCTGCCGTCGTCGCGCTGATAAACCTGGTCAACGCCATCCTCACGATGGTTTTCTACGCAACCGGTTGTCCCCAATTCCACCGGCGATGCGTATTCATCATGGCGGTCTTCATGATCGTTCTGATTTATCCGGCAGCGAAGGAGTTCGGGATGGTGGGCGGACAAATTGCTGCCCTCATCTCGGTGATCGCGGGTTATGCCGTGCAGTTTATTCGTATGAAGCACCTGACTCAGCTTAATTTTGCGCAGTACGCGAAGTCGTTTCCGCGTCCGATCCTGGTGTCTTGCCTGGTATTCGGGGTGTTTCTGGCGATTCGCCAGGTTGTGGTGGGGAATGGGGTCTTGCTAAACCTGATGCTTGGCCTACTGGGATGCATCGTGGCGTTGAGTATCTGTGGCAAGGTCTTTCTAAAAAGCCTCACCGCAGAAGTAGGGACGACTTAATGGCTTCCAACATTTCGCAAATGAAACCAGGGTGTCACTTATGATTTCGCAAATTGAGCCGACCATAGAGGTTGAGAAGAAGGGAACAACGGAGTTGCGGAAAGTGTGTCCGATCTGCGGTTCCGATGATCCGACTCTTAGGCTGCAGGGGCCTGACCGTTTCCACATGCGGAAGGACAAGTACAAGCTCCTGCAATGCCGGCGGTGTTCGCTGGTCTGGCTGGATCCGATACCCACGCCGGAGGAGATGCCGTATCACTACGGAGCGGACTATCATCAGGCGGTTACGGCGTCGGGGGAAGTGAACCTGCTCAAGCGATGGGGGCCCACTCGGGACAAAATACGGAAAATGGGTCGGGGCGACGCGTTGCTGGATGTAGGGTGCAGTTCGGGTGCATTCCTGCAGACGTTGCGCGACGGGCCGTGGAAACTCCATGGTCTCGAAATATCCCCGGAAGAGGCACGCAGGGCAGAAGCCAACAGCGGAGCGGAAGTGTTTGTCGGTACCGTACTGGAGGCTCCGTTTGCGCCCGGGAGTTTTGATGTCATCACGGCGTGCCACTTTCTCGAACACGCACATCAGCTGAAGGATGTTGTCGCGAGGATGCGGTGGTGGCTCAGGCCGGGCGGCATCCTCTACCTGCAAATCCCGAATATTGAAGGGTTCGAAGCCCATATCTTTAAGTCATACTGGTATGGACTCGAATTGCCGCGGCATCTGTGGCACTTCTCTCCGGGTTCTTTGCGGGAGCTTTTCCTGCCCGCGGGTTTCGAGGAAGTGTTTGTCCGCACCACCCCGGATTGCTATGTCGAGAAGAGCGTACGATATCTGTTGGATGATGCGATTTTCCAAGGTCGGGGATCTCGCGGACTCCGCTGGCAGCGGACGACGGCTCAGCCAGCATTCCACTGGAGGTTGGTCCGGAAAGCAATGCGGCTGGGAGCTTCTTGGCCGTTCCGTCAAGCATCGGCTGCCGTGGGACGGGGTGCGGCCATCGAGGCAATGTTCCGCAAGGGAAGATCGTGATCTTGGACAGCGGAGGTCCGGAATGCGTGAAGGGATGGTCGCCGTAGCGATGCAGACGAGCACAGCCTATGACATGCCGAAGGACCTCCACTTTGGCGGAGTTGGGGCGACCCAAATCCAGCCTCTGGCGCTTGTCCTGCTTGTGGTGGCGGCGATTCTGATTCTGGTACTGCCGCGGAAGTATGTGATTGCGCCGCTGCTCGTTGCAGGGCTGTTGCTTCCGTCGGAAATGGGATTGTGGTTGCTGGACTTCACCTGCTGGTCGACCGGTTGCTGCTGTTGGTGGGGTGGATGCGGGTGGCACGGGATGTTCAGGTGGAAGGTGGTTTTTATCCCAGGCGATTGGCTCCACTGGATAAAGCGTTTTTGTTCTGGGCGCTCAGTAACGCCATTGCGTTTTGTCTGCTTTGGGGGCAGTTTGCGGCGGTGATCAACCGACTGGGATTTCTTTATACGACGCTGGGCTCATATTTTCTGGTCCGCCATTTGATCCGCGATAAAGAAGATGTGGTGCGTACGATCAAGGTGCTGGCGATCGTCGCCGCGGTGATTGCGCCGTTTATGTTGGCCGAGCATATTACGGGGCACAACTTATTTTCCCTGGTCGGCGGCCCGGAATTGGCAAATGTGCGGGAAGGGAAGATTCGGTCGCAGGGGCCGTTTGCGCACTCGATCATTGCGGGGACGATTGGGGCGATGATGATCCCATTGTTCGTGGGGCTATGGCAGCACCGCAAAAGGGACCGCGTGATTGCGGGATTAGGAATACTGGGTGGACTGGTGATGGCGGGGACGTCGGCCTCCAGCACGCCGGTGTTGACGATTGCGGCCACGTTGCTGGGATTCTCGCTGTGGCGTTTCCGGAAAAATCTGCGGCTGCTTCGCTGGGGACTGGTGATCGCTATTATTGGCCTGCACTTGATCATGAAAGCGCCCGTCTGGATGCTGATTGCCCGCGTCAGTGAGGTGTTAGGCGGCAGCGGTTATCACCGCGCCATGCTGGTGGATAGTTTTATCCGGCATTTCTGGGACTGGTGGCTGATCGGGACCCGCGACAACGCCAGCTGGGGCTACGACATGTGGGACTCCATCAATACTTATGTGAATGCCGGAACCGGTGGGGGATTGGTGACCTTTGTGTTGTTCCTGGCCATTATTGCGTTTGCGTACAAGAAAGTGGGCATTGCTAGAAAGATGGCGGAAAAGGCGGGTGCTCTTAAAGATGCACGGTTGATCTGGGCGATCGGGGTGTGTCTGTTCGCGAATACGGTGGCTTACTTCGGCATCGCCTATTTCGATCAAGGCGTGATGGTCTGGTACACGTTGCTGGCGATGATATCGGCGACTACCGCTTTCGTGGTCAACAAGAAGCCTGCGCCACCCCAACCCGGAATGGCCGGCGCGGTGGCGTCCGGAACCGCCGGCGGGGCCATGCCTGCGGAAGTTCCGGTTGAATCGCGGCAAACCTTCGCGAGCTTGCTGAAATGAATCCTGAGAACGCTCATCCGATGCTTTCGATTGTCATCGTCACCTGGAACGGGAAGAAGTTTGCCCTGGAGTGTCTGGATTCCTTACGCAAGCTGGAAAGCGGCCTCTCGATGGAAGTGATCGTGGTGGACAATGCTTCCACGGACGGAACTCCGGAGGCGATCCAGCAGGAGTTTCCGGGAGTTCGGCTGGTGCGGAAGGATGCGAACCTGGGTTTTGCCAAGGCAAACAATGTTGGGATTGGGTTGTGCCGGGGCAAGTATGTTTGTCTGATCAATTCGGACGTTGTGGTGCCTGCCGGTTGTCTGGAGAGTATGACCTCCTACATGGAGCAACACCCGGACATTGGACTTCTTGGGCCGAAGATGCTGAGTCCCACCGGCGGTATTGGCCAGTCCGTGATGCGGTTGCCCACGGTTTGGAACGTACTGTGTTCGGCGTTGGGACTGCATTCGATCTTTCCAGATTCAAAACTCTTCGGCGGTTTCCTGATGAACGGATACAAATACGATGTCATTGAGGACGTCGAAGTATTGACCGGGTGGTTTTGGATGGTGCCGCGAGCTGCGCTGGATCAGGTGGGTGGTCTGGACGAACAGTTTTTCATGTACGGAGAGGATGTTGACTGGTCCTACCGGTTTCTCAAGGCGGGATGGCGAGTTGTGTTTTATCCCGACGCCGAAGCTCTGCATTACGGAGCGGCAAGCTCGGGGCAAGCTCCGACCCGCTTCTATGTCGAAATGCGCCGCGCTAATCTTCAATATTTCAGAAAACATCATGGCCGGCTGGGGGGACTCGGGTACTTGTTCACGGTGTGGGTGCATGAGTCGACCCGGATATTGGGATACGGCGCGATGTACTGCTTCAACCGCTATAAGCGAGCCGAGGCTGCTTTCAAGATCGGCCGCAGCGTGTCCTGCATCAAGTGGCTGAGCGGAAGCGGCATCGCGATGGCGAGCAGATAGGATCACGTGATGCTGCACAATGCTTACGTCCTGGTAACTGCTGCCTACAACGAGGGGGGATTCATCGAGAACACGATCCGTTCCGTGATCTCGCAAGAAGCTCCTCCGGCGAGGTGGGTGATTGTCAGTGATGGATCGACCGACAATACGGACGAGATTGTCAAACGTTACGCCGCGCAATACGGCTTTATTCAGCTGTATCGGATCACGGAAGATCATCCCAGAAATTTTGCCGCGCAGGTGAACGCGATCAACGCTGGAATGGCGCAGCTCTACGGCGTCGAATACGAGTTTATTGGGAACATGGATGCGGACGTGACCATGGAACCCACCTACTTCAGGCAGTTGCTGGAGAAATTCCAGCTCGATCCGAAATTAGGCCTGGGCGGCGGCATGATTTATGAAGAGGATGTGGACGGGAAGTTCAAAGGCCGGAAAACGAATAGCCGCAGCTCGGTGGCTCACGCCTGCCAGCTGTTTCGCAGGGAATGTTTCGCTGCGGTGGGTGGGAAGTACATTCCGCTGCCTTATGGTGGGCCCGATACTTACGCCGAAACCACGGCCCGAATGAAGGGATGGCACGTGGAATCGTTTGAAGACTTGACTATGTTTCACCATCGGCCGACCGGGTCTGCGGGCGGACTTCTGAAGAGCTGCTTCCGGCAGGGTAAAATGGACTATTCGCTGGGCGCGTTGCCGCTTTTCGAGGTTCTTAAGTTGGCCAGCCGAGCCTGGGTGAAACCGTATCTTGTTGGATCCTTGGTGAGATTTGCCGGCTTCGTGCACTCCTATTCTCAGCGGGAACCGCGAGCCGTCCCACTTGAATTCATGAGCTACCTGAGAAAAGAACAAAGGCATAGACTCACCAGTCTTTTTCGAGCCACGTAAAGATTTCACGCGAACGATGAGTCATACGACTGAGGGAACTTTGAAGCATGGCGAATGACGGAACTAGAAAACTGAATGGGCTGTTGAAGCTGTGGATCAGCTTATTTTTCTTCGTGGGCTGGCGTCTTTCGCGGATGTTTCTTCGCCTGATCGGAAAGAAACCCGCCCCAACTTGCATCATTCTCTACTATCACTCGGTTCCCGCCGAACAGCGGCAGGCCTTTGGCCGCCATATGGACCTGGTTGCGCGGGTCACAAAACCGGTCCCGGTGGATCGCTTCCCGGAAATGCTGCCGGGGGAACGCTATTCGGGGATTACTTTCGATGATGCCTTCGAAAATATTTTCGACAACGCAGTGCCCGAACTGGTCCAAAGAAAAATACCCGCCTCGATTTTTGTGACCACGGAAGTTCTGGGCAAACATGCGGGATGGTGGCCGGACGCGGCGCCGGAGCGGCACGAAAGAATTGCAGTGGAGCCACAGATCGAGCAATTCCCCACGGATTTGATCAGCCTCGGCTCGCACACGTTGACCCACCCCAGGCTGACATTGACCGGTGACGCGGAGGCGAAGAAGGAAATCTTCGAGTCACGCAGGAAGCTGGAAGCCCTGTTGAACCGCAAAGTCGATACCTTCAGTTTTCCCTTTGGAGCGTACAACGACAAGCTTGTGGATTTTTGTCGCGAAGCCGGATACGTTCGGGTCTTTACCAGTGAGCCCGCCGGAGCGTTCAAGAGTCCCGATGAATATGTGACTAGCCGCATCAAGGCCGAGCCTACGGATTGGCTGATCGAAACTTACCTCAAGCTGATGGGATGCTATCGTTGGATTCCTTATGCGATTTCCCTCAAACAGATGTTTTTTGCGCGGCCAGCCTTGAGCAAAGCGCGCATTGCAACCCCAAACGTGAGGGGTTCAATCGCTTAGAAACGTTTCAGGTGTTGAAATAACGCCGTGGGCGCACAAAATAACGGAATTGGGTTTCCTGGTGACGCAGAATCAGAGCTTCCCCCGAAAATAACTCAAAGCAAAGCCTCGGAACCGAAGACCATCCAGTTTTGCCTATAGGAGCAACATGAAAGTCAGTGTATTTGGCGTGGGTTACGTGGGATGTGTGACGGCGGCTTGTCTGGCGCGCGAGGGGCACGAAGTCATTGGCGCGGACGTTGATCCCTACAAGGTGGCCGCGCTGAACGAAGGCCGGGCGCCTTTTTTCGAGCCGGGACTAAGTGAATTGGTCGCTGAAATGGTGGCTGCGGGCCGCCTGCGCGCCACCGCAGATCACGCCTACGCGGTCGAGCATAGCGACATCGCCCTGATTTGCGTGGGAACTCCCACGAATTCGAACGGCTCGATCCGCCTGGACTATTTACGACATGTATTCGCCAGCATTGCCAAAGAGTTGCGAAAGAAGGACGATTACTACGTAGTCGCCTTGCGCAGCACGGTATTGCCGACGGCCATTGAAGAGGAATTGATTCCGCTGCTCGAGGAACATTCGGGAAAGTCGGTCAGAGAGGAAATAGGTTTCGTTTACAACCCCGAGTTCCTGCGGGAAGGGGTGGCACTCAAGGACTTCCACGATGCGCCCTGGACAATCATTGGATCATCCGATGCACGGGCGGGCGACTGCGTGGCGTCGCTTTATCAGAAGCTGTCAGCTCCGATTGTCCGGACCGATCCCAAGACAGCGGTACTGGTGAAGTACTTCAGCAATGTATTCCACGCTTTGAAAGTGGTTTTTGGCAACGAGGTGGGAACCTTCTGTCGCGAGATGGGAGTGGATAGCACTGAAATGATGGAAATCTTTTGCCAGGACACGAAGCTGAACATTTCGGCGCGGTACCTGAAACCGGGCTTCGCTTTCGGCGGTTCCTGCTTGCCCAAGGATGTAAAGGCGCTCTTGTCGGAGGCAGCAAAACGGGGTCTGCACCTGCCCGTTCTCGACTCCATCCTGGTCAGCAATGAAGCCCACCTGCGCAATTGCATTCAACTGGTGGCGGAGAGCGGGAAGAAGCGCATCGGATTAGTGGGCTTGACCTTTAAGGCCGGCACTGACGATTTGCGGGAGAGTCCGGCGGTGGAGTTGGCGGAGCGCCTGATCGGCAAAGGTTTCGATGTGCGGATCTATGAACCGAGCATCGCCCCGGGGACGCTTCGCGGCACGAATCTGAACTTCATCGAACGGTCGATCCCTCATATTTGGAAGGTGCTCGTCAACAGCTTGGACGACCTTTTTCAGCATGCCGAGGCAGTGGTCCTGATGCAGCAAGTCAGGGAAGAGGACAGGCATCAATTCGGCCGGCTGAAGCCCGATCAGTTGTGCATCGATCTGGCGCGGACCCTTTCCGCCGGCGACGTGGGGGTGGAATACCAAAGTTTAGCCACTCCGCGAGGGGAACCGGTTCTGGCCTTGCAAGCTTCGTTGACCCGTGGATAAAAGGTAGCCAGATTGGAAGACATGAGCGCAAATAAAAACTCGAAGCCCTGCAAGGTCTTGATGTTGATCGAGAATATCTCGTTCCCCTGGGACCGGCGTATGCGCCATTTGGGATTGGCGCTGCAGAAGGCTGGGTACGAGGTGCGGGTGATCTGCCCGAAGGGCGAGAACCAGGACCAGAGCAGTTTCGAAGTGTATGAGGGCATCCGCGTCTACCGCTATCCCATGCTGTACCAAGCCAGTGGGGGTCTGGGATATTTGCTGGAGTATCCCTGGGCGTTCTTATGCGTCACCCTCCTGTCGTTGTGGGTTTGGATGCGCGATGGTTTCGACATCATTCATTCCGCCAATCCTCCCGACATCTTCTTTCTGCTGGCATGGCCCTTCAAGCTGCTGGGCAAGAAATATGTCTATGACCAGCATGACGTTTGTCCGGAGCTTTATGAATCTAAGTTTGAACGGCGGGGCTTCACCCACCGGGCTTTATTGCTTTTTGAAAAGCTCTCGTATCGCACCGCGGACCTGGTGATTTCAACCAATCAATCCTATCGTGAGATTGCCCGCGAGCGCGGGGGAATCCAGGACGAACGCTCGGTCATCGTGCGTAACGGCGTCGATCCCAGCCAGTTTTACCGGCGGGAGCCCCGGCTTGAGCTCAAGGACCCGTTCGCTTATATGGCGCTATATCTCGGAGTTATGGGAAAGCAGGACGGCGTGGACCGCGTGGTCCAGGCCGCCCACCATCTGGTGCACACCTATGGACGAAGGGATGTGCTGTTTTTGATGGTCGGGAACGGCGAATGCTGGCAGGAATTGCAGGATCTGAGCCGGAAGCTGGGGGTCGCCGACATGATGCGGTTCGTGGGCCGCATCCCGGACGATCTGTTGCTCGATTACTTGTCGACCACGGATGTGTGTCTGGCCCCGGATCCGCCGGATCGGATGAACCAGTTGTCCACCATGACCAAGATCATGGAATACATGGCCTGCCAACGGCCCATCGTTTCTTTCGATCTTTTGGAGACGCGGCGTTCCGCGGGCGACGCAGCAATCTACATCCAGGAAGAAGATGCCAAAGAGTTTGCCCGGACCGTCAATGACCTGCTGAATGATCCGGCGCGCCGGGAGCGCATGGGTCAAGTAGGACTCGACCGCACCTTGCGCCTGGTGGGGCTGAGTCATCAACGCAAGGCCTTATTGGATGCCTATGCGCGCTTGCGTGGAATCCCGGCGCCAGCGACCGAGCCTTCGGAAAACGGGAGCGAGACCGCGGAAGAGACCAAAGAAACGGCGCCTGCGGATGTTCGCTAAAAAGCCCATGGCATCGCTTGAGCCTATCGAGGCGCCAACCCGCGTCGCTGCGGATTCCCGGCCGCGTGTTCATACACCAGGTGTCGCTCCACGCGGCAAGGATGTTCCCTGTGGAAGCGAAAATCCTTTGATGCAACTGTATGAAATTGATCCTTTGCAAGACGCGCGCTGGCCAGAATTCATTGAGAGACATCCCGCGGCGTCAGTATTTCAAGGGCGCGGCTGGCTTGAAGCCCTGCGCGTCGCGTACGGATATGAGCCGGTCGTTTTTTCCACAAGCGCCCCCGGCGGACCTTTAACCAACGGGCTGGTTTTTTGCCGGGTCAGGAGTTGGTTGACCGGTCACCGATTAGTGTCATTGCCGTTTTCCGATCATAGTGAGCCGCTGGTGGAGGACTCGGCCACGCTGGATGGTTTGTTGCTGCAGATTAAGCGCAGTGTGGAAGATTCCACCTGGAAATACGTGGAAATCAGGCCGGTGGACCGGGTTCCCGGGGCGCGGACCGGAATTGGCAAAAGCACGGCCTACTATCTTCACCGCCTGGATCTGCGCCCGAGCGCGTCAGAGCTGTTCCGGGGCTTTCACAAGGACTGTGTACAAAGGAAGATTCGGCGGGCGGAACGGGAAGCTCTCACATACGAGGACGGAAACTCTGAAGCGTTGCTCAAGAAATTTTACGGGCTGATGGTGATGACCCGGCGGAGGCAGCGTGTGCCACCGCAGCCAATGTCTTGGTTTCGTGCGCTGATAGCGTCATTTGGGAAAGACTTGAAAATCAGGATCGCCTCCAAGGGGAACATTCCGGTTGCCGGTATTCTCACCCTCTCCCACAAGAAGGTCGTAACTTATAAGTACGGTTGCAGCGATGCCGAATTTAACAAGCTTGGTGGAACGGCGTTGCTGTTTTGGCGCACCATCCAGGAAGCCAAGGACCAGGGAATGGAAGAACTCGACTTCGGGCGTTCCGACATGGAGAATGCAGGCCTGATTACGTTCAAAGACCACTGGGGAGCGACACGATCCGTGCTTCATTACTGGCAGTATCCCAACTCGCTTCCCGGGCTGCAGAGTCCGTGGAAAATGAAGGTTCTGGCCCGGATGGTGGCGGTCGCCCCGAACGTGTCATTGACAGCTGCGGGGAATCTCTTATATAGGCATATTGGGTAGTTTGCAGAACGCCAGTAGCGTACCATCCCCTAGTACACCGGCTGGCAGGGACTTCATCACTCCGGATCGCAGAATCGCAACACCTCTCCCCACGGTCCTACACCACTGATTACTTGGGAGCCCAAAAACAGATGAACAATAGTCTGGCTGAATATTATCGCTGCCCCGAGAGCTACATAAACATCTCCCAAAGGGGCGATCTCTCGAAGAGTCCCGGGTATTTCCGATTTGGGTCGGAGATTACTTGCTACGGCAGGTGTTCCGGACTTCGTCCCTCGGGGTCGGCCAGTTCCGCACTGGATGACGCCCTTCCGGATGTACGCTGCGAAAGGGGAACCGTTGTCCTGCCCTTTGACCTGGACCAGGTGGTCGACAGTCTGCGCTACGAGCGCTATTCGAAAAATGCGGTGCGGCACTCGACGATGCATGCGGCTATAGCGAGTGCTTATTATTTTGTCCGGCCCTTGTTGCCCGTAGCGGTGCGCAAACACCTGCAAAAGATCCGTCTCCGCGACTGGGACAAGTTGCCTTTTCCCAAGTGGCCTGTCGATCGCACCGTGGACAACTTGTTCGAGCAATTGCTGTTGGCGACGCTGAAAGCGCAGGGCCTGGATTCCATTCCTTTTATCTGGTTCTGGCCGGAAGGAGCGTCGAGCTGCGCCATCATGACCCATGATGTGGAAACCGCCATGGGAAGGGATTTCTGCTCGACCCTGATGGACATTAACGATTCCTTCGGTATCAAGTCTTCGTTTCAAGTGGTGCCGGAACGCCGGTATGCCGTACCCAGGGAGTACATCGAGTCCATGAAGAATCGGGGCTTCGAGGTGGCGGTTCAGGACCTCAACCATGATGGTCATCTATTCAGGGATCGCGAGGAGTTTTTGGCCCGGGTGGCCAAAATCAATGCCTATGGCCGGGAGTACCAGGCTGACGGCTTCCGCTCGGCAGTGCTGTATCGCAACCAGGACTGGTATGACTCATTGGAGTTTTCGTACGACATGTCAGTTCCCAATGTAGCCCACCTGGACCCGCAGCGCGGGGGTTGCTGCACAGTGATGCCGTACTTTGTGGGGAACATCCTGGAGCTCCCGGTCACCACCACGCAGGACTATTCGCTGTTTCACATCCTCAACGATTATTCGATTGACTTGTGGAAGCGGCAGGCGAATCTGATCATGCAGAGCCATGGTCTGATGAGTTTTATTATTCATCCCGACTATATTGTGGACGCCAAAGAGAGGGGCACTTACGAAGAGTTGCTCGGCTATTTGGCCCAACTTCGGCGCGATGCGAACGTGTGGATTCCCATCCCAGCCGAGGCTAACCGCTGGTGGAGAGAGCGGTCGAAAATGAGGCTGGTCGAGGACGCCGACGGCTGGCGGATCGAGGGCCAGGGTAAAGAGCGGGCCCGCATCGCGTATGCCAGCGAAAAAGACGGTCAGGTGGTCTATTCGTGGGAACCGCGGCTTGCGCCGGAATTATCGCTAGAAGGTTCTCACCGCAACGGCCCACAAGTTTGAAGTCCCCATTCCGATTCATCCCCCGTTATTCATGAAAGGAACTCAGGAGAATTTCTGTATGGCCACTCAGGTCGGTATTTCACACGATACATCCACGGGCATATTCGATTGCGATCAGGGTGAATTTCGCGAGAAGTTCAATCACCGCTCGTTCGCATTCACCCACCATCTCTCGCAGCATAAATTGTTCGAGATCCCGCGGCTGGTGGAGCTAGCGAAGAAGCTTGAGCATACCGGAAGCGTCTATTACGACGCGGGCGAGATTCGGGTGGACCAGCGTTGGGATGAGTCCCCCGCCGGCAGTTGGACGGTGGACGAAGCCATTCGGCGAATTCAAGATGCCGGCGCATGGATCATTCTGCGCAGTGCAGAGCAGGATCCGGAGTACGGCGCAGTGCTGGACGAATGCATGGCGGAGATCCAGACCCTGTTGGGCAAGAATTTGAAGAAAGAGATGAAGGTCCAGGACGCGATCGTCTTCATTACCTCGCCGAAACGGGTCACGACCTACCATATCGACCGGGAATGCAATTTCATCCTGCAAATACACGGCGACAAAGACATCAGCGTTTTCGATCAGAAAGACCGCGATGTTTTGCCCGAGGAAGAAATCGAACGCTTTTGGATGGTGGACAATAACGCCGCCGTGTACAAACCCCAGTATCAGGACCGAGCCACGGTCTACCGCATGGCTCCTGGCAAGGTTATCCATGTGCCCGTGAACGCGCCTCATTGGGTGAAAAACGACAACAATATCTCGGTCACGTTGAGCGTTAATTTCCAATTCCGCGAGAACTTTCCCGCCCACGTGTACCGGGCCAACTATTTGCTGCGCAAGTTTGGACTGTCTCCAACCCCTCCGGGCCAGTCTGGAATACGGGACGCGGTCAAGGTATTCGCGATGAATACCACCTACGTCCCGGCACGAGCGACACGGCGTCTCTTCGGAAAAATCTCTTCCGGGAAATGAAGCCACCGGAATCGGGCGGCGAGAGTCGAAAACGTCGCCCCCACTCGCGGAAATGTTGTTTCAGTGTGTGAAATATACGGTAATTACAAACCAGCATTTTGTGCCAAGCAAAATAGAGCCAGGGAAGGGACGAAATGAGTACTCAGACCATATTGAATGAAACGGTTCAGTTAAATAACACGACGGGCGGAACAGACGGGCGGGAATACGACGTGGCCGTCATTGGGGCTGGCCCTTACGGCTTGTCTGCTGGCGTGCATCTCCAAGCCAGGGGGTTTTCGGTCCGGGTATTCGGGGAGCCCATGGATTTTTGGGCCACAAAGATGCCGCAGGGAATGCTTTTGCGTTCACCGCGCGAGGCTTCCAGTCTTTCCGATCCAGCGAGCACGTTTTCGCTTGAGGCCTATGAAGCCGCCACTGGGACGGCTCCAGTTGCGCCACTCCCGATCGAAACCTTCGTGGAGTACGGACGCTGGTTTCAGCGGCAGCTTGGTACCGCCATGGATCGCAGATTGGTGCTGCGGGTGGCACGCGAGAATTCATCGTTCAAAATCACTTTGGAGGATGGAGCAGACCCTGCGTTTTCATCGGGTGGTGGTTGCAACCGGGATCGGACCTCTTTCTGCGAAAGCCCGCAGTCTTTAGCGATTTGCCTTCCGAGCAGGCGTCGCATTGTTACGAGGGAAGAAATTTGCGGGAATTCTCCGGCAAGAGAGTCATCGTGATTGGGGCTGGACAGAGCGCGCTGGAATCCGCCGCATTGTTACACGAAACCGGCGCCGAAGTTGAGGTCGTGGCAAAGATCCCGGGATTGCGTTGGATCGGGATGCACAGCTGGCTACATCACATGGGGCCAATTTCGAAGATGCTCTATTCCAAACACGACGTAGGCCCAGCGGGAATCAGCCGGCTGGTGGCTTCCCCCAAGCTGATGTCGTATGTGCCGTTGGCGGCCAGAGATAAAATCAGGGTGAGGGCGGTCCGCCCCGCTGGCTCGAGATGGTTGCCGGCGCGGTTGGCAAAAGTGAAGCTGACGACCGGGCATAGCGTGCTGCGCGCAGAATCCCTGGGCAAAGAGGCCCGATTGACTCTGGACGACGGCAGTGAGCGACGCGTGGACCATGTTTTGATGGGCACTGGCTACGATGTAAATATTTCCAAATACGAGTTTCTGTCCGAGGAACTAGTGAAGAATGTTGAACAGTTTGGAGGGTATCCCAAACTTCAGAGCGGGCTCTGTAGCTCGGTTCCCGGATTGCACTTTATCGGTGCAACCGCGGCCCGCTCGTTCGGTCCGCTTCTTTATTTCGTGGCGGGTACCGAATTTGCTTCTCATGAACTGTCTTCGAATATCGTCCGCAATGGAGTGAAGGTCTGCTAGCAGGCAAATCCCCATGCCGGAAACAATCAACCTCTTATGACAGATAAACAACTACCGTTGGGAGCCCTTGTGGTCGGTGGAGACCACCCTGGACTGGGGATCGCCCGCAGTCTGGGACGCAGGGGCATCCCCGTCTATATTCTCGAGGACCAGCATTCTATTTCCTCCTTTTCCCGCTATGCAAGCAAAGTAATCCGGGTTGAAGATTTGCTCGACGAGCGAAAGACGGTGGATGCGGTCCTCGAAGTGGGCCGGAAATTCGGGCTGCAGGGCTGGGTCCTGTTTCCCACCCGCGACGAGACGGTCGCGGCCTTCTCTCGCTATCGCTCCGAGTTGGTGGATTTCTTTCGGGTCACGACGCCCGAGTGGGAAACCGTTAAGTGGGCATGGGACAAGAAGAATACCTACGATCTGGCGGTGAAGCTGAACATCCCTGTCCCCCAAACTTGGAACCCGCGAACCAAGGAAGAATTATCCGCATTGCACGACCGCTTACCCTTGGCCATCAAGCCTGCAATCAAAGAGAATTTCTTCTACGCGACCAAAGCCAAAGCCTGGCGGGCGAATACGGTTGAAGAGCTGCACCATTATTTCGAGAAGGCGGGCCGTCAAATTAAACCGGAAGAGATTATGGTGCAGGAGATCATTCCCGGCGATGGGCGCCGGCAATTCTCTTATTGTGCCTTCTACCGCGACGGCAAGGTCCACAGCAGCATGGTGGCAAGGCGCGGACGACAGCATCCGAGGGAATTTGGCCGGGCGGCGACGTATGTGGAAAGCATCGAGTTGCCTGCGATTGAAGAGCTCTCCGACCGTTTCCTAAAAGCCATCAACTACTACGGTCTGGTTGAACTTGAATACAAAGAGGATCCGCGGGACGGTCAGTACAAGCTTCTCGACGTGAACGCAAGGGCGTGGGGCTTCCACAGCCTGGGAGCGGCCGCCGGAGTGGATTTTCCGTACTTACTGTTTGCCGATCAAACTGGGCAACCCATCGAACCTTCCCGAGGCAGGGCCGGCGTGGGCTGGTTGCGAGTGGTCACCGACGTTCCCACAGTGCTCTCTGACCTGGTGCATGGTCAGTTCGAGTTGGGATCGTACTGGAAGTCTCTTCGCAGAACTCGCGTGGAGTCGGTATTCACCCCGGAAGACCCGCTCCCCTCCCTCGGTGAACTCGTATTGCTGCCGTACCTGATCAGCAAGAAATACTTTGTCAAAGGCTGACGCGGCTGCCACCCTCGATTCGAAAATCTCTCACACCCTGATTTAAGCCGTCACAAATTTATCCCACAAGAAAGTACGCTCGATAGAGCGCCAACGGAGGAATGTTATGCCAGTAGCCGAGCAAGTGACCAGCACGATCCCGATAGAAAGACGCAACCGCCCAGCTTACGCGGAGTTCGCGAAAGACTTCCTGAAGCCGCATAAGCCAGTGGTGATTTCCGGGGCCATCGACCATTGGAAGGCCAGGAGCTGGACCCCCGAATATTTTCGCAACAATTTTCCCGATCATCCGGTGAGCATCGACGGAGCGAATTACCGGATGGCCGACTTCATCGACCTCGTGTTGAATTCCTCCGATGAAAAGCCGGCGCCCTATCTGCGCAACCAGATCATTGACCGGTTCTTGCCGCAGGTGCTTTCCGATGTCCATCCCTTGCCGGAATATTTCTCGCCCAACTGGCTGGTCGGGCCACTTTCGCAAATGCTGCGCTCGCGATTGCATGGTGGCAGCGAGGAACTCTACATCGGGGGCCGGGGCGGAAAGTTTCCGTTCCTGCATTACGATACATGGCACACTCACGCATACATCGCGCAAATCTACGGGACCAAGGAATTCACCGCGTACGCGCCGGACCAGACGCCCTATCTCTACGTGAAAGAAGGACGCCGAAACCAGTCTCTGGTCGACATCGAGAACCCGGACTACGGGAAATTCCCGCTCTTCGCAAAAGCAACGCCTATGCGCTTCACTCTGCAACCGGGGGAAATTCTGTTCATCCCGGCGGGCTGGTGGCACACGGCGAAGATGCTTAGCCCGTCGATTTCAGTGTCGGTCAATCGGGCGAACGCTTCGAACTGGAGCGACCTTACAAGAGACATGTGCTCGGGCGCTTCGTTGCCGGTCAGGCCGATCGCAGCGGCCTACCTGACGGGGATGCGCGTGTTTCGGACCATCTATGGCTCCTAATCTCTTCCATCCCGATTTCGTGCCTGCAATTGATTTGATGGGGAGCGTGGCATGTTAGTGCTGCTGCCGCTGGCTGCCTATTTGGCGATCTTCTGGGTGCTTCGTCTTCGAGGCGAGGGACGGCGGAGCGCTGCTTTGGGCGCGGCGGTGGGCTGGGGCGTGTTCCTGGCCTTGAGCACGGAGACGCTCAGCGTATTTCGTCTCATTACGCGTCCTGCATTAGCGGTTGTGTGGCTGAGCTTTGCACTGGTTGGGTTCGGCTATGGCTGGATGCTCCGCCGGTCAAAGTCTCGCGGTGACGGCACAAAAGGAGAAAGGGAAGGGGAGTCAACTGCAAGCTCGCTGGGCAGGACCGATTGGCTGCTGCTGTCCGGTATCGGGCTGATCGTTACCCTGGTTGGCATCACTGCAATCCTGAGCGCCCCCAACAACTGGGACGCGATGGCCTATCACATGTCCCGGATTGCGCAGTGGATGAACAACCGGGATGTGAATCTTTACCCCGCATTTTATTCGGTTCAGTTGTGGCTTTCTCCCTGGTCCGAGTACGCGATACTGCATCTCGATGTTCTGTACGGTGGAGACCGTCTGGTAAATCTGGTCGCTCTGCTCAGCATGATCGGGACTATCACCGGGGTTTCTCTGATTGCCCAGCAACTCGGGGCCGGCATTCGCGGCCAGTTGTTTGCTGCGGTGGCTATCGCGACCATTCCTGAGGGCGTGCTGGAAGCCTCGGGAGCCATGAACACCTACGTCGGCGGTTTCTGGATCGTGGTCGCCATCTACTACCTTCTAAGATGGAATAAGGATCAGAGCTGGGGCGTCGCGCTCGCCCTAGGTTCGGCCGTGGGCCTGGCTATCATGACCAAGGGCACGGCTTATTTATTCCTCCCCTTCGTACTTCTGGCCTGCTGGTGGATGGGTTCAACACTGGCCCGAAAGCGCCTGTTGATGCGACTTCCGGCGTTTGTGCTGATCGTTCTCGCGCTAAACGGTCCGTTGTATGTCCGCAATTACCGGCTGAGTGGCTCTCCGCTGGGGTTCTCTTCGGCGTTCGGCGATGACGTTCAGCGTCAAACCCGCAACAGCCGGGTTTCCCTTGCGATCACGTTCGCCAGCGTGGTGAAGAACCTGTCTCTTCATATAGCCACGCCGGTCGGGGCGGTGAACCAACGAACCGAACGGGCCATCATGTGGACGCTGCGGAAGCTGGGAATTGATCCCAGCGATCAGGATTCCACCTACCGGGGAGGCTTCCACACCAATAGTTTTTCCAGTAACGAAGCCCGTGCCGGAAATCCGCTGCAATTGTTTCTTATCGCATTAACGTGTTTGCTATTGTTCGGAAGAATCGGAGACCGAAACCTTCGTTTTTACATGCTTGGCCTGGCGGCGTCTTTTGTTCTTTTCTGCGCACTCATTCGCTGGCAGGCCTGGAACAGTCGCTATCATCTCCCCCTGTTCGCACTTGGGATGGGCATTGTGGGGGTTGTTCTGGAACGGACCTGGAGCCGTCGCGTCCTCTCCATTGTGGCTGGTTTGTTGCTGGTCTCGGCGCTTCCTTTTGCTCTCTTCAACTCGTTGCGGCCGCTTGCACCCTGGCCGAGGGCAAGTGTTTTCCAGCAGCCGCGGCTGGAGTCTTATTTCAATGATTCACACGATCGCTGGATAGACTCATACGTGTCGGCTGCCAAGCTTGTCGAATCCAGCCAATGCAAGAGCATTGGCGTCGATTCTTCTTTGGAAGATTTTGACTACCCGCTTTTCGCATTGCTCAATGTCGGGCATAGCGACAGAAAAGTTCGTTACGCCGAGGTGCACAATATCACAGCCGCCTATGCCCGAGCCGACAGCCAACCGCTGTGCGCCGTCGTTTGCTTACGATGCGCGAACGCTCCTGCAAAGTGGGCGGAATACAAGAGCATCGGAGGAAGAGCGTCGGTTTTCGATGAAGTGGCAGTTTTCAGCTCAAATGGGGACGTCTCCAACGACCAGTCCGTGATCCTGCCGCAACCGGCCCAGAATGAGGCCGTATTGAAGATTCTGGACCGCTACTTCGAATCCCCTCCTTCCGTGGATTTTGACCAGACCGAGGCGAAAGTAAGTCGCGCCAGCCGTGACTGGCCGCAAAAGAAGGCTGAGCTTAGGGCCCGAATGAACGCTCTGTACACCGAAGACTTGTCGCTTTGGCGGGTACGAGATTCTGTAGATCCGTTTCGCAGGAAAGGCGAGCCCATCGACCATACCAAGATCGACCCGGTGCAATTACTGGCCGCACTGGAGGTCTTTCAAAACTGGCACGAGACGGTGCAAGGTAAGGTTGACGAACTAAACGGAATGATCGATCAACTT
Organism: Terriglobales bacterium; assembly: GCA_963802555.1. GTDB lineage: Bacteria > Acidobacteriota > Terriglobia > Terriglobales > Acidobacteriaceae > DATBAX01. The sequence continues at coordinate 1,398,053 of CAWDJD010000002.1, read as the reverse complement.
TACGTGGCCGGAAAGACCAAGTGAAGACAAGCTGCCGCCTGGTGGTCGGTCGATGCACAATCGACGGAACGAGCGAGTGACCATGACGACGCGCAATCTCCTTTCGCCGCGACCCAATCCGAAGTTATTGTCCATCGTGATGCCGTTTTATAACGAGGAGGAGATGTTTCCCTTGCTCCGCCCCCGGCTGACTGAATTCATGGACAGGTGTCCGTACGCCTGTGAAGTGATTGCAATCAACGACGGAAGCTCCGATCGCACCGTTGATTTGCTGGTGGATTGGTGCAAAGCGGATCCTCGTATCAAGGCCTTAAACCTGTCGCGTAATTTCGGACATCAATACGCCTCGACCGCGGGTATCGATCATGCTTCGGGCGAAGCGATTGTCTTGATTGACGCGGACCTTCAGGACCCGCTGGAAGTGATTCACCAGATGGTCGAACAGTACCGTAACGGCTACGATGTCGTCTGTGGCCAGCGGATCGCGCGTTCAGGGGAAGGGGTCTTCAAGAAATTCACCGCCTGGTTCTTTTATCGCTTCATGCGTAAGTTTTTTCTGGAGTCTTTGCCGCCTGACGTTGGTGACTTCCGGCTAATGTCCCGACGTTGCGTTAAGAGTCTCTCTGAAATGCGCGAACTCCACCGGTTCCTGCGTGGCATGGTCGCCTGGGTCGGTTATCCCCAGATTTGCGTTCGGTACGAACGTCAAGCCCGTGGAGCGGGATCAACCAAGTATCCTTTGCGGAAAATGCTACGGCTGGCCTGGACGGCGGCGCTCTCCTTCTCGCCCCTACCCCTGCGGCTCAGTTTCGCTGGAGCGGGAGCGATGACCCTGATTGCGATGGTCGAGGCGGCGAACGCCCTGATCGCATATTTCGCGCACAAGACCGTGCCCGGCTGGACCTCGTTGATGGTCGTGATCTGTTTGAGCAATGCAGCCCTGATGATGGCGGTCGGCATCCTCGGCGAATACGTGGGCAAGATTTACGAGGAGAGCAAGGCCAGGCCTCTCTACGTGGTGGCTGACTCGTGGAACATGGACCGCTGCTTGCCGGATCCTAGCCTGGAAATCGCTTCCCAAGAAGAGCAGGAAGTCACTGCCAGCAACCGGTTCGACTGAAGACTTAACTCCGCTGATCGCAAATAACGGACTGCGCTAGGACGTCGTTTCAATCGGGAAGCCGAAAATAGAGCCCGGAATGCGCAGGAAAAGACGCTTTTGGATGGAAGGGGATCCGTCCGGCATGGCTGGGAACGGTCCACTGGTCCACCAGTTTGTAGCCAAGTCCGCAAATCGAGTCGACGAACTGCTTCCGATTGAAGATGTACATCGGATGAAATGCGACCCGACCGTTCTGCAGCGTCACAAGAGTAGGGCCGTCGTAAAGAGGAAGTTTATTCAGCACCAGGTGCTTCGGCAGAGACCTTAAACCGGCCAGACTGGCTGAAAACGCCGGAGATTCCACGTATTGCAGCGACCCCGCTGCGAGCAGAACGTCCGCACCATCCGCATCCGCGAAGTTCCCGCTGAACGTCAGTTGTTTCTTCCCTTGTTCTGCCGCGATCTTTTCTCCGTACTGCATGATTTCCGGCATATCGCAGACCACCCACTTCATTTCAGGTGAGTAATCAATGTATTGGGCATAGGCGTAGAAGTGTGTCCCGCAGTGCCCGCCATAATCGAAGAGCTTCGCCGGCCGGCGTAACAGAGGCGCCAGCCAGAACAGGACGGGATAGTCGAAGGAAAAAATTCGCGAACGCCGTTCAGCAAATTCTTCCGCGTAGTCCTGGGTAGCGAATCCCAAAGGCATGTTCTTTGGCGCGGATCGTTCCGCTTCCGCGAAACTGGTAAACACGCCGCGGAAAGCTCCATAGCTCTCGCCGGCAAATCGTTTTTCGTAAATTCGCTCCAGCACTGGCCTGAGCAGCGGCAAGGTCTCGAGCCGGGTCTGCCAACTGCTGGCCGATTTGGTGGCGTCGTTGATTCCCCAGCTCCTCGAAGCCTGTAGAAGGGCTTCACCCAGAGTCCAATATAATACAAAGCAACGCCGCCGAGATTCGATGAGGCTGGGGGCAGGTTGAATCTGCAAAGGTTACTTACGAGGAGTGGTGCCAGGATCGCAGGAAAAGGCGGAAAAGTGAGCGCAGGTGTTTCTTGGTGTCATTGAGTCGACGTAGATTTCTGCAGGGCGGCGCTGCGGTTGCCGCGGCAGGGAGTGTGGCGGTCTGCGCTGACGCTCTGTTCCTCGAGCCCAACCACCCTGTTCTGAACCGTGTCGAGATCCACCTGCGCAGACTGCCTGATGCGTTCGACGGCTTCACCATCGCGCAATTGAGCGATTTTCACTACGACCCGGAATTCTCCATTACGCCCATTCGAATCTCGGTGGAAATGGTCAACCAGCTCCAGCCGGATCTGGTGGTGCTGACTGGCGATTTTGTAACCACTCCGTTTTTCGCGCATAGTCGGCATGGAAGCCTGGAAAGAGCCGCGGATGAAGCCGAGCCCTGCGGCGCTCTGCTGAACAAGCTAAAGTCCAAGTTTGGGGTGATGACGGTCATCGGCAATCACGATGGAAATTGCGGCGCTGACCGCGTGCGCGCAATCCTGCGCTCGCAGGGTTTGCCGGTGATGTTCGATGTGTCGCTGCCGATTGAGCGAGATGGGAAAAAGCTCTGGATCGCGGGCCTGGACGACAATCCCGACGATAGCGATCTTATCGTCGCCTTAAAGAAGGTTCCGGTTGACGAACCCGTGGTGGTGTTGATCCATGAGCCGGACACCGCCGACTTTGTCTCGAAATATCCGGTGGATCTGCAACTTTCAGGGCACTCTCATGGTGGCCAGGTGCGGCTACCCTTGGTGGGTCCTCTCTACCTGCCGGAATTGGCCAGAAAATATCCCAGCGGATTGCGCAAAGTAGGCGGACTGACCCTCTACACGAATATAGGAATCGGCACCATGGGAATTCCTGTGCGCCTGAACTGCCCCCCGGAAGTAACCCTGTTTACACTGCGGGCTGGGCCGGCCAGCTAATCGGCCATATGCCACGACAGACCCAAGAACAAAAAACTCTGCGGTTCGCTTGTATAGCGTTCTGGTTTGGTCTCCTGGTACTTGGCCTCTGGCCCTTCAACTTCTTTCCCAGGAACCGGGTGGAATGGCTGGGAAGCCGCAATGGCATTCATTTCGACTGGCACGGCCAGATCTATGGCAATTCCCCCTGGCAAGAGGAACCAGCGCAATCGGGATCTCCCGCGAAGTGCTCGTTCAGCATCGAAATCTGGTTGCAGCCCGACAAGGCCTACAGCTGGGGAACTATCCTCTCCATCTACGATCCGGCGCGCTCCGAAACCCTTAGGATCAACCAGTCACTCACCGACCTGGTGTTGGGGGGGGAATTTCAAGATCAGGATGGCCGGGCCGGGGTAAAACCGGTGTGGGTGACTAGAATTTTCGAACCTGCGCGGCCCCGATTTGTAACCATTACTTCAGGGCCGCAGGGAACGACGGCGTATATGGAAGGCATCCGCGAGCACCTCACTCCCTTATCTCCACGAAACGGTAGCCTTTCCGGGAGGTTTATTGTCGGCCATTCCGGCTCGGAAAATAGCGCCTGGGCGGGAACGCTGCTCGGCTTAGCGATCTATGACCGAACCCTCACGGCGGATGAAGTGGCCGAACACTATGCTGCGTGGAACGGAAATGGAGTGACGGAGCTCGCCAAGACGAAGGGAATTGTGGCGCTATATCCGATGGATGAGCGGACCGGCCGCGTGGTTCACAATCGCGCGGGATCGATGCCCGATCTGGTGATTCCGGACAGATTCTATATTCTGCACCGGCGATTCCTGGCTGACCCTACGAGGCTTCAGAGGTCGGACATTTCTGATGCAGCGATCAATATTCTTGGCTTTATCCCATTCGGTCTGCTGGTCTCGCTCTATTTCTCGCAGGTGATGCGTTTGTCGCGTCCGCAGGCGATTGTCTTGGCTATCGCAATCGGCGGCGTAACAAGTTTCTTAATTGAGTTTCTCCAAGCTTATTTGCCCACCCGCGATTCATCCTACCTGGACCTGATCAACAATATTCTGGGCACAGCGTTGGGGGCGATTGTTGCGGCGCGGATTCAACGGCTAGAGAGTCTCTTCCATAGATGAGCTGCACCAAAATCTCGAAGTAAAGCAAATCCGCTCAGTTCACTTAGCCGCTAAACTTCTTTCCGTTCCTGTTCTCGCCCTCGCTTCTAATCCTTATCGTCCGGAACCCCTGCTTTAGGATTGGGTTACTCCTCATCGCTATAGGGAAAACTGCGCCAAATTCAATTTCGCAAGCGGCGGGAGGGTACTGGGCCGCCGCGACATCTGGTCGGAAACCGTTCTGCAGCCTCGATTGTGAAACTCCAGGTAAGAATAACTACCGTCAGAAGGGACACGCGCTGGTTGCAGCGGGTACGCTGTAAGTTACGTTCGGCGTGACGGTATCTCCGGAGTCTACGTTGGCGATTCCAATCGGAGCGCCAGAGATAGTGTTGCGCTGAGCGGTCGTCTCCAAAGAACAATCCACATCAATGGCCGCGGTGCTACTTTGAACGATGGTGTTCAACTTGATCATATTGATTCCTGCGGACCCGTATACAAAGATGCCGGTGCCGTTATTGAACAAACTGTTGCCGCTGATAGTCGTTGTGACGAAGGAAAGGCTTCCGCCCGAATAGATCCCCACCGTCGAACCGGTAATCGTATTGTCCCTAGCTGTCATGCAGCAGAAGTAATTCTCCAAGACCAGACCCTGCCCGAGAACAGTGATGGTGTTTCGTGCAGCCAGCCCTTGAGCAAAGTCATAGATGACCCCCACCGCACCGGGGCTGGCGGAGGTGATCCAGTTCGAAGTCAGGTTCAACAGAAATCCGCTTCCGCCATTAGATCCGGTCGTGATTCCGATGCCAGCGAAATCATGAATGCTGCTGTTCTTGATGTTGAGCCGATTTAACGAGAAATCTCCACCATAGGCCGTAATCCCGAATGTTTGGTTGCGCACTTCCACGCTGTCTAACGAACCCGAAGCGAACGCGAATTCGATCCCGCTGAGTTCCCCTCCAGTTGAGGCGTCGAAGCCTGATCCATCCACGACCATATTGGCGACATTTACTGGTCCGAAGTCACCATATGATCCCGGTTGTTGAACGGAGAGTTGAGCTGGAAAACTTCCTGTCAGGCCGTCGTTGGGCACGGTGATTACCGGTCTGGAAAGTCCGTCGCTGAGCCCCTTCAAAGTCAGCGGCTGGCTGATTGTGATTTGCTCCGGGTAGGTTCCGGGGCATACCAGCACAGTCGAACCTGGCGGCACGTCGGCGACCGCCTCAGAGATGGTCGAATAACTGACCAAATGAGGCCGGCAATTCCCCACCGCGACCGTCCTGGCATATGAGGTTTGAGCTGATGAGATTACATAGACGCTGGCGAAGAACAGAATGGGCAGAGATTTCACGGGTCACTCCTACATTTGAGGTCACTGATCTGTAACAGGGAGGGGGCGCAATTCGCGAGGTGAGCCAGTACGTCGGTGCAATTCCAATCGCTACCATGGGAAAAACGCTGCGAAAACTACCTTACACACTGCACTGCAGGCGGGCTGTGCGTCAATCACTAGATTGGTTCAGTCTTTTCCCGAGAACCGGGCTGGGCCGCTAAAGAATCTTGATTCCGACTCGGGTGTGGCCTTGCACTGCTCCCAGGACTTCATATTTCACGCGATACGACCGGACAAACTCGTCAAACGCGCGGTACTCGTCAAGGGGGCAGGAAAACTCGTCAAAGAAAAGAATATCGCCGGGTTTCAGGACGCGCGCCAGCGTGGTCAGGACGAAGAGGGTCGAGGTAAACAGATCGGCGTCCAGATGAATCACGAGGCGCCTGGAGAGATCATTGGCAGAGAGGAAACGGGGCAGCGTCTCCTGAAAGACGCCGACTTCAAAACTGCAACGCGGGTCGGTGATACTGGGGACCACCCCGTGGGTGCTGAAGTGACCGGCTGGCTCGGTGGCACGCCACCATTCGGGAAGACCCGTGAAGGTGTCGAATCCCACGAATCGTGAGCCGGGATGGCCGATGTGATTGAGCCACCACGCCAGCGACGCTCCGCGGTATACGCCAAACTCGAGGAAGATGATCGGTTGGTGGTCTAGTCCTTCGTTTCGGATTATGCTTTCATGGAGCCAGCCTCGGTCCTTGCCATTCTTCCCGTCGGCCGCAGGCGGAACGGGATGTGTCCGGCACCAGCGCGAGAATTGCATCCAGTAAGCAATCGAAGTCAGACCGCCGGCGGGTCGTTGAAGGTTCACGTGTCCCAAGGTGTTGGACAGAACCGTGGAAACCGTTGGACGAAACCGTTGTGGAATCTGGAAAGCCCTCTTCACCGATATCAACACTGCCATCTCCTTACCTGGATCGGCTGACAGACCACGTCGTTTAGCGGACGTTGATCAATCGAACCGGATCTGCCGTGGCGTCGCTCTGGATCCCGCAACGGTCATAGAAACATCGGAGTCCTGCGATGAAACGCATGGGTCGCCACCTCTATATCCAGTGCAGTGGGGAGGGCACAATAGTGGCGGACAAGAGACCCTTACGTGCGGGGAATTCTACATGGAGCCGGGGACTTCGACAAGCGACTTCTATCGGCCAGGCGAATGTATCCGCATCGGCCCATCCATAGGAAATGCGGACCCGGAAGCCACAATTTTTTTATTGATCCGCCACTGCCGATGCCGGTTTGCGCTCCAGTGGGGCCTATAGGAGAATTGTTCCACTTCAATGTCAGACATGAGACTACAAACAAAGCTACTTGGAATTACCATTCTCTTGACTTTCTCCATGCTTCAGGGGCAGGACACTGGCTTCGAAGCCGAGCGCCAGCAGATACCCGGACCGGAATGCCTGGTAAGCGGTGGGGAGGCGCAAGAGGGGTCTTGCACTCAGGAAGGCCACGATGCGTGGCTAGCCGATATCCGCCATTGGCGTAGTGAACGCCTCATTCGCATTGGCTACGATGGGTCGCGCTACACCTTGCCGCAGCTCACCTGGACACAATCCAGTTTCTTCCAGCCCCAGATGATGGTGCAGGATCGTTATTTCTACGATCCCATTGCTCATCGCTACACCGTCGAGCGCTATCTCGATGATCTGGAAAAGCGCTACGGAGGAATTGATGCGGTGCTGATCTGGCCGACCTACCCGAACATGGGCATTGACAACCGCAATCAGCACGACTTGATTCGAAGCATGCCGGGAGGAGTTGCCGGGGTTCGGCAGATGATTGCAGACTTTCATAAACGCGGGGTCCGCGTGTTGTTTCCCATGATGATGTGGGATCAGGGCACGCGCGATCCTGGCGAACCCTGGCCGCAGGCTATTGCCGAACTGATGGCGGACCTCGGCGCCGATGGTATCAACGGCGATACCCAGGATGGAGTGCCGGTCGCATTCTCAGCCGCCGCCGATAAAGTTGGCCATCCCTTAGCTTTCGAGCCGGAGCAAGATCCCTCCGATGAGGCGCTGGCGTGGAATCTAATGACGTGGGGACAATACAACTTTCCTTTTGTTCCCATGGTGGACAAATACAAGTGGCTGGAACCGCGCCACATGGTGAACATTTCCGATCGCTGGAATCGCGACAAAACCAACGACCTGCAGTTTGCTTTCTTCAACGGCGTCGGTTGGGAAAGCTGGGAAAATATCTGGGGAATCTGGAACGGCATCACCCCACGCGACGCCGAAGCGACTCGCCGGGTAGCCACCATCGAGCGTGACGTGGCCCCATTTCTAATCAGTAAGGATTGGGAGCCGTTGGCGCCTATGTTGCGCTATGGGATCTTTGCCAGCCGCTGGCCATTACAGCAACAGACGTTGTGGACCATCGTGAACCGCAACGAATATGACGTTGATGGTCAGCAAATCGCGCTCCCGGCAGAAGAGGGAATGCGCTACTTCGATCTTTATCATGGGGCGGAGCTGAAGCCAGACCCCAGCCCGGACGGCAAGGTCATGCTTAGTTTCCCCATGGAGGCGCACGGCTACGGAGCCTTGCTTGCTTCGAAAACCGCGCCCGAGGCCAGTATTCAGACGCTCATGTCGAAGATGAAAGAAATGACCGCTAAACCTCTGGCGAGCTATTCCCATCAATGGACAGTATTGCCGCAGCAAATCATACCCATCGCGACGACCAAACCGCCTTCCGGCTCGCCGCCAGACTCAGACATGGTGGAGATTCCCGCCGCCGACTTCCTCTTCAAGGTGCGGGGAATTGAGATCGAGGGAAAGAACGACGTCGGCGTGGATGTTCAGTATCACTGGGAAGATTCTCCACGGCGTTTTCACGAACATCGCATGCACCTGAAGCCCTTCTGGATGGATAAGTATCCCGTCACTAACGCGCAGTTCCAAAAGTTTCTAAATGCCACGCATTATCATCCAGCGGATGATTTGAACTTTCTGCGCGATTGGAAAGACGGAAGCTTTCCCGCTGGTTGGGACAACAAGCCCGTGACCTGGGTTTCTCTGGAAGATGCGCGAGCGTACGCGGCGTGGGCGGGCAAGCGTTTGCCGCATGAGTGGGAATGGCAGTACGCCGCACAGAGCGGCGATGGCCGGATCTATCCCTGGGGAAACGAGTGGAATGCCGGCGCAGTTCCCATCCCCGACAAGAGCCGCACCATGCGCGGCCCCGATGACGTGGATGCACATCCCCAAGGCGCGAGCCCATTCGGAGTCATGGATCTGGTCGGCAACGTATGGCAATGGACAGAAGAATTCACGGACGACCACACCCGCGCGGCGATTCTGCGCGGCGGGGAATATTATCAACCGCAGGGCTCTATGTGGTATTTCCCCCCAACCTACAAGCTCGGCCAACACGGCAAGTACCTGCTCACAGCCCCCAGTCTCGACCGCTCTGGGGGCCTTGGTTTTCGCTGTGTTCAGGACGCGGAGTGAGCGAGACAGATTCTGCAAAGGCGCTCCCAGGCTTTCCCGCGTACATGAGACGGGTCACCGGCAAATGTGATTGCGATCACATCTTGCCGTGGAACCCGGTGTCATCTTGGCTTACGCACAAGTCATTGTGCGCGAATAGTGGGGGGCTGCGGGCAGGGGATTAAACGTCTTGAGCGCCCCGGAGAGGAATTGCCGATGCACCTCGGAGCGGTCCGGACATTCCACAGAAAACTTTGGCAAAGGTTGAAAGATCACATCGCGCAGGATGTGCCCGAGGCGTACGGGTTGTGTGAATACGACTGCCGTAAACAGCACTGCAGCGCCCAGGAGTGGGCGATCTGCGAGCGGCGTATCCACAAAGCTGCAGGAGAACTTTGGCCTGGATCCAGTGCCGCACCTCGCGGCGAAACAGACCCTAGCAGATAAACCCCTCAGACGATCCACAACCCCGGCGAAGCAGAGGGTTAAGTGTTCGCTCTACACTGCTTCACAACCTTTTTGAGCTAGTGCTGTGATTCTTGCAGAAGGACGACGTCAGAGTCAGTATGGCCCCGCAGAACACCGAGATTCTTGCCATCCGGCGACCAGTGAAACGACAGGATCTGTTCCGAATCAAATTTTGTGATCTGGTGGCCGACAGAGCCATCAATCGGCTGAAGCCAAATATTATCCACGCCATTCTCGCGGACCGGGTACGCGACCGCTTTGCCATCGCCGGTAAATTGCGGCCCCGTGGAAATGTGCGGATTGATATCGATCACGCGTGGCGTGCTCATAGTTGTCAAGTCCAGGAAAGCTATTCTTGGGGTGCCGCTTCCATTCTCCAGGTTTACGAATTCGACCAGATAAGCAAGAGTCTTGCCGTCAGGTGAAATATCCATCCCTCGGCCCATCAAGAAAGCATGAGCGACCGCGCTGGCAGGGACCGGTTCGGCTTTGCCGGCACCATCTCCATTCAAAGGAACACGCCAAACGCGCTCTGTGTCTCTCTCGAAGTAAACCCAGTTGTTCTTGCCGGAACATGCCGACCAGCCCCAGGTATCGTCCTTCCCATCGGTCAACTGCGTGGCGTGGGAGCCGTCTGCATTTAGACGCCAAATGGCCATCAGGTTGTTGCCGCCATGGAACGCCCAATGCAAGGCGATGAACTGCGTCCCGCACCGTGACAAAGCAAACATTCCGGCGGACGGATCGCTGGCCAGCACGGTGGGATTTTTTCCATTCACATCGGTTCGCAGCAGACGCGTGAAATCGGACGTCAGCAGGGCACCGTCTGAAGTCCAATTGAAACTGCTGATGTTTTCTCCGTCCACCAGCAAGGGGCTTGCTGTGGGAGACATGCTGCCTGCACCCGGCAAAATAAAAAGATTGCTCACCGCTTTTTGTTGCACCGTGGCCAGAGTCTTGCCGTCGGCGGAAAGCGTCAATGTGGAGTAGTTGTTGGTGTCGCGAGAGATGGGATGCAACAACCCGTCCGGCAGCGAGACGAAACCGATCTGCATCCGGCCGACGTTGGGCCCCTTTTCGCGATATGTAACAAATAATCCATCGCCGGTGGTGGACCACTGCATGGCCAACATAGCTTTATCGGCAAAAGTCAGGATTTGCTTTTTCCCGCTGTCCACTTCGTAAAGACCCAGGGCTCCAAATGCGTCGGGTACGTCGTAGGGATAGGCGATCTTATTGCCGTCGGGAGACCATGAGAGCCAACGCGGCATGTAGATGGCCGGCTCGATGTAAAGCACCTTTTCGTCGCTGCCATCCAGTTTTGCACTGAGAAACCGGAACTTGCCCGTCTCCGGATCGTTCGCCCTGAAATATGCCATGCGCGCGCCGTCGGGAGAGAATGCGAAGGCACTATCCACGTCGTGGACCACGACTTGCGGAGTGCCGCCCAATACAGGAGTGCGATAAATATTGAAGTCGCTGTTGATGGCGTTCTCGGCCCTGCGGTAGTAGACGTAATTTCCATCCGGCGAGAACGCCACGTTCGGGATGTTGTTGGTCGGAGCCACGATTTGCGTGTCGCTGGCGGTGGCGACGTTGCGCAGCCAAAGGCTGTTCTGGCCTTTCTCATCCATCACGGTTAGCAAGTATTTTCCGTCGGACGAGATGGCCGTGACGATCGCTTTTTTCGAATTCGTCACCTGCGAGATGGCAAAATTCTGAAATGGAACAGGTGCGCCCCGATGCAGTATCGAGTAAACCCCGAAACCCGCTGCGGCCAGGACGACCAGAGCCGCCAGCGCCCCTCCCGCCAGCCCGAACTTGTGCTGTTTCGCCGCGGCGACCACCGCTGAACTGCTGCCCTGCGCCGACGGCGCTACACCGCTGGGTGACGAAGGGATATGTTGCCCGGTGGCCCCACTCGAACTTGCGCCAGTGCCAGCATCCGCTGCACTGGGCGTGGCTGGGCGACTGGACTCGGTTTCTCGTTTCAGGCGTTTCAGGTCAGCACGCATATCGGCAGCGTGTTGGTACCGCAGGTCGCGATCTTTTTCCAGCGCTTTGTCGATAATGCGTTCCAGTTCGGCGGGCAGGTCAGGATTGATTCGCACCGCCGCTACCGGAGCGCGGTCCAGAATCTCCCGCTGGATCACGCCCGAACTTTCCCCCCGGAACGGCAACGTTCCCGTCGCCATTTCATAGAGCACCGCGCCAAAGGAAAACAGATCGGTACGGACGTCCAAATCCTTGGCCCGCACTTGTTCCGGCGACATATAGGCGACGGTGCCGAGCGCCATCCCCGGACTCGTCAGATGTGTCTCCACGACGCCGGTTTCCGTGGCATCCAGTCCGCCCGTCGCTCCTGCCGTCACCTTGGCCAGCCCAAAGTCGAGGACCTTGGCGTGACCGCGCTTGGTCACGAAAATATTGGCCGGCTTGATGTCGCGGTGAACGATGCCTTCGGAATGGGCTGCGTCCAGGGCATCGGCAATCTCAATCGCCAATCCGACCAGAACGTCAGTCTCGATCGGCCTTCCGGCAATGCGATGCTTCAGTGTGACCCCTTCGAGAAACTCCATGGCGATGAATGCCTGACCGTCCTGCTCGCCAATGTCGTAGATCGTACAAATATTGGGGTGATTCAGTGCGGACGCGGCTTGGGCTTCGCGTTGAAATCGGGCCAGCGCCTGGGGGTCACGGGCTACGTCTTCAGGCAGGAACTTGAGGGCGACGAAACGATGCAACCGCGTGTCCTCGGCCTTGTAGACCACACCCATACCACCGCCGCCGAGCTTCTCGACAATGCGGTAGTGAGAGATCGTTTGGCCGATCATGAGTGAGAATTCCTTGCTTTCGGGTCGGCTTCATCTTACGGACACGCCATCCGCGAGTCAACGAACGACCCAGGGGCTCGCCCAGATTAGTGCGGAGTTGGGACGGGTCTGCGGCCATCGCGCTACCGCCGTTTTTTACCGGCAATTGACAATCCGGCCCGCTTACACTGCTATGCTGCTGTATGATGGTGGGCGGTGAGATCCCGCGCTGCTGGCCGGAATCGAGGTATCGAGTATGAAACCGATGGACCCGTTTACGAAGTCGCGACGGTGGCTCCCTGTCATCGGAATGGGAGCCCTCCTTTCGATGTTGTTTTCGAATGCATCCGCACAATCAGGCGGCTGGTTGACGCACTCGCATGACGAGCAACATACTTCGCTTTCTGACGTCCAGTCCCAGCCACTCGACAAAATTCGTTGGCACGCGCCCGTGGATCTGCACCCGCCGGACGGTGAAATCTTCATTCACTACGGCTCGCCACTCGTCACTCCGGCGAATACGGTGATCATTCCAGTGAAGACAGGGGCCAACAGCTTTCGCGTCGAGGCCCGCAACGGAGCCACCGGCAAGCGGCTCTGGCTGACGAACACCGGTTATCAGGCGCCGGGAGCCAGCTTTGTCCCCGGCCTTGGGCCCACTATTTCGGGCAACCAGCTTTTCGTTCCCGACATTGCGGGCCGGGTGCTGGTTCGCCAGAATCCCGATCAGGCCAAGGGCGGCGCGATTACTCGCCGTTATTTCTACGGGCTAAAGAATTATCGAAAGAACCCGGCGGCGTACCAGCAGAACGTGCAGATCGACACCCCGCTCAGCACCGACGCGAACGGCAATCTCTACTTCGGATTCTTGGCGCTCGGTTCCACGCCGCTCAATCTGCAAAGCGGCCTTGCGCGCATTGCCGCCGACGGAACAGGAACCTGGATTTCAGCTGCCGCCGCCAGCGGAGACCCGGCTATTACGCAGGTTGCCATCAGCGCTGCCCCCGCGCTTTCCCTGGACGGGAGCCTTTTATACGTTGCCGTGGACAACGGGAGTTACGGATATCTTTTGGCCCTGAACAGCACCACACTCGCGCTGGTGGGCCGCGTGCGCTTGATCGATCCTTCTTCGAGGATGGATGCGTTTCTCTGCGATTGCAGTTCCGCAGCGCCGACGGTCGGGCCCGACGGCGATGTGTATTTCGGAGTGCTGGAGAATCCGTTCCCCAACCATAATGATCGGGGCTGGCTGCTCCACTTCAATAGCGATCTTTCTTTAACTAAGATCCCCGGCAGTTTTGGCTGGGATGATACCGCGTCCGTTGTTCCCAGTTCGTTGGTCTCCAGTTATCAGGGGAAGTCCACCTACTTGCTGATGACCAAGTACAACAATTATGCGAGCGTGGGTACCGGCGATGGGCACAACCGCATCGCCGTGCTCGATCCGAATGCCAGCGAGAAAGACCCGGTGCTTCCCGCCGTGAAGGTGATGAAGGAAGTAATCACGATTCTTGGCGTCACGCCCGATTCGGAATTTCCAGGCTATCCTGGCGCGGTCCGCGAATGGTGCATCAATTCGGCGGCGGTAGATCCCATCACCAAGTCGATTCTTGCCAACAGCGAAGACGGCAAACTCTACCGCTGGGACCTGACCTCCAACTCATTTACCCAGGTGATCACGCTCTCCAGTGGGATTGGGGAGGCCTATACCCCGACCGTGATTGGCAGCGATGGCACGGACTATGCCATTAATGATGCGATCCTGGACGCCATCGGAACGCCATAGCCGCATTTGCGGACTCTAGTTTTTGGGGCGAGAGGCGGGACAAGGCAGGCCATGCTATCTGATCAAGATGGCCGCTAGTACTTCCACATTCTGATTTCGTTGCCCCGATTCTCAAACTGAACCTCGTCCATGAGCTGGCGGATCAGGTAAACGCCGCGCCCGTGATCAGCATACAGGTTCTCGTCCTTTTTGGGGTCGGATACGAGCTCCGGACGGAAGCCGGGTCCGGGATCGGTCACGATGATCGCGATTCGGCCTTGAGCATCAGACTTCAACTGGCAGCGGACCTGCTTTGACGGGTCGTTGCCACACCCGTGTACGACTGCATTGGCCAGGGCTTCCTGCACCGCCAAAGCGATCTCAAATCGCTTCTGCTCGGGAACCTCCAGCTTCACCAGGGTTTCAGTGATGGTATCCACGACAGCAGCAATCGCATCGGTCGACCCCGGCATGCTGAGGTCGAGCAATCCAGATAACGCGGCGGGTTCCGGGCCACTACTAAATTCAGCTGACATGGAGGCTCATTTCGTTCGGGAATCCCACAATAAGGATTTAGCAGTCTAAGCGAAAGACTCCACCGCGGCTTCGTCGTTATCAAAGATCTCAAAAAGGTTGAGAACGCCCACCAGGCGCAAAGTCTGCACCGCGAACTTGTTGGGCTGCACCAGCTTGATGTTGCCGCCACGTTGCTTGGTCGAAGCCAGGAATCGCACCAGCAACCCAATTCCGCTGGAATCGATCATGGTGACTTCGGCGAGGTTGAGGACGAAGCGGCTGTCCCCACCGGCGAGCGTTTCTTCCATGGTTTGGCGCAAACCGTCGACGGCAGGACCCAGCCTGAGGGGTCCCCGAAGCTGAAATACCTGCACTTCCCCACGTTTACGGACGTTTATGTCCAAAATTGCCCTCCGCCCAAGTCTCCGCCAGCCGGCCACGATCAAGAAGTGGGCGATTGGGGTGCGTCCCAAGTTACGGGAAGCGCCGGGGATATTGCAAGTGGGCGGGTGCTTTGGGGCGAGATGGCTGAAATACCGGGTCCAGCAACGGGGGGACAGACAATAGGATTAATATTTCATACTCAAGGGAAGAAAAATTTGCCATAATCGGAGCGTCCGGGGGAAGCGATCATGCGCGCGACAAATCTTAAAGCAGAGGCTGCTCGTTTCGCGGTGGTCATTGTGACCACCGACGAACGGGTGCGTCCCGAGGCCGAAACCCATCTTGCGGGCGAGCATGATTTGATCATGCTGCAGACCTGGGATGAACTCACGACATTGCTGAGTCAGCAGGAACCGCCCGCAGTGCTACTGGATCTCGACACGGTGGGGGAACGGAGCAAGGACGGGATTACCGCCCTCAGCGAGCTGCGGGCTTTGGGGCCTGATCTGGTGCTGGTGGGGCTGACGCGCTCCAACAGCCGGAACCTGCGTCTGCAGGCGGTTGCCGCCGGGGTGGACGAATACTTTGTCGCTCCCATCGACTTTGGGGAAGTGCGGGGTGTCCTGCATCGGGCACTCGAAAAGCGGGTTCTGGAGATCGAGTGCCGACAGCGCCAAAGCGAGCAAAACCAGCAGGAATCGTTCTGCGACCTGATCGGCGGCAGCGAGGCCATGCGGCGCGTTTACGACGCGATTACCCGCGTAGCCGAGAGTACCAGCACGGTGTTGATCCGGGGAGAGAGCGGAACCGGCAAGGAACTGGTGGCGCGTGCCATTGTGGCGATGGGACCGCGGGCCCAGAAACCATTTGTCAGCATCAATTGCGCAGCCCTGCCCGAAAACCTGATCGAGACCGAGCTATTTGGACACGAAAAAGGTGCTTTTACCGATGCGCGGACGGCGCGGGCCGGGCATATCGAACTGGCGCATACGGGCACGCTGTTGCTAGACGAGATTGCGACCCTGGGCCTGGCCCTGCAGTCCAAGTTGCTGCGTGTGCTCGAGGACCGCGCGGTGACCCGGATTGGGGGACAAAGCGCGAAAAAGATCGACTTCCGGCTGATCGCGGCCACCAACGAGGGCTTGGAAGAGATGGTTCGGGCCGGACGGTTCCGCGAAGATTTGTACTACCGCATTAACGTGGTGCCCATTATGCTCCCGGCCCTGCGCGACCGGCAGGGGGACGTTCCCATCCTGGTGGACCATTTCCTGCGCTCGTACTGCAGCGCCAATAACGTTCCGCTAAAACGCCTGGATCCGGAAGTCATGCAGATTCTCGAAGAGGACGCCTGGCCCGGCAATGTGCGGGAGTTAGAAAACCTGGTGCAACGGCTGGTGCTCATGGTGGACGGGCCGACGGTCAAGGTACAACACCTGCCCCAGCGGCTGCTTTACAACAGCACCACCAGCCAGGAGTCCATGCTGATCCCCGAGGCCGGGGTCAATTTTGACGAGGAGATCGCCAAGATTGAAGTGGCGTATCTCACGGCGGCCCTGCGGCGTTCGGGCGGGAGCAAAATCGGAGCGGCGCGACTGCTGCAGGTGGATAAGCAGAAAATGCACTATCTTTGCCGGAAATATGGCATTGGGAAGGATTGAAAATTAAACCGCGCCGTTATGATGGATTAAAATTTAAACCTAAAAGTATTGAATTTTAAACCGCACCTGACTCTGCTGGCACGCGCTGTAATCTGCGGCATCCACCCCTAAATTGTCTAAGTAATTGATGAGATTGCAACTTACGCGTTTCCCCGCGTCCGGCGCCGAGTTTGGCATGTAGCCTGCTATATACAAATGCGAGTGGCACGCAGTCAAAATCCGAAATTAGAAAAACAGGAGAGATTCAAAATGGCAATCCAAAAGAAATCCTTGATCGGCAACCTGGCTGCGGCCAAGAAGGCCATTATCGCAACGAGCGCGCCTTCGACGAATTCCGTAGTGACCCCGGGCATCCAGACCGCGAAGCACCCCGGACTGCAGACCGCGAAGCACCCCGGACTGCAGACCGCGAAGCACCCCGGACTGCAGACCGCGAAGCACCCCGGACTGCAGACCGCGAAGCACCCTGGACTGCAGACCGCGAAGCACCCCGGACTGCAGACCGCGAAGCACCCCGGACTGCAGACCGCGAAGCACCCCGGACTGCAGACCGCGAAGCACCCTGGGCTGCAGACCGCGAAGCACCCTGGACTGCAGACCGCGAAGCACCCTGGACTGCAGACCGCGAAGCACCCCGGACTGCAGACTGCGAAGCACCCCGGACTGCAGACTGCGAAGCACCCCGGATTGCAGACCGCGAAGAAAGTCTAGAACTACGATTGTTGGTGAATGCGAATAGGGAGACCAGGGGGGACTGGTCTCCCTATTTGTTTTGCTTGATGACCTGCCCTCGGACTTTCATCAGGTCTCCTAGTTCACCAAAATTTCCGCTGGACAAATTCTCGGACGTTCTTACCAATCAACCCGGCGAAGCTGCGGCGAACCACGCTGACTTTTGCCTCTCCTGACATGCCTGGGCGAATGTCGCCGCCGGGGTTAGGCACCAAAACCGTGGCTACATAATAGTTTGGGGCGGCGATTCCCTTGTATTGTTCGAGGTGTGCCAGCCCAGCTGCCATGGTGGATGACGCCGGCGAAATCGAACCTATCTGGCCTCGAATGGGCAGGAAGAAAGAATCCAACTTCAACGAAACTGCGGCGCCCGTGAGTACCCGGTGGATCTGGAACTCGGGGATGAAGACCCGCGCCTGGAGGGTCCGGACATCATCGATTTCAGCCAATTCTGTTCCTTCCTGAACGAACGAGCCGACCAGGTTGCGGATTCGCGGAGTCACCAGAATGCCGGAAACGGGGCTCGAAATCTGTAGTGCCGCCATTTGTTGGGTGGCAGCGCGGTTGCGTTCGGTTTGGAGGGTCTGTTCTCCCCGTGCCCGCTCAAGGTTTGCATAATCCAGCTGGGCCTGGCGGACCCCCGCCTCTGCCACGCGGAGATCGGACCGAGATCTGTCCGCAGTCTCCTCCAGACTGGCGTTGCGCAGGCGGAAGACAGGAGCGCCCGCGACGATCGGAGCGCCTTCCTCCGCGAGCACATCTGTAATTTCTCCCGGGACGGTCGCGCGGATCACGGCGCGATTCACCGGCTCGAGGACAAAACGGCCACTCACGGTTTCACGCCAAACCGGGGCGAAAGATGCCAGGAGAATTGCAATTCCTAGCGCAGCCTTGCGTGGCGGGGTCCACCAGGCGCGTAAACTCTGTTCTTTGTCCAGATAGAGGTCTCGCATAAGTCTCGCCGAAGAACGCAATCGTGATCGCAAAATGAAAAGCGCCAGGAAGATGGTGGGCAAAAATGCCCATTGCGGGATGAATCGGAAAAGGACATTGTTAGAAAAAATCACCACCGTGAATAAGACAAAGTAACTGTACAAGCCGGAAGCGACCGCGTAGCCGACGAACAGCCAGCGCCGGTGGCGGGGCAGGTAGGCGACTTCCACCGGCAGTCCGAGCCAGGCGTGCTTCACCCAGGTCGAAAGGTATTCCGTCGAGCGTTCTTTAATCGCCGGGACACCGACCAGTTCGCCCAGTAGATAATAGCCATCGAGCTTCATCAGCGGGTTCAGGTTCATCATGGGCACCGCCACACCCGTGATCAGCATGATCTTGTAGGCAAAATCGTGCGTCAAACTGCCGGCGGGAGTGCCCCACCAGACGATGCTGGCCACCGAGCAAAACATCAGCTCAACCCAGATGCCGGCGAAGATGGCGGCCACCCGCGGCCACTTGCCGCCGTAGACGCAAACTTCGGTGATGTCAGCGAAAAAGGCGGGGGTCAAATAGATGAGCATGAAGCCCATTTTGTGTACCGCCCCGCCGAAGTGTTTGCAGGTTAACCCATGGGCGGTTTCGTGGAAGAATCCGAGGAAGCAGAACAATAACCAGAACTCCGCCAGATCGGCCGCGCCCTTGTGAGTGAATGTGTAATATTCCTGGGTGTCCCGCCAAATCTCATGCCGTCCGCCCACGAAGATGAGGGCCATGATGGCGAACATTCCCAGGGTAAAAAACGTGAACCACCTGCTGTAAATGAAACTCACGCTATCGTGCAGACGAGTGAGAAAGGCGTCGGGGTCCCAGGTGGAGAACGTCATCAGCGCCAGGTCAACCTTCTTTTTCCTGATCCTCTTCTGGCGTTCATCGGACAGCTTTTGTCCCGCGGTGATGTTGAGTTCGATGGCAGTCTTGTAGAAGAAGCCCTCGTCATCGAGGCCGTTGGCAAAGGAGCGAATCTCCTCTTCGGTGTATTCCATGCCGGTCTCATGCGCGTAGAGCTCAGAAACTTCCTGGTAGGACCGTTCTCCGTCGAATAACTCGACCAGCTTCCATTGCTCGGGTGTGAAGCGAAAGACAGACGATCCGCCCGAGATCATGGCCACCATAGTGGGGACGCCGCCCTCAATTTGCTCGCGCGCGATCAGCTTGGGATGAAGACGCGGCAGCGACTTGCCGGTTCTGCGGGCCGGCAACTCCGGCAGCGCAACGTTCAGGACTTCCGCAAGATTCATGGCTGATTCCGCAGGCGGACGTTGGCGGTCATTCCGGGGCGCAGGCCCGCCGGGGATCCTTGCAACTCGGCGGTGACATCGATGGTGTCGCTCGAGGGATCGACGACCGGACTGACCAGCAGAACCCGGGCCGGATGGCCCTCGGCGGGATCTGCAGAGGTTACAACAATAAGATCGGTGCCCCGGCGCACCCGGCCGAGGTAGGCTTCCGGGAGAGAGAATTTGACGCGTAGCGGCCCCACGGCCGAGACCCAGAATAGCCGGTCGTTCTTGGCGACTTGCTGGCCCACGCGAATGTAGCGCCGTGCCACCACCCCGTCAAAGGGAGCAGAGATCCTGGTCTTCTCCAGTTCAAGCTCAAGCGACTGGAGGGTGTTCTGCGCAAATTTCAAGTCTTCCCGCTGGCGCTCGACCTCGAACTCAGTCGCGTCGTATTGGTATTTGGCTTTCTCTTCCTGCTCCTTGGCGATGATGTTCGCTTTCCACATTTCTTCGGAGCGGTCGCGCTCCGCTTGTGCAACCTTTGCACCCGCCTCCCAGTTCTTCAGGTCGGCGGCGGTACTGCGCGCTTTGGCCGCCGCCGCGTCACGGTCGGCAGTGAGTTGGCGGTCGTCAAATCTCGCCAGGAGTTGGCCTTTCTTTACCGGAGCTCCGGCTTCAACAAAGACTTCCGCCAACACCCCGTCGCGCTGGGCCGATAAGTCAACTTGATTTTCGACCACGATGGGTCCGGAAGCGATGAAGTCCGCAGGTGCTGCTGATGGCTGCACGTCCGGGTTGGCGGCCGGCTTGGAAGCCAGCGGCGTAGCCGCTCCAGCGATGGTCGGGCTCGAACTGCACCCAGTCAACAGTCCAACGATTCCAAGCAACGCAAGTTGAGCCAACGCGGACGCCTTCTGCATGACGGACTCCCCGGAATCAATTTCTTACTACCAGCCAAACCACGACCACAGTTTTCCCCACAGCCACATAGCGGTGCCGCGGAACAGCACGTATCCGGCAGGATGCCAGCCCACGGATACTTTGCCGTTCCCCTGCATGCCGGGGCGGACCGTGCCATCCTGGTTCGGCACATTCACCCGGGCCATAAACACCCGCTGCTCGGACTCCACCTGGCTCTGCGGACTGACGACTGTGACATCACCCCGGAAAGTGTGGAGAGGGAAGCTTTCGAGCTTGATGGACGCGGCTTCACCGCGGCGGAGGAGCGTGGCTTCATCCTCGGAAACCGCGACATCTATCGTGACCGGAGAAATTTCAATAATTTCGGCAAAAGCATCGCCATGCATAAGGCGACGGCCCACCGAGTTTTCCACTTGCGGAGTGGTCACGATTCCGTCAAAGGGAGCACGGATCGCGGTGCGATCGAGGCGTTCGTGCGCACGTGCCAGTTCTGCTCTGTAGTAGTCAACTTGCACTCGCTCGGTTCCCGCCTGAGTTCCATCATTTTGCGAAAGGGCGCGATTCATGGTGGCCATGGCTTCGCTATATTTGGCCTCCGCAGCGGCCACATCGGCCCGGTAGTCCCAGTCTTCCAGTTCCGCCAGGACCGTGCCTTGCCGCACCGCGTCGCCCTCGTGGACATACACATTTTTCACCACGCCGTCCACGCCGGCTTCCACTTGCGTAGTACGGGTGGAAGAAACGGTCGCCGCTCCGGAAACCCGCATGGGCAAAGGACAAAAGAACAGGAAGAGGGCCGCGGCGACGCCCAACGCGATCACCGACCAGCGCCGACGCTTTTCCATTGCCATGAACCGCTTTTTCCGCTGCAGCAGCGGCTCCAGGAGATTGATGAACGGGACTTCCCTATAGAGTGACGCATTGCGGAGAGCGACCGTTGCCTGGCCGGCCAGCACCTTGATAATTTCCAGATGGGCCACAGTCAGGAAATCGGGATCGCTGCTCTCGAAGGAGAGCATTCCAAGGCGTCCCTGATCGTCGATGAGCGGAAGCGCATAGAACGCGCGCATTCCACTGGTCGAAAAATGGTCGGCAAACTTGACCCTGGTTTCGTGGCGCGGATCGTCAATCTCGTCGCCGTGCTGGGTGATGTGAGTCTCTTCGTTGGAAATCGAGGCCCACTCCAGCATTTCCTGCAAAGCGGAAACCGCCGGATCGGCGGGATTGATCAGGGTCATGCCTGAGATAGCTTTAAGCTGTAGCGCGCCCCGCTGTTCCAGGGCGATGGCCGCACGCTCAAAGGGAATAATGGCCTGGGTGTGGCTCACCACCGCCTGCAACACGCGGTCCAGGTTCAGCGTCGAGGTGATCTCTCCGCTCACCTCCACCAGGGCTTGGAGCACTTCGACCTTGCGCTCCGACTGCAACAGGCTGGCATTGTGCAGAGCGTTGCTGGCGGTTTCGCAAATGTTGGTGAGCAGAAATTGATCGTCATCGTCAAACACCGCGCCGTCGAGGCGATTGACCGCTTCCACCACGCCCACCAGGTTCTCTTGCTCCATGAGAGGGCCCGCGACGAGGGAGAAAACCGCCTCGTCCTCGTGTCCGGCATTGCGCTTTCGCAGACGCTCATCCTCGGGGTCGTCGATCAGCACGGGCTCGCCGTTATCGGAAATGTCGCCGACGATCCCTTCTCCCGGCTTCTGCGCCGTGCCGGCGTCCACGGTGGGATCGAATCCCGCCACGCTCACCAGTTCCAGGGCGTCGCCGTTGACCATCCACAAATTGATGCCCTGGACCGCCATCACCTCCTGAAACTTCTTGGCAATGATCCCCAACAACTCGTCCATCTCGAGGGTTGAGTTGAAGACCTTCTCCAGGTCGTACATCTGGGTGACGCGGCTGATCGAATGCAGGCTGGAATTGCGCTCGCTCTCATAGGCCTGAGCCGCGGCGATCGCCGGCGAAGCCAGTTCCCCGACTTCATGCAAGGCTTCGCGCATTCCTTCGGGAAACGCCTGTTCGTAACTAACCAGCTCGATCGTGCCGAAAAGGACCTCATCCGCAAGGAGAGGTTCATAGGCAAGAGCGGCAACCGTTCGCCGGGTATCTAGATGAGCGTAATCTTCGCGCTGCAAATCCCGCCCGTCGAAAACCAGGGGTATCCTGTGTTCGGCCAAGGTCCCCAGCGTGCCGGCGCTGAACTCTATGGTTTCACTGACCTTGACATCGCCGGCGACGGCTTTGCGGGTCCAGGCAGGGTTGTCGGGATCCTCGATGACATACACCACGACCGCCACGTCGGGCATCAGTTGAGCGATTTGCTCAGCTGTCACCTGGGCGCGCTGGCGCACTTCGGCCCGTACCAGCAGGGAAGCGGCAAATTCGGCTACGGGAACGGCCAATACGGATCTTTGCGTCGCCATCAGAGGCGTTTTTCCTGGTTATGCAGATTTGTCGCGGTGCAACCCGTCCGCGTCAGGCAAGATCGCCCGGTGATTGCAGGCGTTTCGGCATCTTAAGCTGCTCCCGCCACCAGATCAACCCTCCATTTAGGGAATAAGATAGAGAAGACCCAACTTGTCATGAAAGCAAGGACGGCACGGTGTTAGAGCCATTCTATTGGTTTCACGTGAGTTGCGTTATATACTGCGGGGATTGAAGACACGTCCCGCGCCAGTTTCGGGCTCCCCTCCTTCAATCGGCCCCAGATCGGCGGTTTCGGTCTCGGGTCGCCTCGAACCGGGTAATGGCCATGAAACAAGACCGTTCGAATCTGCCAGAGGACGACCAGCCCACGCTGGTTGGTGATCCTGCGGGCGGAAGCAGTGTGACGGGTGTTGGTCAGCCCCTGTCCGCCGATGCTCCAACGCTGCTCGATGTCGGTCCCGATGCCCCGACCATGGCTGGAAGCGGACCCACCTCCCCACGCCCTGCCACCTATGCTGGTTCCCCAAGCGACGACGGCCTCCTGGCTCCGGGTACGGTACTCGCACTGCGCTATGAAATTCTGAAAACGCTAGGCGTCGGAGGGATGGGAGCGGTCTACAAAGCCAAAGACCGCGAGCTGAATCGAATGGTGGCGCTGAAAGTGATCCGGCCCGATCTGGCCAGGAATGCGTCCATTGTCGAACGCTTCAAGCAGGAACTTCGCCTCTCCCACCAGGTTACCCACAAAAATGTCATACGCATTTATGACTTGGGTGAAGGGGAAGGCGTCAAGTTCATCACCATGGAGTTTATCGAGGGCCAGGATCTTCGGTCCTTGATTCAAGAAAAAACCAAGTTCTCTCCGGCTGAAGCAGTGGAGATCATGCGCCAGGTTTGCCAGGCATTGGAGGCCGCGCACAGCGTCGAGGTCATTCATCGCGACCTGAAGCCGCAGAACATCATGCGCGACACGACCGGGCGCATTCTGGTCATGGACTTTGGCCTGGCCCGCACTATTGAAGGCGATGGCATGACCCAAACCGGCGCGCTGGTGGGGACGATGGACTATATGTCTCCAGAGCAGGCGCTGGGGCAGGATCTCGACCAGCGCTCCGATATTTTCGCTTTGGGTCTGATTTTCTACGAGCTGCTTACCGGCAAGATGCCCTTCAAGGCCGATAGCGCCTTGGCCAGTCTCATCAAGCGCACTAAAGAAAGAGCGGTGCCGGTTTCAAGCCATGATGCGGAGATCCCAGGGACCCTGAGCGGCATTGTCAGCAAGTGCCTGGAGAGCGATGCCGCTTTGCGCTACCAGAAAACCAGCGAAATTCTGCAAGACCTGGAAAGCTGGCAAGGCAAGCGTTCGGCGGGCTCGCTGGGCTTCAACGCCAATGTGGGTCCTTGGGGACAGACCAAGAATTTGCCTTTGATTGCCGGGGTTGTGACTGTCGTTGTGCTCGGAGTTTTCGGTTTCCTGCTGCGCCATAAGCTCTTCGGGCCGGACAACACGCAGGCGACCTCGGGCCCGGCGATTTCGTTGGCCATCATGCCCTTCCACAACGCTTCCGGCGACCCCAGCCTGGATTGGCTGGGGTCCAATCTCTCAGAAATGCTGAGCACCGACATCGGCCAGTCGGGGCGGCTGCGCATGGTGTCTTCGAACCGGCTGCAGCAGGTGCTCCATGACTTGCACATCTCTAGTCAATCGCAAGTGGATGTGGCCACACTGCGCCGGTTGGCGGAATTCACCAACGCCGATACCGTCGTCTTCGGCCAGTACGCCAAGCTGGGGGATGCGATTCGCATTGACGCCACGGTCCTGGATTTGCAACACGATTCCAGTTCTACGGTAAGGACAGATGTTCCCAACGAAAAGGACTTGTTAGGCGGTGTGGACAAACTGGCGGACGATGTGCGGCAACGGCTCGCGGCTACGCCGGCGATCCTGAAAGAGTTACAAGCCAGTGCCCTGCGGCCTTCCACCACTTCTATCCAGGCCCTGCGTGCCTACAACGATGGACTGCAATTAGCTCGCCAGGGCAACAATCTTGACGCGGTCAAGCAATTTGAATCCGCCACGTCGGACGACCCGAACTTTGCGCTGGCCTTTTCGAAGCTGGGCGAGACTTACTCCAATCTCGGTTACGACGACCAGGCGGAGAAGGCCTCCCGCCGGGCGGTAGAACTGAGCGACAGTTTGCCGGCGCAGGAAAAGTATCTGATCGAAGCCAACCATGCTCGCATCACGAATGACACGCAAAAAGCAATCACCGCCTACGAGAACCTCGCCAAAGTAAATCCCGGAGACGCGGATGTGCAGTTCGCTCTGGCCGGATTATACGAACAGGCCAGCAATTACGATGCGGCGAGGCAGTATCTGGCCAAAGTTCTGGGGCACGATCCCAAGAATGTCGACGCTCTTTTAGCCAGCGGGCGGGTGGAAATAAAAGCCAGTAATCCACAAGGCGGACTCGATTTTCTTACCCGGGCGCTAAATCTGGCGATCCAACTGGACAATCAGCAGCAGAAGGCGACGATTCTGCAGGCGACAGGCATCGCCTATCGCATGCTCGACAAGCCGGAAGACGCGCTGCACAACTATCAGGAATCTCTGGCCATCAAGAAGCAGATTGGCGACAAGCGTGGCATCGCGGCCAGCCTGGAAGAGATTGCCGCCATTCAGGACTCCACCGGACATCCCGACGCTGCTCTCGCCAGCTATAAGGAGTCGCTGGCGGCCCGGCGCGAAATCGGCGACAAGGATGGAATCGGCAATACCCTTATCGACACTGGCACTTTTTATCACGATCACGGCAAGCCGGACGAAGCCCTCAAGTTCTTCACCGACGCTCTGCAGATCGAGCGGGATCTGGGCAACGAATCCAATCAGGCACTTTGCCTGAACCATATCGGAAGCATTCGTCTCGACAAAGGCGAGTATCAGGACGCTCTCACCTACCTGGAGCAGGCCTATCAATTGCGTGAGAAGCTCAAGGTGCCCGAAGATATGGCTGAGTCGCTGCACAATCTGGCGGAAGCCAATACCAAGCTCGGTCAGTACGACACCGCGCTATCACAGTACCTGAAGGCGATCGAGACTTGGCGCGGCATGAACGATCAACGCAACGTTGCCCTGGAATCGGAAAGCATGGCAATGATTTTTGCGGCCCAGGGACGCTATGGCGCCGCCCTCGGTTCTATGCAGGACGCGCTAAAAATATTCCAGCAGATCAAGGAGCGCACGTCCTTCACCGTGGAAATCACTGGCGGCTGGGGCGATCTGCTGGCGCAAGTCGGCCGCGGGGATGAGGGCCACGCCAGCCTGGAAGATGCATTGAATATCGCGCACGAGATCAAGAACGATTCGGTAGCGTCGCTGGCAATGAATTGGATGGGTGATGAGTATTTCTATAAGGGAGACTACAACTCCGCCCGCCAGCAATATGATCACGCATTGGACCTTGCCACCAAGACGTCCAACCGTGAGCGAATCCTATTATCGAAAGTTAATAAAGCGAAGATCGACGTTAGCCAGGGACATGCGCCGGCTGCGATCCCCGCTTTGAAAAAGTTAGAGCAGGACGCTGACGTGCTTGGACTCAAATCTCTTTCCGTGGAGTGCTCCGTCTATCTTGGATCGGCCATGAGCGCGGCGAAGGACGCCAAGGGTGCCCGCCAGGAGCTCGATAAGGCCCTGGCGCGAGCGGAGAAGCTGGGGTTACGTGTCCTTCAGGCCAAAGCTCACTACTACCTGGCGTCGCTTTTGCTGCATGGTGGAAATGCCAAGGAAGCGACCCCGCATTTTCGTGAGGTGGTGCGGATTCTGGAGTCTGTCAGTAAAGAAGATGGTTCGGCGCGAGTGCTGGAACGCTCGGATCTGCAGGCAATGTATCGGGACTCAGTGAAATCGTTCCAGGGCGCGAATTAATTCCCGTACCTCCCACATCCCACCAAGGATTTTTTCTTCAAGTACTGGTAGCTCAGTCAAAGTAAAACGCCGGGCCTTGTGGCCCGGCGTTTGGTTTTGCTGCTTCCTGCTTACTTACCCTTTCCGGTGAGCGACACCTGCTGGGATCCATTCCAGACGTTGTCGTTCACGTTCAAGTTTGCGCTCCGGGTCCCAGTTTTTCCCGGAACGAATTTCACCGTAACTGTGCAATAAGCGTTGGCGGTGAGAGAGCCAGGGCAGTTGTTGGACACAATCGTGAAGTCAGAAGCGTTGGCGCCACTGATTCCAATGTTGGTGATGTTGAGCGCCGTGTTTCCCGAGCTCGTAATCTTGATCGACGCCGAACTTGCCGTGCCCACATTCTGGGTCCCAAAGTTCACAGCAGTGGGGTTGAAACTCGCTTGCGGGTTGATCACACTGGCCGACAACGCAACCGATTGCGGACTGCCCGGAGCGTTGTCGTTGATCATGAGCGTGGCCGTTTGCGGAGTGTAGTTCGGTCCGGCGACAAAGGTCACCAGAATGGTGCAGGATTTTCCCACCGCCAACGTTTGCGGACACAAGCTCAGGGCAACGAATTCATTGGAGTTTCCGCCCCCGATGATCGACAGGAATTTTTCCTTGATTGTCATGGGGCCGCTTCCAATGTTCATCAAGGTGACGTTCTTGACAGTGAGCGTACCCAGATACACCGTGCCGAAATTGACGCTTGTCGGTGTCACCAGGGCGACGGGTCCGTTGACGGTCTGTTGCACCGTGGCCTGGGATCCGACGAAGTTACTGTCTCCAGCGTAAGCCACCGTGATCGTCCTAACTCCAGGAGTGAGGAAGGTCAGCGAGCAGCTTCCCAACCCGGAGCTGAGAGTACCACTGCAAGAAGGATCGCCCGCGGAACCGGTTACAGAGTAGGCTCCCGTCGGAAGTCCGGTTCCCGTCACCTTGAACGCCACAGTGACTGCGGAACCACTGGTGGACGGGTTCGGCGTATCAGACGTGATCGTAGTCACGCTGGTGGCTTTTGTAGCGACAGTCGACTGGCTGGCGGTCGCGGCGTTGAAGTTTCCATCCCCCGCCCAGCTAGCCAACAGGCTGCAAGTCCCGGTGCCGCTCGTCATGGTCACCGTATTGCCGGAAATTGAGCACGCACCACCGGCTGAAATCAGGGGAAGGGTGCTCGCGTTGGTGGATGCCGCCACGACAAAGGTCGAGGCGTAAGCGGCGGTGCTGGGGGCCCCCGTGAACGTCACCAGCGGGGTAGCGGTGGTGATATTCAAGGATGCGGTTTTGCTAGCCGCCTGGAAGATGTCCTGGGCCGCATAATTCGCGCTCAGCGAGTGGAGCCCGCCGGACAGCAGTGGAATGGAGAAGGTGGCCGATCCACTGGAAAGTGCTTGCGTCAGCACCGGACCGCCGTCCACCGACAATGTAACGTTTCCGGTCGGCGTTCCGGCTCCCGAGCTTACCGTGACCACCACTGAAGCGCTGTTGCCGTAGGAAACGCTCGGCGCCACAATCGTCATGGACGTGACCGCACTGGTAACGGCCGTGACCACAAAGTCGGAGAAATTCTTGGTTTTTCCGGTGGTGGTTCCGTCAATCCGTTCCGGCACATAGGAGTTGAAAGCATTCTCCAGATTGTTCGAGGTGAGATATCCACCTGTACCGGTGGCGTTAGACGCGCTGGTAAAGGTAAAGATATTCGGGGTCGACGGATCCGCAGACAGTACAGTAACGCTGCCGTTGAACGGGCTAGGCGAGTCTCCGTTGACGTTTCCGGCAATGGTGACAGTCTGGCCAGGCGTTACGGAACATTCTCCCAGACAGGTTACGGTGGCGGTAGTGCCGCCGCCGGCGATGCTGGTGATCAGGCTATAGAACGGGTCACCTTTCAGGAATCCGGGTGAGATCGGCTGGACCGTATTGTTGTAGGCCGATTTGAGATCGATCAGGTTGCCGGGATCGGTGCTGGCCGGGCACTGAACGACGGTGTTGGTCCCGTGCGTTACGCACGAAGTTGAGTACACAATGCAGTTGCCACCGGTTTCGTCGTAAACCTGGCAGACGGAACCTGCAAAAGCTGAACCCGAAATTAACTGCGAGAACAGAGTAGGAGTGATCGTGTTCGCGGTCACCACCATGTCAATCTCGCTGGTGGAAGGTCCGCCCACCGGATAGGTTACCGCGTACACATGGCTTCCGAACGGGAAAGTCGTCGGAGTGCCGGGCGGATTGAGTGGTTGTTGCTGGGTGACTGGCGAGTGCGGGGTAAAGGTCCACGCCATCAGTTCGTGCTTTTCGAAAGCCCCGCCGGTTGAGGAAGTGAATCCCACGTAGGCACTATCATTGGCGGTGCCGCTGTTCATCAAATTAAGGTTGGCCGAAATGTCATAGACACCAGAGATGACCGGCGTGGCATCGCTCGTCGGCGTATGGGTCCCGGTGACGAACGGCGGATCGATAAAGATTTGCAATAAATTTGGGGTAGCTTCCGTGGGCCCACTGTACTGGACCACTACCTGGTGGACCGCCCCGTCCGCGAGGGTAATTGGCAGAGCTCCGTTGATAGCGCCATGCGCAACGCCGTTCACCGGCAACTGGACCAGGCAAGAACCGTGGTCTGGCGAATTCACCAGACCGGCCCCGCAATTCTCCACCGCAATATGATTGCCGTTGTACGGGTCGGTATTGTTGTAGGTACTAACATTGGAATCCTGCGGGTCCCATCCGTTCTTGAAAGTGTCCAGCTCTACGGCCAAACTATTGTCCAGTCCTCCGTAGCCGATACAGCCGCCGGTTCCTCCTACAACCGTTGGTCCTGACCCGGTCTCGGTGCACGGCCCCTCGCCGTAGCCGTTATTTTCGGATCCCCCGCCGGCGGCATTCTGAATGACAAAGGCAATTCCGTCTGCAGTCGCATAGCTGCCGGGGTTGGAGATCTTAAACGCAAAATAAGAAGTAAATCCGTTCGATATTTTCTGCGGCACACTGAACCACATGCTTGCCGCTTGGTAATAATCAGAAGCCGTCAATCCCGTCGCATAATGTGTGCTATCCATGGGCGGATTGTCCATCGTATTCGGGTCAATGATGGCTGGGTAGATATCGCTCAAGAATCCCGGGTTGCTGCCCCCACCGTTGTTCAAGCAGAACAACGGGTTTGGTGTGTTGAGCGTACCTTTCGCCGGATCGCCGCAAGTCAGGCTTGAACCATTGCCCGGGTTGGGTGCACCGGGAGCGTTGGCAGCATTGGGTGCGTCGAAGTCGTAATAGGTCACCTGTTGGGCGAAGCTCGTGCCCTTGAAAATCAGCAAGCCCATGGTCAGTAGGATGGTGCAGAGAATGCGTCGATTGCGGCGGGAATTCATATTCATTCCTTTCAGATATGCTGGGGGAGGAGAGCCTTAAAATCGTTAACGAAATCCTTAGAGATGCAGAACACTGAACCAATGCGTCGCCCAGAGTGAACTGCACCGTCCCAACTAAAATTCCCGATCACTGCTCAGGGATTGCATTCTTCAGCACATCCGGGGAGGATGCCTGTCTCGGCACGAGAAGGCTCCAAAGAACGCGGCCCGATTATACCGCGAGTGAGTTCATCGGCCACTACATTTTTCCAACAAAATACAGTGTGCAAATGAATTCACCTGTTCCCGGTAATTTTCCACTTAGTCGCAAACTTTGTCCCGGTGGGTGCCGCCTTGGTGCGAGAATGCGTCCGAGTCGACCCTAAGCCTCGCAGCCAGATCTTGCACTTCTGTGTCTGGAGCAATTGGCTGGATGAATTTCTGTCAAGCGATCGAGAGGAGGGCTTCAACGCCTGATCGGAATATCCGAAGCGATCCGTAATCTTTTTATACTATTCTGTTCCACTTACAAAGAACTGTAACTTAGCGACTTGCAGATTTCCCGGTTGGATCGCACGTTGCCGCGCGATCATAGCCAAACCCCGATGCGACGAATCAAAAGCCTCTTCGGACAGCGCTCCCTCATCCGGCAATTGATCGTTCTCTTTTTGTCGGCAATCTACCTGTTTGCCTTCCCCCAGGCCAATCTGGTTTATCCAGTAGTGGTGTTGTTGCACGCCTTTCTCGGCGTGGTCGCCACCATCCTGCTGGTTGTCTTTCTGTTCCAATTGCTCCGCAGCTCAAGTCTGACTGCCCGCCTTGGGTGGCTGCTTCTGCTGGCGGGCGGAGTCCTGGGTTGCATGCTGATTTACACCGGCACGGTCCACGCGGAATTCAGACTTCTCTACACCCACATTGTGCTCTGTCTTGCGGGAGTTGGCCTTCTGCTGGCAGATTGGGCGGGCAAACGCGGATGGCTGGGCGCGAGTGCCGGCGCGTCTCCGGCTCGCATCGCTATTTGCTTTGCTGTGCTGGCTGCGCTGAGCGCGGGCTCATGGTATTCCCGGCAATCCCGCTGGTTGAGCAATGCGCGGATCGAAAACCCGTCCGATCCCCCAGCCGATATGAGCGGCGAAGGCGACGGCCCCGATGGTAACTTCTTCCCCAGTTCCGCGCAGGTCTACGGCAACCAAAAAATACCCAGCAAATTTTTCATGGAGTCCGACTCCTGCAAACGCTGCCACCAGGACATTTACAACCAGTGGAATAGTTCGATGCATCACTTCTCCTCATTCAACAATCAGTGGTACCGCAAAAGCGTCGAATACATGCAGGACACCATCGGCACCAAGCCTTCCAAGTGGTGCGGCGGGTGCCACGATCCTGCCGTGCTCTACGCCGGCAAGATGGATGCTCCCATCAAGACCTTCGTGCACAGTCCCGAAGCGCAAGCCGGGATGGGCTGCATGATGTGCCATTCCATCGCCAAGGTGAAGAGCACCATGGGACAGGCCGATTTCTTTCTGGAATATCCCAAACTGCACGAGCTCGCGGCCAGTAAGAATCCGGTCGTACGTTCGCTGCATGATTTCTTGACTTACCTGAATCCGGAGCCGCATCGCCGGGTGTTCCTCAAGCCCTTCATGCGTCAGCAGACCGCCGAGTTCTGCTCAGCCTGCCACAAAGTCCATCTCGACGTGCCGGTCAATCACTATCGCTGGATTCGCGGCTTCAATGAATATGACAACTGGCAGGCCAGCGGCGTCTCGGGGCAGGGGGCGCGCTCGTTTTACTATCCCCCGAGTCCGAAGCAGTGCGCCGATTGCCACATGCCGCTCGTTAAATCCGGCGACCAAGGCAACGTCAATGGCTTCGTTCATTCGCACCGCTTTCCCGGGGCCAACACCGCCGTGCCCTTTGCCAATGAGGACATGGTCCAATTAAAGACGGTCGAAGACTTCCTGAAAGCGGGCGCTCTCACCGTGGACATCTTCGCGCTCTCTCCGGACCGGAAGCAGGCAAGCAACGTGGCCCTGAATCAGGCCGACACCTCCACCACCTTTGCGGTCGGGGAAGAGGCGGAGTCGAAAATTACTCCGGTCGGCACCGGCGAAGTTGTTCCCGTAACCGCGCCGCTGGACCGTGTTCATCCCGTGGTCCGTCGCGGTGACACGGTTCGAGTCGATGTGGTAGTCCGCACCAAGACCGTCGGCCATTTCTTTCCCGGTGGAACCGTGGACGCCTACGACACCTGGCTGGAACTGAAGGCCACCGACGATAAAGATCAAACCATCTTCTGGAGTGGCATGGTGGAAAACGACGGCCACGGCCCCGTGGAACCCGGCGCGCACTTCTACCGCTCGCTTCAAATTGATGGGCACGGCAATCCCATCAACAAACGCAACGCCTGGGCCACGCGATCGGTGGTCTATGTGCGCCTCATTCCTCCCGGCGCAGCCGACACCGTGCACTACCGCTTGTTTATTCCGGAAAGCACCGGAAACAAAATCACCTTGCATGCACGTCTCTGTTATCGGAAGTTTGCTTGGGAGGAAACCCAATTCGCCTTTGCCGGAGTTTCCGAACCCGGCAAGCCGGGAGACGTCAGCGCAAGTTACGATGACCGCAAAGTCACCTATACCGGCTCGCTGAAAGGCGTTTCCGCCAAGCAGGAAAAAATCCCCGATCTGCCGATTGAAATCGTGGCACAAAATCAGGTCACTCTTGACGTCGCGAGCCGCAAGGCCCCCAAACCCGCGCCCAGGCTTGATCTGCAAGCCAAGGATTGGCAGCGCTGGAACGATTATGGAATCGGTTTGCTATTGCAGGGAGACCTGAAGGGCGCTCAAGCAGCCTTCCAGAAAGTCACCGAAATCGCCCCCGATAATCCCGAAGGCTGGGTCAACATCGGCCGCTGTGCCGTGCAGGAAGGCGACATGGACCGGGCCCGCACCGTGCTTAAGAAGGCTATAGCGGTCAATCCAAATCTCGCGAAGACACACTATTTTTACGCCCGCGTTTTACGCAGCGATGGTGACTACGATGGCGCAGCTCAGCATTTGCACATCGTGCTTGCCCAGTATCCACGGGATCGCGTGGCTTTGAACGATCTCGGCCGCATTCTTTTCCTGCAACGCAAATACGCCGATGCTGTGAAGGTCTTGAATTCAGTCTTGGCCATTGATCCCGAAGATCTCCAGGCGCATTACGATCTCATGCTCAGCTATCGCGGCCTGGGCGATGAGAAGCAATCCCAGGATCATGAGCAGCGCTATCTTCGCTTTAAAGCAGACGAATCGGCGCAAACCATCACCGGCCCTTATCGTGTGGCGCATCCAGAGGACAACAACGAGCGCCAGGCGGTCCACGAGCATGTTTCCGTACCGTTGCCGGCGCTGCCAAATAAGAAGGGCGCAGAGCACGCTCGCGTTTCCCAAAATTCTTCCCCGAGTGGAACCAAATAGATGAAGAAATTCACTGCAGTCTTGATTCTTGTTTTCAGCGGTCTGGTGTGTGCCAGAGCTCAGAGCATTCAATTCCGCGACATCACGGCGGAGGCCGGCATTCACTACACCCACAACAGCGGGGCCCTCGGAAAAAAATATCTGCCGGAGACCATGGGTCCCGGTTGCGCGTTCATTGACTACGACGGCGACGGCTGGCCGGACATCATTTTGATCAACGGAGAAAATTGGCCCGGCCATTCCGGCCCGGCTACCACCCTGAAGCTCTACCACAACAACCACGACGGCTCCTTTACCGACGTCACCCACAAGGCCGGGCTCGATGTCCCCATGTTCGGGCTCGGTGTGGCCGTGGGCGATTACGACAACGATGGCCACGACGACTTGTTCGTTACCGCAGTCGGCCAGAGCCATCTCTTTCACAACAACGGCAATGGCACTTTCACCGATGTCACCAAGGCCGCTGGATTATGGGGCCCAGACGAGTTTTCCACCAGCGCGGCGTGGGTGGATTACGATCGCGACGGCAAACTCGATCTCGTGGTCGCCAACTATGTACAGTGGTCCATTAAGGGCGATCTTTCCTGCACCCTCGACGGCACTCACAAATCCTATTGCACGCCCGAATCGTACAAGGGAACGTCGGTGCGGCTCTGGCACAATCTGGGAAACGGAAAATTTGAGGATGCCACGCAGAAAGCCAAACTCTACGATCCCACTTCAAAGAGCCTGGGCATCGCGATACTGGACTACAACGGCGACGGCTGGCCCGACATCCTGATCGCCAACGATACCCAGCCCAACAAGCTTTATCTGAATCAGCAAAACGGAACGTTTGTGGAACGAGGTGTTTCCGCAGGCATCGCTTTCAGTGAAGACGGCATTGCCCGTGCCGGCATGGGAGTGGATGCCGCCGACTACGACCGTTCCGGAAGGCCGAGCATTATTATTACGAACTTCGCCAACCAGATGCTCTCGCTTTATCACAATGAGGGCAACGGTCTTTTTGTGGACGAAGCACCTTCTTCTGAAGTGGGGCGCGCGACCCTGGTCACCCTGGGCTTTGGTTGTTTTTTCTTCGATTACGACAACGACGGCTGGCCCGATATTTTCGTTGCCGACGGTCACATCGAGAGCGATGTTGAACACGTACAAAAACGCGTGACGTATGCCGAACCGCCGCACTTATTCAGGAATTTAGGTGCGGGAAAGTTTCAGGAAGTCACCCAGTCGCTGGGTGATGTGTTCAAATCTCCCAAAGTGGCTCGGGGCGCGGCTTATGCCGATATTGATAACGACGGCGCGCTCGATCTGCTGCTCACCACCAACGGCGGCCGCGCCTATCTTTTCCATAACGAAGGCACCACCGGCCACAGCCTGCGGATCAAGCTGCAGGGAACCCAATCCAACCGCGACGGCATTGGTGCGGTCGTTCGCCTGGCCTCGGGCGGGGGCAAAGATAAACAGTCCAAGATGCTGCGCAGCGGATCGAGCTATTTATCGCAAAGCGAACTCGTCCTCACCTTCGGCCTTGGCGCTACTACCAAAGCCGATGCGCTCGAAGTGCAGTGGCCCAGCGGCCGTGTGGATAAACTCCCGGACGTTAACGCAGGACAGACCATCACCATCCAGGAGGGGAAGGGAATTACCGCCTCGCAGCCTTATAGCAAGAGTTGGTCTGCCGCTAAGCACGTCCCTGTGCAGCGCGCCGCGAAATAGTCGCAAGGGGCAGCGTCCGACCGCTGCGTTCTTCTCAAGCCTGGCACGAAGCTGACCTTAAAAATGCTAAGCTGACTCAGAGAAGAATCTTTGGCGACGTCTCAACCCATCTCCCGGCAAAAAGCCAGCTGGATCAACGGCAGGAATTGTTCTTTCATCGCTCTGATCGCCGTGTCGTTATTGGGATTCTGGCGGCCATTCGGTGCGCTCTTCGAACTTGCCTGGCAGCAGGATGAGTACACCCACATCCTTTTGGTCTTGCCGGTGAGTTTGATGCTCATATTCCTGGAATCCAAAGGCCGCTCCGTTCGCCCCGCCTACGCCCCGGGAACTGCTCTTGCCTTGCTCGCAGTGGCCGCCGTGATCTATTGGGCAGGAGTCCATGGGGCCTTCGGGGGGAACGCGGGTTTGTCCGTAGCCATCTTCGTCCTGGTCACCTGCTGGCTGGCTTTTGTCGTCGGCTGTTATGGATTTAAGGTCTTCCGTTCATTGCTGTTTCCATTCCTGTTTCTTTTTCTGCTTACCCCCATTCCCGTCCCGGTTCTCGATCGAGTGATTTCATTTCTGCAAAGCGCTTCCACGGACGCGACCTTTGCGTTGTTTAAGCTGACCGGCGTTCCCGTTCTGAAGACTGGATTTCTGCTGTCCATGCCGACTCTGCAAATTGAAGTGGCGAAAGAATGCAGCGGCATTCGCTCCAGCATGATGCTGCTGATCACCGGGCTTCTGCTCGCGCACCTGTTCTTGCGCACGTTCTGGAGCAAACTGGTCTTTGTGTTGTGTATTGTCCCGCTTGCGGTGGCCAAGAACGCGGTGCGAATCTACACCCTCTCCATGCTGGGCATGCACGTCAGCATCGGTTTTCTGGAAGGCAGGCTGCATCACAACGGCGGGGTGGTGTTTTTTCTTCTGGCACTGGTGGCCCTTTTGGGGCTGCTCTGGATTTTGCAAAAGGCGGAAGGCGCAAAGACGAGGGGAAAAGGCTCGACCCGTTCCGTTCCTCGCCCGGCCGAAACCAGTTAACGAATCGACAAAATCATTTCTTACCGAAAGCTACGGAATAACGGCTTTCGCCTGGTTTGAGTAAGTGCTCTCGCCTGCCTCCGCGTCGACAGCCGTCGCGACATAATAATAGGTGGAGGAAGATTTAACCGTGCTGTCCACAAAGCTGGCATCCGCTTGCGGTGTAGACGTCAGTTTGGTTGAGTAAGGCCCTCCGGACACCGTGCCCCGATAAACGTTGTAGCCCACCACCGAGGGCGTGCTGCTGGCGTCCCAGGACAGGCTCACCGTGTGCGAACTCGCCTGTGTCCCGGTTCCGCTCAGGCTGGCGCTCGCCGTATCCGTGGCGTTGCTCACGAAGGCCAGGCTGCCGGTTGCACTACCCGCCGTCTCGGGAGCGAAGGTTACACTAAACGAAACGCTCTGACCCGCTGCCACCGTTACGGGAAAGTTGATGCCGCTCAGAGAATATCCCTGACCCGACTGATCCACGGTCGAGACCGTTACGTCGGAAGCGCTGGCTGTGAGGGATGCCGTCTGCTTGGCACTCTTGCCCACCGCCACATTGCCGAAGGCCAGGCTCGCGGGCGAAACTGCCAGCTGTCCGGGCGACCCCCCTGAGCTCTTTGAACCAGCCGGTGCCAGGCTGCATCCCGCCAGGAGCGCAGTCGCCAGCATCGCCAGACCCAGTAAATAGCCTCTCCGCATCGAGCAATTACCTCTGCTGACAATTATTCCGGCATCTCCCCCGGACGGCTAGAGTCCCGAAATACATGTTCCCGTGAAAGGACTGACCCGGTACTTAGGTAACGCCGCCGACCCCAGAAATGGCAGTCCGAGTTCGGGCTTTCGCCTGCGTAGAATCTCCCGGCTGCATGTTCTATTACCGATCAACGAGTTAGAGAATTG
Organism: Terriglobales bacterium; assembly: GCA_963802555.1. Lineage (GTDB taxonomy): Bacteria > Acidobacteriota > Terriglobia > Terriglobales > Acidobacteriaceae > DATBAX01. Next base: position 1,360,793 of record CAWDJD010000002.1, on the reverse strand, counting down.
AGGGATTGTAAACGGTACGGAGGCAGGAATTTTCCACAGGCCGTCCTTAAGTGCGGACGACCCTCCCTTCGAACTAAGCAGTGCGGATTAGGAGGTGCGAAGCCCCCGACTCAGGGGATGGTTACCTGCACCTGGTTTGAATAGCCGCTCTCCACGCCATCCGTGCCCACGGCAGTCGTGACGTAGAAGTAAGTATTTCCCGACTGCACCGTGCTGTCGGTGTAAGACGTATTCGCGTCTAACGAGGAATTCAGTTTGGAATAGGATCCCGAAGCCGAGCTGCCCCGGTATACGTTATATCCATTCACGCTCGATGAACTGGCTTCCCACGAAAGGCCCACGCTGTGGGTGGTCGCCGCCATGCCGGTTCCTGCCAGGGACTCAGTTACCTGCGAAGCGGCAGTGAAAGTAAAGCTCGCCGAAGCCGCTCCCGACGCTTGCGGAGCGAAGGTGGCGGTAAACGAAACGCTCTTGCCATTCCCGATGGTTACCGGGAACGAAAGACCCGAAAGCGAAAACTCGGAACTGGTTACGCTGGCCGCGCTCACCACCACGGTGCCGCCCGAGGCAGTCAAACTCCCCGTCTTGTTGGCGCTCGATCCTACCGTGACGTTACCGAATTTCAAACTGCCGGGGGTCACGCTCAGAACTCCCGCAGCACCGGCCTTGCCCGAAAGCGGTATCACCACATTCGGGCTGTTCGATATTACGGAGAGACTCCCAGTGGCAGTATTTGCGTCGCTGGGAGTGAAGGTGACGTTGAGCGTCATGCTGTGCCCGGGTGCCAGGGTTAGCGGCAGGCCGGGTCCACTCACACTGAACTGAGATCCCTTGATCTTGGTTGCGCTTATGGTGATGCTCGAGCTTCCCGTGTTCGACAGCGCTTCGGTCAAGGTTTGGCTGCTGCCGACCTGAATTCCGCTGAAGCTCAGACTGGCTGCGCTGGGCGACAGCGCTTCCGTATACCGGCCACCGCCATGAACATAAAGCACCTTGCGGGAGTCGGTGGCAGTGCTGGTGAACACAAACGCGGCGTTGATGTGTCCCACAAAGCTTGGGGTAAAGGTGACGGTGAATTGAACGCTCTGGCCTGCCCCCAGCGTGATCGGCAAATTCAAGTGGGCGCTGAAGTTCGAGTCGGTCCGGGTCACCTTGGAGATGGTCAGGCTTCCCGTGCCGGCATTCGTCAAAGTAACGGGATGGCTCGCGGTCTGGCCGACGGGGACTCCGCCAAACCAAATGGTTCCAGGAGTAACGGCGAGTATCTTGGTTGAAGCCGACGCCAGATTCGTTGCGGAGACCAGAAGAATGCCGATGGCGACGGCCATCGAGACGAATCTTCCGAGAGCACTGGGGGAGAGTGAACTCATGTCTGTAAGTTTTAATGTTTCGTGCGGAAGAGGAGAAGGTCTCGGGAGTACATCCCTGAGTCGCGTTACTTACCAAAGTGCAAAGCATTGCACTTCAGACCCCTTTACTTCGTGCGGGAGATTTGATCCGAATCTGCACCTGATCGCAATCGGCTCGATGGGCTAATCCTTCCCGGTTAAGACCGGCCTGGTGAAGACCGGCCTGGTTAAGGCCGGTCGAGCCCTGGGAAATCGCCGTAAGACCGGCTACCGCCCGGGCTCCGGGTTCTTATGGCGTCGGGATGGTGGCGGACACTTCGTTGGAGTACGTGCTTTCCACCCCCTCGGAATCCACCGCGGTGGTCAAATAATAGTAAGTCTGACCCGCTGTGACCGCGCTGTCGGTGTAGGAGGTGCTGACATCGGATGCCGAGTTGATTTTCGTGTAAGGCCCACTTGCGGCCGCGCCCCGATAAACGTTATAGCCCACCACAGAAGAGGAGCTGGCGTCCCAGGTGAGCGCCACCTGGTGTTGCGCGGCGGCGACGCCTGTTCCCGTCAGCGATTCCACGCCTGGGGTATTGGAAGCGTTGCTGGCGAAAGTGGCCGTGGCCGCAGCCGCTCCGGAGGCCTGCGGGGTAAAGGTCATGGTAAACGATGCACTGTGTCCGGCGGCAATCGTCAAGGGGAACGAGACTCCGCTCAGCACAAACTCAGAGGTGCTCGGGACACCGGACGAAATCGTGACGCTTGCGCCGGTGGCGCTCAGGCTTCCCGTCAGCGTCTGGCTCGCGCCTACGTTGACATTGCCAAAACTCAGTGTTGAGGGTGAGAGCGTTAGCTGTCCCGACGCCGTGCCGGTACCGGAAAGCGAAATGGCAAGCGTCGCATTGGATGCGTTCGAAATCACGGAAATGCCACCTGTAACTGCGCCCGCGGCTTGCGGAGCGAACATCGCACTGAAGGTAAAGCTCTGTCCAGCGGTCAGAGTCAATGGCAGGTCGAGACCCGGCGCGCTGAACCCAGTACCGGTGACGCTTACCTGGGAAATGGTTACGCTGGCCCCGCCCGTATTGGTGATGGTTTCTGACGCCGTCGTGCTGCTCCCCACCTGAATGCTGCCAAAACTCAAACTCGACTGCGTATCGGCAAGGGTTCCAGGCGCGAGACCGGTTCCCGATAGCCCGATCCCCAGGGACGAATTGGAGGCGTTGCTGGTGATGCTGAGATTGCCGCTCGCCGCTCCACTGGATTGCGGAGCAAAAGCGATGCTGAAACTGGTGCTCTGACCTGCGGCAAGTGTCACGGGAAGAGAAATTCCGCTCACGCTGAAACCTGAACCGGTCGCGGTCGCCTGGGTGATGGTCACGCTGGATCCACCGGAATTCGTCAGGGTTTCCGACGCGCTCTGGCTGGTGCCGGTTTGAACGCTTCCGAAACTCACGCTAACCGGGCTCGCCGCCAGCGCCCCGGCCGTAACGCCGGTTCCCGCAAGTGCGACAGAAAGAGAAGTGTTCGACGCGTTACTGGTGACGCTGAGATTGCCGCTGACCGCTCCACTGGACTGCGGAGCGAAGGCGAGGCTGAAACTTGTGCTCTGACCTGCGGTTAGCGTCACCGGGAGCGAAATTCCGCTTACACTGAATCCCGAACCGGTCGCGGTTGCTTGCGTGATGGTCACGCTGGAGCCGCCGGAGTTGGTCAAGGTCTCGGATGCCGTCTTGTTTGTGCCGGTCTGAACGCTTCCGAAACTCACGCTAACCGGGCTGGCCGCAAGGGTTCCGGCCGTCACGCCGGTTCCCGCAAGTGCGACGGAAAGAGAAGTGTTCGAAGCATTGCTGGTGATGCTGAGGTTACCGCTGGCCGCTCCACTGGACTGCGGAGCGAAGGCTATGCTGAAACTGGTGCTCTGACCTGCGGCCAGTGTCACGGGAAGAGAAATCCCGCTTACGCTGAATCCCGAACCGGTCGCGGTTGCCTGCGTGATAGTGACGCTGGACCCGCCTGAGTTGGTCAAAGTCTCCGACGCACTCTGGCTGCTGCCGGTTTGAACGCTTCCGAAACTTACACTGGCTGGGCTGGCCGCAAGAGCTCCGGCAGCCACGCCCGTGCCGGTGAGGCCCGTATTCACGGTTGAATTGGAAGCATTACTGGAGATGGCAACATTTCCCGAGGCATTTCCCGCGGACTGTGGGGTGAACACCACGTTGAAACTTGTGGTTTGGCCGGCTGCGAGGGTCAGGGGCAGACTCAATCCAGTCACGCTGAAGCCGGTTCCGGTGACGGTTGCCTGGCTCACGCTGACGCTGGAACCGCCAGAGTTGGTCAGTGAAGCAGCCAGGGTTTGCGATTTGCCGACCGTGGTGCTGCCGAAGCTCAGGCTCGCCGTCGATGTCAGTTGGCCGGCGTTGTTCGCCATACCGGAAAGAGGGATGGTCACGGCTTCATCGGCTCCGTCGGCTGCCGAGGCTCTTACTTCGGCTAGTGTCGCAACTCCGGCCCCAGCCCTGTGATACCGGCCGCGACGACCGTGGGCCCAGCCTGCCGCCTGCGTAGCCACCTGGATCGTGCCGCTCGCGGCGCCACTGCTGGCAGGCGTAAACGTCACGCTAAAGTTCGCGTTCTGGTTCGGCTTCAAGGTCAGGGGCAGCGTCAAGCCACTTACTTGAAAGTAGCTTGCGCTTGGAGTGGCCTGGGAAATGGTGAGATTGGTGCCTCCGGCGTTGGTAAAGGTCTCAGTCAGGGTCTGGCTCTTTCCAACCATGACGGTTCCGAAGCTAATGCTGGCGGGATTCGCCGCAAGCACTCCCGGCGCTACCGCGGTCCCGGCAAGACTCAGGGTGACCGAAGAGGTGGGGCCGTCATTGGCCAGGACAATCGAGCCGGTCGGCTGGCCCGCAGAAGTGGGAGCGAATGTGACACTCAGCGTGGTCTGTTGTCCGGGGGCCAGCGTCATGGGAAAGCTGGGCGAGCTGATGCTGTACTCGTCCCCGCTCACCGTGGCTGAGGAAATGGTAATGCTGGAACTGCTTGAATTTTGCAGGGTGTCGCTGACCACCGTGTAGTCGCCCACGACCACCGAGCCAAAGTTCATCGTGGTTTTGCCCGCCGCAAGTCCGGTGGCGGGGGTTTGATGTGGGGAAGCGTCAAGAACCATACAGCCGAACAGAGGGGTCAGGGCCAGCACCAAAAGCAGGGCATTCCAACGCGATCTGAGATCCATCACCGAAGACCTCTCGTCTGGCCGTAATTCGTACAATCACGGCGGGGGATTTTTTCGTCGGCTGCAATCACTCGAAGCAAGAGTTTCTTGCAGCAAGCACAGTGTGCGTCCCCGGCACGAGATGGCATAGATCGCAAAAGGCCAGTTAAATTGCGAGACCAGGCGCGGATTTGACTGGGCCAATCCGACGAAGAAATCCGGAAAATGGCGCGTGCGAGGCTTGTACTCTGGTAATGTGGGTTTTCCTAAAGTCATCCTTGCGGCAGATTGGAATTCAAGCAACGATGGATTGATCCGCAGGCTGAAGGCTCACATACAATAGCGCTGCGATGTTCTAACGTGGACTGCACAGACCAATGACCGAGGCTTGGAAAGAATTCGAAGGCCAAGTGGTCGATGGAACATTCCATCTCCGCCAGTATCTGGGAGGCTCCGACCACAGCGCCGTCTTCCTCACCGAACTCGATCGGCCGGACACTGGACAGGCTGCCATCAAATTTGTTCCGGCGGCGGAGAGCTCTGAAAATCAAATCGCGCGCTGGCAACGTGCCGCCCAACTGTCCCATCCCCACCTGATCCAACTTTTTCAAATGGGACGCTGTCATCTCGGAGGCAGAGATCTGCTCTTTGTAGTGATGGAATATGCCGAAGAGAACCTGGCCCAAATTCTTCCCCAGCGGGCGCTCACTTCCGAGGAGTCGCGCGAGGTGCTCCCGCCGGTTCTTGAAGTTCTCACTTACATCCACGCCCAGGGCTTGGTGCACGGTCACCTGCAGCCGTCAAACATCTTGGCGGTACACGATCAATTGAAAGTTTCGAGCGATGGATTGTACGAAGTCGGGGAAGCGGAAAAAAGGACGCCAGAGCCGAGCCTCGCACACGCCCCCGAAGCCGCGAGCGGCGTGACGCCCGCCTCTGACGTCTGGGCGCTCGGTATGACCCTGGTGGAGATTCTCACCCAGCGTCCGCTGGTGTGGGATGGCGCCGCCATCGGGGAGCCGGTCATTCCCGAAACTTTGCCGTCACCATTTCGAAATATCGCCAGTCATTGCCTGCGCCAGGATCCGCAGCGCCGCTGGACCATCGCCGAAATCGCCGCCAGTTTGCGGCCATCCGTACCTGACTCCCGGAAGCGTACTGCGCCTGCGGTTTCCGCCGAACCAGATTCAAGCCGGCCGCTAACCAGGTCGCGTCTTGTCGGTCCGATCGTGGCCGCCGTGGTTCTGCTGGTCTTGATCCTCGGCGGATCAAGACTGCTCACCCGTCGCCCTCAATCGTCACCGAGTCCCGCTTCAGAGGGCCCGTCTTCCGTTTCTCCCGCAGCCCATGAGTCAGAGGAAAAGCAAGAACCAGCGGAGCAAAAGCCAGCGGTTCCCGAACCAAAAAGACCGAGTGTGACGACCGCTGAAAGAGCCCGATCCAGTTCCGTCCCAGGTTCGGCTGTGCAGCAGGCTTTGCCCGAGGTCTCAGCGAGCGCAAGAGATACGATTGAAGGCAGAGTAAGGGTCAAAATTAGAATTGATGTGGACGCATCGGGAAATGTAGTGGAAGCAAAATTCGAATCGGCCGGCCCCAGCAAGTATTTCGCGAATAAATCTTTGCAGGCCGCCCGGCGCTGGAAATTCACCCCTCCACAAGTAAACGGTGAGACCGTGGCCAGCCAGTGGGTCTTGAGATTTGCCATCGGACGAACCTCGACGGCTGTCCAGTCTGCCCAAATCAAGCCCAAGCCGTGATCGGCACAAGGCTCGCCTAGGCGCGAACGAAATCAATGTATCCACGCTGAACGTCGGCCCGGGTCAGCTTCACACGCAGCTTGTCACCCACGTCGGCGCCTTGCTGTCCTTGTACCAGCATGCCCTCCGCCCGGGGCTGCAGCACCCGGACGAAAGTTCCTTTCTCGGATGCCCCGGTAACAATCGCATCGAAAGTCTCGCCAACGTGCCGGATCATGGCCATGGCTGAAAAGCGTTTCGACATCTGGCGTTCTACTTTACGGGCGGCATCGCCTTTCTCTGTGCAATTGCTGGCGATGGCAGACAGTTCGGCGTCCGAATAAGGGTTGGGCTTGCCCGCCAGCAAAGCCTTGAGCAACCGTTGCGTAACGATATCCGGGAAGCGCCGGTTCGGTGCTGTGGAGTGGGTGTAGTCCAAAACCGCCAGGCCGAAGTGACCCTGCACCGGGTCTCCGGGACGCTCCAAAACGTATTCGCCCGGTCCGATCAATTTGATGACCGTCAACGACAGATCCGCGAAATGGTCGGGATCAGCGGCTTTGCGTTGTATCAGTAAATCGTTGAGCGCCTTGGAATCGGGTTCCGCAGGAAGTTTTATATTGTGCGATGCGGCCAGTTGAACAATGCGGTCCCAGCGCTCCGGAGTCTTGACGATGCGGCGGATCGAGGAGACCTTCTCCAACCTGCGCGCCACTACCCCGTTGGCGGCGATCATGAAATCCTCGATCAATTCGGTGGCGCGGTTTTTCTCCAGATTCACCACGTCGACGACTTCCTGATTCAGCAGGATTGGCGTGACCTCGGCGGTCGCTAGATTGAGCGCGCCCTGCTGATAGCGATGCTTGCGGAGCGCCTGCGCCACCTGGTCCTGCAATTTGAGCTGAGCTTGCAGATCACTCGACGCCGCCACCTTGGGCGGTGCCGCGCCGGTGTTCTCCAGCCATGCCCCGACCGCGTTATAGGCAAGCTGTGCTTTATTGCGGACGATGGCGCGATAAATGTCTTCCGATTGCAACGTGCCGTCGGCGGCCACAACAAATTCGGTCACCACACTCAACTTGTCGCCGCTTTCCAGCAGGGAAGTCGCGTCTGTGGAAAGCTCCTCCGGCAACATGGGGAAAATCCGTACTCCGGTATAAACCGATGTTGTTTCCCGGGCCGCGTGCTGATCGATCGGAGTGTCCTTCGCCACGAATGCATCCACATCGGCGATTGCGATCAGCACTCTAATGTTGCCCTTGGGCAGAGCTTCGGCGACTTCGATCTGATCGAGGTCGCGCGAGGTGTCATTGTCGATGGATGACCAGAGCAGATTTCGCAGGTCTCGCACCGCCGGGCCTGCGACGATTTGCGGCGGATGGGCTTTCAAGCTCGCAAGTTGCTGCGGGACCCCTGGAGGAAAATCCGGCTCGAAACCGTATTGCATCATGATCTGTTTGGCGGTCGCTTGCAGGTCAATATGAGAAAAGTGCGGGTCGTTCATGAAATCCCCATCGAATGAAGTTGGAGCTCAGGAAGGCTAACATGTGCTGGTCATGTCTGCGAAAGTGCAAAGTTTTGCAGCCCGAATATAAGAAATCGCAAATGCATATTGACATATCCCCGCCGTCGTCAGAGACTTAGTGCTGCCCCACCCCCGCAACGCGAGGTTCATACGTAACGCACGAGCTTGTAAAGTCGAAGTGTCCTCCCCCCAGGCCTTTCGCGAACTCAAGAACTGTAGTCAGTGGAGTTTTGTCTGCATGCCCAATGAACAGCTGCAAACAGGTTTTCTTCTTGTGGACAGCAAACTCAAGTTGCTGATGTTTAACTCGGAGGCGGTGAAGATTCTCGCCTACCCAACCTCGCCGGAGCGGATCAAGAACCTGGACGTCTTTTTAGCCGACCGCGTGAAATCCAGTCTGGCTACGGGACGCTCCGCCGATTCGCACACCTTCTCAAAAGAGTTTAAATCGGGATATCGCCGTTATACCTGCCGCAGTTTCGCGCTCGAGTCCCAAATGAGCCAGGCCTACCGCAACGCTGTCGTCTTGCTGCTGGAAAGAAATTCCTATGGCGTGGGCGCCTTGTCTCAGGCATCTGAACAATTTGGGCTCACCCCGCGCGAGAACCAGACGGTCGAGTTATTGTTAAGAGGATTGACCAGTAAAGAAATTGCGACCCGTTTGGAAATCAGTCCGAACACGGTGAAGGCGTTTGTGCGCCTGGTGATGGTCAAGATGGGAGTCACCACCCGTTCGGGAATAGTCGGTAAACTGTTATCTCAGGCTTAGGGCTGTTGGCATGAAATTCCCGCCTTGCATCCATCGCAAACTCGTCGCCGTCTGGCTTGTCTCGGCGCTTCTCCCGGTTCTTGGTGAAGCGCAATCCAAGCGGGCGGCGCTGGCTGCCGCCGCCGGTCAACCGGAACCCGCGGTCGTCTCCAAGGTGAAGGTAATTCTGGAAAACGGCGCGCCGGCGGTGGAGATCACCTCCAGCAGCCCCATTGTTCCGACCATTACCAAGCTGGAAAATCCGCTGCGTCTGGTGATCGACTTGCCCAATGCCAGCATGCAAGCCCGGCAGAAGGAGATTGATGTCAAGAGCGCGGACATCAGCGATATCCGGCTGCGCCAGTATCTGATGTTTCCGCCGGTAGCGCGCGTGACCATCGATCTTCTCAAGCCGCTCAGCTATACCGCGGAGCCTTCGGGAAACCGGCTCATCATTCGCTTGCGGGCTGAAACCGAGGAAGTGACCGCCAAGCCTCCTACCGTCACCGCCCTTACCAAAAGTGAAGAACCGGTCGCGGTTCCGGTAAGTCTGGCCGAGTCGGGCAACGTGGTTTTCGCCGACAAGCTGGCATCGGGCGCCGCTGTCACCGGGGGAGCGCAGACCACCGTTCTCAAACTGGCGCGGGGAGGCGAAATCCACGTCTGCCCGGGGACTACGGTTTCCGTCACCAAGTCGCAGAATGGACACGATTTGATGGTAGGCATGAGCACGGGCGCTCTCGAAACCCATTACGCCCTCGACGAATCATCGGACGCCATTCTGACGCCGGATTTCCGCATCCTGCTGCGAGGACCGGGTGAGTTTCATTACGCCATCCGGGCCGACGCCCGGGGCAATACCTGCATGCGTGCCCTGCCTGGCAATACCGCGCCGGTCGTGGTTGCCGAACTTATGGGCGAAGGCACCTATGAAGTCCAACCCACTGAACAGTTGGTGTTTCATGGGGGACGGGTCGATGCCGTGGACACGGCACTAAACTCAGGTGGCCCGCACGCGATGGAAGTGGCGCTGCCAACCGACTGCGGTTGTCCAGCGCCGACGACTCCTGTGTTGCTGGCTTCGGCCGCCCCGGTCAGCGTCGATGCCAATCAAATGCAATCCATGCATTTGGGACAAGCGAACGAGACGGTCAAGGCTGATCCGCCGGCAGTGCCTTCCACTGGCACCGAAGCCAGCGGCACCGGCGATTCCGGAACCCGCGACCCGGGACCGGAAGTTGCGCCGTTACCGGCGCTGAAGGCCAATGAAAAGCACGTCCATATCGATGTAGAACCCATTATTTTCTCGGCGTCCGCACAACCGGCCACTAAGCCATCCTCTGCGGCGACTTCCGAAGGGCGCAGTTCGTCACGTGTGGCTGCCACGGAGCCGGCAAGCTCGGCGTCCGCAGTCCTACCACCGCCGCCCACCGCAGTGCTGGCTCCCAAGCGCGCACACCACGGCTTCTTCGGCAAGCTCAAAGGTTTGATTACCAGGATATTCTAAGGAAGGGGCAGTCGGGAGGCCTGTGCATGGATTGAAACGCGCGCCCAGGGCTAGGCTCGGATTGCGAACTCCGTAGTTTCATCCTCAGCTTTGTCCGTCTCGTCCCGGAGCAACGGGGCGACCACCAGCAACGCTTCGATCTCTCTTTTTACCCGCGCGAGCCTAAGTTCGGTTTGGCGTAGAACCTCGTAGGCGTCTTTCATGTTGAACCTCCGGACGGCGCGAGTGTAGGCGCATCCACCCATTTCGCTCAATACCACAGTCGGATTAATCTGAATCGGTTAGGCCGTATCCCTAACCCGATGGATTAGTTCTTTTGGGGGCATTGCCCTACGCGCCGGGGACGAGGTATAAAACCGAGGCAAACCCTTGGTCACATTGGACGTTCGCTCGAACCCCGAAGGATTATTTTTTGAGCAACTCAGAACAAGATTGGATTGAGAAATATAGGGCTGCTCTTCAGGCCTCCTCCCAAACCCAAGAGCCCGGATTCAGAAGTGTGGTTAACGGCGTGGCCCGAGCGTTAGTTGCGGCCCTGCGGAAACTTTCCTCAGGACGTAACTCCTTCTCGCATCCGACCGCGATGACCAGCAAAATCACTGCCGGCAAGGACTCCTCTTCGCAACCTCAGAAGAAGGCGAGCTGAATCTCGTTTCTGGTTGACACTTTGTTCGTAGCGGAAAAGCCGGAGTCGTCAGTCTCCCGTGCCACAGCTGCAGATCCCATGTCCGCTGCCCAGTTTTTGCATGAAGGCGCAGTCGCTTTCCAGGGTGGAGAGCTCGTCGTTGCCCAGATTCGGCATTGGCGTGGGAGTCTCGGTGGTGGTGAATGTGTTTGGCGCGGAGTACTGGATGTGAGTGACCCAGGATTGCACCAAACCGGAGGGAGTCACTGTTCCCGCGTTGCATGAGGGATTGCTGGCTTCATCGGCTGGAATCACGCGGATGACGCCGGTGGTCAGGGTGACGCCGGTCAGGGTATTGGAGGTGAGATCGGTGTTCACGGAAAGCGTGCGCATTCCGGCGTCCTGCGAGACGTAGCATCCGCAGCATTCGTTCAACTCCTGGCTGCTGTCGAAAACGTAAATCATGGCGCAAAGATCTCCGCCGGTGAGACCGGTGTTGACCAGGGTGAGGGTTGAATCGGGCGCACCTGCAGTGTGCGCGTTGGAAAAATAATCGACGCCGGCCACCGGCACTACGGTGATGGTGCCCGAAGCGCTGGCCGAACCCGAGGTGGCCGAGACTCCCGTAATGCCAATGCTCCAGCTGCTGGCCATTCCATTTGCCGCAACCGTGACCACGCCGTGCTTGATCGAGGTCCAGGTCACGGTGCCGGTAATGTCCTGAATGCTGCTGTCACTGAAGGTGCCGGTCGCTGTGAGCTGCTCATGAGCTCCCAGTCCCAGCGAGGATCTCGCAGGAGTGAGGGCTAGGGAAGTCACAACAGGCGGAGTTACGGTCAGCGTAGCAATGGCGCTTAACGAACCTGAAGTGGCGGTGATGGTGGTGGTCCCCACTTTTTGCCCCGTGGCCAGCCCAGTGGCATCGATCGAAGCTGCTCCTCCGGGTGGCGCGGCCCAGGCCACCGTGCTGGTCAGGTCTTGAGTGCTCTTATCGCTAAACGTTCCCGATATTGCGAACTGCTGGGTTTCCCCCTTCGGGATGGACGGACTGGAAGGCGATACTGCGAGAGAGAGTAGTATCGGCGTGGCCACGTTGAGCGTCGCCGATCCACTGACCGATCCAGACGACGCCGTTATGGTTGCGGTACCGCTCTGCTTGCCCACCGCCATGCCCGGCGAACTGATGCTGGCGATGGTGGGTTGCAGGACGATCCAGCTCGCGGCTTGAGTTAAATCCTTCTGACTGCCGTCGCTATAGTTTCCGGTCACTGTGAATTGCTGGCCACTGCCTAATAACACGGTTGAACTGGCGGGAGAAACAGAAAGCGAGGTCAGTCTTATGGAAGGATGGGAGTCGCCGCTGCTGGCACCGCAACCGGAGAGTCCCAGGATTGCGCACACGAGCAACACAGCCGCAAAGAGCAGCCTGTTTCGCCTTCGTCGGAGCGCACGGAAAAGCATGTCGAAACCCTTTGGTGGGTTCGGGCCTGGGTTTGGGAGGGAGGGCCATGTGCAATATACTGCAACCCCGCAAAACTTGATAATCCTGCTTTTGGTCTACCGCAAAGGCATTAGTGAGAATACGTTAGTCAAATTGGCTAATCCAAAAGTTTAATCCGAATGGGTGGGGCGGCCCCTGCGGCGCCAGTCCTGTGTGACAAACCATGCCTGATTTCAGAACAGGAATTGTAGGCCGGAAAGGTAGCTATTGGATTCGAGATTCTGTTTTTTGGTCCAACGAACTAACAACAGCGTGGGAACCGAGAGCGGCACATCCGCCATGCCAATCTCGCAGCGGAGCAGGGAAGCCCGCGAAATCGGATGCTGGCTCAGAAAACAGATGCCGCCTTTGCTCATATTCTGAATGCGGCCCAGAACTGGAGGCTTGGATTTCTCCTCGGATTTTAGTGGGAGCACTTCATGGGCCTGAATCTCCAGGATTTGGGGAAATCGTGGATGGCGTCGGCGGTCCGATTCGGGGGCGTGTTTCACGGCCCACGATCATTGCGCGAACCGGGGGCAGACGTAAATTGTTCAAACGGATTAGTTCAGTGGGATAACTTCTTGATTTTCATGGCAGGTTCGCTCCGAAGAGTGGGTCCAAAATCAGGAACTGCCCACTACCCGGCCCACAATTCCGGAACGGGTGGAGACCCCCATTTTCACCATGACCAACCGCAGGAAAGCTTTCACTGTGTTTGGGCTAATGTTCATGCGGATGGCGATTTCCTTGCTGGTCAAACCCTGCAGCAGCAATTCCACGGTTTCCCGCTCGCGTTCGGTGAGGGCGAATTGTTCCGACATCTGAGAAAGCGCCCCAACCCCGGAGGAATATCTTTCCAGCAGGACAGCGACGGTCGGATGGTTGCCGTTGCTCTCGTGGCTGTCCAGGCGGAAGGAGCGGCAAACGTATCGGCGTTTGCCAGACTTGAACTCCTTCACGAATTCCAATGACTCCCGCGACTGGCGGTTGACCAGGCCCGAGCGGATCTTGTCGCTCAGGAAGACATTCAACTTCTTGATCTTTTCCGGCGAACTGGGAAAAGCGAGAATTTGTAACGCTCCTGCATTACAAGCAATGGCGTCCAGCGTGGGACTCACGAGCAGGAAACCTGGTTCTGAAGTTCCAATCGACACGTTCACTCCTCGACGCTCGTTCACGGAATCTTTATTGGTCCACTGCCATCGATGGCCGGGGCGCGCCACGACCTTGTCCGAAACATCGGGCACACTCGCAACCGGGTTCGGGACAAATTGGTGATTCAGGAAATTGAACCATTCAGTCGCGGCGAGTCTTTCATCAACCACTCCGCGACCGGACTAAGCTCTCTGGGGGAGAGAATCAAAGATCGGGCGGAGTTTGCCATCTTCGCCGCGAAATGTCAACAACCAAGATCGGGCGCGGGTTTCAGACGAATTTTTCTTCGCAGGGAGTAACCCAAAAGGGCTACTTGTGAGGGCTAACCACAATGGCTACTACAAGGGCGTTATTGCGCGAAGCGCGGAGCAGTGTTCTACTCTTGCATCAGACAGCAAGAATTGTTGGAGGTTGAAGTGTTTATGGTGCGCGACATTTCTCGGGAACGTGGCGGTCTCACCAGAGCGCTTTGGCTGACGGTTTTGATCTGTCTGTTCCTGGCTGTGGCCGCGTCAGCACAGCCCCCGAAGGCCAAGGACGCTTCGACCAAACCTTCTGCCGCGGTGCAAGTGAAGTCGCTCGAGCCAGCGGATACCGCTTCTGCGTCGAACGTCGCAGCCGATCCCGCTCTCTGCGTGAAGCCGGCAGACGCGCCCGCCGCGGGCGACGCGAAATCCAGCGGCAGCGCAGGAAAAGTTTCCGCCGATGACAGTCAAGCCGCCGAAGAATCCGCCAGCCAATCCAGTTCCCAATTTATGAAGGACAAGCTCAGGCTTTCGATCGGCGGAAAAAAAGGCGCTCCGTCCGACGAGCCGCTGCAATGCGGAGTGGATGAGGCCGGGTCCCAGGCCCAGGAAAAAGAAAGCGATACGGTATCGTCGAAGTAGTTGGCGGATTGGAATATTTTAGTCTCATGGCTCGCCGTTCATATTTCCGTTCGATGATGTGGGGCGCGACGGTTTTCGCCGCCGCTGCGGCGATGCAGGCGCAAACTCCGGCGAGTCTGCCGGCGGTCGCTACCACACCCGTTTCAAATTCCGCCAAAGTCACATACGTGCGCGGCCAGCTGACCATCAACGCGCAGGACTCGAGTCTGGGCGACGTGCTGCGCGCAGTGAGCGTGAAGACCGGAGCGGTCATAGAATTTCCTGCTGATCGCGCACAAGAGCATCTGTTCGCCAACGCCGGACCCGGCCCGGTGCGCGACGTGCTGGCCACGCTACTGAATGGTTCCCGCTTCAATTACGTCATGCTGGCGTCGCCGGCCGATCCAAGTATTCTGCAACGCATGATTTTGACTAGCTCGGACGAACCGGGGAAGCCGGCCGCAGTGGATCAACCGCTGCAGGCGTTTGCTCCTCTGCCGCTTGCCAATACGCCGCCGGCGCAGCAACTTCCCAAGGACTTGCCGCCGTCGGTGGCGATGGAGTCGCAGGAGATTGAACGCGAAGTGCCCGCTGAGCCACTTTCTCCCGATGCTGTCCAGGCAATGATGAAGGCGCGGAGAGAATCGCGTCGCCTGGAGCGGCAACAGGAAGCGGAACAGACTCCGTCCCAGTAAGAATTGCCGGAAAAAAATTTCAGGTTGGAAACCAAGTAGTAAATCATTTCTTTGACTAGTCCGAAATGGTTAGTCTTTGTGCGTAATCCCGGCGACTAGTGCAATCGGGCGATTGTCGAACTAACCCATTGGAAGTAGATTCGCAGACCTAGTGACTTCGACTAAGCCAGGTGGGTAATTGTAAAGAAAAGTAAGGAAGATGATCATTTCCTCGCGCATCCTTAGCTGAACAGTTCTCCCCCCAGCCGGCAGCGCCCAAACAATAGGAGGATCTTCAATGAAGAAAGTAGTGTGTACATTGCTTCCCATTCTGGCCATTGCCCTGGTGCTTGGAACGACCGCAGCTATGGCTCAAAACGCTCCCGATGACGTTTACTCCGTCAGCTACTATTCGGGCGCGAATTACACGGGCTATCCTGACGGAACTGTGCGGGTCATCAACGACGGCAGCGCCGGCGAAGCTGATCTTTGCGCAGCGTTCTACGTATTTGACTGGAGCCAGGAACTACAGGCTTGCTGCTCGTGCCCGGTAACTGCTGATGGAATCATCACCGAATCCGTCAACCGTAACCTGCTCGGCAATCCTCTGACCGCATTCACCAACCATGCTGGCGTGATCAAGCTGCTCTCGACCACAACGGCTAAGGGTGGTGGAAGCGAATGCAGCGCGTCGGCAAAGTACGCCGGTGCGGTAACCCCTGGAATCCGGGGATGGATTACGCACATCCAGCCAACCACCAAGGCAACCACGGAATCGACCTTCACCGATTCCAACTACACCACGCTGGAAACAGGCGACCTGGAGTTGGAGTGCCAGTACCTGATTCTGCTGGGCAGCGGCCACGGCCAGTGCTCCTGCACGGCGGAAGACACTGCCTGGTAAGTATTAACGACTGAACCGCGAATGAGCGCTAGCTCAGATGCGGGGAAGTCACACGGGGGGAGAGAGGCTCAAGTTGGGGAGTCCTCTGCCTACATTCGAGTCCAACATGCACCGGGCGTCGGGTTCATCTCGACGCCCGGTCGTAGGTTTAACCTTTACGGGGGGAGTGTTCGCAATGTCGAATTCGCGTTGTGTGATAGCGCTGGGGCTGGGGATGGCGCTCAGCATGTTTTCCAATCCGGCTTTCACCCAGGATGGTTCCACGGTGGTGGCCGAGGTGGGTGACAAGAAATTAACCGCAGCTGAGCTCCAGGAAAAAGAAGCGGGCAAGCTGCTGCAGGCAAGCTACAAGTTTTACACCGCCGAGCGTGATGCTCTGGACCTGTTGATCGATCAAGAGGTCCTGGAAATGCAAGCGGCGCGTGAGTCGGTCACCGTGGAAGAACTGATCAAGCGGCACGTCACGGTCTCCGCCAAGGAACCAACCGAAGACCAGCTCCGGTTTTTCTATGAAGGCTTGAACAGCGACGAGCCGTTCGAAGCCGTGCGCAGCAAGATCATTGATTCCGTGCACGAGACGCGCTTCAACAAGGCCAAAGCAGATTACGTTGCCAGTCTGCGCGACCAATTTGGAGTGGTGGTGGAACTAGGACAGCCCAGCGCTCAAGTCGACACCACGAATGCCTACCGCCTCGGTCCCAAGGATGCCCCCGTCCAATTGATCGAGTTCGGTGACTTCGAGTGCCCGTACTGTCAGAAGGTGCACGTAGAGCTGCGCCGTCTGCGTGACCAGTTTGGCGACAAGGTCGCTCTGGTCTACAAGGATTTCCCGCTTCCCATGCACGCGTCCGCGGAAAAAGCGGCCGAGGCAGCCCGCTGCGCCGGGGCCCAGGGCAAGTTCTGGGAATTCCATGATGCCCTGTTCGAAAACCACAAGCTCCAGATTGCGGACTTGAAAGAAGAAGCCCGCACTCTCAAGCTCGACGGAACTCGTTTCGATCAATGCCTGGATTCTGGCGAACAAACCAGCGCCGTTAAGAAGGACCTGGAACAGGCCAAGCGCCTCGGGTTGTCCGGTACACCCAGCTTCTTCGCGAACGGCCACTTCATGAGTGGCGCGATTGCATATCCCAAGCTGCGTGAAACGGTAGAGGAGCAGTTAGGCTTGCCATCGACGGGGAAGCAATCCGTTGCGGCGGCCGCGGCTGCTGTCAATCACACCGTCCAGAAGTAAGTTTGGTGTCCTCCCCCACCTCCCCCTTTTCAGCTCGAAGGCCCCGGCCTTCGAGCTGTTCCTTGGAATTTTTCGTCCAACCCGCGCGTGTAGTAAAAGGGGCAGGTCATGAAAACGACACTTTTGATGTTGTTATGGCTGCTGAGCGGAATTGAACTAACCGCTCAAACCATCGTGCAGGAGATCCTGACCGTGGGTGGGTCGAGTCACGTCTCGGATATGGATCTCAAAGAGCCCACCCGCGAAGGCAGTACCATCATCGTAATGCCCGGGCCGCTTTCTCCCGGAGTCCGGGTGTTAGGGATCACTGACAATGCGCCGGGCGGGAGCAATGTCTACCAGCCAGTGCCAGGAGCGGCGAGCTCCTGTAAGGCATCGCTCGATATCTGGTACTGCGAGAAGTGCAAGCCCGGAGTGAAAGAGATGAAATACCATTTCTCCGGCCACGTGCCCAGCATCAATGTTTTTCTTGAAGTCTCAAATTTAGCGTTGACCTCGGCTTTGGACGGTAGCGGCGTCAACGTCAGCGACGGGACCTCCGCGAGCGAAGGCGTGGAAGCAGGCCCGAGTATTACGACGACCGCCACGGATTTCATTGTCGCCCGCTATTTTTCCGCCGATCCCGCGCCCACCGGCGTTAGTCCCGCGGAATGGAATTACAAGACCACGTATATTTACAAACCGAATGCACCCGCGGGAACCCATCAACCCAAGCTAACGGGTGGCGGACCATCGGCTGCGTTTTGCATGAGCATGGCCGCCTTTAAGGCCGCTGCCGCGAACCCGGCACCGTCGACTTCGGCCACCAAGGCAATGCCCGGTGATGCCCGGCCAGTTCTTGCCGGCAATCGAACGCCGGACAAATGATAAGGAAGAAATATCCAAGGTTTTGCCGGGACCGTAGCAGATTGAGGGTTTAAACGCATCATTGACCTTGGCAAGGCGCAAGGTTAGGATGGCAGAGCTCGACCGAGATGGCCGGCCTCCCCCGCAGGCGTCTTTACAAAAATCGGGTTGGCGCTACACCCCAGGCTTCCCAACCGATACTTAAACCTACGAGATGAAAACAATGAAAACGATTGTACTGATAGTTTGCTTAACCGGATTCTTGTCGATGGCTTCGGGTCAGACCAAGGCGCCCAAGCGGCTCGCTGCCGCGGAGGCCAAAGACCACGTCGGGGAAGCGGTCATGGTATGCGGGAAAGTGGTGGACACCCGGGTTTCCCGATACGCGCTCGGGGGCACCGGCAAACCTGTCCAGGTGGACCTCGACCAACCCGAGCCGAGCCCCGTGTTCTATTTTGTGACCTTCAGTGCGGACCAGCACAAACCGGAGCAGGTTGCGGCCACCTATATGGGAAAACAGGTGTGCGTGAGCGGCACTCTCTCGCAAGCCAACGGAGCGCCCTTTATCGTGGTCAAAGAGGCTTCCCAAGTCAAGATTCAGGCCGACGAGAAGAAGTAGGTTTTCTATCGCCGTCTTCGCTAGTAAGCCGGACGCTAACACGTCAGCCTCGTGCTGATCGTGAGGGCGGCTGCTTATCCAAACGGATTAGTCATCTCGGCTAGGTCTCTCGACTAGGCCACCTGGAGACTACCGACCCCGCCAATTAACCATTATTTTCTAGAGGGGCGCTGACTGGATTCGACCCCCTCCCCTCCAGATTCCGCGACTCCCGGTGAATATTTCTTCGTCGAGACCGGGCTCTGTTCATTCCAATCCTTAGCAACCCTGTGCATGAATCTGGCGGGAGGTGTGTCGTGAAGCGCATATTCTTTTGCACCCGCGTTGCCGTGACGCTGATCTGCCTGGCGAGTGCCGATATCGGTTTGGCGCAGGTGGGGCAGGCGTCGCCGCTGGCCGTTGGCCAAGAGGCTGCCTTTTCGTCCTCGTCCGCGATTGTGCCCCGCCTGATCCGCATCACCGGGGTGCTGCCGGAGAGCGCAGCCAAAGCGTCGAGCGAAACCATCAGCATGAATTTCGCGCTCTACAAAGAGCAAAACTCCCCGGACGCACTGTGGCAGGAAACTCAGAATGTGCGAGTCGATTTCGCGGGACACTACAGCGTGCTGCTGGGAGCCACCCAGGCGGAAGGCCTTCCGTTGGATGTGTTTTCTTCCGGCGACGCCCACTGGCTGGGAATCCAGCCCGAAGGAAAAACTGAGCAGCCGCGCGTTCTTCTGTTAAGTGTGGCCTATGCTCTGAAAGCTGCCGATGCGGAAACGCTGGGCGGGAAGCCAGCTTCGGCATTCGCTTTGGCCGGAAGCCAGACGCCAGTGGTTGCCATATCATCCAGCCCGTCGGCGATGGCGGCTCAAGGCGCGAACGCTGGACTGTCCGGGCCCACACCGCAAGCCGCTTGTACTGCGATCACCAGCGATGGCACGGCCACTGTCAATCAGCTTACGAAATTCACCACCGCCTGCAATATTGAAAACTCCGCCATCTTTGAAAATGCCGGCAAGGTAGGGATTGGCAACAAGGCTCCAGCCGGCGCTCTGGATGTGAGCGGCACCGCTTTTATCCGAGGATTACTAACGCCGGAATCGGGAATCGAGGTTCCGCCCCTGGGTACGGCAACCACGACGCAAGCCTTCCTTTCGAATCCTCTGGACACCGAGGCGTCAGTGTATGTACCCACTTTCGGCCCGGCATCGTATGTCTATCGCTGGCAAGCCGAACCCATCAATAATAATAAATCGACGGCGGGAGCGACCTTCAACCTGCTCTTCGGAGTCCCCGGACAAGTGAGCGAGACCGGTTTGTCAGTCAACAATAGCGGCGTTATTACTTTCGCACCCGGCCAAGCCTTCCCGGGTCAGGGAACGGTGACCAGTGTGGCCACCGGCGCCGGCCTAACGGGAGGGCCGATCACCAACAGCGGGACCATCAGCATTCCTTCCGCCGGGGTGACCAACGCCATGCTGGCGAACTCATCGGTGACGGTAAAAGCGGGCACCGGGCTATCTGGAGGAGGAACGGTCGCCTTGGGTGGCACGGTCACGCTCACGAGCACTGCACTCGGCACCATCACAGGAGTGACCGCGGGAGCGGGCCTGACCGGCGGCGGCACCACTGGCAACGTCAGCTTGAGCCTGCTGCAGACTTGCAGCACCGGGCAGGTGCTGGCCTGGAGCGGAACTGCCTGGGTATGCAGCTCGGTGGGCAGCGGCTTGGCGGGTTCTGGCACCACTAACGGCATCGCCTATTTCTCTGGGGCCACAACGCTGGCTTCGACCGCGGTTCCCACCAACGGACAAATCCTCATCGGCTCGACTGGCAAAACGCCGGTATTGGGTACTCTCACGGCGGGTGCGAACGTCACCATCACCAACGCCGCTGGCAAGATCACCATCGCGTCGAAGGCTGGCGGTGGCGCGACCGTTTTGCCCTTCTTCGCTACCGCCTCAGGACGGACGGGAACCTCCATCGGCGCCGGCGCCAACGTAAATTCTCTGTGGGGACTTCTTCTGCCCTACAACGTCACTTCGACTGCAATCACCTACGACGTCATGACCGTCGACAACAGCGCCCACATTTACGACATTGGTCTGTTCGACAACTCCGGCAACCTGGTGGTTGATCTCGGTGCCACTGCGGGCACAACCTTCGCTGCGGCAAAAGGATTCAAATCACTGCCCTGGGCCCAAGGCTCCACTAGCCTCGCCGCTGGCCGCTATTACTTAGGATTCACCAGCAACTGCACCGGCACCTGCGCCAAAATAGCGGCGGCGACGGCGGTCGTGAGCTTCATCATCAACAAGTCCGGCGGGGCCAGCAGCGGCGGCGCGCTATCCACCAGCATCACGCCCCCGGCGGATAATTGGGGTACGGGAATCCAGCCGGCGGTGGTGATTCAGTAGGTTTCGGACCATCCAAAGTACTCGCCCCAGATCTGCCTTTGTGGGACTTGACTGAAGTTAAAGCGAACCGGACGCAGTGGCGGTAACACCAGGTCCCTCGACTCCGCGAAATGATCTGCGTTGCAGATCATTTCGCTACGCTCGGGATGACAATGCGGTGGGGACGGGATAACAATGGCTCAGATCCAGCCGCCGTCGATGATGTGGCTTTGGTTGGTGATGGCGGAGCTGTCGTCGGAGGCGAGGAAGAGAAGAAGACGCGCGACCTCCTCGGGCATGAGCAACCGCTTCAGGGACTGACGTTCAAGCACCTTTGCCTCGTACAGCGGGGTCATCCAGAGGCGGCGCTGGCGTTCGGTCACGATCAGTCCAGGAAGCACACAGTTCACCCGGATGTTGTCTGGTCCGAGGTGGTGGGCCATGGAGCGCGTCATGCCCATGATGGCTGACTTGGCTGCGACGTAGACCCAGAGATCAGGCGAGGGCACCATCCAGGCAATCGAACTCATGTTGATGATCGAGCCGCCGCCGGCTGCCTTCATACCGGCCGCCACCGCCTGCGCCGCGAAGAACTGATGACGCAGATTCACGTTCATGCGCTGGTCCCAGTATTCAGGAGTAACGTCTTCGAATTTGTGGCGGTCGTCGCTGGCGGCGTTGTTGATCAAGACCCCAGGAGGTCCGAGCTGTGAAGTGATCTCGGCGACGGCTGACTGGAGCGCCGCGATGTCGGTCAAATCGCAGCGTACAAACAAAGGCGCATGCGCACAACGTGCGGAGAGATTGGCAACCAAGTCTGTTGAACACTCCACCGCGAGATCCACGAAAGCGACCCGGGCGCCCTGCAAGGCGAACTGCTCAACAACCGCAGCGCCGATGCCGGAACCGCCTCCGGTGACCAGAACCACGCGGTCGCGCAAGCTGGGATAGGTAGCAAAGGATTGGTTACTCATCGCTGGAGAAGAAGGGCCGGTGATGTCGGGTTGATAAGTGTCGCTTTGAGTATGCCATGCGAAATCCGAAAGTCCAATTTTGACCGCCGTTGTAAACTTAAAGAATCAACAAGCCAGAGAACCGAGGCCCCGTAGCTCAGCTGGATAGAGCAGCGGTTTCCTAAACCGGAGGTCGGGTGTTCGAATCACCCCGGGGCCACCATCGCATTTCCTACTCTTACGAGGGGATGCGACGTCAAATAATATCTAGTCTTCGACTGCGGCCGATTGGCTCACCGGATCTTTCTCAAACACGACCGCAACAAATTTGAAAGCCACCAACGGAATCAGGAGCGCGCACCCGGCGCATCCAGCGATAAACGCGGCCATGAGCAGGCGAATGAGAAAGCTGGTCAATGGGTTCATGGGCGAGGACAGTATAGACGACTGTTCTGGAAAAATTGAAGTATCTTGATGCGTCGAACTGGCAAGACAATGGCCAAAGGTTGAATTGGCCTTGGAAGTTCTGGCTGGCTCCTTTAAGATGAGCGGGCGCAATTTCAGGAGTTCGGGCAAGACACCGCTAAGCTGTAACCGGCCGACCCGCGAACGTGAGCCGCCAGCCTATCGCATTTAAATGAACCTGCCTCCGACCATCGGCGATCCCAGTAACCGTGTCCGCATCGTTGTCGCAACCTCGGTGATGTTGACTTTCATTTCCTATTGGCGCGCCGCCGCCATCATTCTCAATGATCTAGGATCATCGGCCTTCTATGCAGGGGGGATTGCTGAGGAAGCGGTGGGACGGTCCGCGCCGTGGCTGATCATCGGGGTAATGTTGTTTTCGTTCGCCGTCCGTGCGGTGTATGTGGAAAGCTGCTCGATGTTTGTTCGCGGTGGCGTGTACCGCATTGTCAAGGAAGCGATGGGCGGCCGCCTGGCCAAGGTCGCGGTCTCAACCTTGATGTTTGATTACATCCTCACCGGACCGATCTCCGGGGTGTCGGCTGGACACTACATTGCCGGCTTGGTGAACGAAACTTTCGCCACCATGACGGCTCACGGATGGATCCCGCAGGCGATGTTGAGTCTGTGCCACGGCGTCCCCCACCTCAACGTGAACTACACTTCGATGGCGCTGGCGATTGCAGTGACGGTCTATTACTGGCGGGAAAACATCAAAGGCATCGAGGATTCCAGCGAAAAGGCCCTCAAGATCATGGAAGTCACCACCGTCATGGTGATCGTTCTGCTGGTCTGGTCGGCTATTACCCTGCTGCTCCGCCCTTTGCAGATTCCTCCGCTGCCGTTGCCCGCAAACTTACATTTCACCCCGGATGCACTGGGCTTTCTGAGGAACAGCAACATCGCGAAGGTGTTTGGTGTGTTCGGCATCATGATGGCATTTGGCCACTCGGTGCTGGCCATGAGCGGAGAAGAATCGCTGGCCCAGGTTTTTCGAGAGATCGCCCATCCCAAACTGAAGAACCTTAAGCGCACTGCTTTGATCATCGCCATCTACAGCCTGATCTTCACCGGAGGCGCGACGCTGCTGGCCGGCATGATCATTCCCGATGGCCAGCGCCCGGCCTACAAAGACAATCTGATCGCCGGCCTGGCGATGCATCTTGTGGGGCCGCTGCTGCTAAGGCTCATCTTCCGCGCATTTGTCGTTCTGGTGGGATTCCTAATGCTGTCGGGCGCGATTAACACAGCGATTGTCGGGTCGAATGGAGTACTAAACCGGGTCTCGGAAGATGGCGTGCTGACCGATTGGTTCCGCAAACCGCACCGCCGATTCGGCACCACCTATCGGGTGATTAATCTCGTGGTGGGCTTGCAGTTACTCATTATTCTGGCGAGCCGCGGGGATGTATACGTTTTGGGAGAAGCCTACGCATTTGGGGTGATGTGGAGCTTCGTCTTCAACAGCCTCTCCATGCTGGTGTTGCGCTTTAAATATAAGGGAGAGCGGGGATGGAAGGTCCCGCTCAATGTCACGATTGGTGGGCTCGAGATTCCGTTCGGTCTTGCCTCGGTATCTCTGGTCTTGCTTACAGTTGCCATTACTAACCTTTTCACCAAGTCGGTGGCAACTGTCTCGGGCTTGATCTTCACGGGAGTGCTGTTCACCGTGTTTACCGTGTCCGGACGGGTGAACAGAAAGAAATTTGCCCTAACCGAAGGGCACATGAAGGAGCAATTCCAATTGCTCCACTCTGAGACCGTGGAGAGGGAATCGGTTGGCGTGAGGCCTGGGAACATTCTGGTTACCGTGCGTGACTACAATACTTTGGTCCACCTGCGTTGGATTCTAGGGCGGGTGGACACCAAAGAGCAGGATGTTGTCTGTATGACGGCCCGTTTGTCCTGGCTCACCTCCGGCGGTTCCGACCTGACCTCTGAGCAACTCTTTAGTGACTACGAGCAGACGTTATTCACCCGGGCCGTGGCCATTGCTGAGAAATTTGGCAAGCATGTTTCCCTGCTGGTTGTCCCGGCGCAGGATGTGTGGTCGGCCATCGTCCAGACTGCGAATGCTCTGCAGTCTTCCGCAGTGGCCGCCGGAGTGTCCAGCAAGATGACGGCAGAAGAGCAGGCGTTCCGGCTGGGCAATGCCTGGGAGCAAGCTCCGGCGCCGAAGCGCCAGTTCGTGTTCTACGCGGTGGGACCAAATATGGAAGTAAGTACGTTCCGCATCGGTCCGCATACCCCGACCATGAAGGCCGAGGACATCCAATTAGTGCACCGCCTGTGGCTCGACATCACACAATATCCTGGACTCGACAAACTCCACCATTCCGACATTGTGACTGGGGCCCTCGAACGCTTTGCCCACGATTACAGGGATAAGCAGCGCGCTGAGATTCTCAATGAGTTTCGCCTGCTGGAAAGTCAGCGTCAGGCGCCGGATTCGAACGTCGATCAAGATCCGGGGGACTGAGGAGGCCGATGCGTTGGCGTGCTTAGGGGCCTCGGGTTACGTTGGTGACGTTTTGCATTCCTTCTCAAAGATAGAAGATGGGTTCGACAACTATCGGCGCAGAGATCAACCATCTCAAATTGCCGACTCAGGAAAGCAGCGAGACTCCGACCTTGAAGAAGCATATCCTCTTCTACGCGTTTCAACTGATCGCCATCGCCTGGGCGGGAGTGGTGCTGCTCCGGACCGTAACCTTGGGATGGAGTCCATTTGCCAGCATGGGTTTGGCTGTGCTCGGAGCCCTGCCCATTTCGTTTCTGGGCATCAGGATCGACTCCAAGAAGAAGAAAGCTAGGATCGCTACCGCTTCGCAGCCGTAGGCTTCCCGCCCAGTTTTTCTTTGTGTTCCAGGATTCCCGCCAGAACTACCGCCACCACGATCCCCAGCGAGACCTCGAGGAAACGGTAAAGAGCGGTTACCCAGGCCGAATGCCCAGAGTTGATGAGCATCACGATGGCAACGGTCACGCACGCCAGGCGATAGCTGTCCTCCAGACCCAGAGCATGGCAGAGCAGGACGGTGAGAATCGCCGCCAAACCCAGCCACAGCGGACTCGCTCCCAGGTAGCGAACGAAGACCGCGCCGATCACCGCACCGATCGCGGTTCCGATCAGCCGGCCCCGCGCGGCGCTGAGAGTCGCGGCAACATTCGATTGCAGCACAATAAAAGAGCTGATGGCCGCCCAATAACCTTGTGGCAAGCGCAGAAATTTCGCCGCGTAAAGCGAAACGATGCCGGCGATGCCGGTGGCAATCGCTTGCTCAAAAGTGGTGCGGTCGAGATTCTTCAAGAGCCACATGTTCAAGGTTGGCTGGCATTTGACTCTATTGGCCCGCTGGAAATCGGTCAAGTCTGCGGACGCATGGACCTCGTCTGTGACAGGTACCTAAGAATGAGCTTGACGAGGTCGCGATAACACGGCAATATGCCGCACTCAGGGTTCTTGAATCGAAGAATCCCATCTGTCTTTCCCCCCAGGCAGAAGAAACATTCCCCCGGTGTGGTCGCTTGCCACTCGTTCTGTGATGCAGTAGGAGTGTTATGAGTATCCGTATTCGTGCCGCTCGTTTTTGCCGATTCCTGGTTGTCTCAACCCTTGTCCTCACCGCCTTCAGCTTTGCGCAGCAAGCGCCGGTGCAGCCGCTCATTGTTCAGCCAGTCGATGAGAAGGAACTGACCGTGCTCAAAGGCAACACGCATCATCTTGCCCAGTCGCGCTATGACCGCGGCGTTTCGGCGTGCCGGTCATCCACTTTGCAGGGTATGATTAAGTCATACCCATGCGTTTGCTTTTCGAAATCTTCGGTCAAACCCTAAGCACCTTGTGGGCGCACAAGCTGCGCTCGTTCCTGACCATGTTTGGCATTGCCTGGGGAGTGGGCTCGTTGTTACTGCTGGTGGGATTGGGCGAAGGTTTCCGTTCCGGCAACCGCAAGCAGTTTGACGAGTTGGGTGAAAACGTAATGTTCATCTGGGGCGGCCGCGCCCCTGCCATGAATGGAAGTTTCACCAGCATGCGGTACTACCGTCTTACCTACAAGGATTACCAGGACATCGTCGCGCTTTGTCCTGATGTGAAGGCGGCGGTTCCGGCAATTTCTCGCAACGATATCCGCGTCGTCAGCGACTTCTACCAGAGCAGCGGAAGACTCCTGGGAGTTCCGGCCGCTTTCAGCGAGATTCGCTATGTGCCCATGCAAGACGGACGCTGGCTCGACGAGCTCGACGACGCTCAAAGACGGCCCGTGATCGTACTAGGGGACGAAGCCCGCCGCATTTTGTTTCCGGGTCGCCCTTTCCTGGGCAGTTTTGTTCTGCTCAATGGGATTCGTTTCCAAGTGATTGGCTCGGTGAAGCGCCTCGGGCATGGCGACAACAGCACCCAGAATTTGCAGAGCTTCATACCGTTCGCCACGATGCGCCAAGATTTTCCGCCGTTGAATGTGGGCGAGATAAACGATGCCATTTCATTTCTCAACTATCAGCCAAAATCTCGCGCAACCCACGAAATCGCCCAACTGGAAGTCCACAAGATCATTGCCCGCAACCATGGCTTCGACTACACCACGCCCGATGCCTATGACGAATGGGACACCATTCGCACCGTGGATCAGGTCGGCAAGATTTTCGACGCCATGAATCTCTTTCTGGGCAGCGTCGGATTGGTGACTCTGGCTCTGGGTGCGATTGGCATCATTAACATCATGCTGGTCGCGGTGGCGGACCGCACCCGCGAAATTGGTTTGAGGAAGGCATTGGGCGCGACCAACCGCAGCATTCTGTTTCAATTCTTTACCGAAGGCGCTTTTCTTACGCTGTTGAGTGGCGGCCTAGGCATGGCCGGGGCGGCTGCTCTGATGGCCGCGCTTTCCCTATTGCCGTCGCCGCCGGGGTGGGACACGCCCCGGCTTGTGCCTTCGACCGCAATTTTGGCGATCGGGTCGCTTGCCATCGCGGGAATTGCGGCTGGTCTCTATCCCGCTCGTAAGGCGGCAATGTTGCAACCCGTGGAAGCGCTGCGCAAAGAATAGCCATGAAACGTGATCTGCTACAACAAGCCTTCGGCGCTATGCGGCACGACCTGCGCAAGACCCTGCTGACCATGGCGGGAATGGCGTGGGGAATCGCCACCGTCGTGCTCCTGCTGGCCTACGGGGACGGGTTTGGCACGGCCATCGAAAATATCTTCAAGGCTTTCGGCGCTAATGCAGTGGGCATTTTCCCAGGACGCACCTCCCAGCAGGCGGGAGGAAACAAAGCTGGCACGGCAATTCGTTTTACCAACGACGACGTGGAATTGTTGCGCAACGTCCTGCCTCTGGCGCGGCACGTCTGCCGGCAATCCGACAAACAATCAACCGTGCAGTACGGATCGCGTTCTTTTACTTTCCCCGTCTTCGGCGCCGATCCCTGCATCCAGAATATTTGGAACCTGGAAATGGACGCGGGCAGGTTTCTCGATGAGCAGGACAATCTGAGCCACGGTTTCGCTGTGGTGATCGGCTCCGAGGCCAAGGACAAGCTATTTTCCGGAATCCCCCCCCTTGGGGAGTCGGTCCGCATTGACGGGGTCAGCTTTCAGGTGGTCGGGGTTGTCCATCCTCGAATGCAGGAGAGTGATGATGATCAGAACCGTACGCTTTACATTCCCTACAACACCATGAACGTGCTGCAGGACAATCATTATCTGGGCGGAATCTGGCTGGACTCCGAGGGGCTGGACCACGACAAACTAACCGGAATCATACGCGGCGCCTTGGCCATTGCCCACAACTTCAAACCGGACGATGAACGGGCCGTGTTCGTTTTCGATGCCCAGAAGCAGCTTTCTCAATTCGGCATTATTACTCTAGGCCTGAAAATACTACTGGCGTTTGTGGGAACCATTACGCTCGGCATTGGTGGCGTCGGCCTGATGAACATTATGCTGGTTTCAGTTACCCAACGGACTCGCGAAATCGGCGTGGAGAAAGCGCTGGGCGCAAGGAAGAGCGATATCCTGTTTCAATTTCTGGCGGAAGCCATGGTGATCACCGCCGTCGGGGGAATTCTCGGAGTGCTGCTCTCCTACCTCGTGGCTTTCTCCGTGGGGAGTCTGACGTTCTACAGTGCTCTGGCCCAGCACGCGGACGCCGGCGACATCCACCTGCTGGTGGCTCCCAAGGTTGTGGTGATCTCGACCATCATTCTTGCGCTGGTGGGCATTGTGAGCGGAATGTTCCCCGCGATGCGAGCTGCCAACCTCGATCCTATCGAAGCTCTGCGATACGAGTGAGAGCGCATCCGATCACACAATCGCCAAAATCAGTATGTGAGGCCGAAGCAAATCCAGCCGCTGGGCTTGCCAGAGCCTCAGCGCTGGGGATCTGTGGAATGTGTGAGGCAGACTACTTAGCTTCGAGCTTCTTGCGGATACGCCGGAGTTCCATAAACGTCAGCGCGCTGGTGGTGCACAAAACACTACCGAAAAGAATCATCACAATATTGTCCATTGTCGAAGTCCCCCGTGGATCGCGGTTGCCCGACGGCGCGATTCAGCAACCTGATGGAAAGCATACTATGTACGAAAGCGTTGCCCAACGCATTAGATTTGCAGGAGTTTGCGGTTATGGTTCAGGAACCGGGCACCGGCCTGGAGGTAACTGCCAAAACTGCCACAAGATCGTATAATAAGTTGTTAGATGCCCAAGTATTCCATCGTCGTCCCTCTCCACAACGAGCAGGAGAACGTCACTGACCTCTACGATCGCTTGAAAGCGGTCATGGAGATCAATGGCGAAAGCTTTGAAATCGTTCTGGTGGACGATGGCTCCCGCGACCACACCTTTCACCTGCTGCGCGAGATCGCCGCAGTTGATAGCCGGGTCACCGTAGTCAAGCTGCGCCGCAATTTCGGCCAGACTTCGGCTTTGGCGGCCGGTTTCGACCACTCTCGCGGCGAGTACATCATTGCCATGGATGGCGATCTGCAGCACGATCCGGCGGACATTCCTTTGTTCCTGGAGAAAATTGCCGAAGGTTACGACATTGTCAGCGGCTGGCGAAAAGTCCGCATTGACAACTTGTGGCTGCGCCGCATTCCCTCGAGATGCGCCAATTGGATGATGGCCAAGTTGAGTGGCGTCGACATTCACGACTTTGGAACAACCTTCAAAGCTTATCGCCGCGACATTCTGGAGCAAGTGCCACTTTATGGCGAGTTGCACAGGTTTATTCCGGCGCTGGCTTCCTGGCATGGTGCTTCGATTTGCGAGGTTCCCATTCGCAACGTAAATCGCGAGCGTGGAGTTTCGCATTACGGAATTACCCGTACGTTCCGCGTGTTCTTCGACTTGATGACCATCCGCTTTCTGCTGCGGTATCTCTCGCGCCCGCTGCACTTCTTTGGCACGTTCGGGATGCTGAGCATTTTCGCGGGATCGGCGGTTGCTGTCTGGCTGCTAGTTGCGAAGTTCCTCTATCACTCGCACGTGATGGCCGAGCATGGCCCCATGATGATTTTCGGCGCGGTTCTTCTGCTGGCTGGACTGAATCTGCTGGCGGTTGGCTTATTGGGCGAGATGCAGGTGCGGCATTATCACGAACCCACCCGCCGTGCCCCGTACTCCGTCGATCGCGTCCTGCGCGCCCAAAGCGAAGAACAAAGCGTCTCTGAATAGTATTTGTGTGGCGCGGATGCCCTCGTCCGCGGCTCTTGCCGTTACTTCCCGAACGCCTCTTTGTTCACCACAAACGGCATCTTCGTAAGATCACCGCCATAATTTCCTTGCAGCACATCCATTAGGCCCTGCACGCAGCGTCCCGCCATACCTTTGTTCGGGTCCGTGGAAAGACGCGTGATCTTACCGGCGCTGGCGACGTGGGGATACAGGCGGCAGCGGTCTTCAATCGCAGGATCGCGCAAAGGAGAATCGCTGGGCAACGGCTCCTTCTCGTAAACGTCAAGGGCCGCGCCGGCAATCCAGTTTTCCCGCAGCGCTTTGACCAGAACGGTTTCATCGATCACAGCGCCCCGCGAGGTATTCACCAGAAATGCCGTCGGCTTCATCATCCGGAGCGTACGTTCGTTAAAAAGATGGTAGGTTGGCGTGGTGCTCTCGGCCTCGCGGATTAACGGCACGTGGATGCTGACGAAATCTGCCTGACGCAGCGCTTCCTCCAGGCTTACATACTTGATCCAATTCAACTCTTTGGAAATCCCACGGGAATGGCGCAAGTCCATGGTCTCCTGAATGGCCTTCACATAATCGTGATTGGGATGGGCCGGGGTGTAGCACAGGATGTTCATGTCGAATCCGGCGCACTTTTTGATCATGGCCTGGCCAATGCGGCCGGTGCCGATGATCGCAATGGTTTTGCCGGTGACCTCGTCACCCAAGGTAGGGCGCGAGGGGTGCCAATAGCTCCATTTATGTTCACGGGTCAGGTGTTCCGCCGCCCACGTTCTGCGGGCCAAATCCCCAAGCATAAAGAACGCAAACTCGGCGGTTGCTTCGGTCAGTACGTCCGGCGTGTTGGTGAACGGGATTTTGTAACGATTGGCATCGGCGCGGTTGATGTTGTCGAATCCCACCGCGCACTGCGCAACCACCCGCAGAGTCTGTTTGCCGGCCTCGAAAACTTCGGCATCGATGGGGTCGCGCAGAGTGGTGATTAAGCCATCGATCCCGGATTTTACTTTCTCGATGATGAGGCTCTTGGACGGTGGCTCCGGCTCCGGATACACCTCGACCGTGTAGCCTTTATTTCGCAACAAGTCGATGGATTCTCCAATGTCGCAGGTGGCAAAAACGCGAAAAGTATTGGGCATGGTTTTAACTGAACTTTACTTCCCAAAAATCCAGCGCGTAGCTCTCGTGGCAAACGTCTTCTCAGCCAGCCCAA
The DNA here is from genome assembly GCA_963802555.1 of Terriglobales bacterium. Lineage (GTDB taxonomy): Bacteria > Acidobacteriota > Terriglobia > Terriglobales > Acidobacteriaceae > DATBAX01. The sequence goes on along the minus strand of CAWDJD010000002.1, from coordinate 1,329,620 downwards.
AAACCTTGCGCGGACGGACCACAAATATGGGTTCCTCCAGCGAACTCATGCCGTCTGCCATTCCCGACATATCGAGCTTGTACTTGCGTTCATAAATCGCCAGAAACTTACGAATGCGGGAAACGTCGCGCATCCGCTCCACCGCTCCTTCCACGATGACGGCCTCCTCCGCATCCTCATTACAGATGACGCAGTTCGGATTTTTGTCCAGATTGCGGGCCTTGCGCGATTTGCTTCCGGTGCTGAAACAAAATTGATTGTCCCACCACAAGCCCCAAATCACCATCACGTGCGGCGTGCCGTCGGGACGCGTAGTGGCGATCCAATACTGCCGGCTTTTGGTAAGCCGGTCCTCCGCCCATTTCCAGGGTAGCAGTCCCGTGCGGGTTTTCGGTAGTCCATATCCTGGAGCATGGGGGCGAGACGCCTTGGGGGCCCGCGGTTTACGAGCGGTTGTTTTCTTGGGCACAGTCTTCTCCAGAAAAGTGCAGAGAAATCTATTTCCCTACCAGATTCCTTTTCGTCCATTGGTCAATGCGATCCAGGGCCTTTCTCAGGTTCTCCAGCGAATTGGCCACGCTGAACCGCAGAAAACCTTCCCCGAATTCGCCAAACGATGCCCCGGACAAGCAGGCCACTCCTGCTTCCTCCAACAGAGCATCGGCCAGCTTCTTCGATTTCCATCCCGTCCCGGTAATATTGGGGAAGGCATAAAACGCACCTTTGGGCATGCGGCAGGAAAAGCCTTTGATTTTATTCAATCCAGCGACGAACACATCGCGCCGCCGCAGAAATTCGTTCCGCATGTGATCCACTGACGACTGATCGCCGCGGAGAGCTTCCACTCCCGCAATCTGGGTGAAGCTGGCGGTGCAGGAATTGGAATTTGTCATCAGCCGCGAAATATGTTCCGCAAGGTCAGGCCGCATCACTCCATATCCAAGACGCCATCCCGTCATCGCATAGGTTTTTGAGAAGCCGTCGAGCAGGATGGTGCGCTCTTTGAATCCGGGCACGGACATGATCGAAAAAGGCGCGCCTTCAAAAACCAGCCGGCTGTAGATTTCGTCCGAGAGCACCATGATGTTGCGATCGCCGATGGCGTCGGCAATGTCATGAATATTCTCACGGCTCAACACCCCACCCGTTGGATTCTGCGGCGAATTTAAAATGATGAGCTTGGTTTTGGCATTGATGAGCGAAGCCAGTTCGTCGATGTCCACGCCAAAACCTTTCTCCTCGCGCAAGTGCATAGGCACCGCCCGCGCTCCGCCATAGCGAATCATGGACTCATAAATCGGGAAGCCGGGATTCGGGTAGATGACTTCATCTCCCACATCAGCTAGTGCAAGGATGCTGAAGAAAATAATGGGCTTGCCGCCTGGGACTACCACCACTTCGTCGCTCGAGACCGGCACTCCGCGCGTCCGGCTCACTTCTTCGGCGATAGCCTGGCGCAACTCGGGCAAGCCGGCGGACGGCCCGTAGTGCGTCCATCCCTTTTGCAGCGCTTTGACTCCAGCCGCGACGATGTTCGCAGGCGTGTCGAAATCCGGCTCGCCGATTTCCAGGTGGATGATTTCCTTGCCCTTACTTTCGAGAGCCCGGGCGCGGCTGAGAACTTCGAACGCACCTTCCGTGCCCAGCCGCGACATACGTTCGGCCAGGCGGAGTTCGTTTTGAGTGGTTGGTGGCATAGTGGCAAACGAATTATTGTACGCTCAAAGGAAGCCCACCGAATAGAGTTTGGCCATCCGTGGTGGGTTGGCTTGATTGTTTCTACTTCGCGCTGGCCGTCAAAGCATGAAAAGATTGAAGAGCAATGGAGGGCTTACGGAATCGTTACTGATCATTACGGGAACGATGGGAGCCGGCAAAACAGCTGTCCTGGGAGAAGCGTCGGATATTCTCGCTCAACGCCAGATTGTCCATGCGGCAATCGACCTGGATGCGTTCGGTCTCGCTTATCTTCCGTCCGCAGCCTGCAGCGATGGCGTGATGTACGACAACCTTCGGTCAATCTGCAGGAACTATGCCGCCTTGGGAGTGCAGCGATTCTTAGTGGCGCGCGCAATCGAAGACAGTGGCCAACTAAAACTCTGTCGCGACATGATTCCGGCCGTCAACGCGGTCGTCTGCCGTCTCACCGCGAGCATAGAAGCGATGGAGACACGCGTAAAGATGCGTGATTTAGGGGTATCGCAGCGGGAATATGTCGCTCGAGTCGCGAAATTGAACGTCATCCTTGACCGCGCGCGATTGGAGGACTTCGCCGTTACCAACGAGAATCGCTCGTTGACCGATGTCGCACTCGAAATGCTTGCCAAGGCAGGATGGATCTCAAACTGACCCGCGACCCGGCCATCCGGTATGATCTGCTTTCTATGTTTTCCCGCCGCACCGATTGGAGACTGACGCCGAATCGCTTTACCGAAGCCCAGCGCGAACTTCAGCGCGCGGGCAGGGAGGTGCTCGATCTCACCGTGTCGAATCCCACGCGTGCGCAACTACATTATGACGCCGCGACTATCCTGGGCTCACTCGCCAGCCCCGAAGCGATGGATTACGATCCGCAGCCGAAAGGCTTGCACAGCGCCCGTGAGGCAGTAGTTGCCTATTATCGCGAGCGGGACCAAGGCTTCCATCTCGATCCCGAATCCGTCGTGCTTACCACCAGCACCAGCGAAGGCTATTCCTATGTTTTTCGCCTTCTATGTAATCCTGACGACGAAGTCCTGGTGCCCAAGCCGAGTTATCCGTTGTTTGAATTTCTCGCCGATTTGCAGGATGTAAAGCTGGTTCCCTACACCCTGCTTTACGATCACGGCTGGCAGATCGACTTTCCTTCGCTTCACCAAGCCGTCACATCGCGCACACGGGCAATCGTATTAGTTCACCCGAATAACCCCACGGGGTCCTACGTCAGCCCATCCGAACGAGATTCGCTCAACGAGTTTTGTAACCAACACGACTTATCGCTGGTCGTGGACGAAGTTTTTCTCGATTACGCCCACGACGCGGCATCAAGACCCAGCTTTACCTCGAATCAAGCAGCGCTAACCTTTACCCTGAGTGGATTGTCCAAGATTTCCGGCCTTCCCCAGATGAAACTGGCCTGGGTGGCGGCCAGCGGCCCGGCGCAAAAGGTGGCCTCCGCTCTGGATCGCCTGGAAGTCATCGCCGACACTTATCTCTCGATGAATGCTCCCATCCAGCTCGCAGCGCCAACCTTGCTCGCGCAGCGAAAGAAGATCCAACCGCTGCTGATGGACCGGGTGCACAAGAATCTACAGGAATTCGACCGCCAACTGGCCACGCAAAAAGCTTGCCAGCGCCTGGAAGTCGAAGGTGGATGGTACGTAGTGCTGCGGGTTCCGGCCATGCAATCCGACGAAGACCTGGCCATTGAGATTCTGCGCCAAGGCCTCCGTGCTCGTCCACCCCGGCCATTTCTACGATTTCCCCGGCGACGGATATTTGATACTAAGCCTGATTACACCCCTTCAAGACTTTCAGGAGGGAATGCCGCCGTCTCTTCAAACTTCTCGATCAATAAGCAGAACCGATCTCTTGAGACCCGTTCGATTCTCAATTTAACTTGGCCGCTTCTCCCGCAGCAGATCTTCCACATCTCCCAGCTTGTCTCCCAGCAGGTTCAGCTTGTGCGCCAAACCTTGAATTTCTGACTCCGCGCGACGATTGACTTCGTAGTCGAGTTCGCCGCGGACCCGGTCTTTGGTGTCCTGGCGGTTCTGGCTCATCATAATCACCGGCGCCTGGATGGCGGCGAGCATCGAGAGAAACAGGTTTAGCAGAATGAACGGATAAGGGTCCCAGGCCCGCCCCCGCAAACTTATATTGATGGTTGCGTAAGTAACGAGCACAATTCCGAACATGATGATGAATGCCCACGATCCGCCAAAGCGGGCCACGGAATCCGCGGTGCGCTGGCCAAATGTCGTTTCCTCTTCGATGACCTCGTTAGGATTACGATTGGCGCGAATGCGAACAAGTTGCTGCGAGGCGTGGAACTGACGGCCGAGCACGGTCAGCATGTCCATGCCCGCGTGCGGTTTGCGTTGCAGCAGAATCGAGATATCGTCCCGATCCACTTCAATGCACTCCGTCTCTTCCATCGCGAGAGCATTGGTTTGATGCGGTGTCTGCTCCAGCATGGAAGCAAACCCAAAGAACTCGCCGTCTGCCGGCTCGTCGACGACCACTTCCTGATGGTCCTCGTCCACGGTGGTGATGCGAACTTTTCCGGCCACCATCACATAAGCCCGGCCGCCAGGGTCCCCGATCTTGTAGATGCGCTGCCGTGCGGCAAATTTCTTGAGTTCGACCTGCCCGGCCAAAACCGCAGTCTCCTCTTCGTCCAGCAGAGCAAAGAGTGGGACCTTTTTTAACTCTTCAGGATTGCACGCCATCGTTCACCTCGTCAGGGTAGATTGGATCGGAGTTCCTCCGTCCATGCCCGGAACATTTTATCTTTAATTGTTGTCTCAACGATTGGTAAGCGGACCGGAGTAAACGGAAATTGCAGAAATCAGGAAGATGCTACTAAGTCTGTGCCTTCGTGGGGAAATCGCTTCCTCATTTTATTAAGTACGGATTGCTTTCCCGCTCTTCGCCAATGGTGGTCATCGGCCCGTGTCCGGGGACGACGACAGTATCGTCCGGCAAGGCCAGAATCTTCTCCTGGAGGGAATTCATGATCTTCTGCAGCGATCCACCCGGCAGATCGGTGCGGCCAATGCTTCCCGCAAACAGTGTGTCGCCGGCAATCAATTTCTTTTCCAGCGGAAAATATAGGCAGATGCTGCCTTCGGTATGCCCCGGAGTGTGGATCACATTCGCAACCAACGGGCCTGCCTTCACGCTGTCGGCCTGCCCGATGCTCTGGTCAATGTCGACCTTGCCGGGCGCTGCCACCCCGATCCATGTAGCTTGCACATCCAACATTTTCAGCAGAGCGTAATCATTTTGATTGAGCAGAATGGGAGCGCCGGTGATGGCTTTCAACTTCATGGCGCCGCCCACGTGATCGATATGGGCGTGAGTGATCACGATCTGCTTGACCTGAAAATTGTGTTTGCGAATGAGCGCCAGAACATCTTCAATGTCATCGCCCGGATCAATGACCATGGCTTCGTGCGTCGTCTCGTCCCCAATCACGGAGCAATTGCATTGCAGCGGGCCTACAGGAAGGATTTCGTGGATCATGAGACGGTCGTTGGTCCTTGGTCGTTCGTCGTTGGCAAGTTACTTTCCTTGAAGATCAATCTCGACGTTCGAGAGCTGGCCAACGACCAAGGACGAGCGACCAACGACGGTTTCCAGCTATTTCTTAGGCGCGGCCGGAGTCGCCGGCGCGGACTTGCTTTGCGACGCTCCCACTCCCTGAAACACCGACGATCCCACACCACTGCGGCGCTGGGCAAGGATGGAGAGCGTAATCGAAGTCACCATAAAGATGATCGCCGACCAGGTGGTGGCGCGCGACAGTGCCGACGCCGCCCCGCGCGGACCAAACGCCGTCTGACTGCCCTGGCCGCCAAAAGCCGCCGCGATATCGCCGCTCTTGCCGCTCTGCAGCAGCACGACAATGATCAGAAAGAAACAAACAATAATGTGCACGACAGTAAGCAATATGGTCATAATTTCAGCAATTCACCGCCCCGGTTCTGTGGGCCCGCGGTGCTGTATCTCCATGGAAAGTTAGAACATGGTGCGGAAGGGGGGATTTGAACCCCCACGCCTTTCGGCGCCACCCCCTCAAGATGGTGTGTCTGCCAGTTCCACCACTTCCGCACAGGGCGCAAAGATCACGTAGAGGCAGGCTGCATTATAACAAAACCCGCAGCCGCCCCCATGTTGCGTAGGAGCGAATTGTGTGGGGACGGGTCTCCGACCCGTCCGCCGAGCGCAGCTCGCCCCCCACCAAAGCCGCGATTATGGTCTTCTCCCGTAAATCAAGAAAGGGATTCAACATCTCTCAGAATAGATTACGGCCCCCTCAAAATTGCGCGACCAAATTCATTCTTTTGAATCTAAGCACCTTATCCAAGCTATCCCGCGCGCCGCGGAAATCTGCAATAATCTCTTTCACCGAACGAGACCGATCATGGCGAAACCAATTTTACTGAGTGTGGACGACGACTCCGACGTTCTGCGATCCATCGAGCGCGACCTGCGCTCACAGTACGGCGCCGAATATCGCGTCATTGGCAGCGATTCGCCCGAGGGCGCGCTGACCCTTTTGAAGCAGCTCAAGGTTCGTAATGACAGCGTGGCCCTGCTGCTGGCCGATCAACGCATGCCCCACATGGACGGCGTGGAATTTCTCCAGCAGGCCACCAGCCTTTTTCCCGACGCCAAGCGTGCGTTGCTCACCGCTTACGCCGACACCAACGCCGCCATCAGCGCCATCAATCAAGCCAATATCAATTATTTCTTCATGAAGCCCTGGGACCCGCCGGCTGAGCATCTCTATCCCCAGTTGGACGACCTGCTCGACGACTGGCAGGCTTCCTACCGTCCCACGTACCAGGGAATCCGGGTGTTAGGCACGCGATGGTCGCCCCGCTCCTATGAGCTCCGTGATTTCCTCGCCCGCAATCATGTCCCCTATCAGTGGATCGATGTCGAGCTTTCCGCTAACGACCCAGAGACCAAACGCCTCCTCGAGGCCCTGGGCCCGGAGGCCGCCGAGCTTCCTGTCGTGCTCTTTCCCGATGGGACGAAGCTGCTGGAGGGAGCGCCAACGGAAGTCGCACAGAAAGTCGGATTGCGTACCCGCGCCCAAACCAGCTTCTACGATTTAGCCATCGTAGGGGGAGGCCCGGCAGGCCTGGCGGCCGCTGTCTATGGCGCATCGGAAGGCCTGCACACGGTGATGATTGAACGCGAAGCTCCCGGCGGTCAGGCTGGCATGAGTTCACGCATCGAAAACTATCTCGGATTCCCCAATGGGCTGAGCGGTGGCGATCTCGCCCGGCGTGCGGTGGTGCAGGCCCAGCGTTTTGGAGTGGAAATACTCTCGCCGCAGGAAGTGGTCGGGGTCAGGACCGAAGGCTCGTACCGCATCCTCAAGCTGGCGGACGGGGTTGAGATCTCCTGCCACGCGTTAATGATCGCGACCGGCGTGCAATGGCGGCGTCTCGAAGCTCCCGGAATCGACCGGCTGCAGGGAGCGGGCGTCTATTATGGCGGCGGTGCCACGGAAGCGCTGTCCTGTAAAGGGGAGATGGTCTACATCGTCGGCGGCGCCAACTCGGCCGGACAGGCTGCCATGAACTTTGCCAAGTTCGCTGAGCGCGTCGTGATCCTGGTACGCGGCGATTCTCTTGCTAGCACCATGTCGCAATATCTGATTGACCAGATCAAAGAGACTCCCAACATCCAAATCTGGGCCCACGCCAGCGTGAGTGAAGTACATGGCGATACCCATCTCGAGGAGATCTCCGTGTTGTGTTCGGATACCGCCAAAACTGAACGTGTGCCAGCCGCCTCAATGTTCATCTTTATTGGCGCTCTGCCGCGCACGGAATGGCTCGGAGATCTGGTGGAAAGGGATGAGCGTGGGTTCCTGCTGGCTGGTCCCGATCTTATTCGTGATGGGCAGCGGCCCAGGGGATGGACTCTCGATCGCGATCCCTTTCTGCTGGAAACCAATGTCCCCGGAATTTTCGCGGTCGGCGACGTGCGCCATGGCTCCGTCAAGCGGGTGGCGTCCGGAGTCGGCGAAGGATCCGTCGCGGTGCAGTTTATTCATCAATACTTGAGCAAGGTATAAATGATCGAAAAATCAGAACTACTTCGCGTTCCCGCCTTCGCCGATCTGCCGGACGATCAGATTGCATGGTTTCTCAGCCGGTCGCAGGAGGAGCGCCTCAAGGCCGGCGAGACCTACGTGCGCCAGGGCGAACCCGCCGACGCTATGTTTGTGGTACTCGAGGGGGAACTTCAGGCGCGGGGCGAAATCAATGGCGAAATTATTTTAGTTTCGATCAAGGCCGGTAATGTCACCGGCGTTCTCCCTTTTTCGAGAATGAAACTATCCACGTTCAGTGGACGGGCAGTCACCGATACTCTGGTCCTGCGCTTTTCCTCCGCGCTCTTTCCCGACCTGATTCAAAAAATGCCGGAACTGGCCAGGCGCCTGGTGGGCGTGATGGCCGACCGGATTCGCGAAGTGACCCGGCTGGAACAACAGAAAGATCGGCTCGCCGGTTTGGGAAAGCTTTCCGCGGGTCTGGCTCATGAGCTGAATAATCCAGCATCCGCTGCCAAGCGTGCCACCGGTTTGCTGCGCGACGCCTTTACAAGGATCAAGCACGCCAGTCAAGAGTTGGGAAGGCGCGATCTTACCCCATCCCAGCGCGCGGAAATCGAGAAACTGGAAGCGTCCTTCATAAAGCCGAACGAACTTCCGCTCGACTCTTTGACCATCACCGATCTGGAAGACCAGATTGATTCCTTGCTGCGCAGTCACGGGCAGAACGACTTGTGGCAACTGGCGGCTGATCTTGCCCGCAAGAACGTCAAGCCGGAAGTTCTGGAATCGCTGTTCGCCACTCTGGGTCCGGACATCGCCCGGGCCGCACTGGTCAGGATCGCCGCCTCGGTCGAGATTGCCAACCTGCTGAACGAAGTCGAGAGCAGTACCTCCAGAATTTCCGACCTGGTCCGCGCCATTAAGGAATACACCTACATGGACCAGTCTCCGGTTCAGAATGTCGATATCGCGAAAGGCCTGGAAACCACACTGACCATTCTGAACTATAAGCTCAAACGCGGCGTCACCGTGCACCGCCAATACGAGAAAATTCCTCTCCTGGTGAATTCCTTTGGCAGCGAACTCAATCAGATCTGGACCAACCTCATAGACAATGCCATCGACGCCATGGGCGGAAAAGGCGAGCTTCGAATTCGAACTTATCGCGAGGACGATTCTGTTGTAGTGGAGATTGGAGATAACGGTCCCGGTATTTCACCGGAAGTCGAGGCCCACATCTTTGAACCTTTCTTCACCACCAAAGGTGTGGGAGAGGGCACTGGGCTTGGCCTCGATACGGTCCAGCGCATCGTGAAGAAGCACCGGGGCAACATTCAGGTGGATTCAAAACCCGGTGACACACGGTTTCGGGTCTATCTCCCGTTGGCGGAAGCCCCGGCTATCGGATAGCTTTTCGTCGGCAAGCCGTTGATTTAGGGTGGAGCAGTGCTTAAGCGCTGCGTCAAAGGGTCGGCTCTTTCCACGCGCTTTAGCGCCTGAGGTGCAAACGCCTAATACTTCACAATCGCCGCAAACGATTTCGGATCCAAACTCGCTCCGCCCACCAGCGCGCCATCGATTTCTTCCTCCGCCATCAGAGCTTTGACGTTCTCCGGCTTCACCGAGCCGCCATAGAGGATGCGCAACTGGCCGGAGAATTCCTCGCCGAAAGCTTTGGCCGCCTCCCCGCGAATAAGCAGGTGAGCGTCCGCCGCCATCTGTGGCGTCGCGGTTTTGCCGGTACCGATGGCCCACACTGGCTCGTAGGCGACCACCAGCTTGTGCGCTTTCTTGCCCGAGATGGCATGGAACGCCCGCAGGCACTGGCGCCGTAAAACGTCTTCGGTAAGGCCGGCCTCGCGTTCTTCCAACACTTCGCCGACGCAGCAAATCGGCGTGAGATCGGCTTCCAGAGCAGCCTTCAGCTTGAAGTTTACGATGTCATCGGTTTCCCCGAAATATTGACGCCGTTCCGAGTGTCCAATGATCACGTGCGTGCATCCCGCCGCCAGCAACATGGACGGGCAAATTTCTCCGGTGTAAGCGCCCTCTTTTTCCCAGTGCAGATCCTGTGCCCCAATGGCTACGTTCGACCCCTTGGCCGCTTCCACCGCTGCGCAAATATCAATGTAAGGCGGACAAACCACAATTTCATCGCGGGTATGGCCATAAACTAATGGCAGAAACTGCTGGATGAAGTCCCGCGCCTGGTCCGGTGTCTTATACATCTTCCAATTCGCAGCCATCAGTTTCTTGCGGGCCATAGGATCCTTTCGAGAAAACGTTCTTCATAACAGTCGCATGAGGCTGACCGGGTTAGCTGATAGCTGACGGCTGAGGGCTGACAGCTAGATCATTTTTTGTCCGTCAACGCTTCCACGCCCGGCAATTTCTTGCCTTCCAAAAACTCCAGCGATGCCCCTCCGCCGGTGGAGATATGCGTCATCTTGTCCGCGACCCCGGCAGCATGTACGGCCGCAACCGAATCGCCACCGCCTACAATCGAAATCGCAGCACCATTATCGGCAATCGCATGCGCGAGCTTGAATGTGCCCTTCGAGAATGGCGAGACTTCAAATACTCCCATCGGCCCGTTCCAGATGATGGTCCGTGCCGTGGAGACTTCTTCCGTAAATAGTTCGATCGTTTGGGGCCCAATATCCAGCCCCATCATGGTCGCCGGAATCGCCTGCCCGCTGCCTATCGTATGCACCACCGCATTCACATCAATCTTTTCCGCCGCGATGTGGTCCACCGGCAAAAGGAATTTCACCTTGTGCGCTTTGGCTTCCTGCAATAGTTGGCGGGCCAGGTCAATTTTGTCTTCTTCCACGCGCGATTTGCCCACCTCTGCACCCTGCGCCTTCAGGAATGTGTAGGCCATGGCTCCGCCAATAATCAGCGTATCGACTTTGGTGATCAAATTCCGGATCACGCCAATCTTGTCGCTGACTTTCGCGCCCCCCAGAATCGCCACAAACGGCTTCTCCGGATGCGACAGCGCCTTGCCCATGTATTCCAGTTCTTTTTCCATGAGCAGTCCGGCAGCCGATTTCTGCACGAACTTGGTGATGCCCACCGTCGACGCATGCGCGCGATGCGCCGTCCCAAACGCGTCATTCACGTAGTAGTCCGCCAGATTGGCCAGTTGTTTGGAAAACTTTTCGTCGTTGGCTTCTTCCTGTTCGTGAAACCGCAGGTTCTCCAGCAACAGGCTCTGGCCTTTCTCCAGCTTGCCCGCCATTTCTTCCGCTTCCAATCCCACGCACTCGGGACAGAACCCCACGTTCTCGCCGCGCGCCAGTTCTTTATCCAGCAGCATGCGCAGCCGCTCCGCCACCGGTTTGAGGCTCATCATCAGATTCGGTTTCCCCTTGGGCCGTCCCAGGTGCGAAGCCAGAATCAGCCGCGCCCCATGCCGCAGTGCGTATTCAATGCTGGGCAGAGTTTCGCGGATGCGGGTATCGTCCATCACCCGTCCATCTTCGAGAGGAACGTTGAAATCCACGCGCATGAAAATGCGGTGATCGTTAAGCGGCAGATCGCGGATGGAAAGTTTCGCCATGGAAGTGAGTCCTTGAATGACTGGATCTTCGGACCGCCATGATCCCCTTGCGAGGATCATGGCGTTTCAGATGACAAGGGTTCTATATGGGTGAAGAAAAACCGCGCTTTACAGGCCCTTGCTGGCCATGTAATTGATCAAGTCGCGCACGCGGTTCGAGTATCCCCACTCATTGTCGTACCACGAAATGACTTTCACGCAGTTGCCCCCAACCACCAGGGTCATGGGTGCGTCCACAATGGAAGAGCGCGGATCGCCCTTAAAGTCGGCTGAGACCAATTCGTTCTCTTCGTATCCCAGATAACCCTTTAACGGGCCGGCTTCCGACGCCTTCTTGAGGACGGCGTTTACTTCTTCCTTGGAAGTTTTATTTTCGACCCACACCACCAGATCCACCACTGAAACGTTCGGCGTGGGAACGCGCATGGAGAAGCCGTCAATCTTGCCCGCCAGTTCCGGGACCACCAGTTTCAAAGCCTTGGCCGCGCCAGTCGTGGTCGGGATCATGGACAGAGCGGCCGCGCGCGCGCGTCGCAGGTCCTTGTGCGGAAAGTCCAGAATCACCTGATCGTTGGTGTAGGAGTGAATGGTCGTCATGGTGCCGCTGACGATTTTGAAAGTGTCGTTAATCACCTTGGCAATCGGCGCCAGGCAGTTCGTGGTGCAGGAAGCATTGGAAATAATGTGGTGCGCGGCGGGATCGTATTTGCCCTCATTCACGCCCAGAACAATGGTGATGTCCTCACCCTTTGCCGGGGCTGAGATGATGACTTTCTTCACCGTGTCACGCTTGTGTTTGCTGGCTTCGGAAGCGTCGGTGAAGCGACCGGTGGACTCTATCACCACCTGCGCTCCCACGGAGCCCCATGGCAGCTTGGCGGGATCTTTTTCGGCGAAGACTTTGAAAGTCTTGCCATCGACGGTAATGCTGTCATCGCCGGCGGAAATCTTATTTGGCAGATTGCCCAGGATGGAGTCGTACTTCAGCAGATGGGCCAAAGTTTTAGGGCTGGTGAGATCGTTGACCGCGACAAATTCCAGATTGGGGTCTTTCAGAGACGCCCGCAACACGTTACGCCCAATGCGTCCAAATCCATTGATACCAACTTTAACCGCCATTTCGCCTCCAGGCTGGGGATAGATAAACTCTCGGTGGTCGCACAGCAAAAACAAGAGAATGTTGTGGAACGCTAAATTTTAGCAGGGCAGTGAGCGGGCGGCAAATTAGAAGAAGTTAAAGTTTTTGGTTGAGATCGGTTGGCGCAGCGCTTCCAGCACGGCGATTTAAACTCTCCAACTGACCACACGCTTTAGCGCCCTAGATCGGCTCGCCCCGCCATCTCAATCTCCAGATACACATTGCTCTTCCTCCACCACGGCATCCGCGCCAACCAATACTTCTTGCGAACGGCCGCTTTTCCTCTTTCCGCTTCTTCTGGCGGCAGAATTCGCGCCGTGGCCGCAAACTCCGGCCCCGTAATCTTGCCGCGTATAGTGCATGGCGCAATCTTCACCCGTGGATTATTCCGGATCCGTTTAGCCTTTCCCGCGTCGTGGTTGCTCATGACGTAGAGTTTGCCGCCGTCTTCACCAAACCAAACCGGGGTGTAAACCGCCACGCCACTCTTGCGGAACGTGGCCAGAGAAATATATTTCTGTCCTTCAATCTCGCGTGGGATCGCCATAGGCTTATTGTATGAAGGGCTGGTCACAAAACCAAATCTCAAGCGGGTAGGGCAGGAAATCCTACTCTTCAAAAAACGAAAGGGCGCAATGGCCCCGGGCGCCTACGGTTTGGATTCTTGCAGCAGCACAACATCCGAATCGGTGTGGCCCCGGATTAAGCCTAGCTTGCTGCCATCGACCGACCAACGAAAGTCGCTGATGCGTTCCGCCTTGAAATTGGTGAGCTGCCTGCCCGGCGATCCGTCAAGAGGCTGCCGCCAAAGGTTGTCCACGTCTTTCTCGCGAAAAGCATAGACAACTCCTTTTCCGTCGCGGGCGAAACGGACAAGATTCGCGGGGCGCTGCAACGCCACAAGCTTCGTGTTCTGAGGAGAATCGACTGGTACCAATGCCAGCTGTTGTTTGACGGCTGCGGCGGATGCAAAAGTGGTATAGGCCGCCAGTTTGCCGTCCAGAGAAATGTCAAATTGATATGCTGGCAGTTTGGATAGCGTTTCCGCCTTCCCTCCGTCCACAGGTACCTTGGTTAGGGTTGCTCCGTTGCCTCGATCTGAGTAATAAATCCACTTCCCATCGGGTGAGCAGAAAGGCCGCGCATCGAGCGTGCCAGAACTCACCTGTTTGAGGTTTCCCCCGCCTGCATCCATGCGCCAAATGTCGACGGTTTTTCCAGCGCGGCCAACCAGGGAGAGCACAATATAGCGGCCGTTTGCGCACGTGGCAGGCTGGAACGCCACCCCATCGTGTTGTGGGGAGGTGAGCGGCGTTTTGTTTCCGGTGTTTGGATCAAAAAGGCTTATGGCAAGATCTCGATCGAGAATCATTTGGCCATCCGGCGTCCAGTCCAAGGTATACCCGGGAGCCCCGGAGGTGAGCTGCCGAATTTGCCCAGTGCTCAGGTCAGATGCAGAGGCCAGGAAGACATCGAAATGATCCTGGCTCACGACCGTTGCCAGCGTATGGCCATCGGCGGAGAGGCTCAGGTCAGAATAATTATTGGTGTCGTGAGTTACCGGGCGAGCCTTCTGGTCTGCATAAGAGATTTCGACAATTTGCTGCCGGTTGAAATTCGTTTCACGGTCGGAAGATATTACCAGCAGACCATTACCGTCCGGCAGCCACGTGGGCTTGTCCAGGCTTGCGTCTTTGGCCGCATAGACAAGATTTTGTTTGCCCGTGGTTGCGTCCACGGCCATCAATCCACTAATGGCATCTCCGGGCTCAAAGATGACACCGATGATGGTCTTGCCGTCAGGCGACCAGGCCGGAGCGGACAGGGCTTGACTCATGTTCCCGGTAACCAGCGTTTTACTCTCATCGTCTTGCAGCGAATAAACCACCAGGCGGAATTTGCCGAGTTCCGGGTTGTTGTCGACGACATAGGCAAGATGTTGGCCGTCCGGAGAAAAAGTGATGTTGGTATCGATATCGGTGACCAGCTTTTGTGGCGTGCCGCCGAGGACTGGAGCGCGATAAAGGTAATTCAGTGTCTCTCCGACATCCCCGCGCACAAAATAAAGGTAATTTCCGTCGGGAGAGAACCGCAGACCGATGTAGTGCAACGCCTCGGGAGGCACGACCTGGGTGTCGCTGTTGGTAGGAATGTTGCGTAACCATAGACTCTCTCGTCCTTCGTTGGCCACTACGCTCAAAATATATTTGCCGTCGGGCGAAACCGCCGCATGACTGACATTGCCGGTTTCTGTAAGCTTATTGAGAGAAAAGATCTGGAATGGTGTCGCCCGGGGGCGTGAGAGAAAAGCATAGATGCCATAGGAAGCAGCCGCCACCAGCAACACCACGATCACGCTGGTCACGCCGAGGCCTACTCGATGCTGGCGCGCCACCGCCACGACAGCCGAGCTGCCGCTGGCGTGCGAGGGTTGCGCGATAGTCGATACCGAGGCCCCTGATTCCGAGCTAGTCGAAACCTGGCGGCTGGAATCGGCGTCACGCTTCAGCCGTTGCAGTTCAGCCCGCGTCTCCGAGGCATGCTGATAGCGAAGCTCGCGGTCCTTTTCGAGCGCCCGGTAGATAATGCGTTCCAGTTCCGGTGACACATCCGGGTTCAGACGGGCCGGAGAGACCGGCGCGCGGTTCAGGATCGCGTCAAAAATGATCCCCGGAGTTTCGCCACGGAAGGGCAATGTCCCGGTTGCCATTTCATATAAAACTGCGCCGAACGAGAAAAGATCGGTACGAGCATCCAGATCCTTGCCCCGCACCTGCTCCGGAGACATGTAGGCAACCGTACCCAACGCGGTTCCCGGGCTGGTCAAATGCCGTTCGTTGACGTCGTCCGTCATGGTGTTGGCCGCGGCGATCTGGCTGGACGAAATGGCGGGGTTATCGACTTTGGCTAAACCAAAATCAAGAACTTTGGCATGTCCGCGCTTGGTGACAAAGATATTCGCCGGCTTGATGTCGCGATGGACAATGCCTTCGAGGTGGGCGGCATCGAGCGCGTCCGCAATCTCGATGGAGAGAGACAGTAGAGTTCCAGTTTCAATCGGACGTCCAGCAATCAGGTGCTTCAGCGTCATCCCGTCCAGAAACTCCATGGCGATGAATGCCTGTCCTTCTTGCTCGCCGATATCGTAAATCGTGCAAATGTTGGGATGGTTCAGGGCCGACGCGGCTTGGGCTTCCCGTTGAAAACGGGCGAGCGCTTGTGGATCACGCGCGACTTCCTCAGGCAGGAACTTCAGAGCCACAAAACGGTGCAAGCGCGTGTCTTCAGCCTTATAGACCACGCCCATGCCGCCGTCGCCAAGTTTCTCGACGATGCGGTAATGCGAAATGCTTTGGCCAATCAAGGAAGCAGGCTCGCTCGCTGCGCGATCATGGTATGGGCCGAACAGCGGGCAAGTCAATGCATAGCGGGAAGAGGTAGGGGCTCAATTTGAAGCGTGATTCGTATCAGAGCACGGCTTTCAGCCGTGCCGAAAGAACCAAGAGAGACAGGCTTCAGCCGGTGCGCCGCGACGAGCGAGCCTCAGCGGACGAAGCCGTTCAGAATGTGCCCTGGCGGCATCGCTGAAGCGATGCCCTGATACGAATCTTTTCTCAAACCGCACCACTACCCGGGAAAGCTGCGCGCGCCTTATCGTCCTGCGGAGTCTTTACTTCGCGAAGCCGCCTAGGATGACAGCCGCGTCTCATCCAAATCCAACTCACGTTCCAGTTGGCGAAGCAGTTCGTCATTGATTCGGCCTGCGTTGCGCAGTTGGACCGCAGCTTGCCGCTTCACCCGAAGGATTTCCCGCGTCAGATCCACCGAGCGCTTATACAAGCCAGGGCTGACGCCGTCTTCGAGGGTTTTCCCATCGTCATTCAGACTGGCCAGACGCTGGCGATAATGTTGCGTCAAATCGTCGTAGATTTCCCCGAATTCAGGCTTATCCTGCTTCGCGGCTTCCTCCAGATGCTGGAGTGCGGCTTGCACCATGGCGCGGCGCGCGCCTTTTTCTTCCGGATCCGGCTCCCAGCCGCGGGCCAGGCCAAGGGCTCGGATGAGCGGCGGCAAGGTGAGTCCTTGCAGGACCAGGGTGACCAGGATGACGCTGAAGGCCAGAAAAATAATCAGATTGCGTTGCGTAAACGGTGCGTCGTCGGCCAGCACTTGCGGCAACGCTATCGCAGCCGCGAGCGAGATTACTCCCCGCATCCCCGTCCAACCTACGACGAAGATCTTGCGCGCCGAAGGGGTGCTCTCGTGTTGGTGAAGCACCCGCCGGCGAATGAGATAAGCCAGGTGTGTGCCGGGGAAAGTCCAGACGATACGCAGAAAAATCAGAAATCCGCTGAAAACCGCGCCGTAGAGCAGCAAGGTTCCCCGGCTATATCCGCGAATTCCCGACAAAATGTAAGGCAGCTGCAGTCCCAGCAGTACGAACACCAGCCCATTGATGACAAAAGTCAAAGACTCCCAAACCGCCCAGGCCTGCAAGCGCACATTCGGAGAGAAGAAGTGCGAACTCTTGCGGCTGAGATAGAGTCCGCAGGCGACGACCGCCAACACGCCCGAAGCATGCACCGACTCGGCTGCCAGATAAGCCACATAAGGGGTCAGAATGCTGAGGACGATTTCAATCGGCCCATCGTCAATGTGGTGTTCTACCCAATGAACGATCCCGCCGATCACCAGCCCCACCACGATGCCAGCCGTGGTTAGATAAACAAGCCGCAGCACCCCGGAGGCCAGCGTGGGAGTTCCACCTCCCACCAAAATGGCCAGCCCAAATTCCAGCGCCAGCAGTCCGGTCGCATCGTTGACCAGGCTCTCGCCTTCCAGAATATCGACAATGCGTTTGGGCAATCCGATGCTCTTGGCAATCGAAGTGGCAGCAATAGCGTCCGTGGGCGCGACCACAGCCCCCAGGACAATTCCGATCCGCCAGTCAAACCCAGGCAGGAACCAGTGCACCGCCACAGCCACGCCGAGCACGGTAAACGCGACCAGCCCAAATGCCAGAAATAAAATGCTGACCAGGTTGTAGGAAAACTCACGCCACGAAGTGAGCCACGCCGCCGAGTAGAGAAGTGGTGGCAAAATCACCAGAAAAACCACGTCCGGGTCGAGCGTGATCTTGGGAATTCCAGGAGCGAAACTGAGCAGCAACCCGCCGATCACCATAACGATGGGGTAGGGTATCTTCAGTTTCCGCGCCAAAGCTCCAAAAACAACGACGAAAAGCAGCAGGAGAAGAAAAACCAGCTCAGTCGCATGGATCGCGCTGCCCTGCATAGAGGCCTCCGTCACTCAAAAATATCGCAATTTCGATTTTATGGCACTTCAGACTTCAAATGGATGGATGGGCTGCCGGGCGCAAGCTCGATAGAAAGCCAGTCTCACTCGAAACTGTTCACAACAGTTATGGACGACGGTGCCGTGCCAGCATTGAACCCAGCTCCGGATAGGGGCGTGAGTGATCCCTTCGTCTTATCAATCGTGAATCCCGAGACACTATTGCCGCTGCTACTGGATACGTACAGAAACGTGTTCGATAGGTCGATCGCCAGGGAAGATACTCCCGGAACATCTCCAAACGGAGAACCCGATAGGAGCTTTAAACGACCGTTGCTGCCGAAGAGTGTGTACGCGGCGACGATGTTACCGCCTACTGCGTACAGCCGCTTTCCCAACGGATCGATAGAAATAGTATTCAGCGAAACCGCGCCGAAAGATGGCGCGTCCGGCAACCTCGACAGAAGCCCCGTAACCCCATCGATGGTAAAGCAGGAGAGGTTATGGGAAGACTGATCCAGGGCGTATAAGTATTTTCCTTCCGGATTGATCGCTAATGCAATTGGGAATCCCCCGGTCGCAATCGACCCCGAGTTGGCGAGGGCGCCGGTGCCCGCATCGATGCTGTAGACCGAGACCGTATTTGATTTAGCGTTCGCCACATAGAGAATCTTGCCTCTGGGATCGATCGCGAGTCCTTCCGGGGCTGAACCGCTATCCGCGAATGGCGAACCCGGAACCGCAGTCAACGAACCACTTGAAGAAACTGCAAATCCCGAAATCGTATTCAGAATGGGGTTGCTAACGTAGACATAGTGCGCGTTGGCATCCACAGCGATCCCCCAAGGCTGTGCTCCTGCCGGAAACGGGGAACCCGGTGCATGCGTGAGCGCCCCGGTTTGAGAGTTGATCGCGAACGATGAAATCGTCTTATCGCCTGAATTCAGACTGAAGACAAATCTACCGGTAAGGTCCGAAGCGATACTCAATGGAGAGTCTCCTGTAGCGAAAGGGGAACTGCCCAGTTCCGAAAGAAAACCGGCGCCTGCCGAGACTTGATATCCCCAAATATCGTTCGAAATCGCATTGCTCTCGTAAACAAACCTGGCGGCATACGAAATTGCGGAATTACCCGAAGCTAACGCAATCGCCGTCGCCAGACCCCGCGAACGGATGCTGCTTTCGTTAAACAGCACTCCCGCCCTTGTGATACCAAGTATCCGAACCTCGTTGGAATCGTGGTCCGCAACGTAAAGCAGTGGCTCTGTCGGACTGGCGGTCAACCCCAGTGGCCCGGCCGGCCCCGTGGAAAAGGGCGGAGCCAGAGAAACTAACTCACCGGTAGTCCGGTTCACTGCATATTGAGAGACGCTCTTATCGCCTGAATTGCCAACATACAGAAACTTTCCCGAATGCGTCACGACCGCGCCAACCGGGCTCGATCCCGCCGCGAAAGGAGAGCCGGGTACTTCCGTCAGCATCCCGGTTTTCGCGTTGATCGAAAACGCCGACACATTGGCGGAAGTTTCATTCGGTACGTACAGAAATTTGCCAAAAGAATCCATGGCGATGGTTTGGGGGTTCCCGCCCGCAGCGAAAGGAGAGCCCGGTATCCGGGTCAAAGCGCCAGTGCTCTCATTGAGAGCGAAGCCTGCAACGCCGTCGGCCCCCGCATCAACTGCATAAACAAAGGATGCTTTCGGGTCGATCGCGATAGAGACCACATTTTCACTGCTCACCGATCCAGCCAATGTCAGCACGCCGCTGCTCGGATTAATCGCGTAGGTGGAGATTCCATTCGCCCCCGCTGCCACCACGAAATGTTCAGAAGGCGTAATGGAAATGCTGAACTCCTGACCATTGGCGAAGGGCGAACCGGGGATCGCGGTCAGTGCTCCGGTAACTGTATCGATGGAGTAGGCATAGATCCCGGAGCTCCCGCTGGCCACGTACAGGAATTTCTGAGACGGAGTGACGGCAACCGAACCCGGATCGCTACCCCGCCCGACATATACATATCCCACTGCTCTCAGGTGGGCTCTCTCAATCGCGAAAATTGAAACGGTATCGTCCTTGCCGTTGGCCACGTAGGCGAGCCGGGGTACGAGGGCGCGGGCAGAAGCAGAAGTCTCACTGAAAATTGTGGCAATCAGCGCCAATCCTAACCACACGGTTTTCGAGCATGAATGCATCCATGTTTCCTAGGCTGCTTTCAGCCAATGGATTCGACGTCCCGCCAGATTCAATCCAGTTTCACAATCCAAACATCGGACCGTGGCCGGCCATCGCTCCCGGTGCCCAACTGTTCGTCCCATCCGGAGGTGAACAGGAAAAACCGTCCGTCCATGGAAACCGCTCCCAAAGGCTGCGTGTTGTAGTAGGGCTTCGTCCAGCGGGCGCGATTGTGGGCAAATCGCCACACCGTCGAAGCATTGCCATCCGTTTCCACGCAAAAAATCTCGCCTTCGAACGGCTCCGTGATGTCGAGGTCCCCGTCATACTGATAGCTGGACGCGCAAACCGGCACGCTGTCATTCACATCCACATTGCTCCAGGAAAAATGCAGCGTGATCTCAAACTCATGCGGATCGTCCAGCGGCAAAAACATCTCACTGATCTTGGTGATGTCGCTGAACGGACGCTTCACCATCTGCATGTATTCCACCACCGCCGGAGCGTTGACGTAGCTGTTGTATCCGGTCACGCCGTATCCAAAGCAGTCGAGGCCCGACTTATGCCCGCAATAGGTCACGCTCAGCGTGGCGATGTTCCACACGTAAAAGCCTTGCCCATTGGACATAATGCGAACGTAATTCCCGCTCTTCGACATGTAGGCATGCCGAATGAAATACGGGACGGACGGCCCAACCGCGGTACCTGCTGATCCCCATGCGCCGCCTACCTGACCCGTCTGCGTGTTGTACCAGCGGCATCCCAGGCTCTTGTCGTAGATGACGACAAAAACATGCGACCCCTGTTGATGCCCGCCTTCCGAAATGGAGAATCGATTGTCGTCCATCGAAGGGCTCACATCGTCGTCGCTTTTACCCTTGGGATCGAGCGCGGGCTGCGTCGCGCAGGTTGTGGTGTCAATGACCGCCGCAGATTTGCCCGTGGAAAAACGGTAGCTGCTAATGGTCAACGGGGCTTGATTGGTGATTCCGTAAATCAGATCAGGATCGACAAAGCTGAAGGTCGCTCCCGGCCGCAAGGGCAGAAGTAGTGCCTTCCCCGGGGCTGCCAGCGGCAAAGAGTGAATCTTCATTGTGGATGCGTCGAATCCGAGGGCAAATAGACCTCCTCCTTTGCCGGCTACCCAGAACTTGCTGGCATCGGCATTCCACTCATTCTGCTGCCCGCTGCCTTCCGTCATCAGATAGCTGCCGGGGTGCTTGTAGTCGGTGGTTTCATCCGTCGCCCGCACCAGGGAAGAACCGAAATCCGGATCGGTGAACGGCACGTTTGCCGCGGGCGGCGCCATTGCGGTTTTCAGGTGGATGTTGCGGTCCGTAACCGAATTGGGATAAGGCTGCGGACTCTGGGCCATTGCTTTCGCCGCGAACAGCAGCGTGATCGTTAAAGCACAGAGGCTAAAAGTGGGAACCGTTCTTCTGTAGCGGAACTTTTGGATCGTTACTGGCATGGCCCGGTACCTCGATGGCAATCTGGGTGGGGGTCCCGTTTCTGGCGGGAGACAAATAAGTCCACGCAGTCTGTTCGAAGCCATGGCTGGTGTCAAGATGAAAGAAATTGCGCTTCCAAGTTGAAGAGCTGGCTCTCGATTCGCAGCCCCACCCCCCTAGTCACCTATTACTTTCGTGCCATGTCCCTGGCACCAACGGTTCATTGACCTACCGGTGTCCGCTTGTTAATTTGGGCTCAATCGGTTGCAGGAGAAGCCCCTCCCTGTGGTTCGGTGGATTTTGGAGCGTGGGGTGGCCTATATGAAATTAGTGCACGTCTGCTATGTGGCTTTGGGTTTCGCGGTGGCACGCTGGATCTTCAAGCGGGAACCGGTACCGGCAACCGACCCGGTAACGACTTTCCGAACTTCTGGCTTGTTGTAATCGATTGGCCGGCTTGGGCGTGCGGCGCCTCGTTGCGTACCTGCTTCGTCATCGCTCGCCCGTTTCGGCCCACTTTCCGCAAGGTCTACGACTTAGGTTTGCCTCGTCCGTGTCTTTCCCGCCCCGCTTCTGACTACAATTTCAATTAAGCAGATTTTGGCTGGAGCTTCGAGCTCGCCTTCCCAACTCAGCTAGGAGCTAGAAGCCGCCAGTCAAGCTATTGATTAGTGGAATGTCGTTACCGACGTGTCCTACCCGGATGCCCGGACTTGCGCCAGAATGATCACAGCTCCGATTCAAGTCATGAAGTACAAGTCCTATTTCGCCATCGTCTTGCTGGGATTGCTCCTCCCGTTGAGCAACGTCGCACAATCGGACGACGCGCCCATCCCGCTTGGCGATGTGGCCCGCTCCCTGCGCAAGAGCAAGCCGCCCGAACCTGCCGCCCCCACCGTCATCGACAACGACAACTTCACCCAGGTGATGCAGCAGGTTGAGAGTAAAAGACTCGACGGCTCTCCCGTGTTTTCCATTGACAGCGCCGGTAGGGATTTCAAGGTGGGCTCGCCCGACGGTACTTGCACCCTGTCTTTTAATTCGAACTCAACCGCGCTGTTGTCGGTCCCCTATGTGGCCCAGGATATGCCGGAAAGTGAAATCGCCAAGCTCGATGGCCCGGCGACCATTGACGGCAACAGCCTGCAGGTTGCGGTCTTTAACGGCTCAGCTTGGAACGTGAAGGAAATCACCGTCGGCCTCACGATCGTGCGCCATGACGACGCGGCGGCCGCCCAGTTTGGGCCCGCTAAGTTGATCCAGGCCTCTACTGGCCTGACCGATCCGGCGCCAGCGCCGGAGAAGCACGCCGACGCCACTGTGCTCTATCACTTGAAGGGATCGGCCGCGCCCTCGGCGACCATCGTTTTCCGCTCTGCGCTGGATGCAACCCTTGCCCCAGACCAGGAATGGCATTGGGCGATTGTGCAGGCCAAGGGTATTCCTCCAACTTCGACTCTTCCGCCAAGTCCCACGGTTTCAACGGCGCCCGCGCTGTCGTCCGGTCCGGCGGTTTCCTTGCTGCCGCCTTCCGGTTCCGTAACTCCAGCCCCTGCAACAGCACAACAAAAATATATAGCTGGAAGATAATAATTTACTCCAGCGCCTTTAGGGCCGCGAAATACCTGGGATTGAGGATAACTGCCTCTCGAGCGCCGTTCGTTCGTACAGCGGGCTGCATATGCGATTAAACGGTATCGTACGTCAGGATCAAAGGGTGATTTTTAAGCCCGAAAAATGCTCCAACGCAAAATCAATCAGTTAGCCAAAAGTGAATCAAGCTGAGATGAGTGGAACGTCCTCAGCCTTCCCACTCTTGATGCTGCGGTAGGCCGCGTCCAGGATTTCCTGGTTTTGCCAGCCGACTTCGCCGGGAGCGGGAAACGCCGCCTTGCCTTCGATGGCGTCGGCGAAGGCATCCACCATGCGGGCGTAAGCGAGTTGATTGGAAACAGTCTCGCTTTCGACCACTTCGCCGCCGCGGCAGAGTTGCACGTCAACCGGGCGCTCGACGGTCAATCCGTTGTCGGCGCGCAGCACGCCGCTCGATCCCACAAATTCCAACGGGGTGCGATACTCCGCGCGATAAGAAACCAGCACCGTGCCCAGAGTGCCGCGGGCAAATTCCAGGGTCAGGGCCGCGGCCGCTTCCAACTCACCCGAGGCTTGATCGGAGAATCCGCGCGCGCTCACTCGCACCACATCGTCCTGCAAAATGTAGCGCAGCGTATCAACGCTATGTACGCCGACATCGGCGACCGGGCCGCCGCCGGCGACTTTTGGATCGTACAGCCAGGCCCGGGGATGGTCCGGGCCTCCGGGAAAAGAAAACTCGGAGCGGGCAAAGACCGGCCGTCCAATCTGGCCGGCGGCGATACGCTCGCGGAGCCGCGCGGTGCTCTCTTCAAAGCGGAACACGTGGGCTACGCCGAAGAGAAGTTTAGCTTGGCGGGCGGCTTCCACCATTTGCCGGCATTCGGCGGCATTCATGCCTAGCGGTTTTTCGCACAGCACGGGCTTGCCGCAGGCAATCGCGGTGAGCACGTCCTGCAAATGGCAGGAATTGGGGGTGGTGACGAACACCGCGTCTACTTCCGGAGAGCGCGACAATTCCGCAGCCGAATCGAATGCCAGCGGGATCTTGTATTGTTGCGCCGACTCGCGCGCTTTCGTGAGGTCGCGCCGGGACAAGGCAGTAACGCGGCAGTTCTGGGACCAGCCGAACCCCGGCATCATGCGCTTCACCGCGTGCAGGCCGAAGCCGACGATTCCGAATCGGATCATGTCTTTATTTGCCGAAAGCCACTGCGGTCGGCGGGTCCGATGCGTCCAGAGTGTTCACTGCTACCAGGTTTCCAGGGACAGCGACGCCACTGGCCAGATTGGGTTTGAATTGCGTGACGTTCTTGCTGGTCTGGTTGCCTACGTCCACCCATCCCGTGGTGGGATCGAACGCCATAAAGAGCGGACCGCTGCCAGAACTCGCGGTCGGAGTCGATAGCTCCGTCAGGAGGCCGGTGGTGGAATCGATGCTGAACTGGGAAATGTTGGCACTCCCGCTGTTGGCCACATAAAGATACGTTCCATTGGGATGCACCAGCGCGGCCACAGGATTTGTCCCAGTGGGGAAGGTGGAATCCGGGACCGCCGTCAAGGTTCCGCTGGAAGAGTCGATGGCGAACACCGAAACCGTGCCGGTGCCGGTGATGCCCGCGCCCTCGTTGGTCACGTACATGAAGTGTTCCGCAGGATCGATGGCCACGGCAAACGGGGCCGTTCCCACCGGCGAGGTGGCGGATGCGGTTAGAGTGCCCGAGGAAATGGTGTAGGCCGCCACCAGCCCGAGATTGGTATCAAGTACATAGAGCAATTCACCGCCGGGCGACAGGGTAAGAGCGTTGGGGTGGGTGTAGGTCGGGAAGGGGGATCCGGATAACTCGGTGAGGGCGCCGTTGCTGGCGTTGATGGAATAAACCGAGATGTTGTTCGATCCATTATTGGACACAAATAAAAAGCCGCCGGCGCTGTCCATGACCAGAGACTGAGGACTCAATCCGGTGGAAGTTCGCGGCAGAACTTCGTTGAGAGCGCCGGAACTTCCGTCTATTTTGAACAAGGAAATCGTGTTGTCGGCGGAGTTGGTGACGTAAAGAAACTGCTTGTTGGGATGCACCTGGATGGAGAAAGGTGAATTCCCGGTAGCGTAGGGTGAACCCAGAATGGTGGTGGAGTTGCCGGAAGAGTTATCCACGCGGAAAGCCGCGACTCCCAAGCTCGGCACCGTCACGTAGACGACATGGGAAGCGGACGAAGTGGTGGAGAAAACGGAATTACAGCCAGCCAGACCCGCCAGCGCGACCGCGACAGCCAGCAGAGCCATTGCCTTCTTTCGCATCAGTCCAACCCTCTCGGAAAAATGGGGTGTTCGCCCGCCACCCTGCCGGGCTTTAGGCCGGCCGGGATCGATCCCGGGGCGGTCACTTGCCGCCAAATTGAAATACCAATCCCGTAGAAACCCGAAGATTGTTTTGCGTGACGTCGAAATTACTGTTGTTTATATAGTCTAATTGCAGAATGCGGACGGCCAGCGAGGGACGCCAGTTCTTCTGCACGCCGCCGCCAAACGCGTAGGCGCGACCCAGACTGGAATAGCCGGGAAAGAACTGGGCCTGCGGGATGCCGAATCGCTCTCTCCCTTTTCCGAACAGTCCATGCACGAAAAACGTGAAGCCCTTCCGGTTGAAAGTGAGTTGCGGCCCCACCAGAAAGTTGTACACCGTCAAATGTGATCCGTAGTTTGCGCTGACATCCGCCACCACCCCGAAGGCATGATATTGGCGATTGCGCACCAGGTGCGGCACACTTAAAGACAGATTGGCGCCTTCGAGATTCGAATCGCTGGCGAAGCCCAGGGTGGTGCTGTCGAAATGCATGTAGGAAAAGCCGCCGAACAGCTCCATCGGGACGGGAACCCCCTGCGCCGACAGAGCTGTGCAACTCAGCAGAACCAGGGAAATTAGGCCCAACGCGGCCGTGGTCTTGAGGCTGGTGGCTTGCCGGATGATCATCAGGATGGAATTACCAGCTTTCCTCGAGCGTGGGAGACGCGCCAACAATATAGCAGTTCGATTTCTTCTCATGCTTGTCTTTGTGTTTTTCTCATGGCTTAGATGCAAGCTTGGCAGTTATTTACTAAGTCCAATTTAAACACGATTTTACCGGATGCCGGCGGCCCAGTTCGGAGGGCACGTGTAATTGTTTGTAAAACCGGCAAATCGCTAAGGCCGGCGCGGGCCGATCCCCGCTAAGGCCATGGTTTCATATTGACTTGGAGTCACGGCGGCCCTAACATGTGGCGACCAAGGCGCGGGCCCGGCTGCTTCCATAAGAATCATCATGATTGGGCAAACTCTGGATCACTATCGGGTTGTGGAAAAGATAGGCTCCGGGGGAATGGGCGAGGTGTATCGCGCCACCGATGACCGCCTGGGGCGCGACGTTGCTATCAAAGTTCTGAAACCCTCACTGGCGCAGGACCGCGACCGCTTGCGCCGCTTCGAATTGGAAGCCCGCTCCGCAGCTCTACTGAATCATCCCAACATCGTGGCCATTTATGACATTGGCATGCACGATGGCGCTCCTTACATTGTCTCCGAATTGCTGCAGGGCAAGACCTTGCGGGAATGTCTTTTCAACGGACCACTGGCGGTGCGGCAAGCAGGCGATTATGCCATGCAGATCGCCCAAGGGCTGGCGGCGGCGCACGAGAAGGGGATTGTGCACCGTGACCTGAAGCCGGAAAACCTGTGGGTGACCAGCGACGGACGAGTGAAAATCCTGGATTTTGGCATCGCCAAGCTCACGTTGCCGGAACAGGATGAAGACCAGTCGGCGGCCACCATGGCTACGCAGACCCGGTCGGGGGCTCTGCTGGGAACGGTGGCCTACATGTCCCCGGAACAACTCCGGGCCCAAACCGTGGACCCGCGCAGCGACATCTTCAGTTTCGGCGCGATCTTCTACGAGATGCTGACCGGGAAACGGGCATTTTCCGGGCAAAGCGAAGTGGACACCATTACGGCCGTCCTGAAAGAGGAGCCTCCGGAAATCACACTGGTGCGTCAGAGCGTCCCTACGGCTTACGAGCGAATCGTGCGTCACTGCCTGGACAAAGAGCCTGAAGACAGGTTCCAGTCGGCGCGGGAGCTGGGGTTCGCGCTGAGTACGGTGTCGGATACTTCCATCAGTCGCCCAGTCGCGCCAGTGCGCGGCGGAACCTGGAGTTGGCAACGGTGGCTGCCGTGGGCGGCGGCCGGAGTTCTGCTGGCGGCCGCAGGCATTTTTGCCGGACTCAATCTAAAGAATGCGTCGAACCCCGAGTATCGGAGGCTGACTTTCGAGCGCGGCACCATTTATTCCGCGCGCTTTACCCCGGATGGCGGCAGCATTGTGTACGGAGCGGCGTGGAACGGGCGTCCCATCGAGATTTTTTCCACTCTGGCCGACACCCCGCTCGAGCATCCCCTGGGCTTGCGGGCGGCCCATTTATTGTCGCTTTCCCGCACCAACCAACTGGCACTTTCGCTGCACGGAAGCAACGGGAGCCGCCTCGACTTTGTCAATGGAATGCTGGCCAGCGCCCCGATGGCGGGGGGGACGCCGCGCGAGATCCAGCCCGACACCAGCTGGGCGGACTGGAGCCCGGACGGGAAGCTGGCGATTGTGCACCACTTGGGCGGGCGTGACCAACTGGAGTATCCGATTGGGACGGTCCTTTATGCGACCAACGGGTCCATCACCAACATCCGATTTTCTCCCCAGGGAGACCGGATTGCGTACCTGGACCATCCCGACCCATGGGACGATCGGGGATCCGTATGTGTTACGGATCTGGCGGGACATCGAACCACGTTGTCGCCGGGATGGGAATCGGAAGACGGCCTGGCGTGGTCGCGGAGCGGTGAGGAAGTATGGTTCACCGCCGTGCAGGGCGGCGCCAGCCGCGCGGTGTGGGCGGTGAATCTGGCGGGGCGGCAGCGAAAGATTCTGGGCGTGCCCGGCGGATTCACCCTGCAGGACATCGCACCGGATGGCAGAATTCTGGTCACCGCCGGCAGCGAACGTCTGGCCATGGATTGGACTGGAAAAGGCAAGGAGAGCGCAGGTTCGCGCGAGTTGTCGTGGTATGACTGGACCATCGCCAAAGATATTTCGCCGGATGGCCAGTGGGTGCTGTTCGAAGAGAGTAGCGAGCCTGCGGGGACGAATTATACGGTCGCGATCCGCAAGATCGATGGGTCGCCGCCGATTCGTCTGGGGGACGGCACGGGCGGCGGGCTGTCTCCGGATGGGAAATGGGCGGCGTCGGTGTTTACGGGAAGCCCGGAACATTTGACGCTTCTGCCGATTGGGCCGGGACAGCCGCGCGAAGTTCCGCTGCCAACACTTGAACACCTGCAGAACGGTGCCGCCCGTTTTCTGGCCGATGGGAAACGGCTGGTGCTGTGCGCCAACGAGAAAGGGCGTCCGGGACGAAGTTATATTGTCGATATTTCGGGAGGCCAGCCGCGTGCGGTGACTCCGGAAGGATCTTACGCAATTCTGCCATCTCCCGATGGGAAGTATCTGGCGGGCTGGCTGCGCGGCCGGGGAGCGACGCTCTATCCCGTTGATGGCGGACCCGCCCGGCAGATTCCGGGCACGAATCCCGAGGATATGCCCGCCCAGTGGTCGGCCGATAGCCGGGCGCTGTACGTCTATCAGCCAGGGGAAGCTCCGCTGCGGGTGTATCGGCTGGAGATCGCGAGCGGGAAGAAGGAACTGGTGAAGGAACTCATTCCCGACGACCGGGGCGGGGTGGTGTCGATTGGCCCGGTGGTTACGAATCCTAACGCTACAGAGTTTGCCTACAGCTACTATCAGATGCTTTCGGTTTTGTATGTGGTTTCCGGACTCCACTGAGTTCACAAGCTTTTAGCCGCAAAGGTCGCAAAGAAGAGCCGGAAAGTGCGCAAAGAAGATCGCTTATGCTTTTCTTTGCGTGCTTAGCGCGTTCTTAGGTCGCAAAGAAAGGCCGGGAAGGACGCAAAGAAGATCCTTAAGTCAGCTTGCCTGTGAAACTTTCCCGGACGAAGTGGAAGAACAGCGAAGTGGAAGTGTTTCCCGGCGGTAGCGGGGCACGGGAGTGGGGCAGTTCGCGTCCGCAGTAGATTAGGGCGTCGCCGATGCCTTGAAACACTTGGGTTTTTCCCGTAGGCGTGTGCAACGCAAGCGGCCAAGGCGTTTCTCGGACTGGCTCCGGGGAAAAGTCGAGGCACAGACTGACACTGAACTCGCACTGCTCCCGGTCGGTGTGGGCCTCAAGGTCCGCGCCGCTCTGATAGGAAGCAAAATAAACGTAAGAGGGTTTCACCGCTTCTTGCACCACGCGGGCAACGGTTGTAGTCAGTTGATGGTGAAAGAAGCGAGAAACGGGTTCGTTTTGGACCCAATAGCGGCGGGGGCTCTGGGAATCACCCAGTGGGATTGTTCCGCTGCGAATCAGGCGCCGGTAGTAGCGGCGCAGGGCGGAGGTGTGAAATGGATGAACCAGGTGAGCGACGGGAGCATAGTGTTTGGCTTCAAATTCCGCGGCAGCGCGAGGAACTGTTTCACGCCAGCGCCTGTGCTGGGCCGGGACATGGTCGCCGGCGACCAGAACATTTGCCATGACGAGAACCTGCCGGGCATGGTGAGACAGCGAAGAAGGGGCGCGGTCTCCGGGGCGCAAGCCCGCCAGGGCGGCAGCGAATTCGGGACCCAGCCAGAAGGGAAGCAGAGCCTCGCGAACCGGATCGTTGATCCAGAGCATGTCCTGGCCGAGCGCGAAGTTATCAAGGAGCCAGGGACGATCAGTCACAACCGGAGGCAATTCGTGGTTCCAGGAGAAGCAACAATCGGGATTGAGGAAAAGCGGACGATCAGAGGGATCCTCCCATGCCCAGTCCCGGAGGTCGCGCTCCGGGACCAGATGATCCGGCTGATCGTCCAGGCGGCAATGGAACAGCCGCCGCGGAAGGCCGGCGCCCGCGGCCGTGGCGAGGTCTTCCGCAAGCGCATTTTGCTGAATCGATGCCATGCTGCCCCCGTCTGTTAACGATGAAACCATCCATTGACCGTAAAGCGGCTGTCGGCAAATGCTTTCGACGGGCATTCGACCGGGGTGATTTCGTGCGCCAGGGAACTGTCAAACAGAACCACCTGGTTCGGCTGCGGCACGATGGCGCGATAATTTCCGGTAGGGATGCAGGCGCCGTCCTGCCAGCGGGAATCGTAGATCCGCAGCTCGCCGCCGCGAAACTTTTTCGGTTCACAATGGAAGAAATAAACGAACGTGATTTCACGCGAGGCCAGCGAGTCTTCGCCATTGTCGGAGTGCCAGCGGAAGAAATCACCGTCGTTGCTGGCGGTGATTTGCATCTCCACCTTGGAAGGGCGAAAGGGATCGCGCCCAAGTTTCGGCAAAGCCCGAGGCAGGCAGCTCCGCAGCCGGGAGAGAAGTACGTTGCTGCGTGGGCCCGGATCCATGAGCACGTGCGAGCGGCGGTGGTCAAAGTCGGTGATGGAGCCGGGGACGCCGGGAGCGATGACCTCGCTGATTTGAAATTCCATTTCGCGAGCCAGGGTGTCCTGCATGAGTTGCTGCAATTCTTCGGGGGCAAGGAATTCGTCGAGAAGCACGCATTGGGCGGGGAGGACGGAAGGTTCCTCGGCCAGGCCGACCGCGCCCGATGCGGTTTCTGCCTCCCAGATCTTCGCGTTGCCGGGGGTGGGGCCAGGCGGGCGGGGAGCGTTCGGGCTTGGTCCGGGAGGGAGACTGGGAGGAGTGCCGCCGAGTGTTGCCGGCACATCCCAGATTCTTGCATGACCAGGGGTCGGACCGGGTGGACGGGGAGCAGTGGGGCTTGGTCCTGGAGGCGGACTGGGGGGCGTGCCGCCGAGTTTGCGAGGAAAAAGGGGGCTGCCGGAAGGGGACTCCAGTTGTTTTAGTAGCTGCTCGGTGATACTGGTGCCCATCACACGGTGCGCCCGTTCAGTGAGAATCTCGGCGACCATGCGAGCGAGGGCTTGGGGAATCCGCTGGTCTTCAGAATCGGAAGTGCGGTTTGCGCGCTGCATTAAGCTTGCGAGCAGATCGCGCTCAGACGAACTTAAGATGCGCTGATCGCTCATCAACACGGCGGAAAGAGTTTCGATGGTTGGGGCTGTCATACGGTGGTACCTCCAGAGGAGAGACACCAATGCATGCGCAGACAGCGATGCCGAAGCGAACGGGGAGCACAGAGTACCAAGGAAAGGACTGTGGAAAAACAAGAATTAACGGTTAGAACTAGTCGAAAGTGTTCGACCCTATTTTTCGGCCATCGCGCCAACCAGCGATGCAAATATCTGGAAACCTTCGGTGCCGCCTAATTCGGGCTCGCTGGCGCGTTCGGGGTGAGGCATCATGCCGAGCACGTTGCGTCCTGGGCTGCAGATGCCGGCGATGTTGTCGAGGGAACCATTGGGGTTGGCTGCCTGGGTGATCTGCCCGTCTGGCTCTGCATAGCGAAAGACAATGCGATGATCGCGTCGCAATTCCGCCAGCGTGGCGTCGTCGCAAAAATAGTTGCCGTCCATGTGGCCGATGGGGATGGTGAGAACTTCGCCCTCGCGGCAGGCGTTGGTGAAGGGCGTATCGGCATTCTCCACGCGCACCTGGACTGGCTTGCAGACATACTTGAGGCCGGTGTTGCGGGTCAGCGCACCCGGCAACAGGCCGGATTCGCAGAGAATCTGAAAGCCGTTGCAGATGCCCAGCACCAGGCCGCCGCCATCGGCGAATTTGCGGACGGACTCCATGACTGGGGAAAACTTGGCGATGGCGCCGGTGCGCAGGTAATCGCCGTAGGCAAATCCGCCGGGCACGATGATGGCGTCGCAGTTTTCCAGGTCGTGCGATTCGTGCCAGAGGAAAGTGACCGGTTGTTTGGCCACCTGCTGGATGGTCCAGTAGGCATCGTGATCGCAGTTTGATCCGGGGAAGATGAGGACGCCAAATTTCATGGCCGCTTCCTTGGTGATGGAGATGGATAAAGTCTAGCATGACAGTGGAATGACGACGGCGGTTTCCCTTTGCGAGCTTAGTTAGAGCTTTAACCGCAAAGAGCACTAAGGACTCGCAAAGGGCGCAAAGAAGAGCTTGCGAATTCCGAGGTCTACTCCGCCAATCCTCCGTGCTATAATTTCGGTTCGTCTGCATAGGTTTCGAGGCAATTCTGAGGTAATGCAGTGAGTCCTCTAATCTCCTCCCTGGGCGAATCCAACTTAGCAACGAGAAGCGCAATCAACGTCTATTGAGCGAGGTATCTTCATGTCCGGCCATTCAAAATGGGCGACAATTAAACATAAGAAGGGCGCGCTGGACGCCAAGCGCGGCAAGATTTTTACCCGCCTGATTAAGGAAATCAGCATTGCCGCCAAGAACGGCGGTGGCGATCCGGACACCAATCCGCGACTGCGAGGTGCTATCCTCGCGGCCAAGTCCGAGAACATGCCGCAGGACAACATCAAGCGCGCGATTCAGCGCGGTACCGGCGAACTGCCGGGCGCGACCTACGAAGAGTTCTCGCTTGAAGGCTACGGACCGGGCGGTGTGGCTGTTCTGTTGGACATCAATACCGACAATCGCAACCGTACGGTAAGCGAAATTCGCCACTGCTTTGGCAAGAACGGCGGCAACATGGCGGAAGCCGGCGCGGTGTCCTGGATGTTCCACAAGAAGGGCGACATTGTGATTCCGAAGGCGGCCGCCAAGGAAGACGATTTGATGAATATTGTCCTCGAGGCGGGCGGCGAAGACCTGAACGATGATGGGGAAAACTGGGAGATCCTGACTGAGCCTTCAGCGTACGAAACCGTGCTGGAAGCGGTGAAGAAGGCAGGGATTGAAGTTGCGTCGTCGAGTGTGGCGATGATTCCGCAGAACTATATTAAGCTGGAGGGTTCGGCAGCGGGTACGATGATCCGGTTGATGGAAGCGTTGGAAGATCAGGACGATGTGCAGAACGTGCATTCGAACTTTGATATTGATCAGAAATTGCTGGAAGAGGTTGCCGGGTAGTTCCAGTACGCATTGTCACTTCGGTCGTGGCGAAGAGTTTACTTTTTCCTGAGCGCGGGCAGAAAGCGGATTCCTCGGCGCTTCGCTTCTCGGAATGACAAGATTTAGAGTTTAGAGACTGAGCCGCCCACATTGGGCGGCTTTATTGTTGGATCATCCCCCAAGCAAATCAATTGCCAAAAAATCACGAGTGCACAAAGACAGGGCAGAATCTGTGTAAAACTTAGTAAATTTATTTACTTACAGGTTCTGAACTGGCTGACTCGGCTGCGAAAATTGTTGCGGAGAAAAAGTTGAAGGTGCGGCTCGATAAATTGCTGCTGGAGCGCGGATTGGTGCCGTCGCGAGAGCGTGGCCAGGCGCTGATCCTCGCAGGGAAAGTTCTGGTTGATGGACAGAAGATAGAAAAAGCTGGGGCCGGAGTGGATGCTGGCGCGGATCTCCGGTTGCTGGGCGAAGATTTGAAGTATGTGGGCCGCGGCGGACTCAAGCTGGAGAGAGCGCTGGAGCATTGGCAGATCGATGTGAGCGGGAAAGTTTGTCTCGATGTCGGCGTCTCTACGGGCGGATTCACGGATTGTTTGTTGCAGCATGGCGCGTCTCGCGTGGTTGGCGTGGATACGGGACATGGGCAGATTGATTTCCGGCTGCGTCAGGATAGCCGCGTCCGGTTGCTCGAAAAGACGAATGCCCGGTATTTGACTGGGGAGCAACTTGGCGAGGTCGTGGATTTTATCTGCATGGATGTTTCGTTTATTTCCGCGACGCTCGTTCTTCCGGCAGTGATTGCGGCGGCGTTTCCGGGATCTGCTCCGGGAAGGCAGATCGTTGTGTTGGTGAAGCCGCAGTTTGAAGTTGGGCGCGAACAGGTAGGGAAGGGCGGCATCGTGCGCGATGAAGGGTTGCAGAAGGCTGCGGTGGAGAAAGTTCGAGGTGCATTGGCGGGGTTGGGTTTCCCACGGACAGATGTGATCGAGTCTCCGATCCTGGGTGCGGAAGGGAATCGGGAGTTTTTGTTGCGTGGGAGGGTGTAGAGGCACCCTGCGGGAGCGTGGTCTTGCCTCTACCCCGGACTTCCGTCCGGGGCTATCGTATGCCGCTCCTGCGGAGCTGGTTCGGAGGAGGCCGGCGTGAGGCGTGTACAATTTCATTTCCCATGGCTATGACCAGCGAATCGTCGCAAACGAAAACTGTTGGCATTATCTCCAAGCCCGGCAAGACTGAGTTGGCGGGAATTGTGCCCGATCTGCTTAAGTGGTTTGGCGAGCATCAGTACAAAGTGGTGGTGGATCCTGAAACTGCGGCCCATGCTTCCGGCGCCGAAGTGCTGCCGCGCGAGGAGATGGCTTCCCGTCCCTTGAAGTTTGTGGTGGTGCTGGGCGGCGATGGAACTTTGTTGGCGGCGGCGCGGGCCGTCTCCAAAGCTGGCATTCCCGTGCTGGGCATCAATCTGGGTTCGCTGGGATTCCTGACTGAAGTTCCGTTGGAGGAGGTCTACACAACCTTGCGGGCGATTGAGGAGAATCGCAGTGCGATCCAGACACGTTCCATGGTGCACTGTGAGGTTCTGCGCAAGGGCGCAGAGGTCGCCCAATACGACGCGCTCAACGACATCGTGGTGGGCAAAGGCACAGTGGCGCGATTGAATCATTGCGATGTCTATGTCGATCGTGTTTTTGTTTCCCGATATCAGATGGACAGTTTAATCGTGGCCACGCCGACAGGTTCGACAGCTTACTCGCTGGCCGCGGGCGGGCCGATCATGATGCCCACGGTAAGGGCCTTTGCGGTCACGCCGGTGGCGGTGCATTCGCTGACCCATCGTCCGCTGGTGGTGCCGGATACTTCGGAGATCGAAATTGTGGTGAAGACTGGCGAGGACGAAGCGTATTTGAGTATTGACGGGCAGCTTGGCATGCCTATGCTCGATGGAGATGTGATTCGTTGCCGGAAGTCGGAATATCAGGTGAAGCTGCTGCATTTTAAAGGGACATTTTTTGATGTGCTGCGGACGAAGTTGAAATGGGGGCAGGGGTAAGGAGTCGAGCTGCGCTCGACGGACAGCCGAGGCGGCTGTCCCTACGTGAGTTGGCTTCCGGCGCTTAAGACCAAAATGAAGACTATGGTTCGAGTTTTTTTCTTTTCACTCCTAACGTTGCTGTTTTCTTCGAACGCGGTCGCGCAGGCGAGTCCCGCGGCCGACCTCATCATCACTCATGCCAAAGTGTGGACCGTGGACAAAGACCATCCCACGGCGCAAGCGGTTGCGGTGCTGGGCGATCGCATCGTGGCGGTGGGGTCGAACGCAGAGGTCGAAACCTGGCGCGGTCCGAACACGAAAGTGATCGACGCCGGTGGAAAGCTGCTGCTGCCCGGCTTCAACGATGCCCACCTGCACTTCGTCAGCGGCGGCTTGCAACTGGATTCGGTGCAACTGAACGATGCCACCAGTGCAAAGGAATTTACCCGGCGGATCGGCGAACGGGCGCGGAAGACGGCCAAAGGGGAATGGATCCTGGGCGGCGATTGGGACGAAACAAAATGGGACCCGGCGAAGATGCCGACGAAAGAACTTATCGATGCCGTCACTCCGGACACGCCCGTCTTTGTGTATCGCTATGACGGGCATCTGGGGCTGGCGAACTCGGTGGCGCTGCGTATGGCGGGGGTGACCGCAAAGAGTCAGGATCCCCCCGGCGGCGTGATCGTGCGGGATGCACGAGGAAATCCCACGGGAATTCTCAAAGACGCGGCCATGAGTGCAATGGACAAAGTCATTCCCTCGCTATCGCATGAGCAACGCGTGCGTGCGGTGAAGCGGGCACTCGCCCATGCCGCGGCACTCGGCGTCACCAGCGCCCAGGACATGAACCCGGATTACGCCGATATTGCCGTGTACGCGGAATTGCTGGAGCGCGGTGAGCTGACTACGCGCATGTATGTGGCACCTTACATCACGGGTGTCGATGATCAGGCAAAGCTCGGAATCCGGCATGCGTTTGGTGGACCATCTCTACGCATGGGAGCGGTGAAAGCTTATGCCGACGGATCGCTTGGTTCTTCCACCGCCTATTTTTTTGAACCATTCCTCGGTCAACCCAATAATCACGGGCTGCTCTCCGATGAAATGCATCCCGTGTCGCTCATGCGCCAACGAATGATGAAGGCCGACGCCGCAGGCTTACAGATTTGCACGCATGCCATTGGCGATCAGGGCATCTCGATCATTCTCGATCTGTACGCGGATGTGGTCAAAGCGCATGGGGACGCAGACCGTCGATTTCGCATCGAGCATGCGCAGCACATGGCCGCAAAAGATTTTGACCGTTTCGAGCAATTGCATGTAATTGCGTCGGTCCAGCCGTATCATGCCATCGATGATGGGCGCTTTGCCGAGGGCCGTATTGGCCATGACCGCTCCAGCCGCACCTACGCTTTCCGCACCTTTCTGAATCATGGCGTGCGCCTGGCATTTGGAACCGATTGGGATGTTGCGCCACTGGACCCCATTCAGGGTTTGTACGCCGCGGTCACGCGAGCGACTTTGGATGGCAAGTATCCCAACGGCTGGTTTCCCGAGCAAAAGCTCACGGTTGCCGAAGCGGTCGAGGCCTACACCATGGGTTCAGCCTATGCCGAGTTTCAGGAAAAAGAGAAGGGCTCGATCACCGCAGGCAAGCTGGCCGATATGGTCTTGTTGAGCGACGACATTTTCTCCATCGCTACGGAGAAGATTCGGGACGTGAAAGTGGAGAAGACAATACTCGGCGGAAAAGTGATGTGGGAAGTTGGGTCACCGCCGGGTAACTGAGTAAATCTCTAAAAAGTACCCTGGCCCTCCGGACAGCGCGAGGCAGGAAATCCAGCATGTACTTCTGGCCCCTTGACGGTCGAGCCCTGCAAATCTAAATTTTCTCTAATGATGTGGTTCTAATCCTTCCCGACGTTCCGTGCATGTAGGGGTTTTCGCTACTCCCCCAAGGCTGTTCGAAATCGCCGGACACGATTTGCGGTTCGCCTGAACGCAGTCCGAGTGGAACAGTTGATCGAATCGCGCCGCTGTTCCAGAAAGCCAAAGCAAGCCAGAGAAAGCCAAATCCCGCTTAGCCGGAGTGTGTCCAACTCCGGGCATGGAGGAGCGAATGAAACGCCAGAACTTACTCAGGATAGTTGTGTGTCTCGGTGTGCTGATCATGACCGCCGGGAAGCTTTCCGCGCAAAGCGATCCGGGGCCGCGTCCCGGCCCCGCAGGCGCCGGCGACTTTTACCCTACCTTGAACTCGAGTGAACAGTTTTTCTTCAACCAGGCGATCAGCCACTTCATGGAAGTGGATTCGGTGACGGGCAAGATTCCCGGCGAAGAGGACGCCGGCCTGGGCCCGACCTTCAATGGCAACAGTTGCGCCATGTGCCATGCGCAACCGGCGATGGGCGGGAGCAGTCCGGGGCTGAACAGCCCGCAGAATCCGGTTGCTAATCCGCAGGTGGCGCTGGCCACGCTGGATCAGGCCACCAATACCGTGCCCAGCTTCATTACGGTCAATGGGCCTGTGCGTGAAGCACGCTTCATTCGGAATGCCAATGGCTCACTCGACGGCGGAGTCCATGGTTTGTACACCATTGCAGGACGGACCGACGCTCCGGGTTGCACACTGGCGCAGCCGAACTTCGCCCAGGCGTTGGCCGACAACAACGTAATTTTCCGCATACCTACGCCTGTATTTGGTCTGGGCCTGGTTGAGGCGACTCCGGATTCAGTACTGCGGACGAACCTGGCGGCGAACCAAAACACCAAGTCGCAGCTAGGCATCGGGGGAAGTCTGAACACCAGCGGCAACGACGGCACTGTCACCCGCTTCGGCTGGAAGGCGCAGAATAAGTCACTGATGATTTTTGCCGGGGAAGCTTACAACGTGGAGCAAGGCGTATCGAACGAGGTTTTTTCCAACGAACGTTCGGCGGTTGCTGGCTGCGTGTTCAATGGATCGCCCGAGGATGCGACGATCCTGACCAACAACAATAACTCCAGTTCGTCCTTTGGCATGCAGGTTGGTACGGCATCCGAAATGTCGTCTGATGTGGTGAACTTTGCAGCGTTCATGCGGTTGTCAGCGCCTCCGACGCCGGGGCCGCAGTCGCCCTCTACACAAAACGGCGCCAGCCTATTCAACAATATTGGTTGCGCGCTTTGCCACTCCAGTTCGCTCACCACGGGGTCGTCGCCATTTACCGGCATGTCCAACGTCACCTACCATCCTTACTCCGATTTCGCGCTACACCACATGGGTTCGGAGTTGGCGGATGACATCAACCAGGGCGTGGCTGGGCCCGACCAGTTCCGCACCGCTCCGCTGTGGGGACTGGGGCAACGCCTATTCTTCCTGCATGACGGGCGCGCCTCTGATCTGCTGCAGGCCATCGAGGACCACGCCGATTGTGGAGGCAATGGTCAACATCACGATCGAGACCATTTCCATCACTCGATCTATGCTTCGGCCAACAGCTGCAAATCAGAATCCAATGGAGTGGTCAGCAACTTTAACCGGCTCTCGCCATCGCAGAAGCAGGACCTGTTGAACTTCCTGCGCTCGCTGTGACGTGGCGATTTACTGCTACCGGTTTGCGGAGGGGCTTACTGATGCCCTCCGCAATATCCGCAGCCTTAGGTTTCGTTGCGCAGCAGATCCGCGATGGTTTCGCGGCGGC
Source organism: Terriglobales bacterium (assembly GCA_963802555.1). Taxonomy (GTDB): domain Bacteria; phylum Acidobacteriota; class Terriglobia; order Terriglobales; family Acidobacteriaceae; genus DATBAX01. Next base: position 1,290,872 of record CAWDJD010000002.1, on the reverse strand, counting down.
AAATCAGCTTGGTTGATTTGCCGTCGATCATCACTTCTGCGGGACGCGGCCGGGTGTTGTAGTTGGAAGCCAGCACCATGCCATAAGCTCCGGCATCGAGGATGGCGAGCAAATCGCCTTCATTGACGGCTGGCAGTTCGCGGTCGCGCGCGAAGAAGTCTCCGGTCTCGCATACTGGGCCCACGACATCCACGGTTTCAGTTTTTGGAGACTGAGAGGCCAAGGCTACGGGGACAATCTCATGGTAGGCCTGGTAGAGCGAGGGGCGGATCAAATCGTTCATGGCTGCATCCACGACCAGAAACTTCTTGGTGCCGTTGGTTTTCTTGTAGATTACGAGAGTCAACAAAGCGCCTGCGGAAGCGATGATGGAGCGTCCAGGTTCAAGTAATAGGTGAACTTTTAGTCCGCGTAACGGGCCCAGCAGAGCCGCCGCATAATCAGAAACCTGGGTGGCAAAGTCCGGAGAGTTTGCGGGTTCTTGGGACGGTTGATAGTTAATGCCGAGGCCGCCGCCCGCGTCTATGTATTCGATCGCGTGACCATCCGCTCGCAGCTCGCCGACGAGTTCCGCGACCCGCTCCATGGTGGCGGCGAAGGGCTTGACGTCGGTGATTTGCGATCCGATGTGAACACTTACGCCGGCGACTTTCAGATATTTTGTTCCTGAGGCGAGAGCGTATAAGCGCCGCGCTTCGTTGATCGGAACTCCAAACTTGTGTTTATGCAGACCGGTTGAGATGTAGGGGTGGGTTTCGGCGGGGACGTCTGGGTTCACTCGTAGGGCGAGTGGTGCAGTCTGTTTTAACTGGGCGGCGCACTCCGCCAAGGCCCACAGCTCAGACTCGCTTTCCACATTGAACAGGAGAATACCGGCCTTTAGCGCTGCCCGCATCTCGGCTTTGGTTTTGCCTACTCCGGAGAAAACGACTTTCTTTGCAAACCTGCGATCTACCCGCAGGACTCGTTCCAGCTCGCCACCGGACACAACGTCGAAGCCGCATCCCATTTTCGCCAGAAGCCGGAGAACGCCGAGGTTGGAATTTGCCTTTACCGAGTAGCAAATCGTGTGCGGGGCTTTGCGGAAGGCGCGCGTGAAGGCGTCCATGCGCTCGCGGATGGCGGACGCGGAATAGACGTACAGCGGCGTATCGAAACGTTCAGCGAGCCGTGAAAGCGGTACGTCTTCACAATAGAGAGACGAGCCGGTGGAACGGCGCAGACCTAATCCCGGCTTGATCGCGCGATAGGAAAATCCCGGGGGCCGGACTGGATGGTGAGCTTCGCGGCTCACTTGCGTTTCCCGGGAGTGCTTTTGACGCGGATGGCCACCACGGTTTGATCGTCGAATGTCTCCACTCCGGACGCGTGCTCGGCAGCCGCCTTAAATAAAGACTTCACTACGCATTCGGCAGAAATTGAGGCGCACCTGGAAACGATTTCTTCGGTCCTGCCGCGACCAAACATCTGCCCCGCTTTGTTGCTGGCGTCCAGGATGCCGTCGCTGAAAAATACGAACATGTCGCCGGGCTTGGCCTGGAAGGTGAACTCTTCGTAGTCGGCGTCCTCGAACAATCCCAGGGGAAGCCCGGTGGCTTCGATGAGTTCGATTTTGTCATCGTGGCAATAGATGGGGCGCGGCAGACCGGAGTTTGCCACTTTCAGGGTACGATTGTCGTCGTCCCAGACGGCGTAAATCAGGGAGACGAACTGGGCTTCAATTTTGCGCTCTCCCAGAGAATAGTTGAGGGCTGAGAGCATTTCCGCCGGGCCGGGCTCGATGGGAGCGTGCGAACGCAGGATGCCGCTGACCAGCGCCGCGTAGATCGCTGCGGGTGCGCCTTTGCCGCTCACATCGCCGATCACGATGGCGGTGCGTGACTGCGAATAGTTGACGAAATCGTAGAGGTCTCCGCCGATGGCGCGTGCGGGCGAGAACTTCGCTGCGATTTCCAAGTTTGGCAGTTTGGGCAGGGACGGTGGCAGAAGCCGGAACTGCAGCTCGCGTGCCATCGCCAGATCGCGCTCGAGGCGGCTCTCCTGCTTGGCGATTTCTTCATACAGGCGGGCATTTTCAATGGCGATCGCCACCTGCGCTGCCAAAGTGGTGATGGTGCGTTGATGATCGTCGGTGAAGAAATTGCGCTTAGTGTGCTCCAGATCCAAAACGCCGATCACTTTGTCTTTGTAAATCAGCGGGACGGCCAGCTCGGAGCGGGTCTCTGGATTGGCCTGGATATAGCGTGCATCCTTGCTCACGTCGCGCGCCAGCACGGCGTGTTTGTGCTGCGCCGCGTGGCCCACAATTCCGACACCCAGAGCAATATCGTGCTTGAGATGGATATTTTCCTGGAAACGCAGAGAGAAGCGGTGTTGGAGTTTTTCTCCGGTCGCGTCCAGCAGCAAAATGCTAAACATCTGGTAGTCAATGATCCGGTTGAGCAGCTCAGCGATGCGCTTGAGCAATTCGTCGAGATTCAGAATGGAGGTGAGTTCTTGTGCAATCTCATTGAGTAGTAACAGGGTGCGGGTTTGCCGCGTGGTCTGGGTGTAGAGGCGTGCGTTCTCGATACCGACGGCCATGCGTGAGGCGATCAGGGTCAACAAGCGCTTGTGCTCTTCCGTAAAGTTATTTGGCTTCTGCGATTCGATATCGATGACGCCGATCAGCCGGTTCTTGATGATGAGCGGAACCGCCAGCTCGGAACGGACGTTGGGCACAGCCGAAATGTACTCAGGATGCTGGGAGACATCGTCGACGAGAATGGCCTCGCGGCGCTGGGCAGCGACTCCGGTCACGCCCTCGCCAACCTTGATGCGCATGCGCTCGGCGACTTCCTTGGTGTGTCCGACGCTGAAGCGGAAGCGCAATTCCTGGGTCTTTTCGTTGAGTAACAGAATCCCGAAAATTTCGTAGTCAATGACTTTGCGGACGAGCTCCGCCACCCGCTTGAGAGTGGTATCCAGATCGAGCGTGGTGTTGACCACGTCGGCCACTTCGAGCAGCAGGGGGTCCACTTTGGACTGAATATCTGTTTGGACGACTGTCATTGGGGACGTTTCTCAATCATACCAGCCGCGACAACCCGCACTGTTTTCTTGGAAGAGCCCAATTCAGAGGCCACGGGGCACGATGCAAATATCGGGAAGATTGCGGTAACGCTCGGCGTAGTCGAGGCCATAGCCGACCACGAACTCGTCGGGAATGCTGAAGCCAATGTAGTCGCCCACGATCGGCATTTTTCGCCGGGAAGGCTTGTCGAGGAGCGCCGCCACTCGCAGGCTCTTAGGCTGGCGCGTGCTCAGCATCTTTTTCAGATAAGTCAGAGTGAGGCCGGTGTCGAGAATGTCTTCGACCAGAATGACGTTCTTGTCCTTGATGGGCTGGTCCATGTCCTTGGTGAGCTGGACTTCCCCAGTGGAGTCCCATCCGCTTTGCAGTTCCTGAGCCGGACTGGGGCGATTGCCGTAGCTCGAGACGCCGATGAAATCGAAAGTGGCATCGATATGCACTTGCCGCGCGAGGTCGCTTAGGAAGATCGTTGCGCCTTTCAGTACACCCACCAGGATCACGGACTCTCCGGCGTAATCGCGCGTGATGTCTGCGCCCATGGCAGCAACCCGTTCGGCAATTTGTTGCCTCGAAATCAGGACTTTTAGCTCGGCCATAGCGATCCATATTAAACTAGGAAAAAGCATTCAGCACTTAGGACTCAGCATTTAGCCAATTGCGGCTTGTGCCGGTGACCAGCAATTCGGCGGACGGCCAAATGCTAATTGCTAACTGCTGGTAGGGAAAATCTTATGGACCTCAACGGAATCAAACTCACCTGGTTAGGACACTCAACCTTTCGCATCGAAACTCCCGGGGACAAGACTGTTATCGTGGACCCGTGGATCATGGGCAATCCCATGTGTCCGGAAAAAGATAAAGACGTCAAGAAGGCTGACGTCCTGCTCTGCACCCACGGGCATGGCGACCATATTGGAGACGCGGTCGAAATCGTCAAGAAGCATGATCCGGTCGTGGTGGGCATCTACGAACTGTGTTTGTGGCTGCAGAAAAAAGGCGCGAAACAAATCTCGCCCATGAACAAAGGTGGAACGCAAACGGTTGGCGATATTAAAGTCACCATGGTGCATGCTGACCATTCCTGCGGTATTCAGGATGGTGACGAGATTGTCTACGGCGGCGAAGCTTGCGGGTATGTCATCGAGTTTGCCAATGGCGTGAAGATTTATCACGCTGGTGATACCAACGTGTTTGGCGATATGCAGATTATTCGCGAACTCTACGCACCGGAGATTGTAATGTTGCCGATCGGCGATGTTTACACCATGGGGCCGCGCGAGGCCGCGTACGCGTGCAATCTGCTCAAGCCCAAGGCGGTAATTCCCATGCACTTCGGAACTTTTCCAGCGTTAACGGGCACCCCGAGTGCTTTGCAAAAGCTGGTGCCGGGCGTGGAAGTGCTGGAGTTGAAGCCGGGCGTGACTATCTCGTAAATTCAAGACAGAGGAGCCGCAATTGGCAACCGATCCCAAACCTTCGTGGCGTCACGGAGAAATCACTCAGCCCGACGTCGATGACTATCTCTACTCCATGCTTCCGCCGCGCGATGAAGTGCTGGCGGAGATTGAAGCCGAAGCCGACAAAAGAAAAATTCCCATCGTCGGCCCGGCCGTGGGCCGCGTGCTGCATCAACTTGCACTGATGACCAACGCCAGGACCGTTTTTGAGATGGGCTCGGCCATCGGTTATTCAACTATCTGGTGGGCGCGGGCGGTGGGTAAAGAGGGCCGCGTGTTCTATACCGACGGCGACCGCAAGAACGCCGACGAAGCTCGCGGCTATTTCGAACGGGCCGGAGTGAGCGACCGCATCACGGTGAGGGTCGGCGACGCGCTGGAAATACTTTCCGAGCAGAAACAGGAATTTGACATCATCTTTAACGACATTGACAAAGATGACTACCCGCGCGCTTTTCGAGTGGCGATTTCTCGTCTGCGCAAAGGGGGATTGTTTGTGACGGATAATGTCCTGTGGAGCGGCCGGGTCACGCAGAAGAATCCGACGGAAGCGACCACCAAGGGAATATTGGAATTCAATCGGCTGCTTTACGACGCGAAGGATTTGTTTACGACGATTCTGCCGATCAGGGATGGAGTGGCGATTGCGGTGAAGAGGTAAAGTTCAGGAGCGGATCAGATCAGATCGACTTCACCGGAATCAACGTCAAATCTTCCACCAGCCCGACTTCTTTCTGCAGGAACGGTTCAGCGTAAGTGACTCCTCCAAGCATGCCGTAGAAGCGGGCCATGGCTTCCAAACGAGAGCGGATTTCGGATTGGGCAGGGAAGATGCCTTTGCCGGCTTCCTGATCGCTGAATTGCGATTTGTAGGCCATCAGCGATTGAAAGCGGGCTTCGAATTGGTCGGTGATGTCCACCACGAACGTTGGACGGATGTCGTAGTAGATAGTGGCATAGATGATTTTGTAGGGACGGTGGGGCGGCGGTTCCTCAGCGCCGGCAGTCACGGGCGAGGGCGCCCGCGCCACACTGGCTAGGTCTAGCTTTGCTAGTCCTGCCAGAAAGCATGCTTCATATCCCAACGTAGACGCGGTGTAGTGGTCAGGATGGCGTCCCTGCCAGTAGGGAAGGATGACCACGCGTGGCCGCTGCTCGCGGATCACGCGTGCAACTTTCAGGCGGTTTTCCCAGGTGTTCTCGACGCGTCCGTCGGGAATGTCGAGAGCGTGGCGCCAGCTTACTTGCAGTATCTTTGCTGCGTCGGATGCCTCCCGGGCACGGTCTTCGGCAGTACCGCGGGTTCCCATCTCTCCTTGCGTGAGATCGAGGATGCCGGTACGATGGCCGCGCTGCGCCATCTTCAGCATGGTGCCGCCGCAGGTTTGTTCTACGTCGTCGCGGTGCGCGGCTATGGCCAGGATGTCAAGGGAATTCATCGTGAGGTTAGCGGCTCGATAGAGTTTATTGATGCTTCGATCTCGCTAAGAACATCCGGCGAGTTCGCAGAAAAAGCGACGGAGACGACTTGTCCTTTTAGAATCGCTGTGTAAACACTCGCATGTTTTACTAATGGGCCCTCGCGGAGTTCAAAGGCCGACACCATGAAACGAAAGCCTCCGATTTCTTTCTCCTTCGGCTCACCCAGTTCTGTCCCCATTCCCGCCACCCAGCGCGACACTTTAATGATGGCTGCTTTAGCACTGAGGCCGGTCAGCTTCTCGCGTGGGTAGCTTTCAATTCCAATTTTGTGCCACTCCGGAGCAGTATCTTCAGATGGGGATGCAAGCGAGAGTCGAACATCCAACACTCTGGTTGCGTGCAAAGCCGTGGCTCGCTCCTGAACGGACCGTCTATCGTCAGCAGTAAAATCGCGCAGTTTACCCGGCGGAGTGTAACGGAAGCCGAGTTCCGGATCCATGAATGGAGGCCCCAAAGCCGGCGATTGGGCAGACGCTGAGGTTCCCATCACCAAGAGAACGAGAGTTAGATGAGCGATCTTCATTTTCAATGCACAAGCCACGAAAACTCTAGTCCAAGTTGCCTTGTTCCAGCACCACGTTCTCGCGCACGATCAGGCGATGGGCGGCCATTTCTTTCAGAGTCGGCAGAACGCGGCTTACGTGTTCATCGGTATCAACGAAGATGATGATCACCGGCAGCTTGCCCCCGGCATCCACAAGATGGCTGGTCTCGACCTGATGCCGTCCTAGAAATCCGGAGACAGCGTGAATGGCAGTCGCGGCATAAACATTTTCGCGCCGCAGATAGTTCAGAATCTCCATGTGCAGCGGACGCTTTTGCCACTTGTCCGATTCGTTGAGGTAGATGGTGACCTGTACTGCCATGGCAGTTGGCATTTTATATCACCCTCGCCAGTGCCATGCCGACCAAAGCTCCGCCCAGGCACAAAAGGTTGTTGCTGAGAATGTTGCCGGCCATGAGCAGCCATTGTCCGCGTTCGAAGTAGCCCATGGTTTCGAAGGCGTAACTGGAGAAAGTGGTAAACGATCCGCAGAAACCGACGACGACCAGGAGTCGCCAGCGCGGGTCAGCGAGAACGCGCTCCGTGGTCCAGATCACGAAGAACCCAACGATGACGCTGCCCACGATGTTGATGAACAGCGTTCCGTAGGGAAAGACGGCGCCGAGTTCTTTGACCGCGAAACGGCTGATGAGATAACGGGAGTTGGCGCCGACAATCGCGCCCAGGGATATGACGAGTAACTCGTTGAGCAGTGCGTTCACGATGGAGTTCTCCCTACAAAGTTTGTAGGAGTTATCAGCCAAATTCATTCACAACTGAACCAGGCGGTTATGGCGAACTCCATCGCCGTACACCCCATTTTTACCACAGAGGGCACGCAGGAGCACAGAGGGTTTTGTGAACTCGCGCAATCCGAGGTAACAAACTATTACTTCTTCCGTTCTACCAAAAAACGCGCCAGGGATTTCAGGGTCTCTGCTCGCGAGCCGAAGCTTTCCAGCGAAGCCAAGGCGGATTCCACTAACGCGTCGGCTTTCTTCAGCGATTCGTCGATGCCGAACAATGCAGGATAGGTGGCCTTCTCCGCCGCCGTGTCTTTTCCTGCCGTCTTGCCGAGTTGTTCCGAGGTCTGGGTCACGTCGAGCACATCGTCCACGATCTGGAATGCGAGGCCGATTGATTGTCCGAAACTTCTTAATTTCTCGACATCCTCCTTACCGCCACCAGCGTAAATCCCGCCACCTACGACACTGGCTGTAATCAGCGCGGCAGTTTTTGCGCGATGAATGTACTCCAGCATTTTGATATCCGGCTTGGTGCGTTCGGCCTCGAGATCGACCACCTGGCCGCCGATCATGCCATCCACGGTGCCGGTGCCGCGGGCGATCTCTTCAATGATGTGTACTCTGGCTTCTGCAGGGCAGTGCAGGCGAGCCAACACTTCGTAAGCCTGGGTTTGCAGGGCGTCGCCGGCCAGAATTGCGATGGCTTCGCCGAAAACTTTGTGGCAAGTGGGACGGCCGCGGCGCAGATCGTCATTGTCCAGCGCGGGGAGGTCGTCGTGGATCAGGGAATAGGTGTGCAGCATTTCCAGCGCCGCGCCCAGATCTTCTATGCCGGCGGGAAGGGAAGTGGCGATCATGCGGCCGGCTTCCATGGAAAGAATCGGGCGGATGCGCTTGCCTCCGGCAAACACACTGTGCCGCATGGCCTGGTGGATGGAGGACGGCTGCTGTGCCGCGGGCGGCAGCTCGCGTTCCAAGGCGGCGTCGGTGAGGACGCGTCCTTGCTCCAGAGTGTCCTTGAGCATGACGGTGAGTATAACAAGTGCGCGGTGTCATCCTGAGCGTAGTGACTGCTTCGCTTCGCGAAGCAGTCACGGGTCGAAGGACCCCTCGGGTTATACAGTCTGCCGGGTGTAGGGGTGCTTCGACTCCCTCGTCGTTCACTTCGTGAACGACTCACTCGCTCAGCATGACAGGGGTTAGGAGTTTATTTCCGGGCGGGCGCCGATTCGCCGAGAGGTTCGAACGCTTCTGCTTGCAGCTTGCCATTTTGCTTGAGCAGAATTTCTACTTTGCCTTCCGCTTCTTCCAGCTCCTTGCGGCAAGTGGCGGAGAGTTTCATGCCTTCTTCAAATAGTGTCAGGGATTTTTCCAGGGGCACATCGCCCTTTTCCAGTTCTTGCACGATTTTCTCCAGACGCTGGAGGCACTCTTCAAATTTTGGCACGGGAGACTCCGTTGGTTATTCTAATCCAGTTTCTTTGGGATCGACTGCCCAGAATCTAGACTGATGCAATCGGCTTGGAAGTTCCCAATGCTTCCAGCACATCCACCGCCGAAGTGTACCGGCCCTGAGGCGCGCTGATCTGTGCACCCTGCACCATTTCGCGGACCGCGATCAGCATTTCGCGCGCGATTAGAATCCCTTCCTCCCGCGCGGCTTCTGGAGTTGGCGCTTTCGTCATACGTTCAAGGATCGAGTCGGGCACCGAGACCCGCAGTTCATTTTTCATAAACTCGGCATTACGAGCGCTAACCAGTGGCCAAATTCCTGCAACCACCGGTATGCGGCAATGCTCAATGCGGCGGAGGAAGGTCTCCAGCAATGAAAGATCGAATACGGGCTGAGTAACAGCATATTCTGCACCGGCCTGCACTTTGTATTCGAAGCGGCGGACTTCTTCGTCCAGGTCAGAGATGCCGGGGTTGGCGCCCACGCCGATGGCAAAGGCCGTACCGGCTCCGATCGGATTGCCGCCAATGTCCTGACCGCGATTCAGGTTGTGAACAATATTCACCAGGCCGATCGCGTCTACGTCGAACACGGCGGTGGCATCGGGATAGTTGCCCATTTTCGGCGGGTCGCCAGTGATGCAAATCAAATTGTGGATGCCGGTTGCCGCCGCACCCAGCAAGTCGGATTGGATGCCGAGTACGTTGCGATCGCGGCAGGTGTAATGCAGGATGGCCTCAATGCCTACTTCCTGTTGCACCAGCAGCGAGAGCGCCTGGTTGCTCATGCGCGCCGAGGCCCGGGGACTGTCAGGAATGTTGATGCCGTCTACGCCTACGGACTTCAGAAAACGCGCGCCTTCGATTTCCTTCTTGATGTCAGTGCCCTTGGGAGGGACGATTTCCACCATGGTCAGGAATTCACCGGCGGCGAGCTTCGCACCTAACCGGGAGCGCTTCTCCAGCGGGACCGCCGGAGCAATGGCAGGCGCGGTTTCGCCCTTTACGTGGACTGCCGCAGTCTTGGACCGCGCCTCGCCCACACGTAAGGCCGATTTCATCACGCGGATATGATCGGGCGTGGTTCCACAGCATCCGCCGACCAGGCGCGCGCCTGCAGCAACGAACTTGCGGGCATAGCTGGCCATGTATTCGGGCGAGCAAAGGTAAATATTTCGTCCCTCAACCGAGCGGGGCATACCAGCGTTGGGTTGCGCCGCGAGAGGTAGCGAGGTCATCGCACGCATGCGCTCGATGGTGTCCAGCATGGCCACCGGGCCAATACTGCAGTTGCATCCCACCACATCTGCTCCCCACTCTTCCAGGCGGGGAGTGAAGGTCTCGGGCGTGGAACCATCCAGGCAGTTGCCGTCTTCGTCAATCGTGACCAGCGCGACCACCGGAATCTTTGGATTGACCTCCCGGGCAGCAAGAATCGCCTGATGAAGCTCCTCAAGATAACCGAAGGTCTCCATGATGAGCAGGTCCACGCCGCCTTCAACCAGGGCTGCGATCTGGTCGCGAAAGGCAGTGCGGGTCTCTTCCCGGGAAGTCTTGCCTAAAGGTTCAATGCGAATGCCGATAGGGCCAACCGATCCCGCCACCCACACATCGAAACTCTTGGCCGCTTCGCGCGCCAGCCGGGCCCCGGCAAAGTTGATTTCGCGGACCTTGTCGGCCAGGCTGTGACGTGCCAGGCGGAAGGAGTTTCCGCCAAAGGTGTTGGTTTCTATGATTTCCGCGCCGGCTTGCAAATATTCGTGGTGGATGCCGCGAATCAAGTCGGGCTGAGAGATATTGAGTTCGTCGTAGCAGCGATTGATGAAAATCCCTTTGCTATAGAGCAGAGTGCCCATTGCGCCGTCGCAAAGGACGGGGGATTTCTTCAATCGGGCTAGGAAATCAGAGGCCATCGTATTGAGAATACAAGATGACCATGGGTTTTGCACGATTCAGCACCAGGCTCTAGGGGAGCCAGAAAAATCTCGACGGGTGGCTCTGTTATAATCCGCTCCTTTGCATCTAAATTGCTATCCTTCATGCTCTTCGGAGTCCCAGGTTTGAAAAGAGCCTTAAGCAGTATTGTTGTCCTCATTTTTGGTGCCGTGTTGTTTGTCTCCTGCGGGAGCTCTTCCAAGAAAGCCACCGCCAGTGGATTTGGTTTCCGGGCCTTCGTGTCCAACCCTTTGCAACCGATTGGTGGCGGGGTCTTCCAGGTGTTTAACATCGTCGATGCCGCCAAGGACTCGAATACCGGCCTTTATGTGAACTTGTCGGGTTCGAGTACGTATCCGGGGCTGATGGTGGTGACGCCAAACCTGAAAAACACCCTGGTTTTCAGCAGCAGCGGCAATACCGTCGCCGTGGTAGACAATGCCGGCGAGTCGATCGCGCAAGGCGGCAATGGCCCCTTCCCGGCGATTCCCCTGCTGGGGCCGACTGAGAGCATATTGCCTTGGATCGATAGCCAGACGGCTTTTGCCGCGATCCCCGGCGCGACGGTGACGGGACATCCCGCGGGCGCGGTTGAGGTGCTGTCGTTCCTGAGCGGAAGCACCTCGCCGAGGGCGGTGATTCCGGTAAAAAGCGCTCGCTACCTGGTGCAGAGCCACAGTGGCAACCGCATTCTGGTGTTCAGTGATGACCCGCAGAATGCCCAGGATTCTCCTCCAGAGTGTCCCACATCGCAGTGCATTACCATGCTTTCACCCAACCAGATCGGTGCGGGGGAACCGCGCACGGCTATCGTGAGTTCCGCTTTCGATCATCCAGTCTGGGGCGTTTTCAGCGCTGATGACTCCACCGCGTACATTTTCAATTGCGGCCCTGAGTGTGGCGGAAGCGCGGCCAGCATTTCTGTCCTCGATCTAACCCAGAACCCGCCGGCGGTTAGCTCGACCATCAGCGTTCCCGCCTCGACCTACGGACTGCTAAGCGGTGCGACTCTTTATGTGGCGGGAACTCCCAGTAGCGTGCCTTGTCCCACCGGGGTCGTTGACACTTTCTGCGGCGAACTGACCACGATCGATACCGGCTCCCTCACGATCACGGGATCGTTCACGATTAGCGAAGGCTTCCACGCTCGCATGGTGATGACTCCTAATGGCCAGCTATTCGTCGGAGCCAACAGCAGCCGAAGCCCGTGCAGCAACTGCCTGACTATTTTCAACACGGGTAACTCAAGTGTCGTGTTCGGCACCGATGAAGGCGATGTAACGGACATCGAGCCGATCACTGATCGCAACGTGGTCTATGTCTGCCAAAGCGGGCGTTTGCGGATCTACGACACCACTACCGATGCACTGCAAACCAGGCAGGTGAATATCGTGGGGCAAGCGAACAATGTGAAGCTGGTGGATCCTCCGGGCAATTTCAACTAAAACCCTTTTATTTCTGCGGCTCCAATGTCAGTTGGTGGGTCCGGACCTGTTCGACGGCCTGAGGAGAAAAAGGCCAGGGGAATGTGTATCCCTCATACCAGGCACCCCATTGGTCCATGTAATACGGGCTAAGGAAGTTTCCTGCCTCACCGGTCACCAGGTTCAGAGTCGATCCATCGAGGTTGGAAAGGTCCACGGTGATTCGTTCGGAGGGCCCCAAATCCCTCGTGGATGCCTTTACGGTATAACCGCTACCCGATTGTGATCTAAGTCCGGGGCCGGTCCAGCGCTGTAGGAGGGGAATCCTGCCCAATATCGGGTTCTGGATTTCCACGGGATTCTGTAGTCCCCACTTCCACGAGTTCAAATCGGGAGGCGTGTTCGGGCCGCTGACGACGGCTTCGACCGCAGCGGTGAGCAGCTCATCGTAACTCGGGTAGGTTGCAGGCAGCCAGCGCGGAGGCTGATGCTGCACCACGTTTTCCAGCCAGTTGGGCTTCATGGCCCAGTGATAACTCTTCCAACTCAGCGCTGCCTCCGCCGGATGTGGGTTGTCCGGCGCAGGTCCCAGCTTTGGCTCCAGCAGGAGCCGGGTCAGTTGCTCGCGGGTGCGGACAGCCAGGGTGGGGGCAGCCGAATCCGCGGTCATGCGGCCGTCCCATTGGCGCATGATGTCCACCGCCGATTTGGCGCGAGCCGAGGGATTCTTCGCATGGTCCACGGCATACACAAAGCGCTCGGCAAAGAAGCGGTCGGCTTCGGAAAAGATGTCGGTTTGCAACGCCAGCATGTCAGCCGGGGCGAATTTCTTGCCCGAACTCAGCACCCGATAGATGCGGTCGGAGCGCCACGGGGCTTCCCATTCAGTACTGATGGAATAGGGATATCCGTCGGGCGTGATGCGGCTGTTGGCGGTGGCCAGAATTCCTGACGGCGGATTGAAGATGCTCGGCAACTTTTCAAACGGAATATAGCCGGTCCATTCGTGGGCATTGTCACTGCCGTTTTCGGGCAGACTGCCGTCGCCTGAAGCGCGGATGGGAATCTTTCCCGTGGCCTGATATCCGATATTGCCATCTACGTCGGCATAGACGACGTTTTGGGCCGGCGCGTCGAACTGGGAGAAGGCATGCCGGAACTCCTGCCAGTTCTGGGCGGAATCCACCTCAAAGAACGGATTGCGGATTCCGTCATATAACGTCCATCGCAAAGCGATCTTGCGGGTTTCGCCCGGCGACAATTCGGTAACGATAGGGCCGTGGCGGGTGAGCGTAACGTCCACGAACGCATCCAGCTGGCCTTTGATATGGATTAACTCGCGACGACGTTCCGGCTGTTTCCATCCGTCTGGAGTCAGATATTTCCCATCGCTGTTGAAGGTTTCGATATAGGCGTCTTCGATGGTGGGACCGATATTGGTGAAGCCCCAGGCCAGCCGCTGGTTGTGACCGACCACAACGTAGGGCATCCCCGGCAGTGTGACTCCGGCGACGTCGAAGCTGCCGCAACGCAAATGAGCTTCGTACCACAGGTTGGGCATCTGATGACCCAGATGCATGTCGTTCGACAGCAACGGCTTTCCGGAAACGGTATGGGCCCCCGAAACCACCCAGTTATTCGAGCCGAGCCGAAGATGAGATTCTTCGAAGGGAAGTTCCGACAACGCGACCCGGCTCTGATCGGGAGCAACGGTTTGGCGTGCGACGGAGTTATCGGGTCCGGAATCGTCGTCGTCGTTGTCATCATTGTCGTCGGCGTCTTTGCCCTGGTTTTGTTCGAGACTGGGATGAGACGCGGTGGGGGGATGATCATGCCAGGAAGAGTTCACATAGAGATCGGCGGTAAGCTCGGGGCCGAGCTTGGCCAGAATTTTCTCCCGGGTCAAAGCGTTGTCGGGGCTGATGCTGAGATCTTCGACCATCTGGCTGGCAACCAGCATGGAATCTTCGGGAGTCCAGGGTCGCGGGGAATAATGCAGCAAGCGAAATTCGAGGGGCAGGCGAGTGCGATGGGAGTCGATATAAGCGTTGACTCCCCTTGCATAGGCCTCGAAACGAGCGCGATCTTCGGCTGAGATGGTCTCCACTGTCTTCCGGGCGGCGACGCGCAATCCCAGAATCCGCTGCTGGCGATCATGCTCGAGCATGCTGGGGCCAACCACTTCGGAAAGCTCTCCGGCAGCGAAACGGCGCATGCCATCCATTTGAAACAGGCGGTCCTGCGCGGTCACATAGCCCTGCGCGAAAAAAAGATCGGGAAAGTTTGCCGCTTCAATAGTGGGAGCGCCGTGCGCATCCCGAATTACCTTCACCGAGGCGGCCAAGCCTTGAACCTGCAAGGTACCGTCGAGCTGAGGAAGTGCGGACCGCGTTATGGAGTAAAGCCAGACCGCGGCGCCGAGAATGGCGAGTACAAGCAACGATCCCAGAAGAACGCCTATGACCTGGCCGAAGGAGCGGCCTGGATGGGAAGAAGAAATCGGTGTGCTGGCGGTGACCATGGCGATGCTTCGATTCTAGGGCGGCGGCAAACGGAAGACAAATCATTGAGTGGTCAGCAGGTTGGCGAGTTCGCCAAAGGCCAGTATGATTCAAGGGACGGGGACACACAGACCCTGGTTGCAAACGCCATTAAGCTTGGCTCCCGAGAAATAAATCATGTTGCAGAAGCGCATTGACGATCAGCCCAGCATCTCGCGCGAGATGGTCCGCGAGGCCGAGGACATTCTGCATCGTCATCTCAAACGGGTGGGCCTGAAACATACCGCGCAGCGCGACACTATTCTGCGTACTTTCCTGGAAACCCGTGAGCATCTCTCCACCAACGAGCTGCACCGCCTGGTGCAGAAAAAAGATGCCAAGATTGGATTCACCACCGTGTATCGCACCCTCAAAGTCCTGGCGGAGTGCGGACTGGCCAGCGAAGTGGCGTTCCACGACGGGATCGCGCGCTACGAGCACCAGTACAATCGCCGCAGCCACCATCACATGGTGTGTACCGAATGCGGCAGTTCGGTGGAGTTCTTTTCTCCGGAAGTGGATGGTCTCGAACAAGAGATCGGACGCAAACACCACTACGCGACCACCCGCCATACCTTCCAGATCTACGGTGTGTGCGAGGACTGCCGGAAGAAGGACAATTCGCGACGGCTGGTTTGACGCGCCCGCGGAATCAAGGACGATCTCACTGCAATAGGACTCCGCTGAAGAGACATTTCTTGCCGGAGCCGCCGGCATCATAACGGAGCGTGGCGGATTCATCGGAACAAAAAGCCCGCAAGCTCGAGTTCTTGTCTACAGGATCTGCCGTGATCTGATACTTCGAGTTGGGGCCCTTCGACCCAGGACTGCAGTTCTGTACGACAAAAACATAGCCGTTCTTGCGGCCGCCGGCGAGTTCCGCATCTCTCCAGCCGTACATGCTGTCAGCTCCAACCAGGTCATCTAGTTTGCAAGAGTACCCGATCTCCGGATGAGCCATTTCGAAACCTATTTCCGAAGTGTTCAAGGCCCGAATGGACGCCACCGCCGGCGGCAGATTGGCAATGGTCTGCACTTGCGTGGCGGTCCGATGCCTTGCCTGCCGGCTGCCAGGGATCAAGCTAACGATCATGACCACGAAAAGAATCGGAACCAGGGTGGCGCCTGCATAGCCGAGTACCAGCCCGCTGATAGCGAGGCCCTTGCCCTTGGTCCTGCCTGAATTCCTGGCGATTTCCGAGAGGGAAATATGTCCCAGAATGATCGCCAATACAGCGGCCGGAAACAAGAAAGAAAGACAACCGAAGACAAGGCTGGCGATTGCCTTGGCATCGGTTTTTGGCTCCGTGAAAACATCCTGCCAATGGGCTGGATGCGACGCATCGTTGATCGGCGCATTCGCGGGTACAGTCGGCGTGCCACAGACATGACAGAAGCCGTTGCCGCCTGTCACCAGGTTTCCGCATTGCGTACAGAACATGGCTTACCTTATTGCAGAACCGTACCGCTTTCGAGACACCGCTCGGCGGAGCCGCCAAAATCATAGTGGATGACCGCGGATTCGTCGGAACAGAAAGCCCGCACTCCGGTCTGGTTGGCATTGAGCGGATGAGCCGCAACTCGGTAGTTGATGATCGTGCCGTTCGTGGGATCAGGAGTACAACCGGTGATCTCAAAAACGTATCCAGACTTCTGCCCGCCGGCCAGCTGCGAATCAATGAGTTCGTGCAGATCAGAAAGCGAGCAAGCGTAGCCTGTTTTGGGGTGCTCAGTCGCATAGGTGATCTCGGCCGTGACCAGGGTGCGAACCGAACCCACGGCGGACGATTCGTTGGCCGCAATGCGGGCGCGCAGAAGATTGGGGATGGCAATGGCCGCGATGATCAGAATCGGAATGAAAGATATGCCCAGGTATCCCATGACCAGGCCGGCGACGGCCATTCCTTTGCCCTTGATCCGTCCGGCGCTCTTGCCAATTTCGGAGAGCGACAAATGGCCAAAGATAATCGCCAGAATCGCCGCTGGAAAAAGAATCGAGAAGAATCCGAAAATCAGGCTCGCAATCGATTTACCGCTGGTCTCGGGCGGTGGGAGAGGTGGTGGGGCGGTCGCAGCAGGAGACGTTATTCCTGCCGGTGTGATCGAGGTACCGCAGACGTTACAGAAACTGCTGCCATCTGGCACGTTGTTGCCACACCCGGGACAGACCATGTTGTGACCTCCGTTCGCCACCCATTCACAGCAGCTTCGCAAATTGCTCGACACAGTACTCCCGCAGGCTCGCCCAGTCAATCGGTTCTATTCGTGATCTCTGAGAGCAGCCAGAATGCGGTTCAAGCGAGGCCTCTTCGGCAGGATTCGATTTGCGTTAACCTTCTAATTCTGATACTTTTCGCGCGTTCTTGTATCGGCTCTAAAAACGAGTGTGGGGGGCGATATGGCTTTTTGCAGCGGATGTGGCGGACAGCTACCTGAGGGAGCGACCGTGTGCCCGGCCTGTAACCGGCCCGTGGCCTCAACGGCAGGAACCACGCAAGCCGCGGGCAGCGGACTTACCGACAACGTGGCCGGCATGCTGGCCTACATCACCATCATTCCGGCGATAGTTTTTCTAGTGATGGAGCCTTACAACCGGAACCGGTTCATCCGATTCCATTCTTTCCAGTGCATTTTCTTCTGGGTTGCGCTCGTCGTAATTCAGGTCGGGCTAAGTATCGTCGGGTTCGTTCCGTTTTTCGTGATACTTACCATCCCGTTGCATTTTCTGGTCGCGCTGGGATCGCTGATTCTCTGGGTCATTCTGCTGATCAAGGCCAATCAGGGGCTGATGTACAAGCTGCCGATCATCGGCGATATCGCTGAGAAGCAGGCCAACGCTTAGTGCGAGGGTCGTTTGAGTTCAGTAGTTGACTGCTGGTGTTATTGCCCGTTCGGTTTCCGCCAGGCGTCGATTGCCCGGCGGAGGCCGGATGGGTCTTGCTGAAGTTACTCTGCTTGTAAGTGCTTCAGTTTGCTCGATCCTGAACGTGTTCCGAGATTTCCCATCGCCTCCCTTACTTGTCCTTTTCCACCGCCCAATTTAATTCCCCGCTTCGCTCTTGAGCGCGCCACGCAACTTTTCATGCCAGCTCAGGTTGGTACAAGCTGGAGGAATCCCCCATGCGACGTATTGGAATGGTTCTGGTTATGGCTCTTTCTGCATTTCTCGGAGGATGCGGCGGAGGCAATCCGGGCTCCGGATCCGGCAATATCAACGGCAATTGGACGGCAACGTTAAGCGATACCAACAACTCTCCCGTTTTTACTTTTGCCACTTCTTTTCGACAGAGTAGTGGGACGGACGTGACGGTGGTTAATCTCTCGTTCACGACTTCATCTCCCTGCTTTGTTTCGGGTGGGACCGCGACAGCTTCTTTTGTGCTGAGTGGAAACTTCGATGGAAAAGTCACGGGATCGTTTGCGTTGACGCTGCAGTCCGGCAGTCCCAGCGGAAATGTCCTCACTCTGGAGGGAACAGTGAAGAATGGTGTGATCTCGGGTACATGGACTCTCTCTGGAGCGACTTCCGGATGCACCGGCAACGGCTCCTTCAGGATCATAAGAGCGTAGAAATGCCTGGCGAACGAAGGCCTGCTCTCTTGTGTAAGCTCCATCAGGCACTCTTCGGGTAGCGGCTGAAACTGGCCGCTACCCTCACCCCTCAGCACGACAGAAGCCCTTCTCGGATCGCATTCCTAATTACTTTTCGTTTTTTGTGGATTTCCGGTAGTCTTGTTGATCGCTCGGAAAAAAGAGGAGAGACGCTTGCGAGTTCGGGTGTTCTATCACGACAAATGCTTTGACGGGGCGTGTTCGGCCGCGCTCTTCTCCCGTTTCTACCGCGAACGAATTCGCAACGATGTGGAGTTTGTGTTTTCCGGGCTGTTGCATCGCGCCGGCTCGCTATTCAACGAGAAGGATTTCGATGGCGACGAAAACGCGATTGTGGACTTCAAGTATTCCAGTTCGCCGAAAATTACCTGGTGGTTTGATCATCACGAGAGCGCCTTTCTTTCCCCGGCGGACGCGGCCCATTTCGAGCAGGACCAGAGCAACCGCAAGTTTTACGATCCCGATTTCAAGTCCTGCACCGGTTTTATCGCCACCATCGCGGAGCAACGCTTCGGTTTCAATCCCGCGCCTCTGGCCGACCTGGTGCACTGGGCGGATGTGATTGACGGCGCGCTGTATTCCGATGCCCGCACGGCAGTTGAGATGAAAGCTCCGGCCATGAAGCTGACCATGGTGATCGAGTCCGCCAAAGACTCGGCCTTCGCTCCCCGGCTGATTCCCCTGCTGGCCACCAAGTCGTTGCAGGACGTTCTGGAGGAACCGTTTATCGCCCAGACTCTGCCCGCGCTTCTGGAGCGCCACCAGCGCTCCATTGCCATTCTGAAGGAACGCACCGAGTTGAAAGATGGCACGCTTTTCTTCGACGTCACCGACCTTGAACTGGAAGGCTATAACAAGTTCGTGCCCTACTATTTGCAGCCGGAGTCGATCTACAGCGTGGGTTTGAGTAAGAGCAGTTTTCGGGTGAAAGTGTCGGTGGGATCGAATCCCTGGGCGCCTTCAGAGCCAGTGGTGAATCTGGCCAAGATTTGCGAACGCTACGGTGGGGGCGGACATGCACGCGTAGGCGCCATTTCCTTTGACGTCAGTCAGAACGATGCTGCCCATAAAGCCGCGCAGGAGATCGTGGCCGAGCTTCGCGCCAGCGTGCGGGGCTAGGGACCACAGCTGGTGCCATTGATTGAGGAATTCCGTTGAACGCGCACCCAACCCCAACCCCCGACGCGGTCATGGTGCGTTGTGAATATTTGGGGCGTGTCGTCAAGGTTGGAGATGCGGAAAAAGTTCTCGTTGAAGACGCCACGTTTGAAGTCCAGACCGGTGAAGTGCTGGCCATCGTCGGCCCTAGTGGTGCGGGGAAAAGTTCGCTGCTAAGGTTGCTGAACCGGCTGGATGAACCAACCCACGGAACCGTCTTTGTGCAGAGCACTGACTATCGCCAGATCGCTCCGCAGGAGCTGCGCAGAAAACTCGGCATGGTGACCCAGCGACCGTATTTGTTTCCCGGCACGGTGGACCAGAATGTTCGATTTGGTCCCAGCCAGCGCGGAGTGGATATGACCCCGGAATCGGTCCACCAAATCCTCGCCGGGGTTGGTTTGGAGGGGTACGCAAGTCGCGACGTTGCCAAGCTTTCCGGCGGGGAAGCGCAACGAGTGTCGCTCGCCCGCACCCTTGCCAACTCGCCTTTGGCGCTTCTGCTCGATGAACCGACTTCAGCGCTGGACGACGTATCCAAGCTCGAAATCGAAGTGCTGATCCAGAAGATCGTCCGCGAACAAAAACTTACGTGCCTGATCGTGACCCATGACACGGCTCAGGCCATGCGTCTGGCCCAGCGCGCCATCGTTCTCGAATCGGGAAGGATCGTACAGATGGGTCCGAGCCGTGAGGTGCTGCATGCTTAATCATCTATTGAGCGACCAACTATACTTGGGACTGGCGCAGGCCGGGGTGGCGGGGTTGGCGGCAATGGTGGTAGTGTTACTCGCCCGCAAGCGCGGCATCCATTTGGAGCGCGAGGCCCTGATCGCCATGGTGCGGGGCATAGTGCAGATCGTGGCGGTGGGATCGGTTTTGGTGGTCCTGCTTCGGGGTCCGCGCTGGACCAGTTGGTTTTGCCTGGCGGGAATGATGGTAGCGGCAGGAGCGACATCCGCGCGCCGCGCCAAAGGAATTCCGGGTGCGTTCAAGGTTTCGGCATGGGCCATTATTCTCGGTGCCGGATCGGTGATCGCTGTGATGACCTTGCTGGGCGTGATCGACACCGCCATTACTTCGCTTGTCCCAGTGGGCAGTATGCTGGTCGCCAATGCCATGAACACGAACGGATTGGCTCTCAACCGTTTACGGGCCGATGTGATGGCCCATGCCGGCGAAATTGAGAGCGCCTTGGCCTTGGGAGCCGATGCGGACCACAGTGTGGCGCCTTATATTCAGGCGTCTTTTGAGGCGAGCCTGATTCCGGCCATTGATTCGCTGCGTTCGCTGGGGATTGTCTGGATTCCGGGATTGATGGCCGGAATGCTGCTCTCGGGGGCGCGTCCGGTGTACGCGGCGATCTATCAGTTTGTGGTATTGGCCATGATTTTCGCGGCTTCGGGATTGACCTCGCTGGTGAGTACGATGTTGATTCGGGGGCAGATTTTTACATCGGCGGAACAATTGCTTCTGCAGCCCGGGGGATAATACTGGCGATGAGCGGCACCTTGCACATGAGGATCGCGCACGAACTCGATCGTGAAGCGCAGCTCAAATTGCTGCGCGCGGTGGCGTCTTTCGAACTGGCCAAGGGCTTGATCGTTTTACTCGCCGGTTGCAGTGTGCTTTTTCTGGTCCATAAAGACCCCGGCGACGTCGCTGAAACTTTTCTGCGGGTTCTGCATATCAGTCCCGACCATCACATTGCCCAGATCTTCCTCAATTGGGCGGATACTTTGACCGATGCGAAGTTGTGGACCGTCGCGGGAGTCGCGCTTGTCTACGCTATCATCCGGCTAGTCGAAGCGTATGGACTCTGGAAAGCAAGGGCTTGGGCAGAGTGGTTCGCACTCGTCTCCGGGACGCTCTATCTGCCGTTTGAAATCTATAAGTTGATCGAGCATGCCAACCCCCTGCACGTCGGCATTCTCATCGTAAATTTGGCGGTGGTCCTGTTCATGGGGTACTTACGGCTGTCCGCTCACAAGGCCAGAATCGCCCGCCTAAACCTCCCCTCCTAGGCTCCGTTCTGCTCTTGACAGTTTTTAGATTCAATGACTTACGGGAAATAATCTCCCGGGAATAAACCCCGTAATACCCAGCCCGGGGTTACCAAAGGGATCGTCGGCAGCACTTTTAGGCCATGTACTTCCACCCCTGACTGCACTAGCCTTGAATCAGCCAAAGCCGTTCAAAGTTTTCCAGACCTTTCGGAGACAGAATGAAATCAGCGTTGTGGGCCAGCTTATTGTTACTTGTCGGAGTCGCAAATGCACAGCAGACGCTGGTGGCGGAAAATGCCACCCCGTCATCGTCTCCGTTCGTGACCACGAACACTCCGCAGAGCTTTGTGGCAACCAATCAGATGCCCAATGCCTCTGCTCCTAAATTCTGGAACCTGGAAAACAAAATTGATTTCTCGATCTTCGCCGGGCAGCTGGCCGCGGACGCGATTACCACCCAGCGTGGACTGGGCAACGGCTTCCGGGAGGTCAATCCGATCGCCTCGCCGTTTGTGAGTCGAGGTGCGCCGGGAGCGGCCGCCGCTTCTGCCTTGAGTTTTGGGGCGGGTGTGGGAATGGCGTATATGTTGCATCGCACTCACCATTACAAGGCCGAACGCGTTGCGGTACGGCTCATGCTGGCGGGCGAAGGCGCCGTGGTGGGGCACAATATTGCGCTGTTGCGGTAGGCGTTACGGCGCTTGAGCTTTCTCCGCTGCCTCCAGATGGACCCGCAGCAGTTCCAGATCTTCAGGTAATATTTTGGTAAAACTGATTCCGTTCCCGACTTGAGTATCACAAGTGACGACAGTAGCGAGCGCCAGTACGGGTTCCTCAAGCTGAAGAGTGATTTCCAGTACCGTCCCCACCGGAAACGTGAAAGTCATTTCGACATAGCAACCAATCAAGCTGAGGTCGGCCGTTGCACCCCGCATAGGGAACTCGCTGCCCTCGGGTCGCAATTCAATCGGAACACTTACTTTCAGGCGAGGGTATTGCCGGCGCTCTGGAATGTCGCGGGGCATCGCTATGGTTCAGCATAATACCCTTCTCTGGTTTGCACGACTAGGTCTTTTTGCTTAGTTTTGAGAAGGATTTTGTGATATCCGCCCGATCCGGCACCGGTTTTCTCCGGCGTATATCCCAAACTATATTGGCTGCGCAGTTCTTCCTGGATGCTGGTATAGATTTGCTCGGTGGTTTCTTTCTTAGTGACTTCGAAGAAGCGGCCGCCGGTTTCCATGGAAATCCGCTCCAGAACTTTCTTGCCGTCCGGGCGGGACTCTTCCGCGGGCCTTTGTCCTCTGCCGCCAGGTCCGCCGCCATGCCGGCCCATTCCGCCGCCGCCCATCCCGCCGCGACCCATTTCGGGTCCGCTAAAACCTCCATGGCCCTCGTGTTCCTGGTCGCCCTTGAACAGGATGGAATAGACCACGGTATCGGCTCGCTGCGCCGACTCGATGGCACTCTCTAGCGTCTCCTTGCTGCCCCGATCCACTCCGTCCGAAAACACGATCACCGCTTTACGTCCCGGCTGCTTCTTCATTAATTCATTCGACGCCAGGTAGATGGCGTCGCACATCTGGGTGCCCCCGTGACGACTCCCGTGACCCTGCGTTCCATCGGCAGGATCACTGTCGCTATCTGGGCGGTGTTCGGGCGTTTGCAATAAATCAAGCGCGGCCTCGAGCTTCTGGCTGGATGAGGTGAGATCTTGCAGGAGTTCCACTTCCTGGTCGAAATGGATCAAGAATGCTTTGTCCTTGTTTTCGCGCACCACTTGAAGCAGAAAGTTCTTGCTGGCGGCGCGCTCTTCGTCCAAAACGCGCCTTTGGCTCCAGCTGGTGTCTACCAGTAATCCTAGGGTCAATGGAAGGTCGGTCACGGGTGCGAAGTAGCCAATGGTTTGGGGACGGCCGTCCTCCTCGAGGGTGAAATCATCTTTGGTCAGGTTGCTCACGATTTGTCCATGCTTATTGCGGACCGTAGCCAGCACGTTGACAACGTTGACCTGCGAGGAAAAGGTTGGCGCCTGCTGGCCCGGCAGCAGTTGGCCTGCCAACAATACCGCGAGGACCAAGAGGGAAGACCCCAATCGTGACATTTGCATGAATTTGATTTCCTACCTGATTGTTCCTGTTTTCGGATGCCTGGCGCGAAGCAGAAGGTTGCGTGATGCAACGCATAGAACTTCAATTAACACTTTACGGTTGGGGCGTCGGGCCTTAGGATTTCTACAGTGGAATTGAATCCCATTCTGGTGACTGGCGGAGCCGGCTTTATCGGCTCCAATTTTGTGTTGCAGTGGTTGGCGGCCGAAAGTGTTCCGGTAGTGAACCTGGACAAGCTCACCTACGCGGGCAATCTTGCCAACCTGGAAAGCGCCTCGGCCAATCCCCGATACAGCTTTGTTCATGGCGATATCTGTGACCGGTCCTTAGTGGCGGATTTATTGCAGCGTCACCAGCCGCGCGCCATTGTGCATTTGGCCGCTGAAAGCCATGTGGATCGTTCCATACACGGCCCTGACGATTTTGTGCGGACCAACGTGAACGGCACCTTCAGCCTGCTGGAAGAAACGCGGGCTTATTGGGCTGCGTTACCAGAAGGACGAAAGCAAGCTTTTCGCTTTCTGCATGTTTCCACCGATGAGGTCTATGGTTCCCTGGGAGCAGGCGATCCCGCATTCTCGGAAATAACGGCGTACGCGCCCAACAGTCCGTATTCGGCTTCCAAGGCGGCTTCCGATCATTTAGTGCGGGCCTACCATCACACCTATGGTTTGCCCACGCTGACCACCAATTGTTCGAACAATTATGGGCCCTATCAGTTTCCTGAAAAGCTGATTCCGCTGGTGATCTTAAACGCGCTGACCGGGAAAGCGATTCCGGTGTATGGCGATGGGCAGAACGTCCGGGACTGGCTGTTCGTTGAGGACCATTGCGACGCCATTCGTACCGTGCTGTCCCGGGGCCGGGTCGGCGAAACCTATAACATTGGTGGCCGCAACGAGAAGCGCAATATCGAAATCGTGCAGACCATCTGCTCGGCGCTTGACGAATTGCATACCCGGGACGCGATGGTCCCGCATAGTCAACTCATTACGTTTGTGCAGGACCGGCCCGGCCATGACCGGCGCTATGCCATCGATGCTCGCAAGGTCGAAGCCGAATTGGGATGGCGGCCCAAGGAGACTTTTGAGTCCGGTATTCGCAAGACCATCGAGTGGTACCTGGCAAACGACGCATGGATCCGCGGAGTCACTAGCGGAAGCTATCGGCAGTGGATCGCAACCCAGTATTCTGTCTAGAGAATCACTTCATCCCAATGGATAGACGATCACCAGCGGTTTCGTACAAAGGCATCATTCTGGCGGGCGGATCCGGCACCCGGCTTTATCCCGTGACCCACGCCGTGTGCAAGAGCCTGCTACCGATCTATGACAAGCCCATGATTTATTACCCGCTCTCCACGCTTATGCTGGCGGGTATCAGGGATATCCTGATTATTTCCACACCGGAAGACGTGCCCAAGTTTCAGCAGTTGCTGGGCGATGGATCGCGCTTCGGCCTGAACCTGCATTATATTGTTCAGCCTCGGCCGGAGGGCATCGCGCAGGCTTTCCTGGTGGGCAAAGAATTCATTGGTGCTTCATGCTGTGCTCTGGTGCTCGGCGACAACATTTTCTATGGCCATGATCTGGCCAAGACCGTGATTGAAGCCGCGGAGCAGAAATCCGGCGCGCGAATTTTCGCCTACCCGGTCCACGATCCCGAACGCTACGGCGTGGTGGAATTTGATACGGCGGGGAAGGCCTTGAGTTTGGAAGAGAAGCCTAAAGCTCCAAAGTCCCGCTACGCGGTCACCGGACTTTATTTCTACGACAACCAGGTGATTGAGATCGCCAAGTCGCTGAAGCCGTCGGCGCGAGGCGAACTGGAGATTACGGATGTCAACAAGGAATACATGAAACGCCAGCAGCTGGAAGTTGCGGTCATGGGAAGAGGCATGGCCTGGCTGGATACCGGGACCCACGAAGCCATGCTGGAGGCGTCGCTCTTCATTCAGACCATCGAAACCCGCCAGGGGCTCATGGTTTCGTGTCCCGAGGAAATCGCCTATCGCTATGGATACATTACCGCGGGACAACTGGAAGCTACTGCCGCTTCGATGAAGAACAATCGTTACGGTGAATACTTACTGCAACTGTTGAAAGAACAAGTTTTCTAACCAGCGCGGCAGCCGGACAAGATTGCCGGCGGAAACGAACCATGGGTTCCGATGAAAGTAATTGAAACTCCGCTTCGTGATGTGGTTGTTCTGGAGCCCAGGGTCTTTGCGGACGAGCGTGGGTATTTCCTGGAAAGTTATAACGAAAAAGTGCTGGCCGATCTGGGGTTTCGAGACCGGTTCGTGCAGGACAATCACTCCTTTTCGGCTCAAAACGTATTGCGCGGACTGCATTATCAGGTCCGTCATCCCCAAGGCAAACTGGTGCGCGTTGTCGCCGGTGAGATTTTTGACGTGGCGGTGGACTTGCGCAAAAGTTCTCCCACGTTCGGACGCTGGCACGGGGTGCATCTTTCCGGGGAGAACAAGCAAATGCTCTGGATCCCCTCTGGATTGGCCCATGGTTTTAGCGTCATCTCAGACGGCGCCCACGTGATTTACAAAGCTACAGATTTCTACCATCCCGAGTTTGAGCGGACCTTGTTGTGGAATGATTCCGCTCTGAACATCGACTGGGAACTCGAAGGTTTGCCGATCCTTTCCGCCAAAGACAAGCTGGGGGTAGGCTTTCAGTCCGCGGAGAAATTCGACTGACGAGAAAATTGCGCATCATGGACCGGTGAGACGTTGCACATTCTTCACGTGGTGGGAGCGCGGCCGAACTTCATGAAAGTGGCTCCGGTCCTGGGAGCCCTCAAGAAACGTCCCGGCGTTAAGCAGACGCTGGTCCACACCGGACAACACTATGACGCCAACATGTCGGATGTGTTCTTCCAGCAGCTTGGAATCCCCTCCCCGGATGTGAATCTGGCGGTGGGATCCGGTTCTCATGCCCAGCAAACCTCCGAAATCATGAGCCGCTTTGAAGCGGTCGTGCTCGAGCGTAAGCCCGATCTCGTCCTGGTGTACGGCGATGTGAATTCCACGATGGCGGCCGCGCTGGTCTGCTCTAAGATGCAGGTGCCAACCGGCCATGTGGAGGCGGGCCTTCGTTCGTTTGACCGGACAATGCCGGAAGAAATCAATCGTCTGGTCACCGACCAGCTCGCGGATTTGTTGTTCACACCTTCCGAAGACGCCGACTTGAATCTTCAGCGAGAGGGAATTTCTCCTGGGAAGATCTATCGCGTGGGAAATGTCATGATTGATTCTCTACTGCAGTTTTTGCCTTCCGCTGCCGAGCACCCCAGAAACGACCTTCGCGAAGGCTATGCTCTGGTGACTCTGCATCGGCCCTCCAACGTGGACAACCGGCAGAATTTGGAACGAATTCTAACTTCATTGTTCGAGGTGAATCAGGATCTGGTTGTGGTGTTTCCCGCTCATCCGAGGACCAGACAAAGAATCGGGGAATTCGGTTTGGCCACGGGCCAGCTCCGGCTGGTCGATCCTCTACCGTATGCCGAGTTTGTTGCATTGCAGAGTCGCGCCACGGTCGTCATTACGGATTCCGGCGGCATCCAGGAAGAGACGACATATCTTGCGATTCCATGCCTGACGCTGAGGGACAATACGGAGCGGCCGGTCACGGTCTCGCTGGGGACCAACGTCTTAGTGGGACAGGATGCCGGCAAACTCCGCGCCGAGTTGGCGAAGATCCTGGCAGGGAAGGCGAAGCCGGGAAGCATTCCCCCGCTTTGGGACGGACATGCAGGCGAGCGAATCGCGGAAGTCTTGATCCAGAAAAATGCAACGCCGAGAGCCGCGGGGTCTTACTGAGATGATTTTGCGGCGCGACTGAGCGGTTCAGTTTCGGTTTCCGTGTGGGTTTGCGAGGGTGTGCTGCTACGGCTCTTGATCCAATCCAGCAGCCCCTTGCGGGACGACGCCGACATATCCGTAAAGTGGATCCCACACATGCCGCCTTGGTCACGCCAGACCAGCTCCGCTTTGGCCTTCAGCAACTCCGGGACGTCGGGAAGGGAACATTCGAAAACAAAATGAGGAGATCCGGGCAAGCGGTGGGCTGATTTGACCGCGGCCCCCGAGTCGCTCAGATCTTCCACGGTGACGTCAATGCTGCGGCTTCGTCCGTAGTTGAGCTTGGCGGCGGTAGCAACCTGCACCCGTTTCGATCCGCGGCGGCGCTCCTGCGACATCAGATTACGCACCGCCCGCAGTCCGTGGCGAACCCGTTCGGGGGAAAGCGGCTTATAGAGAACAATCTGGGTTCCGGTTTGAAAGGCTGCTCCGATACTGGTGGGAGCTTCCGCCAGTACGATTCGCACCGACTTCTGGCAGGTCGTGAGCTGACGCGAACTCTCCAGGACAAGCGCGGACCCTTCTACCTGGTCGTCCACCATGATGGCATCGAATTTGTGGGCCGTGATCTGGTCGATTGCGGCCTCAAGATTACTGCTCGTCTCTACTTCCACTCCGAGGTCTTTAAACACACGAGTCACGGTCTGAACCGCCGAAGCATCCGCGCAGAGAAGCATGGCCCTGAGCATATACATGACGATGGTATGAACTTCAGGGTCACCTGGGCAAGTTACTGAAGTGACTCCAGGCTGAAGACAATCGGTTTGCATGCTTCATGGCACAGCCATCCAGGACCGGGCCCGGCTGGAACGTTGTACGGCGTCCAGGACTTGCTCGACCCTAACTGCGTCCTCGAAATTGGCATGGAACGGCTCTCCCCGCGCCAGAGAGGTGAGGAAGTCTCCCAGCGTCGCGATGAAGGTATGCTCATAGCCGATGGCGTGACCGGGCTTCCAGAAGTTTTCGCAATAAGGATGGTCAGGGCCCGTGATCAGCAGGCTGCGCTCGCCTTGCAAGTTCGGCGCTTCCGTGGCGTCGTAGAATTGCAGCCGGTTCAGGTCCTCGAGATTAAAGCGCAACATGCCGCCTGATCCGTGGATCTCAAAGGTGTTGCGGTTGCGGCAGCCCACTCCGTAGCGGCTGGCTTCAAAACTCCCAATGCTGCCATTGGCAAAATTGACCATCAGCAGCGCGGCATCGTCAACGTCACGGCCCGGCGCGAAAGTATGGGTCATGGCGTTCAATTCGGCGATGGGGCCGTTGAGATAAAACGCGAGATCCACCAGGTGGGAGAGCAGGTCCCCAACCACTCCCGATCCGGCCTGCGCCCGCTGATATCGCCAGCCCGAAGTTTTCGACGGATCGTTTCCCGACTGGTTCAAATAAACCGCACGATAATGAAATATCTTTCCCAGACGTCCTTCCTCAATCAGCCGCTTGGCAAATGCGATCGCCGGGACGCGCCGGTAATTGAACCAAACCAGATTCGGGACATTGCGCGCGGCGTTGGCCATGGTCTCGGCTTCTGCCAGGGAGAGCGCCAGAGGCTTCTCGCAAAGGACAATTTTTCCCGCCTGCGCCGCTGCAATCGCGATCGGGGCGTGCAATGCGTTCGGGGTGGCAATATCCACGATCTGAATATCCGGCCTGCTGACGACTCTTTGCCAATCGGTTTCCACTTCCTCCCATCCCCACTGGGCGGCCATCGGTTCCAGCTTGCTGCGGTCTCGGCCGCAGATGACTTTCAAGTGAAGTTTGTAAGGCGTATCGAAAAAATGACTCACCTGTTGGAAGGCGTTGGAGTGGGCGCGGCCTGTGAAGCCGTGTCCGATCATGGCGACGTTCAGGTCTTGCTTGGAGACGGGCATGGTTGTTTTGGCAAGCACTCGAGGAAACAAGATACCGCATAGTCCTGGAGCCATCCCCAGATTCGGGCGTTCACGCACTCACCCCAACTGCAATAAATTTCACCTAGGTGAGCTTTGGGTCGGCATAGAAGAACTTAAGTATATTGTAATCAATGTCTTAGAAGTTTAGCCCGCTGGCATCCCGATTGCCCATTAGGGAGCTACAGATCGGGAGTGATGGCTTTTCCTCTTCTCAAGCCATCACTCCAATTGGTTTACAGACTATGGCGCTTCGCAAGCTCTGGCCGGTGCTGCTGCTCATCTCGTCGCCAATTCTATGTCTGGCTACAGCCAACCACCAGTCGGTTCGAGTCACTGGTTCGCCGGTACCACTGCCCGTCCTCGAGCGTCAGCTAAGGACTTCCGCCTCTCGTGATTCCCGTTTCGCGGCCGTTCCGCACACGTCAACCCGTAACAGTTGCGAAGCGGCGCGCGAGCCGGAGCCTCTGGCCACCCCGAATCCACTGCTGGAAACCCTCGATTTCAGCTCGAAGACAGTTAGTCCGAGGGTCAGTGTGAGCTTCATCATTGGCACCGATGGACGGGTGCATAGCCCGCTGATTCTCGAGAGTGCCGGCACTTCACCGGACCGCAAGGTACTCAACGCGGTGCGCTCCTGGCGCTACCGTCCGGCCCTGTGCAACGGCGTGCCCACCGAAGCCGAAGGTAACATCGAGTTTTCCATCCAGTAGCCGAATTTTCGAATAGAATGAGCCGTATCGGGTGTCGTTGTGGACGAAGAAAGACTGCCAAAACCGGCCCAGGACCTGCCTGCGAACGCGGCCGAGGAAGAACTCACTCCTGACCCGTCTGTGGATGATTTCTTCAGCCGCATGAAGTACGACATGCGGCGTCCCAAGCCCCGTCAGGAAGCGATTTCTGCAGCCGTGCAGGCCATTCAACGGCTGGGAGTGCAGGCCGACAGCGAACACGCCGTGGACGGACTGGCCGAAGGCGACCTTTCCGGACAACGCTTTTGCCATGCCTGTGGCAGCCAGAATCCTGGCGATAACCGATTCTGCGCCACCTGTGGAGTGCCGCTGCTGGACGCCAGCGCGGAAGAGCGGCGAGCTTTCAATCCGGAATTTAGCAGTCCAGAGTTACCAGCCGGCCCGCATCACTATCACCACCATTATCACCATCACTATTTTTCGTCCGACGGATCGGCGCAACCTGCTGGTCTTGAGCAACGCCCGGCCAATGGCGGCGCGGCTGTGCGTGACGCTACCCGGACCCGGGCCCCGCTGGGCACACCCGGCCTCAGCCGGTCGGAAGCTGCGGTGCGCAAGGCGACCCAGGATTGGGTCCAGGCCTGCAACACCAAGCATCTCGATGATCTGGTGGAGATTTACCACGCGGATGCGATTGTGCTGCGTCCCAACGTGCCAGCGGTGCGGGGCACGGCGGCCATTCGTGAATTTTTCTTCTCTGTCCTGGACGCAGGTCTGGGAGAGGTAGAACTGGAGCCGCTGCGGGTAGAACTGTCCGGGGACATGGCCTACGAAGCGGGACGCTGCAAGATGCTGGTCCCGCACATGGGAAAACGGCGCGAAGAACGCGGCAAGTATTTGATCACTCTGGCTCGCCAGGCCGGGGAGTGGAAGATCATTGCCGATTGCTGGTCCAGCGATCTAAGTCTCGGTGTTGTTCCTGAATCCGCAGCTAAGCCTGCAGCTATACCGGCGTCCAGCCCAGCAGTTCGTCCACCGCGCAAGCTCTAGCTTCCCCGATTCAGGCGCTTACTCCCAACTTTTGCAGCTCCGTGCGCAGTTGCCCGGCGCCCTGCATTTGAATGACCTGCATGCCCAACCGCTTGGCGCACTCCAGGTTCAGTGCGCGGTCGTCGATAAAGCAGCACTCTTCCGCGGGCTTCTGCGTGATCTCCAAAGCCAATTTGTAAATGCCGGCCTCCGGCTTCCGCAATCCGACAAAACAGGAACTGACAAATAGCTTAAAGATTTGGTCCAGACCGAATTTCTCAATGCGATACAAATTCAATTCCCGGGACTCGTTATTCATGGTGGCCATTAGATACTTGCCAGAGACCGCCAACTCCCTCGCCAAGGCAAGCGCTTCCGGGTCGGGCTGCGACAATCCGAACATGTAATCTTTGAAGGCTTCCCTGGTGAAAGGGCGTTCGCGGTAAAAGATGGTTCGGTCGAGATATTCGTCGAGCGTGATCTTGCCCCGCTCGAACGAGGAAACCACCATCTCATGGCGGTCCTGAAACTCGGCCTCGGCGAGGCGGAATTGATTCAGGGTGCGCAGCCGCTCGCTGTGATCCCAGGCGTTGCTGAGGAGCACGCCGCCGACGTCCCAGAAAAGCGCGCTGATGTTCGACACGGGTTTCTCCTCAAGGAATGTACTTTCCAAACGCGACCATGATACATGGAGCGCAGCGGAATCCACCGAGGGGGCGGATTATTGCCGATAAGATCAGTGCTGAGAAGATCGGTGCTGAGAAGATCAGTGCTGATAAACGGTCGTGGTGGCATGGTAATTTCGCCAGTCAAACCAGAAATCCTTGATGCCGTTGAGCCGCTCCAAGCACTTGCCTTGCGATGGCCCGCTCACGGCGCATCCCTGAAAATTCCATTCACTTCCGGAAGAGGAATCGACGAGCGCCCAATCCTTGGCGTCAGTTTTCCGGAAGAACTCGACATTCGCGCCTTCAATCCGGCTCACGAACACACGCACGGACTTTCCATCCGGGCCCACGACCAGCAGGATTGGGGTTCCGCCCAGTTGATCCTGAATCGGCGATTGCGCCAGGATCGTTTTCAGGGGATAGGCCCGGCTTGCCGACCCGATTTCCAGGCCAATCAAAACCTCCCGTGACTGCAATGCCGAGCCCGGGAAACTGACCACGACAGGCAGCTTCTGAACTTCTGGCTCCCAGTCGTGCTCGTAGTGTTTTACGTATTTCGCCACCGGAGCGAGGACCTGGCCGCCAGGGGATTCCTGCTTCCATAATCCGAAGGTCAGTTCGTCGCTCAACACGGGATCGAGCTGCAGGCCTTTGAGTGGGCCGAAGATGGCCTTGCCGGTGATCTGTTGCCACCAGCTTCCGGTTTCCTCGTCACGCATAAGGAAGTTTTCGTTGTTGATGCCCGCCAGGTGGAAATGAAAAGTCTTTCCGTTCGCGGTTCGTTTCCACACCAGACCGGTGTGACAAAGCGTTCAATAAGTGACCGCGATGGGCACCCCGCCAACCACATCGTTGAGAACGTGGTGATAAGCCATTTCGAAAATGGGATAGGCCCGCGCGTCGCCGTTGAAGCTTACGGCCATCACCATCTCGGACGGAGCCACTTTCGAGCTGCCGGCGGAATCGAAGCCGGCGGCGGTTACGGGATGAAACATCCACTCGAAGTAGTCCACGCGCGCCATCACCGTGGCGAGCGACGCGACGCAGAGGCCAATGACGAGCAACGCCTTCTTCCCGAGTGAAACCTGCCACCAGAGACTGACGGCCACCAGGAGCGCTGCGCCGGTGGTCAGTAGAGTCCAGAATGGCGCTTGCTGGCGCACCGCCATCGCCAGAATGAGCCCCCGGGGCGATTCGAAGCGGAAGGGCTGGATGATGAACGCCGGAAAAAAGAAAAGAAAGAACGTTGCAGCCACCAGACCGCCAAATACCAACCCGCGAACGGCGTTGCTGGTCCTGGGTTTGGGCGGCGCGTTCACTCGTTATTCCTCCGGGGGAACCACGATTCTAATTGCGCCTCGCCAAAAGCGAAAGCCCCGACCCTGCTTTCGCAGGATCGGGGCTTCGATGCGGTCACCGGCCTAGTCGCTACGAGGCGTGAAGCTTTGCTGGTAGCTCAAGTTGTCCACGTCGCGGAACATGGGAGTTCCGGGTGGCAAGTTTTGCGGTTGTGAGAATAGCGGATCAAAAATGTAGTTACGTGCGGGTGGTTCGTAAACCGTGCCGCCACCATTCTTGTCCGTTCCCGTAGCGTAGGTTGAGTAATAGAGGTTGACCAGGGACCCTTTGTAGTTCAGGGTCGATCCACCCCAATCTTCCAACAGGCGTAGGAAATTGTGTACACCACCATCGGTTCCCCAGTCGCCCACGGCCCAGGCCAACCCGGCGGATGGGAAATTGATGTTCTTGCCGGCTGCCACGGCCACGCGATAGTACGTGGTGGCGGCAGGGCGTCCACTATCGTCACTGGGAGAGTTCATACTTGCCAGATCTGACCAGTTGTTGGATAAAGCTGTAACCGAGTCGGCAATGATGGCTGCGGCCGCGTGCGCAGGCTCCACCGCGTTGGGGTTGGCCCACATCGGATCGGCCGCGCTGGAGTTGTAGTTCCCCAGAATGTAGACAGGATTTTCCGAAGCCACCGTGAAGCCCCCCGTGCCGCCGGGTTGTGTGGGCACGTTCCCCAGCGACCCGTCGACCAGTTTCAGGACGTGACGGGCGCCGGATACCCAATTTGCGCGTCCAGTGGCGAGACAGCTCGCCAGCCGCACGTACTCGTTGTTCGCGGAGGTATTGACACCGAATCCGTTACCCAGGTTTGCGATGCCGAAGTTATCCAGCTTGCCGTTGTTATTAACGTCTTCCGGAGACTCCTGTTTGCCCGCGGGGATGGCTTGCAGAACATTGTCTGGCGTGCCCGCGGCGGTGGTGCTGTTGATCGAGTCCTCGAGGCCGGAGTCGCCGGTTTTTGCCGCTGCGAAACCGGTGACAAACGTCCCGTTGGGATTGGGCAACATTCCCCGACGGTCGGAGAAATACAAGATGTATCCGTTTTGAAGAGTTGAGTTAACGGTCGTACCGGTGGTGCCGGTTGCGCCGGCGAGCCACCGCTTCAGGTTGCCCACGTCAATCTCGACTGCGTTCATAATGCCGTTAGGAGTACAGCTGTTGTTTCCCGCTTTTACGTCGCGAACTTCGCCTTCGCGCGCATCGTAAAAGTTGATGGGATACCAGTTGGTCCGGCTGACGCTGGTGGCTTGATTTTGGTCCCCATACCACGGGCTGTTGGTGAAAGAGTCGGTCCACACTTCCGGCGGCTTGCCATAGGTGCACGAGGTCAAAGGATATTTGGTCCCCACCTTGGTGCAAGTGGGAGCAGTGCCGGCCGCATCCGGCGCTCCACCATTGCCGTTGCGGTCCGCCGGCTCTTGCAAAATCAGGATGGAATTAGGATTAACCTGGTTGCTCCCGGCGTTGGTCGAAGGTCCGGGCGCGGTGGGAGGAAGCGGTCCTCGCGCAAATCCCAGGCCCAGCCACTCCTGTGTTACTCCCACCCAAGCCCCACTTTCATAAGCCTCCACTCGCAGGTAGCCATCCAGCAGGTTCCAGGTGCTGGTGTTGGCGGCCGCGGCCGGCGTGTAATAGGGATAAGCCGGGCAGGTGGGATAGGTTGTCGTCCCTGCGTTGGTGCAAGCCGGTAAGGTGACACTG
Source organism: Terriglobales bacterium (assembly GCA_963802555.1). Classification (GTDB taxonomy): domain Bacteria; phylum Acidobacteriota; class Terriglobia; order Terriglobales; family Acidobacteriaceae; genus DATBAX01. Next base: position 1,256,126 of record CAWDJD010000002.1, on the reverse strand, counting down.
CCCGGAATCGCGGCCCCGGTGGTGAGGAGCGGCGCTTGCGGCGCCGTGGGCACGATGTCGAGATTCACCGTCAAAGGCGCGGCCGGCCAATCCAGAGGCAAGCTATAAGCGCCTCCCATGGTGGTCGCCACCCAGGTGCCGGGGTCAGGAACTCCGGTGGCACCCTCGGCAAAATATGTCGTGCGCGGCTTGCCAGACGCCAAAGCGGCCAGCCCGGTTGGTATGGATGCTGCCACACCCTTGCTGTAATCGGGGCCACCGTTAAACAGCCCGTTGGCTAAGCGAACGTTGCTTGCGTCGGCAGCGCCGCCGGGAAGTTCCGCCGGGTCGTCGGTGAGCATCACGCGGATTTGCGCTTCGTTGTATAGCCTCGCCGCGCCCAGCGTGGAATTCGCCGCCTCTCCGGCGGGAGGCCGCCGGACGATTTCATACTGTTGCGGTTGCAGTTGGGTATTCGGGTTGGCTGCCGTTCCAGCGTTGAAGAAGGGAAGCGACAGCTGCTTGGCGCCGGTATTGATGGGCAGCCCGTAGTTGCCATCGACGATCCAACCGTTGTAAAGGCTTTGGGAAATGGTTTGCCAGGTGTTCGGAGGTCCGCCATTGTACGCAGAAACCGCCGGATTTCCACCGCCGCCGGTCACGCTGCCCTCGCCGGCCGTCATTTGCCGGCAGCCAAGCTGGGCCCCATCGCAGCCCTGGCTGGTGGTCAAGATGAAGATGCTCCCTAAGTGACCTGCCCCGGCGGCATTGGCCTGTCCGTTGGGTTGCAGAGTGCGGATCACGTTCCCATAAACCGTGATCTTGTCGTGAAAGGTGGCCGAAGTTCCGTTGCCGGCGGACAAGTAAAGATCGCCGTTGGTATGGACGCGGCCCTGGAAATCCAGATTGACGCCGGCAAAGAAACTCAGATCGCTATCGGAGAAAATACCAAACTGAAATACCGGCACCAGCGCCATCTCAACGGTGCGGATCATGGTGACTTCTTGGCCTAACGAGCGCAGAGCGGTGGCCTTGAGCGTGATCGGCACGGTCTGGGCGTACAACCCCTGGTTGGGTCCAGTCTGGATCTCAGCGTAAGTGGCGTTCAAGACCGTGACCCCGCCCGCATTAACGATAGTAGACGGAGTGAACGTGTAGTCCGGGTAGCTTACCGAGGGATCGCCAGTCGGCACCAACGCTGACAACCCCGTAATCGTACCGGGTAGCGGCGTGGTGGTCTGGAAAGAATTGGCCAGGTCCGACGTCATCTTTTCGATCGCACCTTCGGCCGAGCGGTAGGCCATGGTGTTTTGCAAGTCGTCGCCGCCTGCCCTGCCCTCGGTGTTCACCATCATCAGCAGGCCAATCGCAATGCCCGACAAAAGACACAACAACAACAGCGACGCGATCAGCGTGAATCCCCGTGAAGTACGCTCGGTGCTACTCATGGTTTGACTCCTCATCATTCGCGATTCAACCTTTCCAGGTCCTCCCATATATCCGTCTTGCCCAATCTACGGCCGTTACTGATAGCGCTGCGTGAAGCTCAGATTGCGAGCGCTGATCGATGTCTGCACGTCATACCCCTGATAACCCGTCAGGGCGCCGGCGGTGGTGGTAGTTATTTTCTGTACGACCATGTTTCCTCCCGCCATCTGACTGCGCAGAGTCAAGTGCTTGATGTTGATGGTGCGGATCAGATTCGGGGACACCGGAGGAACCAGACTTTGACCGCCGTCGCAGCTGGCGGCCAATAAGTTGCCGGTGGCGTCGTAAGTGTCGTAGGTGAATTGCAGGTTCACCACGTTTTCGGCCACGGGGACGGGGGTGCGTCCGTTTATCTGGCGCATCAGTACCGGCGTGCCCACGCCCACTCCCAGAGGATCGGGCAAAATCTTGAGATAGTAGGTGATCACCCAAATCCGCGTCCCGATGGTCCCCGTACCCGCCGAAATCTGTTTCATGTCGCCTGACGTCGCGGCGGTTTGGTTAAACAGGAGGGGGTCTGCATTGGTGAAATTGACCGTATAAGCGGGTCCGGTGCCGGTCGGAAGTGGAGTGGTCACTTCTCCGACCGCGTATCCCGTAGTGGCGCCCGCCCCGGCTCCCAGCTTCGTCTGGAAAAGAACCAGGTCCCCGGCTTGCAGTCCCACTGCCGTGTTGTCCACCGCTTGATCGAGTGGATTCGGAGCCGGACTCGGCAACGTAAACGTCGCCTGGGTTCCATTGGCGTTGAGGCTCACGGTGTAATCGTTGAGCAGGAACGTATTGTCCGCATAGACCACCGTGATCGTGTCGGTGGGGCCCGCTGCGGCGTTCACTGTGATGCCCGACTGGCATCCGGGGATGACGCCGTACATGTAGTTAATGGTGGATGCTCCCACCGTCTGAGTGGGATACTTCACCGATGAAGTGCCGGCGGCCCCCAGATAGCAGGTCGCGTTGTAACTGCATCCAAAAACCGGCGGAGTCGCCGTGCCCGAGGCCAGTGCGACGCCACCCGACGGCAGTCCAGCGCCCGCCAGACTGATGTCTTTGGTCAATAGATTGGAGGCGGCGCGCGCGTCTTCCTGCAATTCCGCTCTCTGCGAAACCAGCCAGGTCGCGGTTACGCTCTTGGAGAACAGCTGCACCGCTGCTCCCAGCACCAGCACACCCACGGCGAGAGCAATCATCAGTTCAATCAAACTGAAACCGCGATTGGAATTTTTCATTGCGCTGCGCATTCGTTCCCCTTTATCGGTACTGCGAAATGAAGCTGGTCAGGACATATTGTTTGGGGAGGCGGTACTGGGGGGTGTAGTACTGAACCGTGATTGTGAGCTGCCTCAAGTTGGTGTAATTCGTTCCCGTCGCTGGGTTCGGTACGTCCGCGATCACGATGCTGCGGGTAAAGTTCGTCAGCGGTTGGATAACGTCGTCTGCCGTGCCATAGATTCCATCGGGACCAGGCATGGTCAGCGTCTGGGCTGCCGCGAGGGAATCGTCAGCGGTCCCGAAGATTCCATCGGCTCCGGCTTGATTGATGGGTTTGAACCCGGTGACAAAGATCCCCGTGCCCCCAACGTTTTGTATCTGGCTCCAAGTGATGTTGGCGGTATCGCGGGCGCTGTAGATGCTCTCTACGGTTTCCTGCGCCAACTTCTTGGCAATCATGTCCTCCTGGGAGGTTTGGGTGGCGGTCATTGCCACTCCGATCACCCCCAGCAACGCCACCAGACCAATGGTCAGCACCACCATCGAGATAAGCGTTTCCAGCAGCGTGAATCCCTGCTGGCGACTACGATTGCGGTGCGGCTGTACTTTTATCTGTTGGGTCATTACATCTGCCTCCAAAAGTTGGTGGGGCCATTGGCATACAGGCGCCATCCCCGAAGACGTCCGGTCGCTCCCCAAATCGTGATCGCACGCGAGCTATACAAGTCCGCCGTCCGTCCCAGATAGATGACCCCGTTATTGATGTTGTTGTTCGCATCCTGTGCCGAACCGTCCGGATAAAAATAGATCGCCGTCTTCAGTCCACCCGCCACCCCTTGGTCCAAATCGATGGCCGTGGCACCCGCTCCAAAGCCGTCCGGCGTGGTGGGCGCCGTAGTGGGAGAAACCGGGAAGCCGGTCTGGGTTTGGAAAAAAACATCGGTGGGCAGTTTGTAGGTCGCCGTAACCACCCCAGTATCGGACTGAGTGATGGTGATGGTGTTGGGGGTCACCGCACTGCTGAAGGTCACCATGTACACGCGGCGGTCGCCAACTGCGTCCTCGCGAGCCTGACGCAGCGCCCCTAACGCGAAGTTGTAGGCGCTGGTAACGTGCCCTTGTTTCAAGGCCGGTTGCAGCGTGATGAATGAAACGCCACACGCGATCATGATGATCGTCACGACGATCATCAGTTCGATCAGCGAGAAACCGCTCATTCTACGTTTAGACATGTGCCCTTTCCTCTTCGGGGAGGCCGTACCGGTTACCACCAGTTACGACCCTGCCGAGACCTCCACTGCGGACGCCGTTTCAGGGGTTACGCCTGGCTGCGGCGACTCAATCACATTGGGGAGGGCGGCCCTGCGGGAATATCCGCATGCACGCTCATCCTATGGAGAGGGGGTGGGAGCGTCAAAGTACCAAAGGCGCGGTCAGAATATGGACTTGCGTAACGTAACTTGGAGGCCTAACTCTGGTAACTTTGGCGATTCGAAAAGCCCTGGCCGCCCGCTCTTTGGCTACGCTCGGGCCTTAGCCGCTAAGCCCTTGCTGTTCTTGCTGGCTCCACGCGTGCTGGGCACATAGGCGCAAGAGCGGAAATCGTAGTGCTGCGCCAGGCAGGTTCCGCACAGGTGAAGCTGGTGAACTTTGCACTGGATCACCGGAGTTTCCGTTCCGCAGAGCTCGCACCCACCTCGGGACCGGCGGTTGGGGGCCTCTTTTGCCGACGTCGCCGCGGCCGGGTTTGATTGCAACGCCCGGGCTTTTAGGTAAATGCCGGCGGCAATCGTCAGTGCGCCCATGGAAAAGAAGCCGGCGCCGGCCACCAACTGGTCCGGGTCCGCAGTTTTACCGAACGCCGCGGCCAACGTGCAAAGTCCGACAAACAGCAAGACTGCACCCGCTGCAATCATCCAGCTGCCTGAGCGTGACGACATGGTTTTGGTCCCTTTTTTTGACGGTGAAAAGACTTTCCGCGCCCTGGAAGCCCAGCTGCAACGGATATACTCAAGAACATATCGGCTTCCCGCGATTAACTCCAGATGACGAAAGTCATCTTGTCCAGCAATACCCGCGAAAGTGCCACCTGTAACTTGCTCATGCCCCCGCCGCGGCTTAGCATGAAGCCCTATGGCGTTCACATCACTGTTGGTTTGTGCGGACGCCCGGGCCGTCAAGGTCCTGACCCGGATTCTCAAAGACATGGACATCGCCGTGGAGAATAGCGGCGATGTGGCCGCGGGGGCGGTCCGTTTATCCGAACAGCGCTACGATGTTCTGGTGGTGGATTGCAAGGATGAAGCCGCGGCTATCGAGTTAATCGCCCATGCCCGGAGGACCGATGCAAACCACTCTCTGGTTGCCATCGCGCTCGTAGATACGCAAAACAACCAGGCGGCGGTCAACGCCAGCGGCGCTAATTTTGTTCTGCACAAGCCAATTTCAGCCGAGCGGGCGGCGAGCAGCATCCAGTCAGTCCGCAGTTTGATCCGCGATGAGCGGCGGCAAGGGCAGCGCATTCCTGTCGATGCGGATACTTCCCTGGACTACGCAGCCAGTGAGAATGTCTCCGCCAAGTTGCTCGACGTCAGCGAAGACGGCGTTGCCGTTCAGGCCGAAGGCAAACTTCCAGCCAACAGCAAAATCTATTTTCAATTTGTCCTGCCCGGCCAGGCTTCCCCAGTTCGGCTCTCTGGCGAAGTCTTGCGGCAAGATGCGTCGGGGCGCGCCGGCATCCGTTTTATCGACGTTCCCAAGGCGTCCCGGAGGATTCTCAATGAGTGGATGCAGGCTAATCCGTCGCGCCCACCCGAAGTAACTCTGTCGCTAGGGTCAGATTCGAAACAGAAGATTCGCCCCGCCCAGGTAAATCTGTCCGCCGGGCTGGGACTCATGTCGGGTTCGACCGCCGAGCGTCGCGATCGTTCACGGCATTCCTGCGCGATTGGAGCGGAGGTTTACAAGTTGGGAAGCGGCGTTCCCAATCGCTGCACTCTCAGCGATCTCAGTAACGGCGGTTGTTATGTGGAGACGAGAGAACCCTTTTCAGTGGGCGCGGAACTGGAAATTGTCGCGCGGGTTCAGGAAGCGAAGGTGCGGATCCACGGCAAGGTAAGGAGCACGCATCCCGGCTTTGGCAATGGTGTGCAATTCACTCTCGCAACCGAGGATCAACGGCAACAAGTTCAACAATTGCTTGCCGATCAGGGCGCCGGTCCTAGAATCTTCGCCTGACGAACTCAAGCTTGCCTTGGAATCTCCTCCAGCACTGCCTTGCGAAAATATTCCAGCGATTTCTTTAGTCCGCTCTCCAGATCGATTTTCGGTTCCCAGCCCAGCAGACTCTTGGCCTTGGTAATGTCCGGACAACGTTGCTTGGGATCATCCTGGGGCAGGGGCTCGTATCGAATGCTGCTGTTCGATCCCGTGACCGCCAGCACCCGCTTGGCACATTCGAGGATGGTGAACTCGGACGGATTCCCGATATTCACCGGCAGGTGCTCTGAAGACTTTGCCAATCGCAGAAAGCCCTCAATTTCATCGCTGACGTAACAGAAGCTGCGTGTCTGGCTTCCGTCTCCATAGACCGTCAGGTCTTCGCCGCGCAGGGCCTGCTTCATGAAATTCGGAATCACCCGGCCATCGTTCAATTGCATGCGCGGGCCGTAAGTATTGAAAATTCGCACGATGCGGGTATCCACCTTGTAGTAGCGGTGGTACGCCATAGTCACCGCTTCGGTGAAACGCTTGGCTTCGTCATACACCGAACGCGGCCCGATCGGATTCACGTGGCCCCAATAGGTCTCCTTCTGCGGATGCTCCAACGGGTCGCCGTAGCATTCCGAGGTCGAGGACACCAGGTATTTCGCTCCGTATTTGCGAGCCACATCCAGCGCGTGAAAAGTCCCAAGTGAACCGACCTGGAGGGTCTCGATCCCATGCACGGTGTAATCCACCGGACTGGCCGGACACGCGAAGTGGAAAACGTAGTCAACTTTTCCGCAATCGAAGGGCTGATTAATATCAATGTTCTCGAATTCGAAACGCGGTTCGTTTCGCAGATGGGGAAAATTGGATTCTCTCCCAGTGAGCAGATTATCGACGGCAATAACCGAATAATCTTCCGCCAGCAATGCATCGCAGAGATGCGATCCCAGGAAGCCCGCTCCGCCCGTCACCAAAGCCCGTTGTCTGCTCATAGATGTTGCATCACTCTCGTCAAAAAGTGGACCGTTCCCGCAAAAGAATTCTACGCTTCCGTTGATTCGCTCCGCATGAAACTCTTGCCTCGCCGCTCCGATCCCACCGCGACCACCACGATCAGCAGCACAATGTTCGCCACTTCGAAAGTGGCCAGCGCCCGGGAATACCCCAGCTTGTCCCGCAGCAAATACTCGAACGAATTGGTACGCGCAGCCAGCACAATGCCCAGTTGGTAGGCGAATCCTGGCATGAGTCCACGCACGGAGTCTGGTGAAAGCTCGTTCAAATGCGCCGGAATGATTCCCCACGCTCCCTGCACCCCGGCCTGCATGGCGAACGCACCCAAGGTTAGAACTACGAGAGACGCGCCAAACGCCCAGAAGGGAATGACCGCCAGCGACAACCCCAGCGCAGCGATCATGCACCAGCGCCGGCCCAATCGTTCCGAAAAATACCCGAACCCAATCGCGCCCAGAATCGCCCCAATGTTGTAGAGAATCGCAATGTTGGACACGGTACCGGAACTGAATCCATGCGCTGACTTCAGAAAATCAGGATACAAGTCCTGCGTCCCATGCGAGAGAAACATCATCAAGGTCATAAGCAGCACCAGATAAGAAAAAACTTTCCAGTGTCCGCTCGCTGTTCGCACAATCGCTCCCACCGTGGGCGCGGCGTGTTGCTTCCAGGCTTCCGACTCGCGCACCTTCGACCGAATGTAGAAAGCCAGCAATGCCGGCGCTCCTCCCATCCAGAACATGGCCCGCCATCCCCACGCCGGAAGAACAAAATGCGCCGCCACCGCGGCCAGAAGATAGCCCGCCGGATATCCACTCTGCAGAATGCCCGACAAAATCCCCCGCCATTTTCCCGGCGTGTTCTCCAGCGCCAGGGACGCGCCCACGCCCCACTCGCCTCCCATACCGATGCCGTAAATCGTGCGCAAGACAAGAAACACCGTGTAGTTGGGAGCAAACCCGCACAGCAGTTCCACCACCGAGAAAAACACGATGTTGGCCATCAACGGCTTGCGGCGGCCGTAGCGGTCCGCCAACAGGCCGAACAGCAACGCTCCCACCGGACGCATGATCAGCGTGGCAAAAATCGTCTCCACGATTTTGCTCTTATCCACATGAAACTGGGCCGCTAGGGTATCGATCAGGAAGACGAGCACAAAAAAGTCGAATGCATCCAGCGTCCAGCCCAGGTAGCTGGCGGTGACCGCATGCCACTGCGCGCCGCGCGAAAACGAGGTAACCGGGTAATCCGTTTCCGAAGTCATGATCGAATCCGTGCAGTGTACACCGCCGAATCCGGGTAACCAGTAACCGATCCATGACTGTCCTTCTCACACGTTGACAACCCGCCGGTTTCGCGGGACACTCCGCTTAATCGGTCTGACCTTCCAGCCAGGTCTGTGTGGTTTGCTGAAGCGATCGCCATGGCTCTTCGTCCTATGACTCGGCTTGGTCTTGTCGGCGATCAAAGGCGGAGCGACGCTCCGGCCGGGAACCCGGAACCGGACGACGAGCGCGCCATTCGAGAATCCCTGTCTCGCCTGGCCGGCACGCTGTCGGCCCACGGCGAAATCCTGCTGTCGCCCGATCTCGCTCTCGATCTTCTGCTGAATCGGATTGTCGAACAAGCCCGCTTGGCCACCAACACCACCGGCGCCGCCATCGCATTGCGCCGCGGCGAACACATCGTGTGCCGCGCCACCACCGGCGTCAACGCTCCCGATCTTGGGGTTCGCCTGCATTCGAGCTCTGGACTCTCCGGTGCTTGCTTCCACTCCGGACAAGTCCAGATCTGCGATGACACCGAAACCGATTCGCGGGTCGATCCCATCGCCTGCCGCCAGCTCGGGGTCCGGGCGATTCTGATTGTTCCTGTACTCAACCAACAAGAGGCGTTAGGAGTGCTCGAAGTCTTTTCCTCGCGGCCGAACGCTTTCGGCGATCGCGATGTCCAAACTCTGCAGACTCTTTCCCAGCGTGCCGTCGAAAGCATCGCCCGCAGCGTGGAAGCAGCTTCTCCACGTCATCCGAGTCCACCCGCAGAGCCACTGGCCGGGCGAGGCCGCCGCCGCCGCGATCCCTGGACATTGATTCTCACCGTGATGGTGCTTGCCCTCGCTTTGCTCTTGGGATGGCTGCTTGGGCGCCATGGCTGGCAGAGAGCGCTCCTCGACGTGAAGGCGAAGTCGGCAGAACTGAAGATAAAGATTGTCCCGCAATCTGCGCCCGTCCCGGAGCCCACTCCGCAGCCTCCGGCGTCGCCTGCCTCGCTAACTCCAGCCCCAAAGATAAGCGCACAACGTGGAGCTTCGCCCGGCGGTTTAGTCGTTTATCAGAATGGCAAGGTGATCTATCGAGCCCAGCCGCAAGCGCAATCCGACCAGGGATCTAATTCTGGTGAAACCACAGCGGCCAGCGAAGTCGATGAGACCCCTGCGCTCGAATTGCCGCCACAAATTGCCGAGCGCTATCTCATGCAACGGGTAGGGCCGCTCTACCCCGAAACGGCAAGGCAGCAGCACATTCAAGGGCAGGTCTTACTGCATGTGAGGGTCAGCAAGGGTGGGAGCGTCCGCGAACTCAAGGTGATCAGTGGCGACCCCCAACTGGCTGCCGCCGCCGCTGCTGCCGTCCGGCGCTGGCAATTCCTCCCATTTCTCAGTGCCGGAAAGCCCGTTGAGTTCGCCACCCAAATTACGGTGGATTTCCGTCTGCCGTGAAACTGTTCCTTGATTCACGGCCTCTATCTCAGCGCCGGACCTAACGACGAACGACGGTTCCTACCCGTTCGCCAGTTCCTTCGCTCTCTGCGCCGCTTTGACCACAGCTTTTATCAGCGTGACCCGCAGCTTGCCTTCCTCGAGTTCCATGATGCCGTCAATAGTGCAACCGGCCGGCGTAGTGACCGCGTCCTTCAACAACGCCGGATGATCTCCGGTCTCCAGCACCACGGTTGCCGCACCCAGCGTAGTTTGGGCCGCCAGCAGCGTGGCTACGTCGCGCGGCAATCCAACTTTCACGCCCGCCTCCGCCAGCGATTCCAGAATGATGTAGATGTACGCAGGCCCGCTCGCCGAAAGCCCGGTCACCGCGTCCATGTGCTTTTCATCCACCACCACGGTCCGACCCACAACGTCGAAGAGTGCGCACGCCGTGTCCATGTCCTTGGCGCTGGCAAATCTCCCTTTACACAATGCCGTCATGCCGCAGCCCAGCGCGGACGGTGTATTCGGCATAGCTCGCACCACCGGCGCGTCGATCCCCAAAACCTTCTCGATCTGGCTGGTGTGCACCGATGCCGCCACCGAAATGATGATCTGCTTCTTCGAAACATTGGGCCGAATTTGCTCCAGCACTTCCTGAACCACCTGAGGCTTCACGCAGACAAAGACAATATCCGCGTTGTGTACCGCCGCCAGATTGTCGGTGCCGACCGGCACTCCCAGCTTTTTCGCCAGCCCGCGCGCCCGTTCTTCATGCGCGACTGTAGCCCGGGTCAACTTCGGGGAGAGCAGCTTTTTTTCCAACAACGCCTTAAGCAGAATGCCGCCCATTTTCCCCGCGCCCAGCACGGCCACGCGTTTTCCCGAAAAGTCGAACCCCATTTGCGCCTCCGAGTGTGATGCCGCAGCAAAGATAGATGATCCTATCAGAGCCAAAAGGGTGCGACTGCCCAACTCCCGAGGGCGCCCTCGTTCAAGCTCCGCTTTAACGGGGATGTTCCACTGCAGCCGATGATCTTATTTGGACGAAATATACGAGCTGAGAAGACCCCGATCTTGGGTGGCGCAGCGCTTCAGCGCTGCGATAAGGGTTTGCTCTCTGTACGCGCTTCGGCGCCTGAGCTTGACCCAGGCGCCTGCAACAAGTGCTCCCTGACCGGCATTGCTTACTCGGCGTCCTCAGCGATCTCTGCGGTTCAATCTACTGCACCGTAAGCGCCACCTGCAGCGTATGGCTGATCGATCCTTCGCTCGCATTTACCGTGATTGTGTAATTTCCCGGAGGCGTGCCCGGTTCTCCCCCGCCTCCGCCCTGCAGCCCTCCGCCGCACGCCACGAAGAAGAACAACAACCCAAGCAGCATAAGCCCCGCGAGACGCCTTCGCCCCCGCCGAGCGAGTCCTCCACCCACCAACAGCAATCCCGGCAAGGGAAGCCAGAGCGCGTAGCCCAACCCCGTGGATTTGCGCAGAGAAGCAATCGCCGCCGTCGTGGTAACGGTCAGCGTGACATTGGCCTCCGTGCTATTGGCCGCGATTGGCGAAGCCGGATTAACCGAGCAACCGCTCAGCGGGACGCCGGACGACGAGCAGCTATAGCTGACCGCACTCGCAAACGTAGCGCCGCCGACGGGAACGAAAGTCAGCGCGTATTGCACCGGCGTGCCCGCTGGAGCCGCTTGCGGCCCTGACGTATTCGAAATCGAGAAATCGCTGTTTCCGCCCGTAGTGGTGCTGAACAAAACCGCCGCCACATGCGAAATCGCGGACGCATCGGTCCCCTGGGCAACGATATTGAAATTAAAATTCTGAACCGCACCGCTGCTCACGGTAACCGTAAACGGCTCGCCGCTTGCCGTGGGCGTCACAATGGATGGCGTCGCCAGGCACGAAGGCGGCCCTCCTGTCCCGCAACTCAAGTTGACCGTGCTGCTGTATCCGTTTAACGCGGTCAGCGTCCCGTTGAACGTGGCCGGGGAATTGATCGGCGAGGTCAAACTCGGATTGCTGATGGTCAAAATGTAATCGGGGCTCGCCGGTGCATTGATCACCATGGTGAAGGCCTGCACTCTGTTCGGTCCACCACCGGTCGCGCCGACAATCATGATGGAGAACGTTCCTGTCGGCGTGTCCGCCATCGTGGAAACCGTCAAACTGACAGGCACGGGATTTGCGGAAGTCGGGCTCACCGAACTCCCGGGAGAGAAGTTGCACGCTGTTCCTGCAGGCAGCCCCAGGCAAGTCAGATTGACAACACCTTCGAAAGCTCCGGCTGCCGTGACTTGAAACACCACCGGTCCCGCGGTATTAGGCGACGTCACCGCAATCGTAGCGGGCGAAGGCGGGGTCAGATTAAAGTCCACGACCGACAAAGTCAGAGCAAGATCGTGCGTCACCGAATCCGCGTCCGCTCCAATTCCATGAAGGCTGAAAAGATAATCTCCCGCCGGGCCGCTGGCCGTCACGGTAAGCCCTGTCCCGGAACCCGCCGGCGTCGGATTCGATGGCGCGATCAAACAATTCGGAGGGGCCACCGTAGCTCCACCGATGCACTTCAGATTCACTGTGCTGGCATAGCCGTTCAAGGCGGTGATCGTGGCGGTAAAGACGGCCGCGTCCCCCGCAAATGCGATCAAGGGATTGTTGGCGACAGACATCTGGAAATCCGGAGTGGTGATCAGGTTCAATTCCCAGATACCCCTCCCATAGGTCGAAGCCCGCAGTCTCTTGGTCCCGTTGTGATTAAAAATGTGCAGCGCCGTGACCGCTACATTCGGCAAAAATCCGGCCTGTCCGCGGCTGGGGTCCACCTCTGTCCAATTTGCCGCCGCGGTGCCCCTGGAAAATACGCCCACGTCGGTTCCCACATAAATGGTTCCCGTCGCTGGAGTCGAGCCGGGGTCGACAACCACCGAATTCACCGGTGCATCCGGCAGGTTGGCCGTGAAGTCCGTCCACGATGCTCCGCCATCGACCGTCTGCCACACGTGCGCCACGTGAAATCCCATGAGGGCGACATAGGCGGTCAAGCCGCTTGTGTCCGAACTGTCGATCGCGATGCCAGAAACCGGAAAATTGTCAGGATTGATCGCGCCGGTTCGGTCCGCCCAGGTCAGACTTCCCCCCGCCGCATTGGTGCTCACCCACACATAGCCGCCTGCGGGTGATGTAATCAAGTCCGGCCCGGCGCCATCTGTACCTGCATAGATCACATTGGAAAAACCGTTCCCGTCGAGATTCCCGCCTGCCGCCAGAGAGCGCACCAGGTTAGTTTCGCTGCCGCTGCAAATTGCATCTCCACCGGTTTCAAAATTATTGCTGAGAAGCGTGTACCCTCCCCCGGCGCTCGGCCCACGCCACACCCGGCAAGTCCCCACCAGCAGTTCACCGGAATTCTGCGGATCGAAGTCGTAGGGCAAATAAAACGCACCCGTATCGCCTCCCACGGTTGCGCTGCTGACGATCTGATTGTTTACGAAATCGTCAGTATGGCAACCGATTCCCAAGGCGCAACCGAAAATGTTGACCCCCGATACCGAGTCGGGAGGCGTCGATACGAACCATGCGTCTCCGTTGTCAGAACTGATTGCGGTCGAGCCGCCGTCGCCCGCATTCACGTTGAGCCAAGTGCTGCTGCCTTGGGCCGTACCGGTTGCGGGCGCTCCATTTCCGCCCGCTCCCCCGAGAATGACGTTAGGATCGGTAGCCGATTGTGAAAACGCTACAAATTGCGTCATCGATCCCAGGGTCTGGTTCAAGCTGTCGAACTGATTGCTGCCCCCGCATGTGCCGGTGGTCAAGCCGGTGTAGCCATCGAGGGCGCGATAAATCCCACCGTCATTGGCAAAGTACATGACGTCTTCAGCGCCGTTGTTCACCAGCAGGGAAGCCACGGCATGCTGATTGGGATGCACCCGCGCAATCGAACTGCAGCCATAAACGTGAGTCAGGTTGAGAAAGGTGTTGGGTGCCGCACCGCCGCAACTGGGCGAGGCGTTCGTGATCAGGCATTTGTAGAGATTCACGGCACCGGCATACAAATCGGTCGCCGTACCGTCAGCGATGGCAGCAAGTTCCAGATTGTAGCTTCCCTGCGACGTCCCGCAGCCGCCGAATGCGTCGCCGCAATTTGTAATTCCACTGTCGTTGATTTGTGTCCATGACGCACCACCGTTGACCGATTGCCAAATGCCCTGGTCATTGTCGTTGGCGTCGACGTACCAGACGTACATCTCGTTGCGCCCCGGCACAACTGAAATCTCTCCTCGATAAATGGGGCATTCGCTGTGAGGGATGGTTTGCGGCGGGCATGCGCTCGCGCTCAATCCGGCGCCGGGTTGATTGGCCAGGCGGGCCCAATGAATTCCATCACTCGAGGAATAAAACCCGTGCCAACTCAACGCTGCAAATAATTCCCCAGCAACCGCGTTGTAAACAACCGAGGTTGCGGAACCCGGATCGGGGGGGCTCGCGCCATCCGTCACGCTGGCGTAAGCCCAGGACACTCCTCCATCGTTTGAGTAGTAAATTCCTCGATTCACCGCAACGGGACTCTCCAATCCTTCATCGATCCCTTCCGATGCTGCGCCCGCTGCCGCCACCACCAGATTCGGAGAGCTGGTGCTGAATGCGATCTGGCTGAAGCCTAATCCCGCGAACGAGCGCGTGCCGGTGGTGTCCTGTGAAATCAATGTCCAGGTAGCGCCCGCATCTTGCGAGCGCAAGATGCCAAGGCCGTAATAAGAATCAACGGAATTGTCCGTTTCGCCCGTTCCCACCAGAATCACGCTCTTGCTGGGATCAGGATTTGCCAACTGCGGCTGAATCGCCATCGAGCCCACGGCCAGCGTCGCCTGATTGTCGCTAATCGGCGCCCACACGACGCTTAGGGGGCTGGTGCTGAGCGGCCCGGCGTTGGTCGACTTCCACACCCCGCCGTAAGCGCCGCCCGCATAGATCGTGTTCCCGCTGGGATCGGCGGGATCGATGGCGACCGAGGTTGCACGTCCCGAGACCCAGTTGTAATCCTGCAATCCGATGCCACTCGCATCCGAGGCGAGCGGTGCGGGCCCCAGCGGTGTCCAGGGCTCCGTGATTCCTGAAGCTTGCGGCTGGGCAGCACGAGCCGCTCGCATCTGCATTTTTTGCAGATGGGCGCGATAGCGCAGTGCTGCCGCGGACTGTGCCGGTATCGTTCGACCGCGCTGGAACCACTGTTCCTGCTTTCTATCGTGGCCTGAAATATTCGCGGGGCCGACTGAGGGACGGAGCGGCCCCGCTTGCCCCAAAACCTGCGCCGGGGCAGAAATCAAGCTCAGAAAGCACGAAACGACGAAGACCGCGCCGGGAAAAGATTTCATGCGCTCCTAAGCGGCACTTTCCCGCGCCGGACGCGCATTGATCTTTCCTAGCCTTACCAGCCTGGCCACGATGGATCCCACGGTGCGGTTGTGGGCCTTGGCGATTTCCTGAAAATTCGTCCCCTGGCGCAGCGCATCACAAATCCTCTGTTCTTCCTCGCGCGTCCACGGCTTGCCCGCATTCTGCGGCAGTAATTGCCGGAAGCGCTCCCGCTCCAGAGCGTATTCCAAAGCCCCGACGGCTTTGTGAAACGCGCGAACGCTTTGCACGTTCCGGTAAACAGCGTCCGGCGGCAACGCCTCAGCCGTCTCCGGATTCAATCCGTCGGCCAGGGCCCGCATGATCTTTAACGCTTCCTGAATTTCCATAAAATCACTCTTCAACATCGTAGGGATTGCCGTACGTGCTCGTCTGTGACGGATGAACATCTCGAGATCCATTTGCCCATAATGGGAATTCAGAGTCAGGCCCGGCCTTTGCGTTTGCAACGATGTGCCGGGTCAACTTTGCGGTTAAACTGTTGGCCCCTGGTTATTCACAGGGGCGAGACCCGCGGGGCGAAACGATGGACTGGCAGGCGTTCTGGCTCACAATCCGGCTGGCGGTACTGGTGGCGGCCGTACTCCTGGCCGTCGGTCTGCCGGTCGCCTACTGGATCGCCTACTCGCGTTGGCGCTGGAAGTTTCTGGTCGAGGCGGTGGTCGCGCTGCCGATCGTTCTGCCTCCCACCGTGCTCGGCTTCTATGTGCTGGTCGCTCTTGGTCCGCGCAGTCCGCTGGGACGATTATGGCAATCCTTCACCGGACACACGCTCGCCTTCACTTTTGAAGGTCTGCTGATCGGCTCGATTATTTACAGCTTGCCCTTCGCGGTGCAACCTTTCGCGGCTTCGTTTAGTTCGGTGGATACAAAGCTCATGGCCGCTTCCGCGACTTTGGGGGCATCGCCACTGCGAACTTTCTTTCGCGTGATTTTGCCTTTATCGGTCCCCGGGGTGGTCACCGGAGTGGCGCTCAGCTTTGCTCACACCATGGGTGAGTTCGGAGTGGTGTTGATGGTGGGCGGGAACATCCCGGGAGTCACGCGGACGGTCTCCATCGATATCTACGATCAGGTGCAGGCGCTCAACTATACGTCTGCGAATGCGACAGCGCTGCTGCTGCTGGCGATTTCTTTTGCCGTACTGTCTCTGGTATATGGACTCAACCGGAAAGTGTGGGTAATGTGGCCGTGGCGATAGAAAGCGC
Organism: Terriglobales bacterium; assembly: GCA_963802555.1. Classification (GTDB taxonomy): domain Bacteria; phylum Acidobacteriota; class Terriglobia; order Terriglobales; family Acidobacteriaceae; genus DATBAX01. The sequence continues at coordinate 1,239,897 of CAWDJD010000002.1, read as the reverse complement.
GATCCAGAGCGTGCCCGCTCTGTCGGTCGAGATTCATAAGCGGTTCTCCGGCGACAGCGATTTCGCATTGAATGCGGCGTTCTCGGTTCCAGCTGGCATCAGCATTTTTTTCGGGCCGTCCGGGGCGGGGAAGACGACGCTGCTGGATTGCATCGCCGGGCTCACTGCTCCTGACTCCGGACGAATCACAGTCGCTGGGCGCACATTCTTCGATAGCAGCTGTGGAGCCAACGTCTCTTCCAGGGATCGCATAGTTGGCTATGTGTTTCAAGACTTAGCGCTCTTTCCTCATCTGACAGTTGAAGGCAATGTCCAATACGGTCTTGCCGGGTTGAAGGCTGCGGAACGTCGCCAACGGAGCGACGCGATTCTGGAATCTTTCCGGATTTCGCATTTGCGCGACCGCAGACCGCGAGAGATTTCCGGCGGCGAGCGCCAGCGAGTGGCGCTGGCCCGCGCGCTGGTGACCGACCCATGCGTACTTCTGCTCGACGAACCGCTGGCTGGGCTGGATGCGATGACCAAATCCAAAATCCTCGATGACCTGCGCGCCTGGAACCAGGCCCATCGTATCCCCATTCTTTATGTAACCCACAACCGCGAGGAAGTTTTTGCGCTCGGCGAACGGGTGCTGGTTCTGGAAAATGGACGGATCATCGCGCAGGGGACCCCACACGAAGTGATGTCGGCGCCGCGGCAGGAGACGGTGGCGCAACTGGCGGGCTTCGAGAATATTTTCGACGCCACGGTGACGGCCGCGCATGAAGATCGCGGGACCATGACCTGCCATCTTGCCAGCAGCAATGTCGAGTTGGAAACTCCGTTGGTGCGTGCGGATGTCGGGGCGGCCCTGCGCGTGGGAATCCGGGCGGGCGACATTTTGCTGGCGACTGTTAAGCCTGTCGGGCTGAGCGCGCGGAACATCCTGCCGGGGAGGATCGTCTCTCTGGCCCAACGTGACGTGATTGTGGTGGCGAAAGTCGATTGCGGCGTGGAGATGTCGGTTCATCTCACGCTGGCAGCACGGGATTCGCTGGAGCTTCAGTCCGGACGTCAAGTCTGGTTGATCGTGAAGACACACTCGTGTCATCTGATGGCGGGAGCTTGAGGACACGAAAAGCCCCGCTCTCTGCAAGAAAATCGGGAGAAGGGTGGGGTCCCATCAGCATGGTAGTTATTCCAGTGCAACCAGCGCCGCGGTCCGTTTCGATGCAATCACCAAGACAATCAACAAAGCGATAGCGAAAATTGCATTGCCCACGCGATGATCGAGACTTCCTTTAACGACGGGTGTCTGGATAAAAGCGTGCCAGGCATAAGCCAGGGCTGCTCCGCCGGCCAGGGCCAGGCGATGGAGTCCGTTCCATCCTGTCCGGTACGACCACGAGGTCACTGCCACGATCAGCAATAAGTCCATGGCCAGATAGATGCCGACAGCCTTCCATCCCCAGACGTTGGGGACGACCATAAATATCGAGCCGGCGGCCAGAGCTATGATGCCCACAAGCCACGGGTTCGGAACCCACCCGGGGCGGCGGCTTGAGGATGTCTTTGGCAAGCGAAACGCTACGACAATCGCAATGACACATACGACCCCTGCCCCAACGAACTGCCACGTCGATGAGATGTAGTGGTCCTGCTTGATCTCAAGCAGCGTAGATGCCGTCGCACCGAGAAGGAGGAGTACCGTGGTGATCGTGAGGCCAAGATTTTTCAGCCAGGGCGTTGTTGCCCGGTCAGGAAAGAGGGCCTCGGTCAGTCCGATGGAAACGCTGATACTCCACACCGTGTGCAGAGTCAGAACAAAAACCGTCCACCAGGCACCCATGCCGAGAGCGGGAATGTAGGCGGGCTTTAGCAGCCCCATCTTCATGTGCAGGTAGTCGGGATTAAACAAGGTTTGCGTGGTGAACGCCTCTTCAATCACGGCGTAGGCGAATGCCAGCATCAATATGCTCGGCCAGCCGCGACCCGAGCGCCGCACCAGTTCGCGGACCAGCAAAGCCCCGCCTCCGTATAGTGGCGCAAGCACCACCAGGGCGCCGAGCAGTTTCAGAGGCAGATCGCCCAGCAGAAACTCCGACACCAGCGGAGCTACAAAGAATAGTGTGATAGCGGGAAGTACGCGTCGCATGGCGGGAGAGTAACATTTCTTGGGGCCGTCGAGCTACGGGGGACTGAACTGCGGAAGCCCTGGAATTTCTTAGATTACTCTTCGGTAGTCAAAATCCCCGCTCAAGCATAGCTTGAACGGGGCACCCTCGAGATTATCTTGATCCCATTCGCGCTTCGTTGATTGCCATCCATCTTGATCACAACCGAAGCCTCGCACTTCGGTTTCCTCAAAGTACCCACGTAACCTTGTTGCTTGCGCACTAAGGGTCGTACCTTCGCCTCAGAGGACATGTTTGTTCCGCATGCGATCACGCAGAACTGTTGCCGAGCAATTTCCATCAAGAGACCACTTCGCAGATAACTCCAGATAATTCTTGCCTTTCGCGGCTAAGAAATACTGAGTACGGTCTCGGCAAACCTTCGAATTCTGCTTGTTATTGGGCCCCAGCAGTTCAGCAAAGACCCCAGGGATTTATGCCGCTGAAAAGTGGCCGAACGAAATCGATAACCAGAATCTAAGGAGAACCATGAAGAAGTCACAGCTTATTACTCTGCTTATTGTTCTGACTTTGGCGGCCGTGTCCACGGTGGGCTGCGGAGTCGGTGCATCCACCCCGACTGGACCAACTTTCACCAAGCTGGCATTTTATTCGAGCCGCACCGTAAGTCCGGCGACCAGCTTGTTTCTGATGAACCTGGATGGTTCGAGTGTGACCCCGGTGCCCTTCACCGGCGGCATCTACTCGCCGTCGACCAGCGCCGATCTTAAGACGATTGGTTTCGATTCATCGGACAATTATTGGGTCAGTAACGCCGATGGCAGCACCCAAACCCAATTGACGGGCAACGGCACAGGCTTCTCGATCCGGGTTTCCCCGGATGGGAAAAAGCTCATTTCCAATAAGCAGGATTCCGTCACCAATGCTTATCATCTATGGATCACCAATGTGGACGGTTCGGGAGCGCTCGATCTGACGTCCACCATGCCGCCGGGAATGGTTCAGTGCTACGGCGGAAGCTTTTCCGCGGACAGCAGCAAGATTGTGATGAATTGCCAGGGCAATTCTTCGTCCGGCATCTTCACCATCAAATCCGACGGAAGTGGCGTGGCAACGGTCATTACCCAGAACCAATTTGTGGATACGCCGGCGTTCACTCCGGACGGGTCGAAGATCCTGTTCGTCAGCTATAGCCTTACAGGGGCGTCACCGTATGGCATCGTCAGCGTGAACCCGGATGGCAGCAATCTGGTCGTCCTGGTGAATGGTTCGTATGAGTTGGAGGTGCTTAACTCAAATCTCTATTACACGCTCTACGACTCGACCCCGGCCACCTATAAAATCTACAAGTCCAATCTGGATGGAACCGCTGCGGTCGCACTCACGGATGGAACGTCTGTCGACTACTTAGGCTTGTCCACAGACTAGTGGAGTTGCAAGCGGGTGCCCCGTCCTTCGCGTGTTTTTTGCGAGAGGGCGGGGCTTTTTTATTTGGCGCTATGGCGCTCGAGCCTCTTCGATGCGGTCCATCTCGATTATGCCGATCCATTGTCCCCGGCACTTTTCCTCATAAACCAAGTGTCCGCCGAGAATTTGTGCAGCGGCTGCGGGTGGCAAGTCGCGATGGTATCCGAAGAAGCGGGTCTTCCACTCCAGCCAGGTGTGCCAGCGCTCAAGAACGGGATGCGGTGGTTCATACTTCAGGGAAAACACCAGCGCTACATCGTAATTTGATCGGAGATCGGCGGTTGACAGGAGCTGCTCCGCCGAGAAGTCTTCCATGCGGACCACTTGCATGGGACGTGGGAGGTAGCCGAGGAACGGCTGCGTGAGTTCCTCGCTGGCGGGCCATGCGGTCAGCACTCGGGCGTGAGGATCACGTGCTTGCAGGAATTGCTCGGCGTGCTGATGCAATACGATGTAGTCGCGATAGGCCAGGTTGTCTTCGATGGAGAATCCGTAGGGAGGATTGACGAAAAGTCCGGCCACAAATGCGAAGACCACGATTGCGACGATGCCCTGCCAGAGCGAGGCTCTGCGCCATAAGGTTGAAACTCCAATGATGATGACCAGCGGAACTACGGGAAGCATGTAGCGGGCAAGAACGGCGCCGCCGACGATGGCCATGGCGACCACGTAAGTTGCGATCACGGCGAGAAAAGCGAACTGGATATGCGGAGCGATTCTGGGGCGGTCTTCATTATTGTTATCGTCGTCCCGTCGCGGTGGCAACCACATGGCCAGAATGGTGGCCAGCGTGAGCAGATACATGCTGAAATATCCGAAGACCTGCCAGAGCCGCAACAGAAGGGCGAGGAAAATGCGCAGCGGCTGCATGGTGGCTTGCACGTTGTAACGAAAGAACTCGGGATTGCCGAAGATGAAGCCGGTTTGGGAGTAGTGGTAGGCATACCAGAGACTGAGCGGGATGATGGGGATCAGGAGAGCGGCAGATTTCCGGACCTCGGGGGCTAGAGTCCGTTCTGAAGCGGGAGGCTTAATCGCAGCGCTTAAGCGCTGCGCCACCCAAAATCTGCGTATCCAAGAAACCAGTTCCCACCCGAACAGAGCCAGGGGAGCCAGGATTGCGGTTTCTTTTGCCAGGACAGCCAGGGAAAACCAGATGGCCGCTTTCCAATGCTGGCGGTCGACATACTCGGACAATCCCCAAAATATCAGCCCAGCGGCGGCCAGATCCACATGCGCCAGCGAACTCTGCGCGAAAAATACGGGATAGAGCATGGCGCAGATCGTGGAAGCGATTGCTACTTCTTCGTTCGCCACGCGCCGAGCCAGGCGGAATATTCCGGTCAAGGAAAACGCGGCGATCATGAGCATGGCAGTGCGGGTGACGAGCGGAGAAAAGCCTGCGACCTTCCACCACAACGCAAGCCATGCCATCACCAACGGAGGGTGCGCGTTCGATGGAGTGGAGTGCGGAATCAGGCTGCCGGAAAAAAGCAAATCGCGGGCGGCGGGGACGTAGTATCCGGCTTCGTCCCAGAAGTAGGGCAGGCGCAGTAGGGAAATGTGCAGCAGAAAAACACAGGCGAAGAGCAGCACGAAGATCAGTGCGAGAGGGAATCTCCGGGAATCGATTGCTGGATTGGCCACCGCCGCCTAGTGTACAGGGCCGGGAGGCGCACTTCGCGGATCCAGCTTGATCTCGCCGAATGCGCTTTCGTAGTTCACCACATTCTGCTGCAGGATGTTCATCAGCGCCTTGGCCTGTTGTGGGCTTAGGTAAATTCCTTGAAAGTTCTGGATCTCGACCTGGGTCTCCGTCTGCTGCTGCATGGTGCCGAAGACGAGGAAGAAATCCCAGACATTCACCCGCACCTGCACGCTGTTGGCATAGTTTTCGCGGTATGAAGGGATGTTCACTAGCTTGATGTTGGGCTGCGTCGGATTGTGGGCCATAGGATGTTTAGTGTAGCGGGATTGGCGGGGAGAAGGGAAGTCGGAGGCGGTTAGGTTCAAGGTCTCATCAAAGTAGAAATTGTCATCCTGAGCTTGCGAAGGATCTTGCGTGGAGCGCGTGTGCGCTAACTCCCGGCGATTGTGTCGCTGCGCGCAGATCCCTCGTCCGGCTGAACACGCCGGGTCTTCGGGATGACATCCTAAGGGGTTGGGTTAAGATATTACTCAGGCCGGGGTGGCGGAATTGGCAGACGCGCTGGACTTAGGATCCAGTGCCGCAAGGCGTGCAGGTTCAAGTCCTGTCCCCGGCACCAGTTGGAGAGTTCTTGGCATGATTGACAAGTATGAATCCCGACGAATCAGGGTCGAAATCCGGCACGTGCTTCTGGATATATGGGACCCAATCGGTGTCAAAGGCGAGCCACACGCCCAGGACGAGTATGACGGCTACTTAGGTGGAGTATATGGATTGTTGGTGGGGGATGCTTCTGACGAACAGGTAGAGGCTCATTTAAGGCAGATAGTTACTGAGCGCATGGGGCTTCCTGCTCAGAAGGATGCTACGGCAGCCACTGTAAAGGCGCTTCGCCGGATTCAGTTACCCCGAAATTCAAAGTAAGCTTATTCGCATGACTCGCTTTGGGAAGCGAGTTGATTCACAAGCCGGCATCAAGAATTGTCCTGTACTTGACTTGGCATGTATAATAAAAGCCGTAGCTAAGTTTGATTCACCACGCAGCTGAAAATCGGTACCGCCAACCAGCGTCACCCCTTCTCACTAGCAAAGCGATTCTTCTCAGCACAATTTCAACAATAGAAAAGGAACATCAACAATGGCAGAACAAGGAACAGTGAAATGGTTTAATGACGCCAAGGGCTACGGCTTTATCAGCCGTCAGAATGGCGAAGACGTTTTCGTGCACTTCTCGGCGATCCAGGCGGGCGGTTTCCGCAGCCTGCAAGAAGGCCAGACCGTGCAGTTCGACGTGACCAAGGGGCCGAAGGGCTGGCAGGCAGAGAACGTTACTGGCGTCTAAGTAACGGCTTGCTCAACTGATTGAAATGCCCGCATCCGCAGAGGATGCGGGCATTTTTTTGTTTTATAACCCTTGTCATCCTGAGCGAAGCGGAAATTGCGCAGAGCGCAGTTTCCACGCAGTCGAAGGACCCCTACACCCTCACGAGAACTCGGCGAACTTGTCTCGCTGGTATCAGAACCGGCCGATGAAAAAGCATATCGGGAATAGGGGTGCTTCGACTCCGGATGAGCGGTTTTCAACCGCTCATCCTCCGCTCAGCATGACAAGCTTCTATTGTTTTGGGACGACGAACGCAGTACCTTTCGCTCAGGATGACAATGGAGTGGGGAGTAATGCACTCATCAGAGTTTCCGCAAAGATCCGTGGCATTCGGCGATAGGTTTGGCGCTTCAGGTCCTGATATCCCTGCGTCCCTGCGAAGAGCCCGCACATCAATTCGCGGAAGCTGGCGCTGTAGGCAGTGAATTGGATCATGCGATCGAGGACGCCGCTGCCCAGCCATCGTCCGCTATAGAAGCGGTCGGCGATGCGGGCGGCCCGCTCCAGTTCCGGCAGGAAATCCTGGCGGAGCAGGGAAGCGTAGGATTCCGGCCGGTCGTCAAGTAAGGCCTGCGAGAGCAATTCCGCGGAACGCATGGCGTAGTAGAGCCCTTCGCCGGTGATGGGGTCGACGAAACCCGCCGCGTCGCCGATCATCGCCCAGCCCTCGCCGTTCACGGCAGCCTCCCGTAGAGTTTCTGGGCGCAGCGATGGCAACACATGAGCGTAGAACTTCGCGCCCTCGAAACTCAGTCCCAGCTTTGGCAGCGAGTCTTCCAACAAGCGGCGCAAATCCGCACTGCTCTTGCCCGGCAGCTTGCCGCAAATGCCCGCGGAGAAATGGTCCACGCGAGGGAAAATCCAAATGTAGCCTTGCAGACCGCGCAGGAATTGGATCTGCGCCACCTGGCTTTTACCCGGAATGTAATATCCCGCTGCGACCAGCATGTCTTCGGGAGCAAAGGGCTGACAGAACTGTTGGCGAAAAGGGTTGCGGGCGCCGGTGGCGATGACTATGTAGGACGCCGCGAAAGACTTCGTATTCGATTGCAACGCCCAATTTCCCGCAGTGCCATCGATGCGCGTCACGCGATTATGGATGACTTCCACTCCGGCCTCTTGCGCTCTTTGTAGCAGCAGTCCGTTGAGCACTTGCCGGGAAAAGATTGCGATCGGTTGGTCGAGATGGAATGAGACACGTCGTCCAGACGGGGCAATCAGTTCACACTCATCGATCCAGTTGCGTTCCACTTCGGCATCGCGCAGGAAGGGCCACTCGACCAAAGCTTTGTGAGTGATGCCACCGCCGCAGGGCTTTTCCCAGGCTAGCTTCTCGTCGAACAGAAAAACCTTGCGTCCGGCGCGGGCGAGATTGGCGGCGGCAAGAGATCCGGCCGGACCGCCCCCGATGATCGCAATGGGATTTGCGGAAATCACTTAGAAGGAGTTTGCGGGAAGGCAGGGCCGGATGCAAATAGAAACGGAGGGGCGGAGACAAGTGTCGACGCCGGGTATGGCGCGGTGTCGTCAGCCATCACCCTGGTCCGCTACGTCCTAAAGGCCGAGTCTTACTCGGCCTGGCTCAGTCCCTGGTAGATGGCTATGCCGGCAATCGCGAGGATCAATACTCCGGAGGCGGCGCCCAGCCAGCGGACATACGGGCTGATCTTGTGCACTTTGTGCAGCAGTTCGGTTTGGTCCTTTTCCATCTGCGAGGCGGAGTCTCCCAGGAATAGCTGATCGTCCTCCTGCATGGTGAGGGTGCTGCGATAAATGAGAAGAATAATCAGGAGCGTGGTGATCACTCCCCAAACCACTAAAGGCCAAAACAATACAGTCATCATCTAAGTCACCTCGGCACGAATGAGTGCGGGTCCCGAGGATCCTTGCCTGTAACGCCGGTTCAGGCCAAAAACCGGCGACTGGGTAGGGTCCCAATGGCGGATTATAGCGCGGAACCGGGCGCTTTGCGGCCAAAGTTTTTGACCGCATCTTTACCGCCCGGGGACTCATCTAAAGTAGTGACAGGATTGATAGAACTGGCTCCGGCGAGGTTTTGCTGTAGGATTCGGACCGGGCTTTGTTATAATGACGTCATATTAGTTTCAAGGAGATACCAATGGCCACCAGCACTACGACTCTGAACACCAGCACCGCGGTTCCGGAAGTGAAAACCAAGACGGCGCCCATTAACCTGACTGCCAATGCGGTGGCCAAGGTGCGGGAGATCATGGCGCAGCAGAACCCGGTTCCCGCCGGATTGCGGGTGGGAGTTGTGGGCGGCGGTTGCTCTGGCTTTTCCTATTCCATGTCGTTCGAGAATGCTCCCGGCATGATGGACAAAACTTTTGACATGGACGGCTTGAAAGTCTATGTGGACGCCACCTCGGTCATGTATCTGAATGGCTGCGTAGTTGACTACGTGGAGACGCTGGAAGGCGCAGGCTTCAAGTTCGAGAATCCGAACGTGAAGAGCACCTGCGGCTGCGGATCTTCGTTCAGCGTGTAAGAGTTCAGCGTCGCAAGATCAAAGATCAAGGCCCCATCGTTTCGCGATGGGGCCTTTCTGTTTTGGAACGGACTCTATAGATTTTCGGAATCGGGCGGCGGTTGTGCGGGAGGAGCGGGTTGATTGGACGACCCGTTGCCATTCGCTCCGGAACCCGGCTGTCCCGGCTGGCCATTCCCGTTATTTGAATTGATATTCAACGGCGGCTGATTCGGCGTCATGAGCAAACCTCCACGATCGGTGCTGGGGTCGTAGATGAATTGCCACTGGTTGTAGTGGTCCTTCTTATTGAACGAGCGGATGCTGGCAGCCTTGCTGGCGCTGACCACGCCCACAATCGGGCCTCCGCCGAACACTTTCCCGTTGGAAGAACTGCTGTCGGAGCCTGCCTTGCCTGCCTGCCCGGCGGCGGGACCTGCTGAGGAAGAGTCCGACGAATCGGAATCAGAATCAGACGCATTCGCACCGCTCGGCGACGCCTGCGAGCCCGGTTGAGCGGCGGCCGCCGCAGCTGCCACGGCAGCGCCGATGCTTTGTCCATTCTGCGCTGTGATCCCGGCGTTGGCCGCGAGCGCATTGAGCGCCTGGCCTCCGCCCTGAAGGCCGGCCCCGAAGGACATCTGCACTTCGCCCATGTGCAGGAGCTTGAAATCCCGCTCTTCGCCAGTCTTGGGATCGCGATTTACGGGATCTTTGTAGCGTTTGCGCAGAAAGCGAATGGTGTTGGTGCTTTCCAGATCCTCAATACGAGTGGGATATCTGCCGAACTTCTTGTAATAGTTGCGTACTGCGCGGGAGTATTGCACGCCGCGATGCACCAGTTCCTCTTCGCGATCGCGTTTGATTTGCTGGGTCACCGTGGGAACGACGGCGGCCGCGAAAATGGTCAGCAGCGCCACAAACAGCAGCAGGCTAAGCAGAATGTAGCCCTGCTGGGAGTGATGGCGATTGTTCTTTAAGCTCGGAGATTGCGATTTACGGAACATATGATTAGAGGCTGAGTGCTGAGTGCTTGTTCATCCTCCCCCTACTGGCTCTGCACCAACGGAATACTCTGCCGATTGTTGGTCTGCACGTCTTCGATCTCAACCGCCATGGCGGAAATGCGCATTACTTTGTAGCGGCGATCCACAATGTCGCCTTCACGGGCCAGGAACGTATCTTCGCCCTGCTTCAGGAAGACCTTCTTTGGTTCTCCCGGTTTACTGGCAAAACCGTAAAACGTAAGGTTAATCGGCGGCGGCGGCGGGGGCGGCGGGGGGCCTGTGGCCTCAACTACCTTCGGCTTGTCGGTGTTGGGTCGAGCGATGGCTTTGGGGATTTCCGCCTCGGCCCGGAAGATATTTCGTCCGGTGCCGGAATACTTGGTATCTTCGCTGGCCCGCAGCCAGTCATAGCGCAAACTGGGATCGAGCGAGCGTTCGGGCGCGACTTTCTTGGCGCCGGGCTTGGGACGCGCTACCGCTCTGGGAGTGGCGACCACGGGCGCAACCACCGGAGCGGACGCAGCGGCGGACGACGACGGCGCTCCGCTCAGGGTCACCACCCAGTAGCCCACCGACAAGACTGCCAACACCATCAGCACGACGGCGATGATCAGCTTTTTCCGGTCTTCAGCTCCGACTTGCATTGGCAATAACCAGTAATTTACCTAAACGCCTGTCTTCAGATAGGTTTCCAACCGCATGGTCACACGGATGACGCCCGCCTGCTCGCCGCCTAACTCTACGCTGTCCACCAAAAAGAACAGCTGGTTCCGTTCCAGGGCGTTCACGAAGCGAATCATGGGCAGGTAATCGCCCGACAGCTCGGCTTCGATCACCACCCGCTGCAACCCGACTGCTTCCACCGCCTTCATCTCGGCTTCGTTGCTTTTCTGGTTGTACCTGAGGGCCCCGATTTTTACGCCGGTTTCCTTGGCCAGCCGGTTCAGGTCGCCGGAAATGGCCGAGTCCTGTCCCGGCAGTCGTTCTTTGTAGAAACTATCGATCTGCTGCTGGGCGAGAGGAATCTTCTTGTCCAACCCCTGTAGAGGTCTTACGTCGCGGGTTTTGCGTTGCAACTGGTTGTAAAGGTCGCGCTCTTGCTGGTTGCGTGATTGCTGCGACCCGATTAATGGAGAAAAAATCAAGCCCGCCAACACCAGGTCCAGCAGCACGACTCCGGCGATCGCGATCTTGAGTTTATCCCGGGTTTGCCGGAGGTCAGGCATTATTGCGATCCTCCATGGACTGCGGTTTCAAGGTCGGGAACGTAGAGCGCGCTGATGCTGAACTGGACGGTATCGGCTTGTCCCTGTCCGGAGTCGGCTCGCTCTTCATCGATTCGGGTGTGTTGGAAACGTTGCGAATTCTCCATCTTGCGCACCAGTTCCTGAGCATGGTCACGAGAGTCCCCAGCGACCACCAACTTAATTTCCAACTGGTTGTCAGGGGCCATTTCGGGATGAATCGAGACCACATGCACGTGGGCGGGCATGACCCGCTCCAGGTCTTCGAACACCTTGGTCCAGGAGAATGCCTTGCGCTCGAACAGATCGTTCAAAAAGGCGGAACGGTCGCGCGTGTTGGCATTTTGAGGCAGGTTCAACATCGCCTGCGCGGCCGCCTTTTCCTGGTCGAGCTTGTCGATCTTTGCCTCATATACGCTTATCCGGTGGCGGCCTTCACTGGCGTTCACCCAACCCAACACGGTGTAGACCAGCAGCAGCAAACTCACCGCGCTCAGCGCGGTCAGGCCTCCGCCCCAGCGCACCCAGAACTGGCGTAAATCCTCATAGGGATGAGTTCCGAGATTGATCTCAACCCGCATATCAGGAAAGCAGGGCCCCCACCACCCCGGCCATTCTCCACTTGGGAATCGAACCAAAGGTCGATCCCAACTGCGAGCCGTCTACCAGGTCCCGGACCGCTGCCCCGGTCTGGGCGCGCAGCGCGGGCGCCGCGCTGCCGGAGTCGGACAGGCCGGCCACGAAAATTTGCTCGATGTTCAAATGATAAGTGTCCTGGAAAAATACCACCGAGGGATAAACGTCCTCCGCGAGCTGATCTCCGGTGATGGTGACGCCGCGGGTGTTTTCCACGGTGCGAAACAGGAGCAACTCCTGCTTGTCGAGGATGGCGATGCTGGTGGTGCGCGTGTCGACTTTTACCACCAGCGTAGGCCGGCTGCCTTCGGCTGCGCCCAAGGCCGCCAGCATGGAAGGCATGACCACTCCGGGGCTGTAGCCCGCATCACGAAAGGCGGATTCGTAATCTTCGATCACACTGGTCAGAGCCACGGCGGCGATGACTCGAATTCCTGTGTTGGAAGGCTGTGCCTGGTAGGAAACCTGGGCCTTCTCGACATCGAAGGGCAGAGACTTCTTCAGCCGGAAGCGGACTACGCTTTCGGCCTCATGTCGTTTGGTCGGGAGGGCTTCAAAGTCGAGCAACACCACGCGGACCGCCGCGTCCGGCAACACCGCAATCACGTCGCGCGAACGCCCGCTGACGCTGTCCAGGATCTCGCGCAAAGTTGCAAACACGGATTTACGTTCGCGCAAATTTGTTTCCATCAGGTCGGGGACCACGCAGCCCGGCGGAAGTTCGTGAGAAGCGCACATTTCGACCACGCCGCCTTTTTCGGCGATACGGCCGGCAATCACTCGATCGGCGGCAATCTCGCATGCCACTCTTGGCCGGGACCCCGAATTGAAGCTCTGACTCATAATCGAACGCTGTCCATAACCCTGCTTAAGAGCTACTCCTCAAATCAAACCCTGTATGGCAAAGAAACGCAATACCTGGAAGGGCACCACTTGCCATTGGCCGAAAGTCCGGCACGGGCATAAGATCACGGCCGCACTGGAAGCTTAGCGCATGTTCTCGATGAATGTGACCTTGTTGATTTCCTTCAGCGTGGTTAAGCCCAGCCTCACCTTGTCCAACGCGGACTCACGTAGGAAACGCATGCCTTCTTCGCGGGCCGCTCGCCGGATTTCCGAGGTCGGCTTCTTGAGCAGAATCATTTCGCGAATGCGATCGCTCAAGTCCAGCAATTCGTGGATGGCGGTACGTCCGCGGAAACCGGTGCCCGCGCACTCGATGCAACCCTGGCCTTCGTAGAATGCCACCTTGGACCACTGGGCGGGATCGAGGCCGCTGGCTTCCAGCATCTCCGGCGGATAGTGCGTGGCCGTCCGGCAGGACTCGCAAATCAAACGCACCAGCCGCTGCGCCAGAATGCAGTTCAACGCGGAAACGAAGTTGTAGGGTTCGACGCCCATGTTCAGGAAACGTCCGATGACATCCACCACGTTGTTGGCGTGGACGGTGGTGAATACCAGGTGGCCGGTGAGGGCCGACTGAATCGCGATCTGCGCGGTTTCGGTATCACGGATTTCGCCGACCATGATCTTGTCCGGATCGTGACGCAGAATAGAGCGTAAGCCGCGGGCAAAGGTCAGGCCCTTTTTCTCGTTGACCGGAATTTGCGTGATCCCGCGAATCTGGTATTCGACCGGGTCTTCAATAGTGATGATCTTGTCTTCGTCGGTCTTGATTTCGCTGAGCGCGGCGTAGAGTGTGGTGGTTTTGCCGCTGCCCGTGGGGCCCGTGACCAGCACCATGCCGTAAGGCTCGGCAATGTAGCGGCGGAACCGGCGCAGATCGTCGGGATCGAATCCCACCACGTCGAGGACGAGCTTGTGGAACTTTTCGCTCATCGACTCTTTATCGAGCACGCGGAGTACAGCGTCTTCGCCATGAATCGAAGGCATGATGGAAACACGGAAGTCGATCGGACGTTCCGGCTGGCCGTACTTCACGCGGAAGCGTCCGTCCTGGGGAACGCGGCGCTCGGAAATGTCGAGCTCGCTCATCACCTTGATGCGCGAAATAATCGTTGAATGATGCTCTTTGGCGATCGGCGGCATGGCCTGGGTGAGCACACCGTCAATGCGGAACTTGATGCAGACGGAATCATCACGAGTCTCGATATGAATGTCACTGGCGCGCCGCTGTAGCGCGGTGAAAATCGTGGTGTCGACCAGCCGGATAATCGGGCTGATGTCGCCCTGCGCGGTCAGGCGATCGATGGAAATGCTTTCGTCGTTGCCGGCCTCGTCTTCGCGGATCACATCCAGGGTGAAGCCTTCGCTGGCGTCTTCCAAAACGCGCTTGGATTGTTCCGTCTTCTTGAGAATTTCCGTGATCTGGGCCAGCGTGGAGACTTTGGTGACGATGCGCTTGCTCAGCAGCAGGCTGATTTCGTCGATCATCATCAACTGGCTGGGATCGGCGATGGCGATGGCCAGGCGGCCGTCGGACGTCTCTTCCAGGGGGATAAAGTTGTAGCGGAACATCAGATGAACCGGGATGTTCTTGAACAGGTCATGGTGGAGCTGGAAATCGTGCAGGTCCACGAATTCGCAGCGATAGCGCCGCGCCACGTCCTGCGCCTTGGCCAGGTCACTGGTATGGGAAGCCGAAGGCGCAATCTGGCCTCCGTTTCCACCGCTTACAACCACCGTCTTTTTGTCCGGAATGCTTGCCATTTCCCAGCTACCTATCCAGGGGAACGAATCTCGTTAAATGAATTTCCTTTAATGAATAGTCGATCCTAAAGTAAAGATCGGCAAATACAACGCAATCAGTATTCCCCCGACAAAAACCGCCATGACGATCAAAATAAGGGGCTCGATCAGGGCCATAGCCGCGCCCAGCGCGGTCTGCACGTCCTCTTCGTAAAACTCCGCCACCGAATTCAGCATGGCGGGCAAAGCGCCGGTGGATTCTCCCACCTCGATCATTTCGACCGATAGATCGGGAAACATCTTCTGTTCCTCCAGGCTGCGCGACAAGGTCTGGCCTTCGCGCACTCGGATCACAGCCTCCGCAACGCCGTTCAGGATGCGCCGGCTGCTCATGGAAACGCCTGCGGTTTCCAGGGACGGCACCAGTGGCATGCCTCCGGTAAGCAATGTGGAGAGCATGCGGGCAAAATTGGCGACCTGATATTTCAGCCAGATTTCGCCCAGAATTGGCAGTCGAAGGATCACGCGGTCAATGCGGTCAGCGCCGCGGTCGGTGCTCTTCCAGCGCCATAGCGCGGCCACAAGCACGACCACGCCCGCCACCACGAACGGAGCATACTTTTGGGCGTTGTTCCCCACGGCCAGCATGATGAGCGTGATGGTCGGCAGCTGAGCGCCCAGGTTCTCATACAGCTTGGCAAACTGTGGCACCACATAGGTGACCAAAAAGATCAGCATGAAGAACACAACCGTGACCAGTAGCGCCGGATACACCAGCGAAACCGCCAGCTTTTTCTTGAAGGTGAGCGCCAGGCGTTGAAAAGCGATGTAGCGTCCCAGCACCTCTTCCATGTTGCCGCTCTTCTCGCCGGCCAGAAGGGTCGCGGTATAAATCTTGGGAAAAACCCGTTGCGCGGCGAATGAGTCGGATAGCAGTTCGCCGCCCTTCACCCGGTCGCGCACGTTCTGCAAAAGGCTGCGCAAATTAGCATCCTTCTGCCTTTTGATCAGCAGATCCAACGAACTGAGAATCGGCAGTCCGGCCTTGATCAGGGTCAGAAACTGCTGGTTGTAAATCAGAAATGGAGTCTGTTTGACCTTCGAGCCCCGGCGAAGTTTGAAATCTCCTCCGGAGAGCATCCCGCGCGGTTTGACCCAATACACCAGGAAGCCCTGTTGCTCAAAGCGATCACGGATCTCGGACTCCGAGAACCCATTCTCGACCTGCTGCACCAGGTGCCCGCGTTCGTCGGCTACTTTTACGAGAAATTCGGCCATGCCGTACTCTGGTTACCGTCCTGCCCACCCAAGTCTAACATTGCCCACGCTCATTCCGATGCTTCGGTTCGCGGTGGGTGTGCCCGCGGTAACCTCGCAATCCAGAGTGTTTCTACCTTTAGCAAAGTCGCCTTAAGTACAGGCAACGCATACTAGTTAGATGCTGCCATCTGGCCAATTTACTGGCCCAACTCGCCGTCAATCACCTCGACTCCAGGCGGCGGCGTAAAGTGAAAGCGCTGGTCGTCGAGTTGCCGGTTTTCCTGCTGATTGGAGAAGCGATATTCGGTGATCGAACCGTCCGTTTCCTCCAGTGATATCCTGATGATCTGGTTTTCGGGCGAAACCTCCAGCAAAATTTGACTGACGCGATCCGCCATCGCCGTCGGCACCCCCCGCAGAACGACGTCCCCCGGCACCAGCGGAGCCACATCCGGAGCCAGAGATAATCCGCGTAACTCCTTGGCTAGCTGGGTTTTACCCAGAAGAAAGCCCAGCGGCGACCGCAGGTCGTCTAGTTTGCGCATCGAGGTCTTCCGCACCTGACCGTCCCCGGGAACGTAGAACCAGGCATCTTTTCCGTCGCCCACAAACAGTTTCTCTCTGGGAGAACGGTATTCCCAGCGCATCTTGCCAGGTTTTTTCAGCCAAAGCAGCCCGGATTCGGTCCGCTCCATCCCTGATCCGCGGTAGATCTCGGTAAAGTCGGCCTGCAGGCTGCGCAGGTGGTTGTAATGGTCGTCCACACCGCGCGCAATGGCCGGGACGTCGGTCGCGGGAGATGCCGCCGCAGCGAACGTTAAAGCCAGGAAGGCGCAGCTCCATACCACGGAATTTAACTTCACGGCTGGTTTGATGTGATGAACCTCGTGTGAATTTAGTGACACAAACCTCATTTTACTCTGCCCAAGAGCGAGGGCAGGTTCGTTATAACTTCATTCCTTCTTTGCGCTCTCGATGGTTCTTAGCGACCCTTGCGGTCAAAGCTCTTAACCGTAAAGGTCGCAAAGGAATACGCAGAGATTCTGATGCCGCATCACTGCCCGCGGTCCCGATAGATTGCAAACTGATACGTGCCATGAATCTTCTGCAGCGCCGGACTTTGGGCCAGAACATGTTCCAGCAGTGGATTGTGATACAGGACATACACCGGACGAGGATTCTCCAGCAGCGACTGCTCAAAATTGGTGACGAACTGATGCAGGCCTGATTCCGGCAGGGGATTAAATAAATAGAGCACCATTGGTTCCGCGGGTAGAGGAAAATCGCGTGCGTCCGCGCACACGGATTCAATCACTGGGCATTGCCGCGCATCACTGTGGTATTGCCTTATGTTTTCTAGCGCAATGCGATGCAGTTCAGGCAGCAGTTCGACCCCAAGGATGCGGCGGAAGGGGAAATCGGCCGCCATGAGCAAGGCCCGGCCTTTGCCCGATCCAATATCAATGAAGACAAACTGCCGGAAGTCTATGCCGAGATGGCGAAGCATCTCGCGGAAGAGCGCGGGCTCGGTGGGCTGGTAGGGAGAATGGAAAAGACCCAGCAGGCGGCTTCGCCAACTGATCGTGGCCCCGGTGGTGTCAACCCGGTAGTCCCAGTCATAGTCCACATCGCCGTAGCGTTGCTTGCGGCGTGCAGGAGTTGAATCCCGAGCGAACTCCCACAGGATTTCGAGGAAGCGTCGAATCGTGGGCGGGGTTCCGTGCCGTATCAATTGTTGTTTCCACCATTGCTGGATCGTGGGAACTAAGTTTGGCGGCGTCGGCACTTTAGCCATCGTAAAGCAACCTCAGGCGCTAAAGCGCGTGCGACCTTGCAATGGCTTTGGCGGCCCGACTGGAGGTCGGGCCCTTAGGGGATCCCAACGTGGGTCGTCTCCGACATCTAATCGTAGTCTGAGGGTAGGAACTTGGGCACGCGTGGCGGGACGTATCCCGGGGAGGTGCCTTTTTCAATGAAGGGCAGTTTGTCGGGATCGCGCACTTCAATGCGTCCATCGGCCACGAGCTTGTAAGGGATGCCAAGGGGATCCAAGGGAGTGCCCCGCAACATGCCCGCAGCCTGGAGTTCCGAAAACGTGGACGGGAAATGGCCGGTATTCTTTTGGTAGATGGCCGTAAGCTTTTCCAAAGCGATCACGTCTTCATCCACCTGTAGGGCGCGCAAGTGGGCGGTTGCGTTTGCCCGGACGCTTGAATCAGGCGTCGTTTGGTAGGCCGTTCTCCACATCAGGCGAGCGGTTGCGATGTCGCCTGCGTGCTCCGCCATCTGGCCCGCCAACACTCTCAGAAAGGGGTTGGTGCTGGGCAGGCGGGAACCGCGCGCAAAAGCGTCGGCGGCTTTGGAATAGTCCTTCAACTCCATGTAATAGACAAAGCCCAGCTCGTAATACAACTGCCATTCGTTGGGATTGTTGCGGATGCCGTACTCCACCAACTGAATGGCGCGATCGGGTTTGCCGGCGCCATTCGGGGGCTTGGGGGCGAGAAAGTTGGCGCCAAACTGGTAGGCAACAATCAGATGCGGGTCGAGCGTGGTCGTGATCTCCAGCAGCGGAGCCAGCAAGTCGTAATGTTCGGCGTCCGCATGATGATGGCCGCCGAAATATTGCACCGTCCGGGTCCAGTAAACGTCAGCCAGCAGCCCGTCATAGCCAAGGCTGAGACGCTTCAGGACTTTCGGCGAGGAAATATAGAGCACTTCCTGGAGGGTGGCCCGATTTCGTATTTGGTCGAGACGATGCAAAAGCAGCGCCGATCCCGACAAACTGACTACCAGCAGTAAGCTGGATATCACCGAGGTTCGTCGTGAGGCGCTCATTTCAGGTTCCGATGTTCGAAAATAAGCACGGCCCCGCAGATTGCCATGATGCTGTAGATCAGAGCGTAAGCGGTGTTGTAGAAGATCAGCTGCGCTGACACTGGCTGTTCATGGGCCACCAGGCTGATCACGTTAAGAGCGGAAAAATTCGGCAGCAGATAAGCTGCTCCTGTGGCCAGCCAGCGGGTGAAGCCCTGGGTCATGGCGGCGAATCCGCGCAAATCTTCGGCAAAGCTGCCGATCACGAACACGCAGAACGCGAAAACCGCGGACATCAGCGGCGAAGAATAGCAGGAGAACAACAGCGCCAGGGCGGTGATCATCAGGAACTGCAGGACAATGAAATAGAGCGCCACAAGCACCCAGGCATCTGTTCTTTGGAAATGGCGGGAGACATAAAGCAACGCCGCGAACACCCCGATGGCCATGAAAAATGTATTGACGACCAGGGTGCCGGAGAGTCCGAAGAACTTGCCGACGATGAACTCCCAACGCCGCACTGGGCGGGAGAGCACGGTGTAGAGCGTGCGCTTGTCGATCTCCTTGGAGACCAGTCCGATTCCAATGAAAATTGCGATTACGGTGCCAAACAGCGAGACCGCCGTGAGTCCCAGATTGATTACCACCAGGCGTTCGATGCCGAACGAAATCTGCCCCACCAGAATGGCCGCCCCGGACATAAGCACGGCGAACGCGATCAGATTGTAAAGCACGCGGTCCCGAACCGCCTCGCGGAAGGTGTTGGCGGCGATGTGCAGAATGCGGTGGTTCATGCCGTTACTCCTGCCGAGGCCTGCGCGGGTTTGACCTGGGCCACGAAGTAGTCTTCCAGCGACATGCGCACCGGAATCACGGAAACCAGCCGCAGCCGTTCCCGGCGCAGGGCGTCAATGGCGGCATCCTGGTTGGATTCTGCAAGCACGGCCCGGACTGTGTCGCCGGTCACCTGGCACTCCGCGCCCAGTGCACGAAGGGATGCTGGCACTGCGGTGCCTTGCCAGACCATCTCCACTTTGCCGTGAACGCTGGAGATCAGATCGGCCACGGCTCCTACGCCGCGGAGTTGCCCCAGATGCATGATGGCCACGCGGTCGCACAACGCCTCGGCGTCCGACAGGATGTGAGTGGAGAAAAAAACCGTCTTGCCTTCGCGCTTCAATTCCGCCATCAGGTCGCGCACTTCGCGCCGGCCCATGGGATCGAGACCGGACATCGGCTCGTCGAAGAAAACCACCCTGGGGTCATGCAGTATGGCTTGAGCGAGGCCCACCCGCTGCAGCATGCCTTTGGAAAATTTGCGGAGCTGTACATTGGCCGAATCTTTCAGTCCTACTCGCTGCAAGATTTCGCTCACTTTGCGCGATCGTTCTTTGGCCGCCACGCCTGAGAGCTGCCCGTAGTAATCGAGCAGTTCGCGCGCGGTGAGATAGTCGTAAAAGTACGGCTGTTCGGGAAGAAACCCGATTTGCGCTTTCATGCGAGGATCGTCGATTTCCATGCCCAGGATGCGGGCGGAACCCGCGGTGGGGAAGACCAGTCCCATGAGCAGCTTGAGGGTGGTCGTCTTGCCGGCGCCGTTGGGTCCGAGAAAGCCGAAAATCTCGCCCTCCTCCACTTTCAGGTGGAGCGGCAGCAGGGCGCGTTTTGGCCGTTTGCGCCAGAAACCAACGCTGTAAATCTTTTCCAAGCCGAGGATTTCTATGGCAGCCATGGCAGGAAATGCAGTCATGTCATTTGCGTAAGGAAAATTATATGCAAAATTGGCCCTGATTGAGATGGCCGCGGGGGTACGCGGCGTTACCAAAGTAAAACGGCCAGGACTCGCGTCCTGGCCGTTATGGCGCAATACCCTCCCCCAGGTATTTGCCAAAAGGAAATTCTATTGTGCGATGGTGTAAGCGGCACAAGTTGCAACATCAGGCGGCGTCACCGCGCCTGCCGAGCCGGGATTGATGCGTAAGACGCCGTCGGTAACGATACAGAAATCCCGTACCCCGCTCTGATTGTAGGTTATCGGAACCGCCCCCACGACAAAAGAGGAGTTAGGACCAACTGCCGAAAACCCTAATGCGGAAAATGTATAGCCACTTTTCGTCCCGCTAGAGAGTACGTTATCAAGAATGCAGGCTGTGGATGAGCTTGGCGTGCACCCCGTTGTCGGCCCGCCCAAGCTAGCCAGATCTGGAGAATACCCAATCGTTGGGTAACTTGTGTTGTAAGCAATTTCCGCTGTGGACATCTTGCGCACGGAGGCAGCGGCAGAAGCTTCATTAGCTGCGATCCTGGCGCGTAGCAGGTTCGGAATGGCGATTGCGGCAATAATCAGAATGATTGCCACGACAATGAGGAGCTCGATGAGCGAAAACCCTCTTGTGTTTGCGTGCGCCTTGCGAACTCGAGTTGTCATGCGTTGTGTCATCATCGTCCTGTGCAATAGCTTGCAAGTTTCTGGCCACCCATTCTGACTCGGTGAGCCACTCGTGCAATTGTGAATAAAATCAAATATATGAATGGGTTACGAGAGGTGGGGCAGTTTGTTGAGGCTAAGGAAGCTCGACCCCATCTAGCCTCGGCTTGACAGTTCTTGTCATTCGGCGACAAGAAGTCTCAATTCGAGAGGCATTCATCGGTAACGAAGTGCAGGCCAACCCCAGACACCCTTGAGCGAGATTGAAGAACCTGGGTCTGAGTGAAGCTGGTTGCAAGAGGGAAGAAGCACAAAGAGCATCGGATGGTGCCATCCGATGCTCCGAGTAGCTTGTTCGCGGGTACTTTTGCCAAAAAGGTCGACTACTGGAGTACCGTGTAACCTGCGCAGGCGGCGGTGGTGGCAACCTGAGCGGGAGTGGTGGTGTTGCTGAACCGCAGGACGGCGTCTTCGTTGGAGCAGAACGCACGCACGCCTGTCTGGTTATAGTTTTGCGGGATCGTGCTGGTTACGTTGGAGACGTTGATGCCCGACGCCGCGATTGGGGTGGTCTGGAACAGATAGCCGCTCTTGGTGCCCTTGGCCAGGGTGTTGTCGATGATGCAAGCCGCCGTCGCCGACAGAGTGCAAGGTGAACCGCTGCCGCCCAGGACGGAAAGCGAAGCCGCATAACCGATGGTCGGGTTGGCAGTCTGGTAAGTGATTTCAGCGGTGCTGATGGTACGAACCGAAGCCACGGCAGACGACTCGTTAGCCGCAATGCGCGCACGCAACAGGTTCGGAATGGCGATAGCAGCGATGATCAAAATGATCGCTACCACGATAAGCAACTCAATCAGTGAAAAACCCTTCTGTTTCCGCATTATTTGCTAGCCCCAATCAAGAATAAGTTTAGTTCGAGAACGATATTTCAAATACTGTCGCACGTTTTGTGCCAGATTAGAATTAGTCCCAACCTGGGTTGAGGACTCCATAAATCTGTTTGTTTTCAACGCCATCACCCATGTGAGACTCCGAGCTAATGGCAGCGAACCATCATGGATGGCGCGGATTGCTATCGCTGTGACAGTTCTTGTCGCTTTTTGATCTCTTCGGGGTGCGGGTTGCCGGGGGAGACTTGTCGTTAACCATAAAAAAAGCATCGGATGTTTCCATCCGATGCTTTGGGCTTGTACCCTCCCCAGGTACTTCGCCAACAACCGAACTACTGGAGTACGGTGTAACCTGCGCAGGCGGCAGTGGTGGCTACCTGAGCGGGAGTGGTGGTGTTGCTGAACCGCAGGACGGCGTCTTCGTTGGAGCAGAACGCACGCACGCCTGTCTGGTTATAGTTTTGCGGGATCGTGCTGGTTACGTTGGAGACGTTGATGCCCGACGCCGCGATTGGAGTGGTCTGGAACAGATAGCCGCTCTTGGTGCCGAGGGCCAAGGTGTTGTCGATGATGCAAGCCGCCGTCGCCGACAGAGTGCAAGGTGAACCGCTGCCGCCCAGGACGGAAAGCGAAGCCGCATAACCGATGGTCGGGTTGGCAGTCTGGTAAGTGATTTCAGCGGTGCTGATGGTACGAACTGAAGCGACGGCAGACGACTCGTTAGCCGCAATGCGCGCACGCAACAGGTTCGGAATGGCGATAGCAGCGATGATCAAAATGATCGCTACCACGATAAGCAACTCAATCAGTGAAAAACCCTTCTGTTTCCGCATCTCGTTTTCCCTCTTCTCCGAATGATTTAGAAATTTTGGTCTCAGTAGACCCAATTGCAGACTATGTTCGCATTTTAGCCGCCACAACCCTAAGTTACTAAGGGGTGGAGTGCCCAACCAAGCGACACTTTGTTTTCAATGGGTTCGCGATCTTTGGTAACCCGAGGTTCCAAGCTCATACCGCAAATCCGGGCTGGTTGTGTCAGATTTTGTCGGGGAGGCTGACAAGTTGTGTCAGTTTGGGACGGCCCAATGAGACTTTCCCCCAGCCCATATACAAGGAACGGATCAGAAGGGTCGGCTTGCAGAGGAAAACCCAGGCGATTCCCAGCCCTGGATCGCCGGTTCGTTCTTTTAACGCCTGGTACCTTACAATGTCCCGAACTCCTATGTCCCCCCCAGCGAATTCGCTGCAGATTGATGCCGACATCGCCCAGGCATGGTCGCTCCCGGCACGGTTTTATACGGATCGCGATACTTACGTTCGGGAGAAAGAGAAAGTCTTCTCCCAAACCTGGCAGGTCGTAGGGCACCGGCACCAGTTGGCCAATCCTGGCGACTTTTTCACCACCGAGTTGCAGGGAGAACCGTTGCTGCTGGTGCGGGGCGCTCAGGGCGAGTTGCGCGGGTTCTATAACGTTTGCCGGCATCGCGCCGGACCACCTGCCGAAGGCTGTGGCTCGCGCAAGCTGTTCCGTTGTGGATACCACGGCTGGACCTACGGTCTTGACGGAAAGCTCATCAGCGCTCCCGAGTTCGAAAATGTTCAGGAATTCGACCGATCCTACTTCGCTCTCAAGCCGGTGCGGGCGGAGGAATGGTTCAATCTGATCTTCGTGAATTTGGATCCGCAGGCTGAGCCGCTGCTCGCCAGCCTTGGCGAACTGCCCAAACAGGCAGAGCGTTTTGGATTCAGCGGAATGAAGCTATTCGAACGCCGCACCTACGACATGAAGTGCAACTGGAAAACCTACGTGGACAACTATCTCGAAGGCTACCATTTGCCCAGCGTGCATCCCGGGTTGAATCGCGAACTGGATTACAACGCGTATACGGTCGAGCCATACGCCCGGCACGTGCGGCAGTTCAGTCCGATTCGCGGCGCGCAAGCCGGGGACGCCACGCCACGCCGCTATCAGGAGACCAGCGAAGACTTGACCACCGACTACTTCTGGATGTTTCCCAACTGGATGCTGAACTGTTATCCCGACAATGTTTCGCTAAATATTGTTTTGCCACTGGAAGCCGAGCGGTCGCTGGCGATCTTCGAGTGGTATTTGCCGGAGAATGACCACGGGAGCGCGGCGGCCAAAGCCGCGGTGGAATTCAGCGATCAGATCCAGATCGAAGATGTCGCCATTTGCGAAACCGTGCAAAAGAACCTGAATTCCCGCAGCTACGAGCGCGGACGATACAGCGTGAAACAGGAAAAGGGCGTACATGCGTTCCACAGGATGTATGCAGAAATGATGCAGCGGTAAGGAGTCTTGGCGCTTTGCCGTTTCAGTCCCGTTTTTCTTTGCGACCTTGGCGATCCTTAGCGAAACTTTGCGGTTAAGGGCTTTCCAGAGCTTTTAACCGCAAAGGACGCAAAGTCATCGCTAAGGTCGGTAAGAAAACCGACTTTAGTCTTAGCGGTTGTCGATTTAGGACCGAACAAGAGCTTACGTCACTTTGAGCAGCAGGCAGGTGATGTCGTCGTGCTGCGGCGTGGCTCCGACGAAAACATCGAGATCGCCCATCATGCGGCGTAGCAACTCATCGGGAGTGGAGGCCGCGCCGGCGGCCAGAACTTGCAGCAGCCGTTCCTCGCCATACTCATCTCCCCGCTCGTTCATGGCTTCGACGACTCCATCGGTGAAGATGACCAGCCAATCGCCCGGCTGCAGGGACACATTTCCCGACTGGTAAGCCGCGCCGGCCATAATCCCCAGGGGCAATCCGCCGTCGGTCAGCCGTTCGACGGCGCCCGAGCGGCGCCGCAGGATGGGCGCGTTGTGTCCGGCGTTGATGTAGGCAAGCACCCGGGTCCCGGGCCCAAATTCGGCGAGAAAAGCGGTGGTAAAGCGCAGGCCACTTTGGCTGTTGCTGCAGGCATAGTGATTCATGCCGGCAATCAGTTCCGCCAGGGAGCACGGCGTCGTGGAAAGGGTCTTGAGACTCGCCTGGAAGGTGGCCATCAGCAATGCGGCCGGAATGCTCTTCCCGGCCACGTCGGCGACTGCGATCAGGAACGTCGGCTCGCTGGATGGAACGGCCGGACGGGCAAAAACGTCGTAATAGTCTCCCGCAACCGTATTCGCCGCCCGCGTGGCGAAGGCGATGCCCAGGCCCGGGACCTCGGGTGGAGTCGCAGGCAAAAGCCATTTTTGGATGTCGCGAGCGATTTCGAGATCGCGCTTCATGACCACGCGATCGGCGATTTCCAGCATCAACAGGATGAACAGCAGCGCGCCCCCGTAAAAGCGAAGATCGAATTCCTGGACTTCCACGTCGCCGGTCTTTCCGTGGTAGCTGAAGCCGCCGCTGGGGAAAATCAACAGAATGACGCCGAGCAGCAGCAACACCCTGCGGGCGGGAGTCAGTTTTTCCAGGATCGCCCACATGAACTCGGAGACGGTATGCCAGAAGTTATGGCGGCGCGTCTCTTGCGGCGAGCGCGCATCGAAGTCGCGTTGATAGAGGCGGTAACTGGCGCGCGCGTCGGCATGAAACTGTTTCCATAGCTGGCCGATCTCGAGACCGTCGGTCACGCGCTGCCAGAACTGGTGCAAATGCATCCAGGGCTGCGGTTGAGGGCGGGGCGGGCGGCCTGGCTGTGGGGGAGATGGCATTTTCGTGAACAGCGATTATAGACGAGACGAAATATGAAGGGTGTTTCAGAACAATCCTATCTGCCTGTGCTCTTCCGGGAGGGGCTCAACCTCCCGGTGATAGCGTTCGTAGCGATTACCCAGACCATGCTTCTCTCGCAGTTTCTGCATCAGCTCCGCGATGCGTTTCCGATAGGGCCCGGTCACAAAGGCGCGGTCTTGATAGCGCTGCTGGTAGCTTTCCGCCAGCTGGGGGAATTCTTTTTCCAGAAACGGCATGAACACCGCCGCCGAACAAGGCTTAAGGAACAGCGGATTAGCGAAGACATGCCTGCCCCCAGCTTCGGCCGTGGCTTTGACCACTGCTTCCAGATCCCGGGGCGAGTCGGTGATGCCAGGCAACACCGGTGAGCAACTGACTCCGGTAGCAATTCCCGCCTGGCTCAATTTGCGGACCGCTTCCATCCGCAAATCTGGACGCGGCGCGCGAGGTTCCAGGAGGCGGGCAAGATTGATGTTCAGGGTGGTGAT
This sequence comes from Terriglobales bacterium, assembly GCA_963802555.1. Lineage (GTDB taxonomy): Bacteria > Acidobacteriota > Terriglobia > Terriglobales > Acidobacteriaceae > DATBAX01. The sequence continues at coordinate 1,213,685 of CAWDJD010000002.1, read as the reverse complement.
CGTGAGGCTCACAAACAATCGATTCTTTTTCGCAATCTCCTGCAACAGCTCGACGTCGCGCAAGACCAGATTGGACTTCGTAATAATTCCCAGTTGCAGCCCACTGTGTCGGCTCAGTTCTTCGAGAATCGCGCGGGTAACTTCAGACTGCCTTTCCGCCGGCTGATAAGGATCGGTGGCCGTGCCGATGGCGATGTCTTCTCCTGCTTTGACCTGGCGCAGTTCCTGGCGCAGCAGATTGGCGGCATGCTGCTTCACATAAATCTTGCGCTCGAAATCAAGGCCGTCGCGCATTTCCATGAACTCGTGGGTATAGCGGGCATAACAATATTTGCAGGCGAATTCACAGCCGCGGTAGGGATTGATGGTCCAGGCGAAGGGCATGCGGGTGCCCGTGCAACGATTCAGCAGGGAACGGACGGGAAGGGTGAAGTATTCGACATCGTGCCCTTCGCGTAGGGAATCACCCTGGGCGGCGAGGCGGGCGATGCCGATCAATTTGGTGGGAGAATTGCCGAACAGGGGGAGAGTCGAGGCTGGTGTATTCGCCTTTTGTTCGCTCTTCACAAGCACAGATTAGTCTTCGGGTGCGGGGCTGTCAACAGCGATTCTGGGGTGTGGGGAAATGTCTCCTGCGGGTGTTTCCGGCTGGTGCGTGGCTAGCAGAGACGCAGCAAGCTGCGTCTCTACAGACGGCAGGCGGGGCGATGCGAATACTTTACTGTGCTGGGGAGGCTGCGGTTGCCGGCTTCTGAAACAGCTTTGGATCTACGGGAGGGTTAATTTGCACTGTGACGTATTGCACGGTGCTGGAATCTTTTCCATTCTGTTTGTTCTGGTGCAGGTAGGGCAGGGTAATGCCGTCTTCGGTCCGCCAATCGGCGAGATCGGTTTCGCCATCGAATGGCCCCGACTGCCCCATGCCTTTGTAGGCCTCGCGCAAGATCTTCCCGGTCTTGGGATCCACGTACCAGCGAATCCATGGCGCACCGCCGCTGATCTCAACCTTCATAGTTTCGACATCGCCGATTTTTTCGGTGCCCTCGGCATGGAACGAAAACGCCGGGTCATTCACATGCTGCGCCAGGTAAATGAGATCGTGGTGAATTTGCGTCAGGCTATCGGCCTTCTGGTCGGGCGGCAGGTCCCGCACTCCGCGCCCCATGGCAGACATGAAAGCCATCTCGGGCGTGACCACAATTGCCAAGGGGCCTTGCGGAGTTTGTATGTCCACCAGCATCCGGTCGGGGAAGGCGACGGTCACGGTCATGGGCATGGGCATCGAGCCGGGGTCACTTTCAGTGAAACTCACACGCAATGACTTTATGGCTTTGAGCTTGTCCAGTCCGCCCATGGCATCCACCACCTTGGCGGCCAGCGCCTTGCCTTCGGGGTTGGAATCCGCCGGTTTGGCTGCTGGTTCTTCGGAGGCTTGGCCGGGAGGCGGCGGAATGCTGATGTCCACGTTCTTTACCGGGCCCAGGGAAGAGAGGGGTTTATCGAACTCGGAAGTATTGCCCACCACCAGCACTGCCAGCTGGTCCTTGTGCAGATACTTTGAGGCGGCCCGGGCCACGTCGCTGGGACCTATTTTCTCGATTCCGGCACGATAGCGTTCCAGGAAGTCGGGGGGATATCCATAAAATTCGTAGGCCATGCGTTCGCGCAGAACTTTATCCGGTGTATCGAAGTTGAAGACGAAAGAGTTGAGAATGGCGTCCTTGGCATGCTGGATTTCCTCTTGCGAAATCGGATTCTTCGCAAGATCGTCAATTTGCGAGTAGAGCGCCTGAATGGATTCGACCGTCGTCCCACTTTTCGTCGCCATGGCGAGTTGCACCATACCGGGATGGTCAAAGCGTGTGCCCACGCCGCCGCCCACTGAGTAAGCCAGGCCTTGCGCGGTGCGGATGTTGCGGAACAGGCGCGAGGCAAAGCCACCACCGAAAGCTTCGTTGAACACTTCGATGGCGTAGTAGTCGGGATTGTCGCGCGTGGTGCCCAGCTCCACCATGCGAATGTTGCTCTGGTTGACGTCTTCTTTCGGAATCAGGTAATAGCCGGGTTTGGCAGGCTGGAACTTGATGTCGGGCTTCTGCCACGCCGGGCCTTTGGGCCAGGCGCCGAAGGCCTGGCGCAGCTTGGCTTCCATGGCGGCGGAATCGAAATCACCGACGATCCCGATGATGATGTTGTTGGGATGAACGTGGTTGCGATGCCAGTCCAGCAAATCCTGCCGGGTCACGGCAGCGATGGTCGCGTACTCGGCGTCTCGGGTGTACGGATTGTCCGCTCCGTAGGCCAGCTTGGCGGCTTCGCGGTGGGCGATTTCGTCGACGTCATCATTCCGCCGGGAAATGCCGTCGAAATTCTCTTTTTGTGCGAGATCGACTTTGTCGGCGCGAAACTCCGGTTCGCGCAGCAGGCCGGTGAAAACCTTGAACACATCGTCGAAATCGTCCTTCAGGCAGGACAGCGAGATGGTGGTGGAATCGGCATTATTGTTGGTCTCGACCTTGGCGGCGCGGACTTCGAGGAAGTCGTCGAGTTGATCGCCGGTCTGGGTCTTGGTGCCTCCAGTGCGCCAGGCTTCGCCGTAGATGTCCAGCATGCCAACCTTGTTGGCGGGCTCCTCGCGCGACCCGCCGCGAATGCGCGCGACGCCATCAATCAAGGGCAACTCATGATCCTCCTGGAGGAAGATCACCATTCCGTTGGGCAGTTCGATGCGCTTGGGCTCTTGAGGGTGGAAAGCGGGCAACGGAGGGACGGGAATTTGGCGCCAGCCGGTTTGCGCGAACAACTGCGGGACGCCCAAGGCAAGCAGCAGGACAGCCAGAGAAATCAGGGTGCGCCGCTTCATTGCGCACCTCCTTTGCCCGCCTGCGCCGATGGGGCGGTGGTCTCAATGATGCCTACTGTCCGGTTGGTGGGAACGAAAATGTTCTGAGCCACGCGGCGGATATCCGCCTTGGTCACTTTGTCGATACGATCCACACTCTTAAAAAGCTCGCGCCAGTCGTCATAGCGAGACTGGTACAGAGCCAATTGGGAGGCCAGGCCTTCGTTGCTATCCAGGCCACGCAGCAAGTTTACTTTGGCACGGGTCTTGATCATTTTGAGTTCTTCGTCGGTGATGTCTTCGTTCTTCAGGCGCTCGATCTCGACGTGGATGGCTTCGGCGACTTCGTCGGGTTTGTGACCGGGCATGGTGAAGGCATAAAAAGCGAACAGGTGCGGGTACTTGTTGCCGGGAAGCCCGCTAAATCCCGCCGAAAACCCCGCGATTTTCTTGTCTCTCACCAGGGCCCGATAGAGTCGGGAGGTACGGCCGCTGGACATGAGATCGGTAATGGCGTCGTAAACCGCGTCGTCTTTGTCACGATAGTCGGGGCGGTGGTAGCCCTCCAGATATAACGGCTGAGCGGTTTCGCGCAGTACAACGCGGCGTTCTGAGTTCTGTGGCGGTTCGGTGGTGGTTCGTTCGTCGGGCTTTTCATGCGAGGGAATTCGACCGAAATATTTCTCGATGATCGGCATCGAGCTGGCCGCCTTCACGTCTCCCACTACCGCTACGACCATGTTGGAGGGGACGTAGTATTTATCGAAAAAGTTCCTGGCGTCGGTGGCGGAGAAGGTGTTGAGGTCGGCAGTCCAGCCAATCGTCGGCTGATGGTATTGGTTGGCCTGGAACGCCGCGGAAGTGAACTGTTCCAGCAAACGGCCGACCGGATTGCTGTCGGTGCGCATGCGCCGTTCCTCGATGACCACGTTGCGTTCTTTGTAAAACTCGCGCATCACGGGATGCAGGAAGCGTTCCGACTCCAGGTAGGCCCATAACTCGAGCCGGTTTTCCGGTAGGGAATAGTGATACGCGGTTTCGTCGTAGTCCGTATATGCGTTCAGGCCCTCGGCCCCATTGCTTTCGAGAATCTGAGGAAACTCGTTGGGCACGACGTACTGGTTTGCGGCTTTTACGGCATCTTGCCAGGCCTTCTCCAAGTCTTTGGTTCTGGCGTCGTCGTGGTCGACGCGACGGTCACGCTCGTAGATGTAGGCCGCATAGGCGGTTTCAATCTTCTCCAGCGCAACCTTTTCGGCGGCGTAGTCCTTAGTGCCGATGGTGTCCGTGCCCTTGAAGGCCATGTGCTCGAACATGTGCGCGAGGCCGGTCTGGCCGCGGGGGTCCTGGGCGGAGCCGGCATCTACGTGGGTGAAGAAGGAAAAGACGGGCGCTTCCGGGCGCTCACAGATAATTACGGTCAAGCCGTTGGCTAGTTTCTTGACTGTGACCTTCTTCTCAAAAGACGCCAGGTCCTGGGTGGCCGCCAGAGCGGTGAGGAATAAAGCCAGAAACAGGGACTGCAGAATGCGACGTTTCATCGAGCCTCCAACTGGTTGGACGAATAAGAAGGGCAAAAGTCTGAAATTACGTGGCCCATGGGACATTGTCAAACTCTGGCCTCGGGATTGACAGGTAATATTGCAATATCATGTTCGGGAAGGGTAGTGACAATTCCGGCGAGGCAACGTGAGCAATTCACAGGCTATTGAAATCGAAGGCAAGCAACTCTCGCTTACCAACCTGGATAAGGTCCTTTATCCGGCCACCGGCTTTACCAAAGGGCAGGTGATCGACTACTACGCCCGGATTGCTCCAGTGCTTGTACCGCATTTGGCGGGCCATCCGCTTACGCTGAAACGCTATCCCGGCGGAGTGGATCAAGAATTCTTCTTCGAGAAGAACGCCACCAAGCACCGGCCCGACTGGATCAAGACCGCTCCCATCTGGAGTGGGGGGAACCAGCGCAACATCAATTACATTCTGGCCAACGATCTGGCCACGGTGGTTTGGATGGCGAATTTGGCTGCCCTCGAACTGCACCCATCGCTCTCGTTGGCGAAGGACATGGAGTGTCCGCGGGCCATGGTCTTTGATCTCGATCCAGGGCCACCGGCAAATATTGTTCAATGCTGCCAGGTGGGAGTTTGGTTGCGGGAGATTTTCGACCACTTCGGACTACAGAGTTTCCCCAAGACTTCAGGCTCCAAGGGACTGCAGATTTACGTGCCTCTGAACACCGCGACAAATTATGAGGCCACCAAAGGCTTTGCCCTGGCCCTTGCGCGATTGCTCGAAGAGCAGCATAGAGATCTCGTCGTGTCCGACATGAAGAAGCAGCTGCGGGTGGGCAAAGTATTGGTGGACTGGAGCCAGAACGACGAGCACAAGACCACCATCAGTGTGTATTCGCTCCGGGCGCGAGAGCATCCCACGGTTTCTACGCCTGTGAAGTGGGAAGAAGTCGAGCTGGCTCTGAAGAAGAAAGATGCAGGCTTGTTGGTTTTCGAAGCCGGGCAGGTACTCAAGCGGGCGGAGAAAATGGGGGATTTGTTCGCGCCCTTGCTTACTCTTAAGCAGAAGCTGCCGAAGTTCGAGGGAGTTGAGAAGGCCGCATCAGCGGCGGCTGAGGCTGGCTTGGATATCGCTGCCCAGGCACAAGAACCGCGTTCGAGAAAAAGCACCAAGGGCACGAAGGCGGCGGCCGTCCAAGCGAAACCGAAGAAAAAAGTTCGGAAAGTATAATCTCTGTCATTTCCGAGAGTGTGTGATGGCACAACTTTATGTCGGAACATCCGGGTGGGCGTATCCGACATGGAAACCCGATTTTTATCCTGCCAAGCTTCCGCAGAAGAGCTTCCTGCAGCACTACACCACGCAACTCAATACGGTTGAGGTCAATTTCACTTTTCGCCAGTTGCTCAAAGAAACTACAGCCCAAAAATGGATTGCCGAGTCGCCCACCGGATTTCTCTTCGGCGTAAAGGCACATCAAGTGATTACGCACATCAAGCGGTTGAAGAATACGGCGGACTTTTTGCCGCGCTTCCTGAGCACGCTTGAGCCGCTGGCGCGCGCGGAAAAGTTGGGCCCGGTGCTCTTTCAGTTGCCGCCCAACATGAAAATCGACCTCAAAACCCTGGAAGAATTCCTGATCATGCTGCCTCGTGCCCTGCCTTCAGCCTTCGAATTCCGCCATGATTCGTGGTTTGCCGACGAAGTGTTCTCTCTCCTGAAGGGCCATAATCGGGCGCTCTGTGTCGCCGAAACCGAAGAGCGGGAGACGCCCGATATCGTGACCGCTGATTTTGTTTACTATCGCTTCCGCAAACCGACCTACACTCCCGAAGAGCGCGGCGCCATGATCGCGCGTATTCAGGAACATCTGGCGGCCAATCGAAACGTGTTTGCTTACTTCAAGCACGAAGACACTCCGCAAGGGGCGCTTTATGCTGTCGAAGTGTTGAGGGAAGTGGGGCAGAAATAATCAGATCGCTTTGGGCTAGCGTCTAAATGCATAAACCACCAAGGACACGAACTTGCACAAAGGTAAATTCCGAGGATTTCCTCTGTGAATCTTCGTGTCCTTAGTGGTTCGATTGACGGCTTTAATGCATCCAGTTCGGCACTTTTATCAGCGTCCGATAACGCGCATACTCAAGTCTGTGCCGTCCGAAGCCAACTCACGCCTGGTCTCAGGATTTCTCGACTATCTGAAAGTTGAGAAGGGGCTCGCGCCGCTCACCATTGCGGCCTATACCACCGATCTCGGCCAGTTCGCGGCATTTCTGGAAAAGCATAAGCGGACCCTTCTGACCGCTCGCCGTAATGATGTACGTGACTTCATTCAGCAACTATTCGCGAATTCCGTCGACGGTCGCTCTGTAGGCCGGAAGCTATCGGCGTTGCGTCATTTTTACCGCTATCTGTTGCTGGACAAGCTTATCGAACATGATCCCACCCTGAACATTGACTCGCCCGAGCAATGGAAAGTGCTGCCCAAGGCGCTGGCGCGGGACGAAATGGAGATCATGCTGCGCAGCCCGCTTGGTGTTGCGGCCAGCAAAGAATCCGAAGCGATCGCGGCAAGAAATCGCACCATGCTGGAAGTATTTTATGCGGGAGCTCTACGTGTGTCTGAAATAACCAGTGCCAAATTGGAGGATTTGAAACTCGATCTGGGCTACATGCTGGTGCGCGGCAAAGGCGACAAAGAGCGGATCGTCCCTCTGGGAAGATCGGCGCAAGATGCTTTGGCGGAGTACATGAAATGTTCGCGTCCTGCGTTGATGGCAGGTTCGAAAGCACAGAAGACTTCACCATTCTTATTTGTAGGGCGAGGAGCGCGGAAGCTGACCCGGCAGCGGGTTTGGCAAATGGTACGGGCGGCGTCTTCGTCTATGGGACGCAATGCCAGCCCCCACATGCTGCGCCACAGCTGCGCCACCCACATGGTGGAAAACGGCGCCGATCTGCGCACCGTGCAGACCATTCTTGGCCATGCAGACATTTCGACCACGCAGGCCTATACGCATCTGGCCCTGGATCGGCTTAAGAATGTGTATCAAAAACATCATCCGAGAGCGAAAGCGAGATGAAATTATTTTTCACCACGGGGACACGGAGGCACGGAGAAAATCAAGAAATGGATTTCTCAGTGACTCTGTGTCTCCGTGGTGAGTGATTTGCTTATGACCGATAAAAAGCAATCCAAGACAGTGATCGAAAGAGCTGTGGCGCAGTTCCTTCGGAATTTGCTCGCGCGCAACGCCTCGGCGCACACCATCAAGGCTTACACCGGGGACCTGGCCAATTTCTCTGCCTACGCTGGCTCACGTAATTGGCAGAGCATCGATCATGTGGCTATTCGCGGATTTCTCTCGCATCTTTACGAAAAGGGATTGGGGAAAGCGTCGGTGGCGCGGTCTCTTGCGGCCGTGCGGTCGCTTTACCACTGGCTGGCCCAGGAGGGATTGGTGGAGCAGAATCCAGCGGCGCTGGTATCCACGCCCAAGTTGCCCAAGAAACTCCCACGGGTGCCGACCATCGAAGAGATGAATACCGTGCTCGATGGTCAAATGCCGGAGGTGGCATCGTTCCCCGATCGTGATCGCCTGATGCTCGAACTTCTTTATGGCTGCGGTATACGAAACTCGGAGCTGATTGGAATCAATCTCGACGACATTCGCCTGAGCGCTGAAGCCATCCTCATTCGCGGCAAGGGAAAGAAGGAACGCTATGTGCCCTTCGGCGATTCGGTCAAGACTGCATTGGCGAGTTATTTACCTGCCCGCCAAGAGTTACTTGCCGGCAGCAAGAAAAACGTGACGGCCCTGTTAATCAACCAACGCGGCGGACGGCTAACCACTCGCAGCGTGGGACGCATCATTAAGAAGATTGCGGTGGCCAAGGGACTCTCGCCCGACGTGCATCCCCATACCCTGCGTCACGCCTTTGGTACGCACATGTTGGAAGAAGGAGCAGATTTGCGTGCCATCCAGGAGATGCTGGGTCATGAACGGCTTGCGACTACCCAGCGTTATACGCAGCTTTCCATGAAACACGTATTGCAGGTTTACGACCAGACGCATCCGCGAGCGAAATGAGGTCACACAGCTACTAGCTAAGGCAAAGAAGGACCACGTTTCTGCCTTAAATCGTCCCACATCCCGACCACCCGTTCCTTTACATCGGCCGTGAGTTTTTCGTAAGCGGCTTCGGATGCTGATTCCGATGGAGGATAGATTGGATCGCCGAAGGTGATTTTCAGAGGCGCAAACTTCTGGAAGCCTTTACCGCGCGGCCAAGCCTCATAAAATCCTTCGATGGCAATGGGCACAATCGGAATCTGCAGATGAGCCGAAAGAATTGCCGCGCCTTTCTTGAAAATTCTCGGCGTGCCGTCGATGCTGCGCTCGCCTTCGGGATAAAGAATGAGCACACGCCCATGGCGCAGGCCGTAGGCGCCGGCCCGCATGGCCGGAATGAGATTCGCATCCGGGTCGAGCACGATCACCCGCAGCCATCGTGCCAACATGCGCATAAAGCCTGAGCCGAAAATCTCGCTCGTTCCCACGGAAAACAAATCGCGAAATATCCGCCACGGCAAAACGCTAGTCATCACGACGGGATCGATATAACTCTGGTGATTAGAGGACAGAATGAACGGCCCTTGTGCGGGAAGTTTCTCCAGCCCATCGACGCGCAACCGGAAGAACACGCGCGAGAAGAATTGAATAATCCGGGTAATTCCGTACAGCACGGTCTCAGCGAAGCGTCCGGGCTGGCCGAGAGCCAGAACTTCGGGATCGGTCGGCTCTTCTTGCAGCACAGCCTTCCATCCCGCAAACTCAGCCCGCACGGCGGTCTTGCCGCTGACTGCACTTTCCCGGATCTTGTCGACGAGTTCGCGTACGGTGTAAATCTCAGCCAATTGCGATTCTTCGATGTCGCCGCCAATTTCCTGCTCCAGCGCGACCAGAAGTTCGACCCGAAGCATGGAATCGAGACCGAGATCGAGTTCGAGATTGTCTCCGGGACGGATGGTGCTCGTTGCTGTCTTGGAATATTCACGCATCACTTTAATTGCGCGTTGTACATCCGGGTGTTCCAGCCATGCGGTTTCGTCAAGGCTCAACGGCCTTTCTGACTCCGTGTTCTCCTCGCCGGTTTGTCCCGAGGCTTGATTGGTGCGGACGCGTTTTTCGATTTCGAAGCGCTTGAGTTTGCGCGTGGTGGTACGCGGCAAGTCTTCCCGCCAGATTTCGTAGCTTCCAATCCGCTTGGTCGAGGCCAGTTGTGCGGAGAGTCCCTCGATGTCCCAACGAATGACTTCCTTGGAATTGACGATCTTCCGTTCCTTCAGCACGTCGAAATTAGGCACGATCACGGCATGCAGGCGTTCCGCGGTGGGATCTCCGGGAGGACCTTCAAGACCCATGACGGCGATCTCTTTAATGTAGATCGACTTCAAATAATGGGCTTCAATCTCCTCCGGATAAATATTCTTCCCATTGCTGAGGACAATGACTTCTTTTTTTCGGCCAGTGATGAACAAATTGCCGTTGCCATCAAAGCGCCCAAGATCGCCGGTATAGAACCAGCCCTCTTTCAGAACGTCAGCTGTGGCGTCCGGGCGGTTCCAGTAGCCTTTCATCACAATGGCGCCGCGAATCGTAATCTCGCCAATGTCCGGGCCTGTCTCCTGCGGTTGCGGGTCGGCGATTCTTGACTCCACCCCAGGCAACGGCTTGCCCACCGAGCCAATTACGTTGTCGTCGGGAGAGGTTGCGAAAGCCGCAGCACTAGTTTCGGTGAGACCGTAGGCTTGCAGGACATCGATTCCGAGAGCATAGAAATCGCGCCCGATCTGCGGATCGAAGCGTGAACCGCCAGTGACCAGGTAACGCATCTTGCTACCAAAAGTGTTGTGGACCCGGCCAAAGAAAAGTTTTCCCGTATTCCAGCCGAATCGTCGGGCAAAACGCGTGGTGGAGATCATTGCGCGAAACGCCAACTGTGTCAGCGCGCCGCGTTTGGCGATTTCTTTGAAAATGCGTTCGTGGATGAGATAGAAAAATTGTGGCACCACTGCGAAGGCTGTGATCTGGCGTTCCTTCAACGCTCGCAACAATTCCGTCGTGTTTAGCGTTTCCAGATAAACCACCCGCGCGCCCTTGACCAGCGGCAACAAAAGATTTGCCATTTGGGAGAGAACATGAAATAAAGGCAGGACCCCGAGCACGGCATCGTCCGGGCCGATATCGATCCATGCAAAGACCGCCGAAACTTCTCCAAGAATATTGGCGTGGGTGAGCATCACGCCCTTGGGATCGGCGGTGGTCCCGGAGGTGTAGATCAAGCAAGCGAGATCGTTGGTGGTAACCGGTACCGAGGTGAAGCCGGTGTGCCCGACGGCGAAAATGGTGTCGAGATCGCTTACAAATTGCGCGGGATCGTCTGAACCTTGATCCCCAGCGGAATCCGTGAGCACGATGGAAGCCCCGATTTCCTTCACTGCGTCTTGTGCGATCGGCAGATGTTTGGTGTCACAGAAAATCAGGGAACTGCCACTGTCCTTCAACAGCTTGGCGACTTGGTCCAGGTGAAGCGCCGTGTCCAGGGGGACGGTCGTGCATCCGGCAGCGATGATTCCAAGATAGGAGGCTACCCAGCGGGGATGGTTGTCGGCCAGAATCGCGATGCGGGCGCCTTGCGGAAGGTTATTTTCGGTGAGCCAGCGCCCGATGGACTCGGCCATCTGCAGCACTTCCGCATAGGTGTAGCTCTCCGTCCGCTCGCGCCGCTGGATCTCGAGGGCGACGTTGCCTGGCCAGCGTTCAGCGCATTCGCGAAAGCGGTCGTAGAAGGTCGCCATGTTCGATGGGAAATATATCTGAAAAGCATTCAAGAATGCCGTGGCTCCGGAGTTTCCCCCGAACCGTCAGCTCAGCTTATGCTGGTATGCCAATGCGCCGAAGCAGTTCTGTGAACCGCGGATCCGAACGCAGCGGGTCCCACAATGCCTCGACCCTGGTATAGGCGAGACGATTGAACCGTTCCTGGCAGGTTTTTTCGAGCCATGTAAAAGCTTGATCCTTGTCGTCCAGTCCGGCATGAATCAAGGCGGAGGAAAAAGCGGGAACAAAGGTTCGCTTCGCCAGCGCTGAGAGTTGTTCAAGCGTCCGGAGCGCCTGATCTGGTGCACCCCGGAGAGCATGCACGTACCCAATGAGGGCCAGGGCCGCGGCGCCACCGTGGCTCAGTGCTGAATACTTGTCTAGATCGGTGAGGGCCTGCTGATACAGACCCTTGCAGGCATACGCCTGCCCCAGCACTCCGTACGCGACAGCGTAGTTGGAATCCATCTCAAGCGTCTTGTGGCACTGTTGAATCGCCTGATCGAATCTTCTCGCCAAGTAAAGCTGCACTGAGAGGACATGGCTTGCGGCGGGAGAAGCAGGATCGAGATCCAGTGTGGACTTTGCCATCGCCAGTGACTCCTCAAACCGCCCGAGCGAGCTCAGGTAGAGTGGATAGAACGCATGCGTCCTGACGTAGGTGGCATTCGCCGTCAGGGCTTGTTGAAAATGGGTCCCAGCCGCAATCCAGTCCCAGTCGTAGGTAAAGCTGGCGTACGCCAGCGAAACGTGCGCCGCAGCCAAACCACCATCGATTTCCAATGCTTTACTGGCTGCGGCCTTGGCTTTTGGCATCACCTCGTGAGGCGGAAACACATTCAAAAATGAGGCTAAGTCGTAGGCGTCAGCCAAACCTGCATACGCAAGCGCGTAGGCAGGATCTGTTTCAACGGCCTCCCCGAAGTATGCAATGGCCTTTTGCATTCCGTCCGGGGTCCGTTTGTTCCAATGAAAGCGACCTTTGAGGTAGAGCTGATAAGCCTCCAGATTTTTCGTCGTGGGAGCCACCAAAGGCTTTTGTTTTCCCGTCCCGAGAGTGACCATCAGACGGTCTGCGATGGTTCTTGCGATCTCGTCCTGGACCTCAAAGATATCCTGCAATTCGCGATCATAGCGTTCCGACCACAAGTGGTACCCGTCGGCGAGGTTAATGAGTTGAGCCATGATGCGCAAACGATTTCCTGATTTGCGGACGCTACCCTCGAGAGCAGTGGCCACGTGCAGGCTTTCCCTCACCGCGCGTAGATCACGGTCCTTTCCCTTGAAAGAGAACGCGGAAGTCCGCGCCGCAACACGAAGGTCCTCGATCTGGGCCAGGGCATTGATGATCTCTTCAGTTATGCCGTCGGCAAGAAACTCATTTTCCGGATCAGAGCTCATATTGGTAAATGGCAGGATCACGATGGACTGTCGCTTGATGCGATCGGACATAGCGTGCGTTTGTACGGGAGCGCGAGGCCCATCGTCGGACGATTTTCCCGATCTTACGTCCCGTTCCAGTCGCTGCAGGTCGGCCCGCATCTCGGAAGCGTGCTGGTAGCGCAGGGCGGAGTCCTTCTCCAGCGCTTTGTTGATGATGTCCTCCAGCTTGGGCGGCAAGTCAGGATTCAGGCGTAACGGAGAGACCGGAGTGCGGTTTAGAATTGCTTCAAATAACAGGCCTGAAGTTTCACCACGGAATGGCAACACCCCTGTCGCCATCTCATAAAGCACAATACCGAAAGAAAAGAGATCACTGCGGCTGTCCAGTTCCTTTCCCCGAACCTGCTCCGGTGACATGTAAGCCCCAGTTCCCAGAACCGCTCCAGCGCTGGTAAGGTGCTCCGCGTCAGACGAAGCCGTGGTTTCCGCCATTGCTGCTTCGGCGCGGCGGGCATCCGTGAGAGTAAGCTTTGCCAGCCCGAAATCGAGAACTTTAGCGTGACCGCGTTTGGTGACGAAGAGATTGGCTGGCTTGATATCGCGGTGGACGATGCCTTCGGTGTGTGCGGCGTCAAGCGCATCAGCGATCTCGATAGCTAAACCGAGCAAGATTCCCGTCTCGACAGGTTTTCCGCCGATACGCTGCTTCAGTGTTAATCCGTCGAGAAACTCCATCGCGATGAAGCGCTTACCGTCCTGCTCTCCGATTTCGTGGATGGTGCAGATGTTGGGATGATTGAGGGCGGAAGAAGCGCGCGCTTCGCGGCGGAAGCGTTCGAGCGCCCGTGGGTCTTGCGCGACCTCATCAGAAAGAAATTTAAGCGCGACAAAGCGGCCGAGTGACGTGTCCTCTGCCTTGTAGACGACACCCATGCCGCCGCCGCCGAGTTTTTCGACGATGCGATAATGCGAAATGATCTGGTCGAGCATGCTGAAGAGGGCCGTGTCCGGATCGATTCATCTTAGGGACGCGCCTAAAGCTAGTCAATCAATGACAATTCCGGGATGGTAGCCTAATTTGACGCGCGGGGGATCTTGTTGCATAAAGGAGAACAAAAGGAGAGCTCTGTGAGCGCAAAAGAAAAAATGACCTCGGTTGGCAAGCCAGTGCCGGAGTTGCCGGTCGCTGATGTCGAACGCGCACAACAGCATTACAGAGATGCACTCGGCTTTGAGATTGGATGGCTTTACCCAGGCAAAGAAATTGGGGCCGTGTCACGCAGTGATATGGGGCCGATATTTTTTCGGAAGAGGAAGCCGCCGTTTGAACCTGCCGTTCACTGGGTGTTTGCAGAAGATATCGACTCGTCGTACCAGGAACTGAAATCGTCAGGTGCGAACATCGTGGATCCTCTGGAAAAAAAGGCTTGGGGATTACGGCAGTTCACAGTCGCGGATCCGGACGGGAACCTCTTCTATTTCCACCATGACTAACCAAAGAGGGGATAACCAGCTAGATGCCGTAGTTTACGGTACGAAGCGCGTCCTTGTAAGCTTCGCGAGCTGCTGCGGCTTTGGTGTGGGCGTCGTGCTCCTTGAAGTGGGCGGTGTCCCAGTGCTCCATAGCGACCATCGAATGGTCGGGAATGGCTAATGCTTCTTCGGCTCGAATGGCGTCAACCCATTCATCGACAGCCGTTTTGTAGGCCAATCGCAATTGATCGAGATCCTCTTTGCTCATGACCACCGCAGATTAATGCCGCGCTGCCAGCCGGTCAATCAAAGAAGGCAAATTTAACGGAAAATTAACAGAGGGCCCCGAAACTGACCCATTACTCCATCCCGCGACTTACCGCCGCACCCCGCATCTAATATGCTAGGCTTCTAAAGAGACCAAGAATATGGGTTTACTCAACCCTGCCCACAAGGAATCTTGAATTGATTAACACTCTATTAGGCAAGGTCTTCGGGACCAAGAACGAGCGTGAAGTTAAGCGGTTGATGCCCAGTGTGGAGGCCATCAATGCGCTTGAGCCTGCCATGCAGAAGCTGAGCGACGAAGAACTGCGCGCCAAGACAGACGCCTTCCGCCAGCGAGTTCAAGAGCGCCTAAGCCGGCTTCCAGCAGCTCCCGACGATCCCAATGATTCCGACCAAATAAAGCAGCTCGAAGACGAACGATACAAAGCGATCCAGGAAGTTCTGGGCGAGATTCTAGTCGAAGCTTTTGCCGTGGTTCGCGAGGCCGGACGCCGCGTCCTGAACATGCGGCACTTCGATGTGCAATTGATTGGAGGCATGGTCCTCCACGACGGCAAGATTGCCGAAATGAAAACCGGAGAAGGCAAAACCCTGGTCGCCACGCTTCCGGTTTATCTCAATGCTCTCAGTGGGCGCGGAGTGCATGTGATTACGGTCAACGATTACCTGGCCAAGCGCGACTCGGAGTGGATGGGCAGGCTCTATAGCTTTCTGGGATTGAGTGTCGGCGTGATCGTCCACGATCTTGACGATCAGCAGCGTCGCGACGCCTATGCCGCCGACGTGACTTACGGCACCAACAACGAATTCGGCTTCGACTACCTGCGCGACAACATGAAGTTTGACGCGAAAGACTGCGTGCAGCGGGGCCATAACTTCTCCATCGTCGATGAAGTTGACTCTATTCTGATCGACGAAGCCCGCACACCGCTGATCATTTCCGGCGCGAGTGAAGAGTCCACTGACAAGTATGCTCGGGTCAACCGCATCATCCCCAAGCTGGAAAAAGGCCAGGAGATCGAAGTGGGACCGGGCGAGCCGGCAAAACTCACCGGCGACTACGTGGTGGATGAGAAGCACCGCAACATCACCGTTACGGACGATGGCTGGGTAAAGATCGAAGGACTCCTCGGCATCGGCAATATTGCCGATCCGGAAAACTGGGACCTCAAGCACCACGTCGAAACCGCCATCAAGGCGCACTCTCTTTACCATCGCGATGTCGAATATGTGGTGAAAGACGGTGAAGTCATCATCGTGGACGAGTTCACCGGACGCCTGATGCCAGGGCGGCGCTGGTCGGATGGTCTGCACCAGTCAGTCGAAGCCAAGGAGAATGTAAAGATCGAACGCGAGAACCAGACGCTCGCCACCATCACTTTCCAAAATTATTTCCGCATGTATAAAAAGCTGGCCGGGATGACGGGCACCGCGGAAACCGAAGCGCCTGAGTTCGACAAGATCTACAAGCTTGAAGTCAACGTGATTCCCACCAATAAGGAAATGCGGCGGCTGGAGAACCCGGACGTCGTCTATCGAACGGAAAAGGAAAAATATTACGCAGCTTCCGATGAGGTTCACAAGCTCCATCAAACCGGCCAGCCGGTGCTTGTGGGCACGACCTCGATCGAGAAATCCGAGCGGCTTTCCGAATTGCTGAAGAAAAAGGGCATCAAGCACGTGGTGCTCAATGCCAAATACCACGAGCGCGAAGCCGAAATCGTGGCCCAGGCCGGACGCAAAGGCATGGTCACGATTGCCACCAACATGGCTGGCCGCGGCACCGACATTCTGCTCGGCGGCAATCCTGAGTTCATGGCCAAGCAGGAATGCGTGAAGAAGGGAATTGCCCAGCCTTTGCGCGCCGCTCAAGGCAAAATTCAAATCGAAGTGGACGACTCGAAAAGCACGGTCTGGTACTACAACGGCAACGAGTATGTAGTCCCCACCGAGCAGTGGACGGAAGCCTTCGAGCGCCACAAGCTGCAGACCGACAAAGAACACGACGAGGTGGTCGCCGCGGGTGGTCTGCATATTTTTGGCACGGAGCGCCACGAAGCGCGCCGCATTGACAATCAGCTCCGAGGACGCGCCGGTCGCCAGGGCGATCCCGGCTCGTCCCGCTTCTATCTCTCGCTCGAAGACGACCTGATGCGAATCTTCGCCAAAGAATGGGTCTCGAACCTGTTGCAGCGGCTGGGAATGGAAGAGGGCATTCCGATTGAGTCCAAGCTGATCAGCCGCCGTATTGAGGCTGCGCAGAAAGCGGTGGAGGGGCAGAATTTCGAAGCCCGCAAGCATCTGCTCGAATACGACGATGTCATGAACAAGCAGCGCGAGGCCGTCTACGGACTCCGCCGTCGCTTGCTGGAAGGTGTGGACCAGAAGGATTTAATTCTCGAAGATTATGTCTCCGGCATTCTCGGCGGACTGATCGATGAATTCTGCCCGGTGAAGGCCCATCCGGATGACTGGAACCTCGCGGGCCTGAAGGACGCGATTTTCACCCGCTTCGGAGTGGACATTCTGGCGGAGGGAATCGCACCTGAATCGCTCAACCGCCAGGAACTTGGCGACGCCATTTTCGACAAGCTGAAGGCCCGTTACGATGGCAAGGAGTTTCTCATCGGTCAGGACGCCATGCGCTACCACGAGCGCATGATCATGCTGAGCGTGATGGACGCGCAATGGAAAGACCACCTTCGAGATATGGACCACTTGAAGGAAGGCATCGGGCTGCGCGGCTACGGCCAGCACGATCCGCTGGTCGAATACAAACGCGAGTCGTTCGACATGTTTGAAGCTATGATGCAGCGCTTTCAGGAAGAAACGGTCCGCTATCTCTACCTGATGCAAATTCTGGAGCGGCCTGGCGACACCGGAAGCGGAACTTCACCAGGGCCGGACGGCGCCAGTTCTACCCCAGCGTTACCCATGCCCAGGGGCGGAGGAGACGGCAACGGCAGCCGGCCACCCCGAAACGTATCCACTTCGGTTGATGAAATTGAAGAAGCTTTCCAGCGCAGAAAGAAACGTGAGCTCGATCAAGCGCGCATGGCTGGTTCCGGCGATATGCAGACGGTGCAACAAGTCGTGCGTGGTGGCGACAAGATTGGCCGCAACGATCCCTGCCCCTGCGGCTCCGGCAAGAAATATAAGAAATGCTGCGGCGCCAAGGGCTAGCTTTCTGTCCGCTCCTTACTTCAGTTGGGGAACATCGATTTCTTGTTCGCTTCTTCTCGCCAGCGACTGAGGATCAAACTCTGCTAGAACAAGATGTCGGTCTCGTTCGTACAGAACGGTCAACTCGCCCCCGGAGAGTGTGGCAATCCGAATTTGCCTGACGCTAGTCGCGCCCTCAACAATATTTCTTCCTGTAGGATTAAATAACAGAAGTTTCCCCACGGCAGTTTCGGATGAAGTATTTGCAGATTTCACTAGAACCGCGGTCGCAATCGTTCGCGGCCCTTTGAGATCTGGTTCATCATTGATCTCCGTACTATCGTCGATGACGTGATCGTTGTCCGGAAGCAGCCAGCGCCCGGCTTTCTGACCCGGTTCGATGAACAGGATGTTCCGGGTTTCCGTGTGCCCGCCACTGCTCAAACCTTTTCCTCCGCGATTCAGCGAGAGATCGATCCGCACCACGTTACTTCCCGGCACAACCACCGCCCGGCCGAGCGATAAATCAACGCTTGAGTCGTCAACGGCCACGGGAACGCCCGCCGTTTCTTCGCGATGTCGAACCACTTTGTCACCGAATTCCGACACCAGCGCTGCCACGATGCCGACAGTAGCGGCCCCGGCAGCAAGGAGAATGAGTACGGCATTGATGCGCCAGACATAGCGAAAGAATCGTTGAGATCTTGTCATAATCTGAGTCTCCTTTGCCGCAGCCAAAATCAAAGCCTGCCAACTACGGTGCGGGTGTCACCAGCACAAATGACTTCACCACAATATTATTCGGCTGCACTCCCACCGGGATCATGGTGAGCAGGGAATACTCTCCGCGCTCGAACTTTTTCTTCGGAATTCGTTTTTGAATGACTGTCACGTCTCCTGAGCCTGAGTCCAGAATCAACAAATAGTTCTGACTTTGGGAAAGTGCCAGCCCGTCGGGGTGACTGCCTACTGGCAGGGAAGCGATCATCTTTCCCATATCGATGTCGTATACGGATACCGTGCTGGAACCGAAGTTACTGACGTATAAGCGGGAATTATCGTCACTCACCAGGCCATGTGCCGGGTTTGTGCCGATCAAGTAGCTGCCGCTGACTTCGTTGGTCGTGGTCTCGATGATCGAGACGCTGTCCGAATCAAAGTTACTCACCATCAACTCGCCGCCGTCGGGCTTCAGAGCCAGATGCACCGGCGTCTTACCAACATCGAGTAGGGCAAGAACCTTATCGGTTTTCAAATCAACGGACGCGACTTGCGCCGAACCGGCGCAGGTCACGAACGCCTTGCTGTTGTCGGGAAGAATGACAATGTCTTCCGGCTGCTGGCAAATGGGGATAGTGCTTCGCACCTTGAGCTGTTGGGCGTCGATCAGCGAGACCGTATTGTCTCCACGATTGCTGACCACTACGGTTGCACCGTCCGGCGAAACTCTGGCAAGTCCGGGCGAGAGTCCCACGCGAAGAATACCAATGGCAATGCGCTTGTCCAGGTCGAGGACCGACACGTTGTTGGAAGCGGAGTTGGCCACATAGGCGCGTTTTCCGTCCTCTGAAACGTCGATGAAAAATGGCTTGCCATGCACCCCGATGGTCGCCACCACCGCATTCTGCTCCGCATTAATCACACTGACGTTGTCAGAACCGGTGTTGACCACATAGATTTCATTTTTCTTGCCGTTCGCGGCCACTCCCGTCGGCTCATTGCCGACCTTGATCGTCCTGGCAAGTTCAAAGCTGCGCAGGTCAATTACGCTGACGGTATTGCTTTTTCCGTTGGTGATGTAGGCATATTCACGATAGGCAGGCCCGTTGGCCGGCAGCGGGCGCTCGCCAAAATACCACCAGCCCAGGCCGACCAGCACGGGAATCAGAACAATGATGAGTAGGAGCTTTTTCAAAATAGATCGACGGGAAAATTAAGGCTCAAGACTACCAGACTGGAAACTCGAAACATCAGTACAATCTGAAATTGACTTCGACAAAGAGCCTTACGGCGACCGGCGGACTCCACTACGATCTGAGATCCCCAGGTGGATGCACCTACGCGTTCATGGCGGGTTGGGCAACATCGTGACCGATAGCCGGCACCGTCCGTCCCAAGATCGGCGCAATCTGCCGGACTTGCGACATTAATTCATCGAACTGGTCCGGATAAAGCGACTGGATGCCGTCAGAAAGTGCCTTGTCGGGATCATGATGAACTTCGACCATCAACCCGTCCGCGCCAACCGCGACCGCCGCTCGCGACAACGGCGTGACTTTATTGCGTTTTCCCGTGCCATGACTGGGATCAACCAGAATCGGCAGATGGCTCAAACGCTGCACGGCGGGCACAATGCTGAGATCGAGCGTGTTGCGCGTGTGGTCCGCGAATGTGCGCACCCCGCGCTCGCACAAGGCTACCTGGTAATTGCCCTCGCTCATCACGTACTCGGCTGCCATGAGAAACTCCTCCAGCGTGGCCGACATGCCGCGCTTCAACAGCACCGGCTTCCGGGCCCGCCCCGCCCGCTTCAAAAGAGAAAAGTTCTGCATGTTGCGGGCGCCAATCTGAATGACGTCAGCATATTCTTCGACCAATTCGAGTGATTCATGATCGATGGCTTCAGTCACGATCTTCATGCCGAATTTGTCGCGAATCTCGGCCATGATCTGCAGGCCCTTTTCCTCCATCCCCTGGAAAGAATATGGCGAAGTCCGAGGCTTGTAGGCCCCCCCGCGGAAAAATTGGGCGCCGGCGCGGTGGACCCGCTCGGCTACGGCAAAGGCTTGTTCGCGGCTCTCGATAGCGCACGGTCCAGCAACGATGGCCAGACCCGTGCCACCGATGGTCGCGTCGGTGCCGGCAAATCGAATGATCGTGTTTTCCTGCTTCACATCGCGGCTGACCAGTTTGTAGGGCTTGGTGACGCGGATGACTTCCTGTACTCCGGGCAGTTCATCGAGCGTGCCCGGCTCGACCTCGCCTTTGTTGCCGGTGATGCCGATGGCGGTACGCTCGGCTCCAGGAATGGAGTGGGCTCGATACCCTAATGATTCGATCTTTTGACAAACGGCACGTACCTGCTCAGCCGTGGCGCTTGCCTGCATGACAACCAGCATGGATCCACCTCGAAGCTATTAAGTCTATCGTTTAGTTCAGGGTGGCGGCAAACCGAGGCAGTGTTTTGGCAGGAGATTCCCGCCAAGTGATAGAAAAAGCTCCACAACAACGGGATGGCACGGTTTTTACCTGGTGGCGACAACGCTGGCGGGGCCGGGCTTGGCCATCCAATCTCGCAGCAGGAAATACTCGTTGACCGGCCGGTCATCTTGCATCGCCGGCGCCTGCGGGTCTCCCGCGATCAATCGGTCTAGCGGCGTTTCACGGTGCAGCAGGTAAGCGAACTCAAGCACCGGCGTCGCTTCATATCTCCATTCCATCATGTCCTGAACGGCGGCTGGGGGCATGTGTTGCAACAGTTCTTCACTGGTGAAGTTCGGGATGGGATGGCTGCTGGCTAGAAAATGAAAACCCCAGTTAGGCCCGTATTGGAAGACGCGCACGTAGGGGAAGGATTCTCCCAAAGCTCGGGCGACCGCGGCGCGTACAGCCATGTCGCCGGAAGGCAACCATTGCTGCAAAATGCCGTCGGAACTCAGTCGCCGCTTGATGATCGAATAAAACTCCTTCGAATAGAGCATGCTTGACCCTGCTGCCTGCACCGGTGGAGGCGGGTCAATCGTGATCACGTCAAATTGCTCGGTCGATCGCTCCAGATAGCGACGACCGTCATCAATCACTACATGGGACAGTGGCGATTGCAACATCTGTGGACCATCCGGATGGTAATAGCCGAACATCCGCGGAACGCTGGGTACCAGTTCGACCGCCGTGCTGGGAATGCCCCAGGAAAGAAGTGAGCGGTAAGTCGTCCCCATGCCGAAACATACCGTCAAAGCGTTATGTGGAGGATGATCGAGAAATGCCAGCGGCAAGTGGGCCATCATTTTGGTGATAGGTGTCAGAGAAGTAATACCCACGCCATTGACCAGCAGCCGTTTGTTCATCCCTTCGCCAGTCGCGATGATGGTTGCGGTGTTGTCGCGAAGGACTTCACGATGTCCAAACTGCTCTTCGTAGCCCTGGGTAACAAGAAACAATAAGATCGCCGCCAATGCCACGAAGTAGGAAACCTGGCTTTGCGGAACACGAGGTTGCGTAGCGCCGTCGGGTTGGGACGACCATCCCGGATAAATGCCAATCATCAGCCACGGCACGGCGAACAAGCAGGTAACCCAGCGTTCGCTCATAACGGCAACAGCAGAAAGCCGGACACGAGAGGCCCCAGAATGCATCCCACCACGTTGACCGCGTACGCGCTTCCCGCTCGATCCGGATCTCCACCTGACCAACGATCCACCAGCATGGGCGTGACGAAACCTAAGGCCGCGGAAAAGGGGACAATACCTAGAATCAGCCGCAACAAAGAGGAAAGATGACTCCGTGGATCTACGGCTAGCAACGGCAACAGCGCAAATAGTCCGATCAGCGCCCAAAGCAGTTGCCCTTCCTGATTTTGACTTCGGCTCCATCTCCGGTAGATCTGAGAGCCAATGAAAGTAGATATCAGATAGAGTCCCAAGATCGACGCGAAAGCATAAACCAGCGTGCCCACGTAGGGGGTGTATTGGCGGATCCACACCAACTCCAGCCCCATGCTGGTTAGCCCGGTGGCAAACAGCAGGACAAGCGCACGGCGATCGGGCGCAGGTTGGGGGACAACAGTCGGAGTAACCGCGCCCAGGGAAGTTGCGGGCACGACTTTGGCGGCGGAGGAGCGCAGCGAAAGAATAATCGCCGAAGTGGCCAAAACTACATTTAGCGCCGCGCCGATTCTCAGGGTGCCGTGAAAGCCATAGAGTTCAATCAAGACCAGAGGCGCGATGGTTCCGGCGGCGGCGCCGACCACATTCGCCAAATAGAGAAAACTAAAAGATTTATGCGAGTCTCCCTGCAGATTGTTCCTGATGGCAAGCATCGCCACCGGAATCGTCGCGCCCATGCAGGCGCACCAAGGCACCAGGGTGAGCGCAATCCAGGCCCCAGAGAACAGATAATAGCCTCCGGAGGAAGATAAACCGGCGTGCTCCAGAATCGCGCGGCCCCACAACAGCTCGTAGGGAACAAGAATTGCCGACACTCCAATCAACAGCTCAAGCAAAGCATAAAGACGCAAGGCCGGAATCTTGATTTGGTCTCCATGTTTCCGAATCAGGCGACCGCTGCCCCACGACCCCAACCCCAGGCCCGCCATAAACATGGACAGCACAATCGACACCAGTGCGCTGGTGACGCCGAACTGCGCCATCGACAACCTGAGCCAAACAATCTCGTAGAGGATGCTGCACAGTCCCGAGACAAAAAAGAAAAGAAAAAACCAAACCATGAAGGCCTCTTGGCGTGGAGAAAACTAACGCTCGATAATCACAGTTCAACCAATGTTGATCAGACCACAGAATGCACAGTGCAGCAACAGAACAGTAACCTTTGCCGGTGACTTCAGTACCATTGGAGATAACGGGCGAAATAACTTGGGACAACAAATGTGTGGATTAAGAACGCTCCCATAGGGACGGACGCCTCGTCTGTCCCAGCGGAGCAATGCGACGCAGCTTTCCAGTATGATGGAACGCTTGCCAAAGCCCATGAAACTCTATCGCACCAGCAGCGGGTTCTTCGTCGAACAGGCGGACCAATTCTTTTCGATTCAAAGCCCAACCTGGGACGAGTTGATCGCACGCGAGGATCTCGGCGAGTACCTCGATCGCCTGATCCAGAAATCGACGCCTGTCGATGCTCCGAACTCAGCCGACTTACTGCCTCCGATCGGCAGTCAGGAAGTGTGGGCAGCAGGCGTTACTTACTATCGCAGCCGCGATGCTCGCATGGAGGAATCAAAGAGCGCTGGTGGCGGAGATTTCTACGATCGCGTGTATTCCGCGGAGCGGCCGGAGCTCTTCTTCAAGGCAACCCCGCACCGGGTAGTCGGTCCCAACGGCAAAGTCGCCATCCGCGACGATGCCTCCTGGTCGGTGCCCGAACCGGAGTTGGTTCTGTTCATTACTCCAGCCGGAAAGATTACCGGCTACACCATCGGCAACGACATGAGTTCCCGAGATATCGAAGGCGAGAATCCTTTGTATTTGCCGCAAGCGAAAGTTTACGACCGGAGCTGCGCGCTAGGGCCTTGTCTGTTGGTTTCCAGCGAACCTTTGCCCAGCTCGACAAAGATCCAACTGGAAATTCGCCGAGGCGGCCAGATTGTGTTCTCTGGTGCCACCAGCCTTAAAGAACTCAAGCGCGATCCTGCCCAACTCGTCCAATATCTTTATCGCAACAACAGTTTCCCCAGCGGCAGTTTTCTTTTCACCGGGACGGGCATCGTTCCGCCCGATTCGTTTACCCTGAAGATGAACGACGAAATTCGCATTGCCATCCCGCCTATTGGCACTCTGACAAACATCGTCGGCTGATCCGCCGTCGGCAAGACGTGGCAAGCCACGTCTCTACGGGGGACTCGTTGTAGAATTGTGGATTACCCGGTACGTGAAGATCCATCTATGCCACAGGAAGAAAACCAAGCGGTCACCCACAGTCATCGCCCCGATGACCCCAATGAAATTCGTTACGATGCGCAGCGCATCGAGGCCAAGTGGTCCGCGCTCTGGCAGCAGGACGACTCTCTCTACGCCGCCGAGCCCAACTCGACCAAGCCAAAATATTACGTCCTGGAGATGCTCCCGTATCCCTCGGGCGCGCTGCACATGGGGCACGTGCGCAACTATGCCATCGGCGACGCGCTCGCTCGCTATATGTGGATGAACGGATATAACGTGCTCCATCCCATGGGATGGGATTCGTTCGGCCTGCCCGCGGAGAACGCCGCCATTCAGAACAACACGCCCCCGCGTGAATGGACGCTCCGCAACATCGCCAACATGAAGCGGCAGATGAAGCGCCTCGGCTTCGCCTACGACTGGGCGCGCGAGGTCACCACTTGTCTTCCTGATTACTACAAGTGGAACCAGTGGTTTTTCTTGAAGTTTTACGAGCGCGGCCTCGCCTATCGTAAAAAGAGCCGGGTGAATTGGTGTTCCAAGTGCGCGACCGTGCTGGCCAATGAGCAGGTGGTGAACGGTCGTTGCTGGCGTCATGAGGACACGGTCGTCGAGCAGCGCGAATTGGAGCAATGGTTTTTGCGTATCACGCAATATGCCGACGAACTGTTGCGCGATCTTGACAAGCTGGACCACTGGCCGGAAAAAGTGCGCACCATGCAGCGCAACTGGATCGGCCGCAGTGAAGGCACACAGGTTGATTTCAAACTCGACGCGCCAGTTGGTTTGCCGGCTCCTACGATCACCGTGTTCACCACCCGCGTGGATACAATTTATGGCGCGACCTCCATTCAGCTCGCGCCCCAGCATCCGTTGGTTGCTGATTTCATGGCGAACAACGATCTCTTGCGGGCTGAAGTCAATCAGCTCATTGCCGAGCAACGCAAGGCCAAAGAAGTCGGCGATATTGGCGCTATCGAAAAACACGGCGTCAATACCGGACGCTTCGCCATCAATCCTTACAACGGTGAACGCGTGCCCATCTGGGTGGCCAATTACATTCTCATGGACTACGGCACCGGCGCCATCATGAGCGTGCCTGCGCACGACGAACGCGATTACGAATTTGCCCAGAAATACAAATTGGAAATCCGGCTGGCAATTCTTCCCCGCACCGCGGATATCGAGGAGACTGTCGCTGAGCCCGCGCTCCCATTCACGATCATGGACGGTACGCTGGTGAATTCAGGGCCATTCAGTGGCCTCGACTGCGACGAGGCCATTAAGAAAATGTCCGCCTATGCCGAGCAAAATGGTTTCGGCAAAGCTACGGTTACTTATCGGTTGAAGGACTGGGGCATTTCCCGCCAGCGTTATTGGGGCACGCCGATTCCCATGTTGTACTGCGACAAGGACGGCATCGTTCCTGTGCCAGAAAAAGACCTGCCCGTGATTTTGCCGGAGAAGATGGATGTCACGCTGACCGGGGGCTCGCCATTGAGCCGGGTGCCGGAGTTTGTAAACACCACCTGTCCGAAGTGCGGTGGCCCGGCGCGTCGCGAAACCGATACCATGGACACCTTCGTCGATTCGTCATGGTATTTCTATCGCTACGCCGACGCGCACAACGACAAAGCTCCGTTCGACTCAAAGACCATCGCCTATTGGTTTCCCATTGATCAATACATCGGCGGGGTTGAGCATGCGATTCTTCATCTCATCTATTCGCGCTTCTGGAGCAAAGTCATGCGCGACTTGGGACTCATCCATCACGACGAACCCATCGCGCGTTTGTTTACCCAGGGCATGGTCACCTATCAGGGAGCGGCCATGTCCAAGAGCCGCGGCAATGTGGTTTCGCCGGATGATATGGTCGCCCGCTTCGGCGCCGACAGCGCCCGCCTCTACGTGCTGTTCGCCGGTCCGCCCGATCGTGACGTGGATTGGCAGGACACCGGGATTGAGGGCATTCAGCGGTTTCTCAGCCGCGTATACCGCTTCGTAGCGCAGAACCCGGTAGCTGCCGGTTATGACCCGGCGTATTCTCCCGGCGATCTTACCCCCGCGGCACGCGGCGTCCTGCGAAAACTTCATCAAACCATCAAGCGCGTGACCGACGACTTTAGCGGACGCTGGCACTTCAACACCTGCATCGCAGCCTTAATGGAATTGCTGAACGCCGGCCTGGCGCAGCAGGAAATATTCGCCTCGCACGGCAGCGCGCCCGCACCGGCGGCGTTTCGTGGCGACCTGCAAAGGAAGTTTGTGCTGATGCTCGCGCCCTTCGCTCCCTATCTCGCGCATGAGCTTTGGGAGATGCTGGGCGAGAAGGGAAGTCTACTGCGCGCGCCCTGGCCGAAATATGATGCGTCGCTGGCCAAGGAAGATGAAATTGAAGTACCGGTGCAGATCAACGGCAAGCTCCGCGGGCTCGTGCGCGTGCCTGCCGATTCCACGCAGGATGCTTTGCAGGCTTCCGCCTTGGCGGACGAAAAGATCAAGACCGCCCTCGCCGGCAAGCACATCGTCAAAGTGATTGTGGTGCCCGGCAAACTGGTCAACCTCGTCGTGCGCTGAAGCACTCGGCTCATCGCAACACGAATGGCCGGCAAAAGAAAAAGGCGGGCAAATTGCGCCCGCCCAGATCTTTTCACTGTGGCCTCTTACTTGGTCGCGAGTTGGCTCTGCGTGTCGGTAATGACGAGAGATTGTCCCACGTTGGACAAATCGATCGCCTCGACCGTCACCTTGTCACCGTCGGTGCGATACGTGACCATGGTTTCCGCCGCCGGTTTTGCATCTTGCACCAGCTTGGCCGGAGCGGTTGCCACGATCTTGCCATCCTGCAGTACTTTGATCTGCACGCTGTCTCCCGTGCCTTCCCACTGCAGTTTGTAAGACCCCGGAGTCAGCTCCGTGGCCCCCACTTGCGATTTATACAGCAGAGTGAACTTGGCGCCGGTTTTGTCCTTGGCGAATGCGCTGGCCGACAGCAGAGAGGCGGCCAAAAGAAATGCGGCGGTGTATTTGTGGGCCTTCATATATGATCTTCCTCCTTAAGAAGAGTGGTTAGAGTGTGAGCGGCGCCGTGCGCGCTGGCGCCGAATAGAAAAACGGCTTTTCTACTGACGTACTGAGTTGGACGTATTCAGAATTGATAAGGTTTCAACAATCGGCCACGATTGTGATTGAATGTTTTTATTCAATCCATAGAGAGTTAACGTTATCGCTCTGAGTTAACGCTACCGTAGCGGACTATTCACCGGTGAGGTGCGATACTCTATTTGCATGAAGCGCCGCTCTCCAACGCTCGCAGGCTTTGAGATCGTTTTCTCCCGGCCATCTTTCGGCTTGGCGGAAATCGCCTGGCGCTGGAGTTTCGGTTTTGCCACGGCTTTGCTGCTCACGTTTTCGGTGGTCGAATACTTGGATACCCTGCCGGTCACGTCGCGCGACGAATTCCTGTTCCGTACCCGGCAGCCGGCGCTGATTTCCCGTGCCCTTCTGCACATCTTGCAAGGCAGCTCGCTGCGTCTCTTGGGTGCTGCGATCTTGTTGGCGATCGCAATGTCTCTAGCTTGGATCGTGCTCGGATCTGTGGGGCGCACCGCGACCGTCCGCGCGCTTCTGCATCACTTTCGGCAAAGCGGCGGTCCACAACTGTTGTCGTCTGCGCCGTCCCCGATCGCGAAACCGGCTGGACACGCTCTCGGCTCCCTCATCGGACTCAACTTCTTTCGGTTAGCGGCGACACTCGCCGCAGGCGTGGGCCTGCTGGGCGCATTGCAGCTAGGAAGCGCTACGTCTTCTGCGGACCATCCCGCTCCCGCGAGTGCGCTTTCGATTATCTTCGTCGTCGGAACACTGGTGGTTCTGGCGTGGGCGATGCTCAACTGGCTTCTCTCCCTAGCCGCAGTTGTGGCCGTCGCGGACGCTTGCGACACATTCAACGCCATTGCCGGTGCCGTGCAGCTTTGCCGGCTTCGGCCCGGCGCTATAGTGGCAACCAATACTTGGTTCGGATTGGCCCACTTCGTCGCTTTCTCGATCGGTAGTTCGGCAGCGGCTTTTCCGCTGGCCTTCGTTGCAGTGCTTCCGGCCGGCGTGGTTTTCGGCGGCTTTCTGGCCGTTACTCTTCTGTATTTTGCCGTCGTCGATTTCTTGTACGTCGGACGCCTGGCGGCATATGTAGTGATCCTCAATGATGCCGTGGATATACCGGCCTTAGAATCCAGTGCTGCGCCATCGAACGGCGGGCGCGATTCAAGGCTCACCAACGGCGTGGACCGCGACGAACCTATTTTGAGCGATCTGCCGAGCCTGGTCCCCGAGAGCTGAGACTTGGCTCCTGCTTTACACTTGCCCTCCGATTTGAGAAACTCATCGGTGGAACCCCAATCCAGCCTCAGCCAGTCAATCGTCGTCCTGGATTTTGGCGCGCAGTACTCTCAACTAATCGCGCGCCGCATCCGCGAACAGAATGTTTTTTCTGTAGTTCTTCCCTGCAACGCAACTCTCGAAGAAATCCGCGGCTACTCGCCCGTTGGCATCATCTTGTCCGGCGGGCCGTCGTCCGTGTATGACAAAGACGCTCCCGTCGCCGATCCGGGAGTTTTCCGGCTGGGCCTCCCCATCCTCGGCATTTGCTACGGATTGCAATACATGGTGTACGCCCTCGGTGGCAAAGTCCGCCCGGCGGCCAAACGCGAGTACGGACACGCCAAAGTCGAATTGCAGGAAGGCTCGCGCCTCTTCGAAGGCCTCCCCAAAGTCCTCGCGGTCTGGATGTCTCACGGCGACGAAGCCGAAGCCTTGCCCGATGGTTTCCGGCTAACCGCGAAATCACCTAGCGCGGTTGCCGCCATCGAGAATGCCGAGAAGAAGATGTGGGCAGTCCAATTCCATCCCGAGGTTCACCATACCCCGCTCGGAACCGACATCCTGCGCAATTTTGCTTTGAACATCTGCGGTGCCAAGCCCAACTGGACGGCGCAACGCTTCATCGACGAAACCGTCGCCCATGTTCGCCAAACCGTCGGCCGCGGACGCGCCATCTGCGCTCTTTCCGGCGGCGTCGACTCTGCCGTGGCAGCGGTCCTGGTTGACAAGGCAATGCGCACCGACAAAGAGCCCACCCGGCTGACCTGCGTATTCGTAAACAACGGCGTTCTTCGCAAAAATGAATTCGAGAAAGTGCAGCAGAACCTGCGCGACAAGCTGGGATTGCATCTGATCGCCGTGGATGCTACCGAGCGTTTCATGAGCAAACTCGCGGGCGTCACCGATCCAGAGACCAAACGCAAGATCATCGGCAGCGAATTCATCGCCGTATTCGACGAAGAAGCCCATCGCATCGAGAAAGAAGAGGGAAGTGTGGACTGGCTGGTGCAGGGCACGCTTTATCCCGACGTTATCGAATCGCGCTCTGTTCGCGGCCCCTCGCAGATCATCAAATCCCATCACAATGTCGGCGGCCTGCCCGAGAAGATGAAGCTCAAACTCATCGAGCCGCTGAAAGAACTATTCAAAGACGAAGTCCGCCGCATCGGGCGCGACCTCGGCATGCCCGAAGAAATCCTGCAACGCCAGCCCTTTCCGGGTCCCGGTCTCGCGGTTCGCATTGTGGGCGAAGTGACACCCGAGCGCACCGCTATCCTGCGTGACTGCGACGAGATTGTGGTTGACGAAATCAAGAAAGCCGGCCTCTACAACAAAATCTGGCAATCGTTTGCAGTGTTGCTGCCAGTGATGTCCGTAGGCGTCATGGGAGATCAACGGACCTATGCTTATACCTGCGCCGTCCGCGCCGTGCACTCCGAAGATGGCATGACCGCCGACTGGGTGCCCCTCCCACACGAAGTCCTCAAGACCATGTCGAGCCGCATCGTAAATGAAGTGAAGGGCGTGAACCGCGTCGTCTATGACATCACCTCAAAGCCGCCCGGAACCATTGAGTGGGAGTAGAAAGCGGGCTTTCCCACCACGACTTATGTAGGGACAGCCGCCTCGGCTGTCCAGCCGAGCGCAGCGAGGCATGGTTCTATCTCTGCGCCGTTGCCCCGCTATCCACATCCGCAAAAGAAAACGCCATCGAGACGTTGGAAAACTCTTTCCCCGCCACCTCCACATAGGGATACACAAAATAATTCAGCGGTTCCCCATCCTGTTTTGGATTTAATACCAGGTCCCGGCCCATGCTGAATTGCACCCGGTTGTCGTCGTGAGCGCCAAAGAAGTAATCCCGTTTTTCCTGATGTTTCCAGGCTTCCGAGATATCCACGGGAATCCAACCGTGCGTCGGTTCAAAGAACTCAGCCCAGCAGTGATATCCAGCGACGTCAGCGGAATGTTTGTCCGGAGGCAGCGGAAAGCCAATTTCGAACCGCGCTGGAATTCCCTGCGATCTCGCCATCGCCATAAACAGCGAATGAAAGTCAGTGCAGTTACCTTTCTTGGCATCGCATGCGTACAGCACATCGCCCCGGCCCCAGCCCGTGCCCGTCTTGTCATAACGCATGGTGGTGAAAACGTAGTCGTAGATGGCGAGTGCTTTATCCAGCGGCGCGGACTTTCCTGCCGTAACTTTTGCGGCCCATTCTGCCGGCAATCCCGTCACTGGCCCTAGCTTGTCCGGCGCAAGATATTCCTTTCTCTCCTTGTCAGGCAATTTGACCGCCTCCAGATGCGGCGAATACACCCCAAAGGTCAGCCGCTCGTGCCGCACCACGTCATAGACGATTTCAAAATGCAGTTCTGCCTGCTTGGCTTTCGAAGCCTCGGCATAGTAAATCTCATTTCCAAATCTCGACTCGTGCGCCTTCTTCAGGGGCAAATCGCCACCGGCTGAAACAACTTTCACCTCTTGAAACTGGTCCGAATGGGCGGCGGGGAACCAGATTCGCACTTTGTCCCCAGCGGGAAGGTTCTTCACGGTGAATCCGTAGTGAAAGGTAAAATGGCGCGTCTCTTGAGCAGAAGTCAATATCGCAAATCCCACTACGCAGACCAAGGACAGCCAGGATTTCCGTAACATGGGCAGTTTTCCTCTCCAGTCGAGTGTTCGCTTGCTGACGGCAGTTTGTAAACGACGCACGGGCGTTTAGGAGAGTTACCGTCAAGTGAAGCCACGCCGCCGGGCTGGCTTGGATGGATGACTCCACATAGAGATTCTGATTCTAAACCAGGCATCATGGAGATTCTCGATAATCGCCAAGCACGGCACCGCTCTTCTCCGCTAAAATGCCCGAGTGTCTGTCGCTATTCAATGTCGCGATCTGCGCAAGACTTACGACGGCAAGGTCGAAGCCGTCCGTGGCCTGAATCTGGAAATCAAGGCTGGCGAGTGTTTCGGTCTGCTCGGACCCAATGGCGCCGGTAAGACCACCACCATCGAAATTCTCGAGGGCTTGCTTGATGCCACAGCAGGCCAGGTCACCATCCTCGGCCGCAGCTGGAAAACCGATCAGCGCGAACTTCGCGAACTGCTCGGCGTCTCCCTGCAGGAAACCCGGCTCACTGAAAAACTCACCGTGCGCGAGACCCTGCATCTATTTGCCAGCTTCTATCGTCAGCCGCGGTCGGCGGAGGAAGTATTGGAAGAAATGCAACTCACCGAAAAGGCCGACGCCCGGGTGGGCAAGCTTTCCGGCGGGCAACGTCAGCGTCTGGCGGTGGCCACGGCGCTCGTCGGTAATCCTAAAATTCTCTTCCTCGATGAGCCCACTACCGGCCTCGACCCGCAGAGTCGCCGCCAACTCTGGGACATCATTCGTATTTTCCAGAAAAACGGCGGCACGGTTTTGCTGACCACGCACTACATGGACGAAGCCGAACGTTTGTGCGATCGCCTCGCCATTGTTGACCACGGCCAGATCATCGCCGAGGGTTCGCCCGCCGATCTCATCGACCGCCTCGGCGGACATCACGTGGTGGAATTCTCCACCAGCGGGAATTCCGATGGCGCTGCTCTCGAAATCTGGCGCGCCTTGCCAGGTGTCGAGTCTGTCCGCCACGACGACGGCCTGTTCAGCCTGACCGTGCATGAGCCGCACCTTACCATTCCCGCATTGCTGGATGCGGTCGCCAGGCAGGGTTCGCAGCTCCTTCACCTCACCACGCGCCAGGCCAGCCTGGAAGACGTCTTCGTGCGCCTGACGGGCCGCCATCTGAGGGAAGAGTGATGACCAGTCCGACCACCACTCCGGCCGTCGCATCGAAACAGCGTTCCGTGCCCTCCAACGGCCGCTGGTCTGGCTATCGCCATTTGTTAATGGCACGCCTGCGGGAATTGCAGCGCGAGCCCGAAGTAATCTTTTGGGTTTTCATGTTTCCCATACTTCTCGCCCTGGGCCTCGGCATCGCCTTCCGCAACAAGCCTGCCGACGCGACGCCGATCGCTATCGTTTCGGGTCCCGGCGCCCAAGAGGCCTTGGCGCTGATTCAACGCTCGCCCCAAAACTCCTTGATCCATGCTGATGTGGTTGAGCAATCGCAGGCCCTGCAAGGCTTTCGCCTGGGAAAATATGATCTGGTGGTCGAATCCGGCCAGGACGGCAGCATTCAATATCGTTACGATCCCGCGCGTCCGGAGAGCGTTCTCTCTCGCTCCGAGGT
Organism: Terriglobales bacterium; assembly: GCA_963802555.1. Classification (GTDB taxonomy): domain Bacteria; phylum Acidobacteriota; class Terriglobia; order Terriglobales; family Acidobacteriaceae; genus DATBAX01. Next base: position 1,180,908 of record CAWDJD010000002.1, on the reverse strand, counting down.
AGACGCTGCCCTGCAATCCGCCGCCGGTCGCAAGGACATCATCTCCACCACAACAGTTACTTCCAGTGAGCCCGGTTCCCGTTACATTGATTTCCTGGTCCCCGGCATGCTCGGTATGAATCTCATGAACGCGGCCATGTGGGGCATCGGGTTCGCCTTGGTTGAAATGCGCCAGCGCAAGCTGCTTAAGCGCTTCGTCGCCACCCCCATGCGCCGCATGGACTTTCTGCTGGCTCTCCTCAGTAGCCGACTGATCTTGATGGTGGTCGAGGTTGGTTTACTGCTTGGTTTCGGGGCGCTGGTCTTTCACATGCGCATTGTCGGTTCTTTGCTCTCTATTCTTGTGATCGGAGCCATTGGTGCCGTCTCTTTCGGTGGTCTCGGGCTGCTCACCGCCAGTCGTGCCCAAAAAATCGAAAGCGTCAGCGGACTCATGAACCTGGTCATGATGCCCATGTGGATTTTCTCCGGCGTCTTTTTCTCCTACCAGCGTTTTCCCGCCGTGGTCCAACCATTTATCAAGATGCTTCCCTTGACGGCCCTCAACGACGCACTGCGCGACACTATCCTGCAAGGCGCATCGCTGGTATCTCAATCCGGACGCATCCTCGTCCTGGTCATTTGGGGAGGTGTTTCTTTCCTGCTCGCCCTGCGCTGGTTCCGCTGGACCTAGAGCTGGGTCTGATTTAAGGGAAGACTTTATTGCTATTGTGATTCCGAGCGGACTTCAGTCCGGGAAGAAAGTCCGATTTTGGGTGGCGCAGCGCTTATAGCGCTGCGATAAAAGCTTCCTAACGACTACGCGTTTTAACGCCTGAGGTTCGCGCCTTCATTGCCTTCGTCCGCTTTGCCAACTCTTTTTCCGAATACATGCTCCCCCGGCAGCTCGCCGCCCCGCAATAACACGGAGACTCATCATCCAAATCTCCATCGTACAAGTTGTAGTCATAGCTCAATTCCTCGCCCGCCTGAATGTCCCGGATCGCGGTGATCAGCACTCTGCCCTCGATCTCATCCGCCTCGCAATTGGGATCGCAGGAGTGATTAATAAACGCCGCCACTCCGTCCCCATCAATCACCTGCTCGCCGTCCGTCAGCCCAAAAAGATAAGTCCGCGGAGACTTCTCATAGATATCGTCCGCTTCCTTGATGGTCAGGCGCGGCCCCGTGTATTCAACCACCAACTGCCTCTCCTTGATGGGCTCAGTCGTATAGCAACCATCGGAATGAATCTTCGAGCGCCGAATCACCAGACCCATAACGTATCCCCCCGCCACCATCCATAATAACTTCTCTCACGTTGCCAGCGTCTTCCCCGCAGTGATAACCTCACCTTATCAATTTCTTAGCGGGAGTAGTTCAGCGGTAGAACGCCAGCTTCCCAAGCTGGATGTCGCCGGTTCGATCCCGGTCTCCCGCTCCATTTTTAGACCCAGGGTGCGATCAACATGTCTGTTCGTCCGGTGAAGCGGGTCATCCAGTCCAAACCGACCATGGAGGGCGCCGGCGTGCATTTGCGCCGCGCCTTCGGATTCGGCAACACCAAGGATTTCGATCCCTTCCTGCTGCTCGACGATTTCCGCAACGACGTCCCGGAAGACTATTTGGCGGGATTCCCCTGGCATCCCCATCGCGGGATTGAAACCATCACCTACGTCCTCGCGGGGACCGTCGAACACGGCGACAGCATGGGAAACCGAGGCTCCATCGCCGCCGGTGACGTGCAATGGATGACCGCGGGCAGCGGCATCATCCACCAGGAGATGCCCAAGGGGGACAAGGCCGGCCGCATGCACGGATTTCAGCTATGGGCTAATCTTCCGTCATCGCTCAAAATGACCGACCCGCGTTATCAGGAAGTGAAAGCCCTGGACATCCCTGAGATCAAGGACGACGACGGCACTCATGTCCGCGTGGTGTGTGGCTCCTTCTGGGGGAAGACCGGCCCGGTGGATGGAATTGCAGCCGATCCCATCTATCTCGACGTCTCAGTATCACCCGGCAGGAGAAAGACTCTGCCCGTGGAAACCACCCGTCATGCCTTTGCCTACGTTTTTGGGGGAGGCGGAAAGTTCTGCAACGCCTCGGGCCCACTGACCGTGCCCACCGAATCCGTGAAATGGCTGGACACCACCCCGCCCGTGGAAGCCGACAACCGCTCCCTTATACTTTTTGATCGCGGCGACGAAGTCACCGTGCAAGCAGGAGATGACGGAATCCGCTTTCTCCTGGTCTCCGGAAAGCCCCTCGAGGAACCCGTGGCATGGTATGGGCCCATCGTGATGAATACGCAGGAACAACTCCGGCAGGCCTTCGAAGAACTCGAGCAGGGGAAGTTCCTGAAGCAATCCTAGTTTCGGGTTTGGTGGATTACCGCGCGTTCACCCACAGTGCCAGTGGCCAGCTCTCCTACTTATTCTTCTTCGCCGTGAACGTGCCCGAGGCATTCACCGGCTGGACGTCGATAGCTCCAGTAATGGCCGAATCGCCGTCCCAATCGCCCGTATAGGTCGCGGTCAGCGTGCTGCCGTTCCAGTCCACGTCGTACTTCCAGGTCACGGTCTTATCTTTCACCTCACCTGTGAACGGAGCCGGCTTTTCTTCGGGAGCCGTGCTATCGCCGTTCCGGCACGATCCGGTCAGCTTGTTGCCATCCTGTTGGAAGGTGCAAAGTCTGTCCACGGCATAACCGCTGACGCTCCCCTCCACTTTCCAGGTCCCAGCAACCGAGTGCTCCGCCGCCAGCGCGGGCAAGGCGGAAAGTAATAGCAGAATCATCAGACGTTTCATCGAGGGTGTTCCTTTCGCTGCCAGATTGTATGCTATGCCGGGTCCTGATTTTGAGCCAATTTTTATTCCCCGGCGGAAGAAAACCTCAGCCGAGAATGCATCATCTCAAATTCGATGGCCAGTGGAATCTGTCAGTCGAGGAGAATGACAGTTGTCATACTCGGCAGCTGCGTTTCTTTCCGGACCAACTGGAAAATAGCCAATCGAAGAACTAAACTGGCGTGACTTAAATTTAGGAGGCCGAATGAAAAGGCTTGTCTGTTTTCTCGCGGTGTTGTCATGGGTTTCTATTCCGGCACTGGCGCAGCATGCTGCGCACGGCGTTGGCGGACACATTCCTGCCCACGGTCCTGCCCCAGCCCGGGTAGGGCGCACGGCGCCTGCCGCCAGCCCCCACGGATTCAGTGATAAACATGGTCACCCCAACGCCCCCCACGTTCACTCCAATGGCAAATGGATCGGACACGACTCAGGCCGCGGTGATGTTCACTATCACCTCGATCATCCCTGGGAACATGGACGCTTTACAGGTGGCTTCGGCCGTGGCCATGTCTTCCACCTTGGCGGAGGAGGTCCTGGACGCTTCTGGTTTGGCGGCTTCTATTTCAGCGTGGCCCCCTACGATGTGGGCTTCTGCGATGGCTGGCTTTGGGACAGCGACGATATCGTGATTTATGAAGATCCCGATCACGACGGCTGGTACCTGGCTTATAACGTCAGGCTGGGCACGTATGTCCACGTCGAGTATTTGGGGAACTAGCTCGTCAACCTAAAACACATGCGGAGGCCGGGATGCATCCCGGCCTCCGCTTTTCTTGCAGGGTCAGCTCATAGTGCTGAGCAAACCGCTTTCACTTCCGTGTACATTTCCAGCGCTTCGCGACCCATTTCGCGTCCCCAGCCCGACTGCTTGTATCCGCCAAAGGGCAAGGCTGCGTCGAAAATGTTGTAGCAATTGATCCAGACCGTGCCCGCCCGGAGCTCAGAGGCCAGGCGATGCGCTTTCTGAATATCGCGCGTCCAAATCCCGGCAGCCAGCCCATAAATGTTGTCGTTGGCCTGCTTGATCAGGGTGTCGGGATCATCGAAGGGAATCGCTGTCACCACCGGCCCGAAGATTTCCTCCTGCACCACCTTCATCTTCGGATTGGTGTCCACCAGCACGGTGGGCTTGACGAAGTATCCCTTGTCCCCGTGCCGCTCGCCGCCCACCGTGGCTCTGGCTCCCTCGGATCGTCCTAATTCGAGATAGCCGCAAACCCGGTTCAGCTGCTCCTGGGAAACCAGCGGCCCCATGTCTGTGGTCGGCTCCATTCCCGGACCGATCCTGATTTTCGCGGCTTTCTGCGACACCTTGTCGACCACTTCGTCGAAAATCTTCTTGTCCACATAGAGCCGGGAACCGGCACAGCAACACTGCCCATGATTGAAGAAGATCGCACTCGCCGCCCCGGCCGCAGCGGTCTTCACGTCGGCGTCTCCCAAAACAATATTCGGAGACTTGCCACCCAGCTCGAGCGAGACCTTCTTCAGGTTTCCGGCGGCCGCATGAAGAATGAGCCTGCCGACTTCGGTCGAGCCCGTGAACGCAATCTTGTCCACGTCAGGATGCGCCGCCAGCGCCGCGCCCGCGGTCTCGCCGTATCCGGGAATGATGTTGACCACGCCATCCGGAATGCCCGCCTCCTGGATCAACTCACCCAGCCGGAGACAGGTGAGCGGCGTCTGCTCCGCCGGTTTAAGCACCACGGTGCAACCCGTAGCCAGCGCCGGTCCCAGCTTCCAGGCCGCCATCAGCAGCGGAAAGTTCCAGGGAATAATTTGTCCAACCACGCCTACCGGTTCGCGAACCGTGTAAGCCAAATATTTCGCACCCGGAGTGTAGGGCACGGAAATCGGAATTGTGTGGCCCTCAATCTTGGTGGCCCACCCCGCCATATAGCGGAACAGGTCAACCGCCAAGGGGACGTCCGCCGCCCTCGCCACCGTTAGTGGCTTTCCATTGTCCAGGGTCTCGAGTTCGGCAAACTCTTCCAGGTTCTCTTCCAGCAGGTCCGCCAGCTTCCAGATGAGGCGTCCCCGCTCGGAGGGAGTCAGCTTCGACCAGGGGCCGGTCTCGAAGGCGGCGCGAGCCGCCCGGACCGCCCGGTCAATATCTTCGCGATCGCCTTCCGCTACGCGCGACAGCACTTCGCCAGTCGCCGGATTATAGGTAGGGAAGGTCTTACCGGAGGCCGCCTCCACCCACCTGCCGTTAATCAACATTTTTTGGGTTTTGGAAACAAAGCTTGTGACTCTATCTTCGGCGGGAGCAAGGTTCAGGACCGTAGCCATAATTTTTCTCCTCGACTTGATACGTTAGATGCGGGTCTCCGCGGCTTCGTGGACGCACCGGCTAAGTTGTGCCTGGGGCTTGGGCGCAGAAGTCTCAGGAAAAGCTTCTTACCAATCGCCACCTTCCGGGGTGCCCTAAGATGGCGCTTAGAATTTTAGCTCATTTACCTGCCCAAAGAACAACTCATGTGTGCACCTAGCCCGCGTTGTGGCGAACGTCCAAGCGCGCACGGCTCTGTGGCCCTTGCGCGGATTGCCGCATCGCGATACATAATGGTTGGGTCTTCCTTTAGAGTCCGCGAGCTTCAGAACACGCGAGCAAGAAGAAGAAGGGCGCATGCTAATCAATCGTAAGACCATCCATATCGAGTGGGGAGATTGCGATCCCGCCGGAATCGTTTACTATCCGCGCTATCTGGAATACTTCGATGCTTGTACAGTTTCTCTCTTCGAGCGCGCCGGCTTGCCCAAGCAGGGAATGCTCAAGACCCACGGCATCGCGGGCATTCCCATGGTGGACTTGCGCGTCCGGTTTCTCGCACCATCGCGGTTTGGCGACGATGTAATCATCCAGTCCTCTGTCACGGAATGGCGAAACAGCAGCTTTGATGTCCACCATAGGTTATTCAAGGGCGATGTTCTTGCGGTCGAGTGTTTTGAAACTCGGGTTTGGACCGGTCGGTCCGCCGAAGACCCCGAAAAGCTCCAGTCGAAACCGGTTCCTCGCGAAGTTATTGATCGCTTTTCCTAATGCCGCAATCCCGCGCCCAGGTCCGAATCGTAGGCGCAGGACTTTCTCTTGCCGCCACCAACTCGACGAATCCCGCCACAATCTCTATCATGGACTCATCCTGTAATCATTCTTGTTCCTCGAGGTCATTCATGACTGAACCTACTTATGAAGAACTGAAAGCCCGTTTAGCCGAACTGGAAAAACAACCCCGGCGCACTGGCAGCCTGGAGTTTCGCGTCAGCGAAAAAGGCGGCGTCAGCATCTACGGACTGGGCCGCTTTCCCGTCACCCTCTACTACGAGCAGTGGAAACGCCTGCTGGATGTTTCCGACAAACTAGGCGAATTCCTCGAAGAAAATAAATCCAAACTGAAGCTAAAAGAACAGTAACCTGACACCTGCTTGTAAATGTCAGACGACATCCTCACTCTTCCGCCGCCTCCCGCCGATGCCCACCTCGCCTACGGCACCGACGCAAACCAATTCGGCGAGCTGCGTCTTCCGAAACTGTCGGACACCGTCAAAGGCCCATTCCCCGTAGTCATGAACATTCACGGAGGTTTCTGGCGTGCCAGGTACAACCTTCTTCCCGCAGGACACCTCTGCGCGGCTCTGACCGCAAGAGGCATCGCTACCTGGAATCTGGAGTACCGCCGGGTAGGCAATCACGGTGGGGGATGGCCGGGCACCTTCGAAGACATTCGCAGCGGCTATCGTTTTCTCTCCGGTATTGCCAGGAAGTACAATCTCGATTTAGCGAAAACGCTGGTGATGGGTCACTCAGCCGGCGGCCAACTCGCACTTTGCCTGGCCGGCCACGAGCCTTCGATCAGACGCGTTATCTCGCTTGCTGGAGTGGTTGATTTGCAACAGGCCTTCGATCTTCATCTTGGCGATAACGCGGTCGCCGATTTCCTGGGGGGCACGCCGAAACTGGTTCCCGAGCACTACCACGAAGCCGATCCCATGCAGCTCAGGATTTCCGCAACCCAGTGGCTCATCCACGGTGCTTCCGACGACACAGTGCCGTCGTTCTTAAGCCGCAACTACACGCAGCAGAAAAAGAGCCGCAGCGAAGACGTGCACTATCTCGAGATTTCCACCGCCGGCCACCTCGACCTCATCGATCCCCACTCCACCGCTTGGCCCAAAGTGGAGAGCACCGTCCTTCACTTACTCCAATAAATCTCTCTACCCTTGTCATCCTGAGCGCAGGGATTGTTTCGCGAAGCGAACCAATCCCGGAGTCGAAGGACCCCTACCGTGCCACTGCTTTCTCGGTAGCGGGGTGCCCCGTCCTTCCCGCGCTCTTTGCGGGAGGGCGGGACCTTACGCGCAATTCCTCAACACCAGCGCCGAATTCTTCGATCCAAACGCAATGCAGTTACACACCGCGTGTTCGATGGTCTTCATCCGTCCCACATCCGGCACATAATCCAAATCGCACTGCGCGTCCACAGTTTCCAGATTAATCGTAGGGGGAAGCTGCCCACGCTGCAAAGCCACGATAGCCGTCGCCACACCCGCCGCCCCACTCGCCCCCTGCGGATGCCCGATCTGCGACTTGATTGCCGACATAGGCACCTGCGCCGCATGTTCGCCCAGCGCCAGCTTGAGCGCCTGGGTTTCGATCCGGTCGTTCAATTGCGTGGATGTCCCATGCAGGCTCACAAACTGCACGTCCTGCGGCCCGATCCCTGCCTGTTTCATCGCCAATCCAATCGCCCGCGCCGGCTCCTCGCCGCATTCCTGCAAGCGCACCCGATGAAACGCCTCGCATGTCGAACCATATCCCGCCACCTCGGCGAATATTTTCGCGCCGCGCGCCCGCGCATGTTCGTATTCCTCGAGCACGTACATCCATGCCCCTTCACCTACGACGAATCCGTCCCGGTCCGCCGAAAAAGGGCGCGACCCGCGTTCCGGCTGCTCATTCCACGAGTCAGTCAGGATTTTCATCAGAATGAATCCCTTGATGATTCCTAATGCAATCGGTGCGTCCGCTCCTCCGCTCAGTACCATATCCAGCCGCCCCGATTGAATCTGCCGCATGGAGTAGCCGAACGCATCCGTCGACGATGTGCATCCCGTCGTGATCACATGGCTTGCTCCGCGCAATCCGAAGCGCACGCTAAGTTCGCTCGACAACGTCCCCATCACCCCAGTCGGCACGCAGAACAAACTCATCTGCTTATATTGCTGATGAAAAAACAATCGATACTGCTCTTCGGTGAATTCCTGAGATCCTCCGCCCGAGCCCATGATGATCCCGAATCGCTGTCTTTCCTTGAGCGAAAGCTTGTCGCTCTCAATGCCCGCCACCTGCATCGCCTCGGTGGCGGCCGCCAGGGCCAATGGCAGCACTCGCGACACATGTTTTCGTTCGCGCTTCTCAACCCACGCCAGTTCGTCAAAATCACTCACCTGGCCCGCGATCTGCACCTGTATCTCCGACGGATCAAACCGCGAAATTCGTTTCACCCCGCTGCGTCCGGCGAGGGTCGCCTCGGTAAAGGCCGCATTGCCAACGCCATTCGGACTGACAACGCCCATCCCGGTGATCACGACTCGTTTCTTGTTTCCATCCATCATTGACGCAGCCTCGTCTTTCCCAACTCCCGAGGGTGCCCCGTTCAAGCTATGCTTGAGCGGGGATTTTCTCAGGCCCCCGAACTATACAGCATGTAACCACCATCCTGTCATCGCAGATGACGGATTTTGCTCGGCGATCTCTGCGAACTCGGCGGTTGATTTCTTTAAGTCAATATCCCGTGCAAAACTGAAAATGCATGGCATCCTTCCTCTCGCCCGCCCAATCGCCGCCCCATTCAAAACCGGCGCTGCGGAATAATTCGATGATGCCTGCATCCATGTCGCCCGCCGAACCCTGCTGGTTGGTTTCTGGATTCAGATCCACCGCAATCCCCCAGCAATGCGTCGAAAGTTTCGTACCCGTCCGCTGTGGCCGAAATGCAAAGCATCCGCCGAAGCTTGTGATCTTCGCTTGCAGTCCGGCGCCGGCAATCTTTGCGAACACGTCAGAGAAAATTCCAACCAGCAGTGTATGACAGCGGAAATGCGTAATTGTCTTGGAATGGTCAAATGAAAGCATCAGCGGGAAGGGAAGCGCAACCAACGCCAGGAATTCCGTCTGCCATCGCGGATCCAAGGTGCCATCGCGCAGAACATATTTCTGAATGTCCCCGAAAGTCGCAATGATCTGCTCCAACCCGTCCGGCGCCGCAATAGTCATAAATGTCACCGAAGATGCTCACGTGGGGACAGACGCCCTCGTCTGTCCAGCGCCAAAGGCGCGCAAGTGTTCCTCTGCCTTATAATCATCCGTCTCGCGAAAGAGGAACTCTTGGCTTACGACGACCTACGCGACTGGATCGCAGCGCTCGACCGTGCGGGTGAACTGAAAAAAGTCCGCACCGAAGTTGACCCCATCCTCGAAATCGCGGAAATCACCGATCGCGTTTCGAAGGGACGTGACCAGAAAGGCAATCCCGGCGGTCCGGCGCTGCTGTTTCAGAACATCAAAGGCCATCCTGGCTCGCAAGTGCTGATCAACCAGTTCGGCTCAGCTCTGCGCATGAACCTGGCGCTCGAAGTCGACGCACTCGATGAAGTGGCCGACCGCATTCGCCACTTCATGGACGTCAAATCTCCACAAGGTTTTCTCGACAAAGTAAAAATGCTTCCCATGCTGGCAGAGATGGGAAAGTTCTTCCCTAAGACCGTCCCCACTGGCCCGTGCAAGGAGGTCATTAAGCGCGGCAACTTTTCGCTACTCGATTTCCCCATTCTGCAATGCTGGCCAAAAGATGGCGGGCGCTTCATCACGTTTCCGTGCGTAGTCACCCGCGATCCGAAGACCGGCAAGCGCAACGTGGGCATGTATCGCATGCAGGTTTATGACGAGCGCACGACCGGTATGCATTGGCAGCGCCAGAAAGTCGGCGCGGAGCATTATCGGGAGGCCCTGCGTAATGCCTCCGTAGAGACGTTGCTCGGCAACGTCTCCGGCAGCGCCACACAGCAGACGCAGCAAGCTGCGTCTCTACGAGTGGACATGATGGCGCGTTCTTCCGGCGGATCAGTTCTCCTCGAAGGCGACCGGCCCGGCGGCAAGATGGAAGTCGCCGTCGCCATCGGTACCGATCCAGCGCTTACTTTTTCTGCCATCGTGCCCGCGCCGCCGGACGTCGAGGAATATCTCATTGCCGGCTTCCTCCGCCAGAAGCCGGTTGAGCTGGTGAAATGCGAAACCGTCGACCTCGAAGTCCCGGCCAACGCGGAAATTATTCTCGAAGGCCACGTCCACCTCGACGAACTGCGCAGCGAGGGCCCCTTCGGCGATCACACCGGTTTCTACTCACTCGAAGATCTCTATCCGGTTTTTCATGTGAGTTGCATCACGCACCGTAAAGATCCCATCTACTCGACCACCATCGTCGGCAAGCCTCCGCAGGAGGACGCCTACATGGGCAAAGCGGTCGAGCGTATTTTCCTGCCGCTGATGAAGCTCACCATCCCGGAGATCGTGGACATCAACCTTCCCGTCGAAGGCGTCTTTCACAACCTGATGCTGGTCTCCATCAAGAAGTCCTACCCAGGGCAGGCTCGCAAAGTCATGAACGCCGTTTGGTCGCTGGGGCAGGCGATGTTTACCAAGTGCATCATCGTCGTCGACGAAGACGTCAATGTGCAGGACATCGGCGACGTCACGCTCAAGGTGCTCAATCACATTGATCCCGAACGCGATATTCAATTCACCCTCGGACCGATTGATTCGCTTGACCACGCCTCGCGCCTGCCCAACTACGGTTCGAAGATGGGCATCGACGCCACCCGCAAGTGGCCGAGCGAAGGCTTCCATCGTCCCTGGCCCGACGAAATTCGCATGGACGAAAAGACGAAAGCCCTGGTCGACAAGAAATGGAAAGAGTTAGGTTTGGATTAAGACTGCCGTCTTATTTCCCATTCTTCGCCAGCCGCATGCGCTCCTCCGAGGTCATAAGTCCCCAGGCTTCGCGATATTTCTCATATTGTCCGCCTTTACCGCCAGAGGGATGGAGTTGCAGGCTCCGATGTGGGGCGAACGCTTTCACTGGAATCACATACCACGCGTCCTCCTGCACAACATACGCAACCAGTATGTCGATTTCTTCCGGGGTATATGAAAAGAATCCGGAATTCGTGCTTCCGTAGGCGTTGATCCGGTAGCCGGTTGGCCCTGAGCCATAAGTCGACTTGACCTGCACCCGCCACAGCCGCTCCCCTGAATCCAGAATAAAGTCGTAGCGGCAACTATCGCCGTAGGGTTTGGCCACGCCAAAGCCAAGGCTGGCGGCCTTGAGCATGAACCCCAGTTCCGCCAATTCGCCGCGACGTTTGGGATGGCGGCTGGGGAGGGTATTTTGTCCGGTTGGACCAGCGCGCTGCTGGACGGGAACACGTGATTGTTTTTCCATGGCCCTAATAGAAAAGGCGCCAGCAACGATGCTTGCGCCTGTTCTTTTCCTTTGTGGTCGAGATTCCGCCCGTCGGCCACAACGATTAGGAAGCCGGTGAGCGCCGCATCGGAGGAGCCGATGGCCGCGCTTGCACAAACAAAAAAGCGCCGGCCCGAGCCTGCGCTTAATCGCTACTTTACTTTATAGTTATAGGATAGCAGCCCCGATATGCCGAAAGGGACACGCCGGACAAAACTATTTTGTCCACGGAATCAGGAAGTTGGCCGCAATCGCGCCGTGCCAGGGCATTGACAAGTTAGCGCCCCACGATCTCCAGAACCTGCTCATCCGGGCCCTTCCACGCCGGGGCCCCATCGTGACTCAGCTTTTGCGCCGCGTCATCCCAGTGCAGATGCGTAATGCTGCTGTCTCCTTTTTCGTAAGCATACGTGGTTCCGTCATCCGAGTAGAGGGTGAAGTCGCCATTGGCTCCGGGATAGACGCGTATCTTCGCGATCTCCTGCACTTGCTGCGTGCTCTCGATGGCCGCACCCAGAGGCACGACCGAACCCGCCCGCACAAACAGTGGCAGGGTTTCGATAGGGGCGGCGACGTGGATGCTCTGTCCGCCGTGTACGCGCTGGTTCGTCCAGTAGTTATACCAATCGGCGCCTGCCGGCAAATAAACTTCGCGGCTGGTTGCGCCCTGCTCGGTCACCGGAGCGACCAGGAAGGCGGGACCAAACATGTACTCGTCCCCAAGGTCGGCGACTTTCGGATCGTTGGGGAAATCCATGAACAGCGCGCGCATGGACGGCGAGCCATCTTGATTAGTCTTGTACCCCAGCGAGTAAATGTACGGCAGGAGTTGATAACGCAGCCGCAAATACTTCTCGAGAATCGGTTCAGCCTGCTTCCCGTAAGACCAGACTTCGTTGTAGGTGCGGCTGCCATGGGCGCGGAACACGGGAAGAAACGCACCGTACTCGAACCAACGGGTGTAGAGCTCGGGATAGTCGTCGTACCCGCCGACATTATCGCGCGCGTCCGATGGGTCAAGAAGCGGGGGATGAGCGGGGTGATGCACGGCCGGCAAGTACTGCCAGCCGCCGATGTCCTGCGTCCAGTTGGCGATACCGGAAGCGGTGAAGTCGAGTCCGGTGGGAATCTGGCGCTTTAGCGTGTCCCATGTGGGATAGATATCGGATGACCAGAACATGGTCCCATTGCGCTGTGCTCCGAGATAAGCGTCCCGCGAAAGAATGAGCGCCCGATGTTTAACGTCGCGGCGGAAGCCATCGTAAATCGCGCCCGTGTGCAGCAGCGGATAAATATTGAAGTAACGCGTGCCCGGCCCGACGTGGAAGTAGCTGCCGTCCGGCGGCAGATCGGGCTCGGTTTCATCGGCCCAGATGGAATCGAAGCCTTTGGCGATGATGTTGTCGCGAATGACGTCCCAGTACCAGCGGGCCGCATCGGGATTAGTCGTGTCAATGTCGGAGCCGGCGCGATCGTAGGGCAGACCGTCGAGCGGCGTGCCGTCGGCTTGATGGATGAACCAGTTATTCTTGGCGAGCGTGTCGTAGTAGCGGGAGCCTTTGGTGAAGCGCGGCCACACGCTGATCATGGTTTGGAAACCCATGTCATGCAGTTGGCGGTTCATGGCCGCCGGATCGGGCCACTTCTCAGGAGCGAAATCCATCTGCCCCATTTTGGTGTAATAAAACCAGTCCACCACGATGATGTCGGCGGGCAGGTGGCGCTCACGATAGCCCTTCGCGACCGCGAGCACTTCGGCCTGGGTTGAATATTTCTGCTTGCATTGCACGTAGCCGTAAGCCCCCTTGGGCATCAGCGGCGTAGCCCCGGTCAGTTGGCGATAGCCGGAATAAATCTCATCGGTATTCGCTCCCGCGATCACGAAAAATGAAACGCGATCTCCGGCCTGGGAAATCCATTTCGTCTTTTCGTTGAACCCCGGCTCGATGGTGGTCCGCGAGGGGTTGTCCCAGATCATTCCGTAGCCATAGTTGGTCACCAGAAATGGAACGCAAACGCTGGGTCCGCCGGTGGCCAGATAGTTTTGCCAGCACTCCACGGTATGGCCGCGATGATCGAGAAACCCTTCGTGATTCTGGCCCAAACCGTAGTAGTGCTCGTCGTCGGGAGAAACGAAGTCGGCGCCGACCTCGTAGAACGGAGCGTCCGAAGGACGCTCGTCATGTAAAAGGCTGGCGTTGCCGTCTTTGTGGTTGGGCACGGACATCGACCATCCCGTCATGTCGAGAAGCACTTTGCCTTCGGGCGTGCTGATGGTGATGGGTGCGGGCGGAGCGGAGCCGTTGAAAAACTTGGCAATGTCGATCTCACTCGGCATGGGATGGCCGGGAAGATTCTTCGCCAGCGTCACTACCAAGCGCGATGAGCGATAAACGTCTCCGTCAGCAGTCGCCTGCTGCGTCCAGCCTTCGGCGGAGGGAGTGCCAACAAAACCGAAGCCGGGAGGCGCGAGTGCCGGATCCTTCAGCAGGCTCAGGGTCACGCGAATGATGTTGGGAGCGTAGGCCTCCAGGACGATCGTGCTGCCGTCGCGATTCAGAACCACTTTTGTTTGTTGCGCATTCGTCACACTGGTGCAGAACGCAACCAGGGCGAGGACCATCGCTGAATAAATTCGCCGACACGCTAAACTTTTATGCACGGTCATAAGCCTCCGGAATCGGTGCTAGTAAACATGAAGACGGTTCGAGTGATTGGGACGCGCTAGCACTATAGCTTCCTTTTACTTTTGCGGCTAGAGAAACAGTGAAGGACTCGCGAAGCAGAGAACGCAGGCAAGTCATTGTGGACCCGGAGAGGCTCGAACTCCCAACCCCTGCGTTCGAAGCGCACCAACCGCTCTATGCACCTTATGGAGTAGGACTGCAAATCGGTTATTTTAGAGCAGGGAACCGTTGCATCGCAGAGTTATTCAGTGGGGCGCAGTGACACCAAAAAGAGCACCGGCGTGACGCCCCTCGCCACCGGCTTCTTCACTGCTTTTGGTAGGGCCGTCCGAGCTTAAAGACCCTAGCACGAGTAACGCACCCGTGCGGGACTCGGATCCGATCGCGCTTTATCGTCCTATACTCTTAATCATGTGCGGACGCTATCGCCTTGCCCGGGAAAAGGAGATTCTGGCCCAGGCCTTCGATGTGGGGGATGACGATGACTGGAGTCCTCGTTACAACATCGCACCCACCCAGAGTGTGCCCGTCGTCCGCCAGGACGCGACTCTCCCCGTTCGTTCCTTCTCGCTGATGCGTTGGGGACTGATCCCTTTCTGGGCGAAGGATGCCAAAGCCGGCTACAAAATGATTAACGCCAGGGCGGAGACGATTGCCGAGAAGCCTGCCTTTCGCGAACCCTTGCTTTCTCGCCGCTGCTTGATTCCCGCCGATGGGTTTTACGAGTGGTCAAAAAACAGCAAGGGGAAATCTCCCTTCTGCTTTACCCTCGCGGACGACTCAGTTTTTGCGTTCGCTGGAATCTGGGATCGATGGAAGAACCCGGAGCGAGAGATCGTCGAAACGTTTTCGATCATCACAACTTCGGCAAATGTATTGATGTCAGGAATTCACGACCGAATGCCTGTCATCATACGGCGTGAGAACTATGATCTATGGCTCGATCCGGGATTCAAACAAGTCGACGACATACTCGATTTGGTCAAACCGTACCAAGCAGATTCCATGCGCCGCTACCGCGTGAGCTCTCGAGTCAACTCAGTACAGAACGATGATCCGGCTTGCGCTGAGGAATACGCTCCTGAGACGTTGTTCTAGAAACTGCCCGGAGAGAGATTCCGAATTGTCTGCCCCGAGCGACTCTGTCCGGCTGTTATGTTCAACAAACATATGCGGCGCACCAGGCAGGATTAGGACGGTGCAGTCCGGATTTCCGCCTTTCAGGGGGCCTCCCGAATCGCTGCCGCGGACGGGCGTAGTCGCCCTATAATGAGGCCCTTGTGCAGGAGCTCGGTCAATATGAACCGTCATAGGCCTATAAGAAGCATCTCCGGATCTGAATTTGATCTGCGTCTTAAAGATAAGACCCAGGAACCTGATAAGCGATTCGCCTTCTTCATCGATCCCGGCTGCTAGGTTTCCTCAGATATCCCTGCGTCCGCAGCGCTTGTTCGCGATCAGTGGCTTCGCAAGCTTCACGATCCACGCGACGGATGTGGCCATGTCTTACTTGCCGTGGATCAGAAGGCTAAGTGGGCTGAGCGGGGTGACCGGAAAGACCTCGTATGTCATTAGTTCATTCGCAACCAGTGGCAGCTCGGCCAATGACGCCTTAGCTTGTTCGACCGACTCGGCGTTCATGAGGAAGATCGGCCCGAGCTTCTCACGAAACCAAAACTGCTCAATCGTGCCGTCGAGATAGTGTTGGAGGGTGGCCGACACTTCGGCCGGCATGTACTGCTGAAGCTTGTCGGGCGTCACAGTGGGTTTCGGGGTTGCGATAGCGAAGATTTTCATAAGTGCTCTCCTTTTTTGATCTTGTTTTGGAGCAACTACAAACCGGATGTTGTTCGGCGCGGCAAAGAGACTAAGGAACAGCAATGACAGACTAAAGTACTCTCCCACCCGCAAGTGTCGCGACTACTTCGCAAGAGGACCAGCCACAATACCTTTCGTAGATGAGAATGATGAGCCCACACCTGCGACCACTGCGGTTTGGCGGTTCAGCCCCAGCTTGGCCCTCAATTGGTAAGTGGCTTCGATCCCCGTGCAATGAGCTGCCAGCAGATTTGCTACCTGGGATTCCCGAAGCTTGATAGCCGTCCAGTCCACAACCTCATCGCTCGCGGGGAACAGGTG
Organism: Terriglobales bacterium; assembly: GCA_963802555.1. Lineage (GTDB taxonomy): Bacteria > Acidobacteriota > Terriglobia > Terriglobales > Acidobacteriaceae > DATBAX01. The sequence goes on along the minus strand of CAWDJD010000002.1, from coordinate 1,164,728 downwards.
CAGCCCTCCGACGATTCCGAAGATCGACCTATTCCCGTAATGCTTTTCAACTGCGGTCATTATGTTCACGATGCCGGCATGTCCGCAGCCCGTGAGGATCACCAATCCTTTTTGGGAATCGAGAACAACCGATGAGTCCTCTGGGACGTTGTCCTCCACGAGCCCGGAAGGCGTCAGAACCCTGCCCGAGCCGCTCCAATTGTGCTCCGGATAAACGCGTTGAACTGGACCGGTGAAGTAAATTCCAGGTGCAAATTCCGCGCCGGAGGAGTGCAAAACGAAGCTTCCACCTGTCGCCTCATACTCTTTGCGAATCGCGATCATCGGATTGCCCTCGCCGGTTGGCGACGGTCGGCTATCAAAGATGCCTACCGGCACATGCACTATGGAAAGAGCGTCAGGATTTCGTTTCATGAACTCACGCCGAAGCGTGAGAAGACCGCCAACATGATCCCAGTGAGAATGCGTCAGGACAACTTCGTGGACGCCAGACAAGTCGACCTTCAATTCCTGCGTATTCTTCAACACTGTGTCCGGCCGAGCGCCTGTGTCGACGAGCATACAGTGGTGATCGCCTTCGACAAGAGCGGCGAAACCCCACTCGCCGATGCCGCGTGGTTCGCCCACCAGCATCGTCGAGAGAACAGTGATCGTGAAATCTTGGAGTGAACCTGCAGTCGTCTTATTCATGGTGCGGCCTAGCTGAGCACAATGCGATCGAGGTCGATGGAGATAATTAACGGTTCGGGAGCGGGGCGTCCGCCCGGTTGTCGACGGTAAACTCGCCTTTTCGTCGGGAAGACGATGCCAGAAAACTCTTTGTGATCGTAGACATAGTGCGCGGCTTCAGCGGTGCCATCTATTTCGACGTTGTAGTCCTGCCTCCTCAATAATCCTTGACGGTCGAAGTAGAGTGTCTGCTCCGTGCTGTGGGTCGCGATATCCGCGGGGAAGCGGACTTGCAAACGACGCCAGGTTTCGCCTGCCTCTTGCCACGGCTCCACTTCTTCTGACTCAACGCCGGGTCTGGCGAGCAGAAACGGAATGTTCAGATAGGTCCACATTGCGTATCCCGCGAAGTAGGCGGTTTGCAAATCGCTCCAAGTGCCGGCGTGTCCTGCGAAGGAGGCGCGGGGTTGAAGGAGTTCTTCAAGCACCTTACCGTTCGCGTCTTCAATCGCGACTCGTTGCGGCTCGAAGCGCGACCTTCGATCGGGAGAACCGAAGGGCCAGTGCGACGCCTTCTCGTCTCGGAGGTCGACCGTCACGGTTACGTCCGCAAGAACTCCCGCTTTGCCCTTAGCCGCCCAGAGCATGCCCCCATCGATCAGGTGGGCCGAAAGCGTGCTGAAACGGTTCCAACGTTCAAGGCCACCATGAGCCTCAATTGCCTGCTGCGCGAGTTGGTTCATTGTCCTTTTCCTTGGTTCACTAACTACGGGTTCACTCATTGCGCATTCCCGCTATCGGGGAAAACGTCTCGATGATCGCATCGGCGATCGCATCGGCGTACTCGTCGAGCACGAAATGGCCTCCGTCGAAATAGCGGAGTTCGGCCGCCGGCACAGCCTGCTTCACGGCTTCCGGGGCTGCCGACGTAAAGAGAGGGTCGTTTCGCCCCCACACGATGAGCGTTTTCGGCTGCCGGTCCTTCAGATACGCGGTCCATTGCGGGTAGAGCTTGATGTTCGTCGCGAGGGTCATAAACAGTCTCGACATGAAGATGCGGCTCGCCGGGATCGAAAAGGTATAAGCGTCGATCGCCCAATAGTCCGGATTTAGGTCGTCGGGCCGGCGCGCGCCCCTTTTGTGAAGAAACATGTCGCGTTCGACGGTGGCAAATTGCTCGATCTCGGCCAGATTTTCTGGGGTTTCAGGGCCGCCGAGCCGCTCGTAGACTTTCAGGCGCTCGGGGTTCCAACCCTCTATTGAAATGGTGAAGTTTTGAAAAATCAGGCCGGCGATCCGGTCGGGGTGGGCCGTCGCGATCCGCATTCCGATCGGTCCGCCGATGTCATGCATGTACAAGATGACTGGTCCGGGCGCACACTGGGCAATGAACGCGCCGATGATCGTGACCATCTCGTCGAAGGTCGGTCGCAAGACGGTAGGAGCTGGCGCCTCGCTGTATCCCATGCCGGGGTAGTCGGGAGCGATGACGTGAAACCGATCCGCCAAATGCGGCATGAGATCGTGGAATGAGTATGAGGAGGAGGGAAAGCCGTGCAACAAAACCATGGTCGGCTTCGACAAATCCCCGGCCTCGCGGTAGAAGATCCTAACGCCCGAAACGTCGGCAGTCTTGAAGTTCATAGCGCTCCTTCTCCTCATTCGGCGACGAAGATCGCCGCTGCTTTCAAGGTTTTCATCGCGGTCTCCTGGTTAGGCAATCTGGCTACTCAATAAGGCGCAAACTGTGAGTCTGACGCGAGGAAGGCGGCCGCCTGCCTCGTGAAAGACTCGTGAAACTGAAACAAGGAACCGTGCCCGGAATCGGGAAAGGTCAGCAGTACCGCGTTCGGCAGGTGCTCGCTCAATAGATAGGAATTTCTAACCGGGATCAAGATGTCGAACACTCCGCCGACCACGAGGCACGGCTGGCCGATTTTGCCGAGCTTAGCGAAGTGCTCCGCAGTGAAGGCTTCCCACGCACGAAAGGCGGCGATTTGGGCCTTTGCAACCTCGGGGCCCGATACGGGTTCACGATCCTGGCTGCGTTGTGCGAGTCTTGCTATGAAAGCCTCGCCTGCCGCTTGACTCGACGCGCTCGGTGCGAAGAAAAGTTTCACCAGCCTTTGCGATGCTGGGAGATTGGAATCGAAGATTTGTTTCAGTTTCGGATTTTCCAAGTGCATAATTTCCTCGCCACCCTCTGGAGCGGTGCCAACCAGCAGCATTTTGCGTACAAGGGAGGGTCGCGCAAGAGCGATTTCTTGCGCGACCATGCCACCGAGGGAGAACCCAAGCAAATCCACGCGTTCGAGTCCGAGCGCATTCAGAAAAGCGAGTGCATGTGCAGCCATGCCCTGAATCGTCTCCGGGACCTTGCCGGTTGAGCGCCCGATGCCCGCGCTCTCGAAGAGAATGACTTCTCGTCCGGACGCGAGAGCGTCGGTGACGGCCGGATCCCAATTGTCCATCGTCCCCGTGAAGTGTTGCAGAAAGACAAGAGGATGCGAGGCTCCCCCGCCGAAGCGGCGGTACGCATACGTTTCGTTCTGCAAGTCGTTCTGCACATGGAGAAACTGCGTCGCCGCGGTGATGTTACTTGGAACGTCCATTAAGGTTGACATGTTGATCTATCTTCTTTCCGCACGGCGAAGTGCACTCTCGTGGACAGATTTGCTAAGGGACGTTATTGCTAGAGCCATACTCCTTCTGGCGTGCAGTTATTTCTGCTGCTGAGCGGGAATAGTGAACTCTATTGCCTTGCTGCAACCAGGGATCGGCCTGTGGATCGTGTCTGCTAGTTCGAGGCGCACTTTGTGGGGGCCCGGCGCCAATCCCACGAAGACCACCGTTTCCCCGCTGGTATCGACCGTTGGCCAGGATTGATCGTCCAAGAAATAGTGCAGGTGGCCAACGCGTGGCGAGACTTCCAGCGCAGCTTTGCCGAATACCGGCAGGATGCGCAGGTTCTCCGTTCGGTACTGAATGAATACCCGACCTAGAGCAAGCTGTTCGGGGATCGGGGGATCGACAATCAGTTGGGCGGAAGGCTCATTTTGGATCGCGACCAGCGGCGTCGCCCCTTTGACCTCCTTAGCCGTCTGCGCCGAGGCAGAGAGCGCGTGAAGAGCAATCGCAATCCCGACCGCCGCGGCTCCCACTGCTCGCCTGGTGCGTTGTTGGGTATTGTTGGGTTGAATCATGATGTTCTCCTTTTCATTAGTATCGGATTGTTGGTTTCTTGCGGATCGTAAGGTGTTAGTTCATACACCCGTGCCGGATGTATGAACTAACATTCTGATAGTTCTTTTCATGCTGTTAATGTCTCTTCGAACTGTACGCGGTGAATCCGGGTCGGCGTTCCCAATGTGGCGGGAAGCTCTGCATTGAGCCAATTTTTGATGTCCGCCATGACCGCTTCCTTATCCAAATCGTTAAGAGGGTCGTGAAAGGATCCCTCATAGAGCTTTAAGGTCTTGTCTGCGGAGCCCGCCATGTCGTAAAAGAGCTGGCTGCCGGTCGGCTTCGCATTCTTGTCGAGTGTGCCGTGGAGAATCAGAACTGGCAGTGTGATGAGCGGGAAACCTTGCATGACCCGTTCATCGGCCCGGACCATCGCCGCCATCGTCTGACTAGGCTGAGTTTCTTGGCCAACGAGCGGGTCGTCGTTCAAGGCCTGCACCACATTGGGGTCTCGCGAGAAGGTCTCGTTCTTAAGATGGAGAATGTGGGCATGCGGTGCGAGGTGGCTTATGCCCTTGAAAACGGCAAGGACAAAATCGGGCGCGGGCAGTTGGAATGCGAAACTCTCACAGATGAGACCAGCGATCTCCGGCTGATGCTCAAGCGTGTAGAGGCAGGAAACAACACCTCCAGCGCTGTGACCCAGCAAGAAGAGCGGCAAGCCCGGCTCCCGCGATTTCGCCAGTGCTACAACACTCGCCACGTCGCTGACGTAGTCCTCGAAATCGTTAACGTAGAAGCGCTCACCATCGGAATTTCCGCGGCCGCGCAAGTCCACGGCATACGCAGCGAAGCCTGTTGCAACGAGTTGTTCGGCCACCCACCCGTAATAGCCACTGTGGGCGTTAAAGCCCGGAACAATGACGACAACGGCGCGAGGTTCTTGTTTTGGACGCAGCGACCGGAAGAAAATGCTCAGACCGCTTGCCCCTTCAATTCTTTCTCCACTATTTGTGAAGTTTGACATCGGAATTCTCCTTTTGTGAGTTTATGTTTTCGATTTTCCGTGACGACAGTTGGCCGCCGTACGGGGCAGTTGGTATAGTGCGAACACTCAGCTCATTCATCTGTTCGTTGGATCAGACGAAGGTTTGTAAGGCGCGTAACGAGTGAAAACGAAGTCCCGATCTTTGGCAGGCGCGTGGCAGGCGAAGCAGGTTTTGTGCAACGTCTCGTCGCCAGGTTTGCCATCTTGAAGTCGCCGAACCCCCAGCCACCCGTCGCGGCGTATCTTTTTGAGTCCTTGACCATGACCTGCATATTCACGCGGGACCCTACAACAAACGATTGAGCGCCGGGGAACGGACCGGCTAGGACTTTGTTGTTGCCTTCCGACGACACACGAGTCCAATGCAACGCGGCAATGATTGCGCCGTCTGGGAACGGCACTTTCCCTTCGTTATATGCGTTGATCGCTATTTCGTTGCCGAGTTGTGCGCGCATCTGGTCCACTTTGTCGGTCTTCAGCTGGGCCACGGCGATCATCTTCCAATCGCGGTATCCAGGCGGAATTGTGACGCCGTAAATCGGAGAGGCTGCTTCATCGGCATGTCCGGATACGGGGCCCGAAGAGGTGACCACAGCGGCCACCGCTGCAACTGCAACGATTCTCGTCAATGCAACCCAGCTCATATCTGACTCCTCAATCTGACATCGTTCATTTATGTCCGTTGGATCGTCTGCCACCAGACTCATCCTCAAGACATAGTGAGTATCTGCTGACTTCATTTGCGGGAAAACCCCAGTTGCAGTGAAAAGCGTTGACTAGGTTGTGTGCGAATTCCGTGACTCTCTTGGGGGACCGCAGAGCACCAGAAAAGACATGGCTTCAAAGAAGAGAGGAAGCGGGATTTACCGCTCTTGGGAATTGATGCGCTTCCACCCGAAGAGGCGGGCGTCAAGAGACCACGCGCCGGGTCCGATCATTGCCAAGGCGGCGGCAAGAGTTGCCGCAAAGAGATAAGCCCATGTGTCGTACGGGGCCGCGATTATCTTCCAGAGTTCAATCAGCGCAACGATTGTTCCGGCGATCGGCGTCCACAATCCGGCGAGGAGAAGAATTCCCGCGCCAATCAACAACACGGACGCTATTGCCAGCGGCGCAGTAGGGTGGCTTATCAGCAAAGAGCTGGCGCGATAGACTGATGCCCCGCCAATGACCAGGCGCATCAGCAACAGCCCAACTCCAGGCCAACCGCGAGCGAATGTTGAAAATAGTCTTCTCAAACGCTGTTCTTATCGCACTCAAACCTCCGGCGCGATTGTGAACAGGTAAGGATTGCATCTGCCAGAAGGGGAGCAATACCCCTGAACGAGGGATAATCCGGGACTCTCTCGGGTGATTAAATTTCGTGATTACATATCAATGATGCCGCGCTTCAAGGCTATGGTCACGGCGTGAGTGCGGTCATTGGCGTCGAGCTTAGAGAGGATGTTTTTCACTCGGCTCTTTACGGTCTCTTCGCTGATCGATAGCTGATCGGCAATCTGCTTGTTGGCATTTCCATCCGCGATCAGCCGGAGCACAGAAATCTCTGCTGGCGTAAGCGGGTCATCGATTGCATGGCTAGCAACCTCTACACTGAGTTCAGGAGTCAGAATTTTCTTGCCCCTATGGACACTGCGGATCGCATCCAGAAGTTCCTTGTGTAAAAGATTCTTCAGCAAGTATCCCTGAGCACCAGCCTTAAGAGCACGCACAATCTGCACGTCGCCCGTATAGGTAGTGAGAACAATCACTCGAGCGTGAGGAAACTCCCCGCGAATGGCGATAATGGCGTCGAGGCCGTTCAGTTCCGGCATCTGCAGATCCATGAGCGTTACGTCGGGTTGGTGTGTCCGGAACTGCTGGATCGCCTCGCGGCCATTGGAGGCTTCGCCGACTAACATCATGTCGGCCTGGTCGCCAACAAGCCCAGCAATGCCGTTGCGGACGAGAGGATGGTCGTCGGCCGTCAAAACTCGAATCTTGCGCTCATCGTTCATGCGTTATCCAATTCTGGCTTTGGATCGCCGCCGGCCAGAGGCCACATAGGCAATAGACGCGGGAATCATCAATTCGACTTCGGTACCGGAATCGTGTTCGCTCCAGATTTCCAGCCGGCCGCCTACGAGTTTCGCCCGTTCGCGCATCCCCTGCACGCCAAAGTGGCCGGATTTTCCTTGATTACGCAAGATCTCCGGGTCAATGCCCTTGCCGTCATCGCGAACCCGCAGACGCAGCCCGTGCTTGTCATAATGCAGCTCTACCTCGACGCGCCGTGCCTGTGCGTGCTCCAACGCGTTGCGCATCGCCTCGCCGGCGATTCGATACACGTCATCGCGCAGTATCGGATTCAGGTCGCGCGGGGCGCCTTCGACTGCGACATCAAACACTGGAGGATTCTCGCTCATCTCTTTGGCTACAAGCTCTTCGCCGAGCGTTCGAATCGCCAGGGCAAGATCGTTGGCGACGCGCGTCGACGATCGCAATTCTTGCACCGCATCGCGGCTCTCGGTGATCGCCTGGGCGGCCTGATCGATCGCGCTCCCGAGCCTTACCTTCGCTTCCATCGGCCTGTCAGGCAATAGGTTATCAGCTCGCTGAAAACTCATTAACACGCCATGCAGACTTTGCAGCAAAGTGTCGTGCAATTCCCGCGCGATCCGGGTGCGTTCGTTTACGCGCCCTTCCAGACCGATCGCGAACTGCCGGCGCAATTGCAGAATACGGAGTTGATAAATGGCCCATAGCAAGAGCAAGAATGCAGCTGCGCACGACGCGTGGAACCAGCCAGTCTGATACCAGGCAGCTGCGACAGAGAAATCGACCGACGCTCCGTCTTGATTCCAGACTCCGTCGTTGTTGCTTGCGATGACATGAAAGCGATAGGACCCCGGTGGCAGGTCAGTGTAGAACGCCTGCCGGCGAACCCCGGCTTCCTGCCACGACGTGTCTTTGCCGTCGAGCTTGTAGCGGAAGCGCACTTTCTGCGGAACAACGAAACTTAAGGCCGTGTAATCGACACTGAGGTTGCGGATTAGAGCAGGAAGCCTCAGATCGTGCTGGATGGGGTAATTAACGCTATTGGCTTGGAGTCCCTCCACCACAACGTTAGGCGGCAAGGTATTTCTCCTCCACTCACGTCTATCGAACGTTTGAACAACGTTGTTGTTGGCAAACCAAAGTCGCCCGTCGAGCGAACGGGTGGCTTGTGGCTGCGATGGAGTCTTACCTGGCTGAACTCCGGAATAGACGTCAAGGGTCTCAACCTTAACCCGCAGAAACCGATTCTGATGCCATCGAGTCAACTCGGACCGAGCGATGGAGAAGAGTCCGCATCTCGCGTACAGCCAGAGCGCGCCTGCATCGTCTTTCACGGCGGCGTACAATTCGTCGCAAGGCAATCCGTTCCGGGTCGTCATGGTCGCGCTTGCATTGTCGTTCCACCAGATGAGCGCGTCCTCGGCAAGGGCCCACAAGCCACCGCCAGGTTCCGGCAGCAACTGCCGTATGCTAGTGGCGCTGACCCGAGGAAACGTTTCCAAGCGATCGCTGAAGTAGTGCGCCAGATCGCCGTTCACACAACCCAACCACACTCCCTCTTTGGGATCACCCGCGATCGAAAAACATGGTTCCGATAGGATGTTTTGCTGCCGAACCTCCAGGTTCTCGATTCGAAACAGCCTGCCGCTCGTGATAGCCCACTCGTTTCCAGCGGTGTCTTCTGCGATTCCAAGAACGATTCCGAGCGAGCTTCCGTCGGGTTTGTTAATCGGGAGAAAGTGTCCGTGATCGAGAACAGACAGACTGCTGTCCACTCCAATCCACAATCGACCGCGACGATCCTCAGACATCGTGGTTATGTCGCGACCGGGCAGACCATGATTTGTGCGGATGGCTGAAAGCTTGTCCTGCTTGAGAAAACCCAGCGCCTCGGCGCCCCCAATCCATACGCCGCCATTATGCGAAGCCAGGATGGTGCTGACGCTATCGGATACCAGGCCCTCCTTAATCGAATAACTCACGACGGGCAGGTCGCGAAAACTGTCGACTCCCTTGGTCGTCGCAACCCATAAGACGCCCTCGCGATCCTGAAAGAATCGCTCGACGCAGTCACTGGACAAGCCGTCTGCGTTTGAGAAGTGGTCGATTTTGTCACCATATATTCGGTAGATCCCGTCGCTTGCCGTCCCAATCCACAGCGTGCCCTCTGGATCGCGGAAGATTCTATTCGTACTCGGAGGAGGTTCTTGCGCTTTGGGTAAGGGCCGTGCTGTCCATTTCGCGTTTTTCAATTCCTGAAGCTGAAGGTTCCCGTCGGGTTGCTGCAGGCCAATCCACACTTGACTGTCGTCAAGCACGGCTAACGCATCAACTCCCATCAAGTAGCCCCGTTTCGCTAGTTCGCGATGAAAGTACACCGCCGGAGCTCCTGGCTTCCACTTGCAGAGTCCTTCATTGCCCGCAATCCAGAAATTCCCTGAGCTATCGAGCGCAAGTTCGGTGGCGGTTGGAAGAGGAATTCCGTCGTTCGGGCCAAAGCAGCGAATGTCGCTGTCTCGAACACGACAAAGCGGACCCCGTCCGTCTCCGCTATCCCACCTTGCGACCCATATGTCTCCATCATGATCCTCAACAATGCCCCAAATACTGTTGGGCAGGTTCTTGTACGTAGTAAGTATTCCGTCCTTCCAGCGCGCCAAGCCTTTTGTCGTTCCTATCCATAAACTGCCGTCGCTTGCACCTAGAAGGAAAAGGATCTGATCGCTGGGAAGTTTTTCACCCTTCGGGGAGGCCCAAGGGACGAAGCGCACTCCGTCGAAACGCACCAATCCTGCGTTCGTCCCGATCCAGAGATAACCGTCCGCTGTTTGGGCAAGGGCCTCAGGGGGACCTGGTACATACCCATCCTGAATTCGCCATGTGTTGTGGCCGTACTGGGAGATCTTTCGCGAAGGGTCAAGCCCGGCAACTCTGGGACAGAACAGCGCCACAAGCAAGAAGACAAGAATGGTTTGCGGCACGAGATGCAGTTTCATCCTCAATTTCCTTGGAGCTTATGCTCGATGGCTTTCACAGCGACATCTCGTCCTAGCCTTACATTTGGGGCGAGCTAGAGCTTTTCTACGCCGCCTGCACCCGGCGCAGATTGAATTTCACAGGGACCAACTTTCCTACTAGAGTTCAGCACCATAAATGTGTGCGGGCGTCATTATATAGTGCAGGGCACGACAGGCACTTCTCCGCGTTCTGCAGGCCAACCCGGAGAGGGACATAAACGGGCTTAGGGGAAGTTGTCCGGATTGGTAACGGGAAGTCGGCTAGGCTGGAGAAAAAATCCTGGATGCTTGCGCGTTGATGAGGACTTAACTCATCTCCTGTCGCTTGACAAAATCAGATACCGCGAAATTCCGGTCGTCGCTCTTTCAACACCTGTGCCGTTTTGTCTCTTCTTCGTCAGGTGGATTTAGCGTCGGCGAGGGAGTCTCTTTGCCGAGGCCTCGGATCCAGGTGGTTCACGGAACGGTTCCACAAAAATGCGCTGGTAACACACTTCCAGCACGGTCAGGCATTCTGTACCGCCCGGCAATTGAAGGACTACGCTGTCACCCGCTGCCGACTTTATCAACGCGCGCCCCAGAGGTGACACCCAACTGATGTGGTTGCGGTCGAGGTCGATTTCGTCGGTGCCAACGATGCTCACCACGCGCGATACTCCCGCGGCATTGGCATAGCGCACGGTTGCTCCGAAGAACGCCCTCGCCGCCGCCTGCCCCGCTCTCGGAGCTTCCGGGTCCACCACTTCCGCGGCTTCGATTCGCTTGGCGAGAAAGCGAATCCGCCCATCGATCTGCCGCAGCCGCCGCTTGCCGTACTGATAGTCGGCGTTCTCACTGCGATCGCCGTTGCCGGCAGCCCACGCCACCACCTCCACTACGGCCGGGCGTTCCCTGGTGAGCAGAAACCGGTGCTCATCTTTAAGGCGCTTCAGCCCGCTTGGCGTGATGTAGTTCTTGACTGGCGTCGCGGGCGCGTCCGCTTGTGGTTTTCTCGTAAAGCCTTTCCGCATCTCGTAGTCCTTCCAGCGCGAATCCAGATTAACGGCCAAACGTTTAATAATCCAATGCGCCAGCGTTTGGCCGGCAAGTATCTGGCCGGGCTACACTGGAGCAGGCAGAACGTGTCAGGCATGAGAGGAAACCATCGGAGCGATTTCCGGGAGCCTATTTGCGATTGCTTCTGGATTGCCGACGATCCGGGAGGTATCGAGTAGGGAACCGAATCTGATGCGGAGTGTGGCCCGTAGCTCGGGCTTCCAGCGCCGACCGACCCTTACCGAATCCGGCTAAGGTAAGCGTTGCCGACGTTTCGCCCGAAACTCTGGGGAATCGGGTTCCAAGCCCGGAATGGCATCCACTGACTTCATCTGGTTCTGGAGGAAAGACATCCCTACTTGGCAATGACCGAACAAACCGAGTCGGTAGCGACCGCTACCGGGTTGGGGAAATAATGACGTTGAAAGTAAAAGGCCACGTTGACGAGTGCGACCATGACAGGTACTTCTACCAGTGGCCCAATGACAGCCGCGAATGCAGCTCCCGAGTTGATGCCAAATACCGAGACTGCCACTGCGATCGCTAGTTCAAAATTGTTGGAGGCGGCCGTAAATGCCAGGGTCGTAGTCTTGGAATAGTCCGCGCCCATTTTCTTGCCCATGTAAAAGGACACCAGAAACATCAGCACGAAGTAAATCAACAGCGGCACGGCGATGCGCAGGACGTCCAAGGGCAGACGAACGATGTACCCGCCTTTTAGAGAAAACATCACCACAATCGTGAATAGCAGGGCAATCAGTGTCAGCGGGCTGACACGGGGAACGAAGTTCCGGTTATACCAATCCTGCCCTTTAGAACGAACCAATGCGGTACGAGTTAGAAATCCGGCGAGAAATGGGATTCCAAGATAAATAAAGACACTCTTTGCAATCTCGGAGATTGACACGTCGACGATGGCACTATGAAGGCCGAGCCTGGCGGGAAGGACGGTAATAAAAAACCAAGCGTAGAGGGAGTAGAAAAAGACCTGAAAAAGAGAATTGAAAGCCACCAGGCCGGCCGCATATTCCGTATCGCCTCGCGCCAACTCGTTCCACACGATGACCATCGCGATGCAGCGTGCGAGACCGATCATGATGAGTCCAGCCATGTATTCCGGATATCCGCGCAGGAAGACGATGGCCAGAACAAACATCAGAATCGGCCCTACAACCCAGTTTTGGACGAGCGAAAGACCGAGCACTTTCTTGTTGCGAAAGACCTCGTGCAAGTTCTCATATCGCACCTTCGTGAAAGGTGGGTACATCATCAAAATCAGTCCCGCCGCAATCGGAATGGAAGTCGTGCCGATGTTGAAGCGATTCAGAAAGGGAACGACGCCGGGCACAAGCCAGCCCAATAGTACGCCACCAAACATGGCGGCGAAGATCCACGCTGTCAAATAGCGGTCTAGAAAACTGAGACGATTCGTTGCCTTCATTTTGTGATCCCAGTAATGCGGCAAGCCACGAAGGGTGGCTTCGTTGTCGAAACCCATTGCTATTCGTGGGTAACGGGGGCCATCGACTGGCCGATGTTGTCGAGTTCCCTCTTGAGTGCAAGGTTGTCCAGAGTCTTCAGGGGAAGACAGAGGAATAGACTGATTCTGCGCTCCAAAATAAAAAACGCCTCGCGAAACGCACGTTCCACTTCCGCTTCCGTTCCGTGAACCGCCGCTGGGTCAGGAACGCCCCAATGCGCGGTCATCGGCTGTCCGGGCCAGATTGGGCAGACCTCCTTCGCCGCGTTGTCGCAAACCGTGAAAACAAAGTCAAGCTTTGGAGCGCCAGGCAGAGAAAATTCATCCCACGCCTTGCTGCGCAGACCTTCGGTTGGCAAATGCGCCATTTCGAGCTGTCTCAATGCTTCCGGTCGAACCTTTCCTGAGGGATGGCTTCCGGCGCTGTAGGCCGTGAAATTGGCGCGCCCTTTGAAGTTGAGGATTGCCTCGGCCATGATGGATCGCGCGGAATTGCCTGTGCACAGGAATAGTGCGTTGTAATGTCCTTGCATACTGGTTCTCTCCTAGTTGCAGCAGGTCGGTCCGCAACACGCTTTCGCTCCTGCGTTTGCGGGCTTGACGGCCCGAACGAAGGCGCTCAAGAATTTGCCATCTACCTCTGGCGCAATCGCGTCCACATCGACGCCAGCAGCCGAGAGAAATTCACGCGCATCTTCTGCCCGATAAATTCGCGTTGGCTCGATGTCGATTTGCTCAAAACCCGCTGCCGAAAGTTTGCTGCGATATTCGTCATCTCCGAGCGCCCCTGCCACACATCCGACCCACAGAAGCACGCTTTGGCGGATTTCTGGCGCGACTGCGCCCCGGGTAACGACATCGGAAACCGCAAAACGGCCGCCAGGTTTCAGGACCCGAAAGGCTTCTCGCAACACACGATCCTTGTCCGCTGAAAGGTTGATCACACAATTCGAGATAACCACGTCGACCGAGTTTTCCGGCAGAGGGATGTGTTCAATCTCACCCTTCAGAAACTCAACGTTCTCAGCACCGGCTTTGCGCTTGTTCTCGTTGGCAAGCGCGAGCATCTCGTCCGTCATATCGAGACCGTATGCCTTGCCGGCGGGCCCAACTCGCTTCGCCGACAGCAGGACGTCGATCCCGCCGCCTGAGCCGAGATCGAGAACCACCTCTCCTAGATTCAACTTCGCCAATGCAGTCGGGTTTCCGCACCCTAACGAGGCAAGCATGGCCTCCTCCGGAACCTGTCCCGCCTGCGAGGAGTTGTACAGATCGGAAGTGATCGGGTCGCAGCCCAACCCGCTTGCCGCCGTCGCTCCACAGCAACTGCTTCCGCCGGTCTTCACGCGCAATGCAGCCTGGCCATACTTTTCTTTGACTATTTCCTTGATGTCGGTGGTGCTCATGATGACTTCTCCTATTTACAAAGCTGGACGATATCTTGGGGTTTGACTGCCTTATTTCGAGTGCAGCATTCGGCATAAAGGAATTGCAGCAGTTCCTGGAGTGCTTCCGTATTAGCGGTGTATCGCAAAAAGGTGCTTTCGCGACGTACGTTTACGAGCTCTTCATTCTTTAGCTTCTCCAGATGGTGCGAAAGCGTGGAGTTCGGAATCTCCAACTCCGACTGGATATCGCCTACGACCAAGCCGTCGGGATGGGCAGATAGCAGCAATTGCATGATGCGAAGGCGTGGTTCGGTGCCCATTGCGGAGAGCATGTCGGCGAACTTTGTAACCTGCTCGGTACTCTTCTTGGTTGAAGCCACTGGCATGTTTCGATAATTGCAGAAATATGGGCGAAGCGTCAAGTAAATTCGGCGTCCCTCCCACACGACGGGCAAGCCTTCAATAACCCAACGCCAGCGCGGGCCGGAAATTTTCCGGCCACGCTACACTGGAAGAGGCACCGTACACCGAGTTGCTCCTTCAAAATGATCTCTTTCTCAAACATCAATAAGCAGTATGGCAAGCAGTTGCTCTTCGTGGATGCTTCGTTTCAGTTGAATCCCGGCGAAAAAGTCGGACTGGTCGGTCCCAATGGGGCGGGGAAGACAACGCTCTTCCGGATGGTGGTCGGCGAGGAAAGTCCCGATGATGGCACGGTCTCTGTCCCCAAGAAGTTGACGATCGGCTACTTTCGCCAGGACGTCGAGGAAATGCAGGGCCGCTCGGCCCTGGACGAAGCGATCGCAGGCAGCGGACGCGTCGGCGATCTGCACCACGAGCTCGAAGCCTTGCAGCGGGAAATGTCTGACCCCGACAAGGCTGATGACATGGACCGCATCCTCGATCGCTTCGGTCACGTTCAGGAGGAGTACGAGCATTTAGGCGGTTACGCGCTCGAATCGCAAGCCCGTGAAGTGTTGCACGGGTTGGGATTCAAAGACGATCAGATCGACGGCGACGTAGGCGCTCTCTCCGGCGGATGGAAGATGCGGGTTGCGCTGGCGCGCGTCCTGCTCGGAATGCCGGATGTATTGCTGATGGACGAACCCACGAACCATCTCGACATCGAATCCATCATCTGGCTGGAGCAGTTTCTCAAGTCATTTCCTGGCGCGCTGCTCATGACTTCGCACGACCGCGAGTTCATGAATCGCCTGGTCTCAAAGATTGCAGAGATTGATGGCGGCGAGATCATCACCTACTCGGGTGACTACGACTTCTACGAACGCGAAAGGGCGGTGCGAGAGAGCAATCAGCAGGCTGCCTTTGCCCGGCAGCAGTCCATGCTTGCCAAAGAGCAACGCTTCATCGATCGTTTCAGGACGCACGCCGCCAAAGCGGCCCAGGTGCAGAGCCGAATTAAGGCCCTGGACAAGATCGAGAAGATCGAACTACCCAAAAAACGGCAGGTCGTGAAATTCGACTTTCGTGTCCCCCCGCGATCCGGCGAACAGGTGGCCGTCCTTGAGAATCTGCACAAGAGCTATGGCCCGCGTGTGATTTACGAAGGATTCAATCTCACCATCCGCCGCGGAGAACGCTGGGCCGTCATGGGAAGAAACGGCGCGGGCAAAACCACGCTGCTCAAGATGATTGCCGGAGCCAGTGCTCCAGACAAGGGAAGCGTGCGGCTCGGCGCCAGCCTGAATATGGGCTACTTCGCGCAACAGTCTTTAGAAACGCTCAATTCCGACCTCACCGTCATCGAACAGCTGCAACAGGATTTTCCCCAGGACGGTATCGGTTCGCTGCGGAATCTCGCGGGAGCATTCCAGTTCTCCGGCGACGACACGGATAAGAAGATCCGCGCCCTCTCCGGCGGAGAAAAATCACGGCTGGCCATAGCGCGCATGCTCTACAACCCGCCGAACTTTCTGGTGCTCGACGAACCGACCAATCACCTGGATCTCGCAACCAAGGAGATGCTGGTGGACGCCCTGAAAGATTTTGAAGGCACCATGATCTTCGTATCGCATGACCGCATGTTCCTTCGCGGTCTCGGCTCACGTGTGCTGGAACTAGGCGGCGAAAGCGGCACGGATTGCAATCCCACTGTTTATCCCGGCTCCTATGTTGAATATGTCCAGAAGCTAGGACACGAGGCGCCTGGGATCTATTCGTAGGGGCTGTAGGCCATCCCTTGCACCTGTCAAGTACGGTATTTCCAGTAATCAGGTTTTCGGCTTGTGTGAGCGATGGCAAGCACCTGTATCGTGTTTGGGCTCTGTTCGCGATAAATCACAAGGTAGGGAAAGCGTCGAAGCAGGAATCGGTGTGTCTGATAAGACCCGCGTGCCCAGCGCCCGGGAGCTTGCGCGATTTGTCCGAGCGCATGCTCAAATTCCGCATTGAAAGCCGAGCTGTATCCGGACTACGCTCCAGATACCAATCAAAAGCAGCGTCGTAGTCGGCGGCTGCTTCCTCATGCAGGTCGATCGCTCTAGTGGGCACGAGGCAGCTTCGCCAAATTGCGCTGGCGAACTTCCGTCCAGGGAATGGTTTTGGCGTTGCCCGAGTCCAGATCGGCGATGCGCTTCTTGATCTCCTCGTCCCACGCAGCCAAAACGCCCTCGTCGACTTTTCCCCCGAGATTGGAAATCAGGGAGTCGGCCAACGCCTCTTGCTCTTCGACCGAAAGGCTAAGAGCTTGTTCGAGCAGCTTGGCAACTTCGGGAGTCATCTGTGACATCCGGCACCTCGTTATGGAGAATTATAGCGCCTGGAGAGAACGTCCCGTCTGTCCCTGGATTTTTCCGCAATCCCACTGTCTCTCCTGGGTCATACGTTGAGTACGTGCAGAAGCTTGGGCATGAGGCGCCTGGGATCTATTCGTAGGGCTTTGTGCTGCGAAGTACGGCCCGCCTGGCCCGGGATTTTCAAAATGTTCCACGGGGAACATAGCGTCATGGCGGTTGCGGGCATACGATTGTGTCATGACAGTTAAGAAGAAGAAAGCAAAGCGGCGGAAGGGGCGATTACATCCGGGGAAACTGGGCCGGGTGCAAGCCTCGATTGAAGAGGAACTGTTGTCCCTGGCCGAGGAGGAGACAGGCGGGGAGGCGCGCTGGAACCGTCCGCGCAAACGGCGGATCTCGCTGCGCGTGGATGTAGAGGTGGTGGATTGGTTCAAGTCCAAAGGCCCGGGCTACCAGACGCGAATCAACCGGATCTTGCGAAAAGTGATGGTGGAGGGTAAGAAGCGAACAGGGTAGGAACAGAAGTCGAATGGCAACGACTGCGTTATCGAACTGGACGCATTTCGGCGGCGTCAAAACCCACACATCGCAACGTGCGCGATGTGTGGGGCACCCGTCGACCTCGGCTCACGTGTGCTGGAGCTGGGCGGCGAGAGCGGCACGGACCGCAATCCCACTGTCTATCCTGGGTCGTATGTTGAGAACGTGCAGAAGCTGGGACATGAGGCGTCGGGGATTTATGTGTAGGGCTTGGTGCAATGGGGTACGTTCGGTCTGTCCTCGTGTCTTCCCGCAGTGAATTGTTTCCGATAACCCGTCAAATGCGCCGCGGCAGGAGCACCAAGTCGGCCGCTTCCTCAGCCTCTTTGAGGAGCGTTTTGCGCGGCATGCCTAGCTGCGCACGCATGGTTAGCCCACGCGCTAAATCCGTTACTTGGATCGCACGCGCGGCTACCGGAAAGTCAGGTGGGATATCTCCCGCACTGATCCCGTCCCGGAAACGGCGCTCCAAAAGCGCGGCGCCGCCTGCGACTGCGCGCTGCAGGAACTGCTGAACCTCAGCGTCGTTCACAAGCGGCGCGACGCACATCATGAGGCAGCCCCGGGCGGACCCTTTCTCTGTCGCACTTTCGACGGCGTACCTCAGAAAGCCGACGATCGAGTCGCGAAGCGTCTGTGGCGCGAGGAGTGCCTTGGTGGCCGCTGCTCCCTTGCGTTCTGCGTACGCCTTAAGGGCGCGCAAGAATATCGCCCGCTTGTCCCCAAAGATGGCATACAGGCTCGGCCGTCCCACACCCATCCCTTCGACGAGATCGTCAATCGTCACGCCGTCGTAGCCTTTCGACCAGAACACCTGAGTCGCCTTTTCCAGCGCCCCTGTCTCGTCGAAGCTGCGCGGTCGACCCCGCGGCCTAGCGGTATTTTGAATCATTTGGTTCGAAACTCATTGACAACGGTCATCACGTATTTTATAACTGAATAGTTCGAAATTATCAAGCGCCTCGGTCTCGCGGGGCTACGACTCGACCTTCATCACGGAGCTGTCCATGGAACACAATTATGGAACATAAGATCGCCCTCGTCACCGGCGCCACTTCCGGGCTCGGTCAGGCGGCCGCCCGACTTCTTGCCGAAGAGGGCTGGCGCGAGATCATCGTCACCGGGCGCAGCCTGGCCGGGGCCCAGAAAGCGGCCGCTCAACTCGCCGCTGAGCACAAAACAGTGACCTTCACGCCGATGGCGCTCGATCTGGACAAGCCGTCCAGCGTTCAGTCGGCCGTTGCCGAGCGCGTCAAGCGCGGCCAGCCGATCGATTTCCTGCTGCTCAATGCGGGGTTGGTTCCCTTTAAGAAGCGCGTTGTCACGGCGACGGGCGTCGAGTCTTCTCAGGCCCCGCTTATCGGGCATCATCAACTGACGGTTAGGTTGCTCAATGCCAACTTGCTGAGTCCCGAGGCGCGGATCGTTATCGCAGGTGCAGAACCTGCCCGCGGGGGCGTACCCATGTTCAAATACACCGACTTGCCAGCCTTCGCGGCCAAACGGTTTCAGGGTAATCGAACCGCCGCTGTTGAAGCGCTGATACGCAACGGGCCGAACGTGAAGTACGTGCCCAACAATGCGTATGCGGACGCGAAGCTCATCGTCGCTTGGTGGACCGCGGCGCTGGCCCGCCGGCTGCCCTCCGGCATGGCCGTGTACGCCGTGTCGCCCGGTGGCGCGACCGGCACCAACGTGGTGCGAAGCGCTGGCTGGGCGTTGAAGCATATCTTTATCCCAATTGTGAACCTCATTCCCGGTATGAATCAGACGCCGGAGACCGCGGCCAACCGGTATATCCAGGCATCAAAGTTCGGAACCGATCTCTCGGGGCAATTCTTCGCCTCGGCCAAAGGGAAGTTCTCTGGCCCAATTGAGGTGCAGCGCCAACCGCACCTCCACGATCGCTCCAACCAGGAAGCCGCGTGGCAGGCCGTCGTCAAGGTCTCTGGCGTCGATTTTTCCTCCCAGCACTCTTGAGCGCGGCGTCCTGAAGTAGCGCCAGTCGCCGTCGAGTGCTTCGTCGGGGATAAAGCCTTTTAAAAGGAAGAGTAACAAGATGCATAACTTGGTAGTGAGCTGCTTGGTCGTTGCTTATATCTCGGCGAACGTATACACCATCGTGAAGGTGCGGGTGTTTGAGTTAGCCCGTTCGCGCAAGCATCTCCTACTCTATGGCGTCCCCTTCACACTGTGGGGCTCTCTCATCCTGTTGGGATGCAAGCTCATGGAGATCATGCGCCGATTCGATGAATGGGCTGCCTAACGGCCCACTCAACTAAGTTCCAGTTACGATGGCAGGTTGGCCCGGGCTTTTGGTCGCTCCGACATCATCAACATAGCGGGTGTCCCGTCCTTGCGTTTTTTGCAATGGCGGGTACGATGCTGCCGGTAGCGTAGGTTCTAGCAGGCTGCTGAAAAACTCTTTCCCCGCGACGAGAACGACACAGGGGCTAAAGCCCGCAATGGTTCTAAGCCACTTACGCGGCGCTGAAGCGCCGCTCTTCCACGGTTGCGTATGCATTCGTGAGTTTTTCAGAAGTCTGCTAGGGTACGCACATCGGTTTACTCATAGATCCATCCGTCAGGGCGATCTTGACGGTGACCGGTGAATCACAGAGAGGGACTTGGTGAAAGTCGCCACCTTCAACATTAACAACATCAACAAGCGGCTCGACAACCTCCTGGCTTGGTTAGCGAAAGCTGAACCGGACGTGGTGAGTCTCCAAGAGCTCAAGGCAGAGCAGGGAGCCTTTCCCGTGAATGCCCTTCGGAGCTCTCGGGTACGAAGCGGTCTGGCAAGGCGAGCGCTCCTGGAATGGCGTGGCCATTCTCGCGCGAAACCACGTTCCCGTTCTGACTCGCACAAGTTTGCCGGGAAATCCTGAAGGGCGTAATTCTGAAACTCGTAATCGTGAAACTCGAAATCACAAAGACTCATCATCATGAAGGTCGTAATCACGACCATCAAGCTCGCTACATTGAAGCGGCGGTGCAGGGAGTCCTGTTCACTTCCATCTACCTTCCCAATGGGAATCCGCAGCCTGGACCGAAATTCAATTACAAGTTGGCCTGGTTTGAGCGCCTGATTGCCCACGCCGCCGAACTCATGGCGAGCGGCGCACCCGTGGTGCTGGCCGGTGACTACAACGTCGTGCCGACGCCGCAGGACATCTATGCGACTCGATCGTTGGATAACAACGCGTTAATCCAACCCGAGAGCCGACAGGCTTTTGCGCGTTTGCTGGCTCAAGGCTGGACTGACGCCATGCGGAAACTGCATCCGGACGGGCCGCTGTGGACATTCTGGGATTACAAATTTGAACGGTGGCAGAAGGACAAAGGCATGCGACTCGATCATTTTCTGCTCTCGCCAAATTTGTCGGACCGGCTCGTGGACGGCGGTGTTGACCGATGGGCGCGTGGACAGGAAAACGCCAGCGACCACGCGCCGACGTGGATCACGCTTGATCTGTAGGCTTGATCTCTAGATCAGAGTCGAGGTTCCAGCCAGCGTTTTTTGGTCTGACCGCTCCCAGCAATAAATAAGGGGAACTGTGTGTCGGTTCCCCTGATTGGACAGTTTCTGCGAGTGCCCAATTGCCCGTAAGCTTATGATTGCGTTGGTTGCGGGGGGTGGATTTGAGCCACCGACCTTTGGGTTATGAGCCGCAACAAACAATCGTCCGTCTTTGTCTCTCAATGATTTAGATGTCTCGCATTAGACGGTTTTCCATCCTGTTGCGCCATGCTCTGTTCGTGAAAACGATTCGACTTTTTCTGCCAATCAGGTTTGCAAGTATTGCGCGATAGCTCTCCCGCATGACGTTGCCGTGAGTAGATTCGTCGGCGTCGGACGGAAAACAAACGACAGGCATCTCGCCATAGGTTAGAGCGTAGGGGATTTGGCGCGCTCTCGCGTACTTGTGGGCTCGCTCGGCAAGTTCGTGTCGGAGAGAGGTAACAAAATGCATGTCGATGTGTTGGGCGGTCTCAACTCTTCAGGAGGGCCCTGAGCTTATTCCTGGTGATGATCTCGGCGGGACTGCCGCCCGGAGGGTCTAACCATTTCTCAAAGTCTTGCATCTGCACCTCGTGGACGGATATTTGACCGTGATCCGCAGGCTAGTGAGTCTCTTCCGATGTCTCCAACCCAACTCCCCGAGCGAAAGATTACAAGCGCTTTTGCGACGGCTTCGAAGGGCGTCTCAGCGGTGACCGATACGGAATGCTCCAGGCCCTGGAGGTCACGACAGTTGACGGTGCAGGTCTTGAGGCCCACGCAGGCAACTTATCATCTTCGCGCAATCCGGGAGATTTTCAGGCCAACTTTCGTGTTGACCGACCGTCCGCTCAGAGTCCCGAAGGTGTAGATCGGTGGCCGGTCGAACCTTGGTAGAAAGGATTCTCACGAGTTCGCCATCCGAGCACCACGGCCGCTCAACCAGCGGACCGTGCGGGACACGAATGGCGAGTCGCCTCTCTCGATCTGAGCCTTCAATCGTCATCGTGCAATGCGACGTAAGTTATTCTTGTACACGGCCTGGCCTATAGCCTTTCCCAAGCGCTTGCCTGCGACCTGATCGGTTCGAAAATGTATCCCACCGTAAACGCGCGCGTCGGAGATGTCGTCGGTAATCTCCTTGAACGTCGTGTATTGCAACACGATGTCGGGCACGGCGGGATTCGTCAACGTGATCGAATGTCCCTCCTCGCCGTACACCCATCCAAGGATAGCGGCTGCCGCGTTGGCTGCACTGCCGTGGTTTGAGGGATAGCTCGGAAAGCATGGTGTCACGATGAATGGAGTCCAGTTCGGATCACCAAGGGTATGGGGGTTGCCGTCCGCGTCCCCCGCATGGATTGCCGTTTCAGGTCGCCAGAAGTTGTAATGGTACTTGTTGAGGAATGATGCCACCAAGCTGTCATTCATCGCCATGTTGATCAGGGCTAGAGCGCGGGCGTTTTGCGACAGCGAACGGCCCTGCTGCGTGGCGACCTGCTCCGCGGCCTGATTGAACACCTGAGTTGGCGAGGAAGCCGCATAGAAAAGCGCGACATTCGCCCGATCTGGAGGCCGGTCAGTGCTGTCAAGGCTTCCGACCGTCATTACCTCGTCATAGGTTTTGGTGTATCGGTTGCGGGCGAGCACCGGAGGCGGAGCGAGCAGGAAGTCACCGGCACTCGGGATACCGAAAGGAGTCACATTCTGCCATTGAAAGCCGACTCCGACCGCGACTCCGTTCATAATTGGACAACTCGCTGTCGCCTGCCATTCCCCTGGAACAGGCGGGCCGGGAATTTTGAATTGCGGAGGTGACGAGCCGTCGTTCGCGCGCAGAGCGGTCATGGCCGCAGCTGCGGCGTCACCAGTGTAGATGCCGTCAGTCTTGGCTTGTCCGTCCGGTATGGACGCAAGCGAGTTGGTGCGATCGGCCTCAAGAGTCGCTTGGCTCGCTGGAAAGTACGTGCTGAGTACCAGATACGCAGCTTCTATGGCTGCTGCCTCGGGCGAGGCATCCGCCGGCGCAGTTATGGTCCCAAGATACGGCCGGTAGTCATGTGTAATGGAATTGACCGCCTCAAACACAGCGAGTTGCACAATCGCCGCATAGCGCGCTTGGGCGAAGGGGTTCTGTTTGTTGGCGACGGCCGTGTTCACGGCGATTGCATTCCAGTCCAACACGACATCAGCTCTTGCGCCTACCGATCCGAACGATAGACCGAGTATCAACCCGCATAAGAACCTAAAAATTATCCTCATAACTGTAATCCTCCTTTTCACCATCATTGTTGTCACCCCCGGCTTTCCGTGGCGTGCGTGAACGTGATGATTGCGGCGAAAGAACTCGCCTGTCCATAGCGGAGCGTGTGTCGGGGCGTTATGCTTTGTGTCGCCCTAAAGACAAGCGTGGTTATCACTTTGCGTGATCTTCTCCGATGTGGTGTAAAATTGGCCACTTCCACGGGGTGTGCCATGGTTTCCGGGCCAGCTGGAGGGGAGCAACCGATCCGGTTCGGAGAAGGCTACGAGGTTGATCTGCGCCCTCGAAGGCTGCGCCGTGGTGATCATGTGCTAAAGCTGGAGCGAATACCCCTCGAGATCCTTCTGCTTCTTCTTGAGCACCGGGAGGAGATTGTTACCCGGGATCAAATCGTTTCTAGGGTTTGGGGCCAGGGTGTCTTCCTGGATACCGACAACAGTATCCGGGGCGCGATCCGCAAGCTTCGTCAGGCCCTGAAGGATGACGCCGAAACCCCACGGTTCATACAGACCGTAACCGGGCAGGGGTATCGCTTCATCGCGCTGGTTATTACTCCCACAGAAGCAGGCGCACCTTGCGAGCCAGAGGCATCGGTCGTCCGCACCAGCGACCGGGATTTCGTGTCGGAACTCGATGGCTGGTTGCAAGCGCGAAGACTGCGTTTAGTGGAGCCAGGTCATGAGCGTACCCTGGAGAAGGCGACGCATTCCGGAGCTGCTCATGGACAGGGGAATCGGAAGGCCTACAGGTGGCCTTTTGTCGGAGCAGTGGCTTTGCTCTCAGCCGCGTGCCTTTTGGCAATTTGGGCCTGGCGACGAGGATCGAGCCAGCCCACACATTCCCAGGACAAGATAGTCCTCGCCGTCCTGCCTTTCGAGAACCTGAGTCGCGATCCCGACCAGGAGTTCTTCAGTGACGGCCTGACTGAAGAAATGATCGCTCAGGTCGGAAAGCTGAATCGGGATCGACTCACCGTCGTAGCCCGCAGTTCGGTTGCAAAGTACAAAGGCAGCAACCTGACTGCGAAGGAGATCGGTAAAGAACTGAACGCGGACTATCTTGTCCAAGGCAGCGTTCGTCGCGGGTCGGACCACGTACGCATCACGGTTCAGCTCATCCAAGCACAAAATGAGACGGATCTCTGGACCGAGAGTTACGACCGCGAACTCAAAGATCTGCTAGCAGTGCAGGATTCCGTGGTGCAAAGCATCGCAAGCGAAATACACATCGCCCTTACTGAACAACAGAAAACACGTTTAGCAAATCCGCGGCCAACAAGTCCTGAAGCGTACGAGGCGTATTTGAGAGGTCGCTACTATTGGAACAAGCGAACCGTCGACGGCATGCAAAAGGCGGACCATTATTTTCAGCAGGCCATTGACAGCGATCCAAGCTACGCCGCGGCATATTCCGGGCTAGCTGACTGCAATAGCGGACTTACGTGGCACGGGTTCAAATCCACGGCCGACGGACTCCCGAAGGCTTACGCCGCCGCTCGCAAAGCGGTCGAGCTTGACCCACAATCGGCTGAAGCCCACGCCTCCCTAGGCCTTGTGCTTAGCCATCGTTGGGATTGGGCTGGAGCGGAGGCCGAATTCAGGCATGCTCTGGAGTTGGACCCCCAATACGCAAATGCACACCACTGGTACGGAGACTATCTTTCCATTAAGGGCCGCCATGACGAGGCACTTGCCGAAGCCAAGCGCGCACTGGAACTCGATCCACTCAATCTCATGATCAGCACATGGGTGGGACTTCGCTACTACATGGCACATAACTATTCCGCGGCCATCGAACAAAATCGAAACTCGGTTGAGCTGGATTCGAACTTCGCAGCGGCGCACCTTTTGCTCGGCGAGGACTACGTTCAGGCAGGCTTGCCCAACGAGGGCATTAAGGAGCTGAAGAGGGCTGCGAGTCTGTCGGGAGGAAGTCCACTCTACACGGCGCAGATCGCGGTTGCCTTTGCAGCAGCAGGGCGGAAGAGTGAAGCTCTCCGAATCGCGCACGAACTGGAAGCAATCTCGACGAAGCATTACGTTTCGCCCTACGGGTTGGCTCAGATCTACGCAGCGCTGAACAGGAACGAAGACACATTCAAATGGCTGGAAGCTGCCTATAGCGATCACGCCGTTTGGATGGGATACCTCGCCGTCGATCCGATCTTTGATCGCTATCGCTCCGACCATCGTTTTCAACAGCTCCTCCGGCGCATCGGCTTGCTCTGACTTAGATTACGAAATCCCCGAAGTTCTACCTGGCAGGGGCGGCCGTCTACATCCAGTTACTTGTCGACGTAGACAAGCCAACGAAGCACAAATCCCTCATGTGACAAATAAGGTGCGGGAATAGCCTTTGTAGCTCTCGCCACAAAGGTCACTTCCGGGACATGAATTCTGGGCGGATGACGGGCGATCCGGAAGTTAATTGTTGTAAACAGGCCATTTCACCAACAATCCAGATTTGGGTGGATTGTTGGTAAGATTGAGTAAAACCACATGATCAAGCGGCGTTGGGCGCGTAAGATATCGCGATGATCAAAACTCTTCAAGGAATCTGCAAGACACTTCATACGCTGGTGAGGATTTCCTTTCTTTTCCTGTTGATACCCGTCGGCGCACTGGCCCAGGACTTTGTGCTGCACGACGGTGACACCGTCGTCTTCTACGGGGACAGCATCACAGCGCAGCGTCTGTACACCAAATTCGTTGAGGATTTCGTTCTCACCCGTTATCCCGCAATGCATGTGCGATTCGTGAATGCCGGCGTGCCAGGCGACACTGTATACGGCGGCTACGCTGGCGCCATGGCCGAACGGGTAAAGCGCGATGTCGAGGCCTACCATCCTTCCATGATCACAGTCATGCTGGGGATGAACGATGGCGGTTACGTTCCTTTTTCCTCCAAGATCGATGGTGTCTACCGCACCGGATATCAGTCTCTGATCGATGCCCTTCGGAAGGCTGCCCCGAACGCCGCAATTACCCTGATTCGCCCGTCGCCATACGACGAATTGACCCATGGCACTGACTTTCCCGGGTACTCCTCGGTCATCGAGCACAATGCGCAGGATGTATCCGAGCTGGCGGCGCAACTGCGATCCACGATGAAAGATCGGGTGTTGCTTGCCGATTTCTACCAGCCCGTGGTCACAGCATTAGAGCGGGCCAAACGCCAATTTCCCGAACTCGCGCCGCTCATCATTCCCGACCGCATTCATCCCGGCGAAGTTGGTCACTGGATCATGGCCGCGGAATTGCTGTCCACCTGGCATGTGAATCCCGTGGTGAGCCGCGTTGTGCTGAACGCCGAGAAGGCCTTAATCACCGGTTCGGAAAATACCAAAGTTGACGCATTGCAGCGTACGGCGAACGGATTGCAATGGACCCAGACCGATGGGGCTTTGCCTCTACCCGTCGATCCCAGTGATCCGTTAACCAAGCTCCTGCTTGGCATTTCCGATCTCGCCAGGCTGGATCAGCAGACGGTGCAGGTGGATTCTCTCCCCCCGGGGAACTATGAACTTGTGATCGATGGAAAACCGATTGTGACCCTGTCGCAGGATGAGTGGAAACGCGGCGTGAATATAGCTCTGTATTCGACCCCGATGATGGCTCAGGCCCAAGACATTGAATGGCATGAGCAACGTCGCGCCACCCTCGACCAGGCGCGATTTATTCTGAGCGCGGAGGTGACATCGACAAACAGCTCCAAGACTGCGGCTGAAACTTTGCAGGATGCCGAAGAAGAACTGGCGGCGAAAGTGCGTTCTTCGATGGGACTGAAACCGCACGCATTTGAGTTGCAGCGCCAGTGACAGATTTGCCTCAGTCGGTGGCGGGGACAGTCTCGAAAAGGAGTCTCCCGTAGGCAGGCTGGCCACAAACCCTTCTCAGGGCCGACCCAACTCCAACTGGGCCCGCGTAGCCCTTCCATTCCTCAACAATCGTCCCGGCAGGAGAAATAAGTTGGAGCGAGAGGTCCTGATTTGTCGATGCGGAAGAGTGGACCATCTCGATGCCGTCGTTTCCAGCCAGCCAAACACTGGCCAATTCAGACGTTTCGCCATCGGTGGCGACCACGACCTGCAGTCCGGCTTGACCAAACTGCAGGGCGGCGCTCTTCAACTCTATCAGCGTTCCTCGCAACTCGGGGTGTCCACCGGAACCAAGCATTTTATTGGGAACGGAAGCGACAAGTCGGCAGCCCCGTGCTTGGCTGGTTCGAGTTGTCTGGACTCGTTCGTCGTCTGGTCCGGCGACAGCCAGGGTGGAGTTGATCTCCGGCAATAGCTCGAACCGGCGTCGCATTGTCGCTATGGTTTCAGCGTCGGCATCCCTGAACAGGTAATGATTCTTTTCGCCGTGATAAGCGAGTGCGGAGGCAACAAAAGTTGTTCCATTCGACCAAATTTCGTTTTCTGACAGGATGATTCCCCGCGCCCGCAGGTCCGCTCCGGCCTGGATCGCGGCTGTGTCGCCGCCGGGTTGCCAGCCGATCCGATTCTTGCGGATCTCCACGCCATCAATGCTACCGCCTGCCCACGTCATCAGCAGGATCGCCCCCTGCCTTTGCGCCAATCTTGGGCTCAATCCATTGTTAAGGCACAAATTGCCGGCAACCACGCTGGCCGTGGTTACTTCATGTGCGCCGAATACAGAAACACAGTAGCCTTGCGTATCGTGCGCGAAATTGTTTCGGACCGTGTTACGAATGTTGCCGTAATCGATATCGAACCCTCCTCCATCTACGCCAGGGCTGTCGGTTAGAAAGGCCTCGTTGTCCTCGATAACACAGTCTGTGCATTGCCATGTCCATATGGCATTCGGCGTCCCGATCGACTCCGCGTGTTGCATTCCGGTGTGCCACGCGACCGACCGCGCGATGAGGCCATCTCGAGTGTTAAACAGAACAATGCCATCTCCCTGGACATCGTGCACCATGGAATTGCGCACGCGGACATGGGTCGCAGGCTTTTCCCTGGATGCTCCAGAAATAAAAATTCCGGCCCACTGGGTGGTGTCCGAAGCAAAAATACCGTCAAGGTCAACATCCTCAAGACTGCCGTTGGGACCGATGGAATGGATGACGATAAGTCCGGATTCCTTTTGCTTTAATTTCCCGCGCACATCATGGACTTGCAGGTCGCGCAGATAAAGATGATGGAGGATGCCGCTATTGCCGCCGATGGAAACGCCGGATTCGGTTCCCCCGCTGATGTCGAGCGAGGATATTTCCCAATATTCCTGGTTGAAAAGCCGGAGGGCAGCTTCGTCCTGACCTTTGGCTTCGATACGCGGCAGCGCGCCGGAACCATAGGCGGCAGCAATGATCGGATGTCCCTCACTCCCGGAGCCCTGCATTCGCAGTGCACCACCACAGACCGAACCGCGTTTGAAGAGAACATGATCGCCGCCGTCAAGCTTTAGCGCGTTAACTTGATCCAAGCGTTGCAAAGGCGAGGCCAGCGATCCGTCCGCCGGAGTTTGCGAACGACCACAGTCGACATAGTATGTCTTGGCAACGGGGGACGCTGTGGCCGACTCGGTGAACCAAGATCCTGACAAGAGCAGCACGACCAAAAGCATTCCACATTTTCTACCGCTTGCCAGGTCCATCCATCTCCTGGAAAACCCATTTACGCTCACAGGAAGTCCTCGCAATCTTGACAACGCGAATCGGTCACATACGAGCAGCGACGCTGCGAGTATTCAACATTAGGTTGACAGTGACTACTTATACAACCTAGTATTTGCGAGCTTGGGAAAACGTTTTCCTAACCGTTTGTCCTGGAAGGGCGGGCCGCGCAAATGGTGCTTACTCGGATAAAAGTACCTGCATTTCTATTCGTAACTCTACTCCTCTGGCAAGTTTCCGCATCTGGTCAAGCTACGACAGGCTCCATTTCCGGCCGCGTGGTTGATCCTACTGGCGCCAATATTAGTGGCGCAACCGTAGTGATCAGCAACGTCGACAATGGGTTGAAGACGACCGGCACGACGAACGACGCTGGCGAGTTCAATGAGACCGCACTGCCTCCGGGCAACTACGAGATCACCGTCGATCAGCGGGGATTTTCCACGACCACGGTCGAGAAATTCAATCTCGATATCGATCAGAAAGCGCGATTCAACATAACACTTAAGGTCGGCGCCACGAGCGCGCAGGTGTTCGTCACCGACAGCGCGCCTATCCTTCAAGTGCAGGGAGGGGAAACGGGACAGGTCATCGGGTCCCGGGAAATCGAAGATCTTCCAATCCTGGGACGCGACTTTTCCGGCCTGATGTTGCTCGTCCCCGGCGTCGTCTCTGGCGGCGGTGGGAACAACCTGAACCTCTCGGTGAATGGTCAGCGAGAATTCTCGAATTCGGTGCAGATTAACGGTGTCGAGGTGACCGGCAACCGCAACAATGATACCAATGTGCGCCCCAGCCCGGACGCCATTGAGGAGTTCAAAGTCGTCACTTCCAGCTACGCGCCGGAATTTGGCCGGGCCTCGGGTGGCTCCGTCATTATTCAAACCAAGGCTGGAACCAATAGTCTTCACGGCAGCGCCTTCTATTTCTACCGTCCCACAGCTACCGCAGCGAACCAGCCCTTTGCGCCCGCCGGGAGTACGCCTTTTTTGCAGCAGCATAACTACGGAGCGACCGTCGGCGGGACGATCAAGAAGGACAAAGCTTTCTTCTTCCTCGGCTACGAGGGTATCCGCAATCGCGACGAGAGCGCGTATGCGGGTTCAACGCCGCCCACAAATCAGGTCTCATTTGATTCCAGTGGAAATGCCGATCTGTCCCAGCTGACCGATCCCTTCAGTGGAACGCAGATTCCCATCTTCGATCCTTACTTTTTTCAGGCCAATTATTACGCTCAACAGTACCCCGGCAACATTATTCCAGCTTCGGAGATCAGTCCGGCGGGCAAACGGATTCTTCAACAGCTCTTTCCGACCCCCGAAAATAACACCTTTTTCACTAATTTCAACGTGGTCCAGAAAACTACGCTTGACTCCAATGTCGGAAATCTCCGCTTGGACTATACATTTTCGCAGAATAACCGCCTTTACCTGACCTACGACGCTGAACAGGGCGATACCACCGCCGCGGACCCTTATGCGGGAAAGATCCCAATTGCCGGCGGAGGCGGTGGAGACAGTGGGGATCTCACCGGCTACGAAAACCATGTCATCGGCCTCAGCTTCGATCACGTTTTCTCGCCTACGCTGCTCAGCGAGACGCGGGTCAACTATTTCCTCTCCACCGTGACCCAGCACAGCCTGCTCGACGGTACCAATCTCGCGACCCAATTCAATATTCAAAATGCCAACATCCCCGGGTTCCCGGACACCTTCGGCTTCCCGCAGATTCAGTTTGAGTCCGGCCCCACCACCGGCGGCTCTACTTACAAGCCTCTTACCTTCCGGGACCAGAACCCTGGAGGGGTCGAAGCGGTTTCATGGACTCGCGGCCGCCATAATGCGAAGTTTGGATATGAGTTCCGGCATCTGCATTCGCATCCGGATTTCTCCCTCTTTCCTGTCCCCTACGAGTACTTTGGAGGCCCCGATGGCTCGCTTACCTCGGACCAGACCTATGGTAACTACGATCCGAGCCGCTACTATTACAACGGCGGAAGTGAGATCGCCGATCTTCTGCTTGGACTTCCTTATGTCGTAGATCAGGGGCTGGCTCTGACCAAACCGGATACCTCTGCCAACGAGCATTCTTTCTATCTTCAGGACTATTGGCAGGTTAATGGTCGCCTCAACCTGACCTACGGAGTGCGCTACGAATATCAACAGCCTTATGTGGATGCCCACGACGGAGAGGCCAACTTTGATATTGAGACTCTGCGCATGAATCTCGCGGGCCGCGGCCCGAACTCACGTTCGCTGGTCAATTCCAATACCAGGGATTTCATGCCGCGGATTGGGCTGGCCTACCAGGTCCTGCCGAACACCGTACTGCGCGCCGGCTACGGAATCTTCTACTCGCCGGAAAATGATGCTCGCGAAGACATCCTGACGAAGAATTACCCATTCTTTACCCAACAAGAATTCGTGAACAATCCCTATGACCTGGTCTATCAACTGGATGCCGGCTCGCCTCGTGCGACCAGTATTTCAGTCCCCAGTGGCGTCTCATCCATCGATGTAACCACCATCCCAGGGTTCAGTGCACAGACGGTCTTTTCGGAACCCACGCATTTTCCGACTGCCTATTCGCAAAACTACAACCTCACGGTCGAGCACCAGTTGAATAATGCAACATCGCTTGAGATCGGGTATGTCGGCGCGAAAACCATCCATCTCTCTTACGAAGTGGGCAATTACAACGTTGCACAGCATCTCTCTGCTCTGATCGGGAAGGTGCAAACGCTGCTACCCGCGGGTTTCAGCAATTACAACTCCCTGCAGGCCAAACTGAATCGGAATTTCAGGCACGGATACAGCATTCTGGCTTCCTATACATGGGCCCACTCATTCGACAATGGTCCCGCTCCGTTCGATTTGGGGAAAGGCACCAACTTGCCCCAGAACCCATTTAGTCTCAGCTCCGAATATTCGAATTCGGATGGCGATGTCCGCCACAATTTCGTGATGAGCCAGATCATTGAGCTGCCATTCGGTAAGGGCAAGCGTTTCCTGACCGGCTCGTCGGGCGTAGTAGACGCTGTCCTCGGGGGATGGCAGCTTAACAGCATCACCACGCTCCATACTGGCATTCCATTCAACATTGTCTCCAACGACGCCAGCAAAGACTATCCCGGCTTACGGCCCAATCTTGTCGGTGATCCTGATGTGAGCCACCGTACCAAAGCCAGGTGGTTCAACACCGCGGCGTTTGCAATCCCAGCCGGACAGGCAATGACTCTTGTTCCCGGCGATACGCCGCGTAATTTTCTCTACGGACCAGGCAATACCAATGAGGACGTTTCTCTCTTCAAGGTGCTTAGCCTTCCTCGTGAAATGAAGTTCCAGATTCGTATCGAGGCATTCAACGTCCTGAACACGCCCCACTACGGCAACCCTATCAACGACAAAACCTCGGGAAAGTTTGGCGAAATCACGACTGGTGGCGGGTCCCGCGTGATGCAGTTCGCTGGCCGCCTGGTGTTCTAACCCGGCCTATTGAAGAAAGAATCATTCGATATGCGGCGCAGGGCTTTCCTTCGCGGGTTGACAATCACCTCGTTCGGAAGCTTGCTCCCGCGAAGGGCGCGGCTGCTTTTCTCGCAAATTGGTCCGGCGCAACCGGCCAGCCAAGAACTCTCCGTCCTCCTGCGTAGACTGCTTATCACCCCCGATCCAGTTCTCTACGACTTCGCGACCGAAGTCTATGCCACTTGCATCCTCGGTAAAATCAAAAATCCGGCTCCGCCTCTCGCCCACCCATGGATCGTGCCGGGTGGCGGCTATTACGCCCAGTGGCTGTGGGACACGATGTTTGTCGTTGATCTTCTGGCATTGCTTCCCGAGCAAGCCGGAAACATTCGTGGCGTCTTTCAAAATTACTGGGACTTTCAGGCGCGCTGGAATGCGGTGAAGCCGGTCTCGCAGAATGGCATGATCGCGAATTTCATCGCGCCGTTCGATGCGCCCGCCGAACGTTCCGGCAAGGAATGGCGTACATTCCCTGCCTACTCGCAGGCGCCGCTGCTGGCCTGGGGGATGGAACGCGTTTATCTGCGTAACGAGGATCGCGAATTGCTTAGGTCGGGTCTTACACCGCTCGAAGATTTTCACGACTGGTACTGGCGCGAGCGCGACGTTACTGGTGTGGGCCTGGTCGGCGTCGGTTCCTACTCTGGCGATGTGCAACATGCCCGCTATGAAACCTACGATCACGAAGTAGATCTGGACGACCTGAGGATGACGCCACATCCCGGCCGCCCATCTGGCCCGGAGAATGGTTCTTGGTATGGTGACATCTTGATCCCCGCCAATACGGCCTATCTCCTTCTGTCAGAGCTTTGTTTGATTCGGATGGCGACGTCGCTTGGAAATCACGCTATGGCCGCCCGGCGAAGGGCGCGATACACAAAGTCAGCTCACGCGATGCGTACTCACATGTGGTCAGAGCTGGAGGGATGCTTTCTGGCCGTTCGACGCGACTCGATGAAACAAATTCCTGCTGCCACGGTCGGTGGCTTCATGCCTCTCATGGCCCGCGTACCAACTACGGCCCAAGCGGCCGTTATGGCCTCCACGCTCTCGAAGTCAGCATGGGCGACTACGCTGCCTATCCCTACTGTCGCGCGCGACAGCCCCAGCTTTTCATCTTCGGAGTTCTGGCGCGGCGACATCTGGCCCGCACCCAACTACCAGGTTACGACTGGCCTCTGGATGTATGGTCATCACACATTGGCGGCACGCATTGCCGATACAACCTTCGCCAACGCCCTGAAGGTGGGTATCTCCGAACGCTACGATTCACTTACTGGCAGCCCCCTCGGTGTCCGTGGACTTGGCATGTCTGCCACCATGCTCACCATGGCTCTGGATGGTCTCACCAGCCGATACAATCTGCGGGTTCGCGAGCGTCCACAGAAATAGCGAGGTACAGAAATACTTATGTTCATACGGTCACTGCTTTCAATCATTGCTCTCGGAGTGGCGGCAGCCGCACAAACTCCCACCGTTCAAGTTGATTGGTCGCAACTCGGGCCCGCGACGCGAACTACTATTACGCTTCAGGTCGTGGAAAACCCACCGCTTATGCGCACCTCGCCCATACACCAGAATGCGTGGCTAGCGCTCGCGAACCTCCATACGGACAAAACACGGCTCGCACTCTGGTATCCATATCCGCACCTCGCTGTTGCAGAACTGAGGCCGCCAACCGCGCGGGACACTTTCTGGGACTTTACCCAAATCGACCCGATTGTTGAGGATTTCTTCGCTGCCACCAAGGGTCGAGCTTCGGTATTTACCATGAGCACCATTCCGACATGGATGTTTGCCCAAGCGGATCCCGGTGCCATCCCTTCGTCACCCAACCAAGTGATGTGGAATTATGAGGCCGGGGAAAGTCTTCGCGATCCTAGTGGGCAAGAGGTCGCAGACTATTTCGCACGAGTTGCAAGCTGGTACACCCGCGGCGGTTTTAAGGACGAACTCGGCAAACAGATTGACTCGCCCCACCATTTCAAGATTGCGTATTGGGAAATCCTCAATGAACCTGAGTATGAACACGCTCTGCCTATCGAGACATACGCTCGTCTCTACGACAAGATCAGCGCTGCAGTCCATGCAGTTTCTCCGGAGACGAAATTCGTTGGTATGTCGTTAGCGGAGCCGACACGCCGCCCTGAAGCGTTTGAATATTTCCTCAATCCCGCTAATCACACACCGGGCACGCGTTTGGACGCTGTCTCGTATCACTTCTATGCGGTGCCCGAGCCCAATGAATCGCCGGCAACCCAGCAGTACACATTTTTCGCCCAAGCCGATGCCTTCCTTAATTCGGTTCGTTATATCGAGAACATCCGCAAACGGCTGTCTCCGCAAACGGAAACTCAAATCAATGAAGCCGGCTGCATCGCAGCCGATGATCTTGGACAAGGTCCAGACAGCATGACCCGTCTTCCTTCTGCGGAATACTGGAGCTTATGCGGCGCGGTCTTTGCGTATCTTTATGCTGGACTTGCGGAACAAGGGATCGATCTCCTCGGGGCGTCGCAATTGCTTGGATATCCCACTCAATTTCCTTCCGTAACCCTTCTTGACTGGAAAACCGGCGAGCCTAACCCGCGTTACCGGGTGCTCCAACTCCTCCATCAAAACCTCGCGCCCGGAGACCATCCGGCAAGAACCGCGCTCAAATCGACAGAGGTTTACGCCGCCGCCTATCTCTCATCGGATGGGAGTAGGAAAATGCTACTCGTCAACAAACGCGACCATGCCATCACTGTTTCTGTCCCTGGCTGCATCGGAGCTGAGGAGTTGCATGTGGACTTGACCACAGGCAATCTTCCCGCCGCACACCAGGTACTGAGCAAAATACAGGTATTGGTCGGTCCGTTCGCCGTGAGCATTATTAAGTTTCGGCCAGAAAGCTGATCGAACCGCGATCAAGGGAAGAAAAAATCACTCGGCTACTTCGACCTTGATTTTCTGCAAGCGGGCCGCGGAATCTTGTAAAAGGTCGTCTTTTCTCGTATCGTACTGCCGTCGCGCCAAATAGGTCAGGTTTCCGCACTTTCGGCATTTCCACTTCCCATCGATTAGATACAGTTTCTGGACCCGCGTGCCTCACGAACGCCCTTGGCAGCCACCGGGACACAAAAACACTCGTTTCGTGCCACCAAGATGACAGGGGACCAGCGCAAGGTCGATGATGGTTGATGTTGGGATGTAAGCGGCGCCACCCAGGTGTTTGAGGAGTCGGAGATGAAGCGCTGCGCAGCCGTCCTCCCAACAGAAGGTGACGCGGTGTGTCTCCCGTCCCAAAGCATCCGTCCAAATGCAATTTAGGCTTCCCTGATCTGCCGCTTACCATCGCGCTTCAACCCGGTATCGGTCCAGACCTAGCAAGGTTTTCGCGTCGGGATGCGTCTTGCCTTTGCCTGGCGTGGTGGCCCGGGGGCGGTGGCCCATTCAGGCCCGTTTGTGTTAAGTAGCAGATTTAAATAGGGGCCAACGGGACGGTCGCCGGCTTTTTGCGATTTGAACTCGGGATTACCTCCCGTCTGTCACCAGGTTTCTAGGAACCGGCTCTTTCTGGGGGGATTGTTCAGGGATTACTACCTTGCCAACTGAAGTCATAGTCGCATTGAAGCTTCATGCCTTCGGGCTCGCGTGCTTGCACGATCCGAATTGGACTGGGCGGGACATGTATTACCACGTCAAGGATCATTTTAAAGGTCGTGAAAAGCCATATGACCTTCTGTACAAAACACTGCCTGAAGGTTTGCTTTACCAACTAGGAAAGTGGCTGCTACATGCCTACTTCTTCGACTCCTTCTACCAGCGTGAGCTGGAAGAAAAAGACCGTGGCGAGTACCGTCTTTGGTATTTCGAAGACTTGATTAATTTCCTTAAATTCCACGGAGTTTCGAGTAGGAACCGGCAGATCATTGAGGCGGAAAAATATGTCGCCAAGGTTAACGCGCTTTACGTCTGGTTTTCACACCTTACGACATTCAGCGGCCAGCATCGTCAACCATGAGACTGGAAACCTAAAACTGGCTCAGAAGTTTCTGGGCCACTCAAACCTGAGTACAACTGCTGACGTGTACACGCACACCTCAGCCGAAGCGGAAAGAAGTGCAGCGCACCCCTAGAACAGGCGATCTACAGCAATCTGTTCCAATCTGTTTCACAAATTAGGAACAAGAACAGCAGCGCAGCACTGAACTAAGAAATGGAAAACATGGGCTCAACTCGCAACTTCAAATTAGACAAGGACTTGGACGAAGGGTTCTTGGAAGGATTGGTTGCGGGGGGTGGATTTGAACCACCGACCTTTGGGTTATGAGCCCAACGAGCTACCAGACTGCTCCACCCCGCGAACTCATCATAACAACCTGGTTACACAGCGTCAAACCCGCTCGGCCCACCAGCCGAAGCGAAGATCTGCAACGGCAGGCCCCGCCGCCACTAGAAGCTCGTCGCGCGCATCCTCTGCTTCAGCGAGTCTGACCAGTTCCATGCCCGTGGACCTTGTCGAACTCGATCTGAATCGGCGCGGGTGTTTTAATTCCATAGGTCGCAGCGAAACTTCCTTGATTTACAGCTAACCCCACACGTCCTCGCGAATTGATGTACAACAATGGCCTGTGAAGGGGCACGTCGCTAAATGTGCGCATGAAGGGAATATCCAGAGCAGTAGCTCCGATCGTGATGTGGACTGCCTGCCCACGCTGATAGCCGAGCTTTCGAAAATCGTCTTCATTGATGTTGGTCACCAAATTACCGAATGGCCCGTCTTCCGCCAGGACTTCGCCACTTAACCCTCGCGTATCGAGCTTAACCGGCGTCAAATTCAGCCTGATCAATTTGTCGACTTCCAACTCAGGGCCAACCTGGGTCCAATCCCGACCGTGTGCCAGATGCGCTCCCACCGGGGAGAAAATATCTCGACCGTGAAAGGTGGACGATATGCCCGCGCCGATCATCCAGTCGCGATTGGTAATTTCGCGGGCAGCCTCGATGCCGTCACGGTCTTGCACCATGGTCATCAGGCCGTTGTCGGGAAGCACGAAGTACTGGCCACGTTTGGATTTCACCACCACTGCTTTGCGGGTGCTGCCCACGCCCGGGTCGATGACCACCACAAAGACCGTGCCTGCCGGGTAGTAGAGACTTGCGCCTTCCAAAAAACGCGCGCCATCGAGAATCGAAAACGGTGTGACCTGGTGGGTAAGGTCGACGATCCTCAGCTCGGGAGCAATCGAATACATCACGCCTTTGCACAGGGCCACAGAATCATCCACGACACCGAAGTCGGTCATGAAGACGACGGTGGGAACAGTTCCGGAGGCCGGCGGATCAGCAGGCGCGGCCCAGCTTGCAATGGCGGTAGCCAGAAGAGCAATCGCAACCAGATAACGCGAAGTTGTTCTCATCACACAATACGATTTAATCATGGTGTCCTCTAGGGAACCGGACCATCCGGACCGGTGATAAATCGGCAACATCGGCAAGATACCAGAAAACGTAACCAATGCCGAAGTCCGATTTTTGCATCTGCGCCTTCGAGAACGCAAAGCTACCTGCTCAATCCGATCGATCTTGTTGGACCCCTTCTGTTGGCCCGCTCGGTTAGAATACTCGAGGGAATGTCTAACGGGATGCTCAACGACGACCGTCTCTTTCCAGCGGATAGCAATACTCGCCCGATCGCCAAACGGCTCTACGAGACGGTTCGCGCGCTGCCCATCATCAGCCCGCACGGCCACACCCAGGCCCGCTGGTTCGCCGAGGATGAGCCATTTTCTGATCCCGCCCGGTTGTTCATCATTCCCGATCATTATGTTTTTCGCATGCTCTATAGCCAGGGAGTCTCACTGGACGAGTTGGGCATTGGCAGCTCATTCCTTGATGATCCGCGGCGGGTGTGGCGAATTTTCGCCAAGCGCTATTATCTTTTTCGCGGTACACCCACCCGGCTTTGGTTGGATTTTGCGTTTCAAGACCTCTTCGGCCTGACGGCCCGGCTTTCGCCCGAGAATGCCGATGAGTACTACGACACCATATTAGAAAAGCTCCACAGTCCGGAGTTTCGCCCTCGGGCACTGTTTGAGCGCTTTCGGATTGAAGTGCTGGCGACTACCGACTCTCCTCTCGATTCTCTGCGGCATCATCAAGCCATTCGCGCATCGTCTTTCAAAGGGCGGATCATTCCGACGTTTCGTCCCGATCCAGTGGTCGATCCTGATTTCGATCAATTTCAGGAGAACATCGCACGCCTGGGCCAGGTGACTCAGGAAGATACGGGAAGCTGGCAGGGTTACCTTTCCGCCCTACGCAAGCGAAGGCTTGAGTTCAAGGCCCTGGGTTGTACGGCCACCGACCATGGCCATCCCACGGCGGCGACCGCCGATCTCAGCGCCGATTCTGCCGCCAAGCTCTTTCAGAGAGTGACCTCGGGGAACGCTGATCCTGCCGAGTGCGAGTTCTTTCGGGCCCAGATGTTGACCGAGATGGCGCGCATGAGCCTGGAGGATGGATTGGTCATGCAAATCCACCCCGGGAGTTTCCGCAATCATAATGATCAAGTCTTCCGACGCTACGGACGCGATGCGGGCGCCGATATACCCATGCCTACCAACTATGTGCACGCATTGGGGCCGCTGCTCAACCGCTTTGGAAACGAGGCCGGGTTAACGCTAATTTTATTTACCCTGGACGAATCGACTTACAGTCGTGAACTGGCTCCCTTGGCCGGCCACTATCCCTGCCTTCGGCTGGGGCCGGCATGGTGGTTTCATGACAGTCCGGAAGGCATGATGCGTTTTCGCGAATCCACCACCGAGACAGCGGGCTTTTATAATACGGTCGGATTTAATGACGATACTCGGGCGTTTCTTTCGATTCCGGCCCGGCACGATGTAGCCAGGCGAGTGGATTGCTCTTTTCTCGCGCGGCTGGTGGCAGAGCATCGCATGGATGAAGATGAAGCTCAGCAGGTCGCTTCCGACCTGGCATACGGCCTGGCCCGGAAAGCCTACAAGCTGTAGGCGGCTTAGAGATTTATCAGAGGAAACCTGAAGTTGGCTGGCAGCTTCTTACTAGACTGCGAATCCCATTCGGCGGAGACATTATGAAGGCAAGCTTCCCCACACTAAGAGTTTTTTTTCCAGTCATTTTGTTTCTTGGCGTGCTTTCTTTGCTTGACGCTCAGAACTCAAGCTTTCACAATGCTCCGGCGTCGACCAAGGGATTGAAGAATCCCTTTGACGGGAATAGCGACGCAGCCGTTGCCGGCAAGGTTCTCTACGCCAAGACTTGCTCTTCCTGTCACGGTTCAACGGGGCAGGGAACCGGCAACATTCCGCCTCTCAAGCAGGGAACCATCCAATCCGCGACTCCTGGCGAGTTGTTCTGGTTTATTACCACCGGCTCGATAAACAATGGCATGCCTTCATGGGGAAGTCTGCCAGAGCAACAGCGCTGGCAAATTGTGACCTACATCAAATCGCTCGCCAGTTCGAATGCGCAAGCGCCTGCGACCCCGGAACCGGCTGCCGTAGGGAAGGTGAACGCTCCTCCTCCCCGGGCGCCGTTTACCGATTTTCGTTTCGAGGAACCCGGTAAGTTTCGCAAGATTACGCCACAGGATCTTCCTGAACCTTTTGCCACCAAGTCCTCGGGCAATGGCCCCAATGTTGTTCCACGTCCCCAGGGCGCGTGGCCGAAGGTTCTCCCAGGCTTCAAAGTGGAACAGTACGCGACCGGGCTGGACAATCCCCGCTTGATCCGGACAGCCCCCAACGGAGATTTCTTCGTTGCGGAGACGGACAAAGGGCAGATCGTAGTCTTTCGAGGAATCACCAGCGATGGCAAGCCGCAGCAAATGGGAGTGTTTGCCAAAGGATTGAAAGAACCCTTCGGCATCGCCTTTTATCCGCCGGGACAGGATCCGCAATGGCTCTATATTGGAGACACCAACGAGGTGTTGCGTTTTCCCTATAAGAATGGGGACCTCAAGGCGCGTGGTGAGCGGCAGCACATCGCTGACCTGCCCTCCGGCCACGGGGGCCACACCACTCGTGACATCCGCTTCTCGCCCGATGGGAAGAAAATGTTTGTCTCCGTCGGTTCCGGGTCCAATGTCGACGATCCCGATACGCATCCGGGAGAGAAATATCGCGCCGACATTTTGCAGTTTAATCTGGACGGATCAGATATGCGCGTCTATGCATACGGCATTCGCAATGCAGTAGGATTGGCCATTGATCCCATGACCGGCGAATTATGGTGCTCGGTAAACGAGCGCGACGCCCTGGGCGACAACCTGGTTCCCGATTACATCACGCACGTGCAGGACGGCGGTTTCTATGGATGGCCCTGGTGGTACACGGGCGCCCATCAGGACCCTCGGCATGCAGGCAAGCACCCTGAGTTGAAAGACAAGGTCATTGTGCCCGATGTGCTCTTGCAGCCGCATAACGCGTCGCTGGAGATCACTTTCTACGATGGCAAGCAGTTTCCGCCGGAATATCAAGGTGACATATTTGGCGCTGAACACGGCTCCTGGAACAAGATGGTCCGCGCGGGTTACGAATTAATCCGCGTGCCGCTGCACCAGGCCGGCCATGCGAGCGGCGAGTACGAGGACTTCATGACCGGATTCGTACTCGACAACGGCGATGTTTGGGGCCGCCCGGTCGGCGTGACTGTGGCCCCTGACGGGTCGCTGCTGGTGACGGACGACGGCTCGAACTCGATCTGGCGGATAAGCTACACCGGTAAGTAGCGGGTCCCAACGCACACATCGGAGGGCTGAATCGACAGCCGGATGGGAGGACCTGCAATTCTTTTTTTGGCGAGGCCACGTTACTTCCGTAATGATTCTGTCTTTCTACAGTAACTCTACAATCAGCAGGTGGTGCTCCGCCTAAGCAACCTTACGAGAAAATGGTGCCTCGCCGCTTCCGGGCTGGTCTGCGTCCACGCGTTCCTCTCATTGCGCTTGTCGCGCAGTTTCGCATTGACTGCGTTTGGCGATCTTAGCCAATGCATCTTGCTGTTATTGGCAACACTATCGATTCTCTCCGTTGCTCTGAAATCCACCGGCAAAACCAGGCTCTTCTGGGCGCTGATGAGCTTCGGTTTTGCGATGTGGCTGTGGTCGCAGATTTGGTGGACTTACTACGAAGTGCTCTTGCGCCAGGAGGTCCCCAATCCCTTCGTCGGCGACATCATTCTATTTCTGCACATTGTCCCAATGATGGCGGCTCTGGCAATCCAGCCGCACCTGGAACACGAAGACGAGTCGGCACGTTTTGGATCGCTCGACTTTCTATTGTTGTTGGTATGGGGACTTTACCTTTATCTTTTTGTCGTCATACCCTGGCAGTATGTCTCTCCCACAGAAGCCGTGTACGGTCGTAACTTCGACGCTCTCTATCTCGGCGAGAGCGTAATCTTGCTGCTGGGCCTGGCTGTGGTGTGGCGGCGCAGCGCCAAGTCCTGGCAAAGAGTTTATGTGCATCTTTTCGGGGCGACTGCCTTGTACGCTGCCAGCTCTATCGCCTCCGGTCTTGCGATCGATTATCATCT
This sequence comes from Terriglobales bacterium, assembly GCA_963802555.1. Classification (GTDB taxonomy): domain Bacteria; phylum Acidobacteriota; class Terriglobia; order Terriglobales; family Acidobacteriaceae; genus DATBAX01. The sequence goes on along the minus strand of CAWDJD010000002.1, from coordinate 1,123,082 downwards.
CTACTACACCGGGAGCTTGTACGACGTTCCCTTGGTAGCTGCCATTGCCTGGTTTACAGGCGTGGGCCTGATCGCCAAGGAAAGTGTTCTCGAAGGCCAAGCTCAGCCCAAGAAATCGTCCGGCCCAAATATTTGGCCTGCCCGCCTAGCCATGTTGGCGGTATTTTCAACCCCAATGATGGTGATCTGGGCCGTTTTTGCCATCCATACTCCACCCGCGGTGCGCGTTTACCGGTTGCTGCTTACGGTGGGAACCATGCTGATCATGGGTGTGTTGGTGTCGCTGAAGCAGCACCTGCTGGATGGCAACCTGATCCAGCTGCTTCGCACCTCACATCAGAATTTCGAGGAAATGAGCCGCCTCAAGGACGATCTGGTCGACAAAGAGAAACTCTTGCGCTGGCAAAGTATCGAGCTGCAGCGCAAGAACCTGGAACTGCAACAGGTTTCTTTCACCGATGCTCTTACCGGCTTGTGGAATCGCCGTTACCTCGAGGAAACGCTGGCAGCTGATGCGGCCCAGGCGATTCGAAGCTATCTTCGCGCCCAGGGCTCTCCGGGCGGCAAAGTGGATTATCGCGATCTCACTTTCGTGATGATCGACGTCGACTTCTTCAAGCGAGTCAACGACGACTACGGACATCCGGCAGGAGATGAGCTGTTACAGAAAATTGCGGAGCGCTTGGCCAAGGTCATGCGCAAATCCGACGTGCTGGTTCGCTGGGGCGGGGAAGAGTTCCTGGTCATGAGCCGGTCCGCCGGCCGCCCCGGAATGGCCGTGTTCTGCACCCGCATCCTGGATATCATGGCCTCCGAACCGTTTGAATTGTCGAAGGGAATTAAAGTCCGCATGACTTGCTCCATTGGCTGGGCTCCGTTTCCCTGGTGCAGCAACGCTTTCGAGGCAATCTGCGCGGAAGAAGCCCAGGAACTGGCGGACTCCGCTTTATACCTGGCCAAGTCTCTGGGCCGAAACCAGAGTGTTGGACTGGTGCCTTCCGATGTCGCGCTGGCTTCACCCAGCCGAATCAATCTTGAGAGCCTTCGTGACGTACGTTCGGGGCTGGTTAAAGTGGTCAGAACTTTCGACAGCAGCCGGGGCCTGAATCCACCGGTAGAAGCTGAGGATGCGCCCCTGCCCGTCAACCAGACCCTACGTCTTCCGTAATCGTCTCTTACGCCAACGGCTTCAACCTACTTCTGCAGTTCGTCGAGTGCCGCCAGAACTTCCTGGCTGTGCCGGTTAGGGTCCACGCTGGTGTACACGCGCACGATCTTTCCGGTTGGATCGATGATGAAGGTATGCCTGGCGGAGATTTTCACCACGGGCATCAGCGATCCGTACTGCTCTGACACCTTTTTGTCGGTATCGGCTAGCAATTTGAAATTCAGGCCTTCCTTGGTGCAGAACTGCTTGTGCGAGTCCACGGTGTCCACGCTTACGCCGAGAATTACGATCCCGCGCTTGGCGTACTCCGCCTGGTCGCGCTGAAAGTTGTGGGCTTCGATGGTGCAGCCGGAAGTGAAATCCTTAGGATAGAAGTAAAGGACCACCCATTTGCCGTGAAAATCCTTCAGGCTGACCTGGTTGCCTTCCTGCGAACTCAGAGTAAACTCTGGGGCCATCGTGCCCACGGCCGGAGCCGAATCCGCGAATACGCGCTTCGCCACTATTCCCAGGACAATAACCACAAGCAAGACAACCAATCCACGAGTCCACATAAGAATCTCCTCCAAAAATACCGCCTATCACTATAGATGCAAACCAACCGTCGCGGCATGCAAAATCGAAACGCTAAGGACCCAGCAGGATGGAGAAGTGGAACACCGAACCGCTGCCCGGCTGGCTGGTGACGCCGATCTTGCCGCCGTGGGCCTCCACGATGGCGCGCGCGATTGCCAATCCCATGCCTGTGCCCTGTACCCGGTAGCGCTGGTTCTTGCCGCGATAGAACTTGTCGAAGATGAGCCCTTGCTCCATGTCATCGATTCCCGCCCCCTGATCGGCGACGCTAATCAGCAGGCGATTGTCCTTGGTTTCCGCAGTGACTCGAATCGGCGCCTCGGCGTCGGAATACTTGGCGGCATTCTCCAGCAACTGGATGATGACCTCTTTAATGCGGTCTCCGTCTACTCGCACGGTGACGTCGCCGGGCACTCTGATCTCCACCGGATGTTTGCCGAGAACCGGCTTGATGTCTGCGATCGCCGACTCCACGATTTCAGCAATTCGCCAGGTTTTGAGATCGAGTTGAAATTCGTGCGACTCGAGCTGCGCCACTTCGGCAGCTTCGCCCACCAGGCGGTTCAAGCGATCACTTTCTTCGTTGATCACAGTCATCAATTCCCGGCGATCTGCGTCGGCCAGAGTCATGCCTGACATCAGACTGGTAATCGAAGCCTTGATCGCGGTGAGTGGCGTGCGGAATTCGTGGGTGATCGAATCGAGAATCGCGGAGCGTAATTGCTCGCCTTCCCGCGCGGCTTCGGACTTGCTCAGTGTCTCCACCGCGCTGGCCCGCTCGACCGCGATCGCGATCAAACTTCCCATGGCATCCAGCGTCTGGCGCGAGAGACTGCCGGATATGCCAATCATGCCTACCGTTTTCACCCCCATCTTAAGAAGAGTGAAACTCAACTTCCGCTCCACATCTACAACCGCTTCCCCGCGGGCGATTACGGACTTCAAGTGATCCGCGTCAAGGTCGCGGGTTTCCAATCCAGAACGGTAAATGTCGCCCTTCCCCGGAATATAGATCGCCGCCGCCGATACACCAAAGGAATCGATCACATACTGAGGAATGGCGTTGAGAAGCTGCAGAATGTTGTCCGCGATCAGCAACTGCTGGCTGAAACGGTAGAGCCGTTCGATATCCTGGCGCCGGCGGACCGCTTCATCGGTCTGCTTCCGGGCCCGTTCGGAGAGTTCGCTGGCAATCACGGCGGTGGCCAGAAAGGCAAATAGTGCTATCCAGTTCTGCGTGTCGGCGATGGTAAACGTCCCCACCGGCGGAAGAAAGTAATAGTTGAACGCCGCAGTGGCGACGATTGCCTGAAAAAGCGAGCACACCAAGCCCCATCGCGCCGATACCACCAAGACCGAAAGCAGAAAAGTCAACGCCACCGTGGTCGGGTTGACATGGATCAATCGGGTGTAAACGTAAACCACGGCGAACATTGCGGCTACACAAACCGCGAAACGAAGGACCACCTTGGCGATCGACCAGCGCACGATCACAGATTGTATCTGACATCGACAAAGTTGTGCGGGTCGGGGACAATAGTCAGCATGGCGAAAACCCCCGAACAGTGGCTCGAAGAAACGGCCCCGGAAAAGAAGTCGGGCGGCATCTTCAAGTTGTTCCTGGGTTACGCCCCGGGGGTGGGCAAAACCTACAGCATGTTGAGTGAGGCGATCCGGCGCAAGAACCGCGGAGAAGACGTAGTCATCGGCGTCGTCGAGACTCACGGCCGCAAGGGAACGCTAGAGCTGGCGGAGCAATTGGAGAAAGTTCCCCGGAAGAAAATCGAGTACAAGGGAACTGTGTTCGAGGAGATGGATGTTGACGCCATTCTCGCCCGCAAACCCGTAGTAGTCCTGGTCGACGAGCTGGCGCACACCAACATCGAAGGCAGCAAACACGGCAAGCGCTATGAAGATGTTCTCGAACTGCTGGATGCCGGCATTCATGTCGTCTCGACCATGAACATCCAGCACCTGGATAGTGTCGCGCCGACCGTGCAAACCATCAGTGGCATTACAGTGAGGGAAACCGTGCCTGACTGGGTGATGAAGCGGGTGACGGAAGTGGTGATGGCGGACGTAACCCCGGAGGCGCTGCAGACCCGCATGCGGCGTGGCGACATCTATCCCCTGGATCGCGTCGAAAAGGCGCTTTCGAACTTCTTTCGTCCGAAAAATCTAATCGCTCTGCGCGAACTAGCGCTGCGCGAAGTGGCGGGAGAAGTTGACCGCAGCCTGGAAACGTATCTGGAGAAGGAAGAGCCGGAACGCAATCTTGGAGTGCGGGAAAGATTTGCCGTGTGCATCAGTTCCAATCCTTCGGCCCAGCACATTATTGCCCGCTCCGCGCGCATGGCCAAGAGGCTGGACGCGGAATTGTACGTGGTTTACGTTGACATCGCGGTCGACGATACCGAAGCCAACCAGCGCTCGCTGGAGGCAAATATCCGTTTCGCCCAGGGGGTCGGAGCCCAGGTGGTCCGCTTACAAGCCTCCACGGTGGCGGAAGCGGTCGCCCAATTTGTGCGGGACAAGCATATTACGCAAGTGGTCTTTGGCCGGTCTGCGGTGAAAGGCTGGAAACGGTATCTGTATTTGAACACCATTCACAAGTTCTTGAGAGATGCGCCACCGGTCGATGTCCATATCGTGACCCAGTCTTCCTAACAACTCATGATCGTCAAAAAGCGCATCCTCGTGGTGGACGACGAACCACAGATCACGCGTGTCTTACGCACTGCGCTGAGCGGCAGCGGCTATGAAGTTCGCACTGCGGAGGATGGCCATGCCGGCTTGCGATCGGCACGGGAATGGCAACCCGATCTGGTGATCACCGACGTCTCCATGCCCAACATGACCGGGATCGAGTTGTGCGCCCAACTGCGGGTGGAGTCCGAGATCCCCATCATCGTGCTGTCGGTGAAGGGGGAAGAACGGACCAAGATCGAAGCGCTCGACGCCGGCGCTGACGATTATCTGACCAAGCCCATCGGCATGGACGAATTGTTGGCGCGGGTGCGCCGCAATCTGGCGCGGGTCCATCCCTCCGAGAATGCTTCCAAAAGAAAGATCGAAATCGGAGATTTTCTCATCGACGCCGACCTCTTCCGTGTTGTAGTGAAAAATCGCGAAATCCGCCTCACTCCCAAAGAGTTCGAACTATTACTGTATTTCGCTAGACATGCCAGCCGCGTAGTTACCCACCGCGCGATGCTTTTCGCCATCTGGGGCCCAAACAGCCTGGAGCAACCGGAACACCTGCGCGTGTTGGTTGCTCAATTGCGCAAGAAGATCGAAGTGGAGGGAACGCCTCACTACATCGTCACCGAACCCTGGGTAGGCTACCGTTTCGAAGCCGTGGGCGAATGACGGCCCGCACCGTGATTATTCTTCTTTCCGATCCCTTCCTTGTTGGCCGCAATTACCGTTAGACGTCGGGCTACGCCTTAACCAACTCTTGACGGAATTCTTATCTCTTTTTTATGAGTTTCGGCGTCCAATGTGTGAGGAGGCGAAAGGCCGAATTTATATGTCACTTATTCAAGAAGTCTCTGCCGAGCATCTGGCGAAACTCTTTCACCACTACCAGGAAGCCCTCACTCGTGACTTTAGCGGATACATGAACGAAGACCCCAGTGCTTCCTGGGAAGACACTCCTCAGGATGAGCGCAAGGTCATGATTGCTGCTGCCCGCTTGACGTTGCTGGAATTGATTTCTCCCCATAAAGACAGAGCAGCCAGCGGCTATTTTGCGAAACCGGGGGAGGCCGAATGGGGTTGCTAGGCCGCATGCGAAGGAAAGACGCAAATTTTTATGACTTTTTTATGCAGTTCTTACACAAATCTTATGTTCAAAGCAGTCCACTAGTGATGTTAGGTCGTTCTAGCCGAAGGCGAGGTCACCATGTCAGCTCACCCGATGGTATTCCTGGATCCGGCGAAAGTTGCCTTGTTGTCGATCTGCATTTTCGGTGCTGCATTCATGCTTTGGTTTCTGGCCAGGCTATTAGCTGATCGGACCAGAACGCACGCGAACTACGTGGTCCGCTTCAAGCTCGGTGAATCTCAGGCCGACATGGGGCAGGCCGAACAACTGGGTGATGAGGTTGCTTCCATGGAGGCCCGGTTCGACCAGCGCCAGTCGGATCGCAGCGGACGTTTACCTGTCCAGGGATTCCGGATAGAGCAGCGGTTCTAGCTCGAAAGGATTTGAGTCATGCGAGATGTCATTTTCGTAGCAGTATCAATTGCATTCTTTATGATCGCCATCGCGTACGTGCGATTTTGCGATCGCATTCGATGAGGTGAAAGGTCATGGGAATTGAATCGGTCATCATGCTGGTGGTGAGTGTATTGATGATGGGCTATCTGTTGTACGCATTGTTGCGGCCGGAAAGGTTCTAGAGATGACGGTGAACGGCTGGTTTCAAATTATTCTGTATCTGGTTGTTATATTTGCGGTTACCAAGCCGCTGGGTGTGTTCATGACGCGCGTGTTCAACCGCGAGCGCACCTTCCTTGATCCTGTGATGCGGCCGGTGGAGCGTTTGCTCTATCGCCTGACAGCCGTGGATGAGAATCACGAGATGCGCTGGACGGAGTACGCGGTCGCCATGCTGCTGTACAGTGGCGTCACCATGCTGGTGCTGTACGGATTTGAACGCCTCCAGCAATTGCTTCCCCTGAATCCGCAAAAGTTCGTTGCGCTGGCCCCCGATCTGGCCTTCAACACGGCGGCCTCTTTCACTACCAATACCAACTGGCAGAATTATGCGGGGGAGACCACCATGAGCTATCTGACTCAGATGGCTGGTCTCGCGTACCACAACTTTGCTTCCGCGGCCGTGGGCATTGCGCTGGCCATCGCTTTTATTCGCGGCATCTCCCGGCGCGAAAAAGAAACCATCGGCAACTTCTGGGTTGACCTTACCCGGACCACGCTCTGGGTTCTTCTTCCGATGTGCATCGTCTACGCGCTCATCCTGGTTTCGCAGGGCGTTGTCCAGAATTTCAGGCCCTACGACGCGGTCAAGCTGGTTGAGCCGCAGCAGATCCCGCACCTGGGCGCCGACGGAAAACCGGCCGTCGGTCAGGATGGCAAGCCGCTGATGGACACGGTTACCGATCAGAATATCGCACAAGGCCCGGTTGCCTCGCAGGAAGCTATTAAGATCCTGGGCACCAACGGCGGCGGATTCTTCAACGCCAACAGTGCGCATCCCTTCGAAAACCCCACGCCCTTAAGCAACTATCTGCAGATGCTTTCCATCTTTGCCATTCCCGCCGGCCTCACCTATACGCTGGGCCGCATGACGGGATCGCAGCGTCATGGCTGGGCGGTCTGGGCTGCTATGGCCGTCTTGTTCATGGCCGGTGTGACCACGGCCTATTGGGCGGAGTCGCATGGCAATCCGCTGCTGCACGGCGTCGATCAGCGCGTTAGTGTGACCCAGTCCGGCGGCAACATGGAAGGCAAGGAAGTGCGTTTCGGCATCGCCGATTCCACTTTATTTGCCACCATCACCACGGACGCGAGTTGCGGTGCGATCAACGGCTGGCACGATTCCTACACTCCTCTGGGCGGAATGGTGCCGCTGGTCAACATCATGCTCAGTGAGACCGTTTTCGGAGGAGTGGGCGCAGGCCTGTACGGCATTCTGATTTATGTCGTTCTGGCAGTGTTCATTGCCGGACTCATGGTCGGACGTACTCCGGAATACTTGGGTAAAAAGATCGAGGCCTACGACGTAAAAATGGCCATGCTGGTCACTCTGGTCTTTCCACTCATCATTCTGGTGCTCACCGGCATTTCCTCGGTTGAGGGGTTCGGCACCTCGAGCATCAGCAACCCGGGGCCGCACGGGCTTACGCAAATTCTCTACGCCTTCACTTCCATGGCGGGCAATAACGGCTCCGCCTTCGGTGGATTGAATGGCAACACGCTCTGGTACAACACGGCGGGCGCCATGACCATGCTGGTGGGGCGGTTCTTCATGATCCTGCCCATGCTGGCGATCGCGGGAAACCTGGCGAAGAAGAAATATGTTCCGCCCTCGCTGGGCACGTTCCCGGTGACCACTCCATTGTTCAGCGTTCTGCTGGTGGGCGTGATTGTGATCGTGGGCGCTTTAACGTTTTTCCCGGCTTTGAGCCTGGGGCCGATTCTCGAGCACCTGCTCATGCAGGCCGGCAAGACCTTCTGAGGAGTTATGACACAAAAGACGAAATCCAAAGCTATTTGGGACATGAAGATCGTGCGCGGCGCGGTCGTCGACTCCTTGGTCAAACTAAATCCCAAGAACATGATGGGCAATCCGGTCATGTTTGTGGTCGAAGTCGGGAGCGTGCTCACCAGCGTGCTGTTGATAAAAGATGCGATTCAACATCAGGGGTCGTTCGGTTTTAACCTCCAAATCACGCTATGGCTGTGGTTTACCGTGCTGTTCGCCAACTTCGCGGAAGCCATGGCGGAAGGCCGCGGCAAAGCCCAGGCCGAATCGCTGCGCAAGGCCAGGGCGGAAACTGTCGCCAACCGGCTCACTGCGGGCGGGCAAATCGAGCAAATCGCCAGCTCCAAGTTGCGTTCTGGAGACTTCGTCAAAGTAATCGCCGGGGAGTTCATACCTGGTGACGGGGAAATCACCGAAGGGATCGCGTCAGTGGACGAGTCCGCCATCACCGGCGAATCGGCGCCAGTCATCCGCGAAGCTGGTGGGGACCGTTCGGCGGTGACCGGAGGCACGCGCGTTCTGTCGGATTGGCTCAAGATCAAGATCACTTCGAATCCCGGCGAAACCTTTCTTGATCGCATGATTGCGCTGGTCGAAGGCGCCGAACGGCAAAAGACTCCGAACGAAATTGCGCTGAATATTCTGCTCGCCGGTCTCACTATCATCTTCTTGTTGGCCGTCGTTACCTTGCAGCCGTTCGCGATCTACTCGGGATCTCCGCAGACGGTGTTCGTGTTGGTGTCTTTGCTGGTCTGCCTGATTCCCACCACCATCGGCGGCCTGCTTTCGGCCATTGGCATCGCCGGAATGGATCGCCTGGTACAGCACAACGTGCTCGCAATGTCTGGCCGCGCGGTCGAAGCCGCCGGCGATGTGAATACGCTTCTACTCGACAAGACTGGCACGATCACGCTAGGAAACCGGCAGGCTGCCGAGTTTATTCCCGCGGCCGGAATCACCGCGGCCCAGCTGGCCGACGCGGCCCAGCTATCCTCGCTCCCTGACGAGACGCCCGAAGGCCGCTCGATTGTGGTGCTGGCAAAAGAACAATACGGTCTGCGAGGACGTGAATTGGCTTCGCACGAAGCCCAATTTGTGCCCTTCACTGCGCAAACCCGCATGTCGGGCGTCGATCTCGATGGCCGTGAGATCCGCAAAGGCGCAGCCGAGGCTATTGCCAAGTACATTTCAACGGTGAGTGGAAACGGTCTCCCCAAAGATGTGCAAGCCCAGGTTGAACTGATTGCGCGCGCCGGTGGCACGCCGCTGGTGGTTTGCGAAAACCGCCGCGCTCTCGGCGTCATCTACCTGAAGGACATCGTCAAGGGCGGCATCAGCGAACGCTTCGCCCAGCTTCGGGCCATGGGCATTCGCACCATCATGATCACCGGCGATAATCCACTGACGGCCGCAGCCATCGCCCGCGAAGCCGGTGTGGACGACTTCCTGGCACAAGCCACTCCCAAAGACAAGATGGACCTCATTCGCCGTGAGCAGGCCGACGGCAAGCTCGTCGCCATGACGGGCGACGGAACCAACGACGCTCCGGCTCTGGCCCAGGCCGATGTGGGTGTTGCCATGAACACGGGGACGCAGGCTGCAAAAGAAGCAGGGAACATGGTGGACCTGGATTCCAATCCCACCAAACTGATTGAAATTGTGGAAATCGGCAAACAGTTGCTCATGACGCGCGGAGCTCTGACTACGTTCTCCATCGCCAATGACGTGGCCAAATATTTCGCCATCATCCCGGCCATGTTTGCCGGAACCTTTCCGGTGTTGAATGCACTAAACATCATGCATCTGAAAACTCCCAGTTCGGCAATATTGTCGGCGGTCATCTTTAATGCGCTGATCATCGTTGCGTTGATCCCCCTCGCCCTGCGCGGCGTGAAGTATCGCGCCATGGGAGCGGCCGCACTGTTGCGCCAGAATCTGTGGATTTACGGTGTAGGCGGCATCATTGTGCCGTTCGTCGGGATCAAGCTGATTGACATGGTCATCACTCGCATCGGAATGGCCTAAGAGGGAATTTATGAAAAAGAATCTCATCATCTCCGTTCTAATGACGATCGCTACAACCGTTCTGCTGGGATTGGTATATCCACTGGTAGTCACCGGGTTGGCGCAGGTCTTATTTCACGACAAAGCCAACGGGCAATTGATCACCCGCAACGGCATTGTGGTGGGGTCGCACATCATCGGCCAGCCTTTCGTGAGCGCAGGTTATTTTCATTCGCGGCCTTCCGCGGCAGGGAACGGTTATGACGCCGCGAACTCCGGTGGCTCCAACCTCGGCCCGACCAATCAGAAATTGCTCGACCGTATCAACGCCGACGTCGCCACCGACCAGGCCGACAATCCAGGCGTGCCGGTCCCGATTGATCTCGTCACGACTTCAGCCTCGGGGCTTGATCCTCACATCTCACCCGCAGCCGCCGATTATCAAGTGAAGCGCATCGCCAAAACGCGTGGCATAAGTGAGGATCAAGTCCGCGCGCTCATCGCGCAACACACCGAAGGACGGCAGTGGGGATTTATGGGCGAGCCGCGAGTCAATGTGCTGGAACTGAATCTGAACTTGGATCGCACATCGAGCGCCAAGTGAAAGGCTGGCTACGCAAGTCACTCAACTCTGCCATCCAAACTTTGTCATCCTGAGCAAGCGTTCTTTGTGTCGCGAAGGATGATCCCTGCACCCCTCCCAGCGGATTGCGTCTTCGATGGACTGTCGGTAATCTTTCCGAAGCGACTTTAACCTTGGAGCATTCCCGTGTCACGTCGAAGCATAGTTGCCGCCGTTCTTTTAAGCCTACTCAGCTCTGTTTGTTTCGCGCAGGAAATAACCGTAGCGGCTGCCGCCGACCTGCAGTTTGCTCTGCAGGACATCACGGCGCGTTTTCAAAAAGAAACAGGGAAGTCTGTCAAGGTCATCTACGGTTCTTCCGGCAACTTCTTCCAGCAGGTTCAGAACGGCGCGCCTTTTGACGTATTTTTCTCCGCCAACCTCGATTACCCGAAAAAACTCGAAGCCGCGGACCTCACGGAAAAAGACACGTATTACCAATATGCCAGCGGAAAGATCGTACTTTGGGTTCCCAACGAATCAAAGCTGGATTTGAACTCCGGACTGAAAGTACTTTTGGATCCGGGCGCGAAGAAAATCGCCGTCGCCAATCCGCAGCACGCGCCTTACGGCCAGGCTGCGGCTGCCGCCATGCAGAAAGAGAATATTTACGACAAAGTCTCGGACAAGCTGGTATTCGGCGAGAACATTTCGCAGACCGCGTCGTTCGTAGTTTCCGGCTCGGCGGATGTGGGCATCGTCGCTCTGTCGCTGGCCCTGTCACCCAACATGAAAGATCATGGCCGCTACGTCGAAATCCCGGCGGCCGACTATCCACCCATTCAGCAAGCCGTTGTGGTCTTGAAATCCTCGAAGAGTAAAGACGATGCCCGCCGGTTTCTGGCTTTCCTCAAGACGCCCGCCATCGGCGATCTATTGAAGAGCTATGGATTTGATGTGCCCGGAAGTTCTGTCGCGAATCAGTAGCGCAGACAGCAGCTGAAGTTAGACACGCCTGATTTGTTTGTACCTACCACCAGAGCAAGTGGGCCTGCAACGCGTAGACGATTCCCAAGCTGAGCGCGGTCGCAGTGAGCGCCCCAAGGAAGATCTTCCGGCCAATTCTCCGCGGGGGTTTGGTGTCCACGGCGGTCCGGTATTTCTCGATCCAGGGCTGCTCGGAATCCAAAGAAAGCAAGCTGGGCGGCGCCAAATCCGCGTCCACTTTCATGGGGACGCTTTCCACTGCTACCGCTGCCGTCGTTACTTTTGGTACTTCCGGGAGTGGAGCTGAACCAGGAATCGCCGCGCGCAACCTCCGGTGATCGTTTTCGTGCAGGGAAACGAATCGGAATGGCTGTTCCCGCCAGGAGATCGGCCGCAGCATTTCCGCCATGCCGAGCACCGGACCGGTCTGCGTCAGGAACATTAATTTGGTGCGAGATCCCTGATCCAGAAGTTTGGGCAACGAAAGTAAGCCGCCGGTAAGGGAAAAAATCTGGAGCTCGCCCGAAGTGCAACTGCCGTCTTCAATGCGGAGGACCGCCGGCGTAAACTCCGTGGGACGAACCCGGGGCGGACGATGGAAATAAGGCTGCTGGGGGAGGGTATTCATAATGTCAAAATGAGTATGGAACGTTTTGTCCCAAAATAGGAGATTACTAAGGTACCAACGTGGGCCATGTGACTGGCCGGATAGGCGATATGTCCCGAGACTCCGCGAACTACCCGGCCAGCGCTGAAGTGGGAATCTGCAGCGCCTGGTTTCGCAGCGTCTCGAATAAAATGCTCGTCAAATATCGTTCGCCAGAATCGGGCAGAATCACCACCAGCAGCTTCCCGGCGTTTTCCTTGCGGCTTGCTACTTTGAGGGCCGCGACCACGGCGGCTCCCGCCGAAATACCCGCCAGCAAACCTTCTTCTTTGGCCAGCCGGCGCGCCATGTTGATCGCGTCGTCATTGGTGACTGTTACCACTTCGTCAATATAGTCCCGGCGGAGAATCGCGGGCACAAATCCGGCGCCAATACCCTGTATCTTGTGTGGCGCAGGTTCGCCGCCGGAGAGCACGGGACTGTCCCCGGGCTCGACGGCAATCGCCTTAAACGAAGGTTTCTTGGGCTTGATGTATTCGCATATCCCGGTAATGGTTCCTCCCGTACCGACGCCGCAGACCAGGAAATCGGCTTGCCCGTCGGTGTCATTCCAAATCTCGGGGCCGGTAGTCTCCAGGTGAATTTTGGGATTGGCAGGGTTGTTAAACTGCTGCAACATAAACCCATTGGGAGTTTTGGCAAGGATCTCCTCCGCCTTGGCGATGGCGCCCCTGACCCCGTTGGGCCCGGGAGTGAGTACGATTTCCGCTCCCAACGCGAGCAGGAGCACGCGCCGTTCCAGGCTCATGGTTTCCGGCATCGTCAGGATCAGCCTGTACCCTCTTACGGCCGCCGTAAAAGCCAGACCGATGCCGGTATTGCCGCTGGTGGGCTCGATCAGCACGGTTTTACCGGGATGAATCTTACCCGCCCGCTCCGCCTCAGTGATCATGCTGACGCCGATGCGGTCTTTCACGCTGGCGCATGGATTCGCGCTCTCTAGTTTGGCCACCACCTGGGCCGCGCAGCCTTGGCTGACTTTATTGAGCCGTACCAGCGGTGTGTTACCGATCAATTCTGTGACGTCCTTGGCGATCTTCATAGTCAGCTTTCTTCCCAAGAATTTAGATAGAGGACATCGAATGCAACTCATATTACTCGTAAGGGCGGCTACCGTCACCACGGTTTCAGGGAGCGGATGAAGGCAGAATCTGAATGGTGTGCAGCCAGATTTCTACGCTTTGCGGCCAGGTAGTCACAGGCAGCGCCGTGCGGCGAAGACCGTAGCCGTGCCCTCCTTGAGCGTAGAGGTGCATCTCTGCCGGCACTTTAGCGTTCTTGAGGGCGAGGAAATACACGGTGGAATTTTCCACATGCACGGGATCGTCCTCAGCCTGCACGATGAACGAGGGCGGAGTTCTCTCGGTAACGTGAATGTCCGGATTGGGCGCAAAGTTCTGCTCGGAAAGAGCGAGGTAGCCGGGATAGACGATTACAGCAAAGTCCGGACGGCAGCTCACCTGGTCCGCTGCATCGATGGGGTCATAGAGACGCTGCTCGAAATGCGTGCTGAGCGCGGCGGCAAGATGTGCCCCGGCAGAGAATCCCAGAACGCCGATGCGCTGCGGATCAATTTGCCACTCCGCGGCGTGCGAACGCACCATGCCAAGCGCCCGTTGCGCATCCTGCAAGGCCGCAGAGGATTTCGGATACGGCCCCGAATCAGGAACCCGATATTTGAGCAGCACGCAGGTGATGCCCACCGAGTTCAGCCAGTCGCACACCTCGGTGCCTTCGAGATCCATGGCCAGAATGTGGTAAGAACCTCCAGGAAAAACCACGACGGCAGCGCCGGTGTTTTTGCCCTTAGGTGTGTAGAGCGTAAGCGTCGGCGTGGAAACGTTGCCCAGACGAATGATCGGTTTGCCGGCGATCAGGTGGTCCTTGGTGGTAGTCGTGTCGATCTCCGACGCTGGATTGGGTTGTGCTCCGGGCGCTCCATGCGGCCAGATCGCAATCGTGATATGGCCGCGCGCCGGATCCCAGGCCGGCGTCTGGGCGAAAACACTGGTTGCGGTTCCGACCAGGGAAAGGAAAATAATTAGACGCTGAATCAAAGCCATGTTGAAACCCCGAAGTTAGATTCTCAAGTCACTGATTCAGGGTACAACGTGGCAAACAACCGCCGACCAAATTCACCTTGACACTATAAATTGTTATATGCAAATGTATTAATATAATGACCGAGCTGAGTCAATTCAAGGCGGAGTTCTTCAAAGCCCTCTCTCACCCCTTGCGAATCAGGATCTTGGACGAGTTGCGTCGCGGCGAAGTCGGCGTGAATGACCTTTGCGCGCGCATGGCCGTGGAGCAAAGCACGCTGTCCCAGCAATTGGCCGTCCTGAGGAGCCGCAGCATCGTGGTCGGCAGAAAGGATGGGCAGAGTGTTTTCTATTCTGTGCGCGACCCGGAAGTCTTCAAGCTGTTGGATGTCGCCAAGAAGATTTTCAACAACCACCTGATCGATGTGAAGGATCTGCTGGCCCAGTTGGCCGTCCCTTCGGCGAACCGAAGCTAGGCGGTTTTTTATGAGCACATCAGGAGATTCTCCTTGCCTTCGAACCGCTACACGGGAAAGTGTCCGGTGCGGCCGATGTTAGATAAATAACTATGAACAACTGGCTACCGAAATCCGTGCTGTGTCTCAGGTCATACACGCGCCGCATGTTCGTGGCCGACCTCCTGGCAGGAATCACCGTTGGACTGGTCGCGCTTCCCTTAGCGATGGCGTTCGCCATCGCATCGGGCGTGCCTCCACAAACGGGCTTGTACTGCGCCATCGTCGCGGGCTTTACGATCTCCGCTCTGGGAGGATCTTCCACACAAATCGGCGGGCCCACCGGCGCATTTGTCGTGGTGGTGTATGGGATTGTCGCGAAACACGGGGTGGACGGGTTATTCATGTGCACCTTGATGGCCGGAGTCATCCTTCTGGTTCTGGGCGTGACGGGTCTAGGGACGGCAGTCAAGTTCATCCCGCGCCCCGTGGTCGTAGGTTTCACCAACGGCATTGCGGTGATCATCGCCAGCACCCAGATCAAAGATTTCTTCGGGCTGAAAATCGACAAGGTTCCAGGTGAATTCGGGTCGCGAATCCTGACCTATGTCCACAACTTTTCATCGTTCTCGCCGCTGGAGACCGGCTTGGCAGTGGGTGCGCTCATTGTGATTATCATCTTCATGATCTTTGTGAAGAGAGTTCCTGGTTACATCGTCGCTTTGTTTGCCGGGACCGCGGCGGTGGTTATCTTCAAACTCCCGGTTGAAACCATTGGCACGCGCTTTGGCGGGATCCCTTCTGGATTCCCCAAGCTAATCATTCCGCACTTTCGAGTGGACCTGCTGCGGCCGCTCATCTCTCCAGCCATCACCGTCGCCATGCTGGGCGCGATCGAATCGCTGATGTCCGCAGTGGTTTCCGACCGCATGAGCGGCGATAAACACAATCCGAATGTCGAGCTGGTAGGCCAGGGAGTAGCGAACATTCTCTCCCCGCTGTTCGGAGGACTGCCGGCCACGGGTGCGATCGCTCGTACCGCCACCAACATCCGCTCCGGCGCCAAGACGCCGGTAGCGGGAATGATCCACGCTTTGACCCTGCTTGCGATCATTCTCTTTGCCGCTCCCCTGGCCCGGTTTATTCCGCTGTCCGTGCTCGCGGCCATTCTCTTGGTGGTCTCCTACAACATGGGCGAATGGCGGGAGATTCCCGAGCTGTTCAAACAATCCAAGTTCGAGATTGCCGCTTGGATCGTGACATTTCTGTTGACCGTTTTTGCCGATCTGACTGTCGCCGTAGAAGCAGGCATGATTCTCGCGGTGCTGGTGTTCATTCGGAAGGTCACACAAACCACCACCGTGGCGGAAGTGACCGCCGAGTACATTCGCGAGGGACAGGTCCACATCCTGCAGCATAAAGAGATTCCCGCTTATGTCAGTATTTTCAGAATCCATGGTCCCTTCCTGTTTGGAGCCGCCGATAAGATCGATGTGATTGTGAATCGCCTGCCCGACCTGCCGCCGATCATTATTCTCCGGCTTCGTAATATGACAGCCATCGACTCGACGGGTCTGCAGGCACTCGAGAATTTTGCCGACCGCGTGCATGAATCCGGGCGCCAACTGATTCTTTGCGGGGCCAGGGAGCAACCCGAGATGCGAATGCACGAAGCGAAATTTCACGAGCACGTCGGCTCGGAAAATATCTGCCGCAGCATAGCCGACGCCCTCGACCGGGCCAAGAGTCTGTATCCGGAAATCTGCCAAGCTGGTTCCCGCGGGGACCACGTGGGGGCGGAGAAGCACCGATTCGTCGCAAGCGACAACACCGGTAACGTCATCATCGAGTGACGAGCCTTAGCATTGGAGATCGAAACTCGACCCGGACTGCAGCTTGTATTACCGGTTAGGGACTGGAATACTGTCTTGCTTCTGCGGTGTAGAAGCAGGACACAATCACATGGACAAGAAGTCTGCAGTAAGTCGCAGGCAGTTTCTGATCTCAACCTCGGCAGCGGCGGTGGGCGCCGCGACGCTCAACGGCAAAACTCTTGCGGCGGAAAAAACAGCTTCCAGCTTTCAATCCCCAGCGGGCTCGTCAATTCCGTATTCCCGGCAAGAGTTGCTGGAAGGACCCGGAGCTCAGCGCACTTTTGATCTTGGAGCGAGTGGCGAAGTTGCGTTTCCATTGGGGGGAATTGGCACGGGTACGGTCTCGCTGGGCGGGCGCGGAGAACTGCGCGATTGGGAAATCTTCAACCGCCCCGCCAAGCGGCGAGTCTTGCCTTTCAGCTTTGTGGCCCTATGGGTGAAACCGGAAGGGGGCACAGCAGCGCTGCGAGTCGTGGAAGGCCCGCCGCAACCGCCGTTTCGCGGCTGGGAGGGCTTCAACCGCCAATCGGGACAAGGCCTCCCGCATTTCCAGGGGGCCCTTTTTCGCGGCAACTATCCTCTGGCCAAAGTTGATTTCGAAGATAGCGCGCTTCCGGTCACGGTGTCACTGGAGGCCTTCAATCCATTCATCCCGCTCAACGTAGATGATTCCAGCTTGCCGGTCGCGATCTTTAAGTATGAGGTGAAGAACCACTCCGCGAGGCCCGTGGACATCGCGCTGGCCTTTTCCTTATTGAATCCCGTCGGCTATGACGGCAAGGCATACCTCGACGGACTTAAGCATCCAGGCTTCGGCCAGAATCTGGCCACGCTCCGTCAGGAGCCGGCAGGGGATGCCACGGTTGCCGGCCTCGACCTGACCTCGGGAAAATATTCTCCGGCAGATCCCCAGGGCGGTTCGATGGCGCTGCTGACGACCGCCCCTGACTACACCGCCCGTACCAGTTGGGAGAGCGGGGACTGGTGGGATTCTTACCAGGAATGGGTGGACGAATTTTCCGCCAGTGGAAGAATGCATCACACTAAAGTCCCCATGCCGTCGGACGACGGCCAATCGGACTATGCGACGCTTGCCCCGCATGCGCGGCTGGCGCCACTAGAATCGACGACCATCACGTTTGTGCTGGCCTGGTATTTTCCAGTCAGAGAAAACTACTGGCATGCTGACGATGAGAAATTAAAAGGCCACAAACTCATAAATTATTACGGCACGCGTTTTTCCAGCGCCTGGGAAGTGGCCGGACATGTGGCCGGGCGCCTGCCCGAGCTGGAGAGCAAGACGCGATCGTTCACCGGAGCATTCTTCTCCAGCAGCCTTCCACCTTACCTACTGGAGGCGGTTTCCAGCCAGGCGTCGATTCTCCGTTCGAATACTTGCATGCTGCTCGAGGGCAAACAGTTCTTCGCCTTCGAAGGCTGCGGAGACGATCAACACAATGGCTGGATGAATTGCACGCATGTCTGGAACTACGAACAGGCGCTGGCGTTTTTGTACCCGGAGTTGGAGCGGTCCATGCGCAACACCGACTTCCTCTATCAGATGCGCAGCGATGACAGTATGGCCTTTCGCTCCATGGTGCCCCTGGGGATCAAGCAATGGGATTTTCGTCCCGCGGCGGATGGGCAGATGGGCTGCATCATGAAGTTGTATCGCGAGTGGCAGATTTCCGGTGACCTGGTCTTCCTCAAGCAGATGTGGCCGAACGCCAAGCGGGCCCTGGAATTTGCCTGGAAGCATTGGGACGCCGACAAGGACGGCGTGATGGAGGGGGAACAGCACAATACCTATGACATCGAGTTCTTCGGGCCCAATCCCATGATGACAACCCTCTATCTGGGAGCGCTGAAAGCGGGAGAGATCATGGCGATAGCGGTTGGTGACACGGCCGCCGCCACCACTTATCGCGAGGTTCGCGAGCGGGGTTTGAAGAACATCGAGCAATTGTGGAATGGAGAGTTCTACATCCAGAAGGTGACGCCGGTCTCAGAAATTCTCCCCATGGAGCCGTATGACGGCAAAGACTGGAAAAACCGCGTGGTACGGAACGGCCGGTTGAAATATCAGTTCGGGGAAGGCTGTCTGTCTGACCAGATGCTGGGGCAGTGGTTCGCGGATGTGCTGGGCCTGGACATCGGATTGAACCAGGAACGAGTCCGCAAGACGTTGCAGTCCATCTACCGGAACAATTTCAAGTCTGATTTTTGGACGCATGCCAACATGCAACGGATTTACGCCCTCAACGACGAGAAAGGTCTCCTGCTATGTTCGTGGCCGAAAGGCGGGCGCCCGGCCCTGCCGTTCGTTTACTCCGATGAAGTCTGGACGGGCATCGAGTACCAGGTGGCGGCCCATTTGATCTACCAGGGGCTGCTCGAAGAAGGACTGGCCATTGTCAAGGCCGTGAGTGGACGCTACGACGGCGTACGGCGCAATCCCTGGAACCAGATCGAGTGGGGGAACCATTACACCCGCGCCATGGCGAGCTATTCGGTACTGCTGGCTCTTTCCGGCTTCCGCTACTCGGCGGTTGACCAGTCCGTTACTTTCCAGCCGCGATTGCACGCGGAGAAGTTTCAGTGCTTTTTCGCAGCGGGTTCGGCTTGGGGACAGTACAGCCAGCAGCGGTCGGCAGGATCTCTCTCGGCGAAACTCGAATGTCATGACGGCCGGCTCGCAATAAAACGGTTGGTGCTGGAAAGTGATTCCGGCCCCGATGTGCCAAGGGTTACGCTTTCCGGACCCGACGGACTTACCGTCCCCTGCACGGCCACCAAACGGCCAAGCGGGCTGGAAATAAATCTTGCCACCGAGGTCACAATTTCAGAAGGCAAGTCCCTGACAGCGGTCGTCGGCTCGACGACCAAAACCAGGCAAGCATGAAGCGTCGTTGAACAGAGGGAGTCTCGCGTTGAGATAATTGGTGGAGGCGGCGGGCGTCGAACTATCTAGCGTGTTCACAGCACGTAAGTTATTGATTCCAGGAACTACCACAACGGCTAAAAAGTCCCGATTGCCCGATCCATTGTACGTTTATTGTACGAAAATGCTTTTGGAACCGATGCGAATCAGGCGTCACACGATGCCAGTATCCCACAGATTCGTCATGTTGGCTGAAAAAGGTGAGCCCTAAGCTGTGAACCGCACACACCACGTTACGTCAGCCCATGAAGCTCCTCACTTCGGGCGATTATTTAAGGATTGACGCACTTTGTTGTCAATCGGGTCAGGGATTCCGAGAAGCATCCGATCCCACGCAGGATGACTGTCTTCGCGGCAATCGTCCTCCTGGCCTTGGGTTACAGCCTCGTCGGCCCACTTTGTCGGTATAGACAAACCGAAACTCAGATTCAAGCTAACCCGAAGTTTGCCATGCTACATTTACCGCAATGCGTTCTGAGATAGAACAAGCCGTGCAACTCCTGCAGCGAGGTGATGATGCGGCGCTGGAGCAGGCTCTAGCTCTGCTCCAAAATACGGTGTTCTCCTTCAGTATGCGTGTCTGCGGGCAGCGCCAGGATGCGGAAGATACGATGCAGGAAGTGCTGCTGAAATCGGTTCCGCACCTGCCCAAGTTCGACAGTCCCAAAGCCCTCTTGGTGTGGCTCTATAAGGTGGCAAAGAACCGCTGCCTGATGAGTCGGCGCCGGAGCAAGTTTGCTCCCAATCCTGACCTCTCTCTGGAAGAACTTATGCCGGATCGGAAGGAACTTGAGCAACTGGGGACCGATGGCAGCATCAACCCCGAAGCATTCGCCATTCGGAGTCAGGAAGCGGGGCGGTTGCGGGACGCGATTCAAAGGCTGCCGCAACAATACCGTATTGTTTTAGTGCTGCGCGATATGGAAGGGCTAACCGATGAAGAAGTGGCCGAAATCACAGGACTACGTTCTGGAACAGTGCGGGTGCGTCTGCACCGCGCGCGGTTGTTTGTACGGAAAGAATTGATGAAAGGCCTGAAACCACGCTCCGGGAAAGCAGCCGTCGCTTCGCAGGCGTCTTCCCAAGGACAGCCCGGCAAGGAACAGCCCAGGCCTGCCCGCTGCAAGGCCATGTTTGCGGAGCTCTCGAACTATCTCGACGAACAGTTGGATGATTCGCTTTGTGAAGAATTGGAGCAGCACCTGAATGGTTGCGAACCGTGCAAGGTGTTCCTCTCTAGCCTCAAGGCAACCGTCGAGCAGCTCCGACGATCACCCACGGAAAGGCCTTACCGCGAGCAAGCAGCCGAACTGCGCGTGAAGGTACTTGCCGATTACGAACGCTTGGTCGCGAAAAACGTACACCCGTAGTTGGCCACGAGTCTGGATTGCGGGAAGCAGCTGTCATTCAAAGGTTGTTTTTGATCTCTTTTTCAAAGACTGAGATGTCGGTTGCGCCAACATGTTTGCCGTTGATCCGGCCATCACGCCCGATCAGGAACGCGATCGGTAATCCGAGAACTCCTCCATAGAGTTCACCCATCTTTGCATTGCCCATCACAACCGGGTAGTTCATTTTGAAGTGCTGGTAGAAATCACGCACAGGTTCCGGTCCGTCGTCCATGGAAACGCCAATGATCTGCAAACCTTGGCCGCCATACCTATTTTGAAGTTCGACGAAACGCGGAATCTCGTCCCGGCACGGATCGCACCATGTTGCCCAGAAGTCCAGAAGAATGACCTTGCCCCGATAGGACGAGAGATGCAGTCTTTGTCCCGCTAAATCGGGAAGAGAGAAATCGGGAGCCAGGGATTGTTCGCTGATAGCGTTACCCCCCGCGCCGGTGGGCACGCCATGATGACGGGCCACGAAATAAAGTCCCGCTACTGCGATCAACGCTAAGCCGAAGAGACTCCGTTTCTTCAATGTGCCGACCTTAGCCAGGAAGCGATCCGATCGCTAGTCTCCCTTGGCAACTGGATAGCCTTTCTCGACCCAATCAGCGCCGAAGTTGTTCGCAATGTAAAGAATTTTCACATTAGTGAAGCCCATTGCATGCAGCGCATCGTCGGCAGGCTTGACGTTCGGACAGTGGCTCCACGGGCAGCACCCGCAATACAGAACGATGAACTTATTTCGTGGCAGGGATTCCACTCGCTTCCGCAAGGATTGCAACCCAATCTCACTGGAAGCTGGGCCAATGTATTCCGAGCCGGGAATGTGCGCCTGCGTGTAAAGGACGTGGGAACCCACTTGAAGCATTAGCGGTTTCTCGCTCGTGCCAGACTGAAGAATCTTGACGAGTTGGTCGGGGTTGACCAGGCGTGAGGCCGGGATAAGGCTCGCCTGATAAGCGAAAGCCAGGGATGCCAAAAGAGTTGCGACGGCCCCAAAGATGAGGACAATGAGCATCGGGCGAAATTTGACAGGAAGACTCATTGGAGTTCTCTCCGCATTATCAATTCCCGATCATACAGTCCGCAAGGAGAGCCATTGAGTTCGCAAGCCATCGGGATACCGGAATTCTTCCTGTAACAAAATCCGTCCGTCTGCATTTATTCGTGTGCTTTGTCGATAGAACCAAGCAGGAGGCAATCATGATCACAGCCAAAGTCGAACTGACTAAACCACTTAGGCAGCAGCGCCAATTTGTAACCCAGACTGGAAGCGGCCATCACCTGCTGTTGGACGATGCAGCCGGAGGTACCGGCCCAAAGCCAATTGAACTGGTCGCCGCCGGATTAGCCGGCTGCACGGCGTTCGACGTGATTACCGTGCTCCGCCAGAAGTATCACCAAAAAGTCACCGGTTACGAGGTGCGGGTCGAAGCCGATCAAGCGGAACGCCCGCCTCAGGTGTTCACGGCAGTGCGAATCCACCATGTGGTAACCGGCTTTGAACTTGACGTGGCGGCGCTGGAGGAGGCTATCCGTCTCTCCGAAGAAAAATATTGCTCGGTGGGGGCGATGGTGCAGAAGACCGCGAGTTTTCATACAACCTACGAAATCGTTGAAGACAAGATCGAGTGGATGAAGCCAGCTCAGGCTGCGGGAGTGCAAGGTTGAAAGGCATGCTCAAAGTGGTTCTGTGCATCGCTATGCTGTGGCTAGCTTGGGTGTCCGCTTGGGCTCAGCAAGTGGCGCAGCCTGCGTCTCTTACTCTGCAGCAGGCAGTGACAATCGCGCTGGAGAAAAATCCTCTGCGCAAGGCAGCGATCGCAGACATAAAAGCTGCCTCTGCCGGAGTTCGTGAGGCGCGCTCGTTCCTCTTGCCTCACTTGAGTTTTTCCGAGACAGCGACTCGTGGTGATGACCCCGTGTACGTGTTCGGGAGCAAGCTACGACAGCAGCGTTTTACCCAGGCCGACTTCACACTGAACAAGCTCAACACGCCTCTGCCCTTCGGCAACTTCAGCACGCGGTTCGGGGGGACCTGGAACCTGTTTGATTCGTTCGCCACTTGGCACGGCATCAATCAGGCAAAACAGATGAACGAGGCCGTCGGACACCAGTTGGACCGCACCGATCAGGAGATTGTCTTCCGGGTGGTCAGTTCCTACTACGACGTTCTGCTGGCGGCCAAGGAACTGGAAGTTGCCGAGCAGTCGGCCAAAACTGCCCAGGCGATCATGGAGCGAAGTCAGACCAGATTCGACAGCGGGCTGACTGTAGAGTCAGATCTGCTGACAGCGAAGGTGCGCATGGCGGCGCGACAGCAGGAAGTGATCCGGGCCAGGAACACTCTGGAAGTGGCGCGGGCACAGCTGAACACGGCGATGGGTATGCCGCTCGATTCTCTATTCCAGCTCACCGAAGGGTTAGCAGAGCGCACGCTTTCGATCCCGGCCCTGCAGGATGTAGAAAAACGGGCGCTTACAAATCGCCCTGACTTGAAGCGCATTGCCTCCGAGGAAGCAGCTCAGCGGCAGAGCGTGTCGATGGCCAAGTCGTCATTCGGTCCACGGGTGAACGCTTTTGCAGGCTGGGAAATGGATAACCCTACCTTCCTTGCCGGTGGCGGGGGCAACAACTGGTTGGGCGGGATCGAAGTGCAATTCGACATCTTTCAAGGCGGGGCCAAACAGGCGGAACTCTCCCGGCAGCAAGCCCTCGAAGAAAAAGTTGTAGCGATGAAGCAGTCGGCTAGCGATGCCGTTCGCCTCGAAGTGAGGCGGGCTTATTACGAGACGGATGCCAATCGGCAGCAGATCGAAGTCGCCCGAGCGGCAATTGCTCAGGCACAGGAGAGTCTGCGCATCAACCAGGACCGCTACGACAGCGGATTGACCACGATCACCGATTTGTTGGGCGCTGAAGATGCCGCGCGCCGCAGTCAGACCGACTACTGGGAGGCCGTTTATCACCTCCAGACCAGCTACGCCAACCTGGAGTTAGCGAGCGGAAGCTTGAATCCGCAATCCTCCGTGGTGACGCCATGAATCGTATGAATACTGGACTCAGACTTTCGCTGTTGGTAGTTCTCGCGGCCATTGGCCTTGCCGGCTGCTCTAGCGAGCAAACCCGCACGGCTCCGTCGCCGGGAACCGTGCGAAATATTGATGTGCTCGCGGTGCAGCAGGCCAACGTGCCCGATTTGCTGGAAGCGGTAGGGACGGTGCGTGCCGCCCAAACCAGTGACGCCGCCAGCCAAATGATGGGGAACATCGTCGAGATCCGGGCTCACGAAGGAGACCACGTTCAGCGCGGTCAAGTGCTCGCCGTAATCGACGACTCCCAGCCGCGAGCTGCAGTAGATCGCTCGACCGCAGCCGACCTTGCCGCCCAACAGCAACTGGTCGGAGCAGAGTCCGACCTGGCCCTGACGGAATCAACGTTGAAGCGCTATCAAACTCTCTTCGAAAAGAAATCCGTGAGTCCGCAGGAGTTCGACGAGGTGAAAGCCCGTCAACAAGCGGCTCGCGCGCGTCGCGACATGGCAAAGGCAGGCCAGGCCCAGGCGCAGGCAGCATTGAGCCAAGCACGCACGTCTCTGGATTACACGCGGATTCGGGCGCCATTCGACGGCGTCGTGACCGAGAAGAGAGTCGATTCGGGCACACTGGCTTCACCGGGCATGCCGATCTTCACCGTCGAGGACGTGCGCCGCTATCGACTGGAGGCCACCGTCAACGAGAACGATCTCCGCTATGTACGAACAGGAGAGCAGGTTTCGGTCGTCGTCGATGCCCTCGACAACGCGGGGCTGAACGGCAAGGTCGTGCAAATCGTCCCGGCCGCGGACCCCGCGAGTCGCACGTTCCTGGTGAAGATCGAGCTGCCCATAGACACACGGCTGCGTTCGGGCCTCTTCGGGCGGGCCCAGTTTTCTCGTGGCGAGCGGCAGGCGCTGATGATTCCGCGTTCTGCGGTCGTCGAACGCGGCCAATTACAGGGCATTTATGTGCTGGACCAAAACAAGGTTGCTAGCTTGCGCTACATCACATTGGGAAAGGCTTCCGGGGCCGAAGTCGAAGTGCTGGCGGGCCTCCAGGAAGGCGAGCGGCTCGTGGCCAAACCGGGTGCAGTAGACCTGAATGGCAAACGCATTGAGGTCCAGTAAATGACTGATAGCAAATCCAAGTCGGCGATGCAGTCACCGAAAAACTTGCGTCTGGCTGGCCGCATTGCCCGCAGTTTCATCGATTCGAAACTGACGCCACTGGTGATCGTTGCTGCGCTGCTTCTAGGTGCGTTCAGTATTCTCAAGACCCCGCGGGAAGAAGAGCCCCAGATCGTGGTGCCCATGCTCGACGTTTTTGTTCAGATGCCGGGTGCGTCGGCTGACGAGGTGGCACAGCGCGTCAGCCTTCCCATGGAGAAGTTACTGCGCGAAGTGCAGGGCGTTGAGTACATCTACTCAATCAGTCACCCGGGCGTGAGCATGCTGGTCGTGCGTTTCTATGTTGGCACCAAAGAAGAAGATGCGATCGTACAGACCTACAACAAGCTCTACTCCAACTTTGACCGCATCCCGCCCGGCGTCTCACAACCGATCATCAAAGTCCGCTCGATCGACGACGTGCCGATCATGGCCCTGACGTTGTGGGGTAAAAACTATGACTCTTATCGCCTGCGGAGAATCGCGGGTGAACTGGAGAATTCGCTCAAGCCTCTCGACGATGTTTCTGAAACCAAGATCATCGGCGGGCAGCCTAGGCAAATAAGAGTGGTGCTCGACACACAACGGCTCGCGGCCTACGGACTTACGCCGGGCGCGATCGTGGGACAACTCCAGAACGCGAACAGCCGTAGCCAAGCCGGTAGTTTTGCGCGTGACAATCGCGAGTTTCAGGTCGAAGCGGGAACGTTTTTCACGAGTCTCGACGAACTGCGTCAGGTTGTCGTCGGGGTTCACGCCGCACGCCCCGTCTACCTGCGCGACGTTGCGGAGAAGCTTGAGGACGGCCCCGCCGAAGCCAACACCTACGTGCTGTTTGCCAATGCTCGAGGTGGCGCAGGACAGACGGCGGGCGCGGAGTATCCCGCGGTAACCATCACACTTTCCAAGCGTAAAGGGACGAACGCCACAGACATTTCCGAACGTGTGCTGGACAAAGTCAATGCCCTGCGTGGTTATGTGCTTGCAAATGATCTGAACATCACGGTCACGCGCAACTATGGAGAGACCGCGAAGGACAAATCCGACGAACTTCTCAAACACCTCCTGATCGCAACCTTGTCGGTGACATTGCTGATTGCACTTGCCCTAGGCTGGCGGGAGTCGGGCGTCGTACTTTTGGCGGTGCCGGTCACGCTCGCTCTCACGCTCGCCGTGTTCTATCTGTATGGCTACACCCTGAACCGGGTCACATTATTTGCTCTGATCTTCTCCATCGGCATCCTGGTCGACGACGCCATCGTGGTGGTCGAGAACATCGTACGCCATTTCCGGTTGCCAGAAAGCCGAGGGCGATCCTTGTCTGAAGTCGCGGTCGAGGCGGTCGACGAAGTTGGCAATCCGACGATTCTTGCCACTTTCGCGGTAATCGGCGCAATCCTACCCATGGCCTTTGTGCGCGGTCTGATGGGTCCGTACATGCGCCCCATCCCAGTAGGTGCTTCCGCAGCGATGCTGTTCTCCCTGATTGTGGCCTTCGTAGTTTCGCCGTGGGCAGCCCTGAGGCTGCTGAAGAAGTATGCAGGCGGCGACCATTCCGGGCATGAGACCGAAGGGTGGACCACTCGTTTGTACCGCCGAATGATGAACCCTCTCATCCGTAATTCTCGCCGTCGCTGGATGTTTCTCGGTGGCGTCGTAATCTTGCTGCTGGCGGCGATCGCGTTCGTCCCGTTGAAGTGGGTTCGCGTAAAAATGCTCCCCTTCGACAACAAGAGTGAGTTCCAGGTCATCATTGACATGCCCGATGGAACGCCACTGGAACAGACGACTCGCGTGGCGCAAGCCTTGGGACAGTATCTCGGCCAGCAGCCCGAGGTGATCAACTATCAGATCTATGCTGGGACCTCCGGCCCTTACAACTTCAACGGTCTTGTGCGCCATTACTTCTTGCGGAATCAGCCCAACCAGGCTGATATCCAGGTGAATCTGCTCTCGCGCCATGATCGCAAGGCGCAGAGCCACGAGATCGCACGACGATTGCGGCCGGAGTTGGACAAGATTGCCGTGCCCTTCGGTGCACGCATCAAGGTAGCCGAAGTCCCACCCGGTCCGCCCGTATTGCAGACTCTGGTCGCCGAAGTTTACGGACCTGACTACAAAGGGCAGATTGAACTGGCGGCGCAAATCAAGAAGATCTTTCAGCAAACGCCAGGCGTCGTGGACGTGGACTGGTACGTCGAAGACCCACAAATCAAGTACGACATGAAGGTGGATCTGGACAAGGCAGCGCTCCACGGTATTTCACCCGCCGACGTAACGCGCACTCTGCAGGTCGGGCTCGGCGGCGCCAACGCGGGATTGCTTCACGATCCCCGTTCACGAGAAGACATCCCTATCGAAGTGCGACTGGCGCGCCCGGATCGCTCTGGGATCGAAGATCTTGGCAATCTGAAGCTGCCGACGCCTTCCGGTGGGCAAATCGCCCTGCAGGAAGTAACGAGCCTTCAACAAACGACAATCGACACCACCGTGTATCGCAAGAATCTGCAGCCCGTTGTCTATGTAACGGGAGATGTGGCGGGTGGAGAGGAAAGCCCTGTGTACGCCATCATGAAGATGAGCGAAGCCATCGACAAAATCAAGTTGCCCGACGGCTATGGTGTAAAGCAATACAAGGGCACGACCATGCCTGAGCGCATCGACCACTTCTCCATGAAGTGGGATGGTGAGTGGCACATCACGGTGGAAGTCTTCCGCGATCTGGGACTCGCCTTTGCGGCTGTCCTGGTATTGATCTACGTGCTCGTCGTGGGTTGGTTCCGGTCCTTCGTGACTCCGCTGGTCATCATGGCACCCATTCCGTTGACGCTGGTTGGCATTCTCCCAGCGCACGCCTTGATGGGGGCATTCTTCACTGCCACATCGATGATCGGCTTCATCGCTGGAGCCGGCATTATCGTTCGCAATTCTATCATTCTCGTGGATTTCATCGAACTACGCCGCTCCCAGGGAATGTCGCTGGAGGACGCCGTCGTCGATGCGGGCGCGGTGCGCTTCCGCCCAATGCTGCTCACCGCAGCCGCCGTGGTGGTGGGAGCGAGCGTGATCCTGTTCGATCCGATTTTTCAGGGGTTGGCTTTGTCCTTGATGGCAGGAGAAGTCGCCTCTACCGTTCTATCGCGAATGGCAGTGCCGGTTCTTTATTACCTCTCTCAGAGGGGACAACCGTTTCCACCGATGCATCCGCATGCGCCGGAAAATGTGGCTGAATGCGAAACTCCGCAATGCGAAATTGCGTAGGACCAATTTGTTTTGAAGGAGAACCGCTATGACCGTAGAACGAACACTTCGTTTGATCGCTGGCAGCTTTATCCTGTTGTCCCTGGCACTTGGGCACTACGTAAGCCCGTACTGGTACCTGTTCACGGCCTTTGTTGGGCTGAATCTGTTTCAGTCTGGATTCACGAACTGGTGCCCGATGATGACGTTCCTACGTAAACTGGGAGTTGGCAGATAGGAGTTAGTGAACATGCCCAATTGGGTTTGGGGAGTGGCGTTCCTTGTAGCCTACGTGGTCTTGACGCAATGGCTACTGCCAAAACTTGGTGTTCCTACTTGAAGAAGCCAAGGCTGCGCCGAGTCTCGGCGCAAAGTTGTTCCGAGGGCCGACACTCCGGAGAACCATGACAACGATAGTGCAGATTGAATTTCGCGAGAGCCTGTTGTCAATCCGTGACGAGATCCTCCAATCGCTTGGACATCCCGTAATCTCTGCGCTTGGTTCCCGCGGAGCGCGAAATCTCGACCTTGCACATGAGTCGGTGGGAGTCGTCCTGATCGGGCACGGCGCCCCTTGGGAAGAACGATGTGAGCTTGCCGCTCATTTCCGGGAGACCCTGCCCGGAGTTCCCATAGTGGCGTCCCTCCGTCGGCGAGACAAGGATGTGACCGGAGCCGATTACAATTTACCGGCAGATAATCCGCCTCTGTGGGTGAGAACAGTCAGACAATCATTGGCAGGAATCGAATCTGTTGTTGTCTATCAAGGAGGCAACCTCTCCGTTAAGAAGAGCTGGCTCTCTCGCGAATCCCTTCCAACAGAACCGGCGACCCAGCCGTTCCTTAGAAGGTCTGCGATTGAGGATCGAAAAATAATCGAATCCGCGTTAACGGACTGTGGAGGCCGTATATCAGGTCCACTCGGCGCCGCCGCCAAGCTGGGCATTCCGCGTTCGACACTTGAGTCGAGAATAAGGACCCTGCGAATGAACAAGCACTGGTTCAGGTCTGGAAAGATTTCCGTGCCTAGGCCACTGCCTTGTCTGAACGCTGACCAACCCCTCGTCGCATTAACGCCACTCCATGAGTAGCCGGGCTGATCCTCCGAAGTTTGGAAATGTCGATAGTCATGTTTGTAACTCGCCAATTGTCCAAATCCACCACAGAGCCAGCGAAAGGGGAAACATGCCACACTTCAGATCATTGCGAGTCCAGCCATGAATATTGAGATCCGCTTTGTCTATGCAGTCGCTCTGCTTGGCTCTGCGCTGTCTATTTGTCCACATGCGTGTGCTCAAGAAGGACTTTCTACTTTAGAGAGATCTTCCCAAGCCGTTACAGGCAACAGCGCTACGTGCACGCCAGTGAACTCTTCCGCAACAGACGAGGGATGTGCGAATCCGAAGGGGGGTATGCTTCCTGTTTCACGGTCTCTGCCACCTGTAGTGCCACAGGGGCGTCCCAGCATCGGATTGGTTCTTGAGGGCGGTGGGGCTTTAGGTCTCGCACATATCGGTGTTCTGCAATGGTTCGAAGAAAACCACATCCCTGTGGACAGAATCGCCGGAACCAGTATGGGCGCTTTAGTTGGTGGTCTGTACGCTTCCGTACGATCGGCAAATGACCTGCAGCAGATAGCGACCAGTGACGTTTTCACTGGGATTTTTACCTTGGAGGACGCATATAGCGATATTGGGTTTCGACGGCGGCAAGACCGGAAAGAACTTCCGCAAGCCCTCACGTTCGGGCTGAAGGGAGGAGTGGATTTCCGGAACGCTGTGCTTTCGGATGCAGGACTCAATGGCTTGCTGCGAGACTTATTCAACGCCTATAACAACGAAGGCATGGCTTTTGATGAATTGCCGATTCCGTTCCGTTGTGTAGCGACCGACCTCAATACTTTCGAACCAGTTGTCTTTCAGGATGGTTCAATGTCGCAAGCGATCCGTGCCTCAATTTCCATTCCAGCGATTTTTCCCCCAGTGAGCTATCACGGACACTACCTGGTAGATGGCGGCATCATGGACAATCTTCCAACCGACGTAGTGAAAAGTAATTTTCATCCCGATGTCGTTATCGCTGTACACCTTAATGGATCGGCTCTTGCAGCGGGAGATGTCGACTCCATCGCGGGGATACTTTCCCGCGCGTTTTCCTCTGGAGTTGCCCGTACGGAGCGAGCAGGCAAGCAGTTGGCCGACATTGTTCTCGAAGCCGCAACCGACAAGTTCTCGACCGCGGATTATACGAAGGCGGCGCAATTGATTCCAGTAGGCTACCGGGCTGCTGAGCAACATCGCGCCGAACTGATGCGATATCACCTGAATGATGCCGACTGGGCTGCTTATCTGGCCGCGCGCGGCAAAGTTAGGACGATAGTCCAACTCTTTCATCCGCGCGAGGACTCGCTCGCGAGTCTCATCGCCGATGTCAGGATGGTTTCTCAGAACCTTGGAAATAGTGATGAGGGATAGTCCGAGATCTTTCGCGATGTCTTTCATTCTTACGTTCATAAGCAGGTCGTCGATTTAGTAGCTCAGATCCCCTCTATTGTCGTAATCCGCGAAACGTCGTCGAGCCTTCCCTGAAAACCTGGTTCTGCCTCGAGCGTCTATTATTAACATCGATAACTTTGCCGAGTATTTTTCACGGAGTAAAGTGCTTGAGCTATATTGCTCCTTTCACAGAGGAACGGGTCCGCACCGAGTCGCGGAGAAGAGGGAAGAATAGATGGGCCTCACACTTGCTCATAGACCACAATCGACAGTTTATTCCCCGAAAGGTCAAGTCGATATTGTCCCGGCGACAAGAGTATTGGTTCGTCGTTGCTCCCCGACATTCCTGCTTCCACATCAAAGGACATCACTTCCTATGCGTTTACTTCTAGTCGGCCTCACTCTGATCGTTATGGCTATGGCCGCGCCGAGAATGGCTGCACAGAAAGTCGAGTTGTCGATTGACGCATCCAAACCCGGGCCGAGGATTGACCGCAATCTTTTCGGGCAGTTTGCCGAGCATCTCGGACACGGCATTTACGACGGGATCTGGGTCGGCGCCGATTCCACAATTCCGAATACACGCGGCATTCGCAACGATGTAGTGGCCGCACTGAAATTGATTCATGTGCCGAACGTACGCTGGCCCGGAGGCTGCTTCGCCGACGGATATCACTGGCGCGACGGGATCGGGCCTCAGCGCGTCGTGAGGCTGAACCCTGACTGGGGCGGCGTGATCGAGCCGAACACTTTTGGGACGCACGAATTCATGGACTTTATCAACCAGATCGGGAGCGAGGCGTACGTCTCGGTCAACGTGGGCTCGGGCTCTCCCCAGGAAGCGGCCGATTGGCTGGAGTACATGACCGCGGCGCAGGCGACGACGCTCGAGAAAGAGCGTGCTGCGAACGGGCATCCAGCGCCGTACAACGTCGCATTGCTCGGGCTCGGCAATGAAAGCTGGGACTGCGGCGGCAATATGACGGCTGAGTACTATCTGGACCGGATGAAGAGTTTCAGCCATTTCGTACGCAACTACAATCCGGCGCAGCTGGAGAAAGACCAAATGCTGAAGATCGCTGTCGGTCCAGGCGGGAGCGAACAGCGCTGGACCGACTGGACTGAAACCGTCATGAAGGCCTACCAGCAACACACCTGGAGTTGGGACATCAGCGGCCTCTCCATGCACAGTTACACGGTCGTGAAGTGGCCGCCGGCGTTTAAATCGGTAGGATTCGGAGAAGACGAGTACGCACAGATTCTCAAGACCACGTTGGACATGGATGACCTGATCAAGAAGCATTCGGCCATCATGGACAAGTACGATCCGCAGAAGAAGGTCGCGCTAGTGGTGGATGAATGGGGCGGCTGGTATGCGCCGTTACCCGGCAGCAATCCGGGCTTTCTCGTGCAGCAGAACAGCTTGCGCGATGCGATACTGGCTGCGCTGAATATCAACATCTTTGCGCGTCACGCCGATCGCGTGCGCGGCGCCAACATCGCCCAGATGATCAACGTGCTGCAGGCAGTGATACTGACCGATCACGAGAAGATGGTGCTTACCCCGACCTACTACGTTTACAAAATGTATGTGCCATTTCAGGATTCCACATTCGTCCCCGTTTCGTTTGACGCAGGCAACTACAAGCACGGCAACTCCACTCTGCCACGCGTCGATGCCATGGCTGCAAAAAGCAAAGAGGGCATGCTGTGGGTAGAGATCACGAATGTCGATCCCCATCAAGCGGCGGAGGTTGAGTTGAACGTGATAGGGATCTACGCCAAGTCTGCTTTGGGAGAGACTCTCACCGCGCCCCAGGTGGACAGCGTGAACACCTTCGAAGCCCCGAATGCCGTCGTGCCCAAGCCGATTTCGGCGAGGGCGCAAGGCGGCAAGTTGATTCTGCAACTCGAACCTAAATCCGTGACTGTGGTCTTGGTCGAGCAATAACAAACTCTCCGCAGCGGGTAAGCAAATTATGAGTCCGCGTGGCCGAGAGCGTAAACGTTTACGAGGGAGAGTCCAATGAAGAAGTTTGCGTTTGGTATCTTTTTACTGTCCTCATTGTTGAATGTTTCCTGGGCACAAGAGTCTAGTGATTTCCGTCCTGCCGAGACCAATGTCTGGGGAGCGGAATATCCCCGGGTCGATAGCGCTGGAAGAGTGCAAATTCATGTGAAGGCTCCCGACGCCACCAAGGTGAAATTGAATTTCTGGAGTGGACCGAAGGTGGATATGGAGAAACAGCCGGACGGATTTTGGACGGTCATGACAACTCCGCTTGTTCCCGGCCTGCACTATTACACGTTGATTATTGATGGCGCGGAAGTCGCCGACACCAACAGCAACGCTTACTTTGGCGGGGGCAAGTACGCAAGTGCAGTGGAGGTTCCGGAGCCGGGCTCGACTTATTATTCGATTCAAGATGTGCCCCACGGGCAGGTGCGTGAGGTATGGTACAACTCGAAGGTGGCGGGAAAGTGGCGGCACGCGCTCGTCTATTTGCCGCCCGACTACGACGCCCAGATAAAGGTGCGGTATCCGGTGCTCTATCTCCAGCATGGTGGCGGAGAGGACGAGACAGGGTGGATCCGGCAGGGCCGCGCGAACTTCATTCTCGACAATTTGCTCGCGGCAGGAAAAACCAAGCCGATGATTATCGTGATGGCCTACGGGTATGCTCGGCGTGCCGGCCAGACTCCGCCGGATCTGACTGGAAAGCCATTCGGATCTCCCGAAATGTTGAAGGCAATGCAGGACATGGCTTCAGCATTCGAAGACGACGTGACGCAGGCTCTGATTCCTTATATTGATTCAACCTTCCGGACGCTCCCGGACCGCGATCATCGCGCGATGGCCGGCCTTTCGATGGGCGGCATGCAGACCTTCCAGGTCACGCTAAATCATCTCGATCTGTTTTCCTACATTGGCGGATTCAGTGGAGCGGGCGGGATGCAGGTGCTGGGAGACCGGAAACTGGATCCCAAGACTGACTACAACGGAGTATTTGCCGATCCAGCCGCGTTTGGCAAGAAAGTGCACTTGCTTTGGATCGGCGTCGGAACCGTTGAACCCGAGAGAATGCGGGCTGGACTTCAAAGATTGCATGCTTCACTCGACGAGGCGAAGGTTCAGCATGTGTTCTACGAATCACCTGGGACAGATCATGAGTGGCAGACCTGGCGCCGGGATCTGAAGGACTTCGCACCGAGGCTTTTCTAAGAACACTCATGGCAAGGCGCCGGACCGATTGTTTTTCATCCATGCAGCTTGCTTGAGTAAGCGTTTGCTCATCATTCTCAGAGGAGATTGTCATGAAAACCGTTAGCCGCCGTGAGTTCGTCGCGACCGCCGCTGCCGTTGGCGCGGGCGCAATGCTTCGTCCGCCCGCCTTTGCTCTGGAAAATCAAGGCATCGGCGCCAGGTCCGGCGCCGCATCCAAAGCCATGAACCACGAAGTCGTTGCGCCGCTGGCGAGTCCGTTTCCTTTGAAGGATGTAAAGCTTCTGCCGGGAGCATTCAGCGCGGCGGCGGATGTAAATCGAAAATACCTGAAGACTTTGTCTCTTGACCGCCTGCTCCATACCTTTCGCCTTACTGCCAGATTGCCATCTTCCGCGGAGCCGTTGGGTGATTGGGAAAAGCCCGACTCCGAGTTGCGCGGCCACTTTGCCGGCGGCCATTACCTTTCCGCTTGCGCCCTGGCATTCGCCAGTTCGGGAGACGAGGATCTCAAGCATAACGGCGATCTGATGGTTGCCGAACTGGCCAAGTGTCAGGCGCAACACAAGAATGGCTATCTCAGCGCATTCCCTCAGGAATTATTCGACCGCCTTCGCGACGGAGTAAACGTCTGGGCTCCGTTCTATACCATCCACAAGGTTATGGCTGGCCATCTCGACATGTACACGCTGGCGGGCAGCGAGCAAGCGCTGGACACAGTCGAGAAGATGGCGCGCTGGGTGCGGAGTTGGTCTGACCCATTGAGCGAACCGCAAATGCAGCGCGTGCTTCTGGTGGAGTACGGCGGGATGGGCGAAGTGCTCGCGAGTCTCTACGGGGTGACTGGGAAGCACGAGTATCTGGAGCTGGCACAACGTTTCGACAAGAAGGGATTCTTTGATCCGCTCGCCGCGCACCGCGACGAACTCAAAGGCCTGCACGTGAACACGCACGTTCCACAAGTGATCGCCGCTGCCCGGTTGTACGAACTCACCGGAGACAAACGCTATTGGAACATCGCCGACTATTTCTGGAACGAAGTCACAAGTGAACGTTCATTCTGCACGGGAGGCACCAGCAATTTCGAGCTATGGAGATCTGATCCCGGGGTGCTTTCGACGCAACTGAGCTCGGAAACGTCCGAAGATTGCTGCGTCTATAACACGATGAAGCTGACGCGACATCTGTTCTCGCGGTCGCCGCAAGCGCGGTACATGGACTATTACGAGCGTGTGCTCTTCAACCACCGCATGGGAACGATCGATCCCGAGACCGGGACAACCGTCTACTACCTGCCGCTCGGAAGCGGTTACTCCAAAATCTACGCCCAGCCGTTCGATTCTTTCTGGTGCTGCAATGGCACAGGCGCGGAGGAGTTTGCCAAGCTGGCCGACAGCATCTACTTCCACGATGATAAGTCCATTTTCGTCAACCTCTTCATTGCCTCGGAAGTGAACTGGCCAGAGCAAGGCGTTCGCATCACGCAACAGACTTCTTTCCCTCATGAACAAGGGACCACGGTGGTCGTCTCTAGTGCAAGGCCTGTCGATATCGATCTGAAGTTGCGGATTCCGTACTGGGCGAAAAGCGGCAGCGTCAAGGTAAACGGACGACCGATCCCGGCTTTCTCAGATCCGAGCAGCTACCTCGTTTTACGCGGGCCCTGGAAGAACGGAGACCGTATCGAACTGAGCCTTCCGATGTTCTTGCACGCGGCCCCCATGCCAGACAAGGAAAGCTTACAAGCTGCAATGTACGGCCCTCTGGTGTTGGCCGCACGCTTCGAAGAAGAACCGCGGGAGAAGTGGTACCGGCACTTCAGGGCTGAAGAAAAACAAGAACCGGAGCCGACGCTGCAATTTAAGGGGAAGGTCGAAGATCCGGCGAGTTGGCTCGAACCAGCCGGCGGCAAGCTGGCCTTCGCCGCAAAGTCACAAACTCAAGCCGCAGCATTTGTGCCTCTGTCGAGCATTGTGCATGAGCGATACGCGGTGTACTACGAAATTCATCCGAGTTCCTGATTGAGTGACGGTTCGATCTATGAGTTCCTTCGCAGTCACTGGAGAAGTTATGAAAATGTTTGACCCACGATTTCTGATTTCGATCGTCGTCGTTCTTGCGGTCGGCGCCTTGAATGCCCAGGACGCTGCGCAGCCTGCGTATCTGAACCCGGCTTTGCCGGCACAGCAACGCGCGGCGGACTTGGTTCGCCGCATGACCGTCGAAGAAAAAGTGACCCAGCTGGTGAACCAGTCTCGCGCGGTTCCGCGTTTGAACGTGCCGGATTACGACTGGTGGAGCGAGTCACTGCACGGGGTCGCCCGGAATGGCACTACCGAGTTTCCCGAGCCGGTCGGTCTGGCTGCGACCTTTGATACCGATGCGATTCACGGCATGGCCATCGTGATCGGCACCGAAGGACGCGCCAGTCACATTCGCGGCATGCGCGATGGGCACAGCGACATTTTCGAAGGATTGGACTTCTGGGCTCCGAACATCAATATCTTTCGCGATCCGCGATGGGGCCGCGGTCAGGAAACCTACGGCGAAGACCCATTTCTGACGGCGCGCATGGGCGTGGCGTTTGTCACCGGCATGCAAGGCGACGATCCGAATTACTATCGTGTCATTTCAACTCCCAAGCACTACGCCGTACACAGCGGCCCCGAGCCCACGCGCCACACGGCCGACGTGAAAGTCAGCAAGCATGACGAAGTAGACACCTACCTGCCGGCGTTCCGTGCGACGGTGACGGAAGGGAAGGCTGCGTCCGTGATGTGCGCCTATAACAGCATCAACGGGCAGCCAGCCTGTGTAAACGAATTCCTGCTGCAAGATCAGCTGCGTGGCAAGTGGGGCTTTCAGGGTTATGTGGTTTCGGATTGCGAGGCCGTCATCAACATCTTCCGGGATCATCATTTCACCAAGACCCAGCCGCAAGCTTCGGCGCTGGCCGTGCAACGCGGCGTGGATAACGAGTGCATCGACTTCGCAAAGGTAAAAGACGACCACGACTACAAGCCCTACCTCGACGCATATAGGCAAGGATTCCTGAAAGAAAGCGAAATTGACACCGCACTGGTTCGCCTATTCGCGGCGAGGATGAAGCTGGGCATGTTCGACCCGCCGGAGGCGGTGCCCTATTCGCGGATTGACGAAAAAGAACTCGATACTCCTGAACATCGCTCACTAGCGCGTGCTCTCGCCAACGAATCGATGGTGCTGCTCAAGAATGACGGCACGCTTCCTCTGAA
Source organism: Terriglobales bacterium (assembly GCA_963802555.1). Taxonomy (GTDB): domain Bacteria; phylum Acidobacteriota; class Terriglobia; order Terriglobales; family Acidobacteriaceae; genus DATBAX01. The sequence continues at coordinate 1,085,766 of CAWDJD010000002.1, read as the reverse complement.
GCCCGGACCTCTCAAGATCGCGTTGGTCGGGCCGCTCGCAGATCAGACCAAATATCTGCTGGGAAACTACAACGGAGTTCCGACGCACACAGTTTCCGTGCTGGAAGGCCTCAAGGCAGAATTTCCTGAAGCGCAGATCAGCTTTGTTCCGGGGACGCAATTCCTGCGCAACAATGGCGACGCAGTTCCCGCGTCGGCGTTCACTGCAAGTGACGGGCAGCCGGGCCTCAAGCTGGAATTTGCCACGGGAGAGATATTCGGCGGAAATCCGACCGTTTTCGCGACCCGCGACGTAACCACCGTTGATCTGAAGGCAACCGACATTCCCCAAGAGGCCACAGGCAAGTATCCGATGCACGCCGAGTGGAATGGCTTTCTTACGCCCGCGGAGACGGGCGAATACAGCATCGGCGTGCGCTTTCAAGCTGGATTTGCGAAAGTCTCGGTGAGTGAGAAAGCCGTCGCTCAGGGATGGGCCGGCGCCGACGATGCCGCGGAGGTAAGAGTCGGGCACGTTCACCTCGAGCAGGGGAAGAAGGTTCCGCTCAAGGTCGAATACTCGAAGCCCAACGCGGGTCCGATACGAGCGCAGCTGATCTGGTCGAAGTACGATCCCAAGCCCAGTTCTGAAGCGATTGCGGCGGCCAAAGCCGCGGACGTTGTCGTAGCAGTGTTGGGAATCACCAGCGAGCTCGAGGGCGAAGAAATGCCGGTCAGCGAGGAAGGGTTCAAAGGCGGCGACCGCACGAGTATCGATCTCCCCAAACCGGAAGAAGAATTGCTCGAAGCGGTGGCTTCGACTGGAAATCCCGTAGTTCTGGTGCTCGCCAACGGCAGCGCGCTCGCCGTGAACTGGGCCAAGGAACACGCCAATGCGATTCTTGAGTCCTGGTACGCAGGCGAGGAAGGCGGCGCGGCCATCGCGCAGACTCTTTCCGGCAAAAACAATCCAGCCGGACGCCTTCCGGTCACCTTCTACACCGGCATCGAACAGTTGCCGCCGTTCGAAGATTACGCAATGACAGGGCGCACTTATCGATATTTCGAGGGCAAGCCACTTTATCCATTTGGATATGGCCTGAGCTACACGACGTTTTCTTACAGTGGCTTGAGACTACCCAGCGTTATCAAGGCGGGTGATCCGCTCACTGCGGAAGTGACGGTTACCAACACGGGCAAACGAGACGGAGATGAAGTGGCGCAGCTGTATCTCGAATTCCCGCACACGGCGGGTGCGCCTCTGCGTGCGTTACGCGGGTTCAAGCGCGTTCATCTGACGGCTGGAGAATCGGAGACAATGCAATTCGAGCTGAGAGATCGCGACTTGAGCATGGTTACTGAAGCCGGCGCACCGATTGTCGCGAAAGGCAAATATTCCGTTTCGGTCGGGGGTGGACAGCCGAATACCGATGCGCCGTCCGTTTCGGGAACGTTTCAAGTGAAAGGGACCAAGAGGCTGCCGGAGTAAGCAATGCAGAGAACGGCAGGGTTAGGCTCTCAGGATTTTTAGGGAACAAGCGTCGATTGAGCGGGAGGAGATCATGAGGTTGCATCAACAGTTCTCAATGTTATGGATTCGTTGGTTCTGCGGCATTGTATTGGTTTTTTCCGCGTTCTCCGTCATGTACGCTCAAAGCCCCACGGCTCCCACCGCTTCGGAGGAGCCGGCAAAGATTGATCAGATCTGGCTGAAGGCCAGCAGTAAGTACGACGCTCAACGGGCAGCTCTACTGAAGGAGGTTGATGCCGTCGATTACCAAGGCCCGTTCCGGCCCGACTGGGAGTCACTGCAGAAATATGAGGCTCCCCAGTGGTACCAGGACGCGAAGTTCGGCATTTTCATTCATTGGGGAGCGTATGCAGTCCCAGCTTTTGGCAACGAATGGTATCCGCGAAATATGTACGAGCCGGGATTCGATGCGTACAAGCACCACATTGCTACGTACGGGCCACAGGACAAGTTCGGGTACAAAGATTTCATTCCCATGTTCAAAGCCGAACATTTCGATCCTTCTGCATGGGCCGAACTGTTCAAAAAAGCGGGCGCAAGATACGTCGTGCCCGTCGCAGAACACCACGATGGTTTTGCCATGTACGACAGCGGAGTGAGTGATTGGACGGCTGCAAAGATGGGCCCCCATCGCGATGTCATTGGCGACCTAGCCAAGGCCGTACGAGCGCAAGGACTGCATTTCGGTGTGTCGTCGCATCGTGTGGAACACGATTTCTTCATGGGTGTGGGTCGCAAGATCCCATCGGACATCAACGACCCGCAATATGCCGCCTTCTATGGTCCCGCACAACCAGGCGTGTATCAGTGGGGCACTCCCGTTGGCTCTGATTTCACCTATGTTTCGTCGGCGTGGACCGACGACTGGCTTGCTCGGGGCGCCGAACTCGTCGAAAAATATCATCCCGACATCATGTACTTCGACTGGTGGATCGGGCAGGCATCGATCCGGCCGAACCTCACGCGATTTGCTGCGTTCTATTACAACCGTTCCCTAAAGTATGGGGATCACGTCGGAGTCATCAACTATAAGGACTTCGCTATGCAGGAGCACTCGGCGGTGCTCGACTTGGAGCGTGGCCAACTCGGCGACATTCGCCCGCTCTATTGGCAGACCGACACGTCGGTGAGCAACAAGTCTTGGGGATATATCAAGGACGACACCTTCAAGTCGCCCGAATTCGTCGTTCATCAGCTCATTGATATCGTCAGCAAGAACGGCAACCTGTTGCTGAACATCGGCCCGCGCTCTGACGGGACCATCCCGGAGGAGGTACAACAAGTCCTGCTGGATGTGGGCACATGGTTGAACGTAAACGGAGACGCCATCTACGGCACTCGGCCCTGGAGAACCTATGGCGAGGGACCGACAAAAGTGGCGGCTGGTTCGTTTCACGACACGGACACCACTCACTACACTCCTGAAGATTTTCGCTTCACCACCAAAGCGGGCGCACTCTATGTGATCGGACTCGCATGGCCGACGACGGGAGAAGCCGTGATCCGCTCGCTGGCAGCGACAGTGGGAAGTCAATCCGTGCGAAGCGTGTCGCTGCTGGGAAGCGAGGCAAAGCCAGAGTTCCAGCAGCGTCCCGATGGATTACACGTCCAACTGCCCACGCAGCCACCGGCTAAGTATGCGTACGTACTTCGTTTGGCATTTTGATAGCGAAATATGGGGATTTCCGTCTGTGCATGAGCGGAAGAGCCCAGTATGAGCGGGCGAGTTGGTGAGTTAAAAACTCTGATCCGGAACATGAGTTTTGCTAGACCCCTTATGGAGTAGTTGATGAACATGGCAGCGATATCTCGCGCGATAGATGACGTGAGAGTTATCCGTCCACGTCTATTCAGTATCAGCAATTCTCTCCTTTTCGTGATGTGCTGTTTGCTCGGGGGGCCAACGGACGCACGGGCGCAGCTGTGGGAGACTCCTCCCCTGCCTCCCGTCAAGTATGCGGCAGCCACCGATGGTATGACGGTCTCGGTGGGCGCCGAGCAGGTGCATGTTTCCGTATGCCGTTCCGCCGTTATACATTTTGTCGCCAATCCCGAGCCATCCAATGCGATCCCTCAGAACCAGCCATGGATGCTCGATACGAGAGATTCATGTCCAGGGGCAAAGTTCCAGATATCGCAGACGGCAGATGAGGTGATCCTCACAACCGATACGCTGAAGATCGAGTTTTCATTGAAGTGGGGAAACATCCAATACAGCACGATTGCAGGCGGGACCCTTCTCCGGGAGCGAAACTCGATCCCGCGAACCTATGAACCCGTCGAGTTGAATGGCGAGAAAACATTCCACGTCGAAGATCGATTTTCGGCGGACTTCTCGGAGGGGCTCTACGGTCTGGGACAGCATCAGAGTGGCTTGTTCAACTACCGGGGAGCCACTGTGGAACTCGGCCAGAACAATACGGACGTCGCGATTCCATTGCTGTTGTCGAGCAAGGGCTACGCCTTGATGTGGAATACCGCCTCCCTCACCTACGTGGACAACCGGTTCCCACTGGACTTGAGCCTGAGTTCGCTCGCAGGGCATTCCGTGGATTATTACTTCATTTACGGTCCGGAAATGGACCAGATGATCCATGAATACCGAAATCTCACCGGGCACACTCCGATGCTTCCCCAATGGGCCTACGGCTTTTTCCAGTCGAAGGATCGCTACGTTTCACAAGACGAGGTTTTGGCCATCGCGCATCGGTACCGGCAAGAGCACATTCCATTGGATGCGATCGTGCAGGACTGGTTCTGGTGGAAAGCGGAAGGCGATCCTGTCTTCAATTCAAATTTCCCGGATGTTCCTGGTGAACTGAAGCAGTTGCACGATGAGCATGTTCACACCATGTTGTCGGTGTGGGGAATGTTTGATCCGAAGGCGCAGAATTTCCAGGAACTCATTGCCAAACACTTCGATGTGCCGAACGCGCGCGTGTACGACTCTACGAATCCGCAGGCGCGCGATTTCTACTGGAACAACCTAGTCGGCAAACTGTTTTCGCAGGGATGGGATGCGTTCTGGCTCGACAGCGCAGAGCCTGAGGAATACTGGCCACATTGGGGCGACGCGATTCTCAGCAACAAGCAGATTGCGATTGGGAATGGAGCCGAGTACACGAATGTATTTCCGTTCACTCATACGCTCGGAATACAGCAGCACTGGAGAGCGACGACGAACCAGAAGCGCGTCTTTCTCCTGACGCGATCCGCTTTCTTCGGCCAGCAACGAGTGGGAGCGACGGTGTGGTCGGGCGACGTCTATGGCTCGTATTGGGGCTTGCGCCGTCAGGTGGCTGCCGGGCTGAATTTCGCTCTCTCCGGTTATCCGTATTGGACAACCGACATCGGCGGTTATTGGCCGCCGCACGACAATCCTGTCGAGGATCCGAAATTCCAGGAACTCTACGCGCGATGGTTCGAGTATGGAATCTTCTGTCCGATTTTCCGCACTCACGGACACCGGCCGCAAAATGAGATATGGGCGTTCGACAAGGTTCGGTCGATCCTGGTCGACTATGACAAGCTCCGATATCGCCTGATGCCATATATCTACTCCCTCGCCTGGCGCATCACGAATGAGGACTACACGATCCAGCGGCCGCTGGTGATGGATTGGCGGGCTGATCCAAACACGCGCGACATCGGGGATGAGTTCATGTTTGGCCCTGCAATCCTGGTTAGTCCAGTACTGCAGCCAAACGCTACTCGGAGAGCGCTATATTTGCCAGATTCTCCGGCGTGGTACGACTTCTGGACGGGAGCGTCGCAGAAGGGCGACCGTGAGATTGACTCGGATGCTCCTCTCGACCGCATCCCCCTCTATGTACGTGCCGGTTCGATCATTCCCCTTGGCCCAGAGATTGAGTACGCGAGTGAGAAACCCGCAGCGCCGATCGAACTTCGGATTTACAAGGGAGTCGACGGCACGTTCGATCTGTACCAGGATTCGGGAGACAGCTACGACTACGAAAAGGGTGCGTATTCGGTCATTCCAATGCGCTGGTCTGAGTCAACCAAGACTCTGACGATTGATGATCGGAAGGGCGAGTACCCCGAAATGCCCGCGAGCATTCAAATCAATATCGTCTGGGTGTTTGCCGGGCACGGTGCCTCGGCCGCACTAGTGGCCAATCCCGACAAGATTGTGGAGTACACCGGGAAGGCAATTTCGGTAGTGGAACCGTGAAATCGTAAGAGATTCGCGAGGAGGGTATTGATGAGAGCGAACAAATTTCTTTGTCTGATAACGCTGGGGGCGGTCGTCAGCCTTGGGCCCGGTCTTACGGCGCAAATTCAGACCCACGTGCCACCTGTCGTGGCAGGTGCTAAGGCTGTTACGGTCGAGCGCATAAAGATCCACGGCAAGGCACTCGAAGGGAATTTAGAGGATGACGTTGTTGACCGCGACGTGCTGGTGTTCCTGCCGCCGACCTATGCCGGGGAGAAGTCGCGCCGCGATCCCGTCGTGTATGCACTTCACGGATATTCCATCGGCGCAGAACAGTGGTCCCACGAGATCCACGTGCCCCAGACGATAGAAGGCGCTTTTGCCCTGGGCGCGAAAGAGATGATTGTCGTGTTGCCGGATTCCAAAACGTTGCACAACGGCTCCATGTATTCGAGTTCGGTAACGACCGGAGGCTTTGAGCGATTCATCGCGCGCGATGTTGTCGCGTATATCGACGCTCATTACCGCACGATTCCAGAGCGAGCTAGCCGCGGCTTGGTTGGCCACTCCATGGGAGGCTACGGTGCGGCACGCATCGGCATGAAGCATTCCGATGTGTTTGGCAGTCTCTACATCATGAGCCCCTGCTGCCTATCGCCTCGATCCGCCCCAAATCCAGAAGTGGACATGGCTCTGGAGGCCGTGAAGAAGCCGGAAGACTCCGCCAACCTGTCTTTCTTCGCGCGGGCCACGCTCGCCACGGCAGCGGCATGGTCCCCTGATCCAAAAAGTCCACCGTTGTATCTTGATTTGCCGACCAAGGACGGCCAGCCGCAACCGGAAGTCCTCGCGAAATGGACGGCCAACGCGGCTCTCGCCTTTATCGATCAGTACGTCGACAACCTGCGCGAGTATCGCGGCATTTCTATGGATGTCGGCGACCAGGACGGATTGCGGGGCGATACCGCCAAACTTCACGATGTTCTTGACAAGTACGGCATCGCGAACAGCTTCGAGGTGTACGAAGGAACTCACACGAGCAAGGTCGCCGATCGCATTCAGAATCACGTGATCCCGTTTTTCAGTCAGAATCTGTGTTTTCAGGCAGCGTGCCGGTAGCTGCTGTTTTGATCGATACTTGCGTTGCCTAGAAAGCGAGGAAAAATGTCTTTGCGCGTTTGGCGGAACATCGTGTGGCTTACGCTTCTGCTGAGTGCTTCCGGATTTGCTCAGCAATCGAACTCATGCGCCAGTCTGGTCACCTTCAAAGTGCCGGGCGTCGAGATTTCAAAGGCTGCACCGATTGCCGCTGGAACCACGGAGCCGAATCCGTGGGGGCCAGGTCACAGCGCGCCGATTCCCGAATATTGCCGCGTCGAGGGCGTGATCAATCGCCGTACCGGCGTCGGCGGCGAAGAATTTGGGATCAATTTTGCCTTAGCCATGCCTGAGAAATGGAATGGCGATTTCCTGATGCAAGGCGGAGGTGGCGGAAACGGAACGGTGATGGCCCCGCTGGGTCTCAATGCCGCAGGAGACACTCCCGCGCTTATGCGCGGGTTTGCGGTGGTTAGCACGGATACAGGTCATAAGAGCCACCGTGGACCATTCGACTTCGATTTCATGAAGGATGAGCAGGCGTATCTGGACTTCGCCTATCTCGCCAACGCGCAGGTCGCCGCGCTCGCCAAACAACTCATTGCGCAGTATTACGGAAAACCTGCGGCCTTTTCCTATTTCTCCGGATGCTCTACCGGGGGCCGTGAAGGCATGATTCTTTCACAGCGCTATCCCGCGGCCTTTGATGGAATCATCTCGGGCGATCCCGCCATGCGCACCGGACTTTCGAACCTGGCGATCGGGAAATGGATTCCTGTCGCGTTCAACCAGATCGCTCCGAAAGATGCAGATGGTAAACCAATCATCGCGCAGGCCATCAACGACCTTGACCGTAAACTGATTACGCATGCGCTGCTGCAAAAGTGCGATGCGAAGGACGGTGTAGCGGATGGAATTATCTCGGATCCACTAGGTTGCGATTTCGATCCCTCAGCATTGATGTGCAAGGAAGGCAAGACTGAGTCGTGCTTGACTCCGGAGAAAGCTGCCGCGATCAAGAAAGCCGTTGGCGGCCCAAAGACTTCTGGCGGAGTTCAGATATACCCCGGTTTTCTATACGACACAGGCATCACCGCGAGCGGGCCCCTGCGCGGGATTCTTTCCCCAGGACCAGGCATTTTCGGACCAGCAACTACCGCTATGGAAGTCGATGTCGAGAAGGAAGCACTTGCGGATATTCAGCCTCTCGTAGATTCGATGTCCACCAACCTGACGACGTTCTCCGGGCATGGAGGGAAGCTGATCTTCTATCACGGCGACAGCGATCCGTGGTTTTCCCCGCTCGACACGTTCGGTTACTACAAGGATATGTCGGCTGCGAATGGCGGTCCCGAAGCCGTTTCTAAATGGAGCCAATTCTATTTTGTGCCGGGTATGGCGCACTGCGGTGGAGGCGGCCTGGATCAGTTCGATCTTTTGAGTGCGCTGGTCAACTGGGTGGAAAAGGGAACGGCACCGATGTCAGTCATCGCGACTGGCAATGCATTTCCAGGACGCAGTCGACCACTCTGCCCCTATCCGAAGCACGCCCACTACAAGGGCCAGGGCGATACACAGGACGCGAAAAACTTCGAATGCCGTTAACCTGCCGTTGATGAGGAGCATACTTCGTCCTATGAACCGCACGAAAAAGCGAATGGTTCGTTATCTGACCGGTCTCACTTTGTTCTGCCTCGCACTCTTCCCGGCGGCTTCAGCGAAGACTCCCAAACCAGCTCAGCGCGACATTGAGCTCGATGTCGCCCAGGCAACCAAGCCGCTCGACCGGTTCTTCGACTTGTCGGTGGGGTCCGACTTTCCGGGCACACTCATTCGCGATGATAGCCAGCTGCAACTCAAAAAAGCCGTCGATGAACTCGGCTTCCGCTACATCCGCTTCCATGCCATCTTCCACGACGTTCTGGGTACCGTCAGGCTCGAAAACGGCAAAATCGACTATGACTGGACCAAGATCGACCAGCTCTATGATGACCTGCTTGCGCGGCGCATCAAGCCATTTGTGGAACTGGGCTTCACGCCGAACGCGATGAAGACGTCCGACAACAAGATTTTCTACTGGCAAGGCAATACTTCTCATCCGCTCCTGCCTGCTTGGAAAGACTTGGTCGATGCCTTCATTCGACATGTCGAGCAACGTTATGGGCAAGATGAAGTCCGCACCTGGTTCTTCGAAGTCTGGAACGAACCGAATCTATCGGGATTCTGGGAAGGAGGCGACCAGAAGGCTTATTTCGAGCTGTACGATCTGACATCAAATACGATCAAGGCGATCGACCCGAATCTGCGAGTCGGCGGTCCGTCAACGGCGGGAGCGGCCTGGGTGCCAGAATTCCTTGATCACGTGGCGCAAAGCGGCGTGGCGGTCGATTTTGTTACTACTCACACGTACGGTGTCGAGGGCGGATTTCTTGACGAGAATGGTAAAGAGGACATCAAACTCTCACCCTCGCCGGACGCCATTGTCGGTGACGTACGCAACGTTCGCGGTCAGATCAAAGCATCGAAGTTCCCCGAGCTGCCGCTCTACTTCACCGAATGGAGCACGAGCTACAACCCGCGCGACCTTGTGCATGATTCCTACATCAGCGCACCGTATATTCTCAGCAAGCTCAAGGCCAGCGCAGGCCTGGTCCAGGGCATGAGCTACTGGACGTACACCGATCTTTTCGAAGAGCCTGGTCCTCCTCCGACGCCGTTCCACGGCGGCTTCGGACTGTTGAACCGCGAAGGGATCCCAAAACCAGCCTACTTTGCTTACAAATATCTCCACGCGGTCCGGGGCAACGAGATTCCGCTCCAGGACTCGCAGGCTTTCGCTGCGATAGACCACGATCGAGTTGCGACCGTTATCTGGGACTTTCAACAACCAGAGCAGAAGGTCAGCAACCGGCCATTTTATAGTCGCCTCGTTCCGGCCACTGTAGCGCGGTCGTTGCATGTGAGTGTCAGGAACTTGAATGCCGGCATCTATCGACTGGAAGTTCACCGTACGGGCTTTCGCGCCAATGACGCGTATTCCGCCTACATCGACATGGGCGCGCCTCGAGAATTGACGGCTCCACAGTTCGATCAGCTCAACTCGCTGACACGCGATCTTCCGGAAATCGATCGAGTTATCAAGGTTGGAAGGAAAGGTAGCCAGACGTTTTCGCTGCCAATGCGCGGCAATGATGTCGTGCTGCTCACGTTGGAAAAGGTTACAAAGTAACGCGGTTTTATGGAGAAGCTCTTTTGTCGATGAGGGGCTGGGACACATTCACGGCTTCAGCAACGGAGGTTATATTGCGAACAATCGTGGTCGCTTCGGCGCTGTTTCTGGCCAGCACTCTGCTTTTTGGCCAGAGTGCGGAGCAACACCCGGAATGGCCCGGCAAAGGACAGTTGTTTGTCGGCACCTGCTACCAGCCGGTTGACCGGTCACCCGAGCAGATCCGGCAGGACATCGCGCTCATGAAGCAGGCGGGATTCACCCTGGTCCGCATGGGCGATCTTTCCTGGGACGCCTTTGAACCATCCGAGGGACATTTTGAATTCGCATGGTTCGACAAGATTTTGGAAGAGATGAACCAGGCGGGAATCAAGGTGGTCCTCGACATCGGCGGATCGCCGGCGCCCATCTGGCTGCATCACAAGTACCCATCGGTAAACATGGTCAACGAACAAGGCGCAACCGTGCAACCGGCGGAACGCTACATGGACGACATCACTGACCCTGCCTATCGTGAGCACCTGAATCGGTTTGCCGACCAGTTGACGCGGCACTATGCTCACAATCCTGCCCTGGCCGCAATTGGCTACAACAACGAGATCGGCAACGGCGTCATGTCGTACTCCGAAGGGGATCGGCAGAGATTCATCGAATGGTTGAAGGCGCGCTACGGGACAATTGCAAACCTCAATAAGGCATGGGCAACCCAGCGTTGGTCGCGGCACCTGAATTCGTTCGATGAGGTGCAACTGCCCTATGCCGATGGCCCTTCTGCGCCGGAGCGATATCTTGATCTGCGGCGCTTCTGGTCTGATGTGACCATCTCGGTTCTCGAAGATCTTGAAAAAATTCGTGAACGCAATGTCCCGAATCTGCCCGCGGTTTCCAACTTATGGGACTGGGCCTGGCGCAGAGGCTTTGATTATCTAAGCTCTTACAAGAAATTTGTGAGCTACGGAGCCGAGGGGTTTTACCCGGCAAATCCGCTTGACGTGTCATTCGGCGCGCTTCTCGAAAAAGGCGACCTGTCCACTCCACTGTGGTTCAACGAATTCACGAGCGGGGGTGGAGGCACTTACGGCGGCCCCAAAGGCATCATTCGCATGTGGGCGTATCTTGGCCTGATCGACTATGGACAAACGTTTCTCGCGTGGACCTTCAACACACATCGTGGCGGAGAAGAACAGGCCCTTTTCGGATTGCTCGACCACGATGGCACGCCCTCGTGGAAGTACGCGGAGTACAAACAGATCGCGAGCGAGTTTTCAAAGCTGCAGCATCTGGGCTTTCCGCGCTACCACAAGCCGGAGGTCGCAATTGCTTATTCATTTGAAAGCAACGTTGCGTCTCATCCGCCGGGCCCCAGCAACACAGTCCGCCAATACTTTACTGTCAACTATGCCGATCAGGTCCAGAGCGCCATGAGGCCTTTCTTCGAAGACAACATCGATGTCGCGATCATCAACATCGGCCAAAGCACTCTCGACTACAAATTGCTGATTGTACCGGCGGACTATGTGATGGACGCTGCAAGTGCCGAGGCAATTCGAAATTACGTCCGCAATGGCGGCACGGTGATCATGACCGCCATGTCGGCGAAAGTCGATGAGAATAGTCAGTGGTTCGATACCCCACAACCGGGACGTCTGAGCGACGTTTTTGGCATTCGCACGGAAGAGTTCTACCGGCCGGGCGCGCCTCCGGAGATCAGTCTGAACGGCAAGATTGAGAAGTCGAGCATCGGTTTCTATGAGGTGCTTGAACCTAACACTGCGAAGCAGATGGCCGCGTTCACGAACACTCCAGAGAAGTCCCCGGCCGTCACGGTTAACAGCTACGGAAAAGGTCGCGCCATCTACGTGGCGGTTCCGGCGCAGATGTCGGTGGTCGCTCCGCTCGTTCGCGGTTTGTATGAAGATCTCAGCATCGTAAAGGGGCCGGAAACTCCCTCGGGCGTCTACGCGCGTGTAGTGGAAGGAAGAACTCTTTACGTGAACACAACCGCCGAGGAGAAGACCATACCGATTCGTGGAAACAAGCGGGGAGTCATTAGCGGTACCCCCTATGAAGGCGTCATTCGGCTAAAGCCGTACGATGCAGACCTGGTCGAGTAACGGACGTTATGCACAGTGGGGACCACGAGGAAGAAGTCAGGTAGAAAACTGCTTTTGCAGAACCCCATTTGGCGATCGCGACGACCGAACAGCTACGGGGCCGCGGGGTAGTTATGGCTTCGGCTTGTCCGATGAAGCAGTCGCTGACTCCCGAGCACGAGCGACGATGTAGGCCTGTAGAGCCTTCACGTCCTGCGGGTTGAGTATCTTCTTGTAGGATGGCATTCCTGCCCTGGCGAGCACGCCATCAAGCAAAATCTGGTCCAGCGACTCGATCATCTCCTTGCTGGAGTAGCGGAGATCAGGGAGCGGCCCACTCACTGCGTTCAGGCCATGACATAACATGCAGTGCGAATTGAAAATCATCGCGCCCTTGTGTACCAACTCGGGCGAGGAGTCGTAAGTCAGGTCTGGCATCGGAGGCGGACCCTGCGGACCGAACGAAGGCACCTTTAGCTTCGCTTGACCACCTAGAGCAAAAGTAAGGATGCGCCCATACCCCGGCTTCACGGGACCATTCCCAGGCGCGTTGAACAATCCAGCGCCACCGCCCCAACCTGCCATCACGGTGACGTACTGGACTCCATTGACCGCGAAGGTCACAGGGGGAGCCATGATCCCTGTGCCAGCGTCGAACTGCCACAGTAACTTGCCGTCTGTGGCGCGATAGGCCACAAGCATCCCATCAGCACGGCCCTGGAAAATTAAATTGTTCCCCGTTGCAAGGACTCCGCCCGTCTCGACGACCGGAGACTTCGCATGCCAGGCTTCCTTCTGGGTCACCGGGTTCCAAGCCAGCAGTTCTCCAGTCTCCTGCGGCATGGCATCTGCCTTCGCGTAGAGTGCTCCCTCATAGCTGTCGTTAAAGCCCCGATTCTGTGCGTTGCGGTCATATCTCCACTTTGGATCGGGCGCGTGAACCATCTGGCCGCCAATCTTTGCTGGAACGTAAACCAGTCCGGTCGCCGGATGGAAGGCCATGGGGTACCAGTTGTGCGCGCCGAACGGGTCGGGCGAGATCAGCGTGGGCTCGGTCCCACCCAAGCCGGGAACCTCGATCGGGCGGCCGGTCTTCGGGTCCAGCCCGCTGGCCCACGTAACGCCGGAGACGAAAGGAGCTCCGGAAATAAACTCCCCAGTCTTGCGATCGAGCACGTAGAAGAAGCCGTTCTTGTTGGCTTGCATCAGGACATTGCGGATTTGGCCACCGATCTTGAGGTCGGCCTGGATCAGCGGTTGGGTCGCGTCATAATCCCAGTTATCGCCCGGAGTAGGCTGGAAGTACCACGCCAATTCGCCGGTACTCGCATGCACCGCCACGATGCTGGCGGTGTAGAGATTGTCGCCACCACCTCGAAGCGCGCGGTACCATGCAGTCGCGTTGCCCGTACCGAAGTACAGCAGTTCGAGCGCAGGATCATATCCGATGCTGTCCCACGGAGTTCCGCCGGCACCGTCCTTCCACTTGTCTCCAGTCCAGGTCTTCGCGGCGCGAGCGACGTCCTTGTTTTCGAAACCGCCCGCCGGATCGCCCGGAACGGTATAAAAGCGCCACGCCATCTTGCCGGTTTCCGCGTCATAGGCTGAAATATAGCCTCGCACTGCGTACTCGGCGCCGGCGTTGCCGATCACAACCATCCCCTTCGCAATTCGCGGTGCGCCGGTAATCGAATAGGCTTGTGTGACATCGGTCGTCTGCGTGCTCCAGACGATTCTTCCGGTGCGCTTGTCCAGCGCGATGAGGCGGCCGTCCAGCGTGCCCTCATACAGCTTGTCCTGGTAGAGCGCGACACCGCGATTGACTGCGTCGCAGCACAGAAAATACGACCGGCCGCGATCGATGGCGGGATCATACTGCCACAACGTCTTGCCCGTCTTCGCGTCCATCGCGTAGACGACGTTCCAGGAGCCGGTGGTGTAAATCACACCGTCTTCCACAATCGGAGTCGCCTCGAGCCCGCGCGTGGTGTCAAGTTCCTGACTCCAGACCATTCCCAGGTTGGCGACGCTCTGCTCGTTAATCTGATTCAGCGGACTAAAGCGCTGATCGTTGTAGGTCCGGCCATACATCAGCCAATTCGCGGACTCGCTCGCGACCTCAACGGTACTCGAACTGTTTCGAGGCGTCGTCTCACTGAATCCAAGGAACAGAAGGACAGCGGGCATGATGGCCCATGTCAATACCAGACGCTTCACACGGAAACCTCAGATTCAGATTTTGCTGGTCGGCTGAGATTAGCACTAGACTCCGGCATCGTCAGCAGCAAAGTAATTGAAGACTCCCGGAGTCGAGCGGCGAAAGGTGGGCGGTAACAACGCGTCGGCAAACAGGAACTTATAAAGGATCCTGCCCAAGAATGGCAGTGTGAAAATCGAGCATCCATTTTTCCCCAGCGATTTCTGCCAGGAATAATCGATCGTTCGATTTCGTGATCGGCGAGAAGGAACCGTGAGCGAGGCCCGGCGGAGAAGCCGCCTCTGCAGAACGCTATTATACGAATGTTCCCGTAAACAATTGATAATAAACGAGATAGTGGTGGAGGCGGCGGGAGTCGAACCCGCGTCCGAAAATGTTACTGGTCAAGAGACTACATGCTTATTCCAGTTCATGCCCTGGGCATTACCCCAGGACGTTCGCGGCCGTCGCTCAGAACGGACAAGAAACGCCGACTGCTAGCCTGAAATCTTAACCTCTCTCCCCAGACGTAGAAGAGAAGAGCAGCCCTCTGTGTGACGTTCGCTCACCGCCCAAGGGCAAAGCGGTGGAAAACGGCTGCTTAATTAATTAAGCTGCGTATGCCATTTGTTGATTGGCAATTATCATTTTGCCCACGATTACAGGTGCGAGCACCCTGGCATGCCTCTTGGCCGCAAGCATCTCCGTCGAAACCGTGACGCCCCCACTGGTGGGATTGGCCTTCTAAAGAACCACTTCCAATCTAGGTCGCCCCGGAAGGGAAGTCAACGTACTAAAGGGTTAGATGCGGCTGCGCGGGGCGAGGAACCAGGATCAGCGGTTGGCCAGCGTCGCGATGTCGCCGAGACCGAGCAGCTTGGTATCAGCGGTTGCCAGGGTCAGGCCGAATACCTTGGCCGTGGCCGCGAGAAAGCGATCGGCTGGATCACGGTTTTCCCAGGAAAGCAGCTGCGCCCTCAACGCAACTTCGTGGGTGAGCGGTGCCTCGCGAAAGGGCGCTGTGTTCCGCTCAACCCAATCTGCCATCTCTCCTTGGAGCTGAATTCTGCCCTTGCTCGCGAGCACGAGAGCCTCCCACGTGCTCACCGGCGATAGCCACAGCTCATTTTCGGGATCAATCAGAGTTCGCCAGAGGTTTGCGCGAATCTTTCCGGGATCATCCTGAATCCAGAGCCAGATGTGGGTGTCGAGGAGAATCTTCAATCCCGCAATACCTCCCAGTCATCGGGATCGCTCGCGGGAGAAATTATGTCGCCCAAGATTTTGACTTGGCCCTTCATAGACCCCATCCAGTCCTCGGGCACAGGCTTGGGTTTCGGAGGCCCTAGCTCGGCTACCACTTTGCCGAACTTAGTAATCTGAACCGGACGCTTGGTCTTATGGACTTCCTCCACAATGGCAAGGCATTTCGCCTTGAATTCCGAGATGGCAATTTCTTTCATGACCATTTTATATTACTATGGTCAAAACAAGCAGTCAATATTAAAGATGCGACTTCATGGCTTCTGATTCTGATCCCCCGCCCCATGCATCTGGCCGTCAATCGGACAGCGTGTGGCCGTCATGGTGTTGTCCACGCGGTGGTGCACGGGTTTGAGCGTCTGTAGATAAGCGAAAATTGCGCTCAAGTCCTCATCCGTCATATTGCGGTAGATCCACCAGTGCATGATCGGATTGAGTTCGCGCGCTCCTGCATATCCCGTCCGTATCGTTTTTATGAAGAAAGCTTGATCGTAATACGGGATCCCGCTGGGATCGGGCGTCAGGTTCGGAGTTGCCACATTACCCCACGGCCCGACGAACACGTTTCCGCCGCCAAATTCCATTCCTGGGATGGGGTTCTGCTTTGCATCCACCGGAGTATGGCAACCCGCACATCCGATCACGTGGACTAGATACGCGCCGCGTTTGACTGGCGTCGAAAGGTCGGGTGGAGGCACGGGCGCCGTGAGCGGCTGCGGCACGTTCCTTATGATGTATTTCACCGGGAATATGATTTGCGTCTTGGGAAGCGGATTCCTTGCCGGCGGCAACGAGCGCAGGAACACTACAATTGAAGCTACGTCTTCATCCGACAGGTCCCGAAACTCCTCATACGGCATCATCGGAAATAGCGCGCGCCCATCATGCCCGATCCCTTCCCGGATGGCGCGGGCCAGCATGTCATCCGTCCAATTGCCAGAACCGGTCTCCGGATCGGGAGTCAGATTCGGGGCAACGACGTGTCCCGGAAACCCATCCGTGCCCAAATCCTGTCCGGCCAACTCCATACCCGGAGGGGTCGGAGCATCGTGTTTGGTCCAGTCGTGCGGGGAGTGGCACCCCTGGCAATCCATCTCGCCTTCCACTATGTACTTCCCCCGCGCCAGACGCGCCGGAGTCCGCTCAAACGTCCGCGCTGTCAGCGGACGCGTGCGCGGTCCCAGAAACGCCCGCGGCCCCAGTATCTTGACCGCTCCCACTGCCCCCACCACTACCAGGACAACGATCACGACCAGCACAATCTTCAACCAGCGTTTCACGGGAGGTCCTCCCCATTGCCGACAGAACTTTAGGTATTCTCCGAGTAGAAGTCAATGCCGAAACTTGTCTTGCACCTGCATCTTCCTGCCCTATGACCTCGCTCTGGGCGGCAAGGTGGGTCCCAGGAGATCAATTCATCGCCGGCTGGATTCAACATCAGCTAATTTTTGGTCCCGCGAACTTCGCTTCCAGCCCGGTCTTCACCTCCGGCCATTCTTTATCCAGAATGCTGAAGTACACAGTGTCGCGCAGCCGGCCGGTGTAAGTGATCAGGTGCTGGCGCAGCGTACCTTCTTCTTTGGCGCCGATGCGCAGAATCGCATTGCGCGATTTCTGGTTCAGCGCATCGGTTTTGAGTTCCACTCGCAGGCATCCCCACTGTTCAAAAGCATGCCGCAACATTAGATACTTGGCCTCGGTATTGATGGCGCTGCGCTGCCAGGCGGGAGCAATCCATGTGGATCCAATCTCAACTTTTCGATTGGCCACATCAATATTCATGTAGCGGGTGCTGCCGATCACTCGTCCAGAACTTTGTTCCACCGTTGCAAACGGCAAAGATTCGCCGCGCTGCAACTCGGCTAAAGCCTTTTCAACCACTTGTTTAAAATCTTCAGGCGCCGCCAAAGAATAGGGATACCAGCGGAACGTGTCGGCAAGATCGCTCTTGACTACGTCCCACAATAGCGGCGCGTGTTCGAGGCGAAGAGGCTCCAGTCGAACCGCCGTGCCTTCCAGAGTTATCGGTCTTACCACAATCGAGCGTGCTCCTGCATCTATCACCGAGCGTTCTCCTTGACCGCATTTCTTTGCGTCCTTACGCACTTCTTGGCGACCTTTGCGGTTGAAAGCTCTGCCAAAGCTCTTAACCGCAAAGTTCGCCAAGGATTCGCAAAGGACGCTAAGCGAACCAGTCCTGAAACTCTATTGCCCATTCTAAACACTCCCTTTATACTTCCCCATGGGTCTGGCCGAAATAAGCCGTTTTGACTCGCCGGGGCTACAGAACTATCTGGTGGACGAGGCCTACGACGAGACGTTCGACAGCTCCCGGACACCCCGCGAGCATTATCGGTTGTTGCTGGACGCCTTCACCTCGCTCCCCGCCGAGGAAATCCGCCGCCGCAAGCACTCCGCCGACCTTTCGTTCCTGAATCAGGGCATCACCTTCACCGTCTATGGACGTGATGAAGGCACGGAGCGGATCTTTCCCTATGACCTGCTGCCCCGCATCATCACCAGCGCCGAGTGGGCTCACATCGAACATGGACTGACGCAGCGCATCACCGCCCTCAATCTTTTCCTGCGCGACATTTACAACGAAGGTCGCATTCTGTCCGATGGCATTGTGCCGCGCGAAATCGTTTTTAGCTGTAAGCATTTTCGCCGCGAAATGCGAGGATTACAGGTGCCGCGCAATGTCTATGTCGCCGTGGTGGGATCGGACCTCATCCGCCTGCCGAGCGGGGAATTCGTCGTGCTGGAAGACAATCTGCGGGTCCCCAGCGGCGTGTCCTACATGCTGACCAATCGCCGGGTCATGAAGCGAATGTTTCCGCACCTGTTTCTGCGCTACGGCGTGCGTCCCATCGAGCATTACACTCAGGCCCTGCTGAGCACGCTGCGTTCGCTATCGCCGGAAGGCCGGCCGGAGCCGACTATCGTACTGCTGAGTCCAGGCGTCTTTAATTCGGCATACTTCGAGCATGCATACCTGGCCCGCCAGATGGGCATTGAATTGGTGGAAGGCCGCGATCTGGTCACCCACGACAATGTCGTCTATATGCGAACGACCACCGGCCTGCGGCGCGTCGATGTAATTTATCGCCGCGTGGACGACGACTTCATCGATCCCCTCGTGTTTCGTTCGGATTCCGTTCTAGGTGTGGCAGGATTATTCAATGCGTATCGTGCGGGGAACGTCACCCTGGCCAATGCTTTCGGAACCGGCGTTGCCGACGACAAGGCCCTGTACGCCTACGTGCCCAAAATTATTAAGTACTATCTTGACGAAGATCCGGTGCTGAATAATCTGGAAACTTATTTGCTCACCGACCCCGCGCAGCGCGATCACGTTTTGCAAAATCTGGACAAGCTGGTGGTCAAGGCGGTGGGAGAGTCCGGCGGCTACGGCATGCTGATTGGGCCTCATAGCACCGCCAAAGAACGCGAACACTTCCGCGAGCTTATCCTCGCCGATCCGCGCAATTATATTGCCCAGCCGACCATTACATTTTCGCGCGCGCCCTGTTTCGTGGACGATCGCCTGGAGCCCCGGCATGTGGATTTGCGTCCCTACGTTTTGTTCGGCGACAAAGTGACGATCGTTCCCGGCGGGCTCACTCGCGTCGCACTTCGCAAAGGATCTTTGGTAGTGAATTCGTCGCAGGGCGGCGGCAGTAAGGACACCTGGGTGCTCAACCAATAAATCATGCTCTCACGCGTAGCCGACAATCTTTACTGGATGAGCCGCTATCTGGAGCGGGCCGAGCACACCGCGCGCCTGCTGGATGTAAACCTGAATCTCATGCTGGATGAGTCTGCCTCCAGCGCCGACATGCGCTGGCAGCGTGTGCTCACGGCCCTGGGCAAGCCGCAAAGCCTGGCCTGGAGCGGCGACGCCTATCAGATCGCGCAGATTCTGACTTTCGATTCCAGCACGCGCTCATCGATCACCTCCTGCATCGCCGCTGCGCGCGAGAACGCACGCCAGGTACGCGAGGAGATGAGTTCCGAACAGTGGCAACGCCTGAACCATCTTTTTCTCCAGGTCACCCGCCACAAACCGAATGAGACGGACGATGTTTTGCCGTCTGATTTTCTGCAGGCAGTGATCGAAGGCGTGCATTTGTTCCAGGGTGTCACCGATTCCACCATGAGTCATGGCGAAGGCTGGCACTTCATCCAGGTGGGCCGCTACATCGAGCGGGCTTCGGCAACCACGACTTTGTTGGATATTTATCATCGCGAATTTTGGAAGGACCCCGATCAGCCCGTGGAAGGGAACGAATATCAGGAATGGATCGGCTTGCTGCGCTCCTGCACCGCTTTTGAAGCCTATTGCAAGGTGTACACCGCCGATCTCAGCCCCAGCCGCACCATCGAATTTCTACTCCTGAACGTGGAATTTCCGCACTCACTGCGCTATTCGATTGATTGCCTGCAAAACGCGCTGGAGGCGATTCACGGCGATGGCGGGTCGCGCCGTGCGGGGCCATTGACCCGGCTTGGTGGGCGCTTGCAGGCCTCGCTGAGCTTCGGGCAAATCTCGGAAATTCTGGAGCAGGACGTGGGCGCATATCTGCAAAATATTCTGCGCCAGTGTCAGGAGATTCACGAACTGATTTATGAGCTGTACATTAACTACTCGATCCAAAGCGCATTGGCAGGATAAGTGGGGAAGCATTCAGCACTCAGCACTCAGCATTTAGCCCTTGGGATTTCGGATCATCTGCACGGACCTGAAAGGGCTGAATGCTGAGTGCTGAATGCTCAAGAGAGGGAACTGAATACCATGTTTTATTCCATTCGCCATCTGACGAAATTCCGTTATGCGAATCCCGTAAGCGAGAGTGTGATGGAAGCGCGCATGCACCCACGCAGCGAGAGCGGGCAGCGCTGTCTCACCTTCCATCTTTCGGTGAGTCCGCGCTGCCGGGTGTTTTCCTACCGCGATCATCTGGGCAATAATATTCATCACTTCGACATTCCTGGACAGCATCAGCAACTGGTGATCGTGGCCGAGGCCCTGCTCGAAATGCAGCCCTGGATCGAGATACCGTCTTCCTTGCCGAGGGACGCCTGGACGGAAATCGATTCCGCGGTACAAAACGGCGATTTCTCGGAAATGCTTCTTCCCAGCGAATTCGCGGTGCCAACCCCGGCCTTGCAGGAATTGGCCCAAACCCTCAATACTACGCGCCGGGACAATCCGCTCAGCGTCCTGCGCGAATTGAGCGAAGACATTTATGAATGGTTCGAGTATGTGCCGCGCAGCACCAAAGTCGATTCGCCGATCGACGAGGCCATCAAGAACCGGCGCGGCGTCTGCCAGGATTTTGCCCACATCATGATTGCGCTGGTGCGCAGCCTGCGCATTCCGTGCCGCTACGTCAGCGGATATCTCTACCGCCGCTCCCACGACCTTGATCGTTCGGTGGAAGATGCGACGCACGCCTGGGTGGAAGCCTTCCTGCCGCCGCTGGGCTGGGTGGGATTCGATCCCACCAACCGCCTGCTCGCCAGCGACCGCCACATTCGCACCGCCATTGGTCGCGACTACGCCGACGTGCCCCCCACCAAAGGAATCTTTCGCGGAAAGACGGCCAGCGAGTTGTCGGTTGCAGTGCGGGTCACTGCCTCCGAAACAACTCCCGAACTCGATCAAGGCCTGCCGGTTCCGGAGGATTGGTCGCTGCTAGTCGAAAAAGCCCAGGAACCGCCGCCGCCCACTCCGAAGGTTGTTCAGCAGGCGCAGCAACAGCAGCAGTAAGAATTAGCAATAAATAATCAATGTCATCCTGAGCGAAGAGGAGCCTTCGCAAAGCGGAGGCTCCTCGCAGTCGAAGGACCCCTAGCGCCAGCACTCTGCCGTTAGTAGGGGTCCTTCGACTCCATGAGTTCGCTTGAAGGCGAGCGAACTCACTACGCTCAGGATGACAGGGGTCTGATGAGTTTCTTAACAGACGCCAGGTCCATCACCAAGCTCTCCATTTACATACCTTTTGCATCCCTCAGCCGTTTCCCTCATCTGAATAAAGACGCTAGCCTGTAGAATGGGCGTTGACTTCCCATGATCCTGCGAGTCCAACTGTGTTGTCAGGAGATCTCCCGTTGAAGTCGCAGTGTCTGCCTTTCAGTCAAATTCCGCACACCACCAAGCTCTTCACGGATTTCCTTTCTTATTCCCCCCAGGTCCAGCCGTTTTATCCGCGTTCCCCACGTTTCACCGAATGGTTTCAGGACGAAGTTTCGCGGGTGAACTATGACTCCGCGCGCCGGGAGCGGGTAGCGGCGATTCTCGAACGCCAGAACAAAGCCTGGAACGCAGCCCCAAAGAGTTTGGAGAATATCGCTCGCTTGCGCAAAGGTGCGTCGGCGGTGGTCACCGGCCAGCAGGTCGGACTGTTCGGCGGCCCGGTATTTGCGATCTACAAGGCGCTCACCGCAGTGAAACTTGCCGATCAAGCCACCGCTGCTGGAGTGGAATGCGTCCCGGTTTTCTGGCTGGCGACTCATGACCACGATCTGGCCGAGGTCAATCATGTTTCGATCCCGGGATCCGATGCGGTTCTACAAACCTTCACGACTTCAACTCACGGCGTGCAGGATGCGCCGGTTGGAGCGGTACACTTCGGGCCGGAAATCGAATCGGTCGTCGAAGCCGCTGCAGCATTGCTCGATCCCGAGACTGCGACTCTGCTGCGGGAGTCTTACAAGCCAGGGGAGACGCTGGGCAGTGCCTTCGCCCGTCTTTTCGCCCGCCTCTGCGCGGATTGGGGCGTGATCCTGCTGGACGCCTCCGATCCGGAACTCCACCAGATTGCTGCGCCTCTTTTCCGCGCCGCGATTGAACACTCCGCGGAACTCGACGAAGCTCTGCTCGCGCGCGGCAAAGAGTTGGAAGCCGCCGGATACCACCAGCAGGTTAAGGTCACCGCTTCTTCGACTTTGTTATTTGCTTTGCAGAAGGGAGCTCGCCTCCCGGTGCATCGCCGGGCCGGCGGGGGAGCTTCTGAATTCCAAATCGGAGAGGAAAAGATTTCGCAGGAAGAATTGCTGCGGCGTATCGACGACGCTCCGCAGGATTTCAATCCCAATGTTTTGTTGCGGCCGGTGGTGCAGGATTATCTGTTGCCCACGCTGGCCTACATTGGCGGCCCGGCGGAAGTGGCTTATTTTGCCCAGATCGCCGTCGTTTATCGGGTCCTGGCGGGCCGGATCACGCCGATTATTTCGCGCTTGTCTGCCACCATCTTAGACCACAAACATCAAGCGTTACTTGAGCGTTATCATCTGCTTCTGCCGGACATCTTTCAGGGGCCCGCTGCGCTCAGCGAGCGCCTCGCCGCGGGCAGTCTTTCGCAGGAAGTGCAGAAATCTTTCGACCAGGCAGCGGCGGAGTTGCAGAAATCTTTGGCTGGCATCCGCGGTTCTTTGGGACGTCTCGATCAAACCCTGATTGACGCTGCCAACAACGCGGGCGCAAAGATGCAGCATCAGCTCGATCAATTGCGCTCCCGCGCCGCTCGCGCGGAACTGCGCCACAGTGAGATCCTGGGACGCCACGCCGACCTGCTCAGTAACGCCCTCTACCCCAACAGAACTCTGCAAGAACGCGAGATTGCCGGAGTCTATTTCCTCTCCCGCCATGGCACCGACTTTCTGCAAAACATTTATGACGCCATCAATCCGGACTGCCTCGACCACCAGATCATCGCGCTTTAGCTATATCATCCTGAGCCCAGTCAGACGTTCACGAAGTGAACGTCTGCAAGTCGAACGACCTCTAACCGCACTGAACTCCGGAAGTCTATTTCGCCAGCACTACTTCCAATTCTTCCAGCGACTCCACCCTCGGCCAGTCTTTTCCGCGATACGCTCCGCAAACGTCGAACAACATGGCGCTCATTTCTGCCGCCGTCGCTCCCAAATAATCCACCGAATAAATATCGCCGACGTACATGCTATGGCCAGCAGCCGCTTCCATCTCCCGCAACGCCGCCTCGAAAATCTTAGGATGCGGCTTCTCATATCCCACCAAGCCAGAGTCGACGATGATCTGAAAACAGTCCGCAATTCCGCACCGTTCCAGCACCTGCGCGATCTTGCCATCCGCATTCGAAATCACTCCCAACCGATATTGTTTGGACAGGCGCTGCAGCGCCTCGCGAGTCCCGGGACGAATCACGCACCAGTTGCCGGAAATGCGGGTTTCATTCACCAGTTGATTACGCAGGGGGTCGTCCTGAATCGCCAGCGATGCCAACAGATGAGAATAAAAAATGGACCAAAACCCGTGGTCAACGGCGCTCCCGCTTTGCATGATTGTGTCGAATTCATTTTTGGTCTTGCGCTCGATGGCTTGCAGTCGCTCCAAACCGGGCACGATCTTACGCTGCAGCAGCGGGGCCAGAATATGGCTCCAATCAGGAAAAAGCAGCGTATTGCCAACGTCAAAGAAGATTACTTTCAGAGACTCGGTCATAGGGTTGGATCTCAGGGACTTCCAGTGTACCGCCGGCCTTCGCCGCCTTCCCGTCCTTTGCGTTGCCTTTGCGACCTTTGCGGTTAAGAGCTTTGGTGAGAGCTTTTAACCGCAAAGAGCGCAAAAGGACACGCAAAGTACCACCGCACCAAGACCAACATACGATCTACGCTGACTTTGGGCCCGGAAACAGGTAATATTTCGGTTCGCCTTGGCGCGATGGCTCCCCGCTGAGTGGAATGCTCATGACTTTAGCCTTCAAAACGGCGTTGTCCTGCGTCAAGCTGTCTGCCAGCATCCGCAGCATCGCTACCTTGCCGCTGTTTTTCATTTTCATTTTTGAAGGATCCGACAAACGCGAAGGCCTCTACAACATTCTGTGGGCACTGGTCTTCGGCTTTGCCACCCTCAACATTCTGGGGCTGCTGGCGCGGCGTTTCGAATCCGGACGCAACCGCCTGAGTTTCGGTGAGATCACGGCCATCCTCCTGGTCGGGGTGTCGGTGTTGCTGCTGTTGTGGGAAATGCTCAATCTATTCAAGATTTTCCCCATCAAGCTGGGCCCCCATTGACCCTGCGTTTTGCGATATGATCACTCCAGATGGCCAAGACCCCCCTTTTCGAGGTGACCTGCCCGTGCTGTAGCGCGGTGCTGAAAGTGGATTCGGAAAGCCGCGCCGTCATTGCCCATACCGCCGCCGTCAAACCCAAGATGTTCAATGACATGGAAGCCGCCGCCCGGGCCATGAAAGAGCAGGACAGCCGTCGCGATTCCATCTTCCGCCAGTCCGTCGAAAACCAAAAACATGCCTCCGAGCTGCTGGAAAAGAAGTTCCAGGAAGCGGTCAAGAAGGCCAAAGAATCCCCCGACACCGGCAAGCCTATCCGCGACTTCGACCTCGATTAGCCTGAGCATCCCATCAACCCGGGCAAAGCCGATCTGCCATCGAAAAATTGTTCAAATTTGCACAGTTTCGGCGAAATCACTTGGCATAGAATTACACATGGACCCGGGCCTCCCTCTTCTCCTCGGCCATCGCGGTGCACGCGCGGCCAAGTCTGTCCCCGAAAATACTTTGGCGTCGTTTGATCTTGCCGTCGAACACGGCTGTGACGGTTTTGAGTTCGATGTGCGCCGAACCGCCGACCACGAGGCCGTGGTTTGCCACCATCCCAAACATCGGCGTCTCACGATTTCCCGCGCAAATTCCAGCCGCCTGGCAGACCTGCCCCGGCTTCACGAAGTGCTGCGCAATTATGGCCAGCGCGTTTTTCTCGACATTGAGCTGAAGGTCGGCGGTCTGGAGAGCCTTGTGCTTGCCGCCCTGCGAGACCATCCTCCCGAACGAGGCTACGTGGTTTCTTCGTTTCTCCCCGACATCATCATCGAACTCAAGGCGCGCACCGGGGCGGTGCCCACCGGCATTATCTGCGAGAAGGACCGTCAACTTGCATCCTGGCCCAAGCTGCCGATTGACTATGTCATTGCTGAACAGGACCTGGTCAAACCTGCCCTCATCGAACAGGTCCACGCCACCGGCCGCAAGCTCTTCGTCTGGACGGTCAACGATCCCAAAGCCATGCGCTGGTTCGCCCGCTGGGGCGTAGATGGAATCATCTCCGATGACACCAAGCGTCTAACCCGAGCCCTGAGACCACCGAATGCCGGCCTGACCTGACTGTGCACTCCGATGTCCCGGGCGGACGAGCAGTTCCAGGCCGCGTGACAACTCAGAACTGGTCAAATGATGGCTCAATTCGCCCATTCTCCGAGCCCAAATCCCGCATCCCAAGTCCCTTCTTGCCCCTGCGCGGTGAGTATGCTAAAGTCCGCGCGTCTGGTGCAATTGCCCCACCCCGCCATGGCGGGCCAGGGAATTACCATCGCCGCGCATCCCCCGTGACGGCCATGTCAGGCCTCTAAACGATCATTGGCAATGACTATCCTGAAAGCGCACAGCACCTCGCACTTAACTTGTCGGCGGGGGTGACCTCGATACAGAGGTAGACCCGGGGCCAATCAGGAAGAAGGAGCAGTCTCATGAGCAAATGCATCCAGTTCGTTCTCTCGGCGTCGCTCGTTCTCTGCTTAAACGCAGTTTTATTTGCGCAGACGAATGAGCGGCAAACCACCAGCATCGCTGGGTTGATCTTGCCAGCGTACAACCACAACCCCATGCTCGCTTCTGACCAGGGCAGTGCAAATCCGCAGACCCACCACGGCTACAACGAATGCTGGACGCAGACAACGCTGGGCACCTCCGAAGAGCCCGCCCTCCTTTTCGATGACGTGGAATTCTCGGCCTCCGTGAACATGAATGTTTACTGCCGCGGCCGGCTGGGTGATTACAACGGGCGGTTTGTCTTCTATGACGGCGATACCATGCTGGGGAGCGTTGAGTCGAACAATTTTCAGGGAGCCTTCGACACCGAATCCCTGACCGCGGGAAGACACCGCATCAAGGTCACCTTCGAATCCGAAAGCTATTACCAATTAAGTTCCGCGGAGCTCAGGCAGGACGTCGATAAATGGCCCGCACCCACAACGTTGAGTTCGAGCGCCAATCCTTCCACCTACGGACAGGATGTGACCTTCACAGTTTCTGTTACATCGGACATCGAAAACCCCACCGGCAAAGTGAGATTCAGCGACGGAACTAAGGCCATCGGAATCGCCACCCTGGACGAAAACGGAATGGCCACTTTCACTAAGAAGAACCTGGCTGTAGGCACACACTCGATCACCGCCGAATATTACGGCGACGCGATTTCTGCCAAGACTACAGCGCCGGTTCTGACCCAGGTGGTGAACTAGGACGCGGCAAGGAATGGATCGTCAGTATCGGTGAAATTAACTGTCGGTGTTGCGCTAGTCTGCTGCCGCCAGCAGCGTCGCTTCCATCCGTTTAGGCTTGCGCAAGAAGGCCTCGCGTTCGGTTTCGAAGGCTTCCAGTTCCGCAGCCGCTTGCCCATCATTCCATCCCAGCACGGTGCGAATTCGTGCCACGGCCTCGCGGCTGCACGTGGGCGACCAGCAAGGGCCCAGCGCCACCGGCACCCGCCGGAGCAAAACGTCGGCCAGCGTCACCGCGCATTCGTTGGCCAGTGCATCCACGGCTTCGGCCACAATGTGAACTGTGTGTGGACACAACGGAGAGCGCAGATCAGAACTGCTCAATGCCATGCGCGCGATCGCCAGAGCGCGCCTTCCATGCCATTCCACAATCCCCCGCGCCGACTCTTCGCTAATGCCGCCCGCCTGAGCAATATCGAGCACCCAGCGATCCAGCAGCGGGTCAAGACGGTCTTCTGAAACCAATTCCGCAGCCGCTGCGCCGGCAAGCTCTACTGGCCCGGACGATGTCTTCCCCACGGCGCCGATCTTCGCCGCGCACTCGCGGGCCAATTCCGCCGCCGTGGTCAGCTTGCCGCCAATCACGGAAATCATTTGCGCCGCGCCATCGGGCGCATGGTCGTGGAGATAGTGCTTGCGGGTCACCGCCGAGGCATTCTTCTTGGGCGAGTAGGGAAGTGGCCGCACTCCCGCAAATGCGTAGCGAATGTCGGCATACGAAATCTTGATCCGCGGAAACAGCTTGAGCAACGAGTTCAACAGATACTGGATCTCTTCCGGCGAAGGCTGGGTCTTGGCGGGATCGCCACTATCGGCGGCTTCGGTCGTGCCCACCAGCACCTGTTCGTTCCAGGGGATGACAAAAATTGGCCGCACATCAATGGCTTCCGTGTACACCGCGGCATCCGGCGCGCCGGCGAACCGTGGCAACACGATGTGCGAGCCGCGAACTCCGCCGATCATCGGACCCTTAGTATCGATCCGCGAACGCTGGCATAGACGGTCCGCCCAGGGGCCGGTTGCGTTGATGATCCAGGTGCCGTGAACACTAAATTCTTTCTTGCTGATCTGGTCGCGCAACAGCACGCCCTGGGCGCGTCCGTGACGGACGTCCACTGCCAGCACCTGCATATAATTTCGGGCCACCGCGCCGGCCTCCATGGCTTCCACCAGCCATTCCGCCACCAGGCGCTCGGGAAATTCGCACTGCGCATCTTCAAAGTTGAAAATCGACCAGCGCCGCCCGGAATCGAGCACCCGTTCCAGCTTGTGTTTTTCGGCGTCCGCCATGGACGCCCCAGATTTCCCGCCCATGCGGCGATAGAGCCACAACCCCGTGCGTATGCTTAGCGCACTGCGATTGCTCTTCGCATCGAGGGCCAGTAGAAACTGCAGTGGGTTCACCAGATGGGGATACTGTTGCAGCAAGCGCTTCCGTTCCCGCAACGACTCCCGCACCAGCCCCAGTTCGCCATGCTCCAGATAGCGCAGGCCCCCATGGATAATTCGTGTGGATCGGCTGGTGGTGCCGGAGGCGAAGTCCTGCTGCTCGACCAACAACGTGCGCTTTCCACCCCGCGCGCATTCTCGCGCAATCGCGACCCCGTTGATCCCGCCGCCAATCACAATCACCTGAAAGTGTTCCTCTCCCAGGGGCGTCCGGATTGTGCGTGGCATGTTCATGCAATTCAGTTAGATGTGCCTTGGTACTCCTAGTATTCCGGTTACGGAACGAATCCCCTAGCCGGAATTCTCGGTTCCATTTACCAGAACACAAGTCCTAAGCCTTAAGTCTGGACTCCATCTCGCCTTTTGAGGTAGATAACCTTGGTTCATCTCAAAGCAGGGTAATCTGTGACTTTGATTACCCTGACCGACCCCTGTCTTTTGTTCCCGGAGCCGATCAACGGAGCCCAGAGGCTGTTCCCGACGGACTATAATCACACGACAGGCCGCCAATCCGTTCGATTCCGGCCACAGACCCGATATGTCTATCCTTTGGCTGCGCGTCGCGCTCGGCTGTTACGCCGTAGGTTTGCTGTATGCGCTGGTGGCGCTTACTCGCACTGCCGATCTGTTGAATCGAGTAGCCCTGCACGCAGCCTACTTAGGCATGATTTTCCATTTGGTTTCGCTCACTGAAGCGGTTCTGGCTTCCGGCCAGATCGCGCTGACTTCCGTGCAAAACGTGGAATCGGTCCTGGCCTTTCTCATCATGGTCGTGTTTATGCTCGTTTTTCTGGTGTATCACACGACTTCACCAGGGATTGTGGTCTTTCCTCTGGTTTTTCTGTTGACCCTGGTGGCCGCCACCGCGCAGCAGCCGATGTTCTCTCCCGCCGCCCACCGGGGATGGCTTTTCACCCACATCGCACTGATTCTTGCCGGCTACGCCGCTCTGGTGCTTAGCTTTGGGGCCAGTTTGCTTTACTTGATACAGGAGCGGTCGCTCAAGTCCAAGAAATCCAGAGGGATCCTTTCCCGCCTGCCTGCACTCGAAGTGATTGACGAAATCGGCTTCCGCTCGCTCCTGCTGGGTTTTCCGTTCATGACGCTGGGCTTGATCGTCGGCACGGTGCTGGCGCAGGCCACTTTCGGGCATGTGAACTTTTTCGATCCCAGGATATTTTTGTCGGTATTGATGTGGGCGGTTTACATGCTTCTGCTCTTTACCCGTTGGAATGCGGGATGGCGGGGACGCCGCGCCGCTTATCTGGCGTCGGGCGCGTTCGTGGCTGCGGTCATCGCCTGGGCCGCGAATACGATCCACAGGTTCGTATAGATAAAGCTTATGAATTTTCAGCTCATCGGCGTCAATCATAAGACCGCGCCGGTCGAAGTGCGTGAGCGGCTCGCTATCCCCGAATCGCGTATGGCGGACGCGCTGAAACGCCTGGTGGGACATCCCGGCGTGGACGAAGGCCTGATCCTGTGTACCTGCAATCGCGTGGAAGTTCTGGCGCAGACGAAAAACGGCAGCAGCGACCTGCGAAGTTTCTTGCATGCCTACTTTGAAATGCCAGTCCCAGAGCTGGCGCCGCATCTTTACGAGTATCACGAGCGCGAAGCCATCCGGCACCTGTTCCGCGTGACTTCGAGTCTCGATTCCATGGTGGTCGGCGAGCCGCAAATTCTCGGCCAGGTTAAAGAAGCGTATGCCACGGCGCGCGCGGTCGGCGCGGTGCATTCACAGCTCGATCAGTTGCTGAGCCGGGCGTTTGCGGTCGCCAAACGAGTGCGCACGGAGACGGCAGTTGGGTCGTCGTCGGTTTCGGTGGCGTCAGTGGCGGTCGAGTTGGCGAAAAAGATATTCGGATCGCTGAACGGCAAGCAGGTTTATCTCGTGGGCGCGGGAAAAATGAGCGAGCTCGCTGCGCGCCACTTGATGGCCCATGGCGCGGCGTCCATTTTCGTGGCGAATCGAACTTATGATCGCGCCGCAGTCCTCGCGGAAAAGTTTGGCGGACAAGCCATTCATTTCGAAGAGTTGTACGAAACCGCTGATCGCGCCGACATCGTAATCACTTCCACCGGCTCTCCGCGCGCGATTTTTCGCCGCGAACACGGCGAGCTTTTCCTGAGCCGGCGCAAGAATCGCCCCATGTTCTTCATCGACATTGCCGTGCCCCGCGACGTTGATCCGCAGATGAACAAGCTGGACGGCATCTTCGTGTACGACATCGACGATCTGCAGCAAGCAGTCGCGGCCAACACATCCGATCGCCGGAAAGAAGCCGAACGCGCCGAGCGCATCATCGATAACGAAATCGAGCGCTTTCAGGCTCGACTGCAAACTCGCGAGGTCGAGCCCACCATCGTCTCGCTGCAAGACCATCTCGAAACCATCCGCCAGGCCGAGATTGACCGGGTGCGCGGGCGCCTGGGCAAACTTTCACCCGAACAGGAACTCGCCATCGAGACGCTGACTCGCGGGATCGTCAGCAAGATCATGCATACACCCATCAGTACGCTGAAGACGGCGGCACGGGAGAGTGAAGCCACTCCCATGATCGATGTGGTGCGCCGGATTTTTAATCTGCAGGAAAAAGATAAACAAAACAAACCATCACTTCCCGACACCGACCCCGAGGACAAGCGCTAGTGGCCCGGCTGCGTGTCGGTTCCCGGGGATCGCAACTTGCACTCTGGCAGGCCAACCACATCGGCGCACTGTTGCGCGAGCGCGGCCACGAAGTCGAAATTGAAATCATTCATACCACCGGGGACAAGATTCTCGACGTTGCTCTGGCCAAAGTCGGCACCAAGGGCATGTTCACCAAGGAGATTGAAGAAGCGCTGGCCGAGAACAAAATTGACCTTGCCGTGCATAGTTTAAAAGACCTGCCCACCGAACTTGCCGCCGGATTTGAAATCGCAGCCATTCCCGACGCGTGAAAATCCTCGTGATGTTTTCTGTTCCAGCAAGTATCAAAGCATTGAGCAATTGCCAGCGAGAGCGCGAGTGGGTACCAGCAGTCTTCGCCGCGAAGCGCAGTTACGGGCGCTGCGCCCCGATCTCGATATTCTTTCTTTGCGTGGCAATGTGGACACGCGTTTGCGCAAGCTTGAAGCAGGCGAGTACGACGCGATCATCCTCGCTGCGGCGGGTCTGAACCGGCTGGGCAAAACTGAACTCGTCAAACAGATTATTCCCGAGGATGTGATGTGTCCGGCAGCGGGGCAGGGGGCTCTAGCGATTGAAATTCGCAACGGTGATTCGAGCACACGTCAACACATCGCGTTTTTAGACGACCCAACTGCCCGCACCGCGACAATCTGCGAGCGCTCCTTGCTCAACAAAATGGGTGGCGGTTGCCAGGTACCGATCGGCGCGCTGGCGGAAGTTCGTGGTGGACGATTGCACTTGCAGGCTGTCGTCGCTCGTCCCGACGGAACCAGAGTTTTGCGAGAGTCGTCCAAGGGAGACGATCCCGTGCAGCTCGGAGAATTGGTCGGCGAAGCTTTGTTGCGCAAAGGCGGAGATGCGATCCTTGAAGATGTTTATCGTCATGGGATTGTCGTGCCGCAGCAACCATGAGCTGATCCCATGAAGCCTCGTAAACATCCATCGTCGTCTCTCGCGGGCGTTCGCGTTCTAGTCGGACGCGCCCGTCATCAGGCGAGCGCGTTGTCTGCCGGATTGCGCAAGCTGGGTGCGGACGTGATTGAGATTCCGTTCATTGAAATCCGCAGACCGCGATCGTATAAGCCGCTGGATTCCGCGCTGAAGCATTTGGACGAATACGACTGGCTGGTCCTGACCAGCGTCAACGGTGGGGACGCGGTTTGGGAGCGGGCGAAGCAGCTCAAGCTGGGCAAAAAACAGTTCCAGCAGTTGCAGATTGCCGCCATCGGCCCGGCGACCAGCAAAGCAATTCAGAAGCACGGGCTTAAAGTCGATGTGGTTCCGGAAGAGTACGTGGCCGAGTCGGTGGTCAAAAGTCTCCGCAGACAGGTAAAAGGCAAGCGAGTGCTGCTCGCCCGCGCCAGAGTTGCCCGCGACGTAATCCCACGCGAACTGCGAAAGCTGGGAGCGCAGGTGGACGTTGTCGAAGCCTACGAGACGGTCATCCCCAAATCTTCACGCTTGCGATTGCGCGCCGTATCTGGAAGATCCAAAGCGCCGTCCCGATGTCATCACCTTCACCAGTTCCTCGACGGTAAAGAACTTCGTGGCGTTATTGGGTAAGAGTGTGCAGATGTGGCGTGGGCGCCCCCGCCCGCGAAAGCCGGTGCCCTCAACCTTCGATGGCATCCAATTCGCTTCCATCGGCCCCATCACTTCGTCCACCCTGCGCGAACTCGGCCTTCGCGTGGATATCGAGGCGAAGGATTACACGATCCCAGGACTCATCAAGGCCGTTGCCTGCCTGAAGAAGGAATCCACAAGAACTATGTGAGGGCCTATTCCTTGGACGCTCTGCTAGTTTTGGTTCCCACAACCCGAGCGGGGCAGATCGAGCTTTAAGTCAGTTGCAGCAATAAGGCTGTTTACAGCATCTTGGTCAGCACCTGAAAACATAAATACCAAGACTTGTGCATCGCATGCCCTCACAAAGACAGATTCAAAGGCAGGCAATTTGTTGAAAAAATCTGTGCGTGCGAACGAGACTCCACCCAAGACGCCTTCTTTGGTATCCCCCGTTGGCTTGAGCCCGTCCTTTAGATTCGCCTCGACGATTCTCCGCATGCAAGCATGGGTTGACCGTTCGTTCTCGGGATAAGAAGCCAAAGCAATCGCGGAAAAGACGGTCCCTTCTCTGGCCGAATATGGTTTGAATTTTCCCCAGGCGGCAGCCATGAGGGTCAGGGGGAGAGTACCGGGCTTACCTGCTAACTCAGGAGCCTTGAACTTGAGTTTAGGATCTGGCGTGAGTTCGAGTCCAAGGGAGGCGTTCTTATAGGTGTTCCCCACTACAATGCCCTTGTCCAATCTGGTGACTGGAGAAGATGGGTTTGCAGGAACTCTCGGGTCCTGTGGCCATGCGAGCATCGCACCAAAGGCGACGATGGCAATCATCAACCTGCACATTTGAGGGTGAGCCTCCAAGCTGATGGGACAATCGAAGTCAGCACTCTACTCCATACTCGAGGCAAGAATCCAGTTTTTCGTAACGCTGGCGAACCCAGATAAACCACGAAGGACGCTGTAAAGACGGTTAGGAGCATACTTTCATAAGAAATCAATAAGTTAACTGCTGGCTATCCAAAACGGGAAGTTTTCAACGGCTAATAGGTCGGAACAGTGTAGTTAAGAGTCACTCCAGAATGCCAATTCCTGAGCCGTAAACCGCCCTAGCATCGACGAACGGGCTTTGGGTTGCCCCAATGGTCGTCCAGTTCGGAAACTTCTCCAAAATCGACGCTTACAAAAAAGTAATCTTTAAGCTAATAATAAATCGTCTCAGCTTGCGACGTCGAAAATTGCTTCTTCAGTCGCTAACCCCTACTCCGTCAGCGAGCACCCACAATTCGCGGGAGGCACGTGCGCCTTCAGGAAATCGGACACACGCTTATAAGCGTCAATCTGATTTTCCACGCGGGCGAAGCCGTGGCCTTCGTTTTCATAGACTTTCAGGTCAACTACGCCGTTGCGCTTTTTGACCGCGTCCACCACCTGCTGCGCTTCTTCCTTGGGACAACGGGGATCGTTCCCACCCGCGAGCAATAGCAGCGGCGCTTTGATCTGATCGACAAAGAAAATCGGCGAGCGGTCATGGTAAAGGTCTTTGTTCTTCTCGAGATCGCCCATGGTCGCAAGATCGGATTGCTGCAGCACCGGGTCTTCATGCGCGATTTCGGTGAACCAGTTCACGAAAGGCACGATGGGAACGCCCGCCGCCCAAACGTCCGGGGCCTTGGTGACGCCCATCATGGTCATGTAGCCGCCGTAGCTGGCGCCCATGAGGACGATCTTTTTCGGATCCACATAACCAGTCTGCTTGAGAAAATCGGCTGCGCCGAGGACGTCCTGCAAATCGCCGCCGCCCATGTCGAACAGATTCGCCTGCTTGAACTCTTTGCTGTAGCCGGTGGACCCGCGATAGTTGGGGGCGATCACCATGTATCCCTGATTGACGATGTGCTGAATGAAGCGGTTGAACGAGTTGACGGTCTGCGAAGATGGCCCGCCGTGTACGTACACGATGGCGGCATTGGTTCCGTTGCGCACCATGTTGTCAGTCACATACACCCAAGCGGAGATAGTCCATTTACCGTCTTTGCTGGGGTAGTGAACCAGAAATGGTTCGACCATGTCTTCGGCACGCATCCCGGCAACCAGCGAATTCGTGACTTGATGCGGCTTCGCTCCCGCAGTAAGGGGATAAACCCAAACATCATTGGGCGCATTGGGGCCGTTGTGATAGCACAACAGCCGCGATCCGTCGGGGCTAAAGGCATTAAAGTCGCCGCCCAAATTGTTGACGCCTTTGGGCAGGGGCAGGGAAGACGTCTTTTCAGAAATTAAATCGTGCAGATAAATATCGGTGTTGCCATCGACGTTTGCCGTCCAGGTGACGTGTTTGCCATCCGGCGAAAAGTTGCCGCCGCGGATACGCCACTTGTCCTGGGTGAGCCAAGTGATCTTCTTGCTGGCGATATCCAGTAACGCAGCATTGTCGTAGCCGTTCCCGGCGTTGGAAGTGATGAGCAGTTTCTTGCCATCGGGCGCGAAATCGTTGACGGAATAAATCTGTTCGCCGCCGTGGGGAGTCAGAAGCGTGCTCTGGCCGGTGGCAACCTCGGCGACAAAGATGTTTGAATCTGTGCCTTTGGCTTGTTCCTGAGTGTAGGCGATCCACTTGCCGTCACGCGACCAGACGGGATGATCGTTCAATTTGTCGGCGGGCGTATCGGTGGTGAGGTGCTTGGTGTCACGCAAGACAGTGTCGTAAATATCGATCTCGTATACCGATGATGTCTTTGGCTTTACGGTGTAAGCCAGGTAGCGGCCGTCGGGCGACCAGGCGGGATTCTCTTCCGAAATTTCCCGAGTGTGGGTCAGGTTGACCACCTGGCCGGTTTTCGGAGAGACGAGAAAGATGTCCCATTGCTCGTCGCCGTCGTAGTCGGAGATGTAGGCGATCCACTTGCCGTTGGGCGACCATGCGGGTTGCGTTTGGCGCTGATCGCTGATGGTCAGCTGGGTGGGCCAGCCGCCGTCAGAAGGCACCAGCCAAAGATTGTTGCGTCCGCTGATGTTGGAGATGAAAACGATGGTCTTGCCGTCCGGAGACCAGGAGGTGTCTCCGACCGAGCGGGTCATGTAAAGCTTTTCGATGGAAAGGCTTTGCGAGCTTTGTTCGACGTTTGCATTGATTTTGCTGGTGATCAGTTTTGGGTTGGTGATGGCTTGGGGTGCGGGCAAAGTTTGGGCCGGGGTGAGAGTGTTCATTAGGATGACCATCGCAAGTAGAGTGCAGGCACGCATGAAGAGTCCTTCGTAGAAGAAAAAGTGTAGCAGAGGACCCGGGCAGGGTCTGTGGATGAAGGATTTTGTCCGGATGGGTTGCGCCTTGGGCGCGTAGTCTGGCGCACCCTTACCCCGGACTTCGTCCGGGGCTAAGCTGGGGCGCTCCTTCGGAGCTTAGCGCAATACCAGGGCCGATGGGTTGGGCTGTACGGAGATGGGGCCGGAAGCGATTGGACCCAGAAGCGGGCTGGCAGTGCCCACGCTGTAAATAGAAATCGAGGTGCCGCCGGTATCGGCGACGTAGACCCATTGACCGTTGGGATGCACCTGGGCCCAGCTAGGAGCGATTCCGGTGGAGATGGTCGCTGGGGAAAGAACCGTCAGCGAGCCGGAGACCGAAGCCCACTTGAACATCGAGATTTGGTTCGATCCCTGATCGACGACGTAAATCCCGTCGTAGAGTGGATTTACTGCAATATAGACCGGGTTATTTCCAGCGGGAAAAGGAGAGTCGGCGATTTCGGTGAGTTGCCCGGTCGGGGAGAGGCAGGTTGTGGGATTGGCGGAAACCACATCGCAAACCGCAAAGCCGGTGACGTTGTCGGACCCGGAATTGGCCACGTACAAGAAGTGGGACTGGGTGATGGTCCCGTTGGTCAAGATATTGCGGGATAGCGCCAGGCCGCTGGGATTTGTGCCCACGGGATAGGTAAACGGAGAAAGCGTCGAGAGCACACCCGTGCTGTCGTACTGGAAAGCGGAGACGCTGTTGGTGAATTGGTTGGCCACGTATAGATAGTTTCCGGTAGGCGTAACCACCAGAGAAGTGGGGCCTGCCACCACCGGGTTGAGCGGGTCCACGTCGGAAAAGGGTGATCCGGCGAGCTCCGTCATGGAGGTGCCGCTGACCGTAAACACCGAGATATTGTCAGATCCCTGGTTGGCCACGAACAGAATCTTTCCTGAGGGATCGATGGCCAAACTCACGGGATTCATTGCGTTGGTGAGCGCAACCGAACTGCCAGCGGTGAGGGTGCCGTTGGCGTTCACCGTGTAGCTGAAAATATCGTAATTGCCGTCGGGGTCGGTGCCTTTGTCGGCCACGAACATGGCGGTGCCGTCGGGGGAAATCACCATGGCGCTGGGAGTGATGCCGCCGTTAAGGGCGCTGCCGTTCTGGGAGGCCACGCCCGTGCCCAGATTCAAAGTGTAGGCGGAAACCGTATTGTTTCCCTGGGCGGCGACCCAAAGGAATCCGTCGCCCCCGGGGCCAGTAGTGGTGGTGGAATTTTTGGTGCAGCTCGTCAGGATGGCCAGTGAACCCAATAGCAGAACTGCAACCAATCGGCACTTCATCCGCATTCTTTCTCCCTGAGTTCTTCCTTGAAGGTCATTCCTGCCAGAGTCAAAACCCGGCGTGACCTCATA
The DNA here is from genome assembly GCA_963802555.1 of Terriglobales bacterium. GTDB lineage: Bacteria > Acidobacteriota > Terriglobia > Terriglobales > Acidobacteriaceae > DATBAX01. The sequence goes on along the minus strand of CAWDJD010000002.1, from coordinate 1,048,518 downwards.
AAAGCGCAAATAATTACCCTCATTTGTGTATCAGGAATGCACGGGAAGAGCAAACGTTGCAACTGGTTGGAACCAATTCAAAGCAGGAAAGTTGCCCGCGTCCTGAAGAGTTTAGCAGGCGAAGCGGCTTCAACTGCGGTGGCTTTGCAGGGCAGAGGCAGCCGGACGGATCTCGATGGGCTGGGTGAGGGCGGCGGGCGCGAGAGGAAGACGAATTTCCACCTCCAGACCTCCCTGGGTCCGGTTCACGGCTCGCACCGAGCCTCCGTGCAAATGCACGGCGCGGTCGGTAATGGCGAGGCCTAGTCCGACCCCGCCGGTTCCCCGGCCGCGGGCGTCGTCGATGCGGTAAAACGGGCGAAACAGTTTCTTTAGCGCATCGACGGGGACACCGGGACCGGAGTCGGTGACTCGAACCACGGCTTCGGGCCCGGCGGGACCGTTTTCCTGGGCCAGACGCACCTGCACGTCGGTGCCTTCCGCGGTATAGCGAGTGGCGTTGCGCACTACGTTTTCGATGGCGCTGTGCAGCAAGCTGGGTTCACCCAGCACGGTGCACTCGTCTGTGATCATGCAATCCACGGCGCAGTGACGGTACTGGGCCTCGAAAGCGGCGTCTCTGGCGATCTCATCGACGATCTCGCCCAAGTGCACGGGACTAAGCCGCAATTCCGCTCCGCTCTCCAGACGTGCGATGGTGAGTAACCTTCCGATGAGTTCGTTGAGGCGGTTGGCTTCCAGATCGATGCGTTCCAGCGCGGAGTGAGCTTCGGGGCCGGAACGCTGGCGGGCCAGTTCGAGAGCGACATTCAATCGCGCCAGGGGAGAACGCAGTTCGTGCGAAATGTCGTTCAGCAAATGCGATTGGGCATTGACCAAATTCTCCAGGCGCTCGGCCATGCGGTCAAAGTCACGCAACAATTCCGACATCTCATCGTGGCTGCGGGCGTTCGGCACGCCGGCCCTGGCCTTCAGGTCGCCTTCAGCCAACCGCTGGGTCGCGGCGCGAAGGCGCCGGACGGGGGCGGTCAAGTAGCCCGCCAGGATAAAGCACACCAAACCCGAGGAAATGACGGCGATCAGGATGCCCAGGGACGGCACGCCGTGCGGCCCGAAGAAAATATGTTCGGGTGGCAACTCAATGACCAGAACGAAGCTGTGGCCGTCCGCGGTCTTAGTGGACGTGCGCAGAAACTGGGGACCCGGGCCCAGGCGTCCCCATATGCTATCGATGGTGTGGACGCTACCGCGGAACACACCCTCGATCCATTCCGGAGGTTTTCGCCCGGTCAGTTCTTGTCCTTGTCCATCAAAGAAATAACTGCGAATTTGCTGGGTGTCGTGCACCCCGCGAAGATAGCGTCGGGCTTCCTCCTGGCCGCCGGTTTGGTAGGCCTGGATCGCTTCACTGAGTATTTTGCCTTGCTGGGCCTCGGCATGCGCACTTTCCTGCTGGGGGCGCAAGGCCATGGTGGTCAGGATGGCTAGAACCACGAACAGGGCCAGGGCCAGCCAATAGGAGGCAAAGATTTTGAAGAAGATGCTTCTCACCGGGCGCCGCTCCTGACCGGCTCTCGCTCCAGGGTAAAGATGTAACCTACGCCCCGCACCGTCTTGATGTGGTCGGTACCGTTCTCGGAGTCGCCCAGCTTTTTCCGGATCTTACTGACATGCATGTCAATGCTGCGATCGAAGGGGGAAAACTTGCGGCTCAACACGGTATCCACCAGACTCTCACGGGTGACCACGCGGCCGGCTTCGCGCAGCAAGGCCTGCAGCAGATTGAATTCGACCGATGTCATCTCGATGAGACTGCCATTCTGGCGCACGGTGCGGGTGGCAGGATCGAGTTCGATGTCGCCCACGCGCAGAACGTCGGGAAGCGGTTCACTGGCGGGGTCACCGGCCTTGGTGCGGCGAAGCACGGCGCGAATGCGGGCCACTAGTTCGCGGGGATTGAAAGGCTTGGGAAGGTAGTCGTCGGCGCCGATTTCCAGGCCGACAATGCGGTCCACGTCCTGTCCGCGGGCGGTGAGCAGCAGCACCGGAATCTTCGAGGTGTTGCGGATGCGGCGGAGAACGTCGAAGCCATTGATGCCCGGCAGCATGACGTCGAGCACCACCAGCGTGTGTTCTCCACTCAGGGCGCGCTCGAGTCCGCGCTTGCCCTCGTGGATGCTTTCGACGTGAAAGCCCTCCGGCTCGAGGTACTCACCTACCAGGCTGCAAAGTTCCACGTCGTCGTCGATGACAAGAATTTGATCCACAGGATTCACTCACTGGTTCAGCTTCAGTTTTATATCAGACCCCCGTAAATGCAGGTAAAGAATCGTCAAATCGACGGTGGTGATGCTTTACAAAACTTTACTTCCATTGACCGACTCTTTACCACTTTTATTTCTGCGACGTGTTCTTATGCAGGAGAGCAAGTTAGCGTCGGCGGCCGAGCAAGATAACGGCCCGGGAAAAATGAGCATCTCAGGAGGGCGTAAATGAAGCTTCTAGTAACGGCAGCATTGGCAATGGCGTTGTTGGGAACCGTGGCGGCGGCGCAAGAGGGGCCGCATCACGGAAGATTCGGCGGGCCCGGAATGGCTTTCCGCGGACTGGATCTCACCGACGCGCAAAAAGCGCAGATGAAGCAGATTTTCACTGCGGAAAAACCGACGATTAAACCCCTCATGCAACAGGAGAGGCAAAATCATCAACTAATGACTGCACTGGTTCGCAGCGGCAGCTTTGACGAGACGAAGGCGCAAGCCATCGCCGCGCAGGAGGCCCAGATTCATACGCAATTGGTGGTGGAACACGCCAAGATCGAAGCGCAGGCGTACCAATTGCTGACCGCGGACCAGAAAACCAAGCTGGCGGAACGGGAAGCGCGGCGCGAGCAATGGATGCAGCAGCATAAGAATGCGCCGACGGAGACGCCCGAGACTTCGAACAACTAACGAAATGGAGGGGGCCCCACGGGGGAAGGGGGATTTTCCCCCCGTGGATTAAACGCGATCACCAGACGGATTCAGAAAGGCTGGCAGGGCCATGGCAACGACCATACTGGCAACCGATTTTGTGAACGTGGTGGCGACCGAGATGGCCCGGGGCGTGGAAATCGCGGTCGAATGCTGGCTGGGGCAAATCGAGAAGGCCCTGACGGACCGACACCTTACTACTTTGGGGCGGCTGAATGCGATTCAGGAAGTCTTGCAGGACTACAAACGCCTGACCGGTAAACAACAATTGAAATCCACTCGAATTTAGCGGACTCGAGGCTCCCCATGGATGCTGAAACGGTTTATTCCGTGTTGATCGACTGTGGCAAATTTTTTCTGACCGGCTGGGTGCTGGTGATTGTGCTGGCTTCGGTGGTGGTGTTTCGGAGGGATTTATTGTGACGGCAGCTTTTAGCTGCTAGCTTCTAGCTAAAGCCATAGAGATTTAGCTAGGAGCTAGGGGCTGCCTTCCTGCATCGGCTGCTGGTAGAATTTCATCTACTAGAAGCACATGTTGCTCAAGAGCCTTCGTCCCCTCATCCCATATCTCCGAAAGTACCAGCGCAGCTATTGGTTGGGAACGGTGTGCCTGTTCCTGACCAATGGGGTGTGGATTCTGTTCCCGCAGGTGATTCACCGGGCGGTGGATGATCTGGGGAACGGCGTCTATCGGCACTCGCTGCCCACGTATGGCTTGATGCTGCTGGCGATCGCCGGCGCCAAAGGCATCTTTCAATATCTCACCCGTTCCATACTGATTGGGGTGTCGCGCGAGATCGAATTTGATCTACGCAATGATCTGTTTCGACATCTGGAAAGTCTTTCCTCTTCTTTTTACCAGCGCACCCGCACTGGCGACATCATGGCGCGTGCGACCAATGACCTGAACGCGGTGCGGATGCTACTGGGCCCGGGGATCATGTATTCGGCCAACACCATCGTGTTCACCGTCGGGGCATTGATTTTCATGCACGCGATCAGTCCCAAGCTCACCTTGTACGCCTTCTTGCCTCTGCCGGTGGTGAGCGTGGCCATCCAATATTTCGGGCGGCGGATTCATGAGCGGTTCGAGAGAATCCAAGCCATGTTTTCGGATATTTCGGCACGTGCCCAGGAAAATTTCTCGGGAGCGCGGGTGATTCGCGCCTATGTGCAGGAAGAGGCGGAAATCGCCGAATTCGAGACCGCCAACCAGGAGTACATTGCCCGCAGCCTGAAGCTGGTGCGGCTGATGGGTATGCTGTGGCCCACGCTGGAGACCATGCTCGGCCTCGCCATTGTGCTGGTGCTTTGGATCGGTGGACGGGAAGTAATTCAGGGGCGCATGACGGCCGGCGGTTTTGTGGCTTTCAACACCTACATGGTCCAGCTTACCTTTCCGATCATCGCGCTGGGCTGGGTGATCAATATTTTCCAGCGCGGCACGGCGTCGATGTTGAGGATCAATGAGCTGCTGGTGGAGAGGCCTGAGATTGCGGACGAAACGTCAAAGGCTGCGGGCGGGGGCGCCCGCACCACACAACAGATCGAGGGCGACATCGAATTTAGGAATCTCAGCTTTGCTTATAACGGGGCGGCGGTGCTGCACGACATTAACTTGAAGATTCCGCAGGGCAGCAGTCTGGCGATTGTGGGGCCGACCGGCTCGGGGAAAACTACTTTGGTGAATCTGATTCCACGGGTCTACGATGCTGCGCCGGGAACGGTGCTGATCGACGGCAAATCGGTGCGTGAGTATCCGCTGGAAGTGTTGCGACAGAACGTCGGTTTCGTGCCGCAGGAAACATTTTTGTTCAGCGAAACGGTGCGCGAGAATATTGCCTTTGGCGTGGCGGGAGCGAGTGATGACGAGGTCCGCTCGGCTGCCCAGGCGGCCAGCATTGCGGATGAAATTGAAAGCTTTCCCGAGCAGTACCGGACCCTGGTGGGCGAACGCGGGATTACGCTTTCCGGCGGCCAGAAACAGCGGACGGCGATTGCGCGCGCCATTATCCGCAATCCGCGCATCCTGATTCTGGATGATGCGCTGTCCAGTGTGGACACGCAGACGGAAGACAAGATCCTGAATCATCTGCGCGAAATTATGCGGGGCAGGACGACGATTTTTATCTCGCACCGGGTTTCTACGGTCCGCAATGCTGACCGGATCGCGGTGTTGCACGGCGGACGCATCGTCGAACTGGGCACCCACGACGAACTCATTGCCCGCGACGGGTACTACACCGATCTCTACAACAAGCAGCTGCTGGAAGAGGAATTGGCGGAAGTGTAGTGGAGGTCTTCGGATACGGCGTGGCGATCATTCCCAGCCAAACAGCGATCCCCAGGTTCGATTCTATTTGACACCTAATTGACAACTGGAAATTGAGATTTGCCATAAACTGGGTGGCATGAAGAGAGTGGCCACCGCGGAGCTCCTCGACAGCGATTCCGGCACAGCGCCCGAGGTTGAGGCGTCGCTGGCCGACTTGCGGCGCATCAATCGCTGGTTTGGCGGAATTGCGACCACGCAGGCGATGATCGAAAAGGTTGCCGGCACACTCCACGCGAAGTCGTTTTCGCTGCTGGAAGTCGCGGCGGGTTCGGGGGATGTGCCGAGGCTGGCCGCGCAACGGTTGCAGCAGCGCGGAATTAATTTGGATGTAACGCTGCTCGACCGGGCAGCATCTCACTTGCGTCCGGCGACTTCGGACAACGGACACAGCGAATCGCGCGTGGTGGTGGGCGATGCACTGGCGCTGCCTTTTCCGGATGGCAGCTTTGATCTGGTGGATTGCGGGCTGTTTGCGCACCACCTGACGCCGGAACAGTTGGTGCGGTTCGTTAACGAGGGACTGCGGGTTTGCAGGCGAGCGGTGCTGATTAACGATCTGGTACGGCATCCGGCGCATTTGGCGCTGGTGTATGCGGGGATGCCACTTTATCGCAGCCGGCTGACTCGTCACGACGCGCCGGCTTCAGTATGGCAGGCATACACGCCGGAAGAAATTCGAGAGTTACTGAGTCAAACGGCAGCGGCGAAGGTGGAAATCGAGCGGCATTATTTATTTCGCATGGGCGTAATTGTCTGGAAAAAATCATGATGGTTTCGAGAACATGTACGATCTGATTGTTATCGGCGGCGGACCGGCGGGGACTTCGGCGGCGATCACGGCAGCACGCCGCGGCGCGAGCGTTCTATTGCTGGAGCGCGGGCGCTTTCCCCGGCACAAGGTGTGCGGTGAATTTGTGTCCGCCGAATCGCTCGGCCTTCTGGCCAACCTGCTGGATTCTGATCGGAAGAGCTTGTTGAGTGATGCCATCCGCATTGCGCATGCACGGATCTTTCTGGACGGGCACATGCTGCGAACGGTTGCCGAACCGGCGGCGGCCAGCATCGCGCGGCTGGAGTTGGATGAGGCGTTGTGGGATTCGGCGATCGGGGCCGGCGTGGATGCGAGACAGCAGACCGTGGTGCAAAGCGTTGCCGGAACTGGACCGTTTCAAGTCAGGACCGCGGACGAAGATTTCGAGGCTTGCGCTTTGATCAATGCTTCGGGGCGATGGTCGAATCTGACGATGCAGGCAAATAGCGGCAATCGTATAGGAGAAAAGTGGGTAGGCCTCAAGGGGCATTTTGCCGAGTCGTCGGCAGAGAAGTCGGTGGATCTCTATTTTTTCGACGGGGGATATTGCGGGGTGCAGCCGGTGGATCTCGAAAGCGGAGATTCGAAGCACGGCCGCGTGAATGCGTGCGCGATGGTACGCGCCGATGTGGCCAGCAGCCTGCGTGAGGTTTTTGCCCGCTATCCGGCGCTGTGGGAACGCAGCCGTCAATGGGAGCCATTGAGCCGGCCGGTTACGACCTCGCCGCTGATTTTTCGCGAGCCGCAGCCGGAGCGGTCGGGAGTTTTGATGGCCGGGGATGCAGCGGCATTTGTGGATCCCTTTGTGGGGGATGGCGTGTCCATGGCTTTGCGCAGCGGATCATTGGCGGCGGAGCATCTGGCGCTATTTTTCAGGAAGGAAATTTCACTGCTGGACGCGGTGGCGGCGTACCGCCGAAGATATCAAGCTAGTCTGGCGCCGGTTTTCCGGGCTTCCTCGGGGATTCGCCGATTGCTCGGACTGCCGCGTCCGGTGCGGCGGCCGCTGTTGTTCCTGTTTGGCAAGACTCCGGCACTCACGCGGTACCTGGCGAAGAAAACAAGATGGGTGGAGGACGCCACGCGGCAGAGTCACCCAGCTTCACTAGCGACTGAGAAATTGAGTTACCGCCGGGGCTAAAGCCCGTTCAGAGCCGGCGCCTTTAACGCAGCGCTGAAGCGCTTCTCCACCCGAAGGTCAGCTCCACCCAAGTCGAATTCTTTGCTGAAAAAACTAGCGGACGACCAGCACTTCGCGGACGTTGTCGCGGGTGAGGAAGAACTTGATGGAGGCAAAATCGCGGAACAGGGTCTCGATATGGCGGTTGTTGAATACCCGCTGCAGGCGGAAGCCGTTGCCGACGGCGGTGTGCAACGCCCCCGTGGGGCCGCGGCGGACCTCGCGCCTAGGTTCGATGTGCTGCATTTCCAGAGTATCGGGGCTGACAATGTGATAACGGTAGCAGGGGGCATCGGGGCCAGCTTCGCGGGTATGGAAGAAGGCCAGCAAGACGCCGCCGGGCTTCAGCATGGACCAGAGACGACCCACCACGGGCTTCACCAGGCTCTCATCGAGATAGTCGGCAAGATTCCAGCACAGGACGGCATCGAAGCGGGCGGCGGGATGGACCAGGTTCTCGGACAGGAACTTCTTGCTGTCGAGGGTAGGCTGGCCTTGTTCGTCCTTGATAAGCAGCGATGAGTCGGTGGAGGCGTCGAGCAGGTCTTCGCTGTAGATTTTGTGGCCGAGCCCGGTGAGGTAGCGAATATTCGCGGCCGAAGTGGAACCGATATCGAGAACGTAGAGCGGTTCTTCCGGCTTGAGCACGCGAACCAATTCACCGAGACCGCTCGATCGGCGCGTGAGACGATCGGCGGCCGGGGTGGTTTTCAGACCCGGACCTTCATCCGCCGATGAACCCCGAAAGAGTCTCATGAAGCCGTGGGCTACCGATACCATTGAACTTCCTGAATGCGACCAGCTGTAAAAAACGCCGATTCTAAAATATAACGCAGTAGGGAAACGTTAAGTCTTCAAATCTTCTAATGTCAGTTACCGGAGTTTCCCCACTTCCGGCCTGGTTGATTAGGATTTAACCGCGGTTCCATCCTTCTGAATGTCAACTTTACCCTTGAAGTAGGCGCCATCTTCGATCGAAATTCGCTGGGTGGCGATGTCGCCGGTGGTGACGGCTGACTTCCGTAATTCGGTGCGCTCACTGGCGCGAATGCTGCCGTCCAATTTGCCTTGCACGATCACGGTTTTGGCGTTTACGTTGGCGCGGACTTGTCCGTTGGGGCCGACCGTCAGACTATTGCCCGCCAGTTCAATGCTGCCCTCGACTTGTCCGTCCACATAAAGATCTTCGCTGCCGGAAAGTTCTCCCTTGATGATGACGGACTTGCCAATATTCGCTACTTCCGTCGTCTTCGGCGTCTCCATAGCTACGGCCTCCTTGGGCTGATGAACTGCGGTGTGCACTGAAAATCAGGGTTCTAAGTCATCTGGTTACGCGCCGGGCGGCCAAAGAAGTAAACCGGGGCAAAATTCAACAAAAAGTTTTTAGAATGACCTGCAAACAGGATTGCAAAGACTATATCCTACCGAAGTGTCGATGACAAACCCGGTACGACCCTTAGAGTAGAGCGAAGGTTTGCCCCCAACGGTCGTTGCCGACATTGCATTGCAGCACAGGTCTTGGTTTAATGAGGGCCGAGAGGGACCTGGCAATCAGGATCCTGCGCGACCCCGGGGACGTACAACGGCAAGGGCCAAGGCACTGTCTAATAAAGCCGGTTTGATTTATGCGACTCCGATCCCATTTACTGACAATCTTTTTACTGCTCGCCGGCGTCCTTGCCTGGGCGCAACCGCCGTCCCAGGCTCCGGACGAATTGGTGCGCCGAGCGGTGCAGAACGAGGTCCAGGCGAACCAGAACGGCATGAAGTTCATGTTTCACGAGCGTAAAGAGTCGCCGGCCGGGTCGCAGACCGAGTTGATGGTGGAGACTCGTGAAGCCATGGCCGGAATGCTAATTGCGAACAATGACCATCCTCTGACCGCCGAACAGCGACAAGCGGAGAATCTGCGGGTCGATCGCTTCGTGAAATACCCAGAAGAACTCAACCGAAAAAGGGCAATGGAACAGGAGAATAAGGACCGGATCACCAAAATCGTAAAAGCCCTGCCCGATGCTTTTCTCTACGAATTCGATGGCACGGAAACCGGCGATCAACGAGTGGGGAGAGCGGGACAGCCACTGCTTCGGCTGAAGTTCAAGCCCAACCCAAAGTACGATCCTCCGTCCCACGTGGAACAGGTTTTAACCGGGATGCAAGGCTACATTCTGATTGACAACCGGCAGGGGCGGATCGCGAGGATTGATGGCACGCTGGCCAAAGAGGTTGGTTTTGGGTGGGGAATTCTCGGACATCTCGATCCCGGGGGACATTTCCTGGTGGACCAGGCGGATGTGGAGGGCGGCAATTGGGAAGTGACTCGGATGGAATTGAATTTAACCGGCAAATTGTTTTTCTTCCGGACGCTGAATGTCAAGTCCATCAAAACGTATAGCGATTTCCAGCGGGCCCCGCCGAATCTGAGTTTTGCCGAAGGGGTGAAACTTCTGAAGAAGAACGAAGCAATTTTGGCCGACAAATGAGCGGGACAAAAAAGCTTTTAACCGCAAAGATCGGGAAGGACGAAGCGCAAAGGTCGCGAAGAAAAGCTGGGCCAACAGTTGAGTGCTTTTCTTTGCGTCCTTGGCGTCTCCTTTGCGTACTTTGCGGTTAAGATCTTTCGGCATTCTATTTCGTCTTGAGTGTTTCCTTGCGTACTGTCAGCTTCTCGATCCTGTCTTCTAGTACCCGATACCCGGTTCCGGGCTGGTCGCGAATGGGGATTGTTCCTTGCGGCATGACTTCAACCTCGGGCTCGATGATGTCTTCTTTCCAGTAGCGTTTGGAAGCGGAGACGTCTCCCGGCAAGCGGAAATTCTCCAGCGTCGACAGAGCGATATTGTGCGCCCGTCCGATGCCGGATTCGAGCATGCCGCCACACCATACCGGAACTTTATTGGCCCGGCAGACGTCGTGGACTTTCTTGGCTTCGCTGAAGCCGCCGACGCGTCCGACTTTGATGTTGAGAATGCGGCAGGCGCCGGTTTCGACCGCTTGCGCGGCGTCGCGAACGTTTTGGATGGATTCATCGAGGCAGATAGCGGTACGCAATTCGCGCTGCAATCGGGCGTGGTAATAGATGTCGTCGTTCCACAACGGCTGCTCGATCATGAGCAGGTTGAATTGATCGAACTTGCGCAGATGTTCGACTTGGTCGAGGGTGTAGGCGGAGTTGGCGTCGCAGCTCAGAACGATGTCCGCCCAGCGTGAGCGGATGCGTTCCAGGACGTTGATGTCCCAGCCCGGCTTGACCTTGACCTTGATGCGGCGGTACCCGGCGGCGAGCTCGGTTTCGATTTTCTCCAGCAACTGCTCGATGGAATCCTGAATTCCGATGGAGACACCACAGGGAATTTCTGACTGCTTGCCTCCGAGAAGCTTCCACAGCGGTTGCTGTTTCTGGTGGGCCTCGGCGTCCCAGAGCGCATTTTCCAGTGCGGCTTTGGCCATGCGATGTCCGCGGACCCTGGCCATGAGCGCTGCGCTGTCTCTCGCCGCATCGATGGTTTGGCCGAGTAGCGCGGGAGCCAGGTAATGCTTAATGGTCGGCCATGCGCTCTCGATCCATTCACTGCTATAAAAGGGATCTTCACCGGCAACGCATTCGCCCCAGCCGTCGACGCCGTCGCACTGGATCTGGACCAGGAGTATACGGCGGCTGTAAATGCGGCCAAAACTCGTCTCGAAAAATTGGACGAGCGGCATTTGAATTTCGCGGAGGGTGATGGCTTCAATTTTCATGGCGTCAGATCAACACTAAGATAGCAGTAGCAACCACGGTGGAGCAGGGCATCCGCCATGCGTTAAAGCAAAGGCAAATGGGTAACGTTGCGCTGGAAGCGCTGCTCCACCCTAACCGTAAGTCCAATTCTCGTCCCACCTCCCCAGCAAGAACTTCCCGTTTCCTCTTGCGTCTCGCTCATAGCCGAGTACAGCCAGCCCGTCCGCAAAGGCGTGACGGAAATCTTCGTGGTTGCAGTCCTGTACTTCTTTGGCTTGTTCTCTGGTGCCGGGCGCGGCTTTCCATTCGTAAATCTGCGCGGGAACGGTAATTGTCTTCACTATCTGAAACGACGGCTTGGTCCGATTGCTTAGTAAATTCTCCACGCGCGTCGATTTCAGCCACCATTCCGCGACCAGGCGGTCGGTCGGCAATCCCGCCTGGAGCGGGGAAGACGTGATTCCGTATTGATTTACCGTGTAGCGGCGGGCGATGGCACCGAGTTTTGCAATATTTAAATAGGCATTCTTGATTTCCAGTGGATCGAAGGTCCACTCGATCAGATCGAAGCCGCGGGTGAGAGCGTCTTCGCGCTGAAACAGTTTGATCCGCCGGCCCAGGCCGGCATTGCGGCTTTTCTTACGCACCGCCAGCATGTGGGAATGTAAATAGGAATGTCCGTTGCGAAATCCAGGAACGGCCAGAGCGAATCCCGCAACTTCGTTGTCTTCGAACGCACCGATGATCTGGCCTCCGATCTTTTCCGCCACCACGAACATGCGCAGGGGCACGAGTTCGGCATCACTGAATCCCCAGACTTCTTTCTGCAAGGTCACGCAGGCGCGCAGTTCGTTGAGGCCCTGGCAATTGCGGATCACCACGGAATCTGTCACTGGCTGCCCCGTTCCTGTTGCTTGGCTTTTTGCCACAGGGCTTCGAGGTCTGCTGCGGAGGTGTTTTGCAGATCGCGGCCGGAAGCTTGGAGTTGAGCTTCCATCCATTGAAAGCGGCGCTTGAATTTGCGATTGGTTTTCTTGAGAGCGGACTCGGAATCGAGCGAAAGATAGCGCGCGATGTTTACCAGAACGAAAAACAAGTCGCCGACTTCTTCTTCCAGGCGGCTGCGTAATTGTTCAGAGATCTGCGGACGTCCGGCGCCGGCAACTCCTTTGCCGAGCGGTTGCGGGCCGGGAGCAGGGAAGTGCTTGAGCTCTTCGCGCAACTCCTCAGCTTCTTCGTGGAGCTTGTCGAACAGGCCTTCTACATTGGGCCAGTCGAATCCGACGTTGGCGGCTTTGGAACTTAGCTTGTGGGCTTCGGGGAGAGCGGGCATGGCGGAGGAAACTCCAGCCAAGATGGATTCCGTCTTATGTTCGGCCTTAACATTCCTGTTTGCGGTCTCCCGTTTTTGCTTTTCTTCCCGTTTCAGGGCTTCCCAGTTGCGTACGACCTCCGAAGCCGTGTCGGCTTTCACATCACCAAAAACATGAGGATGGCGATCGACCAGCTTATTAGACAGCCGATCCAGTACATCGTCGATGGAAAATGTCCCCTCGTCTTTAGCCATCTGTGCGTAGAAGAGGACCTGCAGGAGCAGATCGCCCAGTTCGCCAGGCAATTCTTCCCAGTCGCGATTGTCGATTGCTTCGAGGACTTCGTAGGTTTCCTCGATGGTGTAAGGCTTTATGGAATCAAAGGTTTGCTCGCGGTCCCAGGGACATCCGCCCGGACCTCGCAAGCGGGACATGATGGAAACTGCGCGCTCAAAACGCTCTCCGGTGGTGGGCATGGATGGGAACACTTTAAATGACGGGGAGAGGGTGGGCAACGGAGCATTCAGCAGTCAGCACTCAGCATTCAGCCCTTGAACTAATGTTTCTGCATTTGGCATTTCGGGAAGCGCCGCTGCTCTCGAAGGGCTGAGTGCTGAATGCTGAGTGCTGATTGCTCGCCCCCGAACTTTGGCACCATACGTGCCAATAGAAAAACAAACGCTCCTCACTGGGCCCCCTCACGTGAGGAGTACCGAACCCGGGCAGATCCTCCCCCGTATGAACGTCTTCCGTGCCCGTGACATGGGTCGGGCGCGTGGAAGGACGTCATCTGAAGTGCCGAATGGTCGGCAGAAAGTGCCGACTATTCGGCTTTCAAAAACACCACCGCCAGTGGCGGCAGGGTCAGGCTTACTGAATAAGGTCGACCGTGCTTTCGTATCGCCTCGGCTTGCTTGCCGCCAAGATTTCCCAGGCCGCTTCCGGCATACTCCAGGGCATCGCTATTCAGGATCTCCCGCCAGAATCCGCCAGAGGGAACGCCGATGCGGTAGCCGTCTCTGGGTACCGGAGTGAAGTTGCAGACGATCAGCACGACATCTTTGGGCGACTTTCCCTTGCGTAGCAGGGAAACGATGCTGGCCGCATTGTCGTTGCAGTCCACCCACTCGAATCCGGCTGGGTCGGAATCCAGTTCGTACAGGGCGGGCTGGCTGCGATAGAGCCGATTTAGCTGCTCTACCCAATTCTGCATTCCGCGATGCACCGGATATCGCAATACATCCCATTCCAGGCTGGTGTCGTGGCCCCATTCGCGGACCTGGCCGAACTCGTCTCCCATGAAGAGCATTTTCTTGCCGGGCTGGGCGAACATGTATCCGAAGAGGAGGCGCAGGTTGGCGAACTTTTGCCATTCGTCGCCGGGCATTTTGCCGATGAGCGAGCCTTTGCCGTGGACCACTTCATCGTGCGACAGCGGCAGCACGAAATTTTCGGTGAATCCGTAGAGCATGCGGAAGGTGAGCAGGTTGTGATGATAGCGGCGATGAATGGGATCTTCGGAAAAATAGCTGAGCGTATCGTGCATCCAGCCCATGTCCCATTTCATGCCAAAGCCCAGGCCGCCAACGTAGATTGGCCGCGACACCATGGGCCACGCAGTCGATTCCTCGGCAATCATTTGAATGCCGGGATGGTCCTGATACGCCATTTGATTCATCTGCCGCAGGAATTCGATGGCGTCGAGATTTTCGCGGCCGCCGAACTTATTGGGAATCCATTCGCCGGCTTTGCGGGAGTAATCGAGATAGAGCATCGACGCGACGGCATCCACGCGCAATCCGTCGGCGTGATATTTCTCCAGCCAGAACATGGCGCTCGATAGCAGGAAACTGCGCACTTCATTGCGTCCGTAATTAAAAATGTAAGTCTTCCAGTCGGGATGAAATCCTGAACGCGGATCGGCGTGCTCGAACAAATGCGTACCGTCAAAGAACGCCAGGCCGTGCGCGTCTTCGGGGAAGTGCGACGGCACCCAGTCGAGAATCACGCCAATGTTGTGCTGATGCAGGTAGTCCATCAGATACATGAAGTCCTGCGGCGTGCCATAGCGCGACGTGGGCGCGAAGTAGCCCGTGGTCTGGTATCCCCACGATCCGTAAAACGGATGCTCCATCACCGGCAACAATTCCACATGAGTGAACGCCATGCGCTCGCAATATTCGGCCAAGCGCGGCGCCATCTCGCGATAAGTGAGCGAACGGTTGCCTTCTTCGGGGACGCGCATCCACGAGCCGAGATGCACTTCATAAATAGAAATCGGCGCAGACAAAGATTGCCGGGCGCCGCGCGTTTTCATCCACTCCTGATCGGCCCACTGATAATCGAGGTCCCACACCACCGACGCGGTGCGCGGTGCGATCTCATGCCAGATTCCGAACGGATCGGCTTTTTCGCCGACGTGACCGCGATCACGCGAAACGATGTGGAACTTGTAGAGCGTCCCTTTACCGGCGCCGGCGATGAAGCCTTCCCAGATGCCCGAGCTGCCGCGCGGCTGCAACTGATGCGAATCGGGGTTCCAGTTATTGAAGCTGCCAGTCACCGAAACCTTGCGCGCATTCGGCGCCCACACGCTGAACGCCGTCCCGGCCTGGCCGTTGACGGTGGTCAGGTGGGCTCCCAGCTTGTCGTACACGCGGTAGTGCCGGCCTTCGTTGAAGAGATAGAGGTCCTGGTCGGTCAGCAGGCTGGGGTTCGCGGGAGTCAAGGTTTCTGGCGGTTTGGTGGTGGCCATGGGACGCGGTTAGTTAACGACTAAGTGTACCGGAAGTGGGAGGGGGGAATATAATCGACGCCAAATTGGATAGTTTAGGGACTTAGCCCAGATATTAGTATGGCAGAGCACTTGGGTTACAAATGGGGCGGTAAACACGCGAGTAACTGTCGTTGCCCGCAGTGCCCGTATTTTGGCGGAGAGCATGCAAGCAACTGTCGTTGCCCACAATGCCCATACTTCGGGGGCGAGCACGCCAGTAATTGCAGATGCTCGATTTGTGGTTACTTCGGAGGGGATCACGCAAGCAATTGCAGATGCCCGCAATGTGGCTCATATGGCTAGTAAGGTCAAACTTAGACCGTTGATTCACCCGCAGTTCTTAATCGCTGTGACTGACGATAAACTTGGCTCTTTCACACAACTCGTCGAAGGTTATGATGTCGATTCCATGAATTGATTTCCGGAATCGCTGAAATGTTTCTCTTTTGTTTCTGTCATCTTTCACTTCACTCAGCGAACCAATTACAACAATTCCTTTGGGTTGTACCGTGTGAATCTCACGCTGTTCAAACCTGTCGCGATTCTCATTTTGTTTGGCTCCGGACTCGATCCATTCAGAGACGTTCGCTTCGATCTGCGAAATCGCATCGGTCAAGTCCCTTGAGAGACTCCAAGCGCCACTCCTCATTGGTTTAGTGCCTTGAAGAAGGCGAGAATTTGGCTTTTTTATTTCCACTAAAACGGTGAAATTAATATCGCCAAGCGTCGAGAGAAGGTAATCACCTTTTCGCCCTCCCCGGCCGTCAATTCCCGTGCCGCCGTAATTTGGCTGGGATTGCTCTTGGCGGAGAATCTGGTAATTCAGTCCATAGCCGAAAATCCATTTGTTCTCCTCGAAAAAACTCTGCCACCATGCTTCTTCGCCAGGATGTCCAATCAATCCGTTCTCAAATTCAGACAGTTTCTCCTTACGCTTAAGAAGCTGATTGATGTCTCTGTGTGACAGTGAAACGCCAGGCACTTGGGCTAGCTGTTTGATGATGCTGGCGAGACTTGAGGAGTCCCTTTCGCGCAGTGCCGAAACGATCTCGGCTTCGTCATGAGAAACTAGTGAAAAGCTCTCTTTGGGTATGTCCACTTCCTTAAGTGAGCCCAGGAACGTTATGAGTTTCCAGAAATTTTCGTGGCAATCCTTAAGATCGACACTCGCCTTCAGTCTATAGGTGTCCTCCCCAGCCGGGACAGGTTCGCTGGCTATATTTCCGGTTTCGTCCCGAATGGAAAATGCTAATCGCGGAGTGAACCGACCTTCTTTTTGGATCAGAGTAACGCGGCAGAGATACGCGACCCTCAGTCGTTTGTCGAGGACAAATTGCTTGACCGGTTGCTGTTTTACCTTGTTGTAGATGTGATGCAAGCGTTGCGTCAGAGCTGGCTTAAATTCCAAGTCATCAAAGCTCTCTTTGCCGATAACGAAGTCCGTTGGCACGACCTGGGACACTATTAGGCTCATCAATCAGAAATCCTACTCTGCCGGGTGCCCCGTGTCTCGCCGATTTTGCGAGACGCGGGATTCCACAAATCTCAACCTCTGGGATCTTGATCCTCAGGTCAAATCAAGGTCAAAGGCGACGGACAGGAGTGTCCGTCCCACACGGGCATGGATTGCTGGTTGGTAGGGTCCGTATCAGGGCACGGCTTTCAGCCGTGCCGTAATCGTGCAGCGCGTCTTTTACGGCATCGCTGAAGCGATGCCCTGATACGACCACCTCGAACCATTGGCCACCGTGGAAGAGCGGGCCTTCCAGGCCCCGCGTTGCGATGGGACGACGATTTACGCGGCGCTGAAGCGCCGCTCTTCCACGGCGCTGCATGCTCGGATCGAAGCGCTGAAATGACTACGCCATCCCAAAAACCTTCAATGCAGAGGTCCTTCGTTGGGAGTCCCCGGCTTCGCCAGGGACTCCGTTGCCTCAGGATGACAAGGGTATTTGATGCCGGGTGCCCCGTGTCTCGCCGATTTTGCGAGACGCGGGATTCCACAAATCTCAACCTCTGGGATCTTGATCCTCGGGTCAAATCAAAGTCAAAGGCGACGGACAGGAGTGTCCGTCCCACACGGGCATGGATTGCTGGTTGGTAGGGCCCGTATCAGGGCGCGGCTTTCAGCCGTGCCGTAAATCGTGCAGCGCGTCTTTTACGGCATCGCTCAAGCGATGCCCTGATACGACCCACCTGGAAGCCATTGGCCACCGTGGAAGAGCGGGCCTTCCAGGCCCGCGTTGTGAGGGTGGACGATTTACGCGGCGCTTAAGCGCCGCTCTTCCACGGCTCTGCATGCTCGGATCGAAGCGCTGAAATGACTACGCCATCCCAAAAACCTTCAATGCAGAGGTCCTTCGTTGGGAATCCCTGGCTTCGCCGGGGACTCCGCTGCCTCAGGATGACAAAGGGTCTGTGTTCCCGAATCGAAACGTCTTCGCAATTTCTTCGCTCGAAGAGTCCCTTCGCCACCTATACTGTTTACATATGCACGAAGTGGATCTGCTTTCCCCGCTGCACCAATACTGGGGATACAACTCCTTCCGTCCGATGCAGGAGAACATTGTGCGCAGCCTGGTGGCTGGACACGATACCTGCGTGATCATGCCGACTGGCGGCGGCAAGTCGCTGTGCTATCAGTTGCCGGCGTTGGTGTCGGGAAAGACTACCGTGGTGATCTCGCCGCTGATTGCGCTGATGCAGGACCAAGCGGCGCAACTGGCGCAGATGGGAATTCCTGCGGCGGTGCTGAATAGCACGATGGGCGGCGGCGAGCAGTCACGCATCATGGCGAAGGCGCGGGCGGGCGAGTACCGACTTCTATATCTTTCGCCGGAGCGGTTGGCGCGCGAGGATACGATTGGATGGCTGCGCGAAGTTCCGATTTCGTTTTTCGCGATTGATGAAGCGCATTGCATCTCCGAGTGGGGGCATGAATTTCGTCCTGACTACCGGCAGTTGAGCCGGTTGCGGGCGCATTTTCCTAACGCCCACATCGCGGCGTTTACTGCCAGCGCGACCCAGCGCGTGCGTCATGACATTCTTCATCAGCTTCAGTTGCGCGCACCGCATAAATATATTGCCAGCTTTCATCGTCCCAACCTGCGCTATGCGGTGAAGGAATGCAAGGGGCAGGAGATTGCGCCTCTGTTGCTAACGTTGTTGCGGAATTATCCGGAAGGCAACGTGATCGTGTATGAGCCGACCATCGCGCGCGTGGAGCAGACGGTGGATTTTCTCGAGGAGAATGGGATTGCTGCGACTGCTTATCACGGAAAGATGGAGTCGCCGGTCCGCAAGCGCAATCAGGAAGCCTGGATGTCAGATGAAGTGCGGGTGTTGGTGGGGACGATCGCTTTTGGACTTGGCATCAACAAGGCTACCGTACGGGCGGTGATTCACATGTCGCTGCCCAAATCGATCGAGCAGTATTATCAGGAAGCTGGCCGCGCTGGGCGCGACGGAAATCCTGCTGACTGCATCCTGCTCTGGCAAAAGCGAGATGCGGCACTGCTGGCCCATTTCACCAACCAGATTGCCGATGCGACCGAGAAAGACCGGGCGTGGCAGCGATATCACAACATCCGCGGATTTGCTGACTCGAAGCAATGCCGGCAGCGGCAAATCTGTGAACACTTTGGCGAGAAGCCCAAGTGGGAAACCTGCGGTGTGTGCGACGTGTGCGCCGGATCGCCGGCTGGATTGTCTGAAGTCACGCTGCCAGCAGCAAGAGTTGTTTCGATCACTAAGCCCGATGTTGATGAAGCCCTGCGGGAATATCTGCGTCAATGGCGTCGCGACACAGCGCGCGTGCAAGCCACCCCGGCTTTTGTAGTGATGCACGATACGACCCTTGAAGAAGTTTGCCGCAAGCAACCCGGCTCGATTCCTGAGCTGTTGCAGATCACAGGATTCGGAGAACGCAAAGCGGAAATGTACGGGCCGCAGCTCTTCGCTGCGCTGCAACGATTCCGTGAAGGTGCGCGAGCGAGCGCCATCCCCAAACAAATTTCACGTCCGGCTGCTGCTACAAAACGCCTGCTGGATGATGGTCAGACCTTCGCCGAGATCGCAGTCATCCGCGGACGACAAATTTCCACCATCATTACTTCGGTCGCCGAGCTGGTGGAGAGCGGAGACCTGGAGTTTAAGGAGGGATGGATCGATCTCGACAAGCGGAAGGAAATTGAAGCGGCCTGTGTGCGGGTAGGCATTGCAGGCCTGCGTCCCATTAAGGATGCCGTGTCTGCCGAGATTAGTTATGAAGACATCCGGTTGGTGACCGCGCGGTTGAGGTGGGAAGCCAAGCAGCAGAAGCAGGCTGCCGGTTGACGTCGGCAATACAGGGATCCTTCGCTGCGCAAAGAACGCTTGCTCAGGATGACAGTGCTCACGATGACAATTGGCTCATGCTAGACTGCTACAACCCTGCAGGGACTTGGGATCCACGTTAAATGCCTGTTCTACGCGTCATTGTTCTGTGGCATCAGCATCAGCCTTTTTATAAAGACCTGGTCACGGGCGAATACCGCCTGCCGTGGGTGCGGCTGCATGCCCTCAAAGATTATTACGGCATGGTCAAGTTGCTGGATGAGTTCCCCAATGTTCACCAGACATTCAATCTTGTCCCTTCGCTAATTACGCAAATTCAGGACTATGTTGCCGGGACGGCGCATGATCCCTTTCTGCAAGTCGCGGCCAAGCCTGCCAAAGATCTCACGCCCCAGGAGCGGCAGTTCGCGCTGCAGTATTTGTTTCAGGCGAATGAAGTGCATGTTATCGGCCGCTATCCTCGATTTCGTGAGCTGTGGGAGCGTTTCCGTAACGCTGGCGACTCTCCGCAACATGCCGAAGGAGATTTTTCTCCGCAAGACTTCACCGACCTGCAGGTGCTTTCGCAGATGGCGTGGTTTGACGAATTCTTTCTCGAAGACAAAGAGGTCGCGGAGCTGATTAAAAAAGGCAGCGGCTATTCTTTGGAAGATCAACAGTTCGTGATCGCGCGAGAGCGCGAGTTGATCGGGAGAGTATTGCCGGCTCATGCCGAAGCTGCGCGGCGGGGGAGCGTGGAGATCTCGACCTCACCGTTTTATCATCCCATTCTTCCACTATTATGCGACACCAACGTGGGCGCGGTTTCCACCCCGGGACTGCCTTTACCGCAAGACCGCTTCCGGCATCCCGAGGATGCTCGCGAGCAACTCCTGCGCGGACTCGACTTGCACGAAAAGGTTTTCGGCGTGCGGCCCAAGGGGGTATGGCCGTCGGAGGGCAGCGTTTCCGAGGAAGTTTTTTCAATTGGTCACAGCCTGGGTGTGAAGTGGATGGCTACCGATGAAGGTGTTTTGGGGCGAACTTTGGGGGTTTCGTTTGCGCGGGACGGCAACGGCCGCTTACCTGCCGATGCAGCCGAAAAACTTTACACTGTCCATCGCTATGAGAGCGGGGAGACGGAGATGCATCTGGTGTTTCGCGACCACTCCATCTCTGATCTAATTGGTTTTGTGTATTCCAACATGCCTGCGCAAGAGGCCGCAAACAACCTCATCTACAACATTAAGCAATCGGCGCAACCCATTCTGGATAGAGGACGTGATGCTGTAGTATCTGTGATTCTCGACGGCGAGAATGCGTGGGAATACTACCCGCAGTCGGGACGCGAATTCTTGCGGCGTTTTTACGATGGGATGCAGCGTGACGCGGGGATCGAAGCAGTCACGGTTTCGGAGGCCATTGAGCGGCATAAGAATCCGGCGCCGCTCACATCCCTTGTTCCCGGCTCCTGGATCAGCGCCAATTTCAATGTGTGGATCGGGGCGCCTGAAGACAACCACTCCTGGGACTATCTTTCACATGCCCGGAATTTTTATACGCAAATGTCGCCTCGCTGCAGTGAGGGGCAATGCAAGCTGGCATTTGAGGAGCTCATGATCGCCGAGGGCAGCGATTGGAACTGGTGGTACGGCCCGGAACATCACTCCGCGAACGATCGCGAGTTCGACGAGCTTTATCGCAAGCATCTGTCGAACGTTTATCAGGCACTCGGGGCGACGCCGCCGGATTATCTGGCGCAGCCAATTTGCGGGGGCACGGCGCGTCCGTCATTCATTCCTCAGACTGCTTACATTCACCCACGCATCAGCGGCGATCAGGTCCGCTATTTTGAGTGGATGGGCGCGGCAAGCTACACCGCTGATCGCCGGGCAGGCGCGATGCATGGGAAGAGTTTTTTGTTGGATTCGGTTTATGCAGGAATCGACGAGGCGAATGTTTACGGCCGTCTCGACTTCGTCGATAAAGTTCCAGAAATCGATTTTGAGCTGGTCGTAAACCTGGAGTCGTGGGCGAAAGACGAACAGCGTCCGCGGCGCGTTTTACGGCTGGAGGCGGCCGTGAGGGCGGGCACGATGTATGCCTGGAATGTGCGTGTTCCTGAAGACGATGCACAAATCGTTAATTCCGCGCACGAACAAACCGACGTGGCGGCGGTGTTGGCCCGAAGTTTTGAATTCAAGGTGCCGCTGACGTTATTGTTGGCGACTCCTCCAGGTGCATCGGAGAGGAACAAGTTAGCCAAGGTTGCTGAGGCCGCGACCACCAAATTGCGTCTTCGTTTTAGCCTGTGGGAAAACCACCTCCCGATGGATGCGCTTCCCGTCGAAGGTTGGATGGAGTTGCAGCTCCTGAGCGAAGATGAATTGTTGGCGCACGGATATTGAGGTGCGGACGGGTCGCGGTGAATCGGTTGTTCCTGATCTATAATCATTAGTTCCCGGTAGAGACCACGCCTTTTGTTGACCCGGAAACAAGTTCACTGGACGGAATTCATAAAATCTCAAGGAAGAGAGTTCACTGAAAATGAATATTATTGACGTCTTTGCCCGCGAAGTTTTGGATTCCCGCGGCAATCCTACCGTGGAAGCCGAAGTCACCCTGTCGGATGGGATCATGGGACGCGCGATCGTGCCCAGCGGCGCCTCCACCGGTGAGCGCGAAGCGGTTGAACTGCGTGACGGCGACAAGAAGCGCTACCTCGGCAAAGGCGTTCTCAAGGCGGTGGAGAACGTAAATGGCGAGATTGCGGACGCTCTCGCGGATATTGACGTTACCCACCAGCGTGCCCTCGATCAGGCGATGATTGACCTCGACGGCACCGAGAATAAAGGCCGGCTCGGGGCGAACGCGATTCTTGCCGTTTCCATGGCGGCCGCTCGCGCTGCCGCGGAATCGTATGCGGTTCCCCTGTATCGGTACCTGGGAGGCGCCGGGGCCAACACCGTCCCAACGCCCATGATGAACATTCTCAATGGTGGCGCTCACGCCGATAGCAACGTGGACTTCCAGGAATTTATGGTCATGCCGGTGGGCGCATCCTCGTTTTCGGAAGCTCTTCGCTGGGGTGTAGAAGTCTTTCACACGCTCAAAGGCGTGCTCAAAAAGCGCGGTTACAACACTGCTGTGGGCGACGAAGGTGGATTCGCTCCTTCGGTGAAGTCCAACGTGGAAGCCATTGAAGTGGTTCTCGAAGCGATTCAGCAGGCCGGCTACAAGCCTGGGGAACAGATCGCGATCGCGCTTGATCCTGCCGCCAGCGAGTTTTACAGCGACGGAAAGTATGTCTTTAAAAAATCCGACAAATCGACCAAGAGTTCGGATGAAATGGTGCGCTTCTGGTCGAAGTGGGTCAACGACTATCCCATCGTGTCACTCGAAGACGGGCTCGCCGAAAATGACTGGGAAGGTTGGCAGAACCTGACGAAAGAGCTGGGTGGAAAAATCCAGTTGGTCGGCGACGATATTTTTTGTACCAACATCAAAATACTCGGCGAAGGCATCGAGAAGGGAATTGCCAACTCGATCCTGATTAAACTGAATCAGATTGGCACGGTGAGCGAGACCCTTGACGCCATCGACCTCGCCCGGCGCAATGGCTACACCTCGGTCATCTCGCATCGCTCGGGCGAAAGTGAAGACACATTCATTGCCGACCTCGCGGTTGCGACCGGAGCAGGGCAGATCAAAACCGGCTCTGCCTCGCGTACTGACCGCATCTCCAAGTACAACCAACTGCTGAGAATCGAGGAAGAGTTGGGAGCGTCGGCGCGGTTTCTGGGATTGAAGGCATTGAACTACAAGGGATGATCGAAACCCATGCTGCTGCCATGTCGCACATAAATATTTCCGAGGTCAATGACAGTCTTACACATCTGCTTCCCGCTATATTTTTCCTGTATTTCCTGTTGTTTGTCACGTTTGAAGCATTCGAAGAGATTCGTCGTCGACATTGGCACTGGCGGCACGCAATATGGGGATGCTTCGAGGCCTTTATTTTCTTGCTGGTGATATCTCCGTTTGTGGTGGGAGTATCTCTGCTGTCGGCTCGGATCGCAGCTCGTCTCGGGTTATCCGATATGGAGGAAAATTGGCTTAGCCGGTTCTTGGGCCTCGCCGTAATCTTGCCTATATTCTTGATCTGGAATTCGTACCGTCTCCGGAGGCGAGCCCGCGCTCGCGAACACGGCTTTATCAAGTAGGCAGATATCCTTGGGCATTTCGTCGCGAAACCAAATCCCATCGTGTCATCCGGGGATGATGAAAGTGGCTAAGGAATTCAATGCTTTGGCTGCCATTGACTTAGTCCATGACTTAGTCTAGCATAAGAAAAATGGAAGTCAACATCCATGAGGCCAAGACCCACCTTTCGCGCCTGCTGGAGCGGGTTGCAATGGGGGAAGAGGTCATTATCGCCAAGGCGGGGACTCCGATCGCAAAGCTGGTACCGGTGAATAAAACGCCCAAGAAGAGGGTCTTCGGCAGCGCGAAAGGCGATTTCACGGTTCCGGACGACTTCAATGATCCCGATCCTGATATTGAAGATCTGTTCTATAACGGACCTCTTCTACCTAAATGAAAGCCATCCTCGACACCCACGCGTTCTTGTGGTGGTTGGCCGGGGATGCGAGGATGTCGCGTCACGCCCGCGACACTATTGCCCGAAGCAGCGAACTTTTGCTTAGCATTGCGAGCATCTGGGAGATCCTTATCAAGGTACAGTCGGGCAAACTGAATTTCCCTCGGCCTGCCGGCCCATACCTGCTCAGCAAAATGGCGGAGAACAGAATCAAGACGCTCCCCATCAGCGTTGACCATATGTTGGCTCTCGAACGTCTCCCCAGGCATCATCGCGATCCGTTTGATCGCATGCTTATCGCTCAAAGCCTGGAGGAGGACATACCGTTGGTCACTGCTGACCCGATGTTTGAAAGGTATCCCATTCGAATAATCTGGTAACTGGCTGGAGGACGTTGTCCAGGCGCTTGCAGCGTGGACTTCAGAATCCCATCTTGTCATCCGCTGACGGCCCGTAAGTGGCCGGCACAGCCGTCTCATTCAGGCGCAGATACACGCCAAGCTGGGCGCGGTGATGCACCAGGTGATTCATAAACATTTCCCGATAGGCGAGGAAGCGAGTGCCTTCGAAGATGGGCTTGCCTTGAAAGCTCAGCTTCCAGTTTTCTGTCCACGCTGTGTCGGGCATACTTTGCAAAGCGGTGCGGACCTTGGCTGCTCCTTCGTCCAAGGCTTGCACGAGTTGCTCCGAGGATTCAAACGGCAAACGCTTGCGGCTCTCCTTGGCGAAATCCAGTCCAGGGGTGGTTAGAATCGTCAGCCCGAAACCGGCAAGCTCGGCCACATGCGCCGCCAGTTTACCCAGCGGCATGGACTTGGGATGCGGAGCAAAATCTTTCTTTTCGGCTGGAACACGCTCCAAAGTGGTGCGCGTCTTTTTCATTTCTTCCTCAAATTCGGAAAGTAGAAGATCGTTGATAGGCATTCATTTCTCCACACTAAAGTCTGAGCTACTAGCTTCTAACTACTAGCCCAGGTTCGGTTAGCTTGTGGCTAGAAGCTAGCCGCTTTAGCTACCGAATTATAGGCCGACTCCGCACTTCTCATCTCCGTGATAAATTCTTGATATGTCTCGTCCCAAACCACTTGTCCTCATTATTCTTGACGGTTGGGGTTATAGCCCCAAAACCGAAGCGAATGCCATAGCTCTTGCCCGCAAGCCGGTCTATGACCGGTTGCTGCGCGATTATCCCAACACACTCATCCAGACCAGCGGCCCGTCCGTCGGCCTGCCGGATGGACAGATGGGCAACAGCGAAGTCGGGCATCTCAATATCGGTGCCGGCCGCATCGTTCACATGGACAGCACGCGCATCGAGCTCATGATCCAGAATGGCGAGTTCTTCTCGCATCCGGTGCTGCTTAAGGCCATGAAGAATGCGCAGTCGGGTGGCCGACAGCTTCACCTTTTCGGGTTGCTTTCCGATGGCGGCGTGCACTCCTATCAGACCCATCTTCACGCGCTGCTCAAGATGGCCAAGCAGAACCATGTTGAGCGCGTCTTTGTTCATGCGTTCATGGACGGCCGCGACACCCTACCCACGAACGGCGCGGGATACCTCGAGCAGTTGCAGAAAGCCATGCGCGAATACAACACTGGCAAAATCGCGAGTGTCAGCGGACGCTACTATGCGATGGATCGCGACCGCCGCTGGGAGCGCATTTTGAAGGCGACCAATGCGATGATCCACGGAGATGGCGAGGGCGGCAAGTACGCGGACCCAGTGCAGGGTGTGAAAGATTCTTACAACAAGAACGTCACCGATGAATTCATCGTGCCTTTTGTTTGTACCGATAAAAGCGGTGCGCCGGTCGCGACCATTCGCGATGACGACTCTTGTATCTGCTTTAACTTCCGTGCCGACCGTGTGCGCCAGATCACGCGGGCGCTTACGCGGAATAGTGGCCTCAACGAGCAGGGTGGCCGTGATCTTCCCGGAGCCGAGGATCTCGATGTTGCAATCCCTCGCGACAAAACACCCAAGAACCTGACCTACGTTTGCATGACACAATACGACAAGAAATTCTCTTTGCCCGTGGTGATTCCGCCAGAATCGATGAACAACATTCTGGCCAACGTGATGGGGCAAATGAACCTTCGCAATCTGCGGGTGGCGGAAACTGAGAAGTACGCGCACGTCACTTATTTCTTCAATGGTGGGGTGGAGCAGCCTTTCCCCGGAGAAGAGCGTGCTCTAGTGCAATCCCCCAAAGTTGCGACCTACGATCTGAAGCCGGAGATGAGCGCCGCCGGAATTGCGGATACCGTAGTCAAAGCCGTGGAAGACGGAACGTTCGACGTCATCATCGTTAATTTTGCCAATGCCGACATGGTGGGCCACTCCGGAAAAATCGAGCCGACCATTAAAGCCGTCGAAACCGTGGACGCTTGCCTCGGCCGCGTTGAGCTGGCCGTCCGCGCCAAAGGCGGAGCGATGCTGATCACCGCCGACCACGGAAACGCCGAACAGATGATCGATCCCGCTACCGGCGGTCCGCACACCGCCCATACCACCAATCCCGTGCCCTTCATCGTGGTCGCGGAAAACGGCAAGAAATTTACGCTCAAGCCGGGTGGCTCGCTGCGCGATATTTCACCGACCGCGCTCGCGATACTGGGGCTGGACGAACCGAAAGAAATGACGGGCCAGGATCTGCGGATTCAAAAGAGCCAAGCATAGAGCGCATGAAGCTTCTCATCCTTCTCCATCACCGCCTCGATCTCTGGACGGTTCCGGCCTGGTTTTCCGAGCGCTTGCGCCAGGAATTTCTCCAACTCAATGTGGTGCATCTCAACAGCTATGACGGGGCGGAAATCGAACTGCGTGACGCCGAGGTTGCGTTGGCTCTGTCTCTCCGGCCTGATCAATTCCTGGCCGCCAAAAAGCTACGCTGGATCCATTCGCCGGCTGCGGCCGTACATCAACTGATGTTTCCGGAACTGGTGAATAGCGATGTCGTTGTTACCAATGGCCGCGATGTTCATGGGTCGGTGGTGGCGGAACATGTGATTGGGCTGATTTTTGCATTGGCGAAGTCTTTGCCGCAAGCAGTGCGACTGCAGCAGAAACATGAGTGGGGACAGGATGCTATTTGGATGGGGCGCAACCGCCCCCGCGAAATCCAGGGCGCGACTCTCGGCCTTGTCGGACTGGGCAGCATCGGACGCGCCGTTGCGCGTCATGCCTCGGCGCTTGGCATGCGCGTGATTGCTGTACGGCAGCGCCCGGAGCAGGGAAGTCCCGAGGGCGTGCAGCAAGTGTTTCCGTCTTCTGAAATCGAGAGTCTTCTTGAGCAATCTGATTTCGTGGTGCTCGCCGTGCCGATCACGACGGCGACGACGGGTCTCATGAATCACCAGCGTCTTTCTCGTATGAAGGCCGGTGCCTATTTGATCAACGTGGGACGGGGTCCGCTGATCGACGAGGCGGCGCTCATCCAGGCCTTGCGCGACCACAAGATCGGCGGCGCGGCGCTCGATGTGTTTGACCAGGAACCGCTGCCCGCCGATTCACCCCTGTGGGACTTGGAGAACCTGCTGATCACCCCGCATACGGCGGGACTGGCTGAGAAACTCTGGGAGCGCCAGTACGTCTTGTTTGCCGAGAACCTGCGCCGCTATCTCAGCGGCCAGCCCTTGCTTGCCCTGGTGGACAAGCACAGGGGATACTGAGGGCATTGTGTTTCGTCTAATTGCTCGCAGCTTACTGGTTTTCCTGGCGGCAGGCGTGCCGCTTTTCCGGGCGGCCAGTCCCGATCCGAAAAGCCAATCCGCTGCGCCGACGTTTTATAAAGATGTTCTGCCCATCCTGCAGCAGCATTGCCAGGTCTGCCACCGGCCCGGAGAGATCGCACCTCTTCCACTTGTAACTTACGAACAGACCAGTTCATGGGCTGACCAGGTTCGTGATGCGGTGCGCGCGAAACGAATGCCGCCCTGGTTTGCCGATCCCTGCTGCGGCCATTTTTCGAACGATATTTCTCTCACCCAGGAAGAAATTGCCACCATCTCGTCCTGGGTGGATGCAAAATCGCCGGCTGGGGATCCCCGCGATGCGCCTCCCGCGCCGCATTGGGTGAAAGGATGGAATATTCCACAACCAGATTTGGTTTTGAACATGCCGAAGGCCGTCGTGATACCCGCGAACGGGGATGTCGAATACACGTACGAGATCGTGCCGACGAAGTTTGCCAAGGATCAATGGGTACAAATGTCGGAGGTGCGTCCTTCCAGCCGCGCCCATGTGCATCACGCGGTAATTTACATCCGGCCTCCGGATTCGAGTTGGTTGCGTGGAGCCCCGCTTGGCCGGCCATTCACCGCGTCGAGCCTGAAAGACCAGAAGCTTCGCCACCAAGCACATGAGACCGAGACCGACATGCTTCTCGTTTACGCTCCGGGGAGTTCTCCCGATCATTGGCCGGATGGCATGGCGAAATTTATTCCCGCGCACTCCGATCTGGTTTTCCAGATGCACTACACGACCAACGGCCACGCCGCTAATGATCGGACCGGCGTGGGTATGGTGTTCGCCAAAGAGCCTCCAAAACAACGGGTACTCACCTTACAGTTGGCCAACGATCATGACACCATTCCCATTCCCCCGGATGCCGAGAATTACCGCGTGGAAGTCCACGGCACTCTGCCCAACGATGCGACGCTGCTGAGCTTTTTCCCGCACATGCATTTGCGTGGCAAGGGCTTCGAATACAACATTGTTCATGCAGATAAGAGCGTTGAGACTCTGCTCAGAGTCAACTACGATTTCTACTGGCAGCTGAGTTACCGGCTGGCCGAGCCCCGCTTTCTCAAGGCTGGCACGGATCTCCAGGCTGTTGCTTGGTATGACAACTCCCGCCACAATCAGCACAATCCTGATCCCGATAGTGCCGTGACCTGGGGCGACCAAACCTACAACGAGATGATGGTGGGCTTCTTCGACGTGGCCGTGCCGGCGAACGTGGACAAGCAGCAGTTCTTTGTGCGACATCAGCCATAACAACGACACGCAGCAAATGCACTACTTCAGGACGCCGCGGGTTAAAATTACTTAAGCTGATACCAGCCCCAGAGGTCACAACCATGTGCCGGAATATTAAAACCCTTTTCAATTTCGATCCGCCAGTCACGGAAGATGAGGTCCGAGCGGCGTCGCTGCAGTTTGTGAGAAAAATCAGCGGCTTCAACAAGCCGTCGAAGGCCAACGAGGACGCGTTTCTGGCCGCCATTGATGAAGTCGCCGGGATCTCGATGCGTCTTCTCCGTTCCCTCGAAACCACCGCCCCGCCAAAGAACCGGGAAGAAGAGGCCGCCAGGGCGAGAGCGCGGGCTGCGGAGAGATTTGGGGTGTGAAGCTGCCATGGCGATTTCCTCGCCCCGCTGTGTGACAACAGTCACTGACAGACTAGCTCCAATCTTTATAAACTGCTTCTCAAATCTTGTCATTCCGAATGGGCGCCAGCCCAAGAGGAATCTGCTTGCCGCTGGCAGCTCATCGACTTTGTAAGGCCGGTGCAGTTCGAGCTCCCGCACAGGTGTTGCTTCGCCGCGCGCAAAAAGCGGATTCCTCAGCGCTGCGCGCCTCGGCATGACGAGGGTGAGGGTGGCTGTTTATGCGAGGTGAGAAGCGCTACTACGTGTACATCCTGGCCAGCAAGGGCCGCGTGCTCTACATTGGTGTGACGGGCTCTCTCATGTCGCGGGTGCTGCAACACAAATCTGCTGTTACACCTAGCTTTACCCAGAAGTACGGCGTGGACCGCTTGGTTTATTTTGAGACCTTCCGTTACGTAAACAATGCCATCGCGCGGGAGACTGAACTCAAGAAGTGGCGGCGGGAGAGGAAAGTGAAGCTGATCGAGGCGGATAATCGCACTTGGGAAGACCTGGCCGCGGATTGGGGCAAGCCTACTATCGCGACCGGCAGATTCCTCAGCGACGATGTCGCCTCGGAATGACAAGGGGGTTGTTTCGACTAGGAGGATTGGCCTCACGGCAGTTTCTGCATCTTAATAGTCTTGTCATTCCGAATGGCGCCAGCCCAAGAGGAATCTGCTTGCCGCTGGCAGCTTATCGACGGTCTAAGGTCGTGGCGCTGTTAAGGACGAAGGCTCCCGTGCCACCGTCGCCTCGCCGCAGGCAAAAAGCAGATTCCTCAGCACTGCGCGCTTCGGAATGACAAGAGTTATAAAGTTGGAACGCCAAAAAAGCCCCACTCTTGCGAGTGGGGCTTTTGATCTAGCCAATGGCCAACGACTAACGGCCAACGGCGGTTCTTAGTACATGCCGTCCATGCCGCCGCCGTGTCCGCCGCCTTGAGGAGCTCCCTTTTTCTCTTCCGGGATGTCCGCAACCAGGGCTTCGGTGGTCAGCATCAATGAGGCGATCGACCCGGCGTTTTGCAGGGCGGTGCGCACGACCTTGGTGGGGTCGAGCACGCCGGCCTTGACCAGATCTTCGTACTCGTTGCTGAAAGCGTTGTAGCCGTAATTGGCGTCTTTCGAGTCGAGCACCTTGCCGAGAACGACCGCACCTTCTTCGCCGGCATTCTCGGCGATCTGGCGCAGCGGTTCCTGGATGGCGCGCTTCACGATGTTGACTCCAATTTGCTCATCGCCGTCGAGCTTCAGCTTGTCGAGAGCTGCAGCGCTGCGGGCCAGAGCGACGCCGCCGCCGGGGACAATGCCTTCTTCCACGGCTGCACGGGTGGCGTGCATGGCGTCTTCTACGCGGGCTTTCTTTTCCTTCATTTCGGTTTCGGTTGCGGCGCCGACTTTAATGACGGCCACGCCACCGACCAGCTTCGCCAACCGCTCCTGCAACTTCTCGCGGTCGTAGTCGCTGGTGGTCTTTTCGATCTGGCCACGAATTTCCTTCACGCGGCCTTCGATGGTTCCGGGCTTGCCTTTGCCTTCGATTATGGTGGTGTTGTCCTTATCGATGGTGATGCGCTTGGCCTGGCCGAGATCGCTGAGCTGCACGTTCTCCAGCTTGATGCCCAGGTCTTCGGTGATGGACTTGCCACCGGTCAGGATGGCAATGTCGTCCAGCATGGCCTTGCGGCGATCGCCGAAGCCAGGGGCCTTGACGGCCGCGACTTGCAGCGTGCCACGTAGCTTGTTGACGACCAGGGTCGCCAGCGCTTCGCCTTCCACGTCTTCAGCAATGATGATGAGCGGCTTGCCGCCCTTGGCGATCTGCTCGAGCAGCGGGAGCAGGTCTTTCATCGAGCTGATTTTCTTTTCGTGGATCAGGATGTAGGCGTTCTCGAGCGAGGCTTCCATACGCTCAGGATCGGTGACGAAGTAGGGTGACAGATAACCGCGGTCGAACTGCATGCCTTCGACGACATCGAGCTGAGTTTCGAGTGTCTTGGACTCTTCCACAGTGATGACGCCGTCCTTGCCGACTTTCTTCATGGCCTCGGCAATGATCTTGCCGATGGTCTCGTCGTTGTTGGCCGAGATGGTGCCAACCTGTCCGATCATGTCGCCGGAAACGGGCTTGGAGAGCTTGTCCAGCTCGCCCTTGCCGCGCTCGCCGGTCTTCTTGTCGATTTCGCCGCAGATGACGCCGATCGCGCGCTCAATGCCGCGCTTCAGGGCCATGGGATTGGCGCCGGCTGCGACGGTCTTTACACCTTCGCGATAGATGGCCTGCGCCAGAACGGTCGCGGTGGTGGTGCCGTCGCCGGCGACGTCAGAAGTCTTGGAAGCGACTTCCTTCACCATCTGCGCGCCCATGTTTTCACGTGCGTCCTGGAGTTCGATTTCCTTGGCTACGGTGACGCCGTCCTTGGTGATGGTCGGCGAACCGAACTTCTTGTCAATCACGACGTTGCGGCCCTTGGGACCGAGCGTCACCTTGACTGCGTCGGCGAGAATGTTCACGCCGCGGAGGATCGCCTGCCGCGACTCTTCTCCATGTACGATTTGTTTTGCCATAATTTATTTCTCCTCAATTGCTGATTGCAATGAATGGTTACAGGCAGTGCCTGCTGAATGTCAGGCCTCAGGTCCGAGATCTTAGCCAACGACCAAGGACGAACGACCAACGACGGCCTTAGCGCTTCGATCCGGCGAGCTCTTTCTTGCCAACCGCTGCGCCGCTTACGATGCCGAGCACTTCCTCTTCGCGCATGATGATGAAATCTTCACCATCCAGCTTGATTTCGGTTCCGGAATACTTGCCGAACAGGATGTGGTCGCCTTCTTTGACTGCCAGAGGGAACACTTTGCCCTCGTCGTTGCTCTTGCCGCGTCCGACGGAGATGACTTCGCCCTCTTGTGGTTTGTCTTTAGCGCTGTCGGGAATGATGATTCCGCCGCGAGTGGTACCAACTTCTTCGACACGACGTACCAAAATACGGTCGTGCAGTGGGGTAAACTTCGTAGCCATGCTGGTGACTCCTTTCGTTCGTTTTCGGTTAAGATAGGGTTAAATTTGAGCGTTGTTCTGGGTGCTAAATCTACTAAAACGATTGTTAGCACTCATTGTTTGTGAGTGCTAATTGTAGGAAAGAGTGTGGCGGTTGTCAAGTCTAGGAGCGGAATGGCTGTGTAAGTAGGTTTAGAATCATTAAGGTGGCTGGATACCCTGACGCAGCATCGGGTTTGCCGAAAATTCTTGGGTTGTGGGGTTTGCTATGAAGCATATGGTGCTTGCAGTAGTCGCGGGGCTGATGGTGCTCATGGGTTCCGTGTGGGCGCAAAGCTCAGGGACCGAGGATGAGCCATCATCGGAGCTGCATTTCGTGGTGCTTCGGGATTACAACGGCAAGGCAGTACGCAATGCGGGCGTGGTCATGCACCCGGTAAAGAAGAACGGGAAGCAGGACAAAGGCGGGCTGGAGCTGAAAACCGATGCCGATGGCAAAGCCAGCTTCGATGGCGTCCCCTATGGCAAGTTGCGGGTGCAGGTGCTGGCGCCGGGGTTCCAGACTTTCGGCGCCGATTACGACATCAACCAGCCCTCCATGGAAATTACGGTGAAGCTGAAGCGGCCGACGAAGATGTATTCCATTTACGAAGACCATCCCAATGATGCCAAGGACAGCGGCAGCAACCAGCAGACTCCACCACCGGAGCCCGATACCAAGCCTAAATGAGCGATTGCGGATTGAGGAATGTAGATTTTCAGATTGAAATCTGCTGGTTGTAAACATTAGATTTTCAAATCTGAAATCTACAAGCACTGATGACTATCTCTTCCTAGCCCGCGTCAAGCTGACTTTTTCCTGCCTCTGGGTTAAGGTTTCAGTGCACATACGAGGGAGTAACTTGAGCGTTGCCGCCCGTTTCTGGAAGACGACCAGCTCGGGATCGCTGCGTCGTGCTTGGCGCTTGCAGCAGATTTTCCTATTTGTCGGCGTGGTGATGTACGCGATTCTGAGGGCGCTTGACCAGCAACCAGCGCTCGGGACAATCTTGCTGTGCATTTTTGGCGTGGGAAATATCCTCATTCCCTTCGCTACCCTGAGCCGGCGGGTCTACGTCAACCTACCTTTTCCATGGAATTGGGTGCTCTTCCTTCCCACGCAATTAGCGCTCGCCTTCGCCAGTGCCGCAGGTTCGATTCTGTTGCTTCACTGGATGTATTCACTAGCTTTCCGGGCCACATTTCGACAATACGGACCGATGATCATTGTCGTCGGCATGACGGTTGGCATTGTCATTTTCCTGGTCGAACAAATTCAGCGCAAACTCCAGGAAAAAAATCAGTCGCTGGAACGGGCGGTGGAGAAGGGGAGTATTGCTCTCCAGCAGCAAGAGCAGGAACTGGACCGCGCCCGCCAGATTCAGCAGGACCTGCTGCCCAAGACCATCCCGCAGCTTCCTGGTGTGCAGATCGCTGGCGCCTGGCAACCGGCGAGGACGGTTGGCGGAGATTACTTTGACGTGATTCGACTGGATGACAATCGGCTGGGAATTTGCATTGGCGATGTGGCCGGCAAGGGGATCACTGCCGCCCTGCTTATGGCCAATCTGCAAGCGTCCTTTCGCGCCTTCGCCACACCAGAGGCGTCTCCCGCTGTCGTGTGCGCGAAGTTAAACGCATTTGTCTGCGGCAACGTTGCGATTGGCAAGTTCATTACATTTTTCTATGCCGTCCTGGACACGGAGCATCGTACGCTGACGTATGAGAATGCCGGCCATTGCCCTTCGCTCCTGATCAGAAAAACGGGGAAAGTGGATTCTCTGTGCGGGCAAGGAGCTCTTCTCGGTGTCCTGCCGGATTGGGTCTACAAAAACTCCGAGATACGTCTGGAATCGGGAGACCGTCTGTTGCTCTACACCGATGGCGTAACTGAAGCGGCGGACCGGCAAAGCGAGGAATTTGGCGAGGACCGGCTTGTCCGTGCGGCACAAGCAGGAGATGGCACAGCGGTTCAGGTCCAACGAAAGATCATGGACACAGTCACAGAATTTTGCGAGAAAAACTTCCACGACGATGCAACGCTTGTGATCGCGGCTATACTCTAGTACTAGCTTCAAGATTGTGAAAAGCCATGGACTATCTCCTTAAGACCGAACCCTCGACCTATTCATTTGCCGACCTGCAGCGTGACAAGACCACGATCTGGGACGGCGTTTCCAACCCCGTAGCACTAAAGAACCTCCGCGCAATGAAGGCTGACGACCGGCTGGTGATTTATCACACCGGCGACGAAAAGAGCGCGGTTGGCACAGCGTCGGTCGTTTCCGTGGACAACTCCGACCCGAAGAATCCGCAGGTGAAGATTAAGGCTGGCAAGGCTTCAAGCAAACCGGTGACGCTGGCGGAAGTGAAGGCCCACAAGCTGTTTGCGGATTCGCCGCTGGTGCGGCAGGGAAGACTGAGCGTGGTGCCGCTCACGAAGGAACAGTTCAAGTATCTGACCGGGGCATAGCCCGCGATTCAAAGCTTGTTCGCATAACGGTAAATTTCAATCTGATTCTTGCCACCGCATCCTGCCTGTGATATTTTCTTGGGCCTTCCCCCTCCCTGTAATTCGGCCCTGCACGCGTTTCGATTGCGACGAACGCCGATCACTGTCTGCATGGAGGAAAGAATGAAAATTGCGAAGATGGCCGCTGTTCTGTTTTTCATGGCACCCATGATCTGGGCCCAAGGGCCGGATACCCCGAGCGTCCCCAAAGGGTGCGATAAGTTCACAACTATTGATGACAAGGCTTCCAAACCGCTAACCAGCGTGAGCCTGCCTCCGCACGGAGTTTGTCATCCGAAAGCGGCGTCGGATGGGCAGTTCTTGCCCGACCCGAACTGCACGCCCGGAGCCATTAATCCAACCCTCACAGATGCCGTGCTGAAGGACCCGGCGTTCCGGACCGGCTGCGTACGGAACAACGCTACTTCGGAGGTCGAGAAGGCATCCACCTACAAGTGGTACCACACCAAACATCCGCGCAACAATCAAGGGGCCACGCAATTCTGTGAGTTGGACCACCTGATCCCGCTCTATCTCGGAGGCGCCGATACGCTCGACAATATCTGGCCGCAATGCGGACCCAAGGGCGTTCATCTCGATGACCGGTTCTTCAAGGAAAAGGACAAAGTGGAGTTCTATTTGGGGCAGCAGGTGCGCCAGGGAAAAATGGACCTGGCCACCGCGCAGAAGGGCATTGCGGAGGATTGGACAAAGTTTCTGTCCGATGCCGAAGGATTTTGCGCTTCCGGCAAGTGCGAATTCCACGGGCAGTAATAGTGGCGACAGACTGTCGAGGGCTGGCGCATCTGATACCTCGGCGCACAAACTAGCAGCCACTCGCGACCTCCGCGATTATCATGTAAGACGTTGCCGGGGAGGTTGCGAGTGGCTGTCTTAGTAGTCGGAGGCGCGGGATACATTGGAAGTCATACTGCCCACGCGTTGCGGCGCAAAGGGCACGAGGCCATCATTTACGACAATCTTTCGACCGGACATAAAATTCTGGCCGAGGGATTCGAACTGATCGTCGGCGACCTGTTCGATGCTGCAAAACTTGCACAGGCCTTGAAGCGAGTGGATGCGGTCATGCACTTTGCCGCACATGCTTACGTCGGCGAGTCGGTACAAAATCCGCGCAAGTATTTTCATAACAATGTCGAAGGCAGTCTGGCGCTGCTGAATGCTGTGGTCGAGTCCAAGGTCAGGAAATTTATTTTCTCTTCCACCTGCGCGGTGTACGGAAATCCGGTAAAGGTGCCGATCACGGAAGACAATCCGCGAGTGCCGATCAATCCCTACGGCGCCACCAAGCTGGCTTTCGAAAATGCACTGGAAGCCTACGACCGGGCCTACGGCGTGCATTATGTAGCTCTTCGGTATTTCAATGCGGCGGGCGCCGACGAAGGTGGAACCATTGGTGAGATGCACGAACCGGAGACGCATTTGATTCCGTCAGTTTTTGAGGCGATCAAAGGCCAGCGCCCCGCGCTGGACATTTTCGGAGACGATTATCCGACAGCGGACGGGACCTGCATCCGCGATTACATTCATGTCAATGATCTGGCCGATGGGCATGTGCAGAGTGTTGAATATCTCTTGACCGGAAAATCCGCGCAAGTGAACCTGGGCACTGGTCACGGGGCTTCGGTCCGGGAAGTGATTTCGATGGTGGAACACGTTACTGGCCACAAAGTGCCAACCCACCTGGCCCCGCGTAGGGCAGGCGATCCACCGGAACTGGTGGCTGACCCGTCGCTCGCGGAGAAGTCGTTGAAGTGGAAAGCGAAACGGTCGCTGGAAGAGATTGTTTCGACGGCGTGGAAGTGGGCGGAGAAAATGTCGAACACGAAACGGTGAGGCCGGCGCTATTCCTTCGCGATTTTCAGTCCTCCTTCCTTCAAGCTGTAGCCGCTGCTTCCAGCTTTCATCATTTGAGCGGCAAGATTGAGAATACGAGCGACTGCCGCGGTTGGGTCCACGCCATGGGCGTGAATGTTGGAGATGAGGTTGCGGTCGGCATCGGTATGATGCTCGCGCGGCCGGTACGACATGTACGCGGACAGGCTCTCTGCCGTGGCCAGGCCGGGGCGCTCGCCAATCAGCAGTACCGCGATCCGGGGCGAGAGAAGTTCACCGATCTCGTTCAGGATTCCCACCCGGCAATGATGAACCACAAACGGCTGGCCGACAGTCCATCCCCGCTCCTTTGCGCCTCCGAAGAGCAAAGGCAACAAGGCAGGCACTTGCGCCGCCACGGCGGAAACCGATAAGCCGTCCCCGATGATGATTTGAAAATCACATTTTGCCGTGCCCCGCTGCAACAGTTCCTTTCGGCTGGCATCGTCAAAATGCCGCCCAAGATCGGGTCGCAAAAGATACTCTTGCTTGCTTGCGGCACGAGTGCGGACTTCGAAGAGTTTCCATTGCTTTACGAAATCGAGCTCGAAAGCTGATTGCAGATCCAACTCTGCCCTGACTGCATCCCGGGCCGCGGCGTGGGCGTCACGCAGGTCGAGTTGAGTGCTGGTGCGATAAGCGGCTCCGGAGCGGCCGGCCAATAAGCGCGCCGGTGTCCGTGCTCTTGTGTTTCGCACAATCTCGGGCCACGAAGCGGTGGCGAGATCGTTCTCAGGTTTGCTTTTATCCGTCATGTCGGTTCTAGGCGATGTCTTCCAGCGATGACTCCAGCCCCTGCATAAGTTGCCGTCTTGCCGAGGCATCGAGCAACGCCGGCTCATTGCCTCGATAGATGCCTTTCTCCCGCAGCCAGCCGAGAAATTCCGGGGCGGGTTGCAGCTTGAAAAGTCTTCGCACCGCTAGGGCATCGTGATAGCTGGTGGATTGGTAATTCAACATCACATCGTCGGAGCAGGGAACGCCCATAAAGTAGTTGCAGCCCGCTGCTCCCAGCAGCAGGAGAAGATTGTCGGCCGAATTCTGGTCGGCTTCGGCATGATTGGTGTAACAGACGTCGCAACCCATAGGTAGTCCCAACAGTTTGCCCATGAAGTGGTCTTCCAGGCCGGCACGAATAATCTGGCGCTCATCGTAAAGATATTCCGGTCCGATGAAGCCGACTACGCTGTTCACCAGGAAAGGCGCAAACACCCGGGCCACGCCGTAAGCGCGGGCTTCGAGTGTCAGTTGATCGATTCCGTGGTGGGCTTCGGCGGAGAGCGCGCTGCCCTGGCCGGTTTCAAAGTACATGGCGTTCGTGCCTGTCCATGGCACATCGCGCTGACCATGATGCTCGAGAACTTTTGCTTGGCCCTCGCGTAGCAGGCTTAAGGTAATTCCAAAGCTGCGGTTCGCCGCTTCGGTTCCCGCGATGGACTGGAAAAGCAGATCAACGGGAGCCCCGCGATCCATGGCGGCAAGTTGCGTGGTGATATGCGCCAGGCAGCAGGTTTGGGTGGGGATGTTATATACATTCACCAAACGCTGAAGCGCGTGGAGGATCGAACTCACGGTGTCAACCGAATCCGTGGCCGGATTCACGCCAATTACTGCATCACCGCATCCGTAAAGCAGGCCTTCGAAAGCTGAGAGCAGGATTCCGCCAATGTCGTCCGAGGGATGGTTGGGCTGTATTCGAATGCCCAGCACTCCGGCTTCGCCCAGTGTATTTCGACAGCGAGTCACATTACGGATTTTGGCGGCGGCCAATACCAGATCTTTGTTGCTCATGATTTTGGCAGCGGCCGCGGCAATTTCCGGAACGATAGCCCATTGCAATTGCTGCAACTGCTCGCCGCTGGTTTCGTCGTCGAGAAGGAATTCGCGGAACTCTCCTACGGTGAGGCTTTTGATTTTCTGAAATGCGGCCTGGTCGAAAGTGTCAAGAATCAGACGGCTGACGTCATCGTCAGAGGGATCGAGTAAAGGCCGCTGAACAATTTCCGCCAGCGAAAGATCGGCCAGCTTGCGCTTCGCCGCCACCCGCTCACGCTCCGAGCGAGCTGCCAATCCGGCCAACTGATCGCCAGACTTTTCCTCGTTGGCCTTGGCGAACAGCTCGCGCAGATCGGAAAAGACAAATTGTTCGGGCATAAGAACATTTGAGCAGAAGGAATTAAGTCCGAACTATTCTCACATAGTTTTTTCAGCCGGACTCAGCGGCTGATCAGTGTGACCTGGCTGGCCACGCAGACCCAGGTTCCATTTTTCTGGATCCAGTTATCAATGAAGCGCTCGCGTCGTGCATAGGGTTTCCCCTTTTCCATCCCCTTCACGCGGTAGATTCCGGTCACAATCGCGTTGCCACCGTCGATGTGGGCCACCATGGACTCAGCAACTCCTTGCTCCACCCGGGAAGCAGGATCCTTCAGGCTTGCCAGATATTGCGTTTTGCTCCACAGGCTGCCGTCATAGCGGATGTATACCAAAGAGTTGTCGAGCAGACTGTCGAGGGCTTTTGCATCCTGATGTTCCTCGGCCTGGCTCCAGGCGTTTTCAAAGGCAAGGATTTTGGATTCGCTGGCGCCGGAATCTTGAGTCGCCGCCAACGGGAGAAGTGCGAGAAGCATGGTGAAGCAGAAGATCAAGAGGCGCATAAGCAACCGGGGGAAAACGCAGAGCGCTACCGACCCAACGTCTGCGTAGACGCTACGGTAGCGCTGCCAGAATGCGAAAACTTAACAGACTGTATCTTTGGAGGTGCACCGTTTCTAGTGCATTGTGAGGTACGGGGAGATTCCTCATGAGCTAAGTCGGATGCCTATGGTTTCTCGGTGTCCTCAGCGCTCTCGGCGGGGGAAGATTTTTCCGGCCGCAGCAGAGGAAACAGGATGACATCGCGGATGGTATGGGAATCGGTCAGCAGCATGGCCAGGCGATCAACGCCTACCCCGACGCCTCCGGCCGGCGGCATGCCGTAGGAAAGAGCGCGGATGTAGTCTTCGTCCATCTGATGGGCTTCTTCATCGCCGCGGTTGCGTTCCGCGAGCTGGTCTTCGAAGCGGCGGCGCTGCTCTTCGGGATCGTTCAGCTCGCTGAAGCCATTGGCGATTTCCATGGTTCCGACAAAGATTTCCCAGCGTTCCACCCAATCGGGGTCGTCTGCTTTCTGCTTGGAGAGCGGCGAGACGGCGGCAGGGAACTCGTAAATGATGGTCGGCTGTACCAAGTGCTCTTCGGCAACCGCCTCGAACAGATTGGCGATGGTTTTGCCGACCGGTTCTTTGGGATCATAAGCGACGTGCGCGTGGGCTTGATTGAATCGCCCGACGAGAGCCTTGATTGAATCGTGGGTCGCGAAATCAGAGATTTCTGGCTTGGCACCAGCCGTTTCCGGCCAGTAGTGGATGATGGCTTCACGCATGGTCATGCGCTGCCAGTTGGCTTCCGACCAATCGATTTCGTCCTCGCCCCATTTGGTTTTTGTGCCGCCAGTCACATCAGTGGCGGCCTGCTCGATGAGTTTTTGCGTGAGATCCATCACGCCGCGATAGTCGGTGTAGGCCTGGTAGAACTCCACCATGGTGAACTCGGGGTTGTGCCGCATGGAGATGCCTTCGTTGCGGAAATTGCGGTTGATCTCGTAAACGCGGTCCAGCCCTCCGACTACCAGACGCTTGAGATAAAGCTCGGGCGCGATGCGAAGAAAGAGATCGAGATCGAGTGTGTTGTGGTGAGTGACAAAAGGCCGCGCCACGGCGCCGCCGGCGATAGGTTGCATCATCGGGGTTTCGACTTCGATGAAGCCGTGGGCATCA
Source organism: Terriglobales bacterium (assembly GCA_963802555.1). Lineage (GTDB taxonomy): Bacteria > Acidobacteriota > Terriglobia > Terriglobales > Acidobacteriaceae > DATBAX01. The sequence continues at coordinate 1,007,855 of CAWDJD010000002.1, read as the reverse complement.
AGGAAACGGCGAAACGATTGGACGAGCTTACTGCGCTTGAGAAAAACTTCGCGGACATCCGGATTCATCACCATATCGACGTAGCGCTGGCGATAGCGCAGCTCGACGTCGGTCAGGCCGTGCCATTTTTCTGGCAGTGGCAGTAAATCCTTTGACAGGAAAGTGATTTCGTCGACGTGCACGCTAAGCTCGCCAGTGCGGGTGCGGAAGAGGTATCCGCTGACCCCGATGTGGTCGCCGAGGTCGAGTAAGTTGTAAAGCTCAAATCCCTTGTCGTCGACTGCGTCTTTCTTGACGTAGATTTGTAGTCTTTGTCCATCTTGCTGTAAGTGGGCAAAGCCGGCCTTACCCATGAGGCGGATGGCCATAATGCGTCCGGCAATGCGGACGTTGACGCGCGGATTCTCCAACTCTTGCGCGGTCTTCGCCGAGTAGGCAGCGAGAATGGCTGGGATGGTATGGGTAAATTCGTACTTGGTGGGATAGCCCTGCTGGCCGAGAGCTTCAATTTGCTTGAGTTTCTCACGCCGCAGTTGATAGACGTTGTCTTCGAATGCCAATGGGTTCCTTTGTGGCGTACCCTGATTGAGATGAAAAGAGATTATAAACAACGGCGATGAGAAGGGCACGAGTTCCACACACGTCTGGGATTGTTGCTGCTAACAACGTCCCGCGTTAGTATTGCGTGACTTCCAGACTCGCCTATGACCGACACGCCTGCCCAATCCGAAACATTTACCGCCAGCCGTCTTACCAAGGGAAACTTGGTCTTCCCGACCCGCATTGTGGTCAGCCCGCTGCGGGTGAGCCGAGTCAAGGGACGAGCATTCGGCAGCAATGACGAAAGCATCGCCATCAACAAGGTGGCTTCGGTCGCTATTTCGACGGGAATTATCTGGGCGACGATCCGCATTGAGTCCACCGGCGGAACCGACCCCATCACCAGCTATGGCCACCGCAAGGCCGATGCGCAAAGGATTCGGGACCTGATCGAGGGCTATCAGGCGGCCAGCCACCAAGGCTGATCGCGGAATGGCGCGAGGGAAAGGAAAATAGTGTCTGGCAGCGTTGCGCAACTCTTCGGCACAAATTATTTGCTGTCCCTACCCGTAATCTTGTTGACTCTTTTTGCGGTTGGCATTTTGCTGATCGACCTTATCACTCCGCCGGAATGGAAGTGGACGAACGCGGTGACGGCTTTCGCTGGACTGCTGTTTGCCGCGGTGGGAGTATTCAAGATCCAATTCACCCAGGCGGCCTTGGAGAGGGAGGGCCGCCGACTGCAATGGGGCTTTCAGCAATCGGTGCTGGTGGATCATCATGCAATTTATTTCTTCTGGTTGCTTCTGATCGGGACCGCCCTCGCGATTCTGCTGTCGGCTCGGCGCCTGAGGCTCGAGACCAAATACTACGGCTTGTTTTACGCGCTCCTGCTCATGGCGGTCGCGGGCATGATGTGCATGGCGTCCGGCTTTCACGTTGGACTGCTGTTTGTGGGCGTGGAGTTGATGGCGCTTCCGAGCTACGTGTTCCGCGGATTATTGCGGGATGATTGCAGTCCGCTTAAACCGCGGTGGAAGCGTATTGCGTGGACAGGACTGTCGTCAGGTCTTGTTGCCTGCGGATTGTTCCTGTTCTGTCACTTTGCCAAGAGCCCAAACCTGCATGTAATCGCGGTCGCGGTAGCGCGACAGATGGCGGCGCACCAGAATCGTCCCGGCGTAGTGGTGATAGCCGCGCTGATTGCGACGGCGGTTGGGATCTTTTCCAAACTTGCCTCGTTGCTCTCGCCGTGCCGGGAACAGGGCGTCGTGGAAGTCACCTCCGTCAGCTTGACGACTTTTTTTTGTGTGACCACGCCCGTGGCGTGCTGGGCCATGGTGCTACGGATCTTTCTCTGGGGACTCTACCCCCTACGGACCGTGTATGTGCCAGTACTGATTGGCATTGCCGTCGTGATGATGTTGGGGGGGGGTATTTTTGCGATCTGGCGGACCAATCTCAAGCAAGTGCTGGCTTATTCTTCCATTGTTCATGTGGGCTTGATGCTGCTTGGCCTGGTTGGGCTGGCGTGGGCTGATTATCCAGCCCCGGCTTTTTTCGACGGCTTCAAAGGGATTCTGTTGTACTTGCTGGCGTACATCTTCATGACCGCCGGCGCATTTGGCGGGCTGAGCTTGCTGAGCAGACAAGACGGGAGCGTCGGCGAGATTGCGGGGTCCTTTTTCAGGACCCGCGAAGCGGCGAGTCCGATGCTGATCTTCCTACTGTCACTCGCTGGGATTCCTCCACTGGCCGGATTTTACGGGAGATATTTTATTCTTCGTAGCCTAATCGGAGGACGGCATTACATTTTGGCATTGGTGGGTGGCTTGTTCATCATGGCCGCGCTCTACTCCTACGGACGCCGGGCCAAGAGCATGTTCAGTCGTGGAGTCGCGGATGATCAAGCGCTGGTCCCAGCCGGCCAGGAGATGTGGGCCGCAATCTTTGTCAGCGCAGCGGCGACCTTGATCATCGGGATTTATCCCCAGCCGTTCATTCAAGCCATGGACTGGGTGCTGCGGCTGAATTAGGGAGGGGATCGGTAAATGCCAAACGACGACCAATCTTCCGAGAACGAAAACGAAAAGAAAAGCACATGGGTGCAGCTCGCAAAATATAGTCAACTGGCGTTCATTTTTCCGGCTGCGACGTTCGCGGGATGGCTGGGCGGCGTGGCTCTCGACAAATGGTTGCACACCACGTGGTTGTACCTTCTCGGATTAATCCTCGGGATCGTTGCTGGATTTGTAGAATTGATCCGGGCGGCGGCGTCGGATTCCAAGTAGGACGTTGTACCATCCATAGAATTCCCAATCTCCACCATGGACATGACCGTTACAGATCGAAGCGAGGCTTTTTATGCCGGAGCGTTGCGGCGCATTCAGCGGGCCATGGTCGTTTTGGGGATATTGGGAAGCGGGACGGCGTGGGTGCGTTTCGGCTGGCGGGTGGCGCTCAGTTTTGCGGCCGGCGCAGGCATTGCCTGCCTGAATTTCCATTCGTTGGAACGGATTGTTGATGCGCTGGCGGAGCGTACTACTCAATCCGGTCAAGCACAGTCGGGCCGCATGGTGGTGGTGCGATTCCTGGTGCGCTACTTTTTGATGGCCGCAGTTGGCTATGCTATATTAAGTGTTTCTCGCGTAGGCGTTTACGGGCTTTTTGCGGGCCTGTTTTTGCCCGTCGCGGCAATTTTTTGTGAGGCTGCCTACGAGCTTTATGCCGCCTTATTGCGTGGCCTTTAATTCCTGAATTTATGCACGAGCAACTCTGGTTTACAGCCATACTGAACCACCTCTTCGCCGGCCCGGTCACGGCGGTGCTGCTGAAACTTGGTATTACCCCAACTTTTCCAGACGCACCGATCCATAACTCCTTCGCCATGGAAGTACTGGTATTTATCTTTCTGCTCAGCCTTTTTGCCGCCGCCCGGCTGCGACTGTCGGTGGATAGCCCCGGGGCTCTGCAGCACGTCTTTGAAGGCGCGAACGATTTCATTCAAGGGCAGAGCGAGGAGATCATCGGTCACCACAGCGAGGGATTCACGCCATTCCTGGTAATTTTGGCGGCATTTATCCTGATCTCGAACCTGATTGGCCTGATTCCCGGATTCGAATCCCCGACCGCTTCACCAGTGGTGCCATTGGGTTGTGCGGTCTGTGCTTTTTTGTATTACCACGTGCAAGGGTTCAAGCGGCATGGCATCAGCTATCCCAAGCAGTTCCTGGGTCCTATTTGGTGGTTGAGTCCGCTTATGCTTCCGCTTGAGATCATCAGCCACTTAGCCCGCCTGCTTTCGTTGACCATTCGTCTGTATGCCAATATTTTTGCCGGCGATATGGTGACGTTGGTTTTCTTTTCTCTGGTTCCAATCGGCATTCCGATTATTTTTCTGGGACTGCACATTTTTGTTTCGATGCTGCAGACCTACATTTTTGTGCTGCTGACGACGGTGTATCTGGCGGGAGCGGTCGCCGAAGAACACTGAGTGTGCGGAGGCATACAAAGATCGCCTTCGACTTCGCTCAGGCCAAGGTTTCGCGGCGCAAAGAACGCTTGCACAGGACAAGGTTTTGTAGCCGTTCAGCGTGAGGGCGTTTGTAAGGTAACGTCAACCACCCACTGGCGGTATTTCATAACAGGAGAAAACACGATGAAGGTAATGAGTTATGCGTTTATGGCAATGGCGATTATGTGCTTTGCCGCACCGGCGTTTGCCCAGGGCGGCGGTACGTCCTATCCGGTGAATTGGGTGGCGATCAGCGCTGGGTTTTCCATGGCAATTGCGTCCGCCGGTTGCGGGATTGGACAGGGGCGGGCCACAGCGGCTGCGACGGAAGCCCTAGCCAGGAACCCTGCGGCGCGTCCGGGCATTTCGTTCGCGTTGATTCTTGGTCTGGCGCTGATTGAGTCTCTGGCGCTCTATACCTTGCTGATTATTTTCGCCAAGGTGAAGTAAGCGGGCATCGCGGAAATTCAAAGGCCTCTGCTGCGAAGCAGAGGCCTTTTTTGTGCTTACAAACCACCACCATTGTCATTCTAGGCGAAGCGAGAAATCTGGTTCTCCTCGCCGTCGGCGGAAAGCGGATTCCTCGGTGCTTCGCGCTGTCGGAATGACAAGAGTTTGGAGATTTGGATAGCTGTCTAGAGTTTGCGGGCGCCGTCCCAGTCGTTGCCCTTGGTCTCGGGAGCGTGATCGACGGCTTCCATGAGGACGCGGCGAAGGCGGTAGCGGCTCTCCAGATCGGTGTTCACGATTTCAAAGCCGACCTCATTTACCCGAGCGCGGCGCAACAGGACTTGCGCCCGAATATGCTTCATGCCCACCGACATATCGAGGTTGGCTTCCGCGCCGACGCGGAGATTGTCTTCCTTGATGCCCATGCCGCCGCCCAGGCTGAGTTCGCGGATCGAAATGCTGGACTTGCCCCAGGAACTGCTGATGGTGGCGGTGATCGATTTGCGCAGGGCGATGCGTTCATAGCGGCGCTGGCGTACCCAGGGACACGCCGGGGCTGCGTCTAAGGGTGCAATGGCCAGTTCTCCCGGCTCCAGCCCATTGTCCGCCATCACCTGGCTGCTGTAGCGGGGATCAATCTTGGCTAAGGCTTGGGCGGCCGCAATGCGCAGCTCGCGGGGATGGATATATTTCCACATTTTCTTGGCTTCCAGAAGATTCCGCAGCACCGGAACTGATTCTGGTTCGCGCAACCGGCCCAAAGACTCGACCGCCTTGGCCTGCAGCAGCGGGGAACGTTCTTTGGCTTCGCCCGCTTCCGCCATCACGATGAGAGGTGGGACCGCGGTACGGTCGCCGCTCATGCCGATTTCGTCGAGCGCCTGCGGCAGTACCAACGGGTCCAGGACTTCCAAGAGTTCCAGCAAGGACCGGCCGCGGTCCGTGGCCGCGCCGTAGGCGATCTGCCGTACCACAATGTCGTGGTAGAAGCGGTTCCACTCTGGCAGGCGGATGGGTAGCAATTCCAATAACGTGGGCACATCCAGTCGGCTCAACAGGCCGACTACGGAAGCCGCCGGCCGAGCCTGGCCGGTGCGCAGCATTTCCCGTAGTTGCTGGAGGCCGTCGGGACCGAGTTCCTTGACCAACTCCACCATGCGATCGCATTCGTCGCGGCGCATACAGCGGAAGAACCGGTCGGCCAGGTGTTCCACTCCGGCTTGCGAAGTACGGCGCAGGACTTTGAGCAGATCGCCGGGGATTTTCGGTTCGCGCAAGGCTTCTTCGATAAATTCCGGCAGGCGATTTTCCACGCCGATGCGGGGCCGCAAATCACCGGCGAGAACGGGCCGTAGTTTGGCGATATTGTCGATGGACTCGCAGACGTCATTTAATGCGCCGTAGAGACGCCGGGTACTGGCCTCGGAACTCATACGCACGAAGGCCGCGCTGATCATGCTTTGCAGCTCAGGGTCGGGTTCTTTGCACAGAGTTTCGCCGAGTTTGCGGATGGTTGCGCCCATCAGATCGTTTCCCAGCGCGGCATACAGGTCCGCTAACTGACTCAGTCCGGTGGCGATCTTGCGGCGCGGCTCAGCGTCTTTCGCGTCCAGACAACCGCAATAATTCAGCAGGACAGCACTCGCCGATTCTTTGTCGCCGCGATCCAATAAAACCTCAACAAACTGGCGCACGTTGCGCGGAGGAACACAAGGAGCTTCGTTGGAGAGGAGAACGCTTTTCTTGCCGGCGTCAGGCACTTCGGCCCAGAACATGCGATCCAGGATGTCGGCGTGCGACTCGACGAGAATGCCGGCCTTGCCCATCTTGTCTTCCTGAATGCGAAGGATTTGGCGCAAGGTGTCCATCTGCCGGCTCATGTGCTCAAGCATCTGATGGACGGCATTGACCTTGACTTCGCCTTTTTGGAAACGTTCCAGGGCAAAGCGGATGGCCATGTGCTCGGCTGCCTTCATCAGCAGGGGGGTGTCGTTTTGCTGCGCTGGCACGGTCGCCGCCAGGCCTTCCAAAAGCTGTTGCAGATTGAGCTTTGTGTTTGGATCGGTCTTGTTGAGTTCGACCTGCAAGGATTCGGTCTTGGCATTGGGATCGCCGCCCACCTCGCCAAAGCGGGTCAACAAGCGGATGGCCTGGATGACTTCTTCCTCCTGCAGAGGGACGGTTCCGCCTGTCCAATTTCCGCCGCCACCACCCACTGCCTCCGTGCCTCCGCCCGCTCCTACGGGAACATTGGGCACACTTCCGATTGGCGCGCCACCGGCGACGGCAACGCCGCCCTGGTGCGCGCCTTCGGCAGCGGCAATCAATTGCAGAAGTTTCTGGGGATCGTTCAACCACTGCTTGAATTCGGGGCCGAGAGTCTGTGCGGCAATCTGGGCCGCGATGGAAACGTCGCCGGTCGCGGGATCGGCGGCCACAAACTTCACTTCATTGATTCGGATAGTGGCTTGCTTGCTGTCGCCAAAAATGTCCTTGATCTGCTTGACCACGTCCTGTGCTTTGGATCCGCCGACCGCGAAAGCTCTTACCAGGCGTGCGAAATCATCGAGCGTTACCATGTTGGTAAACTGAATGCTGGCTAGGCCGGCAGTGTTTAGAAGATGAGCGAAACTGCGCTCTGCTTGCCCGGTTTCGAGGGCAAGGCCATCGAGCAAGAGCGTGTTGCCAGAAACGCCAAGAAGAAAGCCGCCATCGCGATCTTTAGGTAGCCCTTGCTGGAGTTCGTTCCAGGCGATCTCAAACTGGCCCGTGGTGCGCTTGTGGTCGAAGCCGTACAAGCGTACGTATTTCACCAGAATGTTCAGGCTGTGAATGAAAGCACGAGCGGATGCGCCCCTGGTTTCTCTACTTGTAGGTGCAGTGAGAATACGCGGCTCCTAAACACTTCGCTTACCTGAACAGGGTAATCTGGAATGGTAAGGCGGTACACATTACGGAGGTAATAAGACTTACCGTGGACTTTGGGGTGCTGAAAGGTCGGCTGGTGGGGCGGAAACCTGCGCGGGAACCGAAGTTACTTACCGTCCGCGACCACAAAATTCACCGCCACCGTCTCGTTTGGGCCTACGGACACATTTTTTTCCCAGGTCCTCGGGTCACTGAAGATTGGCCGCTCCACTTTCTTCTCGGTCAAAACGTCGAAAGCGCCCTCGCTCCTGGCCACGTGCCAGCCCTCATGCCAAGCCACGATTTCATACTGGCCGGGGGGTACGCCGCTCAACTCAAACCTTCCGCTTTCGTCAGTCACCGCGTAATAGGGGTGCGGTATTACGAAAAGTTCTGCGTTCATCCACACGTGTCCGCCGTTGCATTTCAGGTTCACCAGACCGGTATTTGGCATGTTGCGGGAAGTGACCTGGTTGGTGAAGGGAAACGGCAGGTTGTAGGTAGCGGCGCCATCCATGTGAACGGTGTGCAGCGTGGCATCGGAGCTCTTCATCTGAAGCGACGTATTCTGAGGTACCAGCAAAATGTGGGGCTCGTAGCGGCAGTGTTTTTGATCGAGAAACCGCCGGGGCTCCGGAATGTCCATGGCTTTCCCGCTGGAAATGTTTTTCAGGTAGACCACGGTATTAGCGACTCCGCCCTGTGGGCTGACAATCAGGCGTTCCAGGTCGACACGCTTATGGGATTCGGGGTCGCAAATTTGAGGATCTTTGGTGACGGGAAGGGAGAGTGCGCGCGGCATTGCGCCGGACCACTTAACGGTGCCTGTGATTGTGCCGGCATTGTTCAGGGACACAACCTGATAGTTGCTTTGGGCGGTTGAGGTTGCGGCGATCGCCTGCGAAAGGACGACGAACCATAGAACGGCTGTAGTTTTTGACATGTGAACCAACCCTTGACCGATGTATTCGGGCCTGTTCTTACAGTTTTGCATCGTAGGTTGGAACTTTAGGTTCCAGCAAGTAACCGAGGTAATGAGGAAAGGCTTGCGATTTCCAGATTGGACAATATTTCAGTCTGCCTGACTTGCTGCCGGAAGAACGTGGCCCGGAACCGGCGGTTTTAGGGGGTCGGCGCGCAAACGATCCATGTAGAGGTAAACCACTGGGGTGGTGAAAAGCGTCAGCGCCTGACTCACGATCAAGCCGCCGACGATGGTGATGCCGAGCGGTCGGTGCAGCTCCGAACCGGTTCCCGTACCCAGAGCCAAGGGCAACCCGCCCAGTAGCGCCGCCATGGTGGTCATCATGATGGGACGGAAACGCATCAGGCAGGCCTCGTGAATGGCGTCAATCGGCGACTTGCCTTCGCGGCGCTCTGCGTCGAGGGCGAAGTCGATCATCATAATGGCATTTTTCTTCACGATGCCAATGAGCAGAATGATTCCAATCATGCCGATCACATTCAGTTCGTTCCCTGTAATCAGCAGGGCGAGGATCGCGCCCACCCCCGCGGAAGGGATGGTGGAAAGAATGGTAATGGGGTGGATGTAGCTCTCGTAAAGAATTCCCAACACAATGTAGACCGTCCCCACGGCGGCAAGGATGAGGATCCATTCGCTGGCAAGAGAGTCCTTAAATGCGGCGGCCGTTCCCTGAAAGCTGCCATGAATGGTAGCGGGAAACTTGATCTCGCTTTCCGCGGCTTCGATCGCCTTGGTGGCATCACCCAGCGAGACCTTGGGAGCAAGATTGAACGATAGGGTCACTGAGGGTGCGGTTCCCTGATGGCTGACCGCCAGCGAAGTGTTGGCGGGCCCAATGTGAGTAAAAGCAGAAAGCGGTACCACCGAGCCATTCGAGGAGTGGACATAGACACTCTGCAGGGCGTCTGGGCTCTGCTGGAACTGGGGAGCGACTTCCATGACCACATGCCTCTGATTCAGGGGCAGATAGATGGTAGAAACCTGCCGCTGGCCAAACATGTCATAGAGGGCATTGTCGATGTCCGCGGGCGAGATCCCCAGCCGGGAGGCGGTATCCCGGTCGATAATTACGTTGGTCTGCAATGCCTTGTCTTGCTGGTCAGTGTTCACGTCGGTCAAGAATTGCGGGAGTTGCTTCAATTTCTGGAATAGTTGCGGCGCCCAGGTGTTCAGTTCGGTGAGGTCTTCACCCTGCAATGTGTATTGATATTGCGCCTGGCTCTGCCGGCCACCAATGGTCAGGTCCTGCGCCGACTGCAGGAAGAGGGTTGCGCCCGTAACCACGGAAAGGCTTTTCCGCAAATCGGCAATCACCTGGTCGGCCGTCTTCTTCCTCTGATCTTCCGGCTTCAAGGTAATAAACATGCGCCCCTGGTTGAGAGCGGTGTTGCCTCCGGCGAAGCCAACAATGGTTTGCACATCGGGATCTTTAATCACCAGATTGACAAACTGAGTCATTTTCTGACTCATGGCGGGAAACGAAATGTCCTGCGACGCTTGCACTGCTCCCGAGATTCGGCCAGTGTCCTGCTGTGGGAAAAACCCTTTGGGGACAAGAATGTAGAGGACAACGGTCAGGCAGGCAGTCGCGATCGTGACCAGCAGCATCACTGGTTGGTGGCGTAATACCCATCCCAGCGCCACTTTGTAGATATTCAGAATTCCATCGAAGATCTTCTCGCTGAACTTATAAATCCGGTTGTGCTTTTCCTCATGCAGCGGCTTGAGAAGTTGCGCGCACATGGCGGGGGTAGTGGTGAGCGACACCAAGAGCGAGACGGCGATAGTGAGGCTCAAAGTCACAGCGAATTCACGGAAGATGCGGCCCACGATCCCACCCATCAACAAAATCGGGATGAACACGGCAATCAGCGAAGTGCTCATGGAGAGCACAGTGAACCCGATCTCGCGAGCGCCCCGGAAAGCCGCCTGGAGCGGTTGCATCCCTTGTTCGAGGTAGCGGGTGATGTTTTCCAGTACCACGATGGCGTCGTCCACCACGAAGCCGGTGGAAATCGCCAGCGCCATCAGGGAAAGATTGTCGAGACTGTAGTGCAGCAGGTACATGCCGGCAAAAGTCCCGATTAAAGATAGAGGCACTGCGATGCTGGGAATGATGGTAGCCCGTACGGTGCGCAGGAAGGCAAAGACGACCAGAATGACCAGCACGATGGAAATGAGCAGCGTGACTTCAATGTCATGAACCGAAGCGCGGATGGTTGTGGTGCGATCCATGACCACCGACAGGTGGATCGCGGGAGAGATGGAAGCCTGCAGCTGGGGAAGCAGCCCATAAACGTTGTCGACCACATCGATGATGTTGGCGCCGGGCTGGCGAAAAATAATAATCAGCACGGCCGGTTGGGCCTTAGGGGTCTCTCCACTCGCGCCTTGCACTCCAGCTCCGGCTGCCAGGCCTGCAGTGTGCACGTCTTCAACTGAGTCCTGGACATCGGCGACATCCTCAAGACGTACCGGAGCGCCGTTGCTCTTGTTGTAGGCAACGATCAGGCCGCGATATTGATCGGCGACCTTGATTTGATCGTTGTCTGTGATGGTCCATTGATTGACCGCGTTGGAAAGCTCGCCCTTGGGCCGATTGGCATTGGCTGCACCCAGCGCCGTGCGCACCGTGTCCAGCCCCAGCCCGAGATTGTTCAGTTGCATGGAGTTGACTTCGGCGCGCACTGCGGGATTCGCGCCTCCACCCACAAAGACCTGCCCCACGCCACTCACCTGGGCCAGCTTTTGCGAGAGTATGGAATTGGCCTGGTCGTACATGGTCGGGCGCGGGATCAGGTCGGAAGTCAGGGCCAAAATCAGCACAGGAGCATCAGCCGGATTCGCTTTGCGATAGGTTGGATTACCCGGCAGGTACGAGGGCAGTTGGCTGCGTGCGGCATTGATCGCTGCCTGCACATCTCTTCCGGCGGCATCGATATTGCGGTTGAGGTCGAATTGCAAAACGATGCTGGTCGAACCCAGCTGGCTGGTGGACGTCATTTGATTGACGCCGGCAATTCGCCCAAATTGCCGCTCCAGCGGGGTAGCGACGGCCGACGCCATCGTCTCCGGGCTGGCGCCGGGAAGACTGGCTCCGACTTGAATGACAGGGAATTCCACTTGCGGGAGCGGCGCGACGGGAAGAAAAGTGAAGGCAATGACTCCCGACAAGAACAGCGCCAACGTCAGCAGCGACGTTCCGATGGGCCGTTTGATGAAGGGAGTGGAAACGCTCATGAGCTAGTCCCCGGCCGCAGGCTCGGGTTCCTGCACCTCGCGAATTGGACTGAAACGCGCGAATCGCTTGGCCAGCCGATCGAACCAGAGGTAGACGACTGGCGTGGTGTACAGGGTGAGCAATTGGCTTACTAACAAGCCGCCCACAATCGTGATTCCCAGGGGATGGCGCAGTTCTGATCCCGTGCCGCGCCCAAGTGCCAAAGGTAAACCGCCCAACAACGCCGCCATCGTGGTCATCATGATGGGACGAAAACGCAGCAGGCAGGCTTGAAAAATCGCCTCCTCCGGAGGCTTATGCTCGACCCGTTCGGCCTCGAGCGCGAAGTCAATCATCATGATGGCGTTCTTCTTCACGATGCCAATGAGCAGGATGATGCCAATCAGACTGACGACACCGAGATCGTTTCCCGTAATCAGCAGCGCGAGAATTGCACCGACGCCGGCAGAGGGCAGCGTGGAAAGGATGGTGACGGGATGAATGTAGCTCTCATACAAAACTCCCAGCACGATATAAACCGTCACGATCGCTGCAAGAATCAGCAGCGGTTCGGAGGAAAGCGAATTCTGAAACGCCGCGGCCGTCCCCTGAAAGCTGGTGTGGACGCTGGCGGGCAGGTTGATTTCTTTCTCTGCTTCCGCAATTGCCTTGGTGGCGTCGCCGAGCGATTTTCCTGGCGCCAGGTTGAAGGACAACGTCACCACCGGAAATTGTCCCTGGTGATTGATCGCCAGGGTGGTATTGGAGGTTTGTGTGTGCGTGAAAGATGCTAGTGGGACTTGGGTCCCAGTACCCGACTTGACGTACAGGTCCTTCAGAGAGCCTGGGTTTTGCTGAAATTGCGGGTCGACTTCGAGGATTACGTGATATTGGTTCAGCTGGGTAAAAATAGTCGAGACTTGGCGCTGTCCGTAGGCGTCGTACAAGGTATTGTCGATCGCCTGAGGCAGGATGGCCAAACGCGACGCGGTGTCTCGGTCGATGACCAGGCCCGCCTGAAGTCCGCCATTTTGCTCGTCGGTGGCCACGTCGACCAGTTCAGGCACCGTGTGTAGCTTGTCCACCAGTTGCGAAGCGTAGTTGGACAACTCCTGGGCGTCGGTGTCTTCCATGGAATATTGAAACTGAGTTCGGCTGACGCGATCTTCCACGCTGAGGTCCTGTACCGGCTGCATGTACAGGGTAATGCCTTCCACCTGTTGGGCTAGCTGTGGTTGCAATCGGCGGATCACGTCTGAGGCGGTGTCCTTGCGTTGGTCGCGAGGAACCAGGTTGATCTGGATTCGGCCGCTATTGGGGGTCAAGTTGGTGCCGTCGACGCCGATGAAGGACGACAAGCTCTCGACGTCCTTATCTTTCAGAATCACGCGCGCCAGGGCTTGCTGCATTTGGGCCATGGCCGGGAACGAGGTGCTCTGCGGAGCGTCGGAAATGCCGAGAATGAGACCGGTGTCCTGCACCGGGAAGAATCCTTTGGGCACGATCACGTACAGAAACAGCGTGAGGATCAGCGTCCCTACGGTCACCAGCAGGGTGGTGGTCTGGTGGCGGAGAACGAATTTCAGGGTGCGCCCGTAGAAGGCGATCACGCTTTCGTAAAAATTCTCCGAAGCCTGATAGAAACGCCCGCGCTTTGCGGGATCGTGGTGCCGGAGCAGCTTGGCACACATCATGGGCGTGAGGCTGAGCGAGACGGCCGCCGATACCAGAATGGTGACCGCCAGGGTCACGGCGAATTCGCGGAACAGCCGTCCGACAATGTCGCCCATGAACAGAAGTGGAATGAGAACGGCGATGAGTGAGACCGTCAACGAAACAATGGTGAATCCGATTTGGCCGGAGCCTTTCAACGCGGCATCAAGGGGAGAGTCTCCCATTTCCAGGAAGCGATCGATATTCTCGATCATGACAATGGCATCGTCCACCACGAACCCGGTGGAGATGGTGAGTGCCATGAGGGTGAGGTTGTTGAGGCTGTAGCCCAGCAGGTACATCACGCCGAAGGTGCCAACAATGGATAGCGGCACGGCCACGCTGGGAATCACCGTCGCCGCTAAATTCCTCAGAAACAGGAAGATCACCATTACGACCAGACCGACGGTGAGCATCAGCTCAAATTCCACATCTTTGACCGAAGCGCGAATGGTTTGGGTGCGATCGGTCAGGACGGAAACTTTGATGGCGGCCGGCAGGGAAGCCTGCAGTTGCGGCAAGAGTTTCTGGATGCGGTCTACGACTCCAATGATGTTCGCGCCCGGCTGCCGCTGAATATTTACGATCACTGCTGGCGTCAAGTCCTTCCAGGCGGACTGCATGATGTTCTCAATGCCATCGGTGATGGTAGCTACATCTGACAAGCGCACCGGCGAACCATTCCGATAGGCGATCACAATAGGGCCGTACTGCGGCCCGCTCGTGAGCTGATCGTTGGCACTGATGGTGAACGACTGGCGCGGCCCGTTGATGGTTCCTTTGGCCTGGTCTACGTTGGCCGCTGCCAGCGCCGTGCGCACATCTTCCAGGCTTAATCCGTACGAGGCAAGGGCAGTGGGATTGGCTTGAATGCGGACCGCCGGCTTTTGCCCGCCACTGATCGAAACCAGGCCCACACCCGTTACCTGTGAGATTTTTTGGGCCAGAGTAGTGTCGGCCAGGTCCTCGACTTTCGAGAGCGGCAAGGTATCGGAGGTAAGCGCAAGGGTAAGAATCGGCGTATCTGCGGGATTCACCTTGCTATAAATGGGGGGATTGGGAAGGTCGGACGGCAAATATGTGGTCGCGGCATTAATTGCGGCTTGGACTTCCTGTTCGGCGATGTCGATGTTCTGGTCCAGATTGAACTGCAAGGTGATGACGGAGCTGCCCAGGGAACTGGTCGAGGTCATCTGGCTCAAACCAGGGACCTGTCCAAACTGGCGTTCCAGCGGGGAAGTCACCGAGGAAGCCATGACGTCGGGGTCGGCGCCGGGGTAAAACGTCATTACCTGGATGGTGGGATAGTCCACTTCCGGAAGCGCCGAAACCGGAAGTTGCGAATAGGCGACGATCCCCACCAGCATGATGGCGACCATCAGCAATGCTGTGGCGACTGGCCGGAGAATGAACAGTCGGGACGGATTCATTTTGCTGCAGTCCCCGAAGACTTATGGACGGTCGAAGCTTGCCCCCCCGGATATTTCTGCGGTACCGGGCTTGCGGCTCCGGGTGTGGGACTTCCCGCCGGATTTTGGCTTCGCGGCTTGATCGGGCTGTTGGCCTGAAGTTTGTCCTGACCTTCCGTGACTACAACTTCATTCGGGGACAGGCCGCTGGCGATCACAGTAAGATTGTTCTGGGTGAAGGCGACCGTCACCGGTCGGACTTCCACGGTATTGTCAGCCTTGGCCACGAACACATAGGTGCCTTGGGGCCCACGCTGGATCGCGGCTGCCGGAATCACCGTACTGTCTTTTTGGGTGTCCAGCAGCAGCCGTACATTTACGAATTGATTGGGCCACAGAGCGTTGTCCTTGTTGTCGAAGACCGCCTTTAGTTTGCCGGTGCCCGTGGTTTGATCAATTTCATTGTCAATCGTCACCAGTTTGCCGGTGGCCAGCTTCGTCTGGTCGTCCCGGCTGTAAGCATCCACCGAGAGCGGGCCCTTGGCCAGGCGTTGCGAGACTGAGGGCAGGCTGTCCTCCGGCAAGGTAAAGAGCACGGCAATGGGTTGCAGTTGGGTGATGATGAACATCGGGTTGGCGTCAGCCGCGTGGATGATGTTCCCGGGATCCACTTGCCGCAGGCCAATGCGGCCGCTTACCGGCGCAGTAATGTGGCAATAGGTGAGATTCAACTTGGCACTATCAATCGCCGCCTGATCGTTACGAACTGCTCCCTCAAACTGGTCAGCAGTGGAGCGCTGGGTATCCACTTGTTGCTGCGACATGGCGCCGGAGTCCTTGAGCAAACCCTCATACCGGGTGTAGTTCAACTGGGCGTCGCGCAGCGACGCTTGATCTTTGAACAGAGTGGCTTGCGCCTGCTCCAGCGCAACCTGGTAGGGTCGGGGGTCGATCACGGCCAGAAGTTCGCCCTGCTTCACAAACTGGCCTTCCTTGAACTTAACGTCAATCAGTTGCCCGTCGACTCGGCTCTTCACGCTTACGGTGTAGAAAGCGGATACCGATCCCAGTCCAGTCAGGTAGTAGGGCATATCGCGACGTTCCGCTGTGGAAACGGTGACCGGCATGGGCTGGCGGGCGCTCGCTTTGGCGCTTGCCGCGCTGGGATTGGATCCACTGCAGCCCAACCAGAATGCGCCGAGGGCAACCATCAGCGAAACGAAGGCGACCCGGGAGCGGGCCCGGACGGAAAAATGAGGGTTGTTACGGCCAGATATTTGGATCGACGGCTCGCTAAAGCCGCGGGGTTTTCTCATTCACAAGCCTCGTTCAAACCGCTCAAGATAAATTTCAGCCGTGGGTTCCAGCCCTACTGATTGGACGCGGAAGGCCCGACTGGCGACGCCGAATTTTGTGCATCAAGCGAGATGCAGATCGCTAGCCAGCGCACGCCCAACACATTCATCTTACGATGGAACCGCCCGGGAACCTGCTCGATTGCCGCTCTCCAACTCTTCTTTACAAACTTTTACCTTTCTTGACCGGCTGGCGCGGTTCCCCTTTGTCGCGTATATTGTTCGCCTTTACGGGAAGGCAATCAAGTGTTCACGCCAAAAGCCAAGCCGGCCGTCATCATCCGCGATCTGGAGAGCTTCGAAGACCTTTGCCAGGCACAGGCCCTCGAGAAAGAGATTTGGGAACTCTCCGACCTGGACGTCACGCCCATGACGACGATGATTGCCGCCCGGGAAGCGGGCAGCATCTGGCTGGGGGCATTTGATGGCAAAGAGATGGTGGGGTTTGCCTTCGGTTTCCTGGGAATCGAGCGCGGAGAGCTTAGCTTGCACTCGCATGTGTTGGGAGTGCGCCGGAAATATCGCGATTCAGACCTGGGCTTCCGGCTTAAACTCGCACAACGCGAGCGCGCGTTGGGCATGCATGTCCAGGTGATGACCTGGACGTTCGATCCTTTGCAAAGCAAGAATGCGCATCTCAATTTCGCTAAACTTGGGGTGGTTTCGGAATCTTATAAAGTTGATTTCTACGGTCCGGAGACCTCCAGCAGCTTGCATCGCAACGGCACCGATCGCCTGTGGGTAAAGTGGCCTCTCAGTAGCCGGCGGGTGCTGTCGCGCCTGCAAGGGAAAATCCCTCGCAGCGAAATGTTGGACGCTCTCACCACGGTGTTGCCGCTGGTGCAGTTTAATGGCGATGGCAAGCCCAAACGTACGGACCTGGCGGCGGCCTTGTCTCGCCAGCGCGTCGCGATTGAGATTCCGAGCGACATCGGATCGCTTGAAGAAAAGGACCCGCAGCAGGCCCGCGATTGGCGGCTGGCGACGCGCTGGGCATTCACGGAAGCTTTGAAGGAAGGATTCTTCGTGGCCGAGTTCTGCCGCACGATCCGGGGACAACAAGGGCCGGGCGCGTATCTGCTGGAGAAGGGAAGTCTGGAAGAGTACGTGCCTGAATTGAACCGCGTACTATGAGTCGGAGATCGGGCGCGCCTCTGACCATGCCGGCATCTTCTCCCAATCCAATCATTCTGTATGACGGTGTCTGCGGTCTCTGCAACCGATTTATCCAGCTGGTATTGGAGCGCGATATCAACAACCGCTTTCGTTTTGCCTCTCTGCAAAGCGAGTGTGCGGAAAAGATCCTCTATAAGCACGGCGTTCAAGTGCGCGATCTCGACACGTTGTATGTGGTCCGGGACTTTGGCCAGTCCAACGAAAGCTTGGTGTCACGCTCCGAAGCCTCCACCGTTGTTTTGAGTGAGTTGGGCGGAATCTGGCGTGCTTTGGGGATGGCATCGCTGATGATGCCGAGGTGGCTTCGTGATTGGAGCTACGGAGTAGTTGCGAAAAACCGCTACCGAATCTTTGGAAAGTACGACCATTGCCTGCTGCCGGAAGAAAGATACCGGCATAAGTTCCTTGACATGTAAAATCTTCGAGGCAACGGGTTCTTCCCATACTCCAAGAACGCGAGGATCCACCGATGGCGGACAAGGCTCCCACCGCAGAGGTCAATATAGATTCCACGCTGCAAGAGCTGCGGAAATTCGACCCGCCCGAGCACTTCAGCCAACGGGCGCACATTAAGAGCCTGCAGGAGTACGAGAGTATCTATCGCGAATCGGTCGAGCATCCGGAGAAATTCTGGGGACGCATTGCGGAAGAGCTGCATTGGTTCAAGAAGTGGGACCGGGTTTTGGAGTGGAAATCTCCGTGGGCCAAATGGTTTGTCGGCGGCCAGCTTAACCTTTCCTACAACTGTCTTGATCGCCACGTCCAGACCTGGCGCAAGAATAAAGCCGCGCTGATCTGGGAGAGTGAGCCTGGCGAAGTTCGCACCCTTACCTATCAGCAACTGCATCGCGAAGTCCAGAAGTTCGCCAACGTTTTGAAGTCACTGGGTGTGAAGAAAGGTGACCGGGTTGCGATTTACATGGGCATGACCCCGGAACTCCCAGTCGCCATGCTGGCTTGCGCCCGCATCGGCGCTCCGCATACGGTGGTCTTCGGTGGATTCGCCTCCAATGCCCTGGTGGACCGCATTCACGATTCGCAGGCGGTGGCCGTCATCACCCAGGATGGTTCGTTTCGCCGCGGGACCGAAGTCAAATTATTTCCTGCGGTCGAAGAAGCGTTAAAATCCTGTCCCTCAGTGAAGCATGTTGTCGTTTACAAGCGCACTGGAACGCCAATCGACCTGCAATCAGGACGCGATCACTGGTGGCACGATCTGATGGCCAAGGCTTCCGACGAATGCCCGGCGGAACCGCTGGACGCCGAACATCCCCTGTACATTCTCTATACCTCCGGAACGACCGGCAAGCCCAAAGGCGTGGTACACACCACCGGCGGCTATTCGGTGGGCACTTACATCACCACCAAGTGGGTCTTCGATCTCAAGGAAGACGACACCTACTGGTGCACGGCGGATATTGGTTGGGTGACCGGCCACAGCTACATTGTTTATGGGCCGCTGCAAAACGGTGCCACCAGCCTGATGTATGAAGGGGCTCCGAATTTTCCTGAGCAGGACCGCTTCTGGAGCATTATTGATCGCCACAAAGTGAGCGTCTTTTACACCGCGCCCACGGCAATTCGGACCTTCGTGAAATGGGGCGACGAATGGCCAAAGAAGCATAAACTCGACAGCCTGCGTTTGTTGGGAACCGTGGGCGAGCCCATTAATCCCGAAGCCTGGATGTGGTATCGCGAAGT
This sequence comes from Terriglobales bacterium, assembly GCA_963802555.1. Lineage (GTDB taxonomy): Bacteria > Acidobacteriota > Terriglobia > Terriglobales > Acidobacteriaceae > DATBAX01. Next base: position 988,885 of record CAWDJD010000002.1, on the reverse strand, counting down.
CATTGGACATGATCGCTGCCCCATTGTCGACACCTGGTGGCAGACGGAAACGGGCCACATCATGATTGCGCCGATTCCAGGAGCCGTCGCCACTAAGCCGGGATCCGCCACGCGGCCGATGCCAGGCGTCGTTCCCGAGATCGTGGATATGTCGGGGAATCCCGTGCCCGACGGTTCGGGCGGTTTCCTGGTTCTCAAGCAGCCCTGGCCGGGAATGCTGCGGACGATCTATGGAGATCCGGACCGCTATGTGAAGAATTATTGGTCGCAGATCCCCGGCACTTATTTCACCGGGGACGGGGCCCGCAAAGACAAAGACGGTTATTTCTGGATCATGGGACGCGTGGACGACGTGATCAACGTTAGCGGCCATCGACTCAGCACCATGGAAGTGGAGTCGGCGCTGGTGGCGCATCCAGCCGTGGCCGAGGCAGCCGTGGTCGGGCGTCCTGACGATCTCAAGGGCCAGGCGATTTCCGCATTCGTTTCGTTGGAGCATGGGCAGAAGCCCACACCGGAGCTGAAGGACGAATTGCGAAGATGGGTTGCCAAAGAAATCGGCGCCATGGCCAAACCGGACGACATTCGCTTCACCGATTCCTTGCCCAAAACGCGCAGCGGCAAAATTATGCGCCGGTTATTGCGCGAGTTGGCCACCAACGGGGATGTGAAGGGCGACACCACCACACTGGAAGACTTTAATGTGATTGCCAAATTGAAGGAAAGCGAAGAAGCGTGAGATCCCGTGTCATCCTGAGCGAAGTCGTCCGTTGACAACGCGAGTGGATGGCGCAGACGAAGGATCCCTATAGCGGCACGGCTGCCGTGTAATGTACGTCATGCACTAACCCGCGTTGTGAAACAAGAGCGGTAACGCAGTGCTGGAAGCGCTGCTCCACCTAAGGCCAAAGTTTTTCGGCGAACCGTGGAGGCGATGCCCCGATACAAACCATGACCTTCCCGGCCAAGAGTTCCACGCTCGGATTCTTGGTCAAAGTCTCTCGACCAGGCCTGTGGGCGACCTCTGCATGGTTTTACCTGCTTCCCCTGGGGCGCAGGCATGTTTTTCATTCCCCGAATTTCTGGCTAGGCCTGCTGTATGTCACCCTGCCTCTGGGATTCATCATTTATGGGTGGAACGATCTGGTGGACGAAGAAACCGATCGGCTAAATCCGCGCAAGGGAACGTTTCTTTTCGGTGCTCGTGGGACCAGCGAGCAGTTGGCATCGATGCCGATTCGCATTGCATTGCTGCAAGCCATTTTTCTGGCCACGTTCTGGTATTTGGACGGCGCGAGAATGATTCTTTGGTTCGCCGGTCTGATTGTCTTTACTGCGCTTTATAACTGGCCACGCTATGGGCTAAAGAGTCACCCTCCGTTTGAGGTGATGAACCAAGCGGGATTTCTGCTGGTTTTTGTATTGAGCAGCTGGCTGAATCATGCTCCGCAACTGCGTTGGACGGCGATGCTCTTTGGTGCACTGTTCGCCATGCACTCGCATGTTTTTGGAGAAATCATGGACATCGAACCCGACCGGCTCAGCGGGCGGCCGACCACGGCGACGATCATCGGTGCGGTTCCCGCGAAGTTTGTAATCATGGCCTTTCTGGCTGTGGAAAGCCTGTTGGTCTATGCTTGCTTCAAAGATGTATGGATGGCGGGTTTCCTAGCTTTCGGCGCATTTTGGTTCCTGCTGGATGCGACCGTGCTTTGGAAAGATCGCCTCTACTCCACCATGCAGATGCGCGCGTTTCTGCTGGGATGGAACTTCATTGCGCTGGCCAGCATGGGCTGGGTCTGGTCCACGGCGAGTTTGACTCGTTAATTGTCCTACAGCTCCGGGAAACAGAAGTTCCTATTCCCCGATACCCACAATCACAAAGGTCCCGCGTGGGGCTTCATGGGAGCCGCTGTCGGGTTCGAGAGTCACAGCGAACGTCTTGGCTTCCACACCGACTGGCAGCGGGGGATTAACCACGGCGGCGCTGCCACGCGTATCCGGTTTGAAGAGGCCGGCGGCGATGGGAGCGCCGGTCTTTGGAATCAACCAGAGTTCATAAATCTTTTCTGGCGGAAGCTGCGGAAGATTGTTGGCCAGGAAGACCAGCCGTCCCTTGCTGCGCAGATAGAACGTCTTGCCCTGTGGTTGAGGAGCATTCTTGGCCGCGACCAGGGTAACTTGCTGTGATTCCTGAGCAGTAAGTGTCTCAACGACCTCCTGTGCCTGCTGAAGCTGCAACTTCTGGTCGGTGAATACAATGTTCAGGCCGGCGATGCTGCTCTTGAGCTCGCTGTTTTGCCGCAAGAGTAGGACAATGATCACGGCTGCCGCTGCAGTAGCAAACCATGGGACGAGATCCCAGAATCCGCGTCGCGCTGGAACTGACGACGGAATATGCCGCGGCTCGCGGGCAACCGCATCCAGCAGCCGTTGACGGGCATGGCGCGGCGGAGCGGAACCAGCCGTGGACATCGCCAGCAGCGCCATGTCACCACGCAGCAACTCCAGTTCGCGACGGCAGTCGGCGCAGCCCTGGAGATGGGCTTCGAGCGCGACCAGTTCGTCACCCTGCAACGAGCCCAGCGCGTGCAGCGCCAGATCTTCCGCGAATTGTTCGTGTACGCTCATGCGACTACTGCCTTGCGCAGCGCCAGCAATCCAGCGCGAATTCTGGTCTTGATGGTGCCCAGTGGCTCACCGGTCTTGGCCGCGATTTCAGTATGAGTCAGACCTTCAAAATAGGCCATCTCCAGCGCGCTTCTTTGCGGGAGAGGCATAGTTCCCAGCGCCCCGCGAACTTTCTCCATGGCGCGGCCGCGTTCGGCGTCGCCTGCCATGTCGGGTTCCACGGAAACAATTACATCGTCGATATCCGTTTCCGGACGGCGTTTGCGCAGGGAATCAATCGAGCGATTGCGGGCAATCACCGCCAACCAGGGGGCGAGATTTCCGCGGCTGGCATCGAACAGACCGGGATTTCGCCATAGTTGCATAAAGACTTCCTGGAGCACGTCTTCGGCCGCGCCGGTATCGCTAAGCACACGCAGAGCCACGGAATACACGAGGGAGGAATAGCGGTCATACAGCACCGCCATCGCGCTCTCATCGCCGGAGCGTATCGCCGTCACTAGCTTGACGTCGGGCGAAACCCCTTGTGACTCAAAACTCGACAAACGGTGATCTCTTTCCTGTATGAATTACGTTTAAGAGACGTGAGCGGATTGCCTGTAGGGCATTACCCCTTTGGCTTCAATCGCTTTGCAGCTCCGGCGAAACAATACAAGGTTCTCCCCTATTTGTCATCCTGAGCGCAGTCTGAGGTCCACGAAGTGAACCTCTGGCGGAGTCGAAGGACCCCTATAGCATTTCGGGCGTGGACGCTTACGTGATCATTCCCGGCTGTTGACTGCCAGTTGACGCTCTCCCGGAGTCATCTGCTTCCAGAGGACTTCAAGATCGCGGGTGATGCGGGCGTTGTTGGAATCCTGGTGCGAGGCCTTGGCAAACCAGCGATAAGCAGTGGGCAAATCGCGTCCCACGCAGTGTCCGGTCGCGTACATGGTGCCGAGAATGCTCTCGGCTTTGGAACTGGCGCGTTGAGCCGCAGATAGCAAACTTTTCTCGGCCCGGGCGCAGTTTTGCGGGACACCGTTTCCGTAAAGATATTTCTCGCCCTCTGCAACGAGCAAGTCTGGTTGCGAAGCTGGAGGTGGGGATGGTGCCTTCGCTTCCCGAGAAACTCTCCGCACAGCTTCGGCAACCGGCGGTGGAGTTGCCACCGCCTTCTCGGCGGTGGGTTCTCGAGCAGTCGTGGAAGGCGCTTCTGGTTTCGTGACGGAATTTCCCGAATCGTTCGGGATCGGATTGCTGGTTGTCGGTACGGCGGCTTGCGTTTGCTCCGAAGCGGCCGGCTTTGCGGTCTCGTCGTGGACCGGCGCTCCGGCATGATCCGTCGCTCCGGAACCAGAGTCGGTGGGAGATCCAGCAGCTGAGTCAGAGCTCTTCGAAGGAACAGCGGAGGGTGAGGCGGAAGGGCTGGGAAGAGAGCTGTCGGGTGAATTCATTGTTGCATCGCTCGGCGTGGCCACAACCGCCGGACGAGTTCTCGCGAAAAATCCACTGTGCCGCCATCGCCAAGCAAGCATCGCCACTGCCGCTACGACGAGGAGGACTGCGAGATACATACGTTTGCGGCCGGGATCTGGTTCGTCCTCAAGCAGGTAGTCAAGGCTGCGGTCGGGATAAGGATTTTGGTCCTGCGACAAGCCCAGGAAAGACGGGCCGGTCACGGGTACGGTTGTTCTTTCTTTGCCGGGCATGGCCACAGAGGGGGCCGCACGCTCCACTCTTGCGTCGTCTTCTTCGGATGCGGCGCCCAAACGCGGCAGAGGGGTTCCGCACATGCCGCAAAAGCGGTATTGCTCGGCGTTCTCGGAAAAGCATTGGGGGCAACGAACTGACATGGAATTCACCATAAACTATACTCATTCTGATGGTGGATTTGCGATTGGCGTTGGTAATACCCAGTCACCGCGCGACTTTACACCTTGCTGGCCAACGTGTTAACCTCATTACTGTTACAAAGGAAAATCGAAAATTTAAACAGGAGTGCATCAGGTAAGTGCTAGCCAGAGAGCAAAAAAAATCCCTCATCGACCAGTACGGTACGCATGCTACCGATACCGGCAGCCCAGAAGTTCAGATCGCTCTGTTGAGCGAGCGTATTGGTCACTTGACGGAGCACTTCAAGACGCACCAGAAGGACCACGGTTCACGCCGCGGTCTACTCATGCTGGTCAGCAAGCGGCGTCGCTTGCTCGACTACCTCAAGATGTACGATTCCGATCGCTACAAGGGTGTAGTCACGAAACTCGGTCTCCGCAAGTAGTTTGCGGACGATCTGGTTTTACCCGGAATCAACCTGCCGTCCCCGGACCGCAGATTCCCAATGAGGCAACCGGCAAACGTGCGTTCCCGGCCATCTGCAAGATCGCTACTGGCGGCCATTGATCATTTGCTCATGATCCGTCCTACCCATTCTGCACAAACCTGCCCTCCTGTACACAAGGAAAACTCATGAAACACGAAGTATCTGTTGCACTTACCGGCGGTAAACACATCAGCTTTGAAACTGGAAAACTGGCCAAACAGGCCCATGGCTCCGTGGTTGTCCGAAGCGGCGACAACACGGTGCTGGCCACTGCAACCGCGAATCCCGACCCCCGCGAAGGCATCGATTTCTTCCCGCTTACCGTCGACTATCGCGAATACACCTACGCCGGCGGACGCATCCCTGGTGGCTTCATCAAGCGCGAAGGACGTCCCAGCGAGCGCGAAATTCTGACCAGCCGTCAAATCGACCGCCCGGTAAGACCACTATTCGCCGACGGATTCAAGTGCGAAACCCAGGTCATTGCGTTTGTGCTTTCCGCGGACAATGAGAACGATCCCGACGTGCTCGGCATCAACGGCGCATCGGCCGCTCTGACTATTTCCGATATCCCGTTCCTTGGCCCGATCGGCGCGGTACGCGTGGGCTTGGTCGACGGTGCATTTGTTATTAATCCGACTTACGCTGAAATGCGGGAAAGCCTGCTGAACATCATGGTCGTCGGCACCGCCGAAGGCATTGTGATGATTGAGTCGGGCGCAAAAGAAGTGAAAGAAGAAACCGTGGTGGACGCCATCGAATTCGGCCACACCGAAATCAAGAAGATTTGCGCTGCCATCAACGATCTCCGCGCCAAAGCGGGCAAACCCAAGCGCACCGTGACTCCGCCGGAATTTGACCAGGCGTACTTTGACGACCTGAAGAATCGTGTCGGTGCAGACCTTGCCGATCGGCTGAACACCGAGAAGTATCACAAAGCCGAAAGCCACATGTTGGCCAAGGAGCTGAAGAAGGGATTGCTGGCCGCCATCCCGGAAGAAGACGTGGCCGGACGCGCCAAGTTTAAAACCTACTACGAACATTTGCAGGAGCGCATCTTCCGCGATGAAGTCATTGCCAAGAAGCGCCGTCCTGATGGCCGCGCATTCGATAAAGTCCGCGACATTTGGGTGGAAGTGGGCGTTCTTCCCCGTACTCATGGGTCGGCGATTTTTACTCGCGGCGAAACCCAGGCTCTGGTCACCACGACTTTGGGAACTACCGACGACCGGCAGCGCCTGGAAACCTTCGAAGGCGAAGCCAAGAAACGCTTCCTGCTGCACTATAACTTTCCTCCGTTCTCGGTTGGCGAGGTCCAGTTTCTGCGTGGCGCGGGCCGTCGCGAAATCGGTCACGGTGCACTGGCGGAACGCGCCCTCTTCGCCGTGCTTCCGACTGAAGAAAACTGGCCTTACACCATGCGCGTAGTCTCCGACATTCTGGAGTCCAACGGGTCGTCGTCGATGGCCTCGGTATGCGGAGCTTCCTTGTCGTTAATGGACGCAGGCGTTCCGCTCAAGTCTCCAGTCGCTGGCGTGGCGATGGGGCTGGTCAAGGAAGGCGAGCAGTATGCCATCCTGACCGACATTGCCGGCGCGGAAGATCATTACGGCGACATGGATTTCAAAGTTGCCGGCACCAAAGACGGGATCACCGCTCTGCAGATGGACATCAAGGTCGGCGGCATCACGGCTCAGATCATGCGTGAGGCACTGGCCCAGGCGCAGGCCGGACGGTTGCATATCCTGGCGAAGATGAGCGAAGGGATTACCGAACACCGCGAGAAGGTTTCCACGTTCGCTCCTCGTATTTACACCTTGCAGATTCCGGTCGACAAGATTCGAGACGTCATCGGGCCCGGCGGCAAGATGATTCGTTCGATCATTGAGCAGACCGGGGTCAAGATTGATGTGGAGGATACCGGCAAGATCAACGTGGCTTCGAACGATGAGGCTGCGGCGAACAAAGCTCTGGAGATCATTCGCAACCTGACGGCGACCGCCGAAATAGGGAAGACCTATCTCGGGACGGTCACCCGCCTGGCGGACTTCGGCGCTTTCGTCGAAATCATTCCCGGCACCGACGGCTTGCTGCACATCAGCGAAGTCGCCGAGCATCGCATTAAAGATGTTCGCGATGAGCTCAAAGAAGGCGACCAGGTATTGGTGAAGGTGCTTGCGGTTGAAGGCAACCGCATCCGTCTATCGCGCAAAGCGATTCTGAAAGAGCAGCGGGCCAAGATGGGTGGCGGCGAACTTCCACCTGAGGGTGGCGCGGAAAGCAGCAACGATGGCGGTGAGGAAGCCCATCACAGCGCAGGCGCTCCGGCGCTTACCATCGAAGGCGGCGCGGATTTCGCCGACGACGAGCCTAACTTTAACCGTGACGCTCCGGTGGGAGCGGTTTCGTCGGATCGTCCGCCGAGTGATCGCCCTCATGGCGATCGGCCGGGTGGCGGCGGTCGTGGTGGAAGGCCCGGCGGTGGCGGCGGAAGAGGCCGCGGTCGAGGCGGCCCCGGACGCGGCGGCTTTGGTGGCGGCGGCGGAGGGCGTGGTGGGCCGAGACGCTAGAGGTTCTTAGCGCCGGATTTACCCTGATAATTCTAAAGAAGAGGCCGCGATTCTCATCGCGGCCTTCTTTCTACTTCACTCTCTCCGCAATGGTTAGTACCCACCCCTCCGGATCTTCGAAAGCAAACTCCCGCATGCTGTAAAACTGCGTTTTCAGAGGCATGGTAATTTTCGCACCTGCCTTCTGTACAGCTGCCAATACCTCCTCAATGCCATCCACCTCAATGAAGAGGGTCAAAGTCCCGCCAAGAGGGTCGACTGCCAGCGATGGATAGTCTTCCCTGACCATGTTTTGGTCATTGAAGAAGATTTCAACCGCGCCGTTCGTGACCGAAGCAAAAACATAGGGAGCATTGTCAGGGACGGTGAAGGCGATCTGAAACCCTAGTACGGAGCGATAGAATTCGACTGCGGCGGCAACGTCTTTCACTACTAGATTGGGCGTGAGTTTCTGGAATTTCATGTTCTCTCCTTTAGGGCGAGGAGCACGTGGTTCGTAAGAGCGCACGCACACCTCGAAGTGTGCTCGCGACTCCTACATCCACGTTCCCAGCGAGAGAAGGAAACGCAGGTAGGATCTCCTCATTGTGGGTGGCCTGGTAAACGGAACCAGGCGCGGAGACCCGCTAGGTACGGCAAGAGAATAGCACAAGAACAAACCGCAAAGGCGACAACGAATTTATTTGTCCTGGCGCAAGGCTGACAGGATCTCTTCATTGCTCATGACCGTAGCAAGTTTGTCCTTCATGTACCGCAGGGAAATGTTGTGGTGCTCCTGATCGTACGAGCCGATACAGTCCGCGGCCAGGACTACCCTCCAGTCTCGCTGGTAGGCATCGGTCACCGTTGTGCGGACGCAGGCGTGGGTATTGATCCCAGCAATGATCAACGCGTCAGGTTGCATGGTCGCAAGTGTCTGATCGAGGGTGGTTCCGAAAAAGGCGCTGTAGCGCTTCTTGATTATGACGGAGTCCGACGAAGCGACCACCAGCTCCGGGAGAATTTGGCAGCCTGGTGTTCCTTTGATCGTGATGCGAATTGTTTTCGCCCGCATCTCCGGAAAAGCATCCCGCAAATCAGGCTCAAACTCCTGCCGAATCCAGATGATCGGGCAGCCGAAGCTCCGCATCGTATGCACCAGTTCGTTGATTGCTTGAACTAGCCCTTGCCTGCGGGCTGGCTCCCACTTTTCGAGGAAGTCAACCAGCATGTCGATCACGATTAGCGCCGGCTTTTCATGACTAGGAAACTACCAGATTTCATCCGGCTGGCGCATCAGGCTGACGCGCTGGAGATGGAAGGGCGAATCCCGCTCTAATTACCAGCGCCACGGCGTTTTGGCAGGATTTCTCCGATGCGGCGAATCTGAGCCCCCACCCCGCGAAGCTTTTCTTCGATATTTTCGTAGCCACGGTCAATGTGGTAAACCCGATCAATGATGCTCTCCCCGTCGGCCACCAGAGCTGCCAGCACTAGCGAGGCTGAAGCCCGAAGGTCGGAAGCGAGGACCGCCGCTGCGCTCAGTGGAGTCTTGCCGCGAACAACGGCCCGGCGTCCCTCAATTTTGATGTTTGCGCCCATGCGAACCAGTTCCTGGGCGTGCATGAAGCGGTTCTCAAAAATATTTTCGGTAACGACCGAAGTCCCCTCAGCCTGGGTGGCTAGCGCCATGTACTGCGCCTGCATATCGGTGGGGAAACCGGGATACTCTTCGGTCACAATATCGGCGGCTTTGAAAGGATTGTCTCCCATCACCCGGACCGAATCGGTGGTGCTCGTCGTCTTCACGCCGACTTCATGAAGCTTTTGCAGCAGTGCGGTCAGGTGCTGCGGATCGCATCCCGCAACGTTCAAGTCGCCGCCGGTCAACGCGCCCGCGATAATGAAAGTCGCCGCTTCAATGCGATCGGGAATAATGCGGTGCTTGGCTCCGTGCAACTTCTCGACACCCTTGATGCGGATGGTGGAAGTTCCTGCCCCTTCGATCCGCGCGCCCATCTTGTTCAATAGATCGGCCAGATCAGCGACTTCCGGTTCGCGAGCGCAGTTCAACATGGTGGTTTCGCCCTCGGCGAGGGTGGCGGCCATCAGCAAATCTTCGGTGCCGGTCACGGTGATCTTGTCGAAAACAATCTCCGCGCCTTTTAGCCGCTTGGCGGTCGCTTCCACGTATCCGTGGTCCTGGGTGATCTTTGCCCCCAGAGCTTCAAGGCCCTTGATGTGCATATCAATCGGGCGGGCTCCGATGGCGCAGCCTCCGGGGAGTGACACCCGCGCCGTGCCACAGCGCGCGACCAGCGGCCCCAGCACCAAGGTCGAAGCTCGCATGGTCTTGACCAGTTCATAGGAAGCTTCCGGCGCGGCCAGGGTTTTGCAGGAAATGGTGGTGCGATGTTGGGCCCGTCCATAGCCCAGTTCGACCTCGGCGCCCATGGCCGCGAGCAGTTTGCGGGTGGTCTCAATGTCGCGCACCTGCGGGATATTTTCCAGGATGACCGGTTCTTCGGTGAGCAGGGCGGCGGCCATGGCGGGTAGAGCAGCGTTCTTGGCTCCGCTGACGCGGATGGTGCCTAGCAGCGGATTGCCGCCGCGAATTACGAATTTATCCATATCGAGATGGCTTCCTAAAAATTCATGAACCAGAGCGAGCCCCATGAGGACTCCAATCTGTGGCGTCTGTCTATTCTAGCGGGAATACGAAGAGGTGTAGTGGAAAGGGTGTTAATCGGAAGGGCACGGACTGGTGGGATCAGAAGTTAGGGTACAAAGCCTTGAACCGCTGAGGTCGCAGAGGTCGCAGAAAACGACACCGGACGATCACCCTAGGTCGAAGCGGCCGCGGCAATAGCCTGGCGAACATTTCCGGAGGCCGTTTTCAAAGCGCGCTGCGCCACCGTTTTACTTACTTCTGCCCGTAACATCACAAGGGCTACTGAAACGCTGTTTCCGGCTGATTTCAGGGCTTGCTTTGCGGTCTCTCTCTCTATGCCGGAAGTTCTTTGAAGAATGGTCGCAGCTCGTTCCGCGAGCTTTTCATTTTTCATGCGGACATTGATCATGAGGTTGTCATACACGTAGCCGAGCTTTGTCATGGCCCCGCTGGAAAGCATATTTAGCACCATTTTTTGTGCAGTTCCGGCCTTCATGCGGGTGGATCCAGAAATCGCTTCCGGGCCGACTTCGACCACAATCTCGATTTCGGCGGTCCTGCCCAATAGGGAATTCGGGTTGCAGATCACAGCGACCGTCCTGGCGCCGTGGCGACGTGCGTATTGAACTGCCGCAATGGTGAATGGAGTCCTGCCGCTAGCGGCGATCCCCACGACAACATCATCCTTGCTCGGTTTTTTCTTTGCTATGGCCTGCTCGCCAAGCTTGCGGGAATCTTCATTGGCCTCGATCGCCGCGCCCAGGGCCTTCACTCCACCGGCGATGATGAACTGCACCGTCTTGGGATTAGTGTTGAACGTCGGCGGACATTCGGCGGCATCGAGAGCGGCAATCCGGCCACTGGTGCCGGTACCCACGTAGATGAGGCGTCCGCCCCGCTTGAGAGCCGCGGCAATGACATCGATGGCGCGGGCGATCTGTGGAAGAGCACGCTTGACTGCGGCGGCGACCTTGGCGTCTTCAGCATTGATTATGCTGACGATATCCAAGGAGGACTTCAGATCCAAATCCTTCGATGCCGGGTTTGGCTGCTCCGTGGAAAGCCGGCTGAGTTCCGTGCTCGTGTTTTTGGCCGCGCGCTTCAAGGCTTTTCCTCCAGTTCGGGATATAGCGCTTCAACGATAGCATCGTGAAATCTGGGCCGGACTTGCTGGATTGCCTTATTGCTGCAATCCGGCCACGTCCGGTTGGTGAGCAGAGTTATCGAAAGCTGCCGCTGCGGGTCGATCCATAGCGAAGTCCCGGTGTAACCGAGATGCCCGAATGAAAGCGAAGAAAAATGCTTTCCCGATTGTGACGGTGAGGACGGGGTGTCCCAGCCCAAAGCGCGAGACGTTCCTGGCGACGATATTTCTCGTTTGGTAAACAGTGCGAGAGTCTCCGGGCGTAGCAGAGGTTTTCGCCCGTTCAACATCGAGTAGGCAAATATTGCGACATCTTGCACGGACGCAAATATACCGGCATGTCCCGCCACCCCTCCCAATACACTGGCGTTTTCGTCGTGAACTTCACCTTGTACGACTCGACCACGAAAGGTACGGTCGTCGACCGTCGGCGGGATCGAAGAACGCCACGCCGCGGGCGGATTGAACACGGTCTGTCCCATTCCCAAGGGCCCGAAGATCTCGCGTTGACAAAAACTGTCGAGGGATTCATCGGCAATGCGTTCCAGTGCAACGCCCAGAATGATGAAGCCTATATCACTGTATTCCGCCCTGGTTCCGGGATCGGCCGTCAGCGGATTCGCAAAAGCTGCGGCTAGAAGGTCTTCTTTGGTTTTGGCGCGTAGAAATAGCTTCTCATACGCGGGCAGTCCCGAAGAATGGGCCAGCAGCATGCGGAAAGTAACGTCCCGTCGCCGTGGGTCTTTCTTGGGGAGCTCGGAACCCGCGAATTCGGGGATGATTGACGCTACGGGCGCGTCCAAGTCCAATAGGCCTCGTTCGTAGAGACTCATGGCCATGCTGGTGGTCGCCATCACCTTGGAAACAGAAGCTAGATCGAAAATCGTGGCGGGTACTACTAGGGGAGAATCGAGGTCGTAAGTAAACCGTCCAAATGCTTCCAGGGCGACCAGTTCGCCTTGGTGTGTTACCGCCGCGGAGGCGCCGGGGAATGCGTGATCGGCAATGGCCTGCCCCAAGACGGCGAAAGCGCGAGCGAAAACAGCATCCTGCCGCCCGTAAGCGGGAACAGGAAGCGCCGGGGCACGTGTCTGGGTGAGCCCCGGGAAGTTTCTCGGTGAAGATGCGGAGTGTTCGATGTTCGGTTTATAGCAAAGTTCGGTGGGCGGGTAAAGGAATCGGCCTGTGGCACAAACGGCACCCCCTACACTTCGGTTCCTTGAGCAATGCTGTCGACGTTGTGTAGAGTCAGAGTATTCGTAGATTCAGCACAAATTCGCGCTTGCCAGGGACGGCGGCCCGTTTTTTGATGTTTGCCTTACTGGTCGGCTTGGTTTCTTCGCCTCTCCTTGGTGCCGCCAAGGATCGGGCTGGTCCGCCCAGCCGTCTGGGTGTGCTCGACGCCATTGTCCAGGACGCAATCCGCGACGGGCAAGTGCCGGGCGCGGTTTTGCTGGTCTGGCACAACGGGCAGGTGGTTTATCGCAAGGCTTTTGGCGATCGCTCCCTTGAGCCACGGCGCGAACCCATGACCGTGGATACGATCTTTGACCTGGCGTCCCTTACCAAAGTCGTGGCTACCACTACTGCGGTGATGCAACTGTTGGAACGCGGAAAAGTCAGGCTCAACGATCCGGTCGAGAAATACATTCCAGAATTCGCGCAGAATGACAAAGACGACATTACCGTTCGCGAATTGCTGACCCACCACTCGGGTTTGCCTGAAGACCTCGATTTGACCCAGCCGTGGGAAGGTCGCGAAACGGCGTTCCGGATGGCTTTTGCTGAAAAGACAATCTTCCCTCCGGGCTCGAAGTTTCTCTACAGCGACATCAACTTCATTACCTTGGGCGCGCTGGTCGAGCGGGTTACAGGGAACACGCTCGACGCGTATTGTGCAAAGAACATTTTTGTACCCCTGCAGATGACGCAAACGCGCTACTTGCCGCTTGCGGCGTGGCGTCCCAGAATCGCGCCCACGCAATATGACGAAAATGACAAGATGCTGCGCGGCGTGGTGCATGATCCTACCGCGCGCCGCATGGGCGGAGTGGCCGGACATGCCGGCCTGTTTTCGACTGCGGATGACCTATCGAAATTTGCCCAGGCCCTTCTGAACGGAAGTCGCATTCTATCGCCGCTGACGGTCGAGAAGATGACCACACCCCAACAACCGCCTACTTCGCAAGTGCTGCGCGGACTTGGCTGGGACATCGACTCGCCGTTCTCCAGTAATCGCGGCGATCTGCTGCCGGTCGGCTCGTTCGGCCACACCGGATTTACGGGAACTTCGTTGTGGATTGATCCCACCACGCGCACTTACATCATCCTACTGACCAATGCCGTTCATCCTCGCGGCAAGGGAAGCGCAGTCGCCCTCCGGTCGAAAATTGCCACGGCTGTAGCTGCGGCCCTGCCGCTGAGCGCGAGCGAGCAAGAAGAGATGCGTTGGAAGAGCATTACCGGCTATAACGAGACCCAAACTGTCGCGCGGCGACTGGCCGGGAGAAACGGAGCGGTACGGACGGGAATCGATGTTCTCGAAGCCCACAACTTCGAGGAGATTCGTGGACCGAAAGACAACGACTCGGGTGGCAAGAATCCGAGCGATACGACGCCGGCGACAAAGAGAAAAATCGGTCTGCTGACCAACCAGACCGGCGTTGATTCTCTGGGCCGCCGGACCATTGATGTGTTGGCCCAAGCACCCGGTATCTCGCTGGACGCCATCTTCAGCCCAGAGCATGGCGTAACCGGCACGCTCGACACGACCAACGTTGGCAATTCACGAGACGCGGCCACCGATATTCCTGTCTACAGCGTCTACGGTGCCACCGATGCCGCCCGACGTCCTTCGCTGGATGTCTTGAAAAATCTCGATGCCATAGTCGTCGATGTGCAAGACGCCGGCGTCCGCTTCTATACCTACGAATCCACGTTGGGATATTTCCTCGAAGCAGCGGCCAAGGCAGGAATTGAAATCATTGTGTTGGATCGTCCCAACCCAATCACAGGCTCATTTGTGCAGGGGCCAATCTCGGATCCAGGCCACGAAAGCTTTGTGAATTATTTCCCCCTCCCCGTACGTCATGGCATGACCATGGGCGAACTGGCAAAGATGATCAATGCCGAGCGCGGTCTCAACGCCAAACTTACCGTAGTGCCCATGGAAGGCTGGATGCGCGGCGATTGGTACGATTCGACGAGCCTAGCGTGGGTAAACCCCTCCCCCAATCTTCGCAGCGTAACCGAGGCGACGTTGTATCCAGGCGTGGCGCTGGTCGAGGGCACAAATGTTTCCGTGGGGCGCGGAACGGAGACTCCATTTGAGTTACTTGGCGCACCCTGGATCAAGGGACGAGAACTGGCGCAGTATTTGAATGCCCGCAATATCTCCGGGGTTCGTTTTGTGCCTCTACGTTTCACCCCCACGGCGAGCAATTATGAGAACCAGAAGTGCGAGGGAGTGAATATCATTCTGCTGGATCGGAATGCGCTTGATTCTCCCGAGCTGGGGATGGAACTGGCATCGGCGCTGCATAAGCTTTATCCAGAACAATTTCACATGGAAAAGATGCGCGACATTCTGGTGAACCAGTCAGTGTCTGATGCTCTTTCACGAGGCGAAGATCCCCGGCGTATTGCCGAGGACTGGCGCGAGCCGCTGGAGAAATTTGAACAGCTTCGGCAGAAATACTTGATTTATAAATAATCCTGCGCGCATGGATGGGTTTGTATTGGCTAGAATGGAATAGACGTCGTTGAGCAGGAGAGTTGAGACCAATGGAAGTTGTAAGCGGCAGAGCTCCGGTCCCGAATCCATATTATCGGTGCGCTGGGCCCAATTGCGGGACTTTGAAACGATCGACGGATCGCTGGTGGATCATGTGGACTTCTTTTGGGGAGTTCAACCGGCCCGTGCTTTACTTGTGCCCCTGGGACGAGGAGATCGCCACGCGGGAAGGTACCTTGCACGTCTGCGGCGAACTCTGTGCCCAACGGTTGCAATCTCAATTCATGGGGAATGTGAGAGAGAGCCAGCTCAAACGGACGGGCGGCGAATAGGAATTACGCAAGTTGCAAGTGACATTTATCGAGTTGGCAGCATCGTACCCTGCATGAGGTCGAAGTTTTTCTTGATTCTTGTACTCGGCCTGTATTAGATCCCGGGAGATTGAGTCGGGAGGTAGATCGTGCGTCTGGTCGTTACCTTGCTCCTGCTTTCTAGTTGGACGACAGCACAGACCGCGCCGCCTGCGCCGTCGAACACGCCTGAGGCTGCCTCCCAGAAAGACAGTGATCCGCAAGATGGCCCGCCCGCGACCCCGGTTGCGAGCGGCGTGTCCTCCTCCAGCATTCCTCCGCCGGCGGCCAACCCGAATACCGTGACGGTTCCCGCAGGCACGAAGCTTGCGCTGGAGCTTAAACACGCGATTTCGACCAAGGGCACACAAGAAGGAGCGGCGGTCTACGCGCAGACCACTTTTCCGTTTGCATTAAACGACCGCATCCTCATTCCGGCGGGAACCTATGTGCAAGGCAGAATCAGCCATATCGAGCGCGGCGGACACATCAAGGGCCGGGCCGAAGTGCTTATGCACTTCACCACGCTGATTTATCCGAGCGGGTACACGGTGGTGCTGCCTGGTTCTCTCGAGAGTGCGCCTGGAGTTGATAAGACTGGAATCAAGGATAAAGAGGGAACTCTTCGCCAGGATAGCCAGGCGGGAGACGAAGCAACCACCATCGCCAGCGCCGCAGGCAGTGGCGCCGTGGTAGGCGCTCTAAGCAACGGGGCAAAGGGTGGACTCATTGGCGCCGGCGTAGGCGGCGCCGTAGGCACCGCCATTGCCCTTTTGGGCCGGGGACGGGACGTGAATCTGCCGTCGGGGACGACTTTCGAGATGGTGATTCAGCGCGATGTGCAACTGGATTCCGGCCGGATTGCAGCGTCCGGGAAATGATATCCGGAGGCAGCCAGTTGGTTAGATAGCGGCTTTCGCCGGGGCCGAATAGGCGAAGTGGGAAACCTGAGCGTTAATTTCTTTTCGTAAGTCCCCCCAAATGTTTTCCGGCATGGAGAGAAACGTGCGGACCACCTCGGGATCGAACTGCCGCCCCGACCAGCGCTCGATTTCTTCGCGGGCGGCCTTCAGAGTCTGCGCGGGACGGTAAACGCGGTCAGAAGTGATAGCGTCCAAAGTATCGGCCACGGAAAAGAGTCTTGCTCCCAAAGGGATTTCTTCCCCTTTGAGTCCGCGGGGGTAGCCGGTGCCGTCGAACCGCTCCTGATGGGCGTAAACGATCTCTGCGGCCTCGGCGAGATAGGGGATTTTCTTAAGCATCTGGTAGCCCCGGTGGCAGTGCTCTTTCATGATTGCCATTTCGTCGGGACTTAGGGCGCTCGGCTTACGAAGGATAGCGTCCGGAATCGCCACTTTACCGATATCGTGCAAGTAGGCGCCGCGAGCGATGACGCGGATCTGATCCGCCGATAACCCCACTACCCGAGCGATGGCGATGGTAAACGCAGTGACGCGTTTGGAATGGCCTTCGGTTTCGGCGTCCTTCAGGTCAAGAACGTCGCCCAGGGCTTCAATCGTGATGTCGTAAGAACGCTCCAGCGTGCCGATTGCCTTGCGCAACTGCTCGGTTCGCGCGGTTACCAGGGCTTCCAGGTTGGTCTGATACTGGCGGTTCTCCATCTTCAGGCGGCGGTTCTCCAACGCTCGGCTGACCGTGACCAGCAACTGTTCGCGCTCAAAAGGTTTCAGCAGATAGTCGTAAGCGCCATTGCGAATGGCCGCCAAGGCGACGGAGATATCGTTAACGGCGGTCACCATGACCACCGGCATATCGGGGAATCTTTCCTTGGTGCGTTCCAGCAGGCCGATGCCATCCAATTCCGCCATGATCAGATCGGAAAGCATGAGATCAAATTCTTCGCCGGAATCGAGTATGGCCAGAGCTTCCAGACCGGAAGCGGCCTGACGGCATTGATATTTAGCTGCCGTCAACAGGGCGGAAACAATCTCGCGGATTGGTTCCTCGTCGTCGACAATGAGAATGCGGTCGGCAGGCATGGGGAGGCTTCAGTGTACGTCCAATTCTAACCTAGTCCCAAGGTACCGAAAGTAACCTGCGGCCATACAAAAGCGCCCCGGCAACTCCGGTAGGCGTGCTATTAACAAGCATAGCAGTTTGCGCCTTTCGCCAATGGATATCGGTGTCTTAACTGACTGGAACCAAGTCAGCGGCCTGGTTGGCCCTACCTTAGTGGCTCAGGAACCCGCTGTTCTTGTCGTGCTCGCGGCCAGCCTGCTGGTCTTTCGCACTTTTCGCGAGCGTTATCTCCTGATCTGGATTGTAGGCTGGCTGGCGTATTTCGTCTCCCGTTGTACCCTTCATGGATTGGTGGGAGACCCGCTTTCCGGCTATTCCATAGCGATTGCCCAAGCCGAGTTTGTCCTGGCGATCTGCCTGTTTGCCGCGGCGATTTTTGTGTACGCACATGCTCGAGACCTGCTCTTGCCGCTAACTTTAATCGGCATCACCGTCATTGCCTACTCGGTGCTGCGGATACTGTGGTGGCCGGACTCGCTCACCCTGCGAGTGGCCCTGGAAGTCTCTTACCGGCTGATTGCGATTACTGCGGCTGTGGTTCTGATCCGCTTTCGCTGGTCCCGTTGGGAAATTGGTCCCTGGTTACTGAGCATCAGTCTGGTTTTGCTGCACCTTGACTGGGTGCCGGTCAACGTTCATCTCCCTCCAGGATCGCCCTTGGTTTTGGATCTCCTGTTCGGGCTGAGCATGCTGCTGGTGGTGTTCGACGATTCCAAGATGCGCACCCGCCGTCTGGGAGCGGTCAATGCGTTGACCACCAGCATCACCCGCGCCCAGCAGCACGGGCCCATGATGGCGACGGCCCTCGAAGAACTCAAGGCCCTGATGGGCGCCAAGGCGGCCTGGTTTCAGCTGTTGGATGGCAATCGATTAGTGATGGCCCAACAGATCGGGCTGTCATCGGAGTTTCTGCGCGACAGGAATTCCGTGGCGCTGGATGAGACCCAGGAGCGAATTTTGCGGGAAGGACATCCCGCGGTGATCAGGACCAGCAAGGCCGATGAGGCAACGCGGGCTTACCTGAAAAAAGAGCGTTTTCACCACGTTGTGACCCTGCCCGTGCTGGGGAAGAAGTCCATGATTGGTACCCTGAGCTTGGGCAGCAGGCACTGGGTTTCCTATACTCCGGATGAAATGGAATTTCTGACCACCAGCGCTCATCAGCTTGGGCTGGCAGTAGAAAATCTGCGACTGGTGGAAGAAATCCTGCGATCCCATCGCCAGTGGACGAACACCTTCGATTCCATCCAGGACCTGGTCCTTTTGCACGATTCCGAATTCCGCATCATGAAGGCCAACCACGCGCTTTTAAGCCGCCTGGGGCAATCGCCGTCCGAAGTCATCGGCAAGGACTGCGAGAGCGTTTTGCCACGCTCCCATGGCGAGTGGAAGGGATGTCCCTATTGCCGCGGTTCAGAAGAGGGCTTTCACGAAGGGCTGGATTCCTGCTTTGGCGGCTTCGCCATGGTTTCGACATCGTCCTACCTGGAACAGGGCGGTAAGCAAAAGGGGACCATCCACGTAGTCCGCGATATCACGGATGGACGCATCGCGGAGGAGAAATACCGGCTGTTGTTCGAACAGGTACAGGAAGGCGTATTCGTGGCCACCCCCGAAGGCAAACTGCTCGACTGCAACGACGCCTTTGTCCGGATGCTTGGTCACAGCAACCGTGAAGAGCTGCTGGCGATGAATGTGGATCGCGAACTATATGCCTCCACGGAGCAGCGCGAGACCTTCCGCCGGGAAGTGGAACTGCATAACTTCGTACGCAACTTCGAAATCACTCTGAAACGCAAGAATGGCGAATTGTTGACCGCCGTCGAGAGTAGCTTCGCGACCCGCGACAAGAATGGCAAGATCGAGCGCTATCAAGGCTTCTTGCTCGACGTCACCGAAAAGAAGCGGGCTGAGGACGAAATCCGGCGACGCAATCGGGAACTGAACGCGTTGAATGCGATGGCGGTCATCGCTACCCAATCCTTCGACCTGGATGAAATTCTGAACCTGACCTTGCGCCAGGTGGTGTCTTTACTGGGGGCGGAGACAGGATCAATCTATCTTTGCGATTCAGATGAAACCACATTCCGCCGCCGCGCCGGCTGGGGTCAGCGCAGCGTCGATCGCGCCCGACTTTCGGAAATCAAGTTTACCGAGGGATTCGGCGATTTGGTGACTCGCTCCCGTACCGAAGTGCTCACCGCGGAATATTTGCCCCACGTGCCTCCGCAGGTCGCGGAATTCATCCGCGCTGACGGCTTGAGCTCATGGATATGGGTACTGCTGTGGGGAAAAGACAATCCAATCGGAATCATGGGAATCAGCAGCCGCGAGTCCCGGGAGTACACCGGCAACGATGAAAATCTGCTGGTCGCGATTGGCCGCCAATTGGCCACGACTATGGAGAAGGTCCGGCTCTACGAAGAGACATGCCGAGCCTATGACGATCTCCGGCGAACCCAGGAGCAATTGTTACAAAGCGAGAAAATGTCAGCCGTCGGGCAGCTTATCTCAGGAGTGGCCCACGAATTGAATAACCCGCTCACCGCCATTCTGGGCTATGCGCAACTTCTCGAAACCGAGGGCCTCAACGATCGCGCCACGGACTTCGTCGGCAAGCTCTTCAAGCAGGCACAACGTACTCATCGCGTAGTGCAAAGCCTGCTCTCCTTCGCCCGCCAGCGCAAGCCGCATAAACAGGAAGTCGATATATGTAAAGTACTCGATGAAACGTTGGCGTTGCGCGACTACGACATGAAGGTCAGCAACATAAAGTTGGAACGAATCACGGAGCCGGGACTGCCCGCCGTCACGGGGGATCCGCACCAGCTCGAACAGGTGTTCCTGAATATCATTAACAATGCGGTGGATGCCATGTTGGAGGCAGGGCAGGGCGGAACTTTGCAGGTCCGATTGTATGTCCGGGATGCGCAGGTGCACGCCGAGTTCCAGGATTCCGGGCGCGGGATCAAAGAGCCGAATCGCATTTTCGAGCCGTTCTACACCACC
Source organism: Terriglobales bacterium (assembly GCA_963802555.1). GTDB lineage: Bacteria > Acidobacteriota > Terriglobia > Terriglobales > Acidobacteriaceae > DATBAX01. The sequence continues at coordinate 968,456 of CAWDJD010000002.1, read as the reverse complement.
AAGAGCGTGGGGAAAGGCACCGGCCTCGGACTCAGCATCTGCTATGGAATTGTGAAGGAGCACGGAGGCGACATCTCCGCGCGCAATGCGCTCGAAGGCGGCGCCATTATTGACATCTGCCTGCCCTCGGCAGGACGAATGGCGATATCGGACGCGGCGATGCACGGCCCTCGCCGTGATATGGCACTCGAGGGACGCATCCTGCTCGTGGAAGACGAAGAAGCCGTTCTCGAGTTTGAGCGCGATGTGCTGGCCGGCGCCGGAGCCCAGGTCACGACGTCGATGAACCGAGAACAAGTCAAGGACCAGGTTTCCGGCGAAGCATTTGATGCTCTCATTGTTAACGGCAAGATGTCCGGCGGCTGGAGTGCTCCCGAGGTCTATAAATGGATTTCCGAAAGCCATCCCGGCCTGGAAAAACACCTGCTGTTTACATTCTCCAGTGTGGTGGAGCCTGAGATGCGGCGATTCCTTCAGGAGAACAATGTTCCTTACCTGGTGAAACCATTTGAAGTGGGCGAACTGATCACGCAGGCGCGGCGTTTAGTCCAAAGAACCCAGGCGGCGGTTGCGGGATAAGCATTTACAGACTCTTCTGCAACATCTGCGTCAACCTTCGCAAGGCTGATTCCTTCCTGCGATACCACATCCATTGTCCCAGTTTCTTGGTTTCCACGAGGCCTGCCTTGCTGAGGACCGCCATGTGGTGCGAGATCGTGGGTTGCGACAAGCGAATGCGGAGCTCGATGTCCGAAGCGCAAAGGCCGACGTCCTTGCCAACGGAAGACGCGCCGCGCTCCTTGAGGGCCCTGAGGATCCGCCGGCGGGTAGGGTCCGCAATGGCGTGTAAGTCGCGATTCAGCTTCTGCTCCGCACTATTCATGAAGGATAGAAATAGACAGGAAATTGATGGATGTCAATACATGCAGATTGTAGAACCCATGTGCCAACAATCTATAAGCTAAAATCGCAAACTGCGATCACTTTTTCAAGATTGGATTGTATCCGTCTCCAAGTAGCTTGGTACGCATGGACTCGGCGTCCTTAATGTCGGCAAAAGGGCCAACCTGGACGTGAAAAAGCTTGTCCGTCGGCAAGTTCGACGAAGTGGCGGGATATTGCTTTTTCTTGAGAGCATCCACCAACGCATCCGCATCTTCCTGCTTGCTGACTGCGGCCACCTGGACGAAATAACCAGCAACCGGGGCCATGATTACGCCGGAATCCGCAGGGTTTGACTTGTTTGCATCGGTGGGTTGTGAGGCTGTGGCGCCCGATGAGTTGGGGCTACTGTTGGGCGATTGCGCGTCAGCATCCTTTGGCCCGGTTTTAGAGAACGGCATTTCCTGCGCGGGAGCGGCGCTGTTATTTGGCTTGACCGCCGAAGGGCGGACACCGCTCGAAGTAACGGTGCTAGGCGACAGATCCCCGGCGATCGGCCTGACCGAGTTTTTCCCCAGCGAAAAGCCCATTCCAAAAAACACCGCACACAAGACTACCAGGCCAAAGAACAGGGCCAGCATTTTGCCGGTGCCCAGCGTGATCTCGGTATCTTCCGATGTTGCCGTTACCATTCCTTATCCTCGCCTCAAATTTGGTCCGCACGGACCGCACTCAGCCCTTGGCGGCGTCTCCGTCGGATTTTCCCAAAAGTTTCTGCAGACCGGAAAAGAAATCCACCGGGACGGGGAAAATGACCGTGGTGTTCTTTTCCACTCCGATCTCGGTCAAGGTTTGTAGATAGCGCAGTTGCACGCTGACCGGTTCGGTGGCCAGCAAATGGGCGGCATCCACCAGCCGTTGGGCGGCAGAGAACTCGCCTTCTGCGTGAATGATCTTGGAGCGCTTCTCGCGCTCGGCTTCGGCTTGCTTGGCCATGGCGCGCAGCATGGATTCCGGCATGTCCACCTGTTTCACTTCCACGTTGGTGACTTTCACTCCCCACGGCGATGTGTGGGTGTCGAGAATGCTCTGCAGACGCAGATTGATTTTTTCGCGGTGCGAGAGCAATTCGTCTAATTCCTGTTCTCCGAGTACGGAACGTAAGGTGGTTTGGGCGAATTGCGAAGTCTGGTAGGTGTAGTTGGAGACTTCCACAACTGCCTTGCGTGGCTCGATCACGCGCAGAAAGATCACGGCATTGACCTTCAACGTAACGTTGTCGCGGGTGATGATGTCTTGCGGCGGAACTTCAAATGCTTCCTGCCGCAAAGATACGCGCACGATGCGATCGAGTGGAGCGAATACCAGAATGACGCCTGGTCCTTTCGCTTCCGGAAGCAGGCGCCCGAGGCGGAAAATAACGCCGCGTTCATACTCGGCCAGGATTTTAACGGAGCTCAGAAGATACAGAACGATAATGACGCCAACGATGATAAAGAACCCAGTTCCTGGTTCCATTCCGAGCCTCCAAGCCTGATTGTCAGGAATGCTTCTGTGGCGGATTGTATCGCACTTCCGCCTACTGCTGCTGTGTCGCGGAGTTGTCGCACGAGGTGCGGCGGGCGTTACCAGGCCTTGGCTATCACTGGAGCTTCGCGAGCTGACGAAGTGGGCTCGACCTGAAGTTGCAAACCGTCCACCCGCCGTATCAACACCGGCTGGCCCGCGGGGACGTCAGCTGAGGACACGGCATCCCAAACTTCGCCATGAATCATAACTTTCCCGAGCGGCGAGAGCGGCGATTGCGACACAGCGATTGCGCCTACCAATCCCTGCGCGCCGGTGACCACTTTATTGGCGCGGGCCTTCAGAGCAATGGTCATCAGAAACACGGTGATGAACCCTAGCGGAATACTGACCGCCAGTGCAGTTCCCAGGCGAACCCGCATCTCGGGAATCGGCCCGTCTACCAACAGCAAACCGCCCAGAGTCAGAGTCACAATCCCCGCGATCGCGAGAACACCATGCGAGGCCAACTTGGCTTCCAATGCGAATAGGGCGAACGACAACAGGATGAGAGCCAAAGCGGCGAAGCGAGTGGGCAGCAGGTTCAAAGCAAACAAGGCCAGCAGAATAAAAACCACACCCACGGTTCCCGGAACCACGGCGCCGGGATGATTGAACTCGGCGTAAAGTGCAAACAGTCCGATGGTAAGCAGCAGATAGGAAACGTTGGGGTCAACGATGAACGACAGAATGCGCTCTTTTACCGATAGATCCAGCATCCGCACCGGCACGCCCACCAGATTCAAAGTGATGGTCTGGCCGTCGAAACGCTTGATGGGCTTTCCCTGAAGTTGCTTGAACAAGTCCTGCTCGCTGGTAGCCACGTAGTCAATCAGGTGCTGCGATAGCGCCTCCTGGTCAGTGAAAGAAGTCGATTTGCGCACCACGGTCTCCGAGACTTCGACATTGCGGCCTCGCTTGGAGACCACCGAACGCATCAGGGCGGCAGCGTCGTTTTCCAGTTTCTCCTTCATGACGTCGTCCATCTTTTCACCGCCCAGAGTCACGGGATGACCGGCGCCAGTATTCGTGCCCGGAGCCATCGCGGCAACATCGGCACTTTGCAGGATGTAATATCCGGCGGAGGCCGCCCAACTCCCGCTCGGAGTCACATACATGATCACAGGGACGGGCGAAGCAAGGACTTTCTCGATAATTTCCCGGGTGGACGTTATCAATCCGCCAGGGGTGTTGAGCTCGATCAGCACAGCCTGGTCTTTGTCGCGCGCCGCTTCGGCCAGCGCGCGGTCAACGTATTCGGCGGTGATGGGCTGGATCGTGTCTTTGACCACGATCTTGAGCACTTCGGCGGATGACGACGCGGAGAGGGAAAACAGCAGCAATCCGGCTACCAGGCCGTAGAGAGTGCACGAAACACTGAGTCGCTTCATGGATTCAGCAGTGGCCGCGCTTTCTGCGCAAGCTTGGCTGCAATGGTGCGCTAGGGTAACTGTGCGGTCTTTCTATGATTATAGTCTCGCTCAGCGGGAAGACCGGCTCGAAGTTGCACTGACCGTCGGCGCGCTGGACGCTTCTCGAGACTCGTCCTTTTCGTCTCGCAACTCGGGCCAACTGGGCAGGGTCTGATTGCCGGTGATCAGGCGCGCACCCCGCTCATAAGTGAAATACGACCACGCCCACTGGATCATGACCAGCAGCCGGTTGCGAAATCCGATCAAAAAGAAAACGTGGACGAACAACCACGCCAGCCAGGCAATGAATCCGGAAATATGAAGCTTGCCCATTTGCGCCACCGCAGCGGCGCGCCCAATGGTGGCGAGGCTACCTTTGTCCACATAATGGAAATCCTGGCGAGGCTTGCCTTGCAAGTCGCGTCCGATGTTGCGGGCGGTGTCGGCGCCTTGTTGCATCGCGACCGGGGCCACGCCAGGCAGGAGCTTGCCGTCTTTGTCTTTTAACGCAGCCAGGTCCCCAATTACAAAGACTTCCCGATGACCGGGAATGCTTAAATCCGGATTCACCAGCACTCGTCCGGCACGATCAATCGGCACTCCGAGGCTCTTGCCTAAAGGCGAAGCGGCGACCCCTGCTGCCCACAGGATCACGGCGGCTGGAAGGCGTGTGTTGCCGATAAGTACGGCAGAAGGCTCGACTCCTGTAACCAGCGCGGAAGTCTTCACTTCGACTCCCAAACGTTGCAATTGTTTCTCCGCGCTGCGCGACAGATCCTCGGCGTAGGCGGGCAAAACCCGCGGTCCGCCCTCAACCAATAGAATTCGGCTGTGCTTGGGATCAATTGAGCGGAATTCATTGGCCAGGGCATGACGCGCAATCTCAGCCAGGGTGCCAGCCAGTTCCACGCCAGTGGGGCCGCCGCCTACGACGACAAAGTTAAGCTGTATCTGTCCTTCGCCGCTGGCCGCGTGCCGCTCCGCCAACTCGAATGCCAGAAGAACGCGGCGGCGGATTTCTAGCGCGTCTTCGATCGTCTTCAGGCCCGGCGCCATCGGTTCCCATTCATCGTGGCCGAAATAGGCATGGCTGGCCCCGGCAGCGACAATCAGATAATCATAGGGAATTTCGAGATCGGCCAATTTTGCGATGCGCTTTTCAAGATCAAAACCAATGACCTCGCCGAGCAGCACTTCAATGTTGTGGTCGCTGCGGAGAATTTGGCGGACGGGAGCGGCAATCTCTCCCGGAGAGATTCCAGCGGTGGCAACCTGGTAAAGCAAGGGTTGGAAGGTGTGATAATTCCGCTGATCGACAACGGTGATTTGCACGGGGTATCGTGCCAGACGACGAGCGGCTTGCAGGCCGCCGAAGCCGGCTCCCACAATCAAGATTCGCGGTGTCGTCTGGTTCGTCATCACGAGTGCGCCCTAATATATAGATTCCCGCCGGCTCCTCCGAGGTGAAATAGTTTTTCGCGAGGAACACCCACTAAGTCACTCGTGGCCAAGGCCTTCGATCGGGTACCATGTGGGGTCGGACACGAGTGAGCCCTTGTCTTCGCAACCCCTGCCAAACCGGCCCCTATCAGGTTCGACGTCGACCTGGTTTAAGTGGGTTTCGCCTTCGATCGCCGATCTCTTGTTCCTGGTGATTCTCTTCGCCCTGACGTGCGGCGTTCTGGCTCCGCGTCTGCTCTGGGATGCCGGCATTGGATGGCATATTCGCAATGGGCAGCAGATGTGGCAGACCCTCGCCATTACCCGCGTGGATTCGTTTTCCTCCACCATGAATGGGCATCCCTGGTTCGCCTGGGAATGGCTGTACGATGCATTGATCGCCGCAATCCACGGAGCGATGGGGCTGAACGGTGTAGTGCTTTTCTCGGCTTTGGTGATTGCCGCAACATTCACACTTGTGCTTAAACTTGCCTTGCGACGGGGGGCGAGCCTTCTGGTGTCGCCAGTCTTGCTCATCATTTCGATGGGAGCTTGCAGCATCCATTTTCTGGCGCGGCCGCATCTGCTCAGTTGGTTCTTCGCCGTCATTTGGTTCCAAGTTGTCGACTCTGCCGCAAACGACCCCACGGGTCAGAAGCTTCGCCGTCTCTATTGGCTGCCCGCGCTGATGCTGCTTTGGGTCAACCTGCACGGCGGATTTGTATTCGGACTCCTGCTCCTCGTTCTCTATATGGCGGGGGGATGGGTCGAATACTTTATCAGCAGGGAAGCGAACGAACGTGCAAGGATCGCGGAGCTTCATAAGCAGCTGGCCATTGCGGCCGGACTGTCATTTCTGGCGACCTTCATAAATCCTTATGGCTACAAACTGCACCAGCACATCTACGAATATCTGACCGATCGCTTTCTGATGAACCATATCGACGAGTTTCTCTCGCCGAATTTTCACCACGTTCCCCAGCAATGCTTTGAGATCTTGCTGCTGATCACGATTGCGGTCTTGGCGGTCTCTTTCAAGAGGTTGACCGCCTCGCAGCTGCTGGTCGTTCTCTTCGCGGTTTCCAGCGCACTGTATGCTTCGCGCAATCTGCCGATTTCGTCGCTGCTCCTGGTCCTGATCATCGCTCCCTTGCTTTCAAAGACTCTCTCCGAGGCAGGCACACGATCAGATCTCGACGATTGGATCCGAATGAGTTTTTCCCGTTTGCACGCATTTGGCGCCCGCATGGAGAGAATGGAAGCAAGTTTTCGAGGACATCTGTGGCCTGCGGCGGGGGTCGTTCTCTGTCTCTGGATTTGCTGGCATGGCGGAATGCTGGGCACGTATCCAGCAATGGACGCACACTTCGATGCAGGACGATTCCCGGTGCAGGCAGTCGAAGTGATTTCCGCGAGGGGTGGCGAGGTGCCGATCTTCTGTCCCGACACCTGGGGCGGATATCTGATCTATCAGCTCTATCCAAGAACCAAGGTGCTCGTAGACGATCGCCATGACCTATATGGCAGCGAATTCTTCAAGAATTACTTGAAGGTTATCCAGATTCAGCCTGGCTGGGATAAGGTTCTTGACGAAGCGCGGGTGTCACGGATACTGATACCGGCGAATTCTTCGCTGAGCGTGCTGCTCAAGCAAACGCCACCGTGGGTCGTTGTCCACGAAGATGATACCGCCGTGTTGTTCGAGAGACCCGACCCGGAAGCGGTTGCAGGTAAGCCCTAACATCGACTATGACCAGAGACAGCAAACAAACGGAACTGTGGCCGGCTCTTCCACTCGCGGAGTGGAGAGATACCTATGCGACTTTGCACATGTGGACGCAGATTGTCGGCAAAGTTCGCCTTGCGCTTGGCGCTAACCTGAACCACTACTGGGGAGTTGTACTGTATGTTAATGCGCGGGGTTTAACCACCTCGGCAATTCCGTACGACAAGGGCACTTTCGAAGTTCAGTTTGATTTCATTGCCCACTCACTGGAGATCTCAACCAGCTTTGGCGAAAGCAGATCGTTTCGCCTCGCTCCGCGCTCGGTCGCCGCGTTCTACGCGGAATTCATGGAAGCACTGCATTCACTTGGGATCGCGGTCAAAATATGGCCCATGCCAGTAGAAGTCCCCAGCCCGATTCGTTTCAATCTCGATAAGGACCACGCTTCCTATGACCCAGAATATGCGAATCGCTTTTGGCGAGTTTTGGTGAGCATCACCCCGGTTTTTGAGGGGTTTCGAGCAGGGTTTCTGGGAAAGTCGAGTCCTGTCCATTTCTTTTGGGGCAGCTTTGATCTCTGCGTGACACGTTTCTCGGGCCGGCGAGCGCCAGCCCGGCCAGGAGCCGACAAAATTACCAGAGAAGCGTATTCGCACGAAGTGATCAGTGTTGGGTTCTGGCCGGGGGATGGCGAAATCGTTAAGGACGCGGCCTTTTATGCTTATGCGGCACCTGAGCCTATGGGTTTCAAGGACAGCGCGGTGCGTCCAGCGGGCGCTTTCTACAGCAAAGACAAGAGCGAGTTTTTCCTGAGGTATGACGAGGTGCGATTGTCGGACTCGCCTGAGCGTGCGCTGTTGGAGTTTTGCCAGAGCACCTACGATGCTGGGGCGAATCTTGGGAAGTGGGATCGGGAAGAATTAGAGAGAGCCAGCGGGTGACCGTACCAGGTCAATGCGGTGAAGATTGCAGGGGTCCTTCGACTTGTACACGTTCACGTTCGTGAACGTCTGACTGCGCTCAGGATGACCGATTATCGCGTGTCGATATCGAACCCTAGAATTGCGTTGACTTCGACCGGTTGATTTCCACGCAGGGCGGGGCTGAATTTCCAGCCGGGCAGAGCGGCCATGACTTTGGCGGTCATCTCAGGGGTGCCGGACTCGAGCACGCGAGCGTCCTTCACAATTCCCGTGCGGTCCAGGACGCAGGCAATCACCAGCCGGGCGCGCTTCAGGTTGGGAGGCACATAGGCCCGCATGGGCCGTGGCGCAGTCAAATCCTCGCCGCCGTGTCCAACGGAGCTGGGGTCGGCGAATTCCATCACCGCAGTGCCCAGATTGGTGTCAATGTATATGGTGTAGACTTTGTCGCCTTTGAGCGTGCCATAAAAATTAAAAGCGCCGCCGGAACGGGAAGACGCAACGACCGTGATTCCCGGCCGATCGTCCTTGGTGTTGGTGGAACGTCCCAGGTCAGTGGATGGAGCGCCGCCAGAGCCGAAGCTGGGCAGGGTAACGATGTTGCTGCCTCCACTCACTGAAACGCCAGGCATAGCTGGTTTCGAGGTCGTACCGTTGCCCGCTCCTCCGGTTCCCGGGTAGGGTGAGATTCCGGAGCTTGCTTTGGTGTCGGAGCCGCGGCCCGTACCACTCTTTCCAGCGCCCTCATCTTTACCCGCCAGGCCACTGCCGGATTCCTTGCCTCGTCCGATACTCGAACCGCCACCTGAACCGCCCAGGCCGGGCGTCGGTCCTCCGGAAGGGGACAGGGCCAAAGCGCCCGTGGAACTGTTTGGCACTCCGGGCTTTGATCCGGGCTGGCTTGAAACTACCACTCCGGTTCCCGGCTTACTGCCGCCGGAATCTTTCGACGGGGCGGCGACTCCCGCGTCGGCCGGGCCGCCGAGCCCCATTCCGCGATTTCCATGAGCTTGGGTTGATCCGCCCGAGATGGTAGGGGCGGGCGGCACCACCGCGGCGCTCGTGCCCAAACCACCAGGGGATTGGCGCGGCGTCGAACCGCTGTTCAGCTGAACCGTTGGGGGTACGACACTGGTGCCGCCTCCGAGTCCCGCTGGAGCCAGATGTTGCACCGAAGAATCATTCAGCTGGACGGTCGGAGGCACGACCGAAGTATTCGTGCCCAGGCCACCAAAGTTACGGCGTTCTGCGGCATTGCTAGCTACTTGCGCAGGCGGAGGCACGACCTGGGAATGTAGCTCACTTGCGCCGAATCCGGGGCCCGGTGTCACTTTCTCACGGGTAATCTGTGGCGCGGGTGCGACTACGGTGGGGACGGGAAGCGTGAGTCGCGGGTTTTGCGACGTCAATTTTTCGGGAGCCGAGACCGGAGGTGGAACTACCTGGACGGGCTGGTTGCCGGGGATTCGCGGGGAAGCGATGTCACGTTGTGGGGCAACCGGGGCTGGAGGGACCACGCTGGCGGTCAGGGTCTGGGCTGAGCGCAGCTTCTCCGCCTGAATTTGCGGTGCCGGAGCAACCGCCTGCGCCGGCATTTGTGGAGCTCGCTGGGACGATCGAAGTCCTTCCGTCGGCGCTGGCCCGGGAATTGGCTTGAAGGCAAGCAGATTGGCGACTGCCGAATCGGACCGCGGAAGGTTGATCCTCGGCGCATCCACCACTCTCTCCCGCAACGTTTCGCCGCGGGCTACGCGAATGGTCTGAGTCGGGTGATGAGCTTGATGGCCGCCCGAACGTCCGGAGCGCCCGGCACGGGTTCCACCTGCATCTTCGGTACGCGGCAACTCATTGCCGGAGAAATAGATGACGTCGGGCTTAATCATCGCCGTAGGCTGAAGCGACCGTATTTCCTCCAGCCGGGCTGAAAGCATGATGGCGAGGAGCACCAGCGCAGCCTCAAACAGCCAGGAACCCAACATGCCCCGATAGGGAAACAGGCCAACTGGAGCTTCTCCAGATAGGGGCTCGGGTGAACGGCTCAGGGCCGGGCGAACGGAAGTACGGAACTCCTGCCAGGGGGAGGACCACTCCACCAGAAACTTCGGAGGCTCAATCACCTCCGCCCCCTGCCCCAGAGTCATAAGATCGCTCACTGGCCGCCCGCCTCCGTCGATTTACCGATGGTAATCTCGATCTCATCTCCCAGTGAAGTGCCGGTGGACTCGATGGTGCATCCCGGCAGTTCAAGCACCGAAGCGGCGCGCATGCGAACCGGGGCCACTCGCCATGGTTTTAACTGGCTTTCGGTGTGGACCACGACTTTGTTCCCATCCAGGTAAATCACGTCGATCGGGAAACGCATACCAAAAGTGTGGACCCCATGACAGGGAACGATCCACAATCCGCGTCCTGCGGGAAAATTCGCAGCATCGGTCCACATCAAGCCACGAAAGCGGGACCAGTGCGTCCCGGCAATCGACATCTGAGTGGCAAGCGGGACTTGGCGCGTCCGGTTGAACGCATATCCCGTGGGACCCGGTGAAGACATCTCAACTCCTGATTTACAAACTCTGGGGGAGTTTGGTGACTGCGGTGTTTCAGTGTCCTTGCATGAGCGTCCGATATAACTGGATCATTGCTGGGCCTACGCTCACAATCAAGATCGAAGGCAGAATGAATAAGGCAAGGGGGATTACCATCTTAATTGTAGTTTTGGCGGCAGCCTCTTCGGCCCGTTGCCGCCTTTCGACGCGCAAGGAATCGGAGTGTACTCTCAGTGCCTGAGCCACGCTGGTTCCGAAGCGGTCGGTCTGTACCAGCGTGGCCACCAAAGCGCGAATATCATTGACGCCAGTGCGCTCCGACAAATTGCGCAGTGCTTCGGAACGCGGTTTACCAGCGCGCATCTCCAAATTGACCAGGTGAAACTCATCGCTTAACTCGGGGTGGGCGTGCTTAAGGTCTTCGCCGACGCGCATCATCGCCTGGTCCAGGGCGAGGCCGGCCTCCACGCAGATTACAGTGAGGTCAAGAGCATCGGGCAGCCCTATCGTGATGAGGTGCTGGCGCTTCTTGATAAGCCGCTTCAGCACGAACCGCGGCAGAAAGAAACCGAAAGCTGGAACTCCGACGAGCAAGAATAGGGAGCTATTGCCGATGGCCAGAACGATCGCCAGTCCGAAGATGGCCATACCGACCCGGCTGCCAACGTAGATGGTTAAGTGACGGGTATCGCGATAACCTGCCTGAATTAGCCAGGCACGAGTCCTGGAGACCTCACTTGGTGATAAAGGCAGGGCCTTGCTAAGGGGATCGAGTGCTTGCTCCAGCCGGTCCTTGAATGCTGGTTTTTCTTCCTTCTGGGTCTTCTGCCAACTGAGCGAACGCAAACGGGAGCCGAGCACCGAAGAAGGCGCATATGCCGCCGCCCCAAAGGCAAACACCACCAGGGCGATGGTAAGAAACAGTACGATTGCCAGCACAAGCGCCATAAGTCAGACCTGAATCTGAATCACCTTCCGGATAATGAAATAACCTATCGTTTGCAGCGCGATGCCAACCACCAAAAATGTGTGACCTATGGGGTCGGTGAACAGCGGACGGATAAATTCGGGACTTACAAGTTCCAGGGTCACAATGATGACCGGAGGCAATCCCATCAAAAGCATCATGGTCAGGCGGCCCTGGGCGGTGTAAACCCGGACCTGCCGCAGAATTTTGAATCGCTCTCGTATCACGTAAGAGAGGTTGTCCAGAATCTCGGCCAAATTGCCGCCGGTCTCCCGTTGCAACATTACAGCGGTGACAAAGAACTTCACGTCCACCAGCGGTACCCGCTCGGTAAGATTGATTAAAGCATCTCTTACCGGCAAGCCGAATTTTTGCTCCTCAAACAATTTCCGAAACTCACTGGCAATCGGCTCGGAGATTTCATTTGCGATCAACTCGATTGCGGTGGTGAAAGCATGACCTGCCCGAACTGCGCGGGCAAGTGTGTCGATTGCTTCTGGAAAGAGTTCCTCGAATTTCTGAAAGCGTTTGGATCGACAGTAGGAAGCGTATGCGTAAGGAAGAAATGCTCCGACCGCCGCACCTACCCCAGTGAATATCATGGATTCCTGGGCTGGGACGGACATCGTTGTAGTGACCCAAAATGCAATCACGCCAACTGCGACCGTGCTGACCGCGCACAATATCAGAATGTTGCCCGCGCGGATGCCCAGGTCAGCCTGGGTCAGCATGGTCTGTAAATTGGAAACGCTGGCCGATCGGCGCAGGAGACTGTCGAGCGCGGGAATCCGGCTCAACATCTCATCGCGGAGCAGGGCCAGTTCGCTGGTGGTCTCCGGCTCTGCCGTCTTATCTACCGCGGACAGGCGCTCGCGGAGCAGGCGGGCCTGCGAGCTTCGTTGGTCCAGAAAGGATCCCACCCCGAAGGCTGCGAGAGCCACCACCACAAAAACCAAAATGACAATAATCGCCAGCATAGATATCGAAGTACCGGGTCGGTGCTAAACCTCCATCGACGATTCGAAAATTGAAGACCGCAGCTTATGTCCGCCGGTCAAGAGCCGTTCCGCGAACTTGGGCCGGATCCCGGTAGCGCGGAAAGCGCCCTTGACCTTTCCATTTTCGTCGATCCCCTTGCGCTCGAAAACAAAAATATCCTGCATGGCGATGAGTTCTCCCTCCATACCGGTAACTTCGGTAATCGAAATTACCTTGCGGGTGCCATCGGCCATGCGCGCGATCTGCACCACGGCATGGATCGCGGAGGCGATCTGGGACCGCATCGCTCGCTCGGGAATATTCAGGTTAGCCATGGAAAACATGCTTTCCAATCGGGCCAGCGCATCGCGTTGCGTGTTGGCGTGTACCGTGGTAAGCGAGCCCTCGTGGCCGGTATTCATGGCCTGCAACATGTCGAAGGTTTCTTCGCCACGCACCTCGCCGATCACAATGCGGTCGGGCCGCATACGCAGGCTGTTAATCACTAACTGCCTCTGCCGCACCGCGCCCTTGCCTTCGATGTTCGGCGGCCGCGTTTCCAGGCGAACCACGTGCTCCTGCTTCATCTGTAGTTCGGCGGCGTCTTCGATGGTCACCACCCGCTCGGAGTTTGGAATGTAACCGGAAAGGACATTGAGCAGGGTGGTCTTGCCGGCGCCGGTTCCACCCGAAATCAGCAGATTCATGCGGCCCTTCACCATGGCCGCGAGCAATTCGAGCATGGGTTCGGTGAGAGTTTTGTTCTCTACCATGTTGCGCCCCGTGATGGGATCACGGCCGAAACGCCGGATCGACAAGCAGGGTCCGTCAATGGCCAGCGGCGGGATGATGGCATTCACACGGGAACCATCTGGAAGACGCGCGTCCACCATGGGTGATGATTCATCCACCCGTCTCCCCACGCGGGAAACGATGCGGTCGATGATCTGCATCAAGTGCGCATCGTCTTTGAAACTCAATCCCGTGGGCTCCAGTTTGCCGGCCCGTTCTACATAGACCTTGTCGAACCGATTCACCAGGATGTCGGAGATAGTGGGATCTTTCAGCAGTGGCTCGAGCGGGCCGAGACCAAAAATCTCGTCCAGAATTTCCCGCGCCAGGCGTTCGCGCTCGGCAAAGCTAAGCGGGACCGCCTCGCTGTTCACGGTGTTGCGAATGAGCAGCAGAACTTCTTCCCTTGCGGCGTCATTCGGGGTTCGCCCGAGTTTTTCCAAATCTAGACGATCGAGGATCTTGCGGTGGAGGTCCGCCTTAACTTGCTGGTATAGATCGCGGTCGAAAGCCTGTAGGTTCGCCATGGGTTACCTAACTGATCTTAAACAATGACCAGGCGGCGCGTTTCACCGGCGCGTCGTTCTGGGTCAAGCTTGTCGCCAAGCCGATGAAAGAGCGCGCCATTTCGGAATGATTCTGCTGCATGAGCGGAACTCCGCGGTCGATGGCTGTGGATACCGCGAAATACTGGTTGGGAATTTTCCAGAGCAATTTAATGCCGGCCGCAGCTTCGGCGTCGGCTTCACTGAATCCGGGAATCTTGCGAAAGCGATTGAGTACTAGATGGAGCCGCTCCCGCCCCCCGGTTTCTCCCAGATATTGCTGGATCTTGGCGGCGCTCCATAACGATGCTACATCAGCGTGGGCCACCAGCAATACTCCCTGGGACATGTTGCTCACCAGCCGGGTGGTCGCGTCGATGCGCATGGAAGCGTCCACCACCACGTAGCGGAAATGAGCGACCAGCATGTCGAAAAGCCTGGCGTACTCCGCCGTGGACGGCTCAATCGCCATGGGCGTATTGGTGCCGGCCAATAGCTGCAGTCCGCCGCTATGACGGGTGGTAAAACTCTCCAGCAGGGAACTGTCCAGGCGATGCAGGTTGCGCAGCGCATCCCCGATGGTAAACGTGGGTTTCAGATTCATGTGCAACGCCGCGTGTCCCAGCGGGGCCATGTCTACCAGGACCACATTTCCATGGGCCGATTGCAACGCCAGAGCGAGATTGACGGCCACAGTGGTGGCGCCGCTGCCGCCTTTGGCGTTGACTACCGAGAACACGCGTCCGCGCATTTCTTCCCGCTGCACCTTGCGTTGCGCGGCCGTCAGACGGACAAAGGCTTCCAGCAGATCGGTAGTGGTGGTGGGACGTTCAATAAATTCACGCGCGCCACAACGCATGGCGCTTACGATGATCTGCGGCTGGGACATACTCCCGATGGCGAACACGGCGGAGCCCGGTACTTCTTCATGCAACAACTCCACCGCTCGCAATGCCGCGGAGGGGTTGTCCGCGGGAATGTCCACCAGGATGGCGTCGGGTTTCGCCGTATGGATCCGCCGGACCACAGGATCTGTGGTCGACACGGGGAAAACAGAAGCGGTCTGCGCCGCTTTGGCCACGCCCGTGCCGTCGACCAGCGCTTGCAACACCGCACGCTGCTCGCTGTCGGCTGCGAAAATGACTACGGAAAGCTCGGGCATGATCCGTTCAACCCCAACGATTGGTTTACGTTTTACATTCGTCTGCGTGCTGCTCTTGCGTGACCCTACCTCCAGGAATTCGGTCGCGGTAATGCTTACTTCTTTCCTGGAGATTTCGAACTGTCAAACTTTTCCTTGTCGAGAAACGGTTGCGGATCGGTGGGCAACACCGGTGGCTGTGTGCTCGGAGAAATCCGGTGTACCGTGCACAGCACCATCAATTCCGTTTTGCTTTTTTGCATGTTCTTGCTTTTGAATAAATTGCCCAGGATCGGAATATCGCCCAGCCCAGGCATTTTATTGGCGATATTGGTCATCCGATTATCCATTAACCCCGCGATCACAAAACTCTGCCCATCCTGCAGCTCGAACTCGGTGTCCGCACGCCGGGTACTCAGAGCGGGCACGGTAAAACCTGAAATCGAAAGGCCGTTGGTGAAATCCAACTGGCTCACTTCCGGGATTACGCGCAGATGAATGTTCCCGTTGGGCATGATTACGGGTGTGAACCTTAGCCTTACTCCAAACTCCTTGAAGGAGATGGTGACCGCAGTAAATCCCTGCCCCGGCTGAACAATCGGGAAGGGGAACTCTCCACCGGCAAGGAAACTGGCTTCCTTGCCGTTTACCGCGATCAAGTTAGGCTCGGCAAGAATTTCCAACAGATTTTTCTGCTGCAGAGCTTCCACGACCGCGCCAAAGTTAATGTCATTGCGGAAAAGAAAGAGATTCAGAGCGTTGCTCACGTTAATGGTGGGCGGAGTTGTCGTGGTTGTAGTGGTCCCGTTCGCCGCTGTGGAACTACCGCTGGTAGAGATGGAGAAGCCTCCAAATTGCCCGGTCGTAAGCGTGCCAACCGTATGGCCGGCGCCGGGCACAAAGAAATTTGCTCCCAGCTGTAGCACCGCCGAGCGGTCCACTTCGGCGAACTTCACTTCCAGCAGGATTTCCTGCGCTCCCACGGGTCCGAAGGTCAGAACATTTACAACATTCTTGGAGTAAGCCTCCGCGATCATCCCGGCACGCTTCGATATATCTTCAGTAGTGACATGGCCGGAAAGGACGATCGCCGAGCGCGATGGAGTAACTTCGATTTGCTCGTCTGGAAATACGCGCTTTTCTTCTTCGGCGGCGGCGCTAACGTCCACATCTACTCGTAAATCGAAGCTGCGGGAGCGTTCCAGCTCATCCCAGATCAGTAGTGAGACCTCGCCCGCGGTCCGGCCATGCACCAGAATCTGTGTGGGAGCCACTACCACCACGTCAGCGATGGCGGGATCGGTCACGGAAACCCGCCTCAATCGTTCGGTGGTGTTGATAAGTAGTGACTTGCCTACCATCACGCGTAACGGCGCAGCACTCGCGTTGGGCAACTCCGGTTGCGGCGTCGGAGCGCTGACGGACGGAGCCTGCGGCTGCGATTGATCAGATGCGGGTGCGGCCGAGGGCGTGGCTTGGGCCGGTTGAGTTGGGTCGGTGGTCTGGGCCAACGCTAGCGCGGAAAGCAGGCCCAGTATCGCCAGCACCTGCCACCTGGTCCTGCCGAATTTCACTGCTTGTCCCGACCACTTGGGGGAGCTGATGGCCATGATTATCTAACCTCTTGCGTAAGTCTCATGTCACTTATCCGGCGTAACTTCTTCGGTCTTGGTACCTTTAATGACCTCGATGGAATAAACCGTTGGTGGAGGCGGCGCCGCGATCGGACTGGCGCGTTTCGACTTTACGCGCACCACTGGAGCCGCGGTGGCGGCCCCCGAATTCTTGTAGAGCGCGTTGGCGCTCACCGAGGCCACATTCTCCTGCTTGGTATCGAGCGGATTACGCAGCGCCAGCTGGATGTGTCCCTGGCTGCTGGCCAGGGTAAGCTTTTGCCCGTCATCGGGAGAGACCAGCAGCGTAATCACAGGTGTCGTTTGCGGCTCGCCTGCCGCGTTGCGCTCCAATTTTTGTCCGGTGGCAATAACCGCCACGTTTTCCAGCACCGTGGTGGTCTGCTGCTCATTGGAGTTTCCGGGATTGCCTGTCAGCAACACGTCTACGTGCGTTCCCGGAATCACGAAGCCGGCAACCGCTACAATGTCATTCACCCGCACTGAAACTGCCCGCATGCCTGAAGGGATTAGAGAGGGAAGACCATATCCCGAATTTTCGGCGGCCAGCTTGTTTGGCAAAATGAACTCGCCGGCAGAAATCGGCAGAATAGCTCCGTGACCTTCAACCTCTTTCGTCTTGGAATAGAAGCCTTTGGGCAGGTCAGCCGAAGGGAATTGCACCACCTTCAGGTCGCTGAGTGTGATTCTGTGGCCGACTTGAATATCGTTCGTGGCCACGACCACGCTCTGGCCCACCATCACTGCGGGCCCAGCTTTTTGCAAATTCTTATAAACCAGCAAACTCACGAATGCTCCCAGCATCAAGGCAACAAGTCCAATGAAGAATAGCCGGTTGCGATTCATAACTGCTCCTCACCAACGATATCGCCGGGTACCGCCCCGGCTTGGTGTTTAGGGTGATAATGCTATCAGCCTTTACTGCTTTCCGCTCAACACTATGTCGCTACTGCAGGGAACTGGCAACCGAAGAAAAAATGCTATTGGCATTGAACCCAATGAGCCGAACTGTGCCGACCACAATTACCAGAATGACCGCCGGCATGACGGCCTATTCGGCGATGTCCTGGCCGCTCTCATCCGTCCCCAGTCCGCAAAAATGGTCCCTCATGTCACATCCTCCCCATCGAATCAGACGGATAGACAGAGTGAGCCGCCTGACCTTGTGCAATTTTGTGCGCAATCCCACCTCTGAAAGCACAAATTCCTCCGTTACGAAATCAACGACTTACAGAGAGAAAGGGACAACCGAAACAGATTGGCTCCATCATACCCTGACGGGTCTCCAGCCGAGCGACAATTTCTTGCACATCCCGGCAGGAATTGTTCCTTCCAAGACACTAGTTTTTCAGATGTTGCAGGATCGGGGCCGCCGGGTCAAGCGTTCTTGGGCACGGATTGGTTACGGAGGTCAATTCCCAAAGCAAGCAGCACGCCCAGGGGTATGAGCGGACTGGTATATAGGGGTACCATCCAAAACCTCAACAAGACGCCGCTTGGTACCCATATGGGTGCCAGGGTTATGCCCGCGGCCGCGAGCCAGGCCCAGGCCGGCAGACTCCATGCGGTTGCTAGGAATAGACGGCTTGTGTGACCGGATAGCCAGAGGGAACGGCCGTACCGAAGTAACAGCAGGAAGCCCGGCAGCAAGAGAAGCTGAGCATGTGGCGCCAAAGTTGGAATAACTACCAGCGTTGCCGCTAACACGAGACTCGACGTTAGCAGGAACGGGGTTGATTTTGCCTGCCATGATCGGAAACGCCAGGAAAGGGTCAAGACCCCAACCGCCAGTGCGGCCGCCACAAATGGCCCGACTCTGGGAGTAAACCATACGTCGAGAAGCGAGTGTCCGTAAGTGTATTGGTGGTAGGCCCGTAGGATCCCTAAGAACTGTGGGATCCAACCTGGCGCGAGCCATTGGCTGCTCAAAATCAACAGAGCCAGTATCGCCAGAAAACTCCCGGCGAAAGATCGGCGCCGCTTCCAGTCAGCGAAGGTCCAGATAGCCAGCCACGGAATTAGCAGGACGACGAACTGCGGTTTGATGGTTGCCGCCGCCAGAAGAGCCCCTGCAAGTATCAAGTGGTCCGACGCCAGCGAGACGACCGCGGCCGTGATCAGAAAGGCCGCCAATAGACTCAGATTTTGCAGTTTAATTCCTTGCAGGACGGGAAAACTGCCGAGGATGAAAAACGCCAGTGTTGCCAGCTTGGGAGCCGACAGATGCCAATCCAGGGCTTTTAGCCAAAGCAGCAGGCTCCACAGAGTCAGCCCTGCGAATAAACACCCAAACAAGAACTGCACCGTACTAAACGACAAGTGGATCGTCGGCCACATCAAGAAAACAACATAAAGGGGATACGCAAATCCTCCCGATAGTCCTGACGGGTCCGCCGAATTGGAAGCGGCGACGGGCGCTCCGTAAATCATCGTCTGAATTTCTCGCGCCAGTTCGAGCGTATAAGGCTGGCGTCCGTGCAGGAACAACTCGTGAGCGGTCCACCATTGCGCGTAGAGGTCAGAAAAGTGAGGAGGTTGATTGGCACTCCAGACGTAAGCGACGTAGTGACACATGCTGAAAAACGAGACGATGGACAGGACCAACCAAAGCCCGCCACGTGCGTTTGTGCGGATAGCTGGCATCAGGCAGAACTCGCGCCTTCCGCCGCTTCCGGCTTGGATTGGCTTTTCGTCCACATCCAAAATTCATGGCCATCGACCACAGCAATCGCGCCAACCGCCACCAGTACGCCGCCAAGTATGTCGACCACATAATGCCATTCCAGCAACACAATGGACGCCAACAGCACCACGTCGTAGGCGGCAAGGGCGATCACCATTCGCTTCCATGGTTTGAGAAACCAAAGCACAATCAGTGGTTGCGCGATATGCATGCAAGGAAAGGCGATGAAGTAATCGGTAGAAATGTGACCGATGGGAAGATGGTTCCACAGCGCCTGGGACTTCACGATCGAGTTCTTCTGGGTGGCATAGACTTGCAGCGTGTTAGGAAAATCGGAGAAGTGGATCGGACAGAGGTAGTACGGGCCCTGACTGGGCCATAGATAGAACAAGACGAGCGCCAGATAATAGGCGGTCAGAATCGTGCCGACGAAGCGCAATCCGCGGTTCTTGCCAAAATACAAACTGCAAAGCAGCAAGGCCGCGCCTATCTGCGCGAACATCCCAAAGTAGATGAATTCGAGGAAACGGAAAAAACGCAGCGGGAGGACGTGCACAGCCCAGTGACAAAGCGAGGGAACCGAGCCTCCATGCAGCAGCCACTTGTCCATGGCGCTGAAAGCTTGATCGACTGCCCCATAAAACCGGGTAGAGAGAATGATGTCGTTGTAAGCGAATACCAAGAGAAATCCGGCGAACAGGTAAGCGGCGGGAACGACCACCGCCAGCAACGTCTTTTTCCAGAGACCGTGCTCCTTCAGCCGCTCGCGAAATTCGAGGACTGCAATGGTGTCCACAGTGAGAATGAGAGCCTTCACCCAGGCAAGAGCCCAGAGAAGAATGAGGAAGTATGCCAGCCAAAAGATGATCAGCACTTTATTCTTCCGCCAGCGCTGAACCATCGGACGGAAGCTCTCCTGCGCGGGGAACCCAACCAGACACAATAACGCAGCGACGAGAATCGATTGCGCCGCCAGCACCAGCCAGTAAGCGGAAAGTAGTTTTGCCCAATCAAAGTTGAGGGGAAGTCCCAATCTTCTCAGCAGCGGTACCGCGGCCAGAGCTAGAAGTGCGCTGATGCCGTAATGCACATCCCCAATCCTTAGCTTGGCTTGTGCTGGGGTGGTCAATTCGTATCCTCCAGTTTCCCATCCTTGAGAAATCGCGCCAGCACGACTGCCAGCATGGGAAGATAGATGAAACAAACGGTCCATCTCCCAACTTCGACATAGGAGTGAGGGAAGTGATACCAGCGCCAAATCCCTGGGATCCAACTGAAGAACACGGTCCACACGATTGCCCGCCGAGTTTTGGGGATAAGCCAAAGGACCAAAGTATCGTAAAACCAGCGTTGGGGCATGATCGCCATCAACAGAAGCAGGATTGCGTCGCGATCGCGGTAGCGAAACAACGCCAGCGCGAGTAGCCATCCCGGAAAAATCAGCAGCGGGATGAATCGTTCATAGTGCCCTGCGTTTGCCATCCATAGCCAGGGCCAGCGTGGCAGGATGGCCAGGCTGAGGAGCAGGACGGCAACACACGCCAGCACGCCCCGGCGGCTCAAATGAGTGAGAGCGACCGGCAGCCCAAGTTGTGGCTTGGCCAAGGTCGCCGGCAGCAGGAAAGGGAAGAACGCACCGGCCATGATGAGCGGTGGCCATTGGGCGGTCAACATTCCGGCCCAGTAAGGATAGGCCAGGAAAATCAACAGGCGGTAATAGCCTTCGCGACTGAGTCCGAAAGCCAATAGCGCCGAGCTCGCACCAAAAAATATCCCGGCCGCAATTTCCGGGCGCATCCACACAAAAGGCAGACCGAAAAGAGCTGCCGGCAGAGGATACAACTGCAAAGGCGAGCTGTACGGATTTCTGCGGGCAAGCAAATCCTGGGCGGCGTGGATGGCCCATGTGAAATCCGCCGCGCCCAATTGGAAGTGGGTCAACAGCACCCAGCAGAAGCACCCGCTGGCGCATCCGATGGCCACAGCTGTCACAATTCGTAATCGCACGGAAAGTTTGTCCGCATAAGTTGTAACATGAAGCGATTTTGCGTCCGCCCCTTTGTTGAGAAATCCCAAACTCGGCTTGCTGCTTGCCTTTATCTTTGCCGGCAGCATGTGGTTCTATGTGGAACGAGTAATGATCCCGCACCAGCTCTCCACGGCGGCGGCTTACGATTCTCCGCGAGGCAGCCTATCGGACCTCTACCCGCGCTGGCTGGGTGCGCGGGAGCTGCTGCTCCACCAGCGCAATCCCTACAGTGCTGAAGTGACTCGCGAAATCCAGATCGGCTATTACGGGCGGGCGCTCGACCCAACGCGCGCGGGAGACCCGAAAGATCAGCAGGCGTTCGCCTACCCCGTGTATGTGGTCTTTCTTGTTGCGCCGACCATCCGCTTTCCGTTCTCCGCTGTGCAGGAAGTTTTTCGCTGGTTCCTGTTGATCCTGACGGTTGCCACGGTTCCATTGTGGCTGCGGGCGTTTCGTTGGCGTCCTTCTTCGATGACCACTATCAGTATGGTTGTCCTTACGCTGGGTTTTTTCCCTGTCGTCCAGGGACTCAAGCTCCAACAATTGACCCTGCTGGTTGCCGGTTTAGTTGCCGGCTGTGTTGCTCTGCTGGTGGGAGGGCGTCTCGTGCTGGCAGGCGCTCTGCTCGCGCTGGCGACCGTCAAGCCCCAAGTTGTCGCTCCCCTGGCAGTCTGGCTGGTTTTTTGGGCGTGCTGCGATTGGCGACGGCGGCAGAACTTTTTGTGGGGCTTCGGCGGGACAATGGCGCTTCTGCTGGCGGGGGCAGAATGGGTCTTGCCGGGATGGACTCGAAGCTTTTGGGCGGCTCTGGTTGCCTACCGGGAATACACGGGAAGGCCCGAATCCATCTTGGCCACCGTCAGCACTCCCGTCCTGGGCGTGACATTTACGCTGGCGATTGTGATCGCCTTAGCAGTCGCTTTCTGGCGGGCGCGGAAAGAAACTACAGACAGCCTCGCGTTCGCTCTGGTGTCGTCGCTGACCCTACTGGTGACAATTGTGGTTATCCCGATGACTGCTCTCTACAATCAGGCGTTGATATTGCCGGGGGTTCTCTTGCTGGTCCGCAATAGCGAGTTTTTCCAGGCAAAAGGTGGATTCGAGCGTGCCGTCTGCGCTCTCGGAGCGACGGTTTTCGTCTGGCCCTGGCTGGCCGCCCTCGCCCTTACGGTGGCCTCTTTTTTGTTGCCGGCTTCATCGGTGGAAAAGGCCTGGTCAGCCCCCTTGTGGAGTAGCATGATGACTCCGGTTGTGGTCTTGTTGCTGCTCGGGGCGCTGGCCGCCTCTGCCCTTCGCGAGAAACGCTGAGGTATGCTAGGCTGCAAGCGTTCTCCGCTGACGCTTTCGGAGCGTGAAATGGATTTAAAGATCGAAACGCGCCAGGCGGATGGGGTTACAATCCTTGCTTGCCAGGGACGGATTGTGTTCGGCGAGGAATCCGGCAGCTTGCGTGACAAAACCACCCAACTGCTGAGCTCCGCGCAGCCGATTTTGCTGGACCTTTCCGGCGTCAATCACGTGGATAGCGGGGGCTTGGCTACATTGGTAAGCCTCAATTCGGCGGCCCTGGCGGCGGGTACCGAAATGAAGCTGACAGGGGTGGGCCCGCGGCTACACGACGTGCTGCAAACCACCAGACTCGACCGCTTGTTTCAGGTGTACGACGACGAACCGCAAGCGCTGGCTGCATTCAGGAAAAGTTAAAGTAAAAGGTTAGCTTTGTGAGGTAGCTTCGAGATCCACCGGGGAGAGATGTTTCAGGATTCCATGAGTTTCCAGACCATTGCGGGCCAAGGTTCCGACGCATCTTCGGGTGTTTTTCCCACGCTGGTATTCGTCCAGGGTAACGAGCAACGCACCATCGTTCTCGAGCACAGTCCTTATACGGTGGGGCGGAAGGTGGATAAGGACCTGGTGATCGCCGATCCGCGAGTGTCGCGCGACCACGCCATGATCGTGTCGGAAAATGGCCAGTTCGCCGTGATCGACCTGGGCAGCAAGCACGGGACCTATGTAAATGGAGAGCGGATCGACCGGAAGGTCCTGGAAAAAAACGACCGGATGGAATTCGGGGTTCGCGAAGCCATCTATATCGTTTTTAATCCTCAACACGGGACCTCGAACACAGCCCGCGACTTCTTAAGCCAGATTTCTGGAATCCACATTTCCGACCAGACGACCGATCTGGAGAAGCTCACCTTATTTTTGGAAGCAGCCCGTAAATTGAACACCAGCGGCGTGCTCGACGAAATTCTGGTAACGCTTCTCGATACCACGCTGAAACTCACTCGCGCCGAGCGAGGTTACGTATTCATGAAGAACGACCTCGGCAATCTTCGTCTGGCGGCTGGCCGCAATTCGAAGGGCGAAGCCCTGCTGGATGACAAGACCATCTCCCATTCCATTCTCGACGATGCGCTGAAGTCCAACTCTGAATACGTGCTCACCGACACCAGTCAGTCGCTCGATCTGGCGGGCCGGCAAAGTATTGTGGCGTACGATCTGAGGACAGTGATTTGTATCCCGTTGCGCAAGCCACAGGTGCAGACAACTCGCGACGTCGATGCTGCGGTGACTTCCGCCGCGGCGGAAGTGATGGGGGCCCTCTATGTGGATTCGCGTTTCGCGTCTCGGGACATCTCCAGCGTAAGTAATGACATTTTGCGCGTAATCGCGACGGAAGCCGCGTCCCTGATCGAAAACGCGCGCCTGGTGCAGGCGGAAGAGGCGTCGCGCCGTTATCAGCAGGAACTTGCCATCGCCGCCTCCATCCAGCAACGCCTTATGGCGGTCACGATTCCAGAAGTTCCGTTTGCCCGATTGAATGGCAGAAATCTTTCTTGTAAGGAAATTGGCGGCGACTTTTTTGATGCGGTCAATACCGAAGACGGGTTGACGGTGGTTTTAGCCGACGTGAGCGGCAAAGGAGTCTCGGCGGCCCTTTTGGCGTCGACGCTCCAGGGCATGATTTATTCGCAGTTGGTTGCCCGCATGCCCCTGGTGGAGATCGTCGGCGCAGTCAATAACTTTTTCACCCACAAACATATTGGCGAAAAATATGCGACCGTGATCATCGCCCGCATCCGCCGCGATGGTGAATTGGAATATGTGAACTGCGGGCACGTGCCTCCGTTACTGGTTTGCAATCACGAAGTGATCCGGCCCAGCCATGGCAATTTGCCGGTTGGCCTGCTGGCGGACGCCACTTACGAGAGCGACAGTTGCAATTTGCATCCCGGAGACCGCGTCATCCTGGTCACCGACGGCGTGACGGAAGCGGAAAACGCGCGCGGCGATTTTTATGACAATGAACGTCTGGAAGTTGCCGCCAAGAAGGGCTCGATGGAAGACATCTTCACTTCTGTGGCCAACTTCTGCGGGGGCACGCCGCTAAGTGACGATTGCACCGTCGTGGAACTGCTGTATACCGGCTAGGAATACCGGTTTGCGCTCAATTCTCTGTCCTCAATTCTCAACCTCAACCGAAAAATTCGTTCCTTCCCATCTCTGCGCGTGCGGCCAATAGAAAGTAAATACAATCTCTTGTCCGCTAGTCAGTTTCTGCGTCGGCAAGTCGACCGCATGAACGCCCAATCCTGTGTCGCGGGTGTTTGTGTCCTGCGAAGTTTTCCAGCCGTCGATGCTCCAATGCACCACCGCCGGAGAGGTGACTACCACTCGCAACTGTTTTCCTTTCGGCATGCTGCGGCATTTGTTGTTGAAGCGCCAGCCGAAGAACGTCGATTTCTGCCGATCGAAAACGTATCTTTGCACGGTCAGCAACGGCTGGTCGAAGATTTTTCCGTCGCGTAGAGACCTGCGCAGCTTGATGTACTCCGAGTGCGCCCACACCAGCGGACACGCCGATCCGGAGGGTTTGCCGGTAAACAACTCGCGGGCCGGGATGTCGGGCGCGTCCCACACCTGCTCCGGGATCAGGCGGCTGTACTCGGTTGAGAGTTCGATCACTCTTAGTAGTTCTTCTGCTGTTTTACGTCGGCCCGCCGCTAATTCGTAATGAGCTCGTTCCCCCGCCAGCAAGGGCCATGGCCTGCCAATGCCCGTGCCATCGAAGGGCGATCCATCCTCGTGCTCGCCGTAGCCGTCGCCGTTGTAGCGATACCAGCATGGGCCTTGCGGCAAATTCACCCGCAACAGCGCGTCGATGACCTTCACCGTATTCAGAATGCGCGGATCGTCCGGAGCACGCAGGCCAAAACGCACCAACGCCAGCGCGTCCGGGCTGACCATGTGGGTCGCCGCCTGGCCACTTTGTCCGGGTGGGCGATTCTTGATGGGCACAAATCCGTCGGAGATCGAAGCAGCGCAGTCTTCGTCCGGAGGTGCGATGCGAACGTAATATCCTTCCACCCCGATTTGCCGTGCCAGGTCGCTGTTGGTGGCATACGTCCAGCGTTCGATGTTGTCGTTCCAGGCGTCCGCCGTTTCCCGCAAGTAACCCGCAATATTCCCCTCGCCAACAGCGTCAGCAAGGTCCGCTGCTGCCAGCAGTCCGGCGATTTCCACGGCTAGAGTAAACGGGGAATACCCTGCATCTTCCTCCCAACGGTCTTGCTGGGTGACCGGGCCATTGCACGCGATAAAGGCCGCGGCACGCTGCACCAGAGCCCACCAGCGATGGAGGTCGCCCAGCAGAGCCGGGGCTTCCCGACGCAGTAAATCGACCAGTAGAATGGGGAACGCCGATTCATCCATCTGCAAACCATTCCAATAGGGACGCCCATCCAGCCACATGTTTTGCGCCCAATGACCATCGGTCTCCTGCGTCGATTCGAGATAGCGAAGCACGCGGACTGCATCCGCCGCCGCGCCAGCAGCGATAAATCCACAGGCCGTCTCCACCAGATCGCGCGGCCAGACCAGATGGTAGCCACCCAGGTCTTCGTCTCCCTTGTTGAAGCCCCATGGGATGGAGAGGCTGGCGATCACTCCTCCCAGGAAATCCTTCGATTCATGGACCCGCAAACAGCAGGCACTTGCACGATATAGATCGTGCTCGGTCCGTGGTTCATCCAACTTGAGCAGGCCGTCCTGCCAATTCTTCCAGTGCCGAACGTAGTGTTCCACCAGTTCGTCGTAGGGATCCAGCAGGCTCGCCCGCGCTTGTTGGCTGGCTTCCGACCAAATGCCCCCAAAGCCGAGGGCCAGTACGAACTCTCCGTTGCAAGCATCGAGATCGATTTGTCCGGTGAGGGCAATGTTGCCGTTTTCCGCCCGGGTGTAGTTCCAGGTCATCTGATAATTCGCTGAAAGATCCTGCCATCCATCGGAAAACCCGACGAAGCCCACTGACATCTTTCGCCAGGGGACGGAACAGGCAAATGCCAGCGACGTGTCCTCCCGCTGCGCAAAGAGCATGGGGATTCCCTTATAGTCGCCGGCCCAACCGGTATTCGCGCGACCCCAATTGGCGAGATGGGGAGACAACAAGGCATAGAGCTGATAGTCGGAGAGCCTTCCTACCAGAGGTACGAACTTGATTTTCTGTAAAACCACATTGCGATAGGGATCGGTAAGCACCTCTTTCTCGATCCGGTATCGGCCTTGAATCTCGGTGTTGACGAGTTGATAGGCGGGAACGCCGGGCTCAATGGCGGTGATTTCAAACGTACAATGGCGCTTTTCCTCGGAGAAGAAGCTCTTGCCATCAGCGACCATCAGTCCGAGGTCACGGGTACACGCATGATCGACGCGGGGAAAATAAACTTCGTTGAGGATACCGTGGCTCAGAGTGAACCATACCCGGCTATGCTGGTTCAGAGCGGTGCCCACGCCGGTCTTCGCGCTCGACGTCCAGCGTGGTTCAATCCCGGGCCATCCCGGAGCAAATTGTTCAGAGTCGCTCACAAATTGTCCTTGCGGTTCTCGCCATTATCGCAGTTTTATGCTGGCCATTGCTTTGACCCGTATCTTCAGCGCGGCGTAGCATCATCTCACAACTATGCCTATGGAAAAGTTTCCCCCTGGCCCTGAAGCGAAGGCCTGGGGAGGAAATTTCAAGACTTATAGCCGCGATCCTCTCTCATTTCTCTCGCAAGCTGTACGTACTCACGGCGATGTCGTTGGTTTACGCTTCTATAAATTTCGATTTTATTTCATTAACAACCCCGCCGACATCGAGGACGTGCTGGTCAACAACGCGCGCAAATTTATCAAAGGGCGCATTTTGCGGGCCAATACTCGTCTGTTTGGCAACGGACTGCTCACCAGCGAAGGCGACTTCTGGCTAAGGCAGCGCCGTCTGGCACAACCTGCGTTTCATCGGGCGCGGATCGCGTCCTATGCGGAGACCATGGTGAGCTATGCCGATGGCTTGCTCAATTCCTGGCATAGCGGCGAAACCCGTGATATTCACGTCGAGATGATGCGGCTTACGCTTCAGATCGTGGCCAAGACTCTTTTCGGAACCGAGGTGGATCGGGAGGCCCAGGACGTGGGCCACGCTTTGGAATCCCTGATGAACCTGAACTCGGATTTTCGCCGCCTGCTGTTGGTCCCCGCCTGGATGCCAACGCCTACGAACATAAGGGCAGAATGGGCGGTGCGTGGCCTGGATAAAATCATTTACAAAATTATCGCAGCGCGGCGGGCTTCCAAACATGACTCGGTAGATTTGCTGTCCATGCTCCTCAATGCGCAGGACGAGGATGGCTCGCGCATGACGGATCGCCAGCTGCGAGACGAAGCCCTCACCATTTTTCTCGCCGGCCATGAGACGACTGCAGTCGCGCTCTCCTGGACATGGTGGCTGCTGGCTCAGCATCCGGAGGTCGAAGCCAAACTTCATGCCGAACTGGACGCGATCCTCGGCGGCCGCCTGCCTACGCTGGACGACCTGCCCAAGCTTCGCTACGCAGACATGGTCATGACTGAGTCGATGCGTTTGTATCCGCCCGCGTGGGGCATGGCACGCGTGGCCATCGAAGACATGGAGATCGCAGGGTATCCGGTTGCAAAAGGATCGGGCGTCTCGTTCGCGCAATGGGTTGTACATCGCGACCCGCGCTGGTTTGACGCACCGGAAGAATTTCGACCGGAGCGCTGGGATGGCGATCTCGCAAAGCGCATCCCTCGCTTCGCCTATTTTCCATTTGGCGGTGGCCCGCGTCAGTGTATTGGAAACACGTTTGCGCAGATGGAAGCCGTCCTGATTCTGGCGGTCATCGCGCAGCGCTTTCAGTTCCGACTGGTCGAAGCGCATCCGGTTGTACCCATGCCGTCGATCACGCTGCGTCCGCGCTACGGAATCAAGGTTGTGTTGGAAAAACGGTAGCGGAGTTTTTGATCAGCTCGATGGGTGTTGAATTTTATCCAGGTCCAGCTTCCCGAGATACAAAGCCATGCCAACGACTGCATCCACTCCCAACTTGTGCAAAGCTTCGATTTCTTGATTGCTGGAAATTCCACCGGCGACGATCAGCTGCTTCGATGTGGCCTGACGCAATGCACGTACGGCTTCCATCGGAATTCCCAGCATCATGCCTTCGGTATCGATGTGGGTGTAGAGGAATGCGTCACACCAGGTTTGCAGAGTGCTGACCATATCCACAGGGGCAATTGAGGTTAATTCACGCCATCCGCGGATGGCGACATTTCCACCTTTAGCATCGACCGCAAACACCAGCTTCTCAGCGTCGAGTGAAGCTGAGATTTCCTTTGCAAACTCAACATTGATTTTGCCATCACGAACCAGAGTTGATCCCAGGATGACGCGCCGTGCCCCCAGTCCAAGAATTTCTTGCGCGGATTCGATCGAACGAATCCCGCCGCCCACCTGGCATGGCAAACGTTTAAGAAACTGCCCCAGAATCGCCCGGTTATTTCCGGTTCCGATGGCCGCATCCAGATCGATCAGCTGCACGAGAGGAAAGCTCGAGAATCGCGCGATCCATTCCTCAAAATCATCGAACTCCAGCGCTTTCTTTTTTCCCTGTACCAACTGGACGATCTTGCCGTTCATCAGATCGATGGAGGGGATTAGCATGGCCACCTCACCGGAATATCATTCGACCGTAAGTGCTGCTTGAGGTCGGAAAGAGAACTCAAGCCGAAGTGAAAGATAGATGCAGCCAGCGCGGCGTCGGCGCGGCCTTCACGAAACACTTCGGCGAAATCTTGCGCGCCTCCTGCCCCGCCGGAAGCAATCACAGGAATGCGCACCGCTTCGGCCACAGCTCGGGTAAGCTCACAGTCGAATCCCTGGCCGGTGCCATCCCGGTCCATGGAGGTCAGTAATATCTCGCCGGCGCCGCGTTGTTGGGCTTCCTTGGCCCAGGCGACAGCGTCGCGGCCGGTCGGCTTCCGTCCGCCGTGCACGAAAGCCTCGAAGTGGCCGTTGCCATTCCCGCGCTTGGCGTCGATGGCCACAATCACCGCTTGCGATCCGAAGCGCTGAGCAATCTCCGAAATTAATTCAGGACGGGCGATCGCGGCAGAGTTCAGGCTGATTTTGTCGGCTCCGGCATCAAAAATCGTGCCTGCATCTTCTAACGTTCGGATGCCACCTCCGACCATGAACGGGATGAACAGTTCACGCGCCGTCCGGCGAACCGTGTCGAGGAGAGTCGAGCGGTTTTCATGCGTCGCCGAGATGTCGAGCAAGACAATTTCGTCGGCGCCCGAAGCGCTGTGCGCCGCCGCCAACTCGGCGGGATCACCGGCATCACGCAGATCGAGAAACTGCACGCCTTTTACCACGCGTCCGGCGTCGACATCCAAACAGGCGATAATTCGTTTGGTCAGCATGGGTGAGATTTTCAAAGCGAACAAAAGTTCTGTAGCAGTTTCAATCCAGCCGTGCCCGATTTTTCCGGGTGAAATTGCACTCCAAAAAGATTGTCTTGCTCCACCACTGCGGAGAATCGGCCACCATACTCGGTCTCTGCAGCGGTTGCCGCAAGTAATGGGACCCGATAAGAGTGGGTAAAGTACACAAATGATCCACCGGGAATGCCTCGCAACAGCCGCGACGAATCGTTGCGGAGTTCCAACTGGTTCCAGCCCACGTGCGGCGACTTGACCGAGGCAGGGAAGCGCACACACGCACCCGGCCAGATTCCCAGCCCCGACGTTTCCGGAGACTCTTCACTGGAGTCGAGCATCCACTGCAGGCCAACACAAATGCCCAGAAACGGTACGCCGCGCTTAATCGATTGTTGGATGGAATCTTGCAAGCCGGTTTTCCCGAGCTCCGAGGTCGCGGCGAAATGTCCGACGCCGGGGAGAACGATCTTGTCCGCCCGGGCAACGATCTCCGGATCGGACGTTATCACCGACTGGACCCCAACTCGATCCAACGCCTTCTTAACCGACGCAAGATTGCCCACGCCATAATCAACAATCGCAATTGTCACAGCAGCCCCTTGGTGCTGGGCAGCAGCCGAGCCATTCGTTTATCGCGCCAACAAGCCGCGCGCAACGCCCGGGCAAAGGCTTTGAAAAGTGCTTCGATCTTGTGATGATTGGATCTTCCGTACAGGGTTTTCAGGTGTACGTTCGCGTGTGCGCCACGGGCAAATCCTTCGAAGAAATCGAACACCAGCTCAGATTGCAAATCGCCGACCAGACGCGTTTTGACTTTAGTATCGATCACCGCCGCAGTACGGCCGGAAAAATCCACGGCTGCCATTCCGAGAGTTTCGTCCATCGGCATGAGGAAATATCCTGCCCGCAGAATGCCACGTTTGTTGCCGAGTGCCTGGGCGAAGGCTTGCCCCAGCACGATGCCGACGTCCTCAACCGTGTGGTGCTGATCGACATCGAGATCGCCTTTCGCGCTGAGCTCGAGATCGAATCCTCCATGATGAGCAAACAGCTCCAGCATGTGATCGAAAAAACGGATGCCAGTGGAAACTTTATAGCGGCCCCTGCCATCGATGGTCAGCGCGATGCGGATATCGGTTTCTTTGGTGGTTCGTTCGATCACGGCTTTCCTCATCTGGATACCTTCTCTCCCACGCCGATTTGCACCAATACTTCCCGCAGCGCAGCCAAAAGCCTCGTATTATCTGTCGTGGATCCCAAGGTGATGCGAACGCAGCCCTTGCATCCGTAATCGCTTGACCTATCACGCACAAGAATTCCACGCTGGCGCAGGGCGGAGATGAAAGCCGTCGAACGCTCGCCTATCCGCAGCAGCACGAAATTCGCCCGGCTGGGCCAATGTTTGATTCCCCAGGAGTGCAATTCCTCTTCGAGCAGCGTCCGTCCTTGCAGGACGTCATCCACATACTGCTGAATATATTTCTGGTCCGCCAGCGCTTCGGGCAGGCAAGCCAGCGCCACCGAATTCACGCTGTAGGGAGAACCGACTCGGCGCACTAGCGCCATTTGTTCGGTGTTCCCGGCAAGCACGCCGATCCGCAGGCCCGCGAGACCATACACCTTGGAAAAAGTTCGCGTCACAAAAATATTCCGCAACTGGCGAAAGGCCGGTAGCACGGTTTCATTGCAGAACTCGAAGTAGGCTTCGTCAATGAGCACAGCAGCCTGCGGTGCAGCCTGGGCAATCCGAAGCACATCAGGCGCCGGCACCAGGAAGCCGGTCGGATTATTAGGATTCGCGATAGCAATCAGGCGGGTATTTTCGTTAACCCGGTTTAACAACTCCTCCACGGGGAAACAGAAATCTTCGCCCGCGGGAATCGAAATTACCTTGGCCCCGGTCGCCGCCGCATAAATCTCATACATCGAATAGGTCGGCACGACGATCAATGCTTCGCTGCGTGGCTCAAGATAAGTTTCACAAACCAGATGAATGGCTTCATCGGTGCCATTCGTGAGCAGAAGCTCTTCTGGCCGGATGTCCAAATGGGCGGCCACTAGGGCTTCGATTGGCGCTCGCTCAGGATAGCGCGCCAGTTGTTCGCCGGTGATTTTCCGCAGACACTCGAGAACTCGCGGCGAACAGCCGACGGTGTTTTCGTTGAAGTCTAAACGCAGTCCCTGGCGGTCGCCCAGCGGCGGATGGTAGGACTTCACCTTGTGCACCGCGGTCCGGGGTTTAAGCATGACGGCCTCTGATTCGGATCGACTCCGCGTGCGCGTCCAGACCCTCAGTCTCCGCCAGACGTTCAATCGCCGGAGCAATCCGCTTAAGTCCCTTGGGCCAAAGCTCCTGCACGGTGATGAGTTTTACGAAGTCCAGCACGCTCAAGCCTCCGCGGAAGCGCGCCCCGCCTGCTGTCGGCAGCACATGGTTCGGGCCGGAGGCATAATCTCCCGCCGCCTGCGGAGAGTAATCGCCGACAAATACCGAACCCGCATTCTGAATCTCCGGCAAGTCGCGGTTCGTAACCGTGATGTGTTCGGCGGCAATGAGATTCGCCCACTCGATCGCCTGTTCCCGCGATTCGGCCAGCAGCACCACCCCACGGCGGCGCAGTGATTTCTTCGCAATTACGTTCTTACCAGCTTGTTCCTTTACAGATAACACTACCGATTTTGCCAGATCGCCGGACGTGGTAATGAAAACTGCCAAAGTTTCCGGATCATGCTCCGCTTGTGCGACCAGGTCCGCGGCAATGAATTGCGGCCGGCCGTCATCGCTCAGAATCACCACTTCGGTCGGACCCGCCAGGAAATCAATGGCGCAATCGAACGACACAAGTTTCTTGGCGGCGGTGACATAGAGATTGCCCGGGCCAACAATTTTGTCTACGCGGGGAATCGTCTTGGTGCCATAGGCAAGTGCCGCAATCGCCTGTGCTCCTCCCACACGATAGAACTCTGTCACCCCGAGCAGGCTCGCGGCGGCCAACACTTCCGGTCGAGGTTGCGGCGAAACCACGCGAATATTCTTCACCCCCGCAACCTGTGCCGGAATGACCGTCATCAGTAAAGTCGAAACCAGCGGATAGCGCCCACCGGGAACATAGCAGCCAACCGAATCCAATGGCCGCACCAGTTGGCCGACAGAAATCCCCGCCCGGTTGCGCCGCCACTCTTTGGGTTTCTGCCACTCGCAGAACCGCCGGATATTGCCTGCTGCCAAACGCAAAGCAGAGCGAAGTTGAGGGGCGGAATCGTCACAGGCTTTCTGGATGGCCGCCTCATCCACTCGAAGCGGCTCGTCCTTGCCCAGTCCGTCCCAGCGCTGCGCATAGCGCCGCAGCGCCCGGTCGTCGTCCCGGCGAACGTCGGCGATAATGCGTCGCACTTGCGGCTCAACCGAAGCGAATTGCGAGCCCCGCGCCGCGAGTTCGCGCACTCGCTTCACTGCGGAGCGGCCGGCAAGAATCCGCATTACATCACCACCTTGTTCAGCGGATATTCCACGATCCCTTGCGCTTTGGCTTCTTTCAGGCGAGGGATCACGTCCCATGCCGTCGCCCCTTCGATCACCGTGTTCACCGCCAGCCACTCGGGATCGCTCAGCGTGGAAATCGTTGGCCGCTTCAGCGCGGGCAGCACCGAGAGAACCGCGTCGAGGTCTTCCTTGCGCACGTTGAGCATCAGCCCCACTCGATCTTTGGCTTCCATGGCCCCACGCAACATTAGCGCCAGGTTCTCGATCTTGCGGCGTTTTCCCGCGTCGGCCCACGAGTTCTTATTGGCAATAATCTGCGTATTCGATTCGAACACCGTGTCGATAATGCGCAAGTGATTGGCCCGAAGAGAGCTGCCGGTCTCAGTGACTTCCACGATGGCGTCCGCCAGCATCGGCGGCTTCACTTCGGTCGCGCCCCACGAGAATTCCACTTTCACTTCCACGTTGTGGCTTTGAAAATAGCTCTTCGTAACATTCACCAGTTCGGTGGCAATAATGCAGCCCTGCAAATCCTCGGCCCGCTGGAAAGATGAACTTTCAGGCACGGCCAGTACCCAGCGCACGTTGCCGCGGCTCTGCTTGGCATAGCTCAGGTTGGCAACGGTTTCGACATGTAAGCCGCTCTCAATCACCCAGTCGAATCCGGTCAGACCGGCGTCGAGCGCCCCGTGCTCCACGTAGCGCGCCATCTCTTGCGCGCGGATCAGCATGCACTCAATTTCCGGATCGCCGGTCGAAGCAAAGTAGGAGCGGGCGTTGGTATGGATTTGCAGCCCCGCCTGCCCGAACAATTGCAGTGTGGCGTCCTGCAGGCTTCCTTTGGGAATTCCAATGCGTAGCTTCATTGCGCGCTCTCCTGCGTTTTGGCAGCGGCCACGTTGGTCCCGGCAAGGGAGATCGTCTTGGTAAAGCACGACCGCGTGCCCTCATGACACACCACGCCCGCACCTTCCACTTCGACTTGCAGCAACAGGGTGTCGCGATCGCAATCGGTCGCCGCCGCGATCAGCTTTAATCGGTTTCCGGACGTTTCGCCCTTGGTCCACAGTTTATTCCGCGTCCGGCTGTAGAAGGTCACATATCCCGTGCCCAGCGTCTGCTCCCAGGCTTGCCGGTTCATGAAACCCAGCATCAGGATCTCGCCGTTGGCTTGGTCCTGCACGATGGCGGGCGTAAGCCCCAACATCTTCTCGAAATCGATTTCCGGATTCGAAGATTCTTT
This sequence comes from Terriglobales bacterium, assembly GCA_963802555.1. Classification (GTDB taxonomy): domain Bacteria; phylum Acidobacteriota; class Terriglobia; order Terriglobales; family Acidobacteriaceae; genus DATBAX01. Next base: position 933,684 of record CAWDJD010000002.1, on the reverse strand, counting down.
GTTCATTGGATCATCCCTCTAATCAATCTGAAGGCAAACAAAAAGCCCGCTGAGCTTTTCGCGTCAGCGGGCCGGACCGTGTGAGTGCTGATTTCTAACCGTCGCCTTCAGCTACACACATCCACCCGCACGCGATGCGCGTGATGGTGAAGATGGTGGTGATGGCGATTGGTGAACATGCTACAGATACCTTACGAAACCCGGCGGAAGCGTGTCAACTGCGGGGAAAGCGAAAAATGTGATGCGTTCTATTCGCTGTGCCAATAGCTGTTGGCGCAGGCCGCCCATTTTGGGGAGCGTCCCAGTTACGGAAGTGCCCTCACTCCCGCTTGGCCGATAAGCGTTTACGCGCGTGAAAAGGGAGGAAGAAGGGTTTACATATATTCAAGGAGTTGGCCCATGCGGATTTTATTCAAAATCGCGATTACGCTGTTGACTTCTGCGCTCTTTCTCCCCCTATCGACCTGGGCCCAGGCGACCCGGGCCCAGGGAACCGAAATCATCGAGCGCGACCTCTTCGACTACGCCAACCATGAGCGTAGCGCGCAGGGACTTCCCCCGCTGAAGTGGGACAACGCGCTCGCCCGCGCGGCCCAAAAACACGCCACCGTCATGGCGCAGCAGGGAACGCTTTCCCATCAGTTTCCCGGGGAGTCGAGCCTTCCCAGCCGTGCCGCTCTGTCCGGTGTTCGCTACGTCTGGCTGGCCGAGAATGTGGCCCAGGGGCCGAGCGCGCAACTCATTCATGCGCAGTGGGTCAAATCGCCAAACCATCGCGCCAATCTGCTTGATCGCGACATGGATTCCATAGGAATCGCCGTTGCCGAACGCGACGGGCAGTGGTTCGCCGTTGAAGACTTCTCGAAAGCGAAACCGTAACCAGATCCCTGCCGTGCCACCACGAATCACGCAGGCCCGAACGCCTCGTCTGGGCAGGTGAGGGCACCCGCCCGACGCGAACCGTGGCGAAGGAGCCCAGAGACCACACCGACGGCGAGACATGTTCTTCGCTCATCATGTAAAATCAATTCCGGCGAGTATGGATTAGACACCCGGCAAGAACTTACGGCTGCCGTGGCACCAGCCCAGAAAATTACTCCCAAATTCTTATGAGACCGCGGGCCATGGCCTAGCGGGAGATTGCTGTCAGAAACAGCATCAGGAGAGAACAATGGCCAAGATCGCAAAAACTGCCGATCGCAAAAAAGAGATGGATACCACCAAAAGCACCGACTGCCCCAAGTGCGGCAAGCCCACCCGGATTGTGAAGCGGGTAAAGGATCGCGAGCGCGGCATTGCCGGAGGGATTTTCATCTCTTGCTCGGCGTGCGAGTTCTACGAAAAACTGTAAGGAAAGTTCGAGTGGCAGCAGGACGGGCGACGTCGTCCGTTCGTCAGAGTTCCAGCTTTCTTCATCTACTCAAGCTCTACCGATTATCAGCCAACATCCGCTGTCTCAAAATGTAGTTGGCCCGTGTTTGATAGCCTTTGCCCGATTTTTTTAACCAGGCAATGATATCGGCATCCAGACGCATGGATACGGCCTGCTTGATTGGACGATAGAACCGACCCCGAACCACGTTCTTCCATGCGCCGCTTGGCAACTCGGGGATGTCTGAAGTATCAATTTGATCGTCGGGCAGGGCCGCCAGGGCCGCTAACTGTCTTTTCTCTTTTGGAGACAGAACATGTCTCGCGGCTGGTTTCGGTTTTCTTGTCCTAGTGGCCTTGGGCATAAATCATCCTCTCGCTTCGGGTTGCCTTTCGCGCGGAAAGCACGCGGATCATTTCGTTGTCTTCGTCTACCGTGTGGGCGACTAACAGGATGTAACCACCGCTGATCATTCCGATTGTCTGCCAGCGCTGTTCGCCTTCCACCTCACGGTCTTGCCGTGATACATGGTTGGGATCATCAAAGACCAAAATGACGGTTTCGAAACTTACGCCGTGCTTTTGCTGGTTGACCCGGTTCTTGCGCTCATCCCAGGTGAATTCCACGGTAGCTTCATCATTACAGATATGTATATACAATACACGGCAATCGCCTGGGAGGCAAGTCCCGTAGCAGGCCGCCGCTTCAACGTCTAGTAGCGACGGGTTTTTGGCGGCGGCGTCCGGCCGCTAAGCTATCTAGCCACCAGGCTCATCTGCTCCAAAATCGCTTTAGCTTCGGCAGCGGGATCATTGGCTGCGGTGATCGGTCTTCCCACCACGATATGAGTTGCGCCTGCGGAGATGGCTTGGGCCGGCGTGACCACACGCGCCTGATCGCCATGGTCGCTGCCCGCGGGACGAACCCCGGGATTCACAATCAAGAAGTCGTTGCCTAACTCGCGGCGCAATTCTGTAGTTTCGTGCGCGGACGAAACCACGCCATGGCATCCATCTGCAATCGCGAGCGCGGCCAGTCGCAAGACCTGGTCTAGAACGCGTCCGCGGACTCCGGTCGAGTTCAGATCATTGTCGTCCATGCTGGTGAGGACCGTGACTCCGAGAATCTCCAGGGAAGACTTGCTGTTGCGCGCAGCTTCAGTGGCCGCCCGCACCATCTTGCCTCCGCCGGCAGCATGGATGGTCAACAGGCTTACACCTAGCGCCGCGGCTTCGCGCACGGCCGATGCCACCGTATTCGGAATGTCGTGGTATTTGAGGTCGAGAAAAACCCGCCGGCCTGAGGCGACCAAATCGCGCACCACCTGCGGGCCTTCGGCCGTGTAAAGCTGCATCCCCACTTTGTAGGTCAAAGCGGAGTCGCCCACAGCCGCCACAATCTTCTGGGCGGCGGCTGCGGACGATACATCTAGAGCGACAATCAACCGCTCACGCGGATCAGACATCGCTTTTCAGTGTAAAGGAATTTCCAGCTAGTACGCTATCGGCTCGAGAGCGGCCACCGCTTGTGGGTGGACCACATCGATACGCACTGTTTGCAGTCCCCGGCCATTGAATTCCAGGGCTTGGGCTGCTCCGTAGGAAAGATCGATAATCCGGCCCGGGACGATTGGCCCACGGTCGTTGACCCGAACCACGACCACCCGGCGATTGCGCAGGTTCGTCACTTTGACCCAGCTGCCCAGAGGCAATGTAGGATGGGCCGCCGTCAAGTCGTACATGTTGTAGGGCTCGCCGCTGGCGGTGGGCTTGCCCACAAAGTAGTCGCCGTACCAGGAGGCCGTCCCAACTTGATACGGCTTGGTAGCGTGCGCCCGCTTGGCGTCGCCTGCCACGTTGGTTCGCTTGGTTTTTGAGCTTTGGGTATTTACTGACCCTGAGCTGTTTGGCCCCTGAGCCGCTCCCAAGCTGACGAGGATTAACATCGTCAGACCATGAGCTATACGTCGTCGCATTCAGTCACCTCTCATCTCTGAATTGGTCCCGTAAAACCGCAGCCCTCCTAAGCTGACTTGGCAAAGATATCCTGAAATCGTAAGGGTCTGTCCCTACGCTGTCAATCGGTAATTGCTCGCAGGAAGATTACGAGGCAGTTATAGATGTCTTACGTAACTCATTGTATATCTTGGACAATCGTCCAGATTCCGCTGTATTCGCATAGGGTTAGATGTTTACCTGATAGTAAACAACCCATGAAATCCGGTGAGTGAAATATTTGCTCGCTGATTGTTTTCAATTGCTTACAACACTATTGCGGCTTTAATCCTTTGTACATAATCACTTACGGCTAATCAACGCCGTCCAGACTACAAAATAATCGGTTCGTTCGCTGGGGTTACCGGCGCGAATTTTGCAAACGACCAGGATTGGGGATAGATTGCGCCTATGCCTCCCACGCCCCCGGTCGTCCTGACCATTGCTGGCTTTGACCCATCCTCTGGAGCCGGGGTTACAGCCGATATTAAGACGATTGCGGCTCACGGATGCTACGGGGTAGCCTGCGTGACAGCTTTGACCGTCCAGTCGACGGCGGGCGTCCGGAGGGTAGAGGCGGTCAACCCTAAGCTTGTCAGTCAGACCCTCGAGGAACTGGCTTCCGACTTTGGAATAGTGGCCGTTCACGTTGGGATGCTGGCCTCAGAAGGGGTGGTTGAGGCGGTGGCGGACTTCCTGACAGCCCGAAAACTGCCAAATATTGTGCTGGATCCGATTATTCGGTCTTCGTCCGGGGCTGAACTGCTAAGCCAGTCTGGCGTTGAGCTGCTGGTGAAGAAAATGCTGCCTTTAGCCACGGTTGTGGCCCCGAACGTCGATGAGGCGGCAACTCTGACCGGACTAAACGTCGGCAATCTTGAGGAAATGCGGAAGGCAGCCACCAGGCTGCATACGATGGGTGCGACAGCAGTAGTGGTCACCGGGGGCCATCTTGCGGAAGCCATCGATCTGCTCAGCATTGCTGACGCCAACGGATTGCAGCAAAAGGAGTTCAATGCCAAACACCTGCAGTCTAAGGCAACTCACGGAACGGGATGCGCCTTTGCCACAGCGGTGGCCTGCCATCTAGCACAGGGAAGAGGGCTCGCCGAGGCAGTTGGACTAGCCAAAGACTATGTAACTGACGCGATTGCCAATGCTTATCCGTTGGGGCGGGGAATCGGGCCAGTTAACCATCTGTATGGTATGCGGCGCCGCGGCACCACTAATGAGTAGCGGACATCCGGCCGATTTCCCAGGACTATGGTTTACTCGCGGTCGTAGCGGTTTTCAGCAGGACTCCCGCGATCAGTGCCGCTATCGCGGCCAGCAGCCACTCCACGCGCCAAAACTGCACCGCCTGAAAATCTTCGAAATTGGTGATCGTACTTACCACTCCAACCAGAACTGCAGCCAGAAAACAGAAAATGCCAATGGCAAAGGCAATCAGCGGAGCGGTGCTCAAACCAAGCCGTTGCTTTAGATCCTGGAATTCGACAACGTGGAGGAATTCAAGAAGCTGGGCCAAAAACCTATGAGCGCCCGCTTGTGTCCCACGGGCTACCCCACAATTGTGGCAAAACCGCGAACCAACCATGAACTCCGTATTACAACCAGCACAGACGTCAACCATGCCGGGAACGATGGTAGCTGCTTGATGGATTACGGGAGGGCGCCAGAACTCGTGTTGAGCTTCGGGAATCACTTCAGACATGGATGCGGCCTTTCTTTTGCACACGCAAGCCTGTGACCAAAACGACAGCGTCTCAAACCATTGGAAGCAAGTGGCTTATAAATCGTGCCTCCCACGATGATCTACTTAGCGAGCAAGATTTACTTCGGACCCGGCAAACTTCTCGTGCTTTTACCTGGTCACCTGAACAGTTTTCTCTGTCTGGCTTCGGGGTGAAAGTGACCGCCTTGGTTCGGGATAACCCGGAAGTACATCAGGTAGACTGAAAGTTCACAATACCTTTGAGCAACGTGATTTCAGTTTTGCGCCCGCGCCTGCTTCGGTCTTCTCTGCTGTTAGGGGTTGTGCTGCTTGCATTGGGGCTCAAGCCGGCAATCGGCCAGTCCAGCGTGCCAGCGGCGAGTCCGCAAACGGACAAGTTGTCCTATCGTCCTACTGACCCGCTAAATCCTGTGGCTTTTGATCATTTTTACAATCTCGATTATGACCGTGCAGTTCAGGATTTTGAACAGGTGCTGCATCGCCACCCGGACGATCCGTTCGCTATCAATCACGTTCTGACCGCCGTCTTGTTCCGGGAGCTTTATCGAATGGGCGTCTTGGATACGGGCGAGTATGCAAATGACAGCTTTGTGGGAGCCCAGCACCAGCCAGCGGATCCGAAAGTGCAGCAACAGATCAAGGATCTGGTCCAAAAAGCGCTCAAGCTGGAAGAGGATCGGCTGAATACACAGCCCAACGACATTGACGCGCTCTATGCGCGAGGGGTGACTCGCGCCCAATTCGCCACCTACACGGCGCTGATCGAACATGCTTGGTTCTCCGCCTTGCGAAATGCGGTGGGGGCCCGCCACGATCACGAACGGGTGCTTGAACTCTCGCCCGGCGCGACCGAGGCAAAGCTGATCGTAGGCACACACAATTACGTGGTGGGAAATTTGCCCTGGGGAGTAAAAGCCGCGGTATCCATGGTTGGGCTGGGCGGAAATGCCGAGAAAGGACTGAAGTATCTACAGGAGTGCGCGGCAGGAAACGGGGAAACCAGTATCGACGCCAGGATTCTGTTGGTTTTATTTCTGCGGCGCGAGCGACGCTACGACGAGGCGCTCAAGATGGTGCGCGGTTTAGTGGAAAGTTATCCCCGGAACGTGCTAATGGCGGTGGAGGAAGGAAACTTATTGCGAGCCTCGGGGCATAATCCGGAAGCGGCGGCGGTCTACCGAAAGGTGTGGCAGGCCGGACGTGATGGCCGCTACGCCGGGCTGCACTATGAAATCGCCGCGCTTGGTCTTGGCGACTTGCTACGCAGTGAAAAAGACTACGGCGGGGCCGCGGCTGCTTACGAATTGGTCGGCGAAGTTACTCAACCCTCGCCGGAGATACTTCAGAAAGCCAACTTAGCCGCCGGGGAAATGTATGACTTGCAGCAGAAACGCGATCTCGCAATGAAGAAATATCAAGCGGTCATCGCCACAAACGGGAGCACTCCGCAAGCGGAAAGCGCCCGAAAATATATGAAAGACGCTTACAAATTGGAATAAAGCCGGAAAGTGGGAACTTTCCGACGAAAGCGATAGTATCTACAGGTAGGAGAAAATCCATGTATTGCAACTATTGCGGCAAAGTCATCCAGGATGACGCGAACGTGTGCGCCTATTGCGGCAAGCGGGTGGGGGCGGTGACTGCGCGCCATCGCCTGGTGCGGCCGCGGGCCGACCGTAAGATTGCCGGGGTTTGCGCGGGATTTGCCGAATATTTCGACATTGACGTCATCGTGATCCGCATCGTTTGGCTGATCGTGGCATTCATGGGCGGCTGCGGGTTTCTGGCCTATGTCATTGCGTGGATCGTGATCCCGGAAGAACCGCTCATGCTGGCGGCTCCGGCCGGCCATCAAGTGCCGAGTTCATAAATAGCGTAATGGGGCAGATCCAAAGCGGCGACGCCGAAATCTTCTATCAAGTGCTTGGCGACGGCCCGCCCGTGGTTCTGCTGCACCCTTTTCCCGTCAATCATGAGTTCTGGCTGCCGGTGGCCCAGGCGCTCAAGGCGCGTTATCGTCTCATTTTGCCTGACCTTCGCGGGCACGGAGCTTCCGGCATCGGCGAAGGACCGGCGACCATGGAAAAACACGCCGCCGATCTGGCGCGCGTTCTCGACGACGCCGGGGTTGGGCGTGCAGCCTTCGTCGGGGTATCGATTGGCGGTTACATTCTGTTTGAGTTCTTACGACGGAACCGTGGCCGGGTCACATCGTTGGCGCTGTGCGATACCAAAGCCCAGGCGGATACTCCCGAGGCCCGGGCGACTCGGTTGCAGGTGGCCGCCGACGTGGTGGAACGAGGCACGGAACCGTTTTTCGAAAGCATGCTCCCCAAGTTGATGGGAAAGACCACTCACAGTACGCGGCCGGATTTGGTGCAGGCGGCGCTGCGCATGATGCGCAAAATGTCGCCGGAAGATGTTGCCCTGGTGCAGCGGGGAATGGCAGAGCGTCCCGATTCGATAGAAACATTGAAGACGATTCACGTTCCGACGCTACTTATCGTCGGGGATGAGGACACCCTCACCCCCATTGGCGACGCCGAAACGATGCGCAAGAATATTCCCGGGAGCGAACTAAAAATTGTCGGACGAGTCGGGCATTACTCGCCATGGGAACAGCCGGTCGAAGTCGGGAAACTCCTGCGTCAGTTCCTGGACCAAGTGCACGGCGGCTAGGTTCGAAGCACGATGACGACATACCCTCCAATCTGCAATCTCTGACTTTTCCTTTATATTGGAAGCTCAATGAACAAAGATGCCAGCGTCGTCGTCCGCCCTGCCCGCAATCTGTCCGGGTCATTGCAGTTGCCTGGTGATAAATCCATTTCTCACCGTTATGCCATGTTGGGCGGCATCGCGGAAGGTACGACCAAGCTAGAGAACTTCTCTACTGGAGCGGATTGCGCCAGCACTCTCGGATGTCTGAGAACGTTGGGCGTGGAATGGGAAAAGAAAGATGGAGCAGTGGTTATCCAGGGCCGCGGACGAGAGTTGAAACCGCCTACTTCTCCGCTGGACTGTGGCAATTCCGGATCCACCATGCGTATGCTGAGCGGCATTCTGGCAGGGCAGCAATTCGGCTGCGAACTCATCGGCGATGAATCCCTTTCCCGGCGGCCCATGGCGCGGATCATTAAGCCGCTGCAGGCCATGGGTGCAAGAATTTCGGCTTCCGACGGCGAACGCCCTCCGCTGCACATTACGGGCGGTCACCTGAAAGCGATTGATTACAAAATGCCGGTCTCCAGCGCGCAGGTGAAGACCTGTTTATTGTTTGCGGGACTTTATGCCGAGGGAGAAACCGGGGTGGAAGAATCCGTGCGTACCCGCGATCATGGGGAAGTGGCATTGCGGGCCTTTGGTGCTGTCTTGAAGAACGACGGCAAGCAAGTGCGGATTGCAGGTGGTCAGAAGTTACATGGCATCGAGGCGCACATTCCTGGCGACCTTTCGAGTGCAGCTTTCTTTCTGTGCGCGGCGGCTTTGTTTCCCGGTTCCCAACTGGCGATCACCGCCTTGTTGATGAATCCCACGCGGGCGCGCTTGCTCGACATCATGATTGCGCTGGGAGTTGGCATAACGGTCGGACAGCTTGAAGAACTGCATGGGGAATTGGTGGGAACGGTTCAGGTGGAGGGCGGATCGCTCAAAGGAGCGACCATTGCAGGCTCCGATAGCGCGGCGCTCATCGATGAAATTCCTGTGCTGGCGGCGATTGCGCCCTATACGGTGGATGGTATTGAGATCCGCGACGCGCGCGAGTTGCGAGTGAAGGAATCGGACCGCATTGCAGCTGTGGCGACCAACCTTCGGGCCATGGGCGCGGAGGTGGAAGAGCGCGAGGATGGATTGAAGATTCCGGGACGGCAGAAACTGCGTGGGGCTGAGTTGGATTCGTTCGGCGATCACCGCATCGCCATGGCGTTCGCGGTCGCCGCTTTGCGCGCCGAAGGGGAGACTACCATTCGGCGCGCCGACGCCGCGGTGATCTCGTATCCAGCATTCTTCGACACGCTGGAAAGCCTGGTGCACCGTTAGATCGGGCTACAGGTGCTCGGTTTTATTCCCGAACTTTACCAATCCGTTGGTGTCGTTGACCTGGGCCACGTCCTGATTGGTGTAGATTTTCGCCGCTTTGCCCGGATGGTGCAGTGATGCCAATACGGCTGCCCCGTAGCTAGCCTGAGATCTGGCGGCACCGAAATCGAAATCTTCAGCATGCGACGAAACATATGTCGCGCCGCCACCATTGTCCGCGGTCGTAGTGTTGTCTGCGAGCGGTAAAGATGCGGCTCCGAGGGTCAAGGACGGAGTGGTCACCAACGGTACGATGGGCATCGAATAAACGCCCGTCGTGGCATAGCCTGAAACCACGCTGGCCTGACCATTGGCCTGGGCTGCCGCCAATCCGGACAACAAAAGAACCATGCAGGGAAAAATAATCGCTTTACGCATACCTACCTCCTGGGTCGTGCCTATCTTTTCAGATTCGCGACTTCGTGCAAGGATGCCTTATTTTCCTATATCCCATGAGCAGCCTAGCTTCCCACGTACCGGGCGTACAGGCTGCGAGCAACGCCGGCATCGGTCGTCCCCTTGATGATGGCGCGGCCATCGGGGAACAGGGTCATTTCATAGGGATCGCGCCAGAATTTCAAGACAAAATCGTTGTGCCGGACGGTGCCATGCGGCTGCAGCCGGTGGCTCATCTCCGCCAGATCCAGGGGGCGGGCCCGCTCGTGAATCTGCACGGAGTTTCGTCCACAGAGCGTGATGTGTGGCCGCCCTTCTCCGGCGAGATGGACGAACTCGCGGTCACCGCAAGTGCGGCATCCCACCCGGGGTTTGTCCGCCGATACTTCCGCTCGCTGGTTCGACCAGACATCGAATGAGAGTAGCGTGCGGCGTACACGATCATGGGCGCCGATCAGAAGCTTTAGGGCTTCCGTCGCGGCAATGGAAGCAGCAAGATTCACGGCTGAGTTCAGGATGCCGGCGGTTTCACAGGTCTCGATGGCTCCGTGAGGCGGGTCTGGAAAAATACACGTCAGGCAGGCCGTCTCCGTGGGCAAAACGTTGAGGGTGACGCCGTAACTGCCAACGGCCGCGGTATAAATCCAGGGAAGGGAATTCTTCACGGCGAAATCGTTGAGTAGATAACGGGTTTCGAAATTGTCGGTGCCGTCAAGGATCAGTTGCGTTCCATCGAGCAAGGTAGCGATGTTCGACGGCGTCAAATCGGCGACCTGGGGCTCGACGACGATTCGCGAATTGAAGGCGGCGATCTTACGAGCGGCGGCGATGGCCTTGGGGAGCGATTCCGCGGCGTCGGACTCGTCGAAGAGCGCCTGGCGCTGCAGATTGCTGGGCTCGACGTAGTCTCGATCGATAATGCGCATCAGGCCTATGCCGGATCGCGCCAGCAGGGAAGCCAGGGCAGAACCGGTTGCGCCGCAGCCAACGATCGCGATTCGGGCCGCCGAAAGCTCTTGCTGCCCCCCCCTGCCAATCCCGGGAAACAACACCTGCCGGGAGTATCGGTCCTCGCGATCGGCGTCGAGTCCGGAATTGATTTTTGGGTCAAGTTCCAAAGAGATCACCAGTGGCATGCCTGCCAGCCATTATTATAGGTGGGCGCACGGTTTGGCGAACTTATACAACAGTGCCAGCCGCGCACTCATCGAAACCAGCTGATCACATTTCCATGTTGAGGAGCCTTTTGGGATTCAAGGTATTGCTGCTCTCGGGGTTGACCGCGATGACGCTCACGGCTTGGGCCGGTGAGGCGTCGGCGCAATCCACGCCGCCAGCCGACCCATCCCAGGCCCCATCTGTCTCATCACAGGATCAGCCGAGCAAGGCTTTGTCCAGCGAAACTCCGCAATCGCCACCGAAGGCACCGGCTGCTGCCGCGATGTCCTCGTATGCGGGCCTTACGGTGAGAGATATCCGTTTCCCGAATATTCCGGACGAGGCTGAAGAGAAGCGCTTCCTGCAACTTGTTCCTCTACAGGTAGGGCAACCTCTGGATCGAGAAATCCTGCGCCAAAGTATTCAGAAGCTCTATGCAACCGGCCGATTCGCTGATCTGGACGCCGAGGCCGAACGAACCGGGGACGGCCAGGTAACGATTTCTTTCGTGACCAGCGCCAACTTCTTTATTGGAGTGGTCACGGTGGAAGGCACCCCCGGCCACCCGACGGCGAGCCAGGCCGACAACGCATGCAAACTGCAACTCGGGGAAGTGTTCACTGCTGAGAAACTTGAGCGTGCCCTTGCAAACCTGAAGTCGCTTATGGAAGAAAACGGATACTACCGGTCGGCGGTGACTTTCGAAAAGACGGAGCATCCTGAGATCCAGCAGGTCGCGATAACCTTCCATGTCGCCCCGGGCCCCCTAGCTCACGTCGGGCAGGTGATCCTGACCGGCCATCCGCTTCGTACCCCAGCCCAGGTGGAAGACACGGCCCGCATGCATCCGGGGGATCCGGTTTCGACGCAGCGAGTGTCCAACGCGATGAATCGGTTACGCAAAAAATATCAGAAGCAGAACCGATGGCTGGCGCAAGTGGCTATCGCCAAGCGCACCTACCATCCGGAATCCAACGCGCTGGACTACTCTTTCAATATCGACCCAGGGCCCACGGTGATCATTACGGCGGAAGGATTCAAAATCAGCCGCAGCGTTTTCAAACGCAGCGTCCCGGTGTATGAAGAGGATGCCCTGGACGACGATCTGCTCAATGAGGGGCGGCGGAATCTGCGGAACTATCTGCAGGGGCGCGGTTATTTCGATGCCGTGGTGGACCTAAAGCGACAATCCGATCCCGACAAGAATCAGTTGCGTGTGGTTTACGCGATCGATCCTGGCGAGCGCCACAAACTAGTCAAGGTCGAGATCACCGGGAACCTGCAAGGCAACCAGGGATTTCCGGCGGAGCTCCTGCGCTCTCGGATGCAGGTACAGCCGGCGGGGCGATTTTTCTCGAATGGCCACTACAGCCAGGGGCTTTTGAGCGACGATATTCGAGGACTCGAAGACCTCTATCGCTCCAACGGTTTTCTGGACGTCAAGATCAGCAGCACCGTGAAGGACGACTACAACGGGCGGCATAACGAGCTGGGAGTACTGCTCACGGTAGACATCGGCCCGCAAACGCTGGTGGGGGCGCTCAATATCGTAGGCAACAATACTCATCTCGACGACCCTTTGCCGGAGCTGAACACTTCGGTGGGCCAGGCCTTCGCCCAGACCAAGATCTCCGAAGATCGGGAGATCATCCTCAATTACTACTTCAACCGCGGTTTCCCCAATGCGACATTTGAGGCCTCGGCCCAGCCGATGCCCGGAGAAGCCAATCGTATGAACGTAGTGTTCACGATCCATGAAGGGAAGCAAGCGTTCGTCGGCAAGGTGCTGGTCTCGGGCTTAAACTACACCAAGATGTTTGTGGTGCAACGGCAAATTCGACTCAAAACCGGTGATCCGTTGAGCCAGACGGACATGCTGAACACCCAGCAAAATCTGTATGAACTCGGTATTTTCAGCCAGGTAGACACGGCAGTGCAGAATCCGGACGGTGTCGAAACCACCAAAAATGTGCTGCTGGAAGTTCAGGAAGCCAAGCGCTACACCTTCAAGTATGGCGGTGGTTTCGAATTCCAGACTGGCCAACCGACGGGGAACGGAACGGCAGCGCAGGGAGGTGCCGGAGTGAGTCCACTGGTGTCGTTTGGAATCACGCGGCTCAATTTCCGGGGGCGGGATCACACCATCACGTTCGACGCTCGGGTTGGACACCTGCAGCAGCGAGGGCTCCTTCGCTATGATGCCCCACGCTGGCTGAACAGTCCCGCCTGGACGCTTTCTCTGACCGGCTTTTACGACAATACGCTCGACGTCACCACGTTTACTTCGCAACGTCTTGAGGGGTCGGTCCAGGCCGAAGAAAAGATCAATAAGATCAGCACCATCGATTATCGATTTCAGTATCGGCGGGTCCAGGCCAGCCACGTTGTGGTGCAGCCAAATCTGATTCCGCTACTTTCGCTCCCCGTGCGCGTGGGAGAGCCGGGCTTCAGTTTCATCCGCAACACGCGCGACAGCGATCTAGAAACCACCAAGGGGACGTACAACACTTTTGACGCCGGCGTGGCCGCCAGTTACTTCGGTTCGGAGGCGGACTTCAGTCGGGTCCTGTTGCAGAATTCCACTTATTACGCTTTTGGAAAGAACCGGCCAAACGGACGAAAGTTCGTTTTTGCACGATCGATCCGGTTGGGCCTGGAAAGCCCGTTCCGAGACACCATCAACGTGGAGCCGGGGGAGACCGCGCCGGCCAACTCCACGCTCATTCCCCTCGCGGAAAGGTTTTTTTCCGGCGGCGGCAACTCGAATCGAGGTTTCGGGTTAAATCAAGCGGGTCCGCGCGACCCCCAGACCGGATTTCCTCTGGGAGGCAGTGCACTGGTATTGAATAGTCTGGAGTTGCGGTTTCCGCCGCCGACCCTGCCGTTTGTGCAGGACAACCTTAGTTTTGCCATTTTTCACGATTCCGGCAACGTATTCGCGGAAGCCAGGGATGCCTGGAACAGCCTGTTGCACTGGCGTCAGAAAGATCCCGCACTGTGTCTGCAGCCGGCCACTGCGGCCCAGTGCAATTACAACTACATCTCACACGCCATCGGGGTGGGAGTGCGCTACAAGACACCGGTGGGGCCGGTACGCTTCGATTTCGGATACAATCTGAATCCGCCGGCGTTTCCGGGTTGTCAGAACCACCCGAATTCGCATTTCCCGTCGCCGTCGTCTTATTGTCCGGCGGCTCCAGCGTCGACGTTCAATTATTTTGATCCGCAACATGTAAGCCGTTTCAACGTCTACTTCAGCATTGGTCAGAGTTTCTGATGATGCGCAAGTCTTTAAAGCTCGCTGGGCTCCTTGCCTTGTTGCTGTTTGCCCAGCTGCCACTCACGGCCGGCACCATCGTCGATCGCATTGTGGCCACGGTGAATGGCCGCATTATTCTGCAAAGTGACTGGGAAGACGCTCAGCGATTCGAGGCGTTTACCTCTAATCGCCCGCTCGAGCAACTGGCCAACGCAGATCGTAAGGCTTGCCTCGACCGGCTGATTGACCAGGAACTGCTGCGGGAGCAGATACGCTCCGCTGACTTTCAACATGCCAGCGACGAAGAAGTAAATCAACGAATCGCTGACATTCGTAAGACGTACGTTCTCGCGGTAAATGACGATGCCTGGCGGGCCGCGTTGGCCCGCTACGATTTGACGGAAGGCCAGATTCGCGAGCGCATATCCGCCGAGCTGGACGTCTTGCGGATTGTGGATGCTCGCCTGCGCGCTTCGGTCAACATAGATTCCAAGAGCATCGAGAGTTACTACAACCAGGAACTTCTGCCGCAGCTGCGCCAATCCGGGGGAAAGGAAGTCCCGCTCGCCGACGTAACTCCGAAGATAAAGGAGCTACTTACCCAGCAGAAGATGAATGAACTGCTTCTGGTCTGGCTGCAGAGTCTACGAGCCGGGAGCAACATCCACACGGAGGCGTCTTCCTTCGTTACCGGAGGCCAGGTGCAATGAGCGAGACCGGCGCCAAGCCGCGTCGGCGCAGGATTTGGAGATACCTGCTGTTGTTGGCCGTCTCCGGGATCCTGTCGGTCCTGGGCCTGCTTTGGTACAGCACCACCGATTCCTTCCAGGCCATGGTGCGCCACCGGCTGGTGGCCGAACTGGAACGCTTAACCGGAGGCAGGGTAGAAGTGGGCAGCTTCCACACCATCCCCCTGCAATTTCAGATCGAGGTGCGCGACCTCACCATCCATGGTCGCGAGGCTCCTGGGGAAGTTCCTTACGCGCACGTCGACAGCCTGGTCGCGCAGGTCAAGATCATCTCCATACTCAGCCGCGAATACGGATTTCGGTCGGTTGTGCTCGACCATCCGGTCATTCATCTCATCGTCTATCCGGACGGCACCACCAATCAGCCTGGACCCACGGTCGAGAAAACTTCAAGCGATGTGTCGGTGCAGCAGTTGTTCTCGTTATCGGTCAGCCATTTTCAGATTCGCCGGGGCGTGCTGTTTTGGAATGACGAGCAAATTCCGCTGGATTTTACGGCCAACACGGTGCTCGCGGACTTGACCTATTCGCTTTTGCACCGCCAATACGTAGTCAATCTCCTGGTAGGCAAGGGGGATACCAAGTTCAAGAATTATCGTCCGATCGCGTGGACTGGAGAAGCGCACTTCACGCTTGGCCACAACCAGGTTGAAGTGCACTCCCTGAAAGCGACATCGGGAAGATCCCACTTCGAGATGAATGGCATCTTGCGGAATTTTCGTCAACCGAAAATCGAAGGCACCTACGACGCAACAGTGGATCTTGCCGAAGCCGGTGCCGTGGCACGCCAGCCAGGAATGCGCCGCGGGGTTCTCCAGGTGAACGGCAAAGGTTCCTGGAGTGGAGAGGATTTTTCCGCCCTCGGCAAGTTGGCCTTGAAAGATTTCGATTGGCGCAACGAGGCAGTGAGCCTTCACGGCGTGACCGCAGCCGGGCAGTTCTGGGTTTCTCCGCAGCGGGCGACATTGTCGCAGCTCGAGGCAAAATTACTCGGGGGCAGTGTCAGCGGCGACGCCGAGATTACCGATTGGATGGGGCCTGCGGGAATCCAAAAGACCAAAGGCGGGAAGAAGCCTGCAGAGGAAAAGGGGACGATTCGTCTGCACATCAGAGATGTCTCCGCGGCTGACGTGCTGACGGCCCTTTCAAGTCCATCCCACCCGCTCAATAAGATGAGCCTTGCGGGCGCCGCCAGCGGGACGATCGAGGCCCACTGGAAAGGCTCGTTAAGCCATGCAGACACCGAAATCGCGCTCGATGTTGCGGCTCCAGGCATGGCTTCTCCCAGTCAAATCCCGCTCACAGCCCATGCGCGGGCGACGTATCACGCGGGCGCGAGCGAATGGGAGGTTGGAGAGTTCAGTGCGGCCACACGAAGCAGTCAAGTTCGCGCCTCGGGCAGACTAGCGGAAGCTGGCTCATTGTCGCTTGCGGTGAACACGTCCGATCTTGGTGAGTGGCAGCGCTTCTTAAGCGCCTTCGGCGGGCCTGCGAGAATCCCGGCCACGCTGCACGGACAAGCGTCGTTCCATGGTACGGTCCAGGGGAAGCTTTCCGATCCGACTCTGTCCGGCAAACTGGTTGCCGAGGATTTCGACGCAACGATTCCGGCGACTCAGCGAACCTCGGAAAAGGAGGTGCATTGGGACTATCTCGAGGCTGATGTACAGTTTTCGCAGCGCAGCTTGCTCATCCGCAACGGAACGCTGCAGCGTGGGGACGCAGCGATTGATTTCGACGCGAATGCGGGACTGCTGCATGGACAATTCACTGAGCAGAGCCAGTTCACCGCGCACTTGGACATGCACCATGCTCAGGTGGAGGATATGTTGGCCCTCTCCGGGCACAACTTTCCCGCCAGCGGAACAGTTGATCTCTCCCTGCAAGTCACGGGCAGTTGGGCGGACCTCCACGGAGAAGGCCGCCTCAACATTACAAACGCGATGGTTCGCGGGCAACCGGTTCAGCATTTCAACGCTAATGTCAGTCTGAACGGCGACCAGATTGCTCTGAGTGAAATCGATCTGGTCCACTCCGACGGGCATGTGCGCGGAGACGCCAGCTACGATCTCTCCGCTCGCACCTTCCACTGCAACTTGAACGGAACAAACTTTGATCTGACCGAGATTCCGCAAGTACAACGGAGCCGAGTCCCGATTGAAGGCCGGATGGACTTTGCGGTCCAGAGTTCGGGAAATCTGGAAAGCCCGGAGATCAATGCGACTGTCCACTTGCGCAACCTCACGTTTGGCGACGAACTGGCTGGCGATTTTGTCCTCCAAGGGATCACGCAGGGTTCGGAGCTTCACCTTACGGGCGTTCGCAGTTCCCGAATGGCGATTTCTCGTTCGACGGCGGGGTCCAGCCCCGCGGTGATTGGCCGGCGACGATCGACGCACACTTCAATCATCTCAACGTGGACCCGCTGTTAAAGGCCTACCTGGGAGGACGCGCCACGGGACAGTCTGCGGTGTCCGGAGAGATACGATTGCATGGCGCGCTGCGATACCCGCGCGACCTGAACCTCAGTGGAAATCTTGGCGAACTGTCGACTGAGATCGAAGGCATCAAGATACGGAGCGATGGCCCGGTACGTTTTACCTTGGCGCACGAAACCCTGAACATCGAGGGAATTCATTTACTCGGCGACAATGTTGATCTCTCAGCCAGCGGATCGATGCAGCTGAGCGGCCAGCGAGATGTGAACGTTCGTGCCCAGGGAAAAGCCAATCTCCAGCTGATTCAGAGCTTCAATCGCGATTTTATTTCCTCCGGAGTCGTCACCGTGGACGCAACCGTATCCGGGACCATAGCCAAGCCCGATATTCAGGGGCGGGTGCAGTTCGCCAATGGTTCGATCGCGTATAGCGATCTACCCAGCGCCTTGAGCGATATCAACGGTTCCCTGACTTTCAATCAGAATCGCCTGCAAATTGAAGCGCTCACCGGGCACACGGGCGGCGGTCTGGTGACCTTGAGCGGTCAAGCCAGCGCCTACAATAACCAGCTCAACTTCGATCTTGCAGTGAAGGGAGAAGGCGTACGTTTGCGCTATCCCCCCGGGGTTAGCTCCACCGCCAACGAAGACCTTCATTTTTATGGCAGTTCTTCGGCGTCCACGCTGTCCGGCGATATCACGGTGAACAAACTCGCGGTCACTCCGGGCTTTGACTTTGGAGCGTATCTGGAGCGCAGCGCCCAGGCGGCTAACCTGCCACAGACCAATCCTCTGTTGAACCGGATTCGGCTGGACGTGCATGTGGTCACCGCGCCGGAATTGCAGATGCAGAGTGCCGTAATTCGGCTGTCGGGGGATGCCGACCTGCACCTGCGCGGCACCGCCGCCAAACCGGTCCTGCTCGGGCGCGCGGATGTTATCGAAGGCGAAGCCTACTTCAACGGAACCAAGTATCTGCTCGAGCGGGGGGATGTAACGTTTACAAATCCTCTGGTCACCACTCCCGTGCTTGACCTACAAGCCTCGACCCATGTGCGGGACTATGACATCACCTTGCTCTTGAATGGCAAGCTCGACACCGTAGATTCGCTCAAGATTACGTACCGCTCGGAGCCCCCCCTACCGCCTGCCGACATCATTGCGCTGCTGGCCTTCGGCCAGACCACGCAACAATCGGCTCAACTGCAGCAATCCGGCCAGGGAATTATCGGCCAGGGGGATTCCAGCGCTCTTCTTGCGGCCGCAGTCAATGCCACCATCAGCAACCGGGTGCAGAGACTATTTGGAGTAAGCCGCATCAAGATCGATCCGCAGGGCTTGAGCACCGAGACCTCCACCACGCAAAGCGGGCCGGCCGTAACGATCGAGCAGCAGATCTCGGACAAACTCACCGTCAGCTATAGCACTAACGTCTCGCAGGCTTCACAACAAGTCATCCAGGCGGAATATAACGTCACCCGCAGTATTTCCATTGTGGCCATTCGCGACCAGAACGGCGTGATCAGTTTTGATGTCCGCATACGGCGTCGCAAGAAATAGAGCGCTTCCCGCATCCTCGCGTTGCCGGCTATCCCCGCCTGATATTGCCCTGTAGGATGTGCGGCCAATCGGGACAGAGGGACGTGCGAGTGCTTTACAATCGCTATGTGACAGTTCTGCACAACCTGCGCGTAACTCTGGAGATGATCAAGTGGGAGCACTCCGTCTTCGCGCTTCCGTTTGCGCTGTGCGGTGCGATGTTGGCGGCGAATGGTCTTCCAGGGTGGCACCAGGTGGCCTGGATTATCGTTGCCATGGTGGCCGCACGTTCCTCCGCCATGGCCTTCAACCGGCTAGCGGATGCTTCCATTGATGCCGCGAATCCTCGCACCAGCAGCCGCGCTCTTCCCGCCGGTGCACTGACGCACGGATCGGTTGCCATTTTCGTCATCATTTCCTGTGCGGTGTTTATCTTTGCCGCCTGGGAATTGAACCGGCTGGCGTTCCTGCTTTCGCCGGTAGCACTTGCGGTGGTTTTGCTTTACTCCTACACCAAGCGTTTTACCCGCTGGTCCCATCTGGTGCTGGGTCTCGCGCTCGGGATAGCGCCTTCGGCCGCATGGATCGGCGTGCGTGGGTCGTTGGATCCCCGAATCCTGTTGCTCACGGCCGCGGTGGCCTTCTGGGTGGGCGGCTTCGATGTGCTTTACGCATGTCAGGACTACGACTTCGACCGGCAGGAAGGCTTGCACTCCCTCCCCCGCTACCTCGGGATTGATAAGTCGCTTTGGGTGGCGAGGCTCTTTCATGTTGTGATGCTGCTATTGCTGGTGAGCGTCGTGATCGAATTTGGATTGGGCAAGTTGTCGGTTGCGGGAGTGGTAGCGGTGGGTGTACTTCTGGCCTACGAACACTCGCTGGTTTCGCCTAACGATCTGTCCAAACTCAATGCGGCATTTTTCACCATGAATGGAGTCATCTCCGTGGTGTTCTTCCTGTTCATTGCGGGAGATTTGTTGTTGCGGCGTTAGGCAAGGGTTATGCCTTTTGATCCGGCGCTGTGACTTCCGCAGCTCTCCTGCGTTATCATCTAGGGTGATGTCAAGTACGCATTCATCGCCCGTTCACCCGTTCCAGACCGACGATCCGCGTCTGCGCCCCGTTCACGATAAGGTGGCTTCGCGGGAGCGCTTGACTGCTGAGGACGCACTCGCTTTGTACCGCACGGGGGACATCCTGGCCGTCGGCTGGCTGGCCAACTCCGTCCGCGAGCGGCTGCATGGCGATAAGACCTACTTTAACGTCAACCGCCATATCAATCCGACCAACGTTTGCGTGGCCGCCTGTCGTCTGTGCGCATTCGGCCGCAAGAAGGACACGCCCGGCGCCTACACTATGGCGCTGGAAGAGGCCTTCGAGACCGCTGCGTCCGGCTACACCGAAGCCGTGACGGAGTTCCATATTGTTGGCGGGCTGCATCCCGATCTGCCGTTTCAGTATTTCCTGGATCTGGTTTCCGGACTCAAGCAGCGGTTTCCTGAGGTCCACCTCAAGGCCTTCACCATGGTGGAAGTTGCCTACCTGGCCAAACGGGCCAAGCTTACAATCGCTGAGACATTGCAGCAATTAAAGGCTGCAGGAGTGGACTCGCTGCCAGGAGGAGGCGCAGAGATCTTTGCCGACCGGGTGCGCCACATTATCTGCGATCACAAGATTGATGGCAGCCAGTGGTTGGAGACCGCGAAACTTGCCCACCAGATCGGCTTGAAATCCAACGCGACCATGCTCTATGGGCACGTAGAGAACGACGAGGACCGCGTGGACCATCTGCTTAGGCTTCGGGAATTGCAGGATCAAACCGGAGGCTTCCAGACTTTCATCCCGCTGGCTTTTCATCCCGAGAATACAGCGCTGCAGCACTTGCCTAAGACCACGGGCATGCTCGACATCAAGCAGATTGCGGTAAGCCGCCTGGTTCTCGACAACTTCCCTCACATCAAGGCGTACTGGCAGATGTTGACCCCCAAGATAGCGCAGATTTCGCTGCGCTTCGGGGCAGACGACCTGGACGGCACCGTGATCGAAGAAAAGATTTATCACGATGCCGGCGCCACCACCCCGCAAGGCATGCGCCGCCAGGAATTGGTGCGCCTGATCCGGGAAGCGGGCAGGGAACCGATTGAGCGCGATACACTTTATCGACCAGTCGTGCGCACTGAGACCACCGTTACGGTGGCCGTCTAAGTCTTGCATCCGCCGCCTCGACCGGGTGTAGAATAAAAATATAGGAACCGGAAATCTTCACGGGATCTCCTCCCGCGATCCGAGGCCTGACATGAACGTGCACATCAGTTACCGGCTGCACCACACTCCAGAAATTGAAGAAGAGATTCACCACTCGATCGACAAGCTGCGCAGACGGCTGCAGACTTTCCGTCCCGAGCTTGTACACCTGAAAGGACTCATCGAACAGAATTCGCCCCGCGGAGAGACCAGCGTGTCTCTCAATCTCCGTTTGCCCTCGGGCCAAATGGCGGTGTCGCAGTCGGCGCCCACGGTCGCAGCCGCGGTGAAAACGGCGTTTGATGACTTACTGCGCCAGATCAGCAAACACAAGGCCCGGTTGCGAGGTGCTTACAAGTGGCATCGGCGACCTGCTGCGAATTCTAGGGTCCAAGCACGAGTTCCGCGTCAGGCGACTGTGGCGGCTCTCGAATCACCTGCGATTATTTCTGAGGACATTGCCTCCTACGTAAATGCCAACGTCCGGCGATTGGACCACTTTGTTGAGCGTGAGCTCTATTTTCGCGAAGTGTCCGGGCAGCTTGATCCAAACCTGGTCAGCAAAAGGGAAGTCGTCGATGAGGCGGTGCTGCGCGCTTTGGGTGACGGCGGTGAGCGCCCCAATGGTTTGGACTTGGAGGCGTGGCTTTATCAGCTTGCGATTCAGGCGATAGACGATCTGAGTTCGCAAGCGCAAGACGGTATTTCTGAAGTTCATCTGGAGGTTTCGGCGCGCGCCCAGAACGTATGTGCCAGTGACGAGCCTCGGCTGCAATTTCATCAGCCGGACGAAAGCTTGACCGAGGGGGACAGCATTGCCGACCGTGGCGCGGCCACGCCCGAGGAGATCGCCTGTTCCGATGAAATGATTGATCTGGTTCAATTCGCGCTGCGGAAAATCAACCGGCCAGATCGCGAGGCGTTCATCCTGCACGCGATGGAGGGCTTCACGGTGGACGAAATCGCATTGATCACAGACCGCAAGTCTGAATCGGTGCGATCTTCCATTAGCGTGACGCGGGAGACCCTGCGACGCTCCATGCCCAAGAGTATCCGTTCCCCTCAGCGCGCTTATCCGGAAACCGCAATCGCTTAGACCTCCGTGCTATCCTGTCTGGCGTTTCAGAACGACTCTCGGAGGCTGGCATGGGTTTCTCGCGTCGCGACTTTCTCGCCACTGCAGTCGCAGGTTCGCTATCGCTCGGGTTAGAAGGCCCATTGGCAGGCCAGACCACGAAGTCCGACAATTCCGGGCAGGCGACCGGTAGCGAGAAGCGTCCCATTATTATTTCCGCAGGCAACGGGTTTCCTTACATAGAGGACGCCTACAACTTTCTGAAGAATGGCGGGGATACGCTCGATGCCGCGCTTCGGGTGGTCAAGGGTCCGGAGGAGGATCCCAACGACACCAGTGTTGGCCTGGGAGGCCTGCCCAATGAAGAGGGCGTGGTCGAACTTGACGCCTGCTGCATGCACGGGCCCACACGCCGCGCGGGATCAGTCGGTGGGGTTCGCAACATCAAGAATGTTTCGCTGGTTTCGAGAGCAGTGATGGAGCACACCGGTCACGTGATGCTGGTGGGAGAAGGCGCCGAGCGATTCGCGGTGGCGCAAGGCTTCCCGCGGGAGAACTTGCTGACCGACAGCACGCGCAAGATCTGGCTGCTGTGGAAAGAAACCCATTCCGACTGGTGGGGGCCCGGCCTGGCGGATCCCGCCTGGAAGAAACGCCTGCCGAGCAGCCACGCGCAAGCAGTACGAGATGAGTTGCAGCTTCGGATCAAACGTATGGAGCTGGTGGCCGCTGATCTGGGAATTCCCGAGCAAGAGCGTAGGGCGGCGATCCGGAAGGTGCTCTTTCCTCCAACCGGAACCATTCACTGCTCGGCACTGAACGACAAAGGCGAGATTTCCGGATGTACGACTACCAGCGGCCTGGCGTGGAAACTTCCCGGGCGGCTTGGAGATTCGCCAATCATCGGCGCGGGATGCTACACCGATCAGGACGTGGGTTCGGCGGGTGCGACCGGCAGCGGGGAAGAGAATATTAAAGTCGCAGGTGCGCACACCATTATCGAGAATATGCGCCACGGCATGTCCCCGCATGATGCCGGCTGGGATGCGCTGAAACGCATTGTTCGCAACTACAACGGGGATATGGACCGCTTAAAGTACGTAGACATGACCTATTACATTCTGCGCAAAGATGGCGCTTATGCGGGAGTTTCGCTGTGGGAAGGGTATGAGGTTGGCAGTCCGCATCGGATTGCCGTGCACGACGGTACCAAGCGAGCGGAAAAGACGGTGAATATGTTTCCCGGCATATCGCAGGAGTGGCCACCGGAGCTGGAGGCGGGGCCGAGCCTTTAGCGGGCTGCCATGGAACACGGGGTGACTAGTTGACTGAGAATACGAGGTTGACCGGGTAAACGACGAAACTGCAGGCCGTGACTTCGAAACATCCCAGCACGCCGCGCCGGACAATGTAAGTCGGTCCTTGGTCTGGAAAAGGAAAGTCAAATTTGGCCGAGGTCAGTGCTTTGTCGGCAGCTTTCAGTTTCTCAGACCCGCTGACGAACTTTGCCGCTTCGACATTTGAGCCTGGGCCGATGAGCAGGAAGAACTCGGCAGTGGCGGTGCCCGCAACGATTCTGGGGAGTTTGGTGGTGCGCATCTGGCTGAGTTCTTCCCCGCCGCCATAGCCGTGCTCCAATTTATTCGACTTCGCGCCCAGCCTTGCTATCCTTTGCAGCGTCTGGTCAGTTTGACCGCTTCCGGACAGGGTGGAAGACGCAGCCAGAGACAACCGATACATGTGAACGGCCGCTTCTTTCTTGTTCTGCCGCTCATTAACCTGGCCCAGATGGTCGGCTTCGACGGCGCCCTGCGACAGTACCCAGGCGGCGCGCAGATATTTTTCAGCCTGGTCGAGGTCGCCCATTCGGAAGTAGACCCAGCCTAGCGTATCCCAATAAGCCGAGAGCTTATTCGGACCGCTCAGATCCTCAACCTTCAACTGATCCAGATGGACCTTCTGGGAAACCTCTTCGACTTGCTGAACCGCTTTGTGGGAGTATTCCAGAGCGATTGGTAGATTCTTGCTTTCCTCGGCAAGCTCGTAGGCGGCATCATTCAACCAAACGGGGTCCGAATCGAGCTCAATGGCCCTCTTGAAGGCGGTAAGCGCTTTTTCGTCTTTGCCCGCACGGCCATAAGCCGAGCCGAGAGACAACTGAAACCCAGGATTCTCGGGATCTAGTTTGATGGCAGACTGGAAGGCATCAGCTGCCTCATCGAGACGCCTCAGACTAAGCAGGGCCCCGCCCAAGCTGGCAAATCCGACGCTGTCTTCGGGAGCTATTTTGAGTAGACCCTGCCACACTGGGATGGCTTCTTCATACTTGCGCACTCCCATAAGAGTGGTTCCCAGCGCTTTGTAGCCCACTGGACGGTCCGGGTCAAGTTTGATGGCCGCTCGATAGGCTTCCACGGCCAGATCGATTTGTCTCCCGTCAAACTTGTACATTTCTCCCAGCCACAGCCAGGCACGAGTGAACTTGGGATCAACATCCACGGCGCGCTTGAGGGAAGCAATGGCCGCCTGCCAGTTTCGTTGGTTTTGTACGGCGCTGCGCGCTTCATCGTAGGCCCGCTCGGCTTCCGGGTTCTCGCTATCGGGGAGGGCCCATATTTCATTTTGGTAGGACATTCCAGTCCTGCCAAACGAAAAGTTGACATACGAATCGCGATCGTCTTCCACTGCTTTCTTGAATTTCTTGTACTGCTCATACTCGGAGGCGGGTACCTCTCGAAGCTTTACCGCAAACCGTCGTTGCGTGGTCAGCACCCCGCTCCGGAACTTATAAGATACGTGGTACTCGGCGAAGTCCTCGGTGAGATCCAGAGCTTTGGGGAGTTCCGCAGAGTAGCCTTTTGGCACTTCCACAGTGGAATTCAGCACATCTTCTCGTGGTGATCCCAGCCAGATGGCGTGCTCTAGTTTCACATCATCCTCGCCAACCGCCGCCGGAAGAAGGATGGGCACCAGCGGCGAATTAATGCGATGGTTCGGCCAGTCAGGATAATCTTTGCGTTTATAGTGGTAGCTGAAGCGAAAGGGCTCGTCGGTTTTCTCCGGGGTAGTGGCGGTGACTTCGCTCACGTCTCCAGCGAACCCGGAGCTGTAGGATATCCGCTGTACCAAATCTTTCCAGTTGGGCAAAGGGACGCTGCGGAAGGCGGTTCGCAGCAGAAACTCCAAATCATCCCCTTGAACAGTGCGATCAATCTCGCCCTCCAGGATACCAGTGTCCTCCAGTTTGGCCTTGATCTGGAAGGTTTGCTTGGCGGCGGATGCTGGGTCGGCGGGTGTAACCATCAGGGTGGCGGATTTACCATCCAAAATTACCAACGCGTGCTTGCCTCGAAGGGGGCTGAGCAGATAACCGTAGGGCGAAACTTCGGGGGTACTATCCAGCCAAAGCAGGCCGTTGCTCCGGGTCACTGCCGTGATGACATGATCAAATTGCCCTGGCGACGGCACATCGGGATCAATCTCACGGCTGGAGCTGATCAGGGCTGGAGAAGCCGTAATGCCGACAGCGTCCAGCAGCGAAGCCAAGAGTGTGTGTTTGTCCTTGCAATCGCCGTATTGATTGTCGAGCACCTCGGACGCCGAGTGGGGCTGATAGCGACCTATTCCGAAAGCGATGCCGATATAACGGAACTGAGTGCTCACGTAGTTGTAGAGCAAACGGATTTTGGCCTCGTCGTCGGTCGCCCCTTTGGTCAATTCGGACGCTTTAGCCTGGATCGCAGCCGTGGGCTTGACTCTCTCCTGTTGCAGGCTGCCATACCAGCGCCCAACTTCCTCCCAACTACGAAAGCTACTGATCCGGACATCGGGCTGACGAGAGCGGCCCCGTTCTTGTTCCCATACTCTATTCTCCTGGTCTGCTTTGTCTTTTTTCTCGTCTTTGTTCTTAAGATTAGAAGTTGCCCAGGTGTACACCCGACACTTGCCTATGGGGGCGATTACAGGCTTAAGGTCGGGACTCTTCTCCTGGATTTGCCGTTCGACAGGAACGCTGATTTCAAGCTGTTCCTGCAAGACGATACCCTCATGAATAAATGAGTAGTCCAGCCAGAATTCACCGGGGGCCAGGGGCTTACTCAACTGCCAGTGACACTGATACTCGAGGATATCTCCCGTCCCCAATCCCTTCACGGCAACGTGTTTCTCGCGCAGATCGCTGTAAAATGGGGCGTCCCGGGTGATTTGAGAAGCCATGTCCTGCACATTTTCCGGGGGCGTGACCACCACCGTCCCATCTGGTTTGTGGACCCGCATGTAACTAAGGTCAAAGCTCTCCGAGGAACTCTGATAGGGAAATGTCAGCAGCCCGAAACGTTGCACACCAGCATCTGATTGAATCCGTACTCGAACCGTCTGTTCGCGGTCTGAGGTACCGTCATTTTCAAATCGAATTTTGCTGGAGTATTGCTCAACTACGAAGGCTTCCTTGGAATAGTCGGGCTTGGTGTCCTCCGTTTTGGGAGGGGCTTGCGCGGCTAGGTTCGGAATCGCAAACAAACCGGCCAGGAGCAATGAAAGCAGAGACGAAGGCTTGCACATCGGTGGCATGTATTTATCCTGCCGGCACGGAAAAGGCAAGTGATTATTTGCGTCCCTGGGCTTTCGCCATTTGGTCTCACGCGGTCAACGCTGTTAAGATTATTTGCACTCGCTGCAAGGTTTGTTTCCCGTGGGGCTGTAGCTCAGCTGGGAGAGCGCGTCGTTCGCAACGACGAGGCCACCGGTTCGATCCCGGTCAGCTCCACCATATTCTTCCAACGATTCTCCGCTACAAACTCGGACTTAATGAGTGGCGACCCGGCTCATATAAAAGCGAAAGAACGCTTCCGGGTCCGAGTGCAGACAGACGTAGGCATTGCTCGCTCCAGCCACAACGCGCGTGAAGCCCTTTTCATCCACCTGGATGCGCATCGGCTGAACGGGACACAATGTTGGATCGATAGCATAACTGACCGCCATCGGGTCAAAAAGTGTGGGCGTTTCCTGTCCCCATTGGTGGTATAGCAAGGTCAATGCATCCGTGATCGGCGTGCCTTGCTGGAACAGGTAGGAGCGCTTCACTTCGTCAAGCTTCAATTGAGTGGAATCCAGTGGCATAATATAAATCGGCACGCCCGACGCGAAGAGTTTCTGAGCGGAAGGGATGTCGTTGCGAATGTTCCACTCCGGCTCCGGCCCGCGGGGAGGATCGTAGACAAAGGCGTTGTAACCCCGCTCGATCGATCCCCCCATAAGGACAACCCGTTTTAGTTTGCGAAATGTTTCCTGGTCTCGATCAATCAGTGCACCCACATTCATCAGCGGACCGATGGCGATGAGAGTGATCTGACCAGGGTATTTCTGAATCTGACTCAAGATATAGGTCACCGCGTCGGGATGCGACGGCCTGGCGAACCTTCCACCTTCCGCATAGCGCCGCTGCGTGAAGTGGCTGGCGGCGGGGGTGGGCGCGCCTGCAGCGACGATGATGTCCTGACGTCCAGCCTCGCCCAGAAAACGATCCGCGAGTTTCGCCCGGGTTTCGGTATCCCCGAACGTCGTTGTGATTCCTAAAATCTGCAGTTCCGGGCTGCGCATCGCGAGCGCAACCGCAAAAGCGTCGTCGATATCGTCACCAATATCGGTGTCAATGATGACCTTTTCGGGCGCGCTGGTAGTTTGCGACGAGGGACCCGCGTAGGCCGGGAAGCAGGCGAAACAAACCGAGGAAAGCAGGACTAGACGGGCAATGCGATCAAACCAGCGCTGCTGATTCATTCGCAAGGTGGCGAATTCCTGTTGCCGGGAGCATCTGGTGTTCATTCGGGGAGTGTGATTCGTACAACGAAACACCGCGACGAAGTTACCAGGAGAATCGGGTCACAAGTCATGCGGCTTCGTCTTCTTCAGAAAATCCCCACGCTTCCAATAAGTGTGGCGGAACATACTTTTCATCTTTGTTCTGGCGCACCCACTCTTTCAGCGCACTCGAAGCCAAATATTCCTCGGGCGAGAGGCCCAAATTTTCGACGACGCGTTCGAAGGAAGTCGCGCTATTCACGATTCACCTCTTATACCGAACTGATTGGTGCCTGTAATTGTACCCGTTCACGGCGTAAGCAGAATATGAAATTCTGATTACACAAATCTATGCCTGGCAAATCAATGCGGGCCGGCGTTAGGCGCACCAGTCGCCCCGGGATTCGCTCCCGAGGCTTCAACATCAATTTCCACAGATTCGCTGACCCGCAATATAAACGTACTGGGGTTCTTGATCCCCCATTTTTGATAGGGGACCACAAAGTGGCCGGTCGCGGTCCAGTGGTCCTGGGCCATCTCTACTTCGATGGGAATGTTAATTTCGTGGTCGGCGCCGTGAATACTGAATGTTCCATGCACCTGAACATTGGACTTGCCCTCGGCGAGCACTTTGCCATCCACGCGATCCGGCCGGAACACGATTTCCGGATAGGAAGCGCTCTCCAGTATCTCTCGGTGCATTTTCCGGTCGCGCATGCCATTTCCGGTGCGACCGCTGGTGGCGTTGACAACGATTTCGCCGCTGATTGCGCCGGTAGACGGATTGAAGTGGACGCCGCCACGTTTCAGATCAAATTCCCCATGAACGGTGTGGATGGTGTCACCCAAGGTAAACTTCACGCTGGTTTTGGCTGGGACGAAATCAAGAGCAAACTCTTGTCCCAGGCCCGGCGCAATACTTGCGCCAGCCAGCAGCAGCAGAATAGGAATCCGAATAACGATTCGAGCGGCGTTGTTCAAAGGTTGTGACCTGCCGTGTGAGATATTAGCCGGAATGCCCTAAGTCGGCCAGCCAATATTTTTGAGTTGATCAAAGGCTATAATTCGCCCCTGTCCCGGTCGTAGCTATACTCTCGCATAGGGTGTCGGAGATTGTGTCTCGCGGGAGTAAAATCTCGACCTGCTAAACTCGCTTTCAGTTTCCTTCCGGGCGAACTCATGTACCGTAGGTTTCTCCGCGCCGCACTAATCTTCTTCACGTTGCTGGCGATTCTATTTGCGGTAGACTACTGCGCCGTCCGCTATGGAATTGCCCGCGGACGCAGCCCTTTCGGGCAGGTAGTTATAAAGCCGGTTTACGTTATCCACGAGAAGAACGGGAGAGTCGAGTACCAGTTCGCCGATCCGGAAACCGCTACCTGTGTCCGCTCGCTTTTCCCGCACATGGGCTACAGTCCGTGCTGGTTCCTCAGTCGTCATACTGAAAAACAGATCAACATTTGAGATCACTCACCACTCGTCCCTATCCCCGAAATCCTCAGCTTAAATGTTGGTAAACTTTTACCGAGCCCAATCACCAGGGGAGGGAATTATAAAATGAAAGAAACGCCACAAGAGTACACCCACCGCATCACTGGCTACATGGCAGGAAAGAACCCGCTGCAGGTGCAGGCTGCTACTGCGAAGAAGCTTGAGCGCCTGATCAAGGGTGTGCCAGCATCCAAATTACGCAAGAGGCCGGCGCCGGACAAGTGGTCGGTCAATGACATTCTGGCGCACCTGTCGGAGACAGAAATTGTCGGCGGGTTTCGCATGCGTTTGATTTTGGGAGCACCCGGCACCGCGATCGTCGCCTTTGATCAGGATGCCTGGGTGGTCAGCGGCCACTACCACAAGCGTGATCCGCGCAAATCCTTAGAGCAGTTTCGGGTGCTGCGCGAAGCCAATCTCAGGCTGCTGAAATCGCTCACGCCCGAGCAATGGAAACACTATGGCCTGCATGCCGAACGGGGACAGGAGACGATGGAGAGAATCGCCAGTATGTTCGCCGGTCACGACCTGAACCATATCGAACAAATTGAACGGATTCTGAAAAAGAACAAGTAAGCCATCAGCGGCAAAGGGCTTGAAGTTTAGCGGACGGATCCGCAGAACCTGGAGGCGCAGGGATGTTTCTCGCAGTCCTCATCTGGTCAAGAAATGTCCCTCCCGATGGGCCGGGCAGGTTCGGATCGATCGCGTAAGCCGGGTCGCTTTCCGCTTCCGGCAGCGAAATCAGTTTGAATCCCCGCTGCTGGAGTAACTCGAGAAGATGGGGAAGCATTACCGTTTCAAAGCCACCAATGTGCAACAACATAATGTGCTTGATGTCGTGCCCGTAGATTGCCTCGGCGGTTTTCTGTCCCAAGGAAAGACTTTCGCTCGCGCCGTCCAAATAACTCTGCTTCAGCCATTCGATGGCCTGAGTGTCGTTCTTCGCCAGGCAGCGCGCGTAAGGCTCGTTATAGGCATAGTCGCCGAAGCTGAGCGTAACCTGGGCCACTTTGTACCCGTGGTCTTTCAGGAAGGCGTAGATGGCGCGATGCTGCTCCGGGCTATCGCCTTCGCGCAAGTAGGGAAAGCGCAGCCAATGCCAATCCTGGTCTCCCATAAAACGCCGGAGCGTGGGCTCGTCGGCAAGCAGGTCGCCTTCAAAAGTCTCCACTGCGTTTGCGTTGAGATCCATATGGGTGAAGGTGTGATTGGCTAAAGGGAAGCCGGCCTCCCGCCACAGTCGCAGGACCTGCTGGGTGGCCGGATCTTCTTCCAGACGTTTCGCGTTCACGAATCCATAGGTTGGCGGCGCTTGTGCCGCCTGTAAAGCGCGAATAATGCTGTTCGCGATGTCCACGCGTGTCATCCCGGCAGGCAGGGGACCATGCGCTGGCAGATCGTCAAAGGTCAGCGCGACTTCAGAAACGGTGTGGAGGCGAGAATCAGCGGCGGCTGCTTTGGGAGCAGGAAGGTAGCGGGCCGCGAAGGTCAGAAAGGTCGGCCAGTTCGGACCAGGAGTGTGCCCGCCGCTATGTTGGCGAAACGCTATGTCGCCATCGATCAGCGTGGTCTCGATGGGTGGAAACTCAGTCGTTTCTAAATCTTTTTTGCCCAGCAATTTATAGACGGGGCCGGCACCGACAGCAGCGAGAAACATGCCCTTGGCATCCACCCAGCCGTCTCCCTGGGTCGCGCCGGCGCTGATGAAGACCGGGCGGGGAGCGCATAGGGCGATCAGCTCATGAGAGTCCACCGGTAAATCGTTAGCAGTGAGCGGGCCAGCGTACTTGATAAAGTTACCGGCCATCCAATGATATTCGCCTGTTCCGGCGACGTTCTCCAGCTGTTCTCCAAAATTGCGCCGGTAAAGATTGGCGCCGCCCTCTCCGGAAGAACTGATGAAGCCGATCGCAATGCGGGAATCGAAAGCCATGGCCACGAGGGCGGCCTTGCCGTACCGGGAATGTCCTTCAATGCCCACTTGCTTGGCGTCAACGGATTTGTCGGTCTCGAAGTAATCGAGTGCGCGGCTTGCGCCCCATGCCCACGCACGCAACGCACCCCAATCGTCCAGCTTGCGAGCCTGGCCTTTGTCCACCAGGCCGATGATGCCTTGGGTTAAACCCTCTCCGTTGTCCGCCTGCACGGTCGTGGGAATCAGCTCGGCATAGCTCCATCCTTTGGCGAGAACCTGCTGTTGCCAGCTTGGGCCTGTGCCCCGAAAGGCCGCCAATTGTTCCGGCGTGAATCGTTTGGCCAACAGGGCCAGGAATTCAGGACTGAGGCCGAACTCCATGATGACGGGTACCGGCCCAGTTGCATTGGCAGGAGTAGTCAACGTCAACTGAATGTCGACCTTGACCAGTGGATACCCAGAATTGTCGACGTGGCCCAACAGTTTCTTGGTAATAACCGGAACATCTCCTGTCAGTTCGTTGCTGGTGCTGACGAGTTCCCAATTCACCTTAGGAGTGTTTTGTGGAACCCGGCCATAGATTTCCCGTTCGAAGTCTTCAACGATTTCCGGACGGCGTTGGTTCCACCACACACTTGGTTGCGTAACGCTCTTTCCATTTTTCAGGCGTAGCGGATCCGGCAACGTGGGATAGGGGTTGGCCTTGAACTCGTCGTAATTGGCTGCATTCGGTGACTTGGGATCGCCATCCACTCCACGCCGCAGGGAAGTGATGTGCAGAAGATCCATGATGCGCTGATGGTCCTGCTCGGCGGTCAGTCCGGCAGGTGGAGGCAGCGTGCTCGCCGCAGTCTGCGGGGCAGGTTGACCTCCCTGAGCTGATGAGTTGGCGATCAACGCCAACAAGACGATGGCTACATGCCGTAGAGCGGATGGTCGAGCTTGCAAAAATCCTCCGGATGCCAGACGGCGTTCGCTACATGACCGGAGAATATATTAGCGGGTTTTACGGCCTCAGATGAACTTTCTGCAGTTGAGAGACGCGCAGCCGCAGGAGAGCTTGCCCTCGTGATGCGAATCCCCGTAATCGCAAGTCAACTCTTCTCCCGCAGATATGTTTCGCCGGGCATAGAATTCCACTCTTCCATAAGCAATACGAACAAACAGGTTTGGATCACAGGAATGATTTACAAATTGGAATGGTCCGCCACGGACGCTGCCGTCGATCGCTTTCGTCGCGCTGAGTTCTACTATCACGATTCTTTTCGCGCCGCGCGCGCGTTTCCGGGCTTCCCGTACCGAAATCAGCTCCCCGGTGAACTCTCCGAGCTTGGATCGGAGGCGGACGGCGCGGTCGGTGAACAGTCCTTTGCCCTGGATCGGACTTTCATGAATGAACAGCATCTCTGATTGAACAATACAGTAGTTGGGGAAATAGTCGATTAGAGGGGCTGATAGAACTCTGGCGGAGAGGGTGGGATTTGAACCCACGATACCCGTTAAGGTATGTCCGCTTTCGAGGCGGATCGTTTCAACCACTCACGCACCTCTCCGGAAAGCAGTCGTTGGCCGTTCGTCGTGGGTCGTTGGCTCTAGCGACCTGACGATTAGCGACGATTTTTAAAGAACATTTGGATCAGCTCTGCGCAGCGGCCCGCCAATACTCCCCGGCAGACTTCCATCTGGTGATTTAACTTGGGATGGTTAGCTACTTCCATCACGGAATGGACAGCACCGGCTTTCGGATCATCCGCACCGTAGATCAGACGCTTCACCCGCGCATGCACCAAAGCACCTGCACACATCGCACAGGGCTCAATTGTAACAAACAGTTCGCAGTCTCCCAGACGATGATTACCGAGGTTTGCACCCGCTTCACGCAAAGCGATGACCTCGGCATGAGCTGTGGGATCGTGGTCTGTAATGTTGCGGTTGCCGCCGCGCCCCACGATCTTGCCGTCGCATACGACAACCGCACCTACCGGAACCTCGCCCATTTCCAGAGCGCGCTGGCCGGCGCGGAGAGCTTCTTCCATCCAAAGTTCGTCAGTGGCGGTTGTTGGCTTGGCTGGACTCTTGGGCATGATCTGCGACCGATGCGCAATCAACATTGTAGCGGGTTCCGGTGTAAGAAACGGGTGGTGCAAGGATCCAGATCGGTAGAGCGCCAATCATAGGAAGTGCAGCACAGCCCGGACCGAGTCTGGCAGGACGATGCGGATGACGGTCGGTACCGCCACGTTCAAAATCGCGCGCGCCAGAATCATCAACGGAATGGACACTCCAACCCACGCGAGCGGCGATAGTTGGCTCAGGTATGCTTTCATGACTCTCTCTTGATGGGTAATACGGGAAGGCCACCAGAAAAGTTCCCGGAGGCCGATTTTCGTTGCAGTCTTTTAATGGGCGTTTTTGCTGAAGGCTGACGGCTGAGAGCTGACGGCTAGCCCTTAGGCTGCTGCTGGGTCATGCAGTGGAGCGTACCCAATCCCCAGACCAGATCGCCACAATAGATGCCAGTGACCTCACGATCGGGGAAGAGGTCCGCGAGAATATCGAGAGCGATGCGATCATTGGGATCATTGAAGACGGGCACCAGCACCACACCATTTGCGATATAGAAATTGGCATAGCTGGCAGGCAGGCGCCGCCCTTCGAAGATTACCGGGCCGGGCATGGGAAGATCGATCACGGCCAGAGGCTTGCCATCTTGGTCGGTGGCATCGCGCAAGCGGCGAACGTTTTCTCGTAGGGGTTCGTAGTTAAGGTCTTTAGGATCGGACTCGACGACGGTCACGACCGTATCGGGAGCAACGAAGCGGGTGAGATCGTCTATGTGGCCATGAGTATCGTCACCAGCAATTCCATCGCCCAGCCAGATTACGTTTCTGATGCCCAAGTATTCGGCAAAGACCTTTTCGTAATCCGCGCGCTTCATTCCTTGATTGCGCTGTTGAATTTTGCTGAGCAGGCATTCTTCAGTGGTCAGCAAAGTTCCTTGACCGTTGACGTCGATGGATCCACCTTCGAGAACAACTCGCTGGTCGCGAAAGAGCGGGCGGAATTCCGAAGCTCCGGCGGCGTCCGCCATATTGCTGCCGATTTTTTCGTCGCGCTTCCAATTGGAATATTTGGCCCAGGCGTTGAAGCGCCATTTGACGCCAAAAAGCTGCTCGGTTTGCTTCACAAAGATGCAGCCGGAATCGCGCGTCCACACCCGATCAGTTGGCCAGCAATGAAAGCGAACATTGTCATTTAAGGCGTTGGCCAATTTCAGAATCTTGCGTGCGCGCTTCTCGGAAGCCGCATCATTCACGATCAACTCGACCTGCTCATGCCTCGAAAGATGGCGAACGATTTCGGTGTAAACCCAGGGGATCGGCTCGAATTTGCCTGGCCAATCGTCGTGATTGTGGGGCCAGGCGAGCCAGGTGGCGGCGTGCGCTTCCCACTCCGCAGGCATGCGAAGGCCGTTTCCTCTACTTAAAGCTTGGCTTGAAATAATACCCGTAGGTCGTTTCATGGCAGCTGCATGCTCAATCGATCAGCCGGCTGGTGATGCCGCCATAGCTGTCGATGCGGCGATCGCGCAGGAAGGGCCAATTGCGCCGGATGTCTTCCAGCGCCTTCAGGTCGATTTCACCTACCAGGATCTCTTCTTTGTCGTGAGAGGCCTCTGCAATGACCCGCCCGAAGGGATCGCATAGAAAGATCCGCCCCAGAATTCCAGCCCGGGCCCGGGAGCCGAATTGCCGCGAATATCGCCATGCTCGGTGCCGACCCGATTGACCACAGCCACGTAAACTCCATTGGCGATGGCATGCGCACGCTGAATGGTGCGCCAGGCGTCGTGCTGCGCCTTGCCGAATTCAGCCTTCTCCGCCGGATGCCAGCCGATGGCCGTGGGATAAAACAGCAGGTGCGCCCCCTGCAGCGCCGTGATACGTGCACCCTCGGGGTACCACTGGTCCCAACAGACCAGTGTGCCTACTCGTCCAACGTTGGTGTCGACCGCTTTGAATCCTAGATCGCCTGGCGTGAAGTAATACTTTTCGTAGTAGAGCGGATCGTCGGGGATGTGCATCTTGCGATAAACGCTCTTCAGTTCGCCGCTCGCGTCGAAAGTGACTGCCGTATTGTGATAAACGCCCGCCGCCCGTTTTTCGAACAGTGACGCAATCAATACGATCTTGAGTTGTTTTGCCAGATCGGACAATCTTGCCGTGGTGGGCCCGGGAATCGGCTCCGCTAAATCGAACAAGGCTGTGTCTTCGCGCTGGCAGAAATATTGCGTCTGGAAAAGCTCCGGCAGGCACACAATTTGCGCCCCGAGTTTGGCTGCCTCGCGCACTCGATCCATGGCGTGCTGCAGGTTCTTTGCTGGATCGGGCGTAGTCGACATCTGCACCAATCCGACATTAAATTTTTCCGACGGCAAGATGCAACCTCCTCAAGGACGAATAGAATATCAGTTCCGACTCTTCAGTTCTTAATTCCGTGGCTGGCATCGTAGCGGTGCTTTGCTTTCTTCTAGTAAAGTAGTTGCGCGACTCATCGGGCAAATTTTCGGAGGTTCATTTTGAAGCAAAGCAATCATGACGGCGCAGGCATTGACCGCCACTTACATAATCCCATCGAAGACCGACTCATTCCGCTGGAACCACTGGATCTCACTCAGGTGCGCTCGATTGATGACCTGGTGCGTGCCATGTCGAAGACCGCTTTCACCGGGCGCCAGGTCGGGGAAGCGGCGGATGTGCTCGAAGCCATGGCCCGCGACCAGGATTGTTTTGTGGTCATGACCCTGGCCGGCGCGATGACCGTGGCCAAGCAAGGCTTGATCATTGCGGAGCTGATCGACCGGGGCATTGTGAATGCGATCGTCTCCACCGGTGCATTGATGGCCCATGGATTAGTCGAGGCGACTGGACGCGCGCACTTTCGTTACAACCCGGATGTCCCCGACACCGAGCTCTACGAGCAGGGCTACAACCGGGTTTATGACACGCTCGAGCCCGAGCAGAACCTGGATGACGTGGAAGAAGTGATGTCCGAGATATTGGAAAATTGGGACCACGCCGAAGTCATGTGTTCCTACAAACTGAACCATGCCATTGGGGCGCACCTGGCGAAGCATGCAGCGGGGCAGCGCGGGATCCTGAAATCCGCCTACGACAAAGGCGTGCCAGTGTTTGTCCCGGCATTTACGGACTCCGAACTTGGCCTGGATGTGGCGCTCAACAATCGTTTACGGGAATCGACCGGCCGACATAAAGTGCGCTTCGATCCGTTCGAAGACCTTGAACATTTTGCCGCCACGCTGCTACGTCAGACTCGATTGGGGATTCTAACCATCGGTGGCGGGGTTCCACGAAACTGGTCACAGCAGTTTGGCCCGTTCATCGAACTGCGCCACCGCCGGCTCGGAGAAAACATTCCATTGAAGCGCTATCACTATGGCGTGCGAATCTGTCCCGAGCCCGTCTATTGGGGAGGCTTATCGGGTAGCCCTTATAGCGAAGCTATTTCGTGGGGCAAATTCGTGCCTCCAGCCGAAGGCGGGAAGTTTGGCGAAGTTTTCGTAGACGCTACCGTGGGACTGCCGTTGATTGTGGCGGCGGTGCTGGAACGGCTGGACAAAGACAAGCCCGGGAAGCAGTCCGGCAAAAGTCAAAGCGTGAAAGGGACGAAGCCGGCCAAGAAGAAATAGTGTCGGAAGTGCAAAGAGAAAGGGCCGTCTGCTTTGCGGACGGCCCTGCTCATTAACCGGTAGTTCTAGTCGAAGATCAAAACTGCCGCCGCGATCACGGTGGTCCACAGCCCCCGTTTATCGCCCACGGCGGACTGGGTGACATTTGCCGTCCGGACGATTTTGTTCGAGATGCGGTAAATCTCCTTCTTCTCGTCCCAGGACCGGTCGGGATCAAACTCCACGTTCAGGGTCGTAGCCAGCATTTCCGCGGCCAGCTCTTCCGCGTAATCGCCGGCCGAGTCTTCGGTTTCGCCGAAGGAGTGGTGCTCGCTCAAGTAACCGTAGGTGTTGCGGTCGGCCGGTATGGCAACGCCAATGCTGGAGGCCAATAGACGATGCGGCTCGTGGGTTGAGTTCTCGGCCACCACGGAAAAGACCACTTCACCGGGCGAGAGATATTTCAATCCCTGCGAACGGGCGAGCAGTTTGCATTGTGGTGGAAAAATGGATGAAACTCGTACCAAATTCTGTGCGGCAATCCCGGCGTCACGCAGTGCCAGTTCGAAGGAAGTAAGGCGTTCCCGATGTTTGCCGACCCCCTTGGTAAAAAAAATCCGCTTGGGGACCATGTCTTTGCCCAATTCGCTGTTCCTCCGGTTGTTTGAGGTGATCCAGGGTCAAATCTAACATAGCGAATCGTGAACAGAAGATGAAAAGTGAGGCCGAACCAACAAAATAAGGCGGAGGTCTGATTTGACCTCCGCCCTTCTATGATTCGAACCGCCTGACTGGATCTATTTCGCGGCAGCGACGGCGCTGACCGTGATGGTGTCACCGTCCGCGGTGCCCGTAACTTTTGCTTTCTCCCCGGCGAGCTTATCGAGCGCTGCGAGAACGGCCTTGTTGCCACTGTCGAGCGTGTAAACTTTGCTCCCGACCACCAGCGCGTACTTCGACCCCTTAGCTACACAGGCCCGAGTGCAATCGGCGGCGCTGCCTTCCATCATGTGAGTTGCCCCGCACATAGCGTCACTGACTTGGCCAGTAAAGGTCTGGCTGGCAGCCCAGGCAGATGAAAGCGTAAAGCCGGCTCCCAGCACGAGGATCGCGAATAGAATTCCTAATTTCCGTCCATGCGACTTCATGAATGCTTCTCCTTGGAAGGTAGGTTGTTTGAAGAGTTCTGACTGCAACATCTGTAAAGAGAGTATCAAAAAGCCGGCATGAGATTGTCTAAGCATTCTCACTTTCCCGTCATTTCTTCTCCTCAAAATGCAGCGTCACGTCCACCGTCTTGTCTTCCTGGTTGACGGTTTGATGCCGAATGACCCCCCATTGCCCAGCCGAAGACAGAGACTTGTACGCGCTTTCCATGAATGTATCGGTATAGCTGTCATCGAAAGGGTCGCCCGCATGCAACTTCCATAGATCGCCCAGGCGCGCGGTGCTCCGGGTGTCGAGTCCGTGGATTTCCAGCTCTCCCATGCGGTAAAGGTCGCCCTCGTGCACCTGGAGCCGATAGCCGACCGCGGACGATGCGTCATCAAACTCGGCGATCGGCTGAATGCCCACCGCAAGATACCCCCGCGTGCCATAAAGCTTTTTCGTAGTTTCGAGGTCCTCGCCCAATTGGACCGCGTTCGCCGGTTGCCCAGCTTGCAGGTGAAGAAACGTTTGGAGCTTCTCCGCCGGAAATACCGAGTTTCCTTCCCAGCGGGCTTCCCTGAAGTTATATCGCCGGCCTGGGTCAACGGGAAAAGTCACATCCACCACGGTCTGTTGCGGGCTGTCCTGGACAACCTTGGCCTGTGCATCCCCAAATGTCGCCTTCAAATAACCGCGCGCGAGATAGACGGGCAGAAAATTCTTGTCTTCCTGGACCCGCAAAATTGACCGCAAGTAATCCTGGTTTTCCAGTTTCTTGGCGGCGGCTTGCAGCAAAGGCAATTCGGCGGGAAACGCTCCCGGGAACTCCGTATTGCGGATGGTGATCTTGGGACCGGCTACGCTAAAGGCGATCGCTTCCGGAGGACCACCTTCACGGGCAGTACGTAAGTAGTCGACTCGGCCCTGAACATTCCGCTCATCCAGGAAGGATTGCAACGCCTCCGAAACCTGGTCAGCCAGACTTCCTGCGAGTGGGAGTTGTCCCTGGAAAAGCGGAATACGAGCCTGCAACTTGTCCAGCAATTCCTGGTCGGTGAACCAGACCAGATTGTCGAAGCGTACTGGCACCACCTGCTCGTTCTCGCTGATTTGCAACTCTAAGTTTGTGCCCTCATTGGAATATTGGAAACTATAGGCGAGATCAGTGAAAGCTCCCGTGTCGGCCAATCGCTGGACCGCGCGCTTAAAGTCGTCTTCACTTACAGTGTGGCCGAGTTGCAATCCACTCTCGGCTACGATCTGGGCTGGTTTGTAGTGGTTCGCTCCCTTTACCTGAACGGAAATCAGCTTATATGCGGTCGAAGGGAGGCCTTTTGAAGAATTATGCGGGGAAGGATTCTGCGAAGTCGCGATTGTTGCGGTCGACACAATCGCCAGCAGGAATGTGGCGATTCGAACCATCACGGACGTTTTCCCGAGGCAGCGTCGGCAGCTTTGATCCTGACTGCGATATCGATGAAAGCCAGGGCGGCACGGCTTAAAGCTTTGTCCTTGCGGAAAACCAGGGCGAGATCGCGGCGAATCTGAGCGTCGGACAAAGGGATCGCCGCCAGAACTTTTGCCTGGACGTCTTCCTGAACATTAGACCGGGCGATGAATCCCACGCCAACGTCGGCCGCCACGAACCGTTTAAGCAATTCACTGGAATCGAGTTCCATTGCGTAGCGTGGTTTGAGCTTGCGCTCATGGAAGAGATCGTCGAGACCGTCGCGTGTGTGCCCGGCCTTGGGCATGACCAGCGCGAATTTTGCGACTTCCGCCACGGTCGCTGACTTCAGCTTGGCCAGCGGATGGTGCGGCGGCGCGATGATTACCAGCTCATCTCGGTGGATGGGGACGACGGTCAGCCTGGCATCAGTAACGGGTAGGGAAAGGACGCCGAAATCCACCGAATTGTCGATGATGGCTTCCATAATCCTGCCGTAGTCGGCGCGCTTGATGTTGACCGCTACGTCAGGGTATTGCTTCTTGAATTCGGCAAAAACTTCGGGAAGGATGTGCAGGCAAGTGCCTTCATTAGCACCAACAATAATCTCGCCGCGCGGGACGCGCTCGGTCTCGGCGATGGCCGTCAGGACGGCTTTGCGGCCATCCAGCGTCTCCTCGGCATATCTCTGAAAGAGCTTGCCGGAGGCGGTAATCGACACTTTCCCGCCGGACCGGTCGAGCAGCTTGGCCCCAATTTCCTCCTCTAGTGAACGGATCTGGGAAGAAATTGCCGGCTGCGTGCGGAAGCGCTTCTCCGCGGCACGGGAGAAGCTCGACAAGCGCGCGACTTCCAGGAACGTTTCTAACTGGTCAAAGTCCATAAGGGCGGTAATGACCGGTTACACGAGGATAACCCCATCTTATCCCGGCCATAAAAACAATAGATTTCCGACTTCGGGCACGTGGCTCTACACTTCGTCCCTGCATCCGAGCCGACAAAGATTGTAGCAGGTGTACAATTCCATCCCGTACCCCTCATCCTCACGATTCGTCCCGCGGGGGCAATACTGCCCGGCGAGCCAAGGAGTTGCCGATGTCTGACCCGAAGACGGTCCTGGAGTTTGCCAAGAAACACGGCGTCAAAATGCTTGACCTCCGGTTCACGGATTTGCCGGGTTTGTGGCAACACGTTTCCTATCCCATTGATCAGTTGAGCGCTGAGTCCTTTGAGGAAGGCTTCGGCATGGATGGTTCGTCGATCCGCGGCTGGGCCGCTATCAACGAAAGCGACATGCTGTTGATCCCCGACCCGGCCACCTACACGCTCGATCCCTTCACCGAGGCTCCGACTTTAGTGATGATTTGCGACGTCATCGATCCCGTGACCAAGCAGCGTTACGACCGCGATCCGCGCTATATCGCCAAGAAGGCCGAACTGTATCTGGGATCCACAGGAATCGCGGACACCGCTTATTTTGGGGCCGAGGCAGAATTCTTCATCTTCGATAACATCAGCTTCGATCAACGCGAGCAGCATGGCTTCTACTTCATTGATGCCGAGGAGGGCCGCTGGAACTCGGGCCGCGCGGAAAACAATCTGGGATACCGTCCTCGCTACAAAGAAGGCTACTTCCCGGTGCCTCCCACCGACCACTACCAGGACCTGCGCACCGAGATGGTCTTAACCATGCAGAAATGCGGCCTGGAGGTGGAATGCCACCACCACGAAGTTGCCTCTGGCGGCCAGACTGAAATTGACCTGAAGTTCAACTCGCTGGTGAAGTCGGCCGACAGCATGTTGCTCTACAAGTACATCGTCAAGAATGTGGCCAACCAGTATGGCAAGACGGTCACTTTCATGCCCAAGCCGATCTACGGAGACAACGGCAGCGGCATGCACACCCACCAGTCCCTGTGGAAGGGCGGTAAGCCACTCTTTGCCGGCGATGGCTACGCCGGCATCTCCCAGATGGCATTGTGGTATATCGGAGGCCTAATCAAGCACGGCCCGGCGTTGGCGGCGCTGATTGCCCCGACCACCAACTCATACAAGCGCCTGGTGCCGGGATTTGAGGCTCCGGTAAATTTAGCCTATTCGCGGCGTAACCGCTCGGCAGCTTGTCGCATTCCCATGTACTCTGCGTCTCCCAAGGCGAAGCGGGTAGAGTTCCGTCCGCCCGATCCCAGCTGCAACCCGTATCTGGCATTCGCCGCGATGATGATGGCGGGACTGGACGGCGTCGAGAATAAGGTCGATCCCGGCCAGCCTTTGGACAAGGACATCTACGACCTCGGTCCGGAAGAGCTGGCAAAAGTGCCTTCCATGCCAGGCTCGCTCGAAGATGCTCTCGACGCCCTGGAAAAAGATCACAGTTTCCTGCTCAAGGGAGACGTATTCACGGAAGAGCTGCTCAGCACCTATATCGCTTACAAACGCACCAAGGAAGTGGACGCTGTAAGATTGCGGCCGCATCCCTACGAGTTTGCGCTGTACTACGATATCTAGTCCGAAAAATGGACGACGCCATAAAAGCAGCGAGACGAGGGCTTCTTTATCGGCTGCTGATGATTTTCAGCGGAGGAGTTCAACTCGTCGTCGCTCTCTTGGGCGAGTACCTGAGCGGTGGCGCCCCTCCTTGCGATCCCGAATGACGATGCCAGCACCTGCAAATCGAAAGGCCCGGCGGAATGCCGGGCCTTTGAAATCTGGATGCGACGATTTTGATCTCAAACGCGGCTGGTGATTTGCGCATGACCTGCCAGCGCGGGCAGTTTGGAGAGTTTTGCGGATTCCGAATCTGTGACCGCCTCAAATTCCTTGAATTGAAGCAGGCTGTCGGTAATCGCTTCCAGGCTGGCATTGGATCGCGCCAAAACCGTCAGCAAATATTTACGAGCCACCGGCCGATCCGCCGGATGAACTAGTTTCCACCACCGTTTGACCGACTCCTGCACATCACCTTCGGTCTTCGCGTCCTCTACCAATGCGTCAATCAGCTTGTAGACCTTGCTCTTGACTGCCTGATACGAGACTGAAATCTCCTGCCCCATTGGCCGAATCCCCCGCGAGGCTTAGAGCAATATGTTCGCCAAACTTTTCCCTGAGATTTGAGGGACTTAGCGGCCTATCAATTCAACTTATTGGAGGAATAAGAGTTTTGAATATGGATTCTCGTATAAAGTTAGCGGTACAGTTCTGCTAAACTTTGTCTCCAGTTTGTCACTGCATCGAAAAAGCTGATTGCGCAAAATCAGATTATTGCTTTAGCAGCTTTTCGACGGCGGAAACGACCTCTGGCGAATCGGGCGTAATCGCGGGCTCGAATCGTTGCACCACATTCCCACTTCGGTCCACTAGAAACTTGGTGAAGTTCCATTTGATTTCGCCAGTCACCGCGGGATTGGCATCCTTGGTGAGGTAGCGATAGAGTGCCGTCTGGTCGTCACCCTTCACCGAAACCTTGGCGTAAAGCGGAAAACTCACGCTGTATTTTCTGGAGCAAAATGTCTTGATCTCTTCGTTCGTACCCGGTTCCTGCGCGCCAAAATTGTTGGCCGGGAAGCCCACGATGACGAAGCCCTGGTCTTTGTAC
The DNA here is from genome assembly GCA_963802555.1 of Terriglobales bacterium. Lineage (GTDB taxonomy): Bacteria > Acidobacteriota > Terriglobia > Terriglobales > Acidobacteriaceae > DATBAX01. The sequence continues at coordinate 890,558 of CAWDJD010000002.1, read as the reverse complement.
TTCTCATACAGAGCTTCAAGGGCGCTGTATTGCGGCGTATACCCGCATCGGCTGGCGACGTTTACCATGAGCACCACTTTGCCTTTGAAGTCTGCCAAGGGCATGGGTTTGCCGTCGATGGAAGGCAGGGTGAACGTATAAATGCTCGAAGCCGCAAACAACGATGATGCCATCAAGACCACCACTCCTAACATTAGAAAATTGCGAACGTCCCCGCAGCGTGTGAATTTCATCATAACTCCTTGTGTGTTCGTCTAGATCGTACTCGCAAGTGTGGTAATCCGCGATTCGCTTCGTAGCGTCCTTTGCAGAACTTCTTAGCGTAATTTGCGGTTAAAAGCTCTTGCGTCTTGTACCGTGTAAACGAAATCGCCCGCTCAGTATACGCGTCCGCCAAAAACAGCGATGTAAATTTAACGTTGCTAAATCTATTCTCCCTCCTAAAATCCCGAATCCGGTGGAGTAAACTGTGCTGCACTTTGACTAACCAATCGAATTCCACCAAAACTCAATTCTCGCGGAGGCCCCAATGAAGCGGCTGCCATGGATTTTTCTATATCTGATACTAAGCGGAGTGGCGCTGGCCCAGGACCCAGCCTTGCAGGATTCAACCCGCTTCTTGTTTCCGAAAGACACGCTTTACGGCTACGCGCAGTTCGACCTGGCGCCGCCCCACAACGAGATCGATCCCAACATCTGTAATGCGAACGCCGGTCAATACGGCGGCGTGAATGCTCCTTGCACTGCCTTTGCACGCTACATGCTCACCGGATTGCTGGAAATCCGGCCTTTCGGCAAGGGTCCGCTGCGCCGCTTCGAGCTTTTTGGTGCGCCCAACTTCTTGTTCGGCAAAAACATCCCGCAGACGCTCTACACCTGGTCGTTTGATGCCATCGGCGTCGAGCATTCCTGGGGAGCCGGTATCTATCTCGGCAAGGGATTCGAGTTTCGCGCCACCCAGCACTTTCTTTTCGATCGTCTAGGTGCGAGAGACAAAAACCTGGGAACCGCGGACCTGGGTCCGAACGGTCCCTGGGGAAGGTACAACACGTTCGGCGTAAGGAAAACCTTTGGCACCCGCAGATGGTAACGGAATCGGTTCTGACCGCATGCTATGCTCAGTTCCCGAGCTAGCGCCTTGTCCCAAAGCAGACCGCCAACCGATCCCGGGTTGCCCCCCGACCTTGCGGCGGCAGTGGCCAGTATCCCTTTTCAGGACCCCGAAAGTGCCAAGACAAACTTTGCTGACGCTAACCGGCGCATGTCGCCGACTTTGGCGGTGGCACTGCCTGGATTGCTGGCCGATTCGCCTGATCCAGATTCCGCGCTACTCCTGTTTGGCCGCCTGCTGAATGAATCTTCCGAGGAACTGGTCGGTCTGCTCCACCGCCACAACGCCCTGGCCCACTATGCGATCGTGGCTTTCGGCCACAGCCGGTTTCTAAGCGAGACGCTGCTGCAAAACGCTGACCTGTTGCCGTCTCTCCAACGGGAAAAGAACCTGGATCGCAGTTTCTCGCGCGAAGAGTTCCACGAGCGCCTGGCCCGCTTTCGTTCCCGGTCGTTCGAGACTGACGTTTCGGTGTTGCTGGCCCGCTTCAAGCGCCGTGAGTACGTCCGCATCATGCTGCGTGACGTCTTGAAAATCGCCCCGCTGGCGGAAACCACTGCGGAAATCTCCGCGTTGGCGGACGTGTTAATTGGAGAGGCCCTTCGCGAAGCAGACAGCGCGCTGCAAAAGCGCTATGGTGCTCCACGCCACCTGGACGCGGGCGGCCGCCTGGTCGATACCCCCTTTGCGATTCTGTCTCTGGGGAAACTCGGAGGCAGCGAATTGAACTACAGCTCGGACGTGGACCTGCTCTATATTTTTGGCGATGGACAGGAAGCTCCCGAGGCCACGATCTCCAATCACGAGTACTTTATCCGCCTTGCCCAGCAGGTAACCGAAATTTTGTCGCGCATCACCCGCGAAGGCCCGGTATTCCGCATTGACCTGCGCTTGCGGCCGCAAGGCAGTGGCGGAGAGCTGGCCATCAACCTGTTCAACGCCACTCACTACTACGAATTTACCGCCCACGACTGGGAAAGGCAGGCGCTCATCAAAGTCCGCCATTCTGCGGGCGATGCGGCCCTGGCCCGGCAGTTTATTCGCCGGGTACAACCCGCGGTCTATACCGAGCGGGTAAACTTCGCTGCCATCAAGACGGCGCTTGTCGCCAGGGAGAAGATGCAGAACCGCGGGCACGCCACCACTCTCTCGGAAGCTTCCCAGCAAAATATCAACGTGAAGATTGATCGGGGCGGTATTCGTGACATTGAATTCCTGGTGCAGTGCCTGCAGCGCGTGTACGGCGGCGCGGAGCCCTGGCTGCGTTCCGGGGGAACGCTTTTTTCCTTGCAGAAGCTGCATGACAAATTGCACATCAGCGGCAAGGAATTCCATGATCTGACCAGCGCCTACGAATTTTTGCGGCACCTGGAGCATCGCTTACAGTTGCGACAGGGACAGCAAACCCATCGGCTGCCGTCGACTGACCAGGAATTGCGCATTCTGCAGCGTTCCATGGAAGGGTACGCACCGGGAGAATATCTGGTCGCGGACCTGGCCACGATTGTGAAGGGCCGCATGGCGCTGGTGGCGGAAATCTACCAGCGTGTCATTTATCAGCAGCAAACTCTCACCCTGGGTGCGGCGCACGACCCCCAATTCCAGTTGCATAGTGCCCCGGAGCCGGGCGCCGGCGACCAGTCCATGCAGCAAATCCTGCAACGGCTGGCGTCGGACGCGCCCGATCTGTACCAAATCGCCGTCCGGCCGGACCTGACGGCCCCGGCGCGGAAGAACTTTTTTCGTTTCTTGAGTTCCGCATTCACCAGTTCGGAACGCTATGCCGCCGTGTTGCGGAACTCGGCCGCGGTGAACAGCGCAATGGTCCTGTTCGATAGCAGCGACTATTTGACCGACATCCTGGTTCGACATCCCGAGGAGATTGCGACCGTCGCTGATTTACAAAGCACGGCTGCGCAGATGGGCAGCGGATATTTATTCGAGAGCCGATTGGGACAGGGACGGGCGGCAACCGATCCGGTCTTCGCCTATGTGGCTTCGTCGTCTGCATCCCATGGCGAGAAGTTGGCACTGCTGCGCCAGCATTTTCGCCACCGGGTATTTACCGTGGGCGCCCGTGACATCACCGAACTACGCGGAGTGTACGAGTCGCTGGGCGCGATTACGGCGGCTGCGGAGGACGCGATTGCCGCCGCAGTAGGAGTTGCCGGCAATCCTCGGGGACTCGCGGTCCTGGCTTTGGGACGCTTGGGCAGCGGTGAACTGGACATTCTCTCCGATGCCGACCTGCTTTTTGTTTGCGACGAAGATCGTGACCGCGAACGTCTTCGAAGATCCGTGGAGCAAATCATGCACGCCCTTGCTGCCTACACCCGCGACGGCATGACATTCCCGGTGGACATGCGCTTGCGGCCCAGAGGCGGAGAAGGTGAATTGCTGGTCACGCCTGCCCAGATGGTCGCCTACTTCAAGCAGGAGGCCCGCGGCTGGGAGGCTTTGACTTTTACCAAGCTCCGCTTTCTGACCGGCTCGCCGCGATTGGGAGACCGGGCCGTCGATGCCGCCGAAGAACTGTTCCGGCGTTTTGCTGGGGACGAGTCTTTCCTCCACGACGTGCGCGAAATGCGGAACAAACTCGAGCTTGCCGACGTTTCGGAAATCAACTTCAAGACCTCGCCCGGCGCGATCTATGACATCGACTTTTTGTCTGCCTATCTCCTGGTGAGGCATGCCATCCCTCATAAGCAGGGCGGTTTGCGGGACCGGCTGTGGCGATGTGCGGCCGCCGAGGCGCTGGAAAAGTCCGACGCGGCCACCCTGGATCATGCCGCCGAACTTCTACGCACCGTGCAACATGTGGCCCGCCTGGCGGTGGGACGGGGAATTCGATGGCTGCCAAAAACCGACCACGCACGGCAAATCACCGAGAAGGTCAGCGCTCAGATTTTGCGGCGTAGCTTTCCCGCCGGGTTGGAAACCGAGCTACTAAGAACAATGGAAACGGTCCGGGGCATCTATGAGCGAGTCATGAGTTGATCCGCCCGACGGGTTTCACTGAACGTGTTTTGTTTTCAGGCAATAGTTCCGAACGTCACCGAATCCGCCAACCCCAATGTGCCCGATCGACATCCAGCGTTCCAGCTTGTGGTGACCCGTGCGGTGCAGGAGATAGGAGATTCCAATCGACGTCGCGGTGGCGGCGGCCTCGAGACTCGCAAATCCCGCTGAGTTGTTGACCACGTCATCGGGGATCAGGATCTCGTCCCTCCCTCGTGCCTGGAAGTTCCGCGTGGAAGCATAGTCCATCCCGCGAATGACCCCCACTCCGGTAAACAGCAGAATATTTTCACGGTCCCAAAACCGGTGTGTCGGAGGCTGCACATTGCCAGAATCTCCACTCGGAGGCGGCTCTGTGGTTGCACTACTTTGAGCCGCTCCCGGGTTCTGTGGCAACTCCAGCGACGCCTGCGCAAGCGACAGCGTTGGAACCATCAGGCAGATCATCAAGAGAAATCCGAGCCGCCGGCCAGGTGATTGTTTGAGTGGATGCGCTCGCCGAAATCGCATGCTTGCATTGTAGCGGCGCAGGCTCAGATTCAGGCTACAGTGAAATCAACAGCGTAACTAAATAGCGTCATTCGGGCCGGCCATTTCACCATGTCGATTGCCAGCCTTTATAATGATTAGTTTTCCCAATCAGGGTGGAGGTCTTCATGACGGCTTCATACAACGGAATTGCCGTTCCCAGCAATGGTGCCGGAATCCGGTACAGCGGCGGACGTTATCAGGTACCGGATAATCCGATCATCCCTTTCATCGAAGGCGACGGCACCGGTCGAGATATCTGGAAGGCCTCGGTCCGGGTTTTCGATGCCGCCGTGGACAAGGCCTACAAAGGCAAACGGCATGTGGCCTGGTATGAGATTTTCGCCGGCGAAAAAGCAAAAGCCAAGTTCGACAACTGGCTGCCCGACGATAGCGTAAGTGCGGTCCGCGAATATCGCGTCGCCATCAAAGGCCCCTTGACCACCCCCGTCGGCGGCGGCATTCGCTCACTGAATGTGGCGTTGCGCCAGATCCTCGATCTCTATTCTTGTATTCGCCCGGTGAAGTATTACAAAGGCACGCCTTCGCCGGTGAAGCATCCCGAGCGCATGGACATCGTCATCTACCGCGAAAACACCGAAGATGTGTACGCCGGCATCGAATGGGAGCAGGGGACGCCCGAAGCCGCCAAGCTCATCGAGTTCCTCAACAAAGACATGCTGAAGGGCGGGAAGAAGCAGGTTCGCCTGGACTCGGGCGTCGGCATTAAGCCGATTTCCATCACCGGCACCAAGCGCTTGGTTCGGATGTCCATTCAGTTTGCCTTGGAAAGCGGACGCAGAAGTGTGACCCTGGTCCACAAGGGAAACATTCAAAAGTTCACCGAAGGTGCATTCCGCAAGTGGGGCTACGAACTGGCCACCGAAGAATTCCGCGACAAAGTTGTCACCGAGCGCGAGAGCTGGATCATCGACAACAAAGACAAGAATCCGAACATCACCGTCGAGCAAAATGCCCAGCAGATCGAACCCGGCATGGAATTCGCCACTGAAGATTTTCGCCAGGGTGTCTACAAGGAAGTTAAGTCGGTAATCGACGCCATCTACACCACCCACGGCAAAGGCGCATGGAAGAAAAAGCTAATGATCAACGACCGCATTGCCGATTCCATCTTTCAGCAGGTCGTCACCCGCGCGGACGAATATTCCGTGCTGGCCACGCCCAATTTGAACGGCGATTATATTTCGGATGCCTGCGCCGCCCAGGTCGGCGGCCTGGGAATTGCTCCGGGAGCCAATGTCGGCGACGGCTACGCCATCTTCGAAGCCACTCACGGCACAGCTCCCAAATATGCAGACAAAGACGTCATCAATCCTGGCTCTGTGATTCTGTCGGGAGTCATGATGTTCCGCTTCCTGGGCTGGGGAGAAGCCGCCGATCTGATCGAGCATAGTCTGGAGCGCACCATCGAACAGAAGAAGGTCACCTATGACTTTGAGCGGCTCATGGAAAGCGCCACCAAAGTGAAGACCAGCGAATTCGCCGATGTCATTATCGAAAACATGGGGGCCGCAGTCCTCGCGGGCGCAAAGTAAAGTATTAGGTTATGAATTCATTGCAACGCACTGATAGAAAGGAATATTCATGCGCAAAAAAGTGACAATTGTAGGTTCTGGAAACGTGGGTGCCACCACCGCCCACTGGATCGCTTCCAAAGAGCTCTCCGACGTTGTCCTGATTGACATCGTCGAGGGCGTGCCCCAGGGCAAAGGCCTCGACCTGCTGGAAGCCATGCCCATCGAAAAGCGTGACTCCTACGTCACTGGCACGAACGACTACGCCGACACCGCCAATTCCGACATTGTGGTCATCACCGCCGGCATCCCCCGCAAACCAGGCATGAGCCGCGACGATCTGCTCAATACCAATTACAAGATCATGAAAGATGTAGTTGGCAAAGTAGTCGAATTCTCGCCCAATTGCATTCTGATTATCGTTTCGAACCCGCTCGATGCCATGGCACAGGCCGCCTACAAGCTCAGCGGGTTCGCCCGTCAGCGCGTGATCGGCATGGCCGGTGTGCTCGATTCGGCCCGCTTCCGTGCCTTCATCGCCGACGAGTTGCGCGTCAGCGTGGAAAATGTGACCGCCTTTGTTCTGGGAGGACATGGCGACACCATGGTGCCTTTGCCGAGATATTCCACTGTGGCCGGGATTCCAATCACCGAGCTCATGGACGCACCCACCATCGAGCGCCTGGTGCAGCGCACACGAGACGGCGGCGCCGAAATCGTAAAGTACCTGAAGACCGGCAGCGCCTACTACGCGCCTTCCGCAGCCGCCACCGAAATGGTCGAAGCCATCCTCAAAGACAAGAAAAAGATCCTGCCTTGCGCCGCCTACCTGCAAGGCGAGTACGGAATCGATGGCCTGTACGTGGGAGTGCCGGTGAAATTGGGATCAAGCGGGATCGAACAAATTATCGAAATCAAGCTCACGCCCGAAGAAAAAGTAGCACTGGATAAGAGCGCCGAAGCAGTGAAGGAATTGACCGGGGTGATCGGGGTGTAGCCGGGTCGGCAAAGCGGTCTGTCCAAACGTCACACCCCTTGAATCACTACCACGTCTCTTGCCGGTCCGGCACACTAACGGGAACGTGCCGAAAGCCGATAATCATGGCGTAACCTCGAACTAGGCGCGTTCTTGAAAGAAATCCGCATTTCCGAATTCAAGGCCAAGTGCTGCGGCATTCTGGAGCAGATACGTAAGTCGCGAAAGCCAATCCGTGTGACTCGTTTCGGAAGGCCTATCGCCGAAATCGTCCCAATTGCTCCCCAGAGGAGCCGCTCGCGTCGGCTCGGATCTATGGCCGGAACTACACAGATTGTCGGCGACATCGTTGGCCCGACCGGCAGCCTCGACGATTGGGAGGCCTGGCGAGACTGACCCTACACCCGCTCAATCACCACCGACTGCACCACCACATCTTTATTCGGTTTGTCCTGCCGCCCCTTCGGAACACTCACAATCTTCTCCGCCACCTCATATCCCTCGACCACTTCGCCGAAAATCGTGTGCTTTCCGGTTAACCACTGCGTCGGCGCGACCGTGATAAAAAACTGCGAGCCGTTGGTGTTCGGTCCGGCATTGGCCATGGCCAGCTTGCCCGGTTTGTCGAACTTGTGCGGAGATCCTTTGGTCTCGTCTTCAAATTGATATCCCGGCCCTCCCATGCCACTGCCCGCGGGATCGCCCCCCTGGATCATGAACTCGGGGATTACGCGGTGGAAGATGGTTCCGTCATAGAGCCGGGCGTTACTCTTCTTGCGGGTGAGCGGATGCGTCCACTCGCGCTTGCCTTCCGCGAGATCAATAAAATTTTGCGTAGTTTTCGGCGCGTCCTTCTCGAAGAGTCGGCAAACAATCGTGCCTTCGGAGGTGTTAAAAGTCGCATAAGTGCCAGGCTGTCGGGTCATGGAATCCTTTCTTAGTTCGTGTCCGTTATAAGTCGTGGTCGAAATTACTATGGCGTTTTGGCCTTGGGAGCCACGGTCGTTGCTTTCTTCGCTGGCGTGGCATGAGTGGCTGCCGCATGATGCGCCCCCACTCCGGTGATCGTGATGTGGACGATCTTTACCGGAACATAGGGACGATCATTCCCGTCCCGCGACTCGCGCGCGATCTTCTTCACCAACTCCACGCTGGCATCGTCACATTGGCCGAAAAGCGTGTAGCCGCCGTTCAGACTGGGATACGGAACCTCGGTGATGAAAAACTGCGAGCCGTTCGTGCCTGGGCCGGCGTTGGCATAAGCCAGGCGTCCCGGACGATCAAACCCCAGATCGGGGGAAGTCTCATTGGGGAATTTATAGCCCGGATCACCAGTTCCATCGCCCTTGGGATCGCCTCCCTGGATCATGAAATCGGGGATCACGCGATGAAAGATCGTGCCATCGTACAGCGGCACATTGTGCTTCTTCTGCCCATCCACCGGGCTCATCCAATCTTTTGTACCTCTGGAAAGGCCGACAAAATTCGCCACCCCGATCGGCGCCTTGTCGGGGAAGAGCGTACAAGTCAGTTTACCTGCCGTAGTATTGATCACCGCCGTGGGCTTGGCGGCGACCGCAGCAGCCGACTTGGCCGGAGTTGCGGACTTAGCCGCAGCCGGTTTCTTGGCCGGGGCCGCTTGCGACCAGCAGGACAACGAGAGCAGGCAGATCGCAGCCAGGAAATTCAAAACTCTGCGCATGGATCACTCCTCAATAATTCACTCATGAATGATTGGCTCAAGAATGATTGGCTCAAATGACTGTCCAACCAAAGCCATGTAATTCTACGACAACTCGGCGATTCTTCGGGTGCCTGACATGGTGCTCGTTTTCAGAGCACGATTTTGGGTGGCGCAGTCGCTTCAGCGCTGCGATAAAAAGCTGTACATCGACTACACTCTTCAGCGCCTGAGTTCCTGAAAAATGCCGCTTTAATTCAAGGCCGCTCGCGCCAGAGCCACACACGACTCCAGCGGCTGCTCCGTATCAACCACCGTCTTCGGCAAGGTGATCTCCTCAAAGCCCGCCTTCACCTCCAAATAAAGCTGATAATCGCGGTTTCCCGCCGGATGCCCCAGTCTGTTCGTCCAGACGCTTTCTCGCCGTCTTTTCCGAACAAACGCACTCCAGAATGCGCCACGGCTGCTTCGATTCCGCTGCCGCCGCTATTACTTGGTCAATCTGGTAGCGCCGGGAGAACGGACGTCCATCCAGGAAGATGAAACGCTCGGGAGTCCTCATCAGGAGGTACGCGGCGGTTTCGAGCATGACCTTCATACAGAAGTCATCCTGCTCGGTCGAATACTCGATATTGCCCGGAGGAAAAAGTGCAGCCCGGAGTTCGTCTTTATCGAGAACCATTCCAGACGTGGGCGCGGCAAGTTCCCGGCAAAGCGTGCTCTTGCCCGAGCCTGGCAATCCCGCCATCAGAACGATCATGATTGGAAGAGTTTACTGGAAGCGAAAACGTTCACGCTTGGAATACCTATTGCTGAGTCTCGCTGGAAGCCGCGTCCCGGGAAGGAACGGGAATGGTGTCCGGTACCGAATCCTCATCGGCAGACGGTTCAACGGCAGCCAACTTCGATGATCCGTGCAGATCTGCGTAACGGCCGGAGACGGCAATGTGGAACACCCACTGATGCCGTTCTTCCTCAGGCTCAACCAAACCAGCGTCCTTGAGAGGTACCAAATATTGTTCAACCCATTTCACTTGCGCCTTGGTCATGCCTCGGCGCTGTATGTCCACGGTGATGCCGGCCAGGTGAGACGATGCCGTCTCGCCCTTCTCCGGCGCCGCATTGCGGTTGTGGCGGCGCAGCTTCTTTTGCACCACGACGGTTCGCACCGCGGAATTCACCTGAATCTGTGCATGGAACTGCTGGTAATAAGCGTCGCTCAAGTCGCCGAGAAAATCGCGCGTCCAGGGACGGCAATAGCGCCGGCTGGGATCAAGCCGGGGATCGAACCGCAAAGTCCTGCTCGGCAAAATCTGAACCAGATCCTGGCTGGCCTTCAGCTGCTCGAGCTCCGCGTCGTTCTGAATGCGCGGTAGTTCCAGTCGGTCGATTTCTTGATTCTGGCGGAGAAGGGAATCGTGAGAAGGGCGGAACATCGGGTTCCATGCCACCCGCCGACTACGACCCCGGCGCAGGCCGGCGCGCAGACTCGCATGCCGGACGTGCCGCGGCGCAATGTAGCGGTGCAGGCCAAAAGCCTGGCCGCACACGGCCACAGTGACCAGGAATGCAAGTACAACGGCTCGCTGTGTCTTATCTCTCACGAAGTGGTCTCCAGCCTTCTTGGTCTGCCGTAGCGCACGACAGGCGGTGATTGTAAATCAGTTGTCAAGCAAGCCGTTCATAAAGTGCATCATCGGGGGTTACCAACTGGGTAGGCGGGGGCACTTGCGCCCGATTACTTTTTGGTTACCCTCACAGCTCTCATGCGTAATGGGTGCAGTTAGACTGCCTTTCCCAGGATGGGAACGACCGATCCTATGTGTATGAGAAACAAAGACTGCGACGGGCTATCCATAGGCAAAAAGGGAACTTGTTTGCCCATTCTGCCGAAATCACTGACGAAAAAGGTCAACAATCGCCTGTTTCATAACTTCGCCGCTCACCTCGGAAATTGACCGGGTAAGGGGAATGTCCTTGGGACAGACCTCCACGCAGTTCTGGGCGTAGCCGCATTCCTGGATGCCGCCATCCCCCATCAGCGCCGCCAGTCGCTCCCGCTTTAAGGCAGTTCCCGTGGGATGAGTATTGAACAACCGCACCTGCGAGATGGTCGCCGCGCCAACAAACCCCGTGCTCTCGTTGAATTGCGGACAAGCTTCCATGCAGCAACAACAGGAAATGCATCGCGAAAGCGGATACGCTTGTTCCTGGTCGCTCATCGATACCCGCGGGCCGGAGCCGAGATCATAGGTGCCGTCTACCGGAACCCATGCCTTAACGGCTTTCAAGTTCTCAAACAGCACACTGCGATCCACCGCCAGATCGCGAACGACAGGAAACTTCGAGAACGGCTCCAGCCGAATCGGCTGCTCCAGTTTGTCCACCAGCGCGGAACAGGCCATGCGGGCGCGTCCGTTGATCAGCATGGCGCAGGAGCCGCAAACTTCCTCCAGGCAGTTGGAGTCGTAGGTGATGGGCGTGGTGGGTTTGCCGTCGCGTGTAATCGGATCGCGGGCAATCTCCATCAGCGAGGAGATCACGTTCATCCCCGGATGCCAGTTGAGCTCGAATTCCTCCCACCGCGACTCCGCCGTGGGATTCGCCTGACGTTTAATCTTGAAAAGCACTTTTTTATCGTTCGCCATAATTTAATTCGATTTTGGAGCTTTGAGGTTTGGGTCCGTTACCCGGGACTCGCCGAAGTGCCGAAAGCGATATCCCCAGAGCGCGCCCACCACCAGCCAGATGCAAGCCATTCCCGCATGAATCGGCGACCGCATCTGCACGAACCGTACCAGTTCCACAACTGTCATGGCGAAACCCAAAAAGGCCAGCAGCCCAAACAATCGCTTTCGATTGGACATCTTCGGATTGGCGGTTTCATCGAACATTTTCACGTCCAAATTTCAAAACTCAATACTTCCTCGGCCGCGGAGGCACCAGCGACACATCTACCGGCTCGAATTCAAATCTCGGCTCATCGGCATCAGGTGCAAAATACGCTTTCGTCGTCTTAAGCCAATTCTTGTCATCGCGATCCGGAAAATCTGGCTTGTAATGCGCGCCCCGAGATTCATCCCGCAAGGCTGCTCCCTGGGCAATCACTCGTGACAGTTGCAACATGTTGTAAAGCTGGCGGGTAAAGATCACCGATGTGTTCGCCCATTGTGAGCGGTCGCTTAAGTTGACATGCCTGAATCGCTCCAGCAGTTCCACCAGCTTGGCGTCCGTGCCTTTCAAGTTCTTGTTGTAGCGGATGACGGTGCAATCGCGGGTCATCAACTCGCCCAGCTCGCGCCACAGCCGGAAGGGATTTTCCTTGCCATCCGAGCTCATTAGGGTGGCGTTGTTTTCTTCCTGCTTCTTGCGCTCGGCCTCGAAGTGGCCGTTGCTGGGCGCAGCTTGCAGATTCCGTGCATAACGGACGGCATTGGGCCCGGCGGTGAATCCACCAAAGATGCAAGAAACCAGAGAGTTCGCGCCCAGCCGGTTGGCGCCGTGATACTGATATTCACACTCGCCCGCCGCGTAAATTCCGGGAATGTTCGTCGCCTGCGTGAAATCCACCCACAGGCCGCCCATGGTGTAGTGCATGCCGGGGAAAATCTTCATGGGGACTTTGCGCGGATCGTCCCCAACAAACTTTTCGTAGATTTCTAGGATCCCTTCCAGCTTGCGATCCAAAGTCGCACTGTCGATGTGGGTCAAGTCGAGATAAACCATCGGCTTGCCGTCGATGCCCAGATTGTGCTCGTAGACCACCTTGAAAATCGCGCGGGTGGCGACATCGCGCGGCACCAGGTTGCCGTACTTGGGATACCACTCTTCGAGAAAATACCACCGATCTTTTTCAGGAATGGACAGCGCCTCGCGCTTGTCGCCGGGAGTCTTCGGGACCCAGACTCGGCCACCCTCCCCGCGAGCCGATTCCGACATGAGGCGCAGCTTGTCTTCCCCCGGAATCGAAGTGGGATGCACCTGGATGAACTCGCCATTCGCGTAGTAGCACCCTTGCTGATAAAGCGCCGACTGCGCCGACCCGGTGCAGACCACTGAGTTGGTCGACTTGCCGAAAATCGCGCCGATGCCGCCGGTGGCGATAATGATGGCGTCGGCAGGGAAGGTCCGCACTTCCATGGAGCGTAAATCCATGGCGCAGATGCCGCGGCAGACGCGGTTCGAATCGAGCACTGCCGATAAAAACTCCCAATGCTCGTATTTCTTGACTTTGCCTTCCGACTCGTAACGCCGGACCTGCTCGTCGAGCGCGTATAGCAACTGCTGCCCGGTGGTCGCGCCGGCGAAGGCCGTGCGATGCATCAGGGTGCCGCCGAAACGGCGAAAATCGAGTAGCCCTTCCGGAGTGCGGTTGAAGGGCACGCCCATGCGGTCGAGCAAATCGATGATGCCAGGAGCGGCATCGCACATGTTTTTCACCGGCGTCTGATTCGCCAGAAAATCGCCGCCATACACCGTATCGTCGAGGTGCTGCCAGGTGGAATCGCCTTCGCCCTTCAGGTTCTTGGCCGCGTTAATCCCGCCCTGCGCGCAGACGGAGTGCGAACGCTTCACCGGAACGATCGAAAACAGGTCAACCTCGCCACCCATCTCGGCGATCTTGATCACTGCCGACAGACCGGCCAGGCCGCCGCCAATCACAATGATTTTTGGATTCAATGCCATCTAACTCAGGTTCCAATCTGCCGAACGTAGCGGAAGCGTCAAGAAAGACTGCACTTTGATGTCAGTTGGCAGTTCAATGGGCTCAGTCCGCTGCTGCGGGGTAATGATGAACGCGTGCATGGTGGCCGCTCCGGCCAGCACAAATGTCAGTCCAATCACAGCGCATACATAACCAAATCTGCGACGTGCGCGGTCGCCTGAAGTGATTCCCCACTTCGCAGCGAAGAGCCACAACCCATAGGCAAAGTGCCACGACGCACAAATGATTCCGATCGAATAGGCTGCCAGCCCCCAGGGACTATGAAATTCCGCCTGCACTTTGCCGAACGCAATCTCAGGATGGCTCAGAAGATGAACGCCCGAGAAGCGCAGATGCCAAGTGTGCCAAATAATGTAAGCGAAAGTGATCCCGCCGGTATAACGCTGGGCGGTGTACATCCAGTTGCCGCTCCAGGGATATTCGGCGACGTTGCTGTCTCCGCGATACCAGATATAAAACCCATAAAGAGCGTGATAGAGAATCGGCAGCCAGATGCCAAACAATTCCAATCCGATCACGAACGGGAAACTGGAAAGAAATGCCACTTGCTTGGTGTAGGCTTCGGGCCCCCGAGTCGCAAAGGCGTTGGAAACAAAATGCTCAACCAGGAAGGCGCCGATGGGAATCACTCCGCTGAGCGAGTGTAGGCGACGCAGCAGAAAGGAATGTCCCTGGCCGGCTCGCAAAGGAGCCACGCCAGGTCTCGGACTGGTCGGGGCTGCAGGACTGGCCGTTGTCACCACGCAGAACGTTCCTTATGAGTTCAAATGTGAAGAGATAACCTTTCATTATCTTGGTGGGGGAGAAGCGAAGTCAAGGAACCGAGTCCGGCGACGATGCTCGGTAGCAAGATAATTCGCTTGCAGAAGCGCTAAAAAGTGATAGTTTCCTCGCTTATTTGGAATCGCGAGTAATGTCTATCGGAGGAATCCAATGACACTTAGCGTGGAATCAGCCGTTCTTCGACTAAAGCGCGGGGACACCCCCTTCTTTAAAGCTGCGCAAAGAGTCGTTCACTTTTGCCGGACCGCGTCCCTGCCGGTGCCTCGATCATTCAAACCGATAGGCCGTTTGTGCTACGAATTGCGCTTCTACATCCCAATTTTGTGGCAAAGACTAAAATCGCTGATCTATACCACGCCGCTGTTTTGCTGCAGGTGCGAATCCGTGGGAAAGCGGCCCCAGCTCTGCGCTTTGCCGAGGGTTCACGGACACACTTCGCTCTATATTGGGGATGATGTCCGCTTCAGCGGAAGCTTCACGGTTTCTTCCGGCAGATTTCGCAGTCGTCCAACCCTGCGCATCGGGGACCGGGCTTTTATTGGGCACAATGTGTCCATCACCTGCAACCGGGAAGTGGTCATCGAGGACGATGTCCTGATTGCGGCCAACTGCCGGATCTCGGATTACGACGGCCACCCAGCCTCGATGGAGAAGCGGATGTCCAACGCTCTTCCTGATGCCGAAGACATACAGCCGGTCAGGATATGCAAAGGTGCGTGGATCGGTTCTGGAGTGTTTATCTTGAAAGGAGTCACCATTGGGGCAGGCGGTATTGTTGGGGCCAACAGCGTTGTGACTCACGATGTTCCTCCCTACTGCGTCGTCGCGGGTTCGCCGGCGAGGGTAGTGAAACAGGTGGGAACTCCCCACTCGGCAAGTTTTGCCGCGGCCTTTTCCGCTGCTGCGTAATCAAGTGATGATCCAAGCGATGGGTTGGACGCTAGGCTGGGCTTTCCGACGAAGCCCACTCCAGGAACTGACAAAAGGCCGCGCCGCGATGACTGTATTTTGCCTTCTCTTCTGCAGTCAGCTCTGCGAAGGTCTTCCCAATCTGCGGAAAATAGAATAGCGGGTCATAGCCAAAGCCGTTTGATCCCCTGGGCTTGTCAAGAATCATCCCTTCGGCCTGGCCGCGAAATACTTGCAGGGTCTGACCATCACGGGCTGCTGCAATCACGCATACAAAGCGCCCGGTTCTTTTTTCCGTTGGAATCCGCTGGAGTTCGCGGACCAGCCGCGCGTTGTTGGCTTCATCGTCGGTATTGTTCTCCACCAGATGTGGCGCGTCCGCCGCATATCGCGCCGAATGGACGCCGGGAGCGCCTTGCAGCGCATCAACTTCCAGGCCGGAGTCATCCGCCAGCACCAGTTCGCCGGAGGCATGCAAACTGTACGCGTCCGCTTTCTTGCGCGCGTTGGCCTCGAAGGTCAGACCGTCTTCAACCACAGCCGGGATGGAAGAAAAGTTGGGGATGAATGCGATCTCGATGCCGAACGACGAAGCGGCTCCGGCGAAATCACGAAGCTTTCCCGGATTCGAAGTCGCGATGAGAATGCGCTTTATCATCGGATTAGCTGATGCAAACTTATTCAAACATCGCTCCGCCCTAATCCTTGCCGTTTTCGCCATGGCAGTAAACAAAGAATCAGGAACGCGCTCATGCCGGAAACGACGTCTCCCAGAGTTTGGTCTCCGGTACGGAGCCAGCTAACGCGGACCCGGTTTTCTCCGGCGTCCACGGGAATCAGCATCTGCCCAGTCCGGTCCTGGTTGTCGGTCTCCACAATTTGAACATTCACTTCCGCTCTCCACGCAGGATACGTAAAAAGCCGCAAGACCAAATTTCCGGTTTGACTCACCGTGGCAGTGAAGATTTTCGTCTCTGCCGTCCATTGCTGGATCTGGATTCGCGCTTTCGAGTTGTCTTCCATTTTGACCGGCGGCGCGCCCAGGTTGATGACGTAGCCATCGCTGTCGATGGGCAAGTATTCGTCGGTCCCTTCATAGCCTTTGCCGGTGGCGTGATTCGCCAGCATGCCGGAAAGATCACTAGAGGATTGCCATCGTGGAGCCTGCACCAATACCACAGCCGCCAGCACGAGCAGCACTGCCGCACAGATCAAAGCTCGCGGGGCCCAGCGCCGCCACGCCATGGTCAGAAGCAAGGCGTAGCAAACATTCAGGCACAACAGCCAGCGCCAGGGAAGCTGCAGAAAACGCAATTTGGGCAAATCGTTCCACACCACCTGCGAGAAGGGAAACATCAGCAGCGTGATGGCGAACGCCCAAAGCACCAGCGTTGCAAAAAGCGGCTGGGTTTCGCGCCGCCTGCGCCACGACAACAACAGCGATCCGGCCAGTACGATCAGCTCGGCGCAGGCCACGATGGACACCAGAAGATTAAAGCGATCATGGCGCGGATCGTTGCCGATCATGGTGAATAGAAAATTATCTTGCGGACGAACCCCCGGTAGAAGCACATTGGCGATATCCACCCATCTCTGTTCGTAGATCGCGGGAATCAAATAAACTGCCGCCAAAGCAAAACCCATCCCGATGGCTGCCGCGCCATACAGCAAAGGGCGCAGAGAACGCCCTCGGATAGCCATCACCGTCAGCAGCAGGACGAGTGAATAATTCAACATCACCGCTGCGGGAAGATCGGTGAGCCAGGCTGCCGCTACGATCAGTCCCAGAGGCACAATAATTCTTCGCCCGTCTTCCTTACATCGCAGCACCCACAAGACAACCAAGGGCAGCAGCGCGGCCGCCAACAATTCAGCGAAGGCGCTTCGCCAATAAACAGTAACCAGGTGATAGGGATTCGCCACATACAGCGCCGCCGCGAAGATGGCATCCCGTCGGCCAAGCCAGCGCCTTGCGAGCAAGAACATCGAGCATCCGGAGAGCGTGAGCGCAATCCAGACATAGGCTCCGGGAACCAACTTCCAGGGCAGGATCGCGCCCAGTGCCGCTCCCAACGTCCATGAGGCGGGAGGATAGAAAATGAAGCGCGGCTCGCCGAAACCGTGATTCGCCATCCCGGCCCATCGCGGATAGATGACACCCTGCTTCCATTGGCTGAGCACATCCATCCAGGAGTTCAAGTGAAACTCGAAGTCATGGCCTGCGGGAACGCCTTGGAAACACCACGGCAGGACCACCAGAAACGCGGTGGCCATGATGACGATTAGTGGCAGAGGGAACAGATTTTGCCCGCGAGCCTCCGGAGTTCCGGGGGCGCCGGTTTCTTTCGGATCTTTGGTGGGATCGAGTTTCAGGGGCGGCCGTCTCCCAGTTCAGCGATGCATCTGCGCAGTCAACGAGGATACCGCAAACCTGTCCCGAAAGCGTTCCCATGCTCGGTTATACTCACTAAATAATCGGTCTTGTGAAGGAGTTGGCCATGAGGTTGGGCACGCTGCGCGGCATTATCTGGGTTGCAATTCTGCTGGCGATCGGCTGCGCCATCCCTTCGGCTGAGGCGCAGGTGGTGAAGACTGCTTCGGGGGCGAGCGGGGTTTCGGTGCCGCTCGAGCAATGGAAGACGGTGCTGCTCAACGGCGATGCTGCCGTATTGCGCACGCTTTACAGCACCAGCCCGCAAACCAAAATTACCACCGCCGGCGGCGTGGTTGACACGGACGCGGACGTCGCCTTCTGGTCGGACCTGAAGGTGAAAAAGATAAAAGTTACTCTGGTGAAATCCGACGCTCCGCAGCGCGATTTACAGAGTGTTCTGTTCCAGGCCGAGATCCAATCCGCGGCTACAACTCCGGCTCGAACCCTGTACATCACCGAAGGCCAGATCTGGCAGCTGCAAGGCGAACAATGGCGCATGGTGGTCGAGCAACGGACCAATCCGGCTCGCCTGCTGCAACCGACCTCGACTGACAAAGACATTTATCATCCCGGCGCCGACGCGCATGCCGAGATCAAGCATGCTTTGCTCGAAGCTGCCAAGACGCACAAGCGCGTCATCGTCGTCTTTGGGGCCAACTGGTGCTTCGACTGCCACGTGCTCGACGCGGCCTTTCATCGTGCCGATCTTGCCGTGGTGCTGGCCCAGAACTACGAAGTCGTCCACGTGGATGTAGGCAGAGGCGATAAGAACCAGGATTTGATGGACCAGTATCAAGTGCCCATGAAGCGGGGGATTCCGGGACTGGCCGTTCTCGATGGCAGCGGGAAACTGCTTTTTAGCCAGAAAAATGGGGAGTTTGAAAACGCGCGGAACCTGGGTCCGGAAGATCTGCTGCAATTTCTCAAGAAGTGGAAACCGCAGGCTCGCTGATTGCGGCAGCGTTGAGCTTAACGAAGATGAAGGAATTATTCGTTGCGGTATTGTTCGGCGCGACTCTGTGCATGCCGAACCGAGCGGCCTTCGCTCAAGACGTTTATTCCATCCGTGTCGAATCGCATCAGGTGCTTGTCCCCACGACGGTGTTCGACAAGGACAGGACAACCGCGATACTCACGCAGACAGAATCGGATTGTGTCATAAAGAATGCCGAAGCTCTCAACAGGCTTCGCCCGGACGATGCGTATATACCAATCGATTGTCACGAACTCGGCGAGATCGGTGATTTAACCGCTAAGGACTTCCGCATTTTTGAGGATGGCATTGAGCAGAAGATTCAGAACGTCACGCGCGAGCGTTCGCACGACATAATTGTTCGCGATAACGTAGCCCGTCACGACGAATATTCTAATACAGCGAGAGGAAAATGGAGCTATCCAGATCCGCCGTCACAGGTAGGATTCATCCCTGGAGCAGCTAGTTATTTCTATCGCATCGCGTATGCACCCCCTCACTCGGAAGAAGGGAAGTGCCATCGAATTAAAGTTAAAGTCCACCGTCGCAATTTATCTGTTTCGTATCGCAACCGATACTGCTATATCGAGCATTCCTCTTTCGATCCCCTGAACGGAACACCATTCGGCGGGCAAATGGAAGCCAACGCGACTTCTGGACAAGCTGGCGGGATCGACTTGTTTCTTCAATCTAGCTTCTTCTATGTTCACGCTGACGCCGTTCGTGTTGACCTCACGCTCGAATTCCCCTGGAATTCTCTGAAACGTGAATGGATAGACGGCAATCTCTATCGAACAATCGGAATCCTAGGAATGGTATCCCAAAAAGAAGGGGGCTTTGTGTCGCGTTTTAGTGATCTCGAATGTTGTTCCTCGGATTTTTCAAAGCCTCCTCCTCTTAGTGAGCACACACCACATCCCGAGTTAGATTTCTTGGAGATTCCGACCCGCTATGAAACACAAATTGACGTGCCTCCTGGTGAGTACAGTCTTCAGGTCGTGCTAAGCGATGGAACGAAGTTCGGTCGAGTGCAGGTGCCATTAACGATGGACGAGTACGACGGAAAGCAGCTTGCCATTAGCTCCGTCGTACTTTGCAAGCGATTCCGCAATGCGGCTGTGGCTGCGCAGGAGGCCGCAACAGCCAATCTTGCTCCCGAGTATGTGCCTCTGGTGAGCAAGGGTGTTCAATTCACCCCTGCAGGTGACACGCGCTTCAAGAAAGGAGAACCTTTGTTTGCCTATTTTGAAGTGTATGAACCGCTGACTTGCTGGACAGCCATCGCCGATAGTTCAAACTCGACTCAAGATCACCAACATCAAAACCGGAGAACTTAAGGTAGACACGGGTTTACGAAGTGAGGCTTCGAGCAGTCCGGTAATCCCGATCGCCGATCAGATCGCAGTCGACAAGTTACCCGCAGGCTCTTACCGGCTAGAGGTACAAGCCTCCGACTCGGCAGGAAAGAGCACAGCGTGGCGGGCGGCGGAGTTCACGGTCGAATAGGGCAATCTGAGGAAAATACTTTACCAAGAATTCATCTGGCTGCAACCTGGGATTCACCGTAGGCCCATAGATTCGAGTCACACGAGGTAGAACAAGCCGAGCACATAGAAAGGCCCACACGTGACATGGCGTGTGGGCCTTCTTCATTTCGGGAAAGATATCAGAGCCGGGGAAACGCTCAGGCTTGCGGCACTTCTTCCGAGCTGCGTTGTTTGCGCAGGGCTTGCAGGAACTCTTCCTGACCCAGGGACTGCTGGTTGCGCAGAAGGTCGAGCAAGGAATCGTCCAGTTCTTCGGCGCGCTGCTCTTCGGCGCTGGCGTCGGCGTGGGCTGACAGGGCGCGTGGCATGATCAGTAATTCCGGCGTGGTCCCCGGACGGCTGCTCAGGAACCCGATGAAACTTTCTACCTGCGTCCGCTGTTCCTCGGTGCGGGCGGCGAACTCAATGCCCATGCCGTACCCCGGATGCATCACTCGCACCATGCCTTCGGCTTGCACTTCCAGGTCTTCGGCTTTCAGGCAGAGAACAATTCCGGAACGCTCGGGAAAAGGAGACTCGGTTTCCACGTAGCATCCACCCAGGCTCAGGTCGGTCAATTTACAATGTGCCACCGGTTCCGGCTCTTCGGGTGGAATCTCTTGCGCATGGGCGATGACCCACGTCTTCAGGCTGGTGCGGAGACTTTCGGCTAAATCGACGAAGCGTACTCCGGATTGTCCGTTGGGATTCGCCCAGGCCACTTCGCCGCGGACCTCAATTTCGTTGCCCGAGTCGGGAAGGACGAAGCTTGCAGTGATCGCCGCCGATGGATACGTGGGCTGTGCGGCCAGCAGGTCCATGCCGTCTTCGCTCAAGTCGAGCAGGATACCTTCGATCTCCGGTCCACTCTGCACCCGGAGTTGTGCGGGAATTTGCACCGGAACCCGGAATGAGCCACGGCGTTCGCGTTTAATCAAGGCGGTTGCCGCCCGCAGAGTCGCGTGCGCTTGCTCGGCTGTGACCGGCTTGTACAACACGAAATTTGCGCCCGCGCCGAATACGTTGCGGACTTTCGTCTTATCGCTCAGCAGCGCGATCGTGATGGCGGCGTTTCCAGAGGCAGCCTGCTCGGTGCTCTGCAGCACCAGGGCGGCGCTGTGCGGATCGTCGAAGTCGATGATGACGGCGTCGTACTTCTGTTCTGCCACCCGGCACAGGCCCTCGGAATAGCTGCAGCACTGCACGCCCACCCCGAAACCGGAAAGGACCGGAGTCAGGGTAGCGGCTGCCTGATCGTCTTTAGAAACCAGAAGTGCCTGAAATCCCATATCGGCGTTAAGGCGCACTGCGTCAATTGCGCCACCTTTGAAAATCAACCAGCGATTACGGCCAACGCGGAGCCACACGGGCCGGCTTGACGGGGGCGGGCTGCTCGGAATGTGCCGCTCCGGCCCCGGCAGCCATGCTGCTCGAATCTTCCGCTTCGGCCAGGACTGTGCTGTCGTCCTCTTCGTTCTCGGCTAACAACGGGGCGACCTCACGCAGCTTTTCCGCCGCCTGCTGCAATAGTTCGATCTGCTTCCCTAATTGGGAGAACTT
The DNA here is from genome assembly GCA_963802555.1 of Terriglobales bacterium. Classification (GTDB taxonomy): domain Bacteria; phylum Acidobacteriota; class Terriglobia; order Terriglobales; family Acidobacteriaceae; genus DATBAX01. Next base: position 868,798 of record CAWDJD010000002.1, on the reverse strand, counting down.
GGCTTGCTTACGACGCAAGACCTCATGAATGTCCTTCATACAACCCCCTGTTGCGAATTTAAGGACACCTTCGGTAACGGTCAACGGTTATCCCGGATTGGCCCATTACTGGGGTAACCCGCAGGGACCGCCCTTGACGCCGATTCGGGGCGAGTCCTTGAGGTCAAATTGAGGACTGAATGTAATAGGAGGGTCGGGCAGGAGGTCTGCAAAACCTTTGGAATCTCGGGTCCCGGCTATCGAGCTTTCGATTTAAGCCGCACCAGCCCGGCGAGTCCCAATAGGCCGGTGCCCAGGAGGCCAAGCGTTCCGGGTTCGGGAACGGCGCCTAACGCTGTGGATCCATTGACCATGCCGCCGCCTACCCGTAACTGCACAATCTTGGCGCTCACCGTGGCCCCGTTATAGATTCCCGTGACCGTGCCGCTTAACATCCAACTGCTTGCCGAGGTTCCGGTGCGGGCAATTTTTGTAATGGTGACCGGGCCGCTGAATGTGCCCTCGAAGATCACGCCTTTCGGCACTCCGCTCTGTCCATTGCCGATGATGGTAAAACTACCTCCGCCGGCGAAAATCGTGGTGGTCGTCTTGGTGGTCGAGTTGTAATTGGAGCTCGTCTCCACGCCGGTGCTGAAGTTCAACATTCCAAGGACTTTGACCACGGGATTGGACGACGTGATCGGCCCTCCGCCGTTCAAACCGTCAATTTCGGTGAGCTTGGATTTGCTCAGGGTCACGCCGCTGCTGGTTTGGGTCAAGGTGCCGCCACGGTTATGGAAAATGAGACTGCTGTCGGCAAAGGCCGCGACCGGCAGAACCGTCGTCAACAGCGCCATCCAAACAAGTCGTCTCATAGCACCCACCTCGCGAGCCCCGGAATTCAACCCTGCTTCGATGCGTGCCCGGTGGCCTCGTTGCCTACACCACCCGAGTCCAGTAAGGCATGCTTCAGCAACTTCAGTTGTGCATTCAATCGGCCAAATTCTCCTCAGCGTTAACCAGCTGATACCTAAGGACTTATACGGAACCTTGCAGATCATCAAAAGAGCCGTTCATGCAAACCCGTGCATACTTTCAATAAGCCTTTTGCGCAGGGCTGTGTGGCGTAGCCCGATGGTGCCAGGACATGGCACGATCGGGCAATTTACATGTATTGGGCAGAGAAGTATCTTGCAGGTGAGCAGTTCTGGGGGAGGGCTGTTCGGGCGTCCTGTGATCCGCGAGGGTCTAGGGCGCTTCTTAATGTTTGGGAGAGATTTTCCGCGACGCCCGCCTTCTGAAAGACCACTCATCGCAATTCAAGACTCTGAGGTCTGCGCATCCGCGGACAGCCAATAAATCTGGACATTGAAATACAAAAATGGGCCCGGCAAGGCCCGTGCATGAAATCTGTTTCGCTAAGTAAAGTGTGGTGGACAGACAGAAGAAAGCCGTCTCAGCTTGCTTACTCGGATGAGAAACTGTCACGTTTCGTGCGTACTGACTAGCAGGCGTATAATCCGCGTGTACGCTTGTGAGCGTCGTATGCTCCGTAAGACCCGCAGCTCGGAGACTCCCGTCGAACGCATCTACCGCGAAGTCACCGGCAACAAAATGCCCGCTGCAGTGAAACGCATTCTTCTACGCAAGCAAAAAGGCCACACTGTACTGATGGACTCGCCCGTGCAGGAACTGAAAAGCGAGGAGTGGATTAAAACACTTGCAGATGGCAGAAGAGTGAAATTCACCAACCAAGAACTGCAGGACAAGTGGGCGTTTATCACCGCTCAGATTGAAGGCAACAAAGTCGTCTATTCGGTCGTATTGCCTAACGCAAACAACCCGCTTATTCGGGGAGAAGTTGAAGGCCATTTCGAGGGCGAGCTTTCAAAGAAGTCGTTGAGACCTAATTGATCGGGCTGTCTGCATCAGGTGGCCCCCTCAGATTGTTCGCTTGGTTTTCTCCCAATGCGGCCTGGGAAGCGGGACATATTATGAAGAATGGTCAAAATAGACCACTCTTCAAGCTTGGGCTGGCGCATGATCTCTGCCATGAAAAAAGACCTCAGCCCAAAACAGATACTCGCTGTGCGCTGTCCTACTTGTGGTGTTGCTCCGGGAAAGAAATGTCAGCTTGACAGCGGCCTGCCTCGCTCCACTCCGCATCGCAACCGCAGATTGATCGCTGGAGATTGAGCATACGGGCAGAAACCCTTTTGAATCTTGTTGTTCATTGTCCAAAGCATAGGACATGCGGGTTTCCATTCGTTTCGTCGATTCCGAGTCACCTATCTTCAAATGTCCGAAAATTCAGCTTTTGGCAGTGGTCCGCAAGTTACTGAAATGCGAGGGGAAGAATGGTGCGCCCTGGAAGATTCGAACTTCCGACCTTCTGGTTCGTAGCCAGACGCTCTATCCAGCTGAGCTAAGGGCGCGATGCAGTGGCGATGAATGAGCCTGCGGCGTTTTCGATTATAGCGGAATTTGCATGGTTGGCAAAAATTGCGGCTGTGGCCCGGGTTCCGAGTAAATCTTTCCTGCGGCTGGCAATTCCTACTAGTGCCGGAAGTTCATCGGGTCTTTGTTTTCAGTTTCTTGGGGTTGGAACACGGGATGCTAAAGACTATACAGACGAAGTGGCGCGCAACGGGGCGCTCTCGAGAATAAACTTCGGCCAGAGGTTCTTCTTGGGCGCCCCTTGCTTAACCGAGCATCGCATTTCGCAGTAGTGCTTTCTCCTCAGAGAACGGCCGCAGCCCTCCCCGAAGATCTCGAGCTGCGGCCCTCCCCCTTTAAAACTCCAATAAACAAGGCTCGCGCCGATGGGCACCCGCTGATTCCTTTAAGCCAGTACCAGTCTCTCTTGCACATCGATCCCCGCGCGGCGCAGCAATGACGCGATCACAGGTTCCTTGAAGCGGGATGCGTCGAATTCAATGCGAACTGTGCTTTCTTTTTCGTTGAACGCGATCCGGCGAATACCATAGACGTCGCGCAGATTATCGATCGCACGCATTTCGGCCTCGCTGGGGATTGCACCGTAACGGTAAGCCACTTCCATCTGCGTCATTGTTAGTTGTTCCTCCGACCGTTTTCGAGTTCTTCTAAAGATACAACAATCTTTGCCTCATGCAGGGCCATCCAATACTTGTTATTGTTGAGAAGAACCTTTATTCATGGAACCCTCTGTCCAGCCAACAGTTGTAACCAAGGATCCTGTCTGCGGGATGACCGTGAATCCCGCCTCGGCTAAATACTCGTCCGCTTACGCCGGGACAAGTTATTACTTCTGCTGCAAGTCCTGCGAACAGAAGTTTAAGGCCGATCCGGAGCGATATCTTAAACCTCGTCCGTCAGCGGGTTTGGTCACACTGGGCGCCAAGAAACCGGCTTCAACCCCGGGCCAGCCTGCCGCGCTCACCCCGGTAAAGACCTCGCCTGCAGACAAGAAGGGCAACTACGTCTGCCCCATGTGTCCTGAGGTGCGCGAATCCAAGCCGGGGCCATGCCCACGTTGCGGCATGGCGCTGGAGCCGGAACTTCCAGTTGCCTCCAAGCGGGTCGATTACACCTGCCCTATGCACCCGCAGATCGTGCGTCCGGGGCCGGGAAACTGTCCCATCTGCGGCATGACGCTTGAACCGCGCAACGTGATGGCGGTCGAGGAAGAAAATCCTGAGCTACGCAACATGACTCGCCGCTTTTGGGTCGGCGTGGTCCTCACGGTGCCTCTGCTGGCGGCTGCCATGACCGACATGCTGCCTGGCTCGCCGGTCGAGCACGCTTTGCCCGTCGGTTGGCTGCCCTGGATTGAGTTGCTGCTGGCCACTCCGGTAGTCCTGTGGGGAGGATGGCCGTTCTTTCAGCGAGGCTGGGCGTCGATTATCAATCGCTCGACCAACATGTTCACGCTCATTGCTATGGGCACGGGCGTGGCCTATGTCTACAGTCTGATCGCGACGGTTTTTCCGGGAATCTTCCCGGCTTCGTTCCGTGAAATGAACGGCGGGCCGGCGGTTTATTTTGAAGCCGCCGCTGCCATTACGACGCTGGTTCTGCTGGGACAGGTGCTCGAGCTGCGTGCCCGCAGTCAGACGGGGGCGGCCATCCGCGCCCTGCTCGATCTGACGCCCAAGACCGCGCGCGTACTGCGCGAGGGAAAAGAAGAAGACATCGCGCTCGATCAACTGCAGCATGGCGATCGCCTGCGAGTACGGCCCGGCGAAAAGATTCCAGTGGACGGAGTGCTACTCGAAGGCACGAGCGCAGTGGACGAATCCATGGTCACCGGCGAATCCTTGCCGGTTGAGAAGACGACTGGAAGCCGGGTGATCGGTGCAACCGTGAATGGAACGGGCGCGTTCGTGATGCAGGCAGAACGGGTCGGCAGCGAGACATTGCTGGCGCAGATCGTGCAAATGGTCAGCCAGGCACAGCGCAGCCGCGCTCCCATTCAACGGTTAGCCGACCAAGTCGCGGCATGGTTTGTTCCGGTGGTGATCGCGGCTGCAGTTTTGACCTTCGCGATCTGGGGCGCGTTCGGGCCACAACCCCGTCTGGCTCACGCTTTAGTGAATGCCGTAGCGGTGCTGATCATTGCCTGTCCCTGCGCATTAGGATTGGCCACGCCGATGGCGATCATGGTCGGCACCGGGCGGGGCGCGCACGCCGGGGTGCTCATCAAGAATGCCGAGGCTCTGGAGCTTCTGGAAAAAGTCGACACGCTGGTCATAGACAAGACGGGAACCCTGACCGAGGGGAAGCCGAAGGTGGTGTCGGTAATTACGGAGAAGGGAACCGATGAATCCGCATTACTGCGCCTGGTGGCGAGTGTGGAACGGTTGAGTGAACATCCGCTTGGTGCGGCCATCGTGCGGGCGGCGCAGGAAAAAAAGTTGGCCCTTGTCGAAGCACGCGACTTTCGTTATGTCAGCGGAAAGGGAGTGACGGGAAAAGTTGATGGCAAACTCATCGTGGCCGGAAATGAGCCCCTGCTGCGGCAAGTCGGGGTCTCGTTGGGTGACCTGGCGGAGCGAGCAAAGGCCGCCGGTCTGGGCGATAGCACCCTGATTTTTGTGAGCATGGACGGCAGGGCGGTGGGATGCATCGCAATTGCCGATCCCATTAAGAGTTCGACCCCGGATGCGATCCGGGAACTCAAGGCGCAAGGCCTTCGCATCGTCATGCTTACCGGGGACAGCCGCGCCACTGCGGAGTCGATTGCGAAAGCTCTGGATATTGGTGAGTTCGAAGCTGGTGTCCTGCCCGCCGCGAAGTCCGAAGTAGTGCGCCGGCTTCAGCAAGAGGGACGCAAAGTTGCCATGGCGGGTGACGGGGTCAACGACGCTCCGGCCTTGGCCCAGGCCAATGTTGGTATCGCAATGGGCACGGGCACGGATGTCGCGATAGAAAGCGCGGGGGTCACCTTGGTCAAAGGCGATCTGGTGGGGATCGTGCGCGCGCGAAAGCTCAGCCAGGCCACCATGCGCAACATCCGGCAGAATTTGTTTTTTGCGTTTATCTACAATCTGGTGGGAGTTCCTATCGCGGCGGGCGTGCTCTATCCCTTTTTCGGATTGCTGCTAAGTCCGATTTTGGCGGCGGCGGCCATGAGCTTTAGTTCGGTATCGGTGATTACAAATTCCCTGCGCTTGCGAAGACTTAAGTTGTAAGCTCCCAAGCTCTGTCATCCTGAGAGAGCGTTCTTTGCGAAACGAAGGACCTATGCATTTGACGCAGACTGGTGGAAATGCACAGGTCCTTCGTTGGGAGTCCCTGGCTTCGCCAGGGACTCCGCTGCCTCAGGATGACAGTGATGGGGGATGTGTGATGACCGGAATCCGTTCTGGCATTGCCCCTTAGGTACCCTCCCGGCAATTGACACTACTCTCCGCAGTATTGAAGAATGGACGCTCAATCTATCCTGTAAGGTTAACCAAGGAGCCTTTATGTCGGACGAGGGCACGGTTCATGCTGAATCTGAAGGTAACGCAGGCAAATGGGTCGCGGTGATTTTGGCGATCCTGGTTGTCGCAGGAACGGGCTATGGATTCTATGACGCTCATACCCGGCTCGCTGCTTTGGTTCAGGAGCAGACGAACAGCAAGGCGCAGATCGCTGATCTGACCAAGCAAGTACAGTCGGCGCAGGCCGAGGACGAAGCCCTGGCCCGGCAGTTGGGCATCACCAAGAAGGACCTCGCCCAACGTGCCGCCGAGTTGCAACGCGAGCAGAAGGCATCCGAGGAGCGACTGGCCGAAGAGCAGAAAAAGCAGATTGGCCAAGTCACCGGAGCAATCGGCAATGTGGAGACCGAGGTCGGCGGGGTCAAAACCGATGTGGCTTCGACCAAGAGCGACCTGGCGGCGACCCAGGCGAAACTGCAAAGCACCATTGGGGATCTGGGATTACAGAGTGGTCTGATTGCCAACACGCGGCAGGATCTTGAGGCACTTAAACACAGGGGCGACCGCAACTACTACGAATTCACATTGATCAAGGGCGCGAAGCCGCAACCCGTGGGAACCATTAGCCTGCAACTGAAGAAGACCGACGATAAGCACGGCAAGTTCACCATCGCCGTGACCTCCGACGACAAAACCATCGATAAGAAAGACCGCAACATCAGCGAGCCCATCCAGTTTTATTCGGGACGCGACCACCTGCTGTTTGAACTGGTGGTCTGGACCATCGACAAAAAGAAAGCGACCGGTTATCTGAGCACACCCAAAGCTGCACCCGTGCCAGTGACCGCGGGCCTTTAGGGCAACGAAATGTTTCCCGGTGTCATTGTGCTTCTCGGGATTGTCGCGCGCACGGCGGTAATTTATATCGTCGTGCTGCTGGGCGTTCGCCTCAGTGGCAAGCGGGAAGTGGGGCAGATGACGCCCTTCGATCTCACCCTTCTCTTGCTCATCAGTAATTCAGTGCAGAACGCCATGACCGGCTCCGACACTTCGCTTTTGGGCGGGGTGGCCGCTGCCATCACCCTGTTGGTACTGAATTACTTTATCGCCGAAGTTTCCGGGGGTAATCGCCGCTTCCGCAAATTGGTCCAGGGCCAGCCGTCCCTGCTGGTACATGACGGCCAGATCATTGCGGCACACATGGCCAAAGAACACGTCAGCATGGATGAATTGGAACGCTCACTGCGTGAGCATGGCATTAATAGTTATCACGATCTGGCTCTGGCAGTGCTGGAAGTGGATGGCTCGATCAGTTGCCTCAAGTATGACGACCTGAGCGCCAAGGCCAACAATCACCTCGCCCAACGGCGCAAGATCCTGCAAAAGCATCAGTAGGAAATCCACGCCGTGTTCTGTAGAGACGTAGATTGCTGCGTCTTGCCGGCATCGTTACTGCTTCCGTGGTGGGAGACCTAGCAAGCTACGTCTCTACGGACGAGGCGTTACTTGGTCAGAACAACCGGCACTCCGCGATCGTACGACTGGATCGTGACCTTCAATGATTTCCGGGCGGCGAAGACTTCCGGAGTCACGGGAAAGGTGACTACAAAAGTTCCTTGTGCGTCAGCGCTGGGTGCAATGGTATTCTCACGCGCCAGCGGTGGGAGAGCGCGTTGCTTCAAGGCTGGGAAGGCCTGGAAATAACGGTCAAGATCGACCACGGATGCGGCATTGTCCTGCAAGAGACTTCCTCCAGCATCAATCTGGGCTTGAATGGTAAGGATTTGAAAAGGCTTCCGGCTGCGGTTATGCAGGGAGACATTGATCGCCACCATCACCATGCTCTGTCCGGGCACGTCGACGGATTCCACATCTGTGATTGAGCCCGTCGCTGGGGACTGTTCCTGAAAAGCGATGAGAACGGCCGCGACCGAAGCCAACAGCACGACCGCGATGAGAACGATCTTTACCGGCGGCAGGCTTTTCGACGCGGTGCCGTATTCTTCGCCGATGTTGAAAGAGAGTGGAGTTTGCGGTGGCGTGGAAGCGGGAGAAGAAGGCGTGGACGGAGCTTCCTCAGACATAGGGCACCTCGGGCAGGGCAGATTCTAACACCACGTAGTGACAGCCGCCTCGGCTGTCTGGTTCGGTTCTACCAGGAATGCTTCATGGCTTTGGCAAATTTCTGGACTGAGAGTGTGTTAAGCACGTCATCTTTGGTCAGCCAGGCACGGCGCGCCTGCAGGATGCCGTAGCGAATCTTGTCCAGGTGCGAAGTGTGATGCGAGTCGGTGCTTATTACGATCTTGACGCCATGTTGTCTGGCCAGGCGCAGATGGCGGTCGCATAGGTCCAGGCGATCGGGATAGGAATTCAGTTCCATGGCGACTTTGTGCTTGGCCGCGGCTTTGATCACGGCATCTATGTCGAATTGATAAGCTTCGCGCCGCAATAGTAATCGTCCGGTGGGATGACCGATCAGCGAGGTATTCTGATTGTCGATAGTCTTGAGCAGGCGGTCAGTCATTTCCGCTGGACTCTGATTGAAGTGCGAATGCACGCTGGCAATCACAATGTCCATTTGCTCGAGCACAGAGTCGGAAAGATCGAGCGAACCATCCCCGAGAATGTCGACCTCGATCCCGGCGAAAATCTTGATGCCGGAGATTTGTTCGTCGGCAGCGCGAATGCGCTTGATGTGCTCGACGGCGCGCTTGTCGTCCAATCCATTAGCGAAAGCCAGGTTCTTGGAATGGTCGGTAATGGCCATGTATTTGTAGCCGCGGGCGCGGGCGGCCTCGGCCATTTCTTCAATCGTGTTTCGTCCGTCGGTCTCAACCGTGTGCATGTGCACGTCGCCCTGCAAGTCGGCTTGCGTGATGAGCACGGGCAGGGTGTGTTTTTCGGCGGCATCGATCTCGCCCAGGTTCTCGCGCAGCTCGGGAGGGATGTAGTCCAGTTTGAGCTTGGCGTAGATTTCTTCCTCAGTCTTGGCGGCGACTGATTTTTCGTCGTCCAGGCGTGCCAGGCTATATTCGTTGAGCGTGTAGCCCATCTTGAGCGCACGCTGCCGCAAGGCGACATTGTGGGCCTTGGATCCGGTAAAGTACTGCATGGCGGCGCCGAAGGAATCCGGCGAAAGCAGCCGCACGTCAACCTGCATGCCGCCACGCATGCGGAAGCTGACCTTGTTCTCGCCGCGAGCGATGATGTCCATCAAGCCCGGAAGCAGGATGATGTGGTCGATCAACTTCTCCCGCTGTTCTTCTTTAACGCAAGCTTTCCCGGTTACCAGGATGTCGAGATCGCCCACGGTTTCGCGTCCGCGGCGCAGGGAACCGGCGGGCGTGACTTTTTCAACGCCCGGGAACCCCGCAAGATGCTCGATAATCTTGTCGGCCTGGATCTCGGCCGCATCGAGCAGATAGCGTCCGGCAATGCGGCGGTAATCCTCAATGGCTTTGAGGATTTTCTTTTCCTGCTTCTCTCCCATGCGGGGAAGCTCTTGAATCTTGCCATCACGCGCCAGTTTCTCCACTCCTTCGAGATCCGAGACTTGATACGCACTCCAGATCAAGGCAATCGTCTTGGGGCCGAGACCCTGGATCTTGAGCAGGTCCAGCATGGAAGGGCGATATTTCTTTAGCAGTTCGGTATGGAGCGTGAGCTGACCAGCTTTGAACATCTCTTGCAGGTTGTTCAGCATGCCCTTGCCAATCCCTGGAATCGCCAGCACCTGCTTGGGATCGCTAATGAGGTCGGATAGTTGCTGATGCTGAGCTTCAATGGCTTCGGCGGCGTTACGGTAGGAGCGGATGCGAAAAGAATCGCCGCCGTCGATTTCAAGCAGGTCAGCAGTTTCGTAAAGGATGCCAGCGATGGCTTTATTGTCCACGCCTAAAGATTAAACAAGATTGCGCGGAAGGGAAAGCCGGGGAGAAAAGGGAGAAGATAAGATCGGCTCGCGGCTGCGAGAAGCTAGTTCTCTGCCGATCGCAGCGTAAGAAGTGCCGCGCTCACCAAGCTAATGAAGAACTTCAAGAAGCCTTGGTGACGTTCGCTGCCTGCGGGCCTTTTGCACCCTGCACTATTTCGAACTCGACGACATCACCCTCCTGCAGACTCTTGTAGCCTTCGGAGGTAATGGCGCTGTAATGGATGAAGACATCCGCGCCATCTTCGCGGCCGAGGAAGCCGTATCCCTTGGCATTATTAAACCACTTTACTGTACCCTTCAAACGATCCACGTGACCCCCCTGGGGCACGTTCTCTAGCCGTGAGGTCGTGCCTTGCAGTTGCCCAATTACCGCCATTGTGCGTCTCCGCACAAGAGCTGTCAAGAGACTACAGGGCAGGGACGGATGCCTTGGTCAGCGCGGTTTACGGAGGTTACCCTGGTGACTCAACCAGAGCACTCCAGAGATAGTCTTGGCGTCCAGGACCTTCCCCTTCATCACCATTTCCACCGCTTTCTTCAGGGGAATAAAGCTGACAGCGATGACTTCATCGGCTTCCGGCTGGGCGACCCCGGGTTTTATATCGCGCGCCAGGAAAATCGACATGGTTTCCGCCACGAAACCGGGGCTGGCATAAAACTTTAGAATGCGTTTCCAGCGCTTTGCGGAATAGCCGGTTTCTTCCAGCAGTTCGCGTTTCGCCGCCGTCAGCTCATCTTCCCCTTTGTCGATGCGGCCTGCCGGCAGTTCCCACATAAATTGCTGGGCTGCATGGCGGTATTGTCGTTCAAACAAAATGCTGGGCTCAGATTTCGTTTCATCTATGGCCAGAACTACGATTGATCCGCTGTGATGGACGATATCGCGGCGGACACGGATCCCCGTGGGTTCCAGCACCTCGTCCGTGCTGACCGAGAAAGCCGACCCTTTGTAAACAGTTCGTGAAGAGAGTAAACGGGACCTGGATTGTCGCCGGGGCGGTTTTTGCATGGAAATAATATACGTGAAGTCGTGCGGCCTAGCCCCCACCGAGCGTCGAACACGAGAAGCCGGGCCGCCGGCTTGCTTTAACTGATCATGACTCGCTCGATGGTTCGCGCGTGTCCGGTGGTCTCGTCAGCATCCACCACCACCGCACACAGCCGAACATCTCCGGTCGCCGCCTCGAAACGGGCGGGCATGTTGTTCAAGAACCTGGCGATCACCAATTCCTTCTTCACGCCAATCACGCTGTCATAGGGGCCGGTCATGCCGACGTCGGTGATGTGAGCAGTGCCCCCGGGCAGCACTCGTTCATCGGCGGTAGGAATATGGGTGTGAGTGCCAACGACTGCGGTAACACGGCCATCGAGATACCACCCGAGAGAAATCTTTTCCGAGGTTGCCTCGGCGTGGATATCGACGAAAATTATTTTAGCCTTGATGTTCTTCAACAGCTCGTCGACCACTCGGAAGGGATCGTCGTTTGCCACCATAAAGACACGCCCCTGCAGATTAATCACGGCGTACGGGATGTTGTTCTTCTTGCCTTCATAGACCCCCCAACCCGGAAGACCCGAAGCGTAATTCGCGGGCCGCAGCAGCCGTTTCGCAGGACTGTGCGGGTTTCCGTCCGCCGATTCAAAGTAGTCAATGATTTCACGCTTGTCCCACACATGGTTGCCGGTGGTGATGACGTCAATGCCGAGATCGAAGAGTTCTTCTGCTAGTTGCGGGGTAATGCCAAAGCCGGCCGCCGAGTTTTCCCCGTTGGCGATGACCAGATCAATGTCGTGTTCTTTGACCAGACCGGGTAAGCGATCTTTGACGATGGTCCGCCCAGGCTTACCGAAAATGTCTCCGATAAAAAGAATTCGCATCTGGTTTTGATGGTAACACGCTGAAATCGTCGGGAAAATCGTGTGGGGACGGGCCCCTTCGATCGCCCGGACCAACTATTAGCTGCTGACATCTCACGGGCGTGGTCGCCCGCGCCACATAATCAACTAGTTCACTAAATCTGCTGTCTTGAGGAAGTCGTAGTTTCCCGAGGGATTTAAGGTGAGGTTTCGCACTCGTTTCGAATGCACCAGCACATTGTCAAAGTACCAGAGGTTGATGTAAGGCAACTCGTCGGCGAGGATTCGTTGAATTTCGGCGTAGATCTGCTTGCGGGTGTTCTGGTCGGGCTCGCGGCGTGCCTGGTCGATCAAAGTATCGATCCGCGGATTGCTATAAAAAGTCCGGTTGGCGCCGTGCGGCGTGAATCGGGAAGAATGAAAAACATTTTCAAAGATATCGGGGTCTTCGTTGCCGCCGATCCAACGCAGAGAATGAACTTGATAAGCACCGCGAGTCACATCGGCCAGGAAAGTGGCGAATTCAAAGGTGCGGATATCCAGTGCAACCCCCACATCACGCAATTGCTGCTGCAACACGGCGGCGATAAGCCTAGTGCTCTCCTCGGTAGAAGTCTTCATAGCGAGATGGAAGCGGATACCGTTCACCGCTGGGTACCCGGCATCATCGAGTAACTGCCGGGCGCGCCCCGGATTAAAGTCATAGTGCGGTACATCGCCGTTATATGCCCAGCTTTCGAGAGGGAGAAGACTATAAGCGGGCCGTGCGAAGTCGCGCCATAGATAGTGGATCATGGGCGTGCGATCAATAGAATATGCCAATGCCTGCCGCACGCGGACATCTTTGAGAATGGGATCACGCAGGTTAAACGCCAAATAGGCCACGATCGTTCCTGGAGCACGCAGAACCTCCAAGTGAGATTCACGCTCGAGGGTCAGCACCATGTCGGAAGTGAGAGCGGAGATGGCAATATCTGCACTGCCCTTGCGCAGTTCCAGCGCCCGGGTTGTGGCATCAGGCACAACGATGAACCGCACATGCTGCAGATGCGCCTTGGCTCCCCAATAATTATAGTTGCGCTCGATGACTACGTCCTTGTCCTGCTGAACACTTACGAAACGAAACGGGCCCGAGCCAACGGGATGGCTGCTCAGCTCATTTCCGCTGCCATACGGGACAATCCCGATAGCACCTTCGGAGAGATTCCACAACAGGGACGCATCCGGCTCTTTGAGGTGGAACACCACGGTGGAGTCGTCCGGTGCTTCCAGGTGATCAACGAACCTGTATGCCGCTGACTTGGTGCTACGAACTTTACCCTGGAGCAGGGAATCGAATGTCCACTTCACGTCGTGCGAAGTCAGAGGTCTTCCATCGTGGAATTTCACATTCTGATGCAAGTGAAAAACGTAGGTCAACGGATCAGGAACTTCCCAACGTTCCGCCAGACCCGGCTGCACATTGAAATGTTCATCGCGAGTCAGGAGTGCATCGAAGATAAGCTGATCAATCCGTTCCGATTGCGCATCTGACCCCACGCGCGGATCAAGACTGGTTGGGCTGCTCTCGATAATCATCACCAGAGTGCCAGGATCGGGTCTAGCCGAGCAGGAAATAAAGCAAGCAGCCATCAGGAGCACAGCAGAAAGATGCAGCGCCCTGGCTCCCGAAGGTAAAGCAGGCTCAGGTTGAGCATTATCCCGACAGGAATTGTCAGACATAGGAAACCTTGCCCAGGATTGCCGGCCGTTTGGCGCCGGTGGCCGAGGAAACATTGGATGAGTGGCGATGCCACGTCTGATAAGCAAGCAGGGCGAAGGCTACGGCCTCCTTCGCGTCGGAGGGAATTCCGAATTCGTCCGACGAGCGTATTTGCAGGCCGAGAGGTCTTAACTCATTTGCCAGCATAGCCATTAGCGTTGGGTTCTTGGCGCCGCCACCGGAGACCACGAAATCGCGATAGATGTTAGCTTTCATCGTCACAAACTGAGCAATTGCATTGCGAATAGAATAGGCCGTCAGCGCGGTGGCCGTTGCCACCACATCGCGCTTGTTAGCTCTTTCGCAGCGCCGGATAAAATCCTGAACAAACTCACAGCCAAATTCTTCCCGCCCAGCAGTTTTTGGCGGTTTGTGGCGAAAGAATGGCGCGCGCAATATTACTTTGAGAACGCTATCGAGCGCAGAGCCCGATGCTGCTATCCGGCCGTCCCGATCATAGCTCTGGCCGAAGAGTCGATCCGTGACCGCATCAATCACCATGTTTCCGGGCCCGGTATCGAAGGCCAGAATTTCACCGGGCAAAACTAGCGGGGGGGATCGCAGTTAGGTTGGCGATGCCACCAATGTTCTGGACAATACGACCAATCCGCTGATCGCGATAAATAAGATAGTCGAGGAAGGGAACCAGCGGCGCGCCTTTGCCGCCGGCAGCCATGTCTGCTGGGCGAAAATCGCTGACCACGGGCACTCCAGTCCGCGCGGCGATGATTGAGCCGTCTCCGGTTTGCCAGGTGACTGCCAGCTTGCGGCCCAGAAATTCTGCGGGCTCACCCTGATGGTAGAGGGTCTGCCCATGACATCCGATGAGCTCGGCTTTTACATGAAATTGTTTCTGCGTTGCCAGCACGGCCTCGGCGTACAGTTCAGCCAGCAGGAAATTCAAACGAGCGAGATCGGCGACGCTAGCTTGCGTGGAATTCATGCTTGCCAACACGGCCCTGCGAACTTTGGGGGGGTAGGGAAATTCGGCGTGGCCGAGAAGTTTGATTTGCGGGCCGCCGGCTCCGTGGCGAGAAGGGAAAATACCCACCAGGGCAACATTGATTCCATCCGCCGAGGTTCCGCTCATGACTCCCGCGACAATCATTCGTTTTCCTGCTTACTCGTCGGCCGGTCGATACTCTCCAGTCGCACTTGCTCGTTGAATTGTCGCAACTGCCGCGATAGCCGTTCGATCTTTGCGGCAGTGGGGGACGGCGTGCGTCTTCTTATGTCGGACGATCTCTTCTTGTACGCGATCACGCGTGCTGCTGATTCCTTCGCACGCAAGGCGAACTTGCGGTCCCTCTCGGCCTCATGGATGAGCGCCTCGTAAGATCGCGTGACGTGCTCTTCGACATGACATATCAAACAAAGATCACCGCCGGCCCGAATATGCTGTACCGCAGCCTGTTCAATGGGCGCTGATTTAAGAACCCCGCCCATTTCCAGGTCGTCCGAAACGATCAATCCTCGGTAGCCAATTTTTCTGCGGAGAACGTCCGTAATCCACTTTTTCGATAGCGAAGCCGGCATGCCCGCCGAGGTGACGCGAGGATAACTGGCGTGTCCCACCAATACCATAGACAACTCACGCTTCAGAGCGCGATAGGGATAGAGGTCTTCATTCCAAAGTTTCTTCCACGATTTGTCCACGCTGGGAAGTTCCTGATGCGTGTCCAGGTTGGCTTCGCCCAAGCCGGGAAAGTGCTTTGCGGATCCCAGCACGCCGGCGGAACGCAGCCCGGCCAGGAATTCCCGAGCGTAAGCCACTGCTTGCTTTGGATCAGACGAAACCGCCCGTGAGCTCATTACCGCGCGCGATGCCGGGAAGGCCAAATCCACTACGGGAGCGAAATCGGAGTTAAATCCTAGCCCACGGCAAGCTTCGCCAATCACCTTGCCATGCTTGCGAAACAATCTGCGCTTGCCGGTGGCGAAAACGTCGGCGGCAGAAGGAGATCGGCCGAAGACGCCACGAAAACGATCGACCGTGCCGCCTTCCATATCCACACATGTGAACATTGGCGTAGCGACGTAAGCCTGGCAATCTTTGAGCAGTTTGTAGGTTTGTTCAGCGCCAAGGATGTTACGGGCGAACAGAATGACGCCTGCCGGTTGGATTCTCGTCAGCAGGGAACTGAGCGGCGGCGACATCTCGGTGCCATCGAAGCCAACGATGAAAAGCTGGCCGATTCCCTCGCGAAGAGTTGTGTTTTTCTTGATTGCCATCAGTCGATTTGCTTTTTCAGTTCGGCCAGCAAATTCAGCGCTTCCAGCGGCGACATGCGATTCAAGTCCACCTCGCGCAGCTTCTCTAACACGGGCTGCGAGAGCGGAGTGAAGATCGTCAGCTGGGTTGGCGGCGGGTGGGCACCGGGCGAGAGATGGCCCGTGACCTGACGCTCGGCGCTCTCATGTTCGGCCAACACTTCCCGGGCGCGTTCGATGACTTCGTTGGGCAATCCCGCCAGCTTGGCGACTTCAATTCCATAACTGCGATCGGCTGCGCCCGGTTCTACTTTCCGGAGAAACACGATTCCACCGCCAGTCTCCTTTACGGAAACGTGATAGTTCTTTACGCCAGAGAGTTGTTCGGCCAACTCAGTGAGTTCGAAGTAGTGGGTGGCAAACAATGTCTTCGCCCGCGTGCGGGCATGAATATATTCCACTGCCGCCCAGGCGATGGCGAGGCCGTCGTACGTCGAGGTACCACGGCCCACTTCGTCGAGAAGAATCAGCGAGCGCGGAGTAGCGGTATGAAGGATCGCTGCGGTCTCGCTCATCTCCACCATAAAGGTGGAGCGTCCGCGAGCCAGGTTATCGCTGGCTCCAATGCGGGTGAACACACGGTCCACAATGCCCAGGCGCGCCGACCGGGCGGGCACAAACGACCCCATCTGTGCCAAAATCACGGTGAGCGCGGTCTGCCGCAAGTACGTTGACTTGCCACCCATATTCGGGCCGGTCAGTACCAGCACGGTATGCGTCGTCGAATTCAAATACAGATCATTGGGGACAAAGCGGTCCCCAGCACTCGCGACTTGTTGAGTATCTTGCTGCTCGATGACGGCGTGCCGTCCTGCGACGATCTCAATATCCCACGAGTCATCGAAGATCGGCCGGCAATAATTACGGAGCGCGGCGATATGGGCCAATGACGCCAGACACGTCCACCTCGGCCAATGCCAGTGCGGTTTGCCGGATACGGCGGGCCTCCCCCGCAATAGCTGAGCGTAACTCGGCAAAGAGCCGCCTCTCGATCTCGACGATCTTTTCCTGGGCATCGAGAATCTTTGATTCGTACTCTTTCAGTTCCGGAGTGGTGTAGCGTTCGGCATTGACCAGCGTTTGCTTACGTTCGTAATCCGCTGGCACGAGGTGCACGTTGGGCTTCGAGACTTCGAGGTAGTAGCCGAAAATGGAATTGAACTTCACTTTCAGCGAGCCGATGCCCGTCCGCTGGCGTTCCCGTTGCTCGATCTGCGCCAGGAATTGCTTACTGTTGCGGCTCAGGTCGCGAAGTTCGTCTAATTCTTTGTCCAGGCCGCTTTGTATAACACCCCCGTCACTCAGCGAAATCGGGGGCTCGGGAACTATCGTCTGGTCGATTCGTTGTCGCAGATCGTTTAGTTCGTCCACGGATCCGTGCAGTTTCTTCGCCCGCTCGGTTTCAAAATGTCCGAGAGCAACACGCACGGCCGGAATTTTTGCCAGCGAGGCTGCCAGCGCGAGCACGTCGCGAGGGTTTGCGGTTTCGAGTGTGACCCGGCTGAGCAGGCGCTCCAGATCGAGAATGCCATTCAGCGATCGCCGCAATTCCTCGCGGGACACAATCTTTTTCACCTGCGCTTCGACTACATCGAGACGGGCATCGATCTCAGACGGTTCAATCGATGGCCGTAGCATCCACGAACGTAACAGCCGCTTGCCCATGGGCGTGACCGTGGCATCGACGGAACGAAACAGCGTGATGCCTGCGTCATTCCCCGCAAACAGTGGCTCGATCAGCTCCAGATTGCGCACGGTAACGGCGTCGAGCACCAGGCAGTCCTGCCGCTCATAAAAACCGATGCGGTCCACGTGTTCCAGGGTTCCGCGTTGTGTGGAACGAACGTAGTAAAGGACGGCTCCCGCCGCGGCGGCAGCGGCTGGCTTTCCCGCCAGCCCAAAGCCTTCCAGCGACAAGACGCCGAAGTGATTTTCGAGCAGGGGGATGGCGTGGTCAGGCGCGAAGATCCAATCATCGAGCGGGGTCTCGGCGAAACTGGCGTTACCGCCCAATGGTTCCGGACGCGGCATCGGCCCGTGCTCACGTGGTGCAGTCTCAAACAGCGGCGCTGACGATCCATACAGAACTTCCTTGGGCCGCAATTGTTGCAGCTCTTCCTGCACTCGACGTCCGGCATCGCTACCCTGAAATTCCGTGGCACGAAACTCTCCGGTAGAAAGATCCAGAGCCGCAAATCCCACGCGATCTCCGCTGCTCGCTACCGCCGCAAGAAAGTTATTTTCCTCGGAACTCAGTGAAGAATCCGCCGCCGTCCCCGGAGTCACCACGCGGGTCACTTCGCGTCTCACCAGCTTCCTGGCAAGACTCGCATCTTCCATTTGCTCGCAAATCGCAACCTTGTATCCCTTGCGGATGAGCTTGGCAATGTAACCTTCGGCTGCGTGATAGGGAACACCGCACATGGGCACAGCCAGCCCTTTTTCTTTATTGCGGGAGGTCAGCGTAATCTGCAATTCCTTCGCGGCCAGAATGGCATCATCGAAGAAAAGTTCGTAGAAATCGCCCAAGCGAAAAAATAGCAGGGCAGTGGGATGCTCTTTCTTGATGGCAGCATACTGCCGCATCAACGGGGTGGAGGCCTCGGTCATTGCTGGGGGATTCGTGGGCGGATTATAACAAACGAGAATGCCTTGTTTCTGTGACACCGATCACATTGGACATCACAGTTGACGCGCTTACCACGGCAATGATCTCCTAGTCGACATGGAGCTTCGCAAAGATCCCATTACTCGCTCCTGGGTCATTACCGGGGACGACATCCCGGACAGCGCGCCGCTCGCGGAAACGTTCTGCCGTTTCTGCGCCGATTCCCCGCAGCCCGCGCAAGTCGTTTCCAGCATGCCCGGGATACAAGGGGGCGCGTGGTCGGCGCGCGCCATGGTGCATCCCGCTCCTCTATATCACATTGAAGGCGATGCAGCGAGGCGGGGGGAAGGTCTTTACGATCGCATGCGTCCGGTGGGTGCGCATGAGGTGCTGGTCGAGAATCCCCGGCATGATCGCAACCTATGGAACGCAAGCGATGCCGAAATTGAGCAGTTCTTGATTCTGGCGGCGCAGCGAATCCAGGACTTGAAGCGGGATCCCCGCTTCAAATACGTCAGCATATTCAAGAACCATGGAAGCAGCGCCGGCCAGGAATTCGCACACCCAAACTCACAGCTGGTGGCGACGACTTTCGTTCCGCGACGGGTGATCTATGAATTGCGGGCAGGCCGCGATTATTTTGCCACCAAGGAGCGTTGCGTTTTTTGCGACATTATCTCTCAGGAACTGAAGCAAGACCAGCGTGTGATCGAAACTCTTGGGGATTTTATTGTGCTCGGTCCCTATGCACCGCGAGTGCCCTACGAAAGCTGGCTCCTGCCGCGAACTCACGAGGCGAATTTCGAACGCTTCGCTCTGGGACGGCTCGGCGCGGCCGGCGATCTTGCCGCATTGTTGCGCCGTACCCTGCAGCGCATTCGGACGGTCACGGAGGACTTTCACCTCGTCCTGCACACCTCGCCGAATACTCTCTACCGCTCTGAAAACCTGAATTACTGGAAGACCATCGATGACGATTACCACTGGCACATAGAGATCCTCCCCATTCTGGCGGCGCGGTCGAAATCGTACACCTTCAAAGAGGTCTACTATTCCCCAGTGAGTTCCGAGACTGCGGTCAAGCGTTTGCGCGAAGCCAGAATCGAGCCCTAGAACTCGGATTTGCTTTGCGATAGGGTGCTGCGGCCGGCAACCAGCGCGGCATCTTGCCGTGCTAGACTCCAGCTAAGCGAACACCGATGCGGATTCTTACCCGCTATATTCTGAAGGAAGTCACGTCGCACGCCCTGATCGGGGTTGCGGTGTTTACTTTCGTCCTTTTTACCCGCGATCTCGGACATATCCTCGAACTGGTGGTTCGCAACAGTGCGCCACTGCCCAGCGTCGCCCAAATTTTCTTTTTCACCGTCCCCGCTGCGCTCACTTACACCATCCCCATGGGCGTATTGGTAGGCATCCTGATCGGGTTCAGCCGTCTGGCGGCGGACAGTGAGATCACCGCCATGCGCGCCAGCGGGATTGGAGTATGGACGTTCCTGAAGATTATTTCGATATTTGTCGCCGGCGCGTGGGCCCTGGCGCTCATCAACGGACTCTACGTCGCGCCCGCCTCGCAAGCGGCATTGGGACGCCTGCAGGATCGCCTTAAGGGATCGCAAGTTTCCTTTGAAGTGCAGCCCCGCGTGTTCTATGAAGGATTTCCCAAACTCGTGCTCTACGTACAAGACGTGAAGAGTGCCAAAGGAGCGGCCATCTGGAAGGGCGTATTCATTGCCGACATCAGCAACCCGGCCCAGCCAAAAATTACTCTGGCGCAGCAAGGCATTTTGGTCAGCGAGGGTCGGGACACACTTCACCTGCACCTGGTCGATGGTTCCACGCACGAGACCGACCCCAAAGCTCCCGACCACTACCAAATCTCAACCTTTCAGCAAACCGACATGCCGATCTCGATCCCGCAGACCGACACGGCCAAAGAGCAGGAACCGGCGCCACTGGGGGAAATGCCGACTGGAGAATTGCTTCAGCAGGCCCGCACCAGGAAGAATCCCGGAATCGCGCGCTGGTACTACATTGAGTTTCATCGCCGGTTCGCTTTGCCGACCGCGTGTGTGGTGTTGGCCCTGGTGGGAATACCGCTCGGTCTCTCCTCCAAGAAAGGAGGGAAGTCCACAGGGTTTGTTCTCACCATCGTCCTGGTCTTCGGCTATTACTTCGCCTCTTTGTTGGGAGTTTCGTTGGCGCGGCAGGGGAAAGTTTCCCCGGCGTTAGGAGTGTGGCTGGCGGATATTATTTTCTTTCTGGGCGGAGCGTTTTTACTGTGGCGAGTGGAACATCGGCCCTTCGAGCTGGGCTCACTGCGATTTTTGTGGCTTCCCTTCACCAAGGTCTGGCAGGGCGCGAGAGGAATGTTGCCAACCCTTGGCCGCGAGAATGCATTCCAGCGGGCAGTCTCGCGGCGGCGCGTATTCAGTGCCCGCTTCCCCATGATCCTGGACGATTACGTGCTGCGCGATTTCAGCGTCAACCTCGCCCTGGTACTCGCTGCATTCCTCATGCTGCTGTTGGTTTTTACCGTTTTCGAGTTGCTCAACGACATCCTCCGCAACCAGATTTCCCCTTTGGTGGTGGCGGAATACCTGCTGAACGTCATACCGTATTTTCTCGATAGCATGATTCCCTACAGCATGCTGCTGGCCGTGCTGATCACGTTGGGGCTGCTGCAGCGGACTAACGAAATCACCGCCATCAAAGCCACGGGAATGAGCATTTACCGGATCATCATGCCTATTCTGCTGGCGGCCGCCGTGCTTGCCACAGGACTATTTTTCTTCGATCAATTTTATCTGCCGCATGCCAACAAGCGACAGGACGCACTGCGCAACCTCATCAAAGGCAAGCCTGCCCAAACCTATCTCAACCCCGACCGCAAGTGGATTTTCGGACAGCACTCCACCATTTACTACTACCAGCTCTTCGATCCCGACCGCAATCAGTTCGGCAGCCTTGCCGCCTTCGAGTTTGAGCCGGCTACCTTTCAATTGAAGCGGCGGGTCTACGCTGCACGGGCCCACTGGGACGAAAGCCTGCAACGCTGGGTCTGTACGCAAGGGTGGGAGCGCGAGTTGCGCGGCCCGGCCATCGATAGCTACCGGACCTTTGACGTGTCGACGTTTGCGAATATTGCCGAGCCGCCTACTTATTTCAAAAAAGAAGTGAAGCAATCTTCCGAAATGAACTATGAGGAACTCCGGCGATATATTCGCGATCTGGAGCAGAGTGGATTTGATGTGGTGCGGCTGAAGGTACAGCTATACGAAAAATTCGCGATTCCGGCCGTCACCTGGATCATGGCCCTCCTGGCAATCCCATTTGCCCTTTCGGCAGGGAAGCGTGGAGCTCTGACTGGGGTCGCCGTGGCCGTGGGAATCGCAACGGTGTACGTAATCGTTTCGCGTCTGTTTGAAGACATGGGCAATCTCAGCCGGCTGCCGCCGATTTTGGCCGCCTGGTCGCCGGACTTGATCTTCGCGCTCGTCGGCGGCTATCTGATCTTGAAAGTGCCGACCTGAGGTCGGGTGATTTTACTTGATAGCTTTGGCCGGGTGGATTTCCACCGTACTCCACGTCTTGTCCGCCGCGTGGCAAAGATTTTCCAGCGGACAGTCAGCGCATTTCGGTCCCCTCGCCATGCAGAGGGTTCGCCCATGCCAAATAATCTGGTGGGAGAACAGCGTCCACTTGTCGCGGGGGATGACCTGCATTAAATCCTGTTCGATCTTCTTCGGGTCGTCCTGTTTAGTTAACTCCAGTCGACGCGAGATTCGATGAACGTGCGTGTCTACGACCACGCCCTCATTCTTGCCGAACCAAGTTCCCAGCACCACGTTGGCTGTTTTGCGAGCTACCCCGGGCAAAGTCAGCAGCTTTTCCATGTCGTCTGGAACCTTACCGCCGAAATCGCTGATCAGCATCTTGGCAGCTCCCACCACGGACTTCGCCTTATTGCGGAAAAAGCCCGTGCTGTGAAGATCAGGTTCAAGCTGTTCCGGTTTCAATGCCGCAAAATCCTGGACCGTGGGATATTTCTTGAAAAGTTCCGGCGTCACCTTGTTAACGCCTACGTCGGTAGATTGCGCCGAGAGGATGGTGGCCACCAGTAACTCCCACGCGTTCTCTGTGAGTCAGGGCGCAAGTCACATTGGGATAGCGCTGATTCAGCCGCGTGAGAATTTCCTGCACGCGGTCGGGAGCAAGCGGGTTGTATGCTTTCCGGCGGGCTGACTTTTTCTTAGCTGTCTTTCGAGGAACGCTGCGTCGAGCCATGCTAGTTTCCCTTTTAGAAGGCGCGGAATCCCGCCTGGATTTGCTTCTCGATCCCAAATCAGCTTGGCTTCTGGACCACGTGCCAGAGAACGCCCGATGGGTCCACTACATAAGAGACTACGAGGCCCCACGGTTGGAGTGCCGGAGCACTAGGAGCGCGCACCCCATACTTTTCGGCGAGATCCAGGCTCTGGATGCGTTTCCACCAGCCCTCAACGTCATTCACCATCAACTGCATCATGAAATTGCCGGCGAAGCCTTTGACGTCATATTCCTGAAGCAGGAAAGCGAACGGGCCGAGTTCCATCGAGGCAAGCGAGGCGGAAATCCGAAAGGCTGTGAAACCCAGATCAACATAGAAGCGCAAGCTGGTTTCAAATTCCTTTGCGGGGACGAATGGCCGCAAAGAAACTACGTCGGGAGCTAAGGGCCGGTCGTTAATCCTCCCAAATGTTAGCAGAGCCGGGTAATAGGGTCGTTGCCAGGAGCTGGCTTTGCGTACTTGATTGCCTTTCTTGCGATCTTCGCGGTCAAAAGCTCTACCAGCCTTTAACCGCAAAGGACGCCAAGCAATCGCAAAGGGCGCAAAGAAAAAGCCGTCGGATTCCTCAAGCCGTCCATTTCACCTTAGCAGCCTTTCGTAATCCCCTGAACCAGAGCCCACAATTGACGCCCCCTGCGCACCCCGGTAGTCTGAAAGCTGTTCTACCAATCGAGGCAAAATGCGTGGCAGTGAAATCCATCCAACTCGGGCAAGTCTGGCGCCATGACGGGGACGGCCAGGATTATCTGGTAACCAAAGTCTACAGTGAGGTATTTTCGCAATTTGCGGTGCTGCGTCCGGCCGAAGTGACGGCCCCGGATGCTCCAACCGTGCGCGTTAAGGTGGCCAAGACCCCGGAAGGCGCGTCACTGCCCGGATTCACCTTTACTCAGGAAGGTTCGTTCTAAGGTTCTCGCAGTCTTTCTCGAAACTGCATGACTGAAAAAATCCTCGCCGTTCTTTTTCTATTCATCAAGTCGGTCATTGCCGCTACCGGCTATGGCGGCGTTGCCATCCTTATGGCCATTGAGTCGGCCTGCATTCCGCTGCCTTCTGAATTGATTATGCCCTTCGCCGGCTACCTGGTTTTTGAGGGCACCATGAAATTGTTGTGGGTTGCAACCGCCGGAGCGATCGGCTGCAATCTGGGATCGCTGGTGGCTTATGAGATTGGCAGCTACGGTGGCCGCCCGCTGGTTGAAAAATATGGACGCTGGATCCTATTCAGCCGCCGCGAACTGGATTGGGCGGATCGCTTCTTTGCCCGCTGGGGCTACCTCGCTGTCTTCATCGGACGCCTGTTGCCGGTAATTCGCACCTTCATCGCGCTGCCCGCCGGCATCGCCCGCATGCCCCGCGGCCGATTTCATCTCTATACTTTTCTGGGATCATGGCCGTGGTGTCTGGGTCTGGCTTACGTCGGCATGAAAATGGGCGAGAACTGGCGCCAGCTTGGCAAATACTTTCATAAATTCGATGCCGTGATTCTCACTGTCCTGGTCGTCGGAATCGTCTGGTTTGCCTGGACCCACTGGCAAAACCGGATCACCGCTACGCAATAGGATCCTTCTTCTTTCCAGTCGATGTAAAAACTCGCCGTTGAATTCTCATCCTGCTCATTCAGCTTCAGTTAGTTGCAAATTCACTCTGCATGCGAGAACATAACGGGTTTGCCCTACATCCCCAGCTCTCATCAGTCAGCAGAGCGCTCATAAAGGACGTTGCAGCACATGGCGAAGAAGAAAAAGCTCAAGCAAGTTCGCGTGGAAGTTAAACCGTCTCACGGCAACGACATCCAGCCGGCCAAAGGCAAGTTAGGCGTCATGATCCCCGGCATGGGCGCGGTCGCTACAACGTTTGTGGCCGGCGTGGAAGCCGTGCGCAAGGGTTTTGCCAAGCCTATCGGCTCGCTCACCCAGATGGGGACCATCAGGCTGGGAAAGCGCACCGATGCTCGCTCCCCCAAAATCAAGGAATTCGTGCCCCTGGCCGGGCTCGACGACCTGGTCTTCACCGGTTGGGACATCTTCGAAGACGACATGCACACCGCCGCCACCAAAGCCGGCGTGCTCGAGCGCGATCTGCTCGATAAAGTAAAGCCGTTGCTCAAATCCATCAAGCCCATGAAGGCGGTGTTCGACCGCAATTACGTCAAGTTGATCGACGGGCCCAATGTCAAGAAAGGCAAGAACAAGATGGACCTTGCCGAGCAGGTCATCGATGACATTCGCCAGTTCAGGAAGACCTCGAAGGCCAGCCGCCTGGTGACCATCTGGTGCGGCTCGACCGAGAGCTATCTCGAGCCCAACGCCGTCCATCAGAGTGTGAAGGCGTTTGAAAAAGGGCTGCTGAAGAACGATCCGACCATCGCGCCCTCAATGATTTACGCCTATGCCTCGCTAAAAGAAGGCGTGCCCTTCGCCAATGGCGCGCCGAACTTGACCAACGACATCCCAGCCATGCTCGAACTCTCTCGCCAAAATCACGCTCCCATCTGCGGCAAGGACTTCAAAACTGGGCAGACGCTGATGAAGACGATTCTCGCCCCGGGATTCAAGGCGCGCCTGCTGGGACTGAACGGCTGGTTCTCGACCAATATTCTCGGTAATCGCGACGGGGAAGTGCTGGAAGATCCCGGATCGTTTAAGACTAAGGAAGAATCCAAGCTTTCGGTGCTGGAGCACATTTTGCAGCCCGAGCTTTATCCCGAACTCTATGGCAACTTCACTCACAAGGTAAGGATTAACTATTATCCGCCACGCGGTGATAACAAAGAAGGTTGGGACAACATCGATATCTTCGGATGGCTGGGATATCCCATGCAGATCAAGGTGGATTTCCTATGCCGCGACTCCATTCTCGCCGCTCCGCTCGTCCTGGATTTGATCCTGTTCATGGATTTGGCCCAACGCAGCGCAGAATTGCGTGGCCTCGGCATTCAGGAGTGGTTGAGCTTCTATTTCAAGTCCCCCATCACCCCGCCCGGGCTCTATCCCGAGCATGACTTGTTCATTCAATTGATGAAGCTCAAGAACACCTTGCGGCATTTGAAGGGTGAAGAACTCATCACCCACCTGGGTTTGGAATATTACGACTAGAGGTTTTTCTTGGCGACTAAGAAAAGCCGCTAAGTTCGCAAAGGGTTTGCTTCATTCCCTCACCAATTGCCCGGATAACCATCCGTGTCCTTCGTGCGTCCAACCATAGAGAGATCCAGGTAAAGGTGCGCTCTAGCGGGCGTATAATAAGGGTTGGTAAGCCCAATCTGGCCGGAAATGGGTGATTTTATGAAGTTTCAGCGAATGGCTGTGATTACGGCGCTGCTGGCATTGAGTTCGCTGGCACAGGCGCAAGGTACTTCGACCCCAGGCAGTCAGCAAACGCCGGGAACCACGACTCCGAGCGGCACCGCGCCCAGCACCCCTGACACTTTTCCTTCCGACACTAAAGCATCTGCGTCGGATGCCGCCCCGAAAGCGGCTCCTGAGGCAAAAGCACCCGTACAAGGCGCTGATCCCAGCAAGGTCGACCACGACGGCGGACGCGCCGACGTAGATGCGATCGGCAACCGCAACGTGGGTTGCGAACGCGGCATGGGCAACTGGTACAGCATTGAGAAGCAGATTGCCATGGGCAAGTCCTATGCCATGCAGGTCGAATCCCAGTCGAAGATGGTGAACGATCCCGTGGTCACGGAATACGTGAACCGCATTGGGCAGAACCTGGTGCGAAACTCAGATGCTCAGGTGCCCTTTACCATCAAGGTAATTGACGCCGATGACATCAATGCCTTCGCTCTGCCTGGCGGGTTCTTCTACGTGAACTCCGGGCTGATCCTGGCAGCGGACGAAGAAGCGGAACTGGCGGGCGTGATGGCCCATGAGATTGCTCACGTGGCCGCCTGCCACGCGGCCCGCGAAAATACCCGCGGCAACCTGATGAATATAGCGTCGATTCCGCTGATCTTCATCGGCGGCCCCATTGGCTATGCCGGGTATGAAGCGGCGGGATTGGCCTTGCCACTCACCTTTTTGAAGTTTTCGCGCGGTTTTGAGGCGGAAGCGGACTATCTCGGTTTGCAGTACATGTACAAAGCGGGGTACGACCCGCAAGCCTTTGTAGCGTTCTTCGAGAAGGTGCAGGCGCTGGAGAAGAAGAAGCCGGGAACTTTGTCCAAGGCGTTCGCCACGCATCCGCAGACGCCGGACCGGATACAGAAGTCGCAGGAAGAGATCGCCACAATTCTTCCCGCCAAAGCGGAATACATGGTCAGCACTTCGGAATTTGACGATGTAAAGGCCCGCCTGGCGGCCATCGAGAACAAACACAAAGTTCTCGACGACAAGGATGGCAAGAAACCCAGCCTGCGGCGAACCTCCACAGCGGACAAAAGCGGCACCGACAGCACCGACGACGGGCGTCCTACACTAAAGCGGAGAGACGACAGCAACTAGATTCTGCTGCGTATTTGAAAACAAAAGAGCCGCGACCAAGGTCACGGCTCTTTCTTCTTTCGTGATTTTCTTCCAGTCCACCCAGGGACATAAGGCGAGGCCAGACTAGGCGGCTTGCTCTAAAGATCCCACCACGGAACTCCGGTCGGCCACCGCCGGACCAGCAATTTTCATTTTATCCCAGTTGTAGGGAAGTTCCTTGCCACAATCCAGACACACCACATACGTGCCGGTCAGGGACGCCGCGGTGCTGCGCTGAGAATTCTTACGCATGGTTATAGGAAAACTGTAATGGCTGTGCCAGCAGCCGAAAAAAGCATCGAACAATTTTGCCATCATATGACAACCTCTCCACAGCGGGCTTGAATCGGCCCTAACCTGAAATGCTACAGAACCCAATCTTCACGTACTAATTAGATTCAACTTTGAGTAAAAGGGTTCGACAGAGATATGCGGAGGCAAAAACAGCGGATTCCCAAAACGGAAAAATATTTGCAGAATAATCAGTCCAAAGGCAGGAGAAAAAGCAGATCAGGCGCCCTCTGGCCCGGCTTTTTTGTGCCCCTGGCACTTGGAGACGATGGCGGAGCGAAGGCGGCTGCGGAGATCTTCAGGAAGCTCGTAGAGTTGGGAGTCACGGTAAATTTCGATGGTCTTCTTGGTGGTGTCGCAGACCACATAGCAATTGTGGCACCATGAGAGATGGGTTTCCAGTTCTGACTTGGTGCGGTCATCGATGACGCCGTCCAAATAATTGGTCAGCTCCTGCAAAAATTCAGAGCATTTCACTGGTCGCCATCTCCACTCTCAATTTTGGGTTTACCATTTCCACCCTCCCGCTTCTGAAAGAACCGGCTCAACCGTTCCCGTAACTGCAGGCGGGCGCGAAGCAGCCTTGACTTCACCGCCGGAATGCTCAGCTCGAGCGCTTCCGCGGTTTCTTCCGTGGACAAACCTTCCACGTCTCGCAACACAAAAACCGTTCTAAAGCTCGCAGGCAAGCCCTGGATAGTCTTAGTCAGGATTTCCCGTAACTCCGCCTGATTATATTGCTGCTCAGGATTCGGGCTCCAATCCGCGACTTCGCGCGGCACCGAGTCTTCCTCGGTCTTTACTTCTTCATCCAGCGAAACCGTGCGCTCGGGCCTTCGCCGGCGCAACTTCATCAGCGCTTCATTGACCGCAATCCGCACCAGCCAGGTGTAAAACTTCGACTGCCCCTGAAACTGCTTCAGATTGCTATACGCCTTAAGGAACGCATCCTGCACAACGTCTTCCGCATCTTCGCGGTTTTGCGTGATGTGCTGAGCGATCCGGAAGACGTTGCGGTCATAGCGTTTGACCAGCTCTTCAAACGCTCCGACGTCGCCGCCCTTCGCCGCCTGCACCAGCGCCAGCTCGTCGCTGACAGGCTCACCTACCTTTGGTTGGATGGTGCTCATGGTTCCTTCGATGCAAGAATTTTCGGGCTGCTTGGGCCGGTGACGAAGCTGTTATTCTACTTGGTAACCTGCCTTCGTGCTAACTGTTTTGACGTATCCTCAACCCGCCGCTTTGCGTTAAATTCAGACGTTGAGTAGTGCGCGGGTGATCACGTTCGTCTGTGCTCGCCGGCAAGTGCCTTTTGGCTTACGACCAATGACTATGGTTTGCCAGCCGCAGGCTGGCTCGAAGTAGCCCTATAATCAAAGCTTAGCAGGAACAGCAAGAAGTAAGCGCACCCCCCACGCAAATTCAGGGAACCATGCCAGAGAAAGCCCGGATCGAGCAAATCGTTACCAAGACTGTAGCTCAGGTACTGGAGAACCATATTCCGCAGTTGAAGGAAGAGTTGGTTCGCCGGGTCCTGCAAGAACTGCAGCCTGCTTTGGAAAAGATGCAGTCGGGGAAAAGCGTCTCCCACGGCGGTTCGGGGGCCAGCCCGGCTCACCTCTTGAAGGCAATCTCCTCGATTCATGCGGGCACCACGCAGAAGGAAATTCTTCGCTCACTGCTGGATAGCATCGTGCTTTACTGCGGCCGGGCTGCTCTGTTTGTGGTTAAGGCCGGTACGGCCACGGGCTGGCAGGGCCGTGCATTCAGCAACAGCGATGACATCAAGGATTTTCCGCTTGACGTAAGCTCGGGCATAGCTGCGGCCGTAATGCAATCGCGGAAGGCCTCGGTGGGAAGTTCCGAAGAATTCGATGCGAAATTTACCGCAAAATTTGGTGTTCCTGCGGACGATCAGTCCCTTGTCTTGCCGCTTCTGCTAAAGGACAAGCTTGCGGCACTCGTCTATGCCGATGCCGGTGTCCAATCTGGGGGAAGCCTGGACCCCACGGCGATTGAACTTCTGGTGGCCGCCACCAGCGCCTGGCTTGAAGTCGCCTCGCTGCGCAAGCAGGCCCAAAAAGAAGGCATGCCGGAAGTTGCGGGAAGTGAGAAAGCGGAAGCTCCGGCCCCAGTCCAAAGCGTTTCATCTTTTTCGGATCCCTTCGCGTCGCACCCTCCCATGCACACTCCCTCGGTGCCCGCTCCGGTTGTTGAACAGGCCATGGCAGCCGCGGCTACGGCCGACGTCGAATCTGCGCCGCTGCCGACGGCGCGGGACTTGCCCCCCGAACCGGTAGCACAACTTTCGCCGGCAGATACCGAGATCCATCGCAAGGCGCACCGTTTCGCTCGCCTGCTTCTGGACGAAATCAAGCTCTACAATCAAGTCAAAGTGGCCGAGGGGCGAAAGCACAAGGACCTGTACGACCGGCTGAAGGAAGATATCGACAAGAGCCGCATGACGTACCAGAAGCGGTATGGCAACACAGCTGCGGCCGACGGCGATTATCTCAACCAGGAACTGCTTCGCAGTCTGGCCGAGGATGACATTTCGCTCATGGGCCCGAACTTCCGCCGCTAATTGCGCAGTGACATCAAAGCTACGATAATCGAGTAAAGTGGTCTCATATCTCCGGCGGTCTTTCATCATTTTCGTTTTGCTGTTCGCGGGACTGAGCGGCAGATTTTCTGCTCCGGTGGGGAATGTGCTGGCGCAAGCCGCGTCCGCCCCGTCCACGGCTCATTCTTCTTCTCCTCAATCGTCCAGCGCTGCCAAGAAAGCTACGGCGAGTCAGCGGAAAACCAAAAAGAAACCGCAATCAGCTGCTAGAAAGAAACGCAACCGTAATTCGCCACGGATGAAGCGGATGCGGCAGGCGTTTGTGGCATCGGCGGCGTTGAAGCCGATGGCGCGGCAATTACTCCAGGACCGCACCCCGGCTGCCTACGCCGGAGTCGAAGCCTATGCGCGGCGACACGCCAAGGAAGATGCCGGCGCTTTAGCGTGGTTGGTGGTGGGCTACTCGCGGGTCAGCGATCATGACTACGCCAAAGCCATTGATCCGTTGACTCGTGCCCGGCCGCTGGCGGGCGATCTGGGAGACTATGTCACCTACTATCTGGGAAGCGCCTACCTGCAGACCGGACGGACCGCCGATGCCCTCGCCGCCCTCGCCGAGTTCGAGAAGAGCTATCCCGATTCCTACCTTACTCGTGACGCGCACGTGCTCTATGGCTCTGCTCTGGTCGCAGCCGGCCGCTCGCCGGACGCAATCGCCCTGTTGGAAAAAGATCGTCTGCCTACCCGCTCCGACCTTGAACTGACACTCGGTCGTGCGTATGCCGCAACCGGACAGAGCGCGAAAGCGGCTACGATATTTCGCAATCTCTATTTCACCATGCCGCTGAGCCCGGAAGCGAACCAGGCGGACACCGAGTTGAAGAAGCTTCCTACGTCCGCGGCGCCCACGCCGGCAACCGGGGAACGCCAAATCCGTGCCGCGCTCTTGCTCAAAGGCAAACGCTTCGGCGACGCAGCGGACGAATTCCGGAATATTTTGAGCGAAGTGGGTCCCAGCGATCGTCCCGCAATCCAGATCGCCATGGCCGACGCCCTGCGTCGAGCGGATCGAACCCGAGAAGCCAGGCTGGCTTTGGCGGCGATCCCCAATTCGACTCCAGAGATCAACGCCGAGCGCATGCTGGCCATGGGTGAGATCGCGCGCGCCGCGAACGACGACGACGGTTTTCTCCGGACGGTGGACGAGCTCCGCCAGGCTGCCCCCGCCAGCCTGTGGCTCGAACAGGCGCTTCTCGAAGCGGGAAATATCTATCTCCTGCGGCGCGACTACGACCATGCCATCGATTCCTACCGCGAGTTGCAACTGCGTTTTCCCAACGGCAGCCATGCTTCCTATGCCCATTGGAAGGCATCCTGGCTGACTTTGCGGATGGGCAGAAACGCCGACGCTGCGGCCGGCTTCGACCAGCAGATTGCGCTGTATCCCACATTCGCCGAGACCCCTGCAGCCATCTATTGGCGGGCCCGGCTGGCCGAAGAAGACAACGATCCGGCCATGGCAGCCACCTATTACCAGAAACTCACCTCCAGATTCCGCAACTACTACTACGGCGTATTGGCCCAGCAGCGGCTGGCAAAGATCAAGCTCGATGACGATCCGCCACACTATTCTGCGCTGGATCGAGTGCCGCCGCTCGCCGCGGGTACGAAAGTTGTGGCGGACGCGCTTCCCGACGATGACCTGCGCGTGCAGAAAGCGCATTTGCTCGAAAACGGCGCGCTGTTGGATCTCGCGGTCAGCGAACTGCGCTCTGCCGCAGCCGAAGACAAGGGTAACTGGGACACCGCCGAAATCATCCACATGTACGATGACGCCGGCCGTTACGATGCTGCGATTGAGGTCCTCAAGCGTTCAGTCCCGGACTACTTTGCTCTGGATTTTGCGAGCCTGCCCCGCTCCTACTGGGAAGCCTTGTTCCCGAAGCCTTATTGGCCCGATCTCAAGAAATTTTCCGAAGGCAATAATCTGGATCCGTATCTGGTGGCTTCTTTGATCCGCCAGGAATCGGAATTCAATCCCAATGCCGTGTCGCGTGCCAATGCCGTGGGACTGATGCAACTTCTGCCCAAGGTCGGCAAAGGCGTGGCCAAACAAGTGAAGTTGAAGCATTTCTCCGCCACGCAGTTGTTCACACCGGCTGTGAATCTTCAGCTGGGGACGCATTACTTTCGCGGCATGGTGGATCAGTACGGGGCCTTCGAATATGCGCTGGCTGCCTACAATGCTGGCACCAATCGCGTGGACGACTGGCGGAGCATTGGAAAATATCGCGACCCCGCGGAGTTCGTGGAGTCGATCCCATTCACTGAAACTCGGGAATATGTACAGGCCATTCTGCGCAATGCGAACGTCTATCGGCAGTTGTACGGAGCACCGTGACCTGCAAACATACTGTGCTTTTGGGTGGCACAGCGCTTCCTAGGCGCTGCGATAAAAGCCATGTTCTTGATTCTGCGCTTTAGCGCTAGGTGGCTCGAACAGGAGACTTCGCGAACAGAATCTCCACTAATAACAACCCTGCGCCGATCACGATGGCACTGTCCGCAACATTAAAAGCCGGCCATTCGTAAGAACCGATGTAGAACAGCAGAAAGTCCACAACCTTTCCACTGAACAACCGGTCCCAGAGATTGCCGATGGCGCCGCCCATAATCAGGGCCAGGCCGATTCCGGTGCTTGCCATGGCATGACGGCTGCGCCACAACATGGAGGAGACAACCACCAGCGCCACGATCGAAAACGCCACCAACAGGCTTGCTTTCCACTGAGAATGCGAGTCGGCGAACAAGCCAAACGCCGCTCCGCGATTCTCCAAGTGAGTGATGTAGAAAAACCGGGGAATAATCTGGATGCTGTTGTGGAGCACGATATCGCGGGCCACCAGCAACTTGGTCGCCCGGTCGAGGAGCACGATAACAAGCGCAATCAAAAAGTGATACTTTCGCATGGGCTGAGGGCTGGTCATTCGAAACTGATCGTCGGATTACGCTGCTGGATTTTCTCCTTCGATTTGCTTCAGTGCCGCACTGCAGCGTTCACACACCGTCGGATATATAGGGTCTTCCCCGACATGAGTCGAGTAATTCCAGCAGCGCTCGCACTTCTGCCCGTCGGCCTTGCTCACCGCGACACCGACTCCGCCGGTTCCGTTTCCTGAGGTACCTTGCTGCAACTTAACTGCGGACACGATGAAGAAATAGCGGAGCTGGTCTGTGTACCGCTTCAGGACAGGGTACGCCGGGCCATCCGCCGTGATGGTGAGTTGCGCCTCGATGCCTTTGCCAATCAGTTTTTGCGCACGCGCATCTTCCAGTACCTTCAGTACTTGTTCGCGCACCGCCCGCAGTAATTTCCAATCTTCCCGCTGTCCAGCATCTTCGCTGGGGGCCTTGTCGTCCCCCAGGATGTCTGGGACCTTCGGAAACTTCTCCAGGTGCACGCTCTCGCTGCGAAGGCCGGCCCCGGGCAAATACTGCCAGACTTCCTCGCAAGTGAAGCTGAGGATAGGGGCCAGCAAGCGGACCAGTGCCTCGCCAATCCTCCACAGAGCAGTTTGCGCGGCCCGTCGGCCCGGCGAATTGGGAGCATAGGTATAAAGCCGGTCTTTCAATATGTCGAAGTAAAAAGCGCTCAGCTCGACCACACAAAAATGATTGATCCGCTGGTAAATCTTGTGGAACGCGAACTCGTCATACCAGCGTGTCACGTCCGCCGCAAGCGCGCAGGTTTCGCGCAGCATGTACTGGTCAATGGCTTCTAATTTCTCAAACGGCAGAGCGTCACTTTTTGGGTCGAAGTCGTAAAGATTGCTGAGCACATAGCGAAACAAGTTGTTCCGGATGGTCCGGTAATTTTCCGCGACCCGCTGCATCAGTGCTTCCGATCCCACCATATCTTCCCGGAAGTCGACCGAGGCCACCCACATGCGCACCACTTCGCCGCCGAAGCGCTTGGCGATATCGACAGGGTCAACATCGTTTCCCCGTGACTTTGACATGGCCTGGCCCTTCTCATCGAGGGTCCATCCCGGAGTCACAACTCCTGCGTATGGCGGGCTCCCATGCTTCCCCATTGCGCAAAGCAGGGAAGACTGAAACCATCCGCGAAACTGGTCAGCGCCTTCAAGATAGAGGCTCGAAGGCCAGGGATACTCAGGTTCCCCGGCACGCAACGCCAGGTAGCTCGCACCCGATTCCAGCCAGACATCGAAGATGTCCATTTCTTTCTTGAATTTGCCTTCCGAGCAATGCGGGCACTTGGTGTCCGTAGGTAAGATCGCATCCGCTTCGGGCGTGTACCAGGCATCTGCCCCAGCGCGTGCGAACAACTCGACGACTCTGCGATTTATGGCATGATCGTTGAGCGGCTTGCCGCAGCTCTCGCAGAGGAACACGGCAATCGGCACACCCCAGACCCGCTGGCGTGAAATACACCAGTCCGGACGTCCGGCGATCATATTATTCATGCGTTCTTCGCCCCAGGACGGGTCCCACTTCACTCTCTTGATGTCTTCGAGGGTCCGGCTGCGCAAGGTGCCACCGTGTTGCATCGGCGCATCCATTGAAATGAACCACTGCTCGGTAGCCCGGAAGATGATCGAGTTATGGCAGCGCCAGCAGCAAGGATAAGCATGCTCAAGCTTGCCGGACGCCAGCAGCGCGCCGCGCTTCTTCAACAACTCGATGATGACCGGGTTGGCTTCCCAAACCCTCAGTCCGTCATATTCCGGCAGCCCATCGCGCAGGATGCCGCGCTCGTCCACGTGGCTAGTGGCGTCGAGGCCATACTTCGTGCCGGTAGCGAAGTCCTCCGCGCCATGCGACGGCGCGGTGTGGACCACTCCAGTTCCCGTATCCATGGTGACGTAGTCGGCAAGCACGCCAAGAATCTTGCGCTCAAGAAAGGGATGCTGGAAGTGCAGCAACTCCAGCTTGCGGCCGGGGAAGCGCGCCAACGCCGTGCCCGGATCCAAGCTCACCGAATCTTTTACGTCCGCCTGCACCGTTCGGGCAAGGCGTTCCGCAACGATATAAACTTCGTCCGGATTACTGCTGTCCGGGACGGCAACGTACTCTTCGCTGGGATGGAAGGCCACCGCCATGGACGCAGGCAACGTCCACGGAGTCGTGGTCCAGATGATGGTAGAAACTTTCTTGCCTTTGAGCGCCGGATCAATTTTCTGCGGATCATCCAGCAGGGAATACCTCACCCACACCGTCGGGCTGGTCTTGTTTTCATACTCAACTTCCGCCTCCGCCAGAGCGGTCTTATCGTGGATGCACCAGTACACCGCACGCAGACCCTTGTAAACGAATCCTTCCTCGTAAAACGAAAAGAATGTATCCAGGACCACCGACTCATATTGCGGAGTCATGGTGGAGTAAGGTTTGTCCCAGCGACCGAAAACCCCAATTCGCTTGAACTGGCTGCGCTGCAGGTCGAGGTACTTTTCGGCATACTTGCGGCATTCCAGGCGCACGTCGGTGGGCCGCATTTCCAACTTCTTGCCGCCCAATTCCTTGTCTACCTTGATTTCGATCGGCAAGCCGTGGCAGTCCCATCCGGGAACATACGGTGCGTCGAAACCGGCCATGGTCTTGGATTTGACCACAAAATCCTTCAAACACTTGTTCAGTGCAGTTCCCAGGTGGATCGGCCCATTGGCGTAGGGAGGGCCATCATGCAAAACGTAGAGTGGCTCGCCTTTTCGCGCCCCGCGAATGCGCTCGTAAATGCCCATTTCGTCCCAGCGAGCCAGGATTTTGGGCTCATTCTGAGGCAGGTTGGCCTTCATGGGAAAGTCGGTCTTGGGCAAATTAAGGCTGGACTTCAGATCAAGCGGCACTCGGTTGTTTTCCCCCAAACAATTGATTTTCTTCATTATAGGGAGCCCAGGAACGAACGTCCATCAGCTCCCCGCCGCGCCCGGATTCCGCTCCCAAGGAACCGCAAAAGCAATGTCGTAAATCGGGGAAACAAGTGTACAATTTCACTGAGTGGCCGGGTTTTTCGGCGACCGGGCATTTAACTAACTGGGTAACTTGCGCCTTTGATGCAACTTGGCAGGAAGCGGAGTCATCCATTCTTAGGTAGCTGAAGTTCAAGCGTGCCGAAGTTGCGTGATCGGGTCAACTATGGGAACTACCGAGATTAGCGAACCCCGCGTCCAGAATGAACCCGAACTCCATCTATTGGTGCCTTCAACGACCTTTGATGAGTCGTTGTGGACGTCGCTTTCCCAAAACCTGAATGACTTTTTCTTCCCCAAGAAGCTGCCACCTCTGGTCCTGACTTCGCAGCCTATTCCGGTAAAGGACATTTGGGGGTTTTACAACTACAAGAGGAACGGCGCGCTGGGTTCAACTGCGGTTCACATCCTGTTGGTGGCTTTCATCATTATTGGCACCATCATTGCCCGCCGGATGTACACCGAGATCACCAAGCCTCAGGAAGTCATGACCCTCATCAGGCCGGATGACGTTCCGGCATTGCCACCCTCGAAGACCAAGGTTGGTGGCGGTGGTGGAGGCGGCGACCGCGACAAACTGCAGGCCGTGAAGGGCAAACTGCCGAAGCAGGCAATGCAGCAAATCACGCCGCCGGCCGTGGTCGTCAGAAATGATCATCCCAAACTAGCGGTGGAGCCGACCGTGGTTGTTCCCCCGCAGATCAAGCTGGCGAGCAATATGCCGAACATCGGGGACCCCATGTCGCACTTGCCCTCGGGTCCTCCGTCGAACGGTACCGGATCGGGTGGCGGCATTGGCTCGGGCTCCGGTGGGGGCGTGGGCGTGGGCGCTGGCCCGGGCGTGGGCGACGGACGCGGCGGCGGCATTGGCGGCGGTGTTTTCCGCGTGGGCGGTGGAGTTTCTGCTCCCAAGGCGACTTTTGCGCCGGACCCGGAATACTCCGAAGAAGCACGCAAAGCAAAATATCAAGGCACCTGCGTACTTTGGCTGATCGTCGGACCAGACGGCCACCCGCGGGACATTCGAGTTTCGCGCACTCTGGGATTGGGCCTCGACGAGAAAGCCATCGAAGCCGTCAAGAACTGGAAATTCGAACCCGCCATGAAAGACGGCAAGCCAGTCGCCGTCCAAATCAACGTGGAAGTGGATTTCCGCCTTTACTAGCGCTGGTCCGTCTTGCGGACCACCAGCAAGTGCAACACTACTCGCAGATTGAATCCCAACCGTTTGTATAGATCTATCGCCCGCTGATTCTCCCCTGCGGCATGAAGAAATGCAGTTTCTCCGCGCTCCTGAATTTTCTCGACAACCGCTCGGATCAGGTCCGCGGCGTATCCGCGTCCGGTGTGGTCGGGATGGGTGCAGACGGCGCTGACTTCGGTGTACCCAGGTAGCTTCATTCGCTCACCCGCCATGGCTATTAACTGGCCTTGACGGCGAATTCCAAAATAGGTGCCCAACTCGCGAGTCCGTTTGCCGAAGGGACCAGGCTTGGTCAGTTCCGTCAGCGCGAGCATCTCTGGCACATCTTTTTCGCCTAATTCAATGCAGTCCTGGGTTGACGGATTTAATTTGCTCCCATCGTGCAGCATCTGTACCAGCGGGATGGCGCGAACCACTGCGAAGCCTGAAGGCGGTTCGGTTGGTCTTTCCAGAAACAGGGCCACGGAGCCTTCGCGAGGCAGCAATCCCAGCAGGGAAGCAAAGCCTTCCGCTTCAGGCCCGGAGAAGGCCCCGAGCGCGGTCACCTCATGGGGAAATCTTCGCGCCGAGCCGTAGGATTCGGCGAAGTGCGCGTCGGTGGTAGTGAGCGCCTTCCAAATGACATTGTCGAGGGGATGCATGGCTGTGTTCAGAATAATTTGTGATGGCGCCGGCGGCTATCCGAATCTTGCGCTCGAACTTCTTAAACCCGGGATATTATTCCTTCAAATCCACGTGCTCTACATCCTCAATCGAGCGGCCAAGGAATCTAGCTCCGAGGCGGCGAAACTTCTCCACCGAATCCGTGGCAAAGAATTTGAGCCGCGGGGATTTCCGCCTCTCTTCTTCACTCGCCGGCGGCAAAGGCGTGCGCAGAAGTAATTCTTTGACTACCTGCGCAGTCGATTCCGCGGAGTCGATGATCTTGACCTGGGGCGGAGCCACCCGTCGCAACACCGGCTTGATGAGCGGGTAATGCGTGCAGCCCAGAACCAGAACATCGGCGGATTGAAAACCATCGCTGAATGCCTCGTCGAGATAAATCCTGGCGATTTGTTCCGTCACCGGATGCTCCACCCATCCTTCTTCGACCAACGGAACCAGCAGAGGGCAAGCTTTCTCCCTGGCCTGGATTCCACGAGCTTCCAGGGCCTTTAAGTAGGCGTGGCTGCTGACGGTAGCTTCGGTTCCGATGACCGCAACTTTTCGGTTCTTGCTCGCAGCCGAGGCACTCTCGGCCCCCGGTTCAACCACTCCTACCACGGGCACGCTCGACGCCGCGATAATCTTGTCCAAGGCTAGCGCAGTGGCAGTGTTGCAGGCGATCACCAGCAATTGAGCTCCGCGTTGCTCCAGAAAATGCGCAGCCTCAACGGCGTACCTGGCAACCGTCTCGGCGGATTTCGATCCGTAGGGGAGGCGCGCGGTGTCACCGAAGTAGAGATAGTCGGCTTCCGGGATAAGTTCAAGTAACGCTTTAAGGACGGTCAGCCCGCCAAAGCCGGAATCGAATACACCAATGCAGGGTTTGCGGGAGGCCATGCAGTTAGCTTACTCGATCCGTTTTCAGCCGGGAAACGCCAGCCAGTTCATGCGTACGTCCGCAACACGGTCCCGGCGGGATCGGCGCACCGTGCGGGCAGGTGCGGGGATGCCCGAGGAACGTGCAGATTTTATCCGTGGCCTCCGGCGAGAGAATGTGCTCGAACTTGCAGGCTTGCTGCTCAATCTCAGACTCGCTGTCCAAAGCCAGGCTGTCGGTGAAAAGGCGCTCGGCCAGCCGATGCCGGCGAATGATGTCCGCGGCACGCTGCCGCCCGCGCGGGGTCAATTCGACGATCATGCTGCCGTCGCCAATCGAGACTCCCGTGGGCTTGAGGGCATCGTGGCAGGGGTTCACGAAGACCTTGTGCTGGTGCGGTTCCGGCGGATGCGGCCGCGTGGTGAGGAATCCGAGGTCAGCCATCTTCTCGACCGCGATGCTTACGGGCAATGCACCGTGGACTTCCATGTGTTCGATCTCGGCGATCTCGCCGTGTTCTTCCAGTGCCCAAAGTTCTTCCAGCACTTCGTCAAATTGTTCTTCGTCGGCCATGGCAAAGACTTCCTGCGCCGCGATCTTGCCATGATGCAGTTCAATGCGGCGGTCGGCCAGGCGGGCGACTACGGGATCATGCGTAACCATCACAATGGTTCGTCCTTGATGGTGCAGTTCGCGAAGCAGTCGCAGCACGATCTCTTCGTTAAGGGCGTCAAGGTTTCCCGTGGGCTCGTCCGCCAGAACGATCTTTGGATCATTGATCAGCGCACGTGCGATGCAAACCCGTTGCTGCTCGCCTCCAGAAAGCTGCGAAGGCAGGTGATGCGCCCGATCCTTCAATCCCACGCGCTGCAAGGCTTCGAGGGCTTCCTGCTCGTCAGTCATGCTGTGAAAGTATTGCGCAAGCATGACATTCTCAAGCGCCGTGAGGTAGGGAATTAAATGAAACTGCTGAAAGATAAACCCGACTTTCTCCGCCCGCACCCGGTTCAACTCAGCGTTGGAAATGCAGGCAACGTTCTCGCCGTCAAGCCAGATTTCGCCGGAGGTGGGACGATCGAGACAGCCGATCAGATTCACCAGCGTGGACTTGCCCGAACCGGAAGGCCCCATGATCGCAATCCACTCACCGGGAACCACACTAAGCGAAAAGTCGTCGAGCGCACGGATGGTGCCGCCACTGGCCTCGGCTCGCGCGGGGTAACTCCGGGTTACACTCTTCAGCTGGATCACGCTATTCGCCCTTCAAGATCATAGCTGGCTCGACCCGCCGCAGCAAAGCAATTGGCACCACGGCGGCGACCAGTGCCACAGCCACGCTTCCCGCCAAAACCAAGGGGAATACGCCCAGGCGGGGCATCACTGGGGCATTGAAGTTCGCCCGCCCGATCCACGCGGCAACGCCAATCCCGATCATAAAGCCAACCACCGCCCCTGCTGCTCCCAACGCGGCCGCCTCGCCGGCAAAAAACCCGCTGATCAATCGCTCAGAAGCCCCCAACGCTTTCATGATTGCAAAATCGCGCCGGCGGTCGAACACCCATCCCATTAGCGTGGCGAGCACGCACACCGATGCTGTGAGAATAATGAGAATCGCGGCCGCCAGCAGTGTCGAGCGCGTCTTCCCCAGAACCTGAGCTTCGCTCTCCATGATCTGTCGGAGTGGGCGGACATCGGCAGTTGGGACGGCTTGGACAAGTTGGTCGACAATCGCGTTCACTTCTTGCGGCGAACCGGAAGCGGCCACTTCGATG
Organism: Terriglobales bacterium; assembly: GCA_963802555.1. GTDB lineage: Bacteria > Acidobacteriota > Terriglobia > Terriglobales > Acidobacteriaceae > DATBAX01. Next base: position 828,331 of record CAWDJD010000002.1, on the reverse strand, counting down.
GTGGTTGGCGCCACTCCGGTCCACGCTTCAAAATCGTTCAATGAAAGATAGACGCGGCTTTCCTCGCCTGCGCCGGTCTGTAGGGTTCCAGCCTCGGTCAGGTGGATGGTTCGGCCTTGAAAGCTCAAGTCAAAAGATCCGCTCTGCGGGTTGACCACCGCCGCAGCTCGCGTCCCAATCAGCGTCTGTTTGGCCGCGTCGGGCCAATGGCTCACCGACCACCAGGAATTTAGCTTGCGCACGCGCTCGAGATCAGTACCAACTACCACCAGGGATTTGCCATCGGAAGTCCGAGCCACCACATAGGCAAACGGCACCGCCAGACCGCGGCCAGCAAGAGTGGCGTCAACAATCTTCAGAGCATCCACAGGAAGCGCCTGACCATCTTTGCCAACCATCACAATGTTCGCGCCGTAGTTGCGGAATTCTTTGCGTAGTTTGACCTGCACTTCAACATAAATATTGAGCATGGCGGTGGTCACCGCGGCCGCAACCGTCATCGCGAGCAACGCGGAGGCGGCCCGCCCCCGGCGAAGGATGGCCGCACGCAGCAACATGCGCATGAACATCGAAGTATGCGGCGACGCAGACCGCCGTTTCGCCACCATTTTTGCTGCATCGTGCGATGATTGCAAACTCATGCCTGCCCCCGTAGCGCATAGACGGGATCGAACATCACCGCACGCCGGATAGCCACAGCGCTACCGGCGAACGTCACCAAAACCGCGATCGCCAGAATTACCGGCAAGAGCACGGGCTGAATCGTAATCTGAGAATCAAAGATCGAGCGGCCAATCCGCTGGGCTAGGAAAACCCCACCCACAAAGCCCACCACGCCCCCAATTAGTGCCAGCAATGCGGCTTCGGCAAAGAAGATCGCCGCCACCGCGGTCTTGCCCGCGCCTAGAGCCTTCATCAAACCGACTTCATGGCGGCGCTCGAAAATCGCGGTGGCCATGGCCGCCGAAACCGCAAGAGTTGAGGCGAACAGTGCCGCCAGCGTAATCAGCAGCATCAGTCCCTTGATGCGCGAAAGCACTGTGCCTTCCGTCTGCTCCACCTGGCGAATTTGTGCAGCATGCGAGAAGGGAATCACTTCCTGTAGCTGATACGCGATGGACTGCGCATACGGCGAGCAGTACCAGCGGTCGTACATCGCACCCGAGAGGGTCTTGGGATCGCGGCGCGCAAAGGCGTCTTCCGGCTTGGTCAGAGCGCTGACGTAAACGCTGCGCACCGCGCCTGGTTTGCCAAGGATTTGCTGGGCCACGCCGAGAGGCGCAACGATCTGATCGTCCTCAGGCCCGCCGGATGAAAGAATGCCAGATACAAGGTGGGACTGTCCAGCGATCGAGACTGTATCTCCTGGTTTTTTATTGGTTTTAGCCGCAAGCCGCTCGCCTAGCAATACGCTTTGTGAATCATCCGCGGGCCAATCGCCTGCGACTCGCCACGAGCCATTGGTCGAACGTACGCCGGTTACAAAGTTGTCTTTGCCGTAGGTGTACGGTTTCGAAAAGTAGGTTCCCAGCAGGGTCACATCTTGCGGGTCCCCGTCGAGCTTCACCTTGACAGGCAACATCGGCGCGAAGCCGAGGATAGCATTCCGCCAGAATGTGCTTTTGATTTTGGGTAGATCCGCTTCATTCAGAAATGCCCCGTCGGACGGGGGCTTCAGATTCACCCCGCCGATTTCCAAATCCAGCGTGTCTTCCTGGGGAGTTACCAGGATGTTGGCGTGGTTCCTTCGCAGCTCCAGGCTAATTTTATCTCCGACGTCGGTGGCAACGCCGATCATCGCAGTGGCTACAGCCACTCCGAGGGCAATCGCCACGCCCGCCAGCACTTTGCGTCGCTTCTGGCGCCGGAAGGATTCGTAGACGAGCCGAACAAACATGAATTATTGCTGGAACATGCGCGCTCCGGCCGCGACGTCCGCCTCCTTGATGATGACCTCATTGGAGACGATCTCGGCCTTGAGCGGTACCGGATTGCAACCGCCCTTCGTGCCCACGGATTGCGCGTTGATCGGGGAGGCGCAATTCTTGCAAACCACGCCGTTAGTCCCCTTGTAGAAGCCGACCCCGCCGCAGATTTCACAGGCGTCAAAGACTGTCGCGACCTTTCCGTCCGGCTTCTGGTAGAGCCAGAAACGCACGGTCGTGCCGTTTTCATTGGCGGCGAAGCGATGCAGATCGCCATCAGAAACCTGGGCCAGAGGGATCCTGACCTGGCCGTTCTGGAATGTGACTTCAGTGGCTGGCGACAACGCACTCACACTCTTGGTGTAAATAAATTCGGCCGTGACCAGGAAAATGAAAACGAAAGAGCTGACGTAAACCGACGCCATCCACCAGCGTTCGCGACGCGCACTCCACAGGACTTTCCGCCGCGCTGCCGGTGATTCGGGGAGGGAAGTGGGTTCCCGTCGTTTGACCTCCAACAGCACCATCAACGCCGCCAGCGCCACGATGGTCACAAAGAAGAACAAGTCGTTGCGGACGATCGGCCCGATGATGGCCATTTCCCGCTTGGACGACCATAGCACTCCGCTTTCCGAAAGCTCATGCAATCCCGACACTAACAATTGCGCCGCCACGAAGAATAAAATGCCGGTGGTCACGCGAAAGAACTTTTGCAGATTGATGCGCACGCTGCCTTTGACAAACATGACCCCAAACAACACGGCCACGATTACGCCCGATAACGTGCCGATAAAGCTGAGCAGTTCGCTGGAATTCAGGGACACAGCCGACAGGATGAGAACCGTTTCCGCCCCTTCGCGCAGCACCATCAGGAATACAAATAGAAACACTCCTACCGACGAACCTTGCTCCGCCAGGGTCGTTAATTTGCCTTCAATCTGACCCTTGAGCTTGCGTCCGGTCCGCATCATGAAAATAATCATGCTGATGACAAAAAAAGCGGCGGCCAGCATGATCCAGCCTTCGAAAACGTCCTCGTTCCAATGAGTGCGGGAGAGAATCACGGCCACGCCAATGCTTCCAAGAAAGGCCGAAACCAGGGCCGCATAGACGGTTTTGCGCAGGTCCGGCCTGCCGATTTTCGTGAGATAGGCGAGCGTGATTCCAACAATGAGGGCGGCTTCCACACCCTCGCGCAAAGTTACAATAAAGGCCTGCAACATCTTAAAAAGAGGCTCCCGCCATTTTGAAAATGAATTTCAATTTCAACTACTAGGATAGTCTCCTGCTACCGCGACGTCAACGCTCGGAAGGCCCAATGGCACTGTCCGGGCCTCGAATTGCGAGGAATGTACCTTCACCTGAGTCCTCACAATCGCTTCAGGAACTGCAGGGCTTTCTTCAGGTCGGGAAACAGTCTCTCCTCCGCCTGAAACTCCGCCGGATGCACACACCGCCGGCTTCCCCGTAACTTGACGGGATGCTTGAGGTGCAGCATTTCGTGGTACATCAGATATTCCACTGCATAACGAGGTACCCGCGGATCATCGAAAATACGGCTGATCACGATGGCATTATGGGCCGGATCGTAATGGCCGATCCGATTACGCGCGCGTTCGCGGCTCCAGGTCAAAATCGGGCGCGCCAGCAAGCCGTGGAAAAATCTACTGTTCAAATCGTCGAAGATCTCTTCCAGGTTATAGGCGTGGCCCTGCGCGGAAACAATGCGTTTCCGGCCACGCATCTGCCGGATCAAATGCGCTTTCTTCCGGAGATCGTGGCCTAAAACATAACGGCGGTAGCGGGCAGCCTGTCCCGGCTGAACAGGTTTGCGATACATCTTGGCCAACAGAATGTGGGCGATGGCCCGCAGCACGAATTCCGGAGCGCCCTCAAGCAAGTCCGAAAGCCGCACGAAGAGCTTTCCCTGGCGCAGCCGGATAGTGTTGTTGATGTTGGCGTAAGCGAAGAATCGGACCGCTAATTCAGGGATGGGCGCATTAGGGCGTAACTCACGATGAGTTTCCTGGAAAATCTCAATCAGCCCGCCGCTTGCGGTAGAGTCAGAAGGAGAGGCGAGGCTCTTCAACGCTCCTCCGCCGGCCGTGGCTTGGTCGGCTTCTTGTGCTTAGCCGCCTCTTCTTGCTCCGCCAGCAACTGCCGGTGATCTTGCGCGCTGGAATCGACGGTGTCCAGCGCGTTATTGAGCAGGAAATCGTATTTTTGGGTCTCGGCCGGCGTCGAGGTCGCGGAATCTTTCAGCGCCCGCAGCTTGGCCTGGAATTCAGTGTCGGCGTCGATCACCGCCTTTAAGGCCTTGCGCAGATCGTCCTTGCGGTTCGCATAGGTATCCACGTTGTCGTTCAGTTCGTCATAGACATCCAGGAAATCCTGCAACCGATCATGGGTCTGCTGGCCGCGGTCCGTCACCTTGGGGTCGGACCGCGCCTGCGCCATGGCATCGAGACGGGCGCGAGCAAACTTGACATAGAGTTTGAGCCGTAGCTCCGGCTCCTGGGCCGTGTCCCGGAGCTGATCGATTTCCGGCTGATTCAGTGGATCGCGCTTTCGATCGGCCCATGACGACAGGCTCAACACGACCGCCAATCCCGTGCATGCGAGTTTCCCGGCCAAGCTGCTCATTTCTTGCCTTTGCCGAACATGTGCGCCAACAGATCGGTGCGCAGACTCTCCAGGTGGTCAGCTGCCGCTTGCAGGGGGGCTTGTTCTTCGAAGGCGACGGCCCGCTTCATGTCGCGTAGCTTCTCTGCCATCTTACGCATGGCAATCTCAGTGTCCTTGAGCCTTTTGCCCGACTGCGTGGAAGCATCGTGGGCCCTGTCCGAGTCGGTCAGCAGATCCTTCACCGCACTGCGAGCGTCGTCAACGTTACCCGAGGTGTACCACTGATCGGCAGATTTGAGCTCAAGCCGCGCGGCTTCCGTATAAAGAGCCGCCTGATCCTCGACGCGCGCCGACCGGGCCCGCGCCAGCAACTGCTGCAGTACCGGGTCTTTCTCGGCGCACACTCCCACTGATGCGACCAGCAGCACGCTGAGCATGAACACTCTAGAGCGCATGACATTTCACTTCTTCTTCGGTTCAATGGCAATCAGGCGATGGCGGGCCTGCCATTCCTGGTCTGGATACTGCCCGTTCGCGACTTCCAGAAAATGATGATAATTGGCCGCCGCGTTTTTGTAATCCCGTAAATGATCGTAGGCGCTGGCCCGCAGGAAATAACTCATGGGAATCTCCGGCAAGAACTTGGCGCGCGCATCCGCCGCCCGGATCGCCAGTTCGTAGTTCTTATTCTCTTCGGCGGCCACCGCCAGATCACCATAGGCCGCGCCAAAATCCGGCTTCAGCTTCACCGCCGCCACAAATTCCTTTTCCGCCTCGGGAAATTTGCGCTGTTCGAGGAATGCCTTGCCCAGGCCTTCATGCAGGTCGGCGTCATTGGGATTCGCCGCCAAAAGAGCCTTATACATGGACTGCGCTTGATCATATTTTCGGGCCTTGACATAAAGGTCCGCCAAATCTCCCTGCAAGCCGGCGTCACCCGGAGCGAGTTTCAGCCCGACCTGCAACTCCGCGATCGCGTCATCGTTCTTTCCCGCCGCGGCCATCATCCGGCCGAGTTGCATGTGCGCCGACGCGTCCTCCGGATGCAGGGCCAGCAATTTATGCAGCGCATCTGCCGCCTCGGGAAACCGCCGTCCGCGCATATAGAGATTGGCCAGGCCGGTCAGAGCATCGCTGGATTTCGGATCCAATATCTGCGCCTGTTTGTACTCCTGCTCGGCATCCGCAAAACGGTCCTGTTTCTCGAGCAACGGCCCAGCCGCGAGATGAGGCTCCGGATCCTGGGGTTGCAGCAGCGCAGCCTGGTGATACGCCGCAATCGCTTCCTCTGGCTGACTGGCCTCAATCACGTGGGCCAGCGATAACCAGGCGCGGACCTTGCCTTCATCTACATGAGAGGTTGGTTTCAACTTGGTCGCGGCCCGAAGATAAACGTCAGCGCCCGGCTGATGAGCCGCAGCCAGCGACAATCCAAGATTCAGGTTCGATTCAAAAACATCAGGCTTCGCCGCCACCGACTTACGGTACGCGGCGATGGAATCGTCCATCTTCTCCAGGGCGTGGTAAACATAACCGAGATCGAACCAGGCCTGATAATTATTGGGGTTGGCAGCGACCACCTTTTGCAGCAGCGGCTCAGCGGCCGCATAATCATTCTTTTCGATGGACGCCTCAGCCTCGACCATTTCCGGAGGAAAATCGGGGTTCTGTTCGGTTACTTTGTGATGCCGAACCGTCTTGCCGGTATTTTGTGCCGGCGACAGGCCTGAAAGTGCCAGGCATAACACGATGGCGCCGATCGTCGGAGAGAAACCGGATCGTCGGATCGCGAGTATTTTCCTACTTCCGGCCATTGGAACGCGAAGCCCCATTTCCGTTCAGGATGCGCGCCAGAAATTTTCCCGTATGCGAATTCGGCAGCTTGGCAATCGCCTCCGGCGGCCCCACGCCGACGACATAACCGCCTCGTTGTCCGCCCTCTGGCCCAAGGTCAATCACCCAGTCGGCGGTTTTAATCACTTCCAGGTTGTGCTCGATCACCAGAATCGAACCCCCTGCATCAATTAGACGGCGAAATACGGAAAGTAGTTTGCTGACATCGTCGAAGTGGAGCCCGGTCGTCGGTTCGTCCAGGATATATAAGATGCGCCGCTTGCGGCGGGGAGCATCGCCTTGCACCGGACGCCCGATTTCACGCGCGGCAGGCTGAAGATGGGCCGCCAGCTTCATGCGCTGCGCCTCGCCCCCTGAAAGAGTGGTCGCCGACTGTCCCAACCGCAAATATCCCAGACCCACTTCTTCAAGCACCCGTAGTTTTTCCACTATTTTCGGGACTCCCGCAAAAAACCCCAGCGCCTCTTTCACGGTAAGAGCCAGCACTTCATGAATATTTTTGCCCCGGTAACGAATCTCCAGCACTTGCGGTTTGTAACGCGCACCCTTGCACTCTTCGCAGATCAGTTCCACATCCGCGAGAAACTGCATCTCGACCGTGACCGTGCCGTCCCCCTGGCAGGTTTCGCAGCGGCCGCCGGGAATATTGAACGAAAAATGTCCCGCGGTGAATCCTCGCTTATGGGATTCCGGCAGGGAAGCGAACAGCTCACGAATGCCGTCAAACGCCTTGATGTATGTCACCGGGTTGGAACGCGGTGTGCGCCCTACCGGAGATTGATCCACCAGCACAACTTCATCGATGAACTCATCTCCCTCCAACTGCACCCCGGTGGAGCTGCCGGTGACTGGCATACCACTGGTTTGTCGCTTGGCGGCAGCCAGCGCCGGATACAACACATCGTGCAGCAGAGTCGATTTCCCGGACCCTGAAACGCCGGTGATCGCCACAATCATTCCCAGCGGGATAGCGAGATCCACATTCTTCAAATTGTGCGCCTGGGCGCCGGAGATCCTGATTTGCTGTGGCCCCGGCTTCCGTCGAGTCACGGGCAGCTGGATGCGGAGCTCGTGAGAAAGATATCGCCCAGTCAAAGAACTCGGCATTTTCTGGATTTGCTCGTACGTCCCCGCAGCGATAACTTTCCCTCCGTTCTCGCCCGCGCCGGGTCCCAGATCGAGAATGGTATCGGAGGCTCCCATCACGTCCGAATCGTGTTCGACCACCAGAATCGTGTTTCCCAGATCGCGCAGGTCATGCAGAATCTTGATCAGCCGGTGAGTGTCCCGCGGATGCAGCCCAATCGAGGGCTCATCCAGCACATACAACGTACCCACCAGCGCGATCCCAGCGATGTCGCCAGCTGGATGCGTTGCGCTTCGCCTCCCGACAGCGTCGATGAAAGCCGGTCGAGCGTGAGGTATTCCAATCCCACATCGTTCAGAAATCGCAAGCGTTCCACAATTTCCTGCAAGAGCTTGTCGGCGATGCCCGCCTCTTGCTCAGTCAATTGCAGCCCACTGAAGAACCGCAAAGCCTCCTCAACCGTCATGCCAGAAACTTCGCAGATGTTCTTGCCTTGGATCTTCACTTGTCGCGCTTCCACCCGGAGCCGCGCTCCATTGCACGCCGAGCACAGCGAATATCCGCGATAGCGGCTGAGAAATACCCGCACGTGCAGTTTGTATTTCTTCCGCTCCAGATGATTAAAGAAACCGCGCACTCCGGCGAAATTACCGTCGCCCTCAACCACCAGCCGCTGCTGCTCAATATCCAGTTCCGACCAGGGCACATCGAGCGGAATCCCCGACTGGCGGGCGAAGCGCTTCAATTCAGTAAATAGGGGCTTATATTTCGGCTTGGTCCAGGGCTCGATTGCGCCGTCGTTCAGACTTTTCGAATGGTCGGGAATCACCAGGCCAAGATCGAAATCAATGGTGTTGCCAAATCCCTGGCAGCGTGGACAAGCGCCATAGGGATTATTAAACGAGAACAGGCGCGGCTCCGGCTCTTCATAACGCAAATCGCAATGCTTGCACTCGAAGCGCTGCGAGAAGCGGAGTCGTTTCGCACGTTCACCATCGCGCGGCGCCGTCTCGAAAGTCACTTCGCCCGCTTCGCGATAACTGATCTCGACGGCATCGACAATGCGCGCCCGACCGTCTTTCGAAACCACCAGGCGATCCACCAACAAGAAGACCGGCTCGGAGAAGTTCACATCCAACAAAGATTCTGGCGTGGAAAACTCAAATATCTGGCCATTCTGATAAAGCCGGTTGAAGCCGCGGGTACGCAAATCAAGCAGCCGCGCTTTTAGCAGATCGACCTGCGGATCAGCCACAGGGGCCGCTTTCTTCCTGCCGCCCGCAGTTTTCTTTTTCTCCGGTTCCGCCGGACGTGCACTCTGCCCCTGCAAAGGGAACAGCACATTCAGACGCGTGCCTTCAACCAATGCAAGGACGGCTGCGGCAACCTCGTCCACGGTGTCTTTTTTCACTTCCGCGCCGCAACGCAGGCAATAGGTCCGGCCCACGCGAGCAAAGAGCAGGCGCAAGTAGTCGTAAATTTCCGTGGATGTCCCGACCGTGGATCGCGGATTGCGCGTGCTGTTCTTTTGCCGGATCGCCACCGCTGGAGCGATCCCATCAATCAGATCGACGTCCGGCTTTTCAATCCGCTCCAGAAACTGGCGGGCATAAGCTGAGAGGGACTCAACATAGCGCCGCTGGCCCTCGGCATAGATGGTGTCGAAGGCGAGCGAAGACTTCCCCGACCCCGACACGCCCGTGACCACGGTCAGCGAGTTGTGTGGAATCTCAAAGTCAATGTTCTTGAGGTTATGGACCCGCGCCCCGCGAACAACAATGGTTTCCGTGGACATCAGTAAGAGTTTCCGCGTCGCCGGGCCATCAGGCGGCCTCAGAAGGGCGAGCGAATCTCTCTATTATAAAGCAGGATCGAACCTCAGGGAGCGGTGGGCTTACGACGGTTCCGATCGCACCTACTTCTTTGCCTTCCCAAACACGCGCACATACTTGATGAGATCGTCGATCTCGGCCCCGGTCAGTTGCTCGCTGAAGGGAGGCATATTGTTCTTGCCGTTGGAGATCACTTCCTTCAACTGCGCGTCCGTCAGCTTCTGGACGTCCTTGCTGTGCAGGTCGAAGGCTTTGAGTTGCAATCCGAGTGTGGTCTTGCCCATGCCGTCCACTCCATGGCAGAGCACACAATGCGACTTGTAAACCGCTTCGCCAGCCGCGGTTTTCGAGTTGGTTTCGGCCGACAACAAAGTAATAGAACCGCACAAAACCACCATCAGCAACACGGCTTTCCTGCATGAGAATCCGTTCTTGAATTTCACTATCCTGGCTCCTGTGCCGGTGGTCCCGGTTCATGATCTGTACCGCCTGCCAACTACGTTTATCACAAACTCAAAGCGCTAATGATAACGTTTAGATGAGGAACAGGGAATGTCGAAGAAGAAGACCTCCGGCCACGGCCACCACGTCCGCTATGATCGCCAGCGCAAAAACTACTGTTTTGCCTGTGGCCAGGACAATCCCCAGGGCATGCGCCTGAAGTTTGTTTATGACGAAGACAGCAAACGTTTTGTCTCCCGTTTCCGCCTCGGCAAGCGCTACACTGGCCCGCCCGGACATTGCCACGGCGGCATTATCGCCACCATCCTCGACGACGCCATGGGCAAGGTCAACAAACTCCGCGACGTGGTCGCCCTGACCCGGGAGATGACCGTGGAATATCTCAAGCCCGTGCCCTTGCACCAGCCGCTTCACGCCGAAGGCAGGGAAGTCAGCGTAGAAGGCCGCATCCACATCAATGCCGCCGAAATTCTCAACGAAAAGAACGAAGTCCTGGCCCGCAGCCAGGGCACATTCATCGCCATAGACCCAGAAAAAATGTTCGCCAAATACGTAAAGAAGTAAGAAACCACCAATGCCCACGTAGGGACAGCCGCCCCGTCTGTCCAGCGAGCAAAGCGAGCCGGTGCCGCTTCAAACCAATCACGTCCCTCAATCCAATTGTCATTCCGAGCAAAGCGAGGAATCCGCTGTTTGCCAACGCCGCCACAACTCCAGCCCAACATGGTGAAACCCCTCCCCTACATGTAAAATAAACAAAGGGTTAGCTGATAGCTGACGGCTGATAGCCAACGGCCGACCCCCAGAAAAGAGCCCACCATGTCCCAAAACAACGGCAGCTCCACCAGCCTCCGCCTCAAGACCGGCCTCGCCGAAATGCTCAAAGGCGGCGTCATCATGGACGTCACCAACGCCGAACAGGCGGAAATCGCCGAAAAGGCCGGAGCCGTGGCCGTCATGGCGCTCGAGCGCGTGCCTGCCCAAATCCGCGCCGAGGGCGGCGTGGCCCGCATGGCTTCGCCAAAAAAGATCCGCGAGATTATGGCTGTCGTGTCGATCCCGGTCATGGCCAAGTGCCGCATTGGGCATTTTGCGGAGGCCCAAATCCTGCAAGAACTGGGCGTGGATTACATCGACGAATCCGAGGTCCTCACTCCCGCCGACGAAGCCCACCACGTCGATAAGCATGCCTACAAGGTCCCATTCGTCTGCGGCGCCCGCAACCTGGGAGAAGCCCTGCGGCGCATCGCCGAAGGCGCAGCCATGATCCGCACCAAAGGCGAAGCCGGCACCGGAGACGTGGTGCACGCCGTCAAGCACATCCGCCAGATCGTGCAGGAGATGAAAATTCTCACCGTCCTCGGCGAAGAAGAACTCTACGCCAAAGCCAAAGAGCACGGTGCGCCGTATGAACTGATCAAGATGGTCGCCAAAGCAGGGAAGCTGCCCGTCCCGAATTTCTCCGCCGGAGGCATCGCCACCCCCGCCGACGCCGCCCTGGTCATGCAACTCGGCGCCGAAGCCGTCTTCGTCGGCTCCGGCATCTTCATGGAGAGCTCCACCGAATTCGCCGACCCCGCCGAAGCCGCCAAGCGTGCCCGCGCCATCGTCAAGGCCGCCACCCACTTCAACGACCCTAGAGTATTACTTGAAGTCAGCGAGGATTTGACCGGAGCGATGAAGGGATTGGCCATCGCTGCCTTGGATGAAGCTCACATGCTGCAAACCAGAGGCTGGTAGCCAACCAAACCGATTCCATACTAAAGAGCCGGGTGCCCCAGGTCTCGCCGCCTTTGCGAGACCTGGGAATCCACCGCTGTCCCATCAATCCGCATCCGGGCACGTACCCTCGCACTGCTTTTGTGAGACTTGGGAACGAAACCCGTACCTCGGATCAAAAGCCTTAGAACGACACTGCCGTGACTCCCGCGTCTCGCAAAAACGGCGAGACACGGGGCACCCGCATTCGATGATAATGAGAGTAGAAACCTTTTCGATCAAGCTGCAGGCGGCCTGATTTTCATCACTAAAATCTCAGTGTCGTTGATGCGCACCGGCCCCACCTCGCCAGACATATAACAATGAAAGCTGCTCCAACGCCACAATTCAGGTGATTCCACCAATCCCCGCTTCACCGGATTACGATGGATGTAACGTAGCTTCTCCACTCGTTTACGTTCCGTCCGAACATTAAAGTCATAGAACCGGTGCTCCCAGAACCTCCGAGGAACAGACCGGGTGCCCCGGGTCTCGCCGCTTCTGCGAGACTCGGGATTCAGGTTGTCCCCAGAACCGCACAGGCTGCGAAAGAACCCGAGCTTTAACGCCTGTATGACAGTAGACAACGTCCCGCGCTGCGGCTCACTCAACAACAAATGAACGTGCTCGGGCATGACGACGTAGGCTAAGAGCACGCCGCCCAGACGATACCGGCGACGTACCCGCTCAAGAATATCCAATCCCAGATCCCGGCGGACTTCGCTATCGAGCAATGGCCGACGTTGATAACAACTGAACGTGACGCAAATGCAAATCAGTGGCTCCATAAAACCGATGCAGAGTTTGAGGCATGCGCTAAGAGTAGCTATGCCGGGGATAGGCGTCTGTGATGGGTGAACATCCGAGTGGTAGGCTCCCGCGTCTCGCAAAAACGGCGAGACACGGAGCACCCGCGTGTCACTACACCCATGAAAATCGACGCACGATTGGTTGACACCCACTCATCCCCTTCAATAGCTTTAACGCCTATGACGCGAAGCCAGCAGCCTGCTCTAACCGCCTTTGCCATCGGCATGATCGGACTCGGTATTCTCGCCCTGATCTATGGCGATTTTGCCATGGTGTGGCAGCCGGTTCCCGAATGGATCCCAGGGCGCGCGGTTCTGGCTTACGCTTCGGGCGTCCTCATGCTGCTGGGGGGCGTGGGATTGTTGGTGAGATCTGCCGCGACATGGTCGGCCCGCATCCTGTTTCCATATCTCCTCGTGTGGCTCGCGCTCAAATTGCCGGCCCTATTCGTAGCCCCGAAAATGGAAGCGGTCTGGCTCGGATTTGGCGAACTGGCCGTCCTTTTCGCCGGAGGCTGGATTTTGTTCGCCAACCTGGCTGAGCTTCCCGAAGGGTCGCCGTTGCAAGTGTTGACCAGCGACCGAAGCATGCGCATCGCGCAGATGTTTTTTGCAGTCTGGCTTATCCCGATCGGACTCTCACACATCGTGTATGTGCAAGCGACCGTGGACCTGGTGCCGGCGTGGCTGCCTTATCGCACGGGCTGGGCGTACCTGACGGGCGCCGGACACATCGCTGCCGGCCTCGGCGTACTGTTCTCTATCTTTCCGCGTGTAGCTGCTTTTGCCGAAGCCGCCATGATCGGCGTGTTTACCATTCTGGTTTGGGTACCCGCGATTGTGGCCGCCCCGAAGACGCGGCTGCCGTGGACAGCATTTTTTATCTCCTGGGCCATCGCGTCCGCAGCATGGGTGGTAGCACAAAGCATCGCCGCGAAGAGGCCCGCAAAGCTGGCCTCCTAAAGCTTCGCAGTGTAATTGATTCCCTGACAACGGTGCCCCGTTCAAGCTCCGCTTGAGCGGAGATATTTTCTGCATTACTCCACGCCTGCCTAGCCAGCGTTATACTGCTCTCGCCATTCAACGAGTTGTCCTGAGCACGCCAACCGAAGGGAGCACACATGCCCGTCAAACAAGGGGACCTTGGCCTTTTGCAACATCCCGCATCGCAGGAACTTCTGCGGTCAACCATTCCGGCCCGTCTGGCCTATATCGCAACCGACGGCACACCGCGGGTGGTTCCCATCTGGTTTCACTGGAGCGGGAGCGACTTTGTGATCGGAACCCCGCCCAAGGCGCCCAAGCTGAAGGCCCTGGCCAAGAATCCAAAAGTTGCGCTCACCATCGACGACAACAATTTTCCTCACAAGGTGCTGCTGGTGCGGGGCACGGCGCGCCTGGAACCGCTCGATGGGATCGTTCCCGAATACGCCGCTGCGGCCGAGCGCTACTTCGGGCCCGAACAAGGCAAGGCCTGGTGCGCGCAACTGGGGACGATGGTTTCGTCCATGGTTCGCATTACCATCAAGCCGGAATGGGTCGGCCTGCTGGATTTCCAGACCCGCTTTCCCAGCGCCCTTCCGCTCTAGCCCTCGGATGCATCAGGCCACGCGAAAGTCAGTGTCGACGCCGGCTTCCCACGTCCACGCATGGCCCTTGCTCGCGACTTTCCCCATGCCAGGGAATGGAAAGTGATACGCGAGAACATGGACTTTGTCGGCGGCGGCCTGGTCCAGCAACCGTTGCCGAGTGTTTACGGCATCGTCAGGATTCAGATCGAACACATTCCGCCAATCCGGATTTTCCATGTGCAGCGGGTTCAGCACCGCATCCGACATGTGCAACAACTGCTCCTTCCGCGACGAAATCAACAGCGCGATATGCCCCGGCGTGTGTCCGGGCGCAGGAATGGCCTGGATCCCCGGCACGATTTCCTTTTCGCCATCCAGCAACTCAATGCATTCCTTGAGCGGCGGAAGATTCTTCTGCGCACACCCCACAAGCATCTGCTTCATGTGCTCGCCCATGGCTGAGTCATGCAAGACAGAGGGATCATTCCAGAAATCCCATTCCGTTCTTGACATCAAATACCGCGCATTGGGAAACGCAGGTTGGCCGCTCGCGCCGAGCACTCCGCCAATATGATCGGGATGCCCGTGGGTCAAAACCACATCCGTAATTTCTTCCGGAGAAATGCCTTCAGCAGCGAGATTTTTCATTAGATTGCCCGCCGTTGGCGCCAATCCGTCCGCTCCGGTGTCAATCAAAACCTTGCGCTTCCCGGTTTTCACCAACAGGCACGTAAACGGACTCTCGACATGGGTCTCTGGAAGTTTGCGCTCTCGCAAACTACTTTCCACTTGTTCCCCCGGAACATTCGAAAACAGCCAACCGATGGGATACGAGAACGTCCCATCATTGACCGCAACACATTCAATGTCACCAACCTTGAAACTCTTGCTGTCTGATCCCATAAACACCTCCCGCCTCTAATAGACACTTTCGAGGGTGCCCCGTTCAAGCTTCGCTTGAGCGGGGATTTTTGTCCCCGTCGGACACCGCTATGAATGAAATATTACGCACTTCCAGTAAAATCAGAAACAGAATGCTTTTTGCTAAATCAACGACGAATAACCCATGACAGCCCCAACCATCGGCGTCCTGGCCCTACAGGGCGATTTCGACGCGCACCGCCAACGGCTCGAGCAGCTTGGCGCGAAAGTTGTGCTGATCAAGAAGCCCGAGCAACTCGACGAAATCGACGGTCTCGTGATCCCCGGCGGCGAATCCGGCACTTTCCTCAAACTGCTAGGCGAGGCCGGATTCGAAAAACTCAAACAATTCGTCCGCGCCAAACCCACATTCGGCACCTGTGCAGGCGCAATCCTTCTGGCAAAAGAAGTAGAGAATCCCACGCAGGCGGGACTAGGCGCACTCGACATCGGCATCCGCCGCAACGCTTACGGACGCCAGATTGACAGCTCCATCAGGGAAGGAAACTTTGCCGGGACGCCCCTCGAGATGGTCTTCATCCGCGCCCCAAAAATCTCCCGCGTCGGCCCCGCCGTAGAAGTCCTCGCCACCGAAGGTAGCGAACCAGTCGCCGTCCGCCAGGGAAGCGTCATGGCCGCCACCTTCCATCCCGAGCTATCGGACGACACCCGCATCCATCAGGCATTTTTAGATTTAGTCAGGAAACACTAAGTGTAGGACGGACACTTGTCCCCCTTTGACTTTATCGGGAGCCCCGTGTCTCGCCGCATTTGCGAGACGCGGGAATCCACCACAGGCCCCACCGTTTTCAGCACCCATAAATTTCCCCTTGACAAAGAATATCCGTAACCCTATAGTTACGCATTATGCGGAACCGTTCGGTTACATATTCCACGGAGACGGCCTTCAGCGCTCTCGCCGACCCCACCCGCCGCGCCGTCCTCGACTTGCTGCGGAAGGGAAGTCAGCCTGCCGGCCAGATTGCCCGGGCATTCCCCGTCTCCCGGCCCGCGATTTCCAAGCACCTGCGCCTGCTGCGCCGCGCCCATCTGGTCGAGGAACGCCGAGAGGGACGCAACCGGGTCTACCAGTTGAGCCCTGGCCCCCTCAAAGCTGTGGACAATTGGCTGGAACACTACCGCGTCTTCTGGGAGACGAACCTCAACAACTTGAAAGCATTTGTAGAAACCGAATACGCCCGAGAGAAAGAAAAAGAAAAGACGTCGCCGAAGACACACAAATAACCCAGGGAGGGAAGCACGTGAAGGCAACCGTACTTTATCGAATCGCAGCCGTGGTATTCGTTCTGTTTGCTGCCGGGCATACTTTCGGTTTTCTGACCTTCAGGCCGCCGACGCCAGAGGGACTCGCCGTGTTCGATGCCATGAACAACGTCCATATCAAGATGGGCAACGCCAACTTTTCCTATGGCAACTTCTATGTCGGCTTCGGATTGTCCGCGACGGTTAGCATGCTGTTCTCCGCTTTTGTATCGTGGTATCTGGGCGGGATGGCCCGCAGCAACCCTCGCGCGATTCGCTCTTTAGCCTGGGCTTTCGTCGTGGCTCAAATCACAGGTGTGGTTTTGAGCTTTATGTATTTTCCTGCGGCTCCGGCGGTATTTTCAGCGGTACTGGTCATCGTTCTTGGCTGGGCCGCGTGGTTGGTCACCGCCAGCTGAAGGCTTCACAAATTTTGTTGTTCAAATATTAAGGAGGAAGAAAATGAAAACCCTACGCACCGCAATCTCTTTCGCCATGATCCTGACCACTCTGGCAGCCGTGGCCGAACCCAACTCACAAAAATCTTTCGACATGCTCAAGACATTCTCTGGCACCTGGGAAGGCAAGAATACGCAGGGCCAGCCGGTGCAGGTTTCCTACCGCATGACGGGCGGCGGCTCGGCGCTGATGAGCGAGATCATGGCCACGGAAATGGGTAAGCACGAAGACATGATCTCCATGTTCCACATGGACGGCGACCGCCTGCTCCTCACCCACTACTGCGCCGCCGGCAACCAGCCGCGCATGGTGGCCACGCTTTCTCCGGACGGCAAGAGCGTGATGTTTGATTTCCTCGACGCCACCAACCTGACTGAGCACACCGGACACATGCATCGCGTCATCTTTAGCATGGTCGACGCCAATCATCACACCGAGGAGTGGCACTTCATTCAGGACGGAAAAGAAATCGTCGAGCTGTTCGACCTGACCCGCAAGAACTGAACAGCATCGTAAACCGATAACTTTCGACTTAACCTTAAGGAGACGACTGCCATGGCAACTGCTTCCATCACTCCCGACCAGGACCAGATCCTGGCTGAGATTTTTATCGCCGCTCCTCCGGAGCGCGTCTTTGAGGCCATCACCAAGCCCGAGCAGCAAATGCAATGGTGGGGACAAAAAGGCGTGTACAAGATCAGCGAATGGACAGGCGACCTGCGTCCCGGCGGCAAGTGGGAGAGCAAAGGCGTGAGCCAAACCGGCGAGGAGTTCAACGTAGCCGGCGAGTATTTGGAGATCGATCCGCCGCGCCTGCTGGTCTACACCTGGCAGCCAAGTTTTGCCGGCACCTTGAAGAGCACGGTGCGGTGGGAGCTGGAGCCCCAGGGCGTCCACAACCTGCAGGCTCGTGGGCCGCAGAAGGTGGGGACGGGCACGCTGGTAAAGGTTCGTCATCAAGGATTCTCCTCGGCTCCGCAAGCCATCGCCGGCCACACCGAGGGATGGAAGCGAGTCCTGGGATGGGTCCAAGGCTTCGTCGAAAAAGGCGAGACCGTCGACACGCGTCCGGCTCCGGCGCCGGTGGGCTAGGCGGCGGGTACGGTCCGTGCAAAATGGAGATATGTTCCCCGGGGAACATAAGTGCGATTTGCACAAATGTTCCCCGGGGAACATTTTGTTGGTACGGAAGTGTACGTACAATAGTGGGGAAGTGAATACGGTTGTTGAAGTTACGAGAAAATTCCCATTTTGGGAAAGGAAGCTTCTCTGAGCCCTTTGGGGCTCTTTAGGAGTCGCAATGGTGGCCGCCGCGCAGAAGTTTCCCGTTATGGGAAATAAAGCTGGGCCGGCCCCCGCCGCGGATTGGGTGCTTACTGTGCCGAGCTCCGCGCCGGCGCTCCGGCATGCATGCAGTTCTGTATCGCCGCCAGGTAGCGACTGGAGAATTCAGTCGTGACTTGCATTTGCTCCTGCGCGGTCAGGCGCATCATGGCCCGGGTGGGATTTTTTGGGTCCACGGGCGGGGCGCTGTCAAGTTTCTGGTCGGCGGCATCGCGAGTGGCTTTAATGTCGGCCTGGAAATCGGCGCGCTCTTTGGCCGAGAGTCCCTTGCTGGCGTCGAGTTTTTGCTGCATCTTGTCCGCCAGGATGCTCAAGCGCAGTCCCTTGGACGCGTCGGTGCAGCCGCTGATGGTTTGCGCCGCCGCCTGCCGGTTGGCCTGCTGCGTCGCTCTCCGCTCGGCGTGCATCTGCTCCATGGTTTTGGGATGCGGGCTGGGAATCTCGGCCACGGGAATGGTCGCGATGTCGGTGGCCGTGCCGATGTTGTCCTTCAATTGCTTTTCATAGTTCGCCTGGCCGGACTGGTCCGAGCCCGGCGAGTAGCGCGACATGCCGCCGTATTTTTTCTCGCAGGCCAGATTATTTTCCTGCACGAAGCGATTGTGCATGGAATTGATGGCCATTTGTTCGTTGTTGGTCAGTCCCAGAAGATAGCGCTGCGGGTTTTTCGGGTCGGGCGCTTTGAAGGGCTGCGAAGGTGTTACCTGGCGCAGGGCGCGGATTTCAGCCACCCAGATGTCGTGGTCCTCGGGCGCGAGCGTAGTGGTTTTGTCGAGTTTGGCCTGCAGACGGTCGGCCATGAGGTGTTCGCGATGGCCCAGCGTCCGATTCTGGCAGTCGGCGAGATTCTGCAGACCGGGCCCGATTTGCGTCGCTCCCAGACCCTGCGCGAAACTCGCAGGCAACCCCATGCCCAGAGAAATCAACCACATCAGCCCCCACAAAACCAGCCCCCGCAACCACAATGACCTTTTCATGCTTGCCCCCCCAGAGTTTTCAGGATCGCATAGAGATTCGTATCCGGCAAATAGTAAGCCCAGTGGCTCCCAGTTCAAAGCGAAAATGGGGTGAGCAATTTGATCGCAGGTCGGGATGGCCCATTCAAGCGCCGAACTTTGTGCGGAGACGTCCGTAGAACTGCCAACCGTTGGCTGAATGCAATCGCGCTCGTTCCTGAGTCGAAAGACGGCTTGAGGCCACGCCAACTCTCACCCCCTTTCGCGGGAAACCGTGTTTATCCGCTCACGATTCGCGAAACTTCTGAGCAGCTTGCGAGTGGCCCATCTCGCCATGCAGCTTCCAGGAGCCCAACAATCTCGGTCAGAGGCTGTCCAAGGAGACTCGCGTCCGGTGATTACATCCGTGTGCGGCACCAACGGAGCTTTGACCTTCAACGTCGACCGTTAACGGTATAGCAATTTACCTAGACTAACTGGGCGATAAACATCTCTAGCTGAAGGCGTCCGATCCTTCGCTCCGCCGACGTTTTGTTTCCACGCTTCACAATGGTGCCGATCTCCTTTTCTCGATTGCCAATGGCTGTAGAGATCATTGCGCCCTCAAGGGGCATCATCCCTGGCCTTTAGAACGTTTTTGGACGAAGTGGGACCTCCGTTGGTACCCAATTGAGTTTTCGGATCTCGAGGCTAATGGAACCGCGAAGCTGCTGGTATGCCACCGGACAAGTGTTGTTTTGCAGAAGACCTCCTTCCAGCTTACTTCCATAACCGTACGAGTGAATACTCACCTAATAGTGGCAAAGTGATTGATTTGTCAGAACGGTTCTTTCGACTAGGGGCATTCGTTGACTGGCTAGCACCACAAAGGGATTTCTTTCTCGCGAAAAATAGGGAATTTGATGATCTCCTTCGCGATTCTATGCGACGTCTCCGCGCTAAGTTCAAACAAGATCCAAGTTGGCTTGATGGAGCAATGCCCGAAAAGAAATTTAACCCATCTGGGGCTGCCACCTTTGCTTTTTCGAGCATTATGCGAGATCTGATTTCCGACTCGGGTTACCAACTGAAGAAAGGGGACGGGATTGATTTCTGCCACGCAGTAATGGCCAGTGCATTTGCGAACTTTGCAACGCTCGACAAACAGTGGAAACGCCGGGTTGGAAAAACGGCGCACCTCCACGGCGTGCGCATCTACTACGAGCCGGAACTCGGCGCGATGGTGAATGACATCGAAGCTGCACTTGTGGAGCTAAAGGTATCCCGAAGGAACCCCTTAGCATTATGAAAGGCACGTAGGAACTAACTCTCTAAAACGCCGATGCTCCCATGCGGGGCGTGATCGACATCAACGTTTGGGGCATGGCTATAAGCCATGCCCTTCCCGGATGTAAATCCTATGGGAAGTTCGCGGCGGGAATTGTCGTGGGGACTTTCGTGGAAGAGCGGCGCGTTCAGCGCCGCGTGAGTCGGTTGTTGCTTGTAGCGCGGCCCTGAAGGGCCGCTCTTTCACGGTGGCGCATGCGGTCAAATGGACCGCGATCGTTTCGCACCGCCGGCGTTAGCGGACGAGAGTGTCCGCTCCACACTAGCAGAGTCCAAACCGGGGGAATCCCTCGGTGTGGCGGTGCAAAGGTGGGCCAGTCAGATATCGCGGGGCGTGATCGACATCGACGCTTTGGGCGGCATGGCTTTAAGCCATGCCCTTCCCGGATGTAAATCCTATGGGGGAGTTTGCAGCGGGAATTTCCATGGGGCTTTCCGTGGAAGAGCGGCGCTTTGAGCGCCGCGTGAATCGTCGTTGCTTGGAACGCGGCCCTGAAGGGGCCGCTCTTCCATGGTGGCGTAGGCAGTCAGATTGACCGACGTCATTTGGCGCCGCCGGCATTAGCGGACAAGAGTGTCCGCTCCACACGAGCAGATCCAAATGAGCCCATCAAAAGACTTAGCTTTCTGCGTCCGTGGTTCCCACGTCTCGCAAAGACGGCGAGACATGGGGCACCCTCCGATGTGGTGGTGCAAAGGTGGCCAGCCTCCCATGCGGGGCGTGATCGACATCGACGCTTTGGACGGCATGGCTATAAGCCATGCGCTTCCCGGATGTAAATCTTATGGGGAGTTCGCGGTGGGAATCTCCGTGGGGGTCTCCGTAAAAAGAGCGGCGCTTTGAGCGCCGCGTGGATCGTCGTTTCTTGTGACGCGGCCCTGAAGGGCCGCTCTTCCACGGTCGCGTTGGCGGTCAGATTGACCGACATCATTTTGGCACCGCAAGCATTAGCGGACAGGAGTGTCCGCTCCACCCTAGCAGTGGGCCGGTGGCGCTTAGGGTTTTCCGCGCGAGAACTCCAGGCCGACATAGATGGTGCGGCCCTGCTGGAAAGGGATACTGTCGATGTTAGAGAAACCAAAGCCGGGCAGCCAGACGGTTTGGTCCAGGAGGTTGCTGGCGTGGGCGGTGATCGCGATCTGATTTTTTTCCGGCAGGCGGAGATAGCGGGAGATGTCCTGACGGAGTTCGGCGTTCAGGCTGTGACGCCAGCCGGTGAGGGGATTCACGTTGAAGGCGTAGGGCTTGGGGTTTCCGTCGGAGACGTCGAACAGTCCGACGATGAGACCGCGCCTACTCTCATAGCTCATGCCGGTCTTAAATCCAAAGTTGGGGATGGGCGTGACATTACTGACTCCGGCCGCATTGTAGTTGGTCTGGTAGAGGAATGAGCCCTGGGCGAAGAAATCCTTGCGGAAATAGTACTTGCCTTCGACGTCCAACCCATTAAAAGTTACGCCGTCAAGGTTCTCGTAGTGGATGGGCGCAGCGCCTACGGTGACGATGCTATTGCTTTGGTGGCTATGGAAATAGTCGGCGCCCAACTGGAGGCGAGCAAACTGCAGATTCAAGCCCAGGTCGAAGGTGCCAACGGTCTCGGGCAGCAGGTTGCGATTGCCCCGGATATCGGGCAGGTTGAGGGTGGTTTCATCGATGCTGGGCGGCCGAAAGGCCTTGCCATAGAGCACTTTGATGCTGGCCCATCGCGAGGGGCTCCAGATGCCGCCGACCCGGGGGACGGTAGAGAAGGGAATACCGGCAAACTTGTTGGACTGGAAACCGGCGATCAGCTTCAGGCTGGACAGGAGCTGGTGATCGAGTTGGGCGTAGAAGCCGCCGGCCGGGCGGTCGCCGCCAGCGTCCTGGGCACTGTGGTTGATGCTGGCGACCTCGGTGCCGGCAATGCGGTCGAACAGCATGCCGGCGGTGAGGCGGTCTTTGGAAGTCAAAGTAATCAGGTTGGTCCATTCGGCAACAAATTCGTGGGCATCGCGGTCGGTGTAGGGATAGGCAAAGGTCACAAAAGTTGTGCGAGTGTAGGTCCCGTTGAAATCCATATCCCAGTTGTCGCGGGCCTTGTAACGGTAGCCGAGATTGGCGAAGTCGCGCGTGGTGCGGGTTTCCCCTACTGCGCCTTGCACGAAGGCGGTAGCTTGCGACTCGGTGAAAGCGGACATGAAACTCAGTCCTTTATAGTTGACGCCGAGATAGTCGCCGATGCCGCGGTCGACCATATTAACGTCGTGGAAGGGTGGCTCGGGAGGAGCATGGGGATTGTGTTGAAGCGGAGGCGGGACAAGATAGACCAGCGGCCAATCGGGCATCTCGTGAATCTGGGAGGCGCCGACCAGGTTGAAATCGCCGCGTTTGTAGAGAAAGTGGCCGGAGGAGGACAAAGCGCCATTGGGTCCCCCGAGGCTTTTGACGCTGAACTCGTTGGCGTCCGCCTTGCGGGTGATCAGATTTACCACGGCGGAAAAAGCGTTTGAACCGTAGAGAACCGAGCCGGGGCCGCGAATGATTTCAATGCGTTCGAGGATCTCGACGGGGAAGGATTCCAGAAGGTCGGAAATAATTCCTCCCTCCATGACCTCGCGAGTGGGGCGGCCGTTGATGAGGAACAGGATATGAGCACCGGAGGTTTTGGTCTGGTCGCCGTCGGCGGCCACCAGGCTGCGGTCGGTGAAATACTGGCTGGATTGGGTGAGGCCGGGGACGCGCGCCAGGATTTCGCCGAGGCTGATGCCTCCGAAGCGGCGCAGTTCGTCGCTGGTGACGACCGACATGATACCAGGTGCTTCGGAAAGTCTGTCGCTGAACAGAGATGCGGTGGTGACTTTGACGTCCATCAGCTGCTCCAGATCCATGGAAGCCAAGTCGACGGTGGAGGCTGGGGAATTCGGTGACGGTTGGGTTTGTTGCGAGGCAGCATTCACCGCGAGAATGAGGAGCAAGGATGCGGTCGCGATAACTTGCAGGTTCCATTTGGCGATCATCATGGCACCTCCGGCGGATCTGTGAGGATGAAGCGGGAAGGCTGGTCTTCCCATAAGCATCTATCGGCAAGGCAGGGCGAGACTACATTCCTTAGAATGCGGCTATGGGATGATGAGACCCAGAGTGGGAAAAGGCGTGTGCCCGTGCTAGATGAGGAAATGTTAGCTTTACTATGTTGACAACATGATAACTAGCGTAATTGCGTCAAGTTACGTTGGTAATCCATTGCCGCGTTATACTGGCTCTATGGCGGGTGAGCCCCAGAAAACATTCTTTCTTCAGACTTTTGGCTGTCAGATGAATGCCCATGACTCCGAAAAAGTTGTGGGGACGCTGCTTTCTGAGGGCTATCGCCAGGTGGAGACCGTCGAAGAGGCTGGGCTGGTGCTCTACAACACCTGCTCCATTCGCGATAAGGCCGAGCAGAAGGTCTTTCACCGGCTAAACGATTACAAGAAGCTGCACAAGCAGGGGAAGAAGTTCGCGGTGCTGGGGTGCGTGGCGCAGCAGGAAGGCGAGAAGATCTTTGAGCGCGCGCCTTATGTTTCGCTGGTGGCAGGATCGGCGTCGTATCGCCATCTGCCGCAGATGCTGGTGCAGCTTGAGGCAGGGAACAACCGCGTCACCGGGCTCGACGATCGCGAAACTGACGAATGCTTTGAGACGGAATTTACTGCCCGCACCAATCCCTACCGCGGCTACATCACCATTATTGAGGGATGCGACAAGTTTTGCGCCTACTGCGTAGTGCCCTACACGCGCGGCAAAGAGCGCAGCCGGACGTCGGACTCTGTCCTGGCTGAGGCGCGGCAGATGGCTGACCTTGGATACAGCGAGATCCAGTTGCTGGGGCAGAATGTAAATTCCTACAAAGATTCT
The DNA here is from genome assembly GCA_963802555.1 of Terriglobales bacterium. Taxonomy (GTDB): domain Bacteria; phylum Acidobacteriota; class Terriglobia; order Terriglobales; family Acidobacteriaceae; genus DATBAX01. The sequence continues at coordinate 804,262 of CAWDJD010000002.1, read as the reverse complement.
TCAGGCAAGAAGACTTTTGCCGAGTTGCTGGCGGCTGTCGGCGAGATTCCTGGGATGAAGCGGGTGCGGTTCACGACTTCCCATCCGCGCGACTTTGGCCGCGATATCGTTGAGGCCATTGATGCTGTCCCTACGCTTTGCGACCACGTGCATCTGCCGGTGCAGAGCGGGTCGAACCGGGTGCTGGACTCCATGCAGCGGCTTTACAGCCGCGAGCAGTATCTGGAGCGGGTCTCGTGGATGCGGGCGGCGAAGCGGGAGATCAGCCTGAGCAGTGACATGATTGTCGGGTTTCCGGGCGAGACCGAGGCTGACTTTGAGGAGACGCTTTCGTTGATGGATGCAGTCGAATTCGATGCGATTTTTGGGTTCAAGTATTCGCCGCGTCCGAATACGCCGTCGCTGAAGTTAGAAGATGCGATTTCGGACGAAGAGAAGGCGCGGCGGTTGAATGTGCTGCTCGACAAGCAGCGCGAGATCCAGAGGCGCACTTATCAGCGTCACATGGGGCAAAGAGTTGAAGTAATGGTTGAAGGGAAGAACGACGCCAAGGAACAATGGATCGCGCGGACATCCCAGAATAAGGTATTGAACTTCAAAGTACCTGAAGGGGTTACGCCTGCCTTGGGCAGCTATGTGGCTGTGGTTATTACGGGTTGTTTTCCCAACAGCCTTGCGGGCGAAATGGTGGTATAAGAACGGGATTGGCGCTTTTTTGGAGATTACGATGGAAGTGGAAATGAAAATTCGCGGGCTGATGATGGATCCGGTGACCAACATGCCCATCGTGATTCTCAAGGAGGCGTCGAGCGAGACCGTGCTGCCCATCTGGGTGGGGATTTACGAGGCCAATGCGATTGCGTTGGAGATTGAGAAGGTTTCTACGCCGCGTCCCATGACCCATGACCTGATTAAGAACGTGCTGGTTGGCCTGGATACCCAGGTCCACAAAGTGGTGGTGACTGAGCTGCGTGAAGACACGTTCTATGCCGTGATTTGGATCGAGCGGGAAGGGCGAGTTATCAGCATAGACTCGCGCCCGTCGGATGCGCTGGCGCTGGCGTTGAGAGTCGATTGTCCGATCTTCGTGGAAGATGAAGTTCTGAAGAACTCCAAGCTGGCTACCAATGTGTCTGACCGGGTGACCAGTGAAGAGCTGCGCAAGTGGCTGGAAGGCCTGAATGATGAGGATTTGGGCCGTTACAAGATGTAGCCTCTGGATTCCTCAACACCTCCCGAAAGCCCCTTAGAACGACAATTTAGTGACACCCGCGTCTCGCAAAGGCGGCGAGACACGGGGCACCCGGGTTCGTATTCGAGCTTTCACTTACTTTACATAATACCTGTTATCGGACATTGCATATAAGGTCTGGCCTTGCCTGCGCCATCGCTTGACAAGCGGTTTCCTGGCCTTGCACTATCCTCAACCATGAAATATTCAGCGCACTTTGGAATCACTGCCCTGCTGCTTGGATTCGGTTTGCCGGCAATGTCCCAATCCACGTCCGCACCGGCAATCACTCGGCCGCCGATTGTTGGTGTGTCGCACATTGGCTTGAGGACGGACGACATGGCGGCGGCGCGCAAGTTCTATACCGGGGTTTTGGGATTTCAGGAGCCATTCAGCCTGGACAAACCGGCGTCCGAGGGTGGCGGCTTGCTGCTGACGTACTTCAAGGTCAACGACCACCAATACGTAGAGATGTTCCCTGAGCTGACCGATCCAAAGATGGATCGGCTGTCTCACATTTCTTTTGAAACTACCGACGCCGAGCAACTGCGAGCTTATTTGGCGAGCAAGGGCGTCAAGGTGCCGGACAAACTGGAGCCCATGGAGGACGGCAATCGTGGCTTCGATGTCACTGATCCGGATGGCTACGATATCGAATTTGTACAATACATGCCGGGATCATTGCACAGCAAGAGTTTTGGGAAATTCCTTCCCAACACACGCATCTCGCAGCACATCATTCATGTGGGGATGGTCATTCAGGACCAGGCGGCGGCGGACAAGTTCTACAAAGACATTCTTGGTTTCAAGGAATTCTGGCACGGTGGGATGAAAGACACGCGCGCGGACTGGATCGACATGCGCGTCCCTGACGGCACGGACTGGCTGGAATATATGCTCAACGTGCACAATCCCGATCCGCATCTGCGGGGAGTGATGAACCACTTTGCTTTGGGTGTGCCCGACGTGAAGGCAGGTTACGAGATTGCAATCAAGAATGGCTACAAGGCCAGCGAAAAACCGCAGATCGGGCGGGATGGCAAATGGCAGTTCAACCTGTACGACCCCAACTTCACGCGGGTGGAGCTGATGGAACCCAAGCCAGTGCAGAAGCCGTGCTGCTCGCCGATGTTGCCCTAGTTGCCGCCGGTTAGTTCACCACCTGGGTTAACGTGGTCGAAGTACTCTTCGCCGAAGTAGCATCGCCGTCGTAGGTCGCGGTGACGGGGTGCCACCCTGGAAGCAGGGTCGATTTCTTCAGAGTAGCAATTCCCCCACTTACGATCCCGGTGCCGATAATTTTTGTCCCATCTCTAAAAGTCACACGCCCGGTGGGCACGAGCGATCCCGTAGCGGTGACGGATGCGGTGAAAGTGACCGCCTGGTGATCCGGCGAGGGATTCAGGCTCGAACTTAAGGCTGTGGTTGTAGGCGCCGGGTTTACGATCTGACTAAATATTGCGGAGATGCTGGGAGTTTGATCGCCATCGCCATTGTAGTACGCGACGATGGGGTTCTTGCCCTTGGTGGTAAACGCGTACTGCAACATGGCTTGCCCGTTGACCAGCGGCACGGTTCCCAATAGACCGTACTGTGACTTTAGCCTAAAGGTCACGGATCCGGTCAGCGCCTCTCCGGAACTGGCGGTGACGGTAGCGACCATATTCACTGGAGCGCCAATGTATGAAGGGCTAGGGCTGTCAATCACGGTTGTCGTGGTGGTGGCCTTCTCTATCCGCTCGTTCAGAACAGGAGAGTTGCTGACAGAATTGTGCAGATCACCGGAGTACAGAGCAACGATGGGGTGAAGCCCAAAGACTGGCAGGACACTGTATGAAGCTTGATTGTTGACCAGGGGCACGGTCGCGATGGTTGAATAACCTCCGCCTGTGCGTGCCTGTTCTACGAACGTCACGCTTCCGGTTGCCGTTCCCGACTGGGGTATGACCGTGGCGGTATAGGTCAGAGTGTATTTGAGAATGGTCGGATTCGCATTGGAAGCTAACGTCGTAGTCGTGGGATTGTGGGGGCCGAGGTTATTGAGCAGCACATCCACACAGCCGTAGTAGCAAGGTAGATTGATTGTGTCGTTGGCGTTGGTTGCTACCACGTCGGGTCTGCCGTCGCCGTTCAGGTCTGCGACCGCCAGCGAAAATATGTTGCCGCTATTGCCAAGGGTGATGCCAACTGGACCGCCGAAGGTGCCATTGCCGATTCCGAACAGCACGCTTACGCCGACCATCGTATTGATCGGGGAAGCACCGATCACGATGTCCGGCTTGCCATCGCTGTTCATATCGGCAATGGCCAGGGAGTTCGTTCCAACCGAACCTGTTACCGTCGGGTTGAAAGTGCCATCGCCGTTGCCCAACAACACTGCCTGCCCGGGATATCCGGCCACAACCAAGTCCAGCTTACCGTCCGCATTTACATCCGCTACGGCTATCCGGTTTGCCCCTTCCACGGACAAGCCGTAGGTGACTGCGGTCTGCAACGTTCCATCGCCGTTGCCCAGTAAAACACCCACGGTCGAGAACCCACAGTTCGCGGTTCCGCAATAGTTCGATACCGCCACATCTGGTTTACCATCTCCGTTAAAATCCGCGGCCACTACGGTAGATAACGCGCCCTGATTGTCCCCGCCGGAATCGTAGGTGACCACGGGCTGGAAGGTGCCGTCTCCGTTGCCCAGCAATACTCCTACAGAGCCTTCGTAGTTAGTTGGGCAGGAAGGGTTGTCCACGATCAGGTCCAGTTTGCCGTCCCGATTCAAATCCGCGACGGCCACGGAAGAGGCAAAGCAGCCACCCGAGTTATAGGTGACGGCAGGTTTGAAGGTCCCGTCCCCCTTCCCAAGCAGGATTGCCACGGCGCCGCCGACGGTGTCGGACACGATCAGGTCCGGCTTGCCATCTTTGTTTACATCGGCGACGGTGACGGAAGTCGGAGTACCCCCGGCGCTGTAGGCTACGGCAGCCTGGAAAGTTCCATCGCCATTGCCCAACAACACGCTCACGTTGCCTTGTCCACAGTCATCTAGACTGCTACATGTGTTCGCCACTACCAGATCGAGCTTGCCGTCCAGGTTTAGATCGGCAAGCACAACGAATGTTGGAGCGTACCCACCCGAGTTGTAGGTAACGGGCGCCACCAAAATGGGATCGCCTGAGGCCAGAGGAGCGATACTATCCAGCAACGGTGCGCCTAGCGGGGATTCGCTTGGAACGATTTCCCTTGCCGGGGTCGGCTCGTGAAAAATATAGGTGGTCGGCGGAATATTCTGTGCCGGCAGGGTCAAGACCGGAAAAAGCATGCAACCAATAAGGGCGATACTAGTGCGGGGAAGACGGTTGAGGACCATGGCGGAATCTCCTTGAGAGAGCGGGGTTCCGTTCGAAATCGACCCCTAGCGGGCGCTCGCGACCGGCTTCTGGCCGGACTATTCGCAGGATGCACTGCGAGAATAGTCAAAGGGAAGGCGGGAGAAAAATACCATCGGGACCGACATGTGTCAATCAGAGAATACCCCAGGGGGGAATCTGCCGATAGGGACGACGGCTTAAACGCCTTTGCTATTCGCTAAAAGCCGGGCCGGACCGCCGACGAGGACGATCTTGGCGTGGAACAGACTTCCGGCCACGCGCGTGGCGATGGCGATCAGTTCCCTTTGCCCGGTAAATACTTTCACCTGGCGGGCGGCCGAGAGTTCGGGCAAGTTCACCGTCTGACCGTTGCGAATGCGGGCGGCCATTTCTTCATTGGCGGTTACGCAAGGAAATAGCGGCAATAGTTGGCGGGGATGAATAAATATCTCGTCCAGCGCAGATTTGGCCGCGGCAGCGTCCAGATTTTCAAGGGTGCACGATTCGGTGAACGAAAATTCTCCAACGCTGGTGCGGCGCAGCGCTTCCAGGTGGGCGCCACATCCCAGTTGCTGGCCCAGGTCATGGGCCACGGAGCGCAGGTAGGTTCCGGATGCCACGCGGGCGCGAAAGCTGGCGCGGTCGCCGTCCACGCTGAGGATTTCGAATTCTTTGATTTCAACCTGCATTGGCTTGAGCTGAACATCCTGATGTTTGCGAGCCAGCTTGTACGCCGGAACTCCGTTGATCTTCTTGGCCGAAAACGCGGGCGGCCTTTGCTCGAGGACACCGCGGAAGCGTTGCGATAGTTCCCGCAATTGATCGAGCGTGAGCGCTACGGGTTGCGGTGGGGTGGTGGGCTCGCCATCAGAATCATAGGTATCGGTGGCGAATCCGAAGCGGATCACGCCCTCGTAGGTCTTTTCGGAGGACGTGTAGAACTGTGCCAGGCGGGTGAAATTCCCGACCACGAGCGGCAGGACGCCGGTGGCGAGAGGGTCCAGGGTACCGAGATGGCCGACGGATCGCTCCTGCAGTATGCGCCGCACCCGATTGACCACGTCATGCGAGGTGAAGCCTGCGGGTTTGTCGATGATGAGAACACCGTTCATAGGCATTGAGTAGGCGAGGAATCTGGTAACTTAGGGAACGACGGGATATTCCTTGACGTACCAATCTACCAGATCAGGAATTCTCTGAGTCCAGCATGATTCCCCTTCGCGACGACCGGCCCCGCTTCACCACGCCGTTTGTGACGTACTTTCTGATCGGGTTGAATCTTCTTATTTATCTTTTTCAATCTAGTCTGGACCCAGAAAGCGGCCAGATCCTGGCTATTCAGTTGGGGGTGATCCCAGCCCACGTCAGCCGGTTTTTGGCTGGCACCGGCAGCCTCAATTTTGCCTCGGTGTTTCTTCCCTTCCTCACCTCTATGTTCCTGCACGGCTCGTGGCTGCACGTCATTGGGAATATGTGGTTCTTGTGGATTTTTGGGGACAATATCGAAGATCACCTTGGGCACATTCAATACTTAGCTTTCTATTTGTTTTGCGGGGCTGCGGCGGCGGTGACGCAGGTGCTACTCACCCCGAATGTTCGCGTTCCCACGATTGGGGCAAGCGGCGCGATCGCGGGAGTCCTGGGGGCGTATTTTATTCTTTATCCCCGGACGCGGGTTCTGACCTGGTTTTTCGTCCCATTCTATTTACCGGCGTGGGTATTTCTGGGCTTCTGGTTCGCGATCCAGTTTCTCAACGGCGCTACAACTTCAAGGGCAGGATATAGCCAAGCCGGAGGGATTGCATTCTGGGCCCACGTGGGCGGATTTATTGCCGGCATGCTGCTGGTGAAGCTCCTGCCCGAGCGGCAGCAACGATATCGCTACGGAACCTGGTAGCGGCTAGCCCGTTATAATGTTGAAGTGAGCTCTAATTCTGTTAAGCAAGTGGCCTCGGCTGACTTCCCTACCCGCTGGGGCAAGTTTCGCATCTACGGATTCCAGGGAGAGTTTGAGACCCAAAGCGAGGCCCCACGCAAGGAAGAAGCCGTCGCTTTAGTCATGGGCGACATACACACTCAGCCGCCTTTGGTTCGTATCCATTCCCAGTGTCTCACTGGGGACGTATTCGGCTCGCTGCGCTGCGATTGCCGGCAACAGTTGGAGATGGCCCTGGCTATGATCGCCGAGCAAGGGGCGGGGATCGTCCTGTACGAACTTCAGGAGGGGCGTGGGATCGGGCTGATGCCCAAGCTGCAAGCGTACGAGTTACAGGATTCCGGCTTGGATACGGTCGAAGCCAATGAGCGACTGGGATTTAAAGCTGACCAGCGCGAATTCGGTCTGCCGGCAGAGATGCTGAAAGCCCTTGGAGTGTCGGAAGTAAGACTGCTTTCGAATAATCCTGACAAAGTGGCTGCGCTGGAACGCGGAGGAATTAAAGTGATCGAGCGGGTACCGTGCGAAGTCGCTCCCAGCAGCCATTCGGAAGATTACATGCAGACGAAAAAAGACAAGCTGGGACACCTGTTCACTTCGCGGTAGGATTTTTTCAGTATAGCGGGACTTTGCCGTCGATCTGGCGCGACCAGGCGTCAATGCCGCCGCGCATGGATTGAGCGTTCTCGAATCCCTGTTGCCGCAGCCAGTTGGTCACACTCAGAGAACGCACGCCGTGATGGCAGACGACTACGATATGTTCGTCGGGGTCGAGTTCCTGATGAGCGCGGCTGGGGACATCGCCCATGGGGATGTGCGTGCTGCCGACGATGCTTGCGGCATCGAACTCCCAGGGTTCGCGGACATCGAGCAGGGTGAATGTCCCGCTTCGATCGAGTGTGGCTTTTACTTCTTCGGGGGTGATTTCGTAGTCCATAGATTTATCTGAAACATGTAGGGGCGGGTGCCTCACCTGCCCCTGCAGGCGTCAGCCTGCATTCCGACGCGAGCCGCGCTCGCTGCGCAGACGAGGCGTCCGCGCCTACGTGATTTGTGTCAATAGCCAAAGTCTGTTGGTGCGGCATAGGCGTGGTGTTTGAGGGCCAATTCTTCCACGCGGCTCGTACCCAGTTGGCTCATATAAGCGGCGTGGTCGGCGACGCTGTATACCCAGCGCTCGAGCCAGGCATCGCTATCGGCTTTCGTCTTGGTCTGCTCATGATATTGGCGGAAGAAGGCGTCGTCGCGCTTGTAGTATCCCTGCACCGGCGAGGGATGTGCGCCATGCGGACACTCGACGACTGCGTTAACCAGAAATCCAGGAATCACAGTACGATTGGGATCGCTCGCGATGACTTCGGGCTCGACAATCTCCTCAGCGATGACAATCACCCGCTTGGCGGCACGTACGCCTTCGAGTAGTACCCCGAAATTTCCCCAACAATGGGCGTTGCCCTCGCGGTCGGCGCGCTGCACGTGCGCAATGGTGACATCCGGATTGAGCGCTCGCACTGCCCACAGCGTTTCCTTTGGCGCGAACGGCGAAAATATCTGATAGAAAAAATGATTCCCTTTGGGCACATCGCTGCCGAGCGCTGTCTTTGTGGGTAGAAACGGCACTCCCATCGCGCCGGCTTGCAAGGCCAGTGCGATGGCAAAGTTGGTCATGTTGAAGACCTTCAGCCTGCTTTCTTCGACGGCGCGGCGGAAGTTGTAGGCGGAGCCCATCATCACGTTGCCGATCCAGGCGGCGATAACTTGATCGACGCAGCCAGCGCCGATGAGTTGGTCGAACAAGATATCGGAGATGGGGCCGATCAGGGTGAGTCCGCGCTTCTTCTGACGGATGATTTCGTGGCCGGCGGCGAAAGGGATCATCTGCTCCATCTGCAGGCCCAGGGCCACCGATGCACCGTTAGGCACAAACTCGGTAATGGCCTGGTGCATGGTGAGAAGCTTAGACATGGCGGATTTTCGATTTGAACCACCAAATTACGTACACAAAACCTCCTGCATAGAGGAGCAAGAAGATCACACTGAGAAATGCGGCATTAGCCAACTGAGTCTCCGGCGTTGCCTTAAATGCCCACAACAAGATTCGAGAGACGGGGCCAACGAGAAGCAGGACGAAAACCACTCGGACAGCCTGTTCCCGCACTGTAATAAAACACCACAGCGCAAAACCCAAGAGAAGCCATGTGTGCCAAGTAACCGATTCGAATCGCCAATTCCTTCGCAGGATGAAAATCAAGGCTCCACTAAACGATCGTGCACAGATGATCAGCAATGACACCATTGCCGCAGCTGACATCCAATCGGTGTCCAGAACCAATCGTTTCTTTGGCTGAACAACTGGTTCTACTTGCTCTTCCATATTGGTTCTCGCTTCTCCAGGAAAGCTGCGATTCCCTCTCGAGCGTCTTCGGTGTTCATCAATTCGTCGAGGTAGATTTGCTCGGCGCGTGCCAGGCCTTTGTGGAAATGCATCGCGTCCCAAACGTAGATCGCTTTCTTGGCCATGGCAAGTGCCAGCGGGCTGAGTTTCACCAGACGATCGACGGATTCCTGGACCGCCGACTCGACCTCGGCGTCAGGCACAACGCGGTTTGCCAAACCAATGTTGGCCGCTTCCCTACCGCTGATATTGCGTCCGGTCAGGATCAGTTCCGCGGCATGTTTTTGCCCTACGAGCGCGGCGAGCATGGTGGCGGCAACCGGTGGATAGCATCCCAGTTTGATTTCTGGAAAGCCCCATACGGCAGACTCGGAAGTGTAGACCAAGTCACAGACCGCGGCCAGTTCCGCGCCGCCTCCGAGGCAATTCCCCTGCACCAATGCGATGCTCACCTTCACGGAGCCGATCAAGGCGCGGATCACACCGTGGAACTTGGTCAGCATTTCGTGAATCTGGTCGGGAGCATGGGCGGCGACATCCACGCCCGCAGAGAAATTGTCTTGTGAGCCGGCCAGGAGAATGACGGAAAGCTCTGCCCTGCCCTCGATGTCCTTGAGCGCTTCTCCGAGTTCTTCCATCATCGGAATGTCGATGACGTTCAAAGGAGGGTGGCGCAGAGTGATCCGGGCGACTGGCGGTTGCAGATCAATCGAGAGGCGCGAGGAATTGGTTGGCATTTCTTGTCGTCCGCAGTCTATCGCGTCCAGAAACCTTCTTTGTCATATTCGCGGATGGCTTGCAATTCCTCCGTGGTCGGCTCTGGAGTTTGGCCCAGTTGATCGGTAATCCGCAGTTCCCAGCCGGTATTGCTGCGCACGTCATCCAAAGCAACGCCGGGATGTAGAGACGCGAGATAGGCTTCACCGTCATCGCCGAAACGCATGACTGCCTTGGTGGTAATGACAGCCGACGGGCCGCCACGCGGCAGGCCCATGCGCTTGCGCCAGCCGGCACCGTCTCCGTTGCCCGGACTGGTGAGGAAGGACACGCGTTCGGGAAGACGCTGCCGGCTGTGTTCAAGCAGCACCACAAAGCGGTGAGCGAGGGATGCGATGTCGCACGCGCCACCCGAGCCAGGCAACCGGACCATGCTCTTCGAACCACGGACTTCTGTGGAGTTCAGGTTTCCGAAACGGTCGACTTCGGCGGCACCCAGAAAACCGAGATGCACGCGTCCGGATTGCAGCAGGCCCATGACACCCAGCATGTCGAGACATTGGGTTGCGCCCAGAATGTTCGGCGGGTCGCCCATGGTGTAGATGAGTTCCGAAGCGGGGGTCGAGCGGATCACGCCATTCTCGAATAATCCGATGGCCTTCGGAGCGTGGGTCTTTTTTGCAACTACAAAGGCGATGAGGGGGAGCCGCATGCCGACAAAGACCACTTCTCCGTCGCGAATCTCGCGAGCGGCGGTGGCCACCATCAGCTCGCTCAAAGAGTAATCCGCTGACGGTTTGCCTGATGGGGATGGTTGGCTGAGAGAGAGAGGCATGCTGTCCTTTTATTTTCTGTGTCCGCGTGCCTCTGTGATGAGACGCCCTTATAAGTTAATCGCCGACTTGCGCACTTCGCCGATGCTCGCCAGTGGATCGCGTGCGCCTTCTTTGGGCGCGATCCATTTCTTCTCGTTACTGATGATGTCCAGCAGCAGCTTTTTGTCCTCTGCCCCAGGCATATATTCTTTTAGGTGCTGCTCGTAAGCTGCATCACCGAGAGCTTCGCCGGTCCCGGCATGGAATTTCTGGCCCGCCCAGCGCCCGATGGCGCGGTTGAATTGAAGGTGGGGAGCGTAGAGTTTGGGCTGCCCGGGTTGAAGCACATTGTTAAGACGATCGATCAGTCCGGCAACCTCGTCGCGATAAAGATGCCGGTTGTAATCGTTGAGGTCGTCGAGCTTTGCGACATGCTCGTTCTTGGGCTCGTCGTAGCGTCCCTTGATGCCCCATACGTAGGACCAGTGCGCCGACGAGGAATTGTCGGTACCGAACAGATCGTAGGAACTGGAAATCCATTTGTTGAGATATTTCTGAATGAGCCAGGCGGGAATGACACCGGCTTGCACGATGCGGCGCAGGCCGTCATTGCCGGTGCCCATGTGGAATGCCTCTTCCCGCAGCATGTAGGACATGGAGCGGCCGAGCGGCGCGAAGGCGGAATACTTGAGCATCTGCAGCTGGAATTTGCCGTCGCGATCGACGAAATCAGTGTAGGTAAAGAAATCCATCCAGTTGTCTACTTCTACATTAAACGCACCGAGCAGCCGCTTGTTCTCGAAGGCGCGGCGCTCCAGCATCTTCTGAGCTTCGACTTTGCCGGAATAGCCGAAGTGGTCGACCAGCAAGGCGCACATTTGCCATCCGTGGCGCATTTCTTCAATCATGACGCGAGTGATGGCGCGGCGGTCCCAATCGGTGGGGGCGCTCTCGAAGAGATTTCGCTGCTGTTCTACGCTGGCAAATTCGGTGTCGCCCTGATAGACGATCAGATTGATGAGCGCGTCGCGCATCTGCTGCGTAGGCACCTGGCGCAGGTTTTCCCACTTGCGGCGTCCCTTGAAAGAACCAAACTGGACTTCCTCAGTTTCGATGGCGCCGTAAAGTGTGTCGAATTTGAAGCTGGCAATTTCGTCGTGATTGACGCCAATCTCTTTGCGCCAATCGTCGAAGAGGCCGACCCAATCACTGAAGGTTCCGATTTTCGCTACTTTGCCGGGCATAAGAATTCAGCCATCAGCACTCAGCACTCAGCATTCAGCCAGTCCAGATTCCGGGTAGCTCAACCAGCATGGGTGCTGAGCGTTGACTGCTCACTTCGCTTTAAACTCCGCAGGCCGCTTCTCGACGTAGGCTGCCAGGCCTTCTTTGGCGTCTTCACTCTGGAACAGAATTTGCTGATTTTCGCGCTCGACCGCCAACGCAGATTCCATGGGAATCTCCCAACCGGTCTGCACCGCGCGTTTGATGCGTCCCACAGCCTTGGCGGCTTTGTTTGGCGGACAGAACTGGCGCGCGTATTCCATGATGTTCTCCATGAAACCGTCGCGCTCGAAGATATCGTTGATGATGCCGAGCTCGAGCGCTTCTTCAAACGAGAAGGTGTTTCCGGTAACCATCAGCTCGATGGCTTTACTCTTGCCCACCATGCGGGACAAGCGCTGCGTGCCGCCGGTGCCCGGTAGGACACCCAGATTCACCTCCGGGAGGCCGATCTTGCCAGCGTCTTTGCGAGCGATGCGGATGTCCGCAGCCATGGCAATTTCAAGGCCGCCACCTACGGTGTGTCCGTTCAGAGCTGCAATCACCAGCTTGGGCGTGTGTTCGAGACGCAATAGAGTCTCGTTGGCATGCAGGCAAAAGTAATACTTGAAGGTCGGGTCCACGCTGGCCAGCATCTTGATGTTGGCGCCGGCGGAGAAAAACTTGTCGCCCGCTCCGGTGAGCACGATCACGTGCACATCGTTGTCCATGCGGGCCTTGAGGATGGCTTCATCAAGCTGGCGGTTCATTTCATAGGTATAGGTATTGGCCGGCGGATCGGACAGTTCGATTACCGCCACTCCGCCTTCCGGGCGGTAGTTGATGAGAGGCTTGGTGGTCTCGCCCGCGGTGGGCTGTACAGTGGTCGCCATGTCACACTCCTTCTCTGCAAGAATAGATCAGTTCGATATGCCGAATCACTTCATTAGTTGCGAATATCCGCCATTAGTTGTTCCACCTCGGCCTTGAGATCGGCCGTGAGCGGCAATAACGGCAGCCGAGCCTGACCACCGAAGTAGCCATTCAAGTCCATGGCGTACTTCAGGCCGGGGATGCCTAACTCGCCTCCTACCCGCTTGGATGCGAGCGTGACCCGTTCTTGTTTTTGACGAGCGAGAGCAGCGTCGCCTTCTTTCCAGGCGGCATAGATTTCGTAGCAGGCAGTGGGCGCAGGAGAAGCAAAAGCGATGACCGCTCCCACCGCTCCGGCTTGCAGGCAAGGCTCCAATTGTTGGGCGAGGCCAGACAGCACTTGAAATCCTACTGGCTTCTGGCGCGTCTTCAATCCGCCAACCACATTCACCGCCGAAGATGACGGCTTCGATCCTCCCTCTGCGCCGCCGATGGTAACCAGTTCCCCGCCCTGATTGCTGTCTTCGACGGCAGCCTTGAGCATGCGCGGGGTGACGGCTTCAAAGGTTTCGGTCACGGTCGCCGAACGTTTCACGAGTCGCGCGCCTTCGACCATGCGGCGAATCTTGTCGGGGTCGCCGGTCGACTCTTTGATTCCGATGATGTTGGGATGATTGGCCAGCTCGATAACCAATTCCGCCGGCAAGTCATATCCGGTGAATGGTGGAACGTTGTACATCATTACGGGAAGCGGCGACCGGTCTGCCAGAGTTCGATAAAAGGCCAGCAGATTGGCGGGCTGCATCTGCTTTTTATAGAAGTGTGGAGTGCGTACCAGGGCGACGTCGTAGCCGAGTCCGGCGGCATATTCCGTCAGCCGCAACGTTTCGATGGCCGATTCAACGCCGGTTCCAGCGATGAGCACTTTGTGTGGCGCGGCAGCTTCCCGGGCGGTCTTCAACACGTCTCGTCTTTCCTGATCGGACAGCATGATCGCTTCGCCCGTCGATCCCAGCACGACAATGCCGGCCACGGGAGTCTTCGAGTAGCGCTCTACGTTATGCTCGAGCTTCTTGAAATAGACGTTGCCGTCGGGATAGAACGGCGTTGTAACCGGTGGAAAGATACCTTGAAGTAGCATAGGAACGTAATTTCCCTTGGACGAATCCGTCACCGTAAATTCGGTGAATCGACACGATAGAACCAAAGCCTGGGCTGGTCCTGATCCATGCGCCAGGTGAAGGATTCGGTTGCTTCGCCATCGGCGAATTCAGTCACGTAGGTAGCATTCATAAATGTTTCATGCGCGGCCGTTTTGTAGTTAAAACTCTTCATGGTGTTAAGACCGCGGATCGAGCACTTTCCCGAAGCACCCATTTTCTCATGCACGGCCCTTAGAAAGGCAATCGCTCCCTGGTGCGGCCCGCCATTGCGGAATTGATCCGTGGCGTCATCGTAAATGTCCTCGTACTTGGCCTGGTCCAGTTGGCCGTGCAAGCGGGCAACCGCGTTGTCTACAAGCTTGTATTGGCGATAGGCACTGCGGCCGCAGGTCCCCAGCAGAAGAAGGGCAAGCACGGCCCCAACCAGCAGAATTGACTTGATGCTGCGGCTAAAGCTTGATGAAGATTGCGCCTTGTAATCTGTATTCCAGCCCCCGGTTGAACTCATTGGGCGACCTCAATGTTGTTGCAGAACTCTATCGGCGTGCAACGTTTGCAGCGCCTGCACCTTGATCTCACCCCGCTGCAGGGCTGCAATGCCCTCCGCGGCGGCGCGGGCGGCGGACAAAGTGGTGATCGAAGTAATGCGGCCGTGGACAGCGGCTCGGCGAATGGCCTTTTCGTCGAAAAATGGGTCCTGCCCATGCGGTGTATTAATGATCAGTTGAATACGGTCGCCTTTGATTAAGTCCACCACATTCGGGCGGCCCTCTTTCACTTTGTATACGCGCTCCACGCTCAAGCCAATGCCTTCGAGCACGTCTGCAGTGCCCGCGGTCGCGACCAGTTTGAATCCCATATCCACGAACTTGCGTGCCAGTTCGGCGACGTGCGGCTTGTCGTGATCGGTGACACTGATGAAAACCGTTCCCTGCGTCGGCAGCTTTTGCCCGGCTGCAATCTGCGCCTTGGCAAAGGCCTCGCCAAAGTTGTCCGCGACTCCCATGACTTCGCCCGTGGACTTCATCTCGGGGCCAAGCACTGTGTCTACCCCAGGGAACTTGTTCCAGGGAAAAACCGGGGACTTCACGTAGTAGCAATGCCCGGTGTCCAGATCAGCCCTGCGGTCGATGAATTCTGGTAGGAACTCGCGCAGCTTGCGGCCAGTCATCAGACGCGCGGCAATTTTCGCCAGCGGGACGCCGGTGGCTTTCGAAACATAGGGCACGGTCCGGGAAGCGCGGGGGTTTACTTCGAGAACATAAACTTTCCCGCCCTCTGACCCATTTCCCTTGGAGCCGTCTGACGGTATTCGCGGGATGGCAAACTGAATGTTCATCAGCCCGACGACCTTCAGCGCCCGAGCTAGCTTAAACGTGTAGTCGCGCATGCGGTCGAGCAAGTGCTCGGGGATGTCCACGGCGGGCAACACGCAGGAAGAATCACCGGAGTGGATACCAGCCTCCTCGATGTGCTGCATGATGCCACCGATGACCACGTCTTCCCCATCGGAAAGCGCGTCCACGTCCACTTCGATGGCGTCTTCCAGAAAGTGGTCGATCAGCACCGGGCGGTCCTGCGAATATTCCACCGCCTCTTTCATGTAATGGACGACACTTTCTTCGTCGTAGGCAATCACCATGGCGCGTCCGCCGAGCACATAAGACGGCCGCACCAGCACGGGATATCCGATTCGCTTGGCGCCCTCGACCGCTTCTTCGATCGAGGCCGCCATGGCCCCAGGAGCTTGCGGAATTTGCAGCTCGTCGAGCAGCTTTCCGAAGCGCTTGCGGTCTTCCGCCAGATCTATGCACTCCGGCGAGGTACCGATAATCTTCACTCCTGCGGCCTTCAGTGGTAGAGCGAGATTCAGCGGCGTCTGACCGCCGAACTGCACGATCACTCCAACTTCGGCGCCCGCTGAGGCTTCATGCTCACAGATGGCAAGCACGTCTTCCAGGGTAAGCGGTTCGAAGTAGAGGCGATCGCTGGTGTCGTAATCGGTCGAGACGGTCTCGGGATTGCAGTTGATCATGATGGTCTCGTAACCGTCGTCGCGCAGCGCGAACGAGGCGTGACAGCAGCAGTAATCGAACTCAATTCCCTGCCCGATGCGATTGGGGCCGCTGCCCAGGATGATGACCTTCTTCTTCGAAGTCGGCGCAGCCTCGTCTTCCTCTTCGTAGGTTGAGTAGAGATAAGGCGTGAAGCTCTCGAATTCCGCGGCACAGGTGTCCACGCGCTTGTACACAGGTTTGACGCCATGTTTCTTGCGAAGATGCCGGACTTTTTCCTGATCGCCTTTGCCGCTGAGCCGCCATGTGCCCGCGAGACGTCCATCGGAAAAGCCCATGCGCTTGGCATCGCGCAACACCGAAGTCGGGATCGACTCCATGGGATGCTTCTCCAGCTCCAATTGCATGTCGTTAATCTCTTTGAGCTGGTAGAGAAACCAAGGGTCCATCGAAGTCATCTTGGCGATTTGCTTTACCGTGTGGCCCTGGCGCAATGCGTAACGAATGTAGGAAAGTCGCTCGGGATGCGGCGTTACCAGCCGCTGAGTAAGGATTTTGGGTTCAATCTTCTCCCCGCCAATACGCTTGCCTGTATCCAGCGCACGGATGCCCTTCATCAGCGCTTCCTTGAAAGTGCGGCCAATGGCCATCACTTCGCCCACCGACTTCATCTGTGGGCCCAGGCTTTCGTCGGCGCCGGGAAATTTCTCGAACTGCCACTTGGGGATTTTCACCACAACATAATCCAGAGTCGGCTCAAAGCAAGCTGGAGTCTTGCGCGTAATGTCGTTGGGGATTTCATCGAGCGTATAGCCTACAGCCAGCTTGGCGGCAATCTTCGCAATCGGGAACCCCGTGGCTTTGGAGGCCAGCGCAGAAGAACGCGAAACGCGAGGATTCATTTCAATCACGACCATGCGGCCAGTTGTCGGATGCACACCGAATTGAATATTCGATCCGCCGGTTTCCACGCCAATTTCCCGAATGACCGCGATCGATGCGTCGCGCATGGCCTGATATTCGCGGTCGCTGAGCGTTTGGGCGGGAGCGACCGTAATCGAGTCACCGGTATGCACGCCCATGGGATCGAAGTTCTCAATCGAGCAGATGATGATGACGTTGTCTTTCACGTCACGTATCACTTCCAGTTCGTACTCTTTCCAACCGAGCACCGACTCTTCAATCAACGCTTCATGCACCGGAGAAAAATCGAGGCCGCGGGCCAGGACTTCCATCAATTCTTCGCGGTTGTAGGCGATTCCGCCGCCGCTGCCGCCGAGCGTAAACGATGGACGAACGATTACGGGCAAGCCGATCTTACCGGCAAACTCCAAGCCGTCTTTCAGATTGTTCACCAGCGCCGACTTCGGGACATCGAGGCCGATCTTGAGCATCGCATCTTTAAAGTAGAGGCGATCTTCGGCTTTCTTGATCGCGTCCACGTTCGCGCCGATCAGCTTCACGTTGTATTTATCGAGAATCCCGCTGTCGGAAAGTTCGATGGCAAGATTGAGTGCGGTTTGGCCGCCAACCGTGGGAAGCACTGCGAATCCAGCTCCGGGCGACATTTCGCGTTCAATACGAATTATTTCCTCGAGATACTCTTTGGTGAGCGGTTCGATATACGTACGATCGGCCAGTTCAGGATCGGTCATGATGGTGGCGGGATTCGAGTTCGCCAATATCACTTCGAAGCCTTCCGACTTAAGCGCCTTGCAGGCTTGGGTGCCGGAGTAATCAAACTCCGCCGACTGGCCAATAACGATGGGGCCAGAACCGAGAATCAGTATTTTCGAAATGTCAGTGCGTTTGGGCATTTATTTGAGTCGTAAATGGTTCTCGTCAACCACGGCTGCAATCTTCGGTTCGTCGCGAAGAATTGTGCTGTAGATCCAGGTGTAGTGGCCCTTGTCCTTGATAACAGCCATGGTGCGCTCCGGGCCGATCAACTGGCGATCAGCCTCTATTTCCAGATAGCAATCCACCAGATGGCCGTAGGTGCTGTACTCGTTTTCAGCGCCCTCCGGCAGGCCGACTGGCGCATTGGGATACATCTCTTTCAGTTCCCGCACCGCGTGATGTTGCGGCCCGTCATTGTCGCGCAAATACCAGTGCAATTGCTCGTGAACGAATGATGAGAGTAACTCGTCTTCGGAGTCAGCAAAGCGGACATTCAAAGTCAGCTCCGGAAAAGCATGGTTCATGGCGCGCTCTTCGATGACCACCTTGCGAGTAAATGTGTATTTGCTCAAATCGTAGTCTTGAAGCACTTTCTGCAGCATGACTTTCGTTCTGCGCTCGCGCTCGGTGTTGTGGCTTAATTCGATTTTGACGGATTGCGCCGAGCCCAATCCCGCCCAGATCAACATACATGCGAGTATTCTGATCATGACTTCCTCGCTCGAATCTTAAAACTCAGCCGTTCTTAATTGTTCCCCTTCCATTCCTCCATCATCTTCACAAAATCCTTAAACAGATAATGAGAGTCATGCGGACCCGGTGCAGCTTCGGGATGGTATTGCACGCTGAACAGCGGCAAATTTCTATGCCGCAAGCCTTCCAGCGTGTTGTCGTTCAAGTCGATGTGGGTCAGATCAACTTCGCTCTGCGGCAGCGAATCCGGGTCGACGGCGAAATTGTGATTGTGGGCAGTGATCTCGATTTTCCCCGTGTGTAACTGCTTCACTGGATGGTTGCCACCGTGGTGGCCAAATTTCAACTTGAAAGTTTTTCCGCCTAAAGCGAGCCCGACAAGTTGATGTCCCAAACAAATTCCGAAAATCGGCTGGCGTCCCATCAACCGGCGAATGTTGTCGACCGCGTACGTACAAGGCTCCGGATCCCCGGGGCCGTTCGACAGGAACACGCCATCCGGCTTGAGCGCCAGGACGTCTTCTGCCGGTGTTTGCGCTGGAACTACCGTGACTTTGCAGCCTTCGCCGCGCAGCTTGCGCAGAATGTTGTGCTTGATCCCGTAGTCGTAAGCCACCACGTGAAATCGCGCTGGCTCATCCTTTACACCGACAATTTCGTCGGGCAGATGCGAACGCTCCCCTGTTTCCCACACGTAAGTGCTCTTGGTGCTCACCACTTTGGCCAGATCCATCCCATCCATCTTCGGGATCGATCTGGCTTTAGCGATAAGCTTGTCGGCGTCCGTTTCCAGAGACGAAACCACGCCGCGCATCACGCCGTTGTCACGCAAGTGACGCACAAGTGCACGCGTGTCTATGTCCGCCAGCACGGGTACTTTGAATTGTTCGAGATATTCTTCGGCGACTTGCTGTGAACGCCAGTTTGAACTGACCCGCGAGAACTCACGCACAATCAGTCCTTCGATGTAGGGACGCGTGGCTTCGTTGTCGTCGGAGTTGGTGCCGTAGTTGCCGATTTCTGGATTTGTGAGAACTACGATCTGGCCCGAATAGGAAGGATCGGTGAAAATTTCCTGATAGCCGGTGATGGAAGTATTAAAAACTACTTCCCCATGACATTCGCCTTTGGCTCCGTAGCCTTTGCCTCGGAAGACTCTGCCGTCTTCCAGCGCAAGCATGGCCTGCATTCTCGCTCCAAGGAGTGGATTTTACAAATTCTAACAGGCTGGAAGGGTTCGGCAAAGGGATTTACCGACTTCGCTGTGGATTTCTTTCCCCTGAAAATATAAAAAAACGGCTCCTCGCTAGCGCAGCCGTCCCATCTTTCCCAGCGGCCAATATCCGAAGACTGCCTTGCCATAGATGGAGTTGGATTTCACCGGGCCGAAATCACGGCTGTCTTTCGACAGACAGCGATGATCACCCATCACAAAATAAGAGTCCCGGGGTACGGTAATCTCCGGGTATGGGCTTTCGTCCACGTAGCTGCTGGGAACGTAGTCTTCGCGGATGGGCTTGTCATTCACATAGGTCTGGCCGTCCTTCATGCGGACGCGGTCGCCCCCCAGTCCGATGACGCGCTTGATAAAACTCTTCGAAGGATCGCGCGGATAGGGAAAAACCACGATGTCGCCGCGCTCGATCGGCTCCAGCCGGTATACGAACTTGTTGACGAAGATACGTTCCTGGTCGTCCAGCGAAGGCATCATGCTGGTACCCTCCACCTTGACCGGCTGATATAGGAAGATCACGATAAACGCAGAGATCGCCAGCGAGATCACCAGATCTCGCAGCCAGACCGTCAGCACACCGAGGCCACGTGGCTGCCCGGAAGCGCCCTTCTCCGGCCCGGGAACTACTTTCGGCGGGTTGGCGTCGATCTGGTTGGACATGCCAGCTTCAATTCTATATGGAATGGGCTGGCACCGAACAGCATGGGGACTGTCCTCGAAGGTTCAGCCCAGTCTCCGGGACTACTGTAACAGCGATATTCGCGTTACAATAAGTGCGCGGAGGAGGTCTGAATCTATGCTGAAACGCGGCTTGACCTTGGCTTTTCTGTTTTTGATGACCCTCACGGCGTCTGCGCCGCGGGCTAAGTCTCAGCCAGAGGCTGATGTGCCCGCCTTCAACCGCAATGCCCCCGCCAAGGACACCAAACTACCCGCTATCCTCCGCCGGGACCAACTCGGAATCGAAGAGGCTCCGGAGGCATTCCAGACTCACGCCTATGAGTTGGCGGCCAAGATTCCAGACGTGATCTATCAGCAGCCGTGCTACTGCTATTGCGACCGGAATATGGGTCACAAGAGCCTGCATAGCTGTTTTGAGGGCAAACACGGAGCCGAGTGTTCCACCTGCCTGAAGGAGTTGTATTACTCTTATTCCATGCACAAGAAGGGCAAAACGGCTGCTGAAATTCGCCAGGGAATCATTCGGGGGGACTGGAAACAGATCGACCCAAGGGCGGAGGCGGCGATCAATTAGTCTCGGAGGGAGCTCAGCAACTTGACGGCGAGTTGACGCCCGAGCAAAACCCGCGTATAAACTGCTCGCACCAGTTGTAAGAGGTTCTTTTCCACAATAGGCCCCGGACAAGGACCTAACGCCGGACGCGAGAGTGCAGCGGGATGAAGAGAAAACCACCAGCAAGAGTTAAGGCTTCTCCGGCCAAGCCTAACAAAAAAGGAGTACTTACGAAAAGTAAGGGAAGAGTTCTGCACATGGCTCAGAAGACCACACCCAAGAAATCGGTGGGAGACGACCCGCGTTTTGCACAGGCTGTGCAAAACTACGAGGCCGGTCTGCGCTCCATGCAGGAGCGTAAGTTCGAGAAAGCAAAAGGCCATCTGCTAAAGGTCGTATCCGGTCCCAGCAAAGAGTTGGCCGACCGTGCCGGTGTCTATCTGAATAACTGCAATCAGCAACTGGAACGGGTCGCCAACCATTTCAAGAGTCCGGAAGAACACTACGACTACGCCATCTCTCTTATGAACATCGGCGACTACGTAGGCGCTCGCGAGCACCTGGATGGTCTCTCCAAACAGGTGCCGGCGGCAGACTATGTGGCCTATGGCCTGGCTGCGCTCAACTGCCTGACCGGTCATGTAGAAGATTCGTTACGCACCCTGGATCAGGCCATTCGGCTGAATCCCGCGCTCCGCTTTCAGGCCCGCAATGACTCCGACTTCCAGAACCTAGCGGAAGACCCCCGCTTTACCGAATTGCTCTACCCCGATCCCGGAGCCGAAACGCCTTCCAGTGACAGCACGGAAGAGGTCAACTAAGCAGCTGCCATGACGGACTCCCAGCAACGCTCGGAATCCGTGCCCCGGCGAAGGCTGACGGGCCCAGGCTTGCGCGTCGTGGCCATTGGCGGCGGTACTGGCCTTTCCACGTTGCTTAGAGGCTTAAAGCAATACGTCATCCCACCCGGCAGAATCCCACCTTTTGTGCCCGATAAACTTCTGATCCGGGATCTTTCGGTTGTGGTCACGGTGACCGACGACGGGGGATCCAGCGGCCGCCTGCGTAAGGAACTCAACATGCTGCCCCCGGGAGACATTCGTAACTGTATTGTCGCGCTGTCCGAGGATGAGGCCCTGCTGTCGCGCTTGTTTCAGCATCGATTTGAAAAAGGCTCGGGATTGGAAGGACACAGCTTTGGCAATCTCTTCCTGGCGGCGTTGACCTCGTTGACCGGCGATTTCAGTGAAGCTGTCGAACTCTCCTCGGAAATCCTGCTTACTCGCGGCCACATTTATCCAGCGACCACGGCCAATGTTGAACTTGAGGCGCTGATGGAGGATGGGACGCGGGTCCGCGGCGAGACCAAGATCACCGCCAGCAAGGGCCGCGTGCACGAGCTGTTTTTAGTGCCCCCGAACCCGGAGCCCCTGCCTCAGACCTTGAGCGCGATCGCGCGTGCGGACATCATCACCATCGGCCCCGGCTCGTTGTTTACCAGCCTGATTCCCAATCTGTTGGTGCGCGGCATCGCGGAAGCCATCGCCAATTCGCCGGCGGTAAAGGTCTATGTGTGTAATTTGATGACCCAGGCCAACGAGAGTCTGGGGCGCACCGCGGCCGACCACATTCGGGCCCTGAATGAGCACGCAGAAGCCGGCATTTTCGATTATGCGCTCATCAACCGTAAAGCAGTCTCCCCCGAAATGAAAGCCAAGTACGTGCAGGAAGGCCAGTCGCAAGTGGTGGCCGACCTGGAGGCGATCGAGGCCATGGGAGTCATTCCGGTCTTGGGGGATTACCTGGAAGAAG
Organism: Terriglobales bacterium; assembly: GCA_963802555.1. GTDB lineage: Bacteria > Acidobacteriota > Terriglobia > Terriglobales > Acidobacteriaceae > DATBAX01. The sequence continues at coordinate 781,839 of CAWDJD010000002.1, read as the reverse complement.
ACGACGTTGCCCGCCATGCCACCGACCAGGTCGCAAGGGACCTGCTCCAGTTGGCCGCGCCAGAGCCCACCCATCGCAAGGTAACCGAATCGGCTACACCCACTCACCACGATTAACCGGCGTCGCGGTATATTGAGTTGAATGCCAAAACCTGTCGCCCATCATTCCCAACAAAAAGCCGGGCCAAACCATCCCGTTCGCATCGCCATTGTCATCATGGCTGCCGGCAAAGGCACACGGCTGAAATCGAAACATCCCAAGGTCTTGCACGAAGTCGGAGGCAGACCTCTGCTGGCCCACGTGATTACCGCAGCCACGAAAGTGGTTCCGGCGAGGGACGTTTACGCCATTATCGGCCATGAAGCCGACCGGGTTCGCCAAGCCATGGCCCACACCGGAATTGGGTTCGTTCTACAAGATCCCCAACGCGGCACCGGCCACGCTCTGATGATCGCTCGGGATGCGGTGGCTTCCTATGACGTAGTGATCGTCCTCTCCGGCGACGCGCCGCTCATCACCGCCGGAACCATAGAAAGGCTGCGTGATTTTCACCTTGCTAAAAAAGCCGCAATGACTCTTCTTTCCGCCCAACTTCCCGATCCGACCGGCTATGGAAGGGTCATTCGAAAGGGTTCGGGAAGCGACGACGTCAAGGCCATCGTCGAAGAGAAATCCGCAACTCCTTCCCAACGCAAGATTCGCGAGATCAATTCCGGCTTCTATGCCTTCGACGTGCGGGCGCTGCTCGACAATATCGGAAAACTCCGCACCGACAATCCTCACGCCGAGTATTACCTGACCGACATGGCTGCAGTGCTGGCCCGAGCCAAAGCACGGGTAACGGCTCTACAGACAAAAGATCCCCACGAAATTCTAGGCGGCAATACCCGTGCCGAACTGGTCGCTATCGATCAACTCATGAGGGCGGCCAAAGCCCAGCAGTTGATGACAGAGGGCGTAACCATCTTCTATCCCCAAACCTGTGTGATCGACGCCGAGGTGGAAATCGCCGCTGACACTGTCATCGAACCGTTCGTGCATATCCTCGGCAATACTAAGATCGGAAGCGATTGTGTGGTCCGGTCGTATTCTGTCATCCGCGATTCTGAGATTGGCGATGGTGTCACCATCCGTCCCGGCTGCATGCTTGACGACGCCACCGTGAAATCGAATGCCGTGATCGGCCCTTATTCGCACCTGCGCCCCGGTAGCGAAATCGGCGAAGGGGCGCACGTCGGAAATTTTGTGGAGACCAAGAAGATCAAGCTGGGCAAGGGCTCCAAGGCCAACCATCTGACTTATCTGGGAGACGCGGAAATCGGCGAAGGGGTTAACATTGGCGCGGGCACCATCACCTGCAACTACGATGGGATGAACAAATTCAAGACGGTGATTGAAGACGGAGTTTTCATCGGCAGCAATTCCACCCTGATCGCACCCGTCACCATAAAGAAAGACGCCTACGTGGCTGCGGCATCGTGTATCACCAAAGATGTTGCCGCAGACTCGCTCGCCTTGGGACGGGCCCAGCAGATCGTGAAGGAAGGCTGGGCCAGTGCGAAACGCAAGAAGCAGGGGAAGGCCTAGCAGGTTTCCGAACCGCCAATAAATTACTTCGACAGCGCCGCAAACAAGTCCGAGTGGATCAGCGACTGGAACTGTTTGTCTTCGGCCTTGAAGTGCATTTGTACATTGGAATTATCTGAGCTCACCGTCACTTCGTCCAACGCTGCTTTTTCAATCGGCGTGGCAGTCATCTTGCGATAAAGAACCCCCGCCTTGAACAGCGCCGAAAGAGTTGCGGACGTGACCGAGTCCGATGTCACCACGTCTACATCGAAAGTAATTCCGTTGGTGAAGTTCATGGTGTAACGCGAGCCCACCACCCGCTTCTTCAGGGTATCGAAGTCAGCCAGCTTGCCGGCATCGCCCAGGGCCGAAAGCAACATATTCTGGGTTCCCTGCTGGTCGAGAATGCTCCAAACCGTGCCCGACTCCACGGAGCCAATCATGTCCGCCATGGTGGGATTCGAATCCAGGGTCGGACTGTAGCCGTCGCGCGTATCCAAGGCGCCCTGCAGGGCGACGCTGTCCCCAAACAACAAAGTGTTGTCGTCCAGGAAAGTCATTTCCATTCCACCGCCCATAGGATAAACATCGGAATCGTGATACTTGGCCGGCTTGATCTTGCTGAGCTTGATCTTCTTCAGCACCGTTTTCATGGAGAAACTTCCCTGCGCCGCCCCGACCAATTTGATGCCTTGCTTACCTTTGCGGTAAGCCGTGAAGGTAAGCACGTCCACGTCCTTTTCGGGATCGATCCCCACTCCCTTCAGCGCCGTTTCAAACTCCTTGAGACTTGGCGGTAAGACCTGCGCCTTCAACGCCATGGCCGTATCCGAGCCCTTCATAGTGCGGTAGTCGACGGAAATAATCTGCTGGACTTCCGAGGGGATCGCGGTCCGGGCCGACGACCCGATCGGGCTGCCCCAGGCTGCCGTGCTCAGAATTATGAGGACAAAAATACTGCTTTTCGCTTTCATGATTCCCCCAGCTCAAAAAGTAACCGTTTTGGATTCTTGCACTTAACCATCTAAGATGCGGGTTTTAGCGGTTCGGTGACCCGCACTCCAGTTCATTGTATGTCAGCGCCAAGGACAAAGGCCCGAACCAAAGTGAATGCGCTGTAACCGGGAAGGTACCTTTCGTCACAGCCTTAAGGCCGATGTCCGGTCGCGCGCCTGGGCTATGAACGTCTGGTCTTTCAGCGATTCCAGGTTGATCTCCACGTTCGCCAGCGCGCCCGCGATGGCTGCCCGGGCCAACGCGGTCGCGGTGATTAGATCGGACTTCATATTCGGGTTCGTAATCGGCCCGAGCTTCTCCGCAATCCCCGCTACTTCCCTCGCCTGCTCGGCCACGCGCAGAGGCACGCTGGTCGCCTGCTTAAGCGCGGCGTCAATAATTCCATCGGCGTTCGCCGATTCTTTCGCCTGTTTGTAGGCTTTCATCACCGCATTGTACGAATCAGCATCGGCGGCGATGGCTGCCTTTAACTCTTCCCGCAGTTGCGACAGCCGCGAAATGGCCTCGCTCAACTCCCGCTCATGTTGCAGATAAGCCTTTTTCCCTCGGGACATGGAGGCCACCATGCTTGCAAGTCCCGCCGCCATGGCCCCGCTGGCCGCAGCCGCACTGCCACCCCCTGGCGTCGCGGTGGGTGCTGCGAGCTGTTCAATAAACGGTTCGACCCCGGCGCGCAATCCGCCCACCGCCATTTTGCCGCTCATGACCGCCGCCAGCCGGTTCTCCAAAATCAACGAAGAATCAAAATTCTCCACCTGCAAGAACCACTCCGCCGCCGTCTCCAGGGCTTTCTTCGGAATCAGTCCCACAATCTCGCTGCTCAATGGCGCAACCCCGTAACGCGCTGCTTCAGACTTTACGAGTTCGAATACCCGATGAACCGGAGTCTGCTCAAAGTCCGTCAGATTCATCGACACCTGCGCCTGCCCGCGGACCAGAAATCCGGCGCCCTTGACGAACCGCAAGCCACCGCTCGAAAAGCGCACCGCTTTGGCGACTTTCTTGGCGATCTCCACATCCGTTGTGTCGAGAAAGACGTTATAGGCAATCAGCGCTTTACGCGCGCCCACGACGGTCGCTCCCGCCGTAGGATGTACCTTGGGATCGCCAAAGTCTGGCTTTCTTGCAGGATTGGTTGCGATCTCCGCTCGTATGCCTTCAAATTGTCCGCGCCGGATGTTCTCCAGACCCTGCCGTTCGGGCGATGTCGCTGCCGCTTCGTAGAGGTAAACGGGAATCTGATAGCGCTTCCATATCTGCTCGCCCACATGCCGTGCCATGGCGACGCAATCTTCTAGGGTGACACCTTCAATGGGAATGAATGGCACCACGTCCGCCGCCCCCATACGAGGATGCGCCCCTTGATGATGATTCAAGTCAATCAACTCAGCGGCCTTGCCCACGCCACGAATGGCGGCTTCCTGGATCGCCTCGCGTTCTCCAACCAACGTGATGACGCAGCGATTGTGATCGCTGTCCATTTCACGATCGAGCAGGTACACGCCTTCGATCTTCATGGCTTCGACAATGGCGTCCACTTTCGCCTTGTCGCGGCCTTCGGAGAAATTGGGAACGCATTCCACCAGAGTTGACATACGCGAGAAGAATATCCTATCGAGAGAGCGGACTAATAGATGACGGCGGTTACGATGGTGGGTCGGGCCGGGAGACCATCTTCAGTGGTGACTGAAGAATTTACCGATCCCCAAGCGCACCTGTATGGTGTTGATCCCGGAGTTGTGGACGTCGAGTCCCGCATTTGAAATATGCAGATAGCGCAGCTCCACGCTCCAATTATATTTTTCCCGGAGAATATGCGTACCGAAGGCCGCCGAGGGCGTGAAGTTAACATCGTTCGTACCTGTAGGCACATCATGACTGGTGCGCAGCACTCCACCACTCAGCTCGAGATAAGGCACGATTCGTCCCCGGGTCGCAAAATTCCACTTCAGCACCAGCGGATTGAATCCCACGCCATAAGCTGTATTGCCCGGCTGAAACACCATAAATACCGGTATCGCATCCAGCGCGTACTCGAATCGTCCTTTAAGGAACCCCGGGCCATGCGGACGGGTGAGGATCCATCCATAACGCAGCCCACCGTTCCAGACCCCGATGTCCGGCCTGCCGCCGACGGCTGAATGTCCCCCGCCGGTCCATACCTCAAGCTCATGGCCACCGTCTTCGGGTCGCGCTTGCGCGCATGTCAAAGAGGCCCAAAATAACGAGACACTCATCAGCACGAAAGCCGCAAAAGATTTCTTCATAATTTGCAATGGATTCTCAGAAACTTGTCACCATACAAGATATCTGCAAGCTTCACAATCGGCTGCATCAAGGACTTTGCATTTCTTTGCGTCCTTCGCGGCCTTTCTTAGCGACCTTTGCGGTTAAAGGCTTTCTACCCGCAAAGTACGCCAAGGATTCGCAAAGGCCGCAAAAAGAGCCAGACTCAACTTAGAATCGCAGGCTACAGCCCCAGTCCGCCATCCACCGCAAGAACCTGTCCGGTAATAAAATGCGGCGAAGTAGCAAAAAATAGGACCGCCGCGGCAATCTCTTTGCCGGTCCCGTTCCGCCGCATCGGAGTCTGCTTTGCCATCTTCTTCATGAATCCGGCAGCCGCCTTCTCCCCCAGATCAATCATCCCCGGCGCCACGCAGTTTACTGCAATCTCGGGAGCCAGCGCCTTCGCCATCACTTTGGTCAGCATGTGAACGGCGGCCTTCGACGAACAATAGTGGGCGTGGTCCGCCCAGGGCCTAAGTCCTCCCAGTGACCCCATGTTAACGATCTTCCCTCGCCGTTCCCGCAACAGCTTCAGCGCTTCCTGCGAGACCAGAAACGGCCCGCGCGTATTCGAGGCGAAAATCGCGTCCCATTGTTTCAAGGTGATTTGATCGAATTCCGCAGTCTCATAGTTGGCGGCGTTATTGACCAGAATGTCGAGTCCGCCCAGCTCCCGTGCTGTTTCTTTGACAGCGGCACGGACGCTCTTCTGATCGGTGACATCGCACCGAATGGCCACCGCACGCACGCCGAAGCTGGCCAGGTCGATTACCGTGTGCTGGGCGTCGGCGGCCGAGTTCCGAAAAGTAATCGCGACATCGGCCCCCGCCTCAGCCAGGGCGAGGGCGGTCGCCCGTCCCAAACGCCGCGCGCCGCCGGTAATCAGGGCCGACTTTCCCAAAAGCGGTCTGCCATTCCCGTTTTTCATCCCTCGATTGTAATGTGCTTTGGGTCGAAAATACGAGGCTGGCAAGCGACCGCGGGACACGGTAGAATTCCTCTTATGCCCGACCCCCGGGAAGTCGTCATGTACTCTCGCAAGGGTTGTCACCTCTGCGAGATTGTCAAGGAGACGCTCCACAAGTTGCACCGCCGCGGCGGTTTCTCCTGGCGCGAGATCGATGTGGACAGCGACGACGAGCTGCGCCATCGCTTTACCGACGAAGTTCCTGTGGTCTTCATTGACGGCCGCAAAGCCTTCAAATACCGCATGGACGAACGCGAGTTCCTCCGCAAGCTAGCCAGCTAGAAAACTTTCACAAAATTGTCATTCCGAAAGGGCGCATGCCCTGAGGAATCTGCTCGCCCTTACGCCACCCAATGTGTCACGGTCGAACTTGACTGCCGCTCCCCACGGCTTCGCTCCCCGTATCCGTACAATTCGGTTCCGGACAGGCGTATCGGACGACATTATGCTGCCGGTCGAGGTTCGAAATGAACATGGGACGATTGTGCTGATCGCAGCGCGGTTGATCGGCGGAAAAAAGCGGCGCCTGACCACGCTGCGGTGTCACATATCCCAGGCGTTCGCTGAAGCAGCGGTGGCAAAACTGGGCGGTGCAGCGGAAGAATTCGATGGAATAATCGGCGCTAAACGGCGCGATACATGCCTCCATGGTGCGGTAGTGCTTATCGCAGAGAGGCAGAATGTCGGTCCGCATGGGCTGAGTCTAGCATTTCGCCGATGACGCCTGGCCTCGACGTTTCGAGCAAGTACGCAATCACTTTCACCCAATTCCCCGTTTTCCGCTACAATCCTCCCCGCATGTTGCGCACCCAACTCTACGCAGACCCGCAAGGCTGCTTCGTCCACGACGTGGTTCTCGAATCCTGCCGGCGCACGCCGCAGAAAACTGCAATTATCGATCCCTCCTGCAATCGCCGAATCTCTTACGCGGAATATGGAGAACTGGTCGAGTCCATGGCCCGCGGGTTCGTTTCCGCCAGCCTGAAGCCCGGCGAAGTCGTCGCCATCTACCTGGCCAACTGCTGGGAGTTTTGCGTCGCCTACCATGCCGCGACGCTCGTCGGCGCGATCCCTACGCTGCTGAATCCGTCCTACCGCGAGCGCGAAGTCCGCTTTCAGTTGGAGAACTCCGGTGCCGCGTTCCTCATCACGGACGGCCCGTGCATCCAGGGCATTAATCTTGCGGGCCTCCCGAATCTGCGGCGGATTTACGCAACTCGTGGGACGGCAAGCAGAACTCTGCCCTTCGCCAACTTGCTGCAACTGGCATCCGCCCCGCTTCCTAGGCCCAACGCGCCTTCGGACCAAACTCTGGCAGCGCTTCCCTACTCCAGCGGCACGACCGGGCTTCCCAAGGGCGTGATGCTGTCACACTTCAACCTGATCGCGAATGTCTACCAATTCATTGCGCCCAACGGATCGGAACTCTCAACCAACGATGTGGTCCTGTGCTTTCTCCCGCTTTACCATATCTATGGTCTAAACGTCGTACTGAATCCCGCGCTCATTCTGGGTGCAACGCTCGTTCTGATGCCGCGCTTCAACCTGCCCAACCTTCTGGAGTTGCTGGTTTCGGAATGCGTTACCATGATGCCGGTCGTGCCTCCTGCGCTCAATGTGCTGTGCCAGGCCGCCGCAGCGGGACAGTTTCCCAAAGAACATCTTCTGCGCTGGGTAAAATCCGGAGCGGCACCGCTAGCCCCGGAACTGGCTCGCCGTTTTACCGCTTCGACGGGAATTCTGGTTTGCCAGGGATACGGCATGACGGAAGCCTCGCCGGTCACTCATGTCGGCTATCTCCAGCCGGAACTCTATCGTCCAGAGTCTATCGGCCAGCCGCTGGTTCAGACCGAATGCCGTGTTCTGGGCGACCTTCAGGAGGATGGCAGCGAAGGTAAAGAAGTCGCGCCCGGCCAACCGGGAGAGTTGGTCATGCGGGGCCCGCAGTTCATGCTGGGCTATTGGAAGGAGCCGCAGGCAACGGCGGCCGTTTTGCGCGACGGCTGGTATTGGTCAGGCGACATCGTCATGCGCGATCCGCAGGATTTTTTCTACGTACTCGATCGCCGCAAAGAGATGATCAAATACAAAGGCTTCCCGGTCGCGCCGGCGGAAGTAGAAGCCTTGCTGCTGGAGCATCCCGCAGTGCGCGATTGCGGCGTCGTAGGCCGCCCGACGGCGACGCCGGACGAAATTCCGGTTGCTTTCGTCGTTCTGCGGGACGGGTTTTCTTCCTCCCAAAAATTAGAAGAAGAACTCTGCACTTTTGTGGCGGACCGTCTCGCGCATCACAAGCAGCCGCGGGAGATTCGCTTTATGAATGCAGTGCCGCGTACACCTTCCGGCAAGATTCTCCGTAGAGAACTACGCAATCTCTTCTGATGAAGGCAGCACGACCAACGTAGGGACAACCGCCTCGCCTGTCCGTCGGGAGGATTGCCTCTCCGCAGTTTTGTTCAGTGACACCCAAACAAAAAGGGACAGCCACGAGCGGCTGTCCCTTTTCGTGTTGAACGCAACAACTACCTAGAACGAGTAGATCAGGTCGAATTGCAAGCGGTTGAGGTAGGGCTCCTCGGCGCCCACCGGCACTGCACTGCTGGCACGCTTGGCGTTTTCCAGATTCGTGTTCAGGGTTCGGCCATGCCACCAGGTGAAGCTGCCCACCGTATTGGCCCGCAACTTCCACAGAGCATAGATGCGGTTCTGCAGAATGTTGGTCGGGGCGCGCTGATCGCTCTCGGCAAACGCCGACAGCACCGAATCCTGCTCTTGCCGATACCAACCATACCCGAACTGCACGTCGTTCTTGTTCTTAGTCTGACCGAAGCTGACGTCCACTCCGTATTCGTTGGCCTGGCTGCCCAGGTTAGTCAACACCGTGCCAGTGGAACTTAACGGGTGGTCAGCAGCTTTCAAGTTGTGCTCGTACTCCGCCAGCAGATTGAAAGGCAACCGGCTGTTCCCCGTCTTGATCTGGTTGTTGAGGATGAAATCCGCGTACTCAAATCCCGAGTAGAACGCAGCCTTGCCGCCGATGGTGGTGGTGGCATTGGTGACGCCGTTGGCACCAAAGCCGCAAGTACCGGTCGGCGTCCCTGTCGGAGTCACGCAACCCGGTCCTTCCGCTGTCAGCTGCGAGGAACTTACGTTCAGCAGCGTATTCGGATTGTTCCAGTTCAGGATCAAGAACGACGGGGTCGTGGTCCACGGCCCAAACTGCAGCTTGCTCGAAACCTGTCCGCCCAGTGCATAAGAGTCCGTACCGGCGCTCACTTCGTTGTAAAGCAGTTGGATCGCCTGTACCGTGAAATTCTTCACCACCGGCGAGTGCAGGTCAAAGGAAAGCTTCTCATCGAAGCCTTCGGGATTGATGTCCGGATCGCCTGTGACCGAAGTCCGTTGCCATTGATAGGCCCACTTACCAGCGGTGACCGAAAGCGGTTTGAAGCTGGTGGGATTGTAAGTAATGTAGCCCCTGTCCAGCGCAATGGTCTTGCGCTCGAAAAAGTTCGACAGACTTTCATTGGTGGTCGTCGGATCGCTCTGCGAACCAGTGGCGATGGCAAAACCGCCCACGAAATCCTGGTTCAGTTGGCCATCGATTCCGAAACGAACCCGGACGCGGGCGCGATTGCGGTCAGCCGTGTCATCCTGCTTGAAGGCTTCTCCGCGGATGCGTATATCGCCCGACAACCGGAAATGCCCAACCAGGCTCTCCAGCGCGGATACGCGTTTCTGCTCATCCTGAGTGCTCACTGCGGAGTTGGTCAGTGTGGTCTTTACGTCGGCCACATCGCTGTTAAGTTTTTCTACCGTGGCCTGCTGTGCACTGGCAGCGGTTTCCGCAGCCGCCGCTTTCTGTTGCGCGTCCGTGGCCGCGGCCTGGGTGGCCTGAAGCTGCTGCTGGGCCTGCTGGGAGGCCTGTTGTTCCGCCTGGTCTCTCTGCGCCAGCGCCTGCTTGAGCTGCTCGATCTGCTGCTGCTGGGCCGCAATGGCATCCCGCAGCGCTTGCACGTCTGCCGCCGTCACCGCTGGTGCAGCCTCCTTTGCTGTCTTGGCCTTGGCAGGCGCAGGCGATTGAGCGAACACTGTTGCAGCCATGCCGAACAGCAGGACCGCACTTTTAAACCATGTTGAACTGGGTTGCATTGTCAATGGGCTCCTTAAGCTTTATTTGGTCGCTCAGCTGCTTTCGTTCGTTATCAGCGTGACAAATTGACAACATAAATCGAATTACAAGTATGTCTATTTATTGACTTAATATTGCTAAAGAACCAACATCTGATTTAACCGGCCTATCTGCATTTCGAAGATTACGCGAACAGGAGGAGGTCCGATGCCTGAGGACAACAACCCGGGACTATGAATGCCTGCTTCATACAACTTTCGCCCGCGCCTCACGCGCCTCAAACACTTTCACGTCTTTCGGAATGACGAATACCGCTTCATCCTTCAACAAATGAAGATTGCGGAACCGGTCCTGCGACATCTCCACGTGAACCAGCGCACCCCATTCCGTAATGGCTTCCACTTTGACCAGTGGCCCGGCGGAGTTGATGTGCTTGATCCTGGCCCGGAAGTGGTCTCCGCCGTTCGGCAGGCGCTCGATATCCAGCAAGTGTGGACGCACATAGACCACGTGACCGGTCTCCCGCTCGTGGATGTACGCTTTGCCGTCATCAATGCGCCCATGAAACAGATTCACATTGCCCAAAAAGTTGTAAACGAAGGGCGTCGCCGGATGGTTATAAACATCGTCGGGAGTGCCGATCTGTTCGATTTGGCCCTCGTTCATCACCACCACGCGATTGGCCAATTCCAGAGCTTCTTCTTGATCGTGAGTCACGAACACGCTGGTGATGTGAATCTCGTCATGCAATTGCCGCAACCAGCGCCGCAATTCCTGCCGGACTTTGGCGTCCAGAGCGCCGAAGGGCTCGTCCAGCAGCAGCACGCTCGGCTCTACCGCCAAAGCACGTGCCAGGGCCACACGCTGCCGCTGTCCTCCAGAAAGTTGAGACGGATAGCGGTTCGCCAGCTTGTCCAGCTGAATCAGCTTTAAGAGCTCCTGAACTTTGGAGCGGATTTTCGCTGCTGCCGGTCGCGTCTGCCGCGGCCTGACTTTCAACCCAAACGCAATATTCTCAAACACCGTCATGTGCCGGAACAATGCGTAGTGCTGAAACACAAACCCCACGCGCCTTTCCCGCGCCGTCCGATCGCCGATGTCCTTGCCGTCAAAGCGCACGTTCCCGGAATCCGCAAACTCCAACCCGGCAATGATTCGCAACAGCGTGGTTTTCCCCGAGCCGGACGGCCCCAGCAAGGCCACCAGTTCCCCCGTCGGAATCTGCAGATTGACGTTCTGCAACGCAGTAAAATGGCCGAATTTTTTGGAAATGTTTAGCGCTTCGATGCTCATGCGACTTCCAGGCTCCAGTTCTTCTCATCCTCGGCAAATTGCCGCTTCGATTGCCATTCCACCAGGCTCTTGACCACCAGCGTGAGCAAGGCCAACATCGCGAGCAGGGACGCAATCGCGAAGGCTGGGACGAATTGGTATTCGTTATAAAGAATTTCGATGTGCAGGGGCATGGTGTTGGTCAATCCCCGAATATGTCCGGAGACCACCGAGACCGCGCCAAACTCGCCCATGGCGCGGGCATTGCAGATAATCACGCCGTACAGCAATCCCCACTTCACATTGGGCAGGGTCACACGGAAAAACGTCTGCCAGCCGCTGGCGCCCAGCGTCAAAGCTGCTTCTTCTTCGTCATTGCCCTGGGCCTGGATCAACGGAATCAGCTCCCGGGCGACAAACGGGAAAGTCACAAAAATCGTGGCCAGCACAATGCCCGGCACCGCAAAAATAATCTTGATGTCATGCGCCCGCAGCCAGGGACCCAGCAAGCCCTGCAGTCCGAAAATCAGGACGTAGATGAGTCCCGAGACCACGGGAGACACCGAAAAGGGCAGATCAATCAGGGTGGTCAGGAAACTCTTGCCGAGAAATTCGAACTTGGCAATCGCCCAGGCGGCGGCCACTCCAAACACCAGGTTCATGGGCACGGCAATCGCCGCTGTTAACAATGTCAACCGGATGGCAGCCAGTGCATCGGGCTCACTGAATGCCGCGAAATAGACTTTGATCCCTTTGGAAAACGCCGAAACAAAAACCATCGCCAATGGCATGAACAGGAAGAGTCCAAGGAACACCACCGCAATTGCGATCAGCGTCCACCGCACCGCGGGCGACTCCAGCGTGGCCCGGCTGCTCGTCGATGCGGCCGCCGCACTCTGTCTCGCACTTAATGTGATCGTTCCAGCCATAGTCTTGTGGTATCCCTACTGCACGTAAATCGGTTCAAGCGATATTTCGGCGGCGCCTGAGTCTGCCGACGATTGTGCTCGATGCGCTTTGCTGCTCCACTTTTGCAGCAGGTTGATGGTCAGCAACAGTACGAACGAAACCACCAGCATCACCACGGCAATCGCCGTCGCTCCCGCGTAGTCGTATTGGTCCAGCTTGGTAATAATGAGCAGAGGCGTAATTTCCGTGCGCATCGGCATATTCCCGGAGATGAACACCACGGAGCCGTACTCGCCGATGGCGCGGGCAAATGCCATGGTGAAACCGGTCAACGCCGCCGGCCAGATCGCGGGAAGAATCACTCGCGCGAAAACCTGCAACCGATTCGCACCCAGACTGGCAGCCGCTTCTTCCATATCTTTATCGAGATCTTCCAGAACCGGTTGCACCGTCCGTACGACGAAAGGCAGGCCAATAAAGGTGAGCGCAATGACGATGCCCAAAGGCGTGTACGCCGCCTTAATGCCGATCATCTCCAGATAGCGCCCCATCCAACCATGGCTGGAATAGATGGCCGTCAGCGCGATGCCCGCCACGGCAGTCGGCAGCGCAAACGGAAGGTCCACCAGCGAGTCCACCAGCCGTTTGCCCGGGAACGAGTAGCGAACCAAAACCCATGCCACCAGAAGCCCAAACATCAGATTGATCAGGGCGGCAATCAGCGAAGCCCCAAACGTAATGCGATAGGATGCCAGCGCTCGCGGATCGACAATAACGTGCCAGAAACGAGCCCACGATCAGCGTCGCCGCCTTCAAGAACGTTGCCGACAGCGGGATCAGCACGATCAAACTCAGATAAGTCAGCGTAAACCCCAGGGTGAGGCCAAACCCCGGGATGATGCTGCGCTTTTTGAGAGTGATCGCCATTCTGGTCTCGCTTTGAATGCCTTAATTCCCTGGCTGGTAAATCTGGTCAAAGACGCCGCCATCGGCAAAATGCGTTTTCTGCGCTTTCTGCCATCCCCCGAAAACATCATCGATGGTCACCAGCTTGATCTTTGGGAAGGTTGACGCATATTTCTTCGCTACGGCTTCGAGACGCGGCCGGTAATAGTTCCGAGCCACGATTTCCTGCCCCTCGGGCGTATAGAGATATTCCAGATACGCCTGGGCCACCGCGCGGGTCCCCTTCTTGTCGACGACCTTGTCCACAATCGACACCGGCGGTTCCGCCAATATGCTCAGCGACGGCACCACGATTTCAACTTTGTCGGGTCCCAATTCCTTGAGTGACAAGAAAGCTTCGTTCTCCCACGCGATAAGCACGTCGCCGATCTCACGCTGGGCAAAAGTGGTAGTCGCGCCACGCGCACCCGAGTCCAGCACAGGAACGTTCTTATAGAGCCGTTTCACAAAATCCTGGGCTTTGGCTTCGCTGCCACCGGGTTGCTTGAGGGCATAAGCCCACGCCGCCAGATAATTCCAGCGGGCGCCGCCCGAGGTCTTGGGACTGGGCGTAATCACGGAAATCCCCGGCTTCACCAGATCGTCCCAATCCTTGATGTGCCTGGGATTCCCCTTGCGCACCAGAAACACAATCGTCGAAGTGTAGGGAGTGCTGTTCTGCGGCAGGCGTTTCTGCCAGTCGGCAGGAAGCAACCCGGCATTCTCGGAAATCGCATCGATGTCATAGGCGAGCGCCAGCGTGACGACATCGGCCTGCAAGCCGTCAATCACCGCGCGTGCCTGTTTGCTCGATCCGCCGTGAGACTGCTGGATCTCCACCGTCTGTCCAGTCTTCGCCTTCCAATACTTGGCGAAAGCGGCGTTGTAGTCTTGATAGAGTTCCCGCGTCGGATCGTAGGAAACATTAAGCAGCGTGACCGTCCCGCCCTGCGCCAGAGCCTGCATCGAGAATCCGAGAATCATCGCCCAAACTAAGATCTTCTTGCTCATCGTTCTCCCCTGTTCGGATTTCCGTGGACCACCATGGGAAGAACGCTCCCTGGCTCGTCTTTCTTCTTGCGCTTGATTTTTGCTCTCGATGAACGTCCGCCGCCCATGATGTCAGCCAGCGTCGTGTTCTCCAAAATCTTCGCGGCAGCGTCACGCACTTCGAGAAATACTTTGTAGAGCGACCGGTGTTCGGCATCACGATCAATCAGGCTGCGCAACTGCTCGGCATCGCCAAACGGCGCCAACGGCCCGTCGATCAACCGGATGATCTCGCTTAAATGGATATCAGCCGGGGCCCGCCGCAACTGATAGCCGCCTTTGGCGCCGCGCACGCTCTCCACCATGCGGGCGTTCTTGAGTTCGAGCAGAATCAGTTCCAGGAATTTTTCCGGCAGCACTTCTTCGTAGGCAATATCGCGGATGCGGATCGCCCCCTGGTTGTAGTGGCGCGCCAGCATCATCATGGCTTGCAGTGCGTAGAGTCCTTTTTGCGAGATCTTCATAAGGTTTTCCATTGTGCCATAAAACCCTATAGATTTAATAGAGTTTATTGACATAAGCGACATTGCAATCTGGATGCCAACGGGCCACCCCGTCAGGCATCCGAAAACATGTTTTATTTCATGCAGTTGAATGACACTATGAATGTTTCACTGAAGATGAATGTGAACTCGCTTGCACAACCGTTCGGGCATTTTGCCTCGCAAACTGTGCAAAACTTCGGTCTGCTTTCGAGATCGGGGATTTCTAACAGGTAGCTGGTCTTGATCTACTCCACGCGCAATAACTGCACGGTAATGTTGTCGGGACCACCGCGTTCCTTCGCGATCTCGATCAAGCGCTGGCAGGCTTTCTGCAGATCCATGCGGACCGCATCTCGCAACTCCCCGTCGCTGACCAGGCTCCACAGTCCGTCGCTGCAAAGTATGAGCACATCGCCTTTCTCCAGCTCGATCGGCGATGGGGGAAAGTCCGGAGAGATCTCCATGCCCGATCCCAGCGCGGCCGTAAGAATATGCCGCTGCGGGTGGGTCTCGGCTTCCACCGGGCTAATGACGCCGTTTTCGATCAGCCGCCCTACGTAGGAATGGTCGTGGGTAAGCCGGGAAACATTCGCACCTCTCACCAGGTAAAGGCGGCTGTCTCCGATGTGCGCGTAGTAAAGATTCTTGCCCACCACGGCCAGGGCGGTGCAAGTCGTTCCCATGCCCAGCAATTCCTCATGGGCCGTGGCGTAATCGTGGATCAGCTGGTGGGCCTTGCGCAAGCCGTCAATCAGAAGCAGTTGGGGATCGCCGCCGGGAGCGCTGGCGTAGTGTTGCTCAACCGCTTCGACCGCGATCCGGCTGGCCTCCTGGCCGCCTTCGTATCCCCCCATGCCGTCGGCCACAATCGCCAATCGGCCTTTGCGTTGGAATTCTTCGTCGCTGGCGGGTTCCCAATAGGAATAACGGTCTTCATTGTTGCTTCTCTGGCAGCCCAGGTCGCTCAGGCTGGCCAGCTCAATTCCCGGTCGAATCTGCAATCACACCCCTCGCGTTCTATTCGGCGGATTGGATTATATAGCCTGCGGGCCCTGGCGGCGTCGCCCGTCCCTACTTTGCAGGCATAAGACCGAGACTGCACCCATGACATTTGTCACCGTGGGATGGTGATGATCTCCACTGGTGCGATTCTTCCCCGTCACCGATTATAGGTTCACTGCTGATCGGAGTTGATTGGATCAGAGAGATTGACCGCAGGGTAAGGAAACAAATCATGATCGCAACCTTGAACGAAGTCGCCCCCGTTTCGCAGCAGAAATCGCAGCCGATTGCCGGCCCCATCGTCGCTCGCCTGCGCGGAGTCACCAAGACTTACGGCCCGGTAACCGCGCTGCGCAACGTGGATTTTTCCGTGCGGGCGGGAGAGCTGGTTGCACTGCTGGGACCAAACGGCGCCGGCAAGACCACCGCCGTCAGGTTGTTTCTTGGCGTGGCCAAGCCCGTAAGCGGCATCGTGAATGTATTTGGCGGGAACCCGGTAAACGCCGATGTCCGCATGCGCACCGGCGCCATGTTGCAGGTTGCCAGGGTCCCCGAGACATTGCGCGTGCGGGAACACATTGATCTGTTCTCTTCCTACTACCCCAAACCGCTGCCTCTGTCAGAGATCCTGGCCATCGCCGGAATCGCCGACATCAAGGACCGCAAATTCGGCGAGCTATCAGGAGGACAAAAACAGCGGGTTCTGTTTGCCCTGGCCATCTGCGGCGATCCCGATCTCTTGTTCCTCGATGAACCCACCGTCGGACTCGACGTCGAAGCCCGCCGCCTCCTGTGGGACGAAATCCGCAAGCTGGTGGGCCGCGGCAAAACCGTCCTGCTGACCACGCATTATCTGCAAGAAGCCGACGAACTCGCCGACCGGGTCGTGGTCATCAATCAGGGCTCCATCATTGCGGAAGGGACGCCCTCAGAGATCAAGGCGAAAACCGCCGGCAAGAAAATCCGCTGTGTCACCAGCATTCCCATCGAGTTCATTTGCGGTCTGCCGGGAGTCTTAAAAGTTTGCCAGGACCGCGAAGCTCTGGAAATTCAGGTGTCGCAGGCGGAGCCAGTTGTGCGCGAGTTGCTGCTACAGGACTCTGCGCTCTCTGGACTTGAGATCACCAGCGCCGGGCTGGAAGACGCATTCCTGGCGCTAACCCAGGACAACAGCTCTGAAACTACATTGGCACGGAGGTAAGAAATGGCCACCGCTTCAAACCCTTTGACGCAAGCAGCATTGACTCAACCCCTGAGCAGGACTCTGCTGAGCTATATAAAAGAAGCCAAATACGAGTTCCTGAAATATTTGCGCATCCCCATGTATGCGGTCTCGATCACGGTGTTTCCCGTGATGTTCTACGTTCTGTTCGGACTGCTCATGAATCGCGGCGCGAAGATGGGTAGTGTGGGCGTGAGCACCTACCTGATCGCGACTTACGGGACCTTCGGCGTGCTGGCCGCTTCCCTGTTCGCTAACGGCGTAGGCGTCGCCATGGATCGAGGGCTGGGCTGGATGCAGGTGAAGCGCGCCAGTCCCATGCCTCCCTTCGCCTACTTCACCGCTAAATTAATCACCTGCATGATCTTTAGCGCCATCATTTTGCTGGCCCTGCTTGCGCTGGGAATCCTGTTTGGCGGAGTCCACATTGCGGCAGCCATGGCGGCGAAGCTCATGGTTACCCTGGTCCTGGGAGCACTCCCGTTCTGCGCCATGGGACTCGCCATCGGCTATTTCGCTGGCCCGAATTCCGCCCCCGGAATTGTCAATCTGATTTATCTTCCCTTGTCGTTCGCATCCGGGCTGTGGTTTCCCATTGAGGCCTTGCCAAAATTTCTCCAGTCCATCGCCGTCCACCTTCCGCCTTATCATCTGGCACAACTCGGGCTAGGCATCGTGGGCGCGGGACGCGGCGAATCCAACTGGTCTCACTGGGAGGCCCTGATCGGGTTTGGATTGCTCTGCCTCGGCGTCGCCCGCCTCGGGTTCCATCGCGACGAAGGAAAAATGTACGGCTAACGCTTTAGTCGAGGACTTGATTTAGGTGAATTTGGTTTGGTGGATTTGATTTTGGTGAACTTGATTTTGGTGGAGTGGACTTTGGGTGGAGCAGTCGCTTCAGCGCTGCGTTAAAAGCTGCCTTAACTGCACGCGCTTCAGCGCCTGAGGTGCACGGCTGAACATGAAAAAGGATTCCCCATGAACAGCAACGGCAAAGCGGGCTGGACACTGATCATCGGCACACTCTTTCTGCTGACGGTGACGGGACGATTGGACCTTCTGCTGCTTCTGGTTCCCCTCTCGCTCCTGCTGGGCTGTGGACTTCTCTGGCTCGGCGGCACTAAAACAGGGCTGACGCGCGGCAGCAAAAAGGGGTAGCCTAGAACCAATGCCTTTCTTACCCGAGAGAGTTAAAAAAGATCACGGCTGGGTGGGCTACTTCTGGCTCGTCTACTTCGGGTTCTTTTTTGAGGACCCGATCCTCAGCCATGCCGGCTGGAAGAAATGGCTGGCCACCGCCGTCGGTACGATTATATTTCTCGTCCTGTACTTCAGTTTCTTCCGCTTCAAACGCCCTTGGAATTTGGTGTGTCTTGGGGCCATGACCCTCATGGGTATCATCTACGCCCCATATCACTACGGGGCGGCATGTTTTTTCATCTACACCGCATCTTTTGCGCCCTTCACGGTTGATACCGAACGTGCCGCGGTCAAGATATTGGCCGGCCTGGCTGCCTTGGTCAGCCTGGAATGTTATTTCCTCCACCTGGGCTTCTGGTTTTGGTTCTGGAGCTGCGTCTTCGGCACGATCATTGGCACGGGAAACATTTTCTTCGCCCAGCGCGATCGCGCCAACTGCAAATTGCGCATGGCACAAAACGAAATTGAGCATCTGGCCAAAGTCGCCGAGCGCGAACGCATCGCCCGCGACTTGCACGATGTACTGGGCCACACGCTCTCGGTGATCATCCTGAAATCCGAACTGGCGGGAAAACTTGATTGACCGCGACCCGGCGCGAGCCAAAGCCGAAATCGCGGATGTGGAGCAAACCTCCCGCCAGGCCCTGGCGGAAGTACGCTCCACCATCCGCGGATACCGCGCTCACAGCCTCGACGAAGAACTCAAACAGGCCAAAGCCATGCTCGAAACGGCCGGGGTCGCGGTGCAGTCGGAAGCCGCCGAGGTGAGCCTGAGCCCCGCTCAGGAAAGCGTGGTCGCCATGGTGGTGCGGGAGGCGGTCACCAATGTCGTCCGCCACGCCCACGCGCGCAATTGTCACCTGCGCCTTGCGCCCATAAACGATAGCTGTCTGCTCGAAATACTGGACGACGGACAAGGCGGCGACCAGGTCGAAGGCAACGGCCTGCGCGGCATGCGGGAACGCATTGAGGCACTGGGCGGAACTCTCGCCCGCGAAACCAGCACCGGCACCCGCCTCACCATCCAGTTTCCCTTGACCCCGATGAAAGCCACTGGCCCCCAGTGAATCCTCCGGTAAAGGACCCCCGCAAAACCATTCGCGTAATCATTGCCGAAGATCAGGGCATGGTGCTGGGAGCTCTCGCCGCCCTTCTCGAAATTGAAGGCGACATCTCTGTCGTAGCTCGGGCTCGCAACGGCAAAGATGCTCTCCGCGAAGTCCTCGCCCAAAAGCCGGATGTCTTTATCACCGACATCGAAATGCCCGAACTCACCGGGCTGGACGTGGCCGCCGAACTCAAGCGCCGCCGAACCGGGACTCGCGTCATCATCCTGACCACCTTCGCACGCGCTGGCTATCTGCGCCGGGCCCTGGATGCCGGCGCTTCCGGATACTTGCTCAAGGACATGCGCGCGGAAGAACTCGCCGATGCCGTCCGCCGGGTGCAGCAGGGTCTGCGAGTGATTGATCCTGAATTGGCCACCGAGGCCTGGGGTGAACCCGACCCCCTGACCGACCGCGAGCGTCAGGTGTTGCGGCTGGCAGGTGACGGCATGGCCAGCGGCGACATCGCCGTCAAACTCAATCTCTCCGAAGGCACGGTTCGCAACTATCTTTCCGAGGCCATCAGCAAACTGGGAGCCGGCAATCGGGTGGAGGCCGCACGCATCGCCCGCACCAAAGGCTGGCTATAGTAGTTGGTGTGGGGACGGGCTTCACACCCGGCCGATCGGCACCGCTGGCTGGATCCCGCTCTACACCCCACTTCTGGGCAGTTGACACGGTAGCAGGATTCACGTTACCTTCCTCTGCACAATGGGACGCTGGACCATCAAACCGTGGGCTTTGACCCTCCTGTTGGGCATGCTTTTCCTGTTTTTTTTGATTCTTGTCCTGCCCGACGTCGACCTGCCTGATGTAGCCTTCAACGGCGGCAGCGCGCCGGTCGTCGCCCATGCCCGCAGCGTCAGCACCCCCGGGGTGCTAACGGTCGGGGCTTTCACCGAGTTCAGCTTCTCCTCACAGTTTTACCGCCATCACCACACTCACCCTGCACCGTTTCTCGTGGTTTCAGTCGATTCTCTTCCCATCCTGCACCGTTCCCTTCGCTGTTAGGACTTTGTTCCGCTGCGTTCGAGTTTGCTCCTTGTGTATCGAGGAGCAACGGGGGCAGTTCAGAAAAGGGGCGTGGGCTCTGGGGAGGGCCCCGGGTTTTCTCGTACTGCCCCCATTTCCTTTGCTAATTTTCATTCCCTAACCTCGCCATAAAGGATGGCGGAATTATGAATCACAAATGCCGTATGTTTCTTTTCGACGATGTGGAGAGATTCCATGAAAGATCCGCCAAGGTGGGCCTGACCGAGGATGACATCTGGGACCTGGTGGCTTCCGGGTTGGAGCTTTCCCACCTGGAGGCTTACGTGAATGCCATGCTGTCCAGCCGAATCAACTGAAACCAGCCGCGCTCTCGGGTAGGGACGGGTCTCTTACCCGTCCGCCTGCCCCAACTCCCGCGAGTCCGTCGCGATCACCCCCGCATCCAATTCTTCCAGAACAAACTTTCGAGGTGAGACATGAAGGTCGGATTCATTGGTCTGGGAAACATGGGAGCAGCCATGGCTGCGAACCTGCTCAAAAAAGGACACGAAGTCACGGTGTACAACCGCACCGCCAGCAAGGCGCAGGCGTTGGTGGCGCAGGGCGCGCGCTATGCGTCCCAGGTAGGCGACGCTTGCCGAGGCGAGGCCGTCATCACCATGCTGGCCGACGATCCCGCGGTGGAGAGTGTCGTCTTCGGCGATGGTGGCGCCAACACGGTGATCGGGAGCCTGGCCAAGGGCGCGATCCATGTTTCCTGTAGCACCATCAGCGTGGCGCTGGCGGAAAAAATGATGGCGGCGCACGCCAAGGCGGGACAGCGCTTCGTTTCCGCGCCCGTGTTTGGGCGGCCCGAGGCGGCGGCAGCGGCCAAGCTGTTCGTCACCGTGGCGGGCGCGCCGGATGCGGTGGACGCTTGCCTGCCTCTGCTCGACGCCATCGGGCAGAAAACTTTTCGCTTCGGCACCCACCCTCCGGATGCGAACCTGGTGAAGCTGAGCGGAAACTTTCTGATCTCGACCGTGATCGAGGCGCTGGGAGAGGCCGTGGCGCTGGTGGGCAAGGCCGGCGTGGACCAGCACCAGTATCTTGACTTCCTCACCTCAACGCTTTTCGATGCCCCGGTTTACAAAGTGTATGGGGCAATCATCGCCGACAAGAAGTTCCAGCCCGCCGGGTTCGTTGCGCCCCTGGGGTTCAAGGACAATCGCCTGGTGCTGGCGGCGGCCGAGACGCTGCGGGTCCCCTTGCCCATGGCCAGCCTGATTTACAACCGCTTCCTCACCCTGCTGGCCCATGGGGGCGAGGCGCTGGACTGGTCGGCCATCTCGCAGGGCGCGGCCGAGGATGCCGGGTTGGCTTAGCGCAAAATGGAGATATGTTCCCCGGGGAACATAAGTGCGTTTTGCACAAATGTTCCCCGGGGAACATTTTGTGCATACCGGAATGTACGTACAATAATGGGTAAGCCGGTCTGGGGATTGGAGTTGGCGGAACATTCCCCTTTTGGGAATCGGGCGGGACGAGGGGCGAACTGCCCGATAATTCCCGTAATTCCCGTTTTGGGAATGCTTTGGGATGAAGACGGTTTCCCGATTTGGGATTCAGCGGCTGGACAATTGGATGGGATTGCCGTCCGGGTCCTTGCCGTCGCACAGGCAAAACTCCCCCTGCCGGACCTCGCCGAACTTGGCGCCCCGGGCCACCAGCTTTTTGCGCAGACCGGCGACATCTTTGGCGTGGAACACAATCTTCGGACCCTTGCGTCCGGGCGAGGACGGGCCGGAGTGGAGCGCGATCCTCGCGCCGCCGGCGGCAAACTCCCGCCAGCCTTTTTCATTCGTGACTTGTTTGAGGCCCAGCACTTCTCCGTAGAATTTGCTCATGGCGTCGATCTGGGCAGTAAAAAGGATCACGCGCGCCAATTTCATTGAGGGCACCTTTCATTCGTTGTTGGATCAGCCCGTGCCAGACTAGCAGAGACGTCCGTGGTTCCCACCCTTGCAAAAAGCGCAAGGGTGGGCCAGCCGTCAGAGTGGAGCACCCTTATTTCTTGCCGGGTGCCCCATCCTAGCGCGTTTCATATGTCGTGAGGCAAGCCAAACCTCGTGCGCTAGGGTGGGATTCCACAAATGCCACCAGCTTGGGATTCTCAATGGGGGAAAGAACGAGCTACCGGCGTCCGTGGTTCCCACGTCTCGCAAATTCGGCGAGACATGGGGCACCCCCAGCAGGGATGGCGGGGGCAAAAAGCGAAAGGCGGGCCAAACCGCCTTAGGAGGGCTTCCCTTCTCCGAATTCTAAATTCTCAAAAATCAAATGGATGTCTGGAGCGAGAGCGTTAATTTCCTCGAAGGTCTTCTGCGAAAACTCTATTCCACAACTACACTTGCCGCCAAACACGTCAGTGACTACAAAAGTTGTCGATATTTTTCCATCGTGGATTGCTGGATCCCATCCCTCGCCCCCGTAGCACTCGTATTTAGTAAACACCATGCCGGACGTGGAGCAACCTGGCTCCGTCAGCGTACGTCCGTCGCCGAAGACTCCCCTTTGCCCTAGCACAGGGTAGTACTTTTCTTGCGAGCCAATCGTAACTTTAGGCTCCGGCATGTTGAGCGCAGACATGCAATCCGCTTTATGGAGTCTATTCTTGATACAAAGCCGCCAGTCTTCCAGTTCAACCTTTCTGAGACCTCTGTTTGAAATTGAAACATAAGCTAAAAAGCCATATCTACGAGTCGGCTGTGTCTTAGTTTTGCCGTCCGGCTTTCGGAACCACCACTGATATACCTCAGGGGAGATTGGTTTCACTCTGAGTTTCGGCTTATCGCGCAGATAGAATTTGAGCAGAAACAGTGCGTTGACTATGCCCAGAAAAAGGGACGATAGCTCAAGTAGCGACTTGGAATGGATTCGAGCAGCATGCAGAAGGTGCCAGAGATGGTTCATGTCTGATTCCGGGCACTTAGCTTATGCCGCCTCTCCGAGTTCCACAAGGAGGGCAGCCTCGGTCGGAAGCGCCAGATGCAATATAATTTGGGTCAGAAGAATCTAGGGGTTACCTTTTCCTCAAGGAGGAAGAACTGTCATGTTCAAACTCACGTTAGACGAAGGCGAGTGGAGCTACCTTAATAATATGCGGGAACGAATCATTTCTTATCGAATCAACGGAATGCGGGACGGCCAGCGAGGTTTTGTACATATGAAATCAGGAAACGTGCTTGATCCGAGATGGCAATTGCGCCGCGAGAAGAACGGCGTTGACAGTGGTTGGACTGGCGACTACAAGACTCCAGAAGAAGCACTAGCTGTGTTTCAGAAGCAAGTCGGGCAGTAACAGCTACTAATCAAATCTCGGACAACTGAGTGAAGGAGCCAATGAGCGCTACGTTCTGGCTAGTCGTCGTAGGACTCGTGCTGTTCTTCTATGTGGGTTCCATGCTGATCGCGGAACTTAGACAGCTTCGTGGTGTTTTGGCTGGGCGAGTCGGGTCACTAACAGAAGCCGCTTGGCGTGTCCGGGACGAACTGGCTGAGATCAACAAACGGCAAAAGGGCCCAACCTGAGACACGCTGCCTCGCCCGACTATCATTCCATCCGATCTCTCCACCTTGGCATGAAGACAACGCCATCGCACTCGCTAAGAGATGCTTGCCGCCGTCCTTTCTGCTGCTCACCGCTTGCGCGGCCTACGCTGAGGGGAAATCCCCGCTCAAGCTGAGCTTGAACGGGGCACCCTTGGGAGTTCGTAAAGACGCGGGGGCGGTGGTGGCTGACGTGAAAAGCCCCGCCCTCCCGCACAGGACGCGCGAAGGACGGGGCACCCTGGGCGATGGTGCTGCAATCGATTTCTATTAGAATGAAGTCGTGTTCGGGAACATTAGGATTCGCATTGTCGTCATAGTCATTGCGCTTGCGTGGATGCCCGTGGCGACGGCGCAGACGGCGACTCCTTCTGGTTCGTCCCAAGCTTCGTCCCAAACTTCGTCCCAAACTACGATTAGCGCGCACTCTACTTTGGTGATCGTGCCGGCTTTGGTGAGGACCAAGGCGGGGAAACTTGTGTTCACGCTGTCGGCGAAGGATTTTACGGTGACCGATGACGGAGTGGAGCAGAAGCTTCAGCTGGAGCAGGACAGCGACAGTGAGCCGCTGGCGCTGGTGGTGGTGATTGAAACCGGCGGCGGGGGTGCGCGGCAGCTCGATAAGTATCGAAATCTTGGGACTCTGATCGAAGCGGTGGCCGGTGGGGTTCAACACAAGATCGCCGTTGTGGGCTTCGACAGCTCGCCCAAGCTGGTGCAGGATTTCACTTCCGACGCGGATGTGCTCGACGCAGCGATTCACGGCTTGAGTCCCGGCAATGGGGGTGGGGCGATCCTCGATGGCCTGGGGTTTGCGCTTTACATGCTGCGGCAGCAGGCGCCGGAATACCGACGGGCGATTCTGCTGATCAGCGAGACGGTCGACCATGGCAGCCATCTCGCGATGGAGGATGCGCTGCGGGAGATCAGCGACACCAACACGGCGATCTACAGCCTGGGGTTTTCCAGTTCGAAGTCGGATGCGAAGCATGAGGCGTCGAAAGTAAACTCCGACGATCCCGGGCCGCCGGGAGGATGCATGAGCCGGGACCCGAATGGCGATCCCAACTCAGGGCAAGGCCGCCTGGCGCAGACATGGGATTGTTTGAGCCAGCTTGCGCCGCCGTTGCGACTGGCCAAGATTGCGGCCCTTCTGGGCATGAATGGGGTGCACCGCAACGTTCCGGAGAGCGTTGCCCATCTTACGGGCGGGGAATACTTTTCTTTCAGCAATGCTCGTAATCTGGAGAATAGCTTGTTGACCATCTCCAATCACGTGCCCAATCGATATGTGTTGAGTTTTCAGCCGGCGTCGCCGCATCCGGGGCTGCATAGCATTGGATTGAAACTGAAAGAGTATCCGGACCTGGTGGTCACGGCCCGGCGCAGTTATTGGGCGGACAGGGAAGCCGCGAGCCAGCCTGCCTCCGAGCCTTAGAATCGACTATCATTCGGTTCGATCTCACAACCTCCTCATGAAGATGACGCCATTGCGCCGAGGATTTCGCTGGTCTGGGGTAACTGTGGTGTGTCTGCTGCTGGCTACGGTGGCGGAGGGAAAATCCCCGCTCAAGGGGAGCTTGAACGGGGCGGCCTCGGGGGTTGAGAACGATGCACACGCGGCGTGGCTGAGGTATGCGCCGGTGCATGATCCGGCGGTTTTGCAGCACTATGATCGGCTGGTGGTGTTTGGAGATTCGGAGGTACTGCTGACGGCTGAGGCGGAATTGCTGCGGGGCTTGCACAGCATGTTGGGACGGAGTTTTCAGGTGGAAGAGCCGGCGGTTTTTCGCCACAAGAACCTGACGTCCCACGGCGTAATTGTGGTGGGGACGGTGGCGTCGCTCAAAGCGCAATTCCCTGCTCTGTTCAATGACACGGAACTCAAGCCGGATGGATACATAGTCCGCAACACTATTTTTCGTGGACGGCCCGTGCTGGTGGTTGCCGGCGGCAACGATCGCGGCGCGCTCTATGGAGTGTTTGCTTTGCTGCGGCGGGTGGGGTTGCGGCGGCCGCTAGAGAAGCTTGGTGAGGTGCGCAATCCTGCGGCGCCGATCCGCTGGACCAACGAGTGGGACAATCTGGATGGCAGCATTGAACGCGGCTATGGCGGGCGCTCGATTTTTTTTGCCGGCGGCAATGTGCTCGCGGACTTGAGCCGTGCCGGGGATTACGCGCGACTGCTGGCGTCGGTGGGGATCAATGGCTGCGTGATCAATAACGTGAACGCGGTCACGCGCGTGATTTCCGGCGACTTTCTACCACAGTTGGCGCGGCTGTCGGCGGCGTTTCGGCCGTGGGGAATCCGGATTTCTATGGCGGTGGATTTTGCCAGTCCGCAGAAGCTGGGCGGGTTGAACACGTTTGATCCGCTGGATGCGCGAGTGGCGGAGTGGTGGCGGCAGGAGGCGGATGAGATTTATGGGGCCGTCCCGGATCTGGGAGGATTTCTGATGAAGGCGGATTCGGAAGGGCGGCTGGGGCCGTCCGCCTATGGGCGAACGCATGCCCAGGCCGCGAACGTGATTGCGCGGGCGCTGAAGCCGCACGGCGGGGTTTTGATATATCGGGCGTTCGTTTACAACCATCACCTGGACTTTAGGGATCTCAAGGCGGACCGGGCGCGGGCCGCGTATGACAACTTTGCGCCGCTGGATGGGCAGTTCGACGACAATGTGCTGGTGCAAATCAAGTATGGGCCGATTGATTTTCAGGTGCGCGAGCCGGTTTCTCCGCTGATCAGCGTGCTGCATCGTACGAATCAGGTTTTGGAGTTGCAGATCACGCAGGAATATACCGGGCAGCAGAAGCAGTTGTGTTATCTGGCGCCGATGTGGAAGGAGATTCTCGATTTCGATTTGCATGCGGATGTGCATTCCGGAAACACGACGCCGGTGAAGCAGATTGTTTCCGGAGAAACCTTCCACCGTCCCCTCGGCGGATTTGTTGGAGTGGCGGACGTGGGCGACGATGACAACTGGCTCGGCTTCGATCTGGCGCAGGCGAATCTGTATGCGTTTGGGCGGCTGGCCTGGGACCCGAATCTTTCCGCTCGCGATATTGTCAAGGAATGGACGCGGCTTACGTTTGGCGATGATCCGTTGGTCGTTAAGACGATCGTGAACATGCAGATGGAATCATGGTCGGTATACGAAAAATACACAGGCGCGCCGCTGGGCTTGCAGACGCTGACTAATATTGTGGGGAACCATTATGATCCGGGGCCGGAGTCGGCGGATGGGAATGGGTGGGGGCAGTGGATCCGCGCCGACCAGGCGGGAGTCGGCATGGATCGTACGGTCGCTACGGGCACGGGATTCACTGGACAATACACGCCGCCGGTGGCGGCCGAGTTTGAATCGTTGAAGACGTGTCCCGACAACTTAGTTTTGTTTTTCCACCATGTGCCTTATTCGTATGTGCTGCATTCGGGGAAGACGGTGATTCAGGCGATTTATGATTCGCACAATGAGGGTGCGGCGAAGGCGCAGAGTTTTCCGGTGAGGTGGAAAACCTTGCAGGGCCATATCGACGGCGCGCGTTATCATGCGGTGCTCGAGCGGCTCGAAGGCCAGGCGGCGCAGGCTGTGGCGTGGCGGGATGCGATCAACGATTTCTTTTTCAAGTTGTCGGGAATTGCGGATGCCAAGGGGCGGGCAGGGCAGCATCCATAAACCAACTTAATGTGAGGACACTAGATATGGATCGAAGGAGGAATTGTCTTGTACGAAGTAATCCTAAAGCGCTTTGAGCAGCCGGACGAGGTGCGAACGTTTGAAAAAGGAAAGTTCGAGCTGGTGCGAATCCACGGCATGACCATCGGACGGGCCACCTACGAACCGGGCTGGAAATGGTCTGTGCACGTCGGCGCGCCGCAGGGAGCGAAGAGCTGTGCAGTCGAACATGTCGGGATAGTGGTCTCGGGGCGTGCTACGGCCGCGATGGACGATGGCAATATTATCGAAATGAAAGCCGGCGATGTTTTCTATATCGCGCCGGGGCATGACAGTTGGGTGGTTGGAGATGAGCCCTACGTGTCGCTGCATTTGATGGGCGCGAGTGATTATGCGCAGCACAAGTGAGACGGTCTCGGACTGTTCGCCTGGATCTTAAAGGCGTCTCGAGGCAAGGTAAGCGCCAGAGATTCCAGTAATACTTTCCAACTTTTCCTGACGCTCTGGAAGCTCTGGGGTACCCCAAGACAAACGATTTACGGTATAACGGTCATATTAAATCGGAATTCCCGATAAATCATGGCTAACAACAGACTGCAATACTTAACCGCGAACGATTGGGTGCTGATCAGCGCGAAAGCCAAGCGGCTGAGCTTCCATTTGGGAGAAGAAATCATCAAGGAAGGCGCTCTCGGAGACACGATCTACGTGATTCGCAGGGGGGAAGCTTCGGTTGAGCTGACGGGGACAGAATCGCGGACGGTGGTGGCCAAGCTGCAGCGCGAGGACATTTGCGGTGATATGGCATTTCTGGAGAAGTCGACTGCGACGGCAGCGGTCATTGCTAAAGATGAACTGGTCGAGGTAGACGCGATCAAGGCGGAGGACCTGCGGCAGCTTTTCGAGTCGTTTCCGGGGCTCGGCGCGAGGTTTTACCGCTCACTCGCCGTGGTGCTGGCGCGACGCCTGCGGGAAACATCGAAGCATCTGGCGCGAGAAAAGGCCTCCCGAAAAACATAACGAGCACCAGCCTGGCAGCTTCATAAAGTCATCTTCCCTTCTCCGGGCCCCCCGATAGCTCTTCTGGGCGCTTACAAACGGGAAGTATGATCAAGTTCGCGCCTGACTCTGAATTATTGGCTCCCAGAAAGAGCACTCCAATAAGTACGGGGAACCGTATTCACTCAATAAGGCGGAGCAGTACTAGCACCGAGTCCATTACAGAGGCTTGGGCTGGGTGTTTCGGGCTGCCGTAACGTTGGACGGCTCGTCGGAGAACGACTTGCCTGGCTCATAAGCAAATTTTTCGTGTTTTGTCCCCACCTTGCGGATGGCGTCGTGCCACCCATCGTCCCAGGTAATGCGGGCCTCGCCATCCACGAGAGTCCAACTGCCGTGGGCCGCACCGATCGACTTTCGGGCGTCGCCGTTCGCTTCCAGGGTGATGAAAAAAGTGCTTACGCTCCCGGTGCCTTCGCCCACTTCCCACTTGCCTACGAAGTGGTTCCGGCTGGGAATTACAGCAGCCGCCGTTGGGCTGGTGGTGGGTGCGAGCGTCGTGAATTCGATGTTGGCGATATCAGCCACGGGAATCGTTTCCTTGTGCCCATCCTTGAAAACAATCACCATGGAATTTCGATCGTTTGACGATGACGAGCTTTTCGGGTTGGCGCCGAAAGCGGCCAGCGTGAACATCCCAAGCGCACAGATCGCAGCAACCAAATTGCGCATTACTTTCCTCCTCGCGAGCCCAACATCAACGCTAATAATGACATAGATCGGGCACGCTGGTCCGGCTGTCAGATTAAGGTACGGAAGGCGTGAAAAGGAAGTTCCCCGAATCGAGAGCGATTCCATCTATGGCCAGCGGGCACTCAGGGTAGTCAATTGTGGGACAGCTCTCCAGCCGCTATGATGCCTGCGTTTCCGTAGTCCACGGCTACGTGCCCGTGTTGATCCTGGAGCCTTAAGCCGGTGGATTGGGAGGAGAACTACTTATGGACGCTTCGCAAGGTTTGATGTTCGTGATCTACGGTGTGGTCATTCTGTTTGTGATCGGCACGATTTTCAGCGGCTTTTTCCAGGTGCGAACCGCGGAGGCCGTGGTGATCCAGCGCATGGGCAAGTTCAATGGAGTGGCCAATGCCGGCATCAATTTTAAATTGCCGTGGCTCGACCAGATCGCGGGCCGCATCGACTTGCGGGTGCAGCAGCTTGCGCTTGACGTCGAGACCAAAACCAAAGACAACGTGTTCGTGAAGATCCCGGTTTCGGTGCAGTATCACGTGATTCCGGAGAAAGTGTACGAGGCGTTCTATAAGCTGGCCAATCCCAAGCAGCAGATTTCGTCTTACGTATTCAACGTGATACTCGGGCATGTTCCCAAGATGATTCTGGACGATGCGTTCCTGCAGCAATCGGATATTGCGGTGGCGATCAAGGAGGGCCTCGACGATGTAATGAGGACCTACGGGTACGCCATCGACCAAGCCCTGGTGACCGACATTGAGCCAGATGAAAAAGTAAAAGCGGCGATGAACGAGATCAACGCGGCGCAACGCGAGCAAGTGGCGGCACAGGCGCGCGGCGAGGCGGAGAAAATATTGAAAGTGAAGCAGGCCGAAGCCGAGGCCGAGAGTAAGGCTCTGCAAGGTCAAGGCATCGCCAACCAGCGCAAAGCGATCATCGAGGGACTGAAAGAATCGGTCGAGGCTTTTTCAAAGGCCGTGGAAGGCACCACGCCCAAGGACGTAATGATGCTGGTGTTGGTGACGCAATATCTCGACACCATGAAAGACATTGGGGCCAACGACCGGAGCAACACGATTTTTGTCTCCCATTCGCCCGCCGCGATTGGTGATCTGTTCCGCCAGATGCAGGATGCGGTCATGATTGGGCAGAAGGGGGCGACCGTCGGTCAATGAGCCTCTGGCAACCTCAAGCTGAGGTTTAGCAACAAATTTGCTGCATTCGTGTTTTCTGTATAGGTGGAAATCCTAAGGAGGAAACTGTATGTGCAGCGGACCTCGATATCTCAGTCTGATTCTTCTGGCTGGTGTTCTAGCGACACCATTGGTGACGACTGGATGCGCCACTCACCGGGTGTATGACCCGTACTACAGCGACTATCACACGTGGGACCATCACGAAGACATCTATTACCAGCAATGGGTGGTGGAAACTCACAGGGATCAGCATCGCGACTTTCGCCATCTCGACAAGGACCAACAGAAACAATACTGGGATTGGCGGCACAATCATGGCGACCATCACTAGCTGATTATCCAAGCTCGGACAGAGGCTTTGATTCCTGACGTCCGGAGGTGTCCGGGAGCCCCTCCATTCGATTGGCCGAGTACAATGAGTGGCTGAAGTAAACTAAACCATTATGCCCACTCCACGTACCGCCCGATCGCAAAGTGCCCATCCGCAGACGGCTCCCGCTGATATTCCGGCGGTTCCCCTGACCCTGGAGGGCTACAGCGTCCTGCACCAGATGTTTCGTTTTCGCTGGCCGGCGTGGCGTCAGTTGGACGCGACGGAAAAAATCGATATCGTTCGCGAGGCCAGCAGCCAGCTGGCTGCGATGGAGCAGAATTCCGCTGGTGGATCCGCCCTCTATTCCCTGCTTGGCCATAAAGGCGACCTGATGCTGATTCACTTTCGCCAGTCTTTTGACGAATTGAATCAGGCGGAGTTGCAGCTGGCGCGGTTGCGAATCAGCGACTATCTGGAAGCGGCAACGTCCTATTTGTCGGTCATCGAATTGGGGCTCTATGAGTCCACCGTCAAGACTTACAACGACCTGGCGGAGCGCGGTTTGGAAGCACATTCGGAAGAATGGAAGCGTGAGATCAAGGCCACAGTGGGTCGTCAGACAGAGGCCATGCGGCCACGGCTATTCCCTGAGGTCCCCAAACACCGCTATGCCTGCTTCTATCCTATGGACCGGCGGCGCGGCGAGGACAAGAATTGGTACACCGTTCCCATTGAAGAGCGGGCGCGCCAGATGCATGAGCACGGTTTGGTCGGTCGCCGCTACGCAAGCGAGGTGAAGCAGATCATCACCGGATCGATCGGCTTTGATGATTGGGAGTGGGGTGTGGACCTGTTTGCCGACGATCCCTTGGTCTTTAAGAAACTTATTTATGAGATGCGCTTCGATGAAGTGAGTGCCGTCTACGCCCTCTTCGGACAGTTTTATGTGGGCCTGCGTTGTCCGGCCGCGGGACTGGGAAAGTGGCTGAACGGGGAGCTGCCCAAGAGCGAGTTGGCGAAGGAGTGAGTTCAGGCCACTAACTTCAGGTCATTCTTTCTGTTATCTTCCCAACATGAGCCGGTCGTTGAGTTTTTGCGGGGTGATTCTTGCGGCGGGTGAGTCCACGCGCATGGGCAGCGACAAGGCGCTGCTGCTTTGGCCGCCGTCCTCGGGCGCAAAACTGGCGACTCCATCAGGCCAAACCTTCCTCTCGGCAGCTATTCAAGCGCTCAATGCCGTGAACGACATGGTCATCGTGGTCGTCGGGAAAAATGAGCCGGACCTCGCTCCCGTGATTTATGCCACCGGCGCTTCCCTGGTGCGAAATCCAGCTCCGGAGCAGGGACAGTTCAGTTCATTGCAAGTGGGGTTGCGCGAGGTGCTGAACCGCGGACGCGATGCCGCCATGGTGACTCTGGTGGACCGTCCTCCCGTGAAAGCCGCGACTTTGGAATCGCTGCGCACAAAGTTTGAAGCCGCAGCAGACGATATCTGGGCGGTGGTCCCCGAGTATGGCGGAAAGCACGGGCATCCCATGATCGTTGGCCGGGAGATGATCGAAGTATTCTTGAAAGCACCCGCCACTGCTACTGCCCGCGAGATCCAGCAGCAATTTCAAGATCATATTGAGTATGTTTCAGCCGATGATCCGTTTATTGCCTGGAACGTAAACACACCGCAAGACTACGAAGAGCTTCTGTCGCGCAATTCACCTCAGCCAAAGTGACCAATCGAAAGGGACCCCTGCACCCGTGACTGCAACGCCATCCGTTAAGGCTACTAAATTTGTTGACTCCATTCTCCGACTCCAACCCACGCTCGCGGTTTTCGATTGCGACGGTACGCTTTGGGCGGGCGATGCGGGCGAACGCTTTTTTGACTGGGAACTGAAGCGTCGCCTGGTCGCGGACGAAGTCGCTGGCCGGACACGCGCCCGCTATGCCGACTATAAAGCCGGCCTGGTTGGCGAAGACGATATGTGCGGCGAGATGGTGACGTTGCATCGCGGACTTGCCGAGTCCCAGCTGCAGGCCGCCGCCAGAGAGTTTTTTGACCGGACTTTCGTCGAGCAAATCTTTCCGGAGATGCAAGGATTAGTAAATCGGCTCCAGCAGAACGGCTGCGAGATATGGGCGGTTTCTTCGACCAATGAGTGGGTCATCCAGGCGGGCATGCGTCATTTTGGCATCCCGGCGAACCGGATTCTCGCCGCGGCAGTCGAGATTGAAAACGGCGTCATCACCGAGCGATTGACCCGGATCCCGAGTGGCGACGGCAAACCGCGGGCGATTCGCGACGTTATTCGATGCGATCCCGACGCCGCTTTCGGCAACTCGCGGTGGGACGCGGCGATGCTGGAAATCGCGCGCCACGCTTTTGCGGTGAATCCGAATCCAGACTTGGAAGAAACGGCGCGGCAGCGGGGATGGACGATTTATTTTCCCGACTCGATCTCGCGTCCTTGAAAGGCGGCTGTCAGCGCATCGATTGCCAGGTGGCCGGCGTGACGTGAGGTTTCCGGCAATCCCCCGACCGCCCGCGTAATGTCGGCCCTGCGCACTTCTCGCGCCTCGTCCACGGTCTTTCCTTTTATCAGCTCGGTGAGGGCTGAGCCGCAGGCCATGGCGGCTACGCATCCCTTGGCGCGAAAACGGACTTCATCGATGCGCCCTTCACTGATTCTCATGGACAATTCAAGAATGTCACCACAGGCAGGGTTCTCCACGCTGGCGAAAGCATCGGGGCGAGTGATCGTGCCAGGGTTGCGTGGGGTTTGGAAATGATCAAGCAGTTGAGCAGAATACATTAACGCAATTGTAACGTCATCCGGTGCGGGAAACTTGGAGTCACTCCCGCTGTAAGATGGGACTTCCTATGGTTCCAGACAATAGTCTCAGGCGGGTCGTGTCCTTGCAGCCCAGCGCAACCGTGATCCTTGCTGCGATCGGGAAGCTCGATCGCCTGGTCGCTTGTACAAAATACTGTGTAGAAGTGTGTCCCAAAGCCGGTCTTGGCGGACGCGCGATCGTCGCGGATTCCTGGACGGCACAGAGCGAACAGATAGCCGCGGCTCGGCCGGACCTGGTCATAGCCGCCGTTCCTTACCAGGAGAAGGCGGTGTCGGAAATCTTGAAAACGGGGGCGCGCTTTCTCGGCCTGGCGCCGTCGAGTCTGGCTGACATCTACATGGACATTGCTGCCATCTCAGGAATCATGGGCGCTGTGGAGCAGGGACAGCGGGTGATTGCCGATATGCAACGAGACATCGAGGCGGTGCGCTCGCGAACCAACGGCGTCACACGTCCTCGGGTTTTTTGCGAAGAATGGGGCAAGCCGCTGATTACTTCCCAACTTTGGGTGGCGGAACTGGTGGAGGCGGCGGGTGGGGAGTTTGTCGGAGTGCCAGGGATGAAAATCTCTGCCGAGCAGGTGCTGTCCGAGAATCCAGACATCATGGTGGCGGCTTGGTGCGGCGCTGGCGACCGCGTTCCCATGGAAAAGATCATCCGTGAGCGGGGCTGGGGTGAAATGCAGGCCGCGAAACACGGCCGGGTCTATTGCATTCGGGACGAGTTTCTCAACACTCCCGCGCCCACTTTGTTGAATGGGTTACGAGCGCTGGCGGCGGCCATCCATCCCGAAACTTTTCCACACCCCCGGGGGCTAAGATGTGTTACTTGCCTGCCGGAAAATGTGTCGTAACATCAACCCTGTGATTTAGGATTTCCTCTATGCCAACTGCCACCTCGATTGAGAGCATCAAGAAGGAACTGGACCAACTGGGGCGAGACGCTAAATCCGCCGCCGATTTTATGGCCCAGATGACCAAACTTTTGCACCAGCGCATGTTGAAATACAACTGGGTGGGTTTTTATATGCTGGAACCCGAAAGCAAGCCACCCGTGCTGGTGCTAGGTTCGTTTCAGGGCGCAATGACGCCGCATACGCGCATTCCGCTGCACCAGGGCATTTGCGGCGCCGCCGCCTCGACCGGCAAGACCGTGCGGGTGGACGACGTGAGCAAAGACCCGCGCTACCTGGCGTGCTCAATCGAGACCAAATCCGAGATCGTGGTCCCCGTGTTCGTGAAGGGCAAGGTCGCGGGCGAACTTGATATTGACAGCCACTTTCCTGCCGCTTTCGGGGACGAAGACCAGTCCCTGGTGGAATATTGTGCCGCGCTGGTCGGCAAGCAACTGGAAAAATCTCCCGCATGAAAGACGATTCCCGCCGGAAAGGCGGCCCATCCATGAAGCGGGTGGTCGCAGCCTTGATATTTAAAGAAGGAAAGATCCTGGTCTGCCAGCGGACCCGTCACCAGGTCATGCCCTTGAAGTGGGAGTTCCCTGGCGGCAAGATCGAGGAAGGCGAGCAACCTCGCGACGCCCTGCATCGCGAACTGGATGAGGAACTCGGCATCGACGCCACCATCGGCGACGAAGTCACTCGCATCCGCCATCAGTATTCGGGCGGCGGGTCGGTAGAGTTGCGTTTCTTTGCGGTGCACGAATACAAGAGGGAAATCGAGAACCGGATCTTCAAAGATGTGCAGTGGGCTGAGCGCGGCGAGTTGCCGTCCTACGATTTCCTGGAAGCAGATTTGGGGCTGGTCAAAGACTTGGCGAACGGGAAATTCGCCTAGCAAAAACCGTCAGCCTCTTCCCGTCCCAAACATCCAGAACCACACGATGTTGAGCAGGGTCATGACAATCGTCGTGGCCCACGCGATTACATTGAACAGCCGGGAATTGACGTACTCGCCCATCAGGCCTTTGTTGTTCACCAGCAACAGCATAAAGACCAGCAACGGCGGTACCGCCACTCCGTTGATGACTTGAGACCAGATTGAAATCCTGATCAACGGCAGGTTAGGGATAAGAATCACGGCGGCGCCCGTAACAATCAGAATGGTATAAAGCCAATAGAACACCGGCGCCTCGCTGAATTTTTTCCCCACTCCCGATTCGAAGCCCAAGCCTTCACACACCGCATACGAGGTTGACAGCGGCAGGATCGAAGCCGCGAACAGAGACGCGTTGAACAGTCCCACGGCAAAAAGAATATAAGCATAGTCCCCAGCCAGGGGATGCAAAGCTTCGGCCGCATCCTTTGCCGTATCGATATTGTGAAATCCGTGCACAAAGAGCGTTGCCGCACAGGCCACGATAATGAACCACGCCACCACGTCGGTGAAAATGCAACCAATAATCACGTCCAGCCGGGAGGCGCCGTACTGGCGTTTCGTCACACCCTTCTCCACGATGGAAGACTGCAGATAGAACTGCATCCAGGGGGCGATGGTGGTACCGAAGACCCCAATCACCATAAACAGATATCCGTGCTGCAGGAACGTCTCTTTGTGCGGGGGTACCACCGTGGCCACCAAGGCATCGATCCAGGCTGGTTTGGCAAGGAGCCCAGCAAAGATATATGCGAAATAAATGAAAGAGGCCACGAGGAAGACCTTCTCCACGCTCTTGTACTGGCCCTTGACCGGGATCAGCCATACGATGACCGCGCAGATGGGCACACTGATGTATTTGGAAACGCTAAAAAGCTCCAGGCTTTCGGCGATGCCTGCGAACTCTCCCACGATGTTGAAGAAATTGAGCAGCAGGATACCGAGCATCATGTAGAAAGTGATGCGGAATCCGAACTCCTCGCGAATCAGATCGCTGAGCCCTTTGCCGGTGACGGCCCCCATGCGGGCAGACATTTCCTGCACCACGATCAAGGCAATGGTGATGGGGATCAAGGTCCACAGGATCATGTTTCCGAACTGCGCCCCGGCCTGTGAATAGGTCAGGATGCCGTTGGCGTCGTTATCCACGTTCGCGGTAATGAAACCAGGCCCGATGACGGCAAAAATCATCAGAATCTGGATTTTCCAACGCTTTAGGAATTTCATGGGTACAATTTCGCGGACTTAGATCGCCATTTGCCGGCAAACGCTGGAACAGAATAAACGCAGTTATGGAATCTGAACAGAACGAAAGTGCTGTTGCGGAAAGAAAATGCCGGCGCTGACTACAGTTTCGCCCTGAGCAGGCTGATGACGTCGTCGGAAGTGATCACGCCAATCAGCTTTGTGTGCTCATCCACTACTGGTAAGGTGACCAAATTGTATTTATCGAACAGCTCGGCAACTTCTGCGTCCCGGGCGTCGTCCCGGGCGGAAATCAATGGCTCCTGGGTCAGCGACAGCAACGGCGTGTGGGACTCGGCCAGAACCAGTTTGGCGAGAGGCACGGCCCCCGCCAGGGTGCCGTGCGAATCCACCAAATAAACCGTGCTCACGGTTTCGATGCCACCTTCAAAATTGCGCAACGCGTCCACTGCGTCTTCGACGGTCGCGGCCACCGCCAATTCCAGATACTCGGTATTCATGCGGCCGGCAGCAGTCTTCTCGCCATGCTCGAGAAGTTCGACCATTTCCTCGCGTTCCTGCGGGGCCATCTCCTGTAGGATTTGCGAAGTCCGCTCTTCCGGCAGATCGCCGAGCAGGTCGGCGGCGGCGTCCGGGTTCATTTCTTCGACGATTTCCGCCGCGCGGTCGGAATCCAGCGACTCCACGATCGACTTCTGCACCCTTGGAGTCACTTCTTCCAGGGCATCGGCGGCTACTCCTTCGTCTAATGATTCGAAGACAGCCTCGCGCTCGTCGGGAGCCAGGGACTCAACAATATCGGCAATATCGGCGGGATGCAGGCGGGCCAGGCGTTCATGAGAAATCTTGAGCTTCACTCGCCGGGCCGGATCGGTTTCAATCAAGTCGACGAACTCCCAGGGAATCGGCCGGGCCGGGATCTGGCCCAACAGGGCGCGCAGCGCCCCCATGGGTACTACGCCCTTCAAAAGGCGGCGAACGGCCCCTCGCGCACCAACATCCACCGAGCCGACTTTCAGCGATGGATGAGTATTCCCGGTCTCCTGGTGGAGGTCTACATCATTGACCCGGACCACCTTGCGGCCATGCACATCAATAATCTGCTGATCGAGCAGATCGCGGACAAGCAAGAATAACCCTTCCGAAGCATCGGCCGCCGACCAGGTAGAAGCCGATGTATTGGCACGGATGCCTCCGTTGATCGAGGTCAGGGCCGTGCAAGGCAGCACCTTGTCACCCGCCTTAGTGCGCACGATGAACAGCGCCACATGGGCTCGGTCTGCGGTGGGCGTGAGTGCTAGTTCGCGCACACGACCGGATTGGTCTCCCGAGCTGTCGAATACGGGAAGCCCCAATAGCTCGGTGAGCGCAAACATGGTCATAGCTCTGAGAATGTGCCGAGAATATGCCAGTGTCAACAGAGAATGTGGGTCCGGGATGAGTTTTGTCGAAGGCTTGGCTTTCCATTAAGGTAGAGACCATGCCACGACCATTCCCGCGAAAAGCGTTCCCGCGTTGACATTTCCACAAGCTCAAGGCAAACTACCGATTCCCCAATTTTGGGGCTTCCGGTCACACCCAGTAAAGGTTTGATGGGGACGGGAGCCGTCCGGCGGGGTTCCGGGCCTGTAGATTTCATAGACATTTTGCCATGACCGAACAGCGGGTCTCCTATACGCTCGATTCGACGCTGGAGACCGTCGACAGTGCCGAGCAAGCAGCTACCCGCATTGCGGCTGATAACGGCTTTGACGAAGACGAGGTCATGCAGATTGCTATGGCCGTTCGAGAGGCCGCGGTCAATGCCGTGTTACACGGCAATGCCTACGACCCAGGCAAGAAAGTCAGGCTCGACTTCGAAAGGACCGGGCGGGATTTGGTCATCACCATCCGTGACCAGGGTACCGGGCTGGATCCGGCCAAGATTCCGGACCCGCTGGCCCCGGAAAACCTTTTGAAGACGTCGGGCCGGGGGATTTTTTTAATCCGCTCGTTCATGGACGAGGTGCAAATCCACCCTTCCCAGACGGGCACCGAAATCAAACTCGTTAAACACGTCCACGGACCAACCGGGGGCGGCAAGGAGGCTTCCCAGTGAGCATGAAAGTCAGTAATCGGCAGGTTGATGGAGTCACCATCATGGATTGCAGCGGTCGTATCACCCTCGGCGAAGGCAGCGTAACCATCCGTGATGCGGTTCGCGAGCTCCTTTCCAAGGGCCAGAAGAAGATTTTGCTCAACCTCGGCGATGTCAGCTATATCGACAGCTCGGGAATCGGCGAGCTGGTCAGCGCATTTACCACCGTGCGCAATCAGGGCGGCGAACTCAAACTGCTCAACCTGACCAAGAAAGTCCACGACCTGCTGCAGATCACCAAGCTGTACACCGTCTTCGACGTAAAAGAAGACGAGGCGCAAGCGGTCAAGTCGTTTAGCTAGTTTCTTCTCCGCAATGGCGAAGGCTGGCGAGTGTTTTTGACCGGCCTTCGCACCTGTGCCCATTTCCATTTCGGGAAATAGTCTCTGTTTTTTGTTTCGACTTCGTCTTTGAGCCCGCGGACTGCCCTACAATTCGAATTGTAGGAGCAGAGACCGTATGCGGTTCTTGCGATCAGCCCGCTTACTTCTGGCGTTGCCGCTTTTCTACTCAACGTTCTGTTGGGCCGGTCAGTGCATTCCATTTACGGACGCCATGAATCACATCGGCGAAATCCACTGCGTAACCGGTCAGGTGGTCAGCGTGAAGCAGGGCACTGGTGGCGTCCACTACCTAGACTTCTGCGAGGACTACCGCTTGTGTCCTTTTACGGTTGTCATTTTTCCGAGAGACTTGAAAAGCATCGGCGACGTGCGTCAGCTACAAGGCCGGACTATCGAAATCCATGGCCCGGTGAAGGGATACGACGGACGGGCACAGATCGTACTCGAAGAGGCGAGACAACTCAGTGGCGAGACCGCCCGTATTCCCCCGTTGCCCAAGAGCTACGACGTGGAAAAGCGGGGCCACTACAGCGCCGGAAATATCAGCCGTCCCAAGACGCGCAAGACCTACAAGAAGAAGGTGCCTGCGACCCTACCGATCGAAGTGCCCGAGGATTCAGACTAAGCCTTGCGTCTTCAACTCTAGCGCTGGTTCAAAATTGACAATATTCCCCACATTCCAGCGATCGTCAGAACGTTGCAAATCACGAACGCGATTCGATAGCCTCGGTTCACCCGGCGAAAACGGAATGTCAGGTACAAGCTAGCGATGATGAGAGACAGTAGTCCCAGCGGAAGCCCCAGCAGCATGCCAAGGTTGCGAAGAAAATCCAAAGGACCGAAGAATCTATTCAAAAAGGGATGATGCTTGACCGTAACGAGGGCCCACCACTCCAGAGTGTCCCTTGCTTTCGTGGCCAACATGACCATTCCTGGTATCGCACATAGAACCAAAATTGCCAGCTGCCCTCGGGGCGATTTGATATTCGATGACGCGGCCATGGAATTCCCAGATGTTCACCGACTCGAAACGACTTCCCTACACCATCCCCTTTCTCAACTCATCCAGCGGATACTTCGTCCCCCGCCACACCACGCCGTCCTGACTTAAGGTCAGGATCATCGAACGTAGTAGAGTGTACACAGAACAAAATCGTACTGATCGGGTGCAGCGCAAAGAAATAATCAGGGCTCCACCGCGGATCGTCGCGACATTCCGACGTAGATGGCGAACATCGAAAACAACGCGACCGCATAAGGCAGCCGCGCCCAGCCGTGCGCGAGCCAAATCCCGAGAAATGGGCCGAGGTTGAGGAAGGCAAGCCCGAAGCACGAGATGACAGTCCGCCACCATTGAAAAGACAATATGGCGAAGAAATTCTTGGTGAGATTGTCCACCATGCCCATGGCGCCTTTCGCCCAGTGGAGTGAGACCAAATCCCCGCCGAATACATTGCGCTGAACGTGGCCAGACTCCTTCACCACCTTGCCCAGCTTCATGTCGTCGAGCACGTCCATTCGCATGCGTTCAAAGGTTCCTACTTGCTCATAGACGCTTCGACGCACCATGTTGAACGCGCCCACACCCATGTGGTCTTTGCTCTTCGGGTCGGCCACTTTCCAGGGCCTGTGTCCGAATACGAACAGGGTCTGGAAGAAGGCCACCATCATTTTTTCGCCGGGACGCTTCATAATCATCTGCGGAAACAGCACGACGTGGTCAGCGCCCTCAGCTTCGCCATAGGCAAGCGCGCGCCGAACGGAGTCTGGCTTGAACAGTACGTCTGCATCGGTGAATAGCAGCCAATCGCCAGTGGCTTGTTTACCGGCGATCCACATGGCGTGGGTCTTCCCCATCCAGCCGGGAGGCAATTGTGCAACGTGGATAATCTTGAGCTTTTCGCGGGTCGACGCATCGGCCGCGACGCGGTCCATCACCTCGCCGGTCCGATCGGTCGAGCGATCGTTGACCGCGATCACTTCATAGTTGTCGTAATCGAGGGCCAGCAGTTGGGTCAGTGTCTGCGCGATGTCTTCCTGCTCGTTGCGAGCGGGAACAATTATGCTGACGCGCGGATTACCCGCTGCCGTCACCGGATTACGATCCCATTCCGGACGAGAGACGTCCGCGATGGTTGGCATTCCGATGGCAGCGTCGATGATTCGGGAGAGCCAGGCTGCAGCTAGAATGCAGCCCGCGATCCAATAAAAAAGACTCATCCCACCTCGGCTTTGGCCACGGCTGCCGACGAAGTTTCCAAACGAATGGCGGGAGCAAACCTCATCCCGTAAAACAATATGGCGGAAGAAAGGGCAATCGCGACTACAGGGCCCAGAAAGGCCACCCGCAGCGAATAGCGATCGGAGAGGTAGCCAATCAACCAGGCAGAAGGGACATCGCCAAAGAGATGGAAAATAAAAATATTGGCTGCCAACGCCATCGCCCGGACATGCGCGCCCACCGAGTTGATGACTGCGGCATTCAGTGGCCCGGTATTGAGCAGGAGCAGGAATTCGGCGGCGAAAATGCCCACCACCATAGTGTGCCCGTTGGTGTACAGAGCCATCCACATGGCTGGAATCCCCAGCGCGAGACTGACTGCGGAAACCAGATAGTGAGCAGAGCGGAAGCGGCGCAAAAGATGATCCGAAAGATAACCACCCGCGATCGACGCCACCAGGCCATTCACTGCGGTGCTCAATCCGAACAAATTGTTGGCTTGGCCTAATGTGTAGCCGTGGGCGCGATGGAGAAACGTCGGCATCCATACCTGCAGCCCGCCCAGAGCGAAGACCATCATCGCCATGCCGAACGTAGCGGTCAGGAACGCTGGATTTCTTGCCAGCCCTTTCAGAGTTTCCCTGTCCGGAGTTTTCTCCGGTGTATCAAATTGTCCGAGAGCAGGCTCGGGGACGAAAGCCAGCAGAAAGGCGAGCAAAACCACAGGCGCCGCTCCTACATAGAACGGAGCCCGCCAACCGTAGGCCGGGCCCATGATCCCGCCCAGAACGTAGCCCAGCGCGGTGCCAACGGGAATCGCAAGATAAAAAATTCCCATGACCCGGCCCCGCTGGTTCTCCGGAAACATGTCCGCGATGAAGGTGGGGGAGAGGATGACAAAGCTAGCTTCGCCAATTCCGACCAATGTGTGACGGATGAGCAAGCCGTTGAAATCGTGCGTTATTGCCGTGAGCAGCGTGGCGCCGCTCCATACCAGGGCCCCGGCAATAATGACTTTCTTGCGCGAGAACCGCACCGACAAAGGCCCCATAAACGGGGCCGCGCACATGTAAAAAATGAAAAATACGCTGGTCAGCATGCCGAAGGCGGCGTCAGTGTGATGGAATTCCGCTTTGATCAGGTCCTGGACCGCGAACAAAACTGAGCGGTCAATATAATTAAACAGGTTCAACAGTGTGAGCAGGAGCAACGCGGTACGGGGATAGAGTTTTTGAGGCACTTGGCGGGAATATAACATGCTGCGTGGAACTTTGAGAGTGCACTTCGCGACTCATGCCACTGATTAAAATACGGAAGCAGGCTTTTGGCAGCTCAGGTGCTAAAGCGCGTGGGAGAAGCGAAATCTGTAAACGCAGCGCGGGGAAGCGCTTCTCCACCCAAAGACTCTTTCCCCAAAAAGCCGGTTTTTAATTTGTATTAGTAAAGAATGGCAGCGAAGGTGCCTCACTCTCTGTCCTTCCCTTTTGGCCTCGGCCAGCGGGCCACCACCACGGTCGAGATCCCGCCGCGGGGGCGAAAGTCGCCCTTCACTTCCGCCGATACCGGACGCGCCCACCTCACCACATCTTCCAGTACCTGGTTCACGATATTTTCCTGGAATATCCCCAGATTGCGATAGGACTGGAGATACTCCTTCAACGATTTCAGCTCCAAGCAGCTGCTTGTCCGGCTCGTAGCGAATGGTCAGGACACCGAAATCCGGCAGGCCGGTCTTGGGACACACCGAACGTAAACTCCGG
This sequence comes from Terriglobales bacterium, assembly GCA_963802555.1. Lineage (GTDB taxonomy): Bacteria > Acidobacteriota > Terriglobia > Terriglobales > Acidobacteriaceae > DATBAX01. The sequence goes on along the minus strand of CAWDJD010000002.1, from coordinate 738,808 downwards.
ATCATCGACCACGATTTCGTATCCGGGAAACTGATTGGGCCAGGTTTCGATCTCGGGAAACTTCGCATCAAGACCTGCCTTGGCATGATCCGGCGTGTAGCGTGGCGGCTTAGGCATAGCTCCATTGTAACCAGCCGATGGGACGAACCGGCAAGTCATTCAAAACCTGCACTTTAAGCGAGGCTGCCTGCATCTAATAGGTTAAGCTTCTTTCGCCTTCGACTGAGGATACAAGTGATACATTAACTTGTTCAACCACCAGCATGTCTTTGACTACCACTAATAACGGGTTCTGGGCACGGCGCCGCTGGCTCTTGTGGACCATAGGGGTGATTGCTGCGATCGTCCTGCTGGCGTCTTTCCGGTTGCACGATGACCCGGTGCCAGTACGGTTCGCAACGGTCGTGCGCAGTACGATCCGAAGTGTGGTGTCTACGAATGGCAAAGTGGAGCCCCTGCAAAGTTTCGAGGCCCATGCACCGATCGGCACCACGGTCAAGAAGCTACTGGTGAAGGAAGGCGATCACGTCAAAAGAGGCCAGCTCCTGGTTCAATTGGATGACGCGGAAGCTCGCAGCCAGGCCGCCCAGTCTTTGGCGCAGATGCGAACCTCCGAAGCTAACATCAGCGCCATCCAAAGCGGTGGCAACCAGGAAGAAGTCCTGACCCTGGATGCAGAACTGGTAAAAGCCACTACTACTCGCGCCGCTGCCCAGCGAAACCTCGATGCGCTGCGCCGCCTACAAGCGGACGGAGCTGCATCTCCGGGCGAAGTGAAGGCCGCCGAAGACCAGTTCGCGCGCGCTGATGCGGACTTCAAGCTGCTCCAGCAAAAACAGAAGGACCGCTACTCCAAGCCGGAAATCGCGCGTGTAGAAGCCCAGAAGGAAGAGGCGCAAAGCGCTTTTGCCGCCGCGGAAGACGTGCTGGATCAACTCAATATTCGAGCTCCTTTCGATGGTGTGGTCTATTCCCTTCCGGTGCACGCCGGAAGCTACGTCAATCCCGGTGACTTGGTATTGCAAGAAGCGGATCTTTCCCGAATCCTGGTGCGCGCGTTTGTGGATGAGCCTGACGTCGCCCGGCTGGCGCCCGCAGACAAGATTGAAGTCACCTGGGACGCTATACCCGGCCGCACCTGGAGCGGGTCCCTGAGTGTGGTTCCTTCGACGGTCAAGCTCCGCGGCGCGCGCAACGTCGGCGAAACCACCTGCGTCGTGGACAATCAAGATCTTAAGCTGCTGCCCAATATTAATGTTGGCGTCACCATCGTCACCGCAGAGCATCACGATGTGTTGACGGTTCCCCGCGAGGCCATCCGCCAGGACGACAGCAAAGCCTACGTTTTTCAGATCGTGAATGACGAGCTGCAGCGCCGGGAAGTCGAGACCTCGATTTTCAATCTTACCGAAGTAGAGGTGACGGGCGGGATCGCGGAGCACGCGATGGTCGCGTTGACTTCGGTCAACTCCAAACCGCTGCACAACGGCCTGGCGGTTAGGGTGGTTCGTTGATTACTCAAGCAACGATTACGCAGGCAACCATCATGCAGTCAGCGCGAGGAACCCTGTTCATGGTGTTGATCGCCTCCGTCGCGGCCATCGCCGGCGATTCCGCGCCGTCCCTTTTGGCGCAGGGGCGGGTCGATGATGCCATTACCACCTTGCGCGGACAAATCAGTTCTTCCCCCAACGATCCTGAAGCCCACAATTTGCTTTGCCGGGCTTATTTCACGTTGGGCGAGTGGGACCGGGGGATTTCGGATTGTGAACGAGCGGTGTCGCTTGATCCCAGTAACAGCCGTTATCACATGTGGCTTGGCCGCGTCTATGGCGAGAAGGCAGACAAGGCGAATTTCATGACCGCTGCCGGGCTGGCCAAGAAAGTTCATACCGAGTTTGAAACTGCCGTGCAGCTAAACCCCAATAACGTGGACGCCCGCACCGATCTGGCGGAGTTTTACCTGGAAGCGCCCGGAATTGTAGGCGGGGGACGCGACAAGGCGGAAGCGCAAGCCCAGTCCCTGGCGACCCTCGATCCGGCCAAGGCTCATTGGGTGAACGCCAGGATCGCCGAAAAGAAGAAAGATCACGCAGCGGCGGAGAAAGAATACCGGGCCGCCATTCAATCCACTCATGGCGGCGCCAGCGCATGGCTGCACCTGGCGCAGTTTTACAAGCATGTCGGACGCTTGGACGATATGGAAGACGCCATCCACCAGTTGGACTCCGCGCCGCTCGATCAGCCGGATGCGCTGGTGGATGCCGCTCATCTTCTTCTTGACACTAATCGAAATCTTCCTGAGGCGAACCAGTTGCTGCGCCGCTATGTCTCGTCGGCAACCACGGTGGAACAGGCGCCTGTCTTCAAGGCACACTATCTCTTAGGGACAGTGCTGGAAAAACAGGGAGACAAACGCGCCGCCGCCGAGGAATATCGCGCGGCCCTTACCCTGGCCAGGAATTTCTCAGCTGCTCAGGAAGCACTGAATCGTGTCAATCGCTAGTTTGCGACTCCTCTCAATAAGGTGATGTGATGAATGGACTTCTGCGTTTGGGGCGCTTGCCCATCCTACTGTTCGTAGTTGTTTCCCTCTTTGCCTCGGTTGCTCACCTGTCGGCCGAGCCGCTGCCGCTCAAGCGCACCGTGGAATTGGCCCTCAGGCACAGCACGGTAACGGCCGCCGCCAGCGCCGACGAGCAGCGCGCTTTCTCCAGTTATTTGGAGGCGCGCGACCAATACCTGCCGCAGGCAGTCATCGGTTCGGGACTGGGCAAGACCTGGGGATATCCACTGAGTCTGGAAGGCTCGGCGCCGTCGATCGTAAACCTTGCCACGCAATCGGCCCTGGTGAATCCTGCCCTGCGAGACTATGTTCGCGCCGCGAAAACAGAATGGGAAGCAAGCACCATCCAGTCGAAAGACCAGCGCAACCAGGTCATTCAAGAAACGGTGTTGAGCTATGCCGAGCTCGCCAAGTGGCAAGCCCTCCTCACCCATTTCGCCGACGAGCAGACCCAGGCGCTCAAAATGGAGCAGATCGTCAATCAACGGATTCAGGAAGGCGTGGACAATCCGCTGCTGCGTACTCAGGCAAAATTGACCGCGGCCCGGGCCCGTCTTCGCATTGCGCAGGCGCGGGGCGCGATCGACGTTCTCCAAAATCGGCTTTCCCAGTTGACCGGACTTCCCGCCTCTTCCATTGAAACTGTTCCCGACTCAATGCCTGCTTTGCCCAAAGTTAAACGGGAAGACGATCTTGTGGCTAAAGCCGAGCAAAGCAGTCCCACCATCCAATTCACGCAGACCCACGCGAATGCACTGGATTTCCGTGCCCGTGGAGAACATCGAGCACTGTGGCCGACCATCGATTTCGCCGCCCAGTATGCCCTGCTTGCCAGCTTCAATAATTATGAAAACTACTTTCGTCCGGGAAGTTTCCAGCAGCACAATGCAACCATCGGGCTGGTGATGCGCTTCCCTTTCTTTAATCCATCACAGCACGCCCACGCACAGGCGGCGGATGCCGAAGCGGCGCATGCCAAACAGGATGTCACCACCGCAAAAAACAAGGTTTCCGAGGAGACATTGAAGCTGCAGCGCGCGGTCGAGCAGTTAGCAGCCGCCCAGGAAGTGGCCGATCTCGAATACCAGATCGCCCAGGCGGATTTCGATGCGGCCAAAGTTCGCGTCGACGCCGGCACCGCGACCCTGCACGATGCCGAGAACGCCCGCGTCCAGGCCGACGAGCGTTACAACCAGCTTCAGGACGCCAATTTCGAAGTGGAACGGGGTCACATCGAACTGCTACGGGCCACTGGAGACTTGGAGGCCTGGGTGGAGGGCGGAAAAGAGTAACCGAAAGCGGATAAGAATCGGACCCTTTTTTGGGGGTCTTTTTCCCTGCTCACTGCATCAAACCGTATATCCGGCGTAAATGCGTTGCTAGTCGCTGGATGTGTCTCTAAATTAGAGACTTGCTAGCCACCATAGCGTGGATCCCGACGAGACTTTGGTGTACCTGAAAGATACACAGAAGACTCCCGAATCCCGTTGCAGATGCTAAGATAAGTCATTCAACCTTATGCCTTTAAAAACACTGTTCCTGAACCCTCCCTCCTTCGAGAATTTCGACGGCGGCGCTGGCTCACGTTGGCCGGCCACCCGCGAAATCGAGTCGTATTGGTACCCGGTATGGCTGGCTTATCCGGCAGGCATGCTGGAGGGTGCGCGGCTGCTGGATGCGCCGCCCCACTACGTCTCGGCGGAAGAGACCATCAACATCGCCAAGGAATACGAGTTCCTGGTCCTCTATACCAGCACGCCTGGCTTTCCCGGCGACATCCGCTTGGTGCAGAAGATCAAGGACGCCAATCCGAAGATGAAGATTGCCTTCGTCGGCCCGCACGTGACTGTGCTTCCTGAAAGGTCATTGCGCGATTGCCCGGTGCTTGATTTCATTTGCCGCAAAGAATTTGATTACTCGGTCGTAGAGTTTGCGCAAGGCAAGCCGCTCGAAGAGATCCTCGGTATTTCCTATCTGAAGGATGGACAGATCGTGCACAATCCCGATCGTCCGCAAATGCAGGATCTCGATGCCATGCCCCACGTCACCGACGTGTACAAGCGCGACCTCGACGTGACTCGCTACAACGTTCCGTTCCTGCTCAACCCGTTCGTCTCGCTTTACACTACCCGCGGTTGCCCGGCGCAGTGCACGTTCTGCCTCTGGCCGCAGACTACCAGCGGACATGCCTGGCGCAAGCGCTCCACCGACGATGTCGCGGCAGAGATGGCTAAAGCGAAAGCGTATTGGCCCAATGTCCGCGAGTTTTTCTTCGACGACGACACTTTCAATATTCAGCAGGCACGCACCATCGAACTCTGCGCCAAACTGAAGCCGCTGAATCTAACCTGGTCTTGCACCTCGCGCGTGACTACAAATTTCGAGACGCTCAAAGCCATGAAGGAAGCCGGCTGCCGTCTCTTGATTGTTGGATACGAATCCGGCGATCAACAGATTCTGAAGAACATCAAAAAAGGCGCAACCATCGAACGTGCGCGCCAATTCACTAAGGACTGCCACAAGCTGGGCCTGGTCATCCACGGCGACTTCATTCTTGGTCTGCCCGGCGAAACTCGCGAGACCATCAACAACACCATCGCTTTCGCCAAAGAGTTGGACGTGGAAACCATTCAGGTCTCGGTAGCCCACGCGTATCCGGGCACGGAGCTCTACGATTACGCGGTCAAGAATGGCTTCATGGTGAAAGACACAAAAATGGTGGACGAAGGCGGACACCAGCTTGCCCACATCCAATATCCGGGCCTGCCGGCGGATGAAATTCTCGACTCCGTCCACCGCTTTTACGACGAGTACTATTTCCGGCCCAAGGCAGCGTACCGTATTGTCCGCAAGGCAATTTTCAACACCGCGGATCGCAAGCGGCTCTACAAGGAAGCCAAGTCATTTCTCAAAGTGCGCGCCATGCGGCACAAGTGGGTCAAGGACAAGCGCGAGAAGGACTCGGCGGTCACTCCCGAGCCAGTCAACGTTTAACGGAACACAGTGTGACTTTTCGCAAGTATCTGGTGCTGGCGGGAGTGACGGTTTGCGCTGCAATCGGTGATTCGCTGCTCGCCCGCGGCATGAAGGAAGTAGGCAATATTTCCTTGCACCACCTCTCCAGCATCATTCTTTGCATTCTGAATCCCTGGGTCGCCCTGGGGATTTTGTTTTTGCTGGGATTTTTCGCCTCCTACATGACCGCCCTTTCCTGGGCTGATCTGACCTATGTCCTGCCGGCCACGTCTCTGGGATACGTATTGCTCGCGCTCATCGCCCGGTTCTTTCTCCACGAGCAGGTTTCCCCCTTGCGCTGGCTGGGCATTGTTCTGATTTCGGCCGGCGTCGGTTTCGTGACCCAGGGTCCTGCACTGACTCATGACCCCGCAGCCGATCGTCAGGAGCCGGAAGACGCTAAAACTGAGCCCATTTCGGTGGGAGGAAAACGTTGAAGCACCTCTACACCTGGGGGGCAATTCTGGCCATCGTCGTGGCTTCTTCGGCAGGCGATGTCCTGCTCTCTCACGCCATGAAGCAGGTTGGCGATGTGGGCGCAGTATGGCGCCGCACCAACCTGCTCACCGTTGTCGGACGAATTTTGCGCAACCCGCAATTCGTGCTCGGGATTCTATGCATGACCCTGGCCTTCTACAGCCTGCTCTTCGCGCTGTCCTGGGCCGACGTCAGCCTGGTAGGCCCGGCCGCCGCCGCTTTGACCTTCGTGGCCAACGCCGCCGCCGCCAAAATCTTCCTGCATGAGCGCGTGGACCATCGTCGCTGGATTGCCGCGTTGTTGGTCGCGGGTGGTGTGGTTTTGCTGGCAGGCTAAGAAACTCCCGCCAAGCTGTCATCCCGAGCGCAGCATCATCGTTCGCTTAGCGAACGATGATGCGAAGTCGAAAGAGCCCTATACCCTCATCCGAAGCGTCCGCCCTATCCGAACAGCCGCATGAATCCCGCTGCTGGCAGGTTCGGCAGTAAAAATTTCCCTTCCTGTCCAACAGAATGGAGCAACGCCTCCGCAGCCGCATATCCGCTCCTCACCGCGCCTTCCATGGTTGCGGGCCATCCGGTCGCCGTCCAATCGCCCGCTAAAAGGACACGCGGCCAAATCGTCTTCTGCTCCGGACGGTATTGATCAATCCCCGGCCGCGGCGAATACGTAGCATTCAATTCCTTAATCACCGTCGACTTCACCAGATTCGCCGAGCGGGCTTCCGGGAAAAACTCGCGCACTTCGCCCAGCACTAAATCGATGATCTCCTGCCGCGATTTCTCGATCAGCTCTTTCGACGAACTCACCACCAGCTCAATGTAGCTTCCTTGCTGGTCCCGCTCCTGTAGCTTCGATTTGTGAAACATCCACTGGATGGTGCGGTCGAGCAACACCGCATGTTCCAGATCGCTGACTTGCCGGTCGAACCACAAATGAATCCCGGTAATCGGAGAACTCTCGAAATGCGCGATCTTCTCGCGCAACGCCTGGGCATCGCTGCCTTGCGGCAGCAGCGCTTCCATCGCGAAATAGGGGACCGCCAAAACCACACAATCAAATTTCACCGCGCCCTCAGCGACATTGAGCACCGGCCGGCCGTCTTCGAGTTGCACACTCTCCACCCCGCATCGCAAGCGGACATTCCCACCCCGCTTTGTGATGTAGTCCTGAGCTGCACTATAGAGCTCAGTAAGCGGAATCGTGGGGATCCCCATTCGCCCCGCTTCCTCTGATTTCATCGACTCCCGCACCACCTGGGCGGCCGCCGAAACCGAAACCCGGCCCAGATCTTCGCTCAATGCGCTCACCAGGACGGGCTTCCAGAAGCGCTCAATCGCCGCTTTCGTTTGTCCGTGTCTCAGCAGCCAGTCCATGAATGACTCGCCGTTATCATCGAGTGGGAACGGAACCAGCGCCGCCATGGCACGAGCGATGGCAAACTTATCGCGGAGATCAAGAAAAGGAAAACTCAAAAACGAAGGCGCAGTATGAAGAGGCGCGGGAAGAAAGCTGGGACGTAGCACCGATATCCTACCACCCGGTTCGATAAACGTCATCTGCTCCGACCAGCGAATCTTGTGCTTTACGCCGATCCGTCCATAAAACTCGATGAGGTTGGTACAGGACCCGAAGAGCACATGCTGGCAATTGTCGATGACCTCCCCGGTCGCGGGATGCTGGTAAGAAGATGCCCGGCCACCAAGATAGGGCCGCCGTTCGAAAAGCGTTATTGGAAGCCCGCTTTGCGCAAGAGCGCAACCGGCGGCCAATCCCGCTAATCCGCCTCCGATCACAGCTACTTTGGGGGTTGGGGACGAAGGATCATTCATGCGGCGATCGCGAGTCGGCCTTCAGGATTCGTCATCAGGTGAGGCGTTGCAGGAAGCCCTTTCCCAGAATCGTGAGCTTCTCGGCCACTGTGAGGCTGACTCTCCCGCTGAAGACGTCATATTCGCGGGCGGCAATTTTCTCCAGCAGACTGCGATAGATCGTGACCAGCACCCACAAAGCCGGCTGGCTGTCTTCGTCGATCATGGGGATAAGTTCCTTGCCGGCCTCGTAGCATTCGCGCGCCCGATCGGCTTCCATTGCGAGTAACGGTCGAAAACGAACCGGATCGGAAGCAGTCAGCAATTCAGAGGCTGAAATCCCAAATTTCGCCAGATCTTCTTCCGGCAAATAAACCCGCCCCATGGCAGCGTCTTCCTTCACGTCACGAATGATGTTAGTGAGCTGGAAAGCCAGACCGCAGCGCTCTGCCAGCGGCTCTGCCGCCGGTTCGTGATACCCGAAAATGCGGATGCAAACCAGACCAACCACCGACGCCACTCCGTAGCAATACTTACGAAGATCTTCAAACGTTCGGTATTGCACCGTCAGCCCGGACTGCCCTGCCTCGGCGGACGGCTCAAGGACATCGGTCGCCGTACCATAAGCCAGTTGATCCAGGAGTCCGACCACAATGTTGAACCGCCGCTGGGCATCCGTGAGGGCAAGTAAGACAGGATCATCCGTGGGATGGCCCGACCGTGCGCGATGGAATTCGTCGAGCCACGCTTCCAGCTTTTGCCGGCGCTCCTGCAAAGGCAGGCTGGCGTCATCTGCGATGTCGTCGCACTTGCGCATGAACGCATACACTGCGCACAATCCCTGGCGCTTTGCCTTGGGCAACACCTGAAAGGCGTAGTAGAAGTTCTTCGCCGCTCGACGAGTAATTCCCCGGCATACGGAATAGGCAACCGCGAGCTGCGATTCCGTGGGAGCGAATTGGGCCGGGACCTGCTGCACGGCGGTGCTCATCGCAACTTTCCCAGCGCGGCCCGCGCCACCAGGGCCAGCTTGCGCGCCTTGGAGATCGCCGGACGCCGCCCCAACACGGCGAAACCCTGGTGCTCAATCGCGTTCAGTATCTCCTGTCCGCCTCGGCTGAACAGTTCCAGGTCCACCGCCAATTCCTTATCCACTTTCTTGATCAACGGCAATCCCTGGGCAAACCAATCCCGCGCCCGGTCAACTTCCAACCGCATCATCTCGCAGAAAGCCGGCGTGTTCCGCTGCTTCGCGATATCTTCTTCGCTGATCCCACAACGCTTCAGGTCTTCCAGCGGCAGATAGATTCGGCCTTTGCCGTAGTCATCGCTCACATCCTGCCAAAAGTTGGCCAACTGTAGTGCGGTGCAAGTGAAATCCGAAAGCGCCTGCCTCTCGGCATCGCGATATCCGCACAGATAAAGCACGAGATGGCCCACCGGATTTGCCGAATAACGGCAATAGCCCACCACATCGTCGAAGGTGGAATACCGAGTGACGGTTTGATCCTGGCGAAAGGCCTTCAGCAAATCGGCAAAAGGCAGCTTGGGGATATCGAACTCGCGGACAGTCCCGGCCAGCGCCACAAACACAGGATGCCGCGGGCTGCCTGTATGGCAAGCATCCAATTCCGCTTCCCACTGATCGAGCAACTGCAATGACACACTGGGATCGCCAACTTCATCCCCCAGATCATCCGAAATACGGCAGTAGGCGTACACATTGAAGAAATGCTGACGCAGCCGTGCCGGCAAAAACCAGGTGGCCACGGAGAAGTTTTCGTAGTGAGTACGGGCCAGGCGACGGCAGTATTCCTGGGCTTCGGCCAGGGATGGAGCTTGTGCCGGGATGGCGTATTCGGGCGGAAGATGGTTCCAGGCCGCAGCGTTGGCGGCGAGCGTCTCAAGCCGGGAGTCGTTGCTGGCAATGGATGACATGGTCAGTCTCGTCCCCGGGTGTGAAGAAAGGTAGACGCTGCAAGCAACGTCTTTAGATTCAAATTTCCGTAGAGACGTAGCTTGCTACGTCTCCTCCACCACGACTGTTAGTGGCCAGGAATAATGGCAGTCTTAATATCGCCGTTGCGGTTCAGCATGTGGCTGAGAACCTGCTGCAGCCGCGAGAGTGGCGCTTCCCCGGTAATGTAGTCGGTGGAGCGAATTTTCTTTTCCGCGATCAAAGCGAACGCTCGCCGCACCGTCTCCGGAGTGTGGTGGAATGTCGCCTTCAGCGTGACCTCGGAATAGTGCAGGCGATTGGTGTCCATCTGCACTTTGGTCCCGCTGGCGCAGCCGCCAAAGAAATTGACCGTGCCACCTTTGCGCACCATGTCGATGGCCCATTCCCAGGCTTCGGGACGGCCCACCGCTTCAATAGCCACATCACTGCCACGTTTTTCGGGCGACAGCATTCGCACGGCCTCAACTGGATCTTTCACTTTGGTGATTTGCACGACGTCATGCGCGCCCATGTGTTTCGCGGCTGTAACCTGGGAATCGCGTTTCACCACCGCAATCACATTGCATCCCACGGCTTTTGCCACCTGCACAAACATGAGTCCAATGGGCCCGCCGCCGATCACGGTCACTGTATCGCCGATCTGGACGCCGGTCTCGTGCAATCCTCGCAGCACACAAGCCAGCGGCTCGGTAATCGCAGCCTCTTCGTAGCTCACATGGTCCGGGATGGCCAGCATGTTCAGTTCAACAATGCGCCGCGGAATCTTGATGTATTCGGCATACGCCCCATTGTTGAACAACAAGTCCTCGCAAAGGTTGGCCTGGTGCTTGGAGCAGTAGAAACACATCTGACAGGGCGCGGAGTTTAGGGCCACCACCCGCATGCCTTTTCTAAAGCCGCGCACACCGGGGCCGACTTCTTCAATCACGCCGGCCAGTTCATGGCCAAATAACGCGGGAGGAACGATCATGCGCGCGTGGTAGCCGCGCTGGTAGACCTTGAGGTCCGTTCCGCAAGTCAACGCGACTTGCACCTTGACCAGCACTTCGCCTTCCCCCACCCGGGGGATCGGCACCCTTTCGATCTTGATGTCCTCTTTACCGTAGAGGACTGCCGCTGTCATTTTTCCGTTCACTCTGGATTTCCTTCCCGGGTCTGCTTGGAAGACACTCCCGGTTGAATCACAATCTTCATGGAATCCGCTTTAGGATGGGCAGCCAGGTCCAAGGCTTCCAGACTGCTAGCGAGAGAAAAGCGGTGACTGATCAATCGTTCCAAGTCCATTTCACGCCCCATCACAAACTGCACTGCCGCATCTTGTAAATCGACTGATGCGCTATAGGACCCCAACAAAGTTTTTTCGTCAACGCACACCGCCGCAGGATCGATCGTTGCTTCCCCGTGAACGGTTTGCGCAAATAACAATACCCGCCCTCCCGGACGAATCGCATCCATCGCGGTACGGATCAGGCCATTGCCTCCGACCGCCAAAATGGCAGCGTCCGCGCCCCGGCCCTCGGTCCGCTTACGCACTTCCTGCACTACGTCCGTGCGTGAAGCGTTAACAGTATTCTCTAACCCGAGTGTTACTGATATTGTAAGCCTCTGCTCATACAAATCGGAAGTAATAACCGTGACCCCTGCCCGTTTGGCCAATGTACTCAATATGATACCGATGGGGCCCTGACCAATCACTAGAACCGTTTCGCCCTGGCGAAGCCGCAAAGCCTCAATCCCCTTCATGCACGTATTCACCGGCTCGACGAAGCAGGCCTGCTCGAAGGAGACTCCATCCGGGATGTGAACGGTTCCCCGATCCACGATCCAGTCCATCACCCGGACATATTCGGCAAACCCGCCGCCGGAAGGCTCGAATCCCGCTGTGCATCCCACTTTCTTGTAGGTCTCGCACTGGGCAAAGGTCTTGTTCTTGCAGTAATAGCATTGGCCACACGGGATGTGATGAAAGAACATCACCCGGTCGCCCGGCTTGAACCTGGTTACATCTTTTCCGACGACGGCCACCGTGCCGGAAGTTTCGTGTCCAAAAATACGCGGCGCCGAATGCGACCCGGTGGCGATTTTCTTCAAATCGGTTCCACAGATGCCGCAGGTATGCACTCGCACCAGCAGTTCGCCAGCCCCGATGGCAGGCACGGGAACGGTTTCCAGGCGAACGTCGTTTACACCGCGATAAACCGCCGCCAGCATAGTGGTGGGAATGGCCTGCTTGCTCTCTTCGATTGCGAATTGTCCGGCTATGGCCATATTTCTAAACTCGCGCCTTGGAGATTGGATGCGCCTCGGCCTCGGAATTCTCCAGTTTTTCCATCCATTCCTGCGAGTTTCCGATCAGAAACTGGTGGAGCGCGGCTGCCGCTTGCACGCTGTTTCTCCTCAATCGCTGCACTCGTGGCCAAAGCCAGGGGCGGATCGCAACAAACGCCACAAACTCTCCTGTCCGAAACCGTCCATCACTGCCGATAAACTTCTCCATCGAGGGCAACTCAAAATCCATTTCGTCGGATATCACCTTGACAGCAGAAAATCCGACCCCACGGGCCTGCGCACCACGAGCCACTGCAGCGGCCTCCATGTCTACCGCCTGTGCGCCATAGGCCTTTGCCAGTTTCGCCTTCTGTTCAATGCTTGCAACAGCTGTAACGCTTACCAGCGTGCCTCGTCCCGTCCCGGTCTCCACGCGGCTGCCATCTTGCGCGTTAATCACCACGCTGGGGACGAGAATTGCGCCCACCTTCCAAGCTGCATCAAGTGCTCCGGCAAATCCAATCGAATAGACGATCTCTGGCCGATGCAATGCAATCACAGCTTCGGTCGCGCGCCGTGCCGCTCCCGCCCCAATGCCTCCGCAAACCATGAAGGTCGTGCCTTCCTGCTCAAAGAACTTGAATTTCCTTCCCTCATGTTCTTTTTCGTAAACCTTCCAGTACTTGACCATGGGCCAAACTTCTCGCTCCAGGGCGGCGACAAATGCGACTTTAGGCTTTGACATATCCATTCGCCTGAAACCACTCCGCCGCCCGGCGCAATGCGCCGTCCACGGGCGCCGTCTTCCAGCCCAATTCGCGTTCCGCCTTGGCTGAAGAGACGAACATCTTCTTGCGTCCCATTCTCACTGCATCAATCGTCGCGCGCGGCTCGTGTCCAAGGATACGGCCTGTGACCACTTCGTCCACCACTCCGGTCGCCAATGCTACAAAATACGGAACTCGGATAGTTGGCGATGGCAATCCCGTGATAGCCGCCAGTTTGTCCAGAATTCGCTTCAGAGTTAAGTTCTCTCCGCCCAGAATATAACGTTCCCCACTCTTCCCTTTTTCCAGCGCCATCAAATGTCCGCGAGCACATTCCTTGACATCAACCAGATTCAAACCCGTATCCACGTAGGCGGGAAACTTCTTCTTCAGGAAGTCGAGAATGATCCGCCCCGTAGGCGTCGGCTTAATATCTTGCTCCCCCACCGGCGTCGTGGGATTCACCACGACGACATCCATCCCACCCCGCCCCGCTTCCAGTGCCACTTGCTCCGCCATGAATTTCGAGCGCTTGTAGTGCCCGATCATATTGTCCAGCGAAACCGGGGACGCCTCATCTGCCAGCTGACCGTTGTTGTCACCATGCGCGGCGAATCCCATGGTCGCGACGCTCGACGTATAAACCACGCGCCGGACCCTGTTCTTGCGCGCCGATTCCAGAATCGCCCGCGTCCCATCAACATTGGCCCGGTACATCTGATCTGGATCGCGCACCCACAGCCGATAATCAGCAGCGACGTGAAATACAACCTCACAACCGGCCATCGCCTTCTCAATCGACGCAGGATCGCGCAGGTCGCCAACCACCCGATCCGCTTTCAACCCTTGGAGGTTTCGCAGATCGCCGTTCGCCCGCACCAGCAGCCGCAGATCAGCCCCCTGCCCAGCCAGCGCAGCAGCCACATGACTACCAACGAAACCAGTAGCACCTGTAACGAAAGCGAGCATTCAGCAGTCAGCACTCGGCATTCAGTACTTACACCTTTCCATTCTTGTGCTTGTTAACCACAGAGTCTTCAGGGCTAAATGCTAAATGCTGAATGCTGACTGCTGATTGCTGCTTTTCTCCGCCATCACCTTCTTATACGCAGTCAGCGCGATCAACGGAAAGTATTGCCGGTACATGTGGTACTTCAGGTAGAACACACGCGGAAAGCCGGTGCCGGTGAAATGGGGTTCATCCCAGGATCCGCTCTTCTTCTGGGTACGCAGCAGATACGCAATCCCGCGGGCCACACAATCGCTGCGTGTATCGTTGGCCGCCAGCAGACCCATGATTGCCCAGGCAGTTTGCGAAGGCGTGCTCGGCCCCACGCCCTTAGTGTTGGGATCATCATACGATCCACAAGTCTCGCCCCAGCCGCCGTCAGGATTCTGCATCATGCGCAACCACTCCGCAGCCGACTGGATATAAGGCTCGTGCTCATCCACGTCCATGGCCTGGAGCCCGCGCAGCACCTGCATGGTGCCGTAGATATAGTTCACGCCCCAGCGTCCAAACCACGACCCATCCGGTTCCTGCTCGTCCCGAAGAAATTGCAGCGCTCGCTTCACCACCGGATGCTGCTTGTTATATCCATACGCAGCCAGCATCTCCAGAATGCGCCCGGTAATGTCCACCGTCGCCGGGTCGAGCATGGCGTTGTGGTCGGCAAACGGGACGTACTGGAACACCATGCGGTCATTATCTTTGTCGAACGATGCCCAGCCGCCGTTCTTGCACTGCATCGACAAAACCCAATCCATGGCCCGCTGCACCGACTCCCGCTGGTATCGCCCGTTGGGATGCTCCACATGTCCCAGCGCCAGGCACAACATCGCGCTATCATCCACGTCGGGATAAAACTCGTTATTGAATTCGAAATACCACCCGCCAGGCTGTCCCTTGGGATTCTTAACTTTCCAATCTCCCACTGTGCGGACTTGCTTTTGCAGGACCCAATCGGCGCACTTCACCATTCGCGGATCGTCGGCAGGCACACCACTTTCACCCAGCGCAAACAGCGCATAGGCCGTGTCCCAGAGCGGCGACTTGCAAGGCTGCATGCGGAAAGTGTCGCCTTCTTCGATCCCAAGCTTCTCGAATTCATCCAACGCGCGAATCACCTGGGGATCGTCAACCGAATAGCCCTGGCAGCGCAGCGCGATGATGGCATTCATCATGGACGGATAAATCGCACCCAGTCCATCGCTCATCTCAAAACGCTCGAGCATCCATTCCTCGGCTTTGCGCAATGCGATCGAACGCAGGGGCCGGATATGCACACGCTCAAACCAATGCGTCAGCCGGTCGAGACCCAGAAAGAAATTCCGCCACGAGAAAATGTTCTTCTTGTCCCAGCGTAAATGCATGCGCGACTTGTCGCGGCCGCCGACAAACAACTCCTCAACGCCCATTTCGTCGGGAATCTTCTTAAACGGCTTCTTGGCGTAGGCAATCGACAGCGGCACCAGAATCGCCCGCGACCACGACGAAATTTCGTAAATGTTGAACCAGAACCAATTGGGAAACAGCACAATCTCCGGCGGAATGGCCGGCACCGCGTCATAGTCGTACTGCCCAAAAAAGCAGAGATAGATCTTGGTAAATGTATTGACTTCCGTGACCCCGCCCATCTCCAGGATCTTCTTGCGGGCCCGCGCCAGAGCCGGATGATCGGCAGTGTACCCGGCCAGCTTTAGTCCGAAATATGCCTTCACTGACGCACTGATGTTCGACGGCCCTCCCCCATAAATGTTCCAGCCGCCGTCTTCGTTCTGATTTTGCAGGATATAATTCGCGGCCTTCTGGAAGCGCGCGGGATCGCCCGTCCCTAACAGTGTGTGCAGCACAATGTAATCGGATTCCAGCGTGGTATCGGCTTCCAACTCGCCGCACCAGTAGCCTTCTTCATGTTGTTGGGAGAACAGGAATTGCCGGGCGCCATCAATCGCCGCGGCCACACGGCTGGCAAGATCGTCAATTTTACCGAGACGCAATTGCGGCCCGGCCGACGCCATAGGACTAAGAGGGGAGGTTTCGTCCATAATTTACTTATTACTAATCTGCGCTTGCAGTTGCTGCCGGTGCACTGGCAATCGCCTGCACGATCTCAGGCGGCAAACCAAAACGCACATTCTCGGGCATGACTTCGAGCTCCTGCACATTGTTGAAGCCCGTCTCACCCAAAAATTTCACCACTTCTTCCACCAGACACTCAGGCGCCGAAGCGCCCGCCGTCAAGGCGATTGTCTTCACACCCTCCAGCCATTTCGGCTGGATGTCGCGATAGCTATCAATTAGATGCGAGCTCGTCCCCAAATTGCGCGCCACTTCGACTAACCGATTGGAATTAGAACTATTATCGGAACCAACCACCAGCAACAAATCAGCGTCCGAAGCCACCTGCTTCACCGCAACTTGTCGGTTTTCAGTCGCATAGCAGATATCCTGCGCATGCGGCCCGGTCATATTCGGAAACTTCCGCTTCAACGCGGCGATAATGTCTTTGGTCTCGTCCAGACTAAGTGTCGTCTGCGTGAGATAAGCCACGCGGTTCGGATCGGGCACCGTCAACGATTCCACTTCCGCCGGCGACCCCACTACCTGGGTCACCATCGGAGCCTCGCCCAGCGTCCCAATCACTTCGTCATGGTCGCGATGGCCGATCAAGACCAGTGAGTACCCTTCCCGGGCAAATTTCACCGCTTCCACGTGAACCTTCGTGACGAGCGGACACGTCGCATCAATCACCCGCAATCCGCGCTGCTCGCTGGCCTCTCGCACCTCGGGCGAAACTCCATGAGCGCTGTAAATGACGCGCTCGCCGTTGGGCACTTCCTCGACGCTATCGACGAAAATAGCGCCCTTGCCCTGCAGCTCCTCGACCACAAAGCGGTTGTGGACAATCTCCTTGCGCACATAAATCGGCGGCCCAAACGCCTCCAAAGCAATGCGGACAATATCAATCGCCCGCACCACACCGGCGCAAAAGCCCCGGGGCTTCAACAGCAGTAGAGTCTTCTCGTCACTCAAACCGTTCGGCGAATAGGTTTCTGGTCTCATTTTCCTGTCTTAAAGATACACTTTTCCACTATGGATTGATCTATATAAGCTATCGGAAAGAACCCATTTGGTCAACGTAAGCCCAAGAAACGCCTAGGATTAGCACCAATTGGGGAATTTCAGGGGCTGAACGGGGAAAGTCGCCTTTGCCCGTGTGGCGCGGACACTCCGGTCCGTGCCTGAAACCATCTCAACCTGTGAGACCGCAGGATTTAGGTGGAACGCCGACCGTCAATCGCCGGGTAATCCGGGTTTCCCATTTCTCGCACCTTGTTGCGAGAAGCGGGAAACCACCACGACCCCAAACGGTCTTGCCAACTCCTGATAGTCATATTAGACTGACCATAGACATTTGGAGCTGTACCATGAAGAAAATGCCCGCCGGAGAATTCAAATCCCGCTGCCTGACCATCATGGACGATGTCCGCAAAACCCGCGAACCCGTCCTCATCACCAAGCGGGGAAAGCCAGTCGCCAAGCTCGTCCCTGCCGACAAAGCGGACTCGACCTTCCTCGGCCGCCTCGAGGGCATCGTCCGCATTACCGGAGACATTGAGTCTCCCATCGAGCCGCCCGAAGCCTGGGAAGCTTTGCGGTGATCCTGCTAGACACCCATGCGCTGGTCTGGGCCGTGGCCGATCCCAAGCGCCTGTCGCGTGCCGCGACCACAGCCATCCGCGAGGCCCACCAGGAAGGTGGTCTGGCCGTTTCCGCAATCACACTTTGGGAACTGGCTTCACTGGTAGCGCGGGGACGCATCCAAGCTTACGGCACCGTCGACGCCTCCGTTCGCTCGTTAACCGTGGGCGTCGCTGTCAAGCCCATCACTCCGGAGATCGCCGCTCTGGCCACGCAATTTCCCGACGATTTCCCTCACGACCCCGCCGATCGCCTGATCGGCGCGACCGCCCGCGCCGAAGGCCTTCCGCTCGTGACCCGGGACGAAGGCATCCGCCACAGTTCCCTGCTGCGAACCATCTGGTAACGATCGACGAGTAAATGAGGCAGTCACTTTCGTTTCTCAAGGCTAACTTTCCAATAGCTTGCCCGCGTCGCGAAAAGTAAACTGGAGACATCGTGATCGAGCAAAAGATCAACGAATTCTTTGGCGATGCCGAGTCTACCGGCTTTGGAACCGGCTGGTGGAGCGGGATATTGTCGGCCTTCTTTGGATTTCTTTCCTTCGGAGCGGTTTTGTGCCTGCATTTTCCTCAGCTACTAACCTCTCCTGAACTGCGTGTGCATTATCCCATGCACACCATGCGCGTTTTAATCCAATGCCTCATCGTGGGGGCAATTCTATTCGGGGTCATTTCTTCGATTCTGCGCAAGAAAAAGACTTTGGCGGTGGTTGGAATGTTGCTTGCCCTCGCGGCAACGGCTTTGGGCGGATCCAGCGTACGAATTAACGATACTTTGCCCAATGGGCCCGCCATCGGCTGGGACTGGTTTTTGCTGGACTTGCTCTTGATGGCCCTCATCTACGTGCCCCTCGAGAGACTCTGGCCCCAGTATCCAAAACAAGGAACATTCAGGAACGAGTGGACTTTGGATGTGGTTTATTTCATGTCCACTCACTTCCCTATCCAGATCTTGTCTTTCCTGGTTTTGTTGCCGGCTACGCAGGCCACTAAATACTTGGGCGTTCCGGTTCTCCAACATTTCATCGCTCGTATACCTTGGGTCTTGCAATTTTTCCTGGCGGTTGTGGTTGCGGACCTCGCCGAATATTTTATTCATCTGGCTTTGCATAAAGTGCCTTTCCTATGGCGCTTCCATTCCGTTCACCATTCTTCGAAGGCGCTAGATTGGATCGCGGGCTCACGCTCCCACTTTGTGGACGACACCCTGGTGCGCGGATTTATCCTTGTCCCTCTCATGTTCGGATTTTCGCAATCGATCATCCTGGCGTATCTGATTTTTGTTACCCTTCACGCCACCTGGACGCATTGCAATTTCGGCCCCAGCGTGAACTGGCTCGAAAAGTTCTTAGTGATGCCCAGATATCATCATTGGCACCATACCTCTCAAAAAGAGGGCATCGATAAAAACTTCGCTATTCATTTTCCGTGGATTGATAAGATTTTTGGGACTTACTACTATCCCGATGAGTGGCCGGAACGTTACGGCCTGGACGGCGAAGAAATTGCGCCCGGCTTTTTTGCGCAGACCATTGAACCATTTACCAGAAGAAAAAGAACGCCTTAAAACTCCAGCGCGCCGAACGGAACATCCTGGGGTACTTCTTGACCCGTTCTCGTCGCCTTCACCAAACCAAGAGCTTTCATGACTTTGACAGTCATAAATCCAAAGTCGTATTCAGATTTGTCGTGGCTCAGCCGCAAAATACCCGGATAGTGGTGATGATTATTTTGGAAACAAGCGCTAAAAGTCGCCGTTACCGGCAGCCACTCGCCAATGTTCATGGCGTTGTCGTCTTCATCGTGATACCTGCGGTATCCAAATTTTCGAGTGTGGGTCCAGTAGTTTTGCACCATATTGACCCACTGCGCAAAAATTCGGATTCCAATCCACATAGCCAGCACGAACTTCAGATCTCCCACCAGCTTCCAGAAAAGATAGAAACTGAAAGCTTGTGCAAGAATGGCAAAAACCGGATTCTCCGCCACCCGAAAAGTCCGCGACCTTAATATCTCATCGACAGCCAGATTGTCATTGCATCGATACGGCATCACACAGAGATAGAAGGTTCGCCAAAATCCGTCGCCTGAAACTTTATTGGGATCCCCGTCCTGGTCCGAATGTTTGTGATGCAAGCGATGGCGATTCACCCAGGCGATCGGCCCCACATAGAGC
This sequence comes from Terriglobales bacterium, assembly GCA_963802555.1. Lineage (GTDB taxonomy): Bacteria > Acidobacteriota > Terriglobia > Terriglobales > Acidobacteriaceae > DATBAX01. The sequence continues at coordinate 719,060 of CAWDJD010000002.1, read as the reverse complement.
CCGAAGACGCTGTTCACGACCGTGACGACTTTGATGAACCACACCTTGTAGTCGAGTGAACGATGAGCAATCCCCAAATGAAGGACGTCGGCCAAATACAACCCGCCAAGAAACCAGCAAAAAATAAAATAAACCGCGCCGATCAACAATCCCATCCAGGGCCCTAAATGCGCCGGTGCGAAATACACAGAAGCCAGCACGTAGGAAAAAATAATCAAATAACCAATGAGATTGTAGGTCTTCATGATGATCTCCGGGGGCTATTCAACCAGAAATCGGAGCTCCTTTCAAATAACAAATCAGAGAGCCAAAACCAGTCCCCAGCTCAGTCAAAATTTTTACAAAAGGACGCCCGTCCGCCGGTGTATCCTGCGGCGATGGAAGCCAAAGGTCTGACTCCGATCTTGAATGTGTCCGAAATCGTCGCCACGTTCGCGTGGTTTGAGAAGTGGGGATGGAAGAAGTTGTGGGCATGGGGAACACCTCCCACGTTTGGCACGGTTGTGTCGGGCAAGCATGCGCGCATCTTTCTTTGCCAGGGGGCGCAGGGAGGCCGTGGCCGCGGCACCAACACCACCACGTTCCAGCAGGACGGAGACGAAGAAGGCGACAAGGGCGTCTGGATGTCGGTCTGGGTGGACGATGTGGACGCAATGCACAAACACTGCGTCGCCGCCGGGTTGGAGATCACGTTTCCTCCGACCAACATGCCGTGGAACGTCCGCGAAATGCACCTGCGCCATCCCGATGGGCACGTGTTTCGGGTGAGCCGGGGGACTGAAGAAGAGAGTTCAGCAGGTAGTAAGTTGAAGTCCCACGTCAAGAAAATCACGAAACGTCGCGTACGCGGCTCAAAAGCTAAGAGCTGAACTTCACGCTGCTGCCTTTTGATTCACATTCACCGGGGTGCCCCATTTTCCCGCCGCTTTTGCGAGAAGTGGGAATCCCGTCACGAACCCCCAATGCTGTCATCTCGAGCGGAGCACTCACTCCTTGACAGCAACCGTCCCGTCCGACCAGTGACCGACCGGAATCAGAAACAGCGTCAGGTGATCTAGAGGATCCTTAATCGCCATAACCGGGGAGCCTGCCAAGCCCGCGCCCCAAATTGCAGGTTCAGTAAGGGGAAGGAAAAACATCAGGTGGGGATGCCAGTGCCCACCCACGTCGGATAGGTACTGTTGCTTGGACAACATGTAGCACATCGCGTTGGGTTCCGGCGGCGACAGCTCTTTCTTATCAAAAGCCGCTTTGATGGCTTCAGACATCTGGTCTTTGGATCGCGAAGCCAGGATCACCTCGGTCTTCTTTAGAGTGATTGGAACTTGAGACCGAACTGCCGGCGGATTGAAGCAGATTGGGCCCCGCAGTTTGGGATTCCAAAAATCGGGATCGTCGGTCCCAGCCGTCCACCCTCGTTCCACCATGCACAAGAAACCGTTCTTGCCCTTGACCGCGGTTTCGTATCCATGTTGCCCAAGCACCATGACCTCGGCATCCTGTGAAATGGATTCCGGCGCGGCGCTCCGCGCCAGCGCGATTTCGGCATTTCGCTCCATCAAGTATTGGTCAAGCGAGGCCATGCTCGGATACGGTGCTTTGGCGTCCTGTGCTTGCACCTTCCCCGCCACGGATAATATGGCAATCAGCGTGAACCTTGTGAGTGTAGTTGCCCTGAGAGTTTTTCGCGTCATTGATTTCTCCTGAGATTCGCAGCGGGTTGTGCGGGTCCGCTTGCAAGATACGTTGATATCAATATAATTTGTCCATGTCAAGAGTTACCGAGTCAAGGGTTGCGAAGTCAAAACATGACAGGCCTGCTTTTGAGACCACGCTTCTGGTCCGCGACGCCTGCCTCTGTCTTCATGTGCAGCGGGCTGCAAGGGCGCTGGCCCGGCGATTCGATGACGCGTTCCGTCCCCTGGGGCTCACCAACGGGCAATTCTCGCTAATGATGTCCTTGAACCGCCCGGAACCGCCGTCGATGGCGTCTGTGGCCTCGCTGCTCGCCATGGATCGGACTACGTTGACGGCCGCTCTCAAGCCCTTACGCCGCCGCGCTCTGCTCAACGTCACCGCGGACTCAGCCGATCGTCGCGCCCGTCTGATGACGCTGACGCCCAAGGGACGAAGATTGCTGGCGCGCGCCGTTCCCATCTGGAAGCGTAACCATCTCGCGGTTGAAGGTCTCCTTTCTGATCGCGACCCCGACCGCCTCCGGAACAATCTACGTGCACTCTCCTGATCGTCCCCAGGTGCCGCTGCTTAATGGGTTTTTGATCTCGCCGAAACCAGCAGACCGAGGGTGCCCCATAGCCTGCCCTGAGCGGAGTCGAAGGGTCTCGCCGCATTTGCGAGACGTGGGATGCCACGAACCCGTCCCGCATGGGATTTTGGTTGAAGCATTGTGGAAGAGCGGCCCTTCCAGGGCCGCGTTATCTAGAGCAGTTGACTTACGCGGCGCTGGAAGCGCCGCTCTTCCACGAACACTCAAACCATTAGGGAAGCTCGTCCGCGATCAGCGTTCCCAGAAAATTCATCGGACTGTAATTCAAGTGAGTGGCCCACCATCGCACCACCACAAAAAAGGCTGGCCCACCCTTCGATTTTGAAGGGTGGGAACCACAAATGCATCCCGCTGAAGATTTCGTTTTGTGGCCTAATGTTAACGATCAGATTCGAGGATCGAAAGAACTAGCTTTCAACGTTCGTAGTACCCCTCAACACAAAAATGCAAGTGGGCCAGCCCAGTGATAATCTTAGAAAGATGCGTTTATCAGGGGCACAGCTTTTTGGGCCTGTTGCGCGGCGGCATATTTCTGCTGATCGCTGGACCGACCAATATCCAGCATTTCCGGCGTTGGCAAAGGAACTGGATGAATTGTTGCGATTTGCCGACAGGCAAGGTATGTTGCCGCATTTCGTTCCAAGGCTTGAAGCAAGAAATACGCAACGAGACGAAGCCCTTAGCGAATTGCGTATTGCCTACTTGCTTGATGAAAGCCGTTTTCCAATCATCCAGTGGGAGCCACCCGGACTAAACGGCAAGGTTGGCGAATATCTTCTTGGAACCCCTGAGGGACAAAGCGCTTTTGTGGAGGTAAAGAGCCCCGGATGGGAAGGGGCGCTTACCGAAGCAGCACGCAAGGCCGGGCGGACGCGCTTACCGAAATTTATTCCGCAGGCCGAAGGAGGCGCTATCGGTAACTGGCAGCCTTTGCAGAGATGTATAGCTTCAGAAAAAGCTTATCCTAAGTTTGCTCCCACGCAACCAAATCTGCTGGTGGTGGCTGATGACCTACACGTGGATTTGTTCGAAATACCCGAGCACATCGAAATTGCTCTGTACACTAAGGACACGACATATGGAGAAGTGGGATATTTCGCTACGCCACGTTTTGAAAACCTTGGCGGCGTGGCGTTATTCCGCGCTTTTTCTGAAGTGCGTTCAAACGGTATCGAATATGAGTTCCATTTATTCGACAACCCCTTCGCCCTACCAAGCACAAAGCTACCGGACTCTCTGCTGAAGTTTAAAACCAAAATGAGAGGCACCGTACGCGCCAGCATTGCGTCGTAGGCGCTGATTCCTCGGTCCCGAGAAACACACAATCCCGATTCGCCGCCGGCGGCATCGTGACATCCTTGCAAAGAACGCAAAAATGGGGCCACCCGCCACTTTCGTCGACGTGTGCTGCGATCATCGCGAGACTCCTTCATCGTTAAAGTGAAGACCACCTATTCGTCTTTTCTTCGTATATAGGTGGTGATATTCTGAGATGATTAAGGTGTAAGTTTATGAGTCAAAAGTCGTCATTCCTGCACGAAGATGAGAACCGATGGTCCGGCTTCCTCTATGACAAAGATTCCTGCTCGGAGATTAGTTCATCGGTTTTTCAGGCCTGGAAAGCTCACCGAATACCCACACGATCGACAAACAGTGATTGAGGCCCATGATGAATGCCGTACCATCGTGACCTCAAACGGCAATGACTTTGTGCGCTTCATGCGTGACGCGCAGAAAAAGGATAACCGCAAATCCTGCGAAGACTGCTGGGGATTAGTAATCATTCCCAATAAGGATCGGCACCGAGAGAGCGCTCTCAACAAAGCCAGCATTCTGCATGGTGTCAGGATTGCAGGGCGATTGGTACCGTGGAAAGCTGTAGGATTTGCAAACCTCCGCATCACTCTTGAGATAAGTGGGGCAGTCCAGGTCTCGAAGTTTGAACGTTGTCAGTATTGTGAAGAGCAGTATCCATTCCCAGCTGACTGGAAGCTATAAAGCAGCCCAATTACGGGATTTTAGAGAGACAGGGCGGTAACTTATTCCCAAAACGGGAACATTCAACCAACTCCAAGACACTAAGCCACTTCATACATTTCCGTACATACACTTCTGCACTAACAAAATGTTCCACGTGGAACACATCTCCATTTTGTCAGCCGGAAATCTTCCTGAAATCACCCGCTAGTTTCTCAGGTATACTTTGGGCCTCGAAGGGACAGGCGGTTTCGCAAGCCAGGCCGCGCCCTTCCTGTGAGGAGGACCGTCTGATGGATTGGCTAAGAGAGTTGAACCCAGGGGTCGTGGCGATGCTGATCCCGATCGTGGCCATCATCTGTGGCATTGGATATGCGATCACCATGGCCATCATCCACCACCGCGAGCGCATGGCGATGATTGAACGAGGCATGAATCCCGACACGATTCGCCAGCAGAAGTAGGGCTTCAAGCGTTGGTCTTGAGCATCTGCTCGGCGTGCTTCAGAGAGGTCTCGGTCAGCTTGGCCCCGCTCAACATGCGGGCGATTTCTTCAGTGCGCTCCTCGCCAGTGATGGGACGGACCGTAGTTCGGGTGCGTCCGCCGGAGTTTTTCTTTTCGATCAGGTAATGATGGTCAGCAAACGTCGCGATCTGCGGCAGGTGGGTCACACACAAAACCTGATTGGCTCGCGACAAAGCTTTCAGCTTCTTCCCCACAGCTTCCGCCGCCCGCCCGCCGATGCCGGTGTCAATCTCGTCGAAGACAAGCGTGCGTTGCGCGCCCGAACTTTTCTTCCTGCCCTGCGACGCGCCCGCTTCCACACTGGCCTTCAACGCCAGCATCACCCGCGACAACTCTCCGCCGGAGGCAATGTGCTCCAACTGCCGCAGCGGCTCGCCTGGATTGGTCGAGATCATATAGACGACCTGGTCGAATCCTGAGGCGGTCCAGTTCCCTTCCTCGTCGGTGCCGCTGACTTCAATTTTGAAATTTGACTTCATAGCTAGATCGTTGATTTCGTTTTCAACTAACTTCTCTAGTTTTTTGGCGGCTTCGTAGCGCTTCTTCGAGATGGCCCGTGCCGCTCGCAAATATTCCTCCGCCGCCTGCGACAGTTCGCCACGTAGCTGCTTGAGAATTTCGTCTTTATTTTCCATCTCAGAAAGCTTGCGGCTCACTTCGGCCCCGTAGTCGATTACGTCCTGCAAGTTCGCGCCATACTTGCGCTTCAGCCGATCAAGAGCGGCGAGCCGATCTTCGACTTCTGCCAGGTGCTCGGGTGAAGCCTGGATGCCTCCGGCATAATCGCGCAGTGTAGCGCCGACATCTTCCACGCTGATGCGGGCGGTATCGAGCGCGGCCAGGGCCTCCTGAAATTTTGGTTCGTAGCGAGTGAGCTCTTCGAGATGCTTTTGCGCCGTCCGCAATGAAGAAGAGGTCGAAGCGTTACCTTCATAAAGAAGATCGAAGGCGTTCATGGCCGCGCTGTAAATCTTTTCGGCGTTGGCAAGCACGCGCTTCTCGGTTTCTAAACGCTCGTCTTCTCCGGCTTGAAGCCTGGCTTCTTCAATCTCTTTTTTCTGAAAGGTCCACAGATCGAGTAGACGCAGGCGGTCCTGTTCGCCGTGCTCCAGCTCGTCGATGCGATTGGCGATGCCCTTCCAGCGCGCGAACGCTTCGCTGGTCGAATCAAGTTGAGTGCCAGCGAACGCGTCCAGCAGTCCCAGGCGCGCTGCCGCGTCGAACGAAAGAATGGTCTCGCTCTGGGCATGAATGTTGGCCAGGTGCGGTGCAAGCAAGCGCAATACCGCGACCGTGGCCGGCTGATTGTTGACGAACACGCGTCCCTTGCCACCTGCCGCGATCTCACGACGCAAAATGATCGATTCATCTTCGCGATCGATGCCGTTGGTTTCGAAGATCTGCGCGACCGACTTCTCTGAGCTGCCTTCGATTTCAAAGACAGCGGAAATCATGGCCCGATCGGCGCCGGAGCGGATTACGTCAGAAGAAGCTTTGTCGCCGAGGAGAAGAGCGAGGGCGTCGATGAGGATCGACTTACCGGCGCCGGTTTCGCCGGTCAGTAGGTTCAGTCCGGGGGCGAACTCGACAGCCAGGTTATCGATGACCGCGTAATTTTCCAGCCGCAGTTCGACGAGCACGGGTGTCCTGGGAAGAAAGAATGAGCGCAGAATAGCACAGGGGTCGCGACAGCTGGCAGGATTCCTGTGCGACTGAAGTCCCGTCGGGATGACAAGGCAGGATGGTTTCGTGGAGATGTAGGGGTCCTTCGACTCCGGGGGTGGTTCGCTTTGCGAACCACCCCCTGCGCTCAGGATGCCAACGGGTTGTAGGCGCTCAGGGTGACAAGGGTTTGGGCGCTTAGGATGACGAGGGGGGAACGCTCGGATGACAACGGTCACGGGTTCGTTTCGGGGTCTGGGTTGCGGTGCGTCTTTTGGATTTGAAACTGGACGCCGAAGTAGCCGATGAATTGCGATTGTCCGCTGGACGGGCCGAGGAAACTGCGGCCGGCCATGAAGATGAATAGCATGTCGCGATGAAACTCATACCGCCCGCCGAAGTCGAAGGTGTCGTCTCGAATGGAGGAGCCTACTTCCCCAAAATCGTATACCTCTGAGAGCACCTCCAGTTTCTTGGTGGCCTGGTGGCCGACCGCGAAGCCCAGGATGTGTCCATCGCTTAAGTGGCGGGAGAACCAGTAACCGGCTTCGAGATCCAATTCCAGCGGGCCGAGGGTCTTGGTAACTTCCACCGGCAAAAGAAAGTTCGGGGCGCGATCGACCAGCCCTCGCCGCAGCGAATCCGTGGGATTGTTGAGTTCGAGGTGCGGGTAGGTGGACACATTCCAGCCCTTGCGCTCGTTCTGATAAAAGCGCCACTTCATGCCGACCAGAGAATTGCCCAGCCCGCCAGCGAGAGGGCCGCCGTTGATGCTGGAGTAAAGATAAGGAATTTGAAAATTGAGTTGTACGCGATCGCCGGCCCCGTAGTTGAGATCCAGAATGGGGACGGCATAGGAATTACCATCGGGCTTACGGTCTAGCGTGTAAGCCACGTTGATTTCCCAGTTGCGGTTGCCCGGAGTGCCGGGATCGTCGGTCAGCAGGGGCGGGCCGCCTTGTGCCCAGGCTGGGATGCCGACAACGAAAAATATCCAAAGCAGACATCGACATAGTCGTTTGCCAGGGCAGGGCACGCCTGAAAGATTTCGCAATTTAACTCATAACTTTCGGCCAGCCGGTGCATGTCCGGCCAATAGGAATGTCTTTGGATATTTACCTTCGCTGCAGATCTTGAATGATCCGAACTCTTTGAACCACTTACCTTCGGGAACTTCGGGCTTAGGATCGATCCAGATTCGAAGTCGATTGAGATCGTCGAGGCTGATATTGCGATCACGCATGCGCTCGACAAGATGGTCGCGAATTGCCAGTGGCAGTCGCGACCAAGTTTCGATCTGGGGCATTATTCACCAAATACGAACCGGCCCAATTTGTCACCCAATTTCTTCGCTACATCCGGATCTTCCGAAGCACGAAAGCGTTCCGCAAGTTCGAAGAAATCTTTCTCTTTGCGCTCGCGTGCTTCAATCCCCAACTCAATCAATTCAACGAGTACCCGGTTATCGCTTAGGCGCCTTCGTTTGGCAATGCGATCCACTTGTTTTGCCACTTGCGCTGGAAGCGTCAAACTGCGGCGCACCTGCTTTGAGGTCGGCATTGCACCAATATACACCATAATGGTGCATACTGCCACAGATCCCCGAGTGAGGGCAGGGATCGTTCGATTCCACTGGGGGATAACATAGTTGCTCATACTTTCGGAGAGAAGTCGGTCAGGACCAGGAAAGTGGAATCGACCTTTTCGACTAATTTTCCATTGACCTCGGATTTGTCGCGGACGCTTTGCCATTCCGGATCATCCCCAAAGGCTTTCCAATTTGCGATGGCGGCTTCGCGGCTCGGGTGGGCGATTATGTAGAAAAGGGTCTTGCCCTTCAGGGGGTCGTCGGTCGGAGTCCAGTAGGCAATGTTCTTGATCCCGTGCTTCTCGAACAGGCGCATGGTGTGTTCGCGAAAACGGCTTAGCAGGTCGTCGAGTTTACCTTCGTTGGCGTGATAGACGCGCAGTTCGTAGACGGAAGTTGATTTTTGCGACTCGGCTGAGGAGGCTTTGCCGAGAAGGGCGAGAGCGGGAATGGATTGGAGAAGGGTGCGTCGGTTCATGGCTGATATTTTACCTGTGGCGCGCGAGCTGCGCTCGCGGGACAGACGAGGGCGCCCGCCCCTACAGGAGCTTTCGTTCGTCCCAGCGTGATTTTTGGTTGTTGCTGCATCGGATGCGTGTGTGGGGCAACCCGCGACCGTGGTCTATAATCGAAGCAGGTATTCTCATTGATTCCAATGCATTTTCCCCTATTGCTGGCGCTTGTGGTTAGCGGCGAAATCGTCGATCTGGTGGGCGAGACCGGGCCGGTGGCCAAGGTCGTTCTTCTGTTTCTGCTCGCTTTCAGTCTGATTTCCTGGGCAATCATTCTCTCCAAATGGAGCTTGCTGCGGCGAGCGCGGGTACAGAGTGGACGCTTTGTCCGCGCCTTTCGCAAGGCCCAGCGCCTGCAAGACGTGGGCGCGGTGGCGGAGCAGTTCCGCCCCAGCCCTCTGGTAGGCGTGTTCGAAGGCGGCTTTGAGGAATACCGGCGGCAGGGTGGGGTTTCGAACGGGATGATCAAGAACCCGACGGCGGTGCAGCGCGCCATGCAGATCGCGAACTCTGAGGAATTGACGCGCTTCGAGCGCAATCTGCCATGGCTGGCCATTACCGGTGCGGTGACGCCCTTCATCGGGCTGTTCGGAACCGTGTGGGGCATCATTGACGCTTTTCATGGACTCGGGACGGCGGGCGCAGCGACTTTGCGCGCGGTTGCGCCGGGCATCTCAGAAGCTTTGATCACCACTGCCGCCGGCCTGGCGGCTGCGATTCCTGCGGTGATTGCCTATAATTTAATTGGTAGCTCGATCCGCGAATTTGCCTCGCGGGGCGACGACTTTGCGCTTGAAATGCTCAATGCAGTTGAGCGTCAGCAACCCCAGCTTGCACGGGCTGCGGAAGCTCCGGAGGTGCGTCGTTAATGGCCTTCACGGCTTCCAACGGACGCACCCAGACTTCCCTCTCCGACATCAACATCACGCCGCTGGTGGACGTTGTGCTGGTGCTGCTTATCATCTTTATGGTGACAGCCCCCGTTCTGCAGTCGGGAATTGAAGTCAACGTGCCTAAGACGCGCAGCGTGAAAGAGATCACCGAAGAACGGCTGGTGATCAGTATCAACAAGGAACAACGGGTTTTTCTGGGCAACGATCCGGTCAACATCAACGAGATTGGGGCCAAGATTCGCCAGAAGATCCGCGACCCAAGACATCAATCCATATTTATTCGCTCCGACGAGGACGTTCCCTTCGGGGCCTTCGCAACCGTGATGGACGCGGTCAAGCAATCCGGAATCACGAACGTGAGCATTGTTACGCAGCCACTAGATCAGCATGGCAACCAGCGCTGAGATTTTCTTTGAACACGATCGTTGGGGACGCAATCTGGCGTGGTCCGCCGGGTTCCATGCCGGGATCACGGCCTGCATCATTTTGTACGCCGTGGTCATTCACAGCAGCGGAGGCGGGACCTGGGGCACGGGCGGCGGTGGAGATGCCATGGGCGTAACTCTGGTGAGCACGGTGCCGTTGCCGGCAAATCCCACACAGACCCAGAACGTTCTGGCCAATGAGTCCAAGGGTCTGACGCATTCCGAGCCGAAGCCGGCGGTAAAGGAGCCGGATGCGATCCCGATTCCAGACAAGAATTTTAAAAAGAAGCCGAAACCCCTGGCCAGCGAGAGTCATCAGAAACCGCAGCCGGAGCCTGAGCGGGAAGTCAGCAACGTAGTTCCCTTTGGCGAAGGCGGGCCAGTCAGCGGGCCGTATGGGATATTCAACGCTGGGGGAGCAAAAGGGGGATTCGGTGTCACCGGCGGCGGCGGCGATTTTGGCACACGCTTCGCTTATTACGTGCAGCAAATACAGAGGAAGGTTTCTGAAAACTGGTTGAAATATGAAGTTGATCCCAGCGTCAGCCAGGCGGAGCGGGTTTACATCACGTTCGATGTGACTCGTGATGGGCATCCCACCAACATCCAGGTGGAGCAGTCGAGCGGCGTGCCTTCCCTTGACACGTCCGCTACCCGGGCCCTGCAGCGCATTGACACATTTGGTCCCCTGCCATCGGATTATTCGGGGAATAAGGTTTCAGTTGAGTTCTGGTTCGATTACAAAAGATAGTAGGCAGAAAAAGAAATTTGAGATTGTTGGTTTCAGACGCGTTTAAGGTGTGAAACGGCGGTCCATGAAGCGATTATCCAATTGGTTTGTTGCTTTACTTTTGTTTACGGCAGGCGCGAGCGCGCAGGACTGGGTGAAAACGGGCACCGGACTGGGCGTGGAAAAGATCCGCCTCGCTGCTCCTGACTTCAAAGCGTCCACGCAGGATGCGAAAAATGCTGACTTGCTCAAGACTTTCAACGACACCCTCTGGAATGATCTTGACAACGCCGGCATTTTTGACATGGCCTCGAAGAGCTTCTATCCCTTGGGCGCGATCGGAAGCCCGCCGGATGTGAAATTCGAGTCGTGGAGTTCGGCGCCCGTGAACGCGGCCATGCTGGCATTCGGAAACCTCGGAGTTTCCGGGACTAATGTCACGGTGCAGGGATGGCTGTATGACGTTAAAAACATCGCGTCGCCGCAGGTGCTGGGAAAGCAGTATCAGGATGCCGCGACCAACCCGGCCGTGCGGACGATTGCCCACAAGTTCGCGGATGAAATTATATTTCGTTTAGGCGGCGGCATTCCCGGGATTGCGGAGAGTACGATTTATTTTGTGCGCGGTGGCGGTGGGCACAAAGAAATATGGGCGATGGACTACGACGGGGCGAACCAGCGGCAAGTCACGCATTTGGGGACGATTTCGTTGTCACCGCGGATTTCGCCGGACGGCTCGCGTCTGGCTTTTAGCGCGTTGACGAAATCAGGCTGGGACATCCAAATGTATTCTCTCGATCTCAACCGATTGGTCACGTTTCCTAGATTTGGCGGCACCAATCTTTCTCCGGCATGGTCGGCGGATGGGACCAAGCTGGCGTTTTCTTCGTCCCGCACTGGCGATCCCGAGATTTATACGGTGGACTCCTCGGGCGGGAGCCTGAAGCGTTTGACCGCGTATAAAGGCCCGGATGTTTCTCCAGTGTGGAACCGCAAGACCGGCGCGCAGCTCGCGTGGGTGAGCGGGCGCACGGGACTGCCGCAGATTTTCACCATGGAAGCCGATGGCACGAATGTGCAGCAGGTAACCGACCAGGGATATGCGGTTTCTCCGGCGTGGTCGCCCAACGGACAGTTTCTGGCGATTTCGTGGGTCCGACGCTACGGGCCAGGGGCACCGGGTGCAGCCGATATTTATATGATGGACGTTGCCAGCAAGCAATGGGTGCAGTTGACCCACGATGGCGGACGCAATGATTTTCCATCATGGTCTCCGGACGGGCGGCACATCGTGTTTCAGACCAGCCGCGCCGGAGGGCAGCAGATTTGGACCATGCTGGCGGATGGCACAAACCAAAGGCCATTAACGACTTCGGGGAGCAACACGCAACCGAACTGGAGCTGGAAGTAGTTGCAGTGAGCGAAGTTGACCACTTATTCTGGCATTATCTTTAAATTTGCCGCTGTCTGATATTTTTTGGGTCGTGAGTAGTCCCTTAAGTCCAAAGCACGGCGGGCGAATCGGGCCGCTGCGCAGACTTGAACCGCGCGTTTAGCCGAAGGCGCGCAATTAAGCTCGGAGGAGAAAGTGAAGCAATTGACAATGAAGTGGACCACACTCGTATTTGCGCTGGCTGCCGTCATGATGTTGGGCGCCTGCCACAAGAAGCCCGTGCCACCCCCACCGCCACCGCCCCCCGCTCCCACCGCCCCGACGGCTTCGCTAACAGCGAATCCGGAGGCCGTCCAGAAGGGGGCTTCGACCACACTAACCTGGCAGACCAGCAACGCCACAGATGTGAGCATTGAAGGCATTGGCGGCGTGCAGACCAGTGGCTCGCAACAGGTCACGCCGAGCGACTCGACCACATATACATTGACCGCCAAGGGAGCGGGCGGGACGCAAACGGCCACCGCGCGAGTGACCGTCACTCAACCACCGCCACCTCCACCGCCACCGGTTGCCACGGCCACAGAGGAAGAATTGTTCTCACAGAACGTGAAGGACATTTACTTCGAATACGACAAGGGCGATATTCGCGCCGATCAGCAATCCGCTTTGGCGGGCGATGTGGAGTTCCTGAAGGCCCATCCCAGTATCCACTTCACTATCGAGGGACACTGCGACGAACGCGGATCGACGGAATACAACCTGGCCCTTGGCGACAGCCGTGCCAGTTCGGTCAAGAACGGTCTAGTGCAAGGCGGCATTCCGGCCGACAGCATAAAGACCATCAGCTACGGCAAGGAAAAACCGTTCTGCACCGAATCCAACGAAGCGTGCTGGCAGCAAAACCGCGTCGGCCACTTCGTATATCAGAAGTAGGTACTGAAAGAGGGGCGGCGGCAAACGCCGCCGCCCCTGCACAGTTTTTCCGTGCGGCAAACCCCTGCGTGTAATTGGCTTAGAGCAGCCACGGGTGGAATCCCAGACGGAAGATTTCCTGGAGCCAGACAATATTATGAGAACTCAGCGATTCACGTTGCTTCTGGTCTTGTTTGCAGGCTTGTTCTTTTATCAGACTCCGGCTTGGGGTGTCAGCAAGGAAATCATCGAACTCCAAACCCAGGTACAGGCGCTGCAAGACCAGATGACCCATATGACGCAGTCCTTCAATGAGCGTATGGGCGTCATGAAAAACCTGCTGGACCAGAACACCGACAGCATGAACAAGACTGCTGCGGCGGTTGCGAGCCTGCAAACGTTTCTGCAGAAGCAGCAGGGCGACAGCGGCGCCCACGTGGACCAGTTGTCTGGTCAGATCCAATCCCTGAACGACAGCCTGGACGAATTGAAGGCTCGTCTAGCGAAGGTCAGCAAGCAATTGGAAGACATGCAGTCCGCGCAACAGAGTTTGGCAGCGCAGCAGTCCCAGCAAGCACAGGCGGCACAACAGGCCGCAGCAGCGCCTCCGCCGGATGTTCTTTACAATAACGCGCTGCGCGATTACAACGCGAACAACAACGATCTGTCATCGCAGGAGTTTGGCGATTACATTAAGTATTATCCCAACACCGATCTGGCCGGAAATTCTTACTTTTACCTGGCGGAAATCGCTTATCGCCAGGGCAATTATCCGATTGCCGTGAAAAATTACGATCTCGTGCTGCAAACGTTTCCGGATGGAAACAAGGCAGCTGCCGCAGAGTTAAAAAAGGGATTTGCCTTGATTGAACTAGGGCAGAAGGATGATGGGGTGACGGCGCTACGGCACGTAGTCCAGCGTTATCCGCGGACGAATGAAGCGATACAGGCCAGGGAACGACTGAGAAAACAAGGCGTGGCAGTGACTGGAACTGCGCGGAAAAGCGAGTAGCCGGTTTCAGGCGCCAAAGCGCGTTCTCTACAAAATTTCTAATCGCTGCGCTGAAGCGCTGCGCCACCCCAAAGCATTTTGAGCAGCCCTTAAATTTTTCGGTGGGTGAGATCTAAATCTCGCAGGCAATACTTAATCTCGGTTGCGACTTCCTTTACCCGCATCCCCTCCTGTACCATCAGCTTGCACGAGATCGCCGCGCGGACTTTGCTTCCCTCCCCCAGATCGTAGATCACGCGGCAATATTGGCAATCTTCATTCCAGCAGAACCTTCCATAGGACACCGGTTCCGGCGCAAGATACTGAAAGCAGCGGAGCAGTGGGTTGTTCTCCGGGACTTCGAACTCTTTGTCCAGGATCGTGATCTTGACCAGGCGGTCGTACGGCCGGAAGAGAGTCGAGGGCGCAGTCATCTAGCAGCATTTTAGGCGATGCAACCGGAAGCGTGTAAAACGAAGGTGACGGCACGCCGGGCAACGCGGGGCGGCCTCCCGGCACCCAAGCCTATGCATTCCCATGAACGCGGTGAGGATGGTGACGACGCGCCCGGTGATGATGATGCCGACGTGGATGATGTGCAGCCAGCCGGTAATGGCCGCCATCAAACTTCGCTATTCCACCCGGCTGGGCCCATGCCCCCAAGGACAACAATAGTATGGACGACCCGAGTAAAAGCAAGCGTTTCATGGGAAACTCCGTTTGGTTCTTGGATTTTTCTCTACGTTGTACAGGATAAACCTGGGTGAGAAGGAAAAGTCGCGGAGTGTCCTGAATTGTGAACCTAAGTCTTAACCCTAAGAGTTCTTACCGGAGGATATTGCCATGGCAGTAGCCCCAGCAAACTCGATTCGAAGCGAGAAAGAGAATCCCGAACACGCCGATCAGGACCGCGGCAAAGGCGCCGTGGAACCCGACGGACAGGACGCGGGCGCCAACACCTCCATGGAGGGCCAACAGGGCCACCGCGGAAACAAGTCTTCCACATCGACGGATAGCGATTTCCCGGAACCCGGGGGAAATCCTGAGCATAGCGGCGAACCGCTGGTCGCACCGGTCTTCGATGGGGATGAAACGGTAGGCTAGGCAGCATACGGCAAGGATGTTATGGCGCGGTCGACGATCCAATCTCCGATTAAGGATTCTTATTACCCGAATAGAAAATTCACGCTTCCCCCTTTGAAGGGCTCGGGCGTAGGCTCCTGACTGGCGTGGTTCCTTCCGCCCGGTACGGAGTATCCATGATCGCGCACCGAACTGTTTTTTCCTTCGACCAGGATTCCGGCAAAGGCGCAATGGAACAAGATGAGCAGGGCCAGGCCGGCAATAACTCCATGAGCGGCCAGCTTGGACATCGCGACGAGAACTGGCTGCTGAAGTTTTCCGACACCGACTTTCCCGAGCCGGGAGGAAACCCCGAGCACAGCGGCGAACGGCAGGAACCACTCAAAACCAACAGCTGGGACGACGTGCCGGAAAAGAAGTTACTGTAGCTCTTCCATCGCCTGTTGCAGAACTTCCCTTCCTGGGCGCACGACAGACTCCGGCAACGTAGCCAGGGGATGCTCAGTGATGTTCAACATCTCCACGAAGCTGGGGGCTTTGGTGTTGACATACAGCACTCCGGTTAGGACTTCCCCTTTTTCATTGGCTTCATGCAAGCGCGTAATGGCTTTGATCCGGTCGGTAGGATCGTAGTCTTCCTCCAATTTGCTTAAACGGAGACGCGAGCCGTCATGCATGGTGACTTCTACCGTCGTGCCGGGGTCGTATTCGACGGAAATGTCCTCGAAGGCGGGAACGAAGTTTATGTCCTGGAGCGGCTCGTCGTGGTCTTTCACGTATTTGTAGGATTTGGTTGAGCCTTCGTGATCGTTGAAAGTCACACAGGGTGAGACGACATCAAGCATGACCGTGCCGCGATGAGAGATGGCGGCTTTCAACATACCGAGCAGTTGCCGCTTGTCTCCGGAGAACGAACGTCCCACAAACGTGGCGCCTAAGGTGATGGCCATGGCGCAGGTGTCGATGGGTGGCAGATCGTTGATCACGCCGGTCTTTAGTGTAGAGCCGAGATCGGCAGTCGCGGAGAACTGGCCTTTGGTCAGGCCATAAACCCCGTTGTCCTCGATGATGTAAATGAGCGGCAGATTGCGCCGCATTAGATGGATGAACTGGCCCACACCGATGGAGGCTGTGTCACCGTCGCCGCTGATCCCCAGCGCCAGCAGACTGCGATTCGCCATCACTGCGCCCGTGGCCACTGAAGGCATACGGCCGTGCACCGTATTGAAGCTGTGCGACCGGCTCATGAAGTAGGCTGGAGTCTTCGACGAGCAGCCGATCCCACTCAACTTGAGTAGGCGCTCGGGCGCCACGCCCATCTCATACATGGCTTCGACGATGCGCTCAGAGATAGCGTTGTGACCGCATCCGGCGCAGAGTGTGGTCTTTCCGCCCTTGTACTCGATGACGGTCAGGCCGATGTGATTGGTCTTGGGAGCGGTCGGAGTGGTTGCCATCTATTTGCCCTCCATGGTCATGAGTTCGTCGGTTACCGAGCGCGCATCGAGCGGCAGCCCGTGGATGTGGGCGATGCTGCGGAGACGAACCACCAGCGCGGGGTCTACGTCCAATTTCAGCAGGCTTAACATTTGAGCGTCCCGGTTTTGTTCGACGAGGTAAACGCGATCGTGCGACTTCACAAAGTCATGGACTTCCCGGGTAAAGGGATACGCACGCAGCCTTAGGTAGTCGGTCTCAATGTTGTATTCCCCGCGAAGCTGATCGCGGGCCTCGGTCAGCGCCCAATGCGATGTCCCGTAGCCGATGATTCCAATCTTCGATTTGCCGTCGGAATATATTTCGGGACGCGGAACAAACGATCGCGCGGTCTCGAACTTGCGATTGATGCGCTCCATGTTGCGTTCGAAATCGTCGGCACGTTCGCTGTATTGGGCTTTCTCGTTGTGTCCGCTGCCGCGAGTGAAGTAGGCGGCGGAGGGATGGTCGGTGCCGGGCAGGGTGCGATAGCCGATGCCGTCGCCGTCCACGTCTTTGTAGCGGGCAAAACCTCCCAAGCGATTCAAGTCTTCCTTGCTGAGAACTTTGCCGCGATCAATCGGCTTCTCTGGATATTTGAAGGGATCGGCCATCCAGTTGTTCATGCCCAGATCGAGATCAGACATCACGAAAACGATGGTCTGAAACTTTTCCGCCAAATCGAAAGCGTCGGCGGCCATGGTGTAGCACTCTTCCGGCGAACTCGGCAACAGTAGTACGTGCTTGGTGTCGCCGTGAGACAGAAATGCGGTGGAAAGAATGTCGCCTTGTGAGGTACGGGTGGGCAATCCGGTCGAAGGGCCGACGCGCTGGATGTCCCAGATCACGCCCGGAACTTCGGCGTAGTAGGCAAGGCCCGTAAATTCCGCCATCAGCGAAATTCCCGGGCCTGCGGTCGCCGTCATGGCACGGGCTCCGGCCCATCCGGCTCCTACCACCATTCCAATTGCGGCGAGCTCGTCTTCGGCCTGGATGATGGCGAATGTAGCCTTGCCATCCGCACCGACGCGAAAGCGCTTGAAATATTCGATGATGGTTTCCGGCAAGGACGACGACGGCGTGATGGGATACCAACTCACAAAAGTCACGCCGGCAAACATGCAACCGAGGGCCGCGGCGGAATTGCCGTCGATGATGATCTTGCCGGCGTTCTTGTCGAGGCGGCGGATGATGTAGGGGTCTTGCTTGGTGAGGCTCGTGGTCGCGTAGTCGAATCCCGCCTGGACTGCGGCCATGTTTAAATTCGCCGCTTTCACCTTTTTCGCAAAATGGCGGCGAATGGCTTTCTCTACTTCGGCCATTTCCAGCTCGAGCAGTTTGGCGGCGACGCCTACGTAAATCATGTTCTTGACCAGCTTACGCAGCTTGGCGTCTGGGCAAACCGGGCCGACCAGTTTGTCGTAGGGGACTGGATAAAAAGTCAGATCGTCGCGCAGGGCGTTCAACTTCAACGGTTCGTCATAGAGCACGGCCGCGCCGGGCGCCAGCGATTTGACGTCTTCCTGGGCAGTCTCCGGATTCATCGCAATCACAAAGTCGATTTCTTTCTTGCGGGCGATGTATCCGTCTTTGTTAGCGCGAATGGTGTACCAGGTGGGCAGCCCCGCGATGTTCGACGGAAAAAGATTCTTGCCGGAAACCGGAACGCCCATCTGGAAAATCGTGCGTAAAAGGACAGTATTCGAACTCTGCGAGCCGCTACCGTTGACCGTCGCCACCTGAATACTCATGTCGTTGACGACAGGTTTGCGTTCCGCCGAGCCGGAGGCTTCCTGGAACGCGACATCCGTGGTTGCCATTCCCAATCCTTCCTGAAACTCGAGCATGGTCCGCTCGAACAGTGCTGAAACGATGGTGAAGCCGAACTTTTTATTATACGGCAGTGGAGGTTGGGGCGTTCATGAATCATGCTGCTAGTGGTACAGTTTGACGATTCTCGCGTGGAAGGAAACTTTTGACCAGCCCGTCAAGCCAACTAATAAGTCAGTGAAATGAGCAAATGGACGAAACCACGCCGTGATCCTGGGCGCACTTATACCGACGAGGAAAAGCTTCAGCGCTCCCGTAGGGTGCTAGCGAAGATTCAGGAACTAGTGGAGTCCGGTATCGAAGCTGAACCGGAATTGGTAGAGGTTGCCAAGGAAGCTGATCCGGGTATAACGCCCGAGAAGTTGAAGAGATTGATTAGGCAGTTTCGCGACGCCGTTTACGAGCGGCAACAGCGCGATCGACAATCTCGTTAATCTTTTTCTCGGACTTGCGAAGTTGGGTGTCGTCCATTTTTCGAGCGCCGGAATCGATCACTTCTTCGAATGTTTCGAGGAGTGATTCCATGGCCGATTTTCCCTTGACCGATGATATAGCCATTCCAAGTTCCTTCTTAATTGTTACCCTACCAATATAGTCTATCGTAGCCTGTCAACGTAGGATCGGTCACCGTCACCAAAGTGTTGCTTCTTCAATTACCTGATGTTTTTGCTCAGCGGTTCCGACCGGCTCTAACTCAATGGTTCTGCTGGCTTTATTAGAGTCTCCGCGCCAGATCCCTCTCCCGGCTGAACTGCGCCGGGACTTCGGGATGACTAAGATGTGGTGGGAGCTAGGCAATGACGAGGAACTGCGCCATCTTGCGGAACTTGTTATAGCGGGATGTCAGCAACTCATTGAGAGGCATCTTTTGGATCTCGGCGAGATGCCTGGTTAAGGCAGCATCGAGCAGAGCGGCGGCGGCTTCGTGGTCGGTGTGGGCGCCGCCTTCGGGTTCGGGGACGGTGTCATCGATGCATCCCAATTCCTTGAGGTCAGCGGCGGTAATTTTCAGGGCCTCGGCGGCCAACTCTTTTTTGGTGGCGTCACGCCACATGATGGCGGCACAGGACTCGGGAGAGATCACCGAGTAAACGGCATTCTCCATCATCAATACGCGGTCGGCCACAGCAATGGCCAGCGCGCCGCCGCTGCCACCTTCTCCGGCAATTGTAGTGATGATCGGAACTCGCAGCCGCGCCATTTCGCGTAGGTTACGAGCAATGGCTTCGGCCTGGCCGTGTTCTTCGGCGCTCAAGCCGGGATAAGCACCGGGAGTATCCACAAAAGTAAGAATCGGACGACCAAACTTTTCCGCGATCTTCATCGCACGCAGGGCTTTGCGATATCCCTCGGGATTGGTCATGCCCCAATTGCGATAGACCTTCTGCTTGGTGTCGCGGGCCTTCTGATGGCCGATGACCAGCACCTCAGCGCCGTGGAAACGGGCCATGCCACAGACGATGGCGGGGTCGTCGCCAAAGCCGCGATCGCCGTGGATTTCACTCCAGTCGGTAAAGAGCCGCTCAATGTAGTCGAGCGTATAAGGACGCTGTGGATGCCTGGCCAATTCCACCTTTTCCCACGCGCCACGAGGGCCGGTCACTTGCTTTTGCAAAGCCTGGACGCGTTCCTGCAGTTGCTGGATCTGGCGCTGGGTTTCTTCGTCCTGCCCCGCGACCGATTCCAGCTTGACGATCTGTTGCGCAATTCTTTCCAACTCCAGCTTAGACTTGGTTCCCGATTCCATCTTCCGGCTGTCACCATTCCTGGCGGTCCAGCGGGCTTCCACCATTGATACTAGAAACTCCGCGCCCGTCACCACCAGCATGGCATCGGCCTTAGCCGAACCTATTGCCGATGGAGCGCTCGCACGTCTGTTGATGAAAGCCGTCATCCGCCCGAGATTTCAGTCAATGATTCTCACCGCGCCCCGTCCGCACAATTCTTCCACCCGCGCAATGAAGTTGCGGTCTGGAAGCACATTATAGCCTTCCGCTTCCATGACCACCATGAAATCGTCCTTACGTTCCACGTCGAATAACACCTTGGCGTCACCTTTGCGCTGGGCGAATAACTGGTGGAGATCGTCCACCGTGGCCTCGTTTGCGGTCTCGACCGGGATGCGAATGCGCAGAGAACGTGGCAGCGGAACCTTGGCTTCTTCGAGCGGTTGGATGTCGTTCACCATCAGCTTGGGATTTGCGCCTTCTTCCACTCGGAGTCCCCCGCGAACTAGAACAGGGACTTCGAGTTTTACTTTGTCGCCGAGTTTGCGATAGGCATCGGGGAAAACCACCATTTCCAGCGTGCCCAGCATGTCTTCCAACGTACCTTGGGCGTAGAAATCGCCCTTCTTGGATTTCAGCACTCGGATGTTGGTGATGATGCCGGCCGTCGAAATGTTTTCATCTTTGCCGGTGGAAGACTTAATGGCGGCGATTTCTGCGGTACTAAGAGCGCCCAGATCTTTCAATTTGTCGCGATACTTTTCCAGGGGATGGCCGGTGATGAAGAATCCCAAAATTTCTTTCTCGTTGGAGAGGCGGATGTGCTCATCCCAGTCAGGAGTTTCGGGGAGTTGTTCATTCTGACCCTGCGTTTGCTCCTGCTCGAATACCCCGAACAATCCATGCTGCCCGGACTCGGCGTCACGCTGGATTTTCTGCGCCTGCTCCATGCTCTTGTCGAGGACGGCCATGAGCTGGGCGCGGCGGCCAAGCGAATCCATGGCGCCGCTTTTGATCAGCGACTCGAGCACTCGTTTGTTGAGCAGCCGCAGGTCGACGTTTTCGCAGAATTCGTAGATGGACGAGTACTTGCCCAACTTTTTGCGCCCTGCGACGATGGAGTCTATGGCATTGTGTCCAACGTTCTTCACAGCCGCCAAGCCGAATCGAATCGCAGGACCATGCGGAGTGAAGTTGGCGTCGCTGACGTTGATATCCGGCGGCTCAACGGCGATGCCCATTTCGCGGCATTCGTTGATGTACTTCACGACATCGTCGGTATTTCCAGTCACCGAGGTCAACAACGCCGCCATGAATTCCACGGGATAGTGCGTCTTGAGATAAGCGGTCTGATAGGCCAGCAAGGCATACGCCGCGGAATGCGATTTGTTGAAGCCGTATCCGGCGAACTGCGCCATCAGATCGAATATTTTTTCAATCTTCTTCGGTGGGAAGCTACGTTGCGTAGCCCCACTGACAAAACGCTCTCGTTGCGCGGCCATTTCCGACGCGATTTTCTTGCCCATCGCCCGCCGCAACAGGTCAGCCTCGCCGAGTGAGTAGCCAGCCAACTTGTTGGCAATTTGCATCACCTGTTCCTGGTAGACGATGACACCCAACGTCTCTTCCAGGATTTCCTTCAACTCGGGCAACTCATACTCAATCTTCTTGCGGCCGTGTTTGCGATCGATAAAGTCGTCGATCATGCCGCCCTGAATCGGGCCCGGACGATAGAGCGCATTGAGAGCGGTTAAACCCTCAATCGAGCTGGGTTTATAACGCCGCAATACGTCGCGCATGCCATGGGATTCAAACTGGAAAACGCCAGAAGTGAGTCCGCTGTGGAAGACTCTTTCGTAGGTGGTGGGATCGTCGAGTGTGATGTTCTCGAGCACCACCTGCTCGTTTCGGGTTTGAGCAATCAGCTTTAACGAGTCATCCAGGATGGTGAGTGTAGTCAGACCGAGAAAATCCATCTTCAGAAGGCCAAGCTTCTCGATGGCCGTCATGTCGAAGGCAGTCACAATTTCGTCGTTCTTGGTCTTGTGGAGGGGAACGAGATCGGTGAGCGGACGCGGCGAGATCACGACGCCAGCGGCATGAACGCCTGCATTGCGCACCAAGCCTTCGAGTCTGAGAGCGGTATCCATCAACTGCTTAACCTGGGGCTCGCTCTCATACGCCAGCTTGAGGGCGGGAGAATCAGTGAGCGCCTGCGCCAGCTTGATGTTGAGCGTGGTCGGCACCATCTTGGCGATGCGGTCAACGTCGGCGTAGGGGATGTCCATGGCGCGGCCTACGTCCTTGATCGCGGCCTTGGCTGCCATGGTGCCGAAGGTAATGATCTGCGCCACGTTCTCGCGTCCGTATTTTTGCGTAACGTACTGAATCACTTCGCCACGCCGGTTCATGCAAAAGTCGATGTCGATATCCGGCATGGAAATACGTTCGGGATTCAGAAAGCGCTCGAACAGCAACTCATGCTGCAGCGGATCGAGATCGGTGATCGCCATGGAGAACGACACCAGCGATCCTGCGGCGGATCCGCGGCCGGGGCCGACGGGAATATTGTGCTCACGCGCGTAGCGGATAAAGTCCCATACAATAAGGAAATAGCCGGAAAACTTCATCTGCTGGATGATGGCTAATTCTTCCGCAAGACGCTTTTCATATTCGTCCAGGCTACGCTTCAACCGGCCCTGTTCTTGCAGCGTCCGCAGCGTCTCGAGCCTTCGCGCAAATCCTTCCCGCGTGACGTGCTCGAAATAGCTGTCGAGAGTGAATCCGGGCGGCACATCGAAATGCGGAAACGGATTGCTGACTTTTTCCAACTTCATGTGGCAGCGTTCCGCGATGTCCAGGGTGCGCGTCAGTACCTGCGGCGCATCTTTGAATACACGCAACATCTCGTCATGGCTCTTGACGAAGAAGTCGGTGCCATGGAACTTCATGCGATTGGTGTCCTGGATCGATTTGCCGGTCTGGATGCAGAGCATCACGTCCTGGGCGTGAGCGTCGTCTTCACAGAGATAGTGGCTGTCGTTGGTGGCCACTAGAGGCAGACCAAGATCTTTTTCCAACTGAAAGAGGCCGGGATGAATGCGATGTTCCTGTTCCAGTCCCTGGTCCTGAATTTCCAGAAAGAAATTCTCTTTGCCGAAGATGTCGGCATAGGTTGCTGCCGAATTCCGCGCGGCCTGATATTTTTCTTCCGTCAGGAATTCAGCAACCTCGCCCTTCAAGCACCCGGAAAGCCCGATGAGTCCCTTGGAATGTTCAGCCAGAAACTTCTTGCTGACTCGTGGCTTGTAATAGAAACCATGCAGCGAGGCTTCCGAAGTGATCTTGGTCAGGTTGCGATAGCCTTCCTCGTTCTGTGCCAGAACCAGGAGATGGTTATAGGTATCGCCCTCCGGCGGAGTGCGCTCGATATTGTGGTCGTCCTTCTTGCAGATATAGAGTTCGCAACCGACGATGGGCTTTACGCCGGCCTGTTTGGCGGCATTCACGAAGTGCACCGCGCCAAAGATGTTGCCATGGTCAGTCATGGCCACGGCAGGCATGCCCAGCTCTTTTACGCGCTGGCAGAGTTTATCGACGTCACACGCGCCGTCGAGCATGGAATAGTCGGTATGTAAGTGCAAATGAACGAATTGGGACATAGTTGTGAAGAAATCGAGCAAACCCTAATCCCATTCTATCTGCTACGCAGGTTCATGGGAACGCCCGGAAACAGTGCAAAAGTGGGGGCCGAGCGTGAAAAGGGTACAAATTCACCTGCGGTTAACTTGGCGACTAAAGGGTTTTGATAGATTTGCCTGTGGTGGCCCCAAGTCTTCCTATACAAAGCCCGCTCTGGCTTTTCATGCTAAAAGTGCTGTTTGCTACAGCAGTACTATTTGCCTGTTCTTCAGCCTTTTCTCAGAACGCAGTTCCCGAGGTCTGCCCGCGCGCTTCCGCCGGGAGTGTCCTATCTTCGCCGCAAGACCTACGCAGTCAAAACGGCGTGCTGGACGTCAATTTGTCCTTCCGCAACGTCCTGGATGCCAGTGGGCAAATGCGCTATTGCTATCTGACGGATAACGGCATTCAGTCTCCCACTCTGCGGGTGCATCCCGGCGATCTCCTGATCTTGCATTTGAAAAACGACCTTTCGCTTCCCGCCCAACCCATGATCGCGCACGGGCAGGCGATGCCGGAGGCTTGCGCTAGTGGAATGATGACGGAAGCTTCCACCAACCTTCATTTTCATGGTCTGGTCATCCCGCCGACATGCCATCAGGATGACAGTTTGAAAACACTCGTCCAGCCTTCCGATCCAGCCTTTGAATACCGGGTTCGTATTCCGGCGAACCAGCCGCCTGGACTCTACTGGTACCACCCTCACGCGCATGGACTCAGCGAGGCGCAAGTGCTGGGAGGCGCATCAGGGGCCTTGATTGTGGAAGGCATTGAACAAGCGAACAGCCTGATTGCCGGTCTGTCCGAGCGTTTGATCGTCATCCGCGACCAGCGAGTGACCGATCCCAAGCCGGACCCGAATAAGCCAGGCAAGGACCTTTCGCTGAATTTTGTTCCGGTGATGTATCCGGGTTACAAACTCGCAGTAATCCAGATGAAGCCGTCTGCACGGCAGTTCTGGCGAGTGCTCAACGCGTCTGCCGATACCTTTGTGGATTTGAAACTGTTGTTCAATGGCAAGGCGCAATTCCTTGGCCTGATTGCATTGGATGGCGTTCCCATCGGATTCGAGGATGGGCGTCCGCGTAACCGAGTGCTCTGGGAGAGCCACGTCGCGTTGCCGCCGGGCGGGCGCGCTGAGTTCGTGGTCAATGGGCCCGCGGAAGGCGTGCCGGCCACGCTAGCGACACAAGCGATCACAACTGGCCCGGTGACGGGGCCAAACGCGCCTTCTGCCGTGCCGAATACCCCATCTCCCGCCGTCGCGGGCGGGGCCGCCATTGACGACGACACTACTCCTCCCCGGCCTTTGGCAATGATTGTCGTATCTGCTACTGCCCCTGAGCTTCCATCCAGTCTGGCGAAAGCCCCGACCGCTTTGCCCAATCCGAGTCTTCCACCTCTGGCCTCGGTCAAGCCGGTTCGTGAGCGGAAGCTGTATTTTTCTGAAGAACAACAGGACCCCAAGGACCCGAACAGCCCCACCATCTTCTACATTACGGAGGAAGGTAAAACGCCAAAAGCCTTCGACCCATCTTCAACCGTGCCCGATATCGTGGTACATCTAGGCGACGTGGAAGACTGGACCATCGAAAATCGCAGTCCCGAGAGTCACAATTTTCACGTTCACCAGACCCACTTTATGATCGTTGAGAGCCATGGCGTCCCGGTGAATGAACCCTATCTGCGGGATACGGTCAACGTGCCGTTTTGGAATGGCTACTCGTCGCAGTTTCCCAGCGTCAAGCTGCGCATGGATTTCCGCGATCCCAGCATTGTCGGGACCTTTCCCTATCACTGCCACATCCTCCAGCATGAAGATGGCGGGATGATGGGGACCATCCGAGTTGAGCCTGCGGTGAGAGCCGGGGACAAAGCGCCATCGATCCCGATCGCTTCGAAATAGTTTTCCACCGTTCTGCAGTCGTTTTCCTTCTCCAGTCAATCTTCGCAACCAAAATTCATTTTCCGTTCACTCCTCATTAACAAATGCAGCGTAGCTCTCCACTCAGCTACAGAATCATTTTCGTAACCAGGAGAATCGGATGATCCAGAAGCATCTTCGCAACATCGCCACTGTGCTGACCACCGCATGCCTGGTGGTAAGTCCCATGACCGATGCGTTTGCAGCCAAGCAACCCAACCCCGCTGACAGCTACCAAACCGCCACTCCCATCAAGCACCTGGTGGTGCTTTTCAACGAAAACATTTCCTTCGACCACTATTTCGCGACTTATCCCTACGCCACGAATCCGGCAAACGAATCGTCGTTCACGGCGCTACCCAACACACCCCGAGTGGACAATCTGTTGAGCAGCGGTTTGCTGGATGAAAATCCGAATTCCGTTCAACCATTTCGTCTTGATCGTTCCGGAGCGGTCACTTGCGACGAGGATCACGATTACGGCGATGAACAGGCCGCCTTCAACTTAGGCCTGATGGACAAATTTCCCGAGAAAGTCGGATCTGGCGGTCCCGGTTGCTTTGATGCCGGGATGGGTACCGGTCTCACCATGGGCTATTACGACGGCAACACCGTAACCGCCCTCTGGAACTACGCTCAGCATTACGCCATGAGCGACAATCACTTCAGCACCATGTTCGGGCCCTCCTCAGTAGGGGCCTTGAATCTGATCGGTGGCTACACCACCGGAGCCACCGTAGTCAGCGGAAGTGCCGCCGGCAACACCGCCAACGGCGCGACCACCAACGCCACGATTATCGGCGATCCGCGTCCCATTCTCGACGATTGCCGTCCCTCGGGTAAGACGTATGTGAGGATCGACAACGGCAATCTAAACGTTGGCGATTTGCTCAACGCCAAGGGATATAGCTGGGGATGGTTCCAGGGCGGCTTCGCCCCTACCAGCGTGGTCGGCGGTATCGCGACCTGCGGCGCTCAGAGCTTTGGGCTTCCCGGCACGATCACTGACTACGTTTCCCACCACGAGCCATTTCTTTATTACCCGCAGACTGCCAACCAGCATCACGTTCGCCCGGCAGCTGCGAGCTTGATTGGAACTGCAGCGGACACGTTGACCTTCCATCAGTACGACCTCAACGATTTCTGGACAGCCGTCGATGCTGGCCAGATGCCAGCGGTCAGCTATATCAAACAGAAAGCTCTTTATGACGGGCACCCGGGGAACTCCGATCCTCTGGACGAGCAGACGGGGCTGGTGAATCTGGTGAACCGTCTACAGGCAACCCCGGAGTGGAAGAGCACGGCGATCGTGGTTTTGTACGATGACTCCGACGGCTGGTATGACCATGCACGCGATTTGGTGGTCAACCAATCCAGCGCCTCCGACGACAACCTGACCGGGCCCGGAGCTTGCGGCATTACGCCTGGCAACGGGAATCCCGGCCGCTGCGGTTACGGCATGCGGCAGCCCTTGCTCGTGATCTCTCCGTACGCACGGCAGAATTACGTGGATCATCAGCTCACCGACCAGACTTCTGTCCTTCGTTTCGTCGAAGACAACTGGGGACTGGGCAGGCTGGGCAACGGCTCAACCGATGCCATTGCCGGGACGCTCGATGGTCTGTTTGACTTTACCACCGGGAAAAAGGCGCAGAAGCTGAAGCTGGATCCCACAACTGGTCTGGCAATTAAGTAGAGTCCAGCCAAGTCGACGTAAACCTGTTAGGGTCAGATCGTTCCCGAGATGAGGGAATGATCTGGCCTTTTCAGTTTGTTTCTAGGTTCAAATTTAGCCAGAGTATTTGCGGGACGCTGGTCAGTCCGGCAGCCGAAAATCGACGCCGCGGTCATCGTTGGCTTTGGTAGTTGCGGCAACATCGAGATCGCTCACCGCGATTTTCGTTGCCTTTTGGGCGTCAAACACCCAGAGAGTCTCTCCTACGATGGCGTAGTTCCGAACTTCCTGAGTGTGCTGATCGTGGAACACCAGGACGGTGGACGCGCGGATTTCCACCCGGGCAGGCGAAGACTGGCGCGTTGTATTCCGTTCTTCCCGTAACTGGGCTACTTCGTCTTCCAGGCGATCAACCTTGTCTTGCTCCATTCGCGCCGACTGATCGTCATAGCTACCCGACTCGCTATAGCTCGGATAGGCGTCTGCTGAATTATCGTAGTCGTCGTAATAGGGATATGCGTAATAGCCGGGGAATCCGTAACTGAACCAGGGAGACACGCTGTAGAAAGATCGTCGCCGGTAGGAGCGATGAGGCGAAGAAGAAAACCGAGGGCGACGGATTGAAGTAAAGCTGCCCCGGCCGTGATTCCCACCAGCAAACGACGGGCCGTGATTCATTATCGAACCGTGACCCATGAAGGATCCGCCGGAGACATGCCCGGCATGTGCAGCAAAGCCTCCCGACGCACCGTGTCGTTGTGCCGACGCCGGCATTGCCAAGAGTGCGACAAGCAGCGCCGGACTGGCCATCCAGACACGCATAAACAGATTATAGACCCGTTGGCAGGACAAACCGCTCAGTTGCGGTCGCCGCCTCCATGTTTCATGCGGCAGAGCTTGCAATAAGTCGGCGGTAAGCTATTGTCTACCGTGTGCTTCACCGGGGGCATCGACCTCAGATAAGCATAGATCGCCTTCAGATCGTCATCGGTCAGGTTTTTGTACACTTCGAAAGGCATGATCGAGCTCAAGGGACGCGCTCCCACGTATCCGGTGCGTAGTGTGCGGATGAACAGAGCCTCATCGTAATAGCTGATTCCTGAAGCGTCGGGCGTAAGATTCGCGGGCGCCGCTTCTCCCCATGCGCCTTTCATGGTTCCACCGCCGCTTAACTCCATTCCGGCAATAGGGCCAGTTTTCAATCGAGGGGTGTGGCAATCATTACAACCTCCCAGCGTGACCAGATATTTGCCCCATTGCAGCCGATCCGATGCACCGGGTGCCACAACTGGACTCGTCACAGGCTGTGGAATGGAACGAATCAGATACTTCACCGGGAAAATGATTTCGGTTCGCGGTAATTCGTGATGAACAGGTGGCAGTGATCGCAAATAAACGACCACCGAAGCCACATCTTCATCGGACATCTTGCTGAAGTTTTCATAAGGCATCATGGGAAAGAGGGCGCGCCCGTCGTGGCCGACGCCTTCGCGAATCGCGCAGGCCAGCTGATCGTCGCTCCAATTCCCCGCCCCGGTTTCAGGGTCCGGAGTGATGTTGGGGGCGACCACGCGCCCCGGCAGACCGTCAAAGGGCATGACTTCGCCGCCGCCTTCGGTTCCGGCGACCACCGGGGCACCGTGTTGAGAAGGATCGTGCTCGGAGTGACACCTCTTGCATCCGGCGAGAGCCGTAAAGATATATCGTCCCCGCTCAAGACGTTGCGGGGTCCGTTCAAATTGGCGGGAGGTTAGGGAACGCGACTTTGGGCCAATAAAGGGCCGCCAACCGATAGTCAGGCTTATACCCCCGGCCACCAGAATGACGCAAATCAGCAGGACTCGGCCTAGCCTTTTCATGATGCACACCCCCATGGATCAAGAATCAGCAGGATGAACCATCGTGATAGCCACTTCTGGAAGTTAGTGTGCGGCCGTTTTCGCCCGGCACCGCATTGCGCGATCACTAGTAGTTATCGTTTCTTCTTTTTGAGCTTCTTTACCGCAACCTTTTTCGCAATGATGGCCGGCTTCTTGGGAGCCAGTTTCTTTTCCTCTTTAGCCTTCGGCTTTTCCGGGGCAGCCGGGGTCTCGGCTTTGGCCAGCGGTTTTGCCGGCATAACGGCAGGAACCGGCTGGCTCTTACCCTTCTTCTTGCCGGCGGGTTGGACCGTGGGTAAAGCCGCTGAGGCAGCCGCGGCAGCGACGGCGGCCGCTTTGGCGGCTCGTCCGCGCTTGGGTGGTGGCGGTGGTGGCGGAGGTGGCGGGGGGGGCGCCAAAGGCTTCAGAAATTTCAGGATCTCGGTATGTGATCGCAGCTTTCCATCAAGTAGCAGCATGAATACTTCATGCGCAATCTTGGGATATTCCGGCATCTCCGGGGTGATGCGTAGTTCCGTCATTTCCAGCAACGGAACCTTCTGCCGCACCTGACGCCATTTGGTAAAGAAGTTCTTGATCTTCTGCGTCACTGCCTGCTGCCGTGCGGTGACAGCCAGGAACAAAATCATTTCCGGCCGCTCTTCGGACAGCAGCTTCCACGTCCGCGAAGGAGTGGCAGCTTCTTTGCCGGTTAGCCGTTTGGCGAGGCTCTTTGCATCGTCTTCCAAGTCACGCCAGGCTTCCACCAGCGTCTTGCGCGGAATCTGCTTGCGCATGTCGGCGATGTCCTTATCGGCGAGCTTTGCCGTAAGGAAGTGGAGCACCGCCGGGGCGGGGTCGAGAATATAGCCCAACTCATTCATCTGCTGCCGCGTTTTCAGCAGCTGGCCGAGTCCCGATGTGTCCACCTTTGCGGTGGTCCAGTGTGCATTCAACACCTTCAGCCAGTTTTCCTTCTCCAGCATTTTGAGAATGTGCAGCGGGTCATCTTCGTAGGCCAACTGCTCGATCTCGTGTCCGATCGCCCGGTCGGTGATGTACTCGATGTAGTTATTTTCTTTCGCCGATTCAAACCTGGCCTGGGTGCGTTCTTCCAGCGGCCATTTGAAGCGGGCCGCAAAGCGGACGGCCCGCAGCAGGCGGGAAGGATCTTCCACGAAAGCGTAGTTGTGCAGGATGCGCAGAACTTTCGTTTCGATATCGGCAGCGCCATTGAAAGGGTCCATCAGCAGGCCGCGCGAGCCTGGATTCAGCGACAACGCCATGGCGTTGATGGTGAAATCACGGCGGCGCAAATCTTCAATGATGGTGGCGGGTGCGATGAGCGGCGGCTTGCCAGCTTTCTGATACGTCTCGGTGCGGGCCGAGCTGATTTCGGCGCGCACATTGCCGGGGAGCGTCAGATAAAGGGCCTTCAGATCGTCATCCGCAGCGGCGATGATGGCGCCGGCCCGTTCCAGTTCCTTCTGCAGCTTGAGCGGGTTGCCCTGAACGGTGAAGTCGAGGTCGCGGATGGGGAATCCGCTGATGATGTCGCGGACGGCGCCCCCGGTAAGGTAAATATTCATGCCCGCCGCGCGCGCGATGTCCTGTACCAGGGTCACGCCCCGCTGCTGGTCCGGCGTCAGCCGGATTTCCATGGTGTAAATGTAATCAGCCATTCGTTCTATGCGCGTTCCGAGCTGCTGTACGTGGCGTCGCCTGCCAGACCGAGATTTCCACAGGGCACAACCGTGCCCGTCCGGGAATCCCGGCTGCTTCCATGCAAATCACTCTAATCATTAGGCTTAGGCATGTCACGAGCGATGACGGCGAACTACCGAAAATAACACAAGGTTGACAGTTTGGCTACTAAGAACGTGATACTCAATCGTTTTACCCGGAAAAGTGCGAGAATCGGATGCAGCCGGGGTGCGGAATGCCGCACTCCACGCCAGATTCGCCAAGCCCATGCCTTCCACTCACAAAAAGGTCATTGTCCGAAAAATGGACCGCGACACCATCAACGGCCACGTCTCGCCTTCCCATTACATCAACGAAGGCAAGCTGGAGTTGCTGAATACTACCGGCACTGTGGTGGCAATCGAACTAAAAGACATCAAGGTCGTGTACTTCGTCCGCGAGTTCACCGACGCCGAAGGCCCAACCCGCAAGACTTTCACCACCCGCCCTCGAACCGAGGGACTGTGGATACGGCTAAAATTCAAAGACGGCGAAATCCTCGAAGGCATGATGCCCAACGATCTCAGCCTGACCAGCGCCGAGGGATTTCTGGTCAATCCTCCCGACCTGCGCTCGAACACCCAGCGGATATTTGTTCCCCGCACCGCGCTGGAGTCGTTGACCGTGCTCGCGGTCATCGGTGCAACTCGCCGTCAGCGCCGAGACCTGACTGGGGACACCCGGCAAGTAACATTGTTTGAGCAATAGTTAGGAATCGTCGAATACGTGGAACAGCGGCGCTTCCAGCGCCGCGTAAATCCGCTCGTTCCGCAACGCGGCCCTTGAAGGGCCGCTCTTTCACGGTGGTGCCGGCAGACAAGCAGATTCCTCGCGGGGGGCGCCGCCCGGAATGACAAGGTTAATGTGAGTTGAGGGCTATAAGCCAGCGGCTAGGAGCTAGCAGCTAAGAACTCATTACTTCTTCCGTCACCACGGTAAAGTTCTTCAGATTCGCGATCCCGAAGGATGTTGTAATGGCCACGTCGGAAGCGTCGCGACCGGTAGCCATCAGCACCCGGCCAATACGCGGCTGATTATTTCGCGCGTCGAATGCCCACCATCGGTTGTCCAGATAGACTTCGAACCAGGCGCTAAAGTCCATGGGAGTGAACGAGGGTGGCACGCCGATGTCCCCCAAGTAGCCGGTGGCATAGCGCGCCGGAATGTTGAGGGCCCGGCAAAAAGTTACCGCGAGATGCTGGAAGTCCCGGCAGACGCCGGTACGCTCGGTAAACACATCGAGGGCGGTCTTGGAAGAACGGGCGTGATGGTATCCGAAAGCGACTTTGGCATTCACCCAGTTGCAGATGGCTTGCACTCGATTCCAACCGGGCGCTTGCCAACCAAACAATTCCACCGCAATATTCGATAGCCGATCCACTTCACAGTAGCGGCTGTTCAGCAGATAGCGAAGCGTCTCGGGGGGCAATTCGTTCACTGGATGTTCCTGGGCGGTGGGACAAATTGGGTCAGGCGTGCCGGGATCTTCAATCAGAGTGGAGTGGGTGATTTTGAGCGGGCCCGCTGGGGCCAGGAAACGAGCACAGCGGTTTCCGTAGCTGTCGAGGTAGCTCTCGACTTTCACAGCCGGGTCTATGGTCAACTCATCTGGCTCGCGCAAGTCTTGAACTCGTGAAGGATGGACATACAAAACTCCCACCATGGCCACAGGTGCGGGAATGTCGAATTGAATGTCGTACCCCAGACGGATCAGCATAGCTCGAATTCTTCGAGGCCTATGATAGGCCAATCGTGAAGCGAATCCCGATGAATGCTTTCGATTCGGCCAAACTAAGAGACAGTGGAGAGGCCACGGGTTGCTTTTGAGCGGGGATTCCTGTTCCTGAGTCCTGCCACCGCTCACGTAGCGACAGCCGCCTCGGCTGCCCCGACGCGCAGTTTGCCGACCCCGCGAGAGCGCCAAACTCCATTACAATCACTTTCGCGGAAACCTCCTATGAAACTTGCACAGATTGCCTCTACGTTAGGCGCACGTTTGGAAAACGGCTCGCCCGATACCGAGATCACCGGCGTTGCTGGGATTGAAGACGCCGGCCCGGGCCAGATCACCTTCGTGGCCAACCCCAAGTATGGGGCAGCAGCGCGTACCACGAAAGCAGCGGCGGTGATCGTCACCGAAGACTTCCCTGCCATCTCGACGGCTCTGCTGCGCAGCAAAAATCCTTATCTGGCGTTCGCGCAGGCCATGGGGATTTTTTTTCCGGCGCCGAAGTATGCGCCTGGAGTTCATCCCACGGCAGTGGTGCATTCATCCGCGAGAATCGGCCCGAATGCTCACATTGGCCCTTATGTCGTGATCGACGAAAATGTGGAGATCGGCGCGAATTCTGTCCTGTTAGCGCATCTGGTCATTTATCGCGGAGTAAAGATCGGCGACAACTTTTTTGCCCACGCGCATTCCGTCATCCGGGAAAATTGCCGGATCGGCAACAATGTGTTGCTGCAGAACGGCGTAGTAATCGGTGCGGACGGCTTCGGCTTCGCCAAGGACGAGTCCAACCGCTGGCATAAGATCCCGCAACCGCAGCCCGTAGTGATTGAAGACGACGTCGAAATCCAGTCGAACTCCTGCATCGATCGATGCAGCGTGGGCGAAACCCACATCAGCCGCGGCACCAAGATCGACAACTT
Organism: Terriglobales bacterium; assembly: GCA_963802555.1. Lineage (GTDB taxonomy): Bacteria > Acidobacteriota > Terriglobia > Terriglobales > Acidobacteriaceae > DATBAX01. The sequence continues at coordinate 685,514 of CAWDJD010000002.1, read as the reverse complement.
AGTGCAAGTGGGTCATGGTTCCCACATCGGCGAGGATTCGCTGCTGGCCTCGCAGGTCGGCCTCGCAGGCTCAACCGAGATCGGCAAAAACGTAATCCTCACCGGACAGGTAGGCGTCGTTGGTCATTGCAAAATTGGAGACGGCGCAATCGTCACACCGCAGAGCGGAGTGGCTGGAGATATCGCAGCCGGAGCGATCGTGAGCGGCGCGCCTGCGGTGGATCACAAGCTTTGGCTGAAGTATTCGGCGATTCTGAGCAAGCTGCCGGAGATTGCCAGGGCGGTACGGGCAAAAAAATAGGCGATTTGGCGACCCCGCGGTGTCTAAATGTTCTGTCAAGGTATTTCACAGGGATCGAGGCAAAATGCAAGAAGAGACAGTCCAGTGGGATCCGATGATGGAGCATAGGCTGAGTTGGGGAGCAAAGCTCTTTGTGCTCTATCTCCTAGCTGTATTGGTTGTTTCAATCGTGAAGGCGATCAATCTCGCGACCCAACTGTGGCGCTTCCGACCAAGAGTACCGAAGGAGGTCAGTAATGACATCGAAAAAGCCGAGTTCCTTGCTGCGGCAGCAATTGGCGCGCGGCATCTGGCCGAGCCAGTATACAAAGCGCTCGCCGCAGGGAATTTAGCAGTTTTACAGCAAGCGAACGACGAATTTCACTACATCTGGGCGATGTGCGCCGCCAAGACCGAATCAATCAAAAGGATTTCCCGTCTGACTCTTCTTCTTTCGGTTTTGGCGCTGGCACAGGGCGGCATCAGAGCTCTGAAAGAGATATCGATGTCTAAGACCTTCGGGCCAGCAATTCTCACAGGGAGTGCCGCCGAAATGCTTGAATCACCCGCGACAGGACTTCTTGTATGCGCGGTCCTTTATTCTCTGGTCTGTCTATTCGAAGGAACGCTGATGCACCGACGAGCTCGATGGAACTACCTGTACGAAACAGCAAAATCCAAGCCGTCCGCCGAACAAGTCTAGAACGGCCTCAGGCTTGCGCGCTTCCTTGGTGAACCTCGGCATCCTTCGCGGTGATAACTTCTGGTTCTTGATACTCTGCTGGTAAGCCGCTATTAATAGTCGTCCGGACTCTCCCCATCAAACAATCCCGGCTACCAAAATCTTTGGGCTCAATGGGATCGTGAAAAATCACGGTAACGGTCCCAGGCTTGATCGAGAACCTTCCTTTGGGCATGACGTAGTGCGTGCCCACGATGGTGACCGGCACCACCGGCACCGCGCACTCTTCCGCCAAATAGAATGGACCCTTCTTGAACGGCAGCAGCTTGCCATCGAAGGAACGATGACCTTCAATGTAAATGGTCATGTTGACACCCTGGCGGATGACGTCCGCGGCGGCCCGCACCGCGGCTACGCCGGCATCGCGATTTCCACGATCGACCGGCACCAGTGAACCGAACCCCATCACCTGTGCCAGGATCGGCACTCGGAACAATTCTTTCTTTACCATCACCGAAGTGCGACGCGGAATCAGCGGCAGTAGGATCGGCGGGTCGACGTTCGATACGTGGTTGGACATGAAAATATAAGTGCGGTCGCGATCGAGCTTGTCCAGGCCGACGGTCCGCACACGAACTCCAGCGATACGAACACCGGTCCACGCGCCCCACATCCCCATGCGGTAAAGAAAACTCACGTTGCCGGTGAGCAAGGTCCAGGGAAACCCGAGCAGTGCCGCCACCGGCAGCAACGCTGCCCAGAAGCCGAGCATCATGATGGTCCGGATCACGGACGCGCCTCCACAGGATCATTTGCGGATTTGCTTCCCGCCACATCGCGCAGTCGCTGCGGCAGCTTTTCGTAGATTCCGCCGAAACCGCCGTTGGAGAGGATTGCCACCACGTCTCCGGGCCGCATTTCGGGAGCGACTAACTGCACGATGGCGTCGGCATCCGCCACGATTCGCGCTCGGCGACCATGTTTGGCGATCTGCGTTGTAACTGCGGTCAAATCCAGGCGCTCGGCCTCTGGAATCGCCTCCGACTTAAACACGTTGGCGACGACAATCTCATCGGCGAGCGCGAGACTCTCTGCCAGAGCACTCTGAAATACGTTTCGCCGGAGCGTATTAGACCGCGGTTCAAGAATCACCCAAAGCCTGGCGCCAGGATAAAGTGCTCGCAAAGCTGTGAGAGTGCCTGAGATAGCGGTGGGATGATGCGCAAAATCGTCGATCACCGTAATTCCATTGATCTCGGCGCGAACTTCCAGCCGCCGTTTGACGCTCTTAAAGTTTTTCAACGCGGACACGATTTGTTCTTTAGAAATCCCGCATCTCGCCGCCATGGCCGCCGCTGCCGTGGCATTGCACACGTTGTACTCGCCGCCCAAAGCGAATTCAAAATCAGCCCAGGGCACACCGTTATGAAGCACCGACCAGGTGGTCCGCGCAGGCTGCAGCCGGAGGTTGGTGATCTGCCACGCCGCCTTTGCGCCAGAGCCATATCGTTCTACCGGGCAAAACGCCTTTGCTAGGCAGCGCTCGATGCTATCGCCGGTATCGAGGCCGATGATGTGTCCCCGGCGCGGCACTAGATTTACCAGGCGTTTGAATGCCGTTTCTACAGCATCGAGGTCTTTATAAATATCCGCGTGGTCGAATTCAACCGAAGTCAGAATCACCGCATCGGGAAAGTAATGCAGGAATTTCGGACCCTTGTCGAAGAAAGCCGTATCGTATTCGTCGCCTTCCAGAATGAAATGCTTTCCCTGTCCCAGTTGGAAGCTGCTGCCAAAGTTTTCCGCGATTCCACCAATCAAGAACGACGGTTGCAGCCCCGTCGAATCGAAAATCCAGGACAACATGGAAGTCGTTGTAGTTTTCCCGTGCGTCCCAGCGACCACCAACACTTCTTTCCCTACGAGAAACTCGTCGTGAAGAATCTGCGGCAAGGAGCAGAACGGAATGCGCTGGTCGAGCACCTGCTCCAGTTCGGGATTTCCGCGTGAGATAGCATTCCCCACCACGATCAGATCCGGCCGCGGCTCCAGATTTTGCGCCGCGAACGGTTGTGCCACGGGGACACCGAGCGACGCCAGGAAGTCCGACATCGGCGGATAGGCGGCAGCATCAGACCCGGTCACGCGAAAACCGCGCTGCTGCAGCATTCCGGCCAACGACGCCATCGCCGTGCCGCAGATTCCGATCAGATGAATGTGTTTATTCGCTGTCATCTTTGTGCCGTGAAGTCATGAGCTGATGGTCGCCGCTTCCAGGATGTTAAGACTTACTTCCCTTCCAATCACATTCAAACTTGCCCGAACGCCAATGGGAAGCGTTACATTCTGCCGCGAGACGTGTCCGGAGCGCAGACCATAGGCGACCGGCACATCGAGATCTCCGACGATGCGTTTTACGACTTCCTCCAGCGTGTAACTCTGGTCCTTGTGCTGGACGCAGTCGAGCATTTCGCCAAAAATCAGACCACGCACCTCCGCCAGTTTTCCTGCCAGCTTCAACTGCATCAACATGCGGTCAATCTGAAACGGCTTGGCGGCGACATCCTCGATAAAGAGAACCGTGCCCGCAGTTTTAATTTCGTAGGGCGTCCCCAAGGAAGCTACCAGCATGGAAAGACATCCGCCGTAGAGCACGCCCTCGCCAGAACCTTCTACCAGCGGCGTGACGCCGGACTTCGCGTCCATATTGATGGACCACTCGGATCGCCCACTTACCGCGGCCTCCCATGAAGCTAACTCGACGCCATCCGGTTGAGAGAAATCTTTCGTAACCATGGGAGCATGGAAAGTTACAAACCCGGCGGAGTCGGCAAAGTAAGTGAGCAAGGTCGTGATATCGCTGTAGCCGGCAAATATTTTCGGATGGGCTGCGATCTTCCTCATGTCCAGCACTTCCAGGAGGTAGTTGGAGCCGTAGCCGCCGCGGGCACAAATAATCGCGCGCACATCGTCGCGCTCGAACATTTCTTCCAACTCTCGCGCTCGTCGCTCGACCGACCCGGCAAAATAAAGCTCCTGCTCAAAAATGGAATCGAAGTAGAACGGCTTGTACCCCATCAGGCGCAGTCTCTCGCATCCTGCTTCCAGCAGGTCCCGCTTGATATTACTGGCCGGGGCAATGACGCCCACGGTGTCCCCGCGCTTCAGCGCCGGAGGCTTGTTGCGCGGATTGGTACAGGAAGGTGGCATCGCAATCAAAATCTCGGACGAGTTATCAGCACGAATCTAAACGAAAAACTCTCCCTGGCAAATGAGCCGCGCGGGACCTCGCAACCAGACTTCGCCCTGTAGCCAGCGGACGGTCTGAACTCCGCCGGGCGCATGCACCTGCACCGGCGATTGCGCGCGTTTGGTGAAAATTGCAGCCACCGCGGCAGCGCATGATCCGGTTCCAGAAGACTGAGTTTCACCCACGCCTCGCTCGAAGAATCTGGCCTCAATATCGTGCTTATCTTTAATCATTACCGGCTCAACATTAATCCCTTGCTTGAAGTGTGATGATTGCTGGATTTCGGCCGCCTCTGCCCGCCAACTGGAAAGAAATTCATCCACAAAGATCACAAAATGCGGATTCCCCATGGAAACGGGAACACCGCGGACCTCGCCGCTAGCAAGTTTGAGCGAATATTCCTCGCCGACCTCAGGCTCCCCCATGCCCGTCTCAAACTCATATTGCACTTCATTCCGCGAAGTGAGGGTACAAGTTTTCACGCCCGCTCCGGTGCGGATCGCGATCTTTTCTTTCTTTTGGTCGGAGCAAATATACGCCGCCACGCAGCGCGTACCATTGCCGGAAATTTCGGCTTCCGATCCGTCGGCGTTAAATAGACGAGCGGAGACGTCCGCATCCGAGGCGGGGAACAACCACTCCACCCCGTCCGCACCAACGCCCTGGTGACGGTCACATATCTTGCGGCTAAGGGCAGCCATAGCGGAAGAAGCATCGTCGTCGTGTTTCATCTCCTCATCTAAATCCCTGCCATAAATGATGAGGAAGTCATTACCACAAGCGGTTGCTTTGACAAAAGGAATCAGAGTCGCAGGCGGACTCATTCCGCTTGCACCGAGATGGGAGGAACACCGTAAATATGGTGCAGGTTGGCCATGAAAGCGCGAGTTGGGTGGATTTTATCACCGGAAAAGTTTGGTCTGACGGCTTCCTGTTCGTCCCGGTTAACGCATGTGATTACCGTAGCGGGGAATCATTCGCCGGATGAGTCCAATAGATCGTCACCGGTTGCTGACCGGAAACGTGGATCACGGCGATGGTGGAAAGTTGCTCCTTTTGCACGTGAGCCGAAACCTGGTCGCCATCGGAAGCAATGACGTAGTCCGCGTACTGTCCCGGATTCTCCAGCGCCCGTTCCCACAAGCCGTCCGAGTCGAACGGCTGCTTCCAGGTGCGATGGTTCCCTTCGTTGATTACCCGGCGCAACGGAACGCCCGCCCGTTGCAGAGCACCAACGTGGTCCCCCAGGTACATGAGAATGCGGGAATCAGTGGGGAGTCTTTTCAGATTCAACGCAATCTCAGTTTCCAGGGCGATGCGCGTCCGGGAGTTAATCCACGCTTCCTGATAGCAAACCGGATCGCGCCAGATGAACCCATAACTCCCGGCCACCAGAACTGCGAACGCAAATGCCACAACGGCCTTCGGTTTCGCACCTCTGACCCCGCTTGCGATGAAATACGCAGCCAGCGCCGTCAACACCGCGAATGCAGGAAGCAACTCCAGGCCGTAGCGAACGTTGTAGCGGGTGTGTGGCCACCATGTGGGGATAAAAATCGGCACCCCTCCATAGGCAATGGAAAGCATATAGAAAGGCAACGGAACGCCCAGCAGGAGCAGCGGCCAGAGCCTCGGCCTGAAGCGGATTACAAACGCGGTCCCTACAAGCAAAACCAATACCCACACTCTTCCCCAGTTTCCCGCTGCCAGATTTAGCTCGGCGGACTTTACGAAATAATCCGCAGCCTCGATCATGTTGTTTGTGCCGGGGTGAGGCGGAGAACCTGGAACCGAAGTTTTCCGCTCGATTCCCTTGGCCGAATACGGCCCGTTGGAGAATTCCAGCGGATTCTTGTAGACGATGGCATTGTAGGCAATCCACAACACCGGTGCGGCTGCAGCTAGCAGGACAAACTTCACCAGGCCTCCGCGTAACGTTCTCCGGCTCTTGGAGAAGATACCGATGGCCAGAACAGCGGCGCCGATGGCCGCGGCGAGAAACCATCCGTCATAGCGGGTAAGACAGGCTCCGGCCAGGCAGACGCCACACTTCGTCAGCGAGGAGCTAGCCTCACTCGCCTGCTTGGAGTCGCCGATCGAAGCCTCTTGAACAAATTCACTGAAATGCACCGCCGCCCAAATGAATAACGCCAAATACAGCGACTCCGTCATAGCCGTAGTCTGCAGATAAAGCAGGTTGGGATTCGCAGCGTAGATCGCGGTCGCGAACCAAGCGGCGACTCTCGCCGAAGCATCAGGCACATCATAAAAACTCAACCCACCGCGAACCAGGCGAAAAATCCCGACCGCGCCAAGAACGTAGGAAAGCAGAGATGGTATGGATCCGCCAACGCCGCTCTGCCACATCCAGTCATTCAGCAGGAATGGGATCAACACCAAATGCGGCAGCGGAAGCCACACCGTGCCCAGTTGAAGTAATCCAGGAGTACGCGAGTCGAAAACGCGCCGCGCAATGTTGATGTGTGCAACCGCATCCCCGTAGAGAAGGACATCTCCGTGACGAAAATAAACGAGGAAAGCGATAAACGAAACGCAGGCCGCAACTTGCGCCACGAACACAGTCTCACGGTCCCAGCGGCGCATGGAAGGGTCGCTCATTCGAGGTGGGTTAGTTCGCGGAAAATCTGAAATCGCTCTTCAATCTCTTCGCGAGTCAAGGATTGCAGGCGCTCGGTGCCGAATTGTTCTACCGCAAACGACCCCATCACTCCACCATAGAACAAGGCCCGCTTCAGCACTTCGCGATTCAGGGTTTCCTGGGATGCGATGTATCCCATGAATCCACCGGCAAAGGAATCGCCGGCGCCGGTGGGATCCTTGACTTCATCAATCGGAAGCGTGGGTGCGCGGAAGGGATGGCGGCCAATCCCGAAAGCGCCTTCGCGGAAGAAGATCGTCGCGCCATACTCGCCATGTTTGATCACCAGCGCCTGCGGGCCCATGGCCAATACTTTCTGTGCGGCTCGGGGCAGGTTTGTTTCTTCCGCAAGCATCTTGACTTCGGTGTCGTTGATTAACAGCACATTCACCAGCTTCAGTGTTTCCGCCAGCTCCCTACGCGCGCCCTTGATCCAGTAGTTCATGGTGTCGCAGCCGGTAAGCCGGACGCCATTCATGCTGCGCCTCACTTTGGCTTGCAACGTCGGCTGGATGTTGGCCAGGAACAGAAACTGGGTGTCTTCGTATTCCTTGGGGATCTGCGGGTGAAAACTCTCAAACACATTCAAGTCGGTGAAGGTCGTCTTGGCTTCGTTGAGGTTGTCGGTGTAATTGCCACCCCAACGGAAGGTTTTCCCGGAGGCGTGTTCAATTCCCCGGACATCAATCTTGCGTTTGGTGAAAACCGCTTCGTGTTCCGGGCCAAAGTCCTCGCCCACCACAGCCACCACCCGTACTTGGGTAAAATAACTGGCCGCCAGTGAGAAATATGTCGCCGCGCCGCCCAGGATGTTCTTCAGGCTACCCGAAGGCGACGTAATGTCATCGAACGCTACCGAACCCACGACCAGAATGCTCATGAAATGAAATCCTAATTCCCGATGTATTTGCCAACAATTAGCTGGAGCTTCTGGCGCGTGGCCACTGGAATCTTGTCGCGTTCTGTGAGGATGGCATGCGCCAGCGCCGATCCGCATTTGCATTTGCGATCTTTCGGCATGGCGGCAACAGTCTCCCGTACAACTTTGGTTGCGTTCTCGGCATTCTTGGTCAGGACCGCCACAATCTGATCCACAGTGACTGAATCATGATGCGGATGCCAGCAATCATAATCGGTCACCATGGCGACGGTCACATAACAAATTTCCGCTTCGCGCGCCAGCTTGGCTTCCTGCAGGTTGGTCATCCCAATAACGTCCATGCCCCAGCTTCGATACACATTCGACTCTGCCTTGGTCGAAAACTGTGGCCCCTCCATGCACAAATAAGTTCCGCCGCGCTTGCCGGTTACGCCGGCTTTCTTGCACGCACCTTCCACCACACTTGCGAGCTCAGAGCAGACCGGATCCGCAAAAGAAATGTGGGCCACAATGCCGTCACCGAAAAATGTATCCACACGGTTACGCGTACGGTCGAAGAATTGGTCGGGAATCACGAAATCGAGCGGCTTGTGTTCTTCCTTCAGCGACCCTACCGCCGACACAGAAACGATACGCTCGACGCCGAGTTGCTTGAACCCGTGGATATTGGCGCGAAAGTTCAATTCGCTAGGCAGAATACGATGCCCGCGCCCATGCCGCGCCAAAAAAGCGACTTTACGTCCTTCCAGCGTACCCAAAACATAGGCGTCGGAAGGATCGCCGAATGGAGCCTGCACTCGGATTTCCTGCGCATCGCTTAGGCCAGGCATAGAGTAAAGCCCGCTGCCGCCAATGATCCCGATTTCCGCCTGCGCCAAGCTTCCCCCTGAAATGTTCGATTGATGGTCGCGAATCTCTGATTATACAAAACGCCGATTTACTTCGACGGCGCCAGGCTGGTAAACACATCATGCGACAGCCGTTCCGTGGTCGCTGGATCCAAACTCTCGGTCACCATAACGCTATCGCCTTCCGCTTCAACCACGACCGCCCCCTCTTCAGTCGACCACTGGCGCTTGCCGTTCCAGGGCTGTAGTTGTTCGAGGAGAGCCGCGGATTTTGTGCCGTCTTGCGCGACATCCTGGACATGCTGGTATCGCTTCGCCAGCGATTTTGCATAAATCACGGCGAATTGCTCCGCGACGTCCGCGTTCGACCAGCGCGAAACGTACAGAAGGCCCAACGGCGCATTGCCATTTCCTTTTGGCCGCGCCGCATAGTAATAGCCGCCGCGCCAGTACGGATAAATAGTGTGCGATGTCGCGGTCCCGGCATACTGATCGATCAGCATGGAAACATCGAACTCGCCCATCGCGCCCACATCGAAGCGGTCGTAATTCTTGAAAATCTCCCGGAAATCCGGCGCCGGCAAAGGATCAATTCGCTCTCCCGACAGATACGTCTTCGGCTCCATAATCTGCCGCGTGGTGCGCGGCGGATTCTTGAACAAACCGGCAAAGGCTTTCGGCTTGCCGCCATCCTGCCCAAGCGCTGCCACAAAGTCCACGCCGTAGCGATACGGAAAAGTGAGGGATTCCTTGAGAAATAACGGAGCATTCTTGAACACCACCGAATCGGGATCGCCCTTAAGCATGTCCGCATTCAACTCGGCCAATACTTCCGGCGCGTTCCAAACCGAACGTCCGGTGGGTTCGAGCAGATAGTCGACCATCACAGCTTCAGCCTGACCTTCTACGACCGCCTCCAGCGTTTCGTCGGCTTCATCCTCTTCGATATCGGCCGCCGTGATGTTTTTCTTTTTGTCCAGGTCTTCCGAGTTTCGCTTCAGCCATTTTCCCAGTCTGAACGACTGGTCTTGCAAGGCATGCGTCAACTCATGCGCCAGCACCGGTCGCTGCTGCTCGGCCGGCACCCAGTCCAGCAGATTCATGGTCTTGGTCTTCTGATCGTAGTAACCGGCAACCTGCTCGCGCAGCAGGGCCACGACCGAGCGGGAGAAATCAAAATCGTGGGGCAGCAAGCCGAACTTCTTCAACACCAACTCGGTACGCTGCAGGCGCTTAGCATCTTTGTCGTCACGCAGGTTCTTTTCCAGATAGGCCGAAACTTCGTCCCGGCTCGCGAGATGGCGTTTGACCTCATGTTTGATGGGAAACCCGGTGTCTTTGCTCACGAATCGCAGGATTTGATCCACTTCCTGAAAGAGTTCTTCAGCCTCCTTGGGAGAAATCTTCTGCTCCTGCTTGGTGTCGCCCGCGCTGTTGTTGGCTGGTTGCTGACTGGGCACCTGTGCCCAAGCCGAGGACACCAGCATCAACGCCAGGCAAATGCCGCGCAGCCCTGCATTCCGCTTCTGATGAAAGTCCATTCTTATCACGATATCGGGCCTTTGCAGATTCAACAAGGGAATTGGGAGAACACCATGCTCAGGGTGCGAAAAAGTAAACGGAGGGAGAAATTAGTTAGTGAAGACTGCGCTTTTTTGCCGTTTGTTCTACGCTTTATTTGCGGAATTTGCCACCCACTCTCCCACTTCGCTCGTGCTCATGGCTCCGCCAACATCGTGGGTGGTCCTCTTCTGCTGAACCGCTGTCAGCACCGCCGCTTCGATCTTCTGAGCTTGTTCCGCTAGCCCTAAATGTCCCAGCATCATCGCCGCCGTCAGAATCGCGCCCAAAGGATTCGCGATCTTCTTCCCGGCAATCTGCGGCGCAGAACCATGCACTGGCTCGAACATGGAAGTCTTTCCCGGATGGATATTCCCGCTGGCCGCCATTCCCAGCCCGCCCTGCAAGCCCGCTGCCAAGTCCGTAATAATGTCGCCGAACATATTGTTGGTTACGATGACATCGAACTGCCGGGGATCACGCACCATCTGCAGGCACAGCGCGTCCACGTACATGTGCTGGGCGGTGATCTGCGGGTATTCCTCGCCCACTTCTTTGAACACGCGCTGCCACAAGCCTCCGGCATGGGTCATGGCGTTGGACTTATCGCACATCAGCACATGTTTGCGTGGTGTACCATCCTGCTTGGTATGCCGTTCACAGTATTCGAACGCATAACGAATCACTCGCTCGACGCCTTTCCGGGTGTTGATGTCTTCCTGAATGGCAACTTCGTCCGGCGTGCCCTGCTTGAAAACGCCACCTGCGTCGGTATAAGCGCCCTCGGTGTTTTCGCGGATCACGACGAAATCAACGCCCGTGGGGTCAACCCCCTTCAGCGGACACAGTGCCGCATCCAGCAACCGTACTGGACGCACGTTGGCGTAAAGATCCATCTGGAAGCGCATGCCGAGAAGAATTTCTTTGGCATGAAGGTTGGAAGGCACTCGCGGATCGCCAAAAGCGCCCACCAGGATGGCATCGAAATCGCGACCCAGCATGGCGAAGCCATCCGGAGGAACGGTGACGCCGTCGGCAAGATAGCGGTCAGCGCCCCAGTCAAAGAATCCGAATTCAACATCGGCTCCGGAAGCTACGATGACCTTGACGGCTTCAGGGATGACTTCCTTTCCGATGCCATCCCCGGGAATGACCGCAATACGCTTTTTCTGGCTCACGAAAGAAAGCTTATCAACTAACGCAAAGCATTGTCATGCGGGGGAGGAAGGGCGCGGCTATTTCTTACCTAACTCCGCTATAATCAATACATCGGAACATGTGTCCAGCGCCCCTAAATCCGAGTCCGGAAGCGACCGTTCTCGCCGAGCATATCCCGGCTAGCGCCGCCGCCGACTACGGCGACGTCCGCGCGGAATTTGCGGCCTTGCTCTCAAGCTGCGGCGTGTACAACCTTAGTGGACGCGCCAAGATCAAGCTGACCGGCAGCGACCAGGTGCGCTGGCTCAACGGCATGATCACTAACAATATTCGCGATCTGGCTGCGCATCATGGCGTCTATGCGTTCCTGCTCAATCCGCAGGGCCGGATTCTCGGCGATCTTTACGCTTACAACCGGGGCGGCTCCCTGTTGATTGATACCGATCGGGCCCAGCTCGACAAGTTGCTCGCGATCTTCGACAAATACATCATCATGGATGACGTCGAAGTTGCGAATATCAGCGACCAGCTTACGACGATTGGCATTGCCGGACCGAACGCCGGCGAAGTGTTCCAGGCCGTCGGGATCGAATTGCCCGAACTTAAATCGCTGCAATTTACGGATATCACCTGGCAGGGGTTCAATATGGCGCTGTTGCGCAGCGACAATCCGGTTGTGGAATCGTACGAACTCTGGCTGGCGTCGGAGATTGTCGCCTCGGTTTGGGATGCGCTTGTAAGTGCTGGAGCGAGCCCAGCCGGTGCGGACGCCGTAGAGTTGCTCCGGATTGCGGGCGGAGTCCCGCGTTACGGCCAGGACATTCGAGAGCGTGATCTGCCGCAGGAAACCAACCAGGACCGGGCTTTGCATTTCACCAAGGGATGCTACGTTGGGCAGGAGATTGTTGAGCGCATCCGGTCGCGGGGCGCGGTTCATCGCCAATTCGCGGGATTTGAGATTCCAGTACTCGACAAAGCGGCCCCGCTCCCTGCACCCGGCGACAAGATTCAAGCGGACGGCAAGGATGTGGGCGAGATCACCAGCGTCGCTTCCCTGCCCGTCGGAAACGGTGAACGCCCAGTCGCACTCGGGTACATTCGCCGCGAAGTTGGGGCGGCAGGCAAACCGATTTATGCGGGCGGCACCGAGATCACAATCGCGAGACTACCGTTCATCAAGGTTTGAACCACTGAAAAATCGCGCGCAGCAAAGGAATTAGCAATGGCCGAAAAAAAACAAGAAAGCTTTACCGTAACTGACCGCCGCATGTTCACCTCCGAAGGCGAGGCCCGCAAAGAGTTGTCCGAGGAAATTTCCACCCACGCGCCCGCTGCAGCGGCTGTTACCGCGGTCGCGCCCGAACCAGAATCGGCGCCGCCCCACCAGGAAATCCCGCCGCCGCCCTCCCTTGCCGAGCAACAGCAGCAGGCTGACGCCTATCGAAATTCGGCGAAAGAGATGGACGCTCAGGTAGAAAAGAACGGCCATTCCGCCAAAGAACTGGAGATGACCTTCGAGCGGTTCCTGGCTTCGCTCTATATGACAGCCATGATGCAACTCGGCCTGATGCACGAGCAGGGCGGTGAGCCGCGCCTTGACCTGATCGGCGCACGCCAGACCATTGACACGCTCAGTCTGCTGTCCGCAAAAACCAAGGGCAACCTCACCACTGCCGAAGAAGGCTTCATCCAGAATTGCCTCTACGAGTTGCGCATGGCCTATGTAGAGGTCACCAATGCACTCTCGCGTGCGCCCCAGGCTGCCGCGCCAGGAATCGGAATCGCCAAGCCATGAAGGCGAGTCTCACTGTGCTGGGCAGCGGTACGTCCATGGGCGTGCCCACCATAGGCTGCACCTGCGCAGTGTGCCGTTCATCCGACCCCCATGACCGCCGCACCCGCCCGTCGGTTCTGATCGAATACGACGGCCATGCCGTCCTGATTGATACGACCCCCGATTTTCGCGAGCAAGCCATTCGCGAAAATATCCGCAACCTCGATGCCGTGCTTTACACCCACACCCACGCCGATCACATTCTGGGAATTGACGACCTGCGCCCGCTCAGTTTTTTGCACGCGCCGAATAAATTGCCCTTGTATGCCCGACCGGACGCAGCTGAGTTCATCCGCAACATGTTCCGCTACATTTTCGATGCAAAATACAAGTTTGGCAGCCTGCCGCAAGTGGAGCTCCGGCCGCTGGAGGGAACGCTGGATCTCTTCGGCGCGCGCTTCGAGCCCGTGCCCGTGATCCACGGCGACATGGAGATTTACGGCTTCCGCTTCGGTTCGGCAGCGTATCTCACTGACCATAGCGAGATTCCTGACACCTCTTACGAAAAGCTGCAAGGGCTCGACATTCTTTTTCTGGACGCTCTGCGGCACAAGCCTCACCCAACCCACTCCACGGTCGAGAACTCACTGCGCATTGTGGAGAAGGTGAAACCGCAGCGGGCCTTTTTTACTCATATTTGCCATGACCTGCCGCACCAGGCGACCAACGCGGCCCTGCCGCCAAATGTGCGGCTTGCTTATGATGGAATGAAATTGGACTTCGATATTTGAGCGGGCTCAAGAACTCATACTCGTTTTCAGATTGACGCATGCAAGTTTTCCATAAACTCGAGGAAGTCCCAGTTGGCTTCGGCCCCACGCTGGTGAGCGTTGGCAACTTCGACGGCGTGCATCGGGCTCATGCGCACGTGCTCAAAGAGATTGTGGATCGCGCGCGCGAGCAGGGCGGGAAATCGGTGGCGGTCAGCTTCGAGCCTCATCCCATCCGCATCCTGCGCCCGGACTCCGGACTGAAACTGCTTACACCCACGCAAGAAAGGCTCCGATTGCTGGAAATTAGCGGGGTTGACGCGGTCCTGCTACTGCCCTTCACTCGCGATTTATCTCTAATGACGCCCCACCAATTCGCCCATGACGTTCTCAAGAAGGGCTTAAACGCCCGCGAAGTACATGAAGGTTACAACTTTCATTTCGGCCACAAAGCCCAGGGGGACGTCAGCCTACTTGCCGAGTTCGGCAGCGAGATGGGTTTCGAGGTGAAGGTCTATCCCGAAATGCGGCTGCGGGGAGAGCCCGTCTCCAGCAGTCACATCCGCAAACTGCTCAGGGAAGGGCGGGTGAGCCGGGCGCGCCACCTCTTGGCACGGCCCTTCAACATTCTCTCAACCCCGGGGCGGGGACGCGGATTCGGTTCCAAGTACACCGTTCCGACCATCAATCTCAGCCGCTATGAGGAGCTTGTCCCCAAAGACGGGGTTTACATCACGCGCACCCGAGTCGGGCAGGAATGTTTCGACTCAGTGACCAATATTGGAAATCGTCCCACGTTTGGTGTCGACTCCTTTGCCATCGAAACTCATCTTCTGGATTTCCATCCCATCGAACTGGCGCCCGACACCGAAGTTGAGATTCGCTTCCTGCAACGCCTACGGGACGAAATCAAGTTCCCATCGGTGGAGGCACTGCGCGAACAAATCGGCGCAGACGTGCGCAAGGCCCAGCGTTACTTCCAATTATTGAAGCGGGCAGCCGAGTAGGCGTTCGGCGGGCAAATCATCAATGGGGTAAGTAGCCGGACTCCATCGGCAGCTTGCCATCCACTTTGACCACATTGACCTGGTCGTTGATCCCGCGCACTTCCACAAACCCCATCGCGCCGGGCATGGATCCCACCAGCTTTAGGACATCGGCGTCCGAGTCCACCAGGGTGATGGTGGCGTTGTGCGCGGCGAGGTGCGCTTGCAGTTCGCTCGCAGACATTTTGGTCAGCCGCTGCAGGGTGAGCGTCTCTCCGGTCAAGTCTCTCCGCAGGACGATCACAATATCCTTTCCATCCGGCCATTTCTTTACATCCGCGCGAATGATCCTTGCCAGATGGGTGGCGGTTATGTTTTCAATGTGGTTGTCTTTGTCCACCACCACGGCCAAGTGATGCGCGAAGCAGGGAGTAAGAAACGACAACACGAAGGCACACAAAAGACCCAGTCGCGAAAATTTCATAAACCAACCTCAACCCCTATGATGGATACCTCGATGATATCTCCGCTCTGTCCCGGAAAATAGTTACGCTGAGTCGGTTTCGTCACCAAAGTAACCACTCCCCGCCAAGGCTATTCCAGGGGTTCGATCAAGGTCGGTTGGCCCGATCCCCGGCCCGGCATCTGGACCACCAGAATTGCTGTCAGCACGAATAAAATTCCCAAAGTCTGTATTGGACGCAGCACTTCCCCCAGAACCACGGCAGCGATCACAATCGAAAATACCGGCTCCAGACAGCTGACCACGATCGCCCTGGTTGGTTCCAGATGCTGCAATCCCGCGAAATAGAACGAAAAGGGCGCCAACACCGAGAGCACAGAGAACACGAAAAGAAACGCCCACTGGTCAGCCGAGTAATGCGCAGCCATGATCTTTCCCGGTGGATTGACCACCATCCAGAACACCGCCGCCGCAAAGGTGGTGTACAACAGCACTTTCCAGCGATCGTATCGGGCCAATATGTCGTGCCCGCTAACGTTGTAGAAGGAGAATGAAAACGCCGCAATGAGGGCCGCCGTAACTCCAACCAAATTTAACCGCAAGCCCCCGGATCCAAACAAGCCAATCACCAGAGCGATTCCGCTGATCGCCAAAGCCACTCCTGCCAGACGCTGCGGCGTTGGTTTTTGACGCCCACGCAACACCATGTAAAGCAGGACCCAGACCGGCGCGGTGTATTGAATGATGATCGCGGTCGCCACATTGGTTTTCTGAATGGCCACGTAATAGAAATAGTTGGACGGCGCAACACCCAAAACCCCCAGTGCCATCACGCGCCAGAAGTCAGCCGCTGGTAAGCGCAGCGTCCTCCAGCCCCGTGGAACCAGCACCAACAGCAAGACCAGGAATGAAAATGTGGTCCGAGTCTGGGCGAGAATTAACGGATCAATGTATCCGAGCGTCCGTCCGCCGGGATGCATCCGCCCGGTAAACGCCGCCCGACCCAGCGTGGCGGAGATTCCCCAAAACAGGGCTGCGGTTGCAATGTAGAAGTATCCGCGGACGGGATGCGCTCGATTTGGCAATGGCGAGTGGGGGAACGAATCTAGTTGGTGTATTCGATCTCGTACGTGATTTTGGCGGTCTTTCGCAACATGGCAGCGACCGAGCAGTATTTCTCTTCGGACAGCCGCACCGCGTCTTCGACAGCTTTGTGAGAAACCTTCCCGCCCACTTTATAAGTCAACCGGATTTCGGTAAAAACCGTTGGCGGGAGGGCCGCCCTTTCCGCCTGCGCTGACACTTCCACGGTGGTAAACGGCTCCCGCTTCTTGCGCAGGATGCTCACCACATCGTATCCGGTACATCCACACAAACCGATTAAGACCAGTTCCACAGGGCTGTTGCCGTTTTGGCGATCGCCATCGACCACCACGGAATGTCCCGAACCGGCGATGCCGTCAAAATATTGCTTGTCCTTCCATGTAGCACGCGCTGTGAGCATATTTACCTCTTATTGTCCGTCCTCGGCTCGGGATGAATTAGTACCCGGAACAATTCGGGCGCTTCCTGCTTGATGCGAATTTCAAGTTCAGTCTGAATATCGTGCACGCGAGAAAGCGGCAGCTCATCCCCAAAGGTACAGTGGCAGGAAACATACAGCCGGTCTCGGACGCGCTTCACCGTAAGATCATGAATATCGAGAATTTCCGGGAATTCCCCCGCAATCGCTTTCAGGCGTTTCTCCAGCCTGGCGTCCCGCACGATCTCGTCCCCGGCTTCGATGGTCGAGGGCTCACTTTCGATGTGCGTAAGGATAGAAGAAATTTCCGGTACGTCGTGACGGATTTCTGATTCCAGCAGGCTGACGTGATCGTGCGCTTCCTTCAGACTCAGGCGCTCATCAAGCTCCAGGTGCTGTTCCACATGCAGGCGCCCCTTCAAGTCCTGAACGCTGACATCGTGGACGTTAAAGTTATGGCGCGTGGCCACCGCCCGCACCCGGTCGAAGATGTTTTCGCTGAAAGATGCTCGAGGTATCGAGTGAACCACGACATCGGCGTTCGGTAACACGTTCTGAACCGCCTCCGTGACCGCGTCCGCCAATTGCTCCGAGCGCTGGAAGGTGACATTGCGCGCCAGGCCAATGGAGAGGTCCGCAAAGTAGCGGTTCCCGGCCCGCCGAATCCGCACCCGGTCCACTTCCAACAATCCATCGACATTCCGAACCGCCGCGATAATTTGGTTCCGCACCCCGGCGGGAGCGGCATCGAGCAAGGCGTCAACGGTTTTGAACGCGAGCCGTGAACTCACGTATACCACCACTCCGGCGACGAAAAGCGCGGCCACGGGATCGGCGTCGCGCAACCATCCGATTCCGTAGGCCTGTCCGATTGACGACCGTCCCACTAACACCAGGGTCAGGCCAAGCAGCACCACGCCGCTCGACCAGATGTCGGTCGAAAAATGCAGGGCGTCGGCCTCCAGCGCCTGGCTGTCATATTTCTTTGCGATTCTTCCCAATGCCCGCGAACGCCACCAGTCCACCGCCATGGAGAAAAAAATCACCACAAAGGCCACCAGGCTGGGCTCGATGTCCACGTGGTGGAAGAACAGGCGCTTGACCGCTTCGTACACGATCCACACGCAGGTGAGGAGCAGGAGACCCGTCTCGATAAACGCCGAAAAGTTTTCCACCTTGCCATGGCCGTACTGGTGGTCGGCGTCGGCGGGCTTGTCGGAAACTCGAATCGACAGCAGAGTCACGATCGCCGCTATCAGATCGAGCCCCGAGTGGGCCGCTTCCGAACGCAGGCCCAAACTGCGCGTGGTATACCCTACGACAATCTTCAGCGCGGTAATGGCGAGCGCGGCCACCACCGAATTCCACGCTACCGCGCGCTTCTCAGAGCGCATGGAATTCGAGCTGTAGACCGCCGGAATTACGGACATGATTGCATTATCGCTGCCCGCCACGGTTCCGCCAAGCTGCTTCTCTCGTCCGAGTGCTCCCGCAATGGAACCACACCCCCAACCAAACTGTATGCTAGGATTTTCCCTGTCACTTCGACCTTTTATCTGGAGGAATCATCGATATGTTGCAACGTGTGTTGGCGTGCCTGCTTCTTGGAGGCTTGGTCTGGGGCCAAGCGGCGAACCCTGTAGCGTCCCCGCAGAAACCGGCAGACGCAAAGCCGGTGGAAGCTCCCACGGTGCCGCCGGACGCAGCGGTCATCACCATCACTGGAGTGTGTGACCAGTCGGCCGCCGCCAAGAACGCAGACTGCAAGACCGTCGTAACTCGCGCCGAGTTCGACGAGATTGTCGCCGCTATTGGTTCCAACATGCCGGCAGCCGCCCGCAGACAGCTCGCCACTCGCTACGCCAACGCTCTGGCGATGTCCCAAAAAGCCCATGAAATGGGCCTGGACCAGGGCCCAAAGTATGAGCAGCTGATGAAACTCCAGAAGCTTCAGGTGACCGCCAACCTGGTCAGCCAGGCGGTTCAACAAAAAGCTTCCGAGGTGTCTGACAAGGAGATCGAAGACTATTACAACAAGAATCTAGCCGCCTATCAGGACGCCACTTTCGAACGACTGTTCGTTCCTCGCAGCAAGCAATTGGACCCACCGAAAGAAAAGCTGACTGCCGCCGAAAGCACACAACGTACCGAAGATGCCAACGCTGCCATGAAAAAGGAGGCAGACGCCTTGCAAGCCCGTGCCGTAGCCGGCGAGGATTTCGGCAAACTGCAAGCCGACGCCTACGCGTTCGCCGGCCTCAAGAGCACGCCTCCCGTCCAGAAATTGAACAAGTCGAGACGCAATAGTCTTCCTCCCACCCAAGCAGCGGCTTTCGATCTTAAGCCCGGCGAAGTCTCACCCGTGATCGCGGACATGAGTGGATACTTTGTTTACAAGCTCGTGGAAAAAGACACGCTTCCTCTAACCCAGGTGCACGATGAAATCTTCGGGTCGTTAAAATCCGAGAACGTTACGGCTGCTATGCAGGCCTTGCAAAGGTCAGCCACTCCCCAGCTTAACGATGACTATTTCGGTGCGGCCACGCCATCCGGCCCGCAGGGCATGCCGGCGCCGTCGATTCCTCCCCGCCCCGGCCCCAAGCCGCCGACTCTCGGACCGAAATGACGGAGGCGGTCAAACCCACTATCGTTATCACCGGAATCTCCGGTAACTTGGGACTGCGGTTGCTGCCGCAATTGGCCGAATTCCAGGTCATTGGCATCGACCTGAAGCCGCCCCAAACCGACCATCAAATCCGCTTTGTCGCCATGGACCTGGGGAAAGAGGAATCCTGCCGCGAATTGTTCCTGCTCCTGCGGGAATCGCGACCCGTGGCAGTGGTCCACCTGGCCTTCGTGGTTGATCCGGTGCGCACTGGGATTATCGATCTCGACGCGATGTGGCAGGTTAACGTGGCGGGAACCGCGCGTGTCATGGAGGCCGTGACTGAAGCCAACCGCGAAGATTCCATGGTGCAGAAGTTTGTGGTCGTCAGCAGTGTAGCGGCGTACGGTTCCGATCTTCCGGAGCCGGTCACCGAAGATTTTCCGTTGGCGGGCCACACTCTTCCCTATGCCATCCACAAGATGGAATCAGACAAGGTGGTGCAGCAGCGCGCTCCAGCGCTGCGCGGATGCAGCGCCTACATGTTACGTCCCCACATCTTCGCCGGCGCCAGCGTGGAGAATTATTTCTTGGGAGCTTTTCGCGGTACCCCCAATGGCCCTAGCGAACGTGCCGCCAAAATGCGGAACCGGGGCAGCCGTCTTCCCTGCATGCTGCCTTTTGGAAAGGCCTATCCCGAAAAGCGTCTGCAATTCGTCCATGTAGATGACGTCGCCCGCTTGATTGCCCATATCCTGAAGAAAACTGATCCGGAGTCGCAGCGCCTGACGATTTTGAACGTAGCCGGCCGCGGTGAGCCAATGACCTATGAGCATTGCATCGAGATGGCGAAAGCCAAGCTGGTGCGGGTCCCAGGGAAACGTGCCTTCCGCATGATCTTGCAGCTCTTGTGGAAGTTCGGCGTCTCAGCTATTCCGCCGGACGCCATGCCTTACATGACGGGCGAGTACGTCATGAACACCGACCGCCTCCGTAAGTTTTTAGGCAGCAACTATGAGGATGTGATTCACTACACGATCACCGATGCTTACGCTGACTGCTTCGCAAAAGCATCCACGCCTGCAGAACAGCTTTCGACCGCGGAATGAAAGCTGCGAGATTCTACTTCTTCCCGCGGTACAATCCTGCGATCCCAAATGTGTATGGTGTCCACGACGCTTCCCGGAAGCCCGCTCGGCGCATACGCTCGATCATCTGTTCCGGCGCAGGAAATCTCTCCACCGACGCCGGCAGATAGGCATACGGGCCGCGGACACCGGAGATGAGCGTCCCAATCCGGGGAAGCACGTGCTTGAAATAAATTCGGTAAATCTTTCCAGTCACACCATCCGGCTCGCTGAAGTCCAGGATGCCGCACTCACCACCCGGACGCAGTACGCGCAAGATTTCTCTCAAGCCGGCATCGTAGTCGGTCAGGTTACGGAAGCCGAAGGCTGAGGTCACCAGATCGAAATTCGAATCCGGGAAGGGCAAGTTCAGGGCGTCGGCTTCCACCCAGCACAGGTCCGTTCCTTCCGATTTCTCGCCGGCCCGCTGCAACATGGCATGAGAAAAGTCCGCACCCACAATTCTCGCCGCCGACTTCCCCGCCTTCCGGCGCAACGCGAACGCCATGTCTCCGGTACCGCAGCAAAGATCCAGAACTCGCGCTTCCGGCTGCGCCAGAGTCGTGGCAAAGCTTCGCGCCGTCCGGTTCCACCACAAGCGGTCGATATTCATCGACAGCAGGTGATTGAGCAGATCGTAGCGCGGGGCGATCGATGTAAACATCTCCCGCACCGCGAGGGCGGCAGACTGCTGATCGCTGGCTCCCTCAGGAGCTGCGCCGACAACAACTATTTTAGAAGCCTGATTCAATTCGAAACCCTTGTCATCCTGAGCGAAGCGGGAAGTGCACGCAGCGCACCTCCCGCGCAGTCGAAGGACCCCTACAGTTCCACCAAAGATTCACTTCTTAAGCGACGAAGCTTTGCCCGACATCCGCCGCAACTCATCCACTGCCTGGATGACAACTTTATCCGGCACATCCCTGGCAATCTCAACCCGGCCAATTTCCTTCGGGAGGACAAAGTGAACCACTCCGGCACTCGTCTTCTTATCCGTTTGCAAGAGCCGCGCAACACTTCGGCTTTGAGATGTCACTCTGGGCAGCGGTCCCGCTTTCAACACGGCCTCATCGATTCTCTGCGCTACTTCCCGCGGAAGATGCCCAGAGGCCACCGCAATATGATTGGCAGCGATCATTCCCCACGCAACTGCCTCGCCGTGCAAGAAGTGCCTATAGTCGGTGGCCGCCTCGAGCGCATGCCCAATGGTATGGCCATAGTTCAACACCCGCCGCAGCCCACCCTCGCGTTCATCCTGCGAGACCACCTCCGCCTTCAATTTCACAGATTCCGCGATCACCCATTCCAAAGCTGCCGGATCGCGGCGCAACGCCTTGCTCGAAGTCTTCTCCAGCCGCTCAAACAATTCCGGACGCCCGATCACTCCGGCTTTCCACGACTCGTAGAGTCCGGCGCGAAACTCCCGATCGGGCAAAGTCGAAAGAACTGCCGGATCGATCAAAACCAGCCGGGGCTGATGAAACGTTCCAATCAGATTCTTTCCTGTCCGCAGATTAACCGCGGTCTTGCCGCCGATCGCAGCATCCACCTGGGCCTGCAGGGTAGTTGGAATCTGCGCCAGGGGAACGCCGCGCATGTACACGGAGGCCACCAGTCCCGCCACGTCTCCGACCACTCCGCCGCCAAAAGCAACGACGGCCGCGCTACGGTCCGCACCCAGTCGCGTCAGTTTCTCTGCCAAATCCTCCACGGTGGCCAGTTTTTTATGGCGCTCACCGTCTTTCATCTCGACAACACTGGCCTTGAAACCCGCCGCCGCCAGAGAAGCCTGCAATTTCTTACCCCACTTACGCCGTACGGGCGGCACCGTAATGACGAACAGCCGTTCGTGGTCCGGCAGGACCTCGCGAAGGAATTCGCCCGCCCGCCCCAGCGAGCCGCTCTCTATTACAGCGTCGTACGGACGTGGTGGCACATGGATGGTCACGCGAGTCATGGTTTCCATCATAACGTACCTATCGGCGCGCTCGCGGATGCCTACGTGTTAACATTTTTGTGAATGCAGCCTGTGCCAGCGGAAACCGATTTCCTGGTAATTGGGGCCGGCGTCGCCGGACTGCGTGCCGCCATCACGCTCGCGACCGCCGGCCGGGTCGTAGTTTTGGCCAAGCGTGAGGTCACCGACTCCAACACCCAGTGGGCCCAGGGCGGAATCGCGGCGGCCCTCAGCGATGAAGACGAAATCGGCCTTCATCTGCAGGACACCCTCAACGCCGGCGATGGTCTTTGCAATCCCGAAGCCGCCAAGGTTCTGGTCGAGGAAGCCCCGGAACGGATCGAAGAACTCATTCAATGGGGCACTGAATTCGATCGTCAAGGCACAAAGCTGACCTTCGGCCGCGAAGGCGCGCACAGCCGCAACCGTATCTTGCATGCCCATGGCGACTCCACGGGACGCGAAATCCTGCGCGCTCTTTATGCCAAAGCCAAAACTCTAAACAACATCGCCGTCCGCGAATTTGAATTCTCCACCGATCTGCAAGTTCGCGACGGCCGGGTGACCGGCATTCACTTGATCGACGAACACGGCGAGCGCCGCCGACTTATCGCTTCCGCGGTCTTGCTGGCTACGGGCGGCATGGGACAGCTTTACCGCAACACCACCAATCCCAAAGTTGCCACCGGAGACGGCGTTGCCATGGCCTTCCGTGCCGGCGCCGAAGTAAGCGACATGGAATTTATCCAGTTTCATCCGACCGCGCTTTATTTGAAGAACGCTCCGCGTTTCCTGCTCTCCGAAGCTTTGCGCGGCGAGGGTGCCTACCTGCGCAATCTCGAGCTCGACCGCTTTATGCCCAGGTACCATCCTTTGGGCGAACTCGCCCCGCGCGATGTGGTGGCCCGCGCCATCATGCACGAGTTGGAGATAAGCCACGCCAAAGACCCCGTCGCTTATCTCGATCTTACCCACCTGGACCCCGAAAAAATCAAGGCCCGGTTCCCTCGTATTTACGCCACCTGCCTGCAGTACAACATTGATATCACCACCGAGCTCATCCCGATTCGCCCCGCAGCTCATTACGCCATGGGCGGAGCCCTCACCGATCTCGACGCGCACGCTACCATCGCGGGCCTTTACGCCGCAGGAGAAGCAGCCGCGACCGGCGTCCACGGCGCCAACCGTCTCGCCAGCAACTCCCTGCTGGAGGGATTGGTCTTCGGCGCCCGCGCGGGACACGCCATGCGTAACGAACTTCAACCGGCCACGCCGCCTTCAGTCGAATGGGCAGCGGCGGTTTCGAGTGCCTCCAGAGATGATGCAAGTGAAGAAACCATCGGCGAGATTCAGGATTTAATGTGGAAGGACGTGGGAATCGTCCGCTCTGGGACCGGATTGAAGCGCGCCATCCTACGCCTGGACGAAATCGCGTCGCAGGTCTCGAATCCTCAAACCCGCCGCGCTCACGAGGCCCAGAATCTGCATCTCGCCGGCCTTCTGGTAGCCCGGTCGGCGTTAAAGCGGGAGGAAAGCCGCGGCGCCCACTATCGCACCGACTTCCCCGATCATGATGACGCCAGGTTCCGAAAGCACTCCATTCTTCAGAACAGCTCGATCCGCTTTGCCTGAAGAATTTCTCTGCGAGCTCGGCGTACTCTGCGGTCAAGCCGCTTTCTTCCTCGGAAACATCACCGACACCAGCACGGAAATCCCCAGAATTCCCGCCACCGCGCCCAGGGCCAGCGCTGTCGGCATCTCGTAATAGTGCGCGGCCAGCATCTTGCCTCCGATGAAAACCAGCACCGTGGCAAGTCCGTAATGCAGAAACTCGAACATCTCCATCATGCCGGACAAAGCAAAGTACATGGAGCGTAGTCCCAGAATGGCGAAAATGTTGGACGTGTAGACCACCATGACATCGAGGGTAATCGCCAGTACCGCCGGAATGGAATCCACGGCGAGAAGCAAGTCAGCAGTCTCGATCACCAGCAGAGCAACCAGCAGAGGCGTGGCGTACAGAGTCGGATGCCGCACCAGGAATTTGTTCCCAACATAATCCTCGGTCACCGGGACCCATCGCCGGAACAGCCGCAGAGCAAGGTTTTTTTCAGGATGGATTTCGGCGTTCTCCTGGCCAAACAACTTGATCCCGCTGAAGACGAGAAATGCGCCGAATAAATACGTGATCCAGTGGAATTTCTGGATCAGTCCCACGCCCGCCACAATAAACGCGGCGCGCATGATCACCGCGCCCAGAATTCCCCAGAACAGAACCTTGTATTGATATTCGGCGGGTACGCGAAAATAGCGGAAGACCAACAAAAAGATAAAGAGATTGTCCACGCTGAGCGATAGCTCGACGACATATCCGGTGACAAACTCCAGGGCCGGAGTATGACCACGCCACATGTAAAGCAGGACGGCAAACCCGGCAGCCAGCGCAATCCACAACAGACTCCCAACCAGCGCCCCGCGAAACTTCACCGTGCCCGGACGCCGGTGAAAGACCCCCAGGTCGAGGACCAGCACCGACGCGACAAAGAGGTTGAAGACGATCCAGAACAGTAGGTGGTTCAATGCGCAGGCCGCCCCGCGAGGCCTCAATCCAGCTTCAGGACAAAATTAGAAATGAAAATCAAGGAAAGCGCAAAAAGGATGTCGTCAGAACCGGCGCACAGCAGAACTATTTCTGATCCACCATTCGCACCGTGTCTAGAATCACTTCGCCGACAATTTCCAGGCTCTTGGGACTGAGTTTGTCGACCGTGTCCTCGGTGGTGTGGTGAAACACGTTGTTATAGCCGTAGTCCAGATCGATAAGATCCGCGCTGGGAACTCCGCGCTGCACGAACGGGAGATGGTCGTCTTCGACCGCAATCGTACGTCCGAAAAAATGCGACTGATAGCCCAGTCGCGTAGCCGACTGGTAGATCATATCTTCGAGCCAGGGCGTGGAATTCTGCTCGTGCTCGATATTGAGATCGGCGTCGCCGATCATGTCCGCCAACAGGAACGCCTTGATCTTCTTCAGCGTCCCATTATCCTGCCAGTTCTGCGCCACGTGACGCACGCCATAAAGGCTATCGGTATTGCTCCATTGCTTCATGGCCTCTTCCGCGTCATCCCATAACAACCACACGCTATATCCGTCGCGCGGTTTCCCTTTCATCTGAACGCGCAACTGGTTCGCAATCTCCAGCAGCAGCGCGCTGGAAGAAGCGCCGTCATTCGCGCCGATGAATGAAGTATTTCGCAAAGGATAGTTCGTATCGTAGTGGCTGGCAATCACGATGATCCCGTCTTTCGTCCCGGGAAATTTCGCGATGATGTTGCGGACGGGGAACTTGCCTTCCGGCGTGTCGGTGATGAAAAAGTCATCTTCCACCAAGTCGCCCTTGAGATGAGCGTAAATATAGTCTTCAACTTTTTTGTGATTGGCGCTGCCAATCGGCCTCGGTCCCAACGCCACGATTTCCTTCACATACTGCATAGCGCGGGCAGAATTAAATGAGGGTACCGGCGCCGAATCCGGAAGCGCCGCCGCGGACTCAGTCGTGGCAGCGGAAACGCTTGGCGCCGCTGGCTTGGGCGACTCTCCTGACTTCTGTGCACAGGCTGTAAAAGCTAGGAGCAGCGTTCCAATCAGCCACAGCCGAAGTCCCTTCCGAGTCAGCATCAGGCCTGCCCCTTCCGCGCCTGCCGCGCCGAGCGCTGCTTAGGATGCACAAACCATGCGATCCCAATGCTCAATAAGTAAAGCACGACCATAGGCGCGGCAAAAATGCACATACTGGTAATGTCCGGCGTGGGTGCGATGGCGCCCGCTACAACAAAAATCGCCAGAATCGCATAACGCAAGTTCTTCCACATCCACCCGGCGCTCACCACTCCCATGAGAGCAAGAAAGAAAATCAGGATCGGCAGTTCAAAAATCAGCCCCAATCCCAGGATCACGGTAAGAAATAAATCCGTATATTCCTTGATCGTTATCATCGGCGTAAATTGCTTGCCGAAGCCGATCAGGAAGTCGAGCGCCTGCGGATAAACCAGCTTGAAGCCAAAATAACCACCCGACACAAAGAGGGCGATGGTCGAGAACATGAAGGGAAACACATACTGTTTCTCGTTGCGATAGAGCCCGGGCGAGATAAAAAGCCAAACCTGATAGAGAACGACCGGCGAAGCGACAAAGATCCCGGCGACCAGGGCAATCTTCAAGTACAGGTTAAAGGGCTCGATCGGGTTCAGATAAACCAGCTTCTCCGTCATCCCATTGCGATGTAGCGCCTCCACGATCGGCCGTTGCATCACATTAAAGATCCGCTCGTGAAATCCCCAGCACGCGCCGCAGCCAATCGCGATCGCAATGATCGAATACACCAGCCGCTTGCGGAGTTCCTCCAGGTGTTCCAGGAAACTCATCGCCGGAAGAAAACGCGAGGTTTCGGTTGAATCCTGTTCCGAAATATTTTCAGGCATCGGGGGCCTTGGCGATCACGGTCTCGGGTTCGGCTTGGTGGATCGGTTCCTCGATCACTTCCCGGGTAGGTTCCAAAGTCGGCTGCGCAGATGCCTCTGAGCTCGGCTCAATCGCCGGTTGCGGGCCCACACTCAGTTCGGCGCGAGGAGAATGGGCAATGACGGACCCCGCCGGTGGAGCGATCGGCGTCATGATGGTTTGATTTCTCTCTTGCACATCCAGTTGCGAAACTTCCGCCTCGATCTGCGAGCGGAACTCATTCGATGCGCGTTTGAATTCGTTCAGGATCTTCCCGAGCTGCCGCGCCAGTTCCGGCAGCTTCTTGGGCCCGAAGAAGAGCAATGCCAGAACAAAAATGACAACTGTGTCCCCAAAACTCATATCTTGGCATGATACTGCCGGAGCCGATTAGCGGCAATCAGGTGGTCCGTAACCATTGCAGTAGGAGAATACATCGTACTCGGACTCATAGAGTTTCCTCTGTGCTCCCCAGTGTCCTCTGTGATCAGTTTCTAGAAATTCGTCGTCAAGCGTAGGCTATAGCTACGCGGCGGCCCAATGGCATTGCCGGAGAAAAGACCGCCGAAATCGATCACGTTCAGAACATTGTTGAGATTCTGTCCGTCGATCTGAAGCCGCACATTCATGCGCTCCGACTTATAAACGTCCGCCCCGGCCGAGGCGTTGACCTGAAAAGCCGGATAGATGCGCCCGCGGGCAAAGTCAATGCGATCGATCACCTGCTGGCCATATTGCATGAGGGCCTGAGATGGGTCCCCATCAAACTCAAACGGCAGGCCGCTATCAAATTGAATGCCACCCGCGATCCAAAAGCGCGGTTTCACCTGGTAGCGCAGGCGTCCGCGAACCGAGTTGCGCTGGTCCTGCGAATCGGGAAAGTGGCCACTCGTGGGTATGCCTTGAGCGTCATCTCCCAGGAAAAGGCCGCCCGTCACTGGATACCAAGCCTGACCGACGTTATAAGAATAGCTCAGGAAGCCCGAAAAACCGCGCCAGTCAGGAACCTCGAGCTTGGCTTCCCCACCATAAACAACGGACTTTTGAAAGGCAATCGGGAAGCTGACGGTCGTATTGTCAATCTGATCGTCGTCCGCGTAGTTGTTCACCAGCCGCCGAAAATAGTTGGTATCCAGCCTAACCTTTCCGTAGAACACCTTGCTCAAGCCCGCCTCGTAATAGTTCCCTTCTGAGGGCTCCACCGGCAATCGCAGAAAACTGTCCGGAGCAATGGAATCCACCGCCAGCGAACTGGAAAGCAAAATGTTTTCGAACGACGGAGTCTGAAAAACTCGATCATAGGAAAAATGCACGAGAAGACCAGCGGACGGAAAATAGCGTGAAATCGAAAAACGCGGGTCCACCCCGTGACGATTCAACAAAAGCTGGTAGTGGTCCCAGCGCACTCCGGCATTGATGGTCCAATTCTTTAGACGAATTTGGTCCTGTACGAACAAAGATTGCTCGAGATCCGGCCGGCTTGCCAGAAAGCTGAAATCGATCGGAGTGTCATCGTCGTATTGCGTGGGATCGGTAATGTGATAGCGAAGGTGTTCATTCAGAAACAGATTGTCCGACTCGAAACCAAATTTCCATTCGTTCCGGCCATGATTAATGGTTGTGGTCCCTCTGAAGTAGGCTTCACGAAAGAAATTCTCCTGGAAGACTTCGATGGGGGTTGAATTGGTATTGGAGTTGAAACCAATTTCATTGTCGCGGACCATGGTCCGAAAGTCGGTAATCGCATTGGACGAAAATGTGTGTTCATACGATGCGATGCCCATTGTCTCAATATTGTCCGCGGTCTGCAGTTGGCCATTGGCTTCCTGCACCTGCTCGTTCGGTAACTCATAACGCGAGAGCTCATGACGAACGATAAACCGCAAACGATCTTTCGGGTTTAAGTCGCGCTCATAGTTGACCGAAAAATCTCCCAGCGTGCCCGAATTCGTATAGTTCTGCGGCACCACTGGATTCAGATAGTGGTCCGTCGTGCTGCCACTGGCGCTGGCTCCGAACACATTCTGCTTCCAGGCATACTGCCCCTGCGCGGCCGCACCGGCAGTATCAAAACTGCCCCCGGAAAGCACCGCCTGACCGTGAAATCCTGCCTGTGCATCTTGTAGCGTGTTCA
Organism: Terriglobales bacterium; assembly: GCA_963802555.1. GTDB lineage: Bacteria > Acidobacteriota > Terriglobia > Terriglobales > Acidobacteriaceae > DATBAX01. The sequence continues at coordinate 656,358 of CAWDJD010000002.1, read as the reverse complement.
CCTCGACCACGCCGCCCATCTTTCTGCCGTATTCCGCGGGAATGCCGGCGGTGTAAACCGATAACGATTGCACGTCGTCAGCATCAATCGCGGGGCCGAAGCTGGGTGAGCGATTGTCAGTAAGTGGGATGCCGTCGACCACGTACTGCGTCTGATACTCCGAGCCGCGAGGGTGCAGGACCGCATTTCCTTCATACAGCCAGCCCGGCTGCGAATTCACCAGGTCCTGCAGAGAACGGCCTGGAATCGAACTCAACCGGTTTTGGATCAGGTCCGAGCCAATCTGATTCACCGGGCCCGCCTGATCGGGATTGATCAAGGTATTCGTCGCGCTTACGGTTACTGACTCGTTAACAGCAGGCAGCTTGAGCCGGGAAGTGTGGTCGAGAGGAAGCGAAGAACGAATTTCGACGGTTTCAGACAGAACGGCAAAGCCGGGGCGTCTAATTTCGAGCTGATAAATCCCATAAGGCAGGCGCTGTACATCCAGGCTGCCTTGATCGTTCGTCGAGAGGGTATTTCGGTACTGATTCGACTGGCTAATAATCGCAACTGTGGTTTTCACGGCAACGCCCGCCGGGTCCGTAACCCTGAGACGCAATTCGCCGCTATTACTCTGGCTAGAGAGTGGCAACCCACAAAGCAAACAAATGGCGAGAAGTCTTTTCATTCAAGAATCGGCCTTTGTAGTCTAGTGGCTATCCGGAGAAGGTTTTCGCAGACGTTCCCTCCAGATGGTTACTTTGGGGTGGGAGAATGCGAACTCCCGTCCGGCCCCTAACATGAGATTCCATTGCTGGCGGTATTGTTCATCCTTTTTTTCGATTTTTCTTCCATCTTCCAGATAAATCGCAACCGCCTCCAGCATTTTGGACCGAATCGAGGCGACTTCTCCAGTATGCGCTTACCTTTGACGTGTCATAGCATGTTGCCGTGCAAATCGTTCGGCAAGTGTCTTGTTTCTCGCCACTACAGTATCGACCGGAACCGAGCCCGTACGGGTGCATCACTTACCAAAGTCAATGCATCCTATGTAACTGAGGCAGATAGCTTTTAGGTTACCTTTCGGAGGGAAAACCGTCTAAAACGTGCCGGGTTGCATGCTATACTGCGCTCACGAGCGGTTGCGAGGCTCTTGACCAAAAAGACGCCCGCCCAAGGAATCTGAAGATGGCTAGCAGTTCCCGTCGTTCTCTCTTCGTGATCGTCCTTTTCCTTGCAGTCTGCGGGTTTCTCGGCGTCCTGTTCGCCCAGAAGAACCCGGACGTGGCTCCCAGCGGCGATTCTGACGTGAGCCAAAGCCTGCAGCAATTCGCCACGGTTTACGACATGGTGGAACAGAACTATGCCGAACCGGTAAACGCTGACAAAGCGATTTACAACGGCGCGATTCCCGGCATGCTGCACGTGCTCGATCCACACTCCAACTTCTTCGATCCCAAGGCTTACGCCCTGCTGCGCGAAGATCAGCGCGGCAAGTACTACGGCGTAGGAATGACGGTAGGCCCGCGCAATAATAAAGTCATCGTCATCGCGCCATTCGTGGGAACACCTGCATATCGCGCTGGCATTCATCCCGGGGACATCATCGTCGCCGTCGATGGCAAACCGACTGACAACATGACCACCGGCGATGTCGCCGATCTGCTCAAGGGACCCAAAGGCACCACCGTCCACATCACCATCATGCGTGAAGGCGCCGACAAGCCGCTCGACTTCGCCGTCGTGCGTGACGAAATTCCACGCTACAGCGTCGATCTACATTTCCTGATTAAGCCCGGTATCGGCTATATCCACGTTTCCGGATTTCAGGAGACCACTGAGCACGAAGTTGCTGATGCACTCGACGAAATGGGCGACCTGAAAGGGTTGATTCTCGATCTTCGCCAGAATCCCGGCGGCCTGCTCAATGAAGGCGTCGGCGTCGCCGACAAGTTCCTGCACAAGGGACAACTCATCGTTTCTCATCACGGCCGCTCGTCCCCGGAAAAGCGTTACACCGCGGCCCACGGCAATGGCGGCAAAGATTATCCCCTGGTCGTACTTGTCAATCGTGGTACCGCTTCTGCTGCTGAAATCGTAGCTGGCGCAATCCAGGACCACGACCGCGGACTTATTGCCGGCGAAATCACTTTCGGCAAAGGTTTGGTGCAGACGGTCTATCCGCTCTCGGAGAACACCGGACTCGCGCTTACGACCGCCCATTACTACACGCCCAGCGGACGCTTGATCCAGCGCGACTACGCCAATGTCTCGCTCTATGACTATTACTTCGAGCGTCCCAAAGAGGACGACGTCGCCAACAAAGAAGTGAAGCTCACCGATAGCGGTCGTACGGTTTACGGCGGTGGCGGCATCACGCCCGACGTCAAAATCGAAACCCCCAAGAGCGACCACTTTCAGGATTCGCTGTTACAGCATTACGCTTTCTTCAACTTCGCTCAGCACTACGTTGTGACCCATCATCCCACCAAGAGTTTTGAAGTGGACGACATCACGCTGCAAGACTTCCGCAAGTTCCTCGACAGCGAGAAGATCCCCTACACCGAAGCCGAGTTGATCCAGGACAACGATTGGATCCGTAACAACATCAAGAGCGAAATCTTTATCGACTCTTTCGGTCAGGAAGAGGGATTGAAAGTCAGGGCGGAAGGCGATCCTGAAATCGTGAAAGCGCTCGATCTTCTGCCGCAGGCCAAGCAGTTGGCGGAAAGCGCCAGGAAAGTGATCGCCCAGCGCACCAGCGCCAGCGCTTTAAGCCGCTAAAGATGGCTCACGTAGGGACCGGCGCCCTCGCCTGCCCAGGAGCGCAGCTCCGCAGGGTTTGGCAGCGGCAATAACACCTTCCCTCACATTGACTTGACTCCCCCTCTATGTGAGAATCCGCCAAGAATTCAGTTTCAGCATGACTATTCCCCAATCCCGCCAACCCGGTTTCTGCGCGTGCTAAAAGAAGCCCCGTGGATCGTGGCTACAACCCTCGCCCTGTCCGCTGGATACACCGACTGGCGCTCCCGACGCATCCCCAACTGGCTGACCGTCCCCGGGCTGCTGCTGGGAGTTGCCGCCAACGCCCTGGCCGGAGGCTGGCCAGGCACCAAAGATTCGCTACTGGGGGCTGGATTAGGGCTCGCTCTGCTGCTACCCTTCGTGGTAATAAGGGCCCTCGGGGCCGGGGACTGGAAGCTGGTCGGGGCTTTGGGGGCGTGTTTGGGTCTCCGCCATTTGCCCACGGTCCTGCTGGTCACGGTGCTGCTGAACGGCTTGATTGCCTTGGGGATGATTATCTGGAAGAAGCGGGTGCTCCAAACTCTGCGCAACTTCGCTCCTATGCTGGCTGCGGTTTTCACCCTGCATCTTCCCGGACCAGCGCTCACACTGGATAATCCCGAGGCGGTGAAGGTACCATTTGGAGTGGCGGCAGCGATTGCCGTGGTTCTGTACACGATCCGGCACGCCTGGGGATATTCGTAACATGTCGTCGCGCATGCAAACCCGACTGAAAAGACTAGCCAGGGAAACCTCCGGCCAGGAAATCGCCGAAGCTGCCGTCGTACTCCCCATCGCTTTTCTAATCCTGTTGGCAATTTTCTGGTTTGGCCGCGCTTATAACGTCTACGCGACGGTAACTCACGCCGCAGCGGAGGGCGCACGAGTGGCCGCGTCATCCACTTGCGCCACCTGCACCAATATTCCGCAGACCGATGCCGCCGTGGTTGCCCAAATCACTTCGATTCTGCAAGCCGACAATCTGGACGTGGGCCAAATTCTGCCTTATCGTCCTCCGGCATATACGATCCTTCCCCCGGGCGCCTGTGATCCTCTGCTTAATAATGTCTTGATCTGCCGCGGCGTTTTGCTGAACAATCCAACCACCGCGCAGACCTGTACGACAGCACCGACGAACCCTCCGGCAGCGTGCGGGACCATGGTCAGCTTCAAGTTCAAGTTCGCTTTCCCCTTCACCACCAGTTTTCAACTAATCCAAATCCCGGCGGCCGGTGAAGCCCGCGTGGAGGATTAAGTGCGCCGCTTCGCGTCAGTACCTCTCTCTTCGAATGCGGGAGCGCAGATTGTCGAGTTCGCCATTATTTTGCCGCTGCTCGTGGTATTGGTTGTAGGTATTTTCGATTTCGGCACAGGTTTTAATTTGAAGCAGACGATTGTGAACGCGGCGGCGGTTGGCGCAAGAATCGGCTCCAGCCAGCCCAGCAGTGATCTCTCCGCCATTGGAATCTGCGGCGCTCCGTCGTCGATCTGCGCGCTGCGGGACGCGGTGGATAACGAATTGATCACCAATCGGGTACCCGATTGCGGATTGGCGACCGCAGCCGGAGTTGTTTCCGGTGCACTGTCATGGACATTCACTCCTGGTGGATGCACTGGCACGATGTCGCTTCAGATCGAGCGCGGATTGGTCCTGCCGGCAATCGCGCTTCCCAATCCGCCATTTCAAACGCCCTACACCATTGAAGCCACGCGGGTGACTTTAATTTATCCCTATAAATGGAGTTTCGATTTCAACGGCATAGCTCGGATGCTGAATCCTTCGGCGAATTATCCCACCACTTCGCAGCTCAAGTCGGTGTCGGTCATGCAGAATCAGAACTGAGGCGGTAAACCATGCGCATAAGAATTCAACCCGCGCGAAAGAAGGAATTGGGCCAGACGATCATTCTGGTAGCAATCGCTTTGATTGCGCTCCTCGCAATGGCCGCTCTGGCGATTGACGTTGTCACATTGTATGTGGCGCGCAGCGAGGCCCAGAGGATCGCCAACGCCGCCGCCATCTCGGCCGCCAGGATGTTTGCCAGTTCCGGATTTACATCCGTCCAGGGTGGGGCCGCGCCGGTGTCCTCAGGGGACGCTTGCACGGCGGCCCAAGCTCAGGCCCAAGCTGTCGCCCAACAGAATACGGTTGGCGGCCAACTCGCCACTGTGACCACCACCTGCTCCTACCCCAATGGATTATTAAATCCGCAAGTGAATGTGGTGGTGAATCGTACTGGGCTGCCGATATTTTTCGCCCGGATATGGGGAAGGACTTCCAATTCCGTGAATGCCACTGCAATCGCGGAGGCCTACAATCCGTCAGGTCAAGCTGCCCCGGTAAGCGTTTCGGTGAAACCTTGGTTGATACCGAACTGCGATCCCATCGAACTGCCGGGCCGCCTAACCCGAACTGTCCCGCGGGCAGAGCCTACTTCATCGATCCGCAATACCGCGATCTCGCCCAGTGACGGAAGCATCGCAAACAATGGGTCGATCTCACCAATCAGATTCCGCAAAGTCACGCTCACGAAGATGCCCCAAGCGCAATCGCCGCCTTGACTCCCAGTATACCCAATACTTTCCGTTGACATGCCGGTCACTCCGCCGCCGCGTTTGTCCCTCGACCGGCGCCGTTCCTGTGGACAGGTCGGTATACACTTGATCTCGACAATATCGCCTGCTGCAGTCAGTATCAGAGTTAGTTGTGGCGATCCGATTGGCCCCGGCAATAACGTCACTATCGAAAACAGCAACAACGACAATCGTCGGACGCCGGCCACCGAAGGAGCGCAGTGCCTGATTCACGGCGGACACTGTCGGAGCCGATTGACGGTCAGGATTCGCTCTCCTGGATCGCTAACGGCAAGCCAATCACGGTCACCGGCGGGACAACAATCCCAACCCGGCTCTGAGACTGTTGCACGGTAACATCAGCCGCAGCGATTCGATCGTCACCGTTCCCCTGTATACGGTACGGTGGTGGCGGCGGCAGCCCGCTCAACCTTTGTCACGGCGGTGGCTGCAATAAAACACTAACGTCGTCGGATTCCTTCAATTGGGGATCACGCAGGGCAACTGCCACCCGGAGGTACTAGTGGAAGCTTTCACGTTCATCCTGAACGTGGCCGGCTGTCCCACTCCCACCGGCAACACTGTCTCCGGAGGCGGCATTTCGCCGGTGCCGGTGCGTCTCATCAGTCAATAAATATCTGGGTTACTCCGAAGGCGGGGCGGGCGGCGGCGTGTCGCCAGGATCTTCCTGCTCGACCGGCATTTGTGGTTCCACCCCTTCGGGCGGTCTGCGCATGTCTGGCCGAGCTTCCGGTTGCACCGCGGAGAATTGTTGCGGAGGTGCAGACTCGACCTGCGGAGAAGACTGCGCCGGCATGGACGCTCCCCCACCGCTCCGCGAGGTCAGGATCACACTGCGCAGCGCATTGGGATCGCTGTCCGACCCGGCAAGCACAAAATTGAAACGCGAACCATTCAGCAGCGCGGCCATCACATCGCGGGCGGATGCAGGCCCCAGGTCAGTGAATACCTGTTCCTGATCGGCGCCGGGCGGAATCTGAATGTCAGCCCCGGTCTGGCGGCGCACTTCCATCAAAACTTCCGCGAGCGAGGCTTTGTCGGCGTGAATACTCATCATGCCCTGCTTGAAATGCACTTCCACGCGAGGCGCGGGCTTGGGGATTGCCACCGCAGCTACGGGAGCGTTTCCTGGCATCGCCGCGGCACTGGCAGCCGAGTTTAACTTGACGATCACCGTCTGGCCGGAAGGTGAAACCTGATAACCGATCGGACCCTTGAGATCCACCACGACGCGGGTTACGGGCGGATTGCTGGCGAAGAGTCCTACGCGAATTCCCTTCACATCGCCGCGATTCACTGCCAGGTCGTGCAGCTCGGAGCCGGGCGAAGCGTCAGGAAAATCAAGTACCAGCCGGTAAGGGCTGACGACGATCTGCGTCCGCGGGGTCAGCGGCTGGCTGGTGGTGATCTGAAGTTCTAAATCTCCGCTCGCGTCCCTGGCTGCGTTATTGACCCCGTTTCGTACAGAAACCGTACGTACCGTCGCCACCGGCTTTCGGGTTACGATCTGCGCAGCCGTCGCAGTGGGAAAAAACCACACGCTGCACGCAAACCACGCGCACACGTATGTTTTCAGGGCTCCCTTGGGGAAGTGGTGCATTAACTCGGATTCTAGCAGCGTTCGCGGAGCGCAATCAGAAACTTGAGTTCTAGTACCAAAAGTTATACCAAAACGGGATTTGGTACCGAGTTACTTTGTCAGCGGCTTCAAGATTTCTCCAAGATTGTCCGGCCCAACCGCCCGCTCCAGATGCGGGTTCTTCTCTCCCTCATGGTAGGAAATCGAATAAGTCTTGAAGAAATGCGCGTTTTCTATCAATAAATCGATAGGCTGATCTTTCCCCTGCGAGGCACGTAACGCATCCCGCAAGCCCGACTTCGACCATCGCCGCCCATTCACGGCCACCAGTTTCATTCCGGGACCAATTCCCGCCACGTAAGCCGGCGAACCCGGAATCACATCCTGTAGCTCCCCGCTCTCTCGGAGAGCGAAGCCCAGCGAAAAGTAAAAGCTTGCCTCTTTATCAATTTTGTCCCCAGCGCTGGTGAACAAGTTCGGCTCGTCGTTATAAACCAGCTTCCAACCCCCACGTTCCAGGCCGCCCAGCGGCGCGTGCGCGGCGGTCGAATTCAAGCGTTCCTTAAACATTCCGGCCCAATCGTATGGAGCTACTGCATTGAGCGCCTTCACCAAATCATCGAAAGTGTAGGGCACCACTTTCGGCGGCCCACTCTGTCCCCCGTGAAAAATCCGGCAAAAATCATCCAATGACTTCTTCCCGCGAGTTTGCTCCCGAATTGTGGTATCCACTTCCAGCCAGATCAGTTCTCCTTCGGGATAGTAATCGAGCCCGCGCCGCCAACTCGCCCACCCCGGCCCGCCCATTCGCAAGATCTGCACTGAGCGCGCCGTGTCCTCCAGAGGACGCCATGTGCGACCTGCCCGGTGGTCCAGCGTCGCTGCGGTTTCCGCCAGGGCTTCGCGGTATTGTTCCGCAGTCCAAAGACCGGAGCGCGCAGTCAACACGTCGCCCAGATATTCCGTCAGCCCTTCATACACCCACAGCAAGTCTCCCACCATCGGATCCTGATAATTGCGCGTCGCCAATCCAGCCGGCCGGCGATACTTGCCATTCCATGAGTGTACAAACTCATGCGGCAGCAATCCTGCCTCCAGCAGATGCCGGTCAGGATCGATTAGCGTGCGCTCTCCCACCGCATTGTCGCTCGATTCATGGTGCTCCAGCCCGTGGTGGCCCACTTCATCACTCAACGTGTACAGAAAGTGATACTGCGTGTAGTGTCGCGCTCCAAACAGAGCGCCCGCCTCACCTACCAGCTTCTTGTAGGCATCCAAATCTTGCTGCGTCATCGCCAGTGCCGCATTGCTCTCGCTCACCAGGTCCATGACATGGACAGGAATTACCCCCGGCGCGGTCAATAGAATCAGCCGGTGATGGTCCCCGGCGATCAGCGGCGAATCCACCAGCTTGGTGAGGGACACCTGCTTAAATCTTTTACTGTCCGGATGTTTCTCATCCCATCCCTCGTGAAGATCGGACACTGAAAGTGCCGTGCCGAATTTCCATCCTGCTGGCAAATCTACCGACGGAATCACCTGCACCTCATCCGAACTCGCGCCCTGCGGATAGAGCATCACCTGGTTCCAGTTCAAATCCAACAGGTTCGCCGAGGCCGCCGATCCTCCGGCCCCTGCGCTTCCGCTCGAAGTAATGTCATCGAGAGAAACTTGCAGTTCGTTCGCACCAGCCGGTATCTCCACATGGAACGCATACATATCCACGGGATCGCGTTCCCAGGGCAAAGTCTGGTCGCCGGCTTTCATGACCAGTCCGGTTAGATTTGCAATGGGCCCACTGGGACGATGATTTCCCGGAATCCATTCCGGATACACCAGCGTCAATGGCCCCGGCTTGACCGGGATTCTGAGCTGCGCATGAAAGATATTGCGTGGAGCATCCGTCAGGTCCACCGACAAGAAGATCGCCTGGGCATCAGCAAAATTGATGAGGAAAGAGAGATTGAGTAAGAAACAGCCGACTACCAGCAGCAAACGACGCACGTTGAGAATCCCCCGGATACTTGGCTACGACTTGGGCCTCGTGAGCTTAATGGAGAGCTTGGGCTTTACGCAACTTCAGTAGGAAGTGCGCACTTACGATCGCGCCTTCATTTTCCACCGATGAACCCAGACTCCCGCCACTCCGAGCCAGAACAGTAATACCGAACCGAGCAATGAAGGCGCGTCCGGCTCCGCCATATTCACCGGCGGCGGATTCGGAGGGGGCGTGGAATGACAGGGATGTCCGGGCCTGGGCACGCATCCCCCGCCACCAATGGGCGGAGGCGCCGTCAATCCGGGCGGGAGCCCGCCCATTGGCGGAAGAGCCGTCGTTACAAACCCAGGAGGCTGAAGCAGCGACGATTCAAACGGGACCGGCGGCGCGGCTGGTTCCGAAATCAATCGATCGAGCGTCTCCACCGACGGCTCTGCTGGTGAAGTCACAATATGTGGGATCTCGGAAATCTGGTTCCCACAGCGAGCCCGCGCCGTGATTTTGCCATCCGTAATCAGTTGCTCGCCCGCTCGAAGGCTCATTCGTTTCCCGGTCCAGAACACCTTGTTGCCCATCCGGTAGGAAACATAGACCAGCTTCGCCTGCTTGACCGTAATGACTTTGGCATGGCGAAAGTCGAACCCCGCGTAGTGAGCGGCGACAATGGAATCGTGATCGCTCGCCTCCCGCAGCTCCTGTGGGGTGCGCACCCCTCCCGGCACAACCGAATACGGATAAACTTCCCGCGGCGACCGGCCAAACGCGGCAGAAACCAGCGGTCGCATCCTCACGCCGGAATTGGCGAACCTCGAGCCGGAACTCGGAACCAGGGTGGAAAAAGACGGTCGCAAGATGTTGGCCGCGCACAAACCATAATCCCGAGGCAATCAGAATCAACGATCCTAGAACCCAGGCGCCCTGCCGAAAGGGATGCCCGCGCCAGCCTGACTCGCGGCGGCGCACACGCTGCGCTGGATAACTCAAATTGCTCTCCTACTACAGAACTGGGTATTGAAATCAAAAGGGGGAGAACCACTTGGAACTCGTTGAGTTATCCTTCCACACTTCGGTTGGGAACACCATGGACATTAAGTGCTACTCATTTGTCGTCCCCGGCCAATTCTGAGGCGAAATCTTCCCCCACTGGGTAATGCTTTGCACATTTCTTGATATTTCCTGGACACGTTCCGTTGGAGTTGACCTAAAGCTTTCCTTGTGCTCTGGCGATATTTCAAGGGATGACACTCCCCTTTTGCCAATTCCGCGCTTTGGTAGCCGATCGTGACCGCACCAGCCAGAGGTTAATGGCCTACAAACTGGAAACGCTGGGCATGGCGGTGGTCCTGGCCGGCGATGGCAAGGAGGCTTTGGCGCGCTTCTGTGCCGACCACTTTGATTTGGTTTTCATGTGCCTCGACCTGCCGGAAATGGACGGCTTTGCCTGCGCCGCAGCCATCCTGCGCCATGAGAATGCATTCGACGATGATGACCATACTCCGATCATCGCCATGACCACCCTGGCTCGAAGCCAGGAGCGTAAACGCTGCATGGCCGCGGGAATGGACTGCTACCTGGAAAAGCCGGCAAGTTTCAACCAGCTGCAGGTCGCGGTTCAGGCTTTCGCCGATCCCGATTCCCTGCTGCCCGCCCGGCCGCCCCTCAAGTGGAGCCGGAGAAGAGTTCTGGATCGAGTGGGCGGGGATGAAAACTTGCTCTCCGAGCTGATCGCCATTTTCGTGAGCGGGGAATCCCGGCTGCTCGCCGACATGGATCGCGCCGTCCTCGATCGCAAGCCGGGGTCGCTGCAGCTCGCCGCACACCGCTTGCAGGAAGAACTGGACTACCTTGGAGCCGCCGACGTTTCGGAAACCGCTCGCAAGCTTGTGGCCACCGCCGAACAAACCGACTTCCTGGGGGCATCGGAGATTGCCGCCGCCTTGCGATTTCAGCTTTCCGCCACCCACGTGGCCATGAGAAAAAACTAGGGGTAAGCCGTGAAAGTCCTGATCGCTGAAGACGACGCCTTATTTCGCAAAGCCCTGGAGCAATTGTTGTCCTCAGAATTCGAAATCACCACGGTGCAGGACGGCACCGCCGCATCGGCTCTTCTGCAACAAGCAGACCACCCCATGCTCGCGCTCCTCGACTGGGTGATGCCGGGTTTGACCGGCCCTGAAGTATGCCGCGAACTACGCGCCAATCCCACTTCGGCCGGCATCTACGTAATTCTGTTGACCGCGAGAAACAGTTCTGCCGATATCACTGCCGGACTTCGCTCCGGGGCCGACGATTACGTCACCAAACCGTTTCAGGCGGAAGAACTGCTCGCCAGAGTCCGGCTGGGACGCCGGATTCTCGAAATGCAGGAAACGATGGACGCAAGATCGGCAACACTTACGGAAACTTTGGCCCGGGAGCAGCTGCTGCAAACTCGTCTGAATTCCCTGCCCGAGCGGAATCGCTGGCCTGAAACGATTCCCGCCTCGGGTCAGTCTGCCCTCAAGTAGAAATCGGTTTTTGAGTACCGCATCTTTCGCAAGCGACCCACGAGTGCTACTATTTCAGCCCCGTGGCCAAGATCATCTTGTTATTTCTGCGGCGCTTGTTGCTGCCTGCGATAGTTTTTGCCGGCTTCAGCCTGCTGTGTGTCTGGGTGTACATGCACCTCGAACATTTGCGCTGGCAGGACGCCTTGTTCTGGATGATCCACCCGCATGCCATCGAATACACGCGGGTCCGCGACAGCACCAAGTTCTTCGCCATTTTCGTCTATCTGGGCGTATATGCTTTTCAGGTCTGGATCGCCGAGCGTATCTTGGTCACCATTTTTAACCGCCAGGGCATGGAGGCCTGGAGAGCTATGGTCAACGACGTCGGTATCGAAAAAGTACGCGACCATTTCATCATCTGCGGCTACGGCCAGGTAGGACGCACCGTGGTCGATCAACTCAGCCGTTTCAACATTCCCTTTGTGTTGATTGAAACCAACGAAGGCCTTTACCGAGAATTGTTGAAAGAAGGCATGCTGGTCATCCAGGGTGATGCCAAGCGCCACGACATTTTGCAAACCGCCGGCATCGAGCGTGCCCGCGGCGTTTGCGTAGTCATCGATAACGACGCCGACAATCTTTACATCACCGTCACCGCCAAGTCCCTCAACCCGAAGGTCAAGATTATTACCCGCGCGGGCCAGGAGCGCTACGCTCAAGCCATGCGCAATTCAGGCGCTGACGAAGTGATCATCCCGGAATACGAAGGCGGACTGATGACCGGCCGCATGGTGCAAAAGTACTATCCTTCGCAGAGCAAGCTCGACTAGGAACGGCGGGATTCGGCGACCGGAAGAATGAGGCCATGCATGCCCAGCCTATTTTTTGGTTGCGGAGCACAAGGCAATGGCCTGGGAAAACTCTTTGGCTAGCCGCTGGCCCTCCGCTTCGTTGTTCACCATAAAGGCGAACCGGTCCCACACTCCCTCCTGATGGTCGCTGCGGACGTCGTCGGCCTCCAGGCTCTTCGACCCATGGCTGCTATATTTCAGTTTCGACGACCACGAAATCACTCGATACTGTCGCTTGGCCACAACTGAGAGCTCATAAATCTTGCCGGTGGCCGTAGTGGGGAAATCGTTCAGCGTCTCGTTCTTTCTCTCCTTCAACCCCACCGCGGAATCCATAGCGCTCAGATCAAAACTGATTTTATTTTCCCATTCATTCGACACAATCGATTTTTGGTTTGTCCCGTCTTTGGCGCAGGTTTGGACATTGGTTCCGATCTGCGAGAAGGTGACCTTGCAACCCAGGCTGTCGGTGATCAGCGCGCTCTCCGTCCAACCCACATTGCAGGTCAGATCATCGCGGCGTCCGCCGGAAGACTGTTGCACCGTCCCCACCCGCTTCAGCGAATCTTGAATTCCGGTGACAATTGTCTCCGCCTCCCGCTTGTTCTTGTCCGCAAAAGCCGGCAGGCTGCACAGTAAGAGCATCCATACCCAGCGATTCCTCATGTTCGGTCGATTTCCCTTTGGATGAGATTTTCGGAATGAACCCCAAATCCGAAATTGGTTAGATGCGTCCCGCGTCGATTTCAATCGGGTGCCCCGTGCTTCCCGCGGTTTTGGCGGAAGGCGGGCTTCGTGGGCTTGCCGTCGGAGCCAGAAAGCATTATACTTAAAATCTAGTCAGACTAGTCAGTTTATGAACAAACCAAAATCCAATCCGCGCGCTCCCTGGCAGCTCCAGACGGCCAAAGCCCAGTTCAGCGAGCTCTTCCGCCGCGCCCGCTCCGAAGGGCCGCAATATGTCACTCGGCAGGGTAAGGAGGCCGTTGTGGTCCTCCCTGCCGAAGAATTCGAGCGCCTCCATGAACGCGCCCGCCAGCCCCGCAACCTGGTAAAGTTCTTCGCCCAATCGCCTTTAGCGAATGCCGACATCGACCTGGAACGCAAACCCGATTACGGCAGGAAGATTGAGCTATGAGCGGGTTCCTGCTTGACACCAATGTGATCTCCGAGTTGGTGAAACCAAAACCCAACCCCAATGTAACGCACTGGGTCGATGCCACCGACGAGGACCTGCTTTACCTGAGCGTTTTGACTTTGGGCGAAATTCGCAAAGGGATCACTTCCGTGCCGGACGCGGCACGTCGAATCAAGCTTGAAACCTGGCTGGACCGTGAACTTGTACTTCGCTTCAGCGACCGCATTTTGCCGATCGATCTCGCCATCGCCGATCGCTGGGGACGGCTTACCGGAACCGCGACGGCAAGAAAATCGCCTTTGCCGGTAATTGACGGCCTACTAGCAGCCACAGCCGTTCATTACGACCTTACCCTAGTCACTCGGGACACCCGACACCTAAACAACACCGGCGTGGCTTACTTCAATCCTTGGGAGCCATAGTCGAAGCAGGTGCCCCCGTCCTTCCTGCGGTTTTTGCGGGAGGGCGGGGCTTTAAGCCACAAAACCCTTCGCCTGGGCTGGAGCTTTTCGCCTATCGCTATAATCTAAAGAAGACGTACTTTGGCGTGGAATGCGCCCCGGCAAAAGGCGAAACGAAGCCGCCAACGGCATCCGATAGCAATGAAAAGAACTTACCCACATCCGCTGGAAGAGATCCTCGCCAGTCGCATCGCCATCATTGACGGGGCAATGGGCACGACCATCCGTACCTACGGGATGACCGAAGCGGACATCCGCGGGCAGCGCTTCAAGGACTCGACCAAGAGCCTGCTGAACAACGGCGACCTCTTTTCCTTGACGAGGCCAGAAATGATCGGCGACATCCATCGCCGGTTTCTCGAGGCCGGGGCGGACATCATCGAGACCAACACGTTCGGCGCCACCAGCATCACCCAGAGCGAATTCTTTGTCGACGATCCCCGCGAGCACGGCGGCCGCAAGGACCCTGCGTTCTATCAAAGGGTCATCGACGATCCGTTCCTCAAAGAGCTGGCTTGGGACATCAATGAGCAGTCGGCGCGGCAGTGCCGGGAGTGGGCGGATCGAGTCGGAACGGCAACCTCGCGGCAACGGTTTGTGGCGGGTGCGATCGGGCCGCTGACCGTGTCACTCTCGAATTCGCCCGACGCCGACGATGCAGGCTTCCGCGTCGTCACTTTCGATCAGGTGAAAGCTGCCTACGCTCATCAAGTGCGTGCTCTCATTGCCGGGGGCGTTGATCTGCTTCTGGTTGAGACGATCTTTGATTCGCTCAATGCCAAGGCGGCACTGGTCGCCATCCGCGAAGTGTTTGACGAGGACGGCAAAGAGTCTGCCGGTGATGATCTCGGCAGCCGTGGGACGCGGCGGCGAGACGCTGATCTCTGCTCAGACCACCGAGGCATTTTGGAACGCGGTGCAACATGTGAAACCGCTGTCGGTAGGGCTCAACTGTTCGCTCGGCCCCGACTTAATGTATCCGTTCCTGGAAGAGCTGTCGGTCAAAGCAGACGTGGCGATTTCCTGCTATCCCAACGCCGGTTTGCCGAATCCTCTTTCGGAGACCGGATTCGATCTGGGGCCGCAGGACATGGCGCGTTATTTGGGCGACTTCGCCAAGGGTGGGCTGATCAACATTGCCGGCGGTTGCTGCGGCAACACTCCCGAGCACATTGCGGCCATCGCCAAAGCGCTCGACGGAGCGCCTCCGCGAAAATGGGGAACGATGGACGCTGAGGAGTCCGCCCACCAGATTGCGAGCAAACTTTGAGCCGATCCGAAAATACAAGCGTTGCTGAAGCCTCGGAGGTTAAAGAAGCGACCAAGCCGCTTCGCCTCTCCGGGTCACAGCCCTTCACCCAGCAGGCCGGCGTCTACATCATGATCGGCGAGCGGACCAACGTGGCTGGTTCGCCCAAGTTCGCGAAACTCGTCAAGGCCGGCAAATACGAAGAGGCGGTGAGCGTGGCCCGTCAGCAGGTCGAGAACGGCGCAAACGTTCTCGACATCTGCATGGACGAGGGCATGATCGACGGCGTCGTGGCCATGACGCGCTTCTCTGCAGTTGCTGGGCAGCGAGCCCGAAGTCGCAAAAGTTCCCTTCATGGTGGACTCCTCGAAATGGGAGGTCATCGAAGCCGGCCTCAAATGCCTTCAGGGCAAAGGCATCGTCAATTCGATCTCACTGAAAGAAGGCGAAGAAAAGTTTCGCCAGAACGCGGCCAAAGTTCTGAAATATGGCGCGGCAGCCGTGGTGATGGCCTTCGACGAACAGGGCCAGGCCGCAACTTACGAAGACAAAATCCGCATTTGCGAGCGGGCCTACCGCATTCTGGTGGACGAGGTCGGCTTCCCTCCCGAAGACATCATCTTCGATCCCAACATCCTCACGGTTGCGACCGGCATGGAAGAGCACAACAACTACGCGGTGGACTACTTCAATGCCACCCGCTGGATCAAGGCCAACCTGCCACACGCCAAGGTAAGCGGCGGCGTCTCCAACGTGTCGTTCAGCTTTCGCGGCAACGACAAAGTTCGCGAGGCCATGCACTCCGCGTTTCTTTATCACGCCATCGCGGCCGGCATGGACATGGGAATCGTGAACGCCGGGATGCTCGAGGTCTATGAGGAGATCGATCCTGAACTTAAAGTGATGGTTGAAGATGTCTTGCTAAACCGCAGTCCTGACGCCACTGAACGGTTGGTCGATTACGGCGAAAAACTGAAGCATGTCGGCAAGGTAGTCAGCGAAAAGAAAGCCGAAGAATGGCGCAACGGCACCGTCGAAGAGCGCCTTTCTCACGCACTGGTCAAGGGGATCGACACCTACATCGAGATCGACGCCGAGGAAGCCAGGATCAAGCTGGGCCGCCCGCTACTGGTGATTGAAGGCCCACTGATGGCCGGCATGAGTGTAGTCGGCGATCTGTTTGGATCGGGCAAAATGTTTTTGCCGCAGGTAGTCAAGTCTGCCAGGGTGATGAAGAAAGCGGTGGCGCACCTCACGCCGTTCATGGAAGCCGAGAAGGCTGCCAAGGAAGCAGCCGGCGAGGAGGTTAAGGCGCAGGGGAAAATCCTGCTGGCCACCGTCAAGGGGGATGTTCACGACATTGGCAAGAATATCGTTGGCGTCGTTCTCGCCTGCAACAACTACGAAGTCATCGACATGGGAGTAATGGTCTCCTGCGAAAAGATCCTCGAACGCGCCAAAGCCGAGAAGGTTGACTTGATCGGCTTGAGCGGCCTGATCACGCCGTCTCTCGACGAGATGGTGCACGTTGCCCGCGAGATGGAGCGTCAGGGGTTCAAGTTGCCGCTGCTCATCGGCGGCGCCACCACCAGCCGCAGGCATACCGCGGTAAAGATTGCGCCACACTATAGCGAGCCGGTAGTTCACATCCTGGACGCCAGTCGCGCCGTACCCGTGACCACCAGCCTTCTGAGCGACGACGGCAAGGAAGCGTTCGTAGTGCAGCACCGCGCTGACTACGAGGCACTCCGTAAGGCGCACGCCGCGCCGAAGCTAACGGTTGTATCGCTCGAGACCGCCCGCGCCCGGCGCACTCCGATCGTATGGCGTGCCGAAGACCTGCCCGTGCCCGCGTTCACCGGCGCACGTGTGCTGGACAATTTCCCGCTGGCAACGCTGCGCGAGTTCATTGATTGGTCGCCAATCTTCCACGCCTGGGGATTGAAAGGCGTTTACCCTCGCATTTTTGAACACGAGACGCATGGCGAGCAGGCACGCCAGATCTTCACCGACGCCAATGCTCTGCTCGATGTCATGATTGCAAAGAACCAGATCACAGCACGTGGCGTCTACGGATTCTTTCCCGCCAACGCCGTCACCGACGACATCGAACTGTACACTGACGCCTCGCGCAAGAAAGTGCTCGATCGGTTCCACTTCCTCCGCCAGCAATCCAACAAAGAAGGCAGCGAGCCCTGCCGGTCGCTCGCCGATTTCATCGCACCCAAGGAAACCGGTATGCCCGATCACATCGGAGCTTTTGCAGTCACCAGCGGAATCGGATTGAAAGACTTGTGCGACCGCTACCGGGCCGAAAATGACGACTACAACGCCATCATGGCCGAGGCCCTCGCCGATCGCCTCGCGGAAGCCTTCGCAGAATGCCTGCACCAGCGTGTGCGCTGTGAATGGGGCTACGGTCGCGAAGAAAATCTCAGCATCGAAGACCTCATCCACGAAAAATATCGCGGCATCAGGCCCGCAGCAGGCTACCCAGCCTGTCCGGACCACACGGAGAAAGGCCCGCTCTGGCGTTTGTTGGATGTGCAGGCCAACACCGGCATGATGATTACCGAGTCGTTTGCCATGTGGCCGGGCTCCAGCGTAAGTGGCCTCTACTTCGCACATCCCGAATCGCGATACTTCAGCCTTGGCAAAATCGACCGCGACCAGGTCGCGGACTACGCCGCACGTAAAGGGATGACTGTGGCCAAGGTCGAGCGCTGGCTGGGGCAAAATCTGAACTACGATCCGGGGGAGTAGCAGTCGTTGGTCTTTGGTCGTGCGTCGTTGGCTAAATCAAAACCCAAAACCCTTGTCATCCTGAGGCAGCGGAGTCCCCGGCGAAGCCGAGGACTCCCAACGAAGGACCTATGCATTCTGTTGACAGGAAAATGCATAGATCCTTCGTTCACAAAGATCGTTCACTCAGGATGACAGTGGTTTGTTTGAGGGATCAGCCAACAACCAACGGCGAACGACCGTTCTCTAAACTCCCGGCACCGGCAGCGAGGCCGTCCCGGTGTCCGCATCCGCCTGATTGAATACCGCATTGGCTCCCATGTGTGCTGGCAGAGCGGCCAGCATCTGTTCTTTGCGGTAGATCAGGTTGCTGGCATTGAACGAGGCCAGCTCAAAGCCGTGGCCATGCGTGATCGCGTCCGTGGGGCAGGCCTCTACGCAGTACCCGCAGAAAATGCAGCGGTTGTAATCAATGTTGTAAACCTTGGCGTAGCGCTCGGCGCCGCTCACGCGCTTCTCGTCGGTGTTCTCGGCGGCTTCGATGTAAATGCAATTCGACGGGCAATTAGCCGCGCACAGGAAGCAGGCTACACACTTCTCCAGCCCGTTCTCGTCGCGCTGCAAAACGTGCGCGCCTCGAAAACGCTCCTGAAACTTCGCGCCCTTGAGCGGCCCCTTGCCATCAGGATAGTTTTCCACCTGGGTAGGCTGGAACATCTCCATGAAGGTGATGCTCATTCCCTTGGCGATCGCGGATATATCTTTGAGCACGGACATGACTGGTTAGTATACCGGATCGGCCCTGTTCCGCGCAGCCCAGGACTTAAGTGCTTTCACCACGGAGGCACGGAGTCACGGAGAAAGCCGAATTTTTGGTTTGGACTTTCTTTGTGCCTCTGTGCCTCCGTGGTAAATGACTTATGCAATTCACAATCCGCTACAATGAAATCCCTGCTGCAGAGAAACCCGCAGCCAGTGTTCAGTTCATTCTGGAGAAACTTGCATGATCTGGGGTTCGTCATTCCGTCGTCCATTGATTGCGCTGACTCTTCTGGCATTTGCACCCGCGATACACGCACAGACCTCGCCGCTCACCCCCGACATCCCACCGAAGTATGAGGCTGCAACTGCGGCCTTCGACTACGTGAAACGCGTGGTCATGATTCCCATGCGCGATGGAGTGAAACTTTACACAGTAATTGTCATTCCCCGCGGAGCAAAGCATGCTCCCATCATCCTGACCCGGACGCCCTACGATGCGGCAAAGCGCGCTGAGCGTTTCGTATCTCCGGACATGCTAGCAACCATGCCCCAGGGCGACGAAGTGTTTGTGTCCGATGGCTACATCCGGGTCTTCCAGGACGTGCGCGGCAAATATGGATCGGAGGGCGAGTATCTGATGACTCGCCCGCTCATAGGCCCCCTGAATTCGACTCACACCGACCACTCCACCGACGCTTACGACACCATTGACTGGCTGGTCAAGAATGTTCCGGAATCGAATGGCAAGGTGGGCATGCTGGGCAGTTCGTATGAAGGATTCACCGTGGTCATGGCTTTGGTCAACCCGCATCCGGCGTTGAAGGTCGCCGCGCCGATGAGTCCCATGGTGGACGGCTGGATGGGTGACGATTGGTTTCACTTCGGAGCCTACCGCCAGACCAACTTCGACTACTTCACCGATCAGACCACGGTGAAAGGCGAAGGCAAGAACATTCCCCGCCAGGGTTATGACGATTACACAAATTTCCTCCGCGCCGGCTCGGCCGGAGACTTCGCCAAAGCCGCGGGTCTGGAGCAACTTCCCTTCTGGCGCAAGGTCAGCGAGCATCCCGCTTACGATGGATTCTGGCAGGGACAAGCGCTCGACAAGGTCATGGCAGCGCAGCCCTTGAAAGTCCCCACCATGTGGATTCAGGGATTATGGGACCAGGAAGATATGTGGGGCGCCAATCACTGTTATCAGGCAGTCGAACCCAAAGACACCACCAATACCATGAACTTTCTGGTGATGGGGCCATGGCGACATAGCGGTGTCAACTACGATGGCTCTATGTTGGGCCCGTTGAAGTGGGACGGCGACACTGCGCTGCAATTTCGCCGCGATGTGTTGAAGCCGTTCTTCGATCAGTATCTGAAAGATGGCGCGCCCGCAGCGGACACTCCTCCGGTGCTCATCTACAACACTGGTGAAAACCATTGGGACCGCCTGAAGTCATGGCCGCTGGCCTGCGAGACAGGCTGCGCGCAGAAATCCAAACCGCTCTATCTGACGACGGGCTTTGGCCTGTCCTTCGCTGCACCAGCGGAAAGCAAAAGCGCGTCCGCCTATGACGAATACGTTTCCGATCCGGCCAAACCAGTGCCCTACTTGCCGCGTCCCGTGGTTTTCGCGAACCATCCGAGCCTGGACGCGCTGGCTGGTCACCGACCAACGCTTCGTGGACGGACGTCCCGATGTGCTCACCTATTCCACGCCGGTCCTAAGTGAACCCGTGCGCATCAGTGGCGCGCCAGTCGTCAACCTGGTCGCCTCGACCAGTGGCACGGATAGCGACTGGGCGGTGAAGTTGATTGACGTTTATCCCGATGATGTCCCCAGCCAGCCGGAGATGGGCGGCTACGAACTGGGCATCGCCATGGATATCTTTCGCGGACGTTACCGCGATGGCTTCGACACCCCGAAACCGATCGCTGCGAACGCACCGCTAACCTATAAATTCACCTTGCCGAACGCTGACCATGTGTTCCTGCCCGGACACAGGATCATGGTGCAAGTGCAGTCGAGCTGGTTTCCGCTCTATGACCGCAACCCGCAAACCTTCGTGCCGAACATTTTCTTCGCCAAGCCGGACGACTACGTAAAAGCCACGCAGCGAATTTACCATGAGCTTGGCGCGGCAAGTTTCATCGATCTGCCGGTACTTCCGGCGCGGTAGAATGAATGGAGTCGGACCCGTAGCTCAACTGGATAGAGCACTGCGCTTCGAACGCAGGGGTTGGGAGTTCGAGCCTCTCCGGGTCCACCATAGGTTTCCCCTTGTTATCGGCACTTTTATTGCACCGCTGACTTCCCTACCGCTTGTGTGGTGCTCTTTTTGGTGCTCTGTGGCGGATTCAGTCTACTCACCGCTTCCTGTAACGAGCTTGGAGCAAGGTGCGCATAGTACCTCTCGCAGATCGCTGCAGAATTGCCCATTAGTTTCGAGAGCTTGAGCATACTCACATCGGCCGTCGCCAATCGTGCTCCAAAGGTATGGCGCAGGGAGTAGGGGGTGAACTCCCGGACTCCTGCCGTCTTCACCGCTTCGTTAAACCAATGCTTAACACTCTGCGCACGCGCACCGTTCAAACTCAAGAAGCAGTGTTCGCCGCGCAGCGGTCGATCGTATAAGCGCTGAAATGCCGCAAGAGCTCGCGTAGTGAGCGGTATCGACCTTCCCTTCCCTGTCTTGCTGCGATGAATGCTTACCTGGCGGCGCGTAAAGTCCACCCTGTCCCAAGTCATCTCCAATTGCTCACCCGTGCGCATGCCGGTGTCAAGGGCGATCACATAGAAATCGTGATAGAGCGGAAAGTCACGAAGCAGGACAGTCTCCAACCGCGCTTCCTCAGTGGTCGCGAACTGCGTGTCGCGCCAAGCCTTGAAGTCATGGTGCTGGGCGTCGTTGAGAGCGCAGATGTGCGTACCTATTTCCTTAAGTTGACGAGTCAGAAGTCGAATGGCTTTTTGCTTAGCGCTTTCTTCTTCGTGCACGGATTCATTCTCTTGCAAGTCTCGGGCGCCGCGCAACAGAAATCTCGCAGTAAAATACGGCCCCGAGGCAACGCGGGACGGAGGGAATGTACCCCGACTTCTAATCGCAAAAAACCGGGCGGGTGGCCCAGTTAAGCCCGGTTTTGGCTTGAGTCGGTGAATGCTTTAATCTTCTCAATTCTGTCATCCCGACCGGCGCAGATCATCGCTAAGGCGATGGTCTGTAGGGGAGGGACCTTGTGTTGGAAACCTGAGGGAAACCTGGAAAAAGACTGCACGTTCCTCGGTCTCTTCACGCCACCGAACCGAAAGAAAACTGGTGAACGTCCTGTGGAGTGCACCCCAAAAGTGGGACATGGAAAATGGTGACAGTTCTCGGGAGGACGATCATGGGCCAGATTGGCTGTTTCTTGAACCCGCTCTTGCGCGCCTCTTGCTGGATGGCGCGAATCTCGGCATAGCAATCGTCCAGCGTTCCGGCGAGCAGTTGATGAACAACGTCAGGATCGTTTCCTTCTACAAAGTAGGGTTTGTAACCGCGTCCCATGTACAGAGCTTTCAGGTCTTCGTCGCTCGTCCGTCCTTGAACGGTCGGTCCGGAAATCTTGTAGCCGTTGAGGTGCAAAATCGGAAGAACAGCCCCGTCCCGCACCGGATTGAGAAAGTTGACGGACTTCCAGCTTCCCTCGAGCGGACAAGTCTCGGATTCTCCGTCGCCGATGATACAGGCAACGATCAGATCAGGATTGTCGAAAGCGGCTCCGAAAGCGTGAACCATCGAATAGCCCAGCTCTCCGCCTTCGTGCATGGAATTGGGGACGTGTGGTCCGCAATGGCTGGGCACGCCGCCCAGCGTCGAGAACTTCCTGAAAAGAAGCCGCAAGCCGTTCTCATCCGGCGTGATCTCGGGATGAACTTCGGTATAAGTGCCTTCCAGATAAGAGCACGCATTCAGCGAAGGACCGCCGTGTCCGGACCGGCAATATAAATGATGTTTGCATCGTGCGCTTTGATTAGACGGTTCAGATGAATGTAAATAAGATTCTGCCCCGGCGAAGTTCCCCAGTGTCCAAGCAGTCTCGGTTTGATCTGCTCCCGCTTAAGAGGCTCTCGCAATAGAGGGTTTTCAAAAAGATAAATCTGGCCGATGCAGAGATAATTCGCGGCATGCCAGTAGCAGTTCATCTTGTCGAGCATGTCCCGCGTCAGCGGCCCCTTGGCCATCTGCAGAATGACCTGCGGAGCGCCCTTCGCCACCTTGAACTGTTTTCCGTCGGAGCCCTTTACGGTGGCTTCGGTGCGCTTATGCACCGGATCGAATGGCTGAAAATGCAGGACCTGATAGCTCTTCAGTTCCTTATCGTCCTTCACGCCGCCGATCACGGCCAGGTCGATCGTGTCCTTGTCTTCCGCGCGGGAAGCGAGTGCGGCGTCGAGAATGATTTGATCAGCGGCAATACCATTCACGCAGAATGGATCTCCGAGCGTCAGCTTGTTCTGGGTCAAGGTGCCGGTCTTGTCCGAGCAAAGCACATCCACACCTGCGAGTTCCTCAATCGCCGACAACTTGGTCACAATCGCTTGTTTTTTTGCCAGGAGACGTGCGCCGACCGCCATGGTGACGGACAGCACCGTGGGCATGGCTACCGGGATCGCGGCCACCAGTAGCACCAATGCGAATTCCAATGTGCTCAAGATTGGGTCATGGCGGAAGAGCGCAATGGTAACAATCACCGCCACCAGCGCCACTGCAAGGACGATCAGGTAATTGCCAATTTTGAGCACAGCACGCTGGAAATGGCTGACTGAATGAGCACCTTGTACCAATTCCGCAGTCTTGCCAAAATGAGTGTTGGTACCGGTGGCGTACACCATCGCGTCGGTTTCGCCGCGCTTGATAATCGAACCTGAAAAGACTGCCTCGCCAGGTTTGCGCGTCGCGGACAAAGATTCTCCGGTCAATGCAGACTGATCGACTTGTACCGGATCACCCGCCAACAAACGCGCGTCTGCGGGCACGATGTCTCCCAATAGCAACCGGATGACATCGCCCGGCACCAGTTCCGCCACCTTGGGAGCCGCCCATTTTCCGTCTCGTAGGGCGCGCGCCTTGGTCGCCAGCTTCGCGCGCAACGCGGCAATTTCGTTGCCCGCCTGATGTTCTTCCCAAAAGGCAACCACCGCGTTGGAGAAGAGCAGAAAGAGAATGATGAAGAAATCCAGCCAGTGCTTAACCACTCCCGACAGAATCACGGCGCCTTCGATCATCCATGGAATCGGGCCCCAGAAATAAGTCAGGAACTTCAGGAATGGGGTTGTCTTTCTTTTCCTTGATCTCATTCGGACCGTATTGCGCCAGCCGTTTTTGCGCCTCGGCTTGACTCAGGCCCTTCGACGACGATCCCAATTTCATCTCGACTTCCGCCAGGGGGAGGGATTTTAGATCGTCCGTGGAATCGAACTTCGGCGGCGGCTTTTCTGCATTTGGTTTCACGATGACTAGTCTCCGTTCTTGTCCGTCGCGAGTCGCGGTTAAAAAGGAGTCTGGGAAGATCGTCGGATCCGCGTTGCGCAAAAGGACCCTATGCAAGATCTTGAATTCGGAAATTTGTGGCGCATACAGTATCTTGCCGCGGGGATGCGGAATCTGTGCAGTTTTGCTCAGTGGCTGAGTTAGCCTACTTGCTGCCACGCAAACGGCGATAGCGCCCGATCAGCGTGTTGGTCGAGCTGTCGTGCTTAAGCTTAGGTTCAGCGGAGCTCTGTAATTCAGGAATGATGCGCGTGGCAAGGACTTTGCCCAGTTCCACACCCCACTGATCGAAAGAGTCGATGTCCCAAATTGCACCCTGCGTGAAAACACTGTGTTCGTACAGTGCCACCAACGAGCCCACTGCTCGCGGTGTCAGCTTTTCAGCCAGGATCGTATTGGTCGGCCGGTTGCCCTCGCAAACGCGGAATGGGGTTTGAGAGTCGGGAGAGCCTTCTTTCTTCAGCTCCTCGGCCGTTTTGCCGAAGGCCAGAGCTTCAGCTTGTGCGAACAGATTTGCCATCAGTAGATCTTGGTGATCGGTAAATTCGCTAAGTGGTTCGCAAAATCCGATCAGATCACACGGGACCAACTTGGTCCCTTGATGAATGAGCTGGTAAAACGAGTGTTGTCCGTCGGTGCCCGGCTCACCCCAGATGATCGGCCCAGTCTGGTAGTTCACAGGCTGGCGGTCGAGGGTCACGTGCTTGCCGTTGCTTTCCATCTGGAGTTGTTGCAGGTAGGCGGGAAGGCGCTTGAGATTGTCCGCATACGGCATGATGCCTATGGTCTGCGCCCCGAAAAAGTTGTTGTACCAGACGGTAAGCAATCCCAGCAGCACCGGAAGATTCTTCTCCAGCGGCGCGGTCCGAAAGTGCTCATCTATATCGTGAAACCCGGCGAGCAATTCTTCGAATCCCCTCGGACCGATCGCGATCATGGTAGAAAGTCCGATGGCGGAGTCCATCGAATAGCGGCCTCCGACCCAGTCCCAGAATTCGAACATGTTGGCGGTATCGATTCCGAACTTAGCAACCCCTTTCGCGTTCGTCGAGACTGCCACGAAGTGCTTCGCCACGGCAGCATCACTCTTGAGGGCATTCACGATCCAGCGGCGGGCGGTCGCGGCGTTGGTCATGGTCTCTAAGGTGGTAAACGTCTTCGAGGAGAGAATGAATAACGTCTCTGCGGGATCGAGGTCGTGCGTGGCTTCGGCGAAGGCGGCGCCGTCGACGTTCGCCACAAAACGGAACTTCATCGCGCGGTCGGTAAAGGTACGGAGCGCATCGTAAGCCATCTCTGGACCAAGGTAGGAGCCGCCGATCCCTACGTTGATTACGTTCTTGATACGTTTGCCGGTGTGCCCCATCCATTCTCCGCTGCGCACACGGTCGGAGAACGCGGCCATCTTATCCAGTACCCTGTGTACCTCGGAGACGACATCCACGCCGTCCACCATGATCTGCGTTCCGCGCGGGGCGCGCAGGGCAATGTGGAGCACGGCTCGATCTTCCGTGATGTTGATCTTCTCACCACGAAACATTGCGTCGCGACGGTGAGCGACGCCGCGCTCGTTGGCCAGCTGGATCAGCAGTCGAACGGTTTCATCGGTAATTCGATTCTTCGAGTAGTCGAGGTAGAGGCCGGTGGCCTCGGCAGCCAATCGATCACCGCGATTAGGATCATCAGCAAACAACTGCCGTAGTTGGACGTCCTTGATCTTCTCGTAGTGCGTTTGCAGCGCGCGCCACGATGGCGCTTCCGTCAATGGCTGGTTCATTTTTCTAACTCTTTCTCGTTTTCTTCTTGCACCGAGGGATTAACCCACGCTGCGTCGCGGGCGATGAGATGGTCAGCCTCGCCGGGCCCCCATGTCCCCGGCTCATAGGGATACGCTGGAGTAACGTTGCCCAGGACCGGATCGACCGCACGCCATTGCGCTTCCACTACGTCTTCACGGGTGAAGAGCTCAGTTAGCCCGCGCATAGCGTCGCCCAGCAGTCGTTCGTACGGCGACGTGTCGTCGGCAGCCTGCTCGGTGAGTCTGAGTTCCACGTCTTTGCCTGTCATCTGCTCGCCCGGCGTCTTCACCCGCACCCCCATTCCGATGGCGATGTCTGGACTGATGCGCATGCGCAGATGGGCGGACGCGTCGGGCACGGTTTCGCCAAAGGTCTCCATTGGCGGGCGTTTGAATTCAACGAATACTTCGGTTGCGGTAACCGGCAGCATTTTTCCCGCGCGGATATAGATGGGCACGCCGGCCCATCGCCACGTTTCAATGAACAGCTTGAGCGCAATGAAAGTCTCGACCGTGGAAGCCGCGTCTACGCCCGGCACTGCCCGATAACCGTTGTACTGGCCCCGCACTACGTCCCCCGGGGCAATCGGGCGTACCGCCTTGAGCAACGCGGCCTTCTGGTCGCGCCATGCGTCGTGGGCCTCGCCGGTTGGCGGATCCATGGTCAGGGTGGCCAGGACTTGCAGCAGGTGGTTTTGCACCACATCCCGCACCGTGCCTGCTTCGTCATAGAACTTGCCGCGATCCTCAACTCCGAACTTCTCGGCCATGGTGATCTGAATGCTTCGCACGTAGTTGCGATTCCAGATCGGTTCAAACATCGGATTAGCAAACCGGGTGTAGAGAATGTTCTGTACCGGTTCCTTTCCCAGAAAATGATCGATGCGGAAGATTCGTTCTTCAGGGAAATAGCGGTGCAGAATTCGGTTGAGTTCTTGTGCCGACGCCAAGTCACGCCCGAAGGGCTTCTCCACCACGACACGCGCATTCTCAGCGCAGCCGGACTTGGCCAGCCCTTCCGCAACCGTGCCGAACAAGCTGGGTGGAATCGCAAAATAATGGAGCGGTTGTTTCGCCGAGCCCAACTCTTTACGCAGTTGGACGAAAGTCTTCGGATCGTTGTAGTCGCCGTCCACGTAGCGCAAAAGGCCGGTCAGCTTGTTGAACGCATCCTGGTCGAGGCCGCCGTGTTTTTCGAGGCTGTCCTTGGCGCGCGCCTTAAGTTGATCAAGATTCCAACCTGCTTTGGCCACGCCGACGATTGGCCGATTGAAACCTTCATCGCGAATCAACCCCTGCAACGAGGGGAATATCTGTTTGTGCGCGAGATCGCCGGTGGCGCCGAAAAACACAAAGGCGTCAGACTGGAAATCTGCCATCAGGCCGCCTCCGGCTTCCCGGCAGCTTTCTCCTTGTGGCCGCCGAATTCGTAGCGCATCGCCGAAAGCACTTTGGCAGCATATTCTTCGTTGCCCCGTGATGCAAAACGGGAACTGAGCGCAGCGCTGATCACCGGTGCCGGGATGCCCTCATCCACCGCTGCTTGCACCGTCCACCGTCCCTCTCCGGAATCCGATACACGGCCCGCAAAATTCGACAGATCAGGATTCTTCCGCAAAGCCGCGGCCGTCAGATCGAGCAGCCAGGAACCGATAACACTGCCGCGCCGCCAGACCTCCGCGACCTCGGGCATGTCCATGTCGTATTGATAGAGCTCGGGATGGCGCAGCGGGGTGGTCTCGGCGTCTACTTCGCGCTTCACTTTGCCGGCGTTGGCATTCTTAATGATGTTCAATCCCTCAGCAAACGCAGCCATCATGCCGTACTCGATACCGTTGTGGACCATTTTAACGAAGTGACCCGCGCCGTTCGGGCCGCAGCGCAAGTAGCCGTTTTCTGATGTCGAAGGCTCGCCGGTCCGCCCTGGTGTCCGCGCCGCCGAGCCAACACCTGGGGCCAACGACTTGAAGATCGGATCGAGATGACTCACAATCGCTTCTTCCCCGCCAATCATCAGACAGTATCCCCGCTCCGATCCCCACACGCCCCCGCTGGTTCCGCAATCCACGTAGTGAATTCCCTTACTCTTCAATTCACCCGCGCGGCGAATATCGTCGTGATAATAGGAATTGCCACCGTCGATTACGATGTCGCCTGGTTCCAGCACAGGTACAAGTGAAGTCAATACCGAATCGACGACCGCCGCCGGAACCATCATCCACACGGCGCGCGGTTTGCTGAGTTTTTTCGCAAAATCCGTGATGCTGTCGGACGACTTGGCGCCTTTCGCCACCACATCTTTCACGGCTTGCGGATGCGTGTCAGACACTACGCACTCGTGACCGGCTTTCATCAGCCGTTGCACCATGTTCGAGCCCATTCGTCCCAAGCCTATCATTCCGAGTTGCATTCGTTTCCTCTTCAAACAATGGCTGGTTGGGTAGAAGAATACTCCCGCTTGCCATTTTGATTGGAATCAGCGACAGCAGAACTCTTCAGCGGTACAGAACTGCAGAGTTGGTGAAATATGGCCGTGCTCTCAATCACCGTACGGTTCTTGTCGATAATAACCTTCTTCGCCTGCCCGAGGTCGGAAATCTGTACGTTTTTCAGCTGGGTGTCGAGGCCTTCCATTATGGCTTTGCCGCCGATCAGCTGAGCGATGTCCTGCAACCAACTCTTGCGTTGATCATCCAACCCCGGAGCGCTGACGGCCACAACTTTCAGGAAACCACTTAGCTTGTTGACGATGAGAGTAGCCAGTGCGTCGCCTTCAACATCCTCCGCGATTATAAGCAGGGGCTTGCTATTGTTCGTGATCTGCTCAAGTAAAGGCAGCAGGTCTTTCTTGGAACTGATTTTGCCGGGGTAAACGAGAACATAGACGTTCTCGAAGGCTACTTCCATGCGTTCGGGGTCAGTGATGAAGAACGGTGAGACGTATCCGCAATCTAATTGCATTCCGCCAAACGGCTGTTGTTCCTTGGCTGTCGAGGAACGGATGCTATTCGCATCCGATCCTTCGGCATTAGCCAATATGTGTTCGTCTACCGTCGCGAGTTTGCTGCCATGATTGCGACCTCCGTCTTCGTGGGAATTTGCCAAGCGCACCGGTAGAGGTTCGTTCGGGCACGCCGCGAGCTCCCGGGCCGCCGCCCATTCTCTAGCAAAAATAGCTACCACACGAACATGCGGGCACCGGAGCCCGGAGAACGGACCCGCCCAATCTGGACAGAGGGCACGCGGACGGGAGTCGTCTCACCTTGCTCGGAGGTTGGGAGCTGCGGCCGCAGGGCGCTGATCTCTTCTAGCTCGACAGCACCGTGACGGTTCATAATCTCGGTCGCCGTATCCGCCTTTTTCCCCAGACCTGTCGCAAAAACCATGACGCCCCCGCGACGCACTCCTTGGACATAAGCCTCTGCGTCCGCTTCGAGGACCCCGAACGCCGTGAGATCACGAGTCAATGCCACTTCAAAATCACTGTGTGGCGTGCTCATGAGTCCACTCCCTGCCATCTCCAGCGGCTCTTTCAAAATGCGGACGTCCTTCCGAAGGAAGCCTGTGGCCTCGAGATCGCGAACAACGTCGTCGGCCAACTCTGAATTCTCAAACAAACCCACAGCAGTTTTCGCCATATTGGCTCCAATCTAATTTGTCAACGAAGTTTGAACTTTCTAAACAGAAGTTGGTGAGGCGCCGCTGCCGTTGAGAGAGCGGCACCTTCGATTTCATCGCGCTGAGCCGTTATTCAGCCTTAGCTACGTGGGCGTATCCGCCAAGTTCCTCTACCAGCCCTTGCGCCGATGCAGGAACAGCAATTTTGCCGCTAAGAATTTCATGGCGGTTTACATCGTCGCCATACATGGCTTTGTCGCCACTTTTGTCGGCTTGCATTACGGCGCCATCCAGGCTTACCCCGGCAAAAATGCCTTTAGAGCGCGAGTAAGACAGAATCTCCGCATTCAATTTAAGGTCAGTGCCAGCAGCAGCATTCCGGCCCACCGGTCCGGCCGCTACAGAAGCGTCTGCTCCGAGCTTAAACTTGTCACTCAGCAAGCTTTTCAATGCGTGATCGTTCATGAAGAGCATCACGATATCGGTGGAAGATCCACCGATCTGATAACCCACACTTCCGCCATCAATAGCGACAAACATCGGAGCGCTCCAGCCATGCTCGGTGCGACAGGTTGCCAGTCCTCTCCCGTAGCTACCCCCGAATATGAAGGCGAACTTTTTATCTCCTGGAATGATGGCGACACACTTCGCCGACTCCAGAAGATTCGATGGAATGCCCTGATCCGGAGTATTCATGATCTCCTTAAAGACCTGGGCAGATTTTTGGGTGCGATTCACATCATCCTCGCGGTCCGAGGCGAGAACGGTTAGGCTTGCAATCGCTATCAGAATTGTTACGGCCAAAATACGTTTCAACATGGTTTTCTCCATTCAATTTTGAACTCGTTAAAGAACAAGGGCTCGCTCAGAGTAGTGCCGAACCGTGTCCGTTCCAAAGTGCGAGTCACTACAAGCCACATCAGTACGAACTGGATTTGACTCGCCGCATTTCCTTTTCTGTTGTTTAAAGCGGCGACCTTGAACAAAATTCTAGGCGTTACTAACGGGCTGTTACTGGTCAATAGTGAACACTGCAACTGCCTGTGCTTCAGCCTTGCTTTTCACTCCGTTCAAGAGGCTCGTGCCAGTTCCACGATGACTTTGCATTCCGTCTCGGAACCGTTCATAACGAGCTACTTGTCATTTGTGAGACACTTCTGTGAATATCCTGGCAGCGGAATAGTGAGTCTGCAATGTCTGCGCTGAGGAGGAAGCATACGCCGTGAGGATCCGTGTCCGCTTAATTCTTCCCCTGAGAATAGTTGCGTGGGAGTAAGGAATGACACCTAGTTCGACCATTGAGTTTTTGATCTGGCTGCTGATCGCGGCTTCGGTCATTGCGGTGGTTGCTGCGCGTCTTCGAATCCCTTATACGGTCGCTCTGGTTCTGGGAGGACTGCTTCTCGGATCGTTTCATCTGCCCATACTGCAGCGCCTTTTTGCTCATCCTCCCGACTGGCTAACACCCGATGTCAGCTTGATTATTTTTCTGCCTCCCCTTTTGTTTGAGGGCAGCCTGAAGATTCAGTTTCGACACCTGCGCGAAAGTCTTGTTCCGATTTGCCTCCTTGCCACCGCAGGGGTGCTAGCAGCAACTCTGATCTCGGGGTTTGCATTGCATTGGGCGCTGGGAATCCCCGTTCTCGTCGCATTGGTCTTCGGCGCGATTGTGGCGGCCACCGACCCTATTTCTGTGCTTGCCATTTTCAAGGATATGGCCGTTGACAAGAGACTCACGATCATCGTGGAAGGAGAAAGTCTCTTTAATGATGGAACAGCGGTCGTCTTGTACGGAATCCTGTTTGGAGCCGTTGCGAATTCTCATCTGGGCATATTGACTGGCATTCGCGATTTTGTGGTGGAGGTTGCGGGGGGCATAGCTGTGGGAGCGGGATTGGGCTACGTATTCAGCAAGCTCACACAGAGAATCGACGACCCGGAAATTGAGATCACCCTCACAACCGTACTAGCATACGGTTCCTACCTTCTTGCGCAGTCCCTGCACTTGTCCGGGGTTATTGCGACGGTGTCCGCAGGTCTGATGATTGGCAATTTCGGCGTCCGTGTTGGTATGAGTTCGCGCACGCGCATTGCATTGTGGTCGTTTTGGGAGTACGCGTCCTTTCTTATCAACTCTATTCTGTTTCTCCTCATTGGACTCCAGGTGCGTGTGGGCGACTTGTTTCACATGTGGCGGGCCACGATGCTGACGATCGCGGCGGTGCTTGCTGGGCGAGTACTCACTGTGTACGGGCTTGTTCCTATCAGCAATCTCCTTTCGACTAAAATTTCTTTACGCTGGCAGCATGTCATGGTATGGGGAGGTATGCGGGGAGCTCTTTCATTGGCCCTGGTTCTGAGCATTGGAAAGGACTTCCCTTATCGCGACCAATTGTTGACCATGACTTTTGGGATAGTCGCGTTCACAATCGTGGTTCAGGGCATCACCATGAAACCACTTATCCGCTTGCTGGGAATTGGAAGGAGCGACGAAGACGATTATTCCCGTATCCGTGTCCGTCAGCGAGCAATCGCGTCCGCCCTCTCCGAACTGGAGAGCATGGCAGACAGACAATTGATCTCCCGCCAGGCACACCAACAACTGCGCCATGAGCTTGACGCAAGAATGGAAAATGCGAACACGGCCGTCGATTCCATTCTGGACGAGAACCAGGACCGCCTTTCCGAGGAGTTGCAGATCGCACGGGCCCGGTTGAGCACCGCGGAAATAAGCGCGATCGAACAAGCCATGCACGATGGTTGGGTGTCAGCGCACACCGCGTCCAAGATGATTGATGAATCCGACTTTCATTCTGGCAAACCAAGCGCGGTTTCACAAGAGTCCGAGGGGTCGTAAAACGGTGGTGACCTGGCGTACATCCCGCTTACGGGAACTGTTTCGACCCGCCGCAGATCTTCACCAAGAAGCTGACGAGGGCAGGCGGTTCGACGTCGTGTACTTCGCGATGCTAGTGCTGTCCTCTCTGATCGCGCTGCTCGGTTTGTTCCTAAACAGTCCAGCTGTGATCATCGGAGCGATGCTGATCTCGCCACTCATGGGTCCGATTCTTTCTTGTGGACTCGCGCTAACCGCCGCCGACTGGAACATCGGAAAGAAGTCCGCACGGAACGTGGGGCTGAGCGTCGCCGAGGCGATTGTCATCACGGTATTTGCCACGTGGCTCTCTCCCCTCCGGGAGGTTACGCCCGAGATCATGGCACGCACAAACCCCAACCTCATGGACCTGCTGATCGCCTTATTCTCCGGGATAGCAGGCACTCTTGCCCTGGCTTCGCGCAAGACCGCCATGACCATTCTCCCGGGAGTCGCGATCGCCACCGCCCTCATCCCCCCTTTAGCGACGGTCGGATACGGCATCGGCACAGGACAGCTAGCAATCGCGAGTGGCGCTTTCATGCTTTTCCTCACCAACTTTGCTGCGATTGTTCTGAGCGCCGGATTGGTCTTTCTCAGTATCGGTGTTCGCCCCCAAAGTGCAGGCACCGACCAGCATTTTATTGCCCGCTACCGAATTGCGATTGCTGTTCTATTACTACTGGGGCTGTCGGTCCCTCTGATGAGGACGCTAAGGAGTGCAGCTCAAGAGGTGCATCTCCGAACCCAGATTTCAAGTCAGCTGAGACAACAACTTTCCAAATCTGAGGGCCGCCAGTTGGACAGCGTAAAACTACAAATTGCGAAAGGCCACGTCGCAGTGGCTGCTACTGTACAGACCTCACGCTTCATAGACTCGCAGGAAGTCCAGAAACTGCAGAGTGAGCTTACCAGTCTGATTGGACGCCCAGTGCGACTTGAACTTCAACAGCTACAGCTGGCAAAAAAGGAAAGCCCGGGCCCGGTTGAAGGCAAGGACTTTTTGAGTGGGGGCATCGTTCAGCAAACCGAGCCCAAGGGGATGTCCCCGTCTACGACCGCCACCATCGCGAAGGCCCAGGAGACGACTCAGGCTGCGTTAACGTCGTTGCTTTCTCCGGTCGGTGTCAGTCAGATAATTGTGCATTCAGTAGGTTTGCAACCCGACGGAGCATTGCAGATTGAAGTCAGCGCCTCTCAAAACCAAAGTGTGGGGCAGTCTTCCTGGCAAGTCGCGGCCGAATCTGTTTCGCACGATCTCGGCGTACCAATCCAACTTCGCGTCGACGTTACGTTTGCCGATCGCAGTTTCGAGTTGAAGTACGAGCCTAATTCGATTCGAACGACAGATCACCGAGACAAGGAACTACGGACATTTCTTCGCACTTCAGATGGTGCTGGCAGCACATACGTGTTGACGTATTCCGGCGCGACAGAGGTCGATCTAACGAAGCACAGAATTGCTCTTCTTAGCCGTTACTTCGAGGCAGAGGGCTTGTCCTCTGAGCCAGACCCGAAGATGTCTCCTGACTTGATTGTGGTCCAGGAAAAAACGCACTTCGAGGTGCAAGGCGGACAAACTCAAAATAAGTGAGCAGATTGTGGATCATCTCCACTCTCACGCACCGGACGATTGCCCCGGACAGTCGCGACGGCTGGAACGCTAGAACGAGTTGTGGTTGCCCTACGGAGAGGCCAATCTTGAGTTGCTATGACGAGAACCAGCAAATGGTCAATGGTCCAATCCACCCCCCGGCAAGCAACTGCATCATTGGGTTGGACCTGCAGATTGAGCCGGCCAAGTGGCAGAAATTTTACGGTGCCCGGGCGATGTGTGCCCCTCCGGGTTAGGAATCCACCATTCGCTCAAGCGCGGGCCGGTTGCGAATCACGAGCATCGAGCCCTTCAGTTGCACCAACTGTTTCTTCTTGAATTCCGAGAACAGACGGCTGACCGTCTCGCGGGTGGTTCCAATCATTTCCGCGATTTCCTCGTGGGTCAAAGTTACCCTGATATTGCCTCCGTCCTTGGAGTCGGGAGACCAGGAAAGCAGCAGTTTGGCAAATTTCTCCGCCGGCGAACTGGTCAGCCCCAGGGTCCGAATTTCCTCATAGGCCGTGTAGTAGTTGCGGCTGAGCTGTTCGGCCACCCGGACGGCAACCTCTCCGTTTTCCCGCAGAAACTGAAGGAACGTATCGCGGGCAATGAAGTTTGCCTGCCCCGGCTCGACCATCTCGGCGGTGACTTCATAGGGCCGGTTCGAAACCGTGGCATTCAGTCCCAACACATCCCCTGGTTCGGACAGCTTGGTGATGATGGTCTTGCCTTCCCGCGAGGACGTGGAGAGTTTCACCTTGCCGGCGCAAAGCACGAAAACTCCGCGCGGCTGCTGGCCTTCAATGAAAAGCATTGCCGATTTCGGGTAAACGGCAGTCGATTTGATTTCGTTGAGCCTTTGTACGGCCGGGACCGGGAGATTGCAGAACAGGTGCTCTTCCCTTACCGGGCAGGTGACGCAATTGTCAATGACGTTCAAACCGTACGGAGTGCGCATTTTCCCTGCCTTTTCCCGCCCAAATTGTAGCACCGGCTCCCTGTGATTGGAATCACAGCGAGCCGTACCTTCCGGCACGGTAGGCAATCGCGGACAACTGCAGAATGGACGTGTTCGAGACTGCTGAAGGCAGGGAGGTTGCGATGACTACCTTGATGGAAGTGCAAGAACAGGATGTTCGCACGGCAGTTCAGCCGGATGTCGGCAAGCCAGTGTCCTTACCGCCCCTCCCACCCTTATTTGCCGCCGCGCTGCTGGAACCTGACGACACGGAAAGGCGCCGGCGTAAATGGGCCGCGGTTTCCTCCATCGCCTTCCAAAGCTTGTTATTGGGGGTGGTCTTGATCGTCCCCCTGATGTTCACCGACGTGCTGCCGGCGCATGAGTTGCTCACTATGCTGGTCGCACCGCCGCCCCCGCCACCCCCGCCGCCGCCAGCGGCAGCGGTCCAGGCGGTCCGTCGCATTCAAAGCGACATGATGGACGGGCGCTTGAAGACCCCCAGCAGAATCCCACAAAAAGTGGAGATGATTCGCGAAGAGGAAGCTCCCCCGCAAAGCGCGGGCGTGATCGGCGGAGTACCGGGCGGAATGCCGGGAGGACAACTGGGGGGAGTGATTGGCGGAATCATTAGTTCCAACTCCAACATCTCGATTGTGCCCAAACTGGCGGCGCCCAGGCGGATCCGGATTTCCCAGGGAGTCACGACCGGCCTTCTGGTCCATAAAGTAGAACCCGAGTATCCCGCGATTGCCAAGGCTGCCCACATTCAAGGCCAGGTGATATTGAATGCCGTGATCTCCAAGACCGGGGTGATCGAGAACATTACGACTGTCAGCGGACATCCGACGCTGGTGCCGGCGGCGATCGAGGCGGTTAAGCACTGGCAGTACCGGCCGTATTTGCTCAATGGTGAACCCGTCGAAGTAGAGACCACGATTACGGTTTCGTTCGCGTTTTCCTCGTAACGTTCGTAAAGATGGGTCGGGTCTGGTTGACGGAATAAGGAGTGTAACCATATGGAACAACCACACAAGTTTCGAGTTGTGGCATGGTGGTCGTCAGGCCGTACGGGAATTGCGAAATCTGACTCCGCCCCCAACGCCATCCAATTCACCGCGCCGGTCGCTTTTGGCGGATTCGAGGGAAGGTGGACGCCAGAAGACCTCCTGCTCGGCGCCCTCGCCAGTTGCTTTACCACAACTTTCCGTGCTCTGGCGGAACACTCAGGATTCGAATACACCGACCTGCAGATGGAAGCCGAGGGCATCGTGAACCGGGGCTCCTCGGGGTACGCCTTCGCGGAAATCGTGGTCCGCCCGAGCCTGACCGTAATGCATAAGGAACAAGAAGAACAGGGCCTCAGACTCTTGCACAAAGCCAAGGCAGTTTGCCTGGTATCGCGTGCATTGGCGGTGCCCCAGGCGTTCATACCATTGGTGACTGCGATCGCACCGGAGCTTGTCAGTGACAACCACGTCCCGGTGTAAACCGCAGACGAGGATGGCTGGCCAGAGGCGTGGCAGATTGAAATAAGCAACAAAGGGGAAACTTATGAAAACCATAGAGATCGCCGAACGAATCGCCCTTAACAAAATATTGTTTGCGACAGATTTCTCTCCCTACTCCAACGCGGCTTTGCCTTATGCGCTGGCGATAGCTCATCAGTACCACGCGAAAATGTACGCTACGCATGTACTCTCCTCTGATTCCTATCTGTTCGCCCCGCCGGAGAGCTGGTCGGCCATGGTCGATCAATCCGAACCGCGGCAGCTCGATGTCGCGAGTCTTGAAGAACATCTTCAGGGGGTTCCACACCAGATTCTGAATCCGGTAGGCGACATTTCCGACGTCCTATTCCGATTGATCCGCGACCATGAAATCGATCTGCTGGTGCTCGGCACCCACGGCCGCAGCGGGCTTTCAAAGCTGTTCATGGGTTCCGTGGCAGAGAAGATCTTTCGGCTTTCGTCCGTGCCAGTCCTTACCGTGGGACCAGGTGTACGTCGCGACCAGAAGAAAGTTGCGCAATTCAACCGGATTCTGTTCGCAACCGATTTCAGCGACGAATCGCTGGCGGCGGCGCCCTACGCCATTTCGCTCGCGCTGGAACATAACGCACATCTGTCCCTGCTGCATGTTCTGGAGCATCCACACTCCGGAACGGTCGATTACGAGTCCAATGCCGATTTTGTCATTCGGCGATTGGAGGGCCTGGTACCGACCGAGTCCGGCCTGTGGTTCCGTTCGAACTATGCGGTCGAATTTGGAGCGGCGGGAGAGCAAATCTTGAAATTCGCCGATGCGCACAAGCAGGACTTGATCGTGCTGGGGGTGCGGGCTCCGCAAGGAGCAGTCAATACGCTTACGCACCTGGCTCACAGTAAAGCCCAGCAAATTGTCGCTCGGGCCACTTGCCCGGTGCTCACGGTCCGTGGATGAACACTGGGGTCTACCGGCGGTCCGCGGTTTGACGGGAGTCGCCATGGTTGCAACTGATATGATTTCGACAGAGATTAACCAGCCACAAGAGACGCCCAGGCGCATGAAACAGGATCGTTCCGGAAAGCACGGTTTGGATGCGTTGTTCACTCCCCAGACCGTGGCTGTCATCGGTGCCACGGACCGCCAGGGAACGGTCGGGCGGACGGTTCTCCAAAACCTGCTGAACCCTGCCTTTCGCGGGCGAGTGTATCCCGTCAATCCCCACCGTGCCGAAATCTTGGGAGTTAAGGCGTATGAGAATATCGCCGCTGTTCCCGAACCCGTCGATCTGGTCGTGCTGGCAACTCCCGCCGCGACCGTTCCTGGCCTGATTGGGGAGTGTGTGGAAGCCAAAGCAAAATCTGCGGTGGTAATTTCCGCCGGATTCAAAGAACGAGGGGCCGCCGGAACCGCGCTGGAACAGCAAATCCAGGCCCAGTTGAAACACAGCTCCATGCGGCTGATTGGACCGAATTGCCTGGGCGTCATGAATCCCCTCATCGGGATGAACGCCACCTTCGCCAAGGATGCGCCGAAAGCCGGCAACGTCGCTTTCTTAAGCCAAAGCGGTGCCCTGCTGACGGCGATTTTGGATTGGAGCCATAAGGAAGAAGTCGGCTTCAGCGCGATTGTTTCTACGGGATCGATGCTCGACGTCGGCTGGGGCGATTTGATCTATCACTTCGGCAATGATCCGCACACTAAAAGCATTCTTCTGTATATGGAGTCGGTGGGGGATGCGCGCTCGTTTCTCTCGGCGGCGCGGGAAGTTGCTCTGACCAAGCCAATTATTGTAATCAAGGCTGGAAGGTCAGAAGCTGCGTCGAAAGCAGCGGCTTCCCACACCGGAGCGCTCACTGGCAGCGACGAAGTTTTGGATGCGGCCTTCCACCGTTGCGGCGTGTTGCGTGTCCACAACATCGCGGACCTGTTTTACATGGCGGAAGTGTTGGGCAAGCAACCGCGGCCTCAGGGGCCGAGGTTGACCATCCTGACCAATGCCGGAGGGCCCGGCGTGCTGGCCACCGATGCGCTCGTTGCCAACGGCGGCGAACTGGCAAAGCTGTCCGAGCAAACGCTGCAGAAATTGGACGAGTTCCTGCCCGCGCACTGGAGTCACGGCAATCCCGTGGATGTACTGGGGGACGCTGACTCGGAACGCTATGCCAGAGCCATCGAAATCGCCTCTCAAGATCCCAACAGCGACGGTCTGCTGGTGGTGCTCGCACCTCAAGGCATGACGGATCCTTCAGAGATTGCGAATCGCTTGAAACCCTATGCGAATTCGTCTGGCAAGCCTCTACTGGCGAGTTGGATGGGTGGCACCAGCATTGCCGCTGGCGAAGCCATTCTCAACAACGCGGGAATCCCCACTTTCCCGTATCCCGATACGGCGGCGCGCGCATTCACCTATATGTGGCGTTACACAGAGAATCTGCGAAGTCTGTACGAGACTCCCAGCGTGGCAGAGGGGCCGGAGCTTGATCACGCAGCGCGGGCGAGCGTCGAACAGATCATTCAGAATGCGCGTCACAGCGGACGCCTGCTTCTCGACGAGTTCGAATCCAAGGCAGTCCTCTCCAGCTACGGTATCCCGACAGTCGAGACCCGCATTGCGCGGAGTGAAGACGAAGCGGTAAAGCACGCTTCGGAGATTGGCTTCCCCGTCGTGCTCAAGATTTTCTCCGCCACGATAACGCACAAGACGGATGTCGGCGGAGTCAAACTCAATCTGCAAGACGAAGCTGCGGTTCGCGAGGCATATCAATCCATCAAGTCTGCCGTCGCCGAGAAGGCCAGCGCCGACCAGTTTGGTGGAGTGACCGTACAGCCCATGGTCAAGTTTGATGGCTATGAGCTGATCCTCGGTAGCAGCATCGATCCTCAGTTCGGGCCGGTGCTCCTGTTCGGATCCGGCGGGCAGCTGGTCGAAGTCTACAAAGACCGTGCGCTGGCGCTTCCGCCCCTGAACACCACTCTGGCGCGGCGGCTCATGGAGCAAACCCAGATTTTCAAAGCCCTGCAAGGGGTTCGTGGACGCAAACCCATCGACCTCGTGGCGTTGGAACACTTATTAGTCCGCTTCAGTCAACTGGTCATAGAACAATCGTCAATTGCAGAGATCGACATCAATCCTCTCATTGCTTCGCCGGAACGCTTGCTGGCTCTCGACGCTCGCATTGTGCTGCATGATCCCGCCAAGCTGACTCAAGTGCCGAAACCGGCAATTCGGCCTTATCCCACGCAATATGTTTCGAAGTGGACGATGAAAGACGGCCGCGAAGTCACCCTTCGGCCCATCCGCCCTGAAGACGAACCATTGATGGCCAACTTTCACGGAACCCTTTCCGACCGCACGGTTTATCTGCGCTATTTTGCGTCGGTCAGCCTGAACTCACGCATAGCGCACGAACGCCTGCTTCGCATCTGTTTCGGCAACTACGACCGCGAAATGGTGTTGGTCGCCGAATACCGCGACTCTGATACCGGCAAGTCCAATATTGTCGGAGTGGGCCGCCTCAACAAGCTGCGCGGTCACGATAACGAGGCGGAAGTCGCAGTCCTGGTTGCCGATACATGCCAGAACCAGGGGTTGGGGATCGAGCTGCTTCGCCGTGTGATCCAGGTGGCGCGAGATGAAAAATTAACTCGCGTCTCATCGGAAATGTTAATGGACAATCTGGCGATGCAGTTGATCTCAAAGAAATTGGGATTCCGCTTCCATTCCCAGTTGGATTCGCCGTCGATCAGGGCCGTGTTGGATCTCTGAAACTAAGGGACGATGGCGACAGCGCCGTCTACTCCGTCACTCTTGATAGTGGCCAGCGCCTCGTTGACCTGCGCAAGAGGATAAGCCGTGACCCTGGGCTGAAGTCTAATCTTCGCCGCTAGATCGAGAAAATCGCGTGCATCCGCGCGAGTCATGTTGGCTACGCTACGTAGTTGCCGTTCCCCCCAGAGCAGGCGATCGTAGTCGAACTCGGGAATGCGGTCGAGGTGGATGGCGTTGATCGCCACAACCCCTCCCTTCCGAAGACAGCCCAGGGCGGCAATCACTACGTCGCCGCTCGGAGCGAAGGTGACGGCGCGGTCGAGTTCTACCGGCGGTTTCCGGGTTTCATCTCCGACCCAGACCGCACCAAGCGACTCCGCAAGTTTGCGATGCGAAGCTCCTCGAGTCGAAACATACACGTCACAGTGCCAGGATCGCAGCACCGCGATCGCCAGGTGCGCTGAAGCGCCGAAGCCAAACAATCCAACGCGCTCGCCATGCTGGACTCCAGCCATCCGCAAACTGCGGAACCCGATGATGC
Organism: Terriglobales bacterium; assembly: GCA_963802555.1. Classification (GTDB taxonomy): domain Bacteria; phylum Acidobacteriota; class Terriglobia; order Terriglobales; family Acidobacteriaceae; genus DATBAX01. The sequence goes on along the minus strand of CAWDJD010000002.1, from coordinate 615,552 downwards.
CCGCACACAACAGCGGCGCAGCATGCAGATCATCCAACGCTTTTGGTAGAGGGAAGACGAAATCATTCCGAGCGGTGACGTATTCTGCATAGCCACCATCCACGGTATAGCCGGTGAAAACCGGCGAGTCGCAAAGGTTCTCCTGGCCGTGCCGGCAATACCAGCAGCCGCCGTCCGTTCCTCCGATCCAGGAGACGCCAACCCGAGTTCCGAGCGGCAACTCTGCGGTGGCGCCGCCGGCAATGTCACCCACGATCTGATGCCCCGGAATGAGCTTTGGGCGTCGCTGTGGCAGTTCACCCTCCACAATGTGAAGGTCGGTGCGGCATACCCCGCAGGCACGAACGCGCAAGAGAACCTGGCCGGGTGCAGGAACTGGTTGCGGTACATCGGTAATCTGCAGCGGTCGCTGCGCGATTACCTTCGGCGAATTCAGAACGGCCGCTCTCATAACCCTGCAAGCTATTATGCCTCTTTCGTAAGAGCCCCATTCTAAATGCTCCCAGAACGCCTTTTTCCTCTTCATTTTCATTGTGATTTGAGTCACAACCATGTGTGAACTGAGTTCCCGACAAGATCCCGCTGGAGTTGCATGATGATGTCATGAAACGCAAGTTCAAGACGATGGACGCAAATGAGGCCGTGGCCAACGTTGCCTACCGTCTCAACGAAGTGATCGCGATTTACCCGATCACGCCCTCCTCCGCGATGGGTGAGTGGGCCGACCAGTGGGCTTCGGAAGGTGTGCCCAACATCTGGGGGACAATTCCACGTGTAGTGGAAATGCAGAGTGAAGGTGGAGCGGCCGGAGCGGTTCACGGGGCCCTGCAAACGGGTGCGCTCGCTACCACCTTCACTGCCTCGCAAGGTCTGCTGTTGATGATCCCCAATATGAACAAGATCGCCGGCGAACTTACGCCGGCGGTATTTCATGTTTCGGCGCGCACGCTGGCGACGCACGCACTCTCCATTTTTGGTGATCATTCGGATGTGATGTCGTGCAGGACTACGGGATTTGGGATGCTGTGCTCAAACTCAGTCCAGGAAGCGATGGACATGGCGCTGATCGCGCATGCAGCCTCGCTCGAATCCCGTATCCCCTTCCTGCATTTCTTTGATGGCTTCCGCACTTCGCACGAAGTCAACAAGATTGAACTGCTCAACGAAGACGATCTGCGGGCGCTAATCAATATGGACCGCGTGTTCGAGCATCGCCAACGGGCGTTGTCTCCGGATCATCCCGTCCTTCGAGGCACCGCTCAGAATCCGGATGTTTATTTCCAGGCCCGCGAGGCGGCTAGTCCCTACTACGCAGCTTGCCCGGAAAAAGTCCAGGCAATGATGGACCAGTTTTCCCAAGCAGTGGGCCGCAATTATCACCTATTCGATTATGTAGGCGCGCCAGATGCAGAAGAAGTCATCGTTATGATGGGTTCCGGCGCAGAGACGACGCAGGAGACGGTCGAATACCTGGTTGCATCGGGACGCAAGGTTGGCCTATTGAAAGTCCGGCTATACCGGCCATTCTCGGTACAGCATTTTCTTCAGGCTCTACCCAAAACTGTGCGCAAGATTGCCGTGCTCGATCGTGCCAAGGAAGCTGGAGCGGCCGGCGACCCGCTTTATCTCGATGTTGTGAACGCCATCCAGGAAGGACTGAAGTTAGGCGTCGATCGTCCCAGCGTAACCCCGGTAATTCTCGGCGGACGCTACGGACTCTCTTCCAAAGAGTTCACCCCGGCTATGGTGAAGGCGGTATATGACAACTTCGCGTCTGGCTCGCAGAAAGACCATTTCACGGTGGGTATTAACGATGACGTCAGCCACTCCAGCCTGGCCTATGATCGGGAATTCTCGATTGAGCCTGACAACGTTGTCCGCGCCATGTTCTACGGGCTAGGCGCTGACGGTACCGTGGGCGCGAACAAGAACTCCATCAAGATCATCGGTGAGAACACGGACAACTACGCGCAGGGTTACTTCGTTTACGACTCCAAGAAATCAGGAGCGATGACGGTTTCGCATCTGCGTTTTGGCCCGCGGCCAATTCACTCCAGCTATCTGATTTCCAAGGCCAACTTCGTCGCCTGCCATCAATGGATTTTTCTCGAGCGCTACGACATGCTCAGCTCTTTGGTGGAAGGCGGTGTGTTCCTTCTCAACAGTCCGTTCGGCAAAGACGAAGTGTGGGACCACCTGCCACGACAGATGCAGCACCAGCTGATCCAGAAGAAGGCAAAGTTCTATGTGATTGATGCTTACCAGGTTGCGCGCGACACCGGTATGGGCTCGCACATGAATACCATCTTGCAGGTGTGTTTCTTCGCGATCTCAAGAGTGTTGCCTCGCGACGAGGCTCTTGAGGCCATTCGCGAGTCCATTCGACATACTTACGGCAAGAAAGGCGAAGAAGTTGTTCAGAAAAATTTGAAAGCGGTGGACGAGACTCTCGCCCACCTACACGAAGTGACAATTCCGGAGACTACGAATAGCACAATCGAAATGCCCGAGCCATTTTCGGCGGAGGCCCCCAAGTTTGAGCGCGAGGTGCTCGGCGCCATATACGCCGGCCACGGCGATGATATTCCCGTGAGCGCTTTCCCCTCCGATGGGACGTTTCCCACCGGGACCGCCAAATGGGAGAAGCGTAATCTCGCGCTCGAGATTCCTGTGTGGGACGCGAAGACCTGCATTCAATGCGGCAAGTGCGCCATGGTCTGCCCGCACTCCGTGATTCGGATCAAAGTTTACGACTCCAAAGAGCTCACCGGTGCGCCACCTGCTTTCAAGTCCACAGATGCGCGCGACAAAGAATGGAAGGGCCTCAAATATACGATCCAGGTGGCGCCAGAAGATTGCACCGGCTGTGGGATCTGCGTGGACGTTTGCCCTGCGAAGAACAAGAGCGAGACGCGGCTGAAAGCCATCAATATGGAGCCGCAGCCCGCACTACGCGCCCAGGAAAGCGAAAATTGGAAATTCTTCCTCAAACTGCCTGAACTCGATCGCAGGAACATCAAGCTGACCACAATTCGGCAGCAACAGGTTCAGCAGCCGTTGTTTGAATTCTCCGGTGCGTGCTCGGGCTGTGGCGAAACCCCCTATCTTCACCTGGTGTCGCAGCTCTTCGGCGAACGGGCGCTCATTGCCAACGCAACTGGGTGCTCTTCCATCTACGGTGGCAATTTACCCACAACGCCATGGTGCAAAAATGCCGAGGGTCGAGGTCCGGCGTGGTCGAATTCCCTATTTGAAGACAATGCAGAATTCGGGCTTGGCTTCCGGGTCTCCGTTGACAAACAGACGGAATTTGCCCGGGAACTGGTGCGCCGCCTCGCCCCCGCTATCGGCGAAGACTTTGCGGATGCTCTCATCACAGCTCCGCAACACGACGAAGCCGACATCTACATTCAGCGGGAACGAGTTGGACTATTGAAGAAAACCCTGGAGAAGCTGGATGGCCCAGAGGCAAAACAACTTCTAGCGATCGCCGATATGCTGGTAAAGAAAAGCGTTTGGATTATCGGCGGCGATGGATGGGCTTACGACATTGGCTACGGCGGCCTTGATCACGTGTTGGCTAGTGGACTCAACGTGAACCTGTTGGTGCTCGATACCGAGGTTTACTCCAATACAGGAGGACAAGCGTCTAAATCCACCCCACGGGCCGCTGTAGCCAAGTTTGCCGCTGGAGGGAAGCCGAGTCCGAAGAAAGATCTGGGCTTGATGGCCATGAGCTATGGCAACGTCTATGTCGCCAGTGTGGCCATGGGCGCCAAAGACGAGCACACGCTCAAGGCATTTCTGGAAGCTGAAGCCTACGACGGTCCCAGCCTCATCATCGCCTACTCGCACTGCATCGCTCACGGCATCAACATGACGACGGCGATGACCGACCAGAAGCTTGCGGTCGACTCCGGCCAGTGGCTGCTGTATCGCTATAACCCGGAAAAAGCATTGCTGGGAGAGAACCCGCTCGTGGTGGATTCTCGCCCACCCACTCGCAAAGTGAAGGATTTTCTGCAACAGCAAACTCGATTCCAGATGCTCACCAAGAGCAGGCCGGAAGATGCCAAACGCCTGTGGGCGCAGGCCCAGCACGACGTGGACATCCGTTACGGGCTATATGAGTATTTGGCGGAGCGCGGAAAAGAGCAGCCACCGAAAGTAGCTGACTCGAAATATGCTGAGCAGATTGCGGAGATGGCAATACCTGTGGGTTCGGACTAGAGAGACGCGGGGTTGAAATGGCGCTTCTCTCAGTTTGAAGTTCCGTCTCCACAGTGAGGTCGCTGGTGCGTTTTATAATGTCATGAATTCGCGAACCATCTATCGCCGGTCCACCCTCTTCCTTCGCCAACAGGAGCTCTATTTGGGAGTTGCGGCTTCGATCTATGCCCTGCTCTGGGCGATCGGCCAGTCTCCCAACGTGGTCATTGTCCTGGTTTACTCCCTGGCGCTCGGCAACATGGGCGGGGCCATTTTGTCGCGGTTCGGCGACTACGATGCAAAACTAAAGCCCTGGCGCTTCTGGCTGGTCACGTTGGTGCGGCTGGTGGCGATCACTCCTATGATGGTGTTGGTCGCGACCGTGCTGGTCTTCTGGAGCGACCCCCGGCCTAACGGCGGCCGTTTTCTTCTTGCTCCATTCCGCAATTTGTTCTGGCCATACCTGGCTACGAGTTGGAAGTTTCCCGCAGTAGCCACCATCATTTTTGGGATCGGCATTGTGATGAAAAACTACATGCAGCACAGGAACCAGGAACTGCAGAAGGCAGTCGATTCCGCATCGGCTGCGCAGCAATTGCAAAAACAAGACCTGGACCGGGCCCGGGAAATCCAGCAGGGACTTTTGCCAAAGGCGCTACCGGAATTGCCGGGATATGAGATTGCGGGAACCTGGGAGCCTGCGCGTACCGTAGGCGGCGATTACTTTGACGTTATCAAACTTAGCGAAAGGAAGCTTGGAATCTGCATTGCCGACGTTGTTGGCAAGGGTGTGGCCGCGGCTCTGCTCATGGCCAACGTGCAGGCCGCCTTGAGGGCTTTCGCTTCAGAGTCGGCTTCCCCCGCATGGGTATGCGGCAGAATCAATTCGATCCTCTGCGGCAACATTGCTTCCAGCAAGTTTGTCACTTTATTTTATGGGGTCTTGGATTCGCGCCTGAATACGTTGCGCTATTGCAACGCAGGCCATCTCCGCCCAATCCTGATCGGCGAAGCCGGACGCGTTCGACAGCTCGATGATAACAGCGCTCTGCTTGGCGTGTTTCCCGACTGGCAGTACACAGATTCCCTTCTTCAACTCGAGCCCGGCGATCGGATGATTCTATACACCGACGGAATCACAGAAGCGGCCCGCCAAGGCGGCGAGGAATTTGGCGAAGCGCGCTTGATTGACTGGGCGCTAGACCACAAGGACTGCTCTTCTGGCGAGTTCCAACAGCAATTGCTCGTTCAAGTGAAACACTTTTGCGATCTCCAGTTAAGCGATGATGCCACTCTAATCGTCCTGGATGTGCTTGGCAGACAGCAGATCCGCCAGAAAAGGCATGGAATCGAAGTTGTAAGTGCGGCTTAACAGAATGTTCCCGCACGGGAAAAGGAGCGGAATATGTTAGATCTAAGCACAAAATATCTCGGCCTCAATCTTCGCACTCCATTGGTGGCCTCGGCGTCTCCGCTCTCCCACGAACTCGACGGCATCCGTCGCCTGGAAGATGTGGGTGCCTCCGCTGTCGTACTGTATTCCCTGTTCGAAGAGCAGATAAGCCAGGAAAACCTGAATCTTGAGCGCGACCTATCGGCGGGGACTGAAAGCTACTCGGAATCGCTGACTTACTTTCCCCAATCGCTCGATTACTATGCCGGCCCGGAAGAGTACCTCAATCACATCATCAAAGCCAAGGAAGCTGTGGACATTCCTATCATCGCCAGCCTTAATGGCGCGACTTTGGGTGGATGGACAGATTATGCACGCCGCATCGAACTGGCCGGAGCCGATGCCATTGAATGCAACATTTACTTCATTCCTACTGACATGGATACGACCTCGACAGAGATCGAGAACATCTATCTGGACATCCTAAGAGAAGTAAAGTTAGCGGTTCACATCCCGGTTGCAGTCAAACTGAGTCCCTTCTTTAGCAATATCGCAAATATGGCGAAACGGCTGGATACGACCGGCGCGGACGGACTGGTGCTGTTCAACCGTTTCTACCAACCGGATATTGATTTGGAAGACCTAGTAATTCGGCCAAATGTGTTGTTGAGCACGCCCCAGGATCTGAGGTTGCCCCTTACCTGGATTGGAATCCTGTTTGCCCGCGTGAAAGCCAGCTTGGCCGCGACCAGCGGGATTCATCACATGGAAGACGTCGTCAAAATGCTGTTGGTCGGCGCCAACGTCACCATGATGTGTTCCGTTCTGTTGCGCGAGGGGTGCGACCATCTTCGGGTCGTCGAGCGGGAACTGGAACAATGGATGGATGAGCATGAGTATGAATCCGTGCACCAGATGCAAGGCAGCATGAGCCAGTTGCGCTGCGCCGATCCTTCGGCCTTTGAACGGGCTCAGTACATGCGGGCGGTGAAAGGGACCCAGTTTCTTCGTCTTGCCGATCTTTCCCGGAAATCAGCGCGCACCGACCGCCGGGCCTAGGCGAAATCAGATTGTGATTCCAATCACAGGCTGCCGTAAGACGGAGCACAGTCGCCCATTTCTGTCGGAGCGAAAATGAGGCTGCAATGGACGTGAATATGCGCAGGGTCCCAAACTCTCGTCCCAAGCGTGGTCCGGGATGCTGGGCACTCCGCAGGAGGAGTTGTAATGACAACCATGGAGCTCGAAAAGAGTATAACTTTCAAAAATATTCTAGTGGCCACCGACTTTTCGGATGCCTCGAAACATGCCCTACGGTGCGCTGCAGCAATCACTGAATCGAATCTGGGACAACTCTTCTTGTTACACGCCGTGCCTCCGGAGGCACGTTTGCCCGTACCACTCGACCCTTTACCGTTGAGTGCAGACCGGAATCTCTCCGAGGCGAAGCTCAACTTCGAGAAAGTTATTTCTGCCGAGCCTCTCGGCCACCTGCACCCTGAAGAAATTCTGGAGCGAGGCCCTGTAGGAGAAGTCGTGCTTGACGCCATTCAGCGGGAGAAGGTTGATCTGCTGGTGCTGGGAACTCACGGTAGAACCGGACTCAAGAAACTCGTCCTCGGGTCAGTTGCAGAAGAACTATTCCGACGCGCTTCATGCCCGGTGATGACAGTTGGGCCCTCAGCGGTTACCTCTCGGCCGATTCGTAAAGTCCTGTTCGCTACCGATTTTGGCCCGTCATCAATCCAAGCTCTACCATACGCAATCGACTTCGCCAACCAGACCGGTGGTGAGCTTATGCTGTTACACCTCGTTTCTCCATTTCCGGTGGATTATGTTGGGCCGCTCTGGTATCCCGGCACCGACGTTGTAGAAAGAGAAGAAGCAAGCAAGCTTGAATCCTTGAAACGGCTGCGTGACCTGCTGCCTTCCAATTCAGGTCTGAGCTGCTATGTGGATCATGCTGTACATGTTCACCTGGCGCCCGATGGGATTCTCAGTTTTGCCAGGGAGCATAAAGTGGATTTGATTGTCATGGGCTTAAAGCAATCCAGCGCAAACACTCCGCGACTCTCCGCCCACATGCCGTGGGCCACAGCCTACGACGTGGTATGCCATGCGAAGTGCCCAGTTCTCACGATCCGGGGCTTAACGATTGCCAAGACCGATCGGCTTAGACAGCCGCGTAGCCTGTAATTGCATGGCTGACTGAATAAATTCGCCCACCCGCTCCAGTAAAAGTGGCAGGCCCTCTTCGACCTTTGCGGAGAGGGTTTCGCCATGCTCAAAACATTCACCGCAGAGTGAAATAGAAAACGCCTGGGCACACCGGCCATAAAGTTCCTGGGCTGCGGTAAGGACAGCGCCGGGAGACAATTCGTGGGTAAAAGCAGAGGCTAATCGTTGTGGTTCGATGGGGTTTACCGCGATCTCCCCCGGAACACCCTCCCACGCTGCATCGATAAATAGTACTGTTGCCGCTTGACTGACCGGAACCGCCAGTTCCGGAGTGAGCAGGTGACGCGTGATGATCTCGATATCATCCGGCAAATTCATCTGCGACACTTTGTCCGCGACATGCCAGGCCAAACCGTCATCGCAACGCAGGGGGTTGCCATACGCGATAACGAGAATTCGAGGGGCCGGCATTGGTTAGGGACGGACGATTTGGTCCGCGATGTTGCCCTCTGGATCGACCAACTGAATTCGCAGCGCCATCTGCCCCACTGCATGGGTTGAACAACTGAGACATGGATCGTAAGTCCGAATCACGGCTTCGACGCGATTCAACATCCCAGGCAGCAATTGATTTCCGCGCACGAAATGTTTGGCAACTTGCAGGACACTGCGGTTCATGGCGAGATTGTTTTGCCCGGTGGCGATGATCAGGTTTGCCCATCGTACTAGCCCTTGTTCATCAATCTTGTAATGATGGAACAAAGTCCCCCGGGGAGCTTCGGACGCACCAACTCCTTCCAGAGCGTTAGGCTTGGCTTCGGCGCGAACGTGTTTCGAAAGGATTTCAGGATCGTTGAGCAATTGTTCCAGAGCCTCAATGCAACAAAGAATCTCAATCAGTCGCGCCTGATGGTAATGGAAAGAACTCAGGACCGCACCGCGTTGCAATTCCTTAAACTCCGCCAATTCCTGATCAGCACGTTCGGTCCCACAGCGGTCGACCACATTGAGCCGCGCCAACGGGCCCACCCGATACATGCCATCGGGATATCCCTTGGGCTTGTAATATGCCGACTTCAGGTAACTCCAGGGCTCGACTTTTTCCCCAAGATACTCGGAGTAGCGGGTCGCATCCAGGCCGTCCGCGACAATATTTCCGCTGGCATCGGCAAAGCGAATGTTGCCGCCGTAGAATGTAATGCAGCCATCTTCTTTAACCGTCCCCATGAACAAAGACGGAAAGTTGCCGAAGCTGCTGATCTCTTCCCTAAATCCGACACAGGTTTTCTTGAACCAGGCCAGAGTACGTATCGCGATCGCAAGCGCTTCCGGAATTGTTGCCAGGATGGCGTCACGATCTTCCTGGCTCAGAGGTTTACTGACGCCGCCGGGCACTACCCACGCAGGATGAATTCGCTTGCCGCCCAGCCGTTCGATGATCTGTTGTCCGAACTGCCGCAGGCGGATTCCGTCACGGGCCAGTTGCGGATCTCTTTCAAAGACACCCCACAGATTGCTCTTCGCAGGATCCGCATCCATGCCGAGCAATAGATCGGGGGAGGAGAGGTGGAAAACGCTGAGAGCATGCGATTGCACAATCTGCGCCATGTTGAACATACGGCGCAGCTTTCTGGCGGTAGGTGGAATCCGTACCGCCAGCAAAGCATCGCACGCTTTCGCCGACGCAACCAAATGGCTGACCGGGCAAATGCCACAAATCCTCGCCATCAACGACGGCATCTCGGTGAACGGACGTCCCTCGCAGAGTTTTTCGAATCCGCGGAACTGGGTGACATGGAAGCGTGCGTCCGATACTTCTCCCAATTCGTCGAGATGCAGCGTGATCTTGGCATGGCCCTCAATGCGGGTCACGGGATCGATGATGATCGTTCTTCTCTCCGCCATGATTTAAGCTCCGAAACGCGTTCTCGAACTCAGCTCGGGCTGCCGGCCGGCCAGCAATTCACTGACAACGTAGAAAATCGTATCGGCGGACGGCGGACATCCTGGAACAAAGACATCCACCGATACAAATTCATGGATGGGCCGTGCCTGCGGCAGCAACCGTGGCACGACTTGATCGGGGATGCCGGGATCGAGCGTCACGTTCTCTATGTAGGCGCGGTCATAAACCGATTTGGTCGAGAATGGATTTCGCATGCCGGGGACGTTGGCCGTAACCGCACAGTCGCCAAGTGACACCAGCACCTTCGTCTTCTCGCGGACCAGCTTGATCTTGTGCAGGTCTTCTTCGCTGCTGACCGCACCTTCGACCAGGGTCACATCCACGTTTTCCGGAAAGACTTTCGCGTCGACCAGCGGGCTATACACCAGGTCCGCACTTTCGGCGAGGGTGAGCAAGCGTTCGTCTATGTCGAGAAAAGACATGTGGCACCCGGAGCATCCGTCCAGCCAAACCGTGGCCATGCGTTTCTTGCTCACTTCTGTTCTCCTCTCATCAGTTGCAGATAAGGCAGGAAGTCGCGGCGCTTCTCCATTTCCGCGACCGAGCGGCCCTTCTCAAACAATGCCCCGGTCGGGCACACCTGGACGCACTTCCCGCAACTGGTGCAGGTGTCGGACGAGCCCCATGGCTGGTTGAGATCAGTAATGACCTGGCAGTCGATGCCACGTCCCATCACATCCCAGGTATGAGCGCCTTCGATTTCCTCGCAAACCCGCACGCATCGAGTGCACAGAATGCAACGATTGTGATCGATGACAAACCGGTCATGGGACGCATCTACGGTCTCCTGCGGATAACGATACGCAAAGTGAACGTGCGTGATGTCGAGCTTCTGGGCCATAGTTTGCAGTTCGCAGTGACCATTGGAAACGCAGACAGAACAAATATGGTTGCGTTCGGTAAACAGTAATTCAACGATGCCTTTGCGGTAGCGCTGCAAGCGCTCGGAAGTCGCGGTGACCTCCATGCCTTCTTCTACTCTGGTCATACAGGAAGCCATCAGGCGATTGGAGCCTTTAACCTCCACAAGGCAGAGGCGGCAGGCACCGACTGTCGAGAGCCCTTCCAATTCGCAGAGCCGGGGGATAAAAATGCCGTTCTGGCGCGCAACCTCGAGAATGGTTTCGTCTTCACGGGCACTGAAGTCCCGACCGTCAATCTTTAAGGTTTTGACGTTGGTCGTGGGGCTCATGATTGGGCCTCGTAACCGCAGACTCCAGCCACGCACTGGTTGCGCTCGATGTGTGCCTTGTACTCATCCCCAAAATAGCGAAGGGTGCTCAGAACCGGATTTGGCGCGGACTGCCCAAGCCCGCACAGGCTTGTGTTCTTTACCAGATCGCACAGCTCTTCCAGAAGTGCGACGTCTTTCGCCGTTGCTTGCAGTTTCGTAATTGTGTCCAGCAACCGGTGCATCTGGAACGTGCCGACGCGGCAAGGAATGCACTTACCGCAGGATTCTGTCATACAGAAATCCATGAAGTACTTGGCTACGTCCACCATGCAGGAGCTTTGGTCCATTACGATCATGCCGCCGGATCCCATGATCGAACCGGCGCGAGCCAGGGATTCGTAATCGACCGGCATGTCAAGGCATTCCGCGGGCAAACATCCGCCAGACGGGCCGCCTGTCTGCACAGCCTTGAACTGTCTTCCTTCTGGAATCCCACCGCCAATTTCAAAAACCATTTCACGCAAAGTGATTCCCATGGGAACTTCGACCAACCCCGTATTTTGCACTCGGCCCGCCAGCGCGAAAACTTTCGTGCCTTTGCTCTTTTCCGTACCGATCCCGGCATACCAGTCTCCGCCATTGCGGATAATTGGCGGAATGTTGGCGAAAGTTTCCACGTTGTTAATGAGCGTCGGCTGTCCCAGCAGTCCTTCCATCGCCGGATAAGGCGGTCGCGGTCGCGGCGTTCCCCGCTTTCCTTCAATCGACGCAATCAGGGACGTCTCCTCCCCGCAGACAAACGCACCTGCCCCCAGGCGAATCTCGATTTTGAAGCTGAAATACGTTCCGCAGATATTCGAGCCAAGCAGCCCAAGCTTCTCTGCTTGCCGAATGGCAATTTTTAAACGCTTGATGGCTAAGGGATATTCGGCGCGGACGTAGATATATCCCTCCGAAGCGCCGACCGCATAAGCGGCTACCAACATTCCCTCGAGAACCCGATGAGGATCGCTTTCCAGGACACTGCGATCCATGAAAGCGCCGGGATCACCTTCGTCGGCATTGCAGATCACAAATTTCTGAGTGCCCACCGCCTTTGAGACCGTGCTCCACTTCAGGCCCGTAGGATAGCCCGCTCCACCGCGCCCGCGAAGGCCGCTCTTTACAACCTGTTTTACGACCTCGGTCGGTTTCATCTCCGTAAGCGCCTGGATGAGTGCGCGATATCCGGAAGCCGCAATGTATTCTTCAATGCGCTCGGGATCGATTGCCCCGGAGTTCTCCAGGACAATTTTCTTTTGCCGCTGGAAAAACGGAACATCCGTACGGCAGAGCAAGCGGTCTACCGGACCTTGCTCCAAGCTATCCATCAATGCGATGGCGTCGGTTGTGGCGACTCGTTTGTATAGCGTTTCCTTGCCGGTAGACACCAGTGGCCCTTCCGCGCATAGCCCCATGCAGCCCACGCCCTTAATCCTGCACCGCGCGGCGAGTCCGCGACTCGCAACTTCTTTATCGAGCGCGTCCTTCACAGCTTGGCTTTGGCAGGATAGGCATCCCGCCGCCACGCAAACATTTATCGCCTGGGGAATGCTTGCCTGGGCCTCGCGTTCGGTGTTCGCTATCTGTTCTAGCTCTTCGGGCGTCATGAAGGAGGACCGTCCCATCTTGCCATTTGTTGCCGTAGCTGCTCAGGCGTAACTTTGCCTGCCACCTGGTTATCGTAGACAACCGCCGGAGCCAGACCACAAGAGCCGAGACAGCGCGCCGATAGAATGGAGACCTTCCGATCAGCCGTCGTCTCGCCCGGTCCGACGCCCAATTCCCGCTTCACCGCATCCACCAACTGCGGGGCGCCCTTGATGTAGCAGGCAGTTCCCAGGCAGATTACGCAGGTGTGTTCACCGGCAGGCTTGAGGGTAAAAAAGTGATAGAACGTCGCCACGCCGTACGCGCGACTGAGCGGCACGCGCAGCGAAACAGCCACGTAGCGCAGAGCGGTTTCGTCCAGATAACCAAAGGCTTCCTGCACAGTATGCAAAGTCTCAATGAGTCCTCGCGAGTTTTGGCCGGCCCGGCGCATTGTCGCATCCACAATCTTCCAGCGTTTGTCGGGGCTGGGTGCTGCGGGTTTGGTTGGCGTTGTGATCATCGTTGTGGCTCTACGGAACTTTTCAGTCTAAGGTTTGTTCTGCCCACCGAATGTGACCAGCATCACGCGATTGCGTGTTCCTCCACATTGCTCTTGTAAATACCGCCTTGTCTTACGGTGTGTGCCGCAATCATTGCCTGCCCGAGGCTTAGACCTCCGTCTCCCGCCGGCACTTCATTTTGGGTAAATACTTCAAATCCAGCGTTGGAGAGTTTTGCTTCCAGCCCATCGCAGAGATAGACATTGTTAAAAGTGCCACCGCTGAGGCAGACACGATTCAAACCCATGTCGGACCTAATCCGTTCCGCAACTTCGGTGAACACCTGGATCAAGCCGTTGTGGAAGCGGCGGCTCATGTCCGCGATGGCCATATCTTTCTTGAGATCATTCAATAGCGATTCGAACAGAGAGCGTGTCCCGATGATCCAACTAGTACCCTGCGGCGTAAGCGAGAAGGGATAGGCGGTTTGGTCAGGGGAATCGGCAATCGCCATTTCCATCTCGATTGCAGCCTGCGCTTCATAGTTCACGGTTTGGCGGACTCCGATCAGCGCCGCCACGGCGTCGAACAGCCGACCGCAACTCGAAGTCAAAGGCGAATTCAGGTTTCGCTCCATCATGCGCAAGAGTGTTTCTGTCTTTCGGAGGTTAAGCCGGCGAACAAAAGAAACCGGGAATTCAAGGAACTCATTTCCGAAATGATGAGCGAGACAGCTGACCGCCATGCGCCACGGTTCTCGAACCGCGGCTGCGCCGCCCGGCATCGGCACATACTCCAGGTGCGCGTGCCGCTCGAAGCTGTCATACCCCGCGACCAATACTTCGCTGCCCCAGATCTTCCCGTCGGTTCCATAGCCTGTGCCATCTAGCGCAATACCGATCACGCGGCCTTCAAGATGGTTCTCCGCCATACAACTGGCGATATGCGCATGGTGGTGCTGGACACCAACCCAACGTACGCCTTCTTGTCGGAGCGCCCATTTCGTGGAGAAATAATCGGGATGAAGGTCATAGGCAACGATCTCCGGCTCGATCTCGAGAACGTTCTCGAGATGATCGATTGCCTCACCAAAGAATCTATAGCCTTCCGTGTTCTCCAGATCTCCGATGTGTTGGCTCAGAAAGGCATGCTTGCCCTTGGTAAGGCAAACCGTGTTCTTGAGTTCCCCGCCAACCGCCAGCACCGAAGGCTGCTCCGCTTTTAAAAATACGGGGGCCGGAACAAAACCTCGCGATCTCCTTAAGTGCCGAAAGCCTTTTTTCGTGGGCCGCACCACCGAATCATCGCAGCGCAGAAGAATGTCCCGATTGTGTACCAGAAAGAAATCGGCCAATCCATTCAATCGTTGCACCGCTTCCTTATTGTCAATCGCGATTGGTTCCTCGCTGAGGTTGCCGCTGGTCATGACCAAAGCAGCGAACTTTCCCTGGTCGAGCAACAAGTGATGCAGCGGTGTGTACGGCAAAAATATCCCGAGGTCGCGATTGCGCGGAGCGACCTCTTCAGGAGCTTCACACACAGCTTTGCGCGGGCGCAAGACTACCGGCCGCTGTACTGATTCCAACGCACTCTTCACTGCACCGTTTACTTCACAAAACCGGCTCGCGGCCTCGACATTCGCAACCATGATCGCGAAGGGCTTTTCGACACGATGCTTGCGTTCGCGCAACAGCCTGACAGCGCCGGCATTTAACGCGTCAACCGCAAGGTGAAATCCGCCCAGCCCTTTGACAGCCACGACCAGCCCGGCGCGCAAAGCTTCAATTGCCTGAGCGATTGGATCGCCATCAGCTATGTTACTTCCCAAGTTGTCCCAGAATTCCACCTGGGGCCCACAATCCCAACACGCGTTCGGCTGTGCATGGAAGCGACGGTTGCGAGGATCATCGTACTCAGCGTGACACCGTACACACATCGGAAAAACAGCCATCGAAGTCTGCGCCCGATCGTAAGGAATGTTGCGCACTATGGTGAAGCGCGGTCCACAATTGGTGCAGTTGATGAACGGATAGCGATAGCGGCGATCGGATGGATCAAACAGTTCCTGCAAGCAATCGGAACAGGCCGCAACGTCCGGCAAAATCAGAGTGCGTGCTTCCCCGCCCTGACTGCTTACGATGTGAAAATCAATCTCAACGCACGTGGGCAGGTCTTGGGTGGTAAGACCAGTAATTCGCGCCAGGCCCGGCGCTTCCCGTGGAAGGCAGGCCACAAATTCGTCGACCGCCTGGATCGCCCCCTGCACTTCAATCGTCACCCCAGAAGACGTGTTGCGAATGTAGCCGGTGAGTTGCCGGCTTTCAGCCAACCGGAACACAAATGGGCGAAATCCCACTCCTTGCACAATGCCCGTGACTTCGATATGCAGCCGAACTTGCATGGTCTGTTCTTAGGCCACCGGCTCCGCGGCCGTCAACTTGGCAACCCTTCGGTATTTTTCGATCCAATCCATCCACAGGTCGAGGCCTTCTCCGGTTGTGCAAGACACTTTTACGACACCGATTTTGGGATGCACACGCCGCGCATTGTCCACCGCAAGATCGGGATTGAAAGGAACATAGGGAAGTAGATCAATCTTGTTAAGGATCATCAACTCCGACTTAAAGAAGATGGAAGGATACTTGAGCGGCTTGTCCTCGCCCTCGGTTACGCTCAACAGGACAATCTTCGCATCCTCTCCGAGATCGTAACTGGAAGGGCAAACCAGGTTACCAACATTTTCGATGAAAAGGATGTCAATGTTCTCAAGCGGCCAGTCGGCGAGATGACGTTCGATCATACGAGCGTCCAGATGGCAGGTCCCGCCGGTAGTAATCTGTTTGACAGGAAAGCCGAAGCGTTTTAAACGCGTGGCATCGTTCTCCGTTTGAATGTCCCCGGTCAATACTGCGACACGTTCATTCTTCGGCAACCGTTGCAGGGTCCGCTCCAGCAGGCTGGTCTTGCCCGACCCCGGCGCACTAATAAGATTGAGGCACAAGATCCCATGCTGGTGGAAGCGCATACGCAACTCAGCCGCGATTCGTGCGTTCTCACTGAGTACTTTCTGTCCCAATTCCAATCGCTGCATGTTCTTCAATCTCCAGGAATGCGAGTTCCAACTCATCTCCGCCAATGCATTCGCCCCGGTTGTCGAAACAACGAGGGCATTGCATGTTGTATTCACGGACTACGAATTCCTTACCGCAACGCAAGCATCTTTGGCGTCGAGGACAGAACTCGATCTCCAGTTGCAATGTCTCGAAATCAGTCTCGCGAACCATGGCTTCGAAACAAAACCGAAAAGCTTCCGCGTCCAAGCCTGCCAACTCGCCAATCCTCAAACCAACCTTGCACAAACGAGCATCGGGATAATGCGCAGCCTCAGTCCGAATCGCATCCAACACCGCTTCGGCTATTCCCAGCTCATGCATAACGGCTCTCAACAAATACGCGGTAGCTGGTCGCCCGAAAGCATGTCTACAATCCGCGTTGTTCCCAGGCTCGTACGCGTTGTGACCAAAGGAGCGCCGGATGCCTTCACCGTGCCGATGATTTGTGCCTGGCTTCCAAGTTGATGCCGCCGCATTGCTTCCAACACAGCGTCAGCATCTTCGGATGCGACTATCGCGATCAGCTTGCCTTCACTCGCAACATACATCGGATCAAGTCCCAGCAGTTCACAAGCACTGGAGACTTCCTCCCGGATTGGTATGGCACGCTCTTCCAGCTCGATTGCGACATGGGACTGAGCTGCAATTTCGTTGAGGGCGCTCGAAAGTCCTCCACGTGTAGGGTCACGCATGCACCGAATGCCGGGAACCGCATGTAACATGTCTTTTACCAGCGTGTGCAAAGCGGCGCTGTCGCTTTCAATCGTGGTTTCAAACTCAATTCCTTCTCTCTGCGCCAGGATTGCGATACCGTGCTCCCCGATCGACCCACTGAGCAAGACCTTGTCCCCGGGCCTCGCCTGGTCGGCCGAACGTTCAATGCTGTCTGCAAGAATCCCAATGCCTGTCGTGTTGATAAACAATCCATCCCCTTTGCCCTTTTCCACCACTTTCGTATCGCCAGTGACGATTTGCACGCCAGCGGCACTCGCGGCCTGTTGCATCGAGGCCACAATTCGCCGCAAAAGGTCGATGGAAAAGCCCTCTTCGATGATGAACGCGGCACTGAGGAAGAGTGGTGTCGCTCCACCCATCGCCAAGTCATTGATGGTTCCATGGACGGCGAGGGACCCGATGTCTCCGCCTGGAAAGAACAGCGGTTTGACCACGAAGGAGTCCGTAGTGAACGCGAGGCACTGGCCGTTCACATTCACAATCGCCTGGTCGTCGAGACGGGAGAGAACGGGATTCTTCAGCGCTGGAAGGAAAACGTCGCGAATGAGTTCAGCGCTCAGCTTGCCTCCACTACCGTGGCCAAGCAAAACTGTATCCTTCGTGCGAAGAGGCACGGGGCAACTCAGTTCCGCGATGGTGCCAGCTCTTTCCGCCATTCTTATTACTCCTAACTCGCAACCGCGTGCCGTCGATAACGGTAGTAGGCCGAACAAGCGCCCTCGGACGAAACCATGGGAGCGCCTAACGGATTCTCCGGCGTGCATCGCATGCCAAATGCAGGGCAGTCAGTAGGCTTCTTCTGCCCCAGCAGCACCTGTGCGCTGATGCATTCAGCCGGCTCTTCGACGCTGATATCGCTGAGCTTGAACACCCGCGTCGCATCGTAGGCCGAGAATTCTTCCCGCAGCCGCAATCCGCTTTGCGGAATGGAACCGATGCCGCGCCATTTCTGGTCGGTGACTTCAAATACTTCAGTCATGATTTGCTGGGCGGTGAGGTTTCCCGCATAGCTCACCGAACGCACGTATTGGTTCTCCAGCCGGGCTTCTCCAGCCTCCAGCTGCTTCACCAGCATAAGAACCGCTTGCAGCAAATCAATCGGTTCAAAGCCGCCGACTACCATGGGCACATTAAAATCGCGCACCAGGGCCTCGTATTCGCTGCAGCCCATGACAGTGCATACGTGGCCGGGGGCGATGAAAGCTTGCACCCGATTGGCAGATGACGTTAGTAAACCGCGAATGGCTGGTGGCACCAGTACGTGAGAGACAAGCAAAGAGAAGTTGGTCAGACCTTCTTGTTTTGCCTGCCAGGCCGCCATGGCATTGGCCGGAGCAGTAGTTTCAAATCCGATCGCTAGAAAGACCACCTTGCGTGTGGAATTTTCCCGGGCAATCTTGAGCGCTTCCATCGGTGAGTACACCACGCGAACCTCTGCACCTTCAGCCTTGGCGCGAAACAGATCGGAGCGAGATCCCGGCACCCGCAGCATGTCTCCGTAAGAGACCAGGATCACCTCGGGGCGCAGTGCTAGTTCAATCGCCGCATCGATGGTTTCGAGAGGCGTAACGCAAACTGGACATCCCGGTCCATGCACCAGTTCAAGTCCACGAGGCAAAAGTTCATCCAGCCCATAACGCATAATGGTGTGGGTCTGGCCGCCGCAAATCTCCATGAGAACCCAAGGACGCGTAGTTCGCTGCACAATTTCCGCCGCCAGCGCCAGCGCAACTCGCTCGTCCCGGTATTCAGTGAGATATTTCATTCCGCTTACTCTGGAGAGCGATTTCCGTTGGGCGTGTTCTCCGCTGCCGCCAGTTCCTCTTCGAGGACCCCCATTTCAGCCAGTAATTTGTAAGTGCGGTCCGCTTCCTCAGCCGCTACCCTGCTGATGGCAAAACCCACATGCACCATCACGTAGTCACCAAGGGCCGCTTCAGGTACAAAATCCAAAGACACCGAGCGCACAATCCCGCCGAACTGCACCCGGCCCAGGCGCATTCCGTCCACCTGCTGACAATCGAGTATCTTCCCCGGAATTGCTAGACACATATCTGGATTTCTCGATTCGATGCAACAACTTTGCCAGATTTAGATCCAATGGGCGACTGTCATTGTAACGCGTTCTCAGTTGTGTGCCATTGGTGCTCGCAAGCTCCCAACTGGCGCAGGTGAGCCTCGGTTTTCTTAAGATAGCTTAGCTCGCTTTCGTCGACCGGATTCTCGAAGTCGGTCCGGTGCAGGATCTTGATCGACAGCACTACATCGGGACGGTTTCCCCGCGATGGGGAGTAGCAGAGACTTTGACCGCTTTGATTAATTTCGAAACTCACCCGTTCGTCGCTTTCGAGAATCCATCTCGCAATCGCGTCCAAGGCAGAATGAATCTCCGCGTGCTTTGGACACCTTGCGTCGAATTCACCTGCACTCTTACCACTCCCGAGGAGTTCAAGTTCAAAACCTATCTGCCGGCTCTTCCTCCGCGTCAACGAATATTCGGGCCAAACCTCCCAACAAACCCGGTACCGCTGCACCAGTTCGGCGAGAGTCGTTGGTATTGTCAGCGAAGCCATCGGTGGCCGTCCTCACAGATAGTACATATCTTTATCCTGGCGTTTAATGTATGACGCCTCACCTAAAACTGTGATCTGAATCACATGCCAGCATGGCCGGATGGCAAGAGCGTGTTCTTGTCCAAAAGCAGAAAACCCCGAGGGGCAGGTTTGCCGCCTCGGGGCCGCGCTTTTACCGTCGATCAGAATCAGGCGGCGAGCGTCTCTACGAAGTGCTCACACAGTGTGGTCTCGACCATGTATGGCTTCACTGTGATGGGCGTATTCAGATAGGGCCTTAGGATCTCTTGCACCTTCGGATAGACTTCTCTCTCATAACGCTCGGCATCTGACCGGGTCGCCCACAGGCTGATGGTCAGCGCTTTCTCCTCCCGCATCTTTTCCGGGAAAAACGGCAGAATTTCCAGGAAACCATTCTGTTTGTTGAGAATGGGCAGGACTTCGTTCTTCACTTTCTTCACAAACTCTTCCTTCTTTTCGAGTTTTACTTCGAATTCAAGAATGCGAGCAAACATAAAAGTTCTCCTCTCAGATTGAGATAAAGCTACCTGGTGAGCCCTATGGCCGGAGGATCGGTCCCTGGGTCGCGGGACTCAAAATACAGCTTTCACTTTATGGCATTGGAAACACCGTCGCAGTGACGCGGGATACCGCGGCGAGTGATTGGTGATACGTGAATAAGGCTATTAGTTTCAGATGCCTAATGCGGTCAGGACCTTGCGCTTAGGGTGTTTCGTAACTCGCTGATAAGGGAGAGATTGAAGCTGTGTCTCGGCTCACCTTCACTTGTGGGTTAGGTCACTGCTGCCTTCCCAAACTGGGACTCTAATCGAAAGTAGTTAATCCCGTAGCTTCGGCTGAGGGTACTGCAATGATCAATGAACATGATAAACGAGTCCTATTATGCAAGGGGTTGCAACGGCTAGGCTTTTCCCCGAGACACCGGGTAAGGCTCTACGGCGAGGAATTCGACCTGACCGCGGATCCGACTCACGATGGATTGGGATATGGCATCGACGGCATTTCCCGGAAATCCGGTAGCTTGCGCCACGTACGGATACCGCTTTCGGTCGTCCAAACCGTCGAACAGGAACTGGTGCTCATGGAACGGTTGGGTCTGGCGGCCTGACGCAGGCCAACCAGATCCAACAACAGCCACCTTATCAGGGGCCTATGCATCCAATGGAAGCAGCATTAGGAGAGACAGAGTGAGTTCAACCACGGCAGCCCGTTCAGAAATTGCTGGAGCCCACCCATTTCCAATCGTCGATCTGGTCAATTATCAGGACGGATCCGTCGTGAGCCGGGTCGTCCTGAAGCGCGATAAGGGAAGCGTCACGATTTTTGCGTTTGACGCAGGGCAGGGGTTAAGTGAACATACTTCTCCATTCGAGGCGCTCGTGCAGGCAATCGAAGGCGAGGCAGAGATTACGGTTGCTAGTAAGCCAATGGCAATCATGGCAGGTGAAATCGTCTTGTTACCGGCGGAGCAGCCGCATGCTGTCAAGGCACTCACTCGTTTCAAGATGGCACTGACCATGATCCGCTCGTAAACCAGCCGTGACTCGTTCAGCGTCGTAAAGTTTCCCGCTCACGCCACGCCTCCTAACAGCGCCCCGACCGCCTGCCGTCACCAACATGGCGCCGGCGATCCGCGCGCCGATAATTCTGCTACAACCGCGGTCCATACCGATATCCCGGCCAACACAAGATGTGATTTCTATCACAGCGGCGAGTCCTTCCGGGCTCGTAGGGTAGACATGTACAGTGCCGGCAATCGGGTGCCTCGTCGTGCGAGGCACCATCAGCTTCCAGAACGGAAGCCCGACTCTATTCTCACGAATAGGAGCGATTTTCCAGCCCGTGCGAAATCATAAGTCAGGGTGATTTTGCGGCCTTGAATGAACCCTCTGATTCGCTAAATCGGAGAAAAATCAACGGTCGCCTGAAATCGACCCTGGAGCAACAGTGCGAGTAGCCATTGACCTGTGTAAAATCACGGGATAGAAAAAGCCGCACCAACTGTGATGGCTTTTCAATCCATGCACATGCACGAGGCAGTGAGAGAATGAACCGTTAGTATTGTGAGGATCCGCCATCAGCGGTCGTTGGATTCTCCGGGCAGGCTGCGATGCGGGTCGCTCCGCTTCGCTGAAGACATCCACATGAAAATGCGGATCCAAACCTTCGGGAGGTGGAGGAGAGCATTTCTGCTCCTAGGCTGCCTGGCGTTCGGCGCCTGTGGCCGCTGGTCCGCCAATGCGCCTCCGACTTTGGTATTCGTACGGATCCCCAAGGCAGACCTGGGCGGTCCTGATAAGGTCGATACCATTGAAGGCCGGGCAACCGGGGTACGGCCGGGCCAACAGATTGTCCTGTATTCACGGAGTGAAGACCTCTGGTGGGTGCAGCCCTTCGTTGACCATCCCTTTACGAAAATTCAGGATGATTCCCGCTGGAAGAGTCCGATTCATCTGGGCACGGAGTACGCCGCGCTGCTCGTCGATGCGGGATACAAACCACCGCAAACGACTGAGATTCTGCCAGACCCTGGCGGCGCGGTGGTGGTCGTGGAGGTGGTGAAGGGGCTGGGGCCCGCACCACCGGTTCAACCGATCAAAGTCCTCCATTTCAGCGGTTATGATTGGACGGTCCGCACCGCGGGAAGCTATCGTGGCGGTTCCCACAATTCTTTCGGCATAGACAATGCCTGGACCGACGAGAATGGGGAACTGCATCTCCGCATGTCCAAGCACGGCGTCGATTGGATGTGCGCCGAAGTCAGGCTTACCCGCAGCCTGGGATACGGAACCTATGTTTTCACGATTCGCGATGTTTCTCATTTGGAGCCTTCGGCTGTTCTGACGCTCTCGACCTCCGACGGGGTGGGAATGGAAAACGATCGCCGCGAACTCGACATTGAAATCAGCCGCTGGGGCCTGCGCAACAACGATAATGCGCAGTACGTGGTTCAGCCTTACTACATTCCGGCCAACATAGTTCGATTTCAGGCGCCTGCGGGGAAACTCACGCATTCGTTCCGCTGGGAACCAGGGCAAGCGACTTTTTTCACATCCCAAGGAGTTCGTGATGCGGCGAAGTCGGGAGTCATCAGCCAGCACCTGTTTACCTCGGGAATTCCCACCGCGGGCGGAGACTCAGTTCGCATCAATTTGTATGCGTTCGGAAGAGGTGCAAGTCCTCTGAAGAACGAAACTGAAGTGGTGATTGAAAAGTTCGAGTACCTCCCGTGATCTGCCTTGCTCGTTTTCGATGCCTTGGGGTTGGATTGGCATTGATGTGCCTCTTGAGCGCCTCTCCCGGATTGGATCCGCATCGCCTCAACTCGCAATACCTGCGGGAGCAATGGAGCATGGGAGGAGAATTCCCCTGGGGCACCGTCAACGCCATCGGGCAGACTGCGGATGGCTACCTCTGGATCGGAACCGACAAAGGATTAATACGCTTCGATGGCTTTAACTTCCAGCCTGTCTCATTCTCTCCTTTTGTGGCCAATCCCAAGACCCCGGTTCTCGGCCTAACGACCGACGCAGCGGGAAATCTCTTAGTCCGGCTTCAGGGTGCGGGTATGTTGCGCCGAAGGAACGGGAAATTTGAGAATCTTGAGACCGGACCCAATCCCTTTGCCTCGCAGGTTACGGCGATGTGGCGAAATAAGAATGGCGAAGTGCTGATTTCAGACCTGGTGAACGGCATGGTCAGCCTTCGCGATGAAAAGGTCGAGCCGGCCCTTTTTAGCTCCGGATTACCGCCGGTCATCGCCCTGGCGGAAACATCCGACGGGCAGATCTGGTTGGGTACGCTGAATGCCGGCGTTTTCTCCTCAATCCGGGGTCAGGCCCCCACGGTGAAGGCAGGATTGCCTTTCAAGAAGATCAATTGTCTGCTGCCGGTAAGCGACTCTGAAGTCTGGGCGGGCACCGACAGCGGGCTATTCCGCTGGAACGGCAACCGCTTTATTCCCGTTCCCCTGCCGCGTTATGCGCGCGGCGTTCAGATTCTGGCCATGCTGCGAGACCATGATTCGAACACCTGGATCGGCACCGCGCGGGGACTCCTTCGCATCAACACGGCAGGAACGTCATTTTCGGATGAGAATGAAGTCCGCGGAAACGGAAGTATCAACGCGCTGTTTGAAGACCGCGAAGGGAATGTCTGGGTGGGAGGTACACGCGGGGCGGAGCGCATCCGGGACGGTGCATTCCTGACCTACTCCGAGGCTCCTGGACTGCCGCCACAGAGTGGCGGGCCGGTTTACGTTGACTCGGAGAATCGCGCCTGGTTCGCTCCGGCCGGGGGCGGGTTGTTTTGGTTGAAGGATGGCGAGGTTCGACCCGTCAATAACGCGCAGATAGATAAAGACGTGGTCTATTCCATCAACGGTCACGAAAGCGAGATTTGGATCGGGAGGCAACACGGCGGACTCACTCACCTGCAATACAGCACTACGGGAATCACGGCTCGGACTTACAACCAGGCAAATGGGCTGGCCCAAGACAGCGTTTACTCAACCTATGAGAGCCGCGACCGGTCGGTGTGGGCAGGGACGCTGAGCGGAGGCGTTAGCCGTTTTAAAGACGGCCGCTTCACCACCTACACCACCCAGAACGGGCTGGCCTCCAATACTGTGTCTTCCATTCTTGAGACCCGCGACGGTGTCATCTGGCTGGCCACGCCCAATGGCCTGACTTCTTTCTCGAAGGGCCTGTGGAGAACCTACTTGCCGCGGGACGGATTGCCGTCGGAAAGCGTGAACTGTCTATTTGAAGACTCTTCCGGCGTTCTGTGGATCGGAACCTCGAGGGGCATCTCGTTGTACAGCTCCGGCCATTTTCAAGTGCCGGACCAGGCGCCCGACTCCTTGCGCGGAGAGGTTTTCGGGATCGCGGAGGGCGCGAATGGGTGGCTCTGGATTGCGGCGCCCAACCACATCCTGCGGGTAAAGCGCGACAAGCTTGCCAGTGGCGCAATCGAGGCAGCCGATGTACGCGAATATGGTCTCGCCGATGGCTTGCGCAGCATCGAGGGAGTAAACCGAAATTGCTCGGTGGTTGAGGACAAGCTAGGCAGAGTCTGGTTTTCCACCAACCGCGGCTTGTCGGTTGTCGACCCATCTGAACTCAAAGATGAGGCCGCCCCGGCGATCGCCCACGTGGAGACGATTTCCGCCGACGGCAAAGCCATCGATTTGGGGAGCCCGGTGCGTACCCCAGCTTCTCCCAAGAGAATCACCTTCAGCTACACAGGCCTCAGTCTCGCCGTGCCGGAGCGGGTTCGCTTCCGCTATTTTCTCGAGGGTTTCGACCATAGCTGGAGCGATCCGACGACTGCGCGGGAGGCGGTCTACACGAATCTAAGTCCAGGTGAGTACCGGTTTCGCGTCATTTCCAGCAATAGTGACGGGCTTTGGAATGGGACGGAGGCCACATTGCCCTTCCAAGTCGCTCCCGCGTTCTGGCAGACCTGGTGGTTCCAGATAGCCGCCGTGCTGGCCGCCGCCCTGAGTGCACTGTTATGGTACCGGCTCCGCTTGCGTAAATTGACTCATCAACTGAATGTTCGATTCGAAGAACGGCTGGCAGAGCGGACGCTCATTGCGCAAGAACTCCACGATACCCTTCTGCAAGGATTTCTCAGCGCTTCCATGCAGCTGCATGTGGCCGACGACCGTTTACCGACAGACTCGCCGGCCAAGCCCCTGGTGACTCGGGTGCTCGAGCTGATGCGAAATGTTATAGACGACGGACGGAACACGCTTCGCGGCCTACGTTCGCCAAGTACCAGCCCCCGCGATCTGGAATGGGCCTTCTCCCGCGTCCCCGAAGAACTGGGAATTCCTTCGGTGAGCAATTTCCGAGTTATAGTGGAGGGTCAGTCGCGACCGCTGCACCCGGCGATTCGGGATGACGTCTATCGAATTGGGCGGGAAGCGCTGGTAAACTCGTTTCGTCATGCCCGCGCCAGCAACATTGAGGTTGAACTGGAGTACGGGGTCAAAGAATTGAGGGTCCTGATTCGCGACAACGGCCGAGGCATTGACCCCCAGGTTCTACGCCTCGGGCGAGAGGGACATTGGGGCCTTCCGGGCATGCGCGAACGGGCCCAAAGGATCGGGGCCCAATTCAAGGTCTGGAGCCGGCCGGCCGGAGGCACCGAAGTTGAGCTGGCGGTCCCTGCGGTAATTGCTTTCGAATCGAAGCCCTCGGGTGGCGCTTCCAATTGGTTCACCAGGCTTCGTTCGGGTAAAAAGGAAAGCGGCGGTTCTGACCTCAACAAGCGAGCGGGATGAATGAATGGCCCTCCCCCAATCCGGATCTGCTGCGTGGACGATCACCCGCTGGTACACGAGGGGATCGCCACCGTTATCAGTAACCAGTCGGACATGTCACTGGTGGCCCAGGCATTTAGCGGCCAAGAGGCGATCCAGAAATTTAAGGAACATCGTCCTGACGTCACCCTGCTCGACCTCCGGCTCCCCGATATGAGCGGTATGGACACCCTGATCGCCATCCGCACCAGTTTCCCTGAAGCTCGCATCATCATTTTGACTACATTCGACGGCGACGTAGAAATTCAACGGGCACTTGAGGCTGGGGCCCGTGCCTACGTGTTGAAGAGCATGCCTCCCAAGGAACTGGTCGAAGTAATCCGCAAGGTGCATGCCGGGAAGAAACCTATTTCCACCCAGATCGCCGCGCACCTGGCGGAACATTACAGCGATGAAGGTCTTACCGCCCGCGAGATTGAAGTGTTGCAGCACATCGCCGGCGGCAACCGCAATCGTGATATCGCCGAAAAGCTTTTCATCTCCGAAGAAACCGTCAAAGTCCACATCAAGCATGTGATGGAGAAGCTAGGCGCCAGTGATCGCACCCAGGCCGTTGCCATTGGGGTGCGGCGCGGGTTTATTCAGCTCTGATCGCATTCCGTTTTGCAATACCCAAAAGTGGTAGCAAAAGATGCCGTATCATGGGGATTCGCCCGTCGATGTATGCCAGTACCCTAAACCCGGGTGGCTTCGGACGATAACGAAGCCTACCCGGGAGGCACCGGCTGCAACGGATGTTTTCTACTTTTCCCGGCGGGCGTCCAGGCGCCGGGCTGCTGCTCTTGCGCGCTGCCTTGGGTATTTCACTCCTGTCTCATGGTGTGGCATATCTGATCGATGGACCCGACCTGACACTCATAGTTTGGGCCACTGATCTCTTCTTGTTCTTGAGTTCGGCCCTGCTTTTGATCGGATACCTGACCCCATTGGCCAGCATTCTCGCAGGACTATGCAGTCTGAGCAGCGTGCTCACGTTACTCCAGCAACCCGCCGGGGGTTTTCTGGCGACGAAGCCAGCGGCAATTCTGGCAACCGTGATCGCCGCCGCGTTGGTTGGTCTGGGCCCGGGAGCATTTTCGCTCGATGCGCGCCTGTTTGGACGCCGCGAGATCGTCATCTCCAACCCACTGCCTCCATCGGAGCTCTGAGCTTGCTTACCTCGATCGTGGTACTTGCCGATGATCTACGCGAGTTACTCAAAAACCATTCCATCTCGTGATGCGCGCGCCGAATCAGATTCGGCATAATTTTGGAGTGCTACAGCAGATGGTGTCACAAATGGACGAAGCGAAATCCATCCTCGAATCGCCCATATTGGGCGTGGCTAGAACCGACCTGGTCCGGCCCCGATTCGAGGACACCAGCACCTGGGCAGATATAATCAGAATCCTCGAAGACGATGCTGCGATGGCGTTCGCTCGTCCTTCGACTAAGACAGGCTCAACCCGTCGGAATGGGTGAACCTACGGAACTTAGGAATACAGACTCACTTGCCCTTGCGGCAAAAGGAGACCGACTCATGCCAACCATCACCACCAAAGACGGTACCGAGATTTACTACAAGGACTGGGGAAAAGGCCAGCCCATAGTGTTCAGCCACGGCTGGCCGCTCACCGCGGACGACTGGGACGGACAGATGATGTTTTTCGGACAGTGCGGCTTTCGGGTCATCGCGCATGACCGGCGGGGACACGGCCGTTCCACCCAGACCTGGGACGGAAACGATATGGACACCTATGCCGACGATCTCGCGGTCCTCACGGAAAAGCTCGATCTGAAAGGCGCGATCCATGTGGGCCACTCCACCGGCGGAGGAGAAGTCGCGCGTTACATCGGCCGCCACGGCTCAAAGCGAGTCGGTATGGCCGTCCTCATTAGTGCCGTGCCACCGCTCATGCTAAAGACGGAAAAAAATCCCACCGGCGCGCCCATCGAAGTTTTCGACGGACTGCGGGCCGCGTACCTGGAGAATAGGCCCCAGTTCTACAGGGATATTACGCTCCCCTTTTACGGCTACAACCGCCCCGGCGCGAAGATTTCCGAGGGTATCCGGGAGAAGTGGTGGCTCCAGGGCATGATGGGAGGAGCGAAGGCCGGCTATGACTGCATCAAGGCCTTCTCCGAGACCGACTTCACCGAGGATCTCAAGAAGTTCGATGTACCGACCCTGATCCTTCACGGCGAGGACGATCAGATTGTGCCGATCGTGGCGGCGGGTCCGCTGTCAGCAAAACTGGTTAAGGGCTCCACGCTCAAAACTTATCCCGGTTTCCCGCACGGCATGCCTACCACCCACGCTGACCAGATCAATGCCGACTTGCTGGCGTTTATCAAGAATAGCAAGCAAGTGGCGGCCTAGAACTATCCGGCCTTCGCGCTGGTCCGCGGAGGCCGGTTCACGCCGCCAAATCTCCCGACGTGTCACAAGCCCCGGGGTTCGAGATGAAGTCAGCAGCGGCGGCTCAGGTCTGCTGGGTTTTCAGGGCGAGCCCATTGGGCTCGCCCATCTGCGTGGTGCGGAGAGAACATGAAATCGACGGTTAAAAATCTTATCGCTGTGGTTGGCATGTTGGTTTGCGTTGCCGGATCGCCGGTCGTGGCATCAGGGGAAACCCAGACGATCGTCTCTCGAACGGCCAATGTGGACGGACTGAAGCTCCATTACTTGACGGCTGGCCACGGTCCTGCGGTGGTTCTGCTTCACGGCTACACCCAAACTTCGCGCATGTGGAGACCGATTATTCCACTGCTCGCCGAGAAATTCACTGTCATCGCTCCCGATCTTCCCGGAATCGGTGATTCCGAGATTCCCAAGGATGGTTTGGACATGAAGACCGCCGCCATCCGTATCCACGGGCTGGTCAAATCGCTCGGCCTTGACAAGGCCGAGGTCGTAGGACACGACATCGGATTAATGGTCGCCTACGCCTACGCGGCGCAATTTCCGGCGGAAACAGAAAAACTTGTGGTGATGGACGCGTTCCTTCCGGGCGTAGCCGGCTGGGAGGACGTGTATAACAATCCCGGCATCTGGCATTTCCGCTTCAACGGGCCGACGCCGGAAACGTTGGTGCGCGGACGCGAGCGAATCTATTTCGACTATTTCTGGAATGACTTTGCCGCCGACGCAAAGCGTTCCCTCCCCGAAGCGGACCGCGTGGCTTATGCGGCGGCCTACGCTCGTCCCCGCCGTATGCACGCCGGCTGGGCGTATTTCGTTTCGTTTCAGCAGGCGGCGCGGGATTTCGCGGAGCTCTCGAAGACCAAGCTGAACATGCCGGTATTAGCCATCGGCGGCGAGAAAGCGAACGGTAAAGTTTTGGGGCTGCAAATGAAGATTGTTGCATCCGATTCCACGATGATCGTCATCAAAAACACTGGACACTGGGTACTCGAGGAAAGCCCAAAAGAGACGACCGACGCGCTGATGAAATTTCTGTGAGCGCAATTTAGGAGAAGCAGTCATGAACCGCTTTATTGTCGGATTGGTCGGGGTGTCATCGTTTCTGTGCGGTTCCTTCGTTATGGCTCAGTCCGTCAGGAACAATGACGGGGCAGCCCAGGTTGGCCAGAGTGCGCCGGCAGCTGCCGATCCCTCCTGGTCTGCGATGATGGCCAGCATGGAGCAAATGGATGCGGCCATGGCATCGGTCGGACAGTCCGGCGACAGCGACGTTGATTTTGTCAGGCTCATGCTTCCGCACCACCAGGCCGCTCTTGACATGGCGAAAGCGCAGCTGCTTTACGGCAAAGATCCGCAAATGCAAAGGCTGGCACAGGAAATTATCACGGACCAGCAATCGGAAATCGAACTGATGCAGCTATGGCTGAAACAGCATGCGTCCAGTTCCATGAAAGAAGTAGATCGGATGTCCGCAATGCACGCAGGGACAAGGCGGTAATATGAAAATCATTCGTTGGTTCTCGATATTGTGTTTGCTGGCGCCTGCGTTTGCGCAGCAAGCGCCATGGGGCCGCCCAGATATCCCAGTCTCCAGCCGCGACCGAGTTTACGCCGCAAATCAAACTTCCAACACGGTATCGGTGATCGACCCGTCTACCAACACACTGCTGGGCGTGATCCGACTGGGCGATCCGGTACCGGGCGCTCTGTCTCCGCTCTACCGGGGGCAACTCCTGGTGCATGGCCTCGGCTATTCCCCCGATGGAAAGACTTTGGCCGTCGTCTCAGTAGGTTCGAATTCGGTGGCCCTGATTGACACGGCCACCAACAAAGTGAAAGCCATCATTTATGTGGGCCGGTCGCCACACGAGGCGTTTTTCACTCCGGACGGACGCGAACTGTGGGTCACAGTACGCGGCGAAGATTATGTTTCAGTCATCGACCCGGCGCAGATGAAGGAAGTCCGCCGCATTCAGTTGGCCAATGGTCCCGGCATGACCATGTTCGGTCCAGACGGGAAATACGGATTTGTCTGCTCCAGCTTCACTCCGGAACTCGCCGTAGTTGACGTGGCTTCGCACGAAATTATCAAGCGCTTGCCGCAAGCCAGTCCTTTCTGCCCAAACATCGCCGTGAGTCCGGAGAATGATGAAGTCTGGATCACCCTGAAAGATGTTGGCAAGGTACAAGTGTTCAGCGCGAAACCGCCGTTTGAACAGACGGCGCTGCTCGATACCGGGCCGATCACCAACCACGTCAACTTCGCGAACAATCGCAACGGCAAATTTGCCTACGTGTCGATCGGAGGACTGGGCGTCGTGAAAGTGTTTCGCAGAGGCCCGGCCCCGGAGCTGATTGCGACGATCCCAGTGGGGGACCTTCCGCATGGCATCTGGCAGTCTGGCGACGGCTCTCGGGTTTACGTCGTCCTGGAGAATGGCGTACAAGCTGCTGCTATCGACACTCTGACCAATAAGGTCGTCGCTCAGGTGCCGATCGGGCAGACGTCCCAAGCCGCCGTGTATGTGCCCAACGCAGTTCCGAACGGCGCCGGCACTGAGAATCTCGTGCCGCTGGGTGAGGCCGGGAATACAGTCCAATTGCATCTCGAAGCAGCGGGAACCGCTTTGCCAAATGCGCGAGCATCGATGGCAGTCAACTCGCTCGGACTCCTGGATCTGATTCAGGTCGCGGCCGGAGGTCTCACGCCCAAGACGCAATATCGGGTGTACCTCGCGACGTCCGACCGTGCGCCTTTCGGACAACTTGAACCTTTAGCGGTCTTGAAGACGAATCCCGACGGAGCGGGGATCGCACAGACGATTGGGCCATTGAAAACGCTGGGGCCCGAAGGCGCATCCGCTCCTGCGGCGTCGCAAAGATTTGTGATCGTTACCGATATCAAAGACCCATCGCAAGTGGTGTTGCGGCAGACCAGCGCTTCGAGTGCACCTTAGATTGGAAAGAGAAAGAAAGGAGGTAACATGAATTCGCGACCCCCTCTCCCTCCGTTCACCCGCGAGACCGCAATGCAGAAGGTGCGGCTCGCAGAAGATGGATGGAATTCCCGTGATCCCGAGAAGGTGGCTTTGGCTTACGCCCTTGATTCGCGCTGGAGAAATCGCTCAGAATTCGTGAACGGGAGGCAGGACATCATCGCCTTTCTCGCCCGCAAATGGGCGAAAGAGCTCGACTACCGGCTGATCAAAGAACTTTGGGCCTTCACGGAAAACCGTATTGCCGTGCGCTTTGCGTACGAATGGCATGACGACTCGGGAAACTGGTATCGTTCTTACGGTAACGAGAATTGGGAATTCGATGAGGACGGTCTGATGCGGTTAAGGTTTGCATGCATCAATGATCTTCCGATTCAGCAATCGGATCGCAAGTATTCCTGGCCGCTGGGCCGCCGTCCCGATGATCATCCCGGACTGAGTGACCTCGGCCTCTAAGCCCAGAGCAGTAAGATACAAATACGGCCTAGAAACTGGCGGGAGCCGCACTTTAAAATAGACGTTTGTCGCTAATCCATAGGAGAAATCAAAATGGCTAAATCTAAGTCCCCCGCAAACGAAAACGAAATTTCCCGTGACCAGCTGGCAGAGCTGCTGAACGAAGACCTTGCCCGTGAGTATCAGGCCATCATCGCCTACGTCGTTTATTCCCAGGTGCTCAGCGGCGCCCAATACATGGACATCGCCGCCCAGCTGGAGATCCACGCCAAGCAGGAGCTCGATCACGCCCTGATCCTCTCGCGGCAAATTGACTATCTCGGCAAGATGCCGGTGGTCACGCCCAAGCCGGTACGTACCTCGAAGAATCCGAAAGACATGCTTCGCTTCGATCTCGAGAACGAAAACGAAACCATTCGAAATTACCGCGATCGTATCCGGCAATGCGAAGCCCTGGGAGAGTACGCGATGGCAGAGCAAATTCGCCAGATCCTGGTGCAGGAACAGGACCATCAAATTGATCTCGCCACCGCTCTGGGTGAAGAAGTTCCAGATGTTAACGGTCCGCAGGCTCGATCCTTGCGCAAGCGCCGCTAAAGCATTACGCCTTCGTGTCTCCGAAGTAACAGTGAGCGATTCGTTCAAGCTGCCCGCGGGTGTTGATCGCACCATGAGGAGGGACCCATGACGCCCGGTAAAGACACGGGGATTGTCGACACGCCCAGTAGTCACTCGGTTGACCAGACAGTGGAAAAGCTAAAAGCGATTCTGGCCGCGAAAGGGGTCACATTGTTCGCTGTGGTCGACCACAGCGGGGAGGCGGAAAAGGTTGGGCTGAAAATGCCGCCCACCAAGCTGCTGATCTTTGGAAGCCCCAAGGCCGGAACACCGTTGATGCTGGCCGCTCCCAGCGTCGCCATTGATCTTCCCCTCAAAATTTTGGTCTGGCAGGATGTTCAGGGAAAGGTTTGGATTTCCTACAACAGTTCAGCGTATTTGCAGCAGCGGCACGGGGTGCCGCAGGACCTGACGCAGAACATCGCAGTGGTAGAGACGCTGGCAGCCAAGGCCAGCGAGTGACCGCTTGCCAGTAGGAATAGTACGGCCTTCGTTTGGGGCCGGCCCGACGGCCAGTGGGCAGTTAGTCCACAAACACCACTGAAAACCTCTTGAAGGCGCTGGTCCCATCAGCTCAGGAAGGCACCGTCTTCGTCCCTAGCGCACGCCCTCGCACGATTTTCATTATATGAAAAGCTACTTAAGGCTCTCTACGTAAGCGATCAACGCCTTCACATCATCGGGCGGAAAATCAATGGGGGGCATGCCGCCGGCGGTCATCTTCGCGGTGGGATGTTTGAACAGTTCAGCGAGTTGGTCCGGTGAGAGTTTCGCCGCGATGCCGACCAGCACCGGGGCCGCCGCCGTCCCCACTCCGCCATCGCCATGGCAGGCATTGCAGGATTTCCCTTCGAAAATGAGCTTCCCTTTTGCCGCCAGAGGGTCCGCGAGCGTCACATTCGCTGCGGCAAGGGACGCAGAAGAAAGTTCCGGTTCAAATGGTTTGTGCGAGTATTCGTCCTCTTCGGACCGCTGCTTGGCTAGTTGCTGGGCCACTCCAGAATCGTGCCGATCCAAGTATTGGCTGCGGAAACCCAGGCCCCCAAGAGAAAAAAGCATGAATGCATACGCTCCCATCGCAACCGGCCGCTTCCATGGACGCCGTTCAATGCCGCGATCCAGGAAAGGAAGCGCGAGTACAGCCAGGACGAGGACAGTCGGAATCACCAATACGCCAATAATCGCGGCCGAACCGTGCCAGTACTTCAGCCACTGAAATATAGGCAAGTAATACCATTCTGGCCGCGGTACGAATTGCGCATCGGCTGGGTTGGCAGGTGGCCCGAGTTGCATAGGAACGAAAAAGCACAATAGCCCGAGTCCCGCAATGAGCAGGGCCGTCAAAGAAAGATCCATCAGCACCTGCCGAGGGTAGAAGAGTTCTGCCTTCAGCTTGGGATGGTAAGGATCCTCGTTGACCGGGCCGGCCGCGCCAGCTTTACGGAATAGAAAAATGTGAGACGCGACCAGCGCGAAGATGCAGGCGGGAACCAGAAAAACATGGGCGACAAAGAACCGCGAAATGGTGAGCGTACCCATTTCCGTTCCCCCGCGCATCAAGCGCTTGATACTCTCCCCAATCCAGGGAACTTCGCTGACGGCGTTTGTCCCCACGGCTGTTGCAAAATAAGCCCTCTGGTCCCAAGGCAGAAGGTATCCGGTGAAGGCCATCGCCATGACCAGCCCGAACAAGACGCATCCGGACAACCAAAGGATCTCGCGGCGTCCTTTATACGCTCCGTAGATATAGGTTTGCGACAGATGCAAGAACAAGACAATGACCATGGCGCTGGATCCGTAGGCGTGAAGGCTACGAAGAAAAGATCCTGCCGTTACTGCCTTCGTGATATATGCGACCGTGGTGTGCGCATGATCAGCGGAGGGAACGTAGTATAAGGCCAGGAACACACCGGTGATAATCTGTGAGAGGAATATGAACAGGAGCCCGGAACCGAATATATAGGCGAAGCGCGCTCCGCCAGGAATGGGCTCATAAAGAGCGCTGCGTAGCACATCATCCACGCCGGTGCGGCGGTTAAGCCATCCCCATAGCCCGGATTCCCTTCGAGCAGGAGTTTCGTTCTTTGGCGTCGAATGCATTCCTTGCGAGTTCCTTCCCTAGCCGATGACTTCCTTGTCGGAGACGAGTTGCCGGAAATATTGAAATCGTACTTGCAATTGACCATCCTCAACCGATGTTTCCAGCGTGTCCATGCCGCGCAGCGAGGGTCCGCTGATGCGAGTCCCATCTGCCGCATAGATGGCGCCGTGGCAAGGACAGATAAACTGGTTCTTGTCCTTATTCCACGGGACGGTGCATCCCAGGTGAGGGCAAATAGAGGTGAGCACGCGCAGTTGTCCCTGATTGTCTTTTGTTATATAGACTGCCTTTTCAGATATCGCTTTGCGCCAGCCATCCACCTGTTCAATCTGAATGGTCCGCATCACGGGCTCGGTCAGCGCGGAAAACTCGGTCAATGCTCCGACCGGAGAGGGCTTGAGTTCGGTGGTTCGGCGCAGCAGAGGAAAAAGCGCGAAGCGGATAAGCGGCACCGCCAGTAACGCTCCCACGAAAAGAGAACCGAGTCCGAGTAATACACCAAGAAAAGAGCGCCTGCCGTCTTCGACTACTCCCCGGTCTGAAGCTTCCACTGTCTCGTTTCCTGAAACTCCTGCATCTTCAAGCATGCAATCTCCGAGCACAAGTAATCATGAGACATCACTTCCCAACTCGACTTCCGACATTGCTTACTTTTGTTTTGCCAATTGCCGAATGTATACCACGAGTTTCGTGATGTCGTCCGGCTTGATCTTCGCGCCGAACACGGGCATTTTCCCTTTGCCCTTGGTAATCACTTCGGCCAGGGCCGCATCACTTAGTTTCTGGACTTCATCGGACCGCAAGTCTTTGGCATGGAGCGCCTTGCCGCTGGGACTGCTTCCACTGCCGTCGGCCGAGTGACAGAGGGTGCAGTTGGTGTTGTAAATCTTGCCAGCATCGGATTGGGTCTCGGCTGAGGTTGAAAGTGCCACGAAACAGAGGACGATCGCGACCATAAAACGTAGAGCATTCTCTCGCATGTTTTTCTCCTAGATTACGGGCTGAGCCTGGTCACCCTGAACCGCAGACTCCGAGCCAGTCCGATGTTAAATTTCTTTTCAGGCCAGGAGTCTATCGCATTGCGCACCTTAGAAAACGAATCGCGCCAGCAAATATACCGTGTTATTGCTTGCGGCGTCTCTTCCTTCGCCATCATAGTTGGATTGTGCACCGTTAAATCGAAGATAGCCGGTGTATTGCACCGCAAGATCGACATTCTGCGTGGGCCACCACGACACATTGAATAGATAGCCATTGCTCTGTGGAGACCCGTTGGCGCTTCCCGACACCGAGCCCGGAGCAAAGAGCAGCGGATCGCGGGTACCGGTGACATCAAAGAATCCAGCCGTTCCCGAAAGCTTGCTCCCATAATGATATTCGGCGTTGACTTGGGCAGTGTTCAGATGGTGGTAGATTTGCGACGCGCCTCCGGTGTAGAAGGTCGCCGGCAGAGATGAGTTTTCACGGATGTAGCTGCCGCGGAAAGAGAGTACATCGTTCTTGAGGTGAGTGAGAGTTCTGTCATACTGAAAATCGCCGGCGAAATCCGTGTAGCCATCGGTTAAGCCGGTGATTCCGTTTGGAGTGGTCTTCACGTGCATGCCGTAGGTGCCGATTTCCAGATAGTTATTCTTGCTGGAAGTCTGCCAGGCCGCCCGCCAGTACGGCGCGATGCCCCGGATGTTGATTCCAAAACCCACACCGTCATTCGGCTGGCCGCCCCCAATGTGTTCCGACCGGTACAGCGTTGCCGCCAAATACCAGTGATCGTTCCACATCATGTATCCGCCGGCTCCCGCGACATCTTGAGCCAGGCCTCCATTGATCAATGCGCCGGCAGAGGGTCCTGGCGCCGAACTGCTCCCGGTGGAGGGAAATCCCCAGGCAGGCGTGCTGTTCCAAAGGTCTTCCACAGTGGGATTGTTGTTTAGCGTTAACCCATAGGTAATGGGCTTATCGAATAACTTCCCGCCGTGATTGGCATAGCGGATATCGGTGTTGTCCCAGGAGAAGTGATCGTCCTGACTGTCGTAAGTCACCTGCACGAAGCTCCCGATGTGGCTGGTCCAGGCGCCGGCCAAGAACAGTGATGCGTCCTGGGGAAGCTGGAAGTTGCCATTCTGGGTGCCGGGCTGAGGGGACTTCGTCGCGGTGAAGGAAACATCGAGGATAGCGGAAAGCGGGAACGCCTCAAGCAGCTGCAGGGCGGCATTATGGTCTTTCTTATCGTCGGTCACCTGGGGCTTCGTGCTGAACGTGTAGCCTTCGAGCTTGAATTGCCTCCCGAACGCATTCAGTTCTGGCGGAGCGTAGTGGCAGGACGCGCAGGGGAGTCCGGTTTGCCGTGAGTAGCTGGGAACGGCCCAGGCCGCCGGCATGGCCAGAATTACAGTCCATAGCACCGGTAGAAGCTTTGAACAGATACGGCTTACTGAACATCCAGATTTAGTTCGCGACATGTACCCTCCTTGAATTTCCCTGGGCCCGATACCGTCAATTTCCTGTTGATTCTCGCGAGATCGTGGCGTTCGCACCGTGGGGAATGTCACGCCACGATGTGATTAGGATCACAATGAGGGACGGGCCTTTCTGGTCCGGCTGATTACCGTGCGGATGGACAATGACACAGCGAGCGGCTCCGGTTCTGTGCAAAAGTGCTCAAAACTGTCGCCCAACGCGGCGATGTCACTGATTCACGGCGCGCCGCTATAATCAACCGGATGAAATCTCAGCGGAATTATGCCGCCATGCTTGCGATCGCCCTGGCCGAAGCTAGAAAAGGATTGGCGGAAGGCGGAATTCCCATCGGCGCAGCAATTTTTGACGCCGAAGGAACGCTTGTTGGAG
Source organism: Terriglobales bacterium (assembly GCA_963802555.1). Classification (GTDB taxonomy): domain Bacteria; phylum Acidobacteriota; class Terriglobia; order Terriglobales; family Acidobacteriaceae; genus DATBAX01. Next base: position 578,308 of record CAWDJD010000002.1, on the reverse strand, counting down.
CGGGTCATAACCGGCGAGTGCAGAATGGCGATCCTTCCATGCATGGCGAGACCGACGCATTCCGCAACGCCGGGCGGCAGCGCAGCTATCGCAATCTAATTATGGTTACGACGCTTGCACCGTGCTGGTATTGCAGCGGGTTAGTGCGCCAGTTTGGTTTTGGCACGCTGGTGGTAGGGGAGAGCCGCAATTTTCAGGGTGGAGTGGAATGGCTGCGGTCACTTGGCGTGCAGGTGATTGATCTTGATTCCGAAGAATGCATTTCGCTGATGGCCGATTATATCCGTTCAAATCCTGAGGTGTGGAACGAGGATATCGGGAAAGAATAGGAATGGAGTTCAGATTCAGGAACGGCGGCCTTACAGGCCGCCGTTCACCTTCATACCCTCAGAACATGAAACTCAACGACATCTGAACCTGCCGCGGGCTGCCGATGGTTTTATTGACTACGCCCAGCCCGGACGGCGACGTATAGAGTTGCGATCCCTCCACCGGGAAATTGTTGTATTCCGCGTTCTGCGAAACATCGTCGATGGGAATATCAAAGCTCGCGGTGTTGGTCAGGTTGAAGACGTCAAGACTGAACTTCACCAATAGCTTCTCGGTGATCTGCGTATTCTTCACGATCGACATATCGGCGCGCTTTTGCCAGGCTTGCCTGAAAATGTTGCGCTGACCGGTGGTGAAGTTGGTTTCGAAAGTGTCACCTGCGGGAATGGCGCCGCCCAAGTCACCCGGACTCAGAATAGGAAGAGTAAAGCAGTTGGGATCCAGCGCAAGTTCGCCAGGATGAAGCTTCCCTTTGCTGTCGTAGGCAAATGCTCCCGAAGCGCCAGTGACCGCGCTCTTGGCTGTGCATCCTGCCTTCAGCGGGACAATCGGATTGGTGATGCCGTCGAAAACACTGTAATAGATGCTGCCCACCGCACCCGTGTAATCGATGACACTGTAGGGCTGGCCGCTTTGGATGACAGTGATGCCCTGGATGGCCCATCCGTCGGCCAGTTTGCCCTTCCAGGAATTCACTCCGTAGAACTTGGGCAGTTGATAGACGTAGTTGAAGTTGAAAACGTGGGTGCGGTCGAAGTCGGACGACCCGTAGGCGGAACGCAAATCCAACGGATTGTTGCCATTGAAGAACAGACCCATGCCGCTTTGCTCGTCTAGGGCGTGGGAATAGGTGTAGGAGAATCCCACTTGCAGGCCGTGGCTCATGCGTTTTTCCACGTGCATCTGGAGTGCGTTGTAAGCCGAGACGCCGGCGGCCGTGTAGCGCTCTGATTCCCCAGAGTATCCCAGGTAGGGGACACGCAGATCGCCGTTGCCGCCTTCATAGGTGGCCAGAAACGGCTGTCCATTGGGCAACAGGATCGGGTCGAAGGTGTTGGGATCGAGAACGGTGTAGCCATAAGTGTACGACTGCGGATTTGCAGAGTTTGGGTGGAGGATGTGAGATGGCGAGGCAATCTGTGGCTGGTTAAAGGGGATCGGAATGACCTCATGGCGGCCAAAGTTGCCTACGTAGCCAATTTCGATCGCCAGGTCGCTGCGGGGCTGCCATTGAATATCCAACGTATCGTTGATGGTATAAGGCAGCTTATTAGCACGGTTATAGGTGGCAAAGGAGAAGAGCTGTTGTCCGTCCACGATTCCTGCCTGCACTCCGACCCCCGGTGCTCCGGTATGGGGGAGGAAATTGTTGATGTCGGCGGGGTTGCCACTCGGGTATGGCCCAAGCTGTGAGCCCCACGGATTCGATAGCGAACCACCGGTGCCCGAGGCCGCAGTCGACGGGTCACAAGTGGGAATGTAATCTAAATAGAGCGAAGGGGTGAACGTCGCACAGGAGGTCGCGTTCACGTAAGGCGGTGTCTGGTTCACTCCGAATGGGCCGCCATTGATGACGCCTTCGGCAAAGCCGGGCGAAAGATAGGTATAAAGTTCGCCGCGGTCGTAGTAAATGCCGGTCCCCGCCCGCACCACCACTTTATCGTTGAACTTTTTCGGGCTCCAGGCGACACCCAGGCGAGGCGCTACGCCCCATTGGCGGCCGGTGAGGGTTGTGTTGCTGACGCCTTTGGTCGGGAACAGCTTGTTATTCCCGGCGATGATGAATCCGTTCGAGGTGATGCTATCGGTAGCGTCATCATACGAATATTGCGACGGATCGAAGTTAAAGATGCGTCCGTATTTCTCGGTCAGGCCGCCGTCCCAGTCCCAACGCACACCAGCGGTCAAACTGAGATTGGGGCGGAATTGAAATTTGTCCTGGACATAAACACCGGACTGGCCGGCGCGGTAATAGCGGTTGGCGTTGCCTTGCAGGAACTTAGTGGTGGTGAAATCGTCGTTGGTAGTTACGAGGCCCTGCAAGAACTGGGAAAGATCCGCGGTGGCGATGATCCCCTGGTTGGTCCTTTCGTCGCGGGTGTTGAGCTGGGTATAGGCGTAATTGCCGCCAAAAGTGACCGTATGCTTGCCATGCAGCCAGATGGCATTGGCAGAGGGCATGATGCGGTTCTGAAACACACCAGTGAAGGCCCCTTGCGAGGCTGCGCCCTGGCCAAAGGTCAGAAATTGAAAGTTGGCAATGTCCGCAGGATTGTTGGGGCCAAAAAGTCCATAGGGGTCCACGATGGTGATGCCAGGAAACTGGGTGGATCCAAAGGTGTTAATCGGAGTCGTCCCGGTCTGAGCCGCGAACGATTGCGGCGAAAAAGGCTGCGCGATGGTGCTGTAAACCTTCTCTCGCAGGATACCAAGGACTTCCGTCACACTCAGGTTGGATGTAATCGACTGCGTATTCGTGATCGAAGCCACCTGGCTGCCCGCATCCAGAAACTGGGTGAATCCCGGAACACTGGAGTAGGCGTACGGAGCCGAGGTCGGATCATGCTGGTAGTAATATTTCGCCGACAGCGTGTCCTTGGCGCTCGCATTCCAATCAAGATCAGTGACCACCTGGTCAGACTTGAAAAAAGCCGTACCCGGAATGATCGCGTTTTCCGGGAAACTCGGCGTGGGAGTGAAGCCATCGTCCCATGGAATCATGTACTGACCGTTAGGCAGTTTGTATTGAAACAGGGCAAGCGCGATGGGATCGATGTCGGAACCTGAGATCGAGGAAAAGAAGTTGGTGTTGGAAATGTTGGCCAGACAGTCGGCCAATGGCCCCGCCGGACGAGAAGCGCCACCACAGTTGGCCGCGTTAAACCCAGGAGGAACGAGCAGCCGCGACAGCCCGATTTCCTGGTCCGAGTCGTGCAAATGCTGATAGGCGATAAATCCGAACAGCTTGTTCTTAATGATCGGCGCACCCAGCGTTCCGCCAGCGACGTAGCGATGCAACTGCGGGACCTTGTCGGCGGCAGGAATATTGAAATCCTGGTTATAGAAGAATGGCGCCGCGTTCAGCCAGTCGGTACCGCGATGGACGTATCCACTGCCATGAATATTGTTGGTGCCGGAAGAGGTGCTCATGTCAATGTGTGCGCCGCTGGTTGAGCCTTGCTGCGCATCGTACATGGAAGTGTTCACGCGCACTTCCTGGATGGTCTCCGGCGCGGGCGTGGGTAAGGCCTGGCCAATTGCCAGATAGACGGATGCCGAACTCTGGACAGTCGCCGCGCTGGTACTGGCAGCGTTGGCCACGCCGGTGTTGTTCACAATGCGGGCAGAGGCGACCTGGCTGGTGCTCTTGCCGTTGAACAGGTTGCTGGCATCCACACCATTCAAGAGGAAGCTGTTGCTGGTATCGCGTTGACCGTTGGCCCAGATGGGCTGGTTCCCCAAGCCGCTGTTGGCGCCGGTTCCGCCGGGAAGTTCCGCATTGACGCCAGGGGAAAGAATCGCCACACCCGTAAAACTCCCGGTGGGCAGTGGAATGGATTCGATTTGATCCTTCTCCAGAATGTATCCGTTGGTGGTGTCCACCGCGTTCATCAGCGGGCTTTCCGAAACGGTGATAGTCGTGCCGACCTGGCCGACTTTCAGAGTCACGTTGACCGTCGCGGTGCGATTGGCTTGCACCTGGATCGAAGGGATTCTCTGCGTCTCGAACCCGTCGTGAGTGTAGGTGAGGGTGTAGGTGCCAATCGGCAAGTTGACGAAATCGTAGCTTCCGTTGTCGTTGCTTTTCTGGCTGCGGGTCAGCTGGGTTTGGTCTCCCACGATGGTCACCGCGGTATCGGGCAAAACGCTGCCGGTGGTATCCACGACAGTGCCGGTGATGCCGCCAAGAGTCTGTTGGGCAAATGCGCGGGGTACCGAAAGAAAAGGCATCCCAAGGACGAGTGCGAGGAAAAGGCCAAAGAATGTGTTTCGCTGAAACATCAGTGTGCACCTCAAAATGGAGCTAGGGTAGATTCACTTCTTCGATACCGCGCTGATGTAAATCCAATTCTGACTCTGTGCGGGCTTCGCGGCACAGATGGTGCATGCTCTTTGTCGCTTGGCTTCGGAAGATTCGACTGAATGTACGCCAATTTTCAAAAGAACGAAAGCTGCAGGGCAATGAATTTTTTTTTGCTCCGGATAAGTTATTCTTATTTGCTTTGCCAGGCTGCAAAGTGCACCATTGCAGGTGCACTTCAAGGCCCGACTTGGCCCGACTTGCGTCAGCTCTCCCTCCGAATGTTCTTGCGCCCGTGTAGTAGGAACCAGAGTAAGCCCAACATCAGGTACGCAAGATAAATGTAAGGCAGCTTGCCATAGGGCCCTTCGGGCACGGGATAGAAATTGCCAATCAGGGCCAATACCATCGCAGTGCAAGCCATCCAGGGAATGATCTGTGCACCGGCGCGGTACACGCCGTGATCTCGCAAGTAACGTGGAAGCGCCAGACAGACTAATGCATAGGCCACGATGAATCCGTAGGTCGCGAGCGAACCCATCCAGCCATAGACATCCAATCCGCTAGCGCCGCGGGCGGCGAGCACAGCCGCCGGCAGGACCGCAGCGATTCCCGTGGCGACAACGGCTCGACCAGGGGTTCGATTACTGGCATGCGTGGTGCGCAGAGCGCCATGCGCCAGCCCGTTGTGCGCCATCAGCAACAGCACTCGTGCCGCTGCGGTGACGCAGCCCAGCGTGCAGGCAAATAAACTTACCAATGCCCCGATGTCAATCAGCACGCCCAATGGCGGGGCACCCGCAACGGTGGCGAGCACGCGTATCGGCGCAGAGCTGGCCCCCAGATCTTTTCCAGCAGTGTGGAAGCCCAACACTTCCGCATAGGCACAAACGATGAAGAACGCCCCGGCAAGAACGGCGCTTTGAATCACTGCCCGTGGAATCGTCCGCAAGGGATTGTGCGCCTCGGCGGCAAGCGTGGTTGCGCTCTCAAAGCCGACGAAACTAAAGAGAGCCAGTACCAGGCCAAGCCGCAGACCGCTGCCGGTCATGCCACGCAAATGCGATTGCTCCGAGTCCCAGTGCCATCCGTGTCGCACCAGCAATAGACCGACCAGGATCAGAATCGCGGTCACGGAAATGGCCTCGATCCATAACATGAGCTGGGCTGAAATCTTTACGTCACGCCAGGCGACCCACATGGAAGCAGCCGCGACCGTTAACGCCAACCCAACCGACACCAATACGGTGGAGAAAACGTGGCCAGAAGCGTCGTGCAGCAATAGATTGCCATAGTGATAGAAGCCGCCGATCACGCTGGATCCGGTGGCAATATAGGCCAACAACAAACTCCAAGCAGCCACCGCTCCGAGCCATGGTGGCAGGATCTTAGCGGTGTAGGTATATAGCGAGCCAGGTGACGATGAATAGCGGGCAAAGCGGGCAATACACAAAGCTACCAACAAAGCCGCCACCGTCGCCAGCACGTAGGCGAGCCAGGTGCCGTTGCCGGCAAGAGCGCAAACCAGGGGAATAGTCGCTACCGGGGTGGTCGTGGGCGCGATGGTGGAGATTGACTGCGCAAGCGTCTCCATCGGAGAAAGCACCCCGCCTCGCAAACCGTAGTCTGCGGTTAGCGGAGATTCTTGTGCCGATTGCTCCATGCCGGGGCCACCTTTCTTTTCAGTCAGAACGAAGAGATTAAGTGGGGTAGTGTACAACACCGTGCGTTGCTGGCGGCGTATCCTATGACTAATCGGTTCTCGATAAAAAATCATTCACCTGCAACAACGATGGAGCCTTGCGCATGAAGCTCGACAAAACTCTATTGCACAGGTTGCCGAAAGTGCTGCTACACGAGCATCTCGACGGCGTGTTGCGGCCTTGGACCGTAATCGATTTGGCCGGCCAGGCAAACTACACGGGGCTGCCAACGACCGATCCGCAGGCGTTGGCGGATTGGTTCCATCAAGGCGCTAATAAAGGGAGCCTTGCTAAATATCTCGAGGGCTTCGCGCACACTATCGCGGTCATGCAGACGGAAGAGGGACTGGAACGTGTCGCTTACGAGCAGGCTGAAGATTTGAGCCAGGATGGCGTGGTTTATTTCGAAACCCGTTTCGCGCCGGTGTTCCACACCAAGGGGGGATTGACCCATCAACAGGTGCTTTCGGCGGTGTTGAGAGGGTTGGAACGTGGACGCAAAGATTTCGGAGTGCTTTCGGGAGTCATTGTATGTGCGATGCGCAATATGGACGTGTCCTTGGAAATGGCGGAGCTTGCTGTGGATTTCCGCGACCGGGGCGTGGTTGGATTCGATCTTGCCGGTGAAGAAGGCGGTTATCCGCCGAAAAAGCACGTCGAAGCTTTCCACTACATTCAGCGGCAGAATTTCAACATCACCATCCACGCCGGGGAAGGCTATGGCAAGGAATCCATCTGGCAGGCGATTCAGTACTGCGGAGCGCACCGCATTGGTCACGGAACCCGATTGATCGAGGACATCGCCGTCGCGGACGGCCGAGTGGTGAAGTTGGGCGACCTGGCCCAGTACGTTCTCGACAAGCGAATCCCGCTGGAGATTTGCCTGATCAGCAACGTTCATACCGGCGCCACACCCAGCGTGGCGGAACATCCCTTTAAGATTTTTTATCAGGAGAAGTTTCGCGTCACCCTGAACACGGACAACCGCCTCATGAGCAACACCAGCATGACCCGCGAGTTCGAGGTCGCCGCCGAGACCTTTGATTTGAACTTGGATGACTTCGAAAAACTTACGATCAATGCCATGAAGAGCGCGTTCATTCCCTACAACCAGCGCCGCGACATCATCTATAACGTCATCAAACCGGGGTACGCGAAGATTCTCAAATCCGAGATGGCGAAGCAGCTATGAGATCAGCATGCCGGCGATCGATGCCGACATCAAATTGGCCATGGTCCCCGCCAGCATGGCACGGAAACCGAGGCGCGCCAGGTCCCCGCGCCGATTCGGCGCCAGAGCGCCGATGCCGCCAATCTGTATTCCAATCGAACTGAAATTGGCGAAGCCGCAGAGAGCAAACGTGGCAATGGTGAACGTTCGCGGATCGAGCGTGCTCTTCATGGTGCCGAGCTGCGCGAAAGCGACGAACTCATTGATGGTCATGCGGGTGCCAAGCAGGCCTCCAATTTTGGAAGCATCGTGCCACGGAACACCAATCAGCCACGCCACCGGAGAAAAGATCCATCCCAGGACTTCCTGCAGGTTGTAGGGAAACCATCCGATGTGTATGTGGATCCATCCCATAATAGCGTTCACCAGAGCAAGCAGAGCGAGAAACGTGATGAGCATCGCACCTACGTTTAGAGCCAGATGCAAACCATCGATCGTGCCACGCGCAATCGCACCCAGGATGTTCGATTCCTTTTCCATCGGGGGCATCTCAACGTGGCCAGCGGTGAGCGGCTTACCCGTCTCAGGGACCAGCATTTTGGCCATCAACAAGGTTCCCGGAGCAGTCATGATGACCGCAGTCAGCAGATGTTTCGCATCCGCCCCACCCACGGCAATGTAGGCAGCCATCATGCCGCCGGAGATATGGGCCATGCCGCTGGTCATTACGCACATCAATTCGGATTGCGTGAGATCAGGCAGGAATGGACGGATGGTAAGAGGGGCCTCGGTCTGTCCCATAAAAATGCTGGCGGCAAGATTGAGTGACTCAGCGCCGCTCGCTCCCATGACCTTGGTCATGATCCAGGCACCAAGACGAATGACGAGCTGCATTACGCCCAGGTGATACAGCACGGCAAAAAAAGCCGCGATGAAGATGATGGTCGGCAGCACCTGGAAGGCGAAGATCAATCCCAGAGAGGATTGCTGTTTGCCAAGTTCGCCGAAAACGAAGGCAGAACCGTCGTAAGAGAAGTCGAGTAATCTCTTTGCGCCATTCCCGGCCCACTGAAAAAGCGACTCTCCGAACTTAACCCGCAGGACGAATACGGCCAGAGCGAATTGCAGGCCCAATCCCCAGGCCACTGTCTTCAGGCGGATGGCGCGCCGGTCGGTGGAAAATGCGAACGCCAGGCTTAACATGGCCAGCAAACCGAGAATGCCGGTGTATCGGCCCATATTATTTTTCTCCTGTGCCGCGAATCACGCGATGGATCAAGGGCTTTTTCGGCGCGATGGGCGCGTCCACGATTTCAAAACTTTCCTGAAGCAACTTCGCCGCCCGGGCGGCCCGCGCTTCGGAATTGTAGTGGATGGTGCAAAGCGGCTCGCCCGCGGCGACTCGGTCGCCGAGCTTGCGGTGCAATACTATTCCCACGGCGGGATCAATGCTGTCTTCTTTCTTTTCGCGGCCCCCGCCGAGGGCAACGCCAGCGATGCCGATGGCTTCGCAGTTGATTGTGCCGATGTGGCCGCTCTTTGCACTGACAACATCCAATTTGTATTTCGAATGCGGCAACAGATCAGGATTGTCAATCACGCGAACATCGCCGCCTTGCAGGGCCACCATTTCCCGGAACTTTTCCAGCGCTTCGCCGGACGATAGGAGCCGCTCCGCTTTCTCTTTCCCCTGCGCTGCCGTGTCGGCCTTGCTGCCTAAGTAAAACATCCAGCCCGCGAATTCAAGGCACAAGTCTTTGAGGTCTTCGGGCCCGCCTCCACGCAAGACTTCAAGCGCTTCTTCCATCTCAAGCGAATTCCCCACCTTCAAGCCAAGCGGCTGGTCCATGTTCGTGATTAAAGCGACCATCGTCTTGCCCATGCGCTCGCCGGTTTCCACCATCAGTTCGGCCAAAAATACGGCGTCCTGCTCTTGTTTCATGAAGGCGCCGGACCCGGTCTTGACGTCGAGCACCAGGGCATCGATTCCTTCGGCGAGTTTCTTGCTCATGATGGATGCACAAATTAGATAAGGGCTTTCGACCGTCCCGGTGACATCACGCAGCGCGTACAGCTTTCGATCGGCAGGAGCAATCTCGGAAGTCTGACCGATCATGGCGCAGCCACACTCGCTCAGGACGCTGCGCAATTGCGGAACCGAGAGGTTCACGTTGAATCCGGCGATGGACTCAAGCTTGTCCAGAGTGCCTCCGGTATGCCCTAGCCCGCGGCCGCTGATCATGGGGACGATCAAGCCTCCCGCTGCCACCAGGGGCGCCAGTACGAGCGACGTCTTGTCGCCAACTCCTCCGGTGGAATGCTTGTCCACCTTTCTTGCGGGAAGTTCAGAAAGATCCAACACTTCGCCGGAGCGCAGCATGGCGTCGGTCAGGGCGGAAGTTTCAGCTCTCGTCATTCCGCGCAGGACCACGGCCATCAGCCACGCGGAAACCTGATAGTCAGGAATCTCACCGATGGTATAGGCATGGACCAGGTATTCGATTTCGGGGTGCAACAGTTCAATGGCATCGCGCTTTTTGCGAATAAGATCAACCATTGAAATGGAGGTCGACGCATTGTCTGCGCGCGGAGGATTCACTTGAGACGGAATCCTTCCGGCAAAAGCTTGGTGATGTGACTCTGCTTCCAACTTTTCGAACCCTGGAAAATGACCATGGCTTTGGGTCCGAATTCGTAAATCACCTGCCGGCAGGCTCCACAGGGAGAGCACGGCACATCCCGGTCATTGACGATTGCGATGGCGCGAATATCGAGTCCCGGCCCTGAATGTGCTACTGCTGTAAAGATTGCAGCACGCTCGGCACAATTCGATAGTCCATATGATGCGTTCTCCACATTGCACCCACTGAACAACTCACCCTTCGCGGTCAACAAGGCTGCTCCCACGCGAAAGTTAGAGTAGGGTGCGTGGGCGTTCGTCATGGCCTTGCGTGCCGCTCGAAGCAGACGCTCGCGTTGCTTAAGGGAAAGACTTTTGTTGGCGCTGATCAGAGGCTTATCCTCGGAAGAATTGTGCCCGATTCTACAACTTCAATTCAGCTTTGCGGTATCTTTTCGACCGCGACCCGCCGGGCTCAAGCTGGCCCACTCCAAAACCCGCATAGTAAACTCTAAATCTATGCACGATCGCATCTCCCGGATCCCTGAAAGACCGGGCCCTGAATCCCTCACGTGGCAAGCGGCCGCCCGGATGATTGACCATACCAACCTGCGCCCTGAGGCAACGCCGGATCAAATCGTACGACTCTGCGAAGAAGCGCGAGAGTTCGGGTTTGGAGCGGTGATGATCAACGGGTGCTATGTCGAGTTGGCTTGCGCTCACCTGCGGGCTACCGAAGTAAAGGTGGGCGCAGTGATTGGCTTCCCCCTCGGAGCGACCTTTACCAGCGTCAAGCAATTCGAAGCCAGCGAAGCGCTGCGCGCAGGCGCCCGCGAGATTGACATGGTCCTGAACATTGGGGCGCTCAAAGCGGGAGAACGGGAACATGTGGCCGCAGATATTCGAGCCGTAGCCGAAGTAACTCACAAACAGAACGCACTACTGAAGGTCATCCTCGAAACCGTTCTCCTCACTGACGAAGAGAAAGTCACGGCCTGCCAGCTCAGTGTGGATGCCGGGGCGGATTTTGTGAAGACTTCCACAGGTTTTCTGGGCGGCGGCGCAACGATCGGCGATGTCGCACTCATGCGCGACACCGTCGGAACCAGGTGTGGAGTAAAAGCTTCAGGAGGGATCCGGACGGCTTTCGATCTTAAGGCGATGATTGCCGCCGGCGCCGATCGCATCGGAAGCAGCAACGGCGTGAACATTATTCGAGAGTTACGACAGGAATCGAACAGCAAGTGCTGAAAGAAGTGTTCTAGGCCGCGAGGCTCACTTTTCCATCAGCAGGACTTTTTCCGCGCCATCAATCTCGGTCAACTTGACTTCAATCACTTCGTTCATGGAGGTCTGGACGTTTCGTCCCACGAAAGCGGCTTCGATTGGCAACTCGCGGTGGCCGCGGTCAATCAGCACGCACAACTGCACCCGGCTGGGCCGGCCATGTGAAAAGAGTGCATCCATGGCAGCCCGGATGGTACGGCCGGTGAAAAGCACGTCATCCACCAATACGATGTTCTTGTCCTGGATCGAGAACCCGATCTCTGAGTGCTGTACGACCGGCTTGGGCCCGAGTGTGGAAAGGTCGTCGCGATAAAACGTAATATCCAGCGTGCCCACCGGAACCGGAGTGCGTTCGATCCGTCCAATCAACTTGGCGAGCCGTTCCGCAAGGGGCACGCCGCGGCGGCGGATGCCGACCAGTCCCAAACTTCTTACGCCATCGTTCTTTTCTACAATCTCATGGGCCACGCGGACCAGTGTGCGTTCAATTTCGGACGCCGACATCAGTTGGGACTTCTCGCGGAGGCTGGTTTTGCGCAGAGCGTTCACAGTGGCCATTGCCCTTGCATGATACGCAGGCGTGGGGACCTCTGGCAAGCCCCTCATTTTATCCAAATTTAAGGGCATTTTTTCAAAGAACCCTTGATTGGCTCTAGAAATTAAGCGCAGAAAAGTTTCACGAATTTTCATGCTCCGCTTATACTTGCTGCCTAATGAAGCGGCTGTAAAGGGCATTTAGTCGGCCGCTTTGCGCACATTTCTGGATGTCGGCGGTCTGGGTTACGTCACGGCCACACCCGCGAGGGCACAAGAACCAGGAACATGGACAATCTTTTCATGGCCCGTGCCATTGAGCTCTCGATGGAGAACGTTCGCTCTGGTCGCGGCGGACCCTTTGGCGCCGTGGTCGTCAAAGACGAACGCATCATCGCTGAAGCCGCCAATCAAGTGACCTTGACCAACGATCCGACCGCGCACGCTGAAGTATTGGCCATCCGGCAGGCGTGCCAGAAACTCGAGGTTTTCGAGCTGAGAGGCTGCACGATTTATACGTCATGCGAACCCTGCCCCATGTGTCTCGGCGCAATTTACTGGGCGCGGCTGGCTGGCATCTATTTTGGAAATGTCGCCGCCGACGCAGCCAGGATCGGCTTTGACGATTCCTTTATCTATCGTGAGATTGCGCAGTCCCATGCTCAGCGCGAAATCCCGATGATGCAAATCATGCGCGACGAGGCGCTCGCAGCATTCCGCGCGTGGCAAGAGATGCCGCACAAGACAGCGTACTGAATCGCTTTCGCACGTCAGTAAAATCGAGGAACTCCGTTTGATCGACCGATACTTCAAGCTCTCTGAGAACCAGACCACGGTGCGACTGGAGGTGTTGGGCGGCCTGACCACCTTCCTGACGATGGCTTACATCGTCGTGGTGAACCCACAGATCCTTTCCCAGGCGGGAATGCCAGCCGAAGGCGTGGTGTTTGCCACCTGCATCGCAGCCGCTACGGGCACCCTGATGATGGGACTCTATGCCAACTATCCCATTGCTCTCGCGCCCGGAATGTCGCTCAACGCCTACTTTACGTATTACGTTTGCCTCGGCATGCACGTCCCATGGCGCACTGCCCTGGGTGTAGTTTTTTTCTCGGGCGTTATCTTCCTGCTCTTGACGGTGACCCGTGTCCGCGAACAGATCGTCAACGGCATGCCCAATTGCCTGAAGCATTCCACTGCTACGGGTATCGGGTTCTTCATTGCGTTTGTGGGATTGCGGAATGCAAAACTGGTAGTGGCTAATCCCGCCACCTTTGTTGGTTTGGGAAGTTTTGCCGACCACGAAGTGCAAACCGCCTGCTTCGGTATCGCCCTGACGCTAGTTCTGATGGCGCGAAAGATGCATGGCGCAATCCTGATTGGAATCTTCGGAACGACTTTTCTTGGGATAGCGCGCCATATCACCGCAATGCCTACCGCGTTCTTCTCCATGCCGCATCCCTCTTCTACTTTTCTGCAACTCGATCTGCGAGGCGCCATCCATCTCGGCTTTCTGGAAATCATGTTTGCCTTCCTGTTCGTGGATCTTTTCGACAATGTCGGGACGCTCGTCGGCGTGTGCGAGCAGGGCGGCTTCGTCAAGGACGGCAAGATTCCTCGCGTCGGTCGAGCGCTGATGGCCGACGCCGTGGGAACTGTTTTCGGCTCGCTGGCCGGCACTTCCACGGTCACCAGTTACATTGAGAGCGTGTCCGGCATTGCTGTGGGGGCTCGCACCGGGCTCAGCAACGTCGTGGTTGCTGCACTTTTCGTGCTCGCGATGTTCTGCTCTCCGCTGGCGGGTGCGATTCCCGGCTATGCTACCGCCCCCGCACTCATTCTGGTGGGCGCCTTAATGACGCAGTCGATTGCCCACATCGATTGGCGGGATTTCAGCGAAGCCGTGCCCGCTTTCATTACCATGCTGGCCACGCCTTTGACCTTCAGCATTGCCACCGGGCTTAGTCTCGGGCTAATTTCTTACACGGTGGTGAAGATCGCCGCCGGCAAGATTCGCGAAATCAATGTGCTGGTCTGGATTCTCACCGTGCTGTTCGTCTTGCGCTATGTCTATCTCGCCGCCGCCTAGAAGTAGTTACCCAACTGAATTCATGCTCTCTCTTGACGTTGCCTAACCCTCCGCAAACCAGTACATTTTCCTTCGGGACAAAGTTGTTCTTTCCGAATGGCTCTGCAGACACTGAACGACGTCTTTTTTTCTGTCATCGAGCGCGATGTCCCGCGTCTGATGCTGCATCGTGATCTTGAGCAATGGATTCCTGTCTCCACCCGGGAATTCTGTGGCAAGGTGTTTGGCCTGGCTCGAGCCCTGCGGGATTGGGGCATCTCGAAGGGCGACCGAATCGCCATTCTCGGCGAGAACCGTCCGGAGTGGGCCATCGCAGACTTCGCTTCCCTGCTTCTCGGCGCGGTGGTGGTCCCGGTTTACACCACCCTGACCCCGGAACAAACTGCGTACATTCTGCGTGATTCGGGGGCGCGGGCCATTTTCGTCTCCAATGAAAAACATCTGCAAAAGGTCCTCTCCATTCAGAGCCAGACAGCCATCGAGCGAGTCGGCGTTATGGACGCCGTCGAGGATGCTCGGGCTACGAGCCTCTCGTCGCTGTTGCGCGACACTCATCCCGAACGCGACCCCCAGATCGAGGCTACGGCTGGTGCAATCGCACCAGGTGATCTGGCGACAATCATCTATACCTCGGGCACGACCGGGACCCCCAAAGGGGCCATGCTCAGTCATGGCAACATGGCTTCGAACATCACTTGCTCGCTCCATGGCTTTGATGTTCAACCGGGCAAGACCAGTGTTTCGTTTCTTCCCTTGTCGCACGTTACGGCACGGCATGTGGATTTCGCTTTGCTGTATCACGGCGTCACGCTGGCTTATGTACCGTTCGTTGATCGTCTGCCGCGAGCATTGCTGGAAGTGCGTCCTACGATTTTCGTCGGCGTGCCGCGGGTTTACGAAAAAATCTACATCCAGGTAGACCTGAAGGCGAATGCCTTCCCCAAAAAGCAGATCTATCACTGGGCCCTATCCGTGGGGCAAACCCACAAACCGGAAATCCTCGTCGGTGAAACTCCCACAACACTCGCCTGGAAAATCGCCAACCGGCTGGTGTATTCAAAGATACGAGAGGGGATGGGCGGACAGGCGCGGACGTTCATCTCCGGGGGTGCCCCTCTGGGGCGCGAACTCGCCGAATGGTACGCGACCATCGGAATTCGGATTGATGAAGGCTATGGCCTGACCGAGACTTCTCCCGTGATCGCGGTGAACAATCCCACCGCGCACAAACTGGGAACCGTGGGTAAGCCTTTGGCGAATGTCGAAGTCCGCATTGCCGAGGACGGCGAAATTCTGGTGCGCGGGCCATCCGTCTTTAGAGGCTACTGGAATAAACCGGAAGAAACTCAAAACGCATTTGTTGACAATTGGTTCAAGACCGGCGACATCGGCAACCTGGACGCCGACGGTTTCTTGTCCATCACCGACCGCAAGAAGGATTTGATTAAGACTTCCGGCGGGAAGTTTATTGCACCCCAGCCCATTGAGAATTCCCTCAAGCACAATGGGTTCATCGCCGAAGCTGTGGTGCTCGGGGAAAAGCGAAAATTTCCTGCGGTGCTGATCGCGCCTTCCTTCCCCGTGCTGGAAGAATGGGCGCAAGCCAATCAGCTAAGTTTTTCTACGCGTCCGGAACTGGTGGCCGCGCCGGAAGTACAGGCGTTGTATGAGGGAATCGTCGGAGATTGTAACCAGAAGCTGGCCCGCTTCGAAAAACTCAAGAGAGTGGTTTTGGTGGCAGACGAATTTTCTCCTGAGAATGGGACACTCACCGCCAGCATGAAATTGCGGCGGCGGGCAGTGGAGGAACGCTATCGCCGGGAGATAGATGAGATGTATGCCAACGCGGAGGCGGCGGGGCCGGTGGAACAGGCAGAGTAGGCCGGCAAGCATTGCCGAATCCATAGCTGAGCCGTTTTCATTACAATAGGGCCATGACGGACACTCTCATCATTGCCGGCCGCGAGTTCCGGTCGCGCCTGATCGTAGGCACGGGCAAATACAAATCCTTTCAGGAGACCGCGCGCGCGCTCGAAGCCAGTGGTGCGGAGATGGTCACGGTCGCAGTGCGGCGTGTGAATCTGGATCGCAGCAAGGAGTCTCTGCTCGACTACATTGATCCCAAGAAATATTTCATGCTGCCCAATACCGCCGGGTGCTACACCGCCGACGAAGCCATCCGCGCCGCTCGGTTGGGACGCGAAGTCGGTCTTTCCGATTGGGTGAAAATTGAAGTCATTGGCGACCAGGCGACGCTTTATCCCGATGTGCAGGGGACGGTGGAGGCGACCGCGGTTCTGGTAAAGGAAGGGTTTACCGTTCTTCCCTATACGTCTGATGACATTGTATTTGCCAAGCGGCTGATTGACGCTGGAGCAAGCGCGATCATGCCCCTGGGAGCACCAATCGGGAGTGGCCTCGGCATTCAAAATACCGCAAGCATTCGCATCCTGCGCGAAATGATCACGGGGGTGCCACTTATCTTGGACGCCGGGGTGGGAACCGCGTCTGACGCCACGATCGCCATGGAACTGGGCGTGGATTCGGTGCTCATGAACACTGGCATCGCCAACGCGCAAGATCCCGTACTCATGGCCGAAGCGATGAAGCATGGGGTCCTCGCCGGACGGCAAGCGTTTCTCGCCGGCCGCATGCCCAGAAAACTCTACGCGACTGCGAGCTCTCCGCTGGAAGGGATGGTTCGGTAGATTTCTGCAAAAGAAAAAAGGGCGGCCGCATGCCGCCCTTGAATGCTTCCCGACTCACCAAATTTTCAGAGCATCTTCATACTATCGACGTGGATCGAGCTTCCCGTGATCTCTCCGGTCACGGCAATATGATGCCCTTCATGCCCCTTCAGCGCTTCGGGGTTGTCCACGGCCAAAACCTTCTGGTCGGTGTCAGTCACAACCACCACCTTGGCGCCAGCCGCCAGGCACTTCTTAGTGCAGGCCTCAGCCTCGGCATTGGCGCCCTTGACGCCGCACTGGGAGTCGCTGACCCAGCCGTTAACGGTGGTCTTGTCGGCCGCGGCCGACACGTTGACGATCATAAAGAACAACGTCGAAATACCGAGACAACCCAGCAGTATCTTTTTCATGGCAACAATCCTCCTCAATGATTGAGTGGCCCGAGCGCCGTTGGGTCGAAAGATGGATCGAATAGCGCGTCGGACTTCCCTGTCCAAAACGACGAAACTATAACACAGGGAAGTAGGTAAAGTTGTCTGCAGGAGGTCTATTTTCGGGCGGCTTTATTATTTGGCGATTGCTCAATAACAGGCGTCGGTGCAACGTAAACCACTTCCCCGGGCCGCGTGTAATGCAACTTTTCCCGGGCTTCTTTTTCAATGGTCTTGGGATCTGTTTTTAACGAATTAATCTGCTTGCTGTAGCCGTCATTTTCTTTCTGAAGCTGCACGATTTCAGTCTGCAAGTTCTTGTATTCCGCGCGTTTCTGCCGGTACACCACCATTCCATTCGCCCCGAACATGACATGCACAAACAACCACACCGTCAGCACCGTCACCGCGGCAGTTGCCCCGCGGCGCCGCACCGAATAGAACCAGGTCAGCGAGGGCCGGAACTTTTCCATCATGCGATCAGCAAAAGCTTCTGCTTCCGGGGCGCGCTCCACCAACGTCCGCAAGCCTGCTTCCGGACGGGGCAGTACTCGAATTTTGGGAAGCGGGCCTACGCGCAGTTCCATGGTTTTCCCTGTCGCATTCCAGTGAACGTCGCTTTGGGGTCTGCGTCAAGCGGAAGTTCTCTCGCTGGGGATGGAAGGAACCAACTTCGGCAAATGGATAGCGCAATGGGCATTCCCGCTTGCTCGCGGGAGGCCACTAAGAGTCTTCGCCCGTGTTGCGCTTCGCTGATAAAGTGAGGGTGCGGAAGGCAAATTTTATATGACTGACAAGAAAATCGTCCTGACCACGGCGGGATCGTTGGAAGAAGCACACAAGATTGCCCAGGCCCTAGTCGACCGCAGGCTGGCGGCTTGCGTGAACATAGTGCCGCAGGTGCAATCAATTTATCGATGGAAGGAAAAGGTGGAAGAAGCGCAGGAGTGGCTGCTGTTGATTAAGACCACCACCAACGCTTTCCTCCGGGTGCGAAACATGATCAAAGAAATGCACTCCTACGAGCTGCCCGAGTGCATCTGCCTGCCGGTTGAAGACGGGAGCGTGGAGTATTTGAAGTGGATCGAGGCCTCGGTGGCCGCCAGCCCCAAGGACGAAAACCATCCTCCGGATTCTTAGATCGCGCTCAACGCCTGCTCCAGATCGGCGAGGATGTCTTCCACGTTCTCGATCCCGACCGAGATTCGCACCATGCCGTCGGTGATGCCGATATCTTTTCTTCCCTTCGCGCCTAGGCCCGCATGGGTCATGGTTGCGGGATGCGAGATCAGCGTCTCCACCCCGCCGAGCGATTCGGCCAGCGAGCAGATGCGCACTTTCTTCAACATCTTATTGGCATTCGATGGAGATCCGGTTTCGAAGGAAATCATGGAACCGAAGCCGCTCATTTGACGCTTCGCCAGGGCGTGTTGCGGATGATCGGGCAATCCCGGATAGAAAACCTTCTTCACTTTTTCATGCCCGGCCAGAAACTTTGCCACGATTCTTCCGCTGCGATCGTGCTGCTCCATGCGTGCCGCCAGAGTCTTGACCCCACGCAAGATCAGCCAACACTCGAAGGGCGAAAGGATCGCTCCTGCGGCTTTCTGCACAAAGCTCAACTGCTCGACCTGCTCCCGCCTGGTACAGACCACCACGCCGCCCAGCCCATCGCTATGGCCATTTAAGAACTTCGTGGTCGAATGCACCACCATATCGGCTCCCAGCGCAAGCGGCTGCTGGAAATATGGCGACATGAAGGTATTGTCCACAACCAGTTCAGCCCGGCTGCCGGCGTGGACCACGCGAGCGATCGCCCGGAGATCGCTGACCGCCATCAGTGGATTGGTCGGCGTTTCCACAAATACCATGCGCGTATTCTTGCGTAACGCCTTGGCCACCTTCTCGGCGCCTGCCGCGCCGGAGGTGTCCACATAGGTGAATTCGATGCCGTAGCCCGTCAGGATCTGGTTAAATAGCCGCGGCGTGCCTCCGTAAAGAGTGTTGCCGCAAACCACGTGATCGCCGGATTTGTACATGGTGGTGATGGCATTGATCGCTGCCATGCCACTGGCAAAGACCCTTGAAGCAATCCCACCTTCGAGTGCCGCCAGATTTTCCTCTAGCCGGGTGCGAGTGGGATTGGAAACGCGGGCATATTCGTATCCCTTGTTTTTCCCAAGCGCCTGCTGGACGTAGGTGGAAGTCGGATAGATGGGAGCCGAAACCGCGCCGGTCTCGAGGTCGGGTTCTTGTCCGGTATGAATGGCGCGAGTGGCGAAACCAGGTTGGTTGCGAGTCTTGTTCATAGGCACATCAGAGCATTCAGCACTCGGCATTCAGTCCCTGGACTGAGTGCTGAATGCTGGGTGCTGAAAGCTACTAAATTCCACCTTCAAAAATCTTCTTCGACAAATAGCGCTCGGCGGAGTCTGGAATTACCGTGACCACGCGCTTGCCCGGTCCCAACCGCTGCGCGACTTGTAACGACACAAATACATTGGCCCCACCGCTTGAGCCTGCCAATACGCCCTCGCGAGCCGCCAGTTCTTTTACCATCCCAAAAGCTTCGAGATCATTGGCTACCAGTACCTCGTCGCACACAGAAGCGTCAAAATTCTGTGGAATAAAACTGGATCCAATGCCTTCGACTTTGTGCGGTCCGGCCGTACCGCCTCCGAGGATCGAGCCCTGCGTGGTCACCGCGACCGTCAGCACCTTGGGCAAACGCTCTTTCATGTAGCGAGCCACACCTGTAAAAGTACCTGCCGTGCCCGAGCCGATGACGACGGCATCGATGCGGCCTTCCATTTGTTCGAAGATTTCCGGGGCGGTGGTGGCATAGTGATAATCGGGATTTGCCGGATTGTCAAATTGCCCAGCCATGAACGCCTTGGGATTTTGAGCTACTAGTTCTTTGGCACGATTGATGGCTCCCTGCATTCCCTCGGCATCGGGAGTGCGAGTCACTTCCGCCCCTAGGGCGCGCATGATGATGACTTTCTCTTCTGAAAAACGCTCAGGTACAAACAGGACGACCTTGTAGCCGCGGTTCACTCCGATTAGAGCCAAACCAATTCCCGTGTTTCCCGCGGTGGCCTCGACAATGGTGCCACCGGGCTTGAGCAGCCCTTGCTCTTCGGCCTGCTTGATAATCCCGATCGCTGCCCGGTCTTTTATGCTTCCCCCGGGATTCAGATATTCCAGCTTGGCATAGACTTCCGCCGAGTTCACAGGGACCAGCCGCTTCAAACGAAGCATGGGAGTTTCGCCCACTAGCTGGGTGATGTCGTCGGCTACGCGCAGGCGGGTTCCTTCAATGGTCTTGATTTGCACTCTACAGACTACGAAGCATTCGAGGAATGGTCAATTGCCCAGCAACGTGAGCACTACGGCTGCTTTGGGATGTCCTGATTACGTGGGCCGCCGGGAACCGATTCCTCGCCGGCATAGTAGCCGCTGCGGGTCCTGACGACCAGTTTGCCGCTGCCTTTTCGCTGGGCTTCGACGTGGATGGCGCGGTAGCCGCCTACGCTCTTCGGAGTAGTAGGCTTGTAACCAATGGTGTATTGGCTGCGAATGTCGTGGGCCACGGTTTTGCTGATATCGTCTACTTCGCTGAGATTCTTGGGCAGAAATGCAATTCCGCCCGTCCGTTCGGCAATGGTCTGCAAGGCCCGCCGTGCCCGCCTCTCTTTTTCCTCTCCCAGCAGGCCAATGGCATAAACCGTGGGTCCATTCTCTTCCGACAAATCTTTGACGGTTTCCTCCAGCGTGGAACGGCTGGCGTTGTCTTCTCCGTCGGTGACCACGAAAATCACTTTCTTCTGCAACTTCGTATCTTTCTTCAGATAGTCGGCCCAGGACGCTACCAGGGCATCGTAAAGCGCAGTTCCACCGCGGGATTCGACTTTCTCCAGCGCCTGCCGCAGCTTATTAATGTCACTGGTAAAATCCTGGTCCAGGTAAAACTCGTCATTGAAATTCACCACGAAAACCTGGTCCTGAGCGTTGCTGGCCCGCACCAGGTTTAATGCCGCCTTGTTGACTTCATCGCGCTTTTCCCGCATGGAGCCGGAGTTATCGATCACAATCCCCATATCCACCGGAACGTCCTCCTGCCGGAATGACGTAATGGGCTGCGGTTTGCCGTTTTCGAACACGGTGAAATCGCTCTTGTCGAGATTGGTGATCAGGTGCATCTTGCTGTCAACTACGACGGCGTGGAGTACAACCTCCTCAACCTTCTTTTTGAAAACGAACACGCCGCTATCGTCGGCGGGCGCTGGAGGAGGCTGGGTCTGGGGTTCGGCCGCAGCGCCGGGGCCCGCAGGGGCTGCGACAGAGGGCGGCGGCGTGCTAGTTTCTGTTCCTTGGGCTGGCGGGGTGCTTGGAGGGGTCGAAGCCTGACTTGCGTCCGAAGACTTCTGGCCGGGAGTCGCCGAGGCAGGGGTCGGCTCCTGTGCTCTCCCACCTATGTGAATGAAAAGAAATCCAACAAACAGCAGAACCCGGCTATTCCGTAGGCGCATAGTATCCCGTTTTGGCGTAAACCTTGAGCGGCGGCAGTCCCTTCGGCGGAATCAGTTTCACTTTTATCTTACGCCATTTGCCGTCGTGTCCAGGTTTCATTGGACGGTATCCCAGCACATATTGGTTGCGCAACTCGATCCCAATTTTTGTAGCCACGTCTCCCAAGTCATTAGGATTGTCGATGGTGAAGGCGCGCCCTCCGGTCAATTCGGCGATGTCGCTCAACAGGGCCGGACCCAACTGCTCTTCCTGGGTCTGGAAATAGTGGTCATAAAGGCCGATGGCATAAATCATCACGTCCGCTTCTTTCACCAGGGACTTGATCTCGCCTTCGGTGTAGCGGCTGTGATTATCGCCGCCATCGGAGATGATCAGTAGGGCCTTTTTCGGATACTTCGCCTGCCGCATCTTGCTCACGCCCAGATAAATCGCGTCGAGCAGAGCGGTTCTCCCCTTGGGAACCGTGTACACCAACTTGCCTTGAATATCTTCCACCGACTGGGTGAAGTCGGAGATCTCCTCGGGCTGGTCGGCGAAGGTAATCATGAAGAACTCGTCCTGCGGATTCGCCGTCTTGAAGAACTCGATCACCGCTTCGCGGGCCCGCTCGATCTTGCTGCTCATGCTGCCGCTCATATCGAAGATCACGCCCAGCGACACGGGAGCATCTTCGTTGGAAAAATGCTTGATTTCCTGCGGCTCCTTACCCTCAAAAAGTTGGAAGTTCTCCTTGTCCAGCCCGGTGACCAGGCGGTTCATGGGATCGGTAATGGTTACCGGCACCAACACCAGACTGACTTCCTTTCGGATGGGGGCGGTGTGAGTTTTAAGCGAAGGATCAATGATCGAGTCGGCCGGCTTGTCAGGCGTGACCCTGGGACTGATGTGAACATCGTCCACGCTCGCCGGAGTCTGCCCCCAAACCGCCGGCGGCAAACCGCAACCGATCACGACTGCCAAAACGAAAACGGCACAGCGAACGAAATCGGGCGCCGAACCGCGCGCAGCTAAACTTCCCTGGTTTGGAGGATCAACCGAGTGGACGTACCGTACCGAAGTCAACGGGCCGAATGACCAGCGCCCAAGTAGGCGGGCCATAAAAAACCTCGCTCTAGAAACTGATCCTAACATAGCAAACCTCAGAAGATGTCAGTCTTTTGTCAAAGTTTGCTTGGCAGAGGCAGGATGCGCAAATATTTTCCCCTGCCCCGGTGCAGCACCCTTCTTCGATCCTTCTTGCAACTCAATCCCCAAATCCAGCCCCTCTCTTGTTACAATCTTTTCCTCCAACCATGGCCCATATTTCCCCGTTCCGCGCTCTACGTTATGACCCCGCCCGGGTTTCGCTGTCCCAGGTCGCCACCCAACCCTACGACAAAATCACTCCCCAGATGCGGGAAGGCTATTACGCCTCCAGTCCTTACAATCTGGTACGGATTATTCTGGGCAAGCCCGACCCGATCGACGGGGAGAAGGAAAACGTCTATACCCGGGCCGCCGCATTCTTTGGCGACTGGCGCCGGCAGGGCGTCTTTTTGCAGGATCCCCAACCCTCGATCTATTCGTATCTTGAACGGTTTACCGCCCCCGGAAGCACCGTCGCAGCGGAGCGCAGGGGCTTCATAGCCTTGGGGCGGCTCGAGGACTACTCCGCCGGCGTGGTCCACCGCCATGAACAGACTCTGGCCAAGCCCAAGGCTGATCGTCTGGATTTATTGCGGCACACCCGGGCCCATTTTGGGCAGATTTTCATGCTCTATAGCGATCCCGCCAGCGAAATTGAGGGCCTCCTTGCCACCGACACCAAGCCGGACATGGAAATGCGCGACGAATACGGTGTCTTGCACCAGGTCTGGAAGGTTTCCGATCCCCACCTGGTTGACCTGGTTCGAGGCAAAATGCGGGACAAGAAGCTGATCATTGCTGATGGCCACCATCGCTATGAAACCGCGTTGAACTACCGCAACGAACGGCGGGCGGCCACCTCGTCTTCGAACCCAGGCGGCATTCCTCGTGAACACTCGGCAGAAAATGCCCTGGTTGGTCAGGGTGAGGCAGAAATCGCTCCTTACGAACTCGCCATGATGACCTTCGTCAACATGGACAGCCCCGGCCTGGCGATCCTGCCAACTCACCGCGTGGTGCACGGACTGCCTGCTTTTTCGGCCGACGCGCTACACGAGGGAGCACGCGCCTACTTCAGCGTCGAAGAGGTCGACCCATCGCTCGATGCATCGCGCGCCCATGCAATCCTGCGCGAAGCCGGCATCACCGGCACCGCCTTGTTAGGGATCACGCCCAATCGCGCTTTCCTATTCGATCGGCCAAAAGGAGACGGCACGAGCATCTTTGGCTCCCTTTCCCTGCGTCAGCAATCGCTCGACGTTGTGCAATTGCACAAATGTTTGCTGGAAGGCGTGTTGGGCTTGTCCGAAGAATCGATTCGCAACCAGGAAAATCTCAGCTACGTCCGCGATGCCGGGGAGGCCATCGCGAAGGTTCGCAGCGGCGCCGCCAACGTGGCCTTTCTCATGAACTCCGTGCGCATGCCGCAGGTGCGGGACATCGCTTTCGGCAACGAGGTCCTACCCCAGAAATCGACCGACTTCTATCCTAAGCTCCTCAGCGGCTTGACCATTTATGCCCTGGAGTAGCCGCAGGCTTCGCGAGCGTGCTGGCCTCTCGTCACTCCTGGTCGCCGTGGTGGTCTTCACTTCTACGCTTTTGCTTTTTTCTGCGGCTGACAGCGACAAGCATCTGTCGATCTATTCCGCCGCGGCCAGCTATTCAGCTCCGGTAAGCGAGCGCAATGGCCGGGACTATGCCGACCTGCTTGCAGCACTCGGCCCTTTTGGCCAAGTCACAGCCAAAACCGAAGGCAATCGATGGAAGATCCGCTGCAATGGCGAAGAAGCGGAATTCACCGCCGGCAAACGGCGCGTCCGCATCGGCCGCAACGGATTCGATCTTTCGGCGAATTTCCTGCTGGAAAATGGGCACGGTATGGTCCCGCTGTCCTCGCTGCCGCAGATCCTCTCACGCCTTCTCGGCGGCCCAGTCACTTTCCACGAAAACGCGCGTCGTCTCTTTATTGGCAATGCCGGAGTCCACTTCACGGCGCAAGTGAGCAAGGCGTCGAATCCTGCCTTGATCATTAATTTTACGGCTCCGGTGAATCCTTCTATCGCCACCGAGCCGGGAAAATTACGCATGCATTTCAGCCGTGAAGCTCTGGAATCCCCGGCTTCGCCAGTGCTCACTTTCGATAGCAAGATCATCCCCTCGGCCGGCTACGGAGAAAGCAACGGAACGGCAGACATCACGGTGAGCGCGAACGCTCCGTTGTTTGCCACGTTCAGCGAGGACCGCAAGACCATCACCATCACGGCCGCCGCATCCACCGTCGCGCAGAGCCAATTCCCGTCAGGCGCTCCCGCGACGAGTGCGGGTGGCCCGCCTTCAGGCGGGGCATCCTCGGGCGCGCCCCCAGGCACAGCACCCGGACTACGCAAATACTTTGCCGTCATCGATGCCAGCCATGGAGGCGATGAACGCGGCGCCGCGCTCAGCGATCAACTGGCGGAAAAAGACGTCACCCTCGCCTTCGCCCGGCAAATCCGGCAGCAACTCGAGAGCCGCGGGATCACGACATTACTCTTGCGCGATGGTGACATCAACCTCAGCCTCGACCAGCGCGCCAGCCAGACTAACTCCGCGCATCCTGCGATCTATCTGTGCATCCATGCGGCGTCACAAGGCAACGGCGTTCGCATCTACACGGCACTGCTCCCCCCGGCTGGCGAATCCCACGGGCCTTTCCTTGCATGGGGCACAGCGCAAGCCGCTTTCCTTTCCGCGAGTCAGGCTGCGGCGGCTAGCGTGGCGGGAGAACTGCGAAATAAGCAGATTCCGGTTCGTTCCCTTGCCGCTCTCCTACGTCCTTTGAATAACCTCACCACGCCCGCCATCGCCCTGGAGATTGCGCCCCCGGCCGGCAAGATTTCGGATTTGTCCTCCCCCGATTACCAGCAACTTGTCGCCGGCACCGTGGCGGCGGGAATCGCGGACGCACGCCCGAAGCTCGAGGCCGTCCCATGATTTCCCGCCCTTTGGTTTTCGGCGCATTGGTCATGCTCCTCATCGCGCTGAGCATGGGCCTTTACCTCTGGCATATGCGAGGCGTCTCCGGAACTGAATTTGACGAAGCCAACGCGCACGCCGTAGCGCCACCGGTTTCTGGTCCCACCGAGCAGGTAACTTTGTACGTTGCTTACGATGATATTGGCGTGCTGCGGACGCAGGCCTCCCACATTCCATTGCCAGAGGGACGCCAGCAGCGCGCCGAAGAATTGCTGCGGGCTTTACTGGCCGTGTATCTCGACAAGTCCTCGCCCCATCCGCTGGGTGCAGGCTCCGAAGTGCGCAATGTCTATCTTGTGGATCCAGGCCTTGCCGTCATTGACCTCAACTCCGCCTTTGCCAACAGCCACCGCTCCGGCATTCTGGTGGAGGAGCTTACTGTGGCCTCACTGGTGCAGACGCTATCCGCGAATATTCCGGGAATTACGCGCGTGAAAATTCTGGTGGATGGGAAAGAGCGCGACACTCTGGCGGGGCATGCCGATTTGACGAATTTCTATGATGTCGCAGCAGTGAATCAACTGGCAGCCCAGCTGCAAACCGCACAGTGATTAGGTCTCAGTCCTTGGGTGGTTTCAGTCTAAGGGCTCTCTCCGTGTCCCTGTGCCTCCGTGGTGAAAAGCAGTTCACCCGCCACCGCCTGGCACCCACTGTTAGAATCTTCGCATGCATTATCGCTCTGACAATCGCACGCCTGACCAACTGCGCCCGGTAAACATTCTTCCTGACTACATCCAGACCGCCGAAGGCTCGGCGCTGATTGAAGTGGGCAACACGCGGGTGATCTGCACCGCGTCCATTGAGGAAACCGTGCCGCAGTTCATGCGTAACAGTGGCAAAGGATGGATCAGCGCCGAGTACAGCATGTTGCCGCGCGCCACCCTAACGCGTACTCCGCGTGAGGTAAATAAAGGCCGCCCCAGCGGCCGTACCCACGAAATCCAGCGCCTGATTGGACGCTCGCTGCGGGCCGTCACGGACATGGCACGTCTTGGCGAGCGCACCATTTGGATCGACTGCGACGTCATTCAAGCCGACGGCGGCACGCGCACTGCGTCCATTACCGGCGCTTTCGTGGCCCTGGGGCTGGCGCTGGAAAAACTGGTCGAAGCCGGAACACTCACTTCAGTTCCCTTGCGCGATTTTGTCGCCGCCGTCAGTGTGGGCATTGTGGATGGCGAAATACTGCTCGACCTTTGCTACGAAGAAGACTCCCGCGCCGACGTGGACATGAACTTCGTAATGACCGCAGGCCATAAGTTCGTCGAAGTGCAAGCCACGGCTGAGCATCAGGTATTCGACGAAGCCCAGCTTAACAAGATGACGGCGCTGGCCAGTCAGGGTGTGCAGGCGCTGATTGCTAAACAACAGGCGGTGTTAAGAAAGCTGACCCTGCGGCAGTAGGAGCATCACCGTGCAATTCCATTCCGTTTTCTACCCGGAACTTACGTCCGGGCTATCCTAATTTCGCTCCTTCGGGGCTGGGTCTGTAACGGTTTATTCGATCGTGTTTATCCTGAAACTGGTTCGCACTATGGTTTACAATTGACGCACCCAAGCACTCATCTCTACTCTGTAGCACCCTGGAGGAAATTATGAAGCTCGCTCCTGGCAAACTGGCCGGGTTGAAGAAGGTCTCGAATGAGAAAGGTGTGATCGCGGCTGCGGCCATGGACCAGCGCGGTTCCCTGCAGAAATCTCTCGCCAAGGAAAAGGGCGCCCCCGTCAGTGACGCCATGATGGAAGAGTTCAAAAGCCTGGTCACCGAGGTCCTGACCCCGCATGCCAGCGCCATTTTGCTTGATCCCGAGTGGGGACTGCCGGCTTCGAAGCGCCGCGCCAAGAATGCCGGGCTGTTGCTGGCTTACGAGAAGACGGGATACGACGCCAACACTCCCGGACGTCTGGGCGATCTGCTCGATCTCTGGTCGGTGCAGCGGCTGAAGGAAGCGGGCGCGGATTGCATCAAGATCCTGCTTTATTACACGCCGTTCGATTCCAAGGACATCAACAACAAAAAGCATGCATGGGTCGAGCGTCTGGGCGACGAGTGCCGCGCCAATGACATTCCGTTTTTCCTGGAATTTGTTGGCTACGAAGACGGTGCGGACGAGAAGGGCCTGGAGTATGCGAAGAAGAAACCCCAGATCGTCACCGGGAGCATGCGCGAGTTCAGTAAAGACCGCTATGGCGTGGATGTTCTCAAGGTCGAAGTGCCGGTAAATATGAAGTTCGTCGAAGGCACGAAATCATTTGGCGGGCAGAAAGCTTACAGCAAGAAAGAAGCCGTCGATCTGTTCCACCAGGCTGCAGGCGTGGCCACCAAGCCATTCATTTATCTTTCGGCGGGAGTCAGCAACAACGAGTTCACTGAGACGCTGGAACTTGCCGCCGAGACCGGCGTGAAGTTCAATGGCGTGCTGTGTGGCCGGGCCACCTGGAAAGAAGGCATCCCGATTTATGCCAAGCAAGGCGCGGCGGCTTTCCGTTCGTGGCTCGAAAGCGAAGGCGTGAAGAACATCAACAACGTGAATGACCGGTTGAAGGCGGCGACGTCGTGGCATTCGATTTATGAGACGGAGCCGGCTTTGGTTGGGGCATAGGTTTCGTTACTCTGGCTCTTGCGGCACGGGCGTTCGCGTCCGTGCCTTTTTCTTGTCCGAAGCCAAATACATCTTCAGTCGTTGTCGGATTTGGATTTTGCGGGGAAGACGGTGTGCATGGCTGCGGGCATGGGAGCGTCGCCTTTGCGGTCGCGCCATAGGATGGCGTTGAGAACCGCTGGGTTGTTGGCGTCGGGATGAGTGAAATCCATTTTGGCGGATGCGGCGGCGCCTTGCCCGTGCGCCGGGTTGATCTGATAGATCAGAGCGTTGTCACGATTGCGCCAGTCTGCCGTGAATGCCGACTGGTTGCCTTCACCAGCGAAGAGTGGAGCCATCACCGGAGCGTAGGCATCGTTTTGGTTCATGGGCGGCAAGCCAATCAGCGACTCCATGGTGTGGATCATGTTCACGGTGGTATAGAAGCGGCTGTCCACAAATGGATGATCGGCGGATCCCGGCGAATATTTGCTGATGGCGAAGGCTATCGAGCGGTGGGCGTCGACATGGTCGGCGCCGTCCTGGGCATCGTCTTCGACGATGAAGATGGCAGTGTCATCCCAATAGGGACTGTGCGATACGGCATCGACCACGCGCCCCACGGCGAGGTCGTTGTCGGCAACGGAAGCCGCCGGACGGGGCTTGCCGGCTTGGGTGCCGTGGGTGTGATCGTCGGGAAGATACAGCAGGACAAACGCCGGAAGCTCGGTTCCCTTGCCGTCTTTACGTGCGGTCACGAACCTGTCGAACTCATTGAGGAATTCGTCGGCCCGAAGCTGGTCGGGATATTCGGTATTGAAATCGGGAAACAGCGGGTCGAAGTGGCCCCGCAGAACCGGCTTGGTGGCTTTGGCGCTCGCAAGTAGCGGAACCGCCCACGGCCAGGGACTGGCCGAGCCATGCGGCTGGCCCAAGTTCTCCGGCAGAAAGTTGCCTTTATTGACGACCGGGCTAGTGCATCCCGCGGCCAGGGGCGATGGCGTGCCTTGCTTGGGTGAAGCAGGACCTTTTCTGACTGCTTCGCACCATATCCCCTCAATGAACTCGCCGTAGTCGCGATAAGTGACGCCGTGGGTGGCAGCGTTGTCCCAGAGGTAGCCCGTGGATGGCGCATCGATGTCAGGCTCGCCATTTTCCATGGGAATTTCGTCGGCGACGGTGCCTCCGAAGTCGTAAGTGCGCTCGTGGCTGCGATAGCCGATGGTCCAGGTTTTCTCGTTGTAATCGCTGGTGATGGCGGCGGTCGACCAGTCGTGGCCGTCGCCGGAAACTTCTCCGCTGTCGTAGAAATTGTCGAGCACGCCGAACTGTAGAGCGAGTTTGTGAAGATTCGGGGTTATGTCTGCGCCATACATGGTGAGCGAAGGATCACCATTGCCGATTTTCTGACTACCAACTTTGAGATCGCCGAGAATCTGGTCGTAGGTGCGATTCTCTTTGAGGATATAAATCACGTGGTGGATTGGGTTCCCACCCTGCGCGAACTGGATTTTTCCGGGATCGCTGAGGAAAAGATTGTCTTTCAAGACTCTCTGAGTCAGTTCATCGAGATGAGCTTCGGCTTTGGGAATGTTCAGGCGAGCCAGCGAGCCATACAGAAGAGTTGGAATATAAGCGTTCTCGCGGTGGCGGCGCTCGTATCCAGTATGTCCGGGAAAATTATTGGGGCCCGTGCCCTGGCCTTTGGCGGCGGCGATCAGGAGATCGTCGCCGACCGTAGCTAAGGCGCTGGGATACCAGTCAGTGGGGATGAAGCCTAGGGGCTGGCCTACGGGAAGGGTTGATGCCGGGTTCGCGGCTGCAATATTCGTATCGTCGAAAACCGCGACCGCATTTATGGAAGCATCGGCTACGAATAATTTTTTTCCGTCCGCCGAGAACGCCAGAGCCTCGGGATAAGTTCCGGCGAACTTCTGGCCAGAGACCGTGGTGTCGAGGGCTGCGAGTTGGCGGCCATCGAGTGTGGAGAGCACCGCAACACGGTCAGCGTTTGAGAGTGCAGCATAGAGCACGTTCTCATCTGGACTGAGCAGCAAGGCGGTGGGATGGGAGCCGGGAGCCAGCGGATCTTTAGGTTCGTCCAACGTAATCCAACGGACGACGGTTCCCTTCTCCAGATCGAGTTCGGCGACGCGCGAGGCATTCCACAGACTGCACCAGGCGCGGCGTCCGTCGTGCGATGCGACGACGGTGTATGGGTATGAAGACGGCACGGTGGCATGAGTGCTGAGATCGAATCGCTGGAGAATGTGTCCGCTGGCGGAATCGAGAAGGATTACGTTATCGGAAAGATTGTTGGCGACCAGAATTTTATCGGGAGCGCCTTTTGCAGCGATCACCGCCAGGCCTGCTGGATATGGGATGGCGGTTCCGGGTGGAGTGTTCTGCACTCCGTAGGCAACTTTTCTTCCGGCAGCAAGTTTTTGCGGCGGAATTTTCAGGAATCGCTCAGGAGCGATTTTTCCCTCATGAAAACTATAAACGGCGATTCCGTTTCCGGTGTCGCCAGGCTTTGAGCCGGTGGGATCGGTAATGGATCCCATGGAAGCGTATAGATGACTTCCATCGGAACTGAAGGCCATGCCGATGAAATAGCTTTGGTGGGCGTCTTCGGGAAGGCGAGCGTCGGGGAAATCAGTAAGCTGGTTGGTTTTGAGATCAATGATGGCAATGGATTGATGAGCCTGGTTGGCTTGAGAGCCATAGCCGTCGTTGAGGAGGGCGGCGTAACGTTGGTCCGGACTCAAGGCGATGGTGCCGGGGAATCCATTGAGGGATCCCAGCCGGCCCGGCGAGGGGACGGTGAGTTGTTTGCTGGTGGGGAGAGGAATTTGCTGAGGTGAAGATTGGGTGACAGCGCTGGATGCGAGAATGCTAGAGAGTAGAAAAGCAAGAAAGAAACGGGTCACGGTTTCCTCGCTGGAGAATGGGAGTATAGCATTCTGATTTTATAGATAAAGCGATAGAGAGTCGTGAGTGATCGACCGCGCAGGCGCTAGCGCGTCGCCCAAAGTCAGCGTCCAATCAGACAGGCCATTTGCAGACTTGCCTCGCTGCGCTCGGCTGGACAGCCGAGGCGGCTGTCCCTACGTGACCAGGAATAGACGCAAGGGTTATACCCCCGAAGCCTAGCTTGAGTGAGAGTCGGCAACTTCCTGGCGCGAAGGCAATTCTGGATTCCCCCCGTGACGAACATCAGCGCCGCGGACCCAGAAAATGACATCTTCGGCGATGTTGGTAGCGTGATCGGCCACCCGCTCCAGATTGCGGGCGACCAGCAATGCATCCAACGCTTGGCGGGTCACATCCGGGTGCTCGTTCATGGCCTTGACTAAGGTAATGAAGGCTTCGTCTTTCATCCGGTCCACGACATTGTCCATTTCAAGCACGGCCTGGGCCAGCTCGGCTTTGCCTTCGATGAACGACTCCAGAGAACGGCGAACCATGGCAGAAACGGCGGCGGCCATGCGAGGAATGTCGACAGGGAGTTCCACCTTGGGCAATTCCACCAGGTCCATCACGCGCTCGGCAATGTTAACTGCCTGATCGCCGACACGTTCCAGATCGGAGTTGATTTTGGTGACGGCGAGGATGAAGCGCAGGTCCACGGCCATGGGTTGTTGCATGGCGAGAAGATCGAACGCGAGCTCGTCGATTTCGCGCTCGGTGGCATTAATTAAGGTCTCGCCCTCGAGCACGGCATGGCAGCGCGCTAAATCACGGTCGATGTAGGCCTGGCAGGCGCGATCCACGGCCTGCTCGGCCAGTCCGCCCATGCGGAGCAAACGTGCCCGGAGTTCATCCAGTCCCTGGTGAAAACGGCTGCGCA
Organism: Terriglobales bacterium; assembly: GCA_963802555.1. GTDB lineage: Bacteria > Acidobacteriota > Terriglobia > Terriglobales > Acidobacteriaceae > DATBAX01. Next base: position 546,327 of record CAWDJD010000002.1, on the reverse strand, counting down.
TTCGTGAAACCTGCCTTTATCTAAACTTGTTACCCCAACTTAGTCAACAGCAGCTCAACCAAATCTGCCGGTAATGTAATCCTCTGTCCGCTTGTCGGAAGGAGTGGTGAATATTTTCTCGGTCTTATCGAACTCCACCAACTTGCCCAGGAGAAAGAACCCGGTGAACTCGGCCACGCGCGAGGCTTGTTGCATATTATGCGTCACGATGACGATGGTAAAACGCTCTTTGAGTTCGAAGATCAGTTCTTCGATCTTGCCGGTGGAAATGGGATCGAGGGCGGAGCAGGGCTCGTCCATGAGCAGGACTTCGGGTTCGACGGCCAGGGCGCGGGCGATACAAAGGCGTTGCTGCTGGCCTCCGGAGAGGCTGGCGCCGGACTTCTTGTGCATCTGGTCCTTTACTTCCTCCCACAAGGCGGAGAGTTTGAGGGAGCGTTCGACAATCTCTTCGAGGCGCTTGCGGTCGTTGAAGCCGTTGAGCTTTAATCCTGCGGCCACGTTGTCATAAATCGACATCGTCGGAAAGGGATTGGGTTTTTGAAAAACCATGCCAATACGGCGGCGGATCTGAACGGCAGCCGTTCCGTTATACACGCTCAAATCACCGATCCGAACCGAGCCTGTGGCGCGAGCGTCAGGAACGGTCTCGTGCATGCGGTTGAGGCAGCGGACGAAGGTGGATTTGCCGCATCCGGAAGGGCCAATGATGGCTGTGGCATGGTTCGCGGACGCGTCCATGGTGATGTCGTACAAGGCTTGCGTCTTGCCAAACCAGGCATTCAGCTTTTCGACTTTGATGCCCTCACCCATGATTTAGTTCGCTCCCTTGAGCATCCCGCGACTGGCGACCAAGCGTACGGCGCTTACCGAGGCAACGATCAGGACAATGAGAATCAGCGCACCTGCCCAGGCTTGTTTGTGCCAATCATCATACGGCGAAATCGCGTAGGTGAAAATCTGCAGCGGCAGGGCGGCAGTGGGCTGACCGATCTTCCAGTTCCAATACGTGTTGCCGAAGGCGGTGAACAGCAGCGGAGCGGTCTCGCCGGCGACACGGGCGAAGGCCAGCATGACACCGGTGATCACGCCGGAAGTAGCGGTGCGCAGAGTGATTGAAAGTGTGGTGCGCCAGCGGGAGACTCCCAATCCGTAGGCAGCTTCGCGCACGGCATTGGGCACCAGCAGGAGCATTTCCTCGGTGGTGCGAGCGATAGTCGGGATCATCATGATCGCCAGAGCGACGCCACCGGCGACGGCCGAGAAGTGTCCTTCGGTCAGCACTACCAAGCCGTAGGCCACGATGCCGACGATGATGGAGGGGACGCCATTGAGGACGTCGGCGGTAAAGCGGATTACGTTGCCGAAGCGATTGCGTCCATACTCAGCCAGATAGATGCCGGCGCCGATGCCGATGGGTACACCGGCGAGACTTCCGAGAAACAGGATTAGCGCTGAACCGGCGATGGCGTTGGCCATACCGCCGCCGACTTCCCCCGGTGGCTTGGGAATCTGAGTGAGGAAGGCTAAGTTGATGGAGCCGATGCCCTTGTAGACAAGGTATCCGAAGACCGCGATGAGCGGGGCCAGAACCAGAATGACCGAACCGGCAGCAGCGCAGGTAACGAGCGCATTCATGCCGCGGCGGTAGAGACTGACCGGGGCAGATGTGAAAGTCGAAGTTACGGTGTCAGGCATTGGCCCTCGCTGGAGTGCCGCGAGTTACTGTCCAGACCAGGAACTGGGCCAGCATGTTCACGATGATCGTCACAATGAAAAGCGCGAGGCCGATTTCGACTAGCGCGCTCAGATAGGTGTCGCCGGTGGCTTCACTGAATTCGTTGGCGATGACGCTGGCCATGGTGTAGCCGGGAGCAAACAGTGACGCGGCGATCTCCGGGCGGTTGCCGATCACCATGGTGACCGCCATGGTTTCACCCAGTGCCCGGCCCAAGCCGAGAATCACACCGCCGAATATCCCGGCTCTAGCATTGCGCAGAACCCCGGTGCGAATCATTTCCCATCGGGTGGCACCCAGTGCGAGAACAGCTTCCCGCTGCTGTTGTGGAACAGCGGTCATGACCTCACGGGTGATCGAGGAAACGATGGGGACGACCATAATGGCGAGGATGATCGCGGCTGCGAGCATGCCGATGCCATAAGGCGCGCCTTCAAACGGTCCCTGGAAACCAAATTTGTGGGTGAACTCGGAAGTCCATCCGAAGTAGCGGGCGAGCCAGGGTTCGACGTACTCGCGCAAAAGAGGAACCAATACGAAGATGGCCCAAAGTCCGTAGATGACGCTGGGAATTGCCGCCAGGAGCTCGGTGGTGAAAGCCAAGGCTCCGCGCAACCAGCGTGGGCACATTTCCGTGATGAACACCGCGACACCGACGGCGAGGGGAACGGCAAGCAGCAGGGCGAGAATCGACGATACGATGGTGCCGAAGACGAAAGGCCAAGCGCCAAATTGTTCGTTTACCGGGTCCCAGTCGCTTTGGAAGAAGAACTTGAGTCCGAAGGCGTGCCAAGAGAGGCGGGACCTGGTGGCTAGTTCGTAGACGATCAAACCAACGATGGCCAGAACGCAAAGAGCACAGCCGAGCATTGCCCAAGAAAAAACACGATCCGCCAACTGGCTGTTGCCGGCGTTGGCGAGGAGGCTGGTGTCAGCCTTCGCGGAAACCGCAACTTCATTATTTGTAACAGGTTGCGGCCCAGGCAATCGTGGCGCTCCTAGTGCTTGATTGGCCATCGTGATCAAGCTAGCAGAATCGTGTTACAGCAGTGTTAAAATAGCATTCTTGTTTCGACGTGACTACCTGTAGGCGAGTCTGCCGAAACAATCTACACCAGTTGTATTTCCTGGGATAGTTCTATATTTTCTTAGCCCTTGAATCGAATGTCTATGCCCGTTGACCAAAAGCAATGCCGTGTTGTTTTCGAGAAATTAGATCACCAGTTGACTAAGGTGGCGCACAAGCTGGATCCCGCGAGCGTGCACAAATTCCGCACCTACAGCCGGAGGGCGGAGGCTCTGTTGGGATGTCTGGTCCCGGAGTCCAGCCGCAAGGACCGGAAACTGCTAAAACTTCTGGCTCGTTTGAGGAAGAAAGCAGGACGAATCCGCGACCTGGATGTGCAGATGTCCAACCTGCGAAGCCTCAAGATAACCCGCGAAGGCGGAGAGAAATCGCATTTGCAGCGCGCGCTGGCGCAGGAACGCGGCAAACAGGAAAAGAAACTGACCGAATCCCTTAGCAAAGTGAAGCTCCGCGAGCTGCGAAAACGGCTGAAGCGGGCGGCTAAGGACCTGGAAATTCCGGAGAGCACGACGCCGCTCAGCGTGACCATGCGCGAGTTCGCTCAACTGGGGCAGAGTAACGGTCCCCTGACGGAAAAGACGCTGCATCAGTACAGAATCGCCGGCAAGCGGGCCCGCTATTTGGCGGAGTTTGCCGGCAAAGATCCTGACGCCGAGCGCATGATCAAGCAGCTCAAGGACATGCAGGATGTCATCGGCGACTGGCATGATTGGTTGAAACTTACGGAGCGGGCTGAAGCGCTTTTTGGTGGAGTTCGGAATTCGCCACTGGTGGCCGCTCTTCGAAATTTGACGCGGGCCAAGTTCCGGCAGAGTGTGGATGCCGTGATCAAGATGCGGTCGAGCATTGTGGGAAAAAGGGACGCAAAACCAACAACTGTGCCTAACCGTAAGCCGCCAGCCCAACTGGCGTCCCGATTGAACGAATCAGTTGCCTGAGAAAGATGTCGGTCGCTAAGAAACCAAAGTCGCAAAATTCGACCCGTTCATAGCTTTTCGTCAGCCGCGACTGATGAACAAATCCAGGGATCCTACGCTGCGCAAAGAACGCTTGCTCAGGACGACAAAGGATTTAGTTTTCTTTATAGATCAAACTTCTTCTAGAGGTAAACTATCCCCGTCCGATGCCCACTCTTGCCGCGGTTGATATTGGCTCCAATTCCGTTCGGCTCAAGATTTCCCGCCTGAGTCGCCACCGGCTGCACGAGATTCTCGAAGACCGCGAAGTGACGCGACTCGGGGAATCGGTATTCCGCAACGGGTATCTCTCTCCCGAAGCCATCGCCAATACGGTCAAGGTGCTCCGTCGTTTTCATCGCGAAGTGCAGAACGCCGGAGTGGATTCGGTCCGCGTAGTGGCCACCAGCGCGCTACGCGACGCCCGCAATTCACGGGCGTTTCTAGAATGGGTGCGTTCGACGACGGGCTGGAACGTGGAAATCATCTCCGGACTGGAAGAGGCGCGACTGATTCACCTGGGGCTGGTTTCGACCCTGCGGGTGACAACGTCTCCCGTCCTGATGATCGACCTGGGCGGAGGAAGTTGCGAAGTCACCATCTCCCACAAAGGCCACATCCGCGATACGGTCAGTTTGCCTTTGGGCGCGGTGCGGTTGACCAACGAATTCCTGCAGCATGATCCGCCCCGCAAACCGGAACTGCTGCAAATGAGAGGATTCATCTCCCGCGAAATTGGCCGCATTACGCAGCGAATCATGCGGACCCGCCCAAACATTGCCATCGCAACTTCGGGCACTGCCGAATCGCTCGCCGCGGTTTGCCACGGGATGTATAAGACCCGCGGGGCACGGGCCACCACGGTTTCGCGCACTCAAATGCAGCGCATCGCAAAGTTATTGGCGCACTCGCCCCTGGAGGCGAGAAGAAAGCTTTCCGGTGTGGGACCCCGCCGGGCCGAGATCGTTGTGGCCGGGGCGGCCGTTTACGCGGAGTTGCTCGAGAGCTGCCGCCTGCCGGGATTCCGTTACTCTCCCTTGGGTCTGCGTGACGGATTACTTGCACAAATGGCGGCAGAGTACGACCACGGCACCCGTTCCGGAAGACAGATCGAGTCGGAGCGATGGGATTCGATTCGGGTCGCGGTGGAACACTATCGCGTAGACCTCGACCACGCGCTGCAGGTGCGAGCGTCGGCCATGGCCCTGTTTGCCGGGCTGAAGTCGGTGCACCGTTTGCCGCCCGAATACGCGGAATGGCTGGCGGCGGCGGCCATGCTGTACGAAGTGGGAGACTATGTGAACCGCAATGGACGCCACCGGCACACCTACTACATCATTTCGCACTCCGAAATCCTGGGATACACCCCGCAGCAGAGACAGATCATCGCCGCCATCGCACGTTATCTCGGGAAATCGCGGCCGGTGCCCGAGGACAACGCGGTCAGAGTCTTGCTCCCGGCGGACCAGCAGTGCTTGCCGAAGGCGTCGGTGTTGCTGCGGCTAGCGCGGGCGCTCAACCTGGGACGCAGCGGAGCCATTCGGACTACGAAGATTCGCGCCCGGGCTGGAGAAGTTCGGCTGACCCTGATACCAAAACAACGTGCCAGCGTGGACCTGGAACTGTGGGCGGTGGCGAAGGAAAACACTTACTTCCGTGAAGTCTTTGGCCGGGAACTGGTGGCGGCGGCGTCATAGAGTTCGCGCAGAACTCGCGGCGTCAAACACCATTGCAAGGCCGCCAGATGGCGTCCCATTTCCACTTTTGCCACCGCGCCCTTTTTCAGTTCCACCACTGCCTCACAGCCAGCTTCGCTGATGGACCGTCCCAGAAACTCGCTCAGGTTCGGATTATGCCCCACGACCATGAGGGACTCATATTTCGCGCACTTGTCGAGTAATTTGCGGAAGTCGGCGAAAGAAGCGGCGGGACGCAGAGCGTCTTCAAACTGCAGCTTGCCTTCGTAGCTGAGTTCGTTGCCAACCAGCGATGCGGTCTGCACGGCGCGCTTCAGGGGACTGGAAATGACGATGTCCACCTGGACGTCGAGCGCGGCCAGGGCGCGACCCACATAGCCGCATTGGTCGATCCCGGCCTTGTCGAGAGCGCGCAGTTCGTCCTTTTTGAGATTGGACAAGCGCTCGCCGGCGTTGGCATGACGTAAGAAGTAAATGACCATTTGGCCTTATCGATCCTTTCGAACCAGGGCTCTCTTCCTTTTGTGGACAGGCGAAACTGGGATGCTTTCCGGAGACTGCTTCCCTTCCGCCAATCCGATGAGAAAATCCTGGGCGCTAAAACCCGCCGCCGCCGAAAGCTTCCGCTTGCCCTGGGCTTGCCAGGTCCGGATGTAGGTCCCATCTTTTTGCAGAAGGCGGGCTTTCAGGGTATCCGCCAAATAGGCATCGAGAATTTCGCGGCGGACGCGTTCCCGCAAATTCTCGTCCTTGATGGGAAACAGGACTTCCACGCGTTCGTATAGGTTGCGGGGCATCCAATCGGCGCTGCCCAGGTAAATTTGCTCTTCACCGCCATTCAGGAAGTAGAAGATGCGGCTGTGCTCAAGAAACCGGCCCACAATGCTGCGCACCCGGATGTGGTCGCTGACTCCTTTGATGCCGGGCCGAAGAGCGCACATACCGCGAACCATCAGGTCCACTTCCACGCCCGCTTGTGACGCCCGATATAGCGCCATGATGATGTTCTGGTCCAGCAAGGCGTTCATCTTGGCGATGATGTGACCCGGGCGCCCATGACGAGCATGCTCGGTTTCCCTGGCGATTAAAGCCAGACAGTGCTCGGCGACATCCAGCGGGGCCACAAAGAGGGGATCATAACTGGGATGCTCCGCATAGGCGGTCAGGAAGCTGAAAACATCGTGAACCGCCCCGGTGATCGCCGGATCCGCAGTCAGCAAGCTCAGGTCAGTGTAGAAGCGGGCCGTGGTCGCATTGTAGTTGCCGGTGCCGAGGTGGGCGTAACTGCGGGTCACACCGTCGGGGTCCTGTCGAACCAGCAGTGAAAGTTTGCAATGAGTTTTCAGCCCGACCAGGCCATGGAATACCTGTACGCCGGCGTCTTCGAGATCGCGCGCCCAGCGGATGTTGGACGCCTCGTCGAAGCGCGCCTTCAGTTCCACTACTGCCGTGACTTCCTTTTTTTCTCCCGCCGCGATGAGGGCGGGAACGATCAACGAATGCTCATTGGTGCGATAAAGAGTTTGCTTGATCGACAGGATGCGGGGGTCTTCGGCGGCGGATTCGATGAAAGAGACGACCGCATCATAGGAATCGAACGGATGGTGCAGCATCACATCATGGCGTCGGAGTTCCTCGAACAAGTCTTGCGATTTGGCGGTGAGGCGGAGCTCACGCGGGGCAAAGGGCTTGAATTTGAGTTCGGGATAGTTGGTCTGCTCATAAATATTGAAGAGCCGGGAAAGGTTCACCGGACCGTGCACACGGACCACCTGCCATGGATCCAGTTCGAAGTTAATGCGCAAGCGTTCGATGATTTCCGGATCGGCGTCGGCGTCGATTTCCAGGCGAACCGCATCGCCCTTGCGGCGATTGTGCAGCTCGGTGCGCACCGACTCGAGCAGGCTGCGGGACTCTTCTTCGGCCAGATACAAATTACTGTTGCGGGTCACGCGGAATGCCGCCGAGGAAACGATGTCATAGCCGTGGTACATGCGTGAGGCGTGATAGGTCACCAAATCGGCGAGGAAAATGAAGTCCGTGGTGTCCTCGGAAGGCAAGCGCACCAGTCGTGGCAAAGCCCGGGGCACGGTGACCACCCCGGTGTAGGTCAGGGCGGAACGGCGGCGGCGGCGCAATAGAAACGACATACACAAAGCCTTGTTGATTACGCGTGGAAAGGGGTGGGCGGGGTCGATGGTGACCGGAGTGAGCAGGAGATCAAGTTCACGTTGGCAATACTCGTCTACGAAGGCTTTCGCCTGGGCGTCCAATTCGTGGATGCCCAGCACCCGAATGCCGTTCTTCATGAGGGCTGGGCGCAGATCCTGGTTCCAGCAGCGATATTGATCTTCCACCATTTCGTGGATGACGTGGGAAACCAAGTCCCGCTCCTCGACTAAAGTCAGGCCGTCGGGCCCGGCGTCGGTGTGTCCATCTTCGATCTGCTGCACCAGGGCGGCGATACGCACTTCGAAAAATTCATCAAGATTGCTGGCGCTAATGGAGAGAAATTTCAGGCGTTCGAGGAGAGGATTATTCTCGTCCTGGGCTTCCTCCAGCACACGCCGGTTGAAGGCCAGCCACGAGGCCTCACGGTTGATGTAGCAGGACGGGCTGTCGAGTGCAATTTGGGCCATGCTTAACTCGCGAGTCGCTCGGGACCGCACTCGCCCATCACTTATGGGGAGGCGCGGATTGCGGGGCCTGGGGGGGCGCAGGCGCCGCGACATGCCGGGTGATCAAAAATTCCATTTCTTCGCCGTTCGGGCGTCTTAGAAACATGGAATGCTTTTCCAACCGAACCTTCACTTCTGCTTGCGGCAGCCAGTCCGCAGGCAGGGTATCGGCAGCGTGATGCGGAGAATACTCTCCGGTATAAATCTTGTCCTTAATCTGCACCTCGATCTCAAAATAAGGGTCGTCCCGCGTAACCGGGGTGTTCACTATGTAGTAAAGAACGCGAGTGTGCGCCTTTTGTTCGACATGCACAATCCTGCCGATCTGGTCGTGGTTTTCGGCCGCGAAACAGACTGGACACGAGGAGAAAGCCAACCCCAAGAAGGCCGATTTTCCGCTTCATATGAGTTGTCAGTATAAATCAGATGGGCACGAGAGCCGACGAGAGGTTCCATGGAGACTGGCCAGATGATGTGGTGCATCCCGCCGATTTTAGAAAAATGGCGCCGGATTTCCCGGCGCCAGCTAGATTCTAGTGGACCTGCTTGATTGCTTCCTTGACCTTGGCCACAACGTTGTCTGGCAACGGAGCGTAGGTCAAATCCGCGGTCATTTTTTGCCCATCGGTTACCATCCAGGACAGGAAGTCGGCAAGGATTTTACCCTTGGCCGCGTCCTTCGACTGGGTGGGGATCAAAAGCCAGGTAAAGCTGGAGATCGGATAGGCATCTTTGCCCGGCGCATTGGTGATTGAAACGCGGAAGTCGGCCGGCATTTTGGGAGCGGTGGCTGCCGCAGCGGTGACGCTTTCGAGACTGGCCTTGATGAAATTGCCAGAAGCGTTCTTCATGACTCCGTAGGGAATTTTATTCTGAACCGCATAAATCAGCTCGATATAACCGATGGAGCCAGGCATCTGGCGAATCATACCCGAGACCCCTTCATTGCCCTTGCCGCCGAGTCCTTTGGGCCATTTCACAGACGTGCCCTTGCTGGGCCCATTCTGCCACTCCGAACTGACCTTGGAGAGGTAGTCGGTGAAGATATAGGTGGTGCCGCTGCCGTCGGAACGGTGAAGCACGATGATGTCCTGACTGGGGAAATTCACTCCAGGATTGGCGCTGGTAATTTCCTTGTCATTCCACGAAGTCACCTTACCAAGAAAAATGTCGGCCAGAGCTTGGGGCGTGAACTTCACTTCGCCGGTCACACCGGGAATGTTGTAGGCCGGAACCACCGCACCCAGAACCGTTGGAATGTGCAGAATCTTGGTCTTTGCCTGGGACAATTGTTCGTCGGTCATGGGGCCATCGCTGGCGCCGAAATCGACGGTTCCCGCCAGCACCTGGCGAATTCCGCCACCGCTACCGATGGACTGATAATTGATTTCAATTTCGGGATGAGCTTTGTGGTATTCGCTAAACCACTTGGAATACATCGGATAAGGGAAAGTTGCGCCCGCCCCATTTAACGTAGTCTGCCCGAACGCGGGTACTGCCAGCGCCAGACACAAAAGCGCAAGTTTTCGAATCACTGGTGCCTCCTTAGAGAATGTCTTGGTAGCTTGGTTCTACGTCCCGAGTGTTACAGCAGGGTTACAAAGTCGTGAATTTCTGGTAAATCGGGAGCCGCCCCCTTGATTTGGCAACAACTTGGCAGGATATAAATTGGGGGCAACGAACCTCGTAGAGAACGATCCGGAACGGTCAGTGTCCCGAATCCAGGCGGGCGATTTCACGTCCAAACAGCGGGTTCGCGGGGAATTCTTCGCGCAGACCGGATAAGAGTTCGCGGGCATGCGATTTGTCCTTCTCCCGGACGTAAGCAATGGCCAGAAGGATTCGCGCAAAGGGCGCGAGATAGTGGCCGTGTTGCGCAGTTTGCTGTAATTCGGAGATTCCCGCAGCCTTGTCCCCGGATACGCCGCCAAGCCTCACCAGCCAACGCACCGGCGCCGACATGCTTCCGATGATGTACTTGCTGAAGCCGGTGGCCACGCGGGCGTCATCGCAGTGAGGATCAAGTGCTAGCAGCTGCTCGGCCCAGGTGTTCGCTTCCTTGGTGAAATGCAGGGACGCGAGATTGCGCTTTTCGATCAGCGCGGCATAATCGCCTTGCAGACCGGAAGTGAGCGTGAGCGCGAATAAAGCGTTTTGGTCTTTAGGATCTTTGGCTAGCCGGCTATGGGCACGCGTCTCCGCTTGACCGATCGCCGCGTTAAATCTGTCGTGTACCGCGGGATCGGGATCAAGTTTCTTCCGACTGTCAAAAACGTGGTCGTCGGAATAGAACTGCCCCTCCAGTACGCCCAGGCGATTGAACTCGGAGAACAGCGACCCCGCAGCATCGCAGGCCGGACCCAGCGGGTCGTCAGGGTGACCTTGCTCGTAAGAAACGAAGACCTGGTGCGCGTGCTCGAAGTCGAGATTGTAGAGCAGATGAAAACCTAGATCTAAAGAGGGCGGCGTCCCAACTGGATTCGCAGAGGCTGCGAATCCACAGGTGGAGGCCAGGGATAATGCCGTCATCCACAACAGGGACCAAAATCGATTTCGCCGCAAGTGCATCATGTTCGTGCCATTGTGCTCCTCATCCGTAGACAAGGCAAATGACCTAAGTCGCGGCTTGGCTCGGAGAGCTTAGATCCATATTTACGCACAGGTTCGAAGAACTCGTGTCAAGAAATTGTAAGAGCTTTGAAAACAATTCTGGGAGCTCGTCCCCCGAGAAATGGCACCTGTACCCAACGCTGCACCGCAAAGCAATCCCGCCGGCAAGTAGGATAGAATCCCTTCCCGTAACTGGGAAGGAGAAATATATGCGAAAGTTTCTGGCAGGCTTTGGGATGGTTTTCGTGTTGTCCGGGTTGCTCAACTTCGTGATTCACGGAGTACTGCTGAAGCCGTTATATCAGCAGAGTGCGCAGTTAATGCGGGGCGAAGCGGACGCTGGCGCCCATGCGATGTTTCTGATGGTGGGATTTTTCTTCTTCAGCCTGGGCTTTGTGTGGATCTACGCCCGCGGAGTCGAAGCCAGGCCCTGGGTTGGACAGGGCCTCCGGTATGGGTTTGCGGTTTGGTTGATCGCAACGGTCAGTCGTTATTCAATCTACTATGCGATTCAGCCCTGGCCGGCGCACGTGGTTTTGTTGCAGATCGGGTACGAGTTGGCCATGACGCTGGTGCTGGGTTTAACGGTGGCCGTTGTGTATCGAAGCTGACGTTGTTTCCCTCGCCCATGCGAACGCAAGTACGAAAACCCAGTCGGTAGAGACGTAGCTTGCTACGTCTTGTGTCCACCGCCACAACTTTGACTGGGCCGGAGACGTAGCAAGCTACCTCTCTACGGAAGAGAATCGGTCCGGGGGATTGTCTGTTTGACCGGCCCTCCACGCTTTGTTAGGTTAAAGAGTTTCCTCTTCCTCACAGACTGCGCCTGTCGCAGCGAAGAAACAGAAATGAGATCAGTATGGCCATTAAATTCAAGGGCGTCGACTTCATAGATTTTGACTCACTGCTGGACGATGATGAGCGCCTGGTCCGTGACACGGCCCGCAAGTTCATTGAAGACAATCTGATTCCGATTATTGAAGAATGCAACCGCGCCGGCCGCTTCCCCCGCGAGTTAGTGAAACCAATGGCCGAGATGGGCTTCTTCGGGGCCAGTCTTAAAGGCTACGGCTGCGCGGGAATGTCGAACGTGGAGTACGGCCTGGTGACCCAGGAATTGGAACGCGGCGACTCCGGTGTACGGTCCTTTGTCAGCGTGCAATCGGCATTGGTGATGTATCCCATTTATGCCTTCGGGAGCGACGAACAAAAGCAGACCTGGCTGCCAGCTTTACAAAAAGGCGAGAAGTTGGGCTGCTTCGGGCTGACGGAGCCTGACTTTGGATCGAATCCCGGCGGCATGCGTACTCGCGCCCGGAAGGTGGGCAAGGAATATGTCCTGAACGGCGAGAAAATGTGGATCACATCCGGCTCAATTGCCGACGTCGCCATCATCTGGGCCAAGGTCGAAGACGAAGACAGTAAAATCCGCGGATTCCTGGTAGAAACGAATCGTCCGGGCTTCAAAGCTGAAGACATTCACGGCAAGTGGTCTTTGCGCGCTTCGGTGACGTCCGGACTATCCCTGCAGGATGTCCATGTGCCGGAGTCGAATCTTCTCTCGGGGACTGGAGGGTTGAAGTCTCCGCTGATGTGTTTGAACCAGGCGCGCTACGGCATTTCCTGGGGCGCGATCGGTGCGGCCATGGCTTGCTACGACTGTGCGTTGCAGTATTCCCAGTTGCGCAAACAGTTTCGCGACGCGCCTATCGCTTCGCATCAGATGGTGCAGGAAAAATTGGCATGGATGATCACCGAAATCACCAAGGCCCAGCTTCTGGTGCTGCAAGTGGGCCGATTAAAAGATGCGGACAAAGTGCAGCACCAGCATATTTCCATGGCCAAGCGGAACAATGTCTGGATGGCGCTGGAATGCGCACGACTGTCACGCGATATTCTGGGGGCGAACGGTGTGGCCGACGATTATCCGATCATGCGGCACATGATGAATTTGGAATCGGTGAAGACGTATGAAGGGACGCAGGATATTCATACGCTGATCATTGGGCAAAGTATCACGGGGATTGACGCGTTCTGAAAGAAGCTGTCAGCTCTCAGCCGTCAGCTTTCAGCGAAAACCTACACCCCGTTGGGCCGGTTGCGGATGAGCGACAAGAATTCTGATCGCGTCTCCTGCTCTTCACGGAAGCAGCCCAGCATGGATGAGGTGACGGCGGCGGAATGTTGTTTCTCCACCCCCCGCATCATCATGCACAAATGGCGGGCTTCGATCACCACGCCGACACCTTGCGGCTCAATGGCGTTTTGGATGGTCTCCGCAATTTGCGTGGTGAGGCGCTCCTGGATCTGCAGACGACGGGAGAAAATCTCGATCAGGCGCGGAATTTTACTCAGCCCAATGACCTTGCCGTTAGGGATGTAAGCCACATGCACTTTGCCGAAGAACGGCAACATGTGATGCTCGCAAAGGCTGAACATTTCGACATCTTTAACGATGACCATTTCATCATAGGTGACCGTGAACAGGGCCTTCTTCAGCATGGCCTCGGGATCTTCTTTGTAACCCTTGACCAGATGTTCATAGGCGCGGTGCACACGTTCGGGAGTACGCACCAAGCCCTCGCGTTCGGGATTCTCACCCAGGCGCACGATCATCTCTCGTACCAGATCTTCAAAGCTGGCGCTGGTTATAGTTGTCGTTTCTACCGATGGTTTCATGGTTGCCTGCTTTTCCTTAATCCTGCAAAACAGCCAGAGGGACAGCCGAGACGGCTGTCACTACGTGATTTCGCGAGTTACCAGCGAGTTCCCGCAGTCCCGGCATATTCGAACGAATTCATCATGGTCTCTTGTATACGTACCTTTTCTAGATGAGCCTGGGCGAATCCGCGCTGCAAAATTTCGTGGATCACCATGCACAGGTTTTCGGTGGTTGGAATCATCGACGTAAACTCGGGTGTCATATTCAGATTCTCGATGTCGAAATGATCGATGATTTCGCGCTGCACAAAACCATCGAGATCCACTAGGTTACAAACCATGCCCGTACCAGGGTCCACCTGGCCGCTGATCGTGACTTCGAGCGCGTAGTTGTGGCCGTGTCCATAGGGATTGTTGCACTTGCCGTAGGTTGCGACGTTCTCTTCTGGAGACATGGCGTCGCTGTGCAGACGATGCGAAGCCGAAAACATGTAACGGCGTGTGAGATGGGCCTTCACGCTTCCCCGTAGAAATCGACGAAAAGGTCGGGAGTCTCGTACACGCGGACGCGATGCAGTTGCGCGGCTTTTAACTTTGGCGCCAGACGCCGCCAGATGGCGATGGCAAGATTTTCGGTGGTGGGGATGGCGGTAAAGAATTCGGGGACTTCCTTGTTTAAGAAACGATGGTCCATGGCGTCAAGGACTTCGCGTTGCATGGTTTCTTTCAATTGCTTGAGGTCTACGACGAAACCGGAACGCTGGTCCACTTCGCCTTTCACAGTAACTTCGAGAGTGTAGTTGTGTCCGTGGCCATTGGGGTTGTTGCATTTGCCGAAAATGCGCCGGTTTTCCTCCGGAGTGAAATCCGGATTGTGGTAGTAGTGCGACGCGGCGAATTCGGCTTTGCGGGTGAGATAGACCATTTATTCCTTACGCACTCATTGGCTTCTTGGTGGCTGCGCCCATCTGGACATCGCCCGGGTTCGCGGGCGGAACCTGTCCTGACGTCGTATACGTTCTTCCCTTCCAGATTACCCTGTTTCTCTTATAAGCAAGCCTGGAACGGAATAGAAGATAAGAAAATATCGGCAAGCCGAATAAAGCCAAGGCACTGGCGTCCCAGGAAAAGTGGGCGCGGCGAATTCGCTGAAAGAAAAGAGTCCCTTGAAAGATAACCAGAACCGCAGCAATCCCGGCGACTTCTGGCTGGCGGAAAATTGCCGCGATAATTACCAGCACGACATCCCCGAGAATCAGCAGGAATTCAGCCAGTCGCGTGATGGCCAGCCGAAGTGGAGATGGAAATAACAGCGCCAGATTCTTCGTCCAGCCTTCGCGGAGCTGGGCGAAGCTGCGGTACATGCGGGTACGGACGGCGTCACCACCATAACGAAAACAAATCTTCCTGCCCGGCGCTTTGACGGCACGAGCAAGTTCAACATCTTCAAGCAAGCTGGTGGCAATGGCCGCGTGGCCACCGACGGCATCGTAGGCCTCGCGCGAGATCAGAATGTATTGACCGTTGGCGGCGGCAGACTGGGAACGCGGATCACTGACTTGCGATGGACTGTAGGTGACATCCAGTTCGGCAAAGATCACCGGCATGATGGCCTTCTCCCAGAATCCATGGACTTCCTGTTCGGGCGAATAAGAAAGCAAAGATGCGCCCTGCCGATCGGCTTCTATGAGAGCACGGGCCAGAGAACCCGGAAGATGAACGGTATCCGCGTCGGTAAAAAGCAGCCACTCGCCTTGAGCTTGTTGGGCGCCTGCGGAGACCGCGTTATTCTTTCCAGTCCAATTTAGTGGAATAGGACCGGGATGAATAACCCTCGCAGCGGAAAAAGATTGCGCGATTTCTACTGTGCGATCGGTAGAGCCGTCGTCGACCACGATAATTTCAAAGTGCACGCCGGTTTGTGAGACCAGCGATTCCAGGCAAGCGGTAAGGCCGGCCTCTTCGTTGCGCGCCGGAACGATTATGGACACGACTGCCTTGCTGGAACGGCTATCCCGCGCTGGATCTGGCATCAGCATAGAGTGAATTCTGTATTATAGCTTTGTGAGACGCATCTTCATTCCCCTCGGGCTCTTAACCTTCCTATTGTGTGGATGTTATCGGGGATCCCGGCCGGCCGGCATTGGCACTATGGCACCCGACTTTACGGTGCAGGATTCCGACCGCAAAGTAACCCTCAGCGATTTTCGCGGCAAAGTAGTCGTGCTGAATTTTTGGGCGACGTGGTGTCCGCCATGCGTGGAAGAAACGCCATCCCTGCTGCAGATGCAACGGAATCTAAAAAACAAAGGCGTCACCGTGCTCGCTGTCAGTATTGACGATGACGACAATGCCTACCATCAGTTTTTGAAGGACTATCATTTCGATGTGATCACGGTGCGCGACGCCAGCAAGAAAAGCAACAATCTTTACGGCACCTTCAAGTTTCCCGAAACCTACGTCATCGATCGCAACGGGATTGTGCGCCGGAAATTTATTGGCGCTGTGGACTGGAACCAGCCCGAGATTGTGGATTTCCTGAGTAAGCTGTGATGAGAAAAACCCCGCCCTGTCGCAAAAAAACGCGACAAGGACCGAGCACCCGGACGGCTTCCCCGCAATCTCTTTTACAATGCATACCGTGAAGACCTGGGACGTCATCGTGATTGGCGGCGGCATTATTGGGCTGTCGCTGGCGATTGAGTTGCGCAAAAGGGGTGTACGAGTCCTGATCGTGGAACGTGGCGAACCGGGCCGGGAAGCTTCCTACGCCGCGGCCGGAATGCTGGCCGACTGCGGCATGGAGATTCCGGAGCCTCTACAAGATCTAGCCACGGCCAGTGCGCGGATGTATCCGGAATTCGTGCATGAGTTGCAGGACGTATCCGGAATCCATGTGGACCTGCGCGATCAGGGAACAATTTTATTCTTGCCTTCCGTGTGCGACGTTGAACCCCTAGATTTTCCGACCCTACCTTTGCTTCCTGAGCGTTTGGTTAAGCTAGAGCCGGCACTGGCTGATACAAATCGTCCGGCAATTTACTTAAAGGAACGCAGCGTGGATCCACGGGCGTTAACTCTGACTGCATTGGAAGCCGCAAAGCATCGCGAAGTGGACTTTGCCTCAGGGACCGAAGTAACGGAAATATTGATCTCCCAAGGCAAGGCAACCGGCGTTGCCACCAAGAGAACAACTTATAGAGCACCAATCGTGGTCAACTGCGCCGGTGCGTGGGCCGGACAACTGGGACCACATCGTTTTCCAATTCGCCCGGTAAAAGGACAAATGCTGTCTCTTGTCGGAGAGCCCGTAGTCGGTCATGTGGTCCGGTCGTCCGAGGTCTATCTGGTGCCGCGCAGCGATGGACGCCTTCTGGTAGGAGCGACCGTCGAGGACGCCGGATACGATAAACGCACCGAGATAGAAGCAATCCAGCGCATGTATCAGGCGGCGCTACGGCTGGTCCCAGCTCTTGGACAGATGCGAAGACACGAAGCATGGGCAGGATTGCGGCCGGGAACTCCCGACGATTTGCCGATTCTGGGCGCAACTTCGACGCTGGGGTACTTTGTGGCGACAGGACATTTTCGCGAAGGGATCTTGCTGGCACCGGTCACAGCGCGCGTAATGGCTCAGGTGGTGATGAACGAGAAACCAGACTACGATCTTGCCGCCTTTTCTCCCGAGCGATTTCAGAGCTAGGACGATCCAGTTATTCTTGGAACTTTAGTTAAGTGCTATCCGTTTTACCAATTAGCAATCTTGTCATTGCGAGAAGCGCTGCGAGGAGAAATCTGCTGCCTGCCTGCACTGAGGAAAGGCAGGATTTCTCGCTTCGCTCGAAATGACAGTGGGACGTGTGTTTTCGCTATGCAGGAGAAATGTGAAACTACTCATCGACAATGTCAGCAAACGCTACCGCTCGGACGTCTGGGCACTGCGTGGCTTCAGTTTGGAGTTGGGTACGGGCGTGCTTGGACTGCTCGGCCCGAATGGCGCTGGAAAAACCACGCTGATGAGTATTCTGGCAACCATCACCCGTGCCACCGAAGGTAAGGTGACGTGGAACGGAACTGACCTTGCTGCCAATCCCAATGCCCTACGAGAAGTGCTGGGATTTCTGCCGCAGGATTTTGGCGTGTATCCGAACTTAAATGCGGTAGAGTTTCTTGAGTATCTGGCAGCAGTCAAAGGTTTGGATGCTGCGACTTCGCGCCGGCGCATCGACGAACTTCTCAATCTAGTGAATCTTACAGACGTTCGCAAGCGGCCGTTGGGCGGCTTTTCCGGAGGGATGAAGCAACGTGTCGGCATTGCGCAGGCGCTGCTCAACGATCCGCAACTGCTGATCGTCGACGAACCCACGGCCGGGCTCGATCCCGAAGAGCGCGTTCGCTTTCGCAATTTGTTGTCAGATCTTTCCGGCGAGCGGATCGTCATTCTTTCCACTCACATTGTTTCCGACGTGGAGGCCACGGCCACCGATATCGCTCTCATCTCAAAAGGCACGCTGGTGGCGCACGCAACGCCGGAAGAACTGCTCCGGCAAGTGGAAGGCAAAGTGTGGGAATGGGTGGTGCCCAGCTCTGAGCTGAATGTAGTCAAGCAGCAATACCTCATCAGCAGCACAGTGCGACGCAGCGATGGCATCCACGTGCGGGTACTGGGAGGGGCCCCGCCGAATGGGGCGCAACCCATCGTACCTTCGCTCGAGGATGCTTACCTTTACTGCCTGTCCAGGCATCGTGCCGGAGTGGCGGCATGAAGTCGTTCTATGTGCTGTATCACATCGTGAAAGCCGATTTTCTCGAGCGAGTTCGGCGGTATAGCTTTTTGCTCACGCTAGCATTCGCCGTGTACTTGGGGTACGAAGCTGGTACCGGCGGGATCGTGCTGCGTCTGGACACCTATCAGGGCGCCCTCAACTCCGCATGGTGTGGAAGCATGATGACGCTGGTCAGCGCTACATTTTTGAGCCTGGTAGGTTTCTACATCGTCAAGAATTCGCTGCTGCGGGACGAGCAAACGCGAGTGGGACGCATCCTGGCTGCAACGCCGATGTCGAAGGGCTTTTACACGTTGGCCAAGGCGCTGAGCAACTTTGCTGTGTTGAACACCATGATGGCGGTACTGGCCGTGGCAGCGATTATTCTGCAATTGACTCGAGGCCAGTACAGCCTGCAGCTTTGGACTTTGCTGGCGCCGTTCATCTGGGTGGGTCTCCCGGCAATGGCCTTCACGGCGGCCGTCACCGTGCTTTTTGAAACTTTGCCGGTCCTACGCGGCGGAGTGGGCAATGTGATTTATTTCTTCGCCTGGAGTGCTTTCCTGGGAGTGGGAGTCTCGCACCAATGGGATGACCTTGGAGGATTCACGGTCATCGGCCGCAACATGCAGGACGCGCTGAGAGCGGTCGATCCGACTTATAAGAACGACATCGCTTTAACCATCTCGGACAAGATCACGACCCAGAGTTTCCTGTGGACCGGCGTGGACTGGACTCCGGCCGTCGTCTTGCATCGCTTCTGGTGGGTCGCCGGATCAGCGGGCGTGGTGCTAGTTGCCGCCGTATTCTTCCACCGTTTTGATCCCGCCCGGGAGGGGTGGCGATGGAAAAAGAAAACTAAAACTCGGTCGCAAAACCCCGTGGAAGATCTTCAGGGCACACTGGCTCCGACTGCGGCCCAGGCTTCCATCGCGCACCTGACACCGATCATTCACCCGGTCGGCAAAACGCGATTCGCACCTTTGGTGGTTTCCGAGTTAAGGCTCATGTTGAAGGGACAGCGCTGGTGGTGGTATGTGGCGGCAGCGGGATTGTTCATCGCTTGTCTTGCGTCGCCGTTGGATGCATCGCGAGGAGGAGTCATTATTGCCGCCTGGCTCTGGCCGGTACTGCTGTGGTCGCAGATGGGCACGCGCGAGGCTCGATACTCCACTCAGTCTCTTCTATTTTCTTCCAGCCACGCGCTGCAGCATCAGCTCCCAGCGGCCTGGGCGGCCGGTGTGATTGTTGCCGCTTTGACGGGCGGAGGGTTGGGAATTCGTCTGCTGCTCGCTGGCGATTCTCAAGGACTGGCTGCCTGGGCCACGGCTTGCCTCTTCATTCCCACGCTGGCTCTGGCTCTGGGCGTGTGGAGTGGCAGCAGCAAGGCATTCGAGGCGCTGTACACAGTGTGGTGGTACATCGGTCCGGCGCACCACACCCCTGGGCTGGACTTTATGGGAACTTCCGCTGCCAGCAGCCGTCCAGGTGTGTACTTACTGTTTACGGGAGGATTGCTGGCGGCAGCTTATTTGGGGCGGCGGAGCAAGATGGCGTATGCGTGAGACACATGGAGTCTCGTGTCGGCGTTATACAATGCCAGCCGACAGGAGAAATTATGAAGCCTTCTCTCCGCGAAGTCCTCGCTGTCTCTCATATTGCCTCCGTTACAATTGCAGTGCTTCTCGTTTGGTCGCTCGACTCGGCATTCCGAGCCTTATGGGAGCCGCTTTCCAGAATTGCCAGTTTTTTGTTCACTGCGCTTGCGATCTTTGACATTCCTTACTTTTCTATTTCACTCAACGGCTCCAACCGTTTCACTTTGATCACCACGTCTTCATATCTCTTAGCCGCTGTTATTAGCTTTGCCAGCGCCTGGCTTGTCTCCCGTTGGGTTTATGGAGTGGGGCCGCTGCGCAGCTTGGGTACATACCGCAGCCGGCTAGTCAGGAGATACCATGTTTGAGCGGTTGAAGAAGAGCCTCGTAGAAAGCTTCGTTGGAGCTATTGGTCTCGGCTGGCTGTTCGCCCAAGGCATTATGCACTTCGCGTACATGTTCTCTGCACCCGTCGCAGGCTGGATCATGAGACGCGAATATCGCGGACTTACGGACCGCGTCACGGCTCCGGCCGGTTTCTCTTTTCAAGACGCGCTACCGGAATTGGCCAGATCTGTTTCTCTCCTGGTGGTTGGGTATATTTTGCTGCGCTGGCTGTACTTCAAACCCATTAACAAAGAAATTCCTGAGCAAAATCCGACTTCTGATCACATTACCTGATGGTTTGTTGTCCCGCGAATCAAACCGCAGTTTTCGGTATACTGAAGAGTTTTCGGCGCTCATAGGGGTCCTTCGACTCCGTGGATGCTTCGCTTCATGAAACACCACTGCGCTCAGAATGACAAGGGATTAACGTTTGTTCGTTAGAAAGGTTCGTAATTATGGCTTCCCCGGCAGTCGATTACGCTCGCCAGAATCAGCAGCGATTCTTAAATGAGTTGAAGGATTTGCTGCGTATCCCTAGCGTCAGCACGCTTGATCAGCATAAGGACGATGTGCAGAAGGCGGCTGAGTTTGTAGCCAATGATCTGCGGCGCATCGGGATGGAGAACGTAGAGATCATCCCCACCAAAGGGCACCCTCTGGTTTATGCAGATTGGCTCAATGCGCCGGGCAAGCCGACTGCGCTCTGCTATGCGCACTATGACGTGCAGCCGGCCGAGCCTCTGAATGAATGGATCAGCCCGCCGTTTGCGCCAACGGAGCGCAACAATAATCTCTACGCGCGCGGTGCCGTGGACGACAAGGGCCAGCTCTGGATGGAGATCAAGGCGCTGGAATCGCTGATGAAGGGTCATGGGGGAAAGCTGCCAATCAATGTAAAAGTCTTGATCGAAGGCGAAGAGGAAGTGGGCGGCGAGTCAATAGCCGCATACGTACGCAAAGAAAAGGCCAAGCTCAAAGCCGACTTTGCGCTGGTGTGTGATACCGAACTGTTTGCACCTGATCTTCCGACGCTGTGCGTAGGATTGCGCGGGCTGGTGTATACCGAGATCGAAGCAGTCGGAGCTAAGACTGACTTGCACTCCGGCATGTACGGCGGCGCGGCGCCGAATCCTTTCTTCGCTCTGATTGAGATCATCAGCCAATTGAAAGATGCCAAGGGGCACGTGCTCATTCCCGGCTTCTACAAAGGCGTGAAAGCTCCCAGCAAAGACGAGCTGAAGGCATGGAAAAAGCTTCCCTTCAACGAAGAGCACTACCGCAAGACGGAAGTCGGCTCGACCGTGCTAACTGGGGAGCCGGGATACTCCGTGCTGTATCGCACCTGGGCACGGCCGACGCTTGAAGTCCACGGCATGCCCGGCGGATTCACAGCTCCCGGCGCCAAGACGGTTATTCCAGCGAAGGCTGCAGCGAAGGTTTCCATGCGACTGGTGCCGAACCAGGATGCGGACGATGTCCTCAAGAAGTTCACGAAGTTCGTGAAGAAGCTCACCCCCAAAGGAATTCAAATCAAAATCAAAGTGTGGAGCAAGGGTCCGGCGTGCGTGGTGGGTACGGACAACAAGTATGTAAAGGCGTCCACCGAGGCCATGCACGAGGTGTTCAAGAAAGATACCGTATTCATTCGCTCCGGTGGCTCAATTCCCATCGTGACCGATTTCCAGGATGTACTGAAGATTCCTAGTGTGATGATGGGATTTGGACTCCCGGACGACAACCTACATGCGCCCAACGAGAAGTTCCACATTCCTAACTTCTATCGCGGGATTGAGTCGATCTGTCTGTTTTTTGAGAAGCTGGGAGAAAAATAGGCTCAAAATCCGTTGCTCTTGCTCCTTGCTTTGCGCTAGCCTTATTCTGCTCTCGCGATCTCCCTTCCTGCTTCCCTCACCACCCAAATTTCTGACCAACTGCTGCATTGTGGGTGCAATATGACGGGGTCGAGCGTAAGGTCACACCAGATATAGTGTTTTCTTACTTGACCCCGGCTCGATTTCATCGGTAGAGTAGGTCTAATTTGTGCCCGCCCTACCCAGCCTTGGTCGGTGTTGCATCGAGTACACGCTGACGGAATCTAGTTAGTAACCTCGATGGGTGGAGTCCGTCTTTTGGATGGCGTCCCACCATCGGAACGCTCGACAGTTCACCGTCCACGCACGCGGTAAGAAGGAGTAGAAGTTGCTCAAACTAAAGAAGCTCCACATTCTCGGGTTCAAGTCGTTTTGCGACCGCACCGAACTCAAGTTTCACGGGGACGGCATTGCGGCCATTATCGGCCCCAACGGTTGCGGCAAGTCCAACATTGCGGACGCCATTTCCTGGGTGCTCGGCGAGCAGTCGGCCAAGACCCTGCGCGGATCGCGCATGGAAGACGTCATCTTTGCCGGGACGCGCGATCGCAAGCCGACGGGTATGGCGGAAGTGGCGCTGACGCTGATCGATCCCGAAGTTTACGACGGGCCAGATGCCGGGAATCCGACCGAGATTGAAGTCCAAGAGGAGTTTCCCACCGGCCCGGTCACCGATTGGGACGAAGCCGGTGTCCGCGCAACTGCTGCCGAAGAAACGGAACGCCTGACCGAGGAAGCTCAGCCTGGTGCGATGGAAGGCAGCGCTGACGTTGAAGAGGAAGACGAGCCTTTTTTTGCCCGAGGCATGATGACACCGAGCGTTGGGCCCGTTTTGGTGACCGCTGCCCCGGGACAAGTCGTATTAAAGATTCGTCGCCGCAAGTTTCAGCAGAATTTTAAGGCTGGTGAAGTCGTCGTCACTCGCAGGCTGTTCCGCTCCGGTGACAGCGAATATTTGCTGAACGGAAAGTTGTGCCGCCTGCGCGATATTCAGGAACTGTTCATGGGCACGGGGCTGGGACCGGAATCCTACGCACTGATCGAGCAAGGACGCATCGGTCAAATTCTGAGCAGCCGCCCCACCGACCGCCGGGCGATTATCGAAGAGGCGGCAGGCATCACCAAATTCAAGACCAAGAAGCGGCTGGCGGAAGCCCGTCTCGAAGACGCCAAACAGAACCTGGCGCGCGTAAACGACATTTTTGAAGAAGTCACGCGACAGATGAATTCGCTGAAGCGACAGGCATCGAAAGCCGAACGCTATGCCAAGCTGCGAGAAGAAATGCGGGCCAAGCTGCGCATTGTGCTGGCCGGCAAATTTACGCAGCTGGAGTTGGAAAGCGCGCAAATCGACGCGCAGATCCATACTCTTTCTGAAGCGATGAGGGAACAAACCGAGTCAGTTCAGATGTTGGAATCTGAACACGGCGAACGCACCCAGCGTGGTTACGCCATCGAATCCGAGATTCGAGAGAACCGTGAGCGGCTGAATCAGATCAAGCTGGAATCCGACCGGGCGATTGCCCAACGCCGCCACAATGAAGAGCGGTGCGCGGAACTGACGGTGCGCGCGGCATCGTCTGAAACAGAATTGGCCCAGGCGCGGGTTCGCCTGACCACCCTGGTGGCGGAGCGGGATGCGAACCGGCAGATTCTGGTTTCGGCAGCTTCCGATGTCGCGGTTGCCCAAGCGGAACTGGCGCAATGCCAGCAAGAGGCACTGGACGCGACCAATGCCCTGACAGCACTTGAACAGCAACAGGAAGAATCTCGCGTTGCCATCATGGAAGCGGTGGCTTCGGCCTCTCATCTGCGCAATCAGCTTACCCAGGCGGAAGAGCGCATGGCTGCAGTGGATCGCGAGGCCATGCGATTGCAAACGGAGATGGCATCGGCAACTTCTCAGGTCGAAACCTTCGGCGGGCAACGTGGCCAAATCGCCATTGAATTTGAAACGGTCTCGCAAAAGCTGGGGGGACTAAGCGAAGAGATTTCGCAGACCCGGCAATTGATTGAGTCCAAGCGGCAGGAAGAAACGCAGCGGAAGGGCCATCTCGACAGCTTGCGCGCCGAGTTTGCCACTGCTTTAGGCAAGCGCGGATCGCTCGAAGCGGTGATCGCCGAACATGGATATTCCACGGAGTCCGTTCGCCGTCTGTTCCAATCCGGCGTGATGGAAGGCGGCTTGGCCCCGGTCGGCGTGCTGGCGGATTTTCTTGAAGTCGAAGGCCGCTACGAAGGTGTGGTGGAAGATTTCCTGCGCGATGAATTGAATTACATCGTGGTGAAGTCGTGGGACGCGGCCGATGAAGGTCTGCGGCTGCTACGTACCGATGTGGACGGACGCGCGACGTTCCTGGTGCATCCCGAAGATTCGCAGGCCAAGTTTTCTTTCGTGGTGGACGAAGCTGCTCACCACGCTCCGCCCAGCCATTCCATTGTGCCGTTGAAGAGCACCATCCGCGTGCTGAACGGGTTTGGCAAATCGTTGGAAGTTATCCTGCCCAAGCTGCGCGATGGGTACATCGTGCCGGACCAGGCAATCGGTCGAGAACTAGCACTCGAGAATCCGGATGCATTCTTTCTCTCGCAATCTGGGGAATGCTTCCATAACGTGACGGTGACTGGCGGCAAGCAGCGCTCCGAAGGGCCGCTTTCCATGAAGCGCGAGCTGCGGGATGTGACCCGTTTGGCGGGTGAGATCGAAGAAGCGTTGCGTCACGAAGAAACACGCGTACTTACTCTGGGGCGGGAGATCAAGGAATTCACTTCCCTGCTGGAGCGGATTGAAGACGAAAAGCGCGCAGCAGAAAATCAGGCAATGACCTCGGGACACCAGCTGAAGCAGCTCGATTCCGAGATGGACCGCGTGAGTGAGCGGCTGAATACATGTCGAAATGAATTGCAGCGTTTGGCTGCGGAACGTGCCGAGCAGAAATCGTTGATTGCAGCCCGCCAGAGCGAAATTACCGCGCTGCAACAGAAGCGCGAGGAGCTTGATGCCCAGGCGGCAATCGCCCACGATCAACTGGCGGTCCTGCGGGAACGTCGCGATGCGGCAGCCACGAATGCTTCGCAGCATCTGGCGCGGGCGGCGACTCTGGAAGAACGGCGTCGCTCTGCCGCGGCCGGGCTGGAGAGAATTGGGTTGCTGGTCGGCGAAATGCGAGAGAGGGAAAGCGCCTTGCATTCGCAGATCGAATCGGCGGCTGCGGAAAAAATAGGCCGAGAAGCGGAGAACGAGCAGCTTGCCATCCAGTTGGTCGATCTCGAAGCGGAACACAATGCCGGCGGCGCTCGGGACGGCTTGCTGCAAATGGAATCGGACCAGGTACGCACGCGGTTGGCCGAGATCGAAGTAGCGCTGCGCAATATGCGGCAGTTGCTCGATCAGGCGCGCGACCGGCGCGGTGAACTTTCGGCGGCGGCGGCAAAGCTACAATCCGATGCCGGTTATATGGCGGAGACTTGCCTCAACGATCTCGGCGTCCAGCGGCACGAATTGCTGGCCGACAGCACGATTCCGATCATGACGGGCGATCTGCTGGCCGTCGAAGATCAGATTTACCGCGAGATGCGAACCCGGCTCGATGCCATGGGCCCGGTCAACATGATGGCTCTCGATGAATATAAAGAGACGGCCGAACGGCATACGTTTCTCGATGTACAGCGCAAAGATCTGCTCGATTCAATTGAGAACACCCAGGCGACAATCAGAGAAATTGACGTTTTTTCGCGACAGAAATTCGAAGAAGCGTTCAGCCGGATCAATGAGAACTTCCAGGCCACCTTTAAAAAATTGTTCGGCGGCGGCCATGCCTTCATGCGGCTCACCGACGAGGAGAATAGCTCGGAAAGCGGCATTGATGTAGTGGCTTCGCCTCCGGGAAAGAAGCTACAGAATGTACTACTGCTCTCCGGCGGAGAAAAAGCCCTGACCGCGCTTTCCCTGCTGGTAGGGATATTCCAGTATCAGCCGAGTCCGTTCTGCATTCTCGACGAAGTGGACGCACCGCTGGACGAAGCCAACATTGCGCGCTTCACCGAACTGGTGAAGGAAATGAGTGTACAGACACAGTTTGTACTCATCACCCACAGCAAAAAGACGATGAGCATTGCACCCGTGCTATACGGCGTGACCATGCAGGAGCCGGGTGTATCGAAGCTGGTCTCGGTACGGTTCGGAGCAACGGCCTAACCCATTTCGATAGGTTGTTGCGAGACGCGTGAGTGCCGAGCTTTGATCCTTAGAAAATACGGCCGTCCACTTTCTCCTCAGCTTTTCCACAACGTATCTGCCCGCAAAGCCTTGCCGGTTGCCCGATTTCAGGGCACCTCCCTCTTGTCAACTGTTTTCCCTCGAACAAGATGTACGCTTTTCGGTGAACTGTGACTTAAACCGTTGACAAATATTTTCGTCGCGCTAGAATACGCAACGTTTCCTGCCTGTAGAATTCCAACATGAGCCCCGAACTTCTAGATACGGTTTTGTTGCGCACTGACTTCCCGGAATTAAAGCTGCACGCCAGCGGCAAGGTCCGCGACGTGTACGTTGTGGACAAAGATCACTTGCTGTTCGTCGCCACCGACCGCATCTCGGCGTTCGACTACGTGCTGGCGACGGGCATCCCCCACAAGGGCCGCGTACTGACGCAGATTTCTCTTTTCTGGTTCGATTTCTTAAGCAAGGTCGTGCCTAACCATCTGGTTACGGCTGACGTGACGCAGTATCCGAAATCAATTCAAAAATATGCCGACCAGTTACAGGGCCGTTCCATGCTGGTTAGGCGCGCGGACATGTTCCCGGTGGAGTGCGTAGTGCGGGGCTACATTTCCGGGTCGGCCTGGAAGGAATACAAGGCCAGCGGCGCAGTATGCGGCATTAAGCTGCCGACTGGACTGAAGGAATCGGACAAATTGCCGGAACCGATCTTCACTCCCGCGACCAAGGCGACCACTGGACACGATGAGAATATTTCGTTCGAGGAAATGGTCAAGCTGCTCGGCGTTGAACTCAGCCAGAAACTCCGCGACACCAGCATCACGATTTACCAGAAGGCCTCAGATTTCGCCCGCGGTAAAGGCATCATCCTTGCCGACACGAAATTCGAGTTTGGACTAACCCCCGCTGGCATCACTCTGGCCGATGAAGTTCTGACCCCTGACTCTTCCCGTTTCTGGCCGGCGGACAAATACCACCCCGGCATGGCGCAGGAATCTTTTGACAAGCAGTATGTTCGCGATTATCTCGAGGAAATTCGCTGGGACAAGAAGCCGCCGGCTCCTGCCCTTCCCCCAGAAGTAGCCCGCAAGACCAGCGAAAAGTATCTCGAGGCTTATCGCCAGCTGACGGGGCGTGAACTGGATGTGTAGCGGGAACGCCGTGTCTGGGAAGATTCGATGAGCGGCGCCGATTGGGTCATTATTGCAGTTATTTTAGTATCGGTAGCCCAGGCCGCGAGTTCCGGCTTTTTCAAAGAAGCTTTTGGGATCGCCGGTCTGGTGTTTGGGTATTTGCTGGCTGCATGGCAGTACGAGCGCGTGGCGGGGCATTTTGAGCCTTACCTGAAGTCGATGTGGCTGGGGGAGATTGCGGCGTTCCTGGTCATCTTTTTTGCGGTCATGATCCTGGCCGGGATCGCGGGACGTCTCACCCACTGGGCCATGAAGGAAGCCGGCCTCAGTTTTTTTGATCGTGTTTTGGGTGGAGCGCTCGGACTGTTGCGCGGCGCGTTGGTGGTGGCCGTGGTTCTGGTGGGCATGGCGTCATTCACTCCCACCTCGAAATGGTTGGACAATTCGGGATTGGCCCCGTACTTCCTGGTGGTTGGGCGGGCAGCGATCTGGGTTGCACCTGCGGAATTACGGGCGCGCTTTTACCAGGGATTGGATTTGCTGCATCAGCAACAGGCAGCGGGCCGGAAGTAGGAAAAAGCTCAAAGTTTTGACGATTGCCTATTTTTCATGGAAGTTTTTCGACAACGGTAAGAAAGAGAGCCATCGTGAGAGATCAGCTCGAAGCACTCATCCTGCAGATGTACAAGAGCAACATCCTCTATTCCGAGGCGGTGCGCGAATTCAAGAAGCGCTTTATCCTGACCGTCCTCGAGGAAAACAAGGGTAACCAGTGCCGCGCCGCCCGCCAGCTCGGCATGCATCGCAATACGCTTAGCCGAACCATTACCGAGCTGAAGATTGATGTACGCCAGCTCCGCGACGGGAGCAAGCGACCTCCTCGCAGCGCGCGCCCGATTTCTTACGAGAAGAAGGCCGTGCGCTAGAGTTCGCGTTGTTTTGTTTTCCGACAAAATAAAAGGGCAGCCTATACAGGCTGCCCTTCCCTCTTAGCTGTCTACTAATGACCTACTGCGCCGGCTTGTGGTGCACCGGAGGCTTCCTTGCGGGTGTTGTCGGCTTCGGCTTCGCTTTGGTCAGCAGAGTGCCGTTCTCCATGTTCATCATGAAGGGGCTGGCAGTATAAGACGTTGGGGTGCCCTGGAAGTCTAGCGTTCCCCCTTCAGTGGGCATCAACTTGGCAGGAATAGGACCAGCCATGGTGAGCGTGATGTCCACCTTCTTAGCGTCGATGTCATCGGAACTTTCGGCGATGCCCATCTCCGTCGGGCTTGCGGCGATGACCGTACCTTCCATCTGCAGAGCCACGCCTTTGATTACGCTCCAGACCTTGTCGGCGTCTTCCGGCGCGCCGGCAGACAACACCAGCTCCCATTCGGCGAAGCTCAGCTTCTTGATGTCATCCGCAGTCTTGTCTTTCACCAGATCGTGCGCCTGTTGGGCTGGGGTGGGAGGAACGTATTTGGCGATGGCGAAGTCGGCCGGCGGCAGATTCGCGGTCGCGGTAAGGGTCAGAAGTTCGTTCCAGCCGTCCTCCGCGCCATGGTACTTCACGTATCGACTGTGGCCAAACTTGATGACTCCAGCCTTGGCTGTGGCATCGGCGATCAGGTTAGCGGCGCGAGCAATGAAGAAAAGTCCATTCACGTCGTCTTCGGGCGTACCTGTAAGGTAGGCGAGCGCTAGGGGATACACATTCTCCACATTGGCGGGATCCGCCTCTACGGCCGCCCGCAGATATTTCTGGGCCGCCGCAAAATCCTTGAGCTGAAGGGCTGAAAATCCAGCGACGCTGCTCAGCAGGCCGCCCATTTGAGTTTTCTGCTTGGCGAAATCTGGGTCCGAAATGCCCTCGGGCTTGGGCATGTTGGGAAGCGCCTGTAAGCCTTTTTCGGCGTTTTGTTTTGCGTCCGCCCATTTTTGGCCGGCCCGTTCATTGTAGGCGAGCAACACCAAGGCGCGAACGTTATTCGGATTTGCTGCAAGGAGCCGGTCCGCAGTGTCAATGACCTTGGCCTGATTGCCTGCCGTCTGGTAAGTCCCCATGAGCAGTTCCAACGCGTCTTCTTTCATGACGCTGCCGGGATAGGTAACCAGGAACGCTTCCAAGCCGCTAATCTTGGCCGACGGGTCTTTCTGCTGCAAAGCGTTAACGTAGGCGTTGTATTCCGCTGGGTCCTTAATTTCCTTTTTCTGCGTTTGCGCTGCCGCAGCGGGCGTGGCCGGGGCAGCGGCCGGTTGCTGTGCTGCCGCGGGCTGCGATTGCGGCGAGGCTGCCTGCTGGCTGGATGCAATTCCAGCAAATGCAATCACAAACGCCACTACACTGGTCTTCATTCGCATGGCTCCTTGAAATGTAAGGCAATCGATTTTCCGGGAATCGTTGACAACGCCTGTCCCAGGACTAGCTAAAAGTCTAATTCACCCGAGCTCTGACGGACATCTCTGGTGAGCGGGATTATAAGTATGTCCTTCCTCTAAGGCAAGTTTTCCCGACATTCCTCCCCTGTCTTGTAAGATGCATAACGGGACACGTCCGTAGTTTCGGCAGAAAATAGGGCGCGCCCGGGATGGGTTCGCTATGTCAGGAAGTGGAGAAAAGCGCCTGCTTGGACAAGTTGCCGTGGTCACCGGCGCCGGTCGAGGCATCGGGGCGGCGATTTCCGTTAATCTGGCTGCCCTCGGAGCCGCAGTGGTGCTGTGTGGCCGCTCTCGGGGCCCGCTGGAGACCACCTCAGCCGCGATCTTGCGGACCGGCGGCAAGGCCGAAGTGGTGGAGTGCGACTTGATGGACTTACATTCGGTCGAGGCCATGGCGTCCCACGTAGAGCAAAGTTTCGGCCGCATTGACATTCTGGTTAACAACGCCGGGATTGGCGGATTCCGGGACCCTCTGCACAAGCTGCCGCCAGATTCCTGGGAAAAGATCATAAACACGAATCTTCGGGGCGTCTATTACTGCATCCGTAGCTTCGCGCCCATGATGATACGAGCCGGCAGCGGCCATATCGTGAACATTTCCTCCCTGGCGGGGAAAAATGCGTTGCCCAATGGCGCGGCCTACGCGGCGTCGAAATGGGGATTGAACGGGTTGACTTACTCAGTGGCCGAAGAGCTCCGCGCTTACAACATTCGCGTCTCGGTGGTTTGTCCCGGATCGGTGAATACCGACCTCAGCCCTCATGAAGGCAAGGACCCGAAAAAGATGCTGCAACCGGAAGACGTGGCCCACGTGGTTGCGATGCTGGTGACCCAAGAACCACGATCGTTTGTCAGCGAGGTGTTGCTCCGGCCGACGTTGAAGCCTTAGGCTTTTCGCGGGCGAGGGCGCCCCGCGCCACCCGACCAATTATTTCTTGAACAGATTCTCGAAAGCCTGGCGGGCATCTGTGGGACGGGCCGCGGCCGGCGTGGAAGTCTGCTTCTCCACCCGCACGCTGGTGGAATAAAACGTACATTGATTGAGTTCGTCCTTGCGGGGAATCCGCTCGGGAATGGGCTGCGTGCATTCGAAGCGCGCGGAAGTGTCGAAATAAGTGCACTGCTTGCAGGAGTGGAGCTCGAAAGCGCACTTGGGACATTGCCCGACCGGCTCAGGGAGGGAGTTCAACAGGGTGCCGCATTGGGCGCAGCGTGAGACGTTATGTGTGCCCGGCATTTGCAGCGCCCGGGGGCCGAAGGTTTCCTTCTTGGCGGGCCGGTCGCTGGACTCTCTCTGCCGCTCGCTTTTTTGCCCGCTGTCCTGATAGCCGTGTTGCCGGTACTTCTGCTCTGACACTTCGATTCTCCCCGATGCGGATGCCATTGTCTCGCTTGTAGACGGTCCTTACAAGTCCACCTGTGGCCTAAACCTGGGCGGCGGAATGGCGGGTTGAATTGTATTTCATAAGGGCCGATGCTACCATCCGGTTAGTTGCAGCATCTCAGTTGCAGTCATGAGGCGGAGGCCGATTTTTATGTCAGATCGAGATAGCAATGGTTTCCTGTGGTTTCTGGCGGGACTAGGAATTGGCGCATTGGCCGGCGTTTTGTACGCGCCCCAATCTGGCAGCGAAACCCGCGACGCAATTCGCGCCAAAGCCGAAGAGGGCCGGGAGTTGGTAAAGGCACGAGCCCGGCAAGCCCGCGAACAGGCAGCGGAGTGGACGGAACGCGGCAAGGACGTATTGAACCAGCAGAAGGAACAGTTCCGCTCAGCTTTCGAAGCGGGCAAGCAAGCCTATCGCGAAACCACCACGGAAGGCAGCGCGAAGAATCTGTAACGAATCTGCCGTCGGCGCCGGGGCAAAGAGCGTCAAGGCGGGGCAACCTTTATGGACTATTTACCCTATTTCGTCGGCGTGACGGCGGCGGCCGTCGTCCTACAAGCGGGCATTCTTGTGGGCCTGTTCCTGGCTGTCCGCAAGACCACTGCGCGCGTGGAAGCGCTGGCGAACCAGGTAACGACCAAGATCCTGCCAACCGTAGAGATAGCAAACTCCATGCTGATCGATTTGCGGCCGCAGATTGAAACCATGGTCGAGAATGTCAGCGAATCGAGCACCATGATTCGGGCCCAGATTGAACGCATCGATGCCACGGTCAGCGATGTGATCGATCGCACGCGCCTACAGGTGATCCGCGCCGACGAACTGGTGAATGGCACTATGGACCGGCTCGAAGAGACACGCGATGTGGTGCACAGCACGGTGATCTCGCCAATTCGCCAAGTCTCCGGATTGATCCAGGGGGTAACGGCCGGGCTGGAATTCCTGATCGGCTCCCGGCGGCGCCGGCGGAACGGCGCAACTGTGCCCCAGGACGAAATGTTTATCTAGGATTCTTAGGTTTGGTCCCGCAAGGCAGCGCCGCGGCGCTACCTTTTTTCTTGGGGAGTCTACTTGATCCAGCCGCCACCGACCACGATGTCACCGTCATAGAATACGGCGGCTTGGCCGGGGGTGATGGCACGCTGTGGCTGATCAAAAGTGGCCAGGATTTCGCCGCCGCCGGACTTCTCGATCGTGGCGGGAGCGCCTTCGTGGCGATGGCGAATCTTCGCGGTAACGCGCATGGGCTCGTCCCACTCTTCGACCGAAATCGAATTAATCCGGTGTACACGGAGAGTCTTCGAGTAAAGGTCTTCCTGCTTGCCCACCACGACCTGGCGAGTGTCTCCCTTGATCTGTAACACATAGAGAGGTGAGCCTGTGGCCACGCCTAAGCCCTTGCGCTGGCCGACGGTAAAATTGTGGATCCCGCCATGCTCGCCAACCACGCGGCCGTCAGTGGTAACAAGCTCTCCAGCTGTGTCCGGCAGGGACTCGCCCTGCTCGCCGAGATAGGCGTCGATAAAATTCTTGTAGTCCCCGCCGGGAACGAAGCATATTTCCTGTGAATCGCGCTTCTCGGCGAGAGCCAGCCCTGAGCGCCGAGCCAGCTCGCGAACTTCCGGCTTGGTCATGTCTCCCAACGGAAATAGAGTCCGGCTGAGCTGGTCTTGGGTCAATCCAAATAGAAAATAGGTCTGGTCCTTGGAAGAATCGGCCGGGCGCTTGAGCAGCCAGCGGCCTCGCTCCTCGTTGAATGCCACCCGTGCATAGTGGCCGGTCGCCAGGGCGTCGGCGCCAATCTGCTGGGCTGTAATGAGTAGCTGATCAAACTTCAGGTGATTGTTGCAGAGACTGCAAGGGATGGGTGTACGACCGGAAAGATACTCAGCCACGAAGGGACGCACCACATCCTGCTCAAACCGATCTTCCTGATTCACGACATAGTAGGGGATGCCAATGGTCTCGGCGACACGGCGGGCGTCGTAAACATCGTCCAGCGAACAACAGCGGCCCTGCACTGACTCTGGCATGCCCTCGTGGCCTGCCAGCCGGCGCTGGTTCCAGAGCTGCATGGTCAGGCCCACGACGTTATGGCCTTCGGCGCGAAGCATGGCCGCGACCGCGGAGGAATCGACTCCTCCGGACATGGCGACGGCGATGGTTCGGGCTTGGGGCATGTGAAAATTAGCAGTCAGCACTCAGCCGTCAGCATTCAGCCCTGAAGCTTTAAGGGATGCTGCGCTAGCTTTGTTTTGAGGTTGCACACAGTCTCAAGGACTGAATGCTGAGTGCTAAGTGCTGACTGCTGTCTTATTGTAAACCGGCGAGAGCTCCCGCAGGCGCGCAACCGTGGAAGGAATGAGGCTAAGGGCGAATTCCACGTCCTCAGGCGTATTTTGCTTGCCCAGGCTGAAGCGGAGGCTGGCACGGGCGCGGTCCGGCTGGAGTCCCATCGCCATGAGGACGTGCGAAGGCTCCAGCGCGCCGGAAGAACAGGCAGCGCCCGTCGAAACCGCCAGTCCCTTGAGATCAAGAGCGATCACCAGGGCTTCGCCTTCGATGTAATCGAAATAGATGTTCGTGGTATTAGGGACACGCGGCGCGCCTTCCCCGTTTACGCCCGTGGCTTCGACCTCACAGAGGATCGTCTGCTGAATGCGATCGCGCATGGCGGCCATTTTCTCGTCATCGCCACGACGAAAGGCTTCCATGGCCAGCTCCGCCGCCTTGCCTAGACCGACAATTCCTGGGACATTCTCCGTGCCGGCGCGACGGGAACGTTCGTGACGGCCGCCATGGAGCATGGGCTGCAACAGGGTCCCCTTGCGGACATAGAGCGCGCCAACTCCCTGCGGAGCATGGATCTTATGCCCCGATATCGAGAGCAAGTCGCAGGCAATATTATTGACGTTGACCGGGACCTTCCCCGCAGCCTGCACGCCATCAGTGTGGAAGTAGATATCGGCTTCGGATGCAATCCTGCCAATTTCTTCCAGCGGCTGCAATACGCCGGTTTCATTGTTGGCCATCATGATGGTGATGAGCCGGGTGTTGGGGCGCAGGGCGCGGCGGACGTCCTCAGGGTCAACCAGCCCCCGGCCATCGACGGGAACATAGGTGACTTCGCACCCAAACGCTTCAAGCTGCTTGCAGGAATTCAAGACCGCATGATGCTCGATGGTGGAAGAAATCGCGTGATCGCTAGCACGGGCGAGTCCAAAAATGGCCAGATTGTCGGCCTCGGTGCCGCCGCTGGTGAAGACGATCTCGGAAGCGCGGCATCCCAGAAGCGCTGCCACCGACTCGCGAGCCCGCTCCACCGCCGCGCGCGTCTCCTGTCCATGATGGTGGATGGAGGAGGCGTTCCCGGCGTGTTCGCTGAAGAACGGCAACATGGCCTCCAGAACTTCAGGAAGCACCGGGGTACTGGCGTTATTGTCGAGATAGACGCGCCGCATGGGACTACAGGTATTTTACGCCTTATAGAGTGGGGAAAAGGTCGAGATATCCTGTCAGGCGACGGTTACAACCTCAGCCGACGCGCCTGGTTCTGGAATCGGGGGTCTATCTTCGCGCAAACCTTCGAGATGGAACTCAATGGCTTCGCGGATGAGCCGCTGCGTCTCTTGCTTCGTCTGGCCGGTCGTAATCACTCCCGGCAGATCG
The DNA here is from genome assembly GCA_963802555.1 of Terriglobales bacterium. Lineage (GTDB taxonomy): Bacteria > Acidobacteriota > Terriglobia > Terriglobales > Acidobacteriaceae > DATBAX01. The sequence goes on along the minus strand of CAWDJD010000002.1, from coordinate 511,445 downwards.
GGCACGAAGGCGCTCCAGCCAGTTCTTGATTTCTCGTAAACTACCAAGTAGTTGATCACCTAGAACCTCGTGAATTTTTCTGAGGCGGCAGTCGGATAATCTGAATCAAAACCATGCTTTCGCCTGGACAGACGAGGCGTCCGCGCCCACGTGGGTATTGCTAGCCCCAAATGCTTATCGTTGCTCTATGGGTACGTAGCGGTTGGGATAAGCAGGCCCGATGTAGTCGGCGCGGGGACGGATGAGGCGGTTGTCGTCCAGCTGCTCGATGACGTGGGCTGTCCACCCGCTCACGCGAGAGACAGCAAAGATCGGGGTGAAAAGGTCAACGTCAATGCCCAGCGTGTGGTAGGTCGAAGCCGAATAGAAATCCACGTTGGCGTTCAGCTTCTTTTCCGCCTTAACGAATTGCTCCACTTTGTATGACATGTCGTACCACTTGTCCTGGCCGCTGGAATGGCAAAGGTCGTGGGACATTTTGCGCAAGTGTGTGGCTCGGGGATCTTCGGTGTGATACACGCGGTGTCCGAAGCCAGGCACCTTTTTCTTTTCCGCCAACATTTTCTTAATGAATTCCACCGGATCCGCCTTGGCCGCGTCGATGGCTTCCAGGATGTGGAAAACAGCCTCGTTGGCGCCGCCGTGCAACGGCCCTTTAAGAGTGCCGATGGCCGAGGTGACCGCCGAATGCATATCCGAGAGCGTGGCCGCCGTGACTCGAGCAGCGAAGGTGGAGGCATTCAGCTCGTGGTCAGCATGCAGGATTAATGCGATGTCCAGGGCGCGTTCGGCAGTTTCTGTGGGACGAGTCCCATTCAGCAGCAGCAGGAAATTGGCCGCGTGCGAGAGCGTGCGGTCCGGTTCGACGACATTTTTGCCCTTGCGGATGCGGTCATAAGCCGCGACGATCATGGCAATCTGCGACGTCAATCGAATTGCTTTATTCAGGTTGGCGTCGTGATCGTTCCGCTTCTCATCAGGATCGTAAAAAGACAAGGCCGAAACCGCCGTTCGCAGCACGTCCATGGGTGGAACATGCCGGGGCGCACTGCGCACCAAATTGAGGATCGCGGGGTCCAGTTTTCGCTCTTCGGCAAGGCGGGCGCGCAGGGTTTTCAGTTCGCCGGCCGTGGGAAGTTTGCCATTCCAAAGCAGATAGCAGGTTTCTTCGAAGTTGGACTTGTCCGCCAACTCGTGGATGTCGATGCCACGATAAGCCAAGACACCCTGCTCCCCGTCGATGTAACAGATGCCGGAAGTTGTTGCAACCACTCCCTCCAGCCCCTTGGGAGCCTGCATGGTGGTGGACATAGAACCTCGCTCAATCGCCTGGATTTCGTTGAGGCCGCACGGGATGGAAGTGCTGTCGCAACTAGCTTTTATACGCTTTTCCACCGAGTTTTCCAACTGCCGCTCCGACCGTCTACGCTTTACTTTATCGCGCAAGTCGGTTGCGGGAAAAGCGTTCTGTAGGCACGAAAGGTCAAGGCTCCCTTTGAAACCGCTTCGAATGATGGTTATTCCCGGGTACAATCGGTGCATGCGCTGGGCCCGATCCATACTGCTGATGTCTGCCCTGGCAGCTGGGGCTTTCGGCGCTGACCAGGCGCAGAACATGCTGATCTTGCCTTGCCCTCAGGGAGATCCGGCGCATCCTTCATGCACGCCCTCCAAGCAGGAATTAAAAGAGGCCGGTGCAGCTTTCTCCAAGGCGCTTAAGCTGCAAAAAGCAAAACGTGCCGACCAGGCCCTTGACTATTTCGAGACCGCCGCGCGCCTTGCCCCTACCAATGTCGAATATGTGACAGCGCGCGAGTTGACGCGGCAGCAAATGGTCTCGGAATTCCTCAAAAAAGGGAATGCCGCCCTACTCGACGACCATTCGATCGAAGCTCTAGCTGATTTTCGCAGCGCGGTACAGCTCGATCCCCAGAACGACTTCGCCCAGCAACGTCTGCGGGACGCCGTGAGTGAAGCGATCCCGAAAGCTTCCGGACCGCCCCGGGTCATTGAGGATGACGGTGGAATCAGAGTATCGCCGAATGCGGAACAGCACGACTTTCACTATCGTGGCGATTCACGGCAATTGCTGACTCAAATTGCGAGTTCCTACGGAGTCAGCGCGCAATTTGACGATTCCGTCGTTTCCCGGCGGGTTTGGTTCGACATCGATGCGGTGGACTTTTACACCGCCATGCGGGCGGCCGGCGAAGTGACCAAGACGTTCTGGACGCCGATGGACGAAAAACAAATCCTTTTGGCTGGCGAATCACCGGAAAATCATCGTTTGTTCGACCGCATGGGATTGCGTACCTTCTACGTCCCCGGAGTCAACGCCCCTACCGACCTCACCGAGATCGTGAACGTACTTCGTAATCTGTTTGATATGAAGTTCGTTACGCCGCATCCCGAAACTTCAACCATCGTGGTGCGCGCACCCCAGAACTCGCTCGACGCCGCCACCCGCTTCCTCGAGACCCTGGGGGATTCCCGTCCCCAGGTGATGTTGGACATCAACATTTATCAAATCAACCATACCTTTACCCGCAACATCGGCTTGCAGGTTCCCAACCAGTTCAATCTATTCAACATTCCAGTCGCCGCGTTGGCCGGGCTCGGCGGCCAAAATCTGCAGCAGCTCATCAATCAGCTGATTTCCGGCGGCGGAATCAATCAGGCGAACAATCAGTCCATTTCCGCCTTGCTATCCCAACTACAGAGCCAGTTGAGTTCGATCTTCAGCCAGCCGCTGGCGACCTTTGGTGGAGGATTGACCCTGGAAGGACTCAGCCTGGGAACTCTGCAAGCTCAGTTGTCATTGAACGAGGGTTGGGTCAAGTCGCTCGACCATGCCTCGTTGCGCGCGGCCCAGGGCAACCAGGCCAGTTTCAAGATGGGTTCGCGTTATCCCGTTACCAATGCAAGTTTTTCGCCGATCTTCAATACTGCGGCGATTTCCAAGGTGCTGCAAAACAACAGCTACCAGGCGCCATTTCCATCTTTCAGCTATGAGGACCTAGGACTCGATCTCAAGGCGAAACCCACGGTCAACCGGAATTCCGACGTCAGCCTGGATCTGGAAATGCAGATCCGCTCTCTGGTCGGTCAATCCATCAATGGCGTCCCCATCATCGCTAACCGTGAATTCAAAGGCAGCATCACTCTACAGGATGGCCAACCGGCGGTAGTCGCTGGTGCGCTCTCCCGTACCGACCAAAACAGTATCAATGGGGTCCCGGTGCTGGGGATCATTCCGGTGATTGACAATGGCAGCAAGGAAGTGGACGACGACGAACTGCTGATGGTGATTACCCCGCACGTGATTCAGGGCCGCACTCAGGACGAAGGCGGTGCAATCTGGCTGAAGGAGTAGACACTTTACTTCTGCTGAGCTGCGAAGTCCGTCAGATTCTTCAGGGCATCATACGGAACCGAGCCGCCCACCTGGCGTCCATTGATGAATAGAGTGGGAGTGCTGGTGACATTCATCGCTTTACCCAATTCCACGGAACGTTCCACCCGGCCCACGGTTTCAGATTTCGCCGCACAAACCGCAATGTCGGCACTCTTGACTCCCGCTGCGTCCGCAATTGCGTTCAGCTTTTCATCCGCATTGGCCTCGGTGATATCGGCCTGGGCGTCGTAAGTCCCCGCGATAAACTTCCAGGCCGCATCGTTGGAAGCACGGGCCACGCAATCCGCGTAAGCCGCAGCCTTCGCGGCCCAGTTGTGCATCGGCAGGGGGAAATGCTGGAACACCAGGCGGACGTTCTTTTCCTCCGAGAGCAGCTTTTCGAGGTTGGGCTGCGCTTCTTTGCAATGGGGGCACTGCAAATCGCCGAATTCCACGATGGTGACAGCGGCGTCGGCAGGACCGCGCGTCGGGCCGTCCATTCCATTCTTCAGTTTTTTGAAGTCGGCCGCAAAAGGATGGGCGCCAAAAGGAATGATGTCTCCAACCACCGCGTGCTCGCCATCCGGTGAGACATAGAACTTTTCGATTTGCTGGCCTTGCGGGCTGACGATCACCACGTCCACTTCCGCGAGGCCTTCAGCCGCGGCCGGCTTGATTTCCTGCACCTTCCAGCTTAATTGAGCGTTGTAACCGAAAGTCTGCTGCAGAAACGCATTCACCGTCTCTTCGGACGGAAGGGTACTCGCGGCCTTTGTTTTGGGAACGCTCGCGGGAGATGAAGCCGCTTTCGCAGCAGGTTTCTGTTGTGCGCTAAGCGAGGCTGTGATCAGAACCATCGACAGAAAGGTCAGTTTGCGGTGCATGTGTTCCTTTCAAATGTTACGGAATCGCTATACATCGGACTTGGCAGCAATGGGAAAGCGGCGGCCGTAGCCAAAGGCTTTGGCCGAGATTTTGAGCCCCGGGGCAGCCTGCTGACGCTTGTATTCGCTGCTGTCCACCATACGCACAACTTTCCTCACCAAATCAAGATCGTACCCGCGATGCGCGGCAATCCACTCAGCAGGGCGCGAGTCTTCCACGTAATCTTCAAGAATAGCATCGAGAACTTCATAGGGAGGCAGGCTATCGCTATCTTTTTGGCCGGCGCGCAGCTCCGCCGATGGCGGCTTTTCCAGGCTGGCTTGGGGAATTACCACGCGCCGCGAGTTCACGTAGCGGCTGAGACGGTACACCATGGTCTTAGGGACATCAGAAATGACGGCCAAGCCGCCGGCCATGTCGCCATACAATGTGCAATAGCCAACACCCAACTCACTCTTGTTCCCCGTACTGAGCACAATCGCCCCGAACTTGTTGGAAAGCGCCATGAGCAGAATCCCGCGGGCGCGGGCCTGAACATTCTCTTCGGTCGCGTCTTCAGGAAGGCCTGCGAATATCTTCTGTAATGTCTTGCCCGTGGCTGCGACCATCTCTGTGATGGGAAGCAGCTCAAAGCGGATCCCGAGGTTTCCCGCCAGAGCGCGTGCATCGGCGACGGACCCTTCCGAAGAATACGGCCCCGGCATGCCCACCCCGATCACGTTCTCCGGCCCGACGGCATCGGCAGCGATGGCCGCGGTCAGCGCGGAATCGATGCCTCCGCTCAGTCCAACAATCACCTGCCGGAAGCCGCATTTGAGGACATAGTCGCGAGTCCCCAGCACCAACGCGGCATATACGCTGGCCTCTTCCCCTTCGATCTGAGCATGCATTTCGCCGGTGAGTTGGTCAGAATCGAAATAGACGAGATCTTCCTCGAACGACTTGCCTTGCGCGATGACGTTTCCGGCACGATCCAGCACCAGGCTCGAGCCGTCGAACACCAAACTGTCGTTGCCTCCTACCTGGTTCACCATGACTACGGGCACTTTCTGATTACGGGCTATCGTCGCCAGCATATCGCGCCGCAACTCGCGCTTTCCCAGCCAGAAAGGAGATGCGGAAATGTTCAGCAGGAAATTGCCGCCAGAATGAATCAGGGCTTCCACCGGATCAAACGTGTAGAGACGCTTATTCCAAAAATGCTTGTCGTTCCAGGCGTCCTCACAAATGGTGAGTGCCATCTGCTTGCCGCAAAATGGAAACAGTGCCTGACTCTTGGCGGGGGCAAAGTTGCGCATTTCATCAAAGACGTCGTACGTGGGCAGGAGCATCTTCGATTGCAAGAACGCGATCCGGCCGTCCTGGAGAAGCGCCGCCGAGTTCATCACCGACTTCCCGGTCTCGGCCTGGGCCGGTGTCACTAATCCACAGATTACGGAGATTCCCAAAGTCTCAGCCGCAATGCGTTCGACGGTTTGGCGATTGCGATCGACGAAAGAAGTCCGCTCCACCAGGTCACGGGGCGGATAACCGCAAACGGAAAGTTCCGGAAACAGGATCAGCCCCGCACCCGCGGCTCGGGCGCGGTGGGAGAACTCGATGATCTTGGCGGCATTGCCGGTGAAATCGCCCACCGTGGGATTGATCTGGCCTAAAGCAATCTTCACCCTTCCAGTGTAAAGGCGAGAAGCCATGCAGCCAAGTGAGAGCGGGGTTCCGGCTCACTTGATTCGTAGCGGCTGATTCTGTTTGTCCCTGGGAATCTGCATTTTATAATCACCGCAGTTACAGGTATCGACAAAATGCAAATCGATATCTCTTCCAAATCCAGGAATGGACTGGTAGTGCCATACCTCGGTGGGCATCATAGAATCGCTGCCGGCAAGTTGAGTCTTCATCTGATCGGGCGGCCCGTACACGATGTAGATTCGACCCCGGTCTGTCTTCCAACCGGGAACGCCTGCAGCAAAGTGAGTATTGGAATATGCAAGACGCCGATAGTGTTCTTCTTTGTATTCATTCTGGGGAGTGCCCGGGGTTGGGTCTCGGCGCAGCCAGAACTGTTCTACAAATTGGTCTCGTTCTTCGTCTTTCCGAAGATTAGCGAACGCCGCTTTCTCTTCCGGAGAGATGATCCAGCGCACATCCTCATCGAGCCATTTTTGGTACCCTTTGCCAAACTGGATTTCAGTATTTCTAGCGACTAGCCGCTCGCTATTGCTGGACTGAGCATAGGAACAGACACCGAGGCAGAGTCCGACGAACACGGCCTGTAATATCCAAGTAGTGACCTTCGCGGAGGAAGTCATCGCCATAAACGGGCTCCTTTCGCACCCACCGTGTAATCCTCTGAGAACCTCTATGGATAGATGCGTCTTAGGCATAGCTGTCGCGGCTGTGCCTCATTTTTTTCTAATGCGCGCGGCAATTATATTCTTCTGGCGGCGTCGGGATCCTGCCGGGGCTCTTCAAAACCTGGCTCATCGGAAGGTAACGTAGTTTGGTCCCGAAGATCCCGGAGGTCCGGTGTCGGGGCCGCCCGGCATGGGCATGGGTTGTCGATTGTTGGGGTTTCCCATCGTCGGAGCGTCCGGCGTGTCTTCGCCGGGACGCCGCAGCGTGGGCGCACTGGCAGGCCTGGGTGCCGTTGGCTCCGGCCCCTTGGCGACGGTCGGACGATCGAGATCCACTTCCTTTTCGTTGCGCACGATCTTTTCCCCATTCACTTTCATGGTTTCGACGCGCACCACTTCGTCGCCCACGAGCCGCACAAAATCCACGTCTTGAGGCGGGTCGCCGTAGATCCAGTCTTCATACTCCGTTTCGCCGTTCTTCTCGCGGATTTTCTTGGGCGCGCGTCCCTTGGAGTAGATAACCATCTCCCGGTTCATCCCCACCAGAACCTGATGGTTTCTGATCGCGTCCTTCACCTTGGGAGGAACGGTTTCCAGGTACGCTTCCATGGCAGTCTTGGAATTGAAATCAAAAACAGGCCGCAACAAATCCTTGAGCTGCTGCGGGGTCAAGTCTGGAACGTAATGATCGAACACCAGGTTTACGAACGTGCCTCGCGGATTGGCCTGGGAATCGTTGGAGGCAAGTGGCACGTCCGAGCCTCCGCCCGAAACCGTAATACGCTGATACCATTTCTGCCTCTTAATCGGGCCACCATTGACTTCGAAGTAAATGCGATCATTCTTGATGACAATGGCACTGATGCGCGCCACGTCGCCAGCCTTGACCGACGGGCCATACATGCCAATCATTTGCTGCAGTTCCTGGGAATTCGGCGAGAGGCTCCCGTCTTTAAGGGTGAGGCCTTTCTTCCCCATGGGGAACGTCGTACGGATATAAATCAGTTCGTCATCGAAAGCGTGAATGAGGTCGCGGCGGGTCTGCTGGGAAAGATGAGGCGGGGACTTGGGATCGTCGGCGCCGGCTGCGACCACGCAAACCAATAGGAAAGCGAAAATAGCCGGAACGAAGCGTGACTTCATGAAACACCCCGGGGCCGCTGACAAGTCCGATTATAACGCCGGGATCATAAAAATCGAAGACCATCTCTTGCCACCTGCAAAGGCAGCACGTGACCGCCATTTTCGCCAATGACGGTCGCCACCCGGCTGGCCGAACCCTTTTCCACCAGGAAAATCACACAGCCTCCGCCCCCTGCGCCACAGGCCTTGGCAGCGAGGCCTCCATTCCGGGCGGCAAGCGAAATCAGCTTGTCAATCAGCGGGGTCGTGATGCGGGGAGCGTTGGTGCGGCGCAGCTTCCATTCCTCCCGAAGCAGCCTGGCGACTTGGTCCCATTCCCCACGAGCCAGGGTTGCGTGCATGGCCCTGGCGATTTCGGCAATGCGCTCGAAGTTGCGGAAGACACGTTTATCGCCATTGATGTGCGCCTGGAACACTTCCCAATTATTGATGCCCGATTGACGAGGAGCGCCGGTATAGGCCAGCACGAAACGAGACTCGATCTCCTCCGGCATGATAGGCACCGCTTCGCGATGGATGCCGTCCGCATCGAGATGAACTGCGCTCACGCCACCGTACAGGGCTGGATAGTAGTCCTGACAGCCAGTGGGAACGTTGATGATTTGGGCTTCGACATTTTGCGCGATCACGCGCATCTGCTCGAGCGTCAGGTTTCTGTCGGTAAAACGCGCCAGGGCGGCCGTGGTGGCAATCATCAAAGCCGAAGACCCGGAAATGCCGGCGCCCGCGGGCGATTCGGAATTGGTCTCGATCAGCAAACCCTCTTTGGGCGCGAAGAACTGGAGCAGGCGGGCGGCAAGGGGCAGGCGAAATCGTCGCGCCTTACGCAAAGTGTCGAAATCGGCGAAGTGTTCTTCCTTGTTGGTATCGAGCGAGCGCACATGAATGCCTTTGCCCTTCAGCGGCGTGATACGGCAGGTGGTGAGAATATTCACCGCGAAATTCAGCGTGAGCGCGCCAGGATGAAACAAATACAACGGCCAGAGATCGATGGTTCCCCCCGCCAGATCGGCGCGGCAAGGTGCTTGGGCCACGATGGTGGGTCCGCTCAGGTAGATTGCTTTCGGCATGAAAGTCACTCGGCCGCGGAATTATATGACAAAAGGAGGGACGGCCTTAGGAAAGGTTTAGAGCGCGCCTCATCGTACCGCGCTCTTTCTGGATCTTTTCCTGCAGCAGGGTGATGGCGTAGATCAACTGCTCAGGACGGGGTGGACAGCCGGGCACATAAATATCCACGGGAATGACCTGATTCACACTCTGGACTAATGCGTAATTGTTGAACACACCGCCCGACGTCGCACAAGCCCCCATGGAGATGACCCACTTGGGCTCCGGCATTTGCTCCCAGAGCTGGCGGATGACCGGCGCCATCTTGTTCGAGACGCGGCCGGCGATAATCATGAGATCCGATTGTCGAGGCGATGGCCGGAACACTTCCGCGCCGAAGCGGGCAATATCGAAACGCGACGCGCCCATGGACATCATCTCAATGGCACAGCACGCCAGCCCAAACGTCATCGGCCAGATAGAGTTCTTGCGCATCCAGTTGACCACGTTGTCTACCGTGGTGAGGACCACGCCCTCCGGCGTCGGATTGCCGAAGGTGAGGTCATGGACGACTTTCTTGCCGTCCTCGACGGCGACGTAAGGGCCGAAGTTCAGGTCTTTAGCCATTGGTTAGCATTTTAAACCACAGAGGGCACAGAGGGCCACGGAGGAAAACTTCGCACCTAATCCAAGAAGTTATAAAACATCTATGCACCAACAATTTTCCTCTGTGTAACTCTGTGTCCTCGGTGGTTAAGGTCTACGGATTCAGCACGATTTTGCCGAACATCTGGCTCTTTTCCATGTGCTCGTGAGCGGCGCGCGTCTCTTCCAACGGGAAGGAGCGATCCACTACCGGCTTCAGTCGTCCCGCAAAAACATGCCCCAACACCTCATACAGTTCGCCCATCGTGCCCATATAAGAACCCAGGATCGAAAACTGGCGTGAATAGAGAAAACGCAAATCGATCGCGGCAGTCACGCCGGTGGTCGCTCCGCAAGTCACCAGCTTGCCCGCAGGCTTGAGCGATTTCATGCTCTCTTCCCAGGTGGCAGCTCCGACATGTTCGACCACAATGTCCACACCTTCCCGGTTGGTGATCTTCTTCACTTCCTCGGAGATCTTCTGCTTGTAGTGGTTGATGCCAAAGTCTGCGCCCAATGCACGACCTCGCTCGAGCTTGTTCTCGTCGCCGGCAGTTGTGATCACCCGAGCATGGAATAGTTTGGCAATTTGAATGGCGGCGATCCCCACCCCGGAACTCGCCCCCAAAATTAAAACAGTTTGTCCAGGACGGATTCCCGCCAGTCCCACCAGCATGTGCCAGGCCGTCAGGAAGACCAGCGGCACACTGGCTGCCTGGTTGAAGTCAAGATTGTCTGGAATGGAGATCACGCTCACTACTGGGACTGCGACCAACTCACAATTGCCTCCGTCCACACCGTTGCCGCGCACCGTGAACTCGCGGCATTGGTTCTGTAGTCCGGCAGTACATTTCACACAGTGATTGCAGAAATGCATGGGCGCAAGCAGCACACGCTGGCCGGAGTTTAAGCCTGTAACGTACTCGCCAACTTCTACTATTTCACCGGCAATGTCGCTACCGAGAATATGAGGAAGCTTCACTCCGGGAAGCCCCTTGCGCACCCAAATGTCGAGGTGGTTCATGGCGCAGGCTTTCACGCGGACGAGCACCTGATCTTTGCGTAGAACGGGATCGGGGACATCCTCGTAGCGCAGAACTTCCGGTCCACCAAATTCGTGAATGCGAACGGCTTTCATGACAACTCCTTCGCGCAAATCAAGCTAACACAAACCATAGGTTGACTTCCCTCGTCTGGCACCAAATAATCTCTGTGTGGACATCTACGAGGAAATCGTCAAGCTGCGCCGGGAAGGCCGCCGGGGCGCGGTGGCGACCATCGTCAACGTGCGCGGATCGATTCCTTCCTTCGAGACGGCGAAAATGCTGGTGCGAGACGACGGCTCCATCTTCGGCACCATTGGCGGTGGCTGTGTGGAAGCCGAGGTATGGCAAGCCGCCCGCGAAGTGATGGAGAGCGAGAAGCCTCGCAGTTTGACCTTCAATCTCAATCAGGATCCGAAATACGACACCGGCCTGGTCTGCGGGGGAACGCTCGATATTTTCCTCGAACCGATCCTGCCGCCGGCGTCACTTTATATTTTCGGTGCCGGTCACGTATCCGTGAATCTTTCGCGATGCGCGGGATATGCTGGATTCGATGTCACCGTAATCGATGATCGGGACACTTACGCCAGTCGCGAGCGCTTTCCCGAGGCAAAAACCATCATCGCCCAGGACTTTGAGCAGGCCATGGCTGGGATCGCGCCCAATGAGTCATCATCGATCGTCATCGTCACTCGCGGCCATCGCGATGATATGCGCGTGCTCCGCTGGGCGGTGCAAACCCGGGCACGATACGTGGGCATGATCGGCTCCAAGCGAAAGACCATCACCATTTTCCGCGAGTTGACCAAAGAAGGTGTTCCGGCGCATCTTTTCGAACGAGTCCATGCTCCGGTCGGGCTGGATATCGGAGCCATCACCCCCGAAGAGATAGCCGTGGCCATCACCGCCGAACTGATCGCATCGCGACGCCATTCCGAACGAGCCTTGCCGCACATGAGCTGGTTCCATACCCAGAAGCTGAGCGGGGATGAAGAGAAAGCTGAATTGGAAGAAAAGAACTAACGCGCGTTTCACCACGGAGGCACGGAGACACGGAGAAACCAGAAAGAATTTAGGTTTTCTCTGTGCCTCCGTGATGAAATGATGGTTAGCGGAGACAAGCATGGCAACCCTGGGACTCATCGAATACAACGACGCCAGCCCCGAAGTCCGCGCGGTCTATGACGACATCATGGCCACCCGCAAGACCGACTGGATCAATAATTTCTGGAAAGCAATCGCGCATGATCCCGCCACTTTGAAGCGGACATGGGAGAGCATTAAACAGATTATGGCCCCCGGAGCTCTCGATCCACTCACCAAAGAATTGATTTACGTAGCGGTCAGCGTCAGCAATCAGTGCAATTACTGCATTGCTTCCCACACCGCTTCGGCAAGAAAAAAGGGAATGTCGGACGAAATGTTCAAAGAGTTGATGGCGGTCGTGGGCATGGCGAATGAGACCAATCGCCTGGTTGCCGGATATCAGGTCGAAATCGACGAGCAGTTCAAGGTGTAATCATGGCGCACAAATTCACCACTTCTTATCTCGAAGACTCAGTCTCCCTGTTCCGCCACTATAAGAAAATGGCTGAGGCTGCGATCGAACAGGTCACGGACGAACAGTTGTTCGCCACGCTCGACGAAGAAATGAACTCCATCGCCATCATTGTCAAACACATGGTGGGCAACATGCGCTCACGCTGGACCGACTTTCTGACCAGCGATGGCGAAAAACCGAATCGTGACCGCGACACCGAATTCGTGGAACCTGCCTCCTCGCGCCAAGCTTTGATGAAGGCGTGGGAGGAAGGCTGGCATTACATTTTCGCCGCCCTCGAGCCCCTGACCGAAGCCGACATCGGCCGTACCGTCACCATTCGCGGTGAAGCCCACTCGGTGATGCAGGCCATCAACCGCCAGATCGCCCACTACACTTATCATTGCGGCCAGATCGTCTTTCTGGCGAAGCACTTCAGAGGGCGAGACTGGAAGTCATTGAGCGTACCCAGGAACAGGTCGGCGGAGTTCAATCGCAAGGTCCTCGCAAAGGAACTCAGCCAGCGCTAGTGGTTTTTCTTGATTTCTTGAGTGCGGACTTCTTGCGCGATGGCTTGGCGCCAGGAAACTGGAACTCAAAACGCTTCATGTCCACGCGGCGACCGCGAAAAACCACACCCTCTGCTTCCAAACGAAATCGCTGCTCCAGCCCGTTATCGCCTTGCAGCTTAATCGCTCCCCCAGCACCCAGCACTCGATGCCAGGGCAGCCCCACCGAACGGTGCAACACCCCGACCACTTGCCGGGCTGCACCTGGATATCCGGCTGCGTGCGCAACCGCACCATAGCTGGAAACCTTGCCACGAGGGATTTGCCGGATCGTGCCCTGGATGCGGCTTTGCATGGTCATGGGAGTGGACGCCACAGAACTAGAGTTATCAATACGGAGTCAGCGGCTAGAGCAGAGTCAAGGATATGCCGACGGTGCGTTGCTTAAGCGGCTTTTCGGAATGACTCGATGGCCTTTTCCTCGCTGTCAAAAACTTCGAACACGGTGAGCAGCTTGGTCACTTGCAGCAGGTCTCCCACCCGCGGCGTCAGGTTGGCCAGCTTGATGGTTCCCTCATTGCTCTTCGCCGTAATGTAGAGCGCCACCAGCGTGCCCAGCCCGCCGCTATCGATGTAGGTGACTTGAGCCAGGTTTAAGATGATTCGCTTGTTCGACGTGAGCAACTTTTTCACCGTGTCACGCAGACTGGCGGACTCCTCGCCAAACACGATACGCCCCGCGCAATTCAGCACCAGAATGTCATCGTTGGTGGGCTTGATGCTCATGGTTAACTGCATGGAGCCACTCCTTCCGCCAGCTCGACGCCAGCTTAAACACTAGAGCCTATCTCGTCTGATGCAGTCTCCGCAAGAACTTCGTGGGCAAGCGCGGCAGGCCAGTCCGCAAGTGGGACGAGGAACGATCCGGGAATCGTCCGGCCCTTCCCGGGACAATGCTTTCGATCACGTATAATCGGTTAGTCTTCCCGTCATGAGCTACCAGGTCCTGGCCCGCAAATATCGTCCGCAAAAGTTCTCCGAAGTCATTGGGCAGGAGCATGTCACCCGCACGCTCAAAAACGCCATCGAACAGGGGCGCACCGCGCATGGCTACATTTTCAGCGGGCATCGGGGTATCGGGAAGACCACCGTAGCCCGAATTCTGGCCATGGCGCTCAATTGCCGCTCCTCGGACACGCCGGTGGCCGAGCCCTGCGGAGTGTGCGATTCCTGTATCGAGATCCGCGCCGGCAACTCCGTGGATGTGATTGAAATTGACGCTGCCACCAACCGTGGAATCGATGAAATCCGCGAACTGCGCGAGGCCGCCCGCTATCGCCCCGCCCGCGATCGCTTTAAGATTTACATTCTGGATGAAGCCCACCAGATTACGGACGCGGCTTTTAACGCACTCTTGAAGACGCTGGAGGAACCTCCCAGCCACGTGGTTTTTATGCTGGCCACCACGCAGCCGGAAGACATTCCCCAGACCATCCGCTCGCGCTGCCAGCACTTCAGCTTTCGAGCAGTGCGCTTCGAGGAAATCCTTGGTCAATTAAAGGATCTGTCTTCCCGGGAAAACATCGACGCCGACGAAGACGCGCTCGCCCTGCTAGCGGAAGCCGGCGATGGCTCCATGCGCGATGCGCTCTCCATCCTCGATCAGGCAATTGCTTCCTGCGACGGACGGCTGACCGCCGAAGCCGTTCGGCAACTGGTCGGCGCAGCTCCTTCCGGGGTGTTGGAAGAAGTGATGCAGGCTGTGGCCCAGGGTTCTAGCGAAGAGGTGTTGCGGCAAGTGGACCGGCTGATCAGCGATGGCCAGAATCCGACGCACTTCGCACGCCAGATGGTGCGGTTCTTGCGGAATGCCGTGGTCGCCAAGATTGCCGGAGGCGAGTCTTCCCTACTGCAGATCTCCGGCGACGAGCGCAAGCGAGTCGCGCGAGTCGCGGAATTGTTCAGTGAAGAAGATCTGGCGCGGCATTTGCAGATCATGCTGCGCACCCACAGCGAACTGGGATACCGCCAGGAACAGCGCTTCCATCTTGAGTTGGGCCTGCTCAAGCTGGCCCATGCGCAAAGGCTGCTGCCGATTGAGCAACTGCTGAGCGATGCGGGTATTTCGAACCCAACCGTTCCGCGTCTTCCTGGCAAGCCTTCAGTGGTTCCGGATAATCGCAGAACGGAATTGCCTTCGACCTCGCGTCCGAGTCCGGTGTCGCCGTTTGCCGCGGATTCTGCCAGGAAAAGCGGTTCTAAACCACAGCTCGCCAGTGAGAACATTGCTGTGGCAAGTTCCCGCGATGCGGGATCTCCGGCAATGGCGCAAGTGGTCATGGGATCCGCCGCTCCCGCCACGCTCGCCGAACCGGAACCGCCAATCTTCGAGGAAATGCCAGACTCCGCGCCTGATCATGTTCCCATCAAGCCCGATCTGCGGGGGGCCGTGCTCGGTGCGCTGACCAGCGCGGGCCATCGCATGTTGGTCGCGATGCTGGAAACAGGCGAATGGCAGGTGGAAGCCAACGATGTCGTGATTAAGGTGCCTACTTCGGCAACCGTCATTGAGATGTCGCTTGGTGCCGACGCCAGACGGCTGGCGATGGCGACGGCCAGCGGCGTATTGGGCCGGCCCATGAAACTGAAGGTGATTCCCGGAGGAACCACGCAGAATATTCCGGAAAACCGTGTCCCATCGTCCAATGGTGGCGGCCGCAGCCGGGCGGAGCAGGACCCGATTGTCCGCCGCATGGAAGAAAAGTTTGGCGCGAAAATCAGGACCGTGATCGATTACACCAAGAAACTCTGAGCCGGAAGGAAAGTCATGGGCGGATTTAACCTGCAGGAACTCATGTCGCAGGCCAAAAAGCAGTACGAAGTGCTGCAGAAGAAAATGCAGGAAACCGTGGTCGAGGGAACATCGGGCGGCGGCAGCGTTACAGTCAAGATGGACGGCCGCAAACAAGTGTTGAGCCTCAAGATTGACCCGGAGGTCCTGAAGGATGGCGATGTGGAAATGCTTCAGGACTTGATCACGGCGGCCATCAACGGCGCCGGGCGCAACGTCGATGACGCCATGCAGTCCACCATGGGCGGCATGCTGGGCGGCATGGGAATTCCGGGACTGTAGCTCACATTTTAGATTTCAGATTTTTCACTCGAATTCCTCAACCCGTCTTTTCAAGGACACTCTCAAGCTCATGTCAAAATTTGCGGAACCGATGGTGCGGCTGATCGACGAACTGAAAAAACTGCCGGGCATTGGCGGCAAGACTGCTCAACGGCTGGCATTCCATATCCTGCGGTCCAGCGACGACGATGCCGAGGCCCTGGCCGTCGCCGTGCGCGACGTCAAAGCCAACTTGCGCTTGTGCTCCATCTGCAACAACATCACGGATGTCGATCCCTGCGTTTACTGCAGCAGTCCGACCCGCAATCAGCGCCTGGTTTGCGTGGTGGAAGAGCCGACCAACATTGCCGCCATTGAGAAAACCAAGAATTTCAACGGCGTTTATCATGTGCTGCATGGCACGATTTCGCCACTCCATGGAGTCGGGCCTGAGCAACTGAGAATTTCGAATTTAATGCGGCGGGTTGACGATGAGCAGGTAGACGAAGTCATCCTCGCCACCAATCCCACAGTAGAAGGCGAAGCCACCGCGACCTATCTTTCCGGACAATTGCGCCGCTCCGGGCTTAAAGTCACGCGAATCGCCATGGGCGTGCCGGTCGGCAGCGACATCG
This sequence comes from Terriglobales bacterium, assembly GCA_963802555.1. GTDB lineage: Bacteria > Acidobacteriota > Terriglobia > Terriglobales > Acidobacteriaceae > DATBAX01. The sequence goes on along the minus strand of CAWDJD010000002.1, from coordinate 495,132 downwards.
AATATGCCGACGAAATCACCATGCTCAAGGCCATGGAAGGCCGCAGAGAGCTTTAGCACTCTTCCCCGGAGATGAAGTCCCGGTAGGAACCCGCCGTTGCCAAGATGTGCAAGAACTTGCCCATTCCCTCTAGCAATTGCAACGATGCGCCCCATCAGGCTTATCGATCTAAAACAAGTAGCTTAGATACAAACAGTTACAAGTTTTAAGGAAAGCAACCGATTTGCTTTCACCCGGATCCGCTCATGGCCCTGTAGTTGCACTTCTCCCTGCAAGTGTTTCCTGTCTTCTCGATGAGTTTTCGTTGAATTTGGCTGACGCGAGGAAGTGCACGGGGATCTGTCCGATCACAAATAGATCGGAAGCACTTTTAAGCGACGGCTCGCGGCGCGCTGTGATGTAACCGCATCGCAACCGGCGCCATAAGAAAAACCGGGCCAACCAGCCCGGTTTTCCTTTTCTTAGAGGCAGGAACGGCGCTAGTCGTCGCTGCTCGGCTTCTTAGGACTCAGATCACACGCTTTGCCAATGCGATCCAGGCTGAAGTTTGCGGGCGTGAATTCCGCGATGTCGTTGCCTCCCGGGGTCCTGAATTCCACCTTAAAGATTTTAGCGCCAATGAGTTCGCGGACAGTCCCCTTGTCCATGGAAAGCGATCGGCCGCGGAGCCAATTCCAGCCATGATGGCTGTGGCTATCGTCTACGCGAACCAGGACTTCCAGTTGCGGCTGCCCCCAGAAGCCGGGTTTGTCGGGGGGCCCAAGCTTCACATTGGGAACAAAGTTGGCAAACTTGTATTTTCCGTTTTCACAAAAGATCTGAACTTTCGGTTTGTGATAGGAGCTGTCGTTGAGAAAATTATCCGCCTCCAGATCGAATCGGGTCCGTTTGGCCAGGGTCATCTTGTCCTGAGAATCGATTTCCACCCACTTGCCACCTGCGTTTACCGGCGCGGGTCCCGGGGCATCTTGTGCATACGCTGACAGCGTAATTGCACAACTCAGAAGTATGCCCGCAAACAGCGATCTTTTCCCGGATATAACTGTCAATTTCTTTCCCAAGATCATTCTCCTTCTCTCCTGCCCACGTTAATAAAGTTGTGTTTTCTGTCGCGGGATCAGTCCCCGCTGGCCGGTTCCAATTCCGTCTCCAGAAAGAAATTCGGCTCTTGTTCCACGGGTTGGATGCCTTCCGGCAAGGTCCCGCGGTTGTACTCGGCCATGCGGTTCTTCCATTTCAGGAATTCCGTAATCGTCTGCGGCTCAATGCGGATTTCCACCCGCCGCAGGCTGGCCAGCAACAGATTCATCTCATAGTTGAACCCCACAGCCGTGCGAAAGTTCTTCGCGGATCGCCGAACGACCTCAATTTTTCGACTATGGCACTCCAGCAGCCCCCAGCCGGCGGGCAATTCCTCCTGCTCAATCAACCCTGCCGGGGCCAGATAGAAGCGTTCGCAACCTACACCAATTTCTGGTTTTTGACGAAAAGGCTTGCCCCGGTCTGCTAGAAAGTCTGCTCGTGAGATTTTGCACTCCACCAGCACGGAATGGCTGGCCTTCTTCCATCCAATGGCATCGGGCATCTCGCCGCTGGCGCAGGCCTGCTCGGAGAGCACCACCCCGCAACGATATCTCCGCAACCACGCAACTGCGTTCGAGACTAACTGAGCATGGGGCATGGGATTATTTGGGACACACAATTCTTACTCGTGGGAGAAAGAACAAGGAAGTGCCCGACTAGTTTCTAGCTCTATGTGAACCCATCAGCACAGGTTTCGGAATTTTCAGCGATTTCACCAGCACTGGCCGCCGATAGACCAATTCGATCAGATGGCGAGCGCCCGCGATCTCCTGCGCGACCCGCTCGCGGGGAGAATAACCCTGGGCGGCAATGACGATAGAACCGTCGTTCTGGCTGACTTCGAGCCGTCCAATCTCGCCACTGCGGTCGGCATCAAAAGCATCCGCCAGACGAAGTATCCCGGAGAGATGCAGCACATCTTTTCTTTGGGGGAGACTGAGGCCCAGCAACGCTTTCTGCCCCGCTCTCGGCAATGCTCCGCGGTGATAACGGGCGACCACGCCAGCCAGTCTCAAATTCGCGACGCTCCAGCCGAGAGGTGGCTTAAGCCGCAGCACCAGGCGGAAAGTCGCTTTCTCGGGCTTCTTTTCCCTGGTTGAGTGCCCTACACCGTGGAGAAGTGCGGCAACCTGCAGAATGTCGCGGCCCTTCTGGAGCGGAGAATCCGCACTTCGTGCCGGCTTGGGCAACGCGTCATAAAGTTGGAGAGCCAGGCGAGACACATGCTGGGAATGCCGGAATTCGGGATCGAGAAATGCCGCCCACTGTTTCAACCGGCGCAGGGCGATCGACTCGATCTCCTTGCCATGAGGCAATTCGGACCGCCAAACTTGCCAGAGTGAGGTCGCGCCCAGCATTTTGTCGCGATATTGCTGGATTCTACGAGTTCGTTCTTCGGTGACTCGGGCGTGCCAGCGAGACCGCGATTCGTCATCGAGAAATGCATGCGCTTGCTGCAGGGTCGCCCAGAGAACATCCAGGTCATGGACCTCGCCCAACAGATCCTGCAAATGCTTGAGATCGTCCTTCCACGCTTTGTGTTGTTCGGGAAGAAAGTTTTCCACGATGTAGCGGAAGCGCTTCAATCCGATTCGCAAGCTGTGGAAAGCAACCTGCGAGCGATTGCGCAGCGCCCGGCGATGCAGGGCGTAGGCATTCGTCCAGTGCTCCAATGCCAAATGCTTGAAGAGCGCACTTCCCGGGCGCAGCTTGGTGGCCCGCCGGGGTAGGATAGCTGCCCAACGCCTCCACTGCTTGCGGTCGAATTCCTGCAAGGCTTTGGCGGCCTCCAGCTTGAGTTGAATCTCGCGGCATTGCAGAGACTGGATCAGGAAGTTGGTCACCGGATCGGTGGGGCTGCCCAAGCGCTGCACCCATTCTTCCATGACTTGCACATCGCGCAGTTCCCCGAGGCTGCCGAAAAGGCGCTTACCGGCCTTCTTCATCTGCCTCCAGTTGGGATCAGGATCGAGGGCCATGAGGCCGTCGGCCAGAGAGCGGCAGCGGCGCAGAGCGACGCGCAAATCGTGCACCGGATCGGGAGCAAGGTCCACCCCGGCGCGGTCGCACTCTTCGAGAACTCGCTCCATCCACAAGGCGAGCCCAGCCTTCTTGCGAACGCTTTTCTTGGGCGGCGGCACGGGGATGGAAAGCATGGCATTCATTTGAATGATCATTGTCGCTGGAAAATGGGCTTTGTGCCAGCGCTTCTCTCCACGCACGCCGATTTCGTTTAGTAAACATCGCGGCATCCATGAGAACTCACCATCGCCCCAAGCTGTGGCACACTGTCATCATGGCGGAAATCGAATGAACGTACTCGAGTTCACCTTCCTGGTGTGCATCGGATCCATGCTAGCGGGTTTGCTGGGAGCGCTGACCGGACTTGGCGGCGGGGTTGTCCTGGTGCCGCTGCTGACAATTTTCTTCAAAGTGGATCTTCACTATGCCATCGGAGCGTCGCTGGTGTCCGTCATCGCAACCTCCTCGGGCGCGGCCGCGGCCTATGTCAAAGAAGGATTTTCGAACATTCGCATTGGCATGTTTCTGGAGATCGCGACGACTTTGGGAGCACTGTTGGGGGCATTTCTGACCGCGAAAGTCCCCACCAGCGCCATCGCGATTATCTTCGGATCAGTGCTTTTGTACTCGGCGTATATTTCGCGCCGCACCCGTCCCCGCTCGCTGGGCGACGATCCCCCGGATCCACTCGCGACCCGTCTGCACCTGAATGGCGACTTTCCCACCACGGAGGGAATCCGGCATTACAACGTGTACAACGTGCCGACCGGCTTCAGTCTTATGTTCGGGGCCGGCGCATTGTCGGGACTGCTTGGCATTGGCTCGGGCGCGGTGAAAGTCCTGGCCATGGATCAAGCCATGCGCATTCCCTTCAAGGTCTCCACTACCACCAGCAACTTTATGATCGGCGTGACCGCCGCGGCCAGCGCGGGAATTTATCTCGGCCGCGGTTACATTGATCCCGGCCTGGCCATGCCGGTGATGCTGGGCGTGCTGGCGGGCTCGCTCATAGGGACACGCCTGCTGGTTAAAACGGAAACCAAGCAATTGCGGCTGGTGTTCAGCATTGTGATCGTGCTGCTGGGATTGCAAATGATCTACCAGGGGATCGCCGGCAAAATATAAGCGCTTTGAATTTCAACGAAACAAACTTAAGCCATGTCTAACATGAAGAATTCATCCGAGTGGACAGACCAAAGATTCGAAGAGCTTATCGCGAACCTATTGCGTACCGGCGTACTGCTCTCGGCCACGGTAGTTTTCATTGGGGCAATGATTTATCTGATCCGGCATGGCTTTTCGCCCGCCGACTATCGAGTGTTCCGAGGCGAACCCGACGAACTGCGGAGCACGCACGGCATCGTCCGATATGCTTTTCAACACCACGGTCGTGGTTTGATTCAACTCGGGCTGCTCCTGCTGATCGCAACTCCGGTGGCTCGAGTTACATTTTCCGTGTTTGGATTTGCCAAGGAACGAGACTGGATGTATGTCGGTTTCACCCTGATCGTGCTGGTCGTGCTGCTCTACAGCCTTTTTGGAGCCTTCCTGATCGCCTAGGGTCAAGAAAAATTGGGAGAAGTAGGAGCAGGCCGTGCCCAATACTTGCCACTGCCCTATGGGCGACCTGCTCCTCCTTGTCTAAGGGATTTATTGACTGTCTCCGTCATGGTCCTTATCGGCGGAAGACGCTTTCGGCGCCTGGTTTGCCTGCGAACTCAGCGTCACCTTGTCTGACGCTGTCTGGGTTTTCTGTGGTACGGGGATGGCCTTGTTTTTGGCCGCGCTGACTGCCGGGTCGTTCTGTGATATGGGCGAACTGCCTTTCACTGAATTAAGCATAGGACTCTCCTGCCTTTGCCTATCGGCCACCGACGAAGAAGCTTTAGTGCAGTAATGCTCACAAAATAGTTCCTCGGGACCGGGTTTTGACTATTCGGCCCGCGATCGTGTGTTTTACGAAGTTTTACGCGACTTTACCAACTCTTTACGCACCTCTCCCATCCAAAGTGTTGGTATGAACAGTGGGACACCTGATCGCTAGGTTTTTTCTGCGATTGGGCCCAAATCAAAAGGTTGGAGGCAATCTCAATGCTAAATCCAAGAATCAATCAGGAAACCAGTGAACCTGGAATCCGACTCTGGTCGCGGTTGGCCACGGCTGCATTCGCAGTCGTTATCAGTTTGACCATCTGCACCGGGACCGCTTTCAGCCAGGACGATCAAGCTGCTCCTCCTCCCCAAGGCTCGGAGATGGGTGGCCACATGGGCCATCGTCAGATGCCAAGCGTGGACGAACAGCTTAAACACCTGACCAAGAGGTTGGATCTCAGCGACGATCAGCAGGCGAAAGTAAAGGCCGTTCTGGAAGATCAACACACCAAGATGGAAGCTCTCCATAATGACTCGTCCATCGCGCGCGAAGACAAGTTCGGCAAGATGCGCGAAATCCATGAAAATTCGAGCGCGCAGATCAAGGCCGTCCTCAACGAAGACCAACAAAAGAAATTCGACAAGATGCAGCAAGAGCAACACGAGCACATGGGGCATCAAGCCCCACCACCGAGCAACTAGTAGCGATTCGCGGGCATTGCGATGTCTTCTCGAATCCAGACCGGAAACATTGCAAATTTCCTGGCTCAGACGGCCCTGGCCTTCCCTACCTGGGCTTGGGCCGTTTCGAGCCTGGGGATCCTGATCGCGTACGGGCTCACCCCGTTCGGCATTCGCCGGAGCTCCCTGCCTGCCAAGAAATAGACCTGCCTGAAAATTGCTCGATAGCGACGTGTCTGGGCTGACACGACGTCTTCCACGGCACACAAAGGCTTCCCTAGAAAAGCGTTCCAGCATCATTTGAATCAATCACTTACGACATGGCTCCCAACCTGCCATCTGGTTAGGCGTTCCCCCGCAACGAGGTGAGCGTCATGCAATGGATTGTGAGCAAATCGGGACGCTGCAAGCTGAACGAACGCTTCGTTCTAGCGCTGGTGGTGATCCTCAGCACGGCAGCGGTTGCGCAGAGCGCTCCGCTAACCCTGCCCACGGTATACGGCAATGGCGTCTCTACTAAACGCGTACCTCGCCAGGTGCTGGTCAGCCTCTCCGACCGCAAGCTGGCGGTGTTGGAAGGCGGCAAAGTCCTGCGTACGTTTCCGGTCTCGGTTGGGGCCGCGGTAAGTCCGAGCCCATCTGGGGAATTCCAGGTTGTCAATCGTCTGACCAACCCTACCTACTACCACCCCGGCTCGGTGATTGCTCCCGGCAGCGACAACCCGATCGGCCCGCGATGGATTGGCCTTAGTCAGAAGGGATTTGGGATCCACGGGACAAACCAGCCTCACTCCATCGGGCACGCCGCCTCGCACGGATGCATTCGCCTTAGCAATCACGACATCGTGCAGCTGTTCCAAATGGTGAGTGTCGGCGACACGGTGTCTATTCGTAGTGAGCGTGACGAAAAGATCGCGCAGATTTTCGGTGGCGTAGCGGACACGGACGTGTCCGCAGTGGCGCAGGAGATGTCGACGGCAGAGGTCATAGACGGACAGTAGGCAACAAATCCATTCATAGGAGAACCACGATGCAACTCGCAATCACAGCCATGGCAGTTACGGCCGGAATGGTCTTCTCCCTGGCGATCGCACTTCTCGTCGAGGAGTTGATTTTCGGAAAGGTCTTCCGCCTGTTCTTTGCCCGGCAGGCGGTGCAGGTTAAATCTGGGCACGAGCGTTAAGCGCGCAAGGAGATGGTTATGCTGTTCTTGAAGTATTTGCTGATGTGGGGCGGCATCGGAATGATTGCGACGGCCGCAGGGATTCTCACCTATGACATTTATCTCGAAATGCTCTATCGACGGGCACTGGCTGCGGCTGGGCCCGCGCCTTTGCCTCCGATTCCACATCTGCGCTGGAGAGGCGCCCTCGGCCTCGGTTTACTGGCCTGGGGTCCGATTCTGTTAGCACTCGGCATCATCGTGGTGCCGAGCGGGATGGCCGGGGTTCGGGTCAGTCAGACCAGCGGTACGCTCCCGGGGACGCTTTATCCCGGCGCGCATTTTGTTACTCCGCTGGCGGAGAGCGTGGCGCTCTTCGACACCCGCGATCAGATGTTCACCACCGGCGAATTGGAAGACGGCAAGAACGAAGATGGTAAGGGCACGGCCAAGAAAGATGCGCCCCCCACCATAAAGTCCGAACCATTGAACGTGCAGGCGAAAGAAGGCTTGACTTTGGGCTTGGCAATTACGGTGCGCTACCGCCTTGATCCTAAGCACCTGGACTACATCCAAAGCAACCTGCCACAACCTATCGAGAAAGAGATCGTGCCACCGGTGGTCGCCAGCGCCTGGCGGGAACTGGTGCCGAACTACACTGTCCGCGAGGTGTTCGCGACCAAGCGCGAGGAGGTCCGCAAGCGAGCTTCCGACGTAATCACCCAAAAGCTCGCAGCGGATGGAATCGTCGTCAAAGAGGTCATGCTGCGGGACATTCAGTTGCCTCCCGAATATGCAAAAGGATTGGAGGAGTTGCTGCTCAAGGAACAAGAGAGTGACCGTATGGGCGTGGAGACTGACATCCATCAAAAGCAGGTACGAATTTCTGAACTGGAAGCCGAAGCGACCAAGGCCCAGCAGGTGAAGCAGGCGGAAGGCGAAGCGCAAGTAAAAGTTCTGGAAGCCAAGAGTGAAGCCGACGCCATGCAGTACACCTTGCCCTTGAAGCAAAAGCAGATCGAGCAATCGAAACTCGAGGCCGAGGCCCGCAAGGAAGCCACAGTCAAGAATGCGGAGGCCATGGCTGAAGCCAAAGTGATCGACAGCAAAGCCGAGATGGAACGGCGCAAAATGTTGTCGAATGCCGAGGCTGACCGCATTCGAGTGACTGCCTCTGCCGACGCTGAACGAATGCAGAGCGAGGGTGCCATGCTGAAGCAAAATCCGCTGTTGATCAACAAAATCGTGGCGGAGCGGCTGTCCGACAAGCTGCAAATCATGATGGTCCCGGCGGATGGAAAGTTCTTCTTCGCCAATGACGTTCTGCGCAGCATGAATGTGTCAAATCATGCCGATCAGGCGGCGGAACCGGACTCGCAACAGAAGTGAATTGTACGCGCGCCTCCCGGCGGTCGGTAAGTTTGGTGAACGGCCGCCTGGATTGTTTAAGAGCACAAACAGACGACTCTAACCAGTACCGGGCCTATGCAAAGCTCAAACGATTACGCGGTTTATAATGCGCGCATTCCCAACATGCCGATTGCGCCATCACGTTTTCCACGCGCCGCCGCTTCCCTGCTGCTCTTGCTCCTATGTTTGCCGGCAATGGGTGCAACCGATTTCCGTGCGCCCGAACAGCAATTGGCAGAAAAGATAGCCGCCGTCACCGGGCCCGGCGCGGTCGCATTGCAAGTAGAAAACCGTTCTTCCCTGAGCCGCAGCGAGTCGGACGGCATTCGTCGCGGGATTCTCACCGATCTCGCCTCCCTGGGCGTCCGCTTTGTAAACGATGACCAGGCCGCCGCGACCGTGCAGATTTCCCTTTCCGAGGATTTGCGGAATTACGTGTGGGTGGCCGAGATCCATCAAGGAACAAATGAGCCTTCGGTGGTCATGATCGCCACGCCGCGTCCTGAGACGCCGGCGGTTACCCAGGAGCTCTCAGCACTGACCATCCGCCAAACCCTTCTCTGGGCGCAAGACAGTCGCATCCTCGACGTAGCCGAAGTGCCCGGTAGCCCGCTACATATGATCGTTCTCGATCCTGACAATGTCACACTGTACAAATTTCAGGACAGCAAGTGGCAGCTGGAACAAATTCTCGCCGTGTCCCATTTGCATCCCTGGCCGCGCGATCTGCGGGGCAGGTTGCTGCTGCGCAAAGATCATCTTTTTGATGCCTATCTGCCCGGCGTTTACTGTCGCGCCGCCGCGACCGCTCCGTTGACTCTCAATTGCTATGAGAGCGACGATCCCTGGCCGGTGGGCACAGACCAGTTTCCATTAAGTGGTTTCTTTTCACACACGCGGAATTTTTTCACCGGCGCTCTCGCTCCGGGAGTTGGGAAGCAAACTACGGCCCCGGCATTTTATTCGGCCGCAGCGCTACCCCGGGACAAATACACACTCTGGCTCTTTGCCACGGTGGATGGTCAGTTGCACATGCTCGACGGCATCACCGACCAGACCGCCGGGAAGCTGGGTTGGGGCAGCGACATCGCCGCCCTGCATAGCGGTTGCGGATCAGGCTGGCAGGTGCTTGCAACGGGCAGTAACGAGGGGGGGAGTGACCTCGTACGCGCTTTCGAACTCGCGGATCGCGAGCCCGCCGTCGTGACCCAACCCGCGGAGTTCAGCGGTAACATCACCGCGCTGTGGACAGAATCGGACGGAAGCAACGCAATTGCTGTCGCACGCGATTCGGAAACGGGGAAATATGCGGCGTATCGCCTCAACATTACTTGCGGCCAGTAGTTTGATGGTTGCGATGCTGACTGCGCCGACCGCGCATGCGGCGACGCGTCCGCGATACGGTGGTACGGTGCGAGTCGCCATGCGCGCTGCGCCGACATCGCTCGATCCGGGGGCGCCCAGTTCCTCCGACTGGTTCGGTTCCCGTAATCTCTCGCGCTTGCTGTTTGACAGTCTGGTCGCGCTCGACAGTACTGGCAAGCCCCAACCTTCTCTCGCCTCTTCCTGGCAATCCGAGCCTAGCAATCAACGCTGGCAGTTTTCCATACGCCGCGGCATAAGTTTTCAGGATGGAGCGCCTCTCACCAGTGAGGCGGTCGCGGCGTCCCTTCGCGCCGTGAATCCGACCTGGAAAGTTTTCTCTGCCGGAGACGCTGTCATCATTGAGCGTGATTCCGCCGCTCCCAATCTTCCCGCCGAGCTAGCGTTGCCGCGCAACAGCATCGTGCGGCGGGAGAGTGTAAAAATCAGTGGCACTGGGCCTTTTGCCGTGACCCAATGGGATCCGGGAAAGAAACTCATCCTCAACGCGCGCGAGGATTATTGGGGCGGGCGGGCCTTCGTGGACTCGTTGGAAATCGAGATGGGAAAGAGTTTCCGCGACCAGATCATCGCCCTGGATCTCGGGAAGACTGATGTAATCGAAGTCGCACCAGAGCAGGTGCATCGAGCTAGCGGTGAGAACAATCGCGTCGAGCATTCTGAGCCGGTGGAGTTGATGGCATTGGTTTTTACGCGGGACCGCCAGTCGGCTGACGATGGACGCATTCGCGAAGCTCTTGCCCTGAGCATTGATCGCGATTCGCTCAATAATGTCGTCCTGCAAAGTGGAGGCGAACCCTCCGCCGCGCTGCTGCCGAATTGGATGAGTGGATACGCCTTCGTTTTCCCCGCAAACGTCGATCTTGCGCGAGCCCGTCAGAACCTCGCAGGACTTCGCCAAACTGCGTCCTGGACGCTGGGCTACGATGCAGCTGACCCAGGGGCGCGAGTCGTGGCCGAGAGAATTGCGCTCAACGCCCATGATGCCGGCCTATCCCTCCAACCCACTTCAGGTAATGCCGACCTGCGGCTTGTCCGCGTTCCGCTGGTTTCGCTCGACGGTCACGTGGCTCTCGCCGAATTGGCGAAATCTCTCGGGCTTTCGCCACCGAAATTCGGCGCCAATAGCACTGACGACCTCTACGCAGCTGAAAATATTCTCTTGCAATCACAGCGAGTCATTCCGTTACTTCATCTGCGGACCGCTTCCGCAGTGCAAACCACTATCAAGGCTTGGCACGAATCTGACGACGGAACCTGGAACCTGCCAGACGTATGGCTGGGAACGGAGAAACCATGAAGTTCCGGCGCAAGCTGCTGGCCGTGTTTGCGTTGACTGTATTCCTGTCGGTTGCAGCAGTGGCATGGCTTGTCTCCACCCTGACGCGCCGCAGTTTTGAGCAGGAGAACGAGGAGCGTACCTCCGCCTTGGTAGCTCAATTCCGACGCGAGTTCGACCGCCGGGGGGAGGAAGTGGTGCACCGGGTGGAGACCATTGCATCCAGTGAAGCGGCAACTCGCATGGCCCTCAGGTTGAGCCACGGTTCTCCAGACTACGGCGCCTACCTCGACCAAGCGAAATCCTTGGCGGAAAATCAGCAGTTGGATTTTCTGGAGTTCGTGGACAACCAGGGGACAATCATTTCGTCGGCCCAGTCGCCGGCAACTTTCGGTTACAAAGAAACTTTTGTGTTCACCACACCTGTCCCCAAAGAAGCCTTCCTCCGGCAGGAGGATCTGCCCGACGGCGTAGTGTTAGGACTTTCAGCCGTGCGCCAGGTGAATATTGGCGATCGCCCACTCTACGTAATTGGCGGCCGCAGCCTCGACAAAGATTTCCTGGCCAGCCTTGAACTTCCCGCCGGGATGCGCGCCTTGCTCTATCGGAATCTGGGCGATCAGGCTTTCTCCGCCCAACTGCTGACCGACTCTTCCGGCCCGGTGCCGCAAGCGGAACGACTCGCGCCCCTGGTCTCGCAGGTGCAGTCGCAGCGACAGGAAGCCTCGGCGCTCATCCACTGGTCTTCGAATCCGGCAGATGACGAAACCATTCACGCCATTCCCTTGAACGGGCAAGCCAATCAGTTGCTGGGAATTCTGCTGGTGGGAAGCTCGCGACGCCCCTACGTGGAACTCCGCCAACACATTCGTTCCGCGGCGTTGCTCGCGGGAGGGGCAGGTATGATTCTCGCCATCCTGCTTAGCGGATGGGCGGCAGCGCGAGTCACCCGGCCAGTCGAGCAGCTTGCCCGGGCCGCACGCGAAGTCGCGGATGGGAACTGGAACACGCAGGTGACGGTTCAATCCTCCGATGAACTAGGAGAACTGGCCGCATCTTTCAATCGCATGACTCACGAGTTGCTGGAACAAAAAGAACGATTAGTGCAGACCGAGCGCGTGGCTGCCTGGCGGGAATTGGCGCGCCGCTTGGCCCACGAACTGAAGAATCCCCTCTTCCCTCTTCAACTGACGGTCGAAAATCTGTTGCGGGCGCGGCAGCGGAGCCCCGAACAATTCGAAGAAACTTTCCAGGAAAGTTCTTCCACACTGCTAGCGGAGATCTCCAACCTCAAGGCCATTATTTCGCGCTTCAGCGAATTCTCCCGCATGCCGCAACCGCATCTTCAAAATGTCGACTTGAATGAGGTTGTCCAAAACGTAGCTCGCCTTTTCCAGGCCCAGCTGCAAACTCCCGGACAGCCGTCCATCGAATGTAAACTGGAGCTCGCCGAATTCATGGAACCCGTAGCTGCCGATCCCGAACTGATGCACCGCGCGCTTTCAAATCTCGTGTTGAATGCGATGGACGCTATGTCACAGGGTGGGATTCTCACCCTGCGCACCCGTCAAAATGACGACCACGCTTTTATCGAAGTAGCGGACACCGGTACCGGCCTCACGCCGGAAGAATGCGAGCGCCTGTTTACGCCCTATTACACCAGCAAGGCGCATGGCACGGGGCTGGGATTGGCGATTGTTCAGTCCGTGGTGAGCGATCACGGCGGACGGGTCAGTGTTCGCAGCGAACCCGGACGCGGCGCAACTTTTATCATTGAACTGCCGAACGGCAGACTTAAAGAAATTAGTAGTAACTTGTCAGCCTGAGCGGAGTGACTGTTTCGCGAAGCGAAGCAGTCACGGAGTCGAAGGACCCCTACGGGCTGAACGTCTGCCAGGTATAGGGGTGGTTCGACTCTCTCGCCGCAAGTACGCGGCTCGTTCGCTCAGCATGACAAGGCTTTTTACAGTGAGGAACAACCAGTGTCGCAAAAAGCGCATTTACTGATCGTCGATGATGAAGCCAATACTCTGGCTTCGCTCTCCCGCGCCTTTCGTCTCGGCGGCCATGAGGCGACGGTGTGCGATAACGCCGCCAAGGCCCTGGATCTCGTCAAGTCACAAAACTTTGATCTCATTTTTTCTGACGTGGTTATGCCCGGCAAAGATGGCCTGGCTTTCCTCGAGGACCTACGGTCGCAAGGAATCACCACGCCGGTGGTCATGATGTCCGGGCAAGCTCACATCGAAATGGCGGTGCGGGCCACCCGCCTGGGAGCGCTCGACTTCCTGGAAAAACCGATCTCAACCGAAAAACTGCTGCTCACCATTGAGAACGTGCTCAAGCTGCAGCATCTTGAAAGCGAGAATCGTCAACTTCGCCAGCAACTCGGCAAACACGAAATCATCTGGACCGGGCCCACAATGCAGAAAATTATGGCGCAGGTGGAGCGGGTAGCCGCCAGCGAAACCCGGGTCTGCATTCTGGGCGAGACGGGCACGGGAAAAGAACTAGTCGCGCGTACTCTGCACCAGCGCAGCCCCCGCGCCTCCGGCCCGTTCATCACATTGAACTGCGCCGCGGTCCCGGCGGAACTCATCGAGTCCGAACTCTTCGGACATGAGAAAGGCTCCTTCACCGGCGCCGCCGGCCGCCACCTGGGAAAATTCGAGCAGGCGGAACATGGAACAATTTTCCTCGATGAAATCGGCGACATGCCGTTGCCCATGCAGGCCAAGCTCTTGCGCGTGCTCGAGGAAGGCGAAGTCGAACGCATTGGCGGGGACAAACCGATATCCGTCGATGTCCGCGTGCTGGTCGCAACTCATCGAACTCTGGAAACACTGGTCCGCGAGGGCAAGTTCCGGCAAGATCTCTTCCATCGCGTGTATGTTTTCCCGCTGGTCTTACCGCCTTTGCGGGAGCGGCGAGAAGACATCCCGGCGCTCATCGAGCACTTTGCCCATCAGGTTTGTACACAGAATAACTGGAAGCCCATTCCCTTCACTCCCGAGGCCATTCAGGCGCTGCAAGCGTATCCCTGGCCGGGAAACGTGCGCGAGCTACGCAACGTGGTGGAGCGCCTTATGTTGCTCGCAACCGACAACCAAGTTGACATGGACACCGTTGGCTCGGCCTTGCCACAAACTCTCGACACCCCCCATGGATCTATGACCAACTCCGGGCCCCTGGCGGAACGCGTGCAGAATTTCGAGCGTGAGGTATTACTCGCTGAACTGAAGCGCCATAGTTACCACATTACGAACACGGCTAAGGCATTGGGACTGGAGCGCAGCCATCTTTATAAGAAGGCGGAGCAACTGGGAGTGGACATTCAAAAAAGCCGCCGGGAAGAAGAAACGTCAGATTGATTAAACCCTCGTCATCTTGATCAAAACCCTTGTCATCCTGAGCGCAGTGGATGCTTCGCGAATGCGAAGCATCCACGAAGTCGAAGGACCCCTACCGCACCACCGAACTCAACCATCCCGATGAAGCTTCTGGGGGCGCATCAGGCGCAGATTTCTGGGATATTTGGCTGCCCCCCAGGGATTCGAACCCCGATAACCTGCTCCAGAGGCAGATGTCCTACCATTGAACGAGGGGGCAGCAACAGATGGAGAGTGGCGCTTTTTCAGCACCACCCTGTTAGATTCTATGGGCAGTCCCGGTCGTGGTCAACCAGTGAAACCGCTTACTCCTTCGCCTTCACCCTTACCACCGTAATCTTCGCAAACCCCTCTTCAAATGTCGGCGCCTTCAGTTTGGAAGCCATACGGCGCATCGCATCGTCCTCCACCACACGTTCCCGCTTTTTGTTGCGCTCCAGACAGACCTCGAGCGGCACATCGAAGAAAACTGCCTGGACTTCATAGCCGTAATCTTTTGCCAGCTTGATCCAGCCCTGGCGCTCGTGCGGTGTGAGGTTGGTGGCGTCCACATAATTCTCGGGACGCCGGGCGATGAGCCGCGCCTTCAGCAGAGAGCGCAAGTTGGAAAAGACCAGATCCTGAAAACGCTGCTCGTTGGCATCGTCGAATAAGAGCGCCCGTAAAAGATCGCTGGAGAGCGGCGTGATTTTATGCCGCTTGAACCAGGAACTCTTCCCCGAACCGGGCAATCCGATCGCCAGGATCACCACCCCTTTAGGAGGGCGAGCACTTGCGGGCGGAATGGCGGTTTGATTTGCAGCCGACCCCGAAGGGACCTGCTCTGGCTCATGAGCCGTGCCCATGGGAGCAATGGCGTCCGCGGCACTGCGGCTGCGCCCCCGGCCACCTCGACCACGCCGGCGGCGGCGCGCGGGACGCAAAGCATCGCCGCTTGGCTGACCGCCCGAGGCGGGATGCGACGGTGGCGCCGTCGTCGCCTGGCTCCGCTTCGGCGCCTCGCGTTCGTGGATCCTGGGCTGATGAATCACCGGCTGATCAACAGCAGGTTCGTGGATTACGCCTGCAGGCGCTGCTTCCGGAGGGGCGGTATCGTAAAAAGCCGGCTGCAATGGGGCTTGAGCTTTTTCACCGGATGCTTTCTCCGGTTCTTTCTTGCGGCGCTTTAAGCGCTCGGTCATCCATTTCCGCATATTTGGCTTGTAACACAGTGTAAGGCTGGCGGGCAATGCGTGCGGCTGCAGGCGAACCAAAACCGCCAGCCAATCCGCACAAAATTGGGCCAGAACGCAGATTCCAATTTCGCCGAGGACCACGACTTGGCCAAAGAAAACGGCATCGCGGGTCATCTCGTCGAACGGCGCGAACTACTTTCCAGCCCTCTTCTTGCCCTCAACCTTCTTGCCTTCGAGCAAGGCCTGGGCGGCGCGCAGTTCCTTGCGCTTGGCGGCATCCACCTGGGGATAGCTCAGCTTTAGATCTTCCAGGGTCTCGACGATCGCCGCGGCCACGACCAAACGAGTAAACCACTTGTTGTCCGCCGGGACCACGTACCAGGGTGCCCGCTCGGTGGCGGTGTTGGAAATCATCTCTTCGTAGGCTTTCATATAGTCGTCCCAGTATTTACGTTCGTGGACGTCGGCCGCGGAAAACTTCCAGTTCTTTGCCGGATGCTCAAGCCGGGCTAGAAAGCGCTTCTTCTGTTCGCCCTTGGAGAGGTTGAGGAAGAATTTGCGGACGATAATCCCATTCCGGGAAAGATAGCGCTCAAACGAGTTGATGTCTTCGAAGCGATTCTTCCAGAGGTCGGGAGTGATCAGCGCAGGTGGAATTCTTTCGCTTTTCAAGACCTCGGGATGAACCCGAACGATGAGCGTTTCTTCGTAATACGAACGGTTGAAGATGCCAATGCGGCCGCGCTCCGGTAAACGCTGCGAGGTACGCCAGAGATAGTCGTGATCGAGTTCCTCGTTCGAAGGCGTCTTGAAGGGATACACCTGGCAGCCCGCCGGGTTCACGCCGGACATAACGTGCTTGACGGCGCCGTCTTTGCCGGCGGCGTCCATGGCCTGGAAAATCAGCAGCAGTCCCCAGCTGTCGGCGGCGTAGAGCTTGCCCTGCAGGTCGGATAAGGAAGCGATGCCCTTCTCCAAAAGTTTTTGCGCGTTCTCTTTGGAGTGCAGCTTGCCGGTGTCGGCAGGATCGAAATCCTGCAACCGGAACTTCTTGCCATCGCTCACGCGATAGGGCTTTGCCAATTTGCTTGCCCAGCTCATTTTGGACCTCCGGGTTAAGGCAATAGTTTACCGGGAATTCCCTCTGGGGAGAGTTTCACCCCCAACCGTCAACCTTCGTGGCATCCGCTTAATGTTTTCGAGTTGGCGTCCGATACTTACCTCTTGGTCATGCCGTGATATTCACAGCTTACCGAATGGAGAGCTGCGCGGAAGGTCTCTCGCATGCAATAGCAGAAGTGTCAGGACGGATCGGAAACGACGATCGGACTTGGCAAAGAGTCGAGTCAAGGACCCCTGGTCGGTTGAAGTCCTAAACTAGAAAAATCTACTAAGCAACTGATTCTACACATATTACAAATGAGTCGCCTGTAACTTAGGTGGCGAAGCTGCATCCGGAATTTACATCATGACAATGCTTGGCGAGTGCCGTTCTCAGAGACTTGTAGGGATCGCGCCACCGATTGCTGCTCCCGATCTGGAACCGTTGGTTCCGCGATGGTACGCGGCGTATACCTGGGCGCGCCATGAGAAATCAGTGGCCAAACAATTACAGGAACGGCGGGTGGAATCTTTTCTGCCGCTCTACCGCAGTTGGCACCGCTGGAAAGACCGCCGCCAGCAGGTGGAATTGCCTCTATTCCCCAGCTATGTATTCGTGCGCATGACATTGCGCGAAAGACTGCGCGTGCTGGAGTTGCCGGGAGTGGCCGCACTGGTCACGTTTCAGGGCCGGCCGGCGCCCCTGCCCGAACTGGAGATCGAAGCTCTGCGGCGGGGTCTGGAACAGGAAGTCTACGCCGAACCGCATCCTTACTTGCGGGTGGGGCACAAGGTGCGGGTGCGGGGCGGGCCGCTGGCCGGAACCGAAGGCATCCTGCTGCGCAAGAAAGACCGGCTGCGGGTGGTGATTTCGCTCGAAGTTCTGATGCGTTCGATTGCCGTGGAAGTGGACGCTGCTGACATCACCGCTGCCTGAGCGTGTCATCCCTGCGACCCGTGGGCCGTTGACTGCAGCCCGTATTCCAGAAAATCAGCTTGGTCGAGTCAGTTTGGTCAAGCAAGCCATCCCCGCCAATTAGAGATTTGTAAGCGAGGTGCTCATGTCGCATTCGTATTCTCCTCCCCAGAAAATTTCCTTGCTCCGAGTCTTGGCTCAGGTTTGTGCTCTCTGCCTGGCCGGCCTGACTCTGGCTTCGCGGGCGGGGCTGGCGCAGATCCCGGCGGATGCCAGCCAGGCAAATTCCGCGGTCACCATCTCGCGGGCGGAGCAGGAAGCGGAACGGACGGTGGCGCTATCGGCGGAAAAGATCATCGAGCTCTTACGGGCTCAGCCAGGCCTGCTGCTGGAAGTAAAAAAGCTGCTGATTCGAGAGGCATTTGCCCAGGGCCGGCTGCTTGCATCCGCGGATCTCGACGATGAAGCCCTGTTTCGCCTGCTGTGGGAGGACGAAAATGTCCGCGTGCTGGCCACCCACGAGATCGAACAGCGCAATTATGTAAGCGTCCGGCCGACCCGCGCCGAAGTTGCCTACGCACGGGAGCGCACCGCGCAACGAGAGATGTCGCGAGCCGCCCTGGGTCGAATTCCGGCGGATCGGGGGGCCCCCCAGAATCAGTATTCCCAAGCTCCGTTCGAGGGAGCCTCCCAGTCGTCGTCGCCGGCGCCCGGCGTGCCCGCGGACTCCAACGACTTAGGGGCGCCGATTTCCCCGGACCCGTCTCCCGAGAACCCGCCGCCAGGGATGGACCGAACAAGTTTAGAGAGCGATTCTCCACCGGACAATTTTTTGTCACTCCGTTCGGAATCGGGCCGGAACCAGTTCGACGAAATGGAAATTGACGCCAATAACCTGAATCCGATTGCCCAGCAGCAGTCCTCCGCAGCGATGAGGGTGAATTCCGCTACCCACTCCACCGGTGATGGCCGTTTAGGCGCCGCAGGCCAGGCCTGGAATCCGCTCAGAGAAGAGACTGGAGCGGGGACGAAGCCGTGGGCGGCGCAGCCCTCGAGTGCTGGTTTCAACGCCGCGTCCTCCGACCGGGGGCGGGAGTTGTGGCAGTTCCCATCGGATGATGTTTCCCGCAGCGCAACCGCCGCAAGTCCCGATGTGAGCGTGCCGTTGAATCAGGACCGACCGGTGATTCGCCATCGCCCCAATCCCTATGCCAACGTGCCCTCGCTCTACGACCTGTACACCCAGATGGTGGCCCGGCCTCCGGTGTTGACCCGGTTCGGGACGGATGTCTTTCGCAACCGAAATGGTAATTTGGATTCTCTGCCCATGGACCTGCCGGTGGGTCCGGACTATGTGCTGGGCCCGGGCGATGGTCTGAATATTCAACTTTCGGGAAGCTGTATCGCGCAGCGGATCTGTCCTATCGGTCGTCGGATCGCCAGGAGTGAGCGCTACCCGACGGCCTCGGTGGGATTCGATCCTCCAGCGCATCTTTGCTCTTTTGAACCTAGAACGATTTCACGATTGGTGGAGACCTCCGGCTTCCAGGTGCTGGAGCTGCGCAACGCGCCGGTCATTCTCAATCAGGACCTCTGGAAGAACGTAGCTAAGACAGTCCTGCACGCCGGTTCCGAGTTTCTGTACTTCGCCACATTCGGCCGGACGGTCCTGGGCTACTCGACTGTAATTGCGGCCCGCAGACTGGGATGAGCTCCAGAATCCACAAAGTTGTGATTCCCGCAGCCGGCCTGGGGACGCGGTTCCTGCCTGCCACGCGAGTTGTGCCCAAAGAATTGCTGCCCATTGCTGGGAAGCCGCTGATCCAGTACGCAGTCGAGGAAGCAGCGGCCAGCGGCCTCGAAACTGTGATCTTCGTCCTGAGCCGCAGCAAGGGCTTGATTGCTGAACATTTTGAGCGAAATCTTTCTTTGGAGAGAATCCTCTCGCAGCGCGGCCGGAACGAAGATGCCGAGTTACTACGCGGGCTGTCGCATCTGGCTGAGATCCGCACCGTCTGGCAGGAAACGCTGTTGGGACTTGCCGATGCCATCCGTTGTGCCCGCCCACTCGTCGAGGATGAAGCATTCGCAGTGATGCTTCCGGACGCGTTGATCGATTCCTCGGTTCCCTGCCTAAGTCAGCTGCTGGCCTGTTACCAGAAACATTCCGGCTGCATCGTGGCCACACAGACTGTGAAAGCTTCCGACGTAGACCGCTTCGGAATTCTGGATGTTCTTGCCATGCCCGACCCGTGTTGTGATGGACGCACCATGCGTGTGACGTCATTGACCGAACGTCCGCCACCGGGAACAACCTCCTCGCGACATGGAATTTTTGGGCGTTACATTCTGCACCCGGAAATCTTTGGAGCGATCGAGCAAATCCGCCCGGCAGCGGGAGACGAATTGCAGCTGACCGATGCGCTCTCGTTGTGCTGCGGCCCGGTGCCGCTCTATGCCTATCGCTTCGAGGGCCGGCACTATGACTGCGGCAGTTCTCTAGGCTTTCTTGAAGCCACGATTGGCTATGCGCTCAAGGATCCCGGAATGGCAGGAATGTTGCGCGAACAGATTTCCCGCCTGGCGCCGGCAGACGCTGTCTGCGCACGATGATCCTGAGTTGATTTTCAGACGTGAAACATACGTCCTGCATATCTCGCGTGGTGGCGGTCTTTCGGCAGGTGGCCGCGTACCTGGTGCTTCCCAATCTTCCGTTCTGGGCGGGTGGACACTTTTTCTTCGTTATCCCGCGCTCGCTCTTCAATGTGGACTATTTGGTGGTGGGTTTGTTGAGTTTGTTTCTCTCCCGCACCATGAAGATCGCGGTGTTCGCAGTTGTCTTCTTGTTGGACGTGCTGGGCAGCACGATCTCTTTTTTCTACTTCAGCCAGCATGATTTAGTCAGCTCGATCCGGTACCTCATAGACTTACGCTGGCAGCATACAGTGTGGATTGGCGCGTCCCTGCTCGTTATCGGCATAACGCTGGCCTTGCTGACTGAGCGGACTGCCGGAATTCCTGCGCGGAAAAACCGCCTCTGGGTCGCCGCTACGTTCGCGCTCCTGCTGGCGGTGCTAAGTGCTTCCCGGTACCGTGACGCTTATGAGGGGCCGTGGCTGGCCAGTTCCCCGACCCACCAAATGTTCTCTGCGGTCTGGGCCGCGGCGTTTTCGGGAGAAGAAATTGCCGGCCTGGTGCCAGTGGCTTCTGCTGCTGAACGGTTCTTACGCCCGGCCACCGGAGTTGGGCCGCACCCCCGCCGGCACAATCTTGTTCTCGTGCTGGTGGAATCGTACGGCGAAATGAACGATGTCCGGGGTGCGGCAAAATTGGAGTCTCCGTTCCGCGCATCTGCGCTTTTGGAAAAGTATGACGTTGAAACCGGCACGATTGAATTTCACGGGCCTACGGTTGCGGGTGAATTCCGTGATTTGTGTGGAGTGAGGGCCGGAATCGGATCATCTCGCCACGCTTCTGAGATTTCCGGACGCTGCCTGCCGAAACTGCTGGAAAAAGAAGGATACGAAACCACCGCGGTCCACGGATTTCTTGGAGCTATGTTCGACCGCGAGACCTGGTACCGGAAGCTGGGTTTTCAAAGCGTCCAGTTCCTGGAAGACTTGCGCAAAGTTCCCGGGACCCGCACCTGCGGTGGAATTTGTCCAGGGATATGCGACACCGACGTCGCCCGCCTTCTGGAGCGCAAACTGGTCGGGAACGAACCCGGCAAACCACAGTTTATCTACTGGCTCACGCTGAATTCCCATCTGCCCGTGCCCATTACGCAAGAGAACAACGAACTGATGGCTTGCGGCTCGCCCAATGCAAACAGCACCGATCTGGATATCTGCAATTGGATGGCGTTGATCTACCGGGTCAATGTAGCGGTCGCCGACCTGAGCATGACCCCAGGATTACAGCCCACCGAGTTCATTATTGTCGGCGACCACGCTCCTCCTTTTCTGTCCCGCGGGCGGCGTCAGCAGTTTTCGCAAGCGGTCGTTCCTTTCGTTCATCTGGTACCCAAACCGCAGGCCAGCGAAAATCGGCCCGCGATGGAGCAGACCACGACTTCAATCCAGCCACTATACCGGTCATTGCAGAGAGGCAATCCATGAACTACACAGCCGCATACTTTGAAGAGGCCATCCAGATTCTCCGTCAACTGAATCATTCAAAGGTTGACGGCATGCTCGACGTTTTGCTCGAAGTCCGGCAACAAGGCGGACGCATCTTCTTCCTCGGCGTCGGAGGCGGCGCGGGCCACGCCTCGCATGCAGTCAACGACTTTCGCAAGATTGCCAGCTTCGAATGCTACGCACCCACTGACAACGTCTCCGAGTTGACGGCGCGCATCAACGATGATGGCTGGGAAACTTCGTACAGAAACTGGCTGCAAGGCAGCCATCTACGCCGGGAGGACGCAGTGTTTGTTTTCTCCGTGGGCGGCGGCGACGCCGAGCGCAAGATCAGCGCCAACCTGGTTTGTGCGCTGCAATACGCCAACCAGACCGGCGCCAAAATTCTTGGCATCGTGGGGCGCGACGGCGGATTCACCGCCCAGGTTGCCGACGCCTGCATCATTGTTCCTACTGTGAATTCCGAAACGGTCACTCCCCACACCGAATCCTTCCAGGCCGTGATCTGGCACCTGCTGGTCTCCCATCCCCGGCTGAAGGCTGTAGAAATGAAGTGGGAATCGGTGGCTCCCGCTGAATCAATGGTTTGAAGGTCGGTTCCGTTTACAATGCCCGGCCCGCACAGACACCCGAGGCCCAGGCCCACTGAAAATTAAATCCGCCCAACTGTCCCGTTACATCCACTACTTCTCCGATAAAAAATAGACCCGGCACCTTCCGGCATTCCATCGTCCTCGCCGACAATTCATCGGTGTCGATCCCTCCCGCGGTAACCTCAGCTTTTCCATACCCTTCCGTCCCCACTGGATTCACGGCCCAGGAGTGTATCGCGCGCTCAAAGTCTCTCAGGCCGGAGTTCGTCCAGTCACTTGGAGTGTGATTGTCCAACCAGCGATTGGCTAGGCGCTGGGGAAGGACTGTGTGCAACGCTGTTCGTAGAGACGCGACCGTTCGCGCAACATTCGATTCGGAGAACGCCGAGGTCACCTCCCGATCAGGCGCGAGATCAATGACAATGGGCTGCGGCTTCTTCCAATAAGACGAAACCTGCAGGATCGCCGGCCCGCTGAGTCCGCGATGGGTGACCAGCATTTTCTCCCGAAACTGCTGGCGATCACAGGAAACGATGACTTCAGCGGACACTCCGGTTAGATCCGCATAGCGTGAACAATCTTCCGCTCCGAACAGCAGCGGCACCAACGCCGGTCGAGGTTCACGGATCGCCAAGCCGAATTGGCGCGCCAGATCGTAACCGAGTCCGGTCGCTCCCATCTTTGGGATCGATAGCCCGCCGGTCGCGACGACCAGAACGGGAGCGCGAAATTCTTTTTCCGCAGTGTGCACCACAAATTCCGCGGCACGCGTTACTTCCCGGATTTCAGTGTTGACCAACAGTTGTACTCCGGCTTCGCGGCATTCCGTTTCCAGCATTCCCAGAATGTCCTGGGCCGACCGGTCACAGAAGAGCTGGCCGAGAGTTTTTTCGTGATAGCGGATGCCGTGCTTCTCAACCAGGGCCAGAAAATCCGCAGGAGTGTAGCGAGCCAGCGCGGATTTGGCAAAGTGCGGATTGGCGGAGATGAAATTTTCCGGCGAGCAATGAATGTTGGTGAAATTGCAGCGTCCGCCGCCTGAAATGAGAATTTTCTTTCCCAGGCGTTCAGCCCGTTCGAGGACGGCGACCCGCCGTCCCCGCTTACCGGCTTCGCAGGCGCACATCAAACCGGCGGCGCCCCCGCCGAGAATTAGAGCGTCATAGTCCTGGACCAAGAGGGACAAGGGAGATTCTATCCAGCGACTTTCAGTTTTTGTGTACGAGAGGTTGGCTCTCTGGTCATTTCTCCATCGACCATTCGCCAAACGCCCAGGGGATTAGCATCTCTTAACTCTTCGGGCAGAGCGGCGTCGGGAAATCCCTGATAGCAGACCGGACGAGAAAAGCGAAAAATCGCCTGGCTGCCTACCGACGTCGAGCGGCCATCGGAGGTTGCCGGGTACGGTCCGCCGTGAACCATGGCATGGGAGACTTCCACTCCCGTTGGGAAGCCGTTCAGGACAAGGCGTCCGACTTTGTGCTCGAGGATTGCGATCAAATCGCTAAACTCGATTAAGTCTTGTTCCGTGCCGTGAATGGTGGCCGTCAAGTGGCCTTCCAAACTGCGCGCCGCTTCCAGCACTTCATCCCGGGTGGAGTGGCGGACCAACAATGTTGCCGGGCCGAAAATCTCCGCGGCGAGGTCCGGATCTTTCAGGAACGTTCTGGCATCCGTCTCGAAGAGCGCCGCCCCCACGCTAAATTCCGCGCCGCCGATGGCCGATTGCGCTTCTGCAAGGAGCTTTACATTTTTCTTGGCCTTATGTGCGGCAATGCCTGCGCCATAGGAAGATCGGATGGCTCCAGTCAGCAAATGGAATGGCGTTGATCCACTGACCGACTGCTGCAGTTGGATCACAAATTTGGAGGCGTCTGCGCCCTCGGGCAGAAAAACCACTCCAGGTTTGGTGCAAAACTGACCGGCTCCCAGTGTGAACGAGGAATGCAGCCCAGCGGCGATGCTGCCAGCTTGCTCCCGCAATGCGCCCGGCAAAATGAACACCGGGTTGGTGCTGCTCATCTCGGCATAAAATGGGATCGGCTCGGGGCGAGCGGCAGCCAGGTTCATCAGGGCTCGTCCGCCGGTCCGCGAGCCAGTGAAACCGCCGGCTTTCACCAACGGATGCTTCACTAAAGCCGCGCCTACCTGGTTGCCGCCGTCAAACAGAAGCGAAAAAACTCCTTCCGGCAAATTACTTTGGCGGACTGCCTCCTGCAATGCTCGGCCCACGAGTCCGCTGGTACCCGGATGTGACGGGTGCGCTTTGACAATGACGGGATTCCCCGCAGCCAGAGCAGAGGCAGTGTCCCCGCCAGCCACTGAAAAAGCCAAG
This sequence comes from Terriglobales bacterium, assembly GCA_963802555.1. Classification (GTDB taxonomy): domain Bacteria; phylum Acidobacteriota; class Terriglobia; order Terriglobales; family Acidobacteriaceae; genus DATBAX01. The sequence continues at coordinate 470,592 of CAWDJD010000002.1, read as the reverse complement.
GGGAAATTACTCGCGCCGAATACGACAACCGGCCCCAGAGGACGCAGCATGGAACGAATGTCCGGCTTCGGCGCAGGTTTGCGGTCCGGATCTGCACGGTCAATCCGGGCCATAGCCCACGAACCTTCTTCCACCACCTGCGCAAACAAGCGAAGTTGCCCGCAGGTCCGCGCGATTTCACCCTGCAATCGGGCTTGCGGCAGGGCGGTTTCCTGCTCCGCGCGATCGATAATGTCCGCCGCCACGATTTCAATATTTGTTGCAATCCTGCGTAAGAATGCAGCTTTTTCTTGGCCAGACGTCCGCCCATAAGTTGCAAAAGCTTCATTTGCCAAGCGCGCTGCGATGTCGACTTCTTCAGGCGTTGCGGAGAAGAACGCTGGAACCAAGCCTTCACCGGTCTTTGGGTTCGTTGCCTGGAAAACATCGTCGCCGGCATCGCCTTCATGAAATCCGATCATTGATTTCCCTGATAGTTTCACCGTTCACCTCAAGAGCTCTTCCGCTGCCTGGAATAGAATAGCGGGTCAACTGCATTTTACTCGTCATCTTGATGAGCGCGCCGGAGTGGACGACTGAGTCAGCAAAGATGAGATCAACTTGACGGAACGAACGGGCGGGCATGATGATCTTTGTGAATGATCCAGGAATAAGCAAGGGGAGACTTTCGTGACACAAGTTTCGTTTCCATCTAATTCACCATCTGCATCGCATCCATCCATTCGAGTGTTGGCTGTTTCGCGCTCCATTATTTTGGCGGCACTATTCTGTGGCCTCCTGGGGCAGTGCCTGGTATCCAACGCTTGGGCAAAACCGGTCGATAAGGCGCTGCAGATCTACTTCGTGGATGTCGAGGGTGGCCAATCGACATTATTCGTCACCCCCGAAGGCCAGTCGTTATTGATTGACACCGGATGGCCCGGCAATGACGGCCGCGATGCGGACCGCATTGTTGCCGTGGCCAAAAAAGCGGGTATCAGCAAGATTGATTATGTTCTGATCACACATTTTCATATGGATCATGTCGGCGGCGTTCCTCAACTGGCGGCACGTATTCCAGTTGGTACGTTCATCGATCACGGCGAGAATCGCGAAAGTAACGACACCTACACCGTTGCGGGATGGAAGGCCTATCAACAATTGTTGGCCGGCGGAAAGTACCAACACATTACCGTCAAACCTGACGATGTTTTGCCCGTTCGCGGAATGAATGTCACGATCATCAGCGCGGACGGCAACCTGATTGACAAACCCCTGCCGGGCGCAGGACAACAGAATCCTGCCTGTAAGGATTCCGCGCCCTATCCCGCCGATCAGACTGAGAACTTGCGCTCCGTCGGATCGCTCATCACGTTTGGCAAGCTGCGAATCCTGGACCTGGGCGATCTCACCAAGGACAAAGAAATGGAATTGATGTGCCCGGTGAACAGGCTCGGGAAGATCGATATTTACATTGTCTCCCATCATGGCTGGGTACAAAGCAGCAGCCCGGCTCTGGTTTACGGAATCGCTCCCCGCGTGGCAATCATGGACAACGGCGCCAAGAAAGGCGGCACTCCTTCGGTCTGGGACATCATTGAGAAGTCGCCGGGTCTTGAGGACCTCTGGCAATTGCATTTTTCGGAAGAAGGTGCCGCGGCGCATAACGTTGCTGCCGAATTCATTGCCAATCCGGATGGACCGGATGCGGGGAATTACCTGGAATTGACCGCCCAACCGGACGGGAGCTTCGACGTTCTCAACTCCCGTACGCAAAAGACAAAACATTATCCGGCACGTTGAACCCACATCGAGCCAGCCGGCCTTAACCTTCGAACCGAGTGCCAGACCGCGCACCGCGCGCGGTCTGCTTCCCTTCTCGAGGAATAGCGGGATCAGGTGCGCGAGTAAGTCGTATCACCTACAATCTGTGGAGCCGAGATAGCCTGAGGTGGGTTGGAACGCGGCGAGGTCGCGGAGGAAAACATGGCAACCGTTTTCGTCATTGGCGCCGGGCCGGCAGGAATGTTTGCCGCGCAAAAACTGGCGCTGGCCGGTCATGAGGTCATGATCTTCAATCGTGACGTGAAGCCTGGCGGCCTTGCCGAGTACGGCATCTACCCCATCAAGGACAAGATGAAGAACGGTTTACGCAAACAGTTTGCCAAAGTGCTGGCGCTGCCCAATGTCCATTATTTCGGCCACGTGCCGCTCGGCGAGGGCTCTCCGATTTCGATCGACACGCTCCGCGAATTTGGTCCGGCGGCGATGCTGTTTGCGGTGGGCGCGCAGGGGAACAAGAAACTGGGCATGGCGGGAGAAGACGCTAAAGGGGTTTATTCCGCCAAGGATTTCGTCTATCACTACAACCAGCTGCCGCCCTTCGCCAGCCGCGATTTTTCGATTGGCAAGCGCGTGGCCATCATCGGCATGGGTAACGTGATGGTGGACATTGCGCGCTGGCTGCTGCTGGACGCGCCGGGGCGGACAGCGGAAGAGGTTATCGTGATTGCCCGGCGCGGGCCGTTGGAGGCGAAATTCGACGAGAAGGAATTCGCTTACGTGCATGGCTTCCTGGATCGCGCGATCTTTGCGGCTGAATTGCAGCGGGTGAAGAGCCGCATCGAAGCCGTCGGCCAGGATATCGCGAAGGTACCGGAAGAGACATTTCTGTGCTTGACGAAGTCGTCCGATCCGCAGACCACAACACCTCGCCTGACCTTTCGTTTTCTGAGTTCGCCTACGGCGATTTCCCCCGGACCGGACGGACGGATCGCCCGGCTCACCATCGCCGACAATCTTTTAGTCAACCGCGACGGCAACCTCTCTGCCAAGCCAACCGGTACAACGAGCGAACTGGATGTGGACACGCTGATTTTTGCCATCGGGGACATGCACGACCCAGCTCTGGGATTGCCCTTTGGGCCGCAGGGCTATGTCACCAATCCCGATCTGAGCCATCCCCGGGCCGCGTACCAGGTTTTTGATCCCGTCGGCGGAGAGATCCATAGCGGCGTGTTTGTGACCGGATGGGCGCGCAAGCCAAGCGAGGGATTAGTGGGAATCGCGCGGCACGACGGCGAGGTTGGCGCTACTCACGTGCTTGAGTATTTACAAGGCCTCCCGGCGCAGGCGTCGAATTCTGCCTCTGCAACCGAGATCGCCAGCGCGCTGCAGAAAAAGGGGATTCAGGCCGTCCCCAAGTCTGACTTGGAATGGCTGGCCAAAGCCGAGGAACAGGAATCCCGCCTGCGAGGAAATCCCTACTACAGATTTCCCGACGACGACGCCATGCTGGCGGCGATTGCGCGGGCAAAGTCCAGTTCGGCGGAAGGCATCGCTTCGTCCGCGCTTTAACCAGCATCTTCCGGGGACCCGCGATCCCATGGCAGTGCCAGTCCATGTGCACTCTGTTCTGTACAATGCTGTGGATGGGCTTCGACGCCCGGGTGGCGAAACTGGCAGACGCACGGGACTTAAAATCCCGGGTCTCGAAAGAGACGTACCGGTTCAATTCCGGTCCCGGGCACCAGTCGACTCTCGCGGTTTTGGTCGGCGTTCAAATACGACCGAGAACCAGGAGAATGATGACGATGAAAAGGATGAGTCCCACTCCTCCGGTCGGGTAATAGCCCCAGTCTCTGCTATGCGACCACCGTGGCAGCGCGCCACAAAGGGCTAAGACTAGAACCACGATCAAAATAGTTCCAAGCATGTTTGCTCCTTGTCCTGTCTGAGATGAAGGCGCAGCCTCCCGGCGAGGCTGCACCGGTTAATCCGCTACATCGAGACGTTGATCGCGATTCCGACGCCGGGATACCTGCGGTTGTACATGTAATATCCGTTATCGACATAGTTAATGTAGACGTCATCGTTGTCGTACCAATCGGGTCCCCAGGCTTCCGGCCACGGGTCGACCGCACTCAGCCAATAACCCTGATATTGGAAGCGCGGATATCCGCCAACCACCAGGAAGGGGAGGCCGTTGATGCGGAATCCATGGTTCGGCCCAAAGTATCCGCGGAAGCGGCCGTCGGGGATGCGATAGCCGTGGTAGCCGCCGCGTTGTTGCCAGGTGCGATGGTCGGTATCCCAGTGTTGTGAGCCATGCTGCTGCCATGCGCTCCTCTGGACCCGCTGCTGTTCCTCGCTGCGCTGCGGATGGTGATCAACCCGCTGTTGTTGAGCACGTTGTTGTTGCACGCGCTGTTGCTGGTTGTGCTGGGCTTGGCGCTGCTGGGCATGTTGTGGCGGGTTGTGCTGCTCCGGCCGCGCCTTTTGCTGAGCATGTTGTTGCTGAGCGTGCTCTTGCTTCTGCTCGGGCTCGCGTGCCGGTTGGGCATGCTGTGGTTCGGACTTGGCTCGCTCGGGCTTGGCTTCCTCGTGCCTACTCTGTTTCTGCTCGGGATGGTCTTGTTTTTCGTTATGTTCCTGTGCGTACACAGGAGCGGCGATTCCCAAGAGCAAACAGAGAATGCCGGTCGTGATTCCAATTATTTTCATTCGATGCCTCCATATTTGGCCCGTTATGCGAGCTTGCGTCGGCGCCGCTTTCTGTCGCCGACTGAGTGGAAAGTATGGGCGCGAGCCCGGGGACTCGCGTCGACAATCCTTGACCTTGCGTTCCCCGATAGGGCCGCTACAGCGTGACGCTAAGCGCCACGTTAACCCCTGGGTACATGGGATTACACAAGTAGTACACACCGTCGATATCGACTACAAAGACGTCCTGGGTGTAGAGCCAGTTACTTGGCCACGCGTCCACGAATCCGAATGAATAACCGCCGTATTGGAAACGATGGTTCCTGTAGTCGCCCTGGTTCACGCGGAACCGGTGTTCCTGTCCGAAATGGGCACGGTAACGGTCGTCAGGAATTCGGCCACCGCCGTTGTGGTTCTGTGCCTGCTGCTGTGGCTTAGCCTGTTGCGTGTGTTGCTGTGCGTTCTTCTCTTCGTTCTTAGTGTTGTTGTTCTGCTGCTGTGAGGCTTTTTCATGCTGCTGTGCGTTCTTGTCCTGCTGCGGCGCCTTCTTCTCTTCTTGCTTTGCCGGTTTGGGTGGTTTCGTCTGCTTCTCTTTTTCCTGGGCAGGTTTGTCTTTCTGTTCTTCCTGCTGATCGTGCTGCTCCTGTGCATACATTGGAGCTGCGGCTGCGAGGGTCAAAGACAGAACTGCGGTGCTCATAAATCCAACTAGTTTCATGTGTGCCTCCACTATCTTTTTGAGTTACCCACCACTCCTACTGCAAGCTTCCTGTGGTCGCGTTGACCGGGTTGCCGATGGCGTCGCCGGACACGAGAAGTTCCACGCGCCGATTCTGCTGACGGCCGGCAGAGTTATCGTTTGAAGCCACCGGCAGAGTGTTGCCGAAGCCTTTTGAACTGACTGAATTTGTCGCCACGCCTTGATTCACCAGGTAGTCGCGTACCGAACTGGCGCGGTTTTCAGACAGCGTCTGGTTCATGGCGTCGCCGCCCACGTTGTCGGTGTAGCCGCCGACTTCGATATTGAGTCCCGGGTAGGCGAGCAAGATGCCGGCGACTTTCGCCAGTTTTTCCCGTGCACCCGGCTTCAAGGAATATTTTCCGGTGTCGAATAACACATCGGACATGCTGACGATGAGGCCGCGCGCGCTGTCGCGAGTTTGAAGAATGGAATTCAGCTGCACAGACAATCGTGTGCGCATAGCGGCTTTATCGGCATCCGCCTGTTGTGCGGCCGACTGGGCCTGCTGTGCTGCCAGGCGGGATTGATCCGCATCCGCTTGCGCTGCGGATAGTGCGCTGGCAGACGCAGCCTGGCTGGTCGCCATATCGGCTTTCGCCTTATCAGAGTCTGATTGGGCTTGGGCCGCATCGGCTTGGGCCTTGGCGGTGTCCGCTTCGGCGCGGGCTTTGGCACGCTCGGCGCGGGCCTGTTCCGCCTGGGCCTGGTCCTTCTGCCGGGTAGCGTCGTCGGCTTGCGCCTGGGTGTTTGCCTGCGCGGTAGCGGCGGCTTCTCGTTCGTTGGCTAGGCGCACGTCGTCCATCTTCTTGACTGCGATCTGGCGCGCGTCTTCTGCAGTTTGCACTGCCTCGCGGGCGACCGCGATCATTGGTTTTGTGGGGACGTGCTTGCTGGTGGCGTATTCATCGACCTGGTTCATGAGCCGAACCGCATGCTGATAGCTGTCGCTGGCGTAGGTTTCGGCGCCCTCGGACCGCGCGATGCGCAAGGCATTGCGCGCTTCAAAGAATTCCAGCGGCAATTTGGTATTCAGAACCACGGGGTCAAACTTGTAGCCGGTGGGGATGTAGCCGCCGCGCTCCATGAGTTCATACTTGGCGCTGACCGATTCGGTTGCCCCTTTGGTATCCTCGCGAACCACGTTTTCGAGTACCACCACGTTACTGGGCTGCCGAACCGCATAATAAGGTTCCGCAGTCATGACCAGAGCGAAGGCCTGAAGATCGGTGGTGACGTCCACCTTGCTGCGGTGGTTGTCGCCTACCAGGATCTCACCCAGGTTTACCGCCCGGCCTTCGGGCGAGATCGCCCAGAGAACGTAGGTCAGATATTCACTGCCGAACGTCGTGGGCTTCTCCAGATTGCCAAATTCCACTTCAATTTCGATGTAGCCCTTCTTGCTTTCCACTTTGGCTTGGCCGTTCGCTGCGGGCATCAGGTCAGTGCCGGCAAAATCTACCTTCGTTGCTCCGCTGCGATGCCTGTAGTTGATCGCCGGTGTTGTACGGCTCGTGACCACCACCCGGAACGTAGGGGTTTCAGCCATCGGCTCGACCGCGATGCTAGTTTGGGAATTAGTTTGAGCCAACGCGCTCATACCACAGAGGATGACTCCGATTGATAACAAGCGACTAGTTTTCAAAGTTTTCTCCTTGGGGCAGACCTCTGCCTTATCGTGATCTTGAACCGGGCGTGTCCAGTCTTCACAATGCTCGCCCACACTCATCGCCTCCCGACGTTTATCCGGGAAAGGGAATGAAACAGTCCGAAAACATTCAATAGCCACAGAACCACGGCAATCACCACCACGCCATTCAAAATTGACTTGATGGAGGACTGCATGGGAATGAAGCGATTGACCAGCCACAGAAGAACACCCACCACGATGAGAACTTCCAGGAGTTGAATTAGCGGCATGAAGTTTGACCTTCCTTCTCTTGGACCTTAGGGTCGAATCGTGCTCGCCGGAGGTTTCGCGGCGTACCCACGAAGAATGCCGATTGGCTGGATGTGGTCGCTTCGATTCTGAGCGACCCGGGAATGAGGGCTGCGAATCAGCGTCCGCGGCCCCGTCTACACACTCAGGATGATCAAGAATGACAGGTAGCGGGTTTCACGTCTGAGCAAGATAGCTCACTTCGTGGAGAAATCGAATTGCCGTGTCGTTGGGAAGCAACCTCAGTGGTCCGAAACGATGGTATTCACAAATGGCCGCCCTGCCGGCGCTCGCTACTTCCATTGACATCGAGCCAAGCTAAGAGCTCACGCACCCTGGTCCGGGCCAGGGCGATCGCACAATCCGCAGCCCCATAGTAGACATTAACGGTGTCACCGTCCGGGTCCATGGTATATCCACACGGGAAGACTACGTTGTTGACGTCGCCGTGGCGCTCGTAGTCCGCCTCAGGCCCGAAGATCCAGGAATCGCCACGGAGCAAGCACTTTTCGGGATTCTCCAGGTCAAAGAGTGCGACGCCTAACCGGTACAGGCAACCCGAGGGAGTGTGGCGAACTCCGTGATAGAGCACGAGCCAGCCCCGCGAAGTCTCGATGGGCGGCGGCGACAAACCAATCTTATTGGCGTCCCACCAGGCGCCGCGGCGGGCTTCCAACATGAGCCGGTGCCTGCCCCAATGACGCAAATCTGGAGAGTATGAGATCCACATGTGCGCTCCCAGCGCCGTCATCGGGCGATGAATGAGCGCCCAGTATCCATCGATTCTCCGAGGCAACAGCGCTGAGTCTTTGTCGTCCGGAGGCATGATCACCCCGTAGCGCTCGAAACTCCGGAAATCTTTGGTCAGGGCCAGCGACACTCCGGGCCCCCCGCGCGAATAGGAAGTGTAGGTGACTACGTATTGCTGCAGTTCGGGCACGAAAGTGATGCGAGGATCTTCAATGCCCCAGATTTCCTCCGGAAAATCCTGCGGGCTGGGCATCAACGTGGGTTCGCTATCAATCTGCCAGCCATCCACGCCGTTCTTTGAGCGCGCAGCCGAAAGATGCGACAAGCCGCGCCGGTCTTCGACGCGACACAGCAGCAGCGTGGTCCCATCCGGCAGCAAGGTTGCGCCGGCATTGAACACGCTGTTGATGGAGTAGGGCCAATTTTTGCGGGTCAAAATGGGATTCCCGGGGTGCCGCACCAGCAGTGGCGGATAGTGATTGCTTTCGACGTCGATCAGGGTTGTTTCGGGAGCAGTCATAACAAGTCCGCCTTTTCAGTTTCTTGCAGAGTGCGCATTTCCAAGAGTGCCATTAGGAAAGACAGTGTGGATTCCGCGCCCTGGTTCTGATTGGCGCGGTCGGGATGCAGGCCGTCCCGGCAACCGCCGGTCTCTGGATCATACAGAGAAAGCTGGAGATCGTTGTCACCCAGGAACCAGTTAAAGGCTGACCAGGCTCGGCTTCGCCAGCGGCTGTCACCGGTCGCGCGGTAGGCTTGCAAACAGGCAGACACCGCTCCAGCGGCTTCGAGCGGCTGTTGATCGAAGCGAGCTCTTTCGCCGCCCTGGCGGTAAAAGCCTTGCGAACCGATCGGCACAAAGTGGCCATTGATCTGGCAACGATGGGTTTCCATCAGCCAGTCCAGCGAATCAAGTCCGGCGGAAAGCATGGATTCGTCCGCGCATGCCGACCCCACCACCAGCATGGCCTGGGATAGCCTCGCATTCCCGTAGGCCACAACATCCTCAAACCACTTCCAATCCGGACGCCGGATGGACTCATACATGGCGAGCAACCTTCGGGCCAACGCCAGCCGTATCCGCTGCGCGTCGCGGTCTCCAGGGTAGGCATGGAGATATTCCTGAATGCCAAGAATAGCGTAGGCGCAAGCCCGAGGACTGTGGAATTCAACCACGGCAGGCGCGGAGAACTCGAACAATCGGCCGGCCGCACCCCGCAATCCAGGGTTGGTAGACCAGGCCAGGACCGTTCCCAGGGCCCACACCGCGCGACCGTGCGAGTCCTCCGATCCCTGATCCTCCATCCAACGGCGGTCGTAACTGAAGAAGTTTCGGAACCGCCGCTTCTTTGGATTGTAGGCATGTTCCAGAAATGCTAAATACTGAGAGGACCAATCGGGGTTGAGCGATTCGGGCTTTCCGGACCGGGCCAGGGCCGGTTGATCGATATTCATTTGTTCCAGTTGCACCGTAAAAATGAGCGCGCGCGCGTTGTCGTCGGTGGTGTATCCCTCATTTCGGTTGGGGACGGTAAAGATCGCGTGTTGCAACATTCCGGTATCATCGGTCAGCGCGTTCACATGATTGAGTCTTAATTCGGGCAGCCGATTGAGAGATTTCTGGGTTGCACGGGCCGAGAACTGGACCCAGGGGGTTTCCCTGCGGTCGCTTCGCACCCTGGAAAAACTTTCCATGTAACCCTGCGCCGCTTTCTTCCAGATCATATCGCGGGCGAACAAGTAAGCGCGTTTGCGCATGGCGTGACGTATCGCTGGGGTGTCCAGGAGTTCGATCGCCTTATGGGCAATCGCGTCGGGATTCTGAAACGGGACCAGCGCCCCGCGGCGGTCGTCCAACAACTCGATCGCGTGCCAATATGGGGTTGAAATGATTGCCTTGCCCGCGCCTAGAGCATAAGCCAGCGTCCCCGAAACCACCTGCTCCTCATAGCGGTAAGGAGTGATGTAAATGTCTGCCACCCCAATGAACTCGGCCATTTCCTCGGGGCTGACAAAGCGGTTGTGAAAAATCACCTGTTGTTCTACTCCCGCGTCCTTCGCCAAAGCTTGCAGGCTGGCCCTGTACGTGTCTCCGTCGCGACGGAGAATGTGGGGGTGGGTCGCGCCTGCGACCATGTAGACGACGTTCTTATGTTTGGCCAGAATTTGCGGCAGCGCTTGTATGACGTTTTCGATCCCCTTGTTGGGGGAGAGCAGACCAAACGTGAGCAGTACTGCTTTCCCTTCCACGCCGAAGCGGTCTTTATGGAAATTGGGGTCGAGAAACGGCAGGTCCGGAACCCCATGCGGGACCAGATCAATCTTGCCACCCGGCACCTTGAAGATTTCCTGCAAGAACTGTGACGAAAGCTGGCTCATGACAATGAGGCGGTCGGAGAGTTCCGCAATCTCCTCCATGACTCTGAGTTGGTCAGGGTTGGGCTCGCGCAGAACCGTATGCAGCGTGGTCACAACAGGCATTTTCAAGCCGCGCAGCAGATGCAAAATATGGCTTCCGGCCGGGCCACCGAAGATCCCATATTCGTGTTGCAGGCACACCATGTCGATGTTGTTGAAGTTCAGGAATTCAGCCGCTTCCTGATAGGACGCAACGTTGTCCTGGGCCAGCGACCATCTGACCCGTGCAGGATAGTCATATCCTTGTTCTGTGTCGTTTACAGGAAGCGCCATCAACCGAGCCGTCCCATACTCCGTGGCGATGGCCTCGCACAAGTCTGCGGTGAAGGTCGCAATTCCACACTGTCGCGGAAGGTAATTGCCGATTACCGCGATTCGGCTCGGTAGCGATGGCTTCGATTGCGAGCGCGGGCGGGCCGCTGACGCCCCGTCTTGCATTGGGAAGCGCGGGGCGACAACTTCCAGGACCGGTTTGGGAAACACTGCCTTTGGAAAGGACATTTATTCCTACTCTGGCGAGAACAGCGGTTAAAAAGGGCCAGTGGGCCACTTGAGGTTACTGGCGGTGGTTTGAAATTTGCCTCTTACCAGTATTCAACGAAAGTGGACTGGATGGCTGGTCAAAATTGACCAGCCTGTCGCTGGCCAATGGTGCATTATGTCGCCATGAAGACCAAGCAGGAGCAAGCTCTGACGGTCCGTTGCCCCACTTGTGGCGCCAAGGTAGGAGAAAAATGTGAGCTCAGCACTGGATTGCCACGCACTGATCCACATCGAGACCGCCGCCTGGCGGCTTCGGAAGAGTAACTCGCCCGCCCCCCTCTGAATTAACTTACTCCGATAAATCTATTTCGCATTCGACAATACTGTGCGGAATTGCTCACTTCTGGAATCACGTACCAGAGTTTTACATTCCCCTGAATTTAAGTGTCACGATTTATGCCTACCAATCGCCTTTATAGGACTAGAATTAGAGCACAATGAGTCCTGTCTCAATGCCGAAGAACAAGCTCGCGTTCAATCCCAAGACCTTTCTCGCGACCATTGGCCAAGGCAGAAAGAACGTGAACATCTCGAACAAACAAGGAATCTTCGCCCAAGGGGACGCCGCTGATGCCGTTTTCTATATCCAGAAAGGAAAGGTAAAACTGACGGTGGTCTCCAAGGCCGGCAAGGAAGCAACTATAGGCATCTTGGGCCACAGCAATTTTTTTGGCGAAGGCGCATTAGCAGGGCAGGCCCTGCGCATGGGATCGGCGGCGGCGATGACGGATTGCGAACTTTTGCGGATCGACAAAAAGGCTATGATGGAAGCGCTGCATCGCGAACATGCGTTTTCGGATTTGTTTGTAGGCTACTTGCTGGCGCGGAATATTCGCTATGAAGAGGACCTGGTCGACCAGTTGTTTAATTCCAGTGAAAAGCGCCTTGCCCGCATCCTTCTATTGCTGGCTCATTTCGGCAAGGAGGGAGTGCCCGAGACCGTGGTCCCCAAGATAAGTCAGGAAACGCTGGCAGCCATGGTTGGAACCACCCGTTCGCGGGTGAGCTTTTTCATGAACCGATTCAGGAAGCTGGGCTTCATTCACTACGCCGGCGGCATAGAAGGCGGGCTGCAGGTCCACAGCTCACTGCTCAACATAGTTCTGCACGATTAGGCTTCGCTTTGCCACTCCAGCGCTTGATCGGGCGCTACTCAGACAAGCCGGCGCGGGACCGCCGGCGAAAGTCGCCAGTTCAATCTCCTTCGCCTCGCTTAGGCGGGTCACGGCCAGGAGCGAAACGCCGTCAGGCAAGCATTGCGCCAGTCCTAACCGACGAACAGAAAGCACCCTTTTCGAGGGGTGCTTGGCGAAGTATCCAGAATGGAACTGTCCGATTCTGACGCCCGGCATTCGGACAAAGAAGATGGCGACGGGGTGAAGCTCCCAAATCCCCGGATCGCCATGTTTGAGAATGCTGATCCGGCCCTAGGCCACCCGGCGTCCGCTGAGCAAGTTAATCACTAAGACCACTAAAGCAACTACCAACAGTAAGTGGATCAGTCCGCCGGCAATGTGCAGACTGAAACCCAGCAGCCACAGAATCAGGATCACAACGAAGATCGTCCAAAGCATGGTTATCGCCTCCGCTCGGTTGAATGATTAGGTTTGAACGTCATCTAAGAGTCGAACGGGCGACTTGGGGTTGCCTTATACTCCCCTCAACGATCTCCCGCACTCCAAGCAAACTGGTTTTGATCGTGCGGTGATTAGCCAGCAAAAAGGGCACATCCTTTGCGGCCCGGAATCCTGGGGACGTTCATTCGTGGGAAACAAATTCCTAAGCGAAGCAATGAAGGAATCAAACCGCGCACGAACACGTAGGAGGAAAGGATGCACAATGGGGCCACGCCGAAGGCGTCAAGTGATCATCCTACGATCACACATCGATATTCGTAATTCTGAGCAAGATTGCTCAATTTTCGCTCAGGGACCATCTCAGTCGGACACGCTAAGCATCTCGCCAGCCTGAATTTTGGTCAAAATCCAGGTGAGCAATACAGACCATCTATTTTTTCTGCCTTGGGCGATCATTCAACAGAGACGAGCACTTCTTCTCTCTCTTTCAGGTCCCTGAACTAAGTCAGCCCATCTGAAGTTTTTCCCTCTTAGCTCCGCAGATACGAAGGGAACAATTCATGAAAAAGACATTGTCATTGTTGTTGATGAGCTTGATAGGCCTGTTTGGAACTTACGCCTGGGCAGGCTCGGCACGTGAAGATTCGGTTGACCGCTTGCAGAATTCGGTGGACGTTTTGCACGCGATCATGTCAACCCCCGACAAAGGTATCCCGGAAGAAGTATTGAGCGGCGCCAAGTGCATCGTCGTGGTGCCAAACTTGATCAAAGGTGGTTTCATCTTCGGTGGCAAGCATGGACGCGGCGTGGCCTCCTGCCGCACCCCTGAAGGCTGGAGCGCTCCCGCATTCGTCTCGGTGGGTGGTGGAAGCTGGGGATTGCAGATCGGCGTTGAAGATGTTGACCTGGTCATGCTGGTCATGAACGAGCGTGGTTTGCAGCATCTGCTTTCCAGTAAGTTCGAACTCACCGGTGAAGGATCCGTGGCAGCGGGCCCGGTAGGCCGTCACACTTCCGCCGGAACCGACATCTTGCTGAACACCGAAGTGCTCACCTACTCGCGTTCCAAAGGTGTGTTCGCCGGCCTGACCCTCGAAGGTGCAGTGGTGGAGCAGGACAACGACTCTACACGCGCCATCTACGGTAAGCACATGCGGTTCCGCAGCATTCTTTCCGGCAAGGCTTCGACTCCTCCAAGCGGACAAGCGTTTGTTGCGGCCGTTTCAGAAGCCGGCCACCAGGCGCACATGGCCGAAGCCAGAGAAGACAAGAAGTAACTACTTTCACAAGTCGTCGACGATCCGAATCTGTGACGGACCGGAACTGCGTACCAGTTCCGGTCACGGCACAGATCGGGGGCGATAACTGGTAGATCAGGCTCGCAACCGCGTGTCTCAAGGAAAGCAGGAGAAAATCATGAAGCCTAGCACTCAAGACCAAGCCGAAGGCAAGATCCACGAAGTGAAGGGGAAAGTTAAAGAAGAGATCGGCAAGGCGACGAACGATCCGGATTTGGAAGGCGAAGGCACCGGGGAAAAGATAGCTGGCAAAGTTCAAGGCTGGATCGGCCGGGTTGAAAAAAACGCAGGCATATAAAAGCATCCAGCAAGTCGGGACACAGGATGACGAGTAGTTTTCCCGCCACAATACTTCCTAAGAACAGCTTGAAATAAGGAGAACAATCATGACGACCGAGAACCTAAATAAGTGTGCCCACCTACCGTGCCGGTGCCCGGCACAAGCTAGTGACAAATACTGTGGTCAGGCCTGTAAGGAAGCGGGATCAAAGGAAGTCGAGATTGCCTGCCAGTGCGACCATGGCCCTTGCCCGCTGACCGCGTAGGAGGAGTACACTCTTCTCTTACCCGGTCGCAGCTGGGACTGACTTGAGGAGAACTTGATATGAAATTGCGGCAGTTTGACCGCTTCCTGCTGGTGATCGTGGTCTTTGCCGTTTCACCGCTGCTGGCCCAGGCGCAAACAGCACCGGCCACGGGAAATTCCCCGGACGACGCCGCGCAGTCGGCGAGCTCCGCTCCATCCCATCTGGTCTACCAGCGTCCGACCCAGAAAACGAAACTCCACAACTACTTTTTCGACGCGGTTGGACCCTATCCCATCATCGGCGCCGCGGTTGCCGCCGGCATCAACCAGGCCGACAACACCCCGCCAGAATGGAATCAGGGCGCGGAGGGTTATGGCAAACGATTCGGGTCTAACTTCGCCATCGCCGGGATCAGCACGACCACCCGCTATGCGCTGGCCGAGGCCTTCCGTGAAGACACCCTGTACTACCCCTGTGAGTGCAAAGGATTATTTCCGCGCCTGGGCCACGCCATGATTTCCACATTCACGGCGCGCCGGGGCGACGAAGGCCGTCGCGTCTTTTCGATTCCTGCGCTGGTGGGTCCATACGCCGGCACCATGACCGCCGTCTACGCATGGTATCCGGGCCGCTACGACGCCCGGGACGGATTTCGCATGGGCAACTACAGCCTGCTGGCCTATGTGGGGGGGAACGTCGCACTGGAATTCCTCTATGGCGGGCCACACTCGTTGTTGTCTCGCCTGCACCTCGGCCATGGCAGCGCGGCGCAGACGCGACCCTGAACGGTGTGATTTAGACGGGAACGGTGTCTTCCGCGTTGGCATGACCCCGCTGTTTCCGCAGCTCAATCTGGAATTCGTCGGTGGTGAGTTCAGATTTGATACGGAAGAGATCGAGTAGCGGGTCTTCGATCTCTTCGTTACTTTTTTCCCTTACCGCCAAGGCCCCGTCGCTGTTATCAATGCCCTCTGGTTTGACCATCAACTCCGGCAACGCCCCGTTGCTGTTCATCAGGGCCTGAATAAATTTCTCAACTTGCTCCCTCTGTTGCGGCGTGTGTTGGGTGAGTTCAACGCCCATGCCGACTTCAGGATGCATTACTCGCACCATACCATCGGCCTCGACTTCCAGTTGGCCAACCTTCATGGAGAGTACAAGTCGGGTGCGCACGGGGAACGGCGAGGCCATCTCCAGATAGCATCCGCCCAGACTCAGGTCGGTCAGTTTGCAGCTCACCGGCGGATCGTCCGTCTCCATTTCCGGAGAATGGCGCTTCAGCCACGCGTTGAGCTGCTCGCGGGCCGCGGATGGGAGGTCGAGAAAGCGCACGCCCGATTGCCGGCCGGCGTTTTCCCAGGCGAATTCGCCCTGGCAATCGATTTCGAACTGGGTTCCGGGTAGGGTGAAAATGACGCGCATTCCAGTAGAGTTGTGAGGACGTCGGATGCGTTGCAGCGCCATGCCTCCTTCGCTTAAATCGGTGCTGACAGCGTTCTGCTTCCCCTCCCCGTCCTTCGCGATCAGGGCGACTGGAATTTCAATCGGCACGCGGGTGTTGCGCCGCCGCTCGACCTTCATCAAGGCGCGGGCTGCCCGGAAACTAGCTTTGGCCCGCTCCGAAGAAACCGGCTTGTACAGCACGAAATGCGCCCCCAGTTCGAAGGCGCTGCGCAGCGCTTTTTGTCCGTCCACAATGGCGACTGCGACCGCGCGTTTGTTACAGGGCGCGGAGCGGGCGCTGCGAAGTACCATGGACGCGATCTTCTCGTCAGTGCAGTCTACGATTACGGCTTCAAATCTCTGGCGGGTAAGCTTGCGTACCGCAGAGTCGGCCTCTGTGCAATGCTCCACGGCGATTTCCAGGTCGCTGAGCACACGGCGCAGCACCCGTACGATTTTGTCGTCGGAACAAAGAAGCAGACACTTCAAGCTCATAGTGCGCCTTAAAGCCGGGGAACCGGGAGATCAGGGTCAGCCGCGCCCGGCCGCCGCAGCCTTGTCATCGCCTTCGTCATCAAGCAGATGGGCCACGGTGCGGAGCTGCTCCGCGGCATTCTGCAGAGCCTCTATTTGCTTGCCCAGCTGCGCTTGCTCAGCCTGTTTCTTGCGAAGTACTTCATGGATATCCCTCACGATAGGCCTCCTTATTCAATGTAGGTAGCGCCTTGGCGCGCGTCAATCCACTCCGCTTCCGGCTGGGTTACGCCGGTAACTGGCGCTGGGAAGCCGTTTTGCACTTGGGCGGGGCCAGACCCATGACCCTCCTCCTCTTGCCGTTGTAGCGGACGTTTATATGAATCGACGTATCTGAAGCCCTCAAACCGCTTAGGCGGATTCTCACTCCGACGGCTCAAGTTTTCTATTGACTTATCCTGAAAAACCTGTAGAATCATAAGCTTCCGGGATATCGCAGTTGTCCTGAATAAGGCCCAGCGCGCTTTTGCGTCCGCCGCCTACACTTTGTGGAATCTTTTGCTGGCGGGGCCGAATCTATAAGTTTGTAGGTTTGTAGGCTTCTGGTTCATTTTCAAGTACGAGGCGCAATCTTCATGGCTAAGCGACGTGGGAATCCCAATTGGGGAAAGCCGGAGCCAATCGGCCCCATCACTCCAACCGTCACCGAGTTCGAGCAGGTGGTTCGAGAGTATAAACTCTCCCCTGACCAGTACTTACGCTCTACCCGGCTGCGGGAGTGGGCGCGACGGAATAAGAACTCGAAGTACATCCCGGAGCCACTCCTTGAAGCCTGGGGATTCGAGATCGAATCCACCCTGTAATCTCAGGCAGCCAAAATTGAAAAAGCCACCGAATCGGTGGCTTTTTGTATGTAACCACTCTTAGCGATTGTTTAGAACGGCTTGCGGATCACGATGTCGCTGTCGTTGATGAAGAACTGGGCCGAACATTGGTCAGAACCGCAGATTACAGGCAGGAGACCGGCAAGTTGTTTGCGCGTGATTAGCCCCAGGGTGCCGCAATTTGGACAAGACAGCACCGCCCAATAGGGATCTTCTTTCTCGCCGACATTGCCGGCGTTCTCCAACACGAATATCGTGCCCGGAAGCATTTGTTCCGGGATCCATTCGTTGAGGACGTCCAATTCTGCGATCATTTACCCTCCTTCGTGCAAACCCAACGCCCCGCCCTAGGAAGCCTTCCGTCGCTTTCGAGACAGTTGAGATTTCAAGGCTTGGGGCGCTCCAGGAACAAACGCACTTGCCTTTTTGCCGCTCCGGATCACTGCCCGCACTTGCCGAACCGTGTCGCTCAGGCAAATCGCAAACATGGGCTGGTGTGCATTTTTCAAGATATCCACGATCTGCCGCGCGGAGGTTTCGAGGTACAGACTTCGTCCATCCGTGAGCAGGTGATAGTCAGAAATGCCCCCCACGGTTTCCGCGAGCCGTTTACCAAACTCACGCTGCAGAAATCGAACCACTTTGCGCATCCGCTGCAGGGAGAAACCCCGGCGGCGAAGATCGCAGATCACCGCAACTTCTACGAGGTCATCCATCGAATACATGCGCCGATGCCCTTCCCGGGCCGGGACGACGATGCAGCGCTCGTCCCACCATTGCAATTGCCTTGCTGAAATGCCAGTGAGGCGCACGACATCGCGGGATGTAAAGCGTTCCTGCATATAGAAATGTTCCAAACAAAAGAGCGACGGAATGTTTGAAACATTCTAGGCGGGAGTTGATTCCTGTCAACCAAAGATTTGGCTGGCTAGGGGTGACTAGAGGAGTTCCCCGACGGGGAGGCTTGAAGAGTTTCCGGAAAAATTAAGCGCGGTTGGCGATGCACGGAAGACAACCGCCACCCACGAAGTGCACAATCTCCAGACGGTCACCGTCCGAGAGGTGGGTCTGGGCCCACTGATCGCGAGGAACGATGTTGCGGTTCAGTTCCACGGCGACCCGGTCCTGCTTCATCCCTAATTGCTCGATCAGAGAAGAAAGGGAGAGCGGGACATGGAAGTCACGGTCTTCGCCGTTGATTTGAAGCATCATGGTAAAAGATTGTCGCAGCAGAAAGCGCAAAACAGCAAGACCCGCGCCCCATACTTCTCCGTAGAGACGCAGCTCCGCTGCGTCTCTGCTTGCAGCGGCTACGAACCATGATGCTGGATGGTCACGGCAAGACGTTGCAAGCCAACGTCTCTACAGAAATTACGCTTCGACTTTTCGCAGTTCGAACTTGCGGGTTGCGGTGCGGCCCGAATAGCTGGCTTGCACCAGGATGGATGAATCCGGCAGAGAAGAATCGTCGACATCGATCTTCATTTCCGCTTCTCCGGAAGAATCTGTGACCACCTGGGTATAGAAGGGGACAGCCGACGGACGGGAGAAACGTACGGTGAGCCGGGCGCCCTGAGCTCCAAAGCCGCCATCGGTGACCCGCAGACGCACCACCAGACTGCGGTCGGCGTGCACCGCATTGGCGTTGAGCCACTGCACGTCAAGTTCTCGGATAGCAGCCAACCCTTCCGCTGTATCGCGCTTGTCCAGGACGTCGTCCAGATGGCCGTCGCGAATGGAATCGAGGACCAGCCGGTGCTGGTCGCGCAAAATCTGTTCCTTCTGTTGATCGGTGAAACCGCTATCGGCGGCTTTTTCGGCGTACGAACTCGCCCGCTTGCCGATGCAGCGTCCGCGGACGAAGACCTGTGTCTGCAAAAGCAGCTCACTTTCGCGGGCTTCGCTCTGCACGTGGTACACGGTATCATCGTGCTTCACATCGGTATTAAAGCCAAAGATCATCTGGTTCCGTTATCGGCAACTGGAAAGAGCTGTTGGAAATGTAGCATGTCTCGATTAACGATTTCTTAACAAAGCTGCCCGAGAACCTTGACACTACACGACTTGAAATCTAATCTAGAATGTTTAATAAGTGCTGGCGCGAATTATATATAGCTCTCCCATGCCCGACAAATCCCAATATTTCGTCAATTACCTGCCCTTGTTGATTCATTTCGTAGTGGCAGGCGCCGTTGCCGGCGGGATGGTCGTGCTCTCCTGGATCATCGGGTACCGGCGGCCCACCGCCGCCAAGATGTCTCCTTATGAATGCGGTATGGCCCCGGTAGGGGACGCCCAGGCACGCTTCTCGGTGAAGTTCTACCTGGTGGCCATGCTCTTTATCTTGTTCGACGTAGAAGCCGTTTTCCTTTATCCGTGGGCGGTTATTCTTCGCCAGCTCAAAATGTTCGGATTCCTTGAAATGTTGGTATACATCCTGATTTTCCTGGTCGGCTTCTTTTATATCTGGAAAAAAGGCGTGCTGGATTGGGGCAATCCCTCGGCTAGAAGAGGTGAGGTTTAATGCCCTGGCCTCCAGCTGTCACCGACCTTGAGAAGCTGAAAGAACATCCGGCGATTGCACGGCTATTGGCGTGGAACCCGGCTGTGGTTGAAGGCGCGAAATACGACCGCGACGAGACGACCATCTATGTTGAACGGTCTGCGATCCGCGAGGCCTGCGCCATACTGCGGGACAATCCCAGTCTTCCCTTCAACTATCTTTCGGATGTGACCTGCGTTGACTGGTATCCCTCGGATCCCCGTTTCGAAGTTGTGTACCACCTGCTTTCGATCTCGAAAAAAGAGCGCGTGCGGCTGAAAGTTCGCCTTAGCGGAGAAAGCCCAGCCATCGAATCGATCACTTCGGTTTGGCCTGGGGCCAATTACTTTGAGCGTGAGGTGTTTGACCTGTTCGGCGTGCGCTTCACCGGACACCCTTATCTGCGCCGCATTCTCATGCCCGAGGATTGGGAAGGCAATCCGCTCCGCAAAGATTATCCCGTGGAGGGCTACCGCTAAGGTTCATTTATGGCCCACCTTACCTCTGTGCCCGCGCTAGAACCCGGTCAGGACAAAACCATGATCCTGAACATGGGGCCGCAGCATCCTTCGACCCATGGTGTTTTGCGCCTGATGCTTGAGATTGACGGCGAAAACATCGTGCGCCTCATGCCCGATATCGGATTCCTTCACACAGGTATTGAGAAGACGTGTGAGGCCAAGTTTTACCAGCAGGTAGTACCGATGACCGACCGCATCGACTACCTGTGTCCGATGACCAACAATCTTTGTTATGTGCTGGCGGTAGAAAAGCTGCTTGGATTGGAAATTCCGCCGAAAGCGCAGTGGCTGCGAGTCATGATGAACGAACTGACTCGCATCAACTCGCACCTGGTCTGGCTCGGCACGCACGCCATGGATATGGGCGCGATGACCGTGTTCCTCTATTGCTTCCGCGAGCGCGAAGACATTCTGCGTTTGTTCGAAGCCATCAGCGGCCAGCGCATGATGACCTCTTATTTCCGCATTGGTGGTGTGTCGCTGGAGCCGCCGCTCGGTTTTCTCGACCGGGTGAAGGACTTCGCCAATCGCTTCCCTTCCAAAGTGGACGAATACGAAAATCTGCTCACCGGAAATCCCATCTGGGTAATGCGCACCAAGGGGGTGGCAAAGATCACGAAAGAAGATGCCATTGCCCTCGGCGCGAGCGGCCCGACGCTGCGCGGAAGCGGCGTCGATCACGATCTGCGGCGCGATATGCCCTATTCCGGCTACGAGAATTTCAAATTCAAAGTGCCGGTGGCCACGGAAGGCGACGTCTTCGCGCGATATATGTGCCGGGTGCAGGAACTGCGGGAATCCATTGGAATCGTGAAACAAGCGGCGGAAGGCATGCCGGAAGGCCCCATCAAGGCTGACGCTCCGCATGTGGTTCTGCCCGACCGCGAAAAGATGAAGACGCAGATGGAAGCCCTCATCTATCACTTTAAGATTATTACCGAAGGTTTTGCCGTTCCAGAGGGTGAGGTTTATCAGGCTGTTGAATCGCCGCGCGGTGAAATGGGCTATTACGTGGTCAGCGACGGCACGGCGAAACCTTATCGAGTCCACATGCGCTCGGCCTGTCTGGCCAATATGCAAACGCTGCCGTCGATGTGTGAAGGCAGATTGCTGGCGGACGTGGTCGCGGCCATCGGCAGCATCGACATTGTGCTGGGAGAGATCGACAGATAGGCATGAAGTTTTCGGACCAATTCGAACAGCGTTTCGCGGAAATGCTCACGCACTATCCAACGCCGCGATCCGTACTCGTGCCCACGCTACTCTATGCCCAGGACGAAACCGGCTATCTGAGCGATGAAGTAATCCACGAAATCGCGGAGCGTCTGGAATTAACGGACTTGGAAGTCCGCAACGTGATCAGCTACTACTCCATGCTGACCACTAAGCCTCGGGGCAAGTTCAACGTGCAGGTATGCACTAACATCGCCTGCATGTTGCGCGGTGGCGAAGAGCTTCTCGATCA
This sequence comes from Terriglobales bacterium, assembly GCA_963802555.1. Lineage (GTDB taxonomy): Bacteria > Acidobacteriota > Terriglobia > Terriglobales > Acidobacteriaceae > DATBAX01. The sequence goes on along the minus strand of CAWDJD010000002.1, from coordinate 449,011 downwards.
CTGCAAAAAGAAATTGGGCGTCGGCCACAAGGGCACTACAGCGGACGGTTTGTTCACGCTGGAAGAAGTTGAATGCATTGGTGCATGCAGCTGGGCGCCGGCAGTCCAGGTGAACTACGACTTCCACGAGAACCTGACCATCGAGCAGATGGACAAGGTTCTAGAAGGGTACGCGAAGAAGGGCTAAGTAATTTTAGATTGAAAAGATTTCAGATTACAGATTGAAAATCGACAGTTTTTCAATCTGCAATCTAAAATCATAAATCTTCAATGATTTTTTGATCTGCAATCAAAATGGCTGATCTGGTCTCACATCCCGACGAAGTAAAAGTCATCTCCAAGCGCTTCGGCAAAGGTGCGACCAATATTGATCGCTATCTGGAGCTCGACGGCTACAAGGCTGTCCAAAAAGCCTTGGGCATGCAGCCGGACGCGATCATCAACGAGGTCAAGAACTCCGGCCTGCGCGGACGCGGCGGTGCCGGCTTCAATACCGGATTAAAGTGGTCTTTCGTTCCCAAGCAATCGGCAAAGCCGAAATATATTCTCTGCAACGGTGACGAAAGCGAACCTGGCACCTGCAAAGATCGCTTGATTTTTGAACAAGATCCGCATTCGGTGATTGAAGGCGTCATGATCGCGGGGCTCGCGGTTGGGGCGCAGTCGGGTTACATCTATGTTCGGGGCGAGTATCGCTATCTGCTGGAGATTATGCAGAAGGCGATCAAAGACGCCTATGCCAAGGGCTTTCTCGGGAAGAATATTTTCGGCAGTGGGCGCGACTTCGAAGTCTATTGGCACGGCGGCGCGGGCGCGTATGAAGTTGGCGAAGAGTCGGCGCTGATGGAATCGCTCGAGGGCAAGCGCGGCATTCCGCGTATTCGTCCTCCGTTTCCGGCAGTGGTCGGGCTGTGGGGAGGGCCGACAGTCATCAATAATGCTGAGACGCTGGCGAGTGTGCCGCCGATTATTCTGGGCGGCGCCGAGTGGTTCGCCAATCTTGGCACCCCGAAGAATGGCGGGACGCGGCTGTTCTGCCTGGGTGGCCATCTGAACAAGCCCGGCGTTTACGAACTGCCCATGGGATACAACCTGAAGAAGATGATTTACGACGTGGGCGGCGGAATTCCGAACGGTCGAAAATTGAAAGCAGTCGTGCCCGGCGGATCGAGTTGTCCACTGCTGACGGCCGACGAAATTGATGTGCCCATGGATTTTGATTCGCTCGCTAAAGATCGGTAGCATGTTGGGATCGGGCGGACTGGTCGTCGCCGACGATACCACCTGTATGGTGAAATTCGCGCTGCGCATCATGAAGTTTTATCAGCATGAAAGCTGTGGATGGTGCATTCCCTGCCGCGAAGGCACCGACTGGCTTAAGAAGACGCTGACGCGATTCCACTCCGGCGGTGGGATGGAGAAAGACATAAACAACATCCAGTATTTGTCGGAGAACATGCTGGGCCGGACGTTTTGTCCGCTGGGCGACGCAGCGGCGCTGCCAACGATTTCGATTGTGAAAAAGTTCCGGCAGGAATTTGAAGATCATTTGGAAGGCCGCCCTTGTCCATTTGAAAAGGCTGGCGCATCCGCGCAGTTAGCAATGGCTGATTGAAGAACCTCAAAGGGATTTCATGGCTGACGTAAACATCACGGTGGATGGCAAAAAAGTCGCGGCCCCGGCCGGGACCCTGCTGATCGAGGCCTGCAAGACGGTCGGCATTGAAGTGCCGTCGTTCTGCTACTACCCGAATCTTTCGCTGCAAGGTGCGTGCCGCATGTGCCTGGTGAAGATCGAGAAGATGCCCAAGCTGCAGACCGCCTGCACCACGGTGATCACTGAGGGCATGACCGTTACCAGCGATAGCGAAGAAATCCGGCAAGCCCGCAAGGGCATGGTCGAGATGTTACTGGGTAATCATCCGCTCGACTGTCCAGTATGCGATGCTGGCGGCGAATGCGAATTGCAGGACATGACTTTTTCCTACGGCGCTGCCGAATCGAAGTACATGGAGCCGAAGAACCATAAAGAAGAGCAGCAATGGTCTCCGGTCGTCTTCTTCGATCGTCCGCGCTGCATTCTCTGTTATCGCTGCGTGCGTGTCTGCGGCGAAGGCATGGATGTCTGGGCGCTTGGAGTGCAGAATCGCGGCGTAAGTTCGATCATCGCGCCCAATGAGGGAGATCATCTCGACTGCGAAGAATGCGGCGCATGCATCGATATTTGTCCGGTAGGCGCCCTGACTTCTGGTGCATATCGCTACAAAACTCGCCCGTGGGAAATGAATCACGTGGGCACAACCTGTACCCACTGTGCCGACGGATGCAAAACCACTCTAGGCGCGCGGCGCTCCGAAACCGGTATGGAAATTGTTCGCGGAGACAATCGCGACAAAAGCGGAATCAACGGAGATTTTCTCTGCATCAAGGGCCGCTACGCGTTCGACTTCGCGAACCATGAAGACCGCCTCACCCAGCCGCTGATCCGCAAGAATGGCCGCCTGACGCCTTCCACCTGGGAAGAAGCTTTCGAACTCATCGGCAAAAAATTCGCGGAGATTCAGAAACACAGTCAAAACGGCGGTCAAGCTATCGGCGTCGTTGGCTCTACGCGTACGACTAATGAAGAGAGCTACCTGCTGCAAAAGTTTGCCCGTGTGGTTCTGCAGACCAACAATATTGACCATCACCGCACCGCTGACTTCCCTGCTCTCGCTGCGGCACTCACCGGCAAACCGGAAGCCACGGCCAGCATGCGAGACGTCACCAACGCTCCGGCGATTTTGCTGATCGGCAACAATCCGACTGACCAGCATCCTTTGCTCGCTTCTCAGATTCGCAACAACGTCCGCCTTCGTAACGCCCGGCTGTACATTGTGAATTCCGCTGAAATTAAACTTGAGCGCCAAGCGACGAGCTACACGACAATTCCCGCTGGCAGCGAAGGCCTATTCGCCTCGTTCCTGGCGGGAGACGCCGCCCCAAGCCGCGATGGCTGGAGCGAACTTAGTAGCAAACTTCGCGGCGAACAAAATCTCGTCATCATTTTCGGATCAGAAATTCGAGGCAGCGCTATCGCTTCACTAGCAAAGTTTGGTGCCGACATTCAAGGCGCGAAACTTCTCTGCCTTGCCGATTACGCCAACTCGCGCGGCGCGGCCGACATGGGTCTCTATCCCGACTTGCTGCCCGGCTATCATCGAGTTGCCGATGCGAGCAGGTTCCGTGAAGAGTGGGGCAACATCCCAGCTAGTCCCGGCCTGACGTTGCCCGAAATGATTGCTGGCGCCAAATCTGGCTCACTCAAAGCTCTCTACGTTGTCGGCGCGAATCCGGTCGGACGACTAAATGTCGAACCGACAGCTTTATCGAAAACTTTCGTAGTCGTTCAAGACATGTTCCTGACCGAAACTGCAGCCCTCGCCGATGTCGTACTCCCCGCAGCCAGCGCCTACGAAAAATCCGGCACGTTCACCAATACCTGTGGCGATGTACAGATCGTCAAAAAAGCCGGCGAAGTCAGCGATGTTAAATCGGACTTCGAGATGATCGTTCGCATCGCCGACGCCATGGGGTTTGCGGTCACTCGCCTCGTTCCCTTCGGACGCGGCACACACGCGGACATGGGCCAATCACGCGGCGCACAGTCCGGCGAGGCCGACCGCCACAGCGTGTGGCTGGAAGCCAACGGGCTCGAACCTAAGATGAGCCCGTTCGATCCGGTCGCCATTCTGGACGAAATCCAGCGACTGGTGCCCGGATATCAGATCTCGCGGCTCAACTTGCTTTCTGGAAACGATGAGCATACGACTTTGTCAGCCAGCGGCCCGGGGGCCTTGCACGATCCGAGCTTGATCGTGCCTGCGAATAATGACCTTTTCAGTTCCGGTACATTGGGGCGCTATTCCCGTACGTTAAATTCTGTCATTGAGAACCATCACAAAGAACCAGCGGAAGTCGCCGGGGATTGAGCCTACACCGCAGTTTATCGAGAAAGTTATTGGGCCAGAGTCTGGCTCGTGAGAGTTAGGAACAGAGATAGTGAACATAGTACCTTTCATCATTTTCGCGGTGATAAAGATCGCGCTGGCGCTCTTCGTGCTACTTACGGCGGTCGCCTACACCGTTTGGCTCGAACGCAAGGTGGTGGGACGCATCCAGAACCGCTGGGGCCCCACGCGAGTCGGTCCGTTTGGCTTGTTGCAGCCCGCGGCGGATGGCATCAAATTTATTTTCAAAGAGGATCTGACTCCGCCACACGTGTACAGGCCGCTGTACATTGCGGCCCCGATTATTGCCGTCGTCTTCGCGTTGAGTTCGATCGCGCTCATTCCCGTGGGGAACGATGTGACCATTCTCGGGTACACGATTCCGCTGCAAATCGCGGACGTAAACATTGGACTTCTCATCGTCCTCGGAATCACATCTCTAGGCGTGTACGGAATCGCGCTTTCAGGATGGTCCTCCAACAGCAAGTATTCCCTGCTCGGTGGCCTGCGGGCCAGCGCGCAAATGATCAGCTACGAAATCGCGCTGGGACTTTCTCTCATCGGCGTACTGATTCTGGCCGGCAGCCTCAGCCTGCGAAAAATCGTGGAGGCTCAGTCCGGACATTTCTGGGGTTTTATTCCCAACTGGAATATTTTTCACGGCCTGCAGATTGTGGGATTCTTCGTTTACATCATGGCGGCCTATGCAGAAACAAACCGCATTCCGTTCGATCTGCCCGAGGCTGAAACCGAACTCGTAGCCGGATATCACACCGAGTACAGCGCCATGAAGTTTGCCATGTTCTTCATGGCCGAGTATGCCAACATGATCACGGTCGCATGCCTGGCGTCGTTGCTCTTCCTTGGCGGATGGAGCGGGCCGGTAGTCGGCCCTCCAATCGTGCGCGCACTTCTGCCCGTGTTCTGGTTTGCGTTGCGGATCTTTATTTTTCTCTTTATCTATATTTGGGTGCGCGGCACGTTGCCCCGCTTCCGCTACGACCAACTCATGTCATTCGGATGGAAATTTCTGTTGCCGTTGGCGATCGCGAATTTAGTAATCACCGCGCTGGTGGTTGTTTTAGTGAACTGATTAACTATCGATCAAAATGATTCCTGTTCACCTGATTTTGTTTCTGATTTTCGGTGCGGTTTGCGTGGCGGGTGCGATCAACCTGCTGGCACAGACCCATCCCATCAACAGCGCGCTCTCGCTGGTGGTGGTGATGGGCGCGCTCGCGGTGGAATACCTGTTGCTGGGCGCGGAGTTTGTGGCCGCCGTGCAAGTCATCGTTTATGCCGGGGCCATCATGGTGTTGTTCGTCTTCGTCATCATGTTGCTTAACGCTGGCACCGAGGAGCGAACCAAGGGTGGAAGTTACGTGGCCATGATTGTGGGGATCCCTGGCATGCTGGCCGGAAGCGTTCTGATGGCATGGGTTCTGCTCACGCATTCGGGCACCGGGTCTGTCGCCGCGGGCGCTCTGCCGGGATCTCCAACGCAAGTGGCTCCGCTCTTGTTCCACGAATTTCTGCTGCCGTTTGAGGTGACATCGATCCTAGTGTTGGTTGCGATCATGGGAGCGGTGGTGCTGGCCAGTCATCCCAACGCCGACCAGAAGAAGGAGAAGGCCTAATGGTGCCTCTTTCTTATTACCTGATTCTCAGCGGGATTTTATTCGCCTGCGGCGTGACCGGATTCCTGATCAAGCGCAACATCATCACCATTTTCATGTCGATTGAATTGATGCTCAACGGAGTGAATTTGTCGTTTGTGGCATTCGCGGCGCAATGGGGCAAACTCAGCGGACAGGTTTTTGTGTTCTTCGTCATGGTCGTCGCTGCTGCTGAAGCTGCCGTGGGATTGGCCATCATTATTGCGGTGTACCGCACTCGTGAAACTTTGAACGTCGACCAGGTGAATCTGCTCAAATTATGACGCCGAACCTGCATCTCTGGCTGATTCCGCTGCTGCCCCTGATCGGCGCCGCGATCAATGGATTTTTCGGCCGCCGCTCCTCGCGCCCAGCGATCACCACGGTCGCGCTCGTCTTCAGCGGCGCGACGTTTGCCATGGCGTTGTGGATCGTCTCCCAGTTCTCTTCCTTGACGCTCCCGCATACGGAAATTCTGGCTCCGTGGCTCAGCAGCGGGACTTTCCACGTTGATTTCGCGTTTTATCTCGACCGTCTTTCGCTCATCATGCTGATGGTCGTCACCGGCGTGGGATTTCTCATCCACATTTATTCCGTCGGCTACATGTGGGACGACGACGGCTTCTATCGCTTCTTCGCCTACCTGAACCTGTTCATGTTTTTCATGCTGACCCTGATCCTCGCCAGCAATTACCTGCTGATGTTTATTGGATGGGAAGGCGTGGGCCTGGCGTCGTATCTGCTGATCGGATTCTGGTTCACCAAAGACTCCGCAGCCTCGGCTGGCAAGAAAGCATTCATCGTCAATCGAATCGGCGACTTCGGATTCCTGATTGCGCTGTTCCTGATTATCAAGCATTTCGGATCGCTGAATTTCGAGCAGGTATTTGGAGGTGTCGCAAAATACAGTCCGGAGACGTCCGGCGCTGGCTACGCTCACCGCGATTGGTCTTTTGCTCATGGTTGGCGCTTGTGGCAAGTCCGCACAGATCCCACTCTACATCTGGCTGCCGGACGCGATGGAAGGCCCCACGCCAGTCTCCGCTCTGATCCACGCAGCTACCATGGTCACGGCTGGCGTGTACATGGTTTCGCGGTCACACGTGATCTTTGACCTTGCACCGACGGCCAAGATGGTCGTCGCGATCATCGGTACGCTGACTGCCCTATTCGCCGCAACCATCGGCGTCGCCCAAACCGACATCAAGAAAGTTCTGGCTTACTCGACGATCTCCCAGCTCGGATACATGTTCCTCGGCTGCGGTGTGGGTGCATTCTCCGCAGGCATCTTCCACCTGATGACGCACGCCTTTTTCAAAGGCCTGCTCTTCCTGGCGGCCGGTTCGGTCATTCACGCGGTCGGCGGCGAACAGGACATGCGCCAGATGGGCGGCCTCCGCACCAAGATTCCGTGGACTTTCTGGACCATGACCATGGGGACCATCGCCATCGCGGGCATCCCGCCTTTCGCCGGCTTTTTCAGTAAAGACGAAATTCTCTGGCAGGCCTCGCGCGTCAGCCTCATCTATTGGGGGATTGGAATCTTTACCGCGTTCCTGACTTCGTTCTACATGTTCCGCCTCTGGTTCATGACGTTCTTCGGCGAATATCGCGGCACGGCGGAACAAGCGCACGGTCATGACGATCATGATTCGCATGGCGGGCATGGTCACGGCGGCATTCACGAAAGCCCGAAAGTGATGCTGGTGCCGTTGGTGATTCTGGCGATCCTCTCGATCGTTGGCGGATGGGTCGGGATTGGTAATCGCTTTGAGAAATTTCTTGCGCCCGTGTTTCAACCTGTCGTAACCACGGACAACTCAGCGAACGAAGCTTCTACTGCCGTAGCCGGTGAACATGAAGATTCGAAAGAACGCAGCACCGAAATGACTTTCACCGTAATTTCAGTTGGCGCAGGCCTTCTTGGTCTTGGCTTGGCCTGGTTCCTCTACTACAAGAATCCGCAGTTGCCGCAGAAAATTGCCGTCTCATTGAACGGTTTCTACACCACAGTCGTCCACAAATATTACGTCGACGAAATCTACGCCGTGATTTTCGTCAAGCCGCTGATCGAGGGCTCAACCCAGGTCCTGTGGCATGGCGTTGACCAGAACATTATCGACGCCGCTCTGGACGGCAGTGCTGAAGGTGCGCTGGAAACTTCCGACGTAGCGCGACACATGCAATCCGGAAACATTCGGTCATATGCGGGCTGGGTAGCGGCAGGAGCGGCAGTGGTGATCGGCTACATGGTCTGGATGGGGACCCGATGAGCGAACCCAGCATGAACAATTCGATCCTGACGCTGGTGACGTTCATTCCCCTGGCGGGAGCACTATTGCTAATGCTCATGCCACGCCGCGATCGTGAAATTCGCTGGTTTGCGCTCGAGCGTCTCGCTGGTTACGTTTATTGCGTCTTTGCACTTGCCGGTGCACTTCCAGTCATCGCAGAGTGGCTACCAGTTCGAAGTCAATGCTCAGTGGATCACCAGTCCCAACATTCACTACCACCTGGGCGCGGACGGCATCTCCATGTGGTTGGTCGTGCTGACCACGTTTCTAACTCCACTCTGCATATTGATTTCCTGGAAGTCGATCCATGAACGGGTAAAAGAATTCTTCATCATCCTGCTGGTTCTGGAAACCGCGCTGATCGGCGTTTTTATCTCGCTCGACCTGTTCCTCTTCTACTTCTTCTGGGAATCGACGCTGATCCCCATGGCCCTGCTCATCGGGATGTATGGCCACGGCCGCAAAGTCTACGCGGCAGTAAAGTTTTTCCTGTACACCATGATCGCCTCCATGTTCATGCTGGCGGCGATCCTCTGGCTCTACGCAAAAACCGGCAGCTTCGATCTTCCGATCATCCAGAATGCGATTCGTACCGGCCAGGTAGAAAACTTCACCGCCGCCGCTCCATGGCTCTTTCTCGGATTTTTCATCGCCTTCGCCGTGAAAGTACCGCTCTTCCCGTTCCATACCTGGCTGCCTGACGCCCACGTGGAAGCGCCGACCGCAGGCTCAGTTCTTCTGGCCGGCGTGCTTTTAAAGATGGGCACGTACGGCCTGTTGCGCTTCAACCTGGGATTGTTCCCCGAGCAATCGCGGACGAACGCCTGGTGGATCATGATTCTTGCCCTGATTGGAATCATCTACGGTGCGCTCGTCGCCATGGTGCAACCCAACATGAAAAAATTGATCGCGTATTCGTCGATCAGTCATCTGGGTTTCGTGGTTCTCGGCATCTTCAGTTTCACGCAGGCCGGATTGGATGGCGCCACTTTCATCATGCTGTCGCACGGTGTCGCCACCGGCGGATTATTCATGCTGGCTGGGATCCTCTACGAGCGCAAGCACACCTACGACATTTCCGAATTCGGCGGCCTGGCCACTCCCATGCCGGTCTATGCAACGTTCTTCTTATTCATCGTGCTCGCATCCGTAGGACTTCCCTTGCTGAACGGCTTCATCGGTGAATTTCTGGTACTGAGTGGCGCATTTCAGGCACCGTGCTGTCTATGGGATTCTCGCCGCTACGGGGGTGATCTGGAGCGCCTGCTATCTGCTCTGGATGTACCAGCGCGTCTTCTTCGGAAAGGTCACGCACGACGCCAACAAATCGCTCCCTGACCTCGACTTGCGTGAGCGCATCGCGCTGATGCCGGCCGCGGCCCTCGCTCTATTGATGGGAGTCGCCCCGCTGATTTGGCTCAACTCCATCAGCCCCGCGGTTCAAGCCGCACTGTCCCCGTTCGGCCAACTGGCAAGCAAGTTGGTAGGCCAATGATCATCACACCCGAAACCACGCAGATAATTCCCCAGGCCGCCGACTACATTCGCATTCTGCCGGAACTGGTGCTATCGATCTTCGGCATCATCATCATGCTGCTCGACCCTCTGGTGGACGAGCGTCGCAGCCAGCGAACCTTAGGATTCATCGCCCTGATTGGCTCCCTCGCAGCGATCGCAGCCACCTACTATCAGGCGCAATATCCCGGACTTGGCTTTTCGGGCATGGTCCAGGTCGATGCCTTCAGCACCTTCTTCCATTACTTGATCATCGCCATCACCGTGGTTGTGATTCTGACTTCGTTCGAGTACATGAAAGTGCAGGAGATTCGCGCCGGCGAATACTACGCTCTGATCCTGTTTGGCGCGGTCGGAATGACCTTGATGTCATCCGCCGTTGAATTGGTTCTAATCTTCATTGCCCTCGAAATTTCGTCGATTTCCACCTATATTCTGGCCGGCTTCCGGCGCCGTGCCGCGATCAGCAGCGAATCGTCGGTCAAGTATTTCCTGCTGGGATCATTTGCGACCGCATTTTTTCTGTACGGCGTGGCCCTGATGTTCGGCGCCACCGGATCGACTCGCATCCCCGACATCGGCAAGGCACTGCAAACCGGCCCCATCCCATTATTGGCATTCGTTGGTGTCGCCCTCATGTTCGTTGGCCTGGGTTTCAAAGTGGCCGCCGCGCCATTCCACGTGTGGACGCCCGACGTCTACGAAGGCGCGCCTTCGCCAGTGGTTGGTTTCATGTCCACCGCGCCAAAAGCTGCGGCATTTGCGGTATTGCTGCGGATCTTTTTTGAAGCCAACGCTCCAGGACGCGTCTGGCTGATCTGGGTTGCGGCGGCGCTTTCCATGACTTTGGGCAACATCGGCGCGCTAGTGCAGAACAACGTAAAGCGCCTGCTGGCCTACTCCTCGATCGCCCATGCCGGCTATCTACTTGTCGCCTTCGCGGTTAAGCCACCAGATGGCATCCCCGCTGTAATGTTCTACACCGCATCGTATGCCGCTATGAATGTGGGAGCCTTCGCCGTTGCCAGCCATTTTGGCGGCGCGGGCGAGCGTTTCGTCACCCTGGAAGACTACGCAGGCCTGGGACGCCGATCTCCCATTCTCGCTGCAACGCTCACCATCTTCCTTCTCTCCCTCATCGGCATCCCTCTGACCGGTGGCTTTTTTGCCAAGTTCTATGTTTTTAAGGCAGCCATGCAGGCCAATTTGGTCGGCCTGACCATCATCGGCCTTCTCAACAGCGCCGTGGGAGCGTATTACTATCTACGCATCATCGTCGTCATGTACATGCGCGAGGCGCGGAAAGAAGTGCCGGTGTCGCCTATTTCGTTTGGTTTGGGCACTGCGCTGGCCATCAGCCTGGCGGCCACGATTTATTTGGGCGTCCTTCCCGGCCGGGTGTTGGACTATGCCGCGCAATCGGTAAATGAACTCGTCCGCTAAGAATTCTTGGGAAATCTGCGTGGGCTCGTTGACACTCTCCGTTTAAATCCACAGCTTGCGGTTTGACAAGGGCCGCATCCCCCGTCATCATGGTTGAAACCCATGGAGGCCGTATGTCTGAGTTGATTCGAACGATTTTGGGTCGAAGAACAGGGTCAGGACATTGCTGAGTACGCCGTGATGCTGGCTGTGATCCTGGTGTTAGTGGTCGGAACCATACGCCTGATTGGAACCAATGCCAACAATGCTTTCTCAAGCGTGGCCAGTTCCATTCAGTAGGACTGGCAGGCGGGTATCGAGGCTCCTGATTTTCGGGAGTGATTACTTGGGAAGGTGAGCGCAAATTTCTGCCCGAATGCTTTTTGTCTGCGGCAAGTCCAGAGTTCTAAATCACTTATCAAGCTCTTAGTTCAGCCTGCGCCAGGAATGTATGGCCACGAACAGGTTGGCACCGGTAACCGCCGCTTCGGGAACCACCCAAAACCAATTGTGGCTCTTCTTGAGACGGTAGCTCATGTATGCGACCGCGAAATCTGCCGGAATTCCCGCTCCATACATGGCAGCCCGGCTGGTGAATGCAGATGGCACAAACTTACAGGTTTTCTGCTCCAGGCAGCGTTGGGTCAATTCGGCATTGGCAACGCTGGCTCCGAACATTCCGCCCGTGAGGCTCAAGTATCTCCAATCGGCCACGTTGCGATCCACAGCCAATGCACCACCCTTGGCTGCAGGTACGGCGCCTTCGTAGAAATGCTTGTTGGCCACCCGAGCCTGTGCGGACGGGCTTGGGGCGGCGTTTTGGTCCGAGTTCGACTGCTCCTGGTTGTCCTGACTCTGGTTTGCCTGGCTCTGGCTCGCGCTGGGAGCGTCGGGCAGTCCAGAATCACTGGCCCGCAATGGGAGCACTGACGTCATTGCCAAAACTGCAATCGTAACGATAGTTCGATAATAAGTTCGCACCCTGTTCCTCCGGTGCTCTAACCTTGTTTTCGCTCAATCGCCAAATCTTCATCCTCTCCAAAATCAGGGATGTAGAATCGCGAGCGATACGGCGAGCTCGAACACATTAGAGCACTTTAATGTCCGAGCTTAGCTTTGATTGATTTTGCTGGCTAGTAGCCGAGGAACTAGCACCTTGGACTAAAGTCACGAATTCGAGTGACAACGTGTAAGCCTCGCCTTGCGTGTACGTTAGCTCTTGCTTGGCTAACGAATGCAGCGTCCGATGGAGCTCAGCAGCGCCGTGTCAGATGGCTATTGCCATCTTGTGCTTTGCGTCTCGCCCGACGCTCGTTATGAGACAAGGTTGTCCAATTCACGGAACTCTGTCTTGACTTGAGACAACATCGGCCTTCCCGTTCCGGGACGGAGCCCACAGTTGTCAGAAAACAAGTGACTTAACTAATGTGCCAGATTGGCACCGCGTCTGCATGTAAACCACAGACGGCGAGCGTGTAGGTACCTACTTACATTTAGAACCTGCCCTCGACGGTTGTCGGCGTCGCGCTTTTTGCGATCCGGCTTCTGCTCCATAGATTTGGCGGCAGAGACCACTTCAACTTCTAGTACAAAAAAGCGCTGACCTAAGCGAGAGGGGCGAAGCCTTGCCGCAAGTGACTGAGACGACAGGTATGGAACTGGCAACCGATGCACACGCAGCCACGGGATATAGGCCAGAGCTCCAGGACCTTCATTGGCACGCAATCTACACCAGCCCAAGACACGAGAAAAAGGTCCACGAATACCTTACCTATCGCGAAGTGGAGAGCTTTCTGCCCTCGTACCGGGCATCTCACCGCTGGAAGAACGGGTGCAAACCGCTGGTCGAAACTCCGCTTTTTCCTGGCTACCTTTTCGTAAAGATTGGACCACAGCAGCGAGTGCGTGTGCTGGAAATCCCCGGGGTGCTTTGGTTTATCGGAAGCCGATCAGAGGCCGCTCGGGTCTCCGACATGGAGATCGAAACCTTACGATCCGGACTGCACCTTAAGAAATTCGCTCCCTACCGTGATCTCATCGTGGGCGAAAAAGTGCGAATCAAGGCCGGACCACTAAGCGGCCTGGCAGGAGTACTGGTCCGCACCTCGAACGGCCCTCGAGTGGTGCTCACGCTCGATCTCATTAAACAAAGTGTTGCAGTGGAACTGGACGCGGAAGACGTAGAGCCAGTGATATTCCGCCGTCATCCCATGATTCCTGCTTAGTCGTGCCTGAACCCCAAAGTTAAAACCCAATGCCCGTCTTAAACGAACGGATCAAAAATCCCACGCAAGACCGCATCCTTGAAGCGGCTGTGCAACTGTTTTCCCGGCAAGGCTTTAGTGGGAGCAGCACCTACGAGATCGCCCGCCTGGCGGGGGTCAGCGAGGTGACTGTGTTCCGTCATTTCCCCCGTAAGAGAGACCTGTTCTGGGCGGCCACGGAATCCCGGCTGCGACGGCTTCGTATCAGCCGAGAGCTGCGTAACCGGCTGGAAAGTGATGAAGATCCAAAAACTGCGCTGCTGGGGATTGTTGAGCTCCTGGTGGAGACCTTACACCACCATCCCGAGACCGTCCGGCTTCTTTATCTAAGCCTTTTTGAGCTGGATCATGGCGCTGAACGGATCCTGCGCAAGCACCTAATTCCGCTGTTTCAACCGCTCCGCGAATACCTGGCCCGGTGCGCTTCCAAAGGCTTGATCCGGGATCTCGAGCCGGGAGTAGCCGCCCTGGGCCTTGCGGCTTTGGTGGCAGCCCACCAGGGATTGCACTCAGTCCTGACCGAAGACGGTGGTCCAACCGCAAATACCGATGACGCAATCGCAATCTATACCAGCTTTTGGATGACGGCGATGTTGCCCGGGCCCACTTTAGGAGTCTCTGGAAATTAACGAATCTGGTTCTTGTCCGCTTTTTCCCCGGCGCACATGACCAAAGGACGATATGAAAGACAACCAGTCCACCACAATCACCAAAACCGCAGAACTAGAAAAAGTTACCTTCTCGGACATTTTTCCGGCGAGCATGGAATCTCGCGAGGACCGCGTCTCGATTGTCCATCTCTGGCGCGTCCTGCAAAAACGGCGATGGCTGGTTCTGGGTAGCCTGGCGACGATCGTTTTACTGGTCACCGCCATTTCCCTGGCCCTCCCCAAACGCTACGATGCATCTTCGCGTCTGCTGTTGGACCTCGAAGGCTCGCAGGATCTGGGCCTTGACCAGATGGTCATGCCGATTGGCATTGATCTCGACACAAAACTGCAGACGCAGATACGAATCGTGCAGAGTGACACCATCGCGAACAGCGTGATCAAGCAGCTCGGACTACAGAACAATCCGTCGTTCGCGGGGAAACGGGCGCTTGCCGGGCGTGATTTTGACACCCTCGACGTGCAAACTCGCGCCGCGCTCACCAACAGTATGCACAGGTATTTGACGGTGCAGCTGGTGCCTAAAACGGAGATTATGGAAGTCCACTTCCGCAGCCCGGATCCTAAGCTCGCAGCGGATGTGGCCAACGCCGTCGCCAATACCTATATCGAGCACAACTTCCAGACTAAGTATCAAGCCACCCGCCAGACTTCGGAATGGCTCACTAAGCAGCTCGATGACGTGAGGAACAACGCCGAAATCGCGCAGGAAAAGGTAATCGCGTATCAGCAGAAAACCGGCCTGTATGGAGCAGACGAAAGCCACAACATCGTTATTGACCGGCTTGAATTGCTGAACAAAGCGCTCTCCGACGCGGAAGGAGATCGCATCATTAAGGAAGCCAAGTACCGCATTGCGATGACGGAAAATCCGGAACTGATCGCGAACATTGCTCCCGAGAGCCTGCTTGGAGCCCTGTACAAAGAGAGGGCCGAGACCAGAGGCGACTACGCGCAGTTATCTGCTAAGTACGGGGCCTCGTATCCGCGGGTCATTCAACTACAGTCGCAAATGCACGAACTGGACGACAGCATCGCGCAGGAAATCACCAAAGTCAGCGAGACTCTCCGCGCGGAATACCGGGCGGCTTTGAAGTCGGAACAGATGCTGCAGGCAAGTCTCGACAAGCAAAAGAACGATGCCTACAAAATGAACCAGGACGCTATTCAATATGGCATCATGCGACGCGAAGTTGACTCCAGCCGCGATCTCTATGAAGGGCTGCTCAAGAAACTGAAAGAAGCCGGGATTTTGGCCGGTCTGAAATCGAGCAACATAAACGTCATCGATCAAGCCAGCATCCCTGTCGTACCCATTGAACCGAAGATCCCTTTCAATATCGCCCTGGGAGCCATCGGTGGTCTTCTGTTCGGAGTGGCGTTGGCCTTCGTCGTCGAAAACGTTGACAGCTCTATACGTACACCGGAAGATATCGAGACCTATTGCGCGTTGCCGTCGCTGGGAATTATCCCCAGCGTGCCGGTGGACGACATCTCCCAGAGAACACTATCCCGCACCGGACCTCCAAGGTTCATCCTGCCGATTACCATGGAGCATCGCAATTCCGGAGGCGCCGAAGCGTTTCGCGCCCTGCGGACTTCCCTGTTGCTTTCCTCTCCCGGAACGCCTCCGCAAGTGATCCTAGTGACCAGCGCCATGATGCAGGAGGGAAAGAGTTTCACCTCGATGAATCTGGCGGTGGTGTTGGCCCAAACCGGACAGAAAGTGCTGCTCGTCGATTCAGATATGCGACGCCCGGCGGCAAACAAATATCTTGGCATCGCGATGAATCAGGGATTGAGTGCCTGTCTGGCCGGGACCGCAAATTCGGCGGATATGATCATTAAAATTGATGAGATCCCCGGACTTCACCTGCTGACGGCGGGTCACATGCCACCTTATCCTTCGGAAATGTTGGCCTCGGATGCTCTACCCCAACTGGTGCAAAGCTGGCGCGAACAGTTCCGCTACATCGTCATCGACACGCCGCCGGTTTTGGCGGTAACGGACGCAGTGGTGAGCGCCCGAGTTGCCGATGTGGTGGTGCTGGTGGTCCGCTCCGAAAAAACCGGGCGGCAATCCTTGTTGCGCACGCGCGATTTACTGAAGAAAGTCCACGCCAACATTGCCGGAGTCGTGGTCAACGACCTTTCCTTCAACTCGGTGGAGTACCGCCAATACTACGGATACTACGGCAAAGATCACCAGGGTTACTACACCAGCGGGAACGGAAACGGAAACGGAAACGGCAATGGCAACGGTAATGCAAACGGCAACGGCATTCACTGATCCACCAGTCCAGCGTCCGATGCCGGCAACCATATTCTTGAGGAACCGCATGAAGCCATTCAACATTTGCTCCAGATATTTCGCTGTCTTATTTGTTCTACTCACCTTTTTCGCAACCGCCCAGGACCGCTCATCGGCCGGCGCTAGCAACATGGGCGGTAGCAGCGCCGGCTTCGGCAGCGGCGCCGCAGGGCCCATCGGCGCGGGCGATCTGGTGGAGATGAGCGTGTTCGATACCCCGGAGTTGAGCGGGAAACTGCGCGTCAGCAATACCGGCGACATCACTCTTCCCCTAGTCGGATCGATTCACGTGGCCGGCATGAAAGCCGACGACGTACAGAACCTCATTCGACGGAAGTTCATCGATGGCGGATTTCTGAAGGACCCGCAAGTGACCGTCTTCGTTGCCGAATACGCCACCCAGGGCGTTTCCGTGCTGGGAGAGGTCAAGACTCCGGGGATTTATCCGGCGTTCGGCGCACACAATTTGATGGACTATATTTCCGTGGCCGGTGGACTTACTCCTCTGGCCGGCACCAATATCACGATTACCCGCGCCAGCCATCCTGAGGAAGCCGAACACGTAAAGATTTCGACCAGCGCGGCTCCCAAACCGCTGGACAATCCCGCGATCCTGCCGGGCGATTCCATTTTTGTGGAGAAAACCGGACTGGTCTACGTGATCGGTGAAGTTGCGCGGCCCGGAGGGTTCCCCATGAACCACGATGATCACCTCACTATTCTCCAGGCCATCGCCTTGGCCCAGGGCACGACTTACACCGCGGCCAAGGGGTCGACGAGAATCCTGCGCACCACGCCCGAAGGGCACCTGGAAATCGCAGTGAATCTCAAGAAGATTTTGTCCTCCAAAGCCGCCGATCAATTGCTGCAGGACAACGACATCCTATTCGTGCCCAGCAGCGCCGGAAGAGCGGCCTTGAAGAACATGGAAGGCCTTTTGCCGATTGCCGCTTCGGCCACGATTTATCGGATACCGTAGATCCTGATTGGGCCAGACCTCACACACAAGTTTTGTTATGAGAGTTCTTCAGGTTACCAAGACTTCGGAGGCGTCTTTCTGGGCGGTGCGCCAGGCAGCCCAACTCGCGCAGCACGGAGTTGAGGTCCATGCTGTACTTCCGAGTCTCACGGGCGCCGCTGTTGCGGCGTGGCAGGCCTCGGGGGCGATTCTTCATTACTTGGATTGCAGCCTGCCCGTCCGCAATCCGGCCGCAATTCGGAAGCGTGGGGCACAGATACAGAAGCTGGTTGAAACAGTACAGCCCGATCTCATTCATACTCACCACGTCACAACGACCTTAATGACGCGTTTTGCTCTGGGACGGAAACATGCGATACCCAGGGTTTTTCAGGTGCCGGGACCACTCCACCTTGAACATTGGCACACGCGAAACCTCGAAATCGCCTTGGCGGGCGAAAATGATTTCTGGATCGCCAGCAGTCGTTTCATCATGCAGCTTTATGCGAAGGCCGGCATAAATCCAAACAAACTTTTCCTGAGTTACTACACAACCGACGCAACATCATTCTCGACTACACGCACCGGATATTTGCGGCATAAACTTGGCATCCCGGAACAAGCCTTGATTGTGGGCAACATCAATCTCATCTACCCGCCAAAGCGATACCTGGGGCAGACGGTGGGTCTTAAGTGTCACGAGGATGTTATCGAAGCCATCCGCATCGTGCAGTTGCAACGAAACGACGTCTGGGGCGTTCTGGCTGGAGGCACCTTCGGCACCTCGGAGAGATACGAACAAACACTTCGCGCCCTAGCTGAGAGCAAGGGCAATGGCAGGATCCTGATGCCAGGTAAATTGAGTTCGCAGGAAGTGGCTGGGATTTGGCCGGATTTCGATTGCGCGGTTCATGTGCCCTTGTCGGAGAATTGCGGCGGAGTGGTTGAGCCCCTTCTGGCCGGTGTGCCCACGATCGCCGGCGATGTTGGGGGTTTGCCAGAGGTGGTGCAGCCTGGCCGCACTGGAGAACTAATTCCCGTCCGTAGCCCTAAAGTGCTGGCGACTGCCATACTGAATGTTCTCGACCATCACGAGGAGTTCCGCCAAATGGCCCGGCGAGGCCGGGAGTTGGCCCAAGTGATGTTTGATCCCGCGCGATGCAGCAAAGAAGTCCTGTCCATTTATCGGCACCTCCTCTACGAAAGAATCCAGACCTGCTGCATTCAATTCCAGGGACTTTCCGGTTCCTCCGCAACCGCACGACACGCCAGACTTACATCACGCGTTAGGATTTGCAGACGCGATCTGCTAAGACACTGCGATTTTTTCTTACTATGAAGCGTATCTCCGACATCACAATCAGCTGTCTGGCTATTTTCCTTCTTCTTCCGATTTTTCTGCTGGTTGCGCTAGTGGTCTTTTTGTTTCTTGGCCGGCCCATCCTGTTTCGTCAAGATCGCCCCGGACTCATGGCGAAATCGTTCAGGCTTCTCAAATTCCGCACCATGACGTATGCGCGCAACGCCAAGGGGGAGTTGCTGCCAGACGCACAACGGCTCACCGCTCTAGGCCGTTTTCTCCGCAGCACAAGCCTGGATGAATTGCCCGCATTGCTCAACGTGATTCGCGGCGAGATGAGCCTGGTGGGTCCGCGGCCCCTGCTGCCCCAATACTTGGATCGCTACACGCCCGAGCAGATGCGAAGGCACCAGGTCAAACCGGGGATTACCGGTTGGGCGCAGATCAATGGCCGCAACGGCCTCGACTGGAACCAGAAGTTTGCCCTCGATCTCTGGTACGTCGATCACCAGAACTTCTGGCTCGACCTGCAGATACTCGTGAGAACGGCCAAGCTCGTTTTCAGGCGCGAAGGGATCTCACAACATGGTCACGCAACCATGCCTGAGTTTCTCGGCGCGAATATCGAGCGCGAACAAGGAAATGCCTGATGCGGCCCAAACGAATTGTCATCGCCGGTGCTGGAGGAATGGCGAGAGAAATTGTGTCCGCTTTGCACTGCATCAACCGCGCCAGCCCGCAATTTGAATTCTTGGGTTATGTGGTCAGCGACCTGTCGCGATTGGGAGAGAGAGACAGCTGCGACAGAGTGCTGGGAGATTTCGGCTGGCTCACCGCCAACCACAGCTGTTTTGATGCTCTGGCGATTGGAGTTGGCCTGCCTCACCTGCGGCTGAAACTTGCCGCCGAGCTGCGCCATCTGCTGCCCCGAGCGGAATGGCCCGCGATCATTCATCCCACCGCGATCATCGATCTGGAATCGGCGCATATCGCTGAAGGATGCTTCGTTGGGGCCGGCGCGATTACGACCGTCAATATAACGCTGGATGCTTTCGCCTTATGCAATTTCGGCTGCACCATCGGGCACGAAGCCCGGATTGGCACGGGGTCGGTAGTAAATCCGGGTGCAAACATTTCCGGAGGGGTAGTGATTGGCACCGGCGTCTTAATCGGCACCGGCGCGCGGGTGCTGCAATATCTGCGTGTTGGCTCAGGGGTGGTGGTTGGGGCGGGGGCTGTGGTCACAAGCGACATTTCAGAGGGGACTACCGTGGTTGGTGTGCCAGCCCGGCCGCACAGCCCGAATAAAGCTTGCTCCGCAGTTCAACTTGATCTCCAGCAGATCTGATTTCTCCCACAATATGACTTCAACAGCACTACAACCGGCGATAGCATCTCCGGAAAACAGTTTTGCCATGCCCCATCGGGCGGACGTCCCAGAATTAGCGCGTCGAGGACTCGGCTGGTCTTTTGCACTCTTAGTAGGAAGATACGCACTCTCGATCGTAAGCACAGCGATTCTGGCCCGACTCCTTTCACCGGCGGATTACGGATTGCTCGCCATGGTGGTGACCATCACCGTCATGGCCCAAGCCATTTCTGACTTTGGACTTTCCTGGGCGACGGTACAGCGGGAGCGGCTCGATCGCAATCAGATTGACGCGCTCTTCCTCATCAACGCAGCGTTCGGGCTTTTGTTGACGGTACTGTGTTTTCTGTCGGCGCCTTACGTCGCAACTTTTTATCATCACCCCGAGCTGGCGAAGATCATCGTCGTTGCCAGCAGCACCCTGTTCCTGTCTGCTCTGGCGGTACAACCGACGGCGCTACTGCTTCGCCAGATGAAGCTGAAAGCGATCAACCTGTCGGCAATCTGCTCGTTGTTGATCTCTGCGGTGGTCACGATCGTCCTGGCAAAGTTGGGCTTTGGATACTGGGCACTGGTGGTGCAGCTGGTGCTTCAGCAGGCCATCACCACCGCTCTTTCATTCCCCTTGAGCGGATATTTTCCGAGACTGCCTCCGCATTTACTCAATATCGGTTCCCTTCTGACCTTCGGCGGGTATTCGGCGGCCTACGGGATCGTCAACTATTTAGCCCGCAATCTCGACAATGTACTGGTGGGAAAGTTCTGGGGGGCGACGTCCCTCGGATATTACTCCCGCGCTTACTTTCTGATGGCATTGCCAGGCATGCTGGTCATTGGTGTGTTCAGCGGCGTGCTCATTCCAGCACTGGCGTCGCTGCGAAAAGAGCCCGCGCGAATGCAATCCGCCTATCTACGCGCCCTGCGCTTGATCACGGTGTTGGGCTGCTCAATCGCAGTTGGTTTGGCGGCGACCGCGCCGGAAATCGTTGATTTCGTTTATGGGCCCAGGTGGCATGCGGTGGTACCGATCCTGCTGTGGCTTTCGGCTGCGAGCATTCTTCAGCCCATACAGAACACATCGCAGTGGCTTTTTATCGTTGCCGAAGATGGCCGCGGAATGTTCCTCATGGGTCTTATCGTCGCCGGTTCCGCGATTCTGGCCTTTGCCTTGGGCATCCGTTCGGGGCCGAGCGGAGTCGCGCGCGCCTACGCCATCTCCAATACGATCATTGCCTTCCCCGTCCTTCTGATGGGACATCGGGCCTGCCATCTGGACATCAAAAAGACCGTCGCGGACGGTGTTCCTATATTGTTTTGCGCGCTCATCATGGGCGGCGTGGTGTGGCTTGCAGGAATTGTGTGCAGCGCCGCCGGCATGGGGCCTCATGGCCGCCTGGCGGTAAAGATCTTGGTTGGAATCGTCGTTTACCTGGCATGCCTGCGGACATTGGCTCGCCCCACCTATTCAGAACTCCTGGCCCACGCACATCTGTAATCCATGCTGCATATTCACGTCATCGACGAACTCCGCACCGGTGGTGCGCAAACCCACCTGATCACCATGCTGCGGGAAGCCGTTAAATATCCCGTGATCGAGCACCGGGTTGTCAGCTTGTTTGGGGACGGAGAACTCAGCGGCGAAATACGCGCTCTGGGGATCCCGGTACATGTCCTGGACCTTCGCCCTTACTTCCGCAAACGGCAATTTCTCGCCGCCGCCGGTCAACTTAAGACACTGTTTACAGAGCTGCAACCTGATCTGGTGGAAGCGCACCTGACCTGGAGCCGTTTTCTTGCACTGTTTGCGGCCTGGCGCGCAGGCGTGGCACTGCGGATCGGATTTGAACAAGGCGATCTTTACATGAATTCATGGAAGTTTCGCGCGGCCAATTTCCTGTCACAGTCGCTGGCACATCGAATCGTAGTTTGCAGTGAAGCGCTCGCCGACTGGGCACACCAAACCCACGGCATTTCCCGGGCAAGATTGTTGGTCATGCATAACTGCGTTGATTTGGAACGATTCACCAGGAACGGCCAAAAAGCGAAGAACGTTGGGTTCTCTCCCGGAACCTTTGTGTTCTGCGCGGTGGGAACCCTGGGACGCGGCGTTAACAAGCGTGTGGACGTCTGTATTCGGGCGTTGGCAGCAGCGCGCTCGACAGGTGCAAACGCAGGCCTCGTCATTTGCGGAGACGGCGAGCAACGCGGCGAGCTCGAATCATTAGCTTCCTCATTGGGCATCCTCTCCCACGTGCAGTTCCTGGGGACCCGATCCGACGTGGCTGATGTGTTGCGCGCCTGTGATGCTTTCTGCCACGCCGCGCCATTTGAGCCTTTCGGAATTGTAGCGATTGAAGCCATGGCGGCGGGACTCCCCATTATCGTGCCGAACTCCGGCGGGATCCGAGAGACGGTGGAAGATGGCGTGAATGGCCTGCTCTATCCCGCCCTTGACCATCAGTCGCTGGGCCAGGCGATGGCTCTATTCGCCACCAATCGAACTCTACGTGAACGCATGGGTGCGGCAGGTCGCAAGATCGTGGAAGAAAAGTTCTCCGTGCAGCAATATATGGCGAGGCTCTATCAAGTCTATGGCGTGGACATAGCGCCGAGGGCTGCGGTGGGGGCCAGCGCGTGAACCACCAAGAAATAGCGGGCACACACGAGACCAACCTCGACTTTGTTCGGGCACTGGCCGTGTTGATGGTGGTCTGTTCTCATTTGGCATGGTTCTTCGGAAACCGACATGTTAGCTTTTTTCAACCTGCACTATTCGGGCAACTCGGCGTAATAATCTTTTTCGTTCATAGCGGAATTGTGAACATGCTTTCGATTGAAAGACATGTTCACAAGCACGGGACACACCGGCTCTTCTGGGCCTTCATGACTCGAAGATGTTTCCGAATCTATCCATTATCAATATTTGTTGTCTCGGTCATCTTTTTTACAAAACTGCCCGTAAGCCATCTTGGTAGTTTCGTCACCACCATTGGTCAGCATGCGAGTGCGGAGTTCGTACCAAGTTTGCTTTTAGTACAAAACTTCTTCCGCTTCGACCAGATCCTGGGGCCCTTGTGGAGCTTGCCATTCGAGGTTCAGATCTATTGCTTGTTTCCGATGGTCTATCTGGCGTTGCGGCGTTTTGATTCGGCCAAGATTCTAGTATTTGCCTGGGCATTGCTGGCCGCGGTGGACCACGTGATCGCACCGCACATTGCGAAACACGGGAACCTGGGCGCTTTCATAACGATCCCAGACATGCTCTTTTATTTCCTTCTATTCCTTGCTGGTTTATACGCTTATAAGGAAATGCAAACTTCCCGCCGCGTCGTGCAGTTCTGGGCCCTACCAACCCTCTTGGCAATCGTGTGTATTGTGTGGTCGCTCTCTTATGACAATACAAAGTGCCTTTTTATAAGCCTGTGCCTGGGGCTCGCTCTTCCCTACATTCAAAGCTGCAGGGCCTGGATGGTAAATCGCATTAGCGGATGGGTTGCCAAGTACTCTTATGGAATCTACCTGTTACATCATCCGGCGATTTGGTTGGCGTTCGTTCGATTCGGCCACATTCCGATGATAGCCCGGGTCAGCATCTTTCTGTTGGCCACCTTTGGTGGCAGCGTGCTGATCTACCACGCCCTTGAACATCCCATGATTCTCATCGGCAATAGGGCGGCCGCCGCAATCAGCAGAAGGAGCAGTCCTGTTCAAATAAAGGTTAAGGCCGCGATAGCCGGAGCGGCCAGATGAGCCGCTCGGTGCTTATCGTTACGCCGTTCTTCGCCCCGCAGAACCATGCGGCGGTTTTCCGCGCTTACAAATTGGCAAAATATCTTCCCCAGTTTGGTTGGAAGCCAGTGGTTCTTACCGTGGACACGCAATATGAGTTTAATGAAGACCCCGCCTTGCTCACCGAATTGCCAGAGTCAGTCGAAGTGGTGCGAACGCGCTATATTGAGCCCACGTTGAGAGGTGTACGGATGGCTCTTGGGGGCAGAAGCCGGACCTTCGAAGGCACAAAAGAAGTCAGGCGCAACCATAACTGTGTTGCCGGTGCGGCTCCAGTTTCTACGGGCCACGGAGCCTACCAGTACCTGCTAAAGAATTGGATCCACCTGCCTGACGCCTATTGGACGTGGGCAAGAACTGCGATCGCCGCCGGCAAAGAAATTATTCGAGACCGTAACATCGACGTCGTGTATACCTCGTCCTCTCCTTATTCTTGTTTGGCCGTGGGCCGTGAACTACAGAAGACTGGCGTCCAATGGGTTGCGGATTTTCGCGACCCACTCGGGTATTCTCAGAAACTGGCAAACTATGCACCCCGCGTTTACAGCCGGCAACGCAGGTTGGTCAAGGACGCACTCGACCATGCAGATGCCACAACCATCCTGGCTTCGAGCTACGGCAGCATTTTTCGCGATATTTTTGGCAACGGGTACAGAGACCCCATTTTTATACCCACGGGAATTGACGAAGCGTTGGTGGAACCGCAGAAGCAGAACCTGTCTCGGAAAACGCCCTATTTGATTTTCGCGGGAGAGTACCTGACGGAGTTCGACACGTCTTTCCTGGAAGCGTTCGCGAATGTAACAAAGCATCCTGAAATCGCGGCCCAGGACGTAAAGCTCCTGGTGATTGGGACTCTGGAAATCAACCGGAAAAGGCTGGCCCCTTTCATCGACAAGTTCCGCCTTCATCAGCAGATCGAGTTTGCGGATCAAATGCCGCAAGGCCAAGTCTATAAACTCTTGCGTGACGCGTGCGCCGGGGTGTTGATTCCCGGCACCCGCGCTTTTTGGTGGACAAGCTTCGCCAAGATGACCGACTACATTGGAATGCGCAAGCCCGTCCTCGCCGTCGTTCCCGATCCCTCCGAGGCTCGTACTGCTTTGACTCGCAGCCGGCTCGGTATTTTCCTGGATGGCTCACCGGAAAACCGAGCAAAGATTCTCACCGACTTTCTGCTGGGTAAACACAAATTACCAACTCCTGATGAAAACGAATGTCAGCGATATACCGCCCATCATCAGGTGCAGTCTTTCGCGCAGTTGTTCGAGTCACTGTCTGAGCGCGGCCATAACCATAATTAATCATGAAGACTAGCCGTAGAATCGCGCCGACCGCATTCCTGATTTTGATTTGTTGCAGCCCAGCCTGGCCAGTGTCCGAAATCGGCGCTGTACCCAATGCCTACTACCTTTCCTCAACCTCCGGGAATGATCGCAACGATGGACGAAGCCCCGACCGAGCCTGGCAGCACCTGTGGAAGATCTATGAGAAATCTACATCGAAAGATCCGTTTCAGCCCGGCGACAGCATCCTGCTCAAACGTGGAGATCAATGGGACGGGCAAATTCGCCTGCAGGCCCAGGGCACCGCGCAAGAGCCGATCACGCTGGGCGCCTACGGTCAGGGAGCGAAGCCGTTGATCTACGGCGATGACCAGCAAGCCCGCTGGGAACCGGTTTCCAGCCATCTTGGGATCTACACAACGGATATGGGACCGAACAGTATTCTCGGATCCATTTTCCTGGATGGAAAGATATTAAAAGCCATCTATCCAGCGGCATCATTGAACCGGAATGAAGATATGGGAATCTTCCTGGGGAAATTGCAACCCGGGCTGGCCGGACAATACGGGGGACGCCTATGGGTCCGGATGATGGATGGCGGAACGCCAGACAAAAGAGTCCGCATTTTTCGCGTTGCCGGGGTTTCTCTCGCCAACTCCAGTTATGTTCGCATCGAAGACCTGGATCTGCAGCGCTTTTATACGGGCATTGACATAACCAACTCCCGGCAAGTGCTGGTTCAACACAATGACATTCAGGATGTGCTTGGAATTGGTATCTACCTGCGATCGGGAGACGCCGATTGCCGGGTTGAGAGCAACACAATTTTCCGCGGCGGCAACACCGCTTTGTACGTCTTGAAGGGCACCGGCAACACTTTTCGCGATAACTGGGTATCGCACGTGGACAAGAACATTCTGGGACTTCGTGTGAGCGGCGACGGCATGGGCATTGGCCTGCAGGAATCGCAGCAGGGCCTTGTCGAATACAACTATTTTGCCCACAGCGGCGGTATGGACTTTTATTTCGAACAAGGCAGCACGGTCCGCTACAACTATCTTTATCAGGTGTGGTCCGCGGGCGCGCCTCATGGAACGAACCTCAACGTCTATGGGAACATCTACAACCTCGGGGGACAAAATGGCAAGCCAGGGTCCACCGGTGTAAACGCTGTGGTTACGGGGCCCGGAACCATCGTGGTATTCAATAACACAATCTTCAACGCCTCCGGATTTTCACTGATGGGCTCGTCGGACAAAGGCGGCACCGTCATATTTTCCGACAACCTCGCGTCCTCGTCAGTGCCCGGAAGTGTGATGACCGCGTTTGGACCCAGTGTGGAATCGAACCATAACTGCTTTTCATCTCCTGGCCAGCCGGTCTTCCGTTATCGCAAGGCGAACTTCTCTTCCCTCAACACCTATCAAGCGGCAAGCGGACTTGATCGCGACTCAATTTATGCGGATCCGCAATTTCCCAGTACAGCATCGATCACGCCGTTGGACTTCCGCATTAAACCAGGATCGGGATGCGATTCGCCGGCCTCGCGCCTTCGCTTAGCGGATGCGGTCAACGGCCGCACCTACGATCACGACCATACCGCCGCATCTGAACCCGTGATCGGAGCGTTGCGCGCAGACAAATCAGCAAGTGCGGCCGCGGCCCTCACGCGGACCTGTAGATCTCACTGTTTTCAGCATCCGTTTCCTGTGCCCAGCGGCGTCTATCTGGTGGGTTTGAAATTCGCCGCGAGTACGCGATCCGGCCAGGCGCACGAATTCGAGTTTGTTTTAAACGGCAGGAACGTGGCGGCGCAGTTCGAGTCTTCACAAACGGCAGGCTCGGATGACAATCTGCTTCGATATTTCCTGGTGCGTCCAGATGGTGGGTCGATCAGGCTTGAAGCGAGCCCAGGCAGCGATATCTCCGTCGTCAACCAAGTGGACATCACGCCATTCGATACAAGTCATGGCGATGGAACTCAGGTCATCCCGTGGTAGCCGGCTTTTTCCGACAAACAACTAACGTCCAATGAGAATGCGCATCCATCCCCGGCGGATCTTTGATCTCGCGGCCAAAATTCCGGGCCTCCTGCAAAGGAGGACATCGAGCGGCTGGTTCCTGCCTCAGATTGATGGCCTGCGCTTTGTTGCCATCGCGACGGTGCTCATCGTACACATTATTGCGTACACGATCGGAACTTCCGCGGCGTCGGATTCATCCTCATGGCTGGTCAGCAACTACGAACATCTTGCGCATGGCGTCGAACTATTTTTTGTAATTAGTGGATTCGTCATCGCCATGCCCTTCGCGATACGCGCCCAAGAAAATAAACCCAGTGGCTCTCTCAAAGATTTCTATGTCCGGCGCCTGATGCGGCTTGAGCCGCCGTTTCTGATCGCCATGGTGCTGACCTACGCATCACTGGTGTTGGTACATCATTCTTCGGCGCGGGGACTCCTGCCCCATCTGCTGGCCACATGCACCTATACCCACGCGATGATTTATGGGAGCAAGAGCCCAATCGCCTTCATTACCTGGTCGCTGGAAATCGAGATCCAGTTTTATCTGCTTGCACCCCTGATCATGAGCGTATTCCGCCAGCCTTCCTGGATCCGCCGTGCGGCACTCGCTGCTCTCGCAATCACTTCACTTGGCGTGCAGGGTCTGATCGTTCACTCCCATCCGGTCCTGGGGTTTTCGCTGATCGCTTATTTATCGTTTTTTGTTGCCGGAATCATCGCGTGTGATCTCGCCATCGAGAACAGTTTCTGGGGGGAACGGCGGGCGTTGCAATGGGACGCAATCGGCGTCGTTGCGATAATAGGCGCATATTCCCTGCCGAGTTCAGGATTTTTGGCAAGCGCAGTGATGTCTCTTCTATTCGGCACCGCCGTGATCGCAGCATTCCGCGGAGCCGCGCTGGCGCAGGTAATGGCTTTGCCCTGGCTCACCGCAGTGGGCGGCATGTGCTACACCATTTATCTGTTGCACGTTCCGTTGATCTACCTGTTTGGCCGCGTCGTCAGACTCATATCGTTGGGACGAGCGCTGGAGTTGAACGCCGGAATCCAGGTGCTTCTCCTTCCGTTGCCAATCCTCTTGGTCTGCTCCCTGTACTTTCTTGCCGTCGAGAAGCCCTGCATGAACAAGCACTGGCCTCGCGACTTAGCCCGTCTCATTTGGGCTGCGCCCCGGGAACAGGAACCGCAGATCTCCACCAATCCACCAGTGGCAAAACATCCCGCACCCTACGAGTGGCAATCGACTCGATCGGAATATAACGCCCAATGAGATTGCAAGCCCCCAGCGCGCTCCTTTTGTTCGCATTTGAATATCCGCCGGTGTCCGGCGGCGTCGCCAGATTGTGCGGAGAAATCGGCGCAGCGCTGGATCGTGATGACCTCAATGCCCGTGTGCTGACGCAAGATTGCGTGGATGCAGTCCCGGACGCCGGCCTGCCCCAGACCCGAGTTGACTCACGGCGCCCGCTTCGCGAGTGGCGCGCATTCCAATGGTTGCGAAAGCAGATGCAAAGAGCGTCGACGACCCGAACTACCACCGTCTGTGGAGTCTGGTATCCCGAAGGCCTCATCGCGTATCTTGCCGGAGTGCGTCCTCTGGTTATCCTTGCCCACGGAGCAGAGCTGCTCCCTACCGCGGATCGCTGGCGGCGTCCTTTTTGGAGCGCGTTGCAGCGTCTGGTGCTGGAAAACGCCAACCTGGTGATTGCCAACAGCCAATATACCCACCAGCTCGTGTCCAACGCGGCTCCCAGGGCGCATGTAGAAACGATTCCGCTGGCGGTCGATCCAGATCGTTTCGCACCGGGAGATCGCGAGGCGGCCAAAAGGAAGTTTGGGATTGCGGGCAAACACGTGCTTTGCACCGTTTCCCGCATTCACCACTACAAGGCGCACGACACTATCTTGCGCGCGATTGCCGATCTTGCTCCGGACGAGCGCGAATCGATCGTTTACCTGGTGGTGGGCCGAGGCCCGTACGAACCCGAATTAAGGAAACATGCGGCCGAGCTTGGGATCGAGTCTCATGTGCGCTGGCTCGGCTTCGTTTCTGAAGAGGAACTGCCCCAGGTCTACCAGGCGTCCGATCTGTTTGTGCTCTGCACCCGTGACGCTCCGGAAGAGCGCGCCGTGGAAGGATTTGGCCTGGTCTTTCTGGAAGCACAATCGTGTGGCATACCGGTGGTGGGCACCCGTACGGGCGGCATCCCCGCCGCGATCGAAGATGGCGAAGGCGGTTGGCTGATCGAACAGGATGACAGTCAGAAGCTCGCTGACATTGTTCGCCGGCTGGTACGTTCCCCCGAATCGTTTCGCGCCGCGGGAGCACAAGCCCGGCAACGCGTGTTGCGCGAGTGCACGTGGGAGCGTTATGGACAGCGTCTCTCTTGCGCTTTGCAGAGTGTGGAAATGATCAACGACAAGCCTAAAGCAATTGCCGAAGCATCGACCATGAATCATCCAATGCAAGGGATTACGGTCGTGGTGCCGACTTTGAATCGTGGGTCATACTTGATCGATACGCTTCGCGATCTACTCGCGCAGGAGCACCGGCCCCTCGAGATTTTGGTGGTAGATCAGTCGAGCGAAGAAGACCCGGCACTCATGAACCTCGCTCTTGAGCATTCCGACGTGATTTCGTATCACAAAGTACCGTTTCGGGGGTTACCACTGGCGCGAAATTATGGCTGGCAACGCGCCAAATACGAGGCGATTGTTTTCGTTGATGATGACATTCGCTGTGGGCCTTCGCTGGTTAGCCAACATCTCCGCGGATTGTCTCTGTCAAATATCGGCATGGTCGCCGGCGGAATCGATGAGCGCATTCCTTCCCAGGAAGTTAGTGCGGCACCAGGACAGTTCAATTCCTGGACAGCGACCCCGGCACGCAATTTTGCAGCGGATGGAGAGGGCTTCGTGCATCATGTGGGAGGCGGCAACTTCTCGGTGTGGCGCTCAGTTCTGCAGGCGGCGGGAGGATTTGACGAGGCTCTAGCCGTTGGGGCTGCACTGTATGAGGAAACGGAATTTTGCCTCCGCGCGCGACGATCCGGATTCGATATCTTCTTCAACGGAAACGCTCGTCTTCAGCACCTGGCGGCCGGGAATGGTGGATGCCGGGTTTCCGATCTCCCAAAGTACATGGGATCGCTCGCCCATAACCGCGCGATTCTGATCAGGCGTTATGTGCGATGGTTTCAAACCCCAACTGCGTATCTCCGTCTCCTTCTACTTTTTGTTTCGTATGCGGCGCACTATCACACTCTATGTATATTCCGGCCAGGGATTGCGGGACTTCTCAGTGGCCTGAAGGCCGCCAAAAGGCCTCCTGTGTGCAGCCACTATGCAAGTGAGGTTCAGGCGTGAAGCGGCTCTGGCTTTTCTGTTTTCCTCTGCTTTTCATGCCTAATTTCGGCTTTTCACGCCAAACCCCATTCGGCGTGCTCGAAGTCTGCGATTGGCTGATTGTGCCCTTCATCGTCCTGCTGCTGATTGCGCCTTCCGCCAGGTATGAACAAAGGGGCACCAGATTGAACCCGCTCTTGTGGGGCTTTCTCCTGTGGGCCCTTTTCTCAACCTTGTCCATCCATTTTCGATACGAGTATATTGACGATCTTCCAATCGTGATCGGATCCTGTCTCAAACTGGCCAAGCTTTTCCTCTATGCCATCGCGGGTGTTCTCATTGCCAGAAAGCTTTCCGACGCGAAGGTCCGTGGAGAATGGATGTGGTCATTGCTGGCAGCTTTAATCATTCTTAGCATCGGCTTGGTAAGCGGCGGGGACCCCAGTACCAATTCCGCCGATGCTCTCGAAGGCTACAAATCCTATAACGCCGTTATCGTCTCGGTAGCAATTTTGTGCTCGTACATCGCCGGATTATGGATTGATAACGTGGGCAGCCATAAATGGAGGTTGTGCGCCGGCGCCACCATCCTCGTTGCAATTTGCGCGGTGCTCGTGTCGAGTTCGCTGGTCAGTCATGGCCGCGGAGGATGGCTCGCCTTCGCCGTGGGCTTCGGCTACATCCTCTGGAAACGAGCCCAGACCCTGAAGACTTTGGCGATCATCCTTATCGTCGGATTGGCTTGCCTTGCCGCCTACGAGACTCTGCCGAATTTCAAATCTCTGGTGGATTTGACGCTCACCCCTTCCGACGATTCCCAGTTCGAGTCCGTCGACGACGGGGCACGCATCTCAACCTGGGTACACGAAGCCCCAAAGATTATCAGCGCGCCGTTGTTGGGAACAGGTTTTTACCATCGTGGCGGGTCGTCGGGACTGTGGGACACCGGATCGCATAATTTTTTCATTCAGATGTTCCTCGAGACGGGCGTCGTCGGAGGAGTCCTTCTGATATCGGTTCTTATACTCGCCTGGCGGCAAGCTAGACTGACCGGCGCCAGCCAGAATTGCATCAGTGTCGCAACTCGCGCAGCTTTGATTACAGCCATTGTCGGCGGCATGAGCGGCGAATACTACTACGGCGGGGTGGGCGTGCTGGCATTTTTCGCTGTCCTTGCGATTGCGGGTTCGCTACCCGCGGTGGAAGTTGTATTTGTGACCAACAAGACGCGTTCACAACTGGTGAGATTCAGGCGGGTGGCCTCATGAACCCACTGATCTCCGTGGTGATGCCATTGTTCAATGCCGCGGGCACGCTGCCCTTCGCACTTGCGTCTCTGCAAGCCCAAACCTGCGAAGACTGGGAGTGCATCCTGGTGGATGATGGCTCAACCGACAATCCTCAACGAGTCGCTCAATCTCTCTCTGACTCCAGAATCCAATACTATCGGCTCGATCGCAATCGGGGCCGCGGCTACGCCCGTCAATATGCCCTGACGATGACAAACGGCAAATACATCACATTCCTCGATGCCGATGATTGGATTTATCCCGACAAGTTTCGCAATCAGCTGGGTTTGTTCGAGAGCGAACCAGAGCTCGCGATCGTAAGCACAGGCATGGCGATCGCGAACGCGAACGACCAGTTGGTCGGAGTGCGAACTATGGACAAACGCGAGCCGGTGGTCCGGCTTGAAATGAAACATCCGGGCATGCCACCTCTCGCCTTTGCCCCCTCCATGATCACCGCAGAGCTGGCCAAGCAAACCGGCTTCGACCCTTCCTTTCCGATTGCCGAGGACGCCGACTTCCTCCTGCGGGCTTTGCTTGGCAAGGGATACGCCGTTTTGCCCATACCCTTGTACGTATATCGCGAGCCGGGTTCGACCACGCTAAACAAAGTTAGTTCTGCATTGAATTACTGCTGCCGGATGTTCCGCAAACAGCTCTCTCAATATCCGGTAGAGAGCACGATTGAAATCGCCAAAGCCCGGGGAAAACAGGCGATTTATCATTCGGCCGCCGCGCTGGGACTATGGGACTACATGATTGCGCGCCGCTCCAGCCTTCCCGACGACCATGATTACCAGCAATACCAAGATGCGTGGGAAACCATTTCATCGATCGCCGCTGGCTATGCTCTCGTGGTCTGAGCGCTGCGGCCAACCCAGACTGACTCTAACTAGGATCCTAAAACTCTTATGACGACTGCAGCCGTTCAACCAGAAATCGTATCGCCGCCCGCGCAAGCCGTAACCCCTCTCGCGCCCTGGCCCTACTTTGAGCAGGATGAGATTGAAGCCGCGACTTCCGTTTTGCGTTCCGGAAAAGTCAACTACTGGACCGGGCAAGAGGGCCGTTTGTTCGAGGCGGAATTCGCCCAATCCGTTGGTACCAAGCATGCCATCTGCCTAGCCAACGGAACGGTCGCACTTGAGCTGGCCCTGCAAGCACTCGGGGTCGGACGCGGACATGAGGTCATTACCACTTCTCGTACTTTCATCGCTTCCGCGAGCTGCATCGTTATGTGCGGCGCGCGTCCGGTTTGCGTTGATGTCGATCCCGAAAGTCAAAACCTCACCGCGGCGACCATCCGGCGCGCGATTACCCCACGAACCAGAGCCATTATCGTGGTGCACCTGGCGGGATGGCCGTGCGACATGGATCCCATCCTCGACCTCGCGGCTGAGTTCGGACTCTACGTGATTGAGGATTGCGCCCAGGCCCAGGGGGCAACATACAAAGGGCGTCCTGTTGGATCCATGGGACACGCCGCGGCTTTTTCGTTTTGCCAGGACAAGATTATGACGACGGCGGGTGAAGGAGGCATGCTCACCACCAACGACTCCGATCTCTGGCAGGTCGCCTGGAGCTTTAAAGACCATGGGAAAAGCTACGACGCGGTTTATAACCGTCAGCACGCGCCGGGATTTCGCTGGCTTCACGATTCGTTCGGCACGAACTGGCGCATGACCGAAATGCAGTCCGCCATGGGGAGGGTCAGCTTAAGAAAAGTCCGCCGTTGGGTCGACGTCAGGCGTCAACATGCAGCACTCCTGACTTCCCGCCTCGCCGGCATCCCCGCACTTCGAATTGCACAACCGCCAGCCCAGTATCATCACTCCTATTACAAGTATTACGCTTTCGTGCGCCCGGAAATGCTCCAGTCCGGGTGGGATCGCGATCGAATCATGCGGGAAATTGTCGCCTCCGGGGTGCCCTGCCTGGTGGGAAGTTGCAGCGAAATCTACCTGGAGAAAGCATTCGTTACGCGCCGCAAACATGACCGCCTGCCCATCGCCAGGCAGTTAGGGGACACCAGTCTGATGTTTATGGTTCATCCCACCCTCTCGGAGCAGCACATCGCCACCACCTGTCAGGTAGTTGAAGAGATTATGGGCCGGGCTTCGAGCAAGACCGCTCCCCGCGCATCTTTCGCTTTAGGCGTTAACGATCTTAAAACGACATAACCACATTCCCGCTCACAATCAACCCAATCAACAAATTTGTCGGAGTATTCATAATGCTATTCAGACAACGATCCTGGATCATCGCACTGTTTCACATATCGCTCGTGACCGCCTCGTTCTTTTTCGCGTGGCTCTTGCGGTACGATTTCCACATAAAGTTTCCCAAGCTGATGCTTGTGCTGGCCTGCTTGCCGTTATTGCTTTTGTGCCGGCTCGCGGCCCTTTACCTCTTCAACTTGATCCATGGTTACTGGAACCAAAGCAGCGCCACCGACCTGGTGGACATCATCAAAGCAGTCTTCTTCGGGAGCCTGGCTTTTATCGTTGCCACGCGCGTGGTCATCGGCCCCAATCCGTTCCATCTGTCTATTTATGTAATCGAAGCCATGACCACGACGGCAGCACTGGCGGGAGTGCGGCTGTTTGCGTTGACGGTCAGCAATAAGGGTCCCGCTCGGAACCGCGAAACACCCGCTCATCGGGTTATCGTAATCGGAGCGGGAGACGCCGCCAGCTCGCTGATCCGCCAACTTCAGCGCTCCGAATTCGTGCCCGTGGCCTGCGTGGACGACGATGTGTTCAAACATGGCGCGAAGATCCAGGGTGTGCCGGTTGTGGACACCATTGATCGCCTTCCGGTTGTGGTTTCTGCTTATGATGCGGAGGAGTTATTCATCGCCATCCCGTCCGCCACGGGAAGCCAGATGCAGCACATTACCAAGCGCTGCGAACAATCCGGCCTGCGCTACAGGACCGTCCCCAGGCTGGAAGATTTGCTGCTGGGCAGGGTCTCGGTTTCACAACTGCGCGAAGTCAATATCGAAGACCTTCTGGGCCGGGACTCGGTCCAGCTCGATAACGAGGTGGTGCACGAGCAGCTCGCGGGCAAGGTGGTATTAGTGACCGGTGCGGCTGGATCCATTGGTTCCGAGTTGTGCCGGCAGATCTTACGCCAGGGGCCCGCCAAGCTTGTCGCGCTCGACCAGGCAGAAACCCCGTTGTTTTACCTGCAGCTCCAACTTACCAAGCAAAGTGGCGGCGACTGCGTGGTTTACGATGTTGCCGACGTGGCCGATGCGCGGCGAATGCGCCAGATCATTCTGGACGCGGGGGTTGATATTATCTTCCACGCCGCCGCCTACAAACATGTGCCCATGGTGGAGAACAATATCCGTGAGGCGCTCAGGAATAACGTGTTCGCCCTGATGTCCTTTTTGGACATCGCTGAGGAATGCGGCTGTGAGCGATTTCTGCTTATTTCTTCGGACAAAGCGGTCCAGCCCACCAGCTTCATGGGCAGCACGAAAAGGATTGGCGAGCTCATTCTGGCCGCGCGCCAAAAGAAGAACATGCGCTGTGTCTCCGTGCGCTTTGGCAATGTATTAGGTTCCCAGGGTAGCGTAATCCCCATCTTCAAAGAACAAATCGAAAAAGAGGGGCGCATCACCATCACTGACCCCGCCGTGACACGTTACTTCATGACCATTCCAGAAGCGGTTTCGCTGGTCTTGCAGGCATTCACCATCGGGCAGCACGGCGACATTCTTGTTCTTGACATGGGAGAGCCCGTCAAGATCCTGGACCTGGCGAATTCCCTGATCCGCCTTTCCGGAAAATCACCGCGCGACGTCAGGATCGAATTCATTGGCTTGCGCCCCGGAGAAAAGCTCTTCGAGGAGCTCTTCTACCCGCACGAAAAGCAGCTTCCCACGGAAAATCGGAAGGTGAAGCGCACGCGGTCTTCCATTATCGCGTGGCCATTTTTGTCGACCCAGCTCTGGGACTTGCTCGCGGTCACAGGTTCGGGAACGGAGACTGCCATCCGCGCCAAGGTAAAGGAAATCATCGCCGAACCGGCTTACGAAACGAAAATCGACCCCTTACTCATTCAGCCTGGAATCATGGAGCCAGTACCACCCGCAATCCAATTCCCGAATGCCCTGGCTGCCTCGGCGGGACAGGACTAGCGGTTTGCGCTATTCCTGTTTCGCCCTTGTATAACCACCCTCCCGACGTAGACCCGCCCTTCCGCCGCCGCGTCCTCATCTTCACTTTCTTTCTTCCCGCCCACGATATTTTTCTGAACCTTCCTTTCTCAGGCAAGCGGGCGTCTGCTGAATATTCGAAATACAGGCCGCCATCTGAACTTATACTGGTCCACGTGGGACTCACCACCAATGAACTCGTAGGGTTGTTGGTTGCCACCAGCTTCGCCGCTGGTCTGAATGTATATGCCACAGTCGCAACTCTTGGCCTGCTGACTCATGCAGGAGTGCTGGCTCTACCGTCGCCATTGCACTTGCTGGCCAATGGGTGGGTGATTGCCGCCAGTGGCGCTTTGTTTCTGGTGGAGTTCTTTGCCGATAAGGTGCCGCTGTTCGATCTGCTGTGGAATGCTTTACAGACTTTCGTGCGCGTCCCGGTAGCCGCCCTGATTGTCTATGGTGCAACCTCCCAGCTGTCTCCTGGAAAGCAACTGCTCGCTGCCCTGCTGGGCGGCGCCATTGCTCTGGCTGCGCACGGTGGCAAGACCGCAGCCCGCGCGGCCGTGACCGCTTCGCCCGAACCATTTTCAAACGCCGCTTTAAGCCTGGCGGAAGACGCGCTGGCGGTGCTTCTCACCACCTTTGCCACGCGACATCCCTATTCTGCCGCGGCCATCGTGGCCATTTTCATAGCCATCATCATTCTGCTGATTAGAAGAGTGGTGCGCGCTTTACGTAGCCTGTTTCGCGACGCCGCTCAGGAACTCGCAAACTAGACTACGATTCGGGCAGCAGCGATTATATTTTCAAAAAGCCCTTCGACGTTCCATTTCGTGAGTCGCGGGAAATCCTTGACAGCTACCGTCCATCGCTGATAAAAACTGGCCTCGCCGTATTTTCATATTAAAACGATTTATAAGCTGGCTTGAGGTGAAACATGGGCCGTTTTGTCGTTCTACTTACGTTCTTTACCTCTCTGTCTTTGCCCTCGTTTTCACAGATCACCGCTCCTGTGGAGCCAGCCATCGTTCGCGTGGATGCAACGCCCAGCCACGTTATTAATTCATTCGATCCCGACAGCGCCCTCGGCAGTTCGATGGATGTCCTGTCCCGCTCCGACATCGCCAGAGTCTACTCTCCGCATATCGTCCAGGAATCTCTCTCCGCCGGATGGGGCCCGATCACCTATCGCAACAATACTGAGCTCCGCATGGCCGCCTGGCACTGGACGGAAAATGGCACATGGAGCGACGCCGCCCATCGCAGCGGATACTTCACCGGCAGCGCGGAACTGAAAGCGCCCATCCGCTCTATTCTTGCCTACGCGTTGCCTCACCGCGGTTTTGCGACCAGCGGGGATAGCCCGGTGGAAGGTCCGAATCTTACTTATTGGAAAAGCAATCCTTATCTCACCAGCAAGTTCACCGGCGAGAGCGACGCGTCACATCCCCAGTGGGTGGTGGTGGACTTGAAAGCTGAGAAGCCCGTGAGCGCCGTCCGCATCGCCTGGGCAAGCCCTTACGCGACTACCTACCAAGTGGAATACTGGACTGGCGCCGACGCACTCGATTTCGACGGCGGCCCCAAAGGTGAATGGAAAGTTTTTTCATCGGGCGCACTAACCTACGCCCAAGGCGGTGTGGCGACCCTGAAGCTCACCGATACGCCGATCTCCACGAGATTTGTCCGCATCTTGATGACGCAATCGTCGAACACTTGCGACGAGCACGCACCTGACGACGTCCGCAATTGCGTTGGCTACGCCATTCAGCAAATCGTTGCAGGTATCGTGGATGGCAGTGGATCATTCGTCGAGGTATCGAAAAATCCCGGCGAAGCGCGCACCACGTACTGCGTTTCGTCGATTGATCCCTGGCATTCCTCGGAAGATGTAAATGACGGAGGAGGTTACCAGCACACTGGATTCGATACTTTCTTCACCAGCGGCATCACCAACAACTTGCCGGCGATCATCCCGGTCACTGTTCTCTACGGCACGCCGGACGACGCAGCCGCGCAAATTGCCTACATTGAGCGCCGTGGCTATCGCATCGCGTACGTGGAAATGGGCGAAGAACCCGATGGCAAACATGCCATGCCGGAAGATTACGGCGCGCTGTATCTTCAGTGGGCAACGGCCATTCACAAGGTTGATCCAAAACTCAAGCTGGGCGGCCCCATCTTCGAGGGCGTCAACGAAGACATTCACGTATGGCCCAACGCGCAAGGCCAGACTTCATGGATGGGCCGTTTCGTAAATTACCTCACCACGCACGGTCGACTCTCCGACCTTGCGTTCGTCTCTTTCGAACACTACCCCTTCGAACCCTGCACTATCACGTGGAAAACTCTCTACACCGAGCCGCAACTGATGAAGCATATCCTGCAAGTGTGGAGAGACGACGGCGTGCCCAAGGACGTGCCGCTGATGGTGACCGAAAACCATCTGGCCGCGGAACTCACCGGTCCCATGACCACAATTTTTGCAGCCTTGTGGCTGGCCGATAACGTGGGATCGTTCTTTGAAGGCGGAGGCGCAGCTTTCTATCATTCTCCCATCCAGCCTCAGGGCATCCAGAACAGCTGTCTCGGTTGGGCCTCGTGGTCGAACTTCGTGTCCAACGAACACTACGACATCAAGGGATACACGTCGCCCTATTTTGCCGCTCACATGATCAATCTGGAGTGGGTGCAGCACCGTTCGGGCGTGCATCACATGTTCCCATCTTCGACGGACATCAAAGATGCCGATGGCAACGAACTGGTCACGTCCTATGCGGTGCATCGGCCCGATGGGAACTGGTCCCTGATGCTGGTGAATCGCGACGAGACGAATCCGCATACCGTGCGTGTACAGTTCGACGATTCCCGCAGTAAGCAGGGTGCGTCTTTTTCAGGGCCGGTCACCCTCGTCACCTTCGGCAGCGAACAGTACGTCTGGATCAACGACGGCCCCAATAGTCATCCCGACCCGGACAATCCGCCGATCGCCTCCACGGTGGCAGCAAGTTCGCAAACCACATTCATTCTCCCCAAAGCCTCCATCACCGTATTGCGCGGCAAGGTCGCGGGGCTTAAAGAATGAATTCCCGGACCTTTCAGACGCATGTAGCGATATAGTATCTGCTCTATGTCGAAACTTGCGCTTCTGATGCTCTCTCTTTCCGTTGCTGTTCACGCCGCCGAAATGATGTCAGCCCCGCAATTGATCGACCTCGCCAAGTCCAACCCCGCGGGTCTGCGCGACGCCATCACTGCCACCTTCGATGCCAAGAACCTGAAGGACGGGACGGCCTGGGCCGGTCGCGGCCCCGATTTCTTTTTTGCCACCGAGGCGGCCGCCCAACCATCGCTGGTCATCGACGACGCTTCCGGTCTGCCGATGCAGCACCTGACTGGTTCGGACCTTTGGTACGCCGCTGCGCGCATCGAGCAACTCGGCAAGTTGCACTCATTCCACTATCTGATCAACGGCGCCAAGTTTGGCGGCCGGCTCGATCTGCCGGCGTTTGGTCCGCTTTCTTATCTGCAGCCCGGTGTTCCCTCCGGCAAGCTGTCCGCGAAGATCATCCACACCAGCAAAATCTATGACGGCATGAAGAGCGAATACTGGATTTACGTGCCCGCGCAGTATGACCCCAAAGTTCCTGCCGCACTCATGGTTTTTCAGGATGGGGGCGGATACACCAATCGAGATGGCAACAATCCCACCCTCAACGTCATTGATAATTTGATTGCGCAGAAGAAAATTCCGGTAATGATCGCGGTCTTCATCAACCCCGGAGACATCAGCGACTCGCCCGGCACGCCGACCTACAACTTCGTCAAGGCCTATTCGGACAAGTGGCAGCGCGACCTCAAAGACTCCATGCGCAGCACGCTCTACGACACGGTAAGCGACCGCTACGTGCGCTTTCTGCGCGATGAAGTTCTCGCCGACGTCGCAGCTAAATACAACCTCCGCAAGGACGCCTACAGCCGTGCGATTACCGGTCTCTCGTCAGGCGGCATCTGCTCTTTCAACGCAGCCTGGCAAATGCCCGATCAATTCAGCCGCGTGATTTCCTGGATCGGCAGTTTCACCGGCATCCAGTGGAAAGAAGATCCGGCCAATCCGGACGGTGGTCAGGACTATCCCGAAAAAGTTTTGCGCGAGCCCAAACGTAACATTCGCATATGGCTGCAAGATGGGTCCGAGGACTTGGAGATCCGCTACGGCAGTTGGCCGATGGCCAATCTTCGCCTCGCCAACGCCCTGAAATTGCAGAATTACGACTTCCACTTCAGTCGAGGCAAGGGCACGCACAATTCAGGCCAAGGCGCAGCCGAATTCCCTGAGGAGATGGTCTGGCTGTGGAGAGATTACGATCCTGCGAAAACCGGGCAGACCTATGAAATGGAACCATCCGAGAAGGCGAAGCCTCTATTTCGAGTGTCGGTCACAAATCGCGACGCAGAGTAAGGAAAAACT
The DNA here is from genome assembly GCA_963802555.1 of Terriglobales bacterium. Classification (GTDB taxonomy): domain Bacteria; phylum Acidobacteriota; class Terriglobia; order Terriglobales; family Acidobacteriaceae; genus DATBAX01. Next base: position 408,897 of record CAWDJD010000002.1, on the reverse strand, counting down.
GATTAACGACTCAGATCTTAGGCACTAAGTCAGGTAGAGGTGCGAGCTTCTTCAGCTGCGCCCCGAGCTTCTCCATTGCGGATTCCACGCTGATCCCATACTTGGCGCGCAGTGCCTCCGGATTGCCGTGCTCAATGAACTGGTCGGGCCATCCGATGCGCACCACCGGCGTGCTCAATCCCAGGTTATTGAGCTCTTCCAGCACCGCACTGCCAAATCCACCCTTGAGCACGTGGTCCTCGAGCGTCACGATCACCTGCACACTGCGTGCATAAAACTCCAGCATCTCCACGTCGATCGGCTTGGCGAAGCGCGCATTGATGACGGCGGCCGCGTAGCCTTCTCCTTCCAGCTTGCGCGCAATTTCCTGCGCCATGGGTACCAACGCACCCAGCGCGAAGATCGCCACTTGATCGTTTTCTCCATGCTGCAATAATTCAGCCTTGCCGATAGGAATTGTCTTGGGCACATCCTTCACCGGAGTTCCCGGCCCAACCCCACGCGGAAAACGCACCGCAATCGGCCCATTGTGCTGCATGGCGGTAAAGAGCATGTCGGCAAGTTCGTCTTCGTCTTTGGGGACCATGTGTACGATGTTCGGTATCCCGCGCAAATAGCTGATATCAAAAAGACCGTGATGCGTAGGGCCGTCGTCCCCGGAAAGGCTTCCACGATCCATGCAGAAAACTACCGGAAGATTCTGCAGGCAGACGTCATGCACAATCGGATCAAAGGCCCGTTGTAAAAATGTCGAATAAATCGCGCAGAATGGTTTGAAGCCCTTCGTCGCCAGGCCGGCGGCAAATAAGACGGCATGCTCCTCGGCGATGCCCACATCGAAATACTTGTCGGGATGATGCGGCCGGAAGCGGTCGAGGCCGGTGCCGTTGGGCATGGCAGCGGTGATCGCCACAACCTTATTGTTCATGTGGGCCAGCTTCACCAGCGTGTCCGCGAAAATCTCGGAATAAGTTCGCTGGGCGACTGGCTTGGTTTCGCCGGTCTCTGGATCGTACGGCCCCAGGCCATGAAATTTTTTCTGCTTCTGCAGCGCGGGCTCGAAGCCTTTGCCCTTCTGAGTGAGTACATGCAGCAGCACCGGTCGGTCCTGTGTCTTGAGGAACTCAAACGTCTTAATCAGAGTTGAGATGTCGTGCCCATCAATCGGTCCGAAATACTTCAATCCCAGCTCTTCGAAAATCACGCTCGGCCAGAGTATGCTCTTGGCCGCTTCCTCCGTCTTCCGGGCCATGCGCAGGGCAATTTTTCCGCCCAGCTTCTCGACAAACTTGGCCGCCTGGCTATGCAGGTAGTCGTATTTGGGATTGGTGACGATCTTGTGCAGATAGCTCGCGATCGCGCCTACGTTCTTGTCGATCGACCACTCATTGTCGTTCAGCACCACCAGCAACCGCCGGGTGTGGTGCGCAATATTGTTGAGCGCTTCGTAGGTTATTCCGCAAGTAAAAGCCGCATCGCCCGCCAAAGCGACCACGTGTTCTTTTCCACCTTCGCGGTCGCGGGCCACGGCCATTCCGAGTGCGGCGGAGAGCGCGGTACCGGCGTGCCCGGCTCCATAGCAATCATGCGGACTCTCGCTGCGCAGCATGAATCCGTTCAATCCCCCGGGAGAGCGAATGCTGTGGAACTGTTCCCGGCGGCCAGTGAGCAATTTGTGGACGTAAGCTTGATGGCTGACGTCGAAAATAAAATGGTCTTCCGGAGTATTGAAGACATAGTGCATGGCAATCGTCAGTTCCACCACGCCAAGGTTAGGCCCAAGGTGGCCGCCATTCCTGGACAGAACCGTGATCAACTCTTCGCGAATTTCTTCCGCGAGTTGCTCCAGTTCCGAAGCCGAAAGCCGCTTTACATCCGCGGGCGAATTAATACGTTCAAGTATGCGAGGCATCTCTATCTGGATTATATGATGCGCGGAATCCACAGATCGATAGACGTAAAAGCACCGGTGCATGCGACGGTTCGGGTTTACTCCGCGTCCCCGGCCGCCGCAGGACGCAGCTTATAGATCCCAGTGACTACGGCGTTGGGTTAGTACCCCGAAGCGGTGGCGAAGGCTTTGATGGTCAAGTTGCTGTTAAACGGGATCGGCGCGGTGTACACCTTGGAAGACGTATCCGGCGTGCTGCCGTCAGTTGTGTAATAGTCATTGTGATAAGTCAGGACATCCTGTGACCCAACCAACGAGGTGGCGGCAAGATAAAATGAACCCAGCAGCAGTATGATTCTCAACATGGCTGGATTGCGACGACAATATCGTGGCTCGAGTTGCATATGTATGCCGGCGCCCAACGCCGATCTCTAAACCGTAGCGCGCCAGACCAGCGAGCTCAATCCCGCCTGCCCTAATTATTAGCACGAACGGGACTAAAACCTTGGACCCTGCGGAGAACCATTCGGAGCTCAGGTCGACCGCCCTTGGAGATGGGTTCTCTGCGTAAGTGATTGAAAGGAATAACCGGAAGTCTCTTATTCGGGGTCGATGCCTTGGCCAGCCAACGCCAACCCCAAGCGAATTAAAGCGAATCGGACAATCTGCCGATGGGGGCTACGTAAATGCACTCAGGAGGGGAGACCCTCGGAATAGGCCTCGGATCCGGGACGCACCATGGACGACTTTCGCACCGAACCACTTGGAGCACCCGCGCAGGTTTCCAACACTCTAACGCCTGAGTCACGCCAGGACCCCGAGGGTCGCACGCGGCGTCGTGCCAAACCTGTCAAACGCTCTGCTGCGAAACCGCCTTGCGATCCGAAACCCGACGAGATCCCGCACGAAGTTGACGAACTCGCCTGAAGCGCACGCCGGGGCTGCGGTCACATAAAACCTTTGCCGGCTATCGCCGAGAAGGACGTCTCGCCCGAGTCCGCGCTAATCCTGATCTAAGTATTCTTCTGGAACATCGTCTTGCAGGACTTCGTGGGTGTGCACTTCTTTCTCTTCGTTGTCGCCTCCGGCGCTCTCCACGCCAGCCACAACATCGGCCTCGAACGCGTTCCCTTCTTCGATTAACTCGTCCACACTCTCCGAATCCGCGCTTTCTACGTCGGACAATCCCTGCAAATCCCCCGATTGCCCTCCAGATTGCGCTCGCGGTGCCGGGATTTTCAACGGCTCCGCGTCCAAACTCCCGAATGTACGAATCCGTTTCTTAGCCGGAGCGGCCTTCTTGGTACGCGCGGTTCTGGTTTTTGGGTGGGCCTTTTTCGCGGCGGGCTTCTTCTTGGACAACTTGGCCCTGGCGGCAGGCTTCTTCTTGGCCGATTTTCTGGTCGTCCGCGTCTTGGGCGCGAGCTTCTTGCTCAGCCCGGTTTTCTTTGGCTTCTTTTTGGATTTCTTCTTCGGCATATCCGCAGTTTACCACCGGATTGAGCCTTCGAAGGTATCCCAAAGCATGGTCTTGCCACGAATCAGGCAGAGACGTTTGGGAGGAGAGAGTGAGCACTCTTGACCAGAAGAGAGGCACCATCGTTGTTAGGCTCAAACTGGTTAGACTCGAATTCCAGGAATGAAAGAAGTTCAAGAGGGCACCCATCCATGACGACCGCTGAACTCGACCATCCCGTTACAAGTGCCGTAGTCCCAGGTGGCGCAACCATGAAAGCGCTGGTTTATCACGGTCCGGGGAAGTTTGCCTGGGAGAACAAGCCACGCCCCGCCATCCAGGATCCCAGCGATGCGATCGTGCGGGTCACCACCTCAACCATCTGCGGGACCGATCTTCACATTTTGAAAGGGGATCTCCCGGCCGTAACCGATGGACGCATTCTCGGCCACGAGGCCATTGGCGTCATCGAACAGGTCGGAGCCGGTGTTTCCGAGTTTCATGTTGGAGATCGAGTCATCATGTCGTGCGTAACGGCTTGCCTGAAGTGCGATTTCTGCAAGCGAAGCATGTATTCCCACTGCCGGCATGGCGGCTGGATTTTGGGCTACACCATCGACGGAACTCAGGCTGAGTATGTGCGCATTCCCCAGGCCGACGGAAGCCTCTACCATTTTCCGGCGGGCGCCGATGAAGAAGCGATGGTAATGCTGAGCGACATCTTGCCGACTGGATTCGAGTGCGGCGTCCTGAACGGGCAGGTAAAGCCGGGAGATACGGTTGCAATCGTGGGCGCGGGACCGGTCGGGCTTGCCGTTTTGTTAACCGCGCAATTTTATTCACCGGCTGCGATCTTCATGATTGACCTGGACGACAAACGCCTCGCCGTCGCCAAGAAGTTCGGCGCAACCAATCTGATTAACAGCTCGGATGGGCACGCCGCCCATCAGGTCATGGAGCTGACCGAGGGCGCAGGCGTCGACGTGGCCATCGAAGCAGTCGGGCTTCCGGCTACCTTTGACATTTGTCAGTCGATTGTCGCAGCCGGCGGACGCATCGCCAACGTAGGCGTCCACGGCAAGCCGGTAGAGCTACATATGGAAAAACTCTGGGATCGCAACATCGCACTCACCACGCGACTGGTGGATACGGTAACCACGCCGATGCTGCTGAAGGTCGTGCGCTCGGGCAAGTTGCAACCCAAGCAGCTCGTGACTCACCGTTTCGCAATGGATAACATCGTGAAGGCCTATGACACGTTTGCCAACGCGGCAAAAGAAGGCGCCCTCAAGGTGGTGCTGACGAACGCCACGCCTCGTTGAGGAGTTCTGCAGGTGGTCGGTCGCTACGGAAATGCGCTTGCTGTCGACGTTGTTTGTGAGCGTTTCGGGTGGCTGGCCCACCTTTGCGGTTTTGGCAAAGGTGGGAATTCATGCTGCCCGCGTCGGGATTTTCGTGTTGGCATCACTCCACTGATTGATTCGCACCGCGCCCTCTTCCCCGAAAACACAGCTCCGAAACTGCTCCACGGAAAAGCGCTAACCGCCGACCTCGCCGTTCCCACCTTTACAAAAACGTAAAGGTGGGCCAGTCGCCTTCGACCACCTCAAACAAAACCCCAAGCAGGATACTATCGTGGAATCCCACCTTTACAAAAAACGTAAAGGTGGGCCAGCCGCCAATTCCTGTCCAGGTTGGAAAACGTTGGCGCTTTCGTGCATCCACGCTGGACCGTTGGCTCGGCAAACTCGCTAGCTGACCATCGGCAGGGTGGCCAAACGTCAGAGATCCCCCTTGGTTTTGTCACCGGCGCAGGTCAAGCTCGGATTGGCAGAGTTAGAGTTTCGGGATCAGCTGCTCGTGTTTCTAGAAGGGGCCTTGGGTATACGTCAAGGCGAACTCGGGGCGTTACGCTGGCTGTCGTGCGATTTCGACAACATGAGCATCAGCGTCCGGCATTCGTACTACTGGCGTCGAGGTGGAAACCTGAAGAGTACAAAAACGGAAGCGTCTGCAAAACAGTTGCCGATGCATCCAAGCCTAAAATATTCCTTGCAGGAGTGGAGATCGCAAAGTCTCTACAACAAACCGGAAGATTTCGTATTTCCTTCCGAAAGACTGTAAGGCAGCAAGCCATTAGATTTGGCTTCAGTCCTGAAGAAGAAAATACAGCCAGCATTCAGACGGATCGGAATCACGGGCGTGGGCTGGCACACGTTTCGACATTCGGTCGGAACAATGCTGGCGGAGATGGGCGAACATCAACTCACCATCCGCGACTACTTGCGGCACAGCAACCTTCATGTCACGAACAAATACCTGCAGGCGACATCGAAGACCAAACGTTTGGCACAGGACAAATTGGTCGACGCTATTTTGCCGACGGGTATTTTGCCGAAGACAAACCTAATCCAATGAGCGCTGTTTGGGATCGTTCTCGAATGGAACCATTCTCGTTCCGCGCTTATCGTCCCCTAACATCCCCTGATTTGCCGGACGTTAGGGTTGCAAGTGCTTGAAAAGAATGGCGGGGACGACGGGACTCGAACCCGCGGCCTCTGCCGTGACAGGGCAGCGTTCTAACCAACTGAACTACGTCCCCACTCGCCAAAGCAACAACTACCTAGAACTCTTGCAGGACAACCTTCTTGCAGGTTTTTGCTGGCGGCTTCAATCTGGTTTTGCGACGTAAATTATCGCTCTTTCCAGTTTACCCGTTGAAAAACTGCCTGCAAATCGCGGTGCGCTCAGGTGGAATAATCTTAACACAGCGGATCGGCGCATCGGCGACAGGTCGGAGCGCGGGAAATCTGCGGAACGTCGGCCAATGGCAACTCACGACTTTTCCCGGCTGCCGTTTCCGCTCACAGGGTCTACAATGCATGCCGAGTCGAAGGAGCCTGCAATGGGAGACGTTTGTGCCGATGGGTTACAGACTTCTCATGGCGTTGCGCCGTTAGGGGAACCAACCTGTGAGGAGGCGCAACCCTAGTGGAACTCTACCAGCGGCTGCCGCCTGAGGCTTTGAAGATCGTTCTGGTTCTGTTCCTGTCTTTCCTGGTGGGACTGGAGCGGGAAGAACATAAGGCGGCGGGAGGCTCCTACTCCTTCGGAGGAGTGCGGACGTTCCCGCTGATTGGCTTGATTGGTTATTCCCTGGCCCTTATCTCCGGCACACAGTTGTTGCCCCTGACGATCGGCTTTCTAGTGGTTGCCGGATTTCTGTTGCTGTCGTACTGGCACAAGCTTGCCACTTCCGCGACCCCGGGCGTCACCTCCGAGATGTCCGGTCTCACGACGTTCCTGGTGGGAGCGCTGGTCTGTTACGGACATTTCTGGATTGCGACCGCGCTGAGTGTTGCCAGCCTCCTGCTACTCGATCTCAAGGTGGCTTTGGAGAAGCTGGCGGCGCGCATCGCTCCGGCGGAAATTCTCACGTTCGCCAAGTTTCTGCTGCTGACCGGCGTCATTCTGCCGGCATTGCCCAATCAGGAGTTTGGCCGATTTCACGTCAATCCTTTCAAAACCTGGCTCGCGGTGGTTGCAGTCAGCGCGATCTCTTACGGCAGTTATGTGCTACAGAAGGTAACGAAGGGACAGGGCGGGGTCGTACTGGCTGCATTTCTGGGCGGGGCGTATTCCTCGACTGTGACCACGGTCGTTATGTCGCGGCGGGCCGCTCATGAGGAGCATCCCCACCTCTTCGCCGGGGGCATTTTGATCGCCTCGGGTGTCATGTACTTGCGCCTGGTCGCGCTTTTGGCGCTTTTCAATCGGCATCTGATGGACTTGTTGGCGGTCCCCTTTTTGACGCTCGCCGGTCTGGCAGTCGGCGTCGGATGGCTCTGGACTCGCCGCCCTGACCCCAGTGACCAGGCGGTGCAGCGCGAGTTCGAGCCCAAAAATCCACTGGAGTTGCTGGCTGCTTTCTTCTTCGCCGCGCTATTCCTGGCGATGCTCATCGCGACCCAGTTGGCGGTGACGTATCTGGGAAAGGCGGGGGTGAATACGCTGGCCGCCATCATGGGCGTCACCGACGTAGATCCCTTCATTATGGGGATGACCCAGGCTGCCGGCGCGCTCACCCCTCTGAAGGTTGCGGCCGGCGCGGTTCTTATCGCCGCCGCCAGCAACAACCTGGTGAAGGGGATTTATGCCTACAGCCTGGCGGATCGGAAGACCGGGGCACAGGGCCTGGCCCTTCTGGCTACGCTGGCTGCTCTGGGTCTGATCCCGCTGATTTGGTTGGGGGCATGAATATACTGTTTGTAGATGGTGGGCAGTGCAGGGCTCGAACCTGCGACCTCCTGCTTGTAAGGCAGGCGCTCTAACCAGCTGAGCTAACCGCCCCCTTGCCGCCATTTTCAAGATACCAGGCCGAGTGAGGGGTACCGACTCGAAGAGAATTGATAAGTCAGTATACGTGGGTGCGAAAATTGGGGTCAAACTGGGGGACTGTCAGCTGTCAGCCGTCAGCTCTCAGCCAAAACCATGATTAGGGCGTCACTGTCTGTTCTTCGCAAATACTTCCCTCGGCGATCTCTTGGGGCTCGCGTTTTTGCTGATGGCTGATGGCTGATACTGACAGCTCCCTGCTGACAGTTGGCAGCGGTTCAGGCTACACTCTCGCGTGCGGCGACTGATCATCAATGCGGACGACTTCGGTCTGACGGGTGGCGTGAACCGCGCCATCCTCGAGGCCCACGAACACGGTGTGGTGACTTCGTCCACGCTGATGGCGAATGGTCCGGCGTTCGAGGATGCAGTTCGCAAGGCGCAATCCGCGCCTCGCCTTAGCGTTGGATGTCACGTGGTCCTGGTGGATGGTGCTCCGATTCTTGATGCTGCCCAGGTTCCCAGTTTGATCAGCCGCCGAAATTTACGGCATTTTGGCGACGGCTTGGCCAGATTTTCCCTTCGCGCGTTCAGCCGGCGACTCGATTCCGATCAGGTTGAAGCGGAAGTCACCGCACAAATCCGCAAGCTGCAATCGGCGGGAATCGCCGTCTCCCACCTCGATAGCCACAAACACACGCATATGTTTCCCCAGGTCTACCGGCCCCTGTTGCGCGCGGCTGGGGTTTGCGGGGTTCGCGCCGTACGAAATCCGTTTGAAGTCGTTCGCATTTCCCTGGCTGCCGGACGTCCGGGCTTATGGAAACGCTACGGTGAAGTCAAACTGCTGCGCAGCCTCGCGGGCAATTTTCGGAAAGCCGCAAAAGAGGCGCAAGTGACTACACCGGATGGAACGCTTGGCATTGTGGCCACGGGATCGCTGGATGGCCGGCTTTGTCGCCTCATCATCGAAAAACTTCCGGAGGGGACCTGGGAATTCGTTTGCCATCCCGGATATAACGATGCCCAGCTGCAGGCCGTTCCAACCCGATTGCGGGAGTCCCGCGAGCAGGAGCTGCGAGTGCTGAAATCCCCGGAAACCCGTGACTTACTGGCTCGTGGCGGGATTGAATTGATCTCCTATCGTGAACTCGGTTAAGCACATCGCGGGCCGGAAGGCCCACCCGTCGAAGTACCTTTGGTAACCACAGGAAGCGAAATTCGTAATACCGGACTCGAACTCCCAAGGTATGATTGGGCTGCCGCTGAGATAAAGCAGCGTTCATTTTCATGGAAAACAGACCGGAATCCCGCGTCGAGACCGATATTCCTGTCCGGGTTTGGGGCATGGATTCGGAAGGTCGTCCCTTCTTTCAAGCGGCCAGCGCCGGCAACATCAGCAGCGACGGCGCTTTGCTTTCGCGCATCAGCCATTCCCTGAAGCCTGGGGACGTCATCGGCATTCAATATGGCGAGAAGAAAGCGCGGTTTCGCGTGGTATGGGTGGTCGACGCTGGGGCGGTGCGAAAGAACGAAGTTGGAGTGCAGATTCTGGAGCACCAGCAAAGCCCGTGGGGAGATCTAACTCAAACTCAGAACCGCGCCGGAAATGCGCACCGCGGACAAAACAAGCGGAAATTTCTGCGACATAAAGTGCTGTTTCCCATTGAAATAGGTTTCCCTGACGCCCGTCGCGCCCACATGCAGACCAATGCCACGGACATTGGCGGCCGGGGATGTTATGTTGAGACTCTGCTACCGCTTTCGATTGGCACAGAAGTAGTCATCATCTTCTGGATGGACCAGGAAAAAATCACCACCACCGGTACGGTCCGGGCCAGCGATCCCGGCGTGGGGATGGGCATCGAATTCACCGCCCTTGACACCAATCTTCAGCACCGATTGCAAGAGTTCGTCGAAAAGATGGACACCGGACTTGGGGCAGCCAAAGGCGCCTCTAACCAGGACTCCTAATCAATCTCATCCTGCACGCCATCCAAAGCACGAGAATCTGAATCCAAGTATCCTTCAAACCATCGAATGGTAGGGTTGTTCGTTTGCGCGGAAGGGTCAAGACATGAAGATTGGGATCACGTGTTATCCGACCTACGGTGGCAGCGGCGTGGTGGCCACCGAGCTCGGCTTGGAATTGGCCCAGCGCGGACACGAAATTCATTTCATCTCCTACGCCCAACCCATCCGGCTCACCGGAACGCATCCCAATATTCACTACCATGAGGTCGAAGTTTCGCGATATCCGCTGTTCGACTATCCTCCTTACGATCTGGCGCTGGCCACCCGCATGGCGGAAGTTGCGGACTTTCAGGAGCTCGATCTGCTGCATGTGCATTACGCGATCCCTCACTCAGTGAGTGCCATGCTGGCCAGACAAATGCTCGCTGCTGCTCCCAAGCCTCGCAAGCTTCCCTTCGTGACCACTCTGCATGGGACCGACATCACGCTGGTGGGGCAAGACCGGTCGTATCTGCCAATTACTCGCTACTCCATCGAGCAGAGCGACGGGGTCACGGCGATTTCGGAATACTTGCGGGAGCGAACGCTGCGGGAGTTTGAGATCAAGAACAACATTCAGGTGATTTACAACTTCGTGAATTGCGATTTGTACGTTCGCGACGCGGATGCCGCCCAACGAAGACTCGAGTACGCTCCCAAAGGCGAGCGCATTCTCGTACACTTGTCGAATTTTCGTCCGGTCAAGCGGGTGACGGATGTGATTGAAATCTTTGACCGGGTACGCAAGAAAGTACCTACCAAACTTTTGCTCATTGGCGATGGCCCTGAACGCTCGAATGCGGAATGGCTGGCGGTGCAGAAGGATATCCAGCACGACGTGATTTTTCTCGGCAAACAGGACAACGTTCACACCAAACTCGCACTGGCCGATGTCATGCTACTGCCCAGCCAACTGGAGTCCTTCGGGCTGGCAGCGCTGGAGGGGATGGCCTGTAAAGTTGTGCCGATCGCCACCAACGTGGGTGGAATCCCGGAAGTGATCGAGCACGGCAAAAGCGGATTCCTGGCGAATGTTGGCGACGTTGAAACCATGTCCCGTTACGCGATTGATTTGCTGAGTGACGACAGCGCTCTGGCCAACATGGCGCAAGCCTGCCGGGGAGTGGCGCAGGCACGCTTCTGCACCACCAAAATCATTCCACAATATGAGGAATTCTACCGGCGGGTGCTGGAGCGTTCTTCGTAGAGCACGGATGGAATGGCGCCCTCGGTGGGCAAAACTGGCAGCCGCAACCGGACCAGAGTTCCCTTCCCGTCATGGCTATCGATGGTCATGCGGGCGGTGTCGCCGTACAACACCTTCAAGCGTTCGGCTACATTCGCCATTCCAATCCCGCTTCCTCCCAAACCAGTCGGCCTTTCCAGCAATTGCGCCGAAGCCATGCCCACGCCATCGTCCTCGACTTCAATGGTCAAATGGGAATCGGTCAGCCGGCTTCGCAGATAGATGCTGCCACCTTCAATTTTCGACGACAGTCCGTGCTTGATGGAATTCTCGACCAGCGGCTGCAGCAACATGCTGGGTACCATGACGTCCAGCGAAGGGGGATCCAGTTCTTTCACCACCCGCAGCTTGTCGCGGCCAAAGCGGACCACTTCAATGTCGAGGTAATTGTCGATAAAATCCACTTCTTCCTGTAGGGGGACGAAGGCGTCACTGCTGTGCAACAATCGCCGCAAGATGTTGGCCAGTTTGATAATCAACTCGCGCGCGGTGTCGGGATCGAAGCGGACCAGGGAAGAAACTGAATTCAGAGTATTAAACAGGAAGTGCGGATTGATCTGGTTCTGCAGGGCTTCCATGCGTGCCTGCAATAACAGACGCTGCTGTTCTTCGAGCTTGATCTGGATGCGAACGCTGTTCCAGATTTTCAGCTCCGTGCCGATCACCATGATGGAAGTCGCGTAAATCGCGCTTTCCACCCACCAGTTGGGACTCTCCAGACTAAAAATAGAGCGAGGCATGTAGCGCGCAATTTCGGTTTGCACAAAACGCAGGGCCACGATGGAAACGAAGAATGTCACTTGCCAGTCGAAAAGCCGGGGAGTCGGCAGGTTGCGGCGGATCATGCGATAGATGCTCAGATCAATAAATGGAGAGAACGACCAGATGTCCTCCCGATCGGGCGCAAGATTGCGAAGTTGTCCAGCGATAAAACCGCACAAGAGGTTCAAGGGAAGCGTCGCCCACTGCCCGTGCAACACGGCTGGAAGCGCGATCAGAGAGCCGCCGACCATACCGGAAAAACGGCCCGCGACGACTCCCAGAAGGATGGTGGTCTCGAATGACAAGTCGCCGGCGGCGAAGCTTTTGGCGATAAAACGAATCCACACTCCCAACGCGATAGGGACGCTGATCCACAAAATGAGATAGATTCGCTGCTTTAACGGGCGCTTTTCCCGGAATAATAACGACTTGAACTCGACGGAACGGACCAGGGCGCTGGACACGGCCGCGGCAACTCCCAGCTTTACCAGTAAGTTGACGAGGATGAGGCTCTGATCCATATAATTGCGAACAATTTCCGAACCGTCCCTGAAATGTAGCACGAAGCAGAGAATAGAGGTTGTTCGCGACCGGGGATTCGACCCCGGACACCTTTAGACCACCCGCATGAAAGGAGATTCGGCTGTGCGACCGGAAAATTCCGCTCATCAGGCGATCAAGATCCGCTGTTGCATCGTAGGTGGAGGACCCGCGGGCATAATGCTCGGCTTTCTGCTTGCACGGGCGGGAGTTGAGGTTCTGGTTCTCGAAAAGCACGCAGACTTCTTTCGCGATTTTCGCGGTGACACCATTCATCCTTCCACCCTCGAAATCATGTATGAACTGGGAATCCTGGATCAGTTTCTGCAAAGGCCACACCAAGAGGTACCCAGGCTCAGCGCCCAAATTGACGATTTCATCGTACCCATTGCCGATCTTTCTCATCTTCCAACGCACTGCAAGTTCATCGCACTGATGCCACAGTGGGATTTCCTGAATTTCATCGCTGAGCAGGCAAGGATTTATCCGCAATTTCATCTGCGGATGGAGGCTGAAGTCACGGACTTGATCGAAGAGAATGGGCACGTGGTGGGCGTGCGCGCGAAGACGCCGCAAGGCGCATTGGAAGTGCGCGCAGACTTGACCATAGGGGCCGATGGCCGCCGCTCCATTGTTCGCGAGAAGGCTGGCTTTGAAGTGATCGACCGCGGTGCTCCGATCGATGTGCTGTGGATGCGGATCTCGCGGCGGCCAGCCGATTCCAACCAGGCACTTGGCCGCTTTCGAGCGGGACACATTCTGGTGACGCTGGATCGCGGTGATTACTGGCAGTGCGCGTATGTGATTCCCAAGGGCGCGTTCGACATGATCCAGCAGCGCGGCTTGCCGGCCTTTCGGGAAGAACTCGGAGCGGTTGCGCCGTTCTTAAGCGAACGCGTTCACGAACTGAAGGACTGGAACGATATCAAATTGTTGTCGGTTGCCGTCGATCACCTCCGCGAGTGGTCGCGCACCGGACTTTTGTGTATTGGAGACGCCGCACATGCGATGTCTCCTATCGGAGGCGTCGGCATCAACCTTGCTATTCAGGATGCCGTGGCCGCTGCGAACATCCTCGCGAAACCGCTGCTGTATGGCGAGGCTAGCAATGATGAGTTAGGAAGAGTGCAACGTCGTCGCGAATTTCCGACACGAGTGACCCAGGGATTGCAGGTCCTCGCGCACAAGCGCGTTATTAACCCCTACTTGAGTGGCAAAGCTCCGATCCGTCGGCTTCCACTTCCCTTGAAATTTCTCGAGCGGTTCCCAGTGTTGCGGCGCATTCCCGCCCGCGCCGTCGGATTGGGATTCCGACCTGAACACGTGCGCACCCCTGACACGCGCCCTTCGTCTTAGTATGGCCCGATGATCCCACCGATGTGCCTCGAAGCCGGGGTCTTCGCGCGGTTGTTGTGCGCATCGATTACTTCCAGATACTTCAGCCCCGAACCGGTATTGAACAACACAACTTTATCTTCGGGAGAGAAGTATTCTTGAGCTCGGAGCTTCTGATAAGCCACCAGCGACGCCGCTCCCTCGGGGGCTGCGAAGACTCCCTCTGTCCGCGCCCACTCGCCAACCGCATTCATGATTTCTTCGTCGGTCGCCGCCACTGCGGCCCCGCCGCTCTTCTTCAAAATGTCGAGGATGAGGTAATCGCCGTAGGCCTTGGGGACGCGAAGTCCAGCCGCAGAAGTGGCCGCATTCGGCCAGAATTCCGCGGTCGATTTACCTTCATCCCACGCTTTAACAATGGGCGCGCAACCTGCTGATTGCACACATACCATCTTTGGACGCTCGGAGCCGATCCAACCCAGTTTTTCCATCTCGTCGAACGCCTTCCACATCCCTAGCAAACCGACGCCTCCGCCGGTGGGATAAATGATTCCCTGGGGCAGCTTCCATCCCTGTTGCTCGGCCACTTCGTAACCCATGGTCTTCTTGCCTTCCACGCGAAATGGTTCCTTGAGCGTGGAGACATCAAACCAGCCTTCTTTTTCTTTGCGCTCGACAACCATCCGGGCGCAATCGCTGATCAATCCGTTCACCAGCGTTACGTGAGCACCGTAGCTTTGGCACTCCACACGATTGGCCAGCGGCACATCCTTGGGCATGAAAATGTGCGCCTCGATCCCTGCCGCAGCGGCATAAGCTGCCAGCGCGCTGGCTGCATTTCCCGCGGAGGGGGCAGCGAGCTTCTTGAGTCCGTAGGCTTTGGCCATGGTCACCGTAGCCGACATGCCTCGAGCTTTGAAAGACGCCGTGGGATTCAGGCCCTCATCTTTGATATAGACGTTGGGAAATATGCGGCTGGGCAGCATGGGAGTGAGGCCTTCGCCCAGCGACACGGGTTCCGATCCGGGCAGGACTTCGGCATAGCGCCACATGGTGGGCGTGCGTCCGGCCAGAGATTCCCTTTTGAAAGTCTTCTTTAATTTGTCAAGATCATAGCGAGCGTAGAGAACGCCGCCATCTTTGGGGCAAACCGTCTGAGGAATACTCGCGTCGAGGTGATCGCCGCACTTGGTGCATTCGAGATAAGAGATATGAGCCACGGAAAAAGTTTAGCATTGTGGCAACTGGAGATTAGCAGCCAAGCATTCGTCCTAGACTGAACCGTTATGATCGATGACGCGAATGTCTGGCGGGTCTTCGGACGCCACATCGATGAGATGGTTGAGGCAGATTAACTTGAAATGCTGAATCGGCTTGAAATGACCACCCGTATCCCGTGCCAAGTGATCTAGAAAATGTGAATTTTTATACTTACGGAGAAGTTTGCCAGTGTAAGTTTCGTCATCGTATTTACCGCAAGAACCAACCCCTTCCTCCGTCACGAGATATGCCACATAATGCTTCCAGTAGAGCTCGAAGAGTTCACAAGATTCGTCCGGTTCAATGGAACGATAACTGGTGACTAAATCAGTGCGAATTTGAGTAATGTCATCACCCAGGTTCATTCTGGACTCATCCACCACAGCTTCTTCAATGACAATGCGAAGCGAGTTGTCCTTCGGTTCGGAGATAGCGCGAAGATATACATATTTACACCGATTCACTACCGCGAAGTTTTCTATGTTCTCGGGCACAACAGTGATTCTCCTCGGTTGGATTCCGACATTACACGGAAACAAATTCCTTATGAGGGCAAGCTCCTCAGCAGCCCATTCGCTTTCCTGAACCACGGTCTCTCCCTCCGCTTCAGATATCCCGGCATATTTCGCTTCTTCTCCAGGATCTGCTGCGCCCACTGGCGCGCCTCAGCATTGCGCTGCTGTGCGGCCAGGAAACGAGCGTAATTGTAGTAGGTCTGCGAGGAGGTTGAGATCTTGGTGGCTTCTCTGAATAATGCATCGGCCTTATCCGGATGGCCGGTATTGGCGTAGGCATGGGCCAGCAGGCCCATGGCCTGATGAAAATCGTAGCTCTGATCTTCCGAGACCACTCGTTCCAGGTCAGGGACCGCGGCAGCGAAATCTCCCATCTCGATCTCGGTGATGCCGCGCCTGTAGAAGGGATCAGTAGAATCGGTGCGCGAAGAGATTGCCTTGTCATAGCATTGCCGGGCCCGCGCGAACTTGCCTTCTTCGAGATAGAGATCGGCCAACTCTTCGTAGTTGCCGGCGGAAGGATTATCGAGGATCAGCGTTTCCAAATCGCGGATTCGGCGGCGGCGCGGGAAAACCTTGAAAGATTGACGCAGCAAGCCCGCATCCGGGACGACTTCGACCGCGATATAAATCAGCGCTCCCAACGGGCCGAGAAGGATAATGATCCAGAGCCAATAGGTATCTGGGCGGCGGCGAATGAAGTGGATGATCGCCACCGCCTGCAAAATGATTCCCCATGGATAAAACAAAAATCCGAATAATCCCATGCGTCGTTTGCGCACTATACCATGCAGCCTCGGCTTATGGCCGCACGGGTCACCAGCGTGCTCAAGGTGTTAAAATCGCCTGTGGTGACCCCTTCCATCCGGCTCCTGGCCATCGATATTGACGGCACCATCCTGAATCCTCAATTCTCCATTTCCACAGCAGATTTGGCCGCCATTCGACGCGCCAACGCGGAGGGCGTTGAGGTCCTCCTGGTCACCGGACGGCGGCATACTTTCGCTCTTCCTATCGCCCAGCAATTTGGGTTCGATCTCTGGCTCATCAGCTCGAATGGCGCCGTGACGCGGTCGCTGGCGGGCGAAACCTTCCATCGCGATCTGCTCCCGGCCGAAACCTGCCGCAAGCTTTGTTTTGCGATGAAGGAGTTTCGCGGGAACACGGTGCTGACGTTTGACACCGAAAGCAAAGGCGCGATCGTCCTCGAACACATGGGCGAGTTGACCCGCGTGATTCAGCGCTGGCTGGAAAAGAACCTCCAGTACATCGAGTTTGTGATTCCGATCGAACAGTCTCTGACCCGGGACCCGGTGCAAGCCATGTTTTGCGGCTCCCTGGCGCGGATGCAACTAGTGTTGGACGGACTGGCCGCCAGTGGCCTGGAAAAAGAGATCACAACCCTGCGCACGGAATATCCCGAGCGCGACCTGTGCATGGTGGATGTGCTCAACACCGGATGCTCCAAGGGCCACGCTCTCGAGCGCTGGGCCAACCATCGCGGCATTCCCCGGGAGCAGGTTATGGCCATCGGGGACAACTATAATGATGTGGAAATGCTTGCCTTCGCCGGGCGGCCATTTATCATGGGGAATGCTTCGGCGGACCTGCGCAACCGGGGCTGGACGGTCACTTTGGCCAATGACCAGAACGGGGTCGCGGCGGCGATCGAACAGGTTTTGGATGGTTCGCCGGTGGAAGTTTAACTGACCTCGCGACGAATAGTCGGCGTTGCTTTAACATGAAATTCTGGCTCAAGTTCGTCTTGCTTTTGGGACTCGCGGTGTCTTCCTCCGCCGTGATGGCCGCGGACCTCGCTATCTTGTCGAATGGGAACTCGATTCGTCACGAGCATCGGAGGGTGATGGGTTCAGTCACCCGTCTTTATCTCGGGGCGGATGAAGAGAGCTTCATTGATGTTCCCACCAAAGACATCGAACACTTCGAAAAGGACATGAGTCCGCCGTCTGTGGCGGCCGCGGTGTCCTTACCTCACACACCACCAAATTTACCGTCACCTGCAGCGTTGCCATCCCATCCCGCGGTCCCATCGAATATTTCGCGGAAAGCGCGAGTTTCCGCGCAGCCCATGAGCTCGCAGGACCTGAGTGACGTAGTCAGCAACAGCAGCGATCGTTATCACCTCGACCCCGACCTGGTGAACAGCGTGATCCACGCTGAGAGCGGCTTCAATCAGCATGCCCGCTCCCCGAAAGGCGCGCAGGGACTTATGCAGCTGATGCCGGGTACGGCGTCGAAGCTGGGCGTGTCGAACGCTTACGATCCTCAAGCCAACATCGAAGGCGGCACAAAGTATTTGCGGGAATTGCTGGAACTTTATAACTTCGACCTGGTCAAGGCCCTGGCTGCCTACAATGCCGGGCCGCAGCGGGTGCAGCAATATCACGGGGTTCCTCCGTATTACGAGACGCAGGCGTATATCGCGCGCATCATTAAGGATTTCAATCGCAAGAAGCTAGCCGAACGAAAAGCTGCATCCGCCGTTGCGGCAAAAACTACTCCAAAGAAAGCAACTCTTGCTGCTCAAACCTCGAAGCACGAGCCGGCAGTCAAAGTCGCGCAAAACGCTCCCCACTAGGTGCATTCGTTGACCCTTCGGCACTGTGGCATATACTTTGAGAACTCAGTCTGTGCAGCACAACGGCAGGGCTCGGGACATCTACCGTAAAAATGAACAAGAAACGCGCTTTGATTTATTCGCTGATCGTCGCGGTGCTTGCGTTTCTCGTTTACCTGCAATTCCGTACCTGGCGGAATTTTGACTGGGACAAGTTTTTCGCGCAGGCAAAGCAGCTCAGTCCTCTACACATCGTCATCGCCATCGTAGTAATTTATTTCACTTATTTTCTTCGTGCCCTACGCTGGAAAATATTCTTACGTCCGGTTCGCAAAGACGCATCAGTCCTGCGCAGCGTTTCGCCCACCATCATTGGATTCGCCGGACTGGCGTTGCTGGGCCGGCCGGGAGAATTGATTCGTCCATACCTCATTGCGCGCAATGAAGGACTTAGCTTCTCGTCGCAAATGGCCGCCTGGACGGTGGAGCGCATTTTCGATATCGGCGGCTTTACGGTGCTCCTGGTGTGTGCCGTCTTTCTGCCCGGAACCGCGCTGCATGACGTTCCTAAATATCATGCCGTCGAATTGTTTGGCTGCCTTTTCATTGCGTTGGCTGTGGTCACGGCATTCGTGGCGATTCTGACGGCGAAATATGGGGAAACAATTTCAGTTTGGGTCGAGCGCCGTTTTTCGCACCTCGCCGCGAACTTAGGACACCGCATCGCTCTACGCCTGCGCGAGTTTCATCGCGGGCTGGATACGATTCACGACTTGCGGGCTTTAGTCGAGATTTGCGTGGTGTCGATCGGTATGTGGAGCTGTATCGCGCTCTCCTATCTCGAGGTCGTACATGCCTATGGTGCGCCGCTCCGAGGGGTGACATTTTCGAAGATTTTTCCCTTGATGGGCACGAGCATGGTTGGATCGCTAATTCAGTTACCTGGCGTGGGTGGCGGCTCGCAGCTGGCCACAATATCGACGCTGCAAAAGATATTTGGCGTGCCCCAGGAACTGGCCGCGAGTTGCGGGATCCTGCTCTGGCTGGTGACGTTCATGTCGGTGGTTCCCGCGGGATTGCTCCTGGCACATCGTCAGCGGCTGTCTCTTCGCGAGCTTTCGCAAGAAAGCCAGGAAGCGGAAACTGGGGTTGAACTCCCCTAGAACCTGCGATTTTGCTCTTGGTCACTGTGGTACGTTGCGGGACGGCCATGGCGGCGGCTCCTGTTACAATCTTTTCAGTTCCGTCCCAAGCCATGAAGTGTCCTTTCTGCGCCTTTGCAAATGACAAAGTGGTGGATTCGCGCGAGAGCAAAGAAGCCGATTCCATCCGCCGCCGCCGCGAATGCCTGAAGTGCGGCAAGCGCTTCACCACCTATGAGCGCATCGACGAAATCCCCTATATGGTAGTCAAGAAGGACGGACGCCGCGAGAAATTCGATCGCCAGAAAGTGCTGAATGGCCTGCTGCGCGCCTGCGAAAAGCGGCCAGTGCCGATCAGCAAACTGGAGCAGATTGTGAATGAGGCGGAAGGTTTCGTGATCGACTCGCCGGAGCGCGAACGCAAGACCAGCGAAGTCGGCGAGCTCATCATGAACCGCCTGCGCCGTTACGATAAAGTGGCGTATGTGCGCTTTGCTTCGGTCTATCTTGATTTCAAGGATGTGCAGGAATTCATGGCGGAGTTGAAAGATTTGCTAAAGACCAGGGAAGTGCCGGTGGAAGGCAAGGGCAAGCCGGCACTGAAGAATTAGATCTAAAATCCGTAGAGACGTAGCTTGCTACGTCTGCCTTGGCGACGCACACCAGACGTTGCAAGCAACGTCTCTACAGAAGTCATTTTATGGCTTACAAAATTACACTCATCCCCGGCGATGGCATTGGCCCCGAAGTCACCAAAGCTGCCGTGCGCATCCTGGAAGCGACCGGCGTCAAGTTCGAGTGGGAAACCTTCATGGCCGGCGCCGAGGCCTTTGAGAAATATCACGAATACATTCCCAAAGAACTCACCGAATCCATCGAACGAACGCATGTTGGCTTGAAAGGCCCGGTCACGACTCCGATCGGCGGCGGGTTTTCCAGTATCAACGTGGCCCTGCGCAAGCAATTCGAGCTCTACGCCAATTTCCGTCCAATTCGCAATCTGCCACACATTCCCACGCGCTACCCCGATGTGGACTTGATCATCGTGCGCGAAAACACGGAAGGTCTTTACTCCGGCATTGAACATGAAGTGGTGCCCGGCGTCGTCGAGAGTCTGAAGATCATCACCGAAAAAGCTTCCACGCGCATCTCTCGCTTCGCGTTTGAATATGCCCGCAAGAACAAGCGCAAGAAAATCCATGCCATCCACAAAGCCAACATCATGAAGCTTTCGGATGGCCTGTTCCTGCGCTGCTCTCGGGCGGTCTCCAAGGACTATCCCGAAATCACCTACGGCGAGCACATCGTGGACAACACGTGCATGCAGTTGGTGATGAATCCCTACCAATACGACGTCCTGGTAATGGAGAATCTTTACGGCGACATTATTTCCGATCTTTGCTCCGCCTTCGTAGGAGGCCTGGGATTTGTTCCCGGAGCAAATTTTGGCGATCACTGCGCCATCTTTGAGGCCGTCCACGGCTCGGCCCCGGACATTGCCGGCAAAGACATTGCCAATCCCACCGCCGTCATTCGCTCTGGTTTGCTTATGCTTCGTCATCTTGGAGAGGACGAAGCCGCCAACAAAATCCGCGCTGGACTGGAAAAGGTTTACCGAACCAAGGAAAAGCTGACTCGCGACGTGGGCGGAAGTTCGGGCACTTCCAAATTCGCCGATTCCGTGATTGAAGCCATGGAAGCGGGCGCCGACCCCGAGCCTTCCGCCCAGGCTTCGCGCGCTTGAAAGATTCCGTTGGACAGTGCGCTTCCAACCCTCCCGCTCTGGTAAACTAACCAGTTTTGAGCACCGGGAACGCTCCGGTTGGCTGCAGGAGTTACTTTTTTGAAGGCGACCTCAACACCCTACAATCCTGCGCTCCATGGGTTCGCCATATTCGTGGCCTGCGCCACGCTTTGCGTGTTGATCGCAGGAGCGCTGGTCACCAGCAACGACGCTGGCCTTTCCATTCCTGACTGGCCCACTTCCTTCGGATCATTCAGTGTTCCGCCGTGGCACGGGGGCATTCAGTACGAATGGAGCCATCGCGCGATTGCATTTTCCACCGGACTCTTGACCGTGGCCATCGCTTTCTGGACCTGGCTTTCTGACCGGCGGCGGTGGATGAAAGCTCTGGGTTTCGCCGCATTCGGAACCATCCTCACCCAGGGAATCCTGGGAGGACTTACCGTAATTTATTTCCAGCCGCCTTTGGTTTCAACCGCGCATGCTGCCGTGGCCCAAACATTTTTCTGCATCGCCTGCGCTATCGCACTCTTCACCGGACGCAAGTGGGTGCAGGAAACTCCCACGGAAGAAGTCTCCCCACTCGAGAATCGAACCCAGCACCCGAGCCTGCTAGCTCTAGCGGTGCTTTCCATCATTGCTTTGTATTTGCAACTGTTTCTTGGCGCCATGTTTCGCCATCACGGCATGGGCTGGCTGCCACATGTCCTCAATGCTCCGCTGGTTGCGTTGATTCTTACCTGGACAGCGATCCGCGGGCTGTCGCGGTATTCGAAAATCGAAGCCATCCGGCGGCCGGCGGTTGCGATTCTTTTTCTGGTAGTTGTGCAATTGTGCCTCGGCTTCCTGGCATTTCTCACCCGCGTGGAGTGGGGCAAAGATGCAGCACAGCCGGAAATGCCGATGGTTGTCTCGACGGTTGCCCACGTTGCCGTGGGTGCACTCTTGCTGGCAGCGACCGTGATTTTTACGATTCAAGTTTGGCGGCATGTTCCCGTCTCCGTGAGAGAACGAATTCCCGGCGGGGCGCGAAAGCCGGTCGCCGCATGAGTACTGTCATCCAACCTTTGGCGGTCCCCCGCAACGCCGCCATCGCCCTTTTACGGGATTACACCGAGCTCACCAAATTGCGCGTGACCTCGCTGATCGTGGTGACCGCGTGGTGTGGATATTATTTCGGGGCGCGACAAGCGGGCATCTCTTCCCTTTCCGCCGGCTTATTTGAAGCTCTATTTGGAATCTTTCTGGTTTCCTCAGGCGCTGCGGCCCTCAATGAAGTGATGGAGCGGGACATTGACGGACGCATGCGCCGCACCGTTCAGCGACCCTTGCCTGCGGGACGCATGAGCGTGACTCATGCCACCATTGCTGGGGCGCTCATGATGTTCGGTGGGGCACTTTTTCTCGGCTTCGTCCTCAATGCTCTGACCGGATGGCTGTCGCTCGGAACTGCTGCGGTATATCTGGGCGCTTACACTCCGCTCAAGAAAATCCACCCTTTGTGCACGCTGGTTGGGGCCTTCCCTGGGGCGATGCCTGGTGTCCTCGGCTGGACAGCGGCCCGGGGCAAATTGGAACTTGGCGCGGTAGTCATGTTCGCCATCGTTTTTTTCTGGCAGTTCCCGCATTTCTTTTCCATCGCCTGGCTCTATCGCGACGATTACGCGGCGGGCGGCGTCCGCATGCTACCGGTGGTTGAGCCCGATGGCAAATCGACCATCCGCCAGATCCTGCTCTACTCGCTTGGATTGATTCCGATCAGCTTGCTGCCCAGATTTCTCGGGATGGCGGGCAATGCTTACTTTTTCGGCGCGGCAATCATGGGCCTGGGTCTCTTCTACGTGGGATTGCGACTGGCGACCTTCAAGCTGGCTCCCAACACGCCCCAATCGAAACAACGTGCCCGGCAGCTCCTGCAAGCGACGGTAATTTATCTGCCGCTTTTGTTCGCGCTGATGATGCTCAATCCAGTTTCTTAGTACATAGGATTTAATCCATTTGGATTAGCTCTAGCGACCTACAACAATTGGATTAAGCCATTTCTTCTAAGCTAAATAGCGTAAGCCTATGCAAATTCCGCCCCAATACGCCGTCTTCCCGCAGATTAACGCCACCCTGAATGCTACCAGCGCCCTGCTGCTTCTGATCGGACGCTATTTCATCAGCCGCGGCCGCGTCGCGGCTCACCGCGCCACCATGATTACGGCTTTCACCACTTCAACTCTATTTTTGATTTCGTATCTCGCCTATCACTACACGCTCTACCACTATGCTCATTCCGCCTCGAAACATTTCCAGGGACAAGGCTGGGCGCGGCCCGTGTACTTCACCATCCTGATTTCCCACACCATCCTGGCCGTAATCATCGTGCCAATGATCCTCACCACCCTCACGTTCGCCTTGCGCAAACACTTCGACCGCCATCGCGCCATCGCCCGCTGGACTTATCCGCTGTGGCTTTATGTCTCGGTGACTGGCGTGATTGTCTACTTCATGCTGTACCACTGGTTCGCAGCGTAGCGACGCTGGATGTAGTTTCTGCTCGATCCTCATGTTCGCCCATCACATCGCCCTCCCTCCATTTCTGATATATTGACCATCGAACTCAATACCCCAGCCCCAGGGAATCACAACGCAGGTTTCGGCTCCCGGTTTTTCAGGCTCCGCAATCAACTCTTAGCGACAGGGGCGGAAGGAGCAGCACTCATGGCAGGCAAAAGCCTTAACAAAGTCCAACTCATTGGCAATCTAGGCAAAGACCCGGAAATTAAATACACCCCCAGCGGCACCGCCGTGGCGAAAATCACGCTCGCCACCAACGAGCGCTTCAAGGACAAAGCCGGCGAATGGCAGGACCGCACCGAGTGGCACAACGTTGTCCTGTGGCAGCGCCTCGCGGAGATTGCCGGCGAGTATCTGAAGAAGGGCGGCAAGGTCTACATCGAGGGCCGCCTGCAGACCCGCTCCTGGGACGACAAAACTTCCGGACAGAAAAAATACATGACCGAAGTCGTAGCCAGTGACCTGATCCTGCTCGGCGGACGCGGCGAAGGCGGCGGTGGTGGCGATTCCTGGCCGTTCCCAAGGCGCTGCAGGCGGAACGAATTTCGACCAACGTACCCCCGAACCCGAGCCAGTCGGATCCTCGCCCATCAGCGACGAAGACATTCCGTTCTGAGCTGCTTTTGCGATTTTACGAGGCGCTGGCGTTAAACCGTACCCCGCCTGATCGTCTACAATCTCATTAGCGGAGTCCTTCATGTCCGATCTGGCAACCAAAACCTGCATTCCCTGCCGCGGCGGCGTGCCTGCGCTCAAGGGATTGGAATTGAAGGCCCTCCACTCACAAGTGCCGGAGTGGAGTGTCATCGAGGAACATCACATCACCCGCAACTTCGGTTTTGCCGACTTCAAACAGGCATTGGATTTTGTCAATCGCGTGGGCGCCGTGGCCGAAGCTCAGGGACATCATCCCGACATTCTGCTGGCCTGGGGAAAAGCGGAAATCACCATGTGGACACACAAAATCAACGGCCTCACCGAGAGCGACTTCATCATGGCCGCTAAGATTGACCAACTCTATCCGCATTAAGCCACCGAGCCTTGATCCATGGATATCCCTCGGATCGACTCGAAGGGATCGGCTTGAAATCCAACCAACAAGCACAGCAACATTTGTGAACTCTCCTGCCTTCACTTGCGTATACTTCTCAGCGGTTCCGTGAAAGGCACACACATGACCTTGTTGGCTCGGCTTGGTTGTATCTTTGCGTTCTTTTGTCTGCTCTCCGGCGGAGCACTCGCCCAACCGGCCCCCGCGTCCACCGCAGACTCCACCATGCCGTCGGTGATCACGGTCCCGCCGGCGGCTCAGCCCTCCGCGAATTTCAACGTGGACGCTGCCACCGAAGCCTATCTGGCCCAGATCCCGCCAGCCTCCAAGTCTCGATCGGACGCCTACTTTGAAGGCGGATACTGGCTCATCCTGTGGGATTTTCTCGTCGGAGCCATCATTCTGCTGCTGATCTTGAATCTCGGCTGGTCGGGCGCCATGCGCAATTTCGCGGAACGCCTCACCCGCTTCAAGCCACTACAAACCATCATCTACTGGGCCGAGTTTATGGTGGTCACAACCGTTCTCGGCTTTCCTTTGACAGCCTACGAGGGCTATTTCCGGGAACATAAATACGGACTCGCCAACCAGACTTTCGGTCCCTGGTTGGGCGACCAGATGATCATGTTCGCGGTGAACGTTGTGCTCGGAGGCCTCGTCGTCATGGCGCTGTTTCGTATCGTCCGGCGCTTGCCAGGGACCTGGCACATCTGGGGAGCCATCGCCGTGATTCTGTTCAACATGGTGGCCGCCCTGATCGCGCCTGTTTTTATCTTTCCACTTTTCAATAAGTTTACGGTGCTGGATGATCCGAAAATTACTCAGCCCATTCTGAGCCTGGCCAGGGCCAATGGGATTCCCGCCCATAACGTTTATAAGAGTGACGCTTCGAGACAAAGCACCCGCATGAGCGCCAACGTGAGCGGATTCGGGAACACCATGCGGATCACCTTGAACGATAATTTGCTGCGCCGTGGCTCGCCGGAAGAGATTCAATCCGTGATGGGACACGAGATGGGTCACTATGTGATGAATCATGTGTACAAAGGAATCATGTATCAATCTATTGAATTCGTGATTTTCTTCGTGGTTCTGCGCTGGGCTCTCGATAGGTCGGTGACGCACTGGGGCGAAAAATGGCAGATCCGCGGCATTGGCGATACGGCCATACTGCCACTGGTTTTTCTCATCGCTTCGATTTTCTTTTTCCTGGTTACTCCAATTGATAATTCTTTCATCCGTACTCAGGAGCATGAAGCCGACATGTTCGGACTGAATGCCAGCCGTCAGCCCGACGGTTTCGCGCAAGCCGCCATCCACCTGGGAGAGTATCGCAAGATGAGCCCCGGCCCCATGGAAGAATGGATTTTCTTCGATCACCCCAGCGGCCGCCATCGCATTCATGACGCCATGCAATGGAAAGCGGAGAACTTAAAGCTCTTCACGCCAGCGCCGGACAACGTTCAGCAGAAACCATAAGCGATGGCACGGTCCGGGAGCTCTTAAACTGACGGCTGAGAGCTGACGGCTGCCTCCTGCTTCCACAGCCGCATGGCCCAGGCCCATGCAGCAGCAGGAATAAGCATGAAAATTCCGGTAGCGATCGCCACCGTTCGCGGGGCGATCCCGCGATCGATGGCAAATCCCGTCAGGTAGGCGCCTATGGCCAGGGTCAGCATGGCCAGGCCCAACTCCGCGGAGAACACGCGGCCGCGAAATTTGTCGTCCGTATTGAGCTGCAAAAGCGTGGTGGAGAAAACCCATACCGTCGATCCTCCGCAATGCGCGATGACGACCCAAAAGCATGCCATCCAAAGAGAGCCTGCAGTACCCAATATGGTGTAGCCCAATACCAGCGCCAGAAAACCCAGCAAAACCCCCGCCCTCAACCGGCTCTGGCTGCGGCCTGCCCATCTGGCCGAGAAAAGCGGGCCCACGATGGCTCCCACTCCCCGCGCGCCCAACAGTAGGCTCATGCCTAAAACCGCGCTGCGTTCGGGTCGCAAGCCCGGCCAGTGCAGCGGAAACACGCGCTCGCCCATCACGGTGAACAACACCCAGCTCACCCCCATCGTCGCCAGTCCGGTCTTGATGAAAAGCAGCGCCAGCCGGCGGGGATCGCGCCGCATGTAGCGGATGCCATCCAGAATCGCTGAATAAGCCGTCAGATAACTTGCCTTGATCTTTGCCGCCGCCTCCGCATGGGGCTCGCGGAAGCGCATGCGGCCAAGAAAATAGGCCGACGCCAGGAATGACAACGAGTTCAACGTGAACAATGCGTTGCGCCCTAACAGCGCTAGCGCAACTCCGCCAATCGACGCGCCCGCCACCAGATTGAGCGACCACGTAGTCGAAGACAACGTATTGGCCACCAGCAAATCTTCGCCACTGGTGACGTTAGGAATGGTCGCAGTCCGCGCCGGCTCGAAGAACGCCCACATGGAGCTTTCCAGGAGCAGCAGCGGATAAATCATCCACACCGTGGACCGCGACCGTACCAGCAGCATCGAAAGCACAACCAGCGCCCGCGCCAGATCGGTCGCGATCATGACTCGTTTCCGGCTCATGTGGTCGTTCACAACACCCGCAATCGGCCCGATCAGGGTTTGCGGCAAGACCTGCACCACCAGGGCCAGCGCCACCGAACTGGCGCGTCCGGTCAACTGCAGCAATAAGTCGTAAATGGCCAGAGTGTAGAACCAGTCGCCGACCTCGCTAACAATCTGCGCCATCCACAGATTGCCGAAATTCCGGTTCTCTCGCACCAGCCGCCAGTAGGCGGAGAGCGAAATCGAGGTGCTCACGGGTTCGGGCTGCAAGTCCATAATGGTCGTATGTCGTTGGCGATTGTTGGCTACAAGCTATCTACAAGGTTTAGCTGAGAGCTGACGGCTGAGAGATGAAAGCTTGTTTATAATTCCAGCATGATCGACGAGCAGGATTTCCGCAAGCACTCCGATAGCGTTCTGGGTTCCCTGAAGCAAGCTCTCATTACCGCGGAAGAATCGGCGGATATGGAAGTCGAAGACCAGTCCGGGGCTTTGCACATTTCCTTCGAGGAAGGCAGCCGCTTCGTTATCTCCCCCAACGCTCCGGTGCGCCAGATCTGGATTTCCGCGCTTTCCACCAGCTTCAAGCTGGACTGGTCGGAACCCGACCAGGATTTCGTCCTGCAGAAAACCGGCGAGAGGCTAAAGCCGCTGGTGGCCCGGCTAATCAACGAACAGTTAGGCGAGGAAACGGTCACGCTCACGTAGAGACAGCCGCCGTAGCCTGCCCTGAGCGAAGTCGAAGGGGCTGTCCAGCTATCACAAGCCTCAAAATATCAACCTGATTTTGGGTGGAGCAGCGCTTCCAGCGCTGCGTCAAAGTGTCTGTCTTATGGCACGCGCTTTAGCGCCCGAGGTACATCTCCTACGCCGCCGGCATTTTCTTCTTCAGATCCGCAGCGATCTGCTGCCCATGGAAACGTCCATTCTCTATAAATATCTCATTGGTGCGCGATCCCGCCACGATCACTCCCGCCACATAAATTCCCTGCACATTGCTCTCCAGCGTCTGCGGATCGCACACCGGCCGGCATTGTTCGGCGGAAAGCTCGATTCCCATGGCACGCAGAAACTCATAGTCCGGATGATAGCCAACCAAAGCAAACACGAAATCGTTCTTGATCCGCATCGGCCCTTCCGGCGTCTTCAACAAGACATAGTCAGGAGCAATTTCCTCGACTCTGGTATTGAAGTAGCCGATAATTTCGCGATTCTTGATGCGGTTTTCGATGTCCGGCAAAATCCAGTACTTGATGTGGTTGTGGAGCTTCGCCCCACGATGCACCAGCGTGACCCGCGCCCCGTGCCGCCACAAATCAAGGGCCGCAATCGCCGCCGAGTTTTTTCCCCCAATCACCAAAATGTCATTGTCGAAGTAGGGATGCGGTTCCTGGTAATAATGGAACACCTTGGGCAACTCTTCGCCCGGAACATTCAGCTGGTTCGCCAGATCGTAATAGCCGGTCGAAACGATTACCTTGCGGGCGTGGTAATCGTAAATCCTTCCTAAGCGGTCGCTGGTTGCGACGTGGAAATTTCCGTCCTCTCCGCTCACCGCCTCGACTTTCTGATATTGCGAAATCGGCAGGCGATAATGTTCGGCCACCTTCCGGTAATATTCCAACGCCTCCTGGCGATTGGGCTTCTGATTGGCGGTGGTAAATGGGATGTCGCCGATTTCCAACAGTTCCGGCGTGGTGAAAAACGTCATTGTCGCCGGATAGTTGAAGATGGAATTGACCACACAGCCTTTGTCGACCACCACTACCTTAAAGCCGGCCCGCTGCGCTTCAATGCCGCACGCCAGGCCCGTGGGCCCGGCGCCGATCACCAGCACATCCACCCGCGTCTCGGGACGCGACTGCAATCGCGCGAGCGGAAGCGTCTCGGGAACTTGCTTGACCGGCTCGGCGATCTGCTTGGTCACCAATGCTATTTTTCCAGACCTTTTTGTACTTACTATCTACTTCTTGTCCTCTGGTTTTGCCTTGTCCTCGATCGACACTAACTCAACTTCAAAAACAAGGGTCGTACTGGGCGGGATTCCACCGCGTCCCTGGGGCCCGTAGGCAAGGTCCGAAGGAATGAACAGCTGCCACTTCGATCCCACCGGCATCAATTGCAGCGCTTCCGTCCACCCCTTGATCACGCCGCTCACCGGAAAGGTGACTGGCTTGCCGCTTTTGTAGGAACTGTCGAATTCCGTGTTGTCGATAAACGTGCCTTTATAGTTGCAAACCACGGAGTCGCTGGCGGTGGGTTTCGGCCCCTTTCCCGCAGTCAGGATCTTATATTGCAGACCGCTGGGCAGCGTGACTACGCCTTCCTTCGTCTTGTTGGCCGCCAGAAAAGCGTCGCCAACCTTCTTGTTCGCCTCTCCCGCCTGTAGCATCTTCGCTTCCTGCCGTTTCTTCACGTCTGCGGAGAGAGCGGTCATCGTCGCCTTGACTTCGTCCTCGGTCAAAAGCGGTTTTGCACCCGTCAATCCATCTTTGAGGCCGCGGGCAACAATGTTGGGATCAACCGCGACCGAATCCTTTTGCAAGCTCTTTCCGACGCTGGTCCCGATATTCAACCCGATGGCATAGCTGGCTTTCTCTTTTTGGGTTTTGAGCGCCAGTGGCGCACCTTTCGCCACAGGCTTGGTTGCGGCTTTTTTCGCCGGGGTTGGGGTGGCCTTGGCCGCAGGTGCCGGCAAAGAGGTTTGCGCCGGAGTCTGCTGCGCCAGGGCGTTGCCCAGCAGCATCATAACGGACGCCAATGTGATTACCGCAGTGGTGGATGATTTTTGCATACGGTATTCTCGCATTGCTCCGACCGCTCTGCAAACCGGCGCATTCGCCTCCCGTGTGCTTGCTATAATTCACGGTTAACTTCCATGTAAACGCACTCGTCAGGAAGGCACCATGGCAACTTCCAATTCCAAAGACCAGCCCGGCCGCACCCGAACGGAATCCGACAGCATGGGACAAATCGAGGTCCCGGCCAACGTCTATTGGGGCGCCCAAACCCAGCGCTCTTTATTGCATTTCGATATCGGTCGTGACCTGATGCCGCCGGAATTGATCCGCGCCTTCGGCATCCTCAAGAAAGCCTGCGCGTTAGTAAACCAGGACCTCGGCAAACTGCCCGCCGAAAAAGCCGAACTCATCACCCAGGCCGCTGACGAAGTGATCTCCGGCAAGCTCAATGATCAGTTCCCGCTCCGCATCTGGCAAACCGGCAGCGGCACCCAGACCAACATGAACGTCAACGAGGTCATCTCCAACCGTGCCATTGAAATCGCGGGGGGTGAAAAGGGATCAAAGAAACCGATCCATCCTAACGATGACGTCAACATGTCGCAGTCCTCCAACGACACTTTCCCCGCCGCCATGCACGTCGCCGCCGCTGAGCGGGTGAAGACTGCGCTGATTCCCGCAATAAAGAACGTTCATGACGCCATCGCTGCCAAAGCTAAAGAATTCCACGACGTAGTCAAGATCGGCCGCACCCATCTGCAAGATGCCGTTCCCTTAACCTTTGGCCAGGAGTTCGGGGGCTGGGCGAGCCTGCTGGAGCGCGACATTCAGCGCCTGGAGCAAACGCTGGGCGGACTTTACGATCTCGCCATCGGTGGCACCGCCGTCGGCACCGGCTTGAACGCTCATCCTGAATTCGCCGAACGTGCCGCGAAGAAGATTGCCGAACTCACCGGTCTTCCCTTCCGTTCGCATGGCAATAAATTCGCCGCGCTTTCCGCGCACGATGAAATCATCTTTGCCCAGGGCGCGCTGGAAACTCTCGCCGCCTCGCTGATGAAAATTTCCAACGACATCCGTTGGCTGGCCTCCGGCCCGCGCTGCGGCCTCGGCGAAATCTCCATTCCGGAAAACGAACCCGGATCTTCCATCATGCCCGGCAAAGTAAATCCCACCCAGTGCGAAGCCATGACCATGGTCTGCGTTCAGGTCCATGGCGCCACCGCCGCCGTAGGATTCGCCGGCTCCCAAGGCAACTTCGAGCTCAACGTCTTCAAGCCGGTCATCATCTACAACTTCCTGCACTCGGTCACGCTGATCACCGACGCCTGCCACGGCTACGTCGAATTCATGATCAACGGCATCGAGGTCGATCGCGCGAAGGTAGACTGGTACGTAAAGAACTCGCTCATGCTGGTGACCGCCCTCGCCCCCAAAGTCGGATACGACAAAGCCGCCAAAATAGCCCACACCGCCCACGTCGAGCACACCGGCCTGCGCGAAGCCGCGCTAAAGCTGGGCTACCTCACCGCCGAAGAATTTGATTTGTTGATGAAGCCAGAAAAGATGACCCGGCCGTGACCCGAATCACGTAAGGACAGCCGCCTCGGCTGTCCAGCCAAGCGCGGCGCGGCCAACCGAAGTCGTTTACATACGTACAGGAAACCTGTACACTTATAGCCATGACCGAAACCACCTACACCAACCTGCGCCAAAGCCTGGCCTCGGTTCTCGACCGAGTAGCCAACGATCGCGAGGTGGTCATCGTCCGCCGCAAAGGCGACAAAAAAGTTGCTATGATCCCCGCCGATGAGTTGTCCGGCCTGCTGGAAACCGCCCATCTGCTACGCTCCCCAAAGAATACCCAGCGCCTGCTCACCGCCCTGCACCGCGCCACAGGACGAAAAGGCAAACCAGAATCAATCGAGAAACTTCGCCGGGAGATGGGCCTTGGCTCGGCCGGTTGATCGAGAAGCGGTTTTCCATCCTGAATTTCGCCAGGACCTACGCTATTGGGTGGAAACGGACCGCAAGACTGCACTCCGAATCTTCGAACTAATGGAAGCTGTTCTGCGAGACCCGTTCACAGGAATCGGGAAACCCGAGCCGCTAAAGTATGTATTGGCGGGTTGCTGGTCGCGAAGAATTACCCAGGAACATCGACTGGTCTGTCGGGTCAGTGCGGGAAGAATTGACTTTCTCCAAGCCCGCTATCACTACTGAACGTCCTCTATTCGTACCTCAAAGCCTCAATCGGATCCAGCCGCGCCGCCTTAATCGCAGGCAGCATGCCACTAATAATCCCCACAAAGCTCAAAATCACCGTCGACCAAATCAAAATCGCCGAATCGATCTTCAAATGGATGTCTCCCTCGCTGGCATCGTCAATGAAAGCGCTCCACAGAGTAAGTGACCCCACCGACCAGGAAACCAGGTAAGCCAGCACCACCCCGAGCAATCCACCCACCGCCGTAATGACCAGCGCCTCCGCCAGGAATTGAAACAGGATGTGCCAGCGGTGCGCGCCGAGAGCTTTTTCCACGCCAATTTCGCGCGTGCGCTGGGTCACCGACACCAGCATAATGTTCATCAGCCCCACTCCGCCGATTCCCAACGTCAACAGGCCGATAAATCCGAGCAGCACTTTAATGCCGGTGGTAATGATTTTCAGTTCGCCCAAATTCTCTACGCTGTCGAAAACGAAAGCCGCCCTCTCATCCTTGGGGTCAAAACTGTGATGGAAGGCCAGCGAATCCCGCACCGCTTTCGTGACTTTCTCGTGCTGCCCTTCGTATTCCAGGCAAATCACATCCAGATAATGGGTGCTCTTCAAATCGCTCATGGTGCTGAACGGAATATAGATCATGGCATTCATGTCATCGTCGCCGTTTGAAATCATGTGTTTCAGAATTCCGATGACCTGATACGAAATGCCATCAATACGTACGCTCTCGCCGATCGCATTCTGTCCCGAAAATAACTTTTTCTTCACTTCATATCCCAGGACCGCGACCCGGCTGTGGGAAAAATCCTCCTGTTCCCCAAAAAAGCTCCCTATTTCAACGTCCACGTGCCGGATCTTCTGATAGGTCGCGTACGTGCCGCGAATGTCGTAGCTGGCGCTGCGCGTTCCGTAAGCCACCGTGCCTTGTTTATTGACCTCCGGAGAAATTCGCTTGAGAAACGGCACTTCCGCCCGCAGGTTGTCGACATCCTGGGTGGTCAGTTTGATTTCCGTCCCGGCTTTGCTGCCCCCGGCCTGCATCGACGTCCGCCCGGGAAAGACCGCAATAAAATTACCGCCAAACGTCTCAAACGCAATCATCAGCCCGCGCTCAAAGCCCGCCCCATAGGCCAGCAGCAGCACCACCGTGGCGATACCCCAGGCCATTCCCAGCATGGTGAGCAGGCTGCGGCTCTTGTTATGACGCAGCGCGTTGTACGCCTGAATTCCTAATTCTCCAACCACGATTACTCCTGCCTCAGCGCTTCCACCGGAGGAAGCAAAGCTGCTTTACGTGCCGGATAAAGTCCCGCTGCCACCCCTGCAATCGTCAGCGAAAGAATCGCCACCGCCGCCGAAGTCGGCACGATCCTCGGCGTATCGAACCCTTCCGGCGACGGCAATTGCGCCAGCAACGTGACGAACACTACGCAGATTGTCAACCCAATGCCACCACTAAACGCCGTAAGAAACGCGCCTTCCACGAAGAATTGCGTCATGATATTGCGATGGGTCGCGCCCAGCGCCTTGCGCAGGCCGATCTCCCGGGTGCGCTCGGTCACCGACACCAGCATGATGTTAATAATCCCAATCGCTCCTAACCCCAGCGTCACCACTCCAACTACTCCGAGAAACCAATCCATGGCATCGAAGATCTTGGCCACTTTTTGTGATCCGTCAATCGTGTCCCAATCGTTGAAGGCATCATCCAGCTTGGGATTGAACCCATGCCGTCTCCCAATAATCCGGTGCACTTCCGCCTGCGCCAGCAGATGGGCATCGCGCGTAATCGGCTGGTAGTTGATGAACGACAGCGCATCTTCGTTATTGTTCCCCTTCAGGGGAAACAGCATACGCATGGTTTCCACGGGAATAAAAATGCGGGCGTTAGTGCCGTTGTTCCCTTCCCGTCCCACTTTCTCGACTACGCCAATCACATCAAAATCCACTCCATTCAGCAGGATGGTCGCGCCCACCGCCGGACGCCCCGGAAAAACATTCTTCAGCAGTTCCCATCCCACCACCGCCACCCGGCGATGTTCCTTGTTGTCGGCATCATTGAACCAGCGTCCCGGATTAATCGGCACCGTACGAATCTTGTTGTACTCTGGCGCCACTCCAAAAACTTGTCCGTTGGTAGACCCGTAATCGCTCACCGCCCGAATGTCTTCGCGATTAATTACTGGCGAGACGGTGCGCAGTAACTTGGCTTCATCCTTGATCGCCAAATAATCCCCATAAGTGAAGTTATAAGGACGCCCCGAAACCAGGCTGCCCTCGACCGCAGGAATTCGCCCCGGAAAAAGGAACATGATGTCCTTACCCAGGTTGGCCATGTTCTTTTCCTGCCCGCTGCGGAACCCTTCTCCCAGGCCCACCAGCAACAATAGCGACCCCACGCCCCAGGCAATTCCGAACATGGTAAGAAACGAGCGCAGTTTATGCGCCCACAACGTTGCCAGCGATTGACGAACGATATCGAGCAACACTCTCATAAATTCAGGACCTCATCCCCCTGCCGCCGGGGAGACAGCAGGGGGACCAGGTTTAACCCAGGCGGGAGGTCTCAGTGCCCGCCCTGCAGTCTGCTGTCTTATACGTCAGCAGTACAACCATAGTTCCCTCAGCGCGTTTTCCTTAATTTAGACGTACTTGGAAGAAGAAAAGATAGCCAGAATCGCCTAGTTCGAGGACCGCCCCATCTCACGTAGGGACAGCCGCCTCGGCTGTCCAACGGAGCACAGCGACGCAAATCGAGAGGCCAGTACACGATGCAAACCGCAGAGACTGTCCCGAGAAAAAGCCATTTTGGGTGGCGTAGCGCTTCCCAGCGCTGCGATAAAGGCATTCCTATTCACCACGCGCTTCAGCGCCTGCGGTCGAAACAATCTTCATCCCTTACCTGGCCCCGCCTCGGGATACTCATACACCCCGCGCCCGACCTTCCGCCCCAACCGCCCGGCTTTCACATACTGCACCAATAATGGTGCAGGCCGATATTTCTCGCCCAGCGTCTTATGCAGGTACTCCAGAATATGCAGCCGGGTATCGAGCCCCACCAAATCCACCAGCTCAAACGGCCCCATGGGATGGTTCAACCCCAACTTTAAGGCTTTATCGATATCTCCAGCAGAAGCAATGCCTTCCTGCAGCATATAAAACGCCTCGTTGCCGATCATGGCATTGATGCGGCTGGTAATGAAGCCAGGCGATTCCTTGATCACGACCACATCCTTGCCCATGCGCTTGCCCACTTCGGCAACGGTGGCAATGGTGTCGTCGTCGGTCTCCAGCGCCCGCACCACTTCTAGCAACTTCATCTTGTGCACGGGATTAAAGAAGTGCATCCCCACGCATTTTTTGGCGCGGTAGGTGACGCTGGCAATTTCCGTAATGCTGAAGGACGAAGTGTTGGAAGCAAAAATCGTGTCCGGGCGGCAAATTTTGTCGAGGAGGGTAAATATCTCGATCTTCGACTCCATCTCTTCCGGCACGGCTTCGATGACCAGATCGGCTTCGCGCGCCGCCTCTTCCACCGACCCGGCAAATTCCAGCCGCGAGAAAACCGCGCCCGCATCCGCCGCGGTCACTTTGCCCAGCTCTACACCTTTATCGAGATTGGTGCGGATTTCGCTCTCCGCCTTGCGCAGAGCGTTGGGAAGCAGGTCTTCAAGAATGGTGCGATAGCCGCCGAGAGCGGCCACCTGCGCAATGCCCCGGCCCATGGTTCCGGCGCCTATGACGGCGACGGTCGCGACCTGGGCCACGATTAGGCTCCCTTTTCCAGCGCCGCCACGGCGGTATTCAGGTTGCTCCCCGCCGCCTTCAGACTTTCCGCCAGACGCTTCCGCTCGTCCGGCTCCAGCCCGGCCACAAACGCAGTGATGCGCCGCAAAGTCGTATTAATGTCATCCACGTAATTGATCAGCCGAATGAGCTCTCCAGTAGCTGCCATAGTGATTCCCTACTCCTGTGCCCGCTGCGGGCTTCGAACTCCAACCCTTCATTCTCAATGCTGCGAACGATTTAGTAAAGGCGGTGGAGGTGAATCAATCAACTCAACACCCAAAATAGCCCTGTCATCCTGAGCGGAACGTCTGCTTTGCGAAGCGAAGCAGACATGAAGTCGAAAGACCCCTACCTTCAAACACTCTGCTGATGTGATTCTTGGGTGGCGCAGCGCTTAAGGGCTGCGATAAAGGCTCCGCTTTCTACACGCGCTTCAGCGCCTGAGGTTGATCAGTATAAACGTCGAGCAAATGTTGTATGCTTCATGGCTTTGCTAATTCAGGAGAGGGCTCATGAAAAATCGACTCTGGATGCTTGCCTGTGTGCTACTAGGAACCATGCTGAGTGCAGCACAAGACGATCCGAAGCCCCACGTTGACAGACCGGTCATTCCCGCCCGTTCGGAAGACGTAAGCACCATCGAACGCATCGCCAAAGCCAGTTACGAAACCATTTCCGGCGGCGTGGGTGTCCCCCGCCAGTGGGGACGCGACCGCACCCTCTACGATCCAAACATGCGCTTCGTGTCCGTTGACCAGGACCCGAAGTCCGGCAAGGTCACAACGTCGTCAGGCACCGAGCAGGAATACGCGGACCACACCGACGCCTACTTCGTGAAGGTAGGATTCACCGAACGCGAACTGGCGCACACGATTCACCGCTTTGGAAATATCGCGACCGTGCTGAGCAGCTACGAGAGCAAAGAGCTTGCTTCGAACAAAATCGTGGACCGCGGCGTGAACATCTTTCAGCTCTACTACGACGGCCAGCGCTGGTGGATCCTGTCGATCGTCTGGGACGAAGAGCGGCCCGGCAATCCCATTCCGCCGGAGTTGCTACCAAACAAGTAACCTTCCGGAAACGCCGGTGCCCCATTTCCACACGTTACCTAAGTGATGCCCTCCCCGCGGAATTATGCACCAAGAGCGGGCCTGCAGTGCACAATCAAACATCTGTATGTTGGTGTTAACAAGAGATTAAAACGTATCGCGAAAACTCTGCAGGAATCGGCATTGATAGCCTCCATCAATGTTTTTAATTTGTCTTTTCAGTGCCCAATGAATCTAATACGCAGATGAGTGACAAACTTTTAAAACGCTATATTTTCGCCAGCGATTTTGATCAGACGCTGACCTTCAACGACTCCGGTTACGTGCTCAGTGAGATGGTCGGCATTCCTGTCGCGGAGTTCGAACGCAAAATTAAGGGGATGCAGAAATTGAACCTGGTGCAACAGGGGGCGGAGCTCGCCTACTTGTTATTGCACGATCCTGAATTCCGCAGCAAAGTTCGGCGCGAGCATCTCTATGAAGTCGGAAAACGCATTCGCCTGAAAGATAATATCGACCTCCTCTACCAGGTCCTCTCCAATCAGATCGATGGCTATCAATTTGATTTTTACGTCTTGTCCGCGGCCCCGGTCGAGGTCATTCAATCCGCCCTGGAAGACGTCGTGCCCGAGGACCACATTTTCGGCACCGTGTTCCAGTACAGCGAGTCCGGCGAAATCGAAACCATTGTTCGAGCCACCGCGGGCTACGGCAAGGTGGCTGTGCTCGACCAGCTGCAGTCCCGGCGCGAAGCCGGCCCGGATCATATCGTCTATGTTGGCGATGGCAGCTCCGATGTCCACGTTATGCTGCACGTCAACGTGCGCGATGGTTTCACCATCGCGGTCTCCGAAGCCAAACACATTTCCCAGATCGCCAAGCGCACCATTCTCAGCAGCAACGCCCTCGCCGTCCTCGCGCCGATTCTCGAGGACGTCGTAGGCTGGGACCGCATCCGCATTCGCGCCTTCTTCGAGTCCCATGGACTGCTCATCCAGGAATGGGAGCGCGTACGCACCGATTGGCTCACCCTGCGGGCCGCCGGCAGCCCCCCTCCGATCAAGACGGCGAGCGCGAATTGAGAATTCTCGCCAGCCCGGGGCGAATGCGCAGATAATAACCCTATGCTGCGCGACAAGAACCTGGTTCCGCTTTCCCACCAACATCAGCGCGCCCTGGCGTTGTGCGTACGCATGGACCACGCCTTCCAGACGGGCAGCCTCGATCTGGAAGCCTGGCAAGCGGAGATTCAAAGCCAGTTCGAACATGAGATCGAATTCCATCTCCTCGCCGAGGAGAAAAAAGTTTTCCCCGTGGCCGCGCGCTTCCCTGAGCTGCACGCGCTGGTGAAAGACCTCCTCGCCGAACACGCGGTGCTGCGCGAGTTCTTTGCCCGCGCCGTCAACCGCACTCTCGACGCCACCAGCCTGGAAAATTATGCCGGGATCCTGGTGACCCACATCCGCAAGGAAGAACGCCAACTCTTTGAGCAGATGCAATCCTTGATGAGCTC
The DNA here is from genome assembly GCA_963802555.1 of Terriglobales bacterium. Classification (GTDB taxonomy): domain Bacteria; phylum Acidobacteriota; class Terriglobia; order Terriglobales; family Acidobacteriaceae; genus DATBAX01. The sequence continues at coordinate 370,602 of CAWDJD010000002.1, read as the reverse complement.
CGAGGAACTGTCCGACGTCGGCGCGGCCCTCGAATCCGCCATGAAAGACTTCCCGAAAGCATGCGCCTTGTCGAAAGACTCGACCCGCCCCTCCTCCAAATAGCAACTTCCGTCAAGTTTTTCTTTGCGACCTTTGCAGCTTCTCTTAGCGACCTTTGCGGTCAAAAGCTTTAACCGCAAAGCACGCAAAGGATTCGCCAAGGACACAAAGAAAAGCAGCCAAGTCGTTTTCCGCTGCCCTGAATCCAGATTCCTTCCCGCCTCATCTAGCTAACATGAACCAATCAGGAAGCATTCTTCCTCTCGCGGACTATTCGGAATCATCCGTTCAGCCTTCGCACTCAGCTACCAACGACGCGGCCCTGCTCGATGCCTACTCGCAAGCCGTGGTCGGTGCAGCAGAAAAGCTCAGCCCGTCAGTGGTGAAGATCGACGTCACGCAAGCAACCAAGAATCGCTCCGGCGAACCCGCAAGAACGCCAGGGCGGCGGCTCAGGATTCGTCTTCACCCCCGACGGATTGATCCTCACCAACAGCCACGTCGTCCACGATGCCAAACGCATTCAGGTTTCCCTCGCCGACGGACGCCGCTTCCCGGCCCACACCATCGGCGACGATCCCGCGACCGACCTCGCGGTCATCCGCATGGACGTGCCCGATCATGAAGCCTCCAACCTGGTGACGGCGCCGCTCGGCGACTCGCAGAAACTTCGCGTGGGACAACTCGCCATCGCCATTGGCAATCCTTATGGCTTTCAGTACACGGTCACGGCCGGCGTGGTCAGCGCCCTGGGACGCTCGCTGCGTTCCTACTCCGGCCGCCTGATCGAGGACGTCATTCAAACCGACGCGTCGCTCAATCCAGGAAATTCCGGCGGCCCGCTGGTCACATCCGATGGCCAGGTGGTGGGCGTGAACACGGCCACCATCATGGGCGCGCAAGGATTGTGCTTTGCCATCGGCATCAACACCGCCAAGTTTGTGGCCGGACGCCTGCTGCGCGAGGGCCGCATCCGCCGCAGCTACATTGGCGTGGAGGCGCAAACCACCCCGCTGCATCGGCGGCTGGTGCGCTTCTATGACCTGCCGCAGGAGAGCGGCGTGGTCGTCATCTCGGTCGAAGACCTCAGCCCCGGACGCAAGGCCGGCCTGCGCGAAGGCGACGTCATCATCGCCCTCGATGGCAAGCCCGTCGCCGGCGTGGACGACCTCCATCGCCTGCTCACCGACGCCCGCGTCGGCGTCAGCAGCACCCTGACCGTCCTCCGCTACACCGAGAAACTGGAACTGAAAGTCGTCCCCGAGGAGTCCCGGAACGGCTAGGCCGGCTGGCAAAATGGAGAAATGTTCCCCGGGGAACACTTTGGGCTTACTGGAATGTGTGTACAACAATGGGGAAAGGGGAGGTTCCCGTTTTGGGAGTTTGCTGAGAATGGCATAGGGCCCGTATGGAGCACCCGCCGCTCCAAAACCAAAGGCGAAGGGGCAGCCCCGTAAAGGTGATGCTGACATGGGCGTGCACAACAGATAGACTAGTGGTAGTACAAGAGAAATTATGATTTTCGCCAATCCACCGCTGGTTGAACTCGTCGCCGAGCTGCGGTGGGGACCGGGGCCGATCGGTTCTCCAGTGCAGACAGCTGGTGCGGGAATAATTCAATTTCCGCTCGCCTCGCAATACTCAGAAGAGACTTTCACAAACTTTTCGGCCCTAGTAGCAGGAAAAGGATTTGGCATCTCAGAAAGACTTGTCCCTGTCGGCTTTCCTTACTTTCCTTTTTCTGTCGTCTATCGTTTTCGCAAGCCTCCTGCCGAAGGTGAGAACTTCCTATATCAGATTGGCCCGGGAGTTTTCTCCGCCAATGCTCTGCCCCCTTATCGTGATTGGGACAGCTTCAGGCCAATCGTTCAAATGGGAGTGCAATCTCTTCTAGACTCCCGTCACACGTCCGAAAACTCGGAGTTCACTACGGTGATGCTCCGTTACATAGATTTATTTTCGGATGACTTCACGGACGGGAAACAGAGTTTTCGCTTCTTGAACGACGTTCTGGGTATCAAACTTGAATTGCCAAAAGTTCTTAGCGAGCAAGTTCTTGATATCGAAAAGTTACAATCTGGACTTCAGCTCTCGTTACCACTAACAACCGGACTTTCTATGAATATGAATTTGCAACAAGGAACTGCCGCGGGAAAGAATGGGATCGTTATGACAACAGAAGTGTTCGCGTCCGCCCCGACGGCACCGAATCTTCCTCAAATAATGGAGACTTTGGAGAATGCTCACACTAGCATCCGCGCCACGTTTATCGGTCTTACTGAACGGATACGTGCTAGGATGATGCCCGTAAATGGCCAATGATTAGATCGACGAGTACCACGCTTCTCCCGAATCCCGGTCCAACGACAAGCATCGTTGAGTTCGCTGCTCAACGCGCGCCTCATTACGATTTTTATAGACTTTCTGTCCCGGTTCCCAACGCTTCTGGTTTTTCGAGCGCTCAAGCAGCTCTCGAACAGATCGGCAGACTGAAGGCCAATTGGGATGGGTACGGTGCTCTGGCGGTTGCATCTGATGCCTGTGCGCATGCGCAGGGATTTCTTGCCGTTCCGCCACTGGGGATGCTAGTTCCCGAGGTAAACCCCACATCGAATGGAACTGTCAGTCTCGAATGGTCGTCGAGTGAAGGGGACGCTTACTTGGAAATTGGACGCACGCGGTACAGTGGTCATATTCAGACACAACGTGGCAGGACATTTTATCTAGAGGGGCGACTAACAAACCCATTAGAACAAAATCTGGCAACTGAGCAGGTTCTGGCAGTGATAAAAGAATTAGTTTATGGTTCGTCCTTTTCGAAGTCTCTTACTCATACTATCCAAATTATTGAGCCAGTCGTTTAGACTGTGTTGGCTTGTTCCTCTAGGTGTCTCTGCCGACGAGCGAATCGTGAGAGCCATCTACAGCCCCTACCATGTGGACAAGAAGAAGAACCGTCTCAAACATCAGGCCTACGATCCAACTCCGCGAACTGACGAAATTTCGATCATGCGTTTAGATTACATGGGCTCATCTTCGTGCAGACGCAAAGCGCGTTCGATCGCGCTTGAAAACGCGAAAAAGGAGTACTGCGGATTTGCAGTGCTCCGAGTTAACGCAGTTTGTAATTCTGGTATGAGTGTCGTTGATTCTCGAAACTCGTATTGCGGACATGGCGACATAAAACTTCTCATGCAGGAACTGCTGCGTAATCGTGAACCGAACGAACCCCTGCCCGCAGAAACACTAAAACGATTCCGGGATCTGAAAGACCGATTGTTAATGTCCTCAAACTACGTTTCGGACCCGAGCCCGACCCGTCGAGGCCGCTGGCGGGGCGCGCCACTCGAACCGCCGCCTTCCATTTGATTGAAGAGTCGTTTCGACCATCTCTCAAGATGACGGCTGGCCCACTTTTGCGGAAGCACAAATGAGGCTGCCCCACCCTTCGGTGTGGGAAGGGTGGGAACCACGGACGCCGGAAGGATGTTCCTGGGATTGATCCGGATCTGACCTTGGAACGTTTCTGCTGATCCCTGCCCAGTCTTGGTCCCCTGGGATCGTGCCCATCCTAGCGGGGAGCCAAAACAAAATCCCAAGCTGGATGCGACCGTGACTCCCACCTTTGCGGAAAACGCAAAGGTGGGCCAGCCATCATTCCGGAAACTGTCCCACCCAAGCCAAAACCGGGCTTGAATGGCCACTCGCCCATTCCCGCTTTTGCCAACGTGGAAAACTACCTCTATTGATCCCACCCTTCCCGAGAGTCGCGGGCAAAGCCGGGGTCTGCGCCAACATCCAAGGGGCGGGAGGTTTTGTCTCCATGATGATTCATATCCTTGCTGTTCTAGTGCTTGGATTGATGTGCGGAAGCGAGCTAAACGTCGCAGCATTTAGCCATCCCGCGCTCAACCGGCAACCGTTGGGAATCCATATACCGATGCGCTCATCGCTGGCGGTAATGTTCGGCCGAGTGATGCCGTTTTGGATGAGCGGATCCACGCTTCTGACCCTTTTATTGCTGCTGCCTTTTGAACACTTGAGCAGGTCGGCGTGGCGACTGGCAGCGATTGCGTTCGCTATTCAGGTTTTCGCCGTCGTGTTTTCGCTGGTGGGGCCGGTGCCGATAAACAACCGCATCGCTAAATGGACGCCGGAATCCCTCCCCGTCGACTGGAAAGCGCAGGAGCAGCGCTGGGATCTTTACCATTGGTTAAGAACGATTGGTCTGATCGCAGGGTTCGCGATTCTTGTGCTCAGCGTCGCTCTCCGCTAAAGCGGGCGGCCGTGTCGGTGGTGGTAGCGGCGGCAAACACCAGGTCCCCTTCGACTTCGCTCAGGGCAGGCTCTCGACTGCGCGTGAGCGTCCTGCGGACGATCACGCTGCGCTCGGGATGACAGTTTTGGGGAGGGATGGATCGCAGTTCCCTTCCCTGGAAAAATCCCCGCTCAAGCTGAGCTTGAACGGGGCACCCTTGAGAGCTGGGCTGGTCAATCCAGCGGGAGGATGTAGCCGGGGGTTTTCATGGATCCGCCGAAGACGGCCTGGTCGAGTACGCGCATGTCCCAGCCATACCAGTGGGTGGGAGTCAGCTTGAGGGTGATGTCGTCCATGGCGGTCATGGTGCCTCCGGCGCGCGGATCGGCGATGGCGGCCGGGCTCATGTAGCGGCTGTGGATGCGCGCGTTGATCTTCTTTGAATTCTCTCCGCTGATCACTTCCGCGGTGCAGACGGCGACCAAGCCGCGCTCCGATGCGGGTTGTCGAATGTCAATCATGAGCGAGGCCTTCGCGCGGGCCGCCGCGTTGCGAGCTTTGCGAGTCTGCGAAGAGGTGGCCACGTAGAAGGAACCGGCATCGAACAGGTACCAAACCGCGGTCAGGTGAATGGAGCTGTCTTCGTTCGCGGTGGCGAGGCTGGCGATGTGGCGTCCGGTAAGAAATTCTTCGGAGCCGGGAGGCGGAGTGTTGGGCATGAGTGACGACCTCCAGATGCGCCTGGGCGGGGTGGCGCGGTTTTCGACGGAAGTATAGCTGAAAAACGCAGGGTGCCTGTAGGTATCCTCAGAGGGAAAGCTTCGGCCTCGGCATGAACGGGGCTTACGAGTAGTATGAGATTGTTAGCGCGTGTTCATTCGGCAGGAGGAGATGGCATGAACCTGGCTTTGTGGGTCTCGCAGGGATTCCTGGCGGCTGCGTTCCTTTTCATTGGCGGGCTGAAAGTATTCGCCTACGAAAAATACAAAGCCATGACGGAGAAGAACGGGCCGAGCGGCATCAGCCGCGGGTTGGCGACGTTCATCGGGTTCGCGGAGATGGCTGGCGCTGTCGGCGTTGTGTTGCCCATGGCAACGGGCGTTGCGCCGTGGCTTAGCTGGTGGGCCGCGGTGGGACTGGCGGCCATCGTGTTGCTGGCGGTTGGGTATCACCTGCGTCGCAAGGAATCTCCCGCTCCGCCTGCAGTGCTGTTGCTGCTGGCGGCGTTTGTGGTGTATGGGCGCTTTCCGCATGGGATGTGAAGTATCGGGCGTGGGGACGCAGCACGGCGCTGCATGAGTTTGTCGAGCCTGGCTCGACCTGGACAGCCGAGGCGGCTGTCCCTACGTGTTTTGGGGTAATCCCAGTCTTGCCTTAGCGATCGGCCGGGGTGAGCGGCGACAAGGTGTGCGAGGGCGAAATCTTCTCCGCGTGGACTACACCTTTCGCGTCAATGCCGGCGCGAACATGAATCGCGCGTCCCAGGCTCAGCACCACCTTGCGATGTTTGGTGAAGGCCGAACTGATATCCACGGAAATGCTTCGTCCGCTACGCAGGGCCAACTGCAGCTGATTGTTCTCCACATGACAGACGGTGCCGCTGAAGTGATGCAGAGAAGATCCCGCGCCCTGGCCGGCAACGCCAACGGCTGCCAGCGCGGACTCAGCCGGAGGGCAAGTGACTACATCGGGATTGGAAGGCTGCAGGGCCTGCGGCAAAACGTAGGGGCCCTGGTTCGCGCCGCCGGAGAGCAATCCGAAAATCTGCAGCTGTTTGTTGCTGGCGACGTAAACCTTGCCGTTGGCCACGGTGGGGACGATGTTGGCATTACTGTTGGAGGCGTGCGTCCAGGAGCCGGCTTCACTGGAGAATAACTGATTCAAGTTGGATGCATCGAAGGCAAATAAATTGATCGGCGTGCCGGGATCGGAATCCGAAGATGACGTTGGCCTGCGGATAAACCACACGATGGCGGAGCCGGCCGTGGTTCCGTTCGAGGAAACCACTGGAATGGTTCCACCGTAGTCGGGCAGGCCATCGGCAACGCTGGATCCGGTGGAAGCTTTTTGTGACAGCTGCACCGACGGGAAAGTCAGCTGCCACTTTATGACGCCGTTTCCTCCTCCGGTGAGGACGTAGGGATTGCCATCCGAGCCCACGAAGAAAGCGGGGCCGCACCAGCAGCCGCCTTGCGAGACCGTTTGCAGCACGTGGTCCGGGCCGCCCGAGGTGTAGCCGCCGAGGTTGTCGCGGTTGAGCAGAAAGGCGCGTCCGTCTTTGCCGCCCGCGACTACCAGGTGTGGAGTCGAGCCGGTCTGGTCGGGGAGAAGCATGGCGCCGCCGGATCCGAAGTCGGTGTCGCCCTCATCGAGGTTGAAGTAATCGCTGGGAGTGAAACTATCGAGCAGCGAGGTCAAATCTCCAGACAGACGAACCACGCTGTTGGGGCGGTTGAATCCTGCGGAATAACTCGGAGTGTTCGGGTCGCTGTTACCCGTGGAGAAATAGATGTCGCCGGTGGAGTCGGCGGCCACTCCGTATCCAGATTGCCAGATGGAAGACAAGTAATAAGAATCGCTGTTGTGCAGGGTGTCAGTAATATCACTCCCGAGAAACGCGAGCGTGGTGGCGTCGAAGCGCTGAATGTTGCCGCGGGTCTGGTCCGGCTGGGTGTCGCCGTTGCTGCCGAACGCCACATAAATGCTGCCATTGGCTTCAAGCAAGCCGGGTCGCTGGAGATGATATCTGGAGTTGAATTTCCAGGTGGTGCCGTCAGCCAGCTTGCCACTGAGCCGGATCAGTTTTACCGGGACGACCGGTTTGCCGGTGGTGATCGAGATGGCATGAAGATGGAAGGAATCCACCTTGCCGTTATACGAGTCAGACACGAAGTAGATTATGCCCGTGGTACGGTCAATCACCGGCGTGCTGAGGATGCCCATCACGGGGAAAACATTATCGTCGTAGTTCTTGTATGAATAAGGAACCGGTGTCCCGTAGCGGCGATGAAGCAGAATCTTGCCGGTCGTGGCGTCGATCCAGTAAAGACTGTTATTTTCGGTGACCACAAAAACTACGTTGTGGGTGCCGATCTTCCCGGGGAGAGTGATCTGCGACACATAGAGCGGCTCGGCGTCCACGCGCCCATCGAGGCTCACACTATTCAGCAGGCCGAACGACTGGGCGTTCACATTGCTGGTGGTCAGTTGCGTCTCAGAGGAGAACCAGCCGGTGCGGAGATTGTCGCCATGATAGGTGAGTACATTCTGGGCGAACGCCGGGGCAACGGCCAGAAACAACAGCGCAACCAGGGTGGACAAGAGCGACGCACAACGATTCCCGGTAGTGGATAGCATGACTAAACCTCGCAAGCGGGCTTCCGCCAGAGTTAAAGATTGAGTTTGAACTTGCAGCGGCACGTCTTCGGAGGGCAAGACGGTACTTGACTGCCGGAATCCCAACTTATTCCAGCGAGGGGATTTTGCTATGGTGGGTGGAAAAGATCAAGATGAAAGAGTTTGCACATCGCGCTAGAGCCGAGGACGACTTGGGATTCGTCGATTGGCGGCACCGACCTAGACCGGAAGCAGCTCGAAGGCGGGATAACTATCGGCGAGCTCGGCGAACGCCTGGACGGGCGATCCCGCAGGCACTGGGAAGTATCTCTGGACTTCGCGCTTAAAAGTATCGAGATAGGCTTTCAGGACTTCGAGCTTCTCTGCGTCCTGAAGAGGGCGCAGGCGAAATTTCGATAGTTTGCTTCCCTTCTTGAGCGTGATTTCGCCTCCGGCCTCGGCATTGCGCACCCATTGAGTCCGGCCACGCGGGGCGACCAGGAAACGCTTGCCAGCGAGTTCTAATAGATTAATGGGTGTGGAATACAGCTTGCCGCTCTTGCGTCCGCGTGCTAGCAGCAGATAGTTGTAGGAGAAGCCCAGGCCGATGCCGACCACGAATCCGAAGACTCGATTGAAGATGCGCTCGATTGAGGTGGGGGCACGGAATGTGGGTGAGGGGGAATTCATGGGTGGAGTTTAGTCTAAGCTCTTTTGTCAGGCCAATGCATCTTGATGAACCCAAGAGTTCGAATCATCTGACTTGAAAGTCAGCCCTCTACTTTGAGGAGGCAAAAGCCAGAATGAACGTTACAAATACACCATCAGCAATTGCAAACACCATCATGAAGCCGAAGCCGGGCCTCTCAATGAAGGGCCTAACCAAGAGAACCAGAGGAACTTGGAGCGTCACCAAGACTGCCGCTGCAACCCACAGCCGCACACAAGTCCCAAGACCTGCGGTAGCCGATAACTGGCACAATTATTGCGATCCCAGCGGCGAAGGCTGTCTGGCCCCAACCCTTGAGCAGATGGTCGAAGAACCCAAGAAGTAGTGCCGAGATGAGGATCAGAACCTTTACCGGTCTCCCCAGTTCGTCACCTTCGACAAGATCATGTTTTTGGTGCCGATCGTGCGGTGGGTTCTTCGAATGTGGCGTCATTGATTCCTATGCTTCGTCGTGAAAGCGCTCGATTAAGGCTGGCTTACCTTTTCGACGGAGTATAACTGAAAAAGAATGGCAGGCCTTGTCCGCGAGCTTATGTCAGAGCGAATGTCTCATCTCTTACAAGCGACTAGAGAGCTGCGGTCGGCTGGACAGCCGAGGCGGCTGTCCCTACGTGGTTCTCATGGACGAGCCGTCCGCGCGAGCTGACTGCACGGCTCTTCCCCGGCAATTGCAAGCGTTGCCCTGCTGTGTTAGCGTCAACATTCAGAAGAGGTTAGCGTGAAGGCGACGATTCCTGCCGGACTCGACCGCAAGGAGACGGAAGTTTACCTGCGGCTGGACCCGGAACGGCTCCCAAAACATATTGCCATCATCATGGACGGCAACGGCCGCTGGGCGCGCAAGCGCCACTTGCCGCGCATTGCCGGACATCGCGCCGGAGTCACGTCGGTGCGGTTTACGGTGGAGACGGCGTCGCGCATTGGCATCCCTTCGCTCACGCTGTATGCGTTTTCGGAGGAGAATTGGAAGAAGCGTCCCAAGAGCGAAGTTAGTTTTCTGATGAGCCTACTGTGCCGCTATCTGAAGCAGGAAGTTCCGTCGCTGCATAAGAACAATGTGAGGCTGCAATACATTGGGCGGCTGCACGAGCTGCCGGATGTGGTGCAGGAAAAAATGGAATGGGCGCGGCAGGAGACGTCGCGCAATACTGGCATGGTGCTGACGCTGGCTCTGAATTATTCAGCACGCACTGAGTTGGTGGATGCGTTTCGCTCGCTGGTGGATGCAGCATCGCGCAATGGCGGCGTGGAGCATTTGCAGATTGACGAAGAGATGGTCTCGCAGCATCTTTATACTCGGCATTTGCCTGATCCTGATCTGGTGATTCGTACCAGCGGCGAAATGCGGCTTAGTAATTTTTTGCTGTGGCAACTGGCGTATGCCGAAATTTATGTGACTCCCACCTTGTGGCCTGAGTTTCGCGGCGTGCATTTGCTGGAAGCGATTGCGGAATTCCAGAAGCGCGACCGCCGTTACGGTGGGCTGAATAACGACGCGGCCCATTCATCGCGGCCCGGGCGACCCGGAGTTAAGGGCTTGCAACTCCTCAAACGGGTTCTCACCGCCGTTGTTCTCATTCCAATTGTTCTGGTGCTGATTCTGAAAGCGCCGGTTTCCGTGCTGGCGGTGATCGCTGCGGTAGTGGCGCTGCTTGCGGTGCATGAGCTGCTGAAGCTCTCGGAGTCCTACGGGATCAAGCCACTGCGCTGGCCTACCTATATTTATGTAGGCCTGTTTTTTCTGCTGCTGGCGATCAATCCGGGCGACACGCCGTTGCTCGAGACAGGAAGCTTTAGCCATAGCGCAGTTTTTGCCGCGGCACTGGCTCCGTTTGTTTTTCTGACGATTGCCATGGCTCGCGCAGATCTGGCGACGGCTTTTCCTGCCGCCCTGGTCTCGGCTTTTTCTTTTGTCTATGTGGCTTTGCCGCTGGGATTTCTGGTGCAGTTGCGGGAACAGTGGGCGGGCGCGTTTCTGGTGATTTATTTGCTGTTTGTAGTCTGGGCGGGAGATATCTTTGCCTATTTTGTGGGCAAGTCGATTGGACGGCATCGCATGTCGCCGCGCATTAGTCCGAATAAAACGTGGGAAGGTGCAGTGGCATCGGTGGTGGCTAGCGTGGGAGTGGGACTGCTGCTTTATCGCTACGCGCTATCCGATCAGCTCGTGGTTGCTACAGGCGCATTTTATTGAGCGACGCGATGCTTATTTTGGACAAGAGCCGCTGCCACTTTGGCCGATTTTCTGGATTTCGATTGCGCTGAATATCGCGGCGCAATTGGGTGATCTCGTGGAATCGTTGATCAAGCGTGGCGCAGGGGTGAAGGATTCTGGGGCGATTCTGCCCGGCCATGGCGGGATGCTGGACCGCGTCGACGCCCTGCTCTTTGCCGCGCCGGTGCTTTGGTACTATGCGGCCTGGCGGGTGATGCATTAGGCTGGGAACAGGGTGGAGCAGCGCTTAAGCGCTGCCTTAAGATTTGATTTTTGCTCGCGCTTTAGCGCCTGAAGTGATTTTGGCACCGAATTTCTTTTCAGGGGATCAAAAGCGCCGGAGCGCGTGGTCAACAGAGCAGTCTTAATCGCAGCGCTGGGAAGCGCTGCGCCAGCCAAAATCCTATTCTTTAGTTTCCAAGCATGAAACATATCGCCATCCTCGGCTCGACCGGTTCGATTGGACGCAGCACTCTTAGTGTTGTCGAATCTTATCCGGAGCGGTTTGAGGTCACGACCCTGGCCGCTGGGCGGAATCTGGAAGCTGCGTTCGAGCAGACAGTGCGTTGGAAGCCCCGGCTGGTTTCGGTGGCCGATGAAAAAGACGCTGAGGTTTTTCGCACTCGCCTGAAAGCCGCGGGAATTGAGGACATTGAAGTTGCGTTCGGTTCAGAAGGCGCGGTGCGGGTGGCCACTCATCCCCATGTAGATTTTGTGGTGAGTGCCATTGTGGGCGTAGCTGGACTGGAAGCGACCTATGAAGCGGTGCGAGCGGGCAAAACGGTCGGATTGGCCAACAAAGAGTGTCTGGTTGCCGCCGGAGAGCTGATCACTGCTGAGGCCCGACGCCAAGGCAAGCCGTTGTTGCCTATTGATAGCGAGCACAACGCGGTGCACCAGTGCCTGCGCGGCGGGACGATGCAAGAAGTGCAAACCATCTGGCTGACGGCCTCAGGCGGCCCATTTTTGAACAAACCAAAGGCCGAGTTTCCCCGTATTACAGTTGAGGAAGCTCTGAATCATCCCACCTGGAAGATGGGCAACCGGATCACGATTGATTCAGCAACCCTGATGAACAAGGGATTTGAGGTGATTGAGGCTTGTCGTTTGTTCAACTTACCGCCCCAGCAAGTTCGGGTCATGGTGCATCCACAATCGACCATTCACTCCATGGTGGAATTTGTGGATGGCAGCATACTTGCTCAGTTCTCAGTGACCGACATGCGGCTCCCGATTCTCTATGCGCTGACCTATCCGGAGCGCATACCATCGGATATGCACTTGTCAGTCATGGACTTACGGCATCTCGATTTCTCTCCCCCGGACATGGAAAAATTCCCTTGTCTGCGCCTGGCGTATGAAGCGGTAGAGGCCGGGGGTGGGAAAACTGTTGCATTGAACGCGGCCGATGAAATTGCCGTATCTGCGTTTTTGGAAGGCAGCATCGGATTCGAGGACATTCCGAAGGTCATTGAGGAAGTGCTCTTTGCAACGGAAGTGGGCCGATTGGAATCTATAAGGCAAGTCTTGGAAGTGGATGAGGAAGCTCGCCGGGTAGCCCGGGAAAAGGTTAGGCAATTCGGGCGTAGTCAAATGGCGGGGCAGTCAGCACAGCGGGAAAAATAGTAATCTTAATATTTATGCATATTTTATCGTACGCCAACTATTTGGTTGTGATCCCGATCCTGGGATTCATGATCCTGGTCCATGAGTTTGGTCACTACGCTGTCGCCAAGCTGTTGGGCGTGCGGGTGGAACAGTTTGCCATTGGATTTGGCAAACGGCTGGTGGGCTTTCGCAAGGGCGAAACCGAATACCGCATCAACATATTGCCGCTCGGTGGCTACGTCAAGATGAGCGGCGAAAATCCCATGGATGATCGCACCTTCGATCCCGGGGAATTTCTGTCGCATCCGCGCTGGCATCGTTTTCTAATTGCGATTGCCGGGCCGTCCATGAACATTCTGCTTGCCATTGGTCTGCTCACAGTGGTTTACAAGGTGCACTACGAATACGAGGCCGTGCTTGACGAACCCGCGGTGATTGGGTGGATCATGCCCGACACACCAGCAGCGAAAGCTGGTATTCAGGCCGGAGACCGCATTGTCCGCATCGACAATATTGAGAACCCTACCTGGAAACAGGAAGACCCGAAAGAGGCCCTGAGCGCGGGCCAGCCGCTGAATGTCACGGTTGACCGCCGGGGCCAGCTTATTCAGAAGACTTTGGTGCCGGAAGCCCTGGGGCCCGATCAAATCGGGTCGGCTGGCTGGATTCCCCAGTCCAAGCTCATCATTACGGAAATAGAGTCGGGTATGCCGGCGGGAAAAGCGGGGCTGAAGGTCGGCGACGAGATTATCGCTCTGGACGGCCAGACGGTTCCTGCACTGGCGGCCATGATTGAGAAGCTGAAAATCACCCAGTCCCAGCCGATTACGCTCAAGGTCCTGCGTGACCAGCAACCGATTACATTCACGGTGCAGCCGGTGCTGGCGGATGACGGATTGGGAGAGCAACGCTATCGGGTAGGACTGGCCAGCCGTCCCATCAAGACTATTTCTCTTCCCCTCCCAGAGGCTTTCCAGCGGTCGCTGCAGCAGAACAAAGAGAGCTCGCTGCTGATCCTGGAGCTGGTTAAGAAGATGCTCCAGCGCAAGATCTCCATGCGGGCTATTTCAGGGCCGATCGGGATCGGCCGGGCTGCGGGAGACGCTGCCAAAAAAGAGGGCTGGACGCCCCTGATGGAGCTAACGTCCGCCATCAGCCTGAATCTCGGCATCTTTAACCTGCTGCCTATTCCGATCATGGACGGCGGAGTAATCCTGCTGCTTTTCCTGGAAAGCCTGATGGGGAGAGACATCAGCCTGAATATCAAAGAACGCATCTACCAGGCGGCGTTTGTGTTCCTGGTGCTATTTGCGGTGATGGTGATCTACAACGACGTCATCAAGACCCTGCACCCGATTTAGCCGCAGAGTATCCCACTTTTTCGCCCCATATCCATAAAGAGGCTCCCAAAACGGGAGCCTCTTTTGCGCTTCGCTCTTTCCCTGAGATAGGGTTTCAGTCCATTGATTTGCCCTCGGACAAAAACCGAGTCCGCAATCTTTTGCGGGATCGCGTCAGAAGAGTAATCCCCACTTAGTAACCGCCGTAAAATATCTCACTGATTACAAGTTGGTTAGCAGCCGTTCCCCCGGCCACAGAACTGGCAGCCGTAGTGCATTTCTTCAGGAGTCGAGAAGATCTAGCGAATCCGCCCTCCCAAGACGCCCGTCCCCAGTGAACAGGACTCCCCTCGAGTAAATCCCCGGCCAGTAATTGTCGATTGTTAGGAGAGAGTCCGCTGGAGGAAATCCGTTGAAAACATCGTTGATTTTTCGCATGGTGCTGTTCGGCTCGATTCTGTTCAGCTCGATGGCAGCACTCGCGGCCGAGTACAATGACCCGCCCTATCATCGGGAAGTGGTAAGCCATAAATTCTTCGACAAGCAAAATCTCCTGCTGTTTGGCGAAAACACGGCGGCGCAGACGGCGGCCCTGGTGGCGATCCAATCCCATGGTTCTTATCTGGAGAGCCGGGGGCGAACGCTGGATGGGTTCGAGAAACACTTTGAGTCGTACGGTTACGGCTGGGGAGCGTTTTACCGCTATGGCGGCGGCGTCGGACTCAATATGTTCGTCACCTACATGTTTCACGCCACCGGACACCACAAACTGGAACGCTGGGTGCCGATGATCGCGATCGGCCATGCTGCGGCTTCCACGGGATATGCGTTGCGAGGTTCGCGGGAGGGTGTAGGCGGCTGGTGACACTCTCTGTGCTGATTTCTAAGGGCAAAGCGAACCACTGGCTGAACTAAAAAGTCAGCCTGCTGCGTGTTAAAATAGAGACTCCCGATGGCCAATATTCAACGCAGGAAGTCTATTACCGCCTCGATTAACGGGGTTCGCGTGGGCAGCGATGCACCGGTTGTGGTGCAGTCCATGACGAACACTGATACGGCTGACGTGGCTTCGACCGTCAAGCAGGTCGTGGCTCTGGCACGAGCGGGATCAGAACTGGTTCGGGTCACGGTCAACAACGAAGAATCCGCTGCCGCTCTGGCGCCGATTGTTGAGCAACTCGACAAGCAGGGCGTGAACGTTCCGATCATTGGCGATTTTCATTACAACGGGCACATCTTGCTGAAGAAGTATCCCGAGTGCGCGCGGGCACTGGCGAAATATCGCATTAATCCCGGCAACGTCGGCATTGGCCGCAAGGACGACAACAACTTCCGCACCATGATTGAAGTAGCGGTGGAGAACCAGAAACCGGTGCGTATTGGGGTGAACTGGGGATCGCTTGATCAAGCCTTGCTGACGCGGATGATGGATGAGAACTCGAAGCTCGCGGAACCGTTGGAAGCGCGCGATGTGACCATGGAAGCCATGGTGGTGAGCGCTTTGAATTCCGCCGCTTTGGCGGAGAAGTATGGATTGCGTCCCGATCAGATTATTTTGAGTGCGAAAGTCAGCGGCGTACAGGACCTGATTGATGTTTACCGTTCGCTGGCGTCGCGATGCAGCTATCCACTGCATCTCGGTCTAACCGAAGCCGGGATGGGCGCCAAGGGCGTGGTCGCATCGAGCGCCGCACTGGGCGTGCTGTTGCAGGAAGGCATTGGCGATACCATTCGCGTTTCTCTCACACCTGCGCCGGGTGGCGATCGCAGCGAAGAAGTTCGAGTGGCGCAGCAGATTTTGCAGTCCCTGGGAATTCGCAGCTTCACTCCGCAGGTGACCGCGTGTCCGGGATGTGGCCGCACTACCAGCACGTTCTTCCAGGAAATGGCAGAGCAGATTCAAACCTACTTGCGCGAGCAGATGCCCACTTGGAAAGAACGCTACACCGGCGTGGAAGAAATGAAAGTCGCGGTGATGGGTTGCGTTGTCAACGGGCCCGGCGAGTCCAAACACGCCAGCCTGGGGATTTCTCTGCCCGGAACCTTCGAAGAACCCAAAGCCCCGGTGTATGTTGACGGACGACTCTTTACTACGCTGAAAGGCGACCGGATTGTCGCCGAATTCATTCAAATCCTCGACGACTATGTGGACTCCCACTATGCCGCCAGGCTGGAAGTCGCGACCAAAGCCTAGTCCGCCTAGGGGGTAGGTTTCCCCGCCTCCGCTTTCAGTGTCATGCTGGCAAAGAAAGTCTGAATCACTTTCTCCATAGATTTGGGATCGAAGGCGTCCCCGCCATTTCCTGATGAAGGCAGCGGTGCATGGAGCTTCGGCCTCTGCATGGAATCGTCCTCCGTGGTTGCGTAGATGAACAAGTCATCCTGCTTAGCCACCAGCACCGCAATGTAGGCGTCGACGTGTTCCGGTTTGGGTTTGCCGGCTTGGCCCGCGGCCGGGGGTTTGGTCAACAGCGAAGAACGCTTGGCAACATAGACCCGGAGCAACCCTGCCCCAAACTGGGTTTCGACGGAGTTGTCATCCACCCATCGCGGGGGCTCGGCATAGTCATCACGCCACTGCAGAACGGCCCGGTCGGCAAGGTCGGAGAGCGTCAGCTTTTCGTCCTGCTTGGCCATCTGCGCCAGGGTCAAGGGAGGAATTCGGCGCACTCCGGCGCGGTAGGCTTGTCCAAGCTCGGGCCGACTGAAGACCACTTCCTCGTAATCTACTGCGTCATCTTTAAGCTGAGACTCACGAGTTTTGTAAGTCCGGGCCAAGGGACTGGTTGCGGCCGGAGCGACGATCGAAAACCATCCGGTACCGCTCTTATAGCGCTGGTTTGCGCCGACCTGGCTGTCCTTGACGTTCGGGTCCTCGGAATGGAGTCGCAAAGGCGAGGCCAGAAACAAAACCTGTACGGAGATGATGAGTCCCAGATGGAGCACGATCGAGCGACATGTTTTCATAAACGTTCCCGGTCCGAACCCAGATCAGGGTCGAATTCCGACTGCCTGAAAAGCATATCTCAAGTGCGGATTCGGCATGCGGAGATTTTCGCCTGCCTGCAAAGAGCGCGCGTCGTATGATTGGTTGCCAAGGTCCACGAGCAATCAGGAGGAAGAAGATGACCGTTCGCGAGAGCCGTCGTGAGTTTATGTCGGGACTGTGCGCCGCCGGAGTGACGGCCCTGGCCGGGCCCTGGCTGGGTACCCGGGCGGCGGCAGACGATCGCCAAGCCCAGCGCATCAAGTCGCCATTCCGGGTTGCGGTCATCAACGACGAAATTTCGCAAGATTTTGGTCGCGCCTGCGAAGTCGCTTCCCGGGAATTTGGCATGGAGTGGATTGAGCTGCGGGGCATGTGGAACAAGAACATCTTGAATCTCGATCCAAAGGAAATCGCCGAAGCGCAGAGAATTCTGAAGGCCTACCAACTACGGGTGACCGATATCGCCAGCCCATTGTTTAAGGTGGATTGGGCGGGCGCTCCACGATCCAAGTACAGCGAGGGAGACTCGTTTAAGGCAAGCTTTACTTTTGCCCAGCAGGACGAAGTGTTGGAGCGCGCGATTGCGCTGGCAAAAACTTTCCAGACGGATCGCGTGCGGTGTTTCGATTTCTGGCGCTTAGGCGACCCCGTTCCCTATCGCGCGGCCATGAATGAGAAGCTGCTCAAAGCAGCCAATCGGGCGGGCAAGGAAGGGGATCACTCTGGTGTTGGAGAACGAACCTTCTTGCAATACAGCGACTGCGGCGGAAGCCGCCAAGGTGCTAAGCGCCGTGAAGTCACCTTATCTCATGCTGAACTGGGACCCAGGGAATGCCGCAGCCAGCGGCGAGATACCTTATCCCGACGGCTACAATCTCCTGCCGAAAGATCGAATCGGCCACTGCCATTGCAAAGACGCGGTCAAGCAAGGCACGAAGTACGATTGGGCACCGATGGGTGGCGGGTTCATCGATTGGGCCGGACAGTTCAGGGCCCTCGAACGCGACGGCTATCGTCAAGCGGTCAGCCTCGAAACTCACTGGAGCGGCGGAGGAACGGCGGAGAAATCGTCGCGCCAGAGTTGGGCGGGGATGAAAGACTTGTTGCATCAGGCGGGCGCGCTGTAGGCGCGTACGTCGGCGCCGCGAAATAGTTCGGCGGCAGAGAATCTCAGCCGGCTGCTTCAGCCTCGCCGCTGGAGCGTGGCCGCCATCGCCAGCGCGGATCGTCGCCGGAGACCACGATCTCAGCATTACCTTGATTCACCATTTCGTTCAAGGCGGTTGTAATCGTCGCCAGGGGTGGCGCAGCGGAGGAGAATTGGAATGATCCCCGGCGGACGATCCGGCCATAGATGCCGCTGGCAGAAGCGGGGCCATCAATTTCCATCAGGGCAATGCGGCACGCCCGGTGCAAGGCAAATCCCGGATCAGCCTTAGCGGGGTCCGCTTCTACTCGCGGAAGTCCCGGCTCGGAATCCGCAGGCGCAGAAGAGACCTCTTCCTGTCCATACAGCTCCTCCAGCCGGCAAACTACCCTTCTCAATTCAGCAACGCGCTTCATCACTCTGGAGCGCTGGGCGAGCAGACTCCGCAATTCCGCGGTTACCTGCTGCGTCAGTGCCGTCAGGTGCCCACGCGATTGATACTCGCTTCCCGACAATGGAAAATCGGAGATCGCCATAGGTTCGCAATGATTAGACGTTCTTGCTGCCGAAGGGCGAGCAGGAACGCCGGTATTCCGCGGGTCCTAGCGGCCCTGGCGGCAACGCGGGCTCAGGCGTAGCTTGCCTTTCCGGCTGGCTGGGTGGCAACTGAAACGGTGGGCTGCTGAATCCACTGCCAGGCGCGCCGGCCACTTTCATCGGTCACGATGCGGGCTTCGCCCCGTCTCACCAGGCGGCCGAGCGCGGCATAAAGCGGCGTCATGGGCGTGTCGCAATCGGCCAACAGCGCCGGCTCGTGGTGGCCCACCTGCTTGTACAGTTCCTTCGCCGAGAGAGGATTCTCGGCATTTATGAGCACCAGCCGACAGGCGCGGGTGATTCCGTTCTTGCTGTTTCGCGATCGGCCATCGCTATATTCAAGAGTTTCCTTGAGTACGTCGTCCTCCATAAGGGTGGCCAGCCCGACGAGAGCTTTCCTGATGGTGTCAATTCTCCGGTTGATCGCGCTCCGTTCATTCAACAGCGTCCTGATCTCGCGGTTCATTTGCGAGACGACGGGTTCGACGTCCTGGGCGCGATATGGCGAAGAGGGCATGGCTTGTTTGGGCCTGAAATTCTCACATCCGAATCGAACTATCGGAACCTCGTCCCCGGCCCACGGTGAATTATTCGCTATTTCCGCGATTTTTAAACGTCTTTGGGATGAATCGTGCGGTTCGTCATATGAGTTCACGCTCCAGGGCAGCTAGCACGCCGTGTTGTTGCGAGAAGCGCGCGGTGCAGACGATGTTCAAACAAGAATTCGATGGTACGAACCAACGCAGATTTGGTTCAAGTGAACGTATATCCGGGACGAACCGTGGGCTTTGCGGACACTCGTGGGATGAATATTCACGGGTGTCGCTGGGGATAAATGTAGGATAGACGCACCATGTATCTGACCATGAAAGCTGCCTGCGAACGATGTGGGCGACTTCTTCCGGCGGACGCGGAAGCTTTCATTTGTTCGTACGAATGCACGTTTTGTCCATCCTGCCTCGCCGATCTGCGCGGGGTTTGCGGGAACTGCGGAGGCGAACTCAGCCGGCGTCCGCCGCGAAGAATATCGATTTCTGCGCCGCCGCAGCCTGCGGCTGCTGTGCCCCTCCGCACCAGTGGGCGGATGGTCTGGGCCCTGAGTTTCGGGGTGTGGGGCGTGCTAACCCTCTTCGCCAGTATCTGGATTTACCAGTATGACCGTTCGGTGGGAAGCGCAATGCACTTCTGGCAGGAAATACCACTGGAGCTGAGCGACGTTTTCAGTTATGCCTTGCTGACTCCCTTTGTGATCGCGCTCGCGCTTCGGCATCCGCTCAAGAAAAGCCAGTGGCTGCGCCCTTCTCTGGTGCTTTTCGGCGGGGGAGTGTTGTTCATGCTGGGACACGTGGTTTTGCGGGCAGTGAGCTACCCGGTCTGGGATCCTGGGGCGCACGGCTTCGTATCCATTTGGAATACGCAGGCGCACCCTATGCGGATCCGGTGGTACCTGGTTGAGAGACTGCTCATGATTGACTGGTTCAACGACATCGCGTGGACCTATGCCCCGATCGTGGTGGTTGCCTACACCGTTTCCTACTACCAGAAGTTTCGGGAGCGCGAGCAGCGCACCTCCCAGCTGGAGGTGCAACTGGCCAAGGCCCATCTGCAAAGCCTGAAGAGCCAACTGCAGCCGCACTTCCTGTTCAATACCATGCACTCGATTTCCGCGCTGATGCTGACGGACGTCCGGGCCGCCGACAAGATGATGAGCCGGCTGAGCGATCTTTTGCGCCTGAGCCTGGAAAACGGCGCTCTGCAGATGACCACGCTTAGTCGGGAACTGGAGTTCGTGGGCGGCTATCTCGAGATCGAGAAAGTCCGGTTCGAAGACCGTTTAGAGATCCATCTGGATATCGCCCCGGAAACGCTGGATGCCGAGGTCCCCCATCTGCTTCTGCAACCGCTGGTGGAAAATGCCGTCCGGCACGGGATTGCAAAACGATCCTCGTGCGGTGAGCTACGGATCCGGTCTAGACAAGACAATGGTCATCTATTGCTAGACATAACAGATAACGGGCCCGGTTTTGGCGAGTCCGATGGTTCAGGGCCGAAGTCGGGTCTGGGTTTGCGGGCGAGCCGGGAGCGTCTTGCGACCCTGTATGGAGATAACCAGAGCCTCTCCATACGAACTTTACCCGAAGGTGGCGCTGAAGTATTTGTGCGGATACCCTTTCGGGTCGAACCGCGTCCATCTATATATGAAATCGTTTCCGAGTATCCAGAACCGGCCGCTTGAGGTGCGAAGTAACATCATGCCTGCTGTAATCCGTACGGTCATTGCCGACGACGAAACCCTGGCCCGCCAGAAGTTGCGCATTCTGCTGGAATCGGAACCCGGGATTCAGCTGGTGGCGGAATGCCGCAGTGGTGCCGAGGCCATTGCCGCGGTGCGCAGCCATAAGCCGGATCTATTGTTTCTTGACGTGCAAATGCCGGATGCGGACGGGTTTGATGTGCTCAGTACGCTGTCGCCCGAAGAAATGCCGGTGACCGTTTTCACCACCGCTTACGATCAATTCGCGATTCGCGCCTTTGAAGCGCACGCGTTGGATTACCTGCTCAAGCCTTTCGATCAGGGACGGCTGCATCATTCCATCGAACGCGCCCGGACCGAGTTTCTGAAGTCGCAGGACAGCGAGCTCGCGCAACGGATGCTGAATGCTCTGGCCAAAGGGCGAGTCGCAACCGACCGCCGCCTGGTGATCAAGGCCGGGGGCCGCGTGGTATTTATCGACCTGGACGAAATCCATTGGATTGAAGCAGCGGCGAATTATGTGAAGTTGAACACGGGCAAAGAATCCTATCTGCTGCGCGAAGCGATCGGGCAGGTTTCCAGAAGGCTGGACCCAGGCCAGTTCATCCGGATTCACCGCTCCACGATTGTCAATGTCCAGAAGATCAAGGAACTCCAGCCTTGCAACAGCGGCGAATACATCGTAACTCTCCGGAGCGGGAAAGAATTATCGTGCAGCCGCGGCTATCGAGGCGGGTTGCAGCACTTGATCGAAAGTGGTCTCTGATTCTCCCCTAGCCAGAAGCGCGGTAAGCAAGAAAAAGGCCCGATCTAAAGATCGGGCCTTTTCATTTGCATCCGGGGATCGATTAAAAAATAAACTTCGCTCCCAGAGTCAGGTTGCGGAACCCGCCGTCAAAAATCTTTGGGTTCAGGAAGTTTTGATCGGTCGGATTCACGAAGCCGGGGTTATTCAGGGCGGCCGTGGTTCCGGCGGCGTTAAAGACGTTGCCATTGCTCAATGCGTAGTTCGGATGGTTCAGCACATTGAACGCCTCGCAACGAATTTGCAAGTATTTGGTCTCGCCGAAGTAAACGTTCTTGAATGCCGAGAGATTCAAGGTCCAAAATCCGGGAGAGGGATAGCTGTTTCGCCCAATGTTGGTCCTGGTTCCGGGCCCAGTGATCAGGTATTTGTCGTTGGGATTCACCGGCGTGTATCCGATGGCGGGGTCATAGCCAAAGGGCGCCGATGCATTCACGTTGCAGCCATTGAAAGGTGCGGCTAGATAGGATGTGCTTCCGATGTAGGTTCCACCGCTCCCGTTTTCGCAGACTGGGAAGATGTCTCCCTGGCCACTTTCTCCGGGAATGAAGCCGGTGCCGGAAGGATTGAGCGTAGCCCGATCGCCTGCGGCGTCGCCGTTGCCGTTAGCGTCGAGACCGGCAGACTGGATGGTGACCGATTGTCCGGACTGCGCAAGGAAGGTTGAGTTCACCACGTAACCATTCAGGACTGCCTTGACGAAGCGGCTGTCCGCGTGGAATTTGGGGATCTCATATTGCAGTGACATGGCAAGCTTGTTTCTCACATCCAGGTCTGAATTCGAGCGGTCGTCGCCAAGATGCCGCCAATCCAGATTGCGGCGCGGGTTCAAGGCGCTGGTATTGAACTCGTTGGTTCCGTCGTCGATGGTGTGCGAATAGGTGTAGTTCGCATTGAAGTACAAACCGTGGCTATTCTTCTGCGTAAAGTTCACGGAACCGGCATGGTAGATGCTGCTTCCCATTGGCGGGTCCCCGGTGACGTTGCCTTGGAACCCATAAGCCGCGTAGGTGTTGGGATCGAAGTTGTAGAAGGCGGTGTCGGTTGGAGTGCTGGCCGTGTAGGTGGCTGGGATGGACGCAGGATTAAAGTACATGGTCAAAGGCGCCCCGCCGGCATCGAAATAACTCTCGAAATTGCGGCGCACTTGCAAGGGCAACTCCAACCCGCGAGTACCCAGATAACGGACTTCCACGGTACTATTGCGAGCCAACTCACGCTGTACACCCAGGCTCCAGGTCAGGATCTTGGGCATAACGGTGTCATCGATGTAACTGCTGGTGAGATTGCGCGCCTGGGCCTGAGTGGTGGGAGGCGTGAGAATTGCAGGCAACCCGCCATTTTGCAGGAATCCCGTTCCGCCGTTCGTGCACCAGACTGGCGGTGTCGGCAGTCCGCAAGCCGAGTCAATGCTCATTTCGCTTTGCACCTGAGGGGGCAGAGTGATGTTCGCAAAATTCTGAAACTTCACGTCGTAAGAGATCCCGAAGCCACCACGGATAGCGGTCTTACCAGTTCCGAATGGATCCCAGGCGAACCCCAGCCGCGGACCAATATTATTTTTGTCGGTTTTCGGATTTCCGAACGTGACGACGCCGGGGACGTTTGAAATAGCATTTTCCGATTGCAAGCTGCCGCCCACAGGATTGGTCCAGTATTCATAGCGCACGCCCAGATTCAAGGTCAGGCGGGGCGTAACTTTAAAGTCATCCTGCACGAAACCAGCAAACAAAGTTTGCGTACCCGGAAACAATCCGCTGCCGGCGTTGCGCAAAGTCTGGCCGGGATTGTCCGGCACCAGGTCGTTGATGAAAGTTTCGGTCGACAGATATTCATTATCTCCCCAGCTCCGCGCCAGGAAGAAACTCGGATAAATGAAGTGGGTGTACTGGCCTCCAAACTTGAAAGTGTGCTTGCCGTGGGCCCAGGAAAAGTTGTCCGTGATCCCGTAGGTATTTTGTTTTTGATAGGACTCGTCAAGCGGACCAACCGCGGTACCGCCCAGATCCTGAATGGTCACATCCGGCGGACAAGAGTTGCCGCAAGGATTGAAAAAGCCGTCAAAGAAAAACGAGTAAACCAAACGAGCATCATTCACCATGTTGCTGTTAACGGTCCATACGTCGTTCACCGATATCTTGCGATTGTGCAGCGGAGACGACTGATTGAACGTGGTCGGAATATCGGTAAAGTTGAAAGCCGCCTGATTGAAAGTGACCCGCGCTCCCAACTGGTGGTTGCCAAAGTGGTAGTCGGTATTCGCCTGGAAATCCTTTTCCCGCTGGAACAAAGGAGTAAGGATGACTGCGGTACCGATTGGAATGCTCGTGCCATTCACAGTGATGAAGGAAGTGGCCGATGGGGCTACCGGGTAAAACGCCAAGATATTTGTTATGGCTGGATCCGCTGCCATTCCTTGTAAAGTTGCGAGCCCCGCCGCTGTCGGTCCTTCGACCGGGAGTGCGCCGCCGGCACCATGCAGGGTGGTGTACTCGAAGTTGGTAAAGAAAAACCATTTGTTCTTGATAATGGGACCGCCGATGTTACCGCCGAAGCGGTCGTCATCGTAAGCCGGTATCCCGGGAGTGGAACCGTCCAGGACCGCTTGTTTGGTGAGGTAGTCGAGTGAATTGAAGTTGCGATTCTGCCAGTATCCGTACCCCGTGCCGTGATAATTGTTGGTACCGGTTTTGGTCACCAGGTTGAATTGGCCGCCTGCCGAATGGCCATATTCGGCGCTGAACTGGTTGGTCTGCAGGGCAAACTCCGCGACCGAGTCGATGATCACGGTGGTGTTGGGGCCGGTGACACCCAGGTTGTTGTCGTCCACGCCATCCACGGTGAAGTTATTGTCTCGAGGTCTGGTGCCGCCGACGGCCCCACCAATTCCCTGCGTCCCACCCGGCTGTGCGATGACATTCGGCGCCAGCAGAGCCAGATTCAGCGCACTCGCAACCACTCCGCCCTGGATCGGCAGATTGTTGGCCTGGTCCCCGTTGTAGTTGTTGTTCAGATCGGAAGTCGTGGTCTGCACTTCCGCCGAACCCGCGGTCACTTCCACAGTTTCGCTACCGGTGCCGATCTCCAACTTCGCGTCCGCCACATTGTCCTGATCGGCCAAAACGGCGACATCTTTTTTCAGAAACGCCTTGAAGCCTTTGGAGGCGACCGAGACGGTGTACGCACCCGGCAACGTGCTGGGCAGACTGTAGGTTCCCGCGGACGTCGTCTGCACGCTCTGCGAAACTCCGGTCTCCTGATTCGTGACCGTGACCTGGGCGCCGGCTACAACCGCTCCTTGTGGATCCAACACCTGGCCGCGCAAACTACCAGTGGTGCGCTGTGCCAAGGCAAATTGTCCGCATGCCATGATCATCGTGATCACTAGCATGGCCACAAACCAACGCTTAGACAAGGCCATGGTGTTATGTGAAGTTGGGTGCTGTATCGCTTCCGTCCGCATCATGTGTTTTTTCTCCGGGGACGAACTTGGGCGCCGTCCCTGCGTGATGGAGAACTGCAGGCCTTCCGCCAAGGTTGGCCCGGAGTTTGTCAATGGGGACGAACTCACATGAAATTGAGGGCGAACGGAGTGGCCAGCGATACTAGTTCACACCAGACGAATACGGCAGACATTGTCTCCGCACTCACCTTGGCTTGATTTGTTATGTGGAACTGTAGGTTCCGAATGAACGTCTATGAGAAATTGCGTAGCGGCATGCGAGGCCGGAGTTGGTGCAGGCGCACGTCGAATGCCTTGGCCGGAGGCAACGGCCGCAATCACTATCTCAATCGATAAATAAACTATAGAGAGGCCCGCCGCGTCCAGGCAGTACGCAGGGAGGATGTCAGAAGGAACTGTGGTGAGCGCGGATGGACTCGAACCATCGACCCATGCCTTAAAAGGGCATTGCTCTGCCAACTGAGCTACGCGCCCGCCTCGCGGAAACGACCGACACAAAACACCAGCGCTAGAGCGGACGCTCCAACGCGAATTTTATCGGCCCGATCATCATCATACCAGTTTCGTGGTTTTCCCAGCGCGGGTTTGGAATTCGAGCTTGGCGTGACTTCCAGTCATCCACTTGTAACGTGGCTGTAACGCGTCAGAGCTATCATCCGCAAACGCAGATTGTGACCCGGCACTTCTCAGGAGACATGTGACTTCCATGTCCATTCCATCCGCACATCCTTTCGCGTTGTTTCCAAAAGTCCACTCGGCGTCGAGACCGCTAAGCTGGAAAACGATCCTCCTACTGCCCGTCATTTTCCTGATCGCTTCCACGGCGTGGGCGCAGAACACTACCACGTCATTGCGTGGCACGGTGACCGATCCTCAGGGCGCCGTGGTCGCGAATGCGGATGTCACTTTGGAAAATCCGGGCGAAGGTTTTATCCGGAATCAGACGACCGATGATCGTGGCGAATATCAGTTTCTGCAGATTCCTCCCGGCACCTACACTCTCACTTCGACTGCCGCGGGTTTTGCCAGCAGCCGCAAGGAAAACGTGGTGCTGCTGGTGAACACGCCCGCCACGCTTAACTTCGCGCTGAAGGTCGGCTCCACCAATAGCAGCGTGGACGTCAGCGCCGAAGCCACGACCGTGAATACGATGGATGCAACCATCGGAAACCCTTTCGACTCGCAGCAGATTCTGGCGCTTCCTTCCGAAGGCAGAAATGCCGTCGAGTTAGTAAGTCTGCAGGCAGGGGTCACCTACACCGGCAGTCAAGTAGACCAGTCCACCGATTCTCGCGGCGGGGCAGTGAACGGCGCACGCAGCGACCAAACCAACATCACTGTCGACGGACTCGATAACAACGATCAGTTGCTGGGCAATGCCTTCACCGGGGTGTTGCGCATTCCCATGGATTCGCTTGAAGAGTTTCGCGTCACCACTACCAACTCCAATGCGGATTCCGGCCGCTCCTCGGGCGCTCAGGTTTCGCTCGTTACCAAGAGTGGCACCAATCAGCTTCACGGTACGGCCTACGAATACAACCGCTCCAGTTTTGGCACTGCGAACGACTGGTTTAACAAGCGGGCCCCGTTACAAGCGGGACTTCCCAACAAGGCAGGACAACTTATTCGCAATACGTTCGGCGCGGCGGTGGGCGGCCCGATTGTCAAGAACCGATTGTTCTTTTTCGCCAACTATGAAGGGCAACACTCGCGCGAAGCGGTGCAGGTGACGCAGGCGGTTCCCAGCGCCAACCTGCGTCAGGCAATCGTGAGCTACGCCTGTGACCCCGACCCAAGCCTATGCAATCTGGCAAATCCGAACGTCACCACCTCTCCCTTTCTCTCGTCCCCACAGCTTCTGTTCACCATGCAGCCGAGCGATATTCAGAGCATCGACCAGGGCTGCCTGGGTAGCGGCACCTACCCGGACCATCTGAACTCAAGCACAACGCAGAAGACAGGAATTATCGCAACGCGACTTGCAACAGGTTGGGTTGGCGTTGGCAGTTAACGCGCAGGGTGCTTTCGCGTCCTGAAACCAGCGTCCCGGATACGGTTTTGGACAGATCGTATGCGTCGATACCGGATTGCACTCTCACCTTGAGTTTATGGGGACCGGCGGGAATCTTGATCGTGTCCGCGTCAAAGCCGACCGTGCGTTGCAAAACGAGAGCGTGCTTTTGGGTGGTTCCCTGCAGCTCTTTTTGATAGACCAGATTGTTATCCAGCCAAACCGAGGCGCGCGCAATTACAAAATGATGCTGGATTTCGATCTCCAGACGCGCGGGTTGCAGACGAGCCGGCTGTAGTGCGGCCAGCGCGCCGCTGGCTACGGGGTTCGACGCGGGTGTGGAAACCGCGGCCGGGTTTGGGGTTGGTGCGGTTTCGGAATTTCCCGGACTACGAAGATGCCACCATACACCGATTGCGACCATCGTTAAACCGGCCACTGCCAAACCTGCTTTGCGGTAGCTGGTAGGCCAGGATGTGAACCGCCCGCCCTGATCTGAAACTTCCACCATCCCCGGAGCGGGGCGTACGGTGGCGGTGGCCTTCCCAGCCTTGGCCGCTCGGGCCAGGCGTGACAGCGGGCCAACCGCAGACGACATCGGCACGGCTGAGTTCTGTTTTATCGCGGCAAGCGTTCCGGCGGTCTGATCGAGCAGCTTTCGCGCCACTCGCAGCTTTTGAATATCCGCCGCCATCTCGGCACCCGTTTGATACCGCAGGGTGGGATCCTTGGCGATTGCACGGGACACGATTCGATTCAAGGCCGGCGGAAAATCCGCTTCCAGGACGGTCACCGGAAGGGG
This sequence comes from Terriglobales bacterium, assembly GCA_963802555.1. Lineage (GTDB taxonomy): Bacteria > Acidobacteriota > Terriglobia > Terriglobales > Acidobacteriaceae > DATBAX01. The sequence continues at coordinate 343,007 of CAWDJD010000002.1, read as the reverse complement.
ATCATGATGCGCCACTTTCGAAATGACCGTAGCCGCGCTGTTGCCCTGGAACGGCCGGTAGCCGGTGAGCATGGTATAGAGAATTACGCCAAGCGAAAACAGGTCGGAACGCCCATCGACATTTTCACCGGTGAGTTGTTCGGGGGCCATGTAGGCGGGACTTCCGAGGGTCCGTCCCGGTAGAGTCAATTGTGAGCGGTTGACTTTCGCGATGCCGAAATCGGCGATCTTGGCGTGGCCTTCGCGCGTCACCAGAATGTTGGCGGGCTTGATGTCGCGATGGACCACGCCGCGTCCATGCGCATAATGCAGGGCTTCCGCGATTTCATGGGCGAGCTGCAGGGCCGGGCCGAGGGGCAACTTGCGATTCCTGGACGCGCCCAGAACCCGGCTCAGTGGTCGCCCTTCGACAAACTCCATTACCATGTAAGGCAGGCGGCTATTGGGCTCTTCCCCAACATCAAAGATGGTAACGATCCCGGGATGTGACAACCCGCCCGCCGCCTTGGCCTCCTGGAAAAAGCGCTCGCGAAAATTGTGCTCTTCGTCGGCGTCTTGCTCCAAAATTGAAATGGTTTTGATGGCCACTGAGCGATCGATCTTGGGATCTCGCCCTCGGTACACAACGCCCATGGCGCCGCGCCCAATTTCCGAATCGATCTCGTAGCGGCCAAGAAATAAGGTCAATGTGTTTACCAATCAGTGAACGTTTGTGCGGTCATCGCTTATGTTATGGGTTCTATAGGGGTGCTTTTGCAAGGAATCTGGCCTTGCCCAATTACTTGGGTAACTTAGAATGGATCGTGGAAGCGGAAAACGGTTTAGCCTGAGAACACGATAAACATGAGGAACCATCCCAGAAGCGCCGCTGGTTGCTTGTTCTGGTTACTGCTTTGCGCCTGCGCTCCGCCGCTCTGTGCGAAGGACAAGACACCCGTCCCCACCGTCACCTGGGCGATGGACAAGCCGGGCTCCAGCTTCAGTCGGGGAGAGGATGGCAAATATCGCTATATTTTGCAGGCGGACAACCTGGAAATCACGCTCGCGGTGGATTCGCGGGAGGTCCAAGAGATCAGGCGGCGGCCGGTACCGGTGCTGGGGGTGTTCGCGACCTTCCGCTATCGCGGCCAGGAGTCGGTGGGACTTCGTCTCGATAAGCTGACGGTAGAGTTCTTATTGCACTCCAAGGTGGTACAGAACGCCCTGGAGCCAGGGGCGCTCGCCGCGCGTTTACAGCGGGACTCCGAGGAATTGACCGATCAAACCGAACATGAAGTGCGCAAGCATCCGGAGAAGAAGGAGGAACTGGAAGCGGCGCTGCGAACCCATCTGCAGGAATTCGCGTCTATGACGGAGTTCGTCAATGCGCACGCTCTGCGCTCAGGTACGCTCACCGCAGCTCAGCCGGAGCTGAGTGGTTGGATCTTCTTCGATACCACCAACCGGTGGATCGGCGCGTGGAAAAAGCGGGAAGAATTCCTGCTGCACATTCCCGTCAAGAACCGAGTGTTCGAGTTTCCCTTCACCCTGCCCCCCACGGACGGGGATCTGATCCTGCGCCGACGACCGGAATAGGCGGTCTCGACCGAGCCCTACGGATTGATCTTGGCAGCCGTAGTATCCGTAGCCTTGGAGTCTGGTCGCGGCGTCATGGAGACGACGATGTAGTCGCGGTCTTTGTCGTCCATGTCTTCGACGCGCAACACCATCTTGTCCTTATCCATGCGGAATTCGGCCTTTTCTCCCACCGGCAGCAGAGCGGGATGCTTTTCGTCTTTTGGGCGAATACGGTAGGTCACATGGTCCGTTTGCAGTAGGTATTCCTGGCACAGCAGTTCATGGGTTTTCATATGCGCAGAATCGGTGCCCAGGAGATCTCCGGCAATGCTCTTGCCGCTATTTTGGTCGGTCCCGCATTTCACGGAATCCATCTGCAACAATGTGCCGCTCTGAAAGCGCTTGGGCTGCTTGGCCTGGGCCACGCAGGCGACCAGCGTAATAAACACCACAATCTTGAATTTCATATAATGTCTCCTTTGGAGCTGCCGTGAGCCAACTCTAGCCACGGGAGCCCGTTTGAATGCGATTCTCGTATTTCCAGCGTTCCCCACGGAAGGTACCCCTTGGGCTTGGCCCTGGGTAACGGGGGAGCCCTATATTTTTCACTGAGGGGACGGCCCCGGAGGTTCCCCAAAATTGGGGTGCCGAGGAAGCTCGGCCCAGAACCCCTCCCATTGACGCTTTCAGTTTCGCCCATTAGGCTGCCAGTTGGGTACTTAGGTCATCTGGGCTGAGCGGGCAGGAGAAACCGTCGCCAGGGCGGGTCTTGGGTCCGCCCTGGAAGGGGCGAAAATCACCTTTCACGGGGCCGCAAGCAGTACAACGAAAAGCTACTTATGCCGCATCAGACTGAGTGCGGCCGAAAAAGGCGACTTGACGGACGCAAGAAAACTGAAGAGCGATAAGCTGTCCGAAGCGGACGCGATTGAGCGGGCCAAGCAGGGCGATCCGCAGGCTTTTGAGTCGCTTTATAATCTGCATAGACGGCGTGTGTATTCTTTATGCCTTCGCATGACGGCCAACACTGCGGCAGCCGAGGACCTGACTCAGGAAGCTTTCCTGCAATTGTTCCGCAAGATAGGAACGTTTCGCGGCGAATCGGCCTTTTCCACCTGGTTGCACCGCATGGCGGTCAACGTGGTCCTGATGCAACTGCGGAAAAAGAGCCTGCCCGTGGTTCCCATCGACGAGAGCCTGGAGACCGAGGAAGAAACCCCCAAGAAGGAACTAGGGGGGCTGGACTTGAATTTGGCCGGTTCGATCGACCGTTTGCAGTTGCAGCGGGTAATCGAGGCTTTACCACCAGGGTATCGAACGATTTTTGTACTGCATGATGTGGAAGGTTACGAGCACAACGAAATTGCCGATATGGTCGGTTGTTCCATCGGCAACAGCAAGTCCCAGTTGCACAAAGCGCGCATGAAGTTGCGCGAACTCCTCAAAACGAGCAGAGCCGAAAAGGCCGCCAAGCCGTGAGGAGTTCAAATACAGCGGTATCGGGGAGAGTAGAAGTATGACCTGCGCAGAGTTCGAACAGGTTCTGCCAGACATCATTGGGGGCGACCGGCTTTTTGAGCAAGAGCAGCATCTGCGGTCTTGTTCCTCCTGTCGAAGTCTGGTATCCGACCTGAATGCCATTTCGTTGCAAGCACGCACCCTGCAAGCTTGTGATGAGCCGAGTCCACGGGTTTGGAAGTCGATCGAAATCGCCTTGGGAGAAGAGGGTCTGATTCGGCAGCCATCGCCTCGTGAGTTGGCGCGAGTCCATGCTTTTCCCAGCCGCTGGCGATCAGCCTGGCTTTTGCCCGTGGCTGCCGCCCTGCTGGTTGCCGCCGGCATCGTTCGTTATGAACACGGAGCCGGCCAAAAAATTGCGCAGCAGCCTCCTACCGCCACCGTCGCGTCGAACCATCTACCTTCCGTAGAGGTCGCCAACGCGTCTGACGATCAGCAGTTGCTCCAAGCCGTGGGCGAGCGAGCTCCGGCTATGAAGGCTTCCTACGAAGCGAACTTGGAGAATGTGAACTCCTATATTCGGGATGCCGAAGCATCGGTAAAAAACAATCCCAATGACGAGGAGGCGCAACAGTACTTGTCAAATGCGTACGAGCAGAGGGCGATGCTTTACGAGATGGCTTTGGATCGTTCTCTGCCTTAGTATTGTGGGACGGTAGGGCCGGCGGGAACAGGGTTCGCAAGAGTCTTTGGGGAGTCAATCATGTTGAGCAGGCAACGCGCCGCAAATCTGGTGGTCGTGATGGTTCTCGTCGGAGTTGTTTTGGCAGCCGCGGAGAGCCGGAAGGAATACCGCTTCAAGGTTGGCAAGCGGGCCACCATTTCCATTCTTAATCAATACGGCCCGGTTTCGGTGAAGGCCGGCGCGCGAAAACAGGTGATCGTCACGGCGATCCTGCACTCCGACAAAGTAGAAGTGGATCAGGACCAACGAGGCAGCCGGGTGACCCTGCAATCTCACCTGCTTCCCGGGGCTGACGCGGTTACGGGACAAGTCGAATATCAAGTGCAGGTGCCCGCCGACGCCAGTGTAACTCTGCATTCCGCGACCGGTCCGTTGCACGTTGAAAAGCTCCACGGGGACGTAGTCCTGGAAGGCAACACCGCCAGTGTGGATGTCAGAGACCTGAGTGAAGGACATGTCCACGTGAAGACTCTGAACGGACCCGTGACATTGACCAACATTTTCGATGGGCACGTGGAGATTACCTCGCTCAGCGGGGACGTGATTCTGAACGCGGTGAGCGGGCCGCTGGTCGAAGTAAATTCCAACACTGGCAAAATTAACTACGATGGCGATTTCGGCGGCGAGGGTGAGTATTCCCTGACCAGCCATACCGGCGACATCGAAGCCACCGCTCCAGACGATGCTTCCATCGACGTGACCGCTCGTTCCGAGCAAGGGAAAGTGGTCAGCGACTTTTCACTTCAGCCCAAGCACACGTCTTTCCCCATCCGGGCAGGGAGTGCCTTCGCGGGTACGGTAGGCAAGGCCGCATCTTCGGTCAGGTTGTTTTCCTTCAGTGGTAAAATTCACCTCAAGAAACGCCAAACCAACTAGCCGGACGGACAGATCAACAACCGGCGATCTGGGGCCATGAAAGCCAGACCTGGTGCGCTCCCGGGAGACAAGTCCCCCGCGAGTGAGAGTGTTCCCGTCGTGCGGGCGGTGTGCCTGGTGGGTTTCATGGGCGCCGGCAAGAGTAGTGTGGGCCGAGCTCTAGGCCAACATTTGGGTTGGCGGTTCGTGGATCTCGATGAACGAATCGAGGCCCGTGACGGGCGGTCCATTGCGGAGATTTTCCGGCAATCGGGAGAAACGGAATTCCGCCGCGCCGAGCACGCAGCATTGCGGGAATTGTTGCAGCAAGCAGGATCGAGTCCGGTCGTAATGGCTTTGGGTGGTGGTGCATTCGTCCAAGCCGACAACGCGACGCTGCTTAGACAAGCGGGGATTCCCACGGTGTTCCTGGATGCGCCGGTTGAAGAGCTGTTTCGCCGTTGTAAGGGGCAAGAGTTGGATCGTCCGCTGCAGCGCGACATTGAGCGGTTTCGCTTGTTGCACGAGGCCCGAAAAACCGGTTACATGACCGCTGTATTACGCATCGAAACCAGCGGCAAGGATGTAGATACCGTGGCGCTGGAAGTAGTATGCGCCTTGGATCTTCTTTAGGTCGGCCTGTTGAGACTAGGTCAAGAAGACGACGTCAGGAGTGGTTCATTGAAGGTGCAACGGATATTGGTGTTGGCGACGTTCTGTTTGGCAGTGATCCCGGTGGCGCTATCGGCCAGGGAGCCAAGCAAAGGTGTAGGCACACCCGTGGACTCGGGCTCCTTTGGCGTATTCATCAACGGGCATCGCGTGGCCACCGAAACGTTTTCTATCCTGCAGACAACTTCAGGAAGTGTGATTTCGTCCGAGTTCAAAGCCGAGCAGGGCCAGGAACCGGCAGACCAATCCTCCGAACTGCAACTCAACAACAAGGGCGAATTGCTCCGCTACGAATGGAAAGAGTTGGTCCCAGGCCAGACCAGGGCGGTGGTGACTCCGAAAGACGATTTCCTCATCGAGACCGTGACCAATAAGCCGGGCGACAAGATCCTGGAACTGCCGTTCATGATCCCCTCGTCCACCAGCATTCTGGACGATTATTTCTTCGTCCAGCGAGAAGTGCTGGCATGGAAGTTTCTGGCCCTGGGATGCCGTCAAAAAGACGGCGCGATCGAGTGCCCAAAGGACCAAAAGACGCACTTCGGCGCCCTCAATCCGCATGGCCGGGAATCGCAGTCAGTAAGCATGGAATTTTCCGGGAATGAAAAGCTGACCATCCATGGGACGGAGCGCGCGGTCAGCCGCTATACTCTGAAAAGCGACAGCGGAGATTGGACGCTCTGGCTGGACGATCATCATATGTTGGTCCGGATTGTGGTGGTGGCCGACAATACCACTACCGAAGTGTTGCGGGACTGAGAATCGTCGAATTTTACGAACCAATAATCGCCTGAATGTCATTCATTGACTCACGCACCGCGCGCGTTCTCACCACGGTGCTCCTGTTCGTGCTGGCGCTGAGCTTTCTGTACGTCGCACACTACACGCTGATCGCGTTCCTGTTTGCAGTGTTCTTCGCGTATCTGGTGGACCCGGCGGTTTCCCGCATCGAGAAATGGACCAGGAGCCGCGGTTGGGCCATCGCGGTCATCTACCTGTTGCTGCTCGTGCTGCTGGTGACTTTCTTTTTCTTCGTCGGTCCCCAAATCGGACGCCAAACCCAACGCTTGACGGAGTCACTACCCAAACTGCTGGACAATGTGAGTTCGGGAAACATTGCCGTGCAAATCGGGCAGGAACGGGGTTGGGACAAGGCGACCATCGTCCTGGTGCAGAAGTTCCTAAACAACCATCGCGATACGTTGGTGAGCATTGCCCAAACCGTAGGCGTCCGCGTGGCGCAGGTCGCGCAACAATCCTGGCTGGTGGTCGTGGTTCCGATTCTTGCGGCATTCTTTCTTAAAGACGGCCGCGGCTTCACCGAGGTCATGCTCACTTTCATTCACGCCAAAGCACAGCGCGAGTTTCTGCAAGGCGTGCTGGACGATCTCAACCAGATGCTGGCCCAGTTCATCCGCGCGCAATTGACCCTGGCGGCCTTTTCGTTCGTGGCTTATTTGACTTTCATGGGACCGATGCAAGCCCCCTACTGGCTGGTGCTGAGTACCGCCGGCGGAGCCATGGAGTTCATCCCCGTGGTGGGCCCGCTGGTGGCCGCAGTTTTGATTCTGGGCGTGGCCCTTCTGATGGGCTATCCGCATTGGGTGCTGTTATTGATTTTCCTGGCGGTGTGGCGCTTGATTCAGGACTATGTGGTCTCGCCCCGCGTCATGGGGAGGAGCCTGGAATTGCATCCGCTGGCCGCGATTTTTGGCGTATTGGCCGGCGCGGAAATCGCCGGGGTGCTCGGGGTTTACCTTTCCATCCCGATCATGGCCAGTCTGCGCATCGTATGGCGCCGCTGGCGCTTGTATGCCGAGAAAAAACGCTTTGGCCCGCTCAATGAATATTCGTTTGGCACGGAAATCCGCCCTCGCCAGTAACCTTCGCGCGTCGCAAGTGCTGTTGTAGAATTCCAAGTAAGACTTATGCAGACGAAGATCCCCATCGGAATCCTGGGCGCGACCGGCGTAGTCGGACAGCGCTTCGTGCAGTTGCTGGAACACCACCCCTGGTTCGAGGTGGCGTGGCTGGCGGCGTCTGACCGCTCCGAGGGCAAGCTGTACGGCGACGCGGCCCGGTGGCGATTAAAAACGCCCTTGCCTTCCAAGGTCGCGGGGATGCGGGTCTCTCCCGCGATCCCGGATGGCGCACCGAAAGTGATTTTTGCTGCGCTGGATACGGCAATTGCTCTGGAAATGGAACCAAAATTCGCGCAGGCGGGATGCGCGGTGGTCACCAATTCGAGCGCCTTGCGGATGCAGAAAGATGTTCCGTTGGTCATCCCCGAAGTCAATCCTGATCACGTCAAATTGCTCGAATGCCAGGCGTGGCGCAAGCAGTCGCATGGTTTTGTGGTCACCAATCCCAACTGCTCGGCGATTGGGTTAGTGATTGCGCTGGCCCCGTTGCAACAACTTTTTGGCATTGACACCATCAATGTAGTCACCATGCAGGCCGTGAGCGGCGCGGGATATCCCGGCGTGCCGTCGCTCGATATTCTGGGCAACGTGATCCCCTACATTCCCAAAGAAGAAGAAAAGATGGAAGAGGAAACCCGCAAGCTGCTGGGCAGACTGAATGGCTCTGGCATCGTGCCTGCCGATTTCGCCATGAGCGCCCAATGTAACCGCGTCGCGGTGGAAGAAGGACACACAGAATCGGTTTTCCTGAAGTTAAAGCACCCCGCGAAGGCGGAGGACGTCATCGCCTCATGGAACGAATTCAGCGGCCTGCCGCAGGAGTTGAAGCTTCCCAATGCTCCGGAAAAGGCGATCCAGTATGTGACTTCCGCGGACCGTCCGCAACCGCGTTTGGATGTGGAATCGGGAAACGGCATGACCACCACAGTCGGACGCTTGCGTCCCTGCGGCGTATTGGACTGGAAATTTACCGTGCTCTCCCACAACACCATTCGCGGAGCGGCCGGAGCAGCCCTGCTTAATGCCGAACTGCTCAAAGTGCAGGGATATCTCGATTAGTTCTCAGTCACAACGTGTCTGCGGCTGATAGCACGCGAGCGAGGAAGCTTCGCCAATGATCGTCATGAAATTCGGCGGCACCTCAGTGGGGGACACGCGCGCCATCGAACGCGTCGCCGGCATCGTAAAAGAGCGGCTGGCGCAGAAGCCAGTGGTCGTGGTCAGCGCCATGGCGAAGGTCACCGACCAACTCTTGGCTATGGCTCGAGCAGCCGGATCCGGCGATTCCAAGACCGCGCTTCAACTCTCTCGCGATCTCCGCGAACGTCACTACAACACCGCCGGCGAATTATTGGGAACAGCGCTCTTTACCCAGTTCCACGGTGATCTGGGATCTGATCTTGAAGCGCTGGACGAACTGCTTCGGGGCATCGCGGCTGTCGGAGAACTGACCCTGCGTACTACCGATCATGTAGCGGCCTATGGCGAAATGCTCTCCGCCAAACTGGTAGCCGCTTGCCTGTCGGCACACGGAATTCCTTCGACGCTGGTCGATGCGCGCGAGGTTCTCGTAACTGACAATGCGCACACCCGCGCCACGCCCCTATTTGAAGAAACCAACTTGCGGCTGCGAAACGTGGTGCGGCCGTTATTGGAGGTCGGGCAAGTGCCGGTCATGGGCGGGTTTGTCGGCGCCACTAAGAATGGGGTCACGACGACCATCGGCCGAGGAGGATCGGATTTCTCGGCAGCCATCATTGGCGCTGGCCTCGACGCGGAGAAAATTGAAATCTGGACCGATGTGGATGGCATGATGACCACCGATCCGAATATTTGTCCGGATGCGCGCCGGATCAAAGTCATCAGCTTTGATGAAGCTGCCGAACTGGCTTATTTCGGGGCCAAAGTCCTGCACCCGGCGACCGTGTTGCCTGCGATTCAGAAGAACATTCCGGTTTACATTCTGAACTCGCGGAATCCCACCTGCGAAGGCACCCGCATTACCGCCCGTGGAGCGCATAGCCGGAACTTTTTCAAGGCCATCGCCGCCAAGAAACGCATCACGATCGTTGATGTCGCCGCTCCCCGGATGCTGTTGGCGCACGGATTTCTGAAGTCGATTTTCGACGCTTTCGACCGGCACCGCATTCCAGTCGATGTGGTCTCCACTTCCGAAGTCAGTGTTTCGTTGACCGTGGATTCCAATGAATCCATCCCCGCCCTGGCCGCTGACCTGGCCAAGCTGGCGGACGTAAAATATGAAGGCCGAAAAGCGATCGTCTGCCTGGTAGGCGAGAATTTGCGCGAAATTCCCGGCATCGCCGCACGCGTGTTCGGCGAGCTGGCAGACGTTAAAATACGTATGATCTCCCAGGGCGCATCGGAGATTAATCTGACGTTCGTGATTGAAGAAGATGCCGTGCCGGGAGTAATCCAACGCCTGCACAAGGCTTTCTTTTCGGACCTGGATCCGGAAGTGTTTGCGTAGGTTGAAATATGAACATTCTTTTGCTGGGAAACGGAAAAACGGGTTCCCTTGTGGCGGAAGTCGCCCGCGAACGCAGACACACCGCAGAGGTGCTGCGCTCCGCGGACAACCACCATGCCTCCGCCCTGACCACCAAGAAACTCGACTGCACCGACGTGGTTATTGATTTCACCGCGCCCCATGCGGTGTTGGAGAACATTGAGGCGTGCGTAAGTGCCGGTAAGAACATGGTGGTCGGCACTACCGGATGGTATGCCGAACTCCCGAGAATTCGACAACTGGTCGAGCAGCATGGGACAGGCTTTGTGTTTGGAGCCAATTTTTCCATTGGCGTAAATTTGTTTTATGAAGTAGCACGCACCGCCGCCGACGCGTTGCAGCACCAATATTCGGGACAGATTTTCGAACGCCATCACGCCAGCAAGAAAGATGCGCCGTCGGGAACGGCTGTCGCCATGCAAAAGATTGTTAAAGACGCTTGCGGCACGGAATTGGAAATCACTTCATTTCGCGAAGGCGAGGTAGTCGGCATGCACGAACTGATTCTCAATTCCGCAAATGATCGAATCTATCTGTGTCATGACGCAAAATCCCGCCGCGGATTCGCCGAAGGCGCCGTGCGCGCCGCAGAGTGGCTATTCGGCAAGAAAGGGCTCTTCGACTTCAAGGATGTCTGGAAGGGTTGTAAGCCATAATTCTTAGAAGGTTCGTTTTGCGCACCCGCCTATTAGCGTTATCTTAATAGTATGCAACTTCGTGGATGCGGTACGGCGTTAGTAACTCCCTTCCGTCAGGATGGCTCCATCGACGAGACCGCCCTGCGCAATTTAGTCACATGGCAAATCGAATGCGGAATCGATTTTCTTGTCCCTTGCGGCACGACTGGCGAGACTCCAACACTTACGCACGACGAGTGGCTGCAGGTGATCGATATCACCATCGAAGTCGTGGCCGGACGTGTGCCCATCGTCGCGGGAGCGACTTCTAACTCAACGCGCGAGGCGGTCGCAAAGGCAAAAGAAGTGGCAGCGCGGCCGGGCGTGGATTTCGTTCTCACCGCCAGCCCCTATTACAACAAGCCCACGCAGGAGGGCCAGTACCAGCACTTTCGCGCGATTGCAGAAGCCATCGATAAGCCGATCATTCTTTATAACGTACCCGGCCGTACCGGCGCGAACCTGGAACCTGCGACCCTTGCGAGATTGACGGAAATTCCCAATATTGCCGGGGTCAAAGAGGCCAGCGGCATCATCAATCAGATCGCCGAAATCTGCAATCTGGTCCCGGAACGCTTCGTGGTTCTGTCTGGAGACGACGCCGTCACTTTGCCGGTGATCGCTCTCGGCGGTGTAGGACTGATTTCGGTTGCCTCGAATGAAATTCCGGCCGAGATGTCGGCAATGATCAGGTCGGCGATGAACAACGATTGGAACGCTGCGCGCCAGGTCATGCGCAAATTCCTGCCGCTGATGCAGGCGAATTTCATGGAATCGAGCCCGCTGCCGGTCAAGGCGGTGCTGGCCATGATGGGCAAAATCGAAGAGGTCTACCGGTTGCCCCTCGTTCCCATGCGTCGCGATACACGATCCAAGCTACAGAAAATTGCCGCCGACGCCGGCCTGATTGCCAAAGCTCCGACGCCCGAGCCGGCGAGTTTTTACGTTTACGAGAATTGGCTGGCGGGTCCGCACAAAATTGTTCTCCACCGCTCAACTTGCAGTCAATGCAACCACGGCAAGGGACGCCCCTCCGGGCACGATCCCAACCACGCCCGCTGGCACGGCCCCTACGTAACCCTCAGCGAGGCGCGGGAGACGTCGCATGGTATGCAGAATGTCTTGATCCGCAGCGAATGCAAATGTATTTGAGAAATTCCTCTATACTTGCCACTCATGGAATCCCTCAAATCTTCGATTGAACGCCTAGCCTCGCTGGGTGAAGTGGAACGCAATCCTGACGCGCGCCAGATATTCATGGACTTCCGCGACGAACTCACCCAGGGCAAGATTCGCGCTGCAGAAAAAATCGATGGGCGCTGGGTCGTTAATATTTGGGTAAAGCAGGGCATCCTGCTTGGCTTTCGCCTGGGTGAACTCAGCGAGAGTGCGCAGGACACCAGTCTCTCCTTCGTCGATAAAGACACCTTCCCGGCCCGCCGGTTCACCGTCCGCGACCGCGTACGCATCGTTCCCGGAGGATCGTCGGTGCGGCTTGGCGCCTATGTCGCGCCAACGGTGATCTGCATGCCGCCCATGTTTATCAATGTCGGCGCATATGTGGACGAAGGCACTATGGTCGATTCTCACGCGCTGGTGGGTTCGTGCGCACAGATCGGTAAGCGGGTGCATCTCAGCGCGGCTGCTCAAATTGGTGGCGTGCTGGAGCCAATCAACGCGTCCCCAGTGGTGATTGAAGACGATGTGCTGGTAGGCGGCAACTGCGGCGTCTACGAAGGCACGCTGGTGCGGACGCGAGCGGTGCTGGGTGCCGGCACAATCTTGACTCGTTCGACTCCCCTCTACGACCTGGTACGCGGCGAAGTCTATCGCGCCACCGAAGATCATGCGCTTGAAGTCCCGGAAAATGCCGTGGTCGTCCCCGGATCGCGTGCAGTAAAAAAGGGAAAGGGCCAAGAATGGAATCTGTCGCTGTACACGCCGGTGATCGTGAAGTATCGCGACGAAAAGACAGATCAGGGAACAGAGTTGGAAGATTGGCTGCGGTAGCTAGAAGCTAGCAGCTAGAAGCTTCTTTCAAGACGACAGCCGCGCAATCGGCGCCGCCTCAATCACCCGATTCCCTTCCGCCAATCGGCTGCGCAACTCCAGGTGCCTCTGGCGAAAATGCGACCCCGCCCGCTTTCCCCAGGCCCGCACGAAATAATAATTCAGCCCCGCGCCGATTACCGAACTGACCAGCGGAATCACCCGCCCTGCCCACTTCTCCACCACTTCGGTGCTGGCCTTGACCGCAATCCTCTGGATCACTCGCGGCACGAATTTATTGATGACTTCTTTCTCCAGCATTTCGCGGCTGATGTCCACACCCGCGGCCGTGGCAGCAGCAATCCAAAGTTCTGCAGTCTCGTCGTCGGTGTTGAACTCGAATCCATAGAGCAGGCTGAGCTTCTGGATGGTCCGCAAGGTGATCCCGGCGAGAATCCCCAGATCGGGCACAATGGTGATCACGCCACCCAGTCCGAACCCGGCTCCCTCAACCGCTGCAATCTTCATACCGCTGCGAACCACTTTTTCCGCCACGTCATCGAGGACGCGTATATCCACGGAGTAGAGCCCTTGAAAGCTCGTAACCGGCAATCCATAAGCTGAACGCAACTGAAGAAGAAATCGAGACGGATCGACCCGCACGGTTTCGTAGGCATGCTGGAAGCCACGCCGCAGGCCATTCTCGACGCGTCCCCGAAGCCACGATTTGGAGAGTTGCTCGGCCATCTGACTAGAAGTTACCCCATCGCAGCGGCAAAGGCCAGTTCCCTTTCAGGGGTTGGCATGTTGCATGACCACACCGGCAATGCATGACCCGCGCTCTTCCTGTGCTAGCATCAGTACTTCAATGCCAACTGGAAAATTGCACGTTGTACCCCTGGGCGGCCTGGGCGAGTTCGGGATGAACTGCATGGCCGTCCGCTGGAATGACGACATTATCGTCATCGACGCCGGTCTCATGTTTCCGGAAGCCGAGCTCCTCGGCGTCGACATCGTTGTCCCGGACATTTCCTACCTGATTGAGAACCGCAGCAAGGTACGAGGCATCGTTCTCACTCACGGGCACGAAGACCATATCGGGGCATTGCCTTTTGTCCTCTCCGAACTGAACGTGCCGGTGTATGGCACGGAGTTCACGCTGGCTTATGTCGAAGACAAGCTGGAGGAGCACGGGCTACTCGATGACGCGGTGCTGCACGAGATGCGTGCGGGGGAGCGCTTCAAGCTTGGGCCTTTCACCATCCATCCCATTCGCGTCACTCACAGCCTGGTGGATTGCGTGGCCATCGCCGTACACACGCCGCTGGGGGTGATCATTCATACCGGCGATTTCAAAGTCGATCCGACGCCCACCGACAACAAGCTTTTCGATTTGCACGCCTTCGCCGAGTACGGCAAAGAAGGTGTGCTGGCGTTGTTTCAGGATTCGACCAACGTTGAGCGCAAGGGCTACACCCCCAGTGAACGCGCGGTCCGCCGCAAGTTCGATGAAGTGTTCGTTCATACCAAACGGCGGCTGTTCATTTCCTGTTTCTCCTCTTCTATCCATCGCATAAAGCTCGCAGTCGAGATGGCTTGGGAACATGGACGCAAGATCGCATTTCTGGGCCGCTCCATGAACAACTCGGCGGAAATTGCTGAAGACCTGGGCTACATTGAAATTCCGGAAGGGTTGCTGATTCATCCTGGCGAGATGAAGAACTATCCGCCGGAGAAAGTCTGCGTGCTGATCAGCGGCACGCAAGGCGAGCCCATGTCCGCGCTATCACGCGCGGCGGTGGACAATCACAAACACGCCAAAATCGAAAAGGGCGACACCGTCGTGCTCTCCTCGCGCATCATTCCCGGCAACGAGAAGGGCATCTATCGCATGATTGATCACCTGTTCCGCCGCCAGGCGCACGTGATCTACGACGATGGATCGTTCCCGCCCATCCATGTCAGCGGACACGCCAGCCAGGAAGAGCTGAAGCTGATCATCAATCTGGTGAAGCCGCGATATTTTATTCCCGTCCACGGCGAGTACCGGCAGCTAAAGCTGCACGCGGAAATGGCCGGCTCCATGCAGGGTTCGGTAGGACAGGCCATCCTGATTGAAAGCGGCGATGTTCTCGAATTCGACGACAAGGGCGCACGCAAAGCCGGACGCGTCAACGTAGGTCGCGTCTGCATCGATTCCGGTTCCCGCACCGACGTGGTCGAAGATTTAATCGTGAAAGACCGCCGCCACCTTAGCGAAGACGGCATCGTGCTGCCGATCATCGCCATCAACAAATTGACCGGCCGAGTGGAGAGCGCGCCGGAGATCGTAACTCGCGGCTTCAATCCCGGCGACAATGGCCTGATGGAAGGCGCTCGTCAAATCGTGATGGATACGCTTGAGCAATCCAGCGACGAAGAAAAAACCGACTACGGCGTCATCAAAGAAAAGATCCGCACCGACCTCAAACGCTACATCTCCAAACAGACCCAGAAACGGCCGCTGATCATGCCGGTGATTTTGGAAATCTAGCGAAGCCCGAATGAAGCTCGAATTTCTCGCCGATGGCTCGCCGGACTGTCCTCTGATTCGCCTTTCCGCATTCGACAAGTCCGCGATCGTTCGTTTCAGCGATCTCGTCAACTCGCTCGCTGTCGGTGCAAAAGCAAACACATCTTTGGACGAGCAGCAGTGGATCGAACCGGTCGCTGGTTGTAAGCTGGAATTATGTCTGGGAAAACGCGATCGAGGCATTCTCCAAACTGGTCCTTCGAGATTCGAATGCGTTCTGAGCGAAGACGGATGGGCTGACATCGCTGGGCTACTCCAACCCTTCCTTGAATCGGATGATCCAAGAGCTTACCAGTGGCTCAACGAAAAAGGAAAAGTATCGCTGTTGCTGTCGTTCGCAGGGACTTGGTGACGCGTGGGAAGGGAGCAATGGCCTCTCGCTATTGCGCGGTTTCCACCGTGAGCTTCAACCCCACCGCCTTGGTCACGGCAACCAACGTAGAAAGCCGAGGGTTTCCGCGAACCGATAAGGCGCGGTACAGGCTCTCGCGCTCGATGCCGGCGGCTTTTGCTACCTTGGCGATGCCGCCTCGGGCTTCCGCAATGCGACGCAGTGCGATCAGAAGCACGCTGGGCTCGTCGTCATCCTCCAATGCGGCGCGGAGGTATTCGGCGGCGAACTCCGGATTGTCGCGCAGTTTACGAATGGTAGCTTCGTCGTGGGATATGCTTGCCTTGCGTTTCATAGTGTCCTTTCCCGGTGTCTTTGAGATATTCCTGCGCGCGTCTGATGTCGGATGACTGTTTGCGCTTGTCCCCGCCGCAAAGCAGCAGCACTCAAGCTTTGCCCACCAGAACGTAATAAACCCGATAGCCCTGGGCCCCAGTCGATCCGCAGTTCAACTATGCCACCACGTAGGGCTTTGCAGCCGCCCAAGTTTCCCAATGAAAGCCGATCAATCCGGGCCACAATTTTCGTCTGGGTACGGGCGTCTTTTCAGCGCCGCCAGCCACTCCCCGAAAACATCTCTACCCGATCCAGAGAGATAGCGACGGATTTCCATGCCTATGTATTGTAACTTATAAATTACAGTCGCGCAACTGCCCTCTCTGCCCTTGCAAAAAATGCAATAAATAGGCACCCTCGATTGTGGCGGGGATGTTTTACCGTCCCGCCAGTTAGTCAGGAGAAACCCCATAGTCACGCTAAGCGACATCCGGGAAGCTCAAGCCCTACTCAAGGGCGTGGCGACTCGCACCAAGTTGGTTGAATGGACGATAACTCGGGATGACAAATCTTCTAACGACTCCCGCCGGCTTTACCTGAAGCCCGAGAACCAGCAACCCATCGGCGCTTTCAAGCTGCGTGGGGCTTACAACAAGATCGCTTCCCTGTCGTCAGAAGAACGAAAGCGCGGGGTGATCACCTATTCCAGCGGCAATCATGCGCAAGGAGTTGCCTACTCGGCACGGGCGCTGGGGGTGAAAGCGGTGATTGTCATGCCAAATAATGCGCCGAAGATCAAGCGCGAGGCAACCGAAGCGCTGGGTGCGGAGATCATACTGGTGGGGCCCGGCAGCCTGGAGCGCCAACTCAAGGCCGAAGAACTGGCGGCCCAGCATGGATATGTCATTGTCCCTCCCTACAACGACGAGAAAATTATCGCCGGCCAGGGCACCATCGGCCTCGAGATTCTTGAGGATTTGCCCGAAGTCGAAACCATTCTTGCTCCGGTCGGCGGCGGCGGCATGATCAGCGGGATCGCTACAGCTATCAAACTAACCAAGCCGTCCGTCAAAATAATCGGCGCGGAACCGGAGTTGGCCGCCGATGCGCAAGCCAGCCTGAGAGCCGGGAAGATTGTCGAATTCCGTGCCGATGAGGTGTCACGCACCCAGGCCGACGGACTGCGCACCCAGAGCATTGGGCCGATTAACTTCGAGCACATAAGAAAATATGTGGATGACATTGTGACCGTGAGCGAAGCCGAGATCCAGGAAGCGATGCGCCTTCTGGCGGCAAATCCCAAGACGGTGGCCGAACCGAGCGGCGCGGTCGCCGTAGCGGCATTTCTGTTTCATTGCGAGCAGTTGCCCAAGACCAGACTGAATGTCGCGGTGATCAGCGGTGGAAACATTGACCCGCAGGTGCTGGCGCGAATCACGCATCCAACTGCAAGCCCGATCAAATCATGAAGCGAAACTTCGTCATCGTATTTTTTATCATTCTGAACACCGCATTGCTCAGTACCGTGGCCTCGGCGGACGTGCTGCGCGCCACCGTCATCCGCGTGGCCACGCTTTATGTTTCCCCCGACACCAACTCCGCCAAATTGCGTACCGTCGAGCGCGGACGGGATCTGGTCATCATGGAAACCATCCCCAATTGGGTGCACGTCGAAGCCACGCTCGGCATCGTCACCAGCAATGACGAGCAATCGCCTCAAGTAGTAACCGGATGGATCCTCGACAAAGGCGTGGTGCGGGCGTCGCTCCCGGATGGAGACAAAATTATTTTTGGCGAGGCGGTCGACTCCGAAGAGCAGGCCAGCCAACGCCATGGACGACGCGGCGCCGCCGATGAAGCCCTGCGTCTCTATTACCGGGCCGCCGAATATTTCCCCAAGTCGCCGCTGGCGGGAGAAGCCATGTACCGTTCCGCGGACATTCGCTGGCAGATTGAAAAGGCCGATGTGATGTCGCGTCCCTCCGCCAAGGAGCAGGATGCTTATCTTCGTGCAGGGATGAACGAAGACCACATGAAGGAAGTCATGAAAAAGTTCCCTGGCACCAAGTGGGCGGACCTGGCGGCGTTTCATTTGATCGATAACAAATTGTGCGGAGATTGGCTGGGGGCCTCGAAGTGTCCGATGAAAGAAGCGGAAGTTTACGAGAATTACGCGAAAGACCACCCGCAGTCTCCAGCGGTCGGGGAAGCGCTGTACGATGCGGCCTACCGCTGGTCGGCGCTGATCGAGATCTATAAAACGGAAGAGCAGGCGAAGAAATCCGATGAATCAAAATCCAAAGCCCTGGCGCTGGCCAAGAGAGTAGTCGAACAATTTCCCCAAGGCGACTGGGGGGCTCGCGCACAACGGCTGTTGTATCTGATTGAGCAAGGCGTCCCCACCTACGGAAATTCGCAGGAATGAGCTGCCGCCCTCGAACCAGAGTTGCAAGTACAACGGTTCGTTGATTTCTGCCATACTTCCCGTACTCCCCCTCCGGAGGACGCTTGCACGACTATTTATTGTCCTTGATTCTAGGAATTATCGAAGGGCTGACGGAATTCCTGCCGGTCAGTTCAACCGCTCACCTGCGCATTGCGGAATCACTCTTCCATATAAGCCTGTCCGATGGCTACTGGAAGATGTATACGATTGTGATCCAACTGGGCGCGATCCTGTGTCTGCCCGTGTACTTTCGCGGTCGTATCGCCAAATTCATCTCGACTTTTCCCGGCGGCGAGCGTGGCGACAAAACCGTGCTCACCCATCCGCTGGGTCTGACCATGGTGGCCTTCGTAGTGACCGCCATTCCCGCATTTCTGCTGACCAAGATTATTGGCAAGCATTTAGAAAGCTTGTACATCATGGGCGCTTCGTTGCTGATTGGCGGAATCGTCATGTGGCTGGTGGACGCCTGGAATTCGAAATCGGAGGCTGCCGGGCCGGGTGGCGAAGGCCGCATTCACACCTGGAAAATGGAAGACATCAGCCTGACTCAAGCCGTCTGGATTGGTGCCTGCCAGATATTGTCGGCGGTTTTCCCGGGGACGTCGCGGTCCATGTCCACGATTGCCGCCGGACAAGTGGCCCGTATATCAAGAGCAGCAGCGCTCGAATTCTCATTTTTCCTGTCCATCCCGACCATGGTCGCGGCCACCTGCTATGACTTGCTCAAATCTCTGCGGGGAAAAGGCGCGAACCCGATTGGAGTCTCGCAGATCGATCCCCACGGCTGGCTCGTACTCGCGATAGGGTTCGTGGTCTCATTCCTGGTCGCCTATCTTTCCGTCGCCTGGTTCATGGGTTACGTCCGCAAGCGCGGATTCGCTCCCTTTGCGGTCTACCGCATCATCGTCGGCGGATTGGTCCTGGCATTTGCCGCGCGGCTGGCGGGATAGGCGCGGAACAGACAAAGCTCAACGGGAAACCAACTCGATAACTTCCGCTCAATTCCCCCATTGTTAGAAGTCCCCACTTGTTGGCATAATTAAAAGGCTCTGGCGTAGGTCGGCACCGCTGGAAGAGTGTCTCCTGCGTGCTGCGAAATACGCCCCATGAAGTTTGCTTCCCGCATATTCGCTCCGACCAACAACCGGCGGCTCAATGAGCTGATTGGGTTCCTGTTGTGTGTCTCCGCGCTCCTCCTTTTTCTTGCTCTGGCTTCCTATTCGCCGCTCGATCCTTCGTTGAACAGCGCCTCGATCCTCACCGGCTCGCACGCGGCGCGCAACTGGATCGGCGTAGTCGGCGCTTTAATGTCCGACATCCTGCTGCAGTTCTTCGGCATTGGAGCATTTCTGCTGCCCGTGTTCGCATGTGTACTGGGCATGCGCTGGTTCCACTCCCGCAAAGTTCCCTCGCCGGTGGCCAAGTCGCTGGGTGGAATCTGGCTGGTGATGTTCGTCCCCGCGCTGCTGGCGCTTCTTCCCGGACACATCCACTGGATGCACCTGATTCCAATCGAGGGCTTGCTGGGAAGGATCCTCGGCGATTTCCTCATCCACTACTTCAACCTGGCAGGCGCGTACATTGTTTGCGCCACAGTGCTGGCCGTGGCGCTTTATCTCTCGACCGCGTTTTCCTTCTCCGCCCTGCAGGTTTGGGCGCCGACGCGGTTCGCCTTCGTGGTCGCCTTATGGAATCGCTGGAAGGACTGGCAGGAAACCCGCGCCAAGACGCGCATGCAGAAGGACCTCGAGAAACGCCGCGCCTCTCCCAAACCGGTGATCACTGCGCAGATGGTCCCCGCCAGAGCTGTCCCGCAAGCTCGCACACCGGAGCCAGTCCGTACTGGAATCGACCGCACTTTCGCAGCAGAACGTAACGACGAGTCGCACCCGGCGGCCGCGCCGCACTACGAAGCGCAGTCTGACTCGCAGGTGATAGCTCCCGAAGTTACCGAGCGTGCCGACGCTGACCAGAAACCCAAAACCACCCTGCCGCGCATCGCCGGAGGATTCAAGCTGCCATCGAGCAGCCTGCTGCATCGCGCCGACGAACAACAAGCCGTTGATGCCGACGAACTCAAGCTGTTGGCCCAGGTGCTCACCGACAAATACGCCGAATTCGATGTCCACGGACAAATCACACAAATCAATCCCGGCCCGGTAGTCACGACATTCGAGTTCAAGCCCGAAGCCGGCATCAAGTACAGCCGCATCACCAATCTCACCGACGACCTCTGCCTCGCCCTCAAAGCGGAAAGCATCCTGATCGAACGCATGGCGGGCAAATCGACGGTCGGCATTCAGGTGCCGAATCGCGAGCGTGAAATTATCTGGCTGCGGGAAAACATCGAATCCCAGGAATTTTTCGGCACCAAATCGAAGCTCACGCTGGCCTTGGGAAAAGACATCAATGGACGCATCGTTACCGCCGACCTTGCCGGCATGCCGCATCTGCTGATTGCCGGTTCCACGGGCGCGGGCAAGAGCGTGGCCATCAACGCCATGATCATGTCGATTCTCGTACAAGGCGACGCCCGATCAGGTGCGATTGATCCTGGTTGATCCGAAACGCCTCGAACTGGGCAACTATGAAGGCGTGCCGCACCTGTTCACGCCCATCATCACCGAACCCAAGCTGGCGGCCAATGCGCTGCGTAATGCCGTGCGCGAAATGGAACGCCGCTTGAAACTGCTGGCTGCCAAGGGCGTCCGCAATATCGATCAATACAACAAATTGTTTGACGACGTCATCACCCCCAGCCTGTTTGGCGACAACGCTGACGACCGTCCCATTCCCTACATCGTCATCATCATCGACGAGTTGGCGGACTTGATGATGCTCGACTCCGGCAACGTGGAAGAATCGGTCACCCGCCTGGCGCAGATGGCTCGCGCCGTTGGCATTCACCTTGTTCTAGCCACACAGCGGCCTTCGGTAGACGTCATCACCGGCCTGATCAAAGCCAACTTCCCGGCGCGAATTTCATTCCGCGTCGCCACCAAGGTCGACTCACGCACCATTCTCGACGCCAACGGCGCCGAAGCCCTGCTGGGGCGCGGCGACATGCTCTATCTTCCCTCAGGATCGGCCCGCGTCCATCGCCTGCATGCGCCCTTCGTTACAGAAAAAGAAATTGCCGCGGTCGTGGAATTCTGGCGCGCCCAGGGCACGGCCGAATATCAAGAGGCATTCCTGCAGGCTCCGAAAGAAGAACGCGAGGGCGGCCCGTCAGGCGGCGACGGTGAAGACGGCGAGGCAGAAAACGATCCCCTCTATGAAGACGCGGTACGCCTGGTGATCGAATTCGGCAAGGCTTCCACTTCCCTGATCCAGCGTCGCTTACGCGTCGGCTACGGCCGCGCCGCTCACCTCATTGATCTCATGGAACGCGACGGCATCGTCGGCGCAGCCGACGGCCCCAAGCCCCGCGAAGTCCTGAAGCGTCCAGGCTGGATTGATGAAGTAGAAGAATCGTACCGCTAAAACTTTTCCAGTCAATTAGAAAATTTGTCATCCTGAGCGAGCGCCTTTTGCGAACGAAGGACCTATGCACTCCCCTCGCTCGCCCCAGGCCCCGTCTTAAATCCACGCAGAGCGAGTCCAGCGAGCACCGCGACTGCCAACAGCATCGCCGCCCACAACACGGCTTTGTGCTGCTCCGACCACGGCCGCTCGTCTGGACGGCCCGTGTACGCGGGGTTTGGCATCTCCGCTCCCAGCTTGGCTTCGACCGCTGCCACATCCTCTTGAAAGAACTTGGCGTAATCGTAACTAGGCTCGGTCATCAGCTTTTCATCCCCGTAATAGACCTTCACAGCAGTCTTCCCGGCTGGATCGAAGTAGATGCGGCGCTCAACCGATAGCGGCTGTACCGCCAGCACGGGAAGGGGCGCGTCGTCGCCATTCTCCACGCTGATGGTGAGCTGCTTCTCGCGCATGTCTGGAAGGTCCACGGCCAGGCTTTCGGAAACCACGGACTGCCCGGCCCTAAGAATCCGAATACGGCTGATTTCACCATTCGCCACCTCGGCACCCTTCGAGTCCGTGACAATCACGGTTCGCCGAAAATTCACTGCCGTCGGAGCGACTTGAAACTCAATGTGATCGACCGGTGTAGCAGTTGTGTCTTGACAACTGAATGCCGTGCTCTTGGGTTGCGCGCTGGCGATGGTTTGGCATATGCCTGCATTGCTCCAGGCCGCCTTTTCCTCTCGCAGATTAAACAGAACTGCGCCCTTCACCTGTTTTGGATTGATACCCGCAGCCAGGCGAATGTGCAGGTAGTGAAAATTTGAGACTGGCAGTTTAAGCACAAAATTTGAGCCAAGATTTTCCCGCGAGAAGTCGTACAGCGTGCTGCTTCCCAGTTTCACGCCGCCAGCTTGATGCAGATCGTTCCGCCCCTCAGCTTCCGCAGTGGCGATGAAATTCTTGTTGTCCAGCCGCAGGCGGACGCGGTCATATTCTGCCAGGTCGCCCACATCGAGGTCGAATTCCGTATGCCCGCCTGCCGATCCCAAATTCAGCAGTTTGGCTTCCTGTCCTACGCTGGAGACAGAGGCCCGCCGTTCCCGCAGCACATAAGGCACTTGCGTCTGCCCGTCATAGAGCCGGACATCGGCCAGATTCGGACGGCTGTGCTCCCAGATGTTCTGATCTACGACCACGTAGTTCTGCTGGTTGGGGGACACCGTGACGTCGCGAACATGGCCGAAGTACGGGATGGCCGCCTCGTGACGCGCGGTTTGGAAAAAGGCGAACATCAATAACAAAGCCCAATAGCTCTGCTTCATAGTCAGGCAGCACCCTTCGGATCCAGCTCAGCCGGCTTCCTTCCCGAAAGTTTGAGCCAATCCCGCTGATAGGCAAACGAAACCGTCAGCAGCAATATGCCCAGCACGATAAAACTCATAATGCGATAAATGTGGTCGAGTTGCGAGGTGTCATAGATAAAGACTTTGAAGGTCGTGACCGCGATCAAGATCAACGCCTGCCAGCGCACGAACGCCGAATTCCGCCAGAAACCGACCACCATCAACATGGCCCCGTAAGCCATCCACAAAGCGGAATAGGTAAAGTCGCGAACGATTTCCACCTTGCGGGATTGGCCCCAGTCCGCCAGATTGAAGGTTCCGGTGTGGGGACGGACCGTCGCGAGCTGCTGGGCATAGTAATCGGCAACTTCGCGGGTAAGCGCAATCAGCGCCAAGGCATTGAGGGCAACGACCGCAACCGCACTGGCTCTACGTCCAGTCTCGTCATTACGCTTAGAGGCATACCAGGCAATCCCTCCCAGCACAGCGACAGCCAACGCATGCGTGCCCATCCGGGCATTGAGAATTAATTGCGTGGAATGGAAATCGTCGATAAAAAGCAGCCGGGCGACGCCCAGCGCTAGCGCGCCCACGGCGAACGCATTGAGCAAATCAGAATGAATGCGGTCGGCCACCCAGAGCAGCACCGCCGCTTCCACGAACCAGCCAATGGTGATCCAGTGCTGGTCGAGACGAATGGGAATCGCGATGGTGATGAAGCCAATAGCCAGTGCCAGATGAAGCAGTTGCAGCTTCTGCCCGGTAGCCGAACCGCCAAATCTTTCCCGGGTCCGCCAGCTCAGGTAGATGTAAACCGCCGCCAGTGCCAATGCAAACCACGCCGTCTCGGTCTTACTGATCTCCTCAAACATAGAGTAGATCTGCAGGAAGTAAACGCCTGCGTTGACCAATACCAGGATGAACGGCACCGATGCGAATACCCCGGCTTCGTTTTCAGGCGAGCGCGCCACCAGCGGGGCGATGGCAAAGATGGCGAAGAACAAGGTCGCGAAGCCCAGTGTGGGATTCACCTGGCTACGGTCATAGAACTGGTTGTACCAGCCCACGTAAAGCAGCAAAGTACCGGCATAACTTAGGACGAGCAATCGCCGCCAGGGCTTGAACGCCACCATCGCCAGCGCTGCCAGATCGAGCACCGCCACATAGGCAAACAGAGCCAGTTCCCGGTTCTGGCCGGTCGAAAGTAAAACCGGGGTGACGAAGCCGCCGGTCAATGCAAAAGCCGCCAGGATTTCGGCATCCTGGCTGAGCGCCAACGCCGCCGTAGCGGCGGTCACCAGCAACATGGCGACAAAGGCCACGCCGCTAGGAAGCAGGTTATAAACCTGGAATGCGGCCCATAGCGAAAGATAAAGTATGCCAACGCCTACCGCTTTCAAGGAATAAGAAAAAATCTGATATCCCCGGCTGCGGAAACGTTCGCTCCAAACGACGATGCCAATTCCGGCAAGTAGTCCGATGGCTACTCGCCCGGCAGGCCCAATCCAGTTGTTGTCGAAAGCATACTTCAGGAAATAAGAAACACCGATCAACACGGCAGTGATGCCAATTCGGTTCAGCCAGTGCGAACCAATGCGCGATTCCAGGTCAACTTCAGGCGTCGCTGCTGTGGTTCTCTCCGGCCGCGGAGAACTAGGATAAATCGGCGTGGCCGCAATCGGGATCTGCTGGCTCGGCGTCGGCGGGTTTGCCGTTGCCGTTGGTGGCGGGGTTTGAGTTACGCTTGCGGCTTGAGAAGGAGACGGCTGCGCTGTTACAGCTTCGATCCCCAACGTTCGTTCGATGCGATAAACGCGCGTGGTGAGTTCGCGCAGCAGATGTCTGATTTCTTTCAGGTCGTCTTGCGAGCTATCCACAAGCACCCCTTGCTGATTTCCCCGGCATTATCTGCGAAACTGGTCTGGCTTTCACTTGTTTTCTGGAGAAGACCCATGAAAAGTTACACCGAATACCTAAAGTTTCACACGAAGTCTCACCGGGAATACATTCATATCACGCCCCAAGTCGAGACCATCCTTCGCAAAAGCGGGGTAAAGGAAGGCATGGTATTAGTTTCGGCCATGCACATTACGGCGGGTGTTTACGTGAATGACAACGAATCGGGCTTGATCGAAGACATCGACCAATGGCTGGAGAAGCTCGCGCCATTCGATAAAAACTATCAGCACCATCAAACCGGCGAAGACAATGGCGACTCCCATCTGAAGGCCCTTTTGATTCATCATGAAGTGATCGTCCCCATCACCGCCGGAAAACTGGACCTGGGTACCTGGCAGCGTATTTTCTATGCCGAGTTCGATGGCCAGCGCGACAAACGAGTGATCGTCAAGGTGATGGGAGAGTAGGGGTTGCGCGGAAACTGGCAATCCGTTACATTCTACCGTTCCAAGCCAAGCACCCCGAGGAGGCACCATGAGCGACGAACTGCAGGAATTGAAGGAACATGCCGAGGCCGCCGAGCACAATCCCAGCCTGGCCCCCATTTCGCTCACTATGGCCATCCTCGCGGTGTTGGTGGCTACTGTGTCGTTGCTCGGGCATCGCGCCCACACCGAGGAAGTCATCCTGCAGAACAAGATTACCGACCAGTGGGCCTATTACCAGGCCAAGAGCATCCGCCGTCATGAAGATGAGTTATTTGGCGACCTGACATCGATTATTGCTTCCAAAGACGCCGAACAAGCGACCAAGCTGCACGAAAAATACGCCGCCGAAGCGGAACGCTATCGTGATGAGGGGAAAGAACTGGAAGCCAAAGCCCATGAACTGGAGGCGGAAACCGAACACGAACGGAAGCGCGCCGACCGCTTTGACCTGGGCGAGGCGATCCTCGAAATCGGCTTGGTCATCACCTCGATTACGTTGCTTTCTGGACGAAAGCTGTTTTGGTTTATGGGAATTGTTCTGGGCATTGCGGGGATTGTGTTGGGAGTTACCGGCTTGCTGCTTTAACCGTTACGACGGAACCGCAATTGACGAAGCGTCGGCAACCCTGACTTAGTCTCGGCACCGCCGCTCTCTTGAGTATCCTCGCCTGGAGCAAAGGCCTCATTCCAAGACATTCGCCTCCACCCTGGTTCGGCAACTTACGTGCACTGGAGAAGTCTTTCCTGCAAAGAATCTTCCCCGGGGGCTCCCATGCTACATAAATGCGCCAATCCGCCGTGCGTGAATCTTTTTCGAAGCATGCATCAAGGCAAGCTCTTTGTGGTGGAAAGTGAACCGGAGGAGAACCAGGCTTCAGCCCAGAGCAACGCCCTGCGCAAGAGCAGATCATCTCGTCGGGTCGAACACTTTTGGCTTTGCGATGAGTGCTTTCCCCAGGTCACGCTGACGTTCAGCAAAGGCCTCGGCTTGATCATGGTTCCACTGCTTTCCCCGCAGGGAAAAACCCCAGAAGCGAAGAAACCGGTGGGTTCCGTGTCCTTGCATCCGAACGAAATACTTTCCCAACAACCAGCCTGTTGAACAGAGAAGGCGAAAGTTGAGGTGGTGGCATGAACAGCTCTGGAGCGCGTGTTTGCACGATCTGCGGCGGAAAACGAAGCGCGGAAGATCGCTGGTTTCTGCTCGCCGAGACCCCCTGGGATGACAAATTGAGGGTCCTGCGGTGGAGCGCCGGCCTGGCGGCAACGGAGGGGATGTACGGAGTCTGCAGTCCGCTTCATGTGCGGGAGTTGGTCGTGCACTGGATGACGACCGGAAGCCTGGATTATCCCTTTGCCCGGACGGAGCTGCCGCTGGCGTGGAGGGCGCAGCGGTTGGGGAGTATGGCGGAAAGCAACTGCGCCGAGCTGGACGCGTCGCGCCTCGGCGAGTTGGCGGTACATCGAGAAAGCGTGGCTAGGGCGCTCAGTGAAGATCCTCAATCCCTGAACGTGATCCTCGACGAACTTTTGATGGTGTTGCGGCGCGAGGCAGGAGAGATTTCGAGCGAAGTCGAAGCGGAAGATGAAATGCTTTGTGCTCCGTCCCAGGAGATGTGAGATCTCACGGCAGCAAAGAGCCACCACAGGCGCTAAAGCGCGTGGTGGGAAAGGAAGATCTTAACGCAGCACTGGAAGTGCTGCGCCACCCAAGCTGCTCCACCCAGGCCGCTCCACCCAGGCCGCTCCACCTTAAAGTGCCGGGCTACTAGAGTGCCGCTCCACCAAGTGCTCCACCGAGGGTGCCGAACCCACCGGAATCTGAGTTACCGGGAACATTTTAGCTCCTGCCCGATTCGCGCCAGGCGCGCCAGTCGTGCGTAACTGCCTTCGCCATGTCCTTGGCGGCGGCGTACAGCCAGTTTGGCTTCAGCGTGCTGACGTGGTGGCGAACTTCTTTAATGGCATTCTGGCTGCCGAGGTGAATGTTGGCGGTTTCCCATCCCATGGAAAAGAGCATCTTCAATTCGTCCCGATTTCTGGGCAGGACGCTTAATTCGATGCGGGAACAATGCGGCGAGAGCCGGCGAACGATCCAGCGGCCTCGCAATTGCACAAAGGGATCGGGAGATCGGACGGCACGGCTGATGATGGCCTGATACATGATCTCGCCCGGCCCCTTGGCCCCGCGGGCCCAGCAAATCGAGGAAGGCACCAGGGCCTTGGCTTCCCTGGCAATGCGTCCGCCATTGCATTCTGCGACCGCCACCAGGCGGACGTGGCCGAGACTGCCCAGGCCGGCAACCCGCCGCACCAGCCGATAGGTGAGATGCCGCTCGGGCATAAGATGCTCAAGCGCTTCCTGAGCGCTGGCCGGGATCGCGCCGGCGACCTTTGGCAGGCTGTCCATCTTCTTCCAAAAATGCACCGGATCGCGCAGTTCCCCGGTCGCCATGATGCGCAGCCATTTGTTTTCCTCTTCGAGCACAAAGGGATGCCCGTGTTCGGCGAGGGATTTCCGATAGCCATCCAGAATTGCGGTGCATGCGCTTTTTAGGTTGAGCGCCAAATGGCCTTCTTCAATGGCAAGCGCGGCGCTGGCCGCGAGCCGTACTAAATCGAAGCAGTAGGGAAAGACGGCGGCTTCGTCGAAATCGTTGACGCCCCAGACCAGGCGGCCCTCCACGTCCCGCCAGGTGCCGAAATTCTCAATGTGAAGATCACCCACGGACAGCAAATGCGGCGCTTGAGACAGATCGCGACAAATCTCCGGCCAGATTTGTGCCCAGCGATAGAACGTGGCCCGGAGAAACGGGAATGCCGCCTCCGCCATGTGTTGGTGCTTCAGGCGCAGGTCGGCTTTGACCAGCGTGGTGTGCAAGCCCAGCCATTGCTCGAAATGCCGTGTCGCCTTGACGATATTCATGGAAGGCCCGGCTCACGATAGAAGGGGCGGTGGCGGAAGTCAACCCGGGGGGCCTCTCCACATCTCGGGCGAAGCGAGAAATCTGCTTTCACCGGAGCGGCGGCAGAAAGCTGATTCCTCGGCGCTGCGCTTCTCGGAATGACAAGATGAGGGAGTTGGATTAAAGAGAAAGGTTAGTGCTGCTGGATGCAGTCTAGGCAGGGCGGCCAATCCACCAGAGGATCTTGGCCACAATCCGCCAGTTGGTGGAAAGCGCGGTGGAGTCGTACTCGCGATTTTCCGGGACCAATACTTCGGTATCGTCAAAGCGCTGCAGACGGGAAACGATCAGACCTTGCTCTTTGTGGGCGGCGACCACGATATGCCCATAGAGTTTGCGGCGGTTGGTCTGGGAGGTGTCCACCACAATGATGTAGCCGTCGTGAATCAAGGGCATCATGGAGCGGCCGCGGACCCTTAAGCAGCTGGTATAGGCGGGATTGGGGCACCATTGATTGGGGGCCGCGAGCAGAGATTCCGGACGGGCCTGTTGCAGGGAGATGGCCGGATCGCCCTTGCCGCCGTGCGCGGCGGCGACGACCGGAAGCACGGGAATCGCAACCAGTTCACTCTTCTCTTTCGGGACACGATGAACGCCGGCCTGCACAATCCGCAGGTCGGGCAGGCGGTCCCGGCGGAGGCGGGAGCGGATCGAGGGCAGAACCCGCATCAGATCATCGGTATGCAAGCCGGCCCGGCCCCAAAAATACCAGCATTCCGGGTCACCGGTCAGGTTTCCCAGCTGAATACTAATATTTGCCGGCGGCTCCTGCACGCCGCGCTCCCAGCGGGAAACCGCCATGGCCGAAGTCTCCAGGCGGCGGCCCAGTTCGGCCTGGCTCAGACCCAGCCGGCGGCGAAGAGCGTTGATCCGCGCGGCCCATTCCAACTGCCCGGCAATCCTTGTTTTGCTCATGCGGCACTGCTACACTGGGCTAACATAGATGACTAACGTTTAAGTTAGCTGGCACGATCCCTGACACACTATGCGAAAGGAAGTCATGCAAGATGACAATGCTAGCACAGTTCGGGGACCGGCCCTCCCACCCCAGACGCTCTACCGCGGCTTATACATAAGAATCGCGCGGCGGTTGCGGATTGATCCTTCCTATGTCAGCCGGGTGGCGCGAGGAGAAAGGCATTCGAAAACGGTGGAGCAGGCGCTGCGCCACGAAATCGAACAGATCAACAGAAAGCTTAATGCCAGCAGCCTGGGTTTTTCGCCCAAGCCTACTCGCGGCGCTGGCACCGGCCAACGGCTGCGATTTTTTGTGAGCCGCAAGCGGCGCTGGCTCCGCGACGAGTGGCTGCAACACAGCCAGGCCGATCCAAATCTCAAGCGCATCAAGCTGGCGACCCAAAAGCGGACCGCGCCGATCGTGCCGTTGCTTGAAGAAGCCCTGAAGGCAATGAAATTAAGCCTGAAGGAAATGCCCACCTTACCCATGAAATCCGCCCGGGAACATGGCCGCGCGCGGCAGGCCCAGGGATACAAACCGAGCAATCTGCTGGAGGAATACAACCTGATCCGGCGCTGCGTTTTCGCTCTGGCCGAAGAACACGCAAATCAGCTGGATAACCAATTCCTCATACACGATTTGGGTCAATTGGGCGAAGCGCTCGACCTGCAATCGCAGAAAGCGCTTAGCGCTTTCATCGGTGAATCGTAAAACTGGATCGAAGTTCCGAGCAGGCTCAGGTGGAATAGTCGGCGTTGATGCGAACGTATTCCGCTGTCAAGTCCGTCGTCTGGAAGATGATTCCGCTCTGGCCACGATGAAGTTGCACACGGATTTTGCAACTTGGTTGTGACAGATCGTGGTGCGCCGTGGCTTCGTCAAACCGGCAACCGACACCGCCGTGACAAACCCGTTGTTTGCCGATAAAAATATTGACTCGATCCGGATTGACCGGCACACCGGATCTCCCCACCGCAGCCAGGATGCGTCCCCAGTTCGGGTCCGCGCCCGCCCAAGCCGTCTTAACCAATAAAGAGTGTGCGATGACGCGCGCTACACAGAGCGCTTCCTCGCGGTCTTTCGACTGCTCGATGGAGAGCCGGATCACATGCTGCACGCCTTCGCCGTCCGCAATGATTTGATCGGCGAGGGATTGGCAAACTTCGCGGAGAGCTTTGGCAAACTTTTTTTTCACCAAGGGAGTGTCGAGGCGAACTCCACTTTGTCCGGAAGCGAGAAGCAGGACGGTGTCGTTGGTGGAAGTATCGCCGTCCACTGACATGCAATTGAAACTCTGGTCACAGGCCTCCCGTAAGAACCGCCTTAATTCGGCTGGGCTGGATGCGACATCCGTGAACACATAGACAAGCATGGTCGCGAGCTGGGGATGAATCATGCCGGAGCCCTTGGCAACTCCCGTCAGAGTCACTTCGGTTTGTCCAGATCGGAAACGGGCCGACGCCTGCTTCTGCCGCGTGTCGGTGGTCATGATGGCCTGGGCCAGCTGATTAAATCCCTGCTCGGAGGACTCGCGGCCTGCCACCAGCGCGGGTAGATTGGCGACGACCTTCTCCCTGGGAAACGGAACGCCGATAATCCCCGTGGAAGAAGGGAAAACTTCTTCCGGGCGCACTCCCAGCAGGCGCGCACTTTCGCGGCAAACCTGCCGGCAGGCTTGAAGTCCGGCTTTGCCGGTGGCGCAGTTGGCGTTGCCAGCGTTGATGAGGACAGCGCGTATCCTGCCTTTTGATTTTGCGAGAGATGCGCGATCAACTTCTATCGGCGCGGCAACCAGGCGGTTCTTCGTAAAAAGAGCAGCGGCGGTAGTACCGGCAGCAGCTTCCACGAGCGCCAGATCAAGACGCCCGCTGGCTTTCAGTCCGGCAGCAAGAGCAGAAAAGCTGAAGCCTTTCGGCAACAGCGTTCTGTCCGAAAGCCCAGGTATGGTCATACCTGGAGCTTGACCAACCAGTTCGTGGGTTCGGGCAGAATGGAAATTTTCGGGAGTTCGCCGCGCACCATGGCGAATTCATCGCATTGGTGATAGCGCGGGCAGACGCAGCAATCTTTGTGGATTTTGTCGGGTAAATCTTCGCGCTGGGCCATGGCAAATCCCATCTGTGCGAAGAATTCCGGCTTGCGGGTGAATAGGCAGATGCAACTGACGCCGTGTTTGTCGGCTTCGTCCATCAAGGCACGAACGAGAAGCTTGCCGCCGCCTGCGCCTTGTTGTTCGGGATTCACCGTGATTGATCGAATTTCCGCGAGATGCTGACCGTAGAGATGGAGAGCACCGCAGCCGACGATGCGTCCGCGCTTTTCGAGAACGACGAAATCGCGAACGTTCTCGCAAATTTCGGCGAAGGTCCGAGGAAGCAGCGTGCCGTCGCTGGAATAGGCGGAGATCAGTTCATGAATTCTCTCGGCGTCGGGCAGAATGGCTTCACGCGTGTGCATGGATGCCTCCGCGAATGGACTCGACTTTCTGCCTGGCTTCGGAGATGGCCTGCCGCACCCGCGACGGCGCCGTGCCGCCGGGAACATCATGAATGGCCAGCACGGACTGCAAGGTCAGGCAGGCGTAGAAATCCTGAGTGAATGCCGGATTCAGCGAGCCCAATTCTTCGAGAGATAGATCGGAGAGTTCGCAATGTTTTTCGAGGCAAAGCTGCACTGCCTTGCCGATCTGCTCGTGGGCAAGACGGAACGGAACGCCGCGCTGGACCAGGTAAGTGGCGGCGGCCCAGGCGTTCATGAATCCGGTTTGTGCAGCTTCCTGCATGCGATCGTGATTGAATTCCACGGCTTTCATCCAGCCCGTGACCAGCGGTAGTAAGGAGAGCACGATTTCGGCGGCTGCGAAAAGTGGCTCCTGAGTTTCCTGCAAATCTTTGTTGTAGGCGAGCGGCAGCCCCTTTAGGGTAACTTGCAAGGCTGTGGCATGGCCGATTATGCGGGCGGACTTGGCTCGGGTTAACTCCAGTAAGTCGGCATTCATTTTTTGCGGCATGGCACTGCTACCGGTCGAGTAGGCTTCGGGTAAACGCACGAAGTTGTACTCTTGCGTGGAAAACAAAATCATCTCCTCGGCCCAGCGGCTCAGATGCAAAGCCAGCAGAGAAAGTGTATTCACGAATTCGAGAACGAAGTCGCGGTCGCTAGTGGCGTCTATGCTATTGGCGGTCGGCCCGCCGAAGCCAAGGCTCGCAGCCATGGCGCGACGATCGAGCGGCAGTGTGGCTCCGGCAACGGCGCCGGAGCCCAGAGGGCAACGGTTTAGGCGCTTCTGGCAATCGGCAAGCCGATCGGCATCGCGGAGAAAC
The DNA here is from genome assembly GCA_963802555.1 of Terriglobales bacterium. Classification (GTDB taxonomy): domain Bacteria; phylum Acidobacteriota; class Terriglobia; order Terriglobales; family Acidobacteriaceae; genus DATBAX01. Next base: position 310,469 of record CAWDJD010000002.1, on the reverse strand, counting down.
ATTTCGACATAAGCTAGCAGCCAATGCCCTACCAGCACCGGTTCTGCGCGCTGCAGATGCGTGTAGGCGGGCATGGCCGTGTCCCCGGCCTGTTCGGCGCGGTCGAGTTGAACGCCCGCGAAGCCGGCTAGATCAGATTGGATCTGATCGATACTTGCCCGGACATACAAACGAAGGTCAGTAGCAATTTGTTCGTTGCGGCTGCGGCCGCTGTGAAGCTTGTAGCCGGTGTCCCCGATGAGCGCAACTAATTGCTTCTCGACGAAGTGATGCACATCTTCGGCGTCCTCATCCTGTAGAAACGCAGGCGACTCCAACGCCTTCTGAGCGATTTGCTGGAGGCCTTGCAGGATGGAGATCAGTTCGGCAGACGAGAGAATGGCGGCGTCCTTCAAGGCATGCGCGTGTGCGCCACTGGCCGCCAACTCGTGGCTCAATAAGCGCCGGTCGAATTCAAAAGACCGCTGCCACTGCTCGAAAGCCGGATCGAGCGGCTGCCGGAAGCGGCCCGACCACATCTTCATTTCTCCACCCCGGCTTTCGGGACTTCGGACTTGGCGCGAACCAGTGCGCGTGAGCGGGAAGGCAGGCCGAGGATGCGGATAAATCCGGCAGCATCTTTCTGGTCGTAACTATCGCCCATGGTGAACGAGGAGAGATCGGTGCGGTACAAAGAGAAGTCCGATTGACGACTCACAATCGAAACGTTCCCCTTATAAAGCGAAAGTGTGACCGTGCCCGTAATCTCTTGTTGGGTGCTGTCGACGAATGCGTCCAGGGCCTCGCGCAGCGGAGTAAACCACAGTCCGAAGTAAACCAGTTCGGCGTATTTCAATCCCACGTGCTGCTTGAAGTGCGCCAGATCGCGCTCCAGGCACAGGGCTTCGAGCTCACGGTGAGATGCGATTAGCAGAGTACCGCCGGGAGTTTCGTAGCATCCGCGGGACTTGATGCCGACAAAGCGGTTTTCCACGATGTCGGTGCGTCCAATTGCATTGCGAGCACCGATTTCGTTGAGCAGCTCAACCAACTGCACGGGATCAAGCCCCATGCCGTTCACCGAAATTGGCGTGCCTTTGGCAAACCCGATGGTGACTTGCTCCTCGCGGTCGGGAGCCTCTTGCGGAGAGCGGGTGATTTGCCAGGTGGTGGGCAGAGGCGCGTTGCCCGCGTCTTCCAGTTCTCCGCCTTCGTGACTGATGTGCCAAAGATTGCGGTCGCGGCTGTGAATTTTCGTCCGACTGGCTTCGACCTGAATGCCATGCTGCGCGGCGTAGTCGAGGCAGTCCTCCCGCGACTTCAAAGTCCACTCGCGCCATGGGGCAATTACTTTTAACTCCGGAGCAAGAGCCTGATACGTCAGCTCAAAGCGCACCTGATCGTTTCCTTTGCCGGTGCAGCCGTGAGAGACGGCGGTTGCGCCTTCCCGCAAGGCGACTTCGACCTGGTGTTTGGCGATGACCGGACGAGCCATCGAAGTTCCCAGCAAATATTTGTGCTCGTAAACCGCGCCCGCCCGCAGCGAAGGAAACACATATCCCGTGAGAAATTCTTCGCGCATGTCCTCGACCACAACCTTGCTTGCGCCGGTCTTGTACGCTTTCTCGACGACGGCATCAATGTCGTCGCCCTGGCCCACATCGCCGACCATGGCGATTACGTCATAGGAATAATTTTCCTTGAGCCACGGAATAATGATCGAGGTATCCAAGCCTCCGGAATAGGCAAGAACCACTTTCTCTTTATTAGAATTAGGCATGCGCGCTCCTCATGGACAGGCGGCCTTCTCCGCCGCCAAGCAATAACATCATAATGGCTTTCTGCACGTGATACCGGCTTTCGGCCTGGTCAAAAACCACCGAGCGTACCGAGTCGATCACTTCGTCGGTGACTTCCTCGCCGCGGTGGGCAGGCAAGCAATGCATGAACACGGCGTGCGGCGCGGCTTCCGCGATCAGAGCGTCGTTCACCTGATACGGCGGAAAGATGCGGGCACGCTCGCCTTCTTGCTGCTCCTGTCCCATGCTTGTCCAGGCATCGGTGTAAATTGCATCGACGCCGGCGACCGCCTGATGCGGATCGGTGAATAGTTCGATCACCGCTCCCGTCTCCTTGGCGATCTTTCGAGCGGCAGCAAGAATCTCCGGATTCGGGCCGTAACCGGATGGCGCGGCAATGCGAAACTTCGATCCGAGGCAGGCAGCGGTCAGCAGGAGCGAATGGGCCACGTTGTTTCCGTCGCCCACGTAAGCCAGCGTGATCTTCTTGAGGTCGCCAAAGCGCTCCTGCAAAGTGAAGTAGTCCGCCAGCGCCTGGCAGGGATGTTCGAGATCACTCAGCGCATTGATCACCGGCACACAGGCGTGCTCCGCCATTCCCACCACCGTGGCGTGGGCGAAGGTGCGCAGGATAATTCCATCTACCCAGCGCTCGAGATTGTGGGCGATGTCGCTCAGCTTTTCACGGGCGTCAAGCCGCCCGGAAGTCTGGTCCACGAACGAAACCGAACCGCCCAGGCTAGCGATGCCGGCCTCAAAAGTGAGGCGAGTGCGCAGCGATGGCTTCTCGAAGAACATCACGATGTGCTTGCCGTCGAGCGCGAGGCGAAAGGCCGCCGGGCCCGCTTTCATCAAGCCGGCGAGGTCGAGAACAGCTTTTACGCCTTCCGGGCCGAGGTCGCAAGTGGAAATCAAATCGCGGCACGGTAATGTTTCCGCGCTTGGCGTTTGCAGAATTGGCAAATTGAATGGCTTCGTACTCACTGACTGTCTCAACGTGACGTACTCCTTTTGGTGGACTTTCCCGCGCCACTCGCTGGCTTGGCTGCAGCCAGAGCTGAATCGAGGGCGCGAACAACCTGATCGACATGCTTTTTTTCGATGATGTACGGAGGAAGAAATCGCAGCACCGTCTCATTGGTACGATTGATTAGAATTCCTTGCTGCAGCAATCGCACGACTACCGCCTTCGCGGATTCGCTGGAATCCAATTCCAATCCCAGCATCAGGCCCATGCCACGAACTTCCCGCACGGAACCGTGCCTGGATTTCAGGGCTTCGAGTTTTTTGTGAAAGTATTCGCCGACTTCTTTTACATGGCCGAGCAGGCCATCGAGTATGCTGAGAAACTCGATGGCCACTGCGCAAGCCAGCGGGCCACCGCCAAAGGTTGTGCCATGCATGCCGGGATGAAATCCACTCGCCACTTGATTAGTGGTGAGGATCGCACCTAGCGGCAATCCCGCGGCCAGGGGCTTGGCAACGGTAATAATGTCCGGCTTGATACCGTAGTGCTGATAAGCAAAATATTTCCCGGTGCGTCCCAGGCCGCATTGAATTTCATCGAGTATCAACAACGCGCCGGTGCGTTTGGTCAACTCCCGCGCAGTTTGCAGAAATTCCGGACTTAGTGGACGAATACCGCCTTCCCCCTGGATGGTCTCAAGACAAATGGCGCACACGCTGCCATCGAATTGGCGCTTGAGATCGGCAACATCGTTGAAGGCAACGAAGCCGACACCGGGCATCATGGGCGCAAAGGGCTGACGGTACTTTTCCTGTCCTGTGGTTGCCAGAGAACCAAAGGTCCGGCCATGAAATGAATTTTCCAGGGCCAGCAGCCGCCACTTCGCTTTGTGACCATTGTTATTCTGGGTGCGAGCGTAAGCGCGGGCGAGCTTCAACGCGCCCTCCCAGGCTTCCGTGCCGCTATTGCAGAAAAACGCCCGGTCTAAACCCGAGATTTTGGTCAGCTTTTTCGCCAGCTCCGCCTGATACTTATGAAAAAATAAATTGGAAACATGAATCAGCCTGCCGGCCTGCCGTTGCAGCGTCTTGCGAATGGCGGGATGTCCATGGCCAAGAGCGTTCACGCCAATACCGCTGAGGAAATCCAGATAGCGGTTCCCTTCTGAATCCCAGAGATAGAGCCCGCGACCCTTTTCAAACAGGATCTTGTGGCGGTCATACGTGGGAAGAAGCAGCTTTTCCTCAGACCGAGCTACGGCAGCGAGACTCATGCTCCGATCACCTCGGTGCCGCATTCCAGCTTGCTGAAATAAAACTGCGGAAGAATGTCGACTTGCGCCGCAGGCATAATTCGGACGCGTCCCACTCCCCGCTTCAAAGCCTGACTGCAGGCTTCCAGTTTGGGAAGCATGCCGCCGCCGATGACGGAATCTGCAATTAGAGCGGTGATTTCTTTTGTGGTCAGCCAGTTAATCACCGTCCCCTGCGCATCTTTCACGCCGGCAACGTCGGTCAGGAAAATCAGAGCGTCGGCATGAGTGGCAACGGCGCATGCAGAGGCCATTTGGTCGGCGTTGATGTTGTAGTACTCGCCGTCGGAACCAAGCGCCAATGAAGACAGCACAGGAATACCTCCCTGCCCCCAAATCGCTTCCAGCCATTTGGGTTCTACGGAAGAAATTTCGCCCACGTAACCGAGGTCGTACCCTTGCGTCTGCTTCTTGCGCGCACGAAATAATGTTCCGTCGCCGCCGCACAGGCCAATGGCGGGATACCCGGCGGCGTTAATTCCAGCGACGAGAGTTTTATTCACAATTCCAGCGAGCACCATCAGGGCCACGTCGCGGGTTTCGGCGTCGGTGATGCGCAAGCCATTTACGAAATCGCTCTCCTTGCCCAGCAACTTCAAAGTGCGAGTGAGCGCAACGCCGCCGCCATGCACCACGGCAATGTGATGACCGTCGCGCGCCAGTTCGACAATCGCGTGGGCGCACTTGTGCAGCGTGGATTTCTCCTCGATCGCCGCGCCTCCGACTTTGACCACAATTTTCACTGCAGGCCTTCTTCCTCGTTCCAGCCGTACATCAGGTTCATGTTCTGCACTGCCTGCCCGGCAGCGCCTTTGAGCAGATTGTCCACGCACGAAACCAAAACTAAGCGACGGCCGTCTTCCGCCAGGCAGAAGCCCAGATCGCAATAGTTGGTGTGCAAAGAAAACTGGATTTGCGGCAGGTTGGGAGTAGCAAAAACTCGCACCCAGCGCTTGCCTCCGTAGAACTCGCGAAAACAAGATTCCACTTCCGCCGCTTTCATCTCGCGATTCAACCGCAAATAGATGGTCGAAAGAATGCCTCTCGGGATCGGAAGCAGATGAGGCGTGAATATCAGCTCACGAGTACCCAGTCCTAACTGCTCGACAATTTCTCCAACGTGACGATGCCCGAAAACCGAGTAGGCAGAAAAATTATCGGCCACCGACACAAAATGAGTTTTCGAAGTCGGTTCCTTGCCCGCTCCGGAAACACCAGATTTGGAATCGGAAATAATTCCATGCTCGCGATCTACTATGTTTGCCTTGAGCAGCGGCGCCAACGCCAGGATGACCGAGGTCGCATAGCAGCCAGGATTCGCCACCAAGGCCGCGTCCGGAATCTGATCCGCATTCAGTTCAGGAAGCCCATAGACAGCTTTCTTGGTCAGCTCAGCTGCCGCAACCGAGTCCTCGTCCTTAAAGCGTAAACCGCACGATGTTGTTCCCGTTTAAGCCGCCACGCGCCGCTGAGATCGATGACGCGAAGTCCCGCAGCGATGGCCTCGGGCACCAGCGAACGCGAGGCGTCGTGCGGAGTCGCCAGAAAAAGCAGTTCCACTCCTTGTTGCTGCAAAGAAGTCCACGACAGCGGCTGCAAGGGATAGCGCCCATTGCCGGACAGAACGGGAAACACGTCTGCCAAGTTGATGGATGACGATGTGTCCTTTTCGTTCGGCCGACTCAACAAAACCGGCTTATCCAGCAGCGGATGCCGCAGCAGCAGCCGCGTCAGTTCCAGGCCGGAATAGCCCGTCGCGCCGAGCACCGCAGTTTTGAGTTTGGCCGGCATTAAGCAAGCAACCCCTGAATTCGGCCTTCCACTCGTTTGGCGGCCTTTTTATCGAGACAAACAATCAGGATGGTGTCATCGCCGGCAATGGTACCGATCGCCTCCGGCCAGTCTTCCCCGTCCAAAGCGGCGGCGACGGGCTGGGCGCTGCCTACGCTGGTTTTGACCACCAACAAATTCTGCGCCGTGCGAGTGCTGGCCACGAACTCCCGTACCAGCCGCGAAACCGGCGGCAATGCCGGATCGGAGGAATTTTCGCCCTGGGGCAGAGCATAGCCTTCCGAGGTCTTCACCAGCCCCAAGTCGCGAATGTCGCGTGAAAGCGTGGCCTGACCGACATCGAATCCCCGCCGATTGAGGATGTGCTGCAAATCCTCCTGGCTGTGGACTGGCCCCCGATCCACAGATTCGAGGATGGCGCGTTGTCGTAAAGGCTTACTCATGCATTTATATTCATCGAAATGAATAACTATTCATATGTTAAGGGTTTGGACGCGGCTGTCAAGATAAAAGTGAGGGGATTTCGCACCAGGGAGGAAAAGCGGTAGGGGAAAGAAAAAGCCCGCCAGCCAGTCCTTCCGGCGGCGGGCTAGTCGCAGTCCATCAACAATAGCGGATGCTAATTGTGCCGATCGGGTCTCGAGGAATCGGAATTCTCCGCCTTTTCAGCCGATTGAAAAAACTCGACCAGGCGGTCCATCAGGCGGCGACGGCCACCGATCATGTGCAGTCCACTCTCGTGCTGATGTTCTTCGAGGATTTTGTTGAGGTTCTCTTCCAGTTGGGTCATGGCAAACTCCTCAGTGAATTCACACCCGCTACAGCCGGGGCAACCCTCCACAGTGCTTTCAAGTGCGTGGGGCTACTGCGTAGGTTAACAATTTCCAACTCCCTGGGAGATTGGAAATTTGAATGAATAGTATCGCCAAATCCGATACAAATTCAGGTCGCGAAATGGGCTACTTCGAGGCGGCGGCAAGTTGACGTACGGTGCTGATGAAGGTCGTCGTAGCCCGCGTCAGGGTGCGATCGCGGCGATAGGCAAGTCCCAGTTCCCGCCACAGTTCCCCGTCCTGCAAAGCGATGAGCTTGACGCGTCCCGCCAGCACTTGGTCGCGGGCAAAGCTGGCGCTGATCAACGAAACTCCCAGGCCGGCGGCCACGAAACTCTTGATCATCCCGATACTGGGTAATTCCATTCTGATCTGCAACTGCGAGGCGTAGGGACGAAACAGTTTGTCCATGACTCGGCGACTGTAGCCGGTCTTGGGCAAGAGCAGCGGCTGCTTGGCAATTTCGCTGACCGGGACAACATCATGCTTGGCCAGCGGGTTCTGCGGGCTCACCATCAGCATGAGTTGATCGCGGAAAATGGCATGCGTCTTCAAGCTCGCGGACTTCACTGGCAGAGTCACGATGCCAACGTCGATCGTGCCATTCTCCAGTTTCTCAACGATCTTATAGCTGAAATTTCGATAGATGCTGATCTGCACCCCGGGATACAGGCTGCAGTACTTGGCAAAAACATCGGGAAGAACGTACAGGCAGGTGGCTTCATTGGCGCCAATCACAATGGTTCCGCGGGGCGCGGTGCCCTGGTCGGCGACGGCCAGCAGGGACTCGTCCTTCATCTGCAACAGCCGCTCGGCGTAAGCAAACAGCACCCGCCCCGCCGGGGTAAGGGTCACATCCTTCCCGGAGCGGTCGAGGAGACGGTCTCCGTACTCCTGCTCCAGCTGGCGGATCTGCGCACTCACGGCAGATTGCGATCGAAAGACCTTTTGTCCGGCCCGCGAAAAGCTGCCCAGTTTGGCGACTTCCAGAAATGTGACTAGTTGATCGAAGTCCATGATTTAGCCGCTATTAGATTGTGCGTGATTATAGCGGAGAGGCGGGGATACGCGCAGGTGAAAACATCCTGCGGTCTAGAAAAGTGCGCTTCGCGGGACCAAACCTTCCCCGCAAACGCGCTTCTACAGCGGAGTTAGCGTTACAGCTAGGCTTCTTCCACCCCGGCGGCAGCCGCAATGCGAACCAGCGGCGCGGCAGTCAGAGAATTTGGCGCATGCAAACCGCATTCGGTTTTCTGGAAACCGGCCCAACGGCCGGCGCGGGAATCTTCTCCAGGTTGAACCGCCCGGGTGCAGTGAGTGCAACCGATGCTGGGGAAATTGCTGTCGTGCAGCGGATTGTAGGGAACATCATGCTTGTGGACATAATTCCACACCATCTGCTTCGTCCAATCGGCAATCGGATTGATTTTCACCAATTGAAACTTCGAGTCCCATTCGATTTTGTGCGCATGCGACCGCACGGAAGTTTGGTCCCGGCGAATCGCAGTAATCCAGGCGCGCAACTCGGCAAGTTTGTTCTTCAGCGGCTCGACCTTCCGCAGACTGCAGCATTGATCGGGATTGCGTTTCCACAGCGCCGGTCCGTGCGCCCGCTCCTGCTCTTCCGGAGTCAGCGCTGAGTAAATCCGTTCTACTTTGATGCCATAACGCTTCTCGACCCGGTCAATCAAATCGTAGGTCTCAGAAAACAGAAACTCGGTGTCTCCGGTGAATATTTTTACATCAGGATTGACCCGCGAGGCAATGTCGAGCAGTACCATGCCTTCCACGCCAAAACCGGTGGCCATGGCCACATCGTCGCCGAAGTTGGAAAACGCCCAGCCTAATACTTCTTCGGGCTTCCAGGTTTCGGCGCCAGCCTTTAATTGCTCCAACTGTTCGGTCACTCGGATCGCTCCTGATTGTGGATGCCGCGCGGAATAAGTTCAAGAATCGCTGAAACCAGCGACAGCGACTCCTTCTGCGGTGAAATCCCCTTGGCAAGACCTGCCACTTCTCCGACCACCAACAATGTTGGGGAGGGCAGTTGCGGTGCGGAAGACAGGTCTTGCAAGCTTGTTTGATAAATCTGTTGGTCGTTGCATGTCGCTCGGGAAATGATCGCGCAGGGTGTATTCGCTTTGACCCCGATCGCCTGCAGATGGGCCGAAGTACCGGCGTAATCGTAGCCAGGCATGTAAACCACAATGGTGGTGCGGGGCGGAACGCTTGCCGGCCAATCGGAATCAGCGAAGCTCGAACGATGGCCTGTCAGCACCAGGAACGACGACGCGATTTCCCGGTGAGTCAGCGGAATCTGTGCCGAAGCTGCTGCGCCGAGAGCGGCAGTCACCCCGGGGACAATCTCGAATTCAGTGTTGGCGCTGCGCAGCGCTTCGATCTCTTCCCCGGCGCGTCCGAAAACCAGGGGATCTCCACCCTTCAAGCGGACTACCTGCAGCCCCAGCAGCGCGTATTGCACCAGCAGCGCGTTGATTTCCAGCTGTGCCGTGCTCTTGCGTCCACTTCGCTTGCCGACGTTGTGCACCTGCGCGGTGGAAGAAATGAAACTCAGAATCTCCGGGCCGATCAATTCGTCGTGCAGCACGACGTCCGCCGTTTTCAGGAGACGGAGGGCCTTCAGGGTCAGCAATTCCGGATCGCCCGGCCCCGCGCCCACGAGATAGACTTTTCCCTTCATCAGTTGCTCTCTTGTCCCTTCGCTGTCAGCGAGTGAAGCTCGTCAAAGGCATGCTGGCTGGCAATTTTATGAAGTAAGTTCCGTCGGGCTTCAGGATCAATCTCGCTTGCGAACAGTTGTTTCCGTACGCTGCCCAGTTGTTCCACCCACTCGCTGTATTCCGGTCCGAACTGCGCTTCCAGTTGCCGCCGGAGCCTCTGTGCCAGCGCGGGACTGTGTCCCGCAGTCGAAATCGCGATCTGCAAGTCGCCCCGCCGCACCACGGCGCCGTAATAGAAATCGCAGCGCTCGGGATCGTCGACTGCATTACATAAAACGCCGCGAGCCTGCGCTTCCGCGAAAATCGACTGGTTCAAAGAAGTCACTGAAGTCGCGGCGATTACCAGAAACGTGTCGTCGAGATCTTTCGCTTCAAAGCTCCGCTGTTCCCAGGCGATCAGGCCAGCGCTCGCCAGCCCGGCAATTGCATGGCTGGCCTCGGGGGCCACTACCCTAACATTAGCTTCGGATTCGAGAAGGCTGCGAATCTTGGATTCAGCAATATTCCCTGCCCCCACCACCAGGCAGCGGCGACCCTCGAGTTTCAGAAATATGGGAAACAGACTCATAGTCTTAGCCTTCAATCCCCGCCGGCACACGCCCTTGCGGAAGGTCCCGCGCCACTACCGCCACCAATTCGCCGGCAAGTCGCTCTCGCAACTCGTCATTACTGTGCCGGGCAAAAAACTGGCGCAGATTTTCTCCCGGCAGGCGCTCGTCCAGATAACGGCCAAGCAGTCTTTCGATAGCATCCGGAACATCGGTGGCCAGGCAGCGATAGCCCACCGGGCGGGCGATGGATTGATGCAGTCCTACCGCGCCGCCCACGCAGAAGTAGTAGGCATCCTGCATGCGCCCATCGACTTTGATTTTCTTGCCTTCCAGCCCAAGGTCGGCAATCCAGTGTTGGCCGCAACTGTTAGGGCATCCGGTCACGTGAAGTTTCAGGTGCTGTTCAAAGCCGGGTAGCCGTTCTTCAAGTTCTTCTACCAGCCAGCGGGAAAAATTCTTGGTCTCGGTAATGGCCAGTTTGCAAAACTCGGAGCCGCTGCAGGCGACAATGCCACGGAAGAATGCGGATCCCGCCACCGGCAGCCCAACCGCGTTCAACTCATTCGCCAGCGCTTGAGTGTTGTGTTGCGGCACATTCACGATCACCAGGTTCTGCATGTTGGTAAGGCGGATCTCGCCGCCGGCATATTTGTCGGCCAGGTCCGCAGCGGAACGCAACTGCTGGGCGTTGGTTCTTCCGCGTAAAACCGCCGCGCCCACGTAGCTGTATTCCGGTTGCTTTTGCTGATGAATGCCGACGTGGTCGCGATAAACATCGTCGGGCGCGTGTTCTTCCGCCGCCGGATCCAACTTGAATCCGATTCTCTGCTCCAGTTCGTATAGAAAACTCTCCGCCGTCCAACCCTGCTTCAAGAAGAGAAATTTCAGCCGCGCCCGTTCCCGGTTTTCGCGCAGGCTGTCGCTGTCGCGGAAAATTTGCGCGATGCCTCTGAGCGCGGGCAAAACTTGATGCTGCTTCACGAACGCATTCAACCGGACCGCCAGATGAGGATCGGTGGACAGGCCTCCCCCTACACGTAAAGAGAAGCCTGTCTCCCAAGTTCCACCGACCCTACGGCGAATCGCCGTTAAGCCAATGTCGTTGATTTCCGGATACTCGCACCACACCGAGCAGCCGCTGATGCAAATCTTGAACTTGCGCGGCAGGTTCACAAACTCGTTGTTGCCCACGAACATCCGATTCGCTTCCTGCAAAAGACCAGACGCATCGAAAATTTCATGAGCATCCACGCCGGCAACCGGGCAGCCGGTGATGTTGCGGGTTACGTCACCGCAAGCTCCCATCGTGTTCAGGCCGCACTTCCAAAGCGCTTCTAAGAGTGAAGGCAGATCTTCAATCGTCACCCAGTGCAGCTGAATGTTTTGCCGGACGGTAATATCGGCAATTCCTCGTGCGTAACGCTCGGTGAGTCCGGCGATGGTGCGTAGCTGATGAGAATAAAGCTGCCCACCGGGAATCCGGATGCGGACCATGAAGTATGGCAGCGCCTTGCCTTCGCCGTTCTTGCCACCCAGAACGCCGAGCCCGTCTCCCTGGGTGTACACGCCCCACCACCGCATGTAGGTTCCCACCCATTCCTTCGGAATCGAGTCAAAGCCTTCGCGCGCAAAGCGGCGAATCTGCTCGAGACCCTCCCATGGGTTCTGCTCTCGCTTCAACCGCTCCGCTCGTTGCGCCTTCGATTCAGTTGGAATTGTCATAAAAAAATAAAAAGCCCACCGCCAGGTAGATTGCACTGGCGATGGGCCTGATCTTTGCCGATTCTAGAGGATTCTTAGGTCAGCAGACCTCCCGCGCCAGTAGACGTACACATACAACAACAAGTACAGAACTGGCCGCGCGTGGTTTGGAAAGCTGACATGTTGGTTCGATACTAGAGAAGGCGCATTGGACTGTCAACATTACTATGGCGATTGCGCATCGAAAATTCGAATGCGAAACATCGAAATCGCGCATCCGGCTTGGATTTGGCCCTTCGATCAAACCCTCGCGATCCCAAGGTCTTTCGTTACGCGATCCCGCCAAGTAATTGGTTCAGTTAACTTTAAGGGAGATGCTCGCGGTTGTATCCGGAGTCCCGCTGGTGTTGCTCACGGTATAAGCGTTCACCGTGATGCTGTAATTGCCGGGGGGCGTCCCTCCACCCCCACCCCCGCCTCCCCCATTTCCGCCGCAATTGGGGAAAAACAGTAGTGCGCACAGCAAACCGGCGCCGGTAATGGCTTGTCGCAAGCCCCGAATCGAGCCCGCCGGCACAAAAACAAGCCCAAAGACGGCAAGGGTTCCGACCAAAACGCTGGCCACTTTGAAACCCGGTTTGGGCAAGCTAAGCAGTCCCGCAGTGTTGGCTATGGTGGTCACACTCACCGTGGCAGTTCCAGTCGCGCTATTGCTGAAATCGACGGTGTATGGATTCAGCGAATCGGTGGACGCAACCGAGCAAGCTGCCTTCGGCGCGTTCGTACTGCACGATAAATAAACGCGCCCAGTGCCCGCCGTCGAGTTCAAGGTGACAGTGCTCTGGCCCGACTGCCCGGCCGTCACGCTGACGGATGCCCCGCTCATCGTTGGCCCAGCGACCACCGACGGCGTGTACGCGCGAACATAATCGACAACCATCAAAGCTGGATTCGGTGTGGTGTTGTCCGGCGGCCCCGGCCAACTGCCGGTTCCGCCTACAGCCAGATTCAGCAGCAAAAAGATATTTGCATTGAACGGCCACGCCGTTCCCGCGGGAATATCACTGACGGTGCGGACGAAGAAAACTTTGCTGGGATCGTCCACATAGAACTGAATCATGTTCGGAGACCAGATGGCGCCGTAGGTATGAAAGGCGGTATTCACCTGTCCGCCGCCAGGAAAGGTATAGCTTTGACCTAGCCCTCCGCCTCCTGAATATCCCGGGCCATGGAGAGTCGATCGGATCGCCGTCGGCCCGAGCCCACTGGACGCAGGAACATTCTCCATGTAGTCGATCTCGCCGGAAGTGGGCCAACCTACGGTCGCGATGTCCGTCCCGAGCGCCCAGAACGCAGGCCACAATCCAGGACCGATCGGGAGCTGCATGCTGGACTCGATGCGTCCATACTTGAAGCTGGCCAGATTATTTGCGGTGTTCAACCGCGCCGACGTCCAGCTCCCGCTATACGGCGCGATGCTGGAGTTAATCTCGATGGCTTGAATGACTAGATGCCCGTTGCCGTCAATGTATGCATTCGGGCTACCCGCGCTGCAAGGCGAAGTTGAACTGCCCGGTGCGCAATAGTATTCAGCTTCATTATTCACATTCAGAATTCCGGTTTCGAATTGCCACTTGCTGCTATCGATAGGACTATTCGCCGCGCCGCTGAATTCATCACTCCAGGCTGGATTCCAGGTTTGTGCGCCGGCAAGGCCAGCCAACAATAACCAGCACCCCGCGAACATCAATAATCCGCGCGACCAAGATAAGTTATTTTTCATGGCTTTTTACTCGACGTGAACAGTGCCCACTGTCGTTTCGCAAAGCTCGTACTAAAAAGCAATGCATGCATCACCGTGGAAGAGCGGGCCTTCCAGGCCCGCGTTACAGAACCATGATCATCCACGCGGCGCTGAAGCGCCGCTCTTCCACGGTACTCCACACGCTATCGAGCCTGAGTGGCGATTCTTTGCCCTGAAGACTCCTAATCCGGGATCGCATTCTTTCCCGCAAAGCCTACCTCAATCCATCCACCAGATACAGATCCGAAAGAGTGCGATGGTAGCCATAAACGCAGGTCTTGGCATCCGGCGTCAGCAAGATCGGCCCAATGGTTTCAACACCGGCCGGATCGCCAGGCATGAGCTGTTTCACAAAACTCTTCTGGGCGGTGCTCAAGTCCAGCCGGTAAATTTTGGCGGGAAGTTCTCCCGGACGATAAATATAAAGTGAGTGCCCGTCCTGCGCCCAGGCAATCGGCTGCTCGCCGGCCTCGAGGCCGTGGATCGGGCGTGATTCCCCTCCATTCACGGGATAGAGGTATCCCAATTGATCGGGGCCAATACCGGCGACGGACAAGCCATCCGGCGAAACGAAGAAGGCAGTTGCGTGAACTCCCTCGGGACTGATCGCCTTGGGCTGACCGCCTTCGATATCCTGCACGTAAAGCCGCACACCATGATCGGGTTCATTTCCGGAAAAAAGAACGCGTTTGCCATCCGGAAACCAATGTCCCCAGGCGTGGTTGATCGAATCGTGAGTGAGCGGTTTGGCATCTCCCGCTTTTGTGGGCAGCAGTACCAGTTGCGCGGGAGAATCCTGGGTTTGTGCCATGACCCACTTCTGATCAGGTGACAAGGCAATCGCCGCTCCCTCGCCCAATAGAACCGCGGGAGACCCATCGGTCTTGCGAATATAGACCGCATAACTGAGCCCACCGGATTTCCCGTATGCCAGACTGCCTCCGCCGCCCTCTTCGTCGAAAAGAAGCGTTTGGCCGTCCGCGGAAATATCCGCCGGATAAGAATAATCAAGCCATGTGAGATCGCGTTCTTTGCCGTCGCCTGACACTGTGGTCAACTCGCGCCGCCAACTGGCTCGATTAAGAAGCGCGCGGCCATCTTTCCAGATATCGAGCAGCATTAACGTTCCCGGCATGCGTGCGACGAGCCGCTCTTTGCCGGAGAGCGTGACCGCATACAAAGCACGGTCGATGCCGGACTTATTGCCGGTAAACCAGATCTCATGGCCATCCGGTGACCATGCCAGTCCCTGATTGCTGTACCACCCGGTGGACAGCACGGTCTTCTTTCCCGAAAGATCGACCACCGCTACCGAGCCACTGTCGTCGCCCTGCGTGGGATGGTCCAAAAAAGCAACATAGTCGCCCTTGGGAGAGACCCGCATGTGACCGATCCAACCGCCGGTCTCATATAGCACTTTGCCCGCCGGATATTCCAAACGGTTCCGCCCGCCCACATCGCGGACAATGGCAACGTTGTTCCCGTCCGGTCCCCAGTCTGCCCACTGCACCTGATCGACAATTTCTCGCGGCGCACCGCCCGCCAGCGGAGCCCGAGCCAGAGTGCCTACACTGACCCAGGTGCCAATCGGATGACTCCCCAGCAAAACCGCCATCTCGCCGGTTTCAGAAACCGACATAAGCTGGGTGCGATTCATTCCCAGAGCCCGCGATTCCGAGCTCTCCGGCCGCGCCGTGAAAACCTCCACCGGATTTCCCTGCCAGGACGCGCTATAGAGAATCGTCTGCCCATCCGGCGCGAATCGTGCCGAACGCACGCTGCCCCTTCGAAACGTGAGCTGCCGGTAAACCGGAGGCGGAGGCGGAGGATTCTGCAACCAAGTCTTGCCTGCCCAAGCGCCGACCACCAGTCCTACCAAGAGTCCAGCTGTGGTAAACACCGCGGAGGTGATTCTTGGCTTCCCGGGCTCTGACGCCTTTGCCACGGTCGGAGAAACCGCAACAGATCCACTGCTATTTGCCGCCAGCGCGGAACTCGAGGACTCGAGATCGCGCTTGAGCCGCTTCAAATCCGAGCGGATTTCCCCCGCGCTCTGGCTCCGCATTTCCCGGTTTTTTTCCAGCGCTTTGTTGATGATGCGTTCCAGTTCCGCAGGTACTTCGGGATTCATGCGCATCGGCGGAATCGGCGCCTTGTTCAGGATGGCGTTAAAAACGGCCGCCGAAGTGTTCCCCGCAAAAGGCTGGACCCCAGTCGCCATCTGGTACAGAACCACGCCAAACGAGAAAAGATCGGTGCGGGCATCGAGGTCCTCGCCCATGGCCTGCTCGGGAGACATGTAGTCCACCGTGCCGACTGCGGCGCCGGCGTTGGTGAGATTCTCCTGCGGCACGGCGGTTTCCTGGGATGAGGCTCCCACGGTGTCCGCCGCAGCTTGCTGATTGGTAAGCTTGGCCAGTCCAAAGTCCAGCACCTTCGCCTGGCCGCGGGGAGTGATCAGGATATTGGCAGGCTTGATGTCGCGATGCACAATGCCCGCAACGTGCGCCGCGTCAAGGGCGTCGGCGATCTGGATGCCAAACTCCAGCAGTTCCCGGAGTTTCATGGGACGCTTTTCAATTTTGCTCTTAAGCGTCTGCCCTTCCAGGAACTCCATGACAATAAAGACTTGCCCCTGGTCCTCGGCAATCTCATAGATGGTGCAGATATTGGGATGGTTCAAAGCAGAGGCGGCCCGGGCCTCACGTTGAAATCGGGTGAGGGCGCCGCGGTCGCGGGCAAGGTCGTCGGAAAGGAATTTCAGCGCGACAAAGCGGCCCAGGGTCGTGTCTTCAGCCTTGTACACGACGCCCATTCCGCCGCCGCCTATCTTTTCAATAATGCGGTAGTGCGAAACCGTCTGGCCGATCAAAACTGATGAGTCCCCCGGGCCACGATCTTATGAGCTAGCAGCAGCGAAGTCAAAGGGCAACCGTAATCTGTCAGTGAGCGCGGTCCACAATCTTCTGCTGGCAATCGGCTGCCGCAATTAGCAGTTGGCCGAATTCTGGAGTCCCACGCAACTTTGCCAGCAAAGGATCGGACCGCAACCCGGACGCGGAGCAATAATTTTTCTCGATGGCGCTCTTGATCATACGAATCGCCACCTCGGACTTGCCGCAATACGCCATGATAGTCGCCTGTTCATAGCGCGGCGCGGGATCGCCCTCCGCCGCCACCGCCGCTTCGGTTTTCTGCACAATACCATCTACGTCCCCCGCCGGCCGGAGTTGCAGGCAAGCCTCCAACAGGTCGCGGTGATAATACGGATTGCTGGTAATCTTGCTCACCGCCCGCCGCGCTTCGTCGATCTTGCCCTCCCGCAGCAGGACCGATGGCATCATGTAGGCTGCCCATTCCGAACCCGCATCCAGGCGGACAAAATCCAGCGCCCTTTCGTTTTCTCCCAACCCTAAGAACACCCAGGCGCACGACCGAAACTCATAGTTGCCCGGGTCCAGTGCCATGGCCGTGTCACATTCGCGCTTGGCGTCCTCGTACATTCCGCCATAGCGATAGACATAGGACAACGTAAAGTGAGCGAACGCATTCTGAGGACGACGAGCCACCAGATCTTTCGCCTCCTGGTAGGCTTTCCCAACTTCCCCACGCTCCACCCGGTTGACAATCAGATTGCCCGACGCCCCGCTCAGATTCGGGTCCAGCGCCAGAGCTCTCTCGTAGGCTGCATCTGATTTTTCGAACATCGCAGCGCCGCCATTTGCATAAGAACCATCGTAGTAGTATCGCAATCCCAGTGATTCCCAGGAGGGCGCATAGCTCGGATCCATTTCCACCGCCTCTTCCAAAATGGAGAGCGCCGCTTTGTTCGGTTCGGGATCGTGCGAAATCGCCAGACTCCGCAAATACAGATCGTACGCATCCTGGTTCTTGGGCTTGGTCTTAGCCTCGATCAGGCCGGCCGTAGCTCCGAGCTCCGGAAGCAGTCCGCGGCGAACTTGCGTGCCAATCTGCGATTGCATGGAAATCAGATCTTGCGCGTCGCTGGTAACGGTGCCCTGCCAGAGCAGCCGGTTGCTGCCCACGTCAATCGCCTGCAGGGTCACGAGGAGTTTTTTCCCTTGCAACAAATAGTGGCCGGTGAGCACCACCGCCACGTGTAATTCGTGCCCCACCTGCACCGGATCCACATCGGGAGTGCCAAACTTCCGGGTCGTGGCAGCCGGCCGTACGTCGAGCGAGCGGGTATAAGAAAGCACGTTGGAAACCTCATCCGCTAGCGCGAAGCGCAGATAGTCGATATTCGGATCGTTGCTGATGTTCTGTAATGGCAGCACCGCGATGGTGTTCCGGTTGCCGCCGAATTCGCCCACGGCGCGATGCTTCAACCACCAGGTCCCGACCGAAACCAGCACTGTAATCAGCAATCCCAGCGTTCCCAGCAGCAGGTAGTTCTGCCGGTACGACGAGGTTTGAAAAGTATTGGTGACCACCCGCAGAGGAGAACTGGCCGCGGTCCGGCTCAACCCCGATTCCGTTTCCCTCTTCAATTTCAGCAGATCGGACTTCATCTCCGCCGCTGTGAAGTACCGCACCCTGCGGTCCTTCTCCATGGCCTTGCCAATGATGGCCTCGAGTTCGAGCGGAAGATGCGGATTCAGGCTGGTGGGGGAAGTCGGCTTCTGGTGCAGCACGGCGTCCAGAGTGGTCACTACATTCGATCCCGCAAACGGCTTCTTCCCGGTTGCCATTTCGTAGATCACTACCCCAAACGAAAAAAGATCGCTGCGCGGATCCAGTTCCTCGCTCCGCGCCTGCTCGGGTGACATATAGACTGCCGTGCCCGGAATCACGCCCATCTGGGTCAGCGAGTCTTCATAGTTTCCTTCGCTGTTGGCTACCTGTTCCCGCGCCAGTTTGGCCAGCCCGAAATCGAGCACTTTCACCTGGCCCGACTTGGTTAGAAAGATGTTGGCGGGCTTGATGTCGCGATGAATGATCCCTTTGGCGTGCGAGGCGGCCAGCGCATCGGCCACCTGGATCGAGATTTCCAGAATCTCTTCCAACTCCAATGGAGTGCCACGGATGCGTTGCTTCAGGCTTTCGCCTTCTAACCTTTCCATCACAATGAAAGGCTGGCCATTGTTGTCTTCAATGTCGTGGATGGTACAGATATTAGGATGGTTTAGCTGAGAGGCGGCTCGCGCCTCGCGTCGGAAGCGCTCCAGAACTCGCGGGTCTTTGACCAGTTCTTCGGGAAGGAATTTCAGGGCCACCCGGCGCAGCAGCTTGGTATCTTCGGCCTCATAAACCACACCCATTCCGCCGCCACCGAGTTTTTCGGTGATGTGGTAGTGCGAAATGGTCTGATCGAGCAAACGGAGAGGGATTCCACCCTAGCGCCGCGATCTTAGGCGCTAAGCCGCCCGAAGTCAACCGGGTCTTACACTTAGATGGCGTCCGAAATTTACGAATTCAGGACGCGAACCGGTCTTTTTGAGATACCCGCCAGCTTTGCAGCTTCCTTCGTCTGACAATACCTTCTAGAATCAGTTAACTGTGTCGGAGACATCTATTTTGCTGGCGGCAGTCGTGGGAGGTGGGCTTGGCCTGATCGTCGCCTGGCTGACTTTACGAACCCGCTCCGCCGTCCTTCAGGAGCGCGCCGCAACCCTGGAGCGCGCTCTGCAAGAAGCTTCCGGCAAGCTCACGGCGGAACGCGCTGTCAGCGCTGATTTGTTAAGGCAGGTCGCAACCCTTACCTCCGCTTTGGTTGAAGAGCGCAAGAAAAGCCAGGAAAAGCTGGATCTTCTTAACCAGGCGACGACAGAACTCACCACAGCCTTCCAGGCCCTGGCAGCCAAAGCTCTTCAAAGTAACAACGAGTCTTTCCTACAGCTTGCCAAAACCAGCCTGGAAAAATTTCAAACCAGGGCCGAGGACGATCTTGAAGCCCGCAGCAAAGCCGTCGCCGATCTGGTGACACCCATCCATGACGCACTCACCAAAGTGGATACGAAAATCCAGCAAATCGAGGGTGACCGAAAGCACGCCTACGGCACACTGACCCAACAGGTGCTGTCGCTGGTGACTACACAGGAACAATTGCGCGACGAAACCGGCAACCTGGTTCGCGCCCTGCGCTCTCCCGCCGTTCGGGGACGCTGGGGAGAAATCCAGTTGAAGCGGGTGGTGGAAATGGCCGGCATGCTTCCCTTCTGCGATTTCGCCGAGCAGGAAACCGTACACACCGAGGACGGCCGTCTCCGCCCGGACTTGGTCGTGAAATTGCCGGGCGGCAAAAACGTAGTCGTGGACGCCAAAACTCCGCTCGAAGCCTACTTGAAAGCTGTCGAAGCCACCGACGATACCGTCCGTCTTGCGCACTTGAAGAATCACGCCCAGCAGGTCCGCACTCATATGTCCCGGCTGAGTTCCAAAGCATACTGGGAACAGTTCGATTCGTCCCCTGAATTCGTGGTCATGTTCCTTCCCGGCGAAATGTTCTTTAGTGCGGCCCTTGAGCAGGACCCAGGGCTGATTGAAGAAGGCGTAAATCAGCGCGTCATCCCGGCTTCGCCGACCACCTTAATTGCCTTACTCCGTGCTGTCGCCTTTGGCTGGAGACAGGAAAAACTGGCCCGCAATGCCCAGGAAATTAGTGCACTCGGAAAAGAGCTGCATGAACGTTTAAGAAGCCTTGCTGGACATCTTGAGTTGGCGGGTAAAGGATTGGACCGCGCCGTCGAGTCTTACAACAAGGCCGTCGGCACCCTGGAAAGCCGAGTCCTGGTTTCGGCCCGCAAGTTCAGCGAATTGGGGGTTGCGGTAACCCAGGAAATTCCCGACGTCGAACCCATCGAAACCACCACCCGCACGCTGGCGTTCGAATGGGACGACGACTCGCCAGAGGAGCCACCCTCTCCCGGCAAGCTGACCGGAACCGGCGGCTAAAATTCTCTAAACCACCTGCGTCACTTCAACCTCAGCCGCATTCACCCCATCGAAGTTGACGAAGAAACATTCGATCACAAGCGCCGGGAAATTCGTCCTCACTAGCTCCGCGGCGCGCTGCAGTTCTTCCTGATGATGGTCGGCTTCCCGCTTGCGATCTCCCCCAAACGCCGCCAACCCGCCATAGGTAGCGCAATCGGAATGGCTCATCAGAAACATGCGCGTCGTCTGGTGCAGCCGGATGGACATTCGCACCTGCTCCAGAATGAAGTCGCGCTCGAAATCATTGCGCGGCGACGCCAAGGTTTTTGCCCCGCCGGCCACCACAATCATGTCCGGCCGCAAAATCCCCTGCTTCTGGAGAAATTTATTCACCGCCAGCCGGATGCGCTGATCGAAACAGCACAACACCGCCGCATCCGCCACATACGGCCCCGCTTCCGAATCGAAATGGAAGACTTTTTTCATGCAACTTTCATTAATTCTACCCCACCCTTGTCATCCTGAGCGCAGCGGACACTTCGCAACGCGAAGTGGCTGCGAAGTCGAAGGACCCCTACTCTCTTAACTGCTCTCATGGATCATCCCATTGTGCTAGCATTTCCGACCATGCGCACCCGCCTGACGCCCATTTTCCTGCTGGCCATTTTTTGCCTTTCCCACGCCCAAACCCACACCAAGATCAACGTCTTCGCCACCCAGGAAGGTTTCGTGGACAGCCATGGCGCCCTCATCTACTACATGTCGGTCGGACACGGCGCACCACTGCTAATCGTCCACGGCGGCCCGGGCGCGTCACACGATTATTTCCTCCCTTACTTATTGCCGCTCATGCGCAACAATCGCCTCATCTTTATTGACGAACGCGGCTCCGGCAAGTCTTCCAAGCTCGAAGACCCCCGCCAGTACACCATCTCCAACATGGTCGAGGACATCGAGACCGTCCGCCAAGCCCTTGCTCTCGGCAAAATCAGCCTGCTCGGCCATTCCTACGGCGGCGCTCTCGCCGAAGCCTATGCGCTCAAATATCAGCAGAACCTTTCTCATCTGATTCTGGGCAGCACCTTCGCCAGCACTAGGGAACTCAACGTAGTACTGGCCAAAATCAAAGCTGCTATGCCGCCGCAAGACCGCGCGCGCGTGGACACTCTCGAATCCGCCGGCCTCTACGGCAAAGGCGAACTCTGGGAGCACGGCCGCTACACCGACGAATACGCCAAGCTGGCTTGGGGCATCGGCTATTTCCCTTACGTCTATCAGAACCGTCCCGACCCAAATTACGATCCTTCGGCCTCAAACACGGGCATCGCATGGGACGTCTATCGCGAAATGTGGGGCTCGCACGGCGAGTTCGTCGTGGACGGCAACCTCGCCGAAGTTGAATATCTGGACAAACTCCCGCAAATCAAAGTCCCCACTCTGATCATCGTCGGCGATCACGATGAATGCGACCCCAAAATGTCCCAGGAAATGCACGCCAAAATCGCCAGATCAAAATTAGTCATCCTGCCCAAAAGCGGCCACATGACCTTCGTCGACCAGCCCGACAAATTCGTGCAGACCGTCCGCGACTTCGTAGCCCACTGACCCTCGAAAACTCCTGGGACGACAAAAGCGCGCTCAGCGTCGAGTCCAAAATAGTGCAAAACATTTCACATTATGCTACCGCACTTTAAGTGATATTTTTCCGTCGCTGTACTTCAAAACCGCAAACTAAAAAGGCAAGCATGCTCAACAAAATCGCTATTGCAACTGTTTTGTTTTTGTCACCCCTTCTCTTGTCTGCTCACGCCCAGAGTTTCAACGTGTCTCTAGATGGTTTTTGCAACACGTTTGCTCTGACGATTGATACTTGGTCGATCTACGGAACACGTGGCGGCTGCGGTTACACCGTCATCGACGGCGGCGCTGTTGCCCATGTGGGAACACTCACCTACCGCCTTGTCGCTGACACCAACGACGGCTCAATCCTGTACAGCTGGTATTTCACGAAACCCAGAAAAAAACACGGTGTCACGAGCGGAAGCTGGTATCTCTAAGGGTCCAACGGAACGTCCAATAGCTTGATAAATTCGGACACCTACACCCAAATGCTAGCCGCAGGCCCCGGATGGAACACCAACGAGGAGAAAGACGTAACCGCGGTTATTCCCAAAAAACAATAAAATTGACAAAGGCCGGAGAGTCCGTCTCCCGCCTTAAACCACGGCAAATTTGAATGCGGAGCCCCACCCTGATCGTGCTTTTCGACGTTTAGGGTGGGGATTTTCGCAGCCGTCTACAGACTCTTCTCCTCAAAATAAAACTCATAGTGCTTCCGGCATCCGGGATTGAACGCCGCCCCACAAGTCGGACACGAATACCCGCTCTCCATATACTCGCGGATGCTCAACTCCTTCCCGCAAGCCCCGCAAAGGATGGCTTTCTGGTTCCATTCCCTCTCCGGCCACACTTCGATCGCATGGTCCGCCAGCGCAGCATGGCAATCTTTGCAGGCAAAGTAAACCCCGCAACATTTCATCTTGATGGCAATAATGTCGGTCGGCCCATGCCAGTGTTCGCACCGGGTCTGCGCATCGAGATTGACGCCGCGTACGTCGGGAGGATTCGGAGTCATTAGGGAAAACGAGAAACTCAGCCGATCGTCAGCAACTCTTCGTAGAATCCGCCAATCTGCCGCGCCCGGTCTACAAAGTGGATCTCAAGGATCCAGTGCCGCTTTCGCCCCGCAGCATCCAGCGTCCGCATCCGGTTGGGATTCTCGGGGTGGACATAGAGAGTGATCTTGTCCCCGGGAATCTTCTCGTGGGGAAATTGCCCCAGCAGATGTCCCGCGATCGGCCCGCCGTATTCCCATCCCGCATCCTTCGCCAACTGCTGAGCGTAGGCATATAGCTCCGCCGCGGTAATATCAGGGTGCTGTTCAAAATATTTCTTGCCCTTGGCGAATCCGTCTTCAATATCGCGGCACAGCTTGTGCTTTACCGGATCGTTTCCCACCACATAGGTGCGGCCGAAGTCGGCTTCCCACTCCTCGAACACCGGCCCCAGGTCGAGAAATACAATGTCATCTTCCGCAACCGTCAGGTTTGGTGGGTTCTCCTCATACGGAGCCAGAGTATTGCTCCCGACCCGCACGATGCGTTTGTGCCAATAGCGCGAGATCCCATACATGCGCGCGGCCAGGACATAAATGCTTTCATTGATCTCAGTCTCCGTTTTCCCCGGACGAATCAAACTCTCCGCTTCCTCGAATAGCGCTCCGGCCTTCCCTTGAGCATCTAACAACGCGGCGGCGAGTGCTTCTTCCGATGGCTCCATCAGCAAATATTCTAAAGCATCGAAAGCAGGAAGGCCTGCCCGGCCCCGGAAAGCTGCACGCATATGTAACTTTTCGACAGCGGAATGCGTCCTATACTTAGGACTGAGCATTTCTCCATGCTGATCTACTTGTTGGCGTTTGTCGGCGGCGTCTTAACCATTCTCAGCCCGTGCATTCTTCCCGTGCTGCCCTTCGTGTTCGCGCGTGCCGACCAGCCCTTTCGCCGCTCCGGTTTGCCCCTGCTGACAGGCATGGCGCTAACATTTTCGTTAGTGGCCATCGCCGCCGCGTTCGGCGGACACTGGGTGGTCCGCCTGAATCAAGGCGGCCGCTACGTGGCCATGTTCATATTCCTGGTGTTAGGCGTGAGCCTGCTTTTTCCCTCACTTGCGGAAACCTTGACTCGTCCTCTGGTCCGCGCCGGCAGCCGCCTCCAGGGCGGCCCGTCGAACGAGAGCAGCATCGGAAAATCATTTGTGCTGGGCATTTCCACCGGACTACTTTGGGCCCCGTGCGCCGGCCCCATCCTCGGCCTCATCCTGACCGGCGCAGCGCTCCAGGGCCCCGGCGCCCACTCCTCTTTCTTGCTTCTATCCTTTGCGCTGGGCGCCGCAACTTCTCTCGGCATTGCACTGTTTGCCGGCAACAAAGTGTTTTCCGCGTTAAAGCGTTCGCTCTCTTTCGAAGTCTGGATCCGCCGCGCCCTCGGCGTTGCCGTCATCCTGGGAGTGGTTGCCATCGCCCTCGGGTGGGACACAGCCCTGCTCACGAAATTTTCTTTCGTGAATACCGCCAAAGCCGAATCGCATCTGATCAACGCACTGGGCTCGGCAAAACCCGCAGCTCTTCCCATAAGCGCGGCCGCAACTCAGCCCGCGCAAGCGCCAGTTCTCGGAGACGAAGGCCCCATGCCGTCCTTGGATGGCGCTGTCTCCTGGATCAACTCGCCTCCCATAAAGACCAGCGCTCTCCGCGGCAAAGTTGTGCTGATTGATTTCTGGACCTACTCCTGCATCAACTGTTTGCGTGCGTTGCCCTACGTGGAAGGCTGGGCGAAAAAATACAAAAACTCCGGCCTGGTCGTCATCGGCGTGCACACCCCGGAATTCGCCTTCGAGAAAGATCGCACCAACATAGAGAAAGCCGTTCGCGACTTGAAGATCAATTATCCGGTTGCCATCGACAGCGACTACAACATTTGGCGGGCCTTTCACAACGAATACTGGCCCGCCCACTATTTCATCGACGGCAAGGGACGCATCCGCTATCACCACTTCGGCGAAGGCGAATACGCCGAGTCCGAGCAGGTGATTCAGGAACTGCTCAAAGAAAACGGCGCCACATCGCTTTCTGACTCGTCACTCGCTGTCGCCGCCACAGGCGCCGAGGCGGCTCCGGATAAAAGCAACGTCCGTTCCTCCGAAACCTATATCGGCTACAACCGCGCTCAGAATTTTGTTTCCGCCAGCCCCGTGGCCCAGGATTCGCGTAAGACATATTCCCTGCCCGGCCGACTTTCCTTGAATCAATGGGGCCTGACCGGAGCCTGGACCATCGGCCCGGAAAGCGCCGTGCTCCAAACCGCTCCCGGAACCATCACCTTCCGCTTCCACGCCCGCGATCTCCACCTGGTGCTCGGTCCCACCAAAGATGGCAAGCCCGTCCGCTTCATCGTCAAGCTCGATGGCACCCCACCCGGCGACGATCACGGCACCGACACCGACCCAACCGGCGCCGGCACAGCTCAAGGCCACCGCCTATACCAACTAATCCGCCAAAAAGGCCCAGTCGAAGACCGCACCTTCGAAATCCAATTCCTCGATCCCGGCGTCCAAGCCTTCGCCTTCACCTTCGGCTGACAATCGGCTAACGATTGCAGATCACCACCACGCCCAATCCCATGTCATCCTGAGCGCAGCAGATAGTTCGCGAACGCGA
Organism: Terriglobales bacterium; assembly: GCA_963802555.1. Taxonomy (GTDB): domain Bacteria; phylum Acidobacteriota; class Terriglobia; order Terriglobales; family Acidobacteriaceae; genus DATBAX01. Next base: position 284,816 of record CAWDJD010000002.1, on the reverse strand, counting down.
ACTATCTGCGAAGTCGAAGGACCCCTACCAGGTAAACCACTCTGATAACTGGCACCGCACCGGGTGCCGCACCTAACGTCGTGCCTTTCGACGCTAGGGTAGGGCTTTTGACTTCGATTCCTCCGCATCAACCTCGCTGCAGCCAAAAACACCCAGCCCCAGCGGGGCGACACCAACTTAGCCCAGGACGTAAGTCCTGGGTAAGCTCGAAACCGATCACGCCCCGCACGGGCGCCACGCCCGCTTCGCGCTCGACGAGTTTGTTACTCGTGACTCGAAAAGAAGCCACTTGCCGCTGTTATCTTGGCATCAGGTTTGCTCACCTTGATCGAACTATCAATCCATGTCCGCTTCCGCCCCGACTGGATCGTGAATGAAAGCAAATAGTAGGAATCGAAATGCTGCCGTATGTCCCCTAGGGCCGACGCCAAGTCCATTTCATGAGAGCCGAGGGACAAGTCCCCACCCGTCCGGCTGGCAAGTTGTCTGAGCCCATCCCTGGTGTAATCGTCTCCGCTGAATGCTTTGCCAGAACGACCGCGAGTAAGCGATACGGGATACAGACTCACATGAGCGTTGTTGAGCGAATCAATCGCTCCCTGATAGGCTGCGGTCAAGACATTTGCCGGCTCCGACACATGACCGTTGTCCATGGAGTTCGCTGATCCGCGATAATCGAATCTGAAGGTGAGTTCGCCATTCTCAACATCGATGGGGAAGGAGTCGCTAATCCATACCAGCGGCTTACGTTTACGCGCATGTTCCAACATCTTGCCCACAAGCCGCAAGCTGCCAAGCTGATTCGACTGAAGCTGCCACTGGCCGCTGAGACTGCGGGGCGGGTCCATTTTCGTCAACTGTTGCAGCTGTACCGCCTCCTCGTTGACTGCCTTAGTAAAATCGTCGGCTGGACCGGAGGGCACTGGACTGGCCACGGGTTGTCCCTCCTTGGGCAGGACTCTATCCATGGCAGCGGCAAACTCTCTCTGGTCGGTGGACATATCGTGGATTACGATGACGCCGTTTGCGGTGTTGGCCAGCAGCGTCACAGCAATATGATCATCCGCGGCTTTCCGAAGATAGTTCAGAAGCAAACGTGAAACTTCGCCCTGTTCCGGTGGACGAATCGAAACTTCATCGAACAAAATAAAAACTGGTACCGGATCCGCGAAACCGCTGAACTTCAGAGGCGGCACTTCTTCCACTGAATCAAACGAAGCGCCTTTACCGCATCGCACTTCAAAATCTGTTTTTTGCAGCCCATGAACGCTCTTGCCGGAAGCATCGACCACCACCGCAGGCACCGAAATCTGTCCCGCTGCGGCTGTCACTGTCAACAGACTCGCCAGCGAAAACACCAGTTTGAAGCTTATTTTGCTGATCACGTGCGCCTCCTCAACGGCGATCGGCCGCGCTACGCTTCTGAAAGCGGAAGGATTATACCCCGACCGCCAAACCCTCGCAGCCTCATTCCAGAAAAACGCGCGGATACTTTGTCATCCTGAACCCAATCGAGCGGCCTCGCCCCATCGTTCCCTCCTGGCCATTCTTGTTCCAAAATGGGCCGCATCCATGGTCGGCACCAATCCCGAACATTCTTCCCATTTTGGCACTCCCGCTTCTTTTCATACAGATGCGGACTTTGTACGTACACTTCCGCCAGTACAAAATGTTCCCCGGGGAACATTTGTGCAAATCGTCGTTATGTTCCCCGGGGAACATAACTCACATTTACGCCCCTCGTTTGGTCTTCAACTCAGCCAGCAGCTGCTCGATGCGGTCTTCTTTTTCGAGCGCAGCCAGACGGTCTTCCATGTTGTCGGCAGCGATCTCGGACTTGGCCTGGCTGGTGGCTTGGGCGTGCGCCACCTTGTGCTTCATGCGGTCGAAGGCGTTGGCGCTGGAGCCATTGCCTGACGCCATCTTCGCGTCGCTGGCCTTCGACACGGCCCGCGCCCGCCGATGCTGCGCGATCAGCAGGTCGGCCTTGGCCTGCGCCTCGGTGAGTTTCTGTTCGAGTTGCCGCAGAGCGGTCTTCAAGTTTTCCACCTGGGCTTTTTGATCGACGATCTGCTGGGCGTAGCCTTCGGTGAGGTCGCGATAACTTTCCACGCGCTGGAGAGCGGCGCGCGCCAGGTCGTCCTGCTTTTTGTCGACGGCAAGTTCGGCCTTGCGCATCCACTCGGCGATTTTGCCTTCGTTCTCTTTGCGTTTATTTTCCAGCAGGTGCTGGTCGGCGATGGCGATGGCCACCTGCGTCTTCACCTGCAGGAACTGGTTCTGCATGTCGAGGATGACTTGCTTGATCATCTTTTCCGGATGCTCGGCCTTGTCGACCAGATCGTTGAGGTTGGCGCGGACTAAGGTTGAAACTCTCTCTAGTAATGCCATGATGGACTCCTTTTTTTAAAATAAAAGGGACGAGCCGCAGCTCGTCCCTGACTACGTTTATGCCGCCGGAGGCAGCGCATCCTTGGCGGGCTTGTCGCCGAGCGTGCGCACCTTGGACAACAAGTCGGTCATGCTCATCCCCGACAGGGTTTCGAAGAGAGCGGGCACCTGGGCCGCCATCTTGGTTAGGTCGCCGGTGATCTTGTTCATGCCGGCCGCCTCCCCGTTGCCGGTGGAGACGATGGTGATCTTGTCCACGTTGGCCAGCGGGCTGGCCAACGCCTTCACGATCTCCGGCATGCTGGCGAACAACCTGTCGATGACTGCGGCCTGGTTGTACTCCTGGAAAGCTTCGGCTTTCACGTTCATCGCCTTGGCTTCGGCTTCACCTTTCTTGAAGATGATTTCTGCTTCGGCCTCACCTTGCGCGCGGATGGCGGAAGCGTGCCCATCGGCTTCCGACATGAGCCGTTGCTTTTCGGCCATGGCCAGCGTCTCGATGCGCTGACGCTCGATCTCGGCCGGCTTGAGGACAGTCGCGATCAGCTCGTTGGAGCGGCGGTTGATTTCAGCTTCCTGCACTTTGACCTGTTGCTCTTTCTCGATCTGCTGCACCTTCACCTGCTCGGCGATGACCTGCTGCTGCATGATGTTGGTCTGGATGTCGTAGGCTTTGTCGGCCTGCGCTTGTTGCCGCTTAGTGACTTCGAGGTATTGCGCTTTCTTGATTTCAAGATCGCGCTGCGCCTCGGCTTGCTTGGCCAGCGATAGCGTCTCGGCCAGCACGCGCTCCTGATCGGCTTGCGCTTTCGCTACGGCGGATTCGCGTTGGGCCAGAGCGCGCTTGATGGCGGTGTCGCGGTCGGCTTCGGCGGTGGCCACATCGGCATCACGCTTGATGCGGGCCACATCCGGCTTACCCATGTTGGTGATGTATTCGTTTTTGTCGCGGACTTCTTTAATGGTGAACGAGATGACCTCGAGGCCCATCTTGTTCATGTCGTCGGCGCAGGTGGAGCGCATGCGGTCGGCGACCATCTCCGGCTGCTTCACGATTTCTTCCACCGTGAGTTGTCCGATGATGCCGCGTAGGTGGCCTTCCATGACCAGGCGGATCAGTCCCTCGCGTTCGGGCGGGGTCTTGGTAAGGAACTGTTCCGACGCGGTCAGGATGGACTCCATGTCGGACTTGACTTTGATTTGCGCAACAGCCTCGACCGTGACCGCCACGCCTTGCTTGGTGTAGAGGTCCTGTTGAGGAGCGACGTCGAACGACATCAACTCCAAGGACAAGCCGCGGCAGACTTGCACCATGGGAAGAACGATGGTGCCGTGGCCCTTCACCACGCGCGTTCCACCCACGCCGTAAACGATCAGCGCCTCATGCGGCCCGGCTTTGCGATACAACCCGGCCAGGGTACTCATGAGGAACACAAGGGCCATCACCCCCAGGCCCACGATCACCCAAATTTCCAAACCTAATCCCAAAAACATAACGCCTCCTCTTCCAAACTTGCTTGACGATCAAAACTCTTTAGTGCGCCGCCTGCCGGACCGCGTCCAGATCATGGATGATGCGCTCCGGATGGTTGTGGCCGAGAAACACTTCGCCGTCGGTGGTCTTGATGCGCACGCCCTGGTTGCCCCACACGTAGGCGCGACGATTGCCGACACCGCGAATGCCATAGCCGCCCGCGATGCTCCATTTGTCTCTCGCGTATTCCTTGATCTGGCCGGCCGGAATGGTGCGCAGACGAAAACCCAGCGTGCGGACTTCGACCCCCGAACTGGTGAACAAGTAATGAAAGCCGCTACACGCCATGACGCAGGCGGCGAGCAAGATCAGACTCACTAATCCCAACGGGACGCGCGCGGCAGATAGGGCCGGCGTGCTCATGCTCCAGGCAAATCCGACTAGAGGAAGCAATAAGAGCAGGCCCCAGCCTTGCCCGGCGTGGACTTCTTCCGCGATCAATGCGCCCCGAGGAATGGGAGCGCCGCGATGAGACCCCAGATAGATCGCCAGCAATATAAGAAGCGCCACGGGCGTGATCACGATGAACGGCACGGGATTCACCGGCGTGCCGCTAAGGTTGAAGGCGAGAATCTGGTCGAGCAGGAGATAGATCAAAGCCGCTTCCAGATAGAAAAATGCCAGGAGCGCCCAGGAAAACAGGCCTGCGGAAGTCTTGCGATGGCTGGCCCAGAGGACGACAGAAAAAATCGCCATCATGAAGGCCATGAAGCCCAGGCTGAACTCAAGATTTGCTTCGCGCGACATCCAACCATTGGCGTGGCCGACGGCGTCGAAATGTGTGGCCATGCGGGCGGGCAAGCGGTCCCAGACCTGCCAGTTGCGCAGCGCGAACAGCGGCAGGGCGAGCCACATGGCGGCGATCAGGAGTTGGAATTTTCGGTTCATAGTGTCCCCAGCCTCGGGAAAAGTATTCGCCCGTTTTGAACGTCATCCATCGATCGATCCAGCCAGCCTCAGGCGCTAAAGCGCGTAAATCAAGCCATACCTTTAACGCAGCGCTTAAGCGCTCCTCCACCCAAAATCACGCGCTGGTCTCAGACCGATTCACCGGAAGTAGGATCCTCCGACATTTCGCTCCACAGGCGTACGTAAGCAATTCCCTTCTCATAGCGAGTCACCATGATCTCGCTGGCTTTGGGGATGGCGGTGTTGTTCTCGGACCGCGCACCGCAAGTCCTGCGAGTGCCCGCCTGCGAATAAATAATTTCTCCGGTGCCCCCTTCACGAATGGGGACGGAAACACGGCCAAGCACGCCGGCCATTTCGAAGTCCGCGGGATCGAGGTTCTCCTCTTCCGAGACCAATACGCGGCTGAGAAAAACGAATATGATTCCGCCGCCGATCAAGCCGCTGAGCAAGGCAAGTCCCAGAGCGATCAGGAACCAAAGTCCCGAAAATCGAGTAAGCAGATAACCGGCGCCGCCAAACCAGGCGAGAAAAGCGGTGAGCGTCACAAAATTAAATGGCGACACATGGCCAGCGTGCCCATGGACCGGCGCTCTCCCTGCGCCTGCTCCATGTCCAGATCCGGCTGGACCGCGGACATGCGGCAGGTGCACGTGTCCGTGAGGAAAATGAGGGATGTGCCAACGCAGGCTGCCGGACAGGAACGACAGCAGGCTGAGAGCGACTCCGACCACAAAACAAATCAGATAGAAATTTGCCCAGGTCATTGCGATCGTCTCCTCCCTGCGGCGCGGCCGGCATGCGCGCGAGCCGCGGGCTTAAGCGCCTCCAACAAGCGGTCGGCCAGTTCAGGCGTATCGAGAATGGCGCCCAGCAAAATGAAACAGCGTCGTGTGTCCTTCTCGCGCGCGGCTTTGATCATGACTTCACTCACTTCCGGGTCGCTGGCAAAGCGCTCCGAACCCTGCAACAGCCAGACGTCCAGCTTGCCTTCGATGGTGCGCAGATCGGAGGTGAGCTCGGTGTGATAACCCTCGGGGTCGTCCACCAGAAATCCGGGATGGACCTTGAAAAACTTGGCCAGCAAGCTGCGCGTGGACTGCGTCATGTGGGGGCGCGAACCGCCTTCGATTTGCGAAACGTAGGACTGGCTGATGCTCTCGCCCTGCTCCTTGCGGATGGCGCGCACCAGTTCCTGCTGGGTCATGGCGCGGCCGAGGCCGCGCAGGGAGCCTTCCACTTCACGCAGGTAGCGGATTTTCTCGGCCAAGGTCATATTCCGTATCGCAATATGTATATTGCAATTTGTAATTTATGTCAAGGAATGGATATGGCGGGTTTTCAGTGGTTTGCGGGCGAGGTTGGGGGGAGATGGCCTGGTCTTCGCAAATTGCCGAGCCTGGCTCGGCCCGGACGGGCGGGGCCGCCCGTCCCTGCATGGGCCGTGGTGATTATTGCTTGCGGGCGTTGTGTTTGTCGCGATAGATCTGGCGCGACATTTTGTTGTCCTGACGATTCACTTTGGCCTTCTCCGCCGGAGTCAGTTTTCCGCCGTTGGCGGCGCGGTCACGAGCGACCTCGCGGTTCACCTTAGCTTCCTTACGCTCCAGGTGCGCGGTTTCGCCGGGGGTCAACTGGCCGCTTTTTACGCCCTGCGCAATGCGGTCCTGTTGATTTTCGGCGCGTTTGCCGACTTCGGTATTGGGAGTTTGCAGTGCGGTTTGAGCGATGACTGGCAAGGTAAAAGCGGCCAGAGCAGCGCCAAGAAACAGTTGCTTGATTTGCTGGTTCATAGAAGTTCGCCTCTTTCGTTTGTATTAGTCAGCCGGTATGCGGTCATCGGCTGCTCAGAATGTCAAAACACAGGGTGTCAAGAAATGTTGCGGAGAAGGGGCCCTGAAAATAACGGGAATTAGTACATGTCCCGAAAGGCTTGCGGGGCAAGGGTTTCAGAGGGATTACTTCGGTTACGGGGGGCGAGTCTTCGCTAATTTGCCGAGCTTAGCTCGGCGGACAGCCGAGGCGGCTGTCCCTGCGTGAGTTGGGGTGATCTATAAACCGGCTTCGATGCGGGAGCGGGGGTCGAGGACGTCGCGGAGAGCGTCGCCGATGAAGTTGAAAGAGAGGACGGCCAGCATTACGGCGAGCGCGGGAAAAAGGACTAGATGAGGAGCATCGAAAAGATGGGCGCGGCCGTCGTTCAACATGGTGCCCCAACTGGCGGTCGGCGGCGGGACGCCTAGACCTAGAAAGCTCATGGTGGCTTCGGCGAGGATGGCTCCGGCCATGCCGATGGCGGATTGCACGACGACCGGCTGAATAATGTTGGGCAGAATGTGGCGAGTGATGACGCGCAGATCGCTGGCGCCGAGGGCGCGGGCGGCTTCCACGTATTCACGTTCGCGAGCGGCCAAGACCTGGGCACGGACCAAGCGCGCATATCCCACCCAGCCTCCTAGCGAGAGGGCAAGGACCAGATTGAAGATGCCGGGGCCGCGAAAGGCGACGAAGGCGATGGCCAGGAGAATTCCGGGGAAAGAGAGAAACGCGTTCATCACGACGATGTTGACGAAGCGATCGAGGCGTCCGCCGTAGTAGCCGGCGGCGGAGCCGACGATCAGGCCGAGAAACAGAGACACGGCGACCACGCAACTGCCGACCAGCATGGAGATGCGGGAGCCGTAGATGAGACGGGAGAGGATGTCGCGTCCCAGTTCGTCGGTGCCACACCAGTGGGCGGCGGATGGGCCGGCCAGGCGATTGGGGAGATCGATGTAGGCGGGGTCTTGCGGCGCGATCAGCGGGGCGAACAGGGCGAAGATTACGAAGATTGAGACCAGGACGACGCCGATGGTCGCGAGGACGTTGTGGCGGGCGTGGCCTGCGATCTGGCGGGGGAACGAGATGGTGGTGGTGGACATTGTCAATTCAAAAAGCTTTTAACCGCAAAGGACGCTAAGAAAGGCCGCGAAGAGCGCAAAGAAAAGCTCTTGAGGATTCTCACTGCCTGATCCTCGGGTTCGCGACTGAATACAAGAAGTCCGTAAGAAAATTGACTGCGACATACGTCAAGCCAATGGCGAGGATGCAGCCCTGCACCAAGTAATAATCGCGGTTGCCGATGGATTGGATGGTGAGGCGTCCGATGCCGGGCCAGGAGAAGATGGTTTCGGTGACGATGGCGCCGGCGAGGAGCGCGCCGAATTGCAGGCCGAGGACGGTGATGACGGGGATCATGGCGTTGCGCAGGGCGTGGCGATAGACGACGGTGCGTTCGGGCAGGCCTTTGGCGCGGGCGGTGCGGATGTAGTCTTGTCCCAGTTCTTCGAGCATGGAGGTGCGGACCATGCGGGTGAGGATCGCGGCCAGTGCGCCTCCCATGGTGATGGCGGGGAGCACGAGATTGGCGAACGTGCCGGAGCCGGAGACGGGGAGCCATCCCAGCTTGATGGCGAAAAATAAAATCAGGATGGGGCCGAGAGCGAAATTGGGGAATGACAGGCCGAACAGACTGACTACGCTAATGAGGCGATCGTCCCAGCGATTGCGGCGTTGGGCGGAGCGGACGCCTGCGGGAACGGAGAGAAGGATTGCCACGAACAGGGCTGCGATTGTCAGTTGCAGAGTGTAAGGATAGCGCTGCATGATCAGACTGCTGACGCTTTGGTTATAACGGAGCGAGGAGCCGAGATCCCCGTGGAGGACACCTTTCCAATAGTGGAAGTATTGGTGGCTTAGGGGCTCATCGAGCCCGTAGGCGTGGCGGGTGGCTTGGATATCGGCGGCGGGAGCACCTTCGCCGAGCATCTGTAGGACTGGATCTCCGGGGACCAGATGGATAAGAAGGAAGACCAGCGAGACGACCAGCCAGATGACTGGCAGGGTGTAGAGCACGCGAAGGGCGAGATAGCGAAACATGAGATCGTCGTTGGTCGTGCGTCGTTGGTCGTTGGCAACCCGCGGACCCGGAATCCAGCAGGCCGTAGAGAAATTCGCTTGCACGACCTCAGGCGCTGAAGCGCGTAATCAATGAAAAAACATTTAGCGCAGCGCTTGAAGCGCTGCTCCACCCAAAATCATAATCCTCCGCGGCCTACAAATTCCTCTTCAGTTAGGCAGCAAACCGTAGACATCGATTTCGGTGCGGGTACTTACATACACTTTGCCATTGGCCACGGTGGGCGGCACAAACTTCACCGAGTTGCCGGCCTGGTCGCGGGTGGTGGCTTGCGAACTGTCCCAGAGTTTGGTGGTGAGATCGCTGGCGTCATAGGCATATAAAACTGCCGGCCCCAGGCCTTGAGAACTGGGAACGCCGTAGCGGCTGACATCCATCGCCCAGACGATGCCATTGGTTGCACCCTGAGAGGAGATGGAGGGCGTGGCTCCAGGGAACTGGTAACTATGGACAGACTGTGAAGACGGCGAGGTGCTGAATAGCCCGGTGGTGGGATTGAAGGCAAAGAGCTTCAACGAATCCCCGGCTCCGGCATAGTACAAGTTGTTTTGCCAAAATGCGGGCGTGCTCCAGGATCCGCCGATAGAAGTGAAACTTTGCACGATCTGGTTGTTGTTGTTGCTGTGGTAGTGACCCATGTCGTCGCGGTTTACCAAGTAGACGGTCCCCTCCTTCCCCGCCCCTACCAACAAGTGGTTGATCGGGCCAGAAGGCTGGTCCGGCAGCAGGATGACGCCCCCCGAACCTAGATCGGCGTCCGTGTTTGCGAGATTCAACTGATCGTCGGGAGTGAACCAATCGGTGAGAGTGAGGCCGGTGGTGGCATCCAATTTTAGAAAGCTGTCGCCGAAATCGTCGTTCGGCTGAGAGGAAGAATCGCCGTCGAACTGGCCGTTTCCAGTGGCGAGAAAAAGGCTGCCACTGCCGTCGGCGGCGGGCGCACTGCCGGACATCCAGACCCCACTTAGTCCGGAATTGGCGCTGCTGTTGTAAACCGCAACCTGCTGGGTCACATTAGCGGCGTCGTAACCGAGCACCCAGCCGTGGTAGATGGTTCTGTCTTCATGGGATGCCGACGAAACATACACGATGTTGTTACCGTTCACCTTGACCAGAGCCAACGCAGATCTTTCGTGCTGGTTCTGGGGATCGAAAGTCACCGTGGTGCCGCCGTCCCCGGTGCCGGGCACGGATGCGGCAATGTCCACGGGGGCGCTGAACTTTTCGTTGCCCGTGGCAAGAGACAGCGCGTGCAGGCGCTGGAAAAACGTAGAACTCGCGTTGATGGACTTGCTCAACACATAAATTGTGGCGGTGGCAGGATCAATCACCGGGGTGCTGGTTACGCCGACTTCCGGCTGGATGTCCTGGAAACCGTTGCCAACATCCCCGCCCGGAACGGGGGTTTCGCCCGAGGCGCCGCCGTGATTCGAATCGATCAGGTTGACATGCCAGAGTTGCACGCAGGGATTGGCATCGGCGTCGAAGGCATACAGGCTGTCGTGCTGGGTGGCCACAAAGATCACGTTGTGAACTGTGCTACCGATAGTCAGGCCTGGAACCCACAGAGGCTGGGTATAAGTCACGCCATCCACCGGGCACGAGAATAGTTTGCCAAACGTGGCCTGGTTGACCGTCGCCGTGGTCAGCGCATACTCCTGGGTATTCGCGCCATCACGCGAAAGAGTGTTGTGGTAGGTGAAGACTCCGGCCAAATCGGTGACTGCGACGCTGGCCGATGCGCTTTTGGAATTATCGGCAACACTGGTCGCGATGATGGTATGCGTGCCAGCAGTCGCTGGAGGAGCGTAAAGGCCGGCTGCAGAGATGGAACCGACGGTTGAATTGCCTCCCGCGATCGAATCGACTGTCCAGGCAACGCCCTTGGAGTCGGAATCGCCGGTCACGACGGCGGTAAACTTTTGCGTCTGAGTGGTGGCCGCAACCGCGGCGAGTTTAGGAGTCAGGCTCACCGAGACGGGCCCACCGCCGCCGCTCATGGAACTCCCGCCGCAAGCAACGAATCCCAGTAGCGTGGATAAGGCAAACGAGCCGCATAAAATACGGGCAATGAATTCTTGTGTCCGAAACATTCTGGGCCTCCCAAACAGTTCCAAGAATACAACCTGTTCGATAGCATTCAGGCGGTTACATCGGTGCAGTGCCGAGTCAGTCAATTGGCATGCGGGAACAATGTTACCGAGCAAGTCTCGTAGATGCACGCCAGATTCCTCGCCCGGCTGAACTGCGCCGGATCTTCCGGATGACTGATCTATCGAGCGGGAATTCCAATAATCACCATCTACTCCGCGCGCGATCCCACTTGTGCCGGTTCTAGTTTTTCGATCCTTACTTTGGCGATGCGGCGGCCTTCCATCTCTTCCACGGTGAAGCGATGTCCATCGTAGTCGAAGGCGTCTCCGAGCCCTGGAACTCGTTGCAGGCGGGCGAGCACAAAACCAGCCAGAGTTTCAAAGCCGGCGTCGCGGGGCAAGGATAGCTGATACTGTGACTCCAGATCCCGCAGTCCGACTGAACCATCCAATACGACTGCGATTTTCCCTTCCAAAAGTGGCTGCTCGGGGGGAGGAACGTCGAACTCATCTTCTATGTCGCCCACGAGCTGCTCCAGAATATCTTCCACGGTCACCACGCCAGCGGTGGAGCCAAATTCGTCGACCACCACTGCCAGATGGCGCTTGCGGTCTTTGAACTCCTCCAGCATTTCGGTAAGGGCCTTGGTCTCGGGCACGACCAGGACATCATGCATGATCTGGCTCACCTTCATGGCAGCGACCCGGGCGGCAACCGGCAGGCCGGGGTTGACGGTCAGCCGGAGGCGGGTCCAGCGCATCAGGTCTTTGGCATAGAGGACACCGATAATGTGCTCGGGACCGATTTTCGGGTCATAGATAGGGATGCGGGAATGTTGTTCTTCGACCACGCGGCCCAAGGCATCGTCGAGAGACAGATCCCCGGGTAGGGAAAAGATGTCGGGACGCGGCACCATGACTTCGCGGACCGTGATGTTTTCCAGTTCCAAGGCATGATGGATCATTTCTTCCTGGAAAGGCGGGATCTGCCCGAATTGGCGGCTGGCGGTGGCAATCAGTTTGAGTTCGTCGGGCGAGTGGATGGGACCCTGCCGGGTTCTGGGGGACCCGAATATCCGCAGGACGGTGCCTGCGGCGCGGCTCATGGCAAAGAGCAGGGGGCGGAAAAGGGTGAGGAAGACATCCATGGGAGCGGCCACGGTGAGGGCGACCTGCTCGGCGCGCTGCAGAGCCAAAGACTTGGGGACCAATTCTCCCAGGATCACGTGCAGGCAGGTGATCATGGTGAAAGCCAGAACGATGGCGATGCCGTGGGCATAGACCAGGGCGTGTGGGACCTGGTTGATGAAACCCATGCCCTCGACAATGCGGGCCACGATAGGCTCGCCGATCCAGCCCAGGGTGAGGCTAACTATGGTGATTCCCAGCTGGACGCCGTTGACGACTTCGTCGAGATTGCGGTGCAGCTTTTGGACAGTGCGGGCACCGATGCGGTGGGCATCAATGAGCTGCTGAATGCGGGTGTCGCGGACGCTGACCAAGGCGAATTCCGCCGCCGCGAAGAACGCGTTGGCTGCCACTAGCAGCAGAACCAGGAACACCCGGAGCAGCACAAAGGCGATCATGGATAGCTAATTCTAACATTCCAAAGGGTGTATGGCTGTTGAGATTGCATCGAAAAGTCCCGCCCCTCCCGCAAAAACCCGCGGGAAGGACGGGGCGCCCGCTATCGGGGATGTAAAATAGGAAATATCCACGGGTTTTGGGATCTCGGTTCGTTCATCGAAAGTTCACATATTTTCTGCTTCCGTTTTCTGGATTCTGCGGTCTAACCCACGGAGAAGAAAGACCCAGACATTCTGCTGCACGAGGCAGGAACAAATCTCGGAGCCCCTTCGTATCAACTGTTGAGAGTTGAAAAAACGAAATTATTTATCGCAATTTATCGAAGATTCAGTCATCCAACTCTAGGTAGCCCAGGAGGTAGATGTGAACGGCAATATAAACGGCAAGAAGAAACGGAAGAAGCGGATCATTATTATCAGCATCGTGGTGCTGGTGGTACTTGTGTTTGGCGGGGCGTTGTTCGCTTTTAGCCACGGTGGGACCAAGATCGATCCGACGAAGCTAGCGAAAGTAGAAAAGGGTGACTTGGCGAAGAGCGTTGTCGCCACCGGCAAAGTTGAGCCCATCACCAAAGTTGAAGTTAAGTCCAAAGCCAGCGGTATCGTAAAGAAACTCCTGGTAGACGCTGGTGACAAGGTCAAGAAAGGGCAACTGCTCGCGCAGCTGGACAAGCTGGAAATTGAAGCCCAAGTGGAGCAGTCCAAAGCGCAGCTGCAAGCTTCCGAAGCTAACCTGACGAGTTCGAAGGCCGACTGGGAACGCGCCAAAGTAGATGCCGAAGGGCCGGAAGTGCCGATGACCAAGCGAGGGTACGATCGCGCCCAAGGAATGGCGAAAGATGGCGTGGTTTCGCAATCTGCTCTGGATGACGCCGAGAAAGAGTACAAGATGGCGCTCAACAAGCAGAACGTTGCTAAAGCGCAAATCACCGTACTGGCAGGCAAGATTGCTCAATCGCAGGCGCAAATCGCGGAAAGCCGGGCGAACCTGGATCAGCTCGAAGAGCAGCTCAGCTATACCGACATCGTCTCACCGATTGACGGCGTGGTGCTTTCGCGCGATGTGGAATTGGGCGATGCCGTCAGCTCCATCTTAGTATTGGGGTCGTCCGCAACGCTGGTGATGACGCTGGGCGACACCAGCTCGGTCTATGTCAAAGGCAAGGTGGATGAGAGCGATATTGGGCGGGTTTATCTCGGGCAGCCGGCGAGAATCAAGGTAGAGTCCTTCAAGGACAAGACCTTTAACGGCGTGGTGACCAAGATTTCTCCCATGGGTGTGGAAAAAGACAACGTCACGACGTTTGAAGTTCGCGCCTCCATCAATAACCCCGGCGGCGAATTGAAGGCGGAGATGACCGCCAACGCCGAAATCATTCTGGAAGAACACAAGGGCGTATTGCAAATCCCGGAAGGCGCGATTCTTTACGACAAAGACAAGAAGGCATCGGTCGAAATTCCCAACCCGAAGGCCAAGGATGGCAAAGACAAGATTGCCGTCAATATTGGCATCTCGAACGGGGCCAAGACGGAAGTTCTCAGCGGCTTGAAAGAAGGCCAAGAGGTCGTCCTACAGTAGAGAATCTCGAGGATAAAGCTTGGATTCTTGATTCGAAAGAGACGGGGCACGGGCCACAGGACCGTGCCCTTTGTTTTGGAAACACGATTCGAGCGACACTCAGCACAATGTTAGAAAGGGAAAATATGACGTCCCAAAGAATTCGTTTTGCGGTCGTGGCGGCATTGAGTTGCCTAATGGCGATGTGCCTAATGGCAAGTTCCGCATTCGCGGCAGATGGCTCGTTCCAGCGAACTCTGCAAGTGACGGGACCGGTGAATCTGCAGGTGGAAACCGGCTCGGGCAATATTGAAGTACGCACCGGCGGCTCGAGCCAAGTGCAGGTGACGGGACGCATAAAGGTTACCGAGTGGTTCTCGGGGAGTAGCGGGGACGACAAGGTGAAGCGGTTGGAAGCCAATCCCCCCATTCAGCAGAGTGGGAATGACATTCGTATCGGGCATATCGATGATCCCGAACTGCGGCGCAACGTTTCAATCAGTTACGAACTCGTCCTCCCGGCGGATACCCAGTTGAGATCGCACACCGGTTCCGGGAATCAAACCGTGGGGGGCGTTCATGGGCCCGCGGAAGTCGGTTCTGGGTCAGGGAGCCTCAAGATTTCCGATATCGGTGGAAATGTGCGCGCGGAGGCGGGATCGGGGAACATCGACATCGACCACGTCAATGGAAGCGTACGCGCGAGATCAGGCAGCGGGACGATCCGGGCAACCGCGATTGCCGGAGGTTTTGATGCTTCCACGGGCAGCGGGAATTTGAGCCTGGAACAGACCTCGCCGGGGTCGGTGCACGTCGACACGGGCTCGGGCGGCCTGGATTTGCGCGGCATTCAGGGGTCACTCGAGGCCAGGGCAGGCAGTGGAAACGTGCGCGCCGAAGGGGATCCTACAGGCGCGTGGACGGTACATAGCGGTTCAGGGACCATAAAATTGCGGTTTCCTTCCACTGCGGCTTTCGATCTGAGCGCTCACACCAGCTCAGGATCGATCGCCGTCAATCATCCGTTAACGGTGCAAGGCTCGATCGGGCGCAAGGAGGTCCGTGGAAAAGTGCTCGCGGGTGGAGTGCCGGTGAATGTGGAAACGGGATCGGGAAATATCGAAATCGAATAGGGGGCGTCCGCCACTGGAGCTTACGGCTCTTGCCCAGCCTCAGCCATCAAGCTCAAGATGTGTAGAGCGCGATTGATAGCGTCCTGTTCTTTTCTATGGTGGCTTGGCAGCATTAATAGACTTCGTGATCGCTCGAGAATCGCGCCCTCTGCATCCTTGATGCGCTGCGGCAACTTGTTGCGGTCGGTCTCGAGGACCGCGGCGCGGTAAAGCTTTTCCCAGTTTTGCTTCACATCGCGGGTAGAGCCGGCGGAATCGGTTTGGTCCCAATGACGAGGGCACATATGACCTCCGGGCTGGGGCGGGTGGCAGGTTGAATTGTTCAGTGCTCCTTGGTGCTCTTGGAGTGATCGGCGCAGACATGCAGGGTGAACGCTCTGTCGCGCTGTAACTCAAAGTTCCTCATCATTTCATCGAAAGATTTGCCGGCGGGCGGTGGGCCCGAAGCGTCAAAGACCCAAGCACACTCGGAACAGCCAAAACCCCGAAAATGCAGTTGTTCGAGCCATATTAGCTTCCTGGTCATGGCTGCCTATAGCGCTGCACCCTAACGCCGTCTGACCGCATGCCTAATGCTTGCCTGGTATCAAAGGACACGGGGTTCTCCCTCCGTAATGGCGCGGCGCCTGATTGCAGAAAATCGTCACGCAATCCGGATGTGACGCGAGATGCGTAAAGGACGAAGTTTACATGCGCCAATCTGGATCGTCTGTCGGTCAGCCTACATACATGGAAGATTTTGTTCGCGGCGAGCCGCTAAGCGTTGGCCCGGGTTTCGGTTTCTTAAGCGGTCAGAATTGACCAGTATCGGAGGCTTATCCAGCTTAGTGTAAGTGAGTCTTCGAGAGGGTTCAGCATGGCCTCCAAGAATCCTCCCCTGTCGTATGCCGCAAAACAGGCGAGTCCACTTGGCATCGGCGATGATCTTCGGTTTTGATTCTGCTGTGAAGGGCGGTTTTGTGGAACGCAAAGGACTCCAAGTCGTGCAGTCTGGCGAGCGCACGAATCCCGACGGGAAACCCGTCAGCAACCTAATTCTTCTATCGATCTCGGATAGCGAATTCGGGTCCCTTCGCCCTCATCTCGAGTACATCAGCTTGCCCGATCATCTGGTCCTTCACCAAGCGGGTGGGAACCTGGAATTTGCGTATTTCCCCAATCGAGGTTTGATTTCTCTTGTGGTCGTGATGAAGGATGGAAAGACGGTTGAAGCCGGCATCGTTGGAAATGAGGGCTTTACGGCAACACCGGCCGCAGTTGGCCTGGGCCGGAGCCCGCTGCAAGCGGTGGTACAAATCACCGGGGATGGATTTCGGGTAGAGGTCGCAGCTCTGCAGAACACGTTGGAATCCACTCCGCACCTGCAATTGATTTTGGGCCGCTATGCCGCAATCCGGGCTATGCAGGTTGCACAAACCGCGGCGTGTAATCGACTGCACGATATTGTGCAGCGGCTTGCGCGATGGCTGCTGATGACGCAGGATCGAGTGGATTCAGGGTCGCTGCCCATCACCCATGATTTTCTCGCAACCATGCTGGGCACCGACAGGCCTACGGTGAGCCTGGCTGCCGCCGCTTTGCAGAAGAAGAAGCTCATCGAATACACCCGGGGCGCGGTGAAAATCGTGAACCGCAAAAAGCTTGAAGACTCCGCCTGCGAGTGCTACGGGGTTATCCGACAGTACGACGGCGAGCTGGGGTCGAAATAAGACCGCAAGTCACGACTCGCCGTAACAATTCAGGGGCACGGCTGCTATTACCTCGGTGCCTTGACTCTGCCCGCGCTGGAGTTTACCGTCGAGATTTACCGGGAAAACTCTGTCTTCATAGCGAGGAAGTCCTTTGGCGAACCGTCCCATCATTACGCTGACCACCGATTTTGGACTGAACGACTATTACATCGGGGCCATGAAGGGCGTCATTCTGGAGATCGTTCCCGACGCCCAGATCGTGGACATTTGCCATGCAGTGCAGCCGTTTGATGTTCTCGACGGCGCGCTCACGATTGCCCAGGCCTACAATTATTTTCCCGCGGCGACGGTTCATCTGGTGGTTGTCGATCCTGGAGTAGGAACGGAACGCCGGCCTATCCTGGCATCGAGCGACCGGCATCATTTCGTTGCACCCGACAATGGAGTGCTTTCGTTAATTTACAGCCGGGAAGAACGGATGCATGTTCGCCACATCACTTCCGATCATTATTTTCGCCAGCCGGTCAGTAAGACGTTCCATGGGCGCGATATTTTCGCTCCGGTAGCGGCTTACCTGTCCAAGCGGATGGAGACCGATAAGTTCGGCGACGAGATCACCGATTTTGTGCGCTTCAATGCGCCCAAACCCAAATCCGTGGATGGGAAAAGCTTGCGAGGGGTGGTGTTAAAAGTCGACCGCTTTGGCAATCTGGTCACCAATATTACGCCGCAAGATGCTCCCATGCTATTCCAACTGGACCCGCTTCCCTTCAAAATTCTTGTGGGCAAGAGTGAGATCACCGAGATCCACGCGACCTATGCCGAAGGAAGACCGGGCGAGGTCTTCGGGATTCTGGGGAGCATGGGTTATCTGGAAATTGCCGCCAATCGGGGGGCGGCTGTGCAGCTTGTGGGATCCGGCAAGGGCAGCGAAGTGAATATTGTGCTGGAAGGCGCGGCGGCCGCGGGAAACGGGCAATAGCTTCTTATAAGCTCTTAGGTCGGGGGTGAACGTAGCGTTCCATCTCGGCGGTCCACTTTAGAAATCGCCACAGGTTGCCGCGTTCGCGGATGGCAAATTCCCAGAATTCCAGAAATCCGATCTGCTGCATTTTCACGCCACAATAAGTTTCGATTCGCCACAGGAGATAGGGGCTGCGCCACGGGGTGAGGCGGTGTCCGCGAGTGGCGTTCCACAGGAATCGAAGGATGTAGCGCATGTTTTTCTAGTATAGCCTGTGGCGCATGAACCAAGTCCAAACCTGCGGAGCTGCGCTCCTGGGACAGCCGAGGGGGCTGTCCCTACGTAATTTGTTGAACTGCATGCATGCTAAAATCCAGCTTCTGCTTGAGGATTTCTGTTTCATGTCCGACGAAAATGTACGTCAGAAGGCCGAAGATCATTACTACGCCGCTCTCGATCTGGTCATGGAAGGTGAGCAGGAACGGGCTTTGGCGGAATACCATAAGTCCATCGAGATCGATCCCACTTTTACTGAGGCCATGCACGGCATGGCCAAAACTTTGCAGGATATGAATCGGCTGGATGAAGCCATCGCAGTGGCCTATCGAATCGCGGAGCTTGATCCTGACGACATACTCGCCCACACCAGCCTTTCGGTGTGCTATCAGAAAAAAGGCATGATCCCAGAAGCGGAGGCGGAGGGGAATAAGGCCAGAGTGCTGGGGTGGAAGCAGCAATTGAAGAAGAAATAGCTTTCAGCCGTCAGCTATCAGCTCTCAGCTTGAACCGCCTAACCCTGAGGATTATCGATGGTGAGATTCGATCCTGGTTTAGCTGAGGGCTGATAGCTGACAGCTCTACAACTCGTACTTCTTCACCAAATGCCGGAACGAGCGGTAAGAAATCTTCAGCAGATCGGCGGCGCGGGTTTGCACGCCGTTGGATTGGGTCAGGGCTGATTGCAACAGCGACTTCTCGATGTCGGCCACATAATTTTCCATGTTGATGCCTTCAGGCAGAACGCCGCCGGTTGGGATTGTCCCGCCGTGCATGCCCACCCCCGCTGCCGCGGCTCGTGCTTTGGAGCGCTCCGCGGGCAGTTCGACATGAAGTTCTTCGCCAGTCTCCAGTGCGACCGCGCGTTCGATGGTGTTTTCCAGCTGGCGCACATTCCCCGGCCATTCGTAGCCGCACAACGCCTCGAGGGATTCCGGATTGATCCGGACAATATTCCTCCCCGCCGCTGAAACATATTTCTTCAGGAAATGGTTTACCAACAGGGGCACATCCTCGCGACGCTGGCGTAAAGGCGGTACGGAAACTGGAATCACGCTGAGCCGGTAATAGAGGTCTTCGCGGAACGTGTTTTCGGCGACCTGCCTGTCCAGGTCACGATTGGTGGCGGCAATGACGCGCACGTCAATGGCAATCTCATCGGTGCCGCCCACCGGGCGAACGCAGCGTTCCTGTAGGACGCGGAGGAGTTTGACCTGCATGGTCAGACTCATCTCGCTAATTTCGTCCAGGAAAACAGTCCCCTGATCGGCGACCTCGAACAGGCCGCGCTTGTTCTGATTGGCCCCGGTGAACGCGCCCTTCACGTAGCCGAAAAGTTCGCTCTCCAATAGTGTCTCGGGAAACGCTCCGCAGTTGATGGAGACGAAGGGCTCGGTCGCGCGCGGCGAACACACGTGCACGGCACGGGCCACGAGTTCTTTACCGGTGCCACTTTCGCCGTAGATCAAGACTGTACTTTGGGTGGAAGCGACGGTGCGAATGGTGTGCTTGAGCTTCTCCATTGCGGGGCTCACGCCCACGATGTTGTCCAGAGAGTTTCGGGTGGCGGCATCGCGCTTGAAAGCGAAGTTCTGGCGGCTGAGCTTGGTTTTTTCCATCGCCCGGTTGATGGCCAACTTGATTTCGTCCACCAATCCCGGGCTCTTGCGTATATAGTCGGTCGCTCCGCCAGCCTTTACCGCCTGGACAGCCGCTTCATAATCGTCGACGGCTGTGATCAGAATCACCGCTGAATCTGGCGAAATCTGATGGGCGTGCCGCAAGACTTCAATGCCATCCGTGCTCGGCATTTTGATGTCTGTCACTACGACGTCGTACAGAGCGCCATCAAGCTTTCTCTTCGCGTCGTCGCCGGAATTGACGGTTTCCACCTTGTGACCGTCACGGCGCAAAGCGATATCCAGCATTTGGCAGATGGAGCGCTCGTCATCGCAAACCAGGATATTACCCATGCGCCCCTCCTCCCATGGCCGCGGGAGCCGTCACATTTTCAATCACCGTGGCGTGAGTCCGCCGATCAGAGGTAATCTGCACCAGGCCGAGATCCTCTGCCGCAACCATGCGACGCAGCCGCAGCACAAACACGCTGCCCTGCCCGGGCTTGGACCGGGCCCACACTTTGCCTTCGTGGGCTTGCACGATCTGGTAAACGATGGCCAGTCCCAATCCTGTGCCGCCCTCAAACTGCGACTGGAACGGTTCAAAAATCTTGTCGATGATTTGAGGATTGATACCTCTGCCGGTGTCGGCGAAATTGAACTGCCAGTCGTCGCCCACGGCTTCGACCGTAATCCGCAGGGTCCCTCCGCCTTGCATGGCGCGCACCGCATTTTCGCAGAAGTTCCAGAACACCTGCTTCAACTTGTCTCCGTCGGCCAAAGCCAACGCTGCCGGCACGGTGTAATTGCGTTCGATGCGAATGCCGGTGTTCTGCGCCACCAAGCGATGTTCGAGCAAAGTCAAAGTGTCTTCAAGCAGGGGCAGGAGGTCGACCTTCACGAACTGATATTGTTTCCCCCTCGAATAGGCCAGAAAATCAGTAATGATGTTATTGAGCCGCTCAGATTCGCGGGTAACGATTTGTAACAGTTGCCGGTGCTCATCGCTGAGATCGGAAATGCCGGAGAGCATTCCCACAGAGCCGGCGATGGAAGTGAGGGGATTACGGATTTCGTGCGCGATGGCTGCTGCGAGCCGTCCCACGGCGGCCAACCGATCCTGCATGCGGACTTCGCGCTCCAGGCGGCGGATTTCCGTCAGATCGTCGAAGGTGTACACATAACCGAAACTGTCGCCGCTGGGCACGGTGAGCTCAGAGACCATGACGCGAAATGTCTTGCGAAAAGTATTGGCGGCGACGAAGCGCACTTCGCCATGAGTGGGCTCCGAACTAACCCGCGGCAAGGGATCGAGAAAAAACTGGTTCACCGGCTTGCCCACCAGCTCTGATTCGGGATGACCCAAAAGCGTTTGAGCCGCGGTATTGGCCAAAGTGATATGCCCGTCGAGGCCGGTGGTGATGAGTCCACCGCTGATGGACTGGATGATGTTCTCGTGCAGCGCCTGCAGGTTTTCCAGTTCCCCGCTGGTGTGTTTCAGCTTTACATCCACCTGGCGCAGTTTCGCGGACAAGACCCCGGCGAGATATGCGACTGCCAGGTAGGCGAACAGGTTCACGAAAATGATGGCCTGGAATCCCCGCAGCTCGGGGTGCGACGACGAGTACGAAGGGATCACGCCAAAATAGGCCAACTCCAGGACCGTCCCATAGAGGATGAACGCCAGGGCAGCCGTCAGATAGGCCCACAAGCGGGGAAGCAGAACGCTGGCCACAATAATGACCAGGGGATAAAGAAAGTTGAGAGAACTGTCCTCACCGCCGGTGGCGTAGACCACCATACTGACGAGGGCCAGGTCGGTAAGCACCTGCAAGACGGATTGAATGCGGAGATCCTGCCAGAAGGAAAGCAGGAGAAGATAAAAAACAGAAATCGTGTACCAGAGCAGAATGGTGTCGATGAATAGCCGCAGGGGCAAAGGAGACGGCGTGAGCCGCGCAATCGCCAGCTCAATCCCTAACAGAAATGTGAGGATGATAATGCGAACTTTGACCAGCCAAGCCAGCCACTGCCGCTCATCGAACATCGATTGCATGCGTGATCCAGATTCCACGCTCTTTCTTCCTGAGAACCCAGCCCACATGGTGGGACTGCGGGGTGGGCGTGAGAGAAGAGCTTTTTCCGCGGACGGTGCGGCCCGGGCGTGTGTCTGCCCGGGCCACTTCGTCCGAAACCTAACTAGCCCGCCAATTTGGCAATCATCGAGAACAACGGCATATACAGCGAAATCACGATGCCACCGACCGAGACGCCCAATATTCCGATGATGACCGGCTCCAGCATGGCCAACATGTCCTTGGTCGCAGCATCGACTTCATCTTCGTAGAAGTCGGCGATCTTCTGGAGCATGGAATCCATGGCGCCGGTGGCCTCACCGACTCCGATCATCTGCGTCACCATGTTGGGGAAAACGCCCGATTCGCGGAGCGGGTCAACGATGGTTCGGCCTTCTTCAATGGCCTTGCGGACCTTCATTAATGCTTGTTCAAGCACAGCGTTTCCCGAAGTTTTCGCCGTGATCGTCAGACCTTCCAGAATCGGCACACCAGACGTGATCAGGGTACCGAGAGTTCGGGTAAAGCGCGCCACAGCGATCTTGCGAAGCAGGATCCCCACGATGGGCATCTTGAGCATTGCGTAATCGAGGTAGTAGCGGCCCTTGGGATCTTTGCGAATCTGTTTCATCCCGACCACCAGGCCTACTCCACCAAGAAGGAAGAACCACCAAAACTGGCCAACGAACGCACTGAGTCCAATTACGATGCGTGTGGGTAACGGAAGGGCGACGCCCAAGCCCACAAAGAGGTTGGCGAAGATGGGTACTACCCACTTGAGCAAAGCGCCCACAATCAATACCGCCATACTGACCACCGCGACCGGGTAGATCAGGGCCGACTTTACCGCCGACCTCAGTTTGACCGCCTTTTCGACGTATGCGGCCAGACGTTGCAGAATGATGTCCAGAATACCGCCGGTTTCCCCGGCCTCCATCATATTGGTGGTCAGGTCGTCGAACGTCTTGGGATATAACCGCATGGCATTGGCCAGGGTGGAACCACCTTCGACGGTGGTACGGACGCCGTTCAGCGTCTTCTGGAAAGCCATGTTCTCCTGGTTGGCCGCCAGAATCTCCAGGCATTGCACCAACGGGAGGCCGGCGTCGATCATGACCGAGAACTGGCGGAAGAAGATCGCGATGTCCTTGGTCTTGACCTTGCTGGTGCCAAAGGTGGGCATGGAAAATTCCTTGCCCTTTTCGCGGATCGATCCCGCCGTGATCTGCTCGCGGCGCAACTGCGTGGCCAGCATTTGTTTATTGGGGGCGTTGCGTTCACCGCTGACTTTCTGCCCCGATGCATCCTTGCCCGAAAACGTGAAAACTGCCATGGTGACCTCTCCTGAACTTCTCTAGATTTCTGCCGTCTAGGTTCTTACCGTAACTTTTTACCGCTTGCCAGGTGCCGCGCCTTTTGCCATCACTGGCGTCTGGCTCTTGCTCAACAGGCCCGCACCGCGGTTGATCATCTCCTGCAATTCATCCACGTTGCTGGACCGGGCCATCGCGGTTTCCAGCGTAATCTGCTTTTGGAAATACAAGGTGGCCAGCGACTGGTTAAAGGTCTGCATTCCGAATTTGTCCTGGCCGGATTGCATGGAAGAATAAATCTGATGGATCTTGTCTTCACGGATCAGGTTGCGGACCGCGGCGTTGGGCACCAGTATCTCCATGGCCATGGCGCGGCCCTTGCCATCCGCTTTAGGCAGAAGGCTTTGGCACATGATGCCTTCCAGCACCAGCGACAACTGGGCCCGAATCTGGGGCTGCTGGTGGGCTGGAAACACATCGATAATACGGTTGATGGTGGATGACGCCGAATTGGTATGCAAGGTGCCGAAAGTCAAGTGGCCGGTTTCCGCAATTCGCAGCGCGGATTCGATGGTTTCCAGGTCGCGCATTTCGCCGATCAGCACGACGTCGGGATCTTCACGAAGGGCAGCGCGCAGAGCATCGGTGAAACTTTTAGTGTCCGCATGCAGTTCGCGCTGGTTGACCACGCAATTCTTGTTCATGTGGACGAATTCGATGGGGTCTTCGATGGTGAGAATGTGGTCGTGGCGTTCCGTGTTGATCTTGTCGATCATGGCGGCAAGCGTGGTCGACTTACCGGAACCGGTTGGCCCGGTGACTAGGACGAGTCCGCGGGGCTTGTCGCACATCTTGCTCACCACCGCCGGCAGACCTAACTGGTTGAATGATTTGATCTCGAAAGGGATCAAACGGAACACGGCGGACGTGGCGCCGCGCTGATTGAAGACGTTGGCACGGAAGCGGGCCAAACCTTTGAGACCGAAAGAAAAGTCCAGCTCGAAGCTCTCTTCGAAGCGGTGCTTCTGCGCGTCGGTCATGACGCTGTAGGCGAGTTGCTTGGTTTCCGCCGGCGTCATCTGCGGCAAGTCGAGGGGCACGAGGTGACCGTGGACGCGGATTTGCGGCGGCGAGTTGGTTGTGATGTGAAGATCGCTACCGCTCATCTCGAGCATTCTTTTCAGCAGATCGCTAAGAGCCAGTCCCATAACTATTTTCCCCTTCTGTATGTCTTCAAACTCTAGTGAATCGTCTCGCGAGCAACTTCTTCCAGCGTGGTCATGCCCGCCGCCACCTTGATGAGTCCGCTGCGGCGCAAGGTGATCATGCCCCGTTCAATCGCTTTCTTCTTCAGTTCCACCGCGGACGCTCCGACCAGGACCAACTCCTTGATCTCATCGTCCACTTCCATGACTTCATAGAGACCGACGCGGCCCTTGTAGCCGGTGTTGTTGCAAGTGGGGCAGCCCTTGCCTTTTTGGATCTTTACCGTTTTCGCTTCCTCAGGTGTGTAGCCTTCTTCCAGCAACGTCTGTTGCGGGACTTCCACAACTTCGGTGCATTCCTTGCAAATCCTTCGGATTAAACGCTGGGCGCAGATCAAATGCACGGAAGTCGCGACCAGGAATGGTTCAATGCCCATGTTCATCAGTCGCGTAATCGTCTCCGGGGCGCCGTTGGTGTGCAGCGTGGATAGAACCAAGTGACCGGTGAGCGCAGCTTTGATGGCGATTTCCGCGGTTTCAAAGTCACGGATTTCGCCGACCAGAATAATGTTGGGATCTTGCCGCAGGAAAGCGCGCAGCGCGGCTGCAAAGTTCAATCCGATCTGCTCTTTCATCTGAACCTGGTTGACTCCGGCCAATTGGAATTCCACTGGATCTTCGGCGGTCATGATGTTCGTGTCCGGCTGGTTCAAACGCGCAATCGACGAGTACAGCGTGTTGGTTTTGCCCGAACCTGTCGGTCCGGTGACCAGCACCATGCCATAAGGCTTGAGAATGGCTTTTTCAAACTTGACCAGCGATTCCGGCTCGAAGCCCAGCTTGGTCATATCGAGACGCAGGTTTTCCTTGTCGAGCAACCGCATCACGATTTTTTCTCCCCACAGCGTGGGGAGAGTGCTGACGCGGAAGTCGAGCTGCTTCTTTTTCCCGCCGATTTGCATCTTCAGCATGATGCGGCCGTCTTGCGGAAGGCGCTTCTCGCTGATGTCCAACTTGGACATGATCTTTACGCGGGAAATAATGGCGTCCTTCAACTTAAGCGGCGGGGACATGATGCTCTGCAACACGCCGTCAATGCGGAAGCGGACGCGGAATTCTTTTTCGTAGGGCTCCATGTGAATGTCACTGGCGCCCCGCTTGACTGCGTCGGTCAGCACCAGGTTCACCAGCTTGACGATGGGAGCTTCGTCCGCGGCCCGTTCCAGATCAGCCAGCCCGATTTCTTCCTGTTCCGCCTGCAGTTCGACGTCGGCCTCGTCCATGTCCGTAATCGACTGCATGACCTGTTCGAGGTCTTCTTCCTTGGTGGTGCCGTAGGCTTTTTCGATGCCCTCGAGGATGGAACTCTCGGAGGCCACCACCGGCTCAATGTTGAAGCCGGTCATGAACTTGATGTCGTCCATGGCAAAGACGTTGGTGGGATCCACCATGGCGATGGTCAGCGAAGCCCCCACGCGGCTCAGCGGAAGAATCTGGTAGCGCTTGGCGGTTTCAAACGGAATAAGCTTTACGACCGAAGCGTCAATTTCAAAATAGGAGAGATTGATGGCCGGAACACCGTACTGGCGCGAGAGGAAGTTGGTGACATCCTCGTCGTTCAGGAAGCCCAGCTTCACCAGGGCGGAGCCCAGGCGGCAGTTGGTTTCCTTCTGCACCTTCGTCGCTTGCTGCAACTGCTCTGGGGTGATGACCTTCTCTTTTACGAGAAGATCGCCCAGCCGTTGAGACATACTTTCAATCTCCTAGGTCTTTGCGATACAGAAATGCCACGGCTTCGCAGGGCCATACGCGGAATCGTGGCTGTTTGTCTGGGGAGACAGGCAACGTGTTTCGCGTTGACATAAATTGTCACAGCAGATCGGTTACTGCACCAGTAACTTTGGTTCCATACACGTGGGTGTACTCTCAGCAACCTATGGATTTATCAGTCACGGAGACCGCATAAACAGAGACGAATCACGGTTAACCAGGGTGGATTTAAGACAACTTCGGCAGGATTCCAGAAACACTTTGGTAACCGATGCTATGCTTTGGGCGTATGGGGCCTGTCATGACAAGACCTGTCCAAGCTCGACTGATTGTCTCTGCTCTACTTGCCTCCCTTGCCACTGCCGGCACAGCTCAAACCCTGCGGCAAGAAGCAGACAGGATTGGGGTGCTGGTCGGCACGGCGGTCAATCCTGTTTATCTCTCGGAGGAGGCCTATGCCTCCACCTTGGCGCGCGAGTTCAACATGATTGAACCCGAAGACGCCATGAAATGGACCGCCATCCGCCCGGACGAGAAGACTTTCAACTTTGATTCCGCCGACCGGCTGGTGGGTTTTGCTGAGACCCACAACATGAAGATCCGTGGGCACAACCTTTTGTGGGGAATCCATAACCCTAAATGGCTGGCGGACGGTCATTACAGCTCGCAACAGTTACATGACCTCATGCATGAGCACATCCGGCGCGTGGTGGATCGTTATCGCGGAAAGGTTTTCGCCTGGGACGTGGTCAACGAGGCGTTCGACGAAAATGGCGGCCTGCGCGATTCCATCTGGTACAACCAGCCCGGCATTGGCCTGGCCAAGAAGAACACTGCATATATTGAACAGGCCTTTCGCTGGGCACGAGCAGCCGATCCCCAAGCTTTGCTTTTTTACAACGAGACGGGGGCCGAAGCGGTGAACCGCAAATCAGACGCGGTTTACAAAATGGTGAAGGACTTTAAGAAGCACGGTGTGCCCATCGACGGCGTAGGTTTGCAGATGCACATCTTCAATATGAATCCGGATGTTCGGTCCATCTCCGAAAACATTGCGCGCTTCGCGAAGCTTGGCGTGCAGGTTCAAATCACGGAAATGGATGTCGCGTTGCCCGTGGATGCCGACGGCAATCCTTCACATCCCGAAGATTTGTCACGGCAGGCAGAAATTTACCGCCAGGTCGCCACGGCCTGCTTGCAACATCGCGGCTGCACTGCCTTCCAGACCTGGGGTTTTACCGATAAGCATTCCTGGCTCCCGTGGTTCACCCACGGGAGCAAGGGGGACGGCCTGCTTTTCGACAAGCAGTATCATGCCAAGCCCGCGTACGACGCGGTCCGGCAATCCTTCGCGGCCCAGCCCGCAAAGTAGGATTCGTGTAGCTCCGCGCGAACACTGCACGGCACCTGCGGCGGCCACGCTGCGGATTTATAATGAATCGCTTACTCCCACCGGGCAATCGTAGTGGGTAGAAGCTGTGATTCGAGTGGCTGCCCCCCATTCAACCCGTGTCCCGGAGAAAACTTCCAGCCGGAAGAAACTTATTATTGTGCTGGCGGTGTGTGCCCTGCTGCTTTTCGGAATCCTGCTTTCTCAGTCCTCACTTGATCTGCCGTTTCTGAATCCGCAGAACAATCAGCAGCCGCTGTTCTTCGTGGCGCTTTCGATCACCATCTCGCTTTTATTCGTCGCGCTGACGTTTGTGCTGGTGCGGAATCTGTTGAAGGTTTTTGCCGAACGAAGGCTGGGTGTACTGGGGTCGAAGTTCCGTACCCGTCTGGTGGTGGTGAGCCTGCTTCTTTCATTTCTTCCTGTGATCGTGATGTTCTGGTTCGCCTACGGGCTCATGAATCGCTCGATCGAAAGATGGTTTTCCACTCCGGTCGAAGAAGTCCGCCAGCAGACCGCCACGATGGCGTCCTTGCTTTCAAAGTATGCCTGGCAGAATGCGCACGCCGAGGCAATATCCATCGCGGCCAAGCCGGAAACACAATATGCCTTTGCGGGCCATAGCTTTTCCGCGGTAGTAGAAGAATTCCGCCAACACGAGACCACGCTGCAAGGTGGATTTGCAGTCGCGATCAATGACGGTGAAGCCGAAGCCAGTTTCGCGCTTCCCGTCCCCTGGCCGCAGCTTAGGACCAAAATTCCGTTCGATAAACTGGCGTCCGACACTCCGGTTCCAAGCTTGACCTTGAATCAGACGGAATACATTCTGGGCAACGCACCGGTCGGCGATCACGGATTCATCCTAGTTGCCATGCCGTTGCCGAAAAAGTTTTCTGAGACCGCGAGAGAAATTGAAGCCAGCCAGCAGCGCTATCTCGAACTCAGCCGTCAGCGCAAGCAAGTGCGGCGAATTTACATGGAGTTGTTGCTCTTGCTGACCGTCGTAGTTCTGTTCGCAACGACCTGGCTGGCGTTGTTCCTATCGAAGCTAGTGACCCGTCCGGTGGCCGCGCTGGCAGAGGCGACCCAGGAGATTTCCCGCGGACGACTCGACTACCGAGTGGAAGTGCGGGCCGCCGATGAAATTGGCGATCTGGTGCGATCGTTCAACCGCATGGCGGAGGAATTGGAAGTCGGCCGCCGTCAGATTGAAGCCTCCAGCCGCGAACTCGGTGCGGCGAATATCGCTTTGGAGCAGCGCCGCCAACACATTGAGACCATTCTGGAGAGCATTCCCACAGGCGTGCTTTCGCTGAACGCGGAGCGCCGCATCACACATGTGAACCAGGCCCTACTTCGTCTTTTCCATCCCATCCGGGAAGAAAACGGCGCCCCGGCGATTTTGATTGGGGCGCAGTTGCGGGACGTCTTCACGCCCGAAGTACTGGAAGACCTGGAGCCGCTGTTGCGACGCGCGGATCGCATGGGCACGACTACGACGCAAATGGAAATGGTCGTCCAGCGTTCGACGCTGAGCGTCGCCGCCACGGTAGCCACGCTTCATCATGAAAAACAGCGCCTGGGTTATGTTTTGGTGTTTGAAGATTTGTCCGACCTGCTCAAAGCCCAGAAGCAGGCGGCTTGGCGGGAAGTGGCACGGCGTGTAGCTCATGAAATCAAGAATCCGTTGACTCCGATCGCCCTCTCGGCGGAACGTATTCGCCGGCATCTGAAGCGCGGGAATCCTCCTGACGCAGCTTCGCTCGAGATTGTTGATAATTGCGCCGTGACCATCGCCGGCGCTGTCGAGACGGTGCGAACTCTGGTGGACGAGTTTTCCACCCTGGCCCGCTTTCCCACTTCGCAACCGCAGCCTTCAAGTATTAATCCGATTGTGGAGAATGCTTTGTCCATGTTTAACGGGCGATTAGACGGCATCCATGTACGCACTTCGCTGGCTGCCGATCTGCCCAAGGTGATGGCCGACGCCGAAGCGATCAAGCGGGCCCTGGCGAATCTGGTGGATAACGCGGCCGAGGCCGTGCAGGATTCTCTGTTGCGCGAAATCGAGATCGCCACCTCTCTGGTCGCCAGCCGCGACGCCGTCGAGATCAGCGTGTCCGACACCGGGTACGGCGTGACCCAGGAGCTAAAGGAGCGGCTGTTCCTGCCTTATTTCTCTACCAAGAAACGCGGCACAGGGCTTGGACTGGCCATCGTCAGCCGCATCGTGGAAGACCATCACGGTTCCATCCGGGTGGAAGAAAATCGCCCGGTCGGCGCCCGCTTCGTAGTCGAGCTGCCGGTCGTGCCCGAAGCCGTCGGCGCCGTCACCGTGCAGCATGCATAAAATTCTGATCGTAGACGATGAACCCACGATCCGGCAGTCGCTCAAGGGCGTGCTGGAAGACGAAGGTTACAAGACGGAGTGCGCGGAAAGCGGCGAGGTTTGCCTGGACATTCTCCGCCGCAACGCTTTCGATGTCGTACTGCTGGATGTCTGGCTGCCCGGCATCGACGGTTTGGAAACGCTGCAAAAGATCCGCGACATCGAGAACGCGCCCGAGGTCATCATGATTTCGGGCCACGGCACCATCGAAACCGCGGTCCGCGCAACCAAGCTGGGCGCTTACGACTTCCTGGAAAAACCGCTTTCCATCGCCAAGACTCTCGCCCTGATCAAGCACGCCATCGACGCCAACCGGCTGCGCCAGGAGAATCGCGAGCTCAAGCGCCAACTGACCCCCAAAAGCGTGATTGTGGGCGACAGCATCCCCATGAAGGCCCTCCGCCAGCAAATCCAGCTGATGGCGCCGACCAACGGCCGCGTCCTGATTTATGGCGAATCGGGCACAGGAAAAGAACTGGTCAGCCATGCGATCCACGCGCAAAGTCTGCGCAAGAATGAGATGTTCGTCGAGGTCAATTGCGCCGCCATCCCCGAAGACCTGATAGAAAGCGAACTCTTTGGCCATCGCAAGAATTCCTTTCCCACGGCGAGTGCCGACA
This sequence comes from Terriglobales bacterium, assembly GCA_963802555.1. GTDB lineage: Bacteria > Acidobacteriota > Terriglobia > Terriglobales > Acidobacteriaceae > DATBAX01. The sequence goes on along the minus strand of CAWDJD010000002.1, from coordinate 254,342 downwards.
AGGAGGGAAAGTTCCAGAAGGCCCACGGCGGCACTCTATTTCTCGACGAAATTGGCGATATGAGCCTAAAAACCCAGTCGAAGGTGTTGCGAACTCTCGATGAACAGCGATTCATTCCCGTGGGCGGTGACGAGCCGGTTACCGTGGACGCTCGCATCATCGCCTCGACCAATAAAGATCTCGAGGAGGAAATCTCGCGGGGAAATTTCCGCGAAGATTTGTTTTATCGTCTGAACGTTATTCCGTTCTCCGTGCCGCCGCTGCGGGAACGCAAGGAGGACATCCCGCTGCTGGCCCGTCATTTCCTGAAGGAGTTTTCCGCAACCTACGGCCGCCGCGCCCGGGAAATCAGCGACGACTCGATCGACACCCTCATGCGTTACGCGTGGCCGGGAAATGTGCGCGAGCTGCGCAATGTGATCGAGCGCATCGTGATCATGAATCCTGCGACCATTCGTTTCGAGCGCAAGCATCTGCCGCCGCTGGTCTATCGTGACGGCAGCCGGCGCGCGGCGGGGGCTGAGTTCTCTACCTTGCATCAGGCCCGCCATGCCTACGAGCGCGACTATATTTTGAAGAAACTCGATGACAATCATGGCAACGTCAGCCGCACAGCCGAAGCTCTTGGCCTGGAACGCAGCCATCTCTATCGCAAAATGAAAACTCTGGGGATTGCGGTGAAGGAGTAGCGATCGCAGCTGTTATCGTTTGATCATGTGAATCTCGGTGCCGTTCTTCAAGAACTTCACTTCGTCCATGAGCTGGTTGATCAGATAAATTCCCCGCCCACGATTTGAATAAAGATTCTTTCCCTGCACCGGGCTGGGAATCGCGTCCGGGTCGAACCCCTCTCCGGGATCGCGCACCACGATCAGCATGCCCCGGTTCTCATCACAGGCTACGTCACACTCAATTATCTTCGACGGGTCAGCCTTGGCGCCGTGCACGACGGCGTTGGCCAGCGCTTCCGTCAGAGCCAATTCAATGGCGTCTTCCTTGCCCACCACTGACGTCATCTGGCGCACAATTTTCATGACTTGCTGGACCACCGGATCGACAGCGTTCCGATCCGCTACCAGCTTGACGTTCAACTTGAGGATCAGCTTGTCCGCGTCAAAATCAAAAGTGGGGACAAATGAAGCGGTATCGCCGGCCATTTTTCTTGGGGGCCCCGCCAACCGTTCCAACTGCCGACGCCAATCCAATTCTTCCACGAATTCATGGGACTCCCGCCAATCGGATTTCACTTTGACGAAGAGCTCAAGATAAACCTTGGTCCCCACCATTTCTTCAATTTGCAACCGGGCAGCGGTCCCGATCTTCTTCAACATCTGACCGCCCTTGCCGACCAGAATTCCCTTCTGGCCTTCCCGTTCGCAGTAGATCGCGGCCGCGATGCGAGTGAGACTCTTGCCTTCCTCAAACTGCTCGATCACCACGGTCGTCGCATACGGCACTTCTTCACTGGTCGTGAGCAGCACTTGTTCGCGGATGATTTCCGCCGCCATGAAACGCGTCGGCTGGTCGGTGATTTGATCTTCGGGGAAATATCGCGGCCCTTCCGGAAGAGTACGGATCACCTTATCAATCAAAAGATCCAGTCCTTCATGTTTGCGGGCGGAAAGTGGGATCACTTCCTTGAATTTATGCAGCTTGGAATATTCCGCAATGATCGGGAGCAACTTCCCTTTGCCACCCCGGAGAAGATCAATTTTATTCAGGAGTAGAAAAGCGGGGGTCTTCGATCGTTTTAGTATCTCGAGGACAGTCTGATCGTCAGGCCGCGACTTTTTGGAGGCATCGACGATCAAGAGCACCAGGTCGCAGCCGTCCATGGCTTCACGGACTTCGCCCATCATTTTCTTTCCCAGAGAACTATCCGGCGTGTGAACGCCCGGCGTGTCGATCAGGACGACTTGGCCGCCGACTCTGCCTTTCGCTTTGGGAACCTGGATAATCCCGAGGATGCGATTGCGCGTGGTTTGCGGCTTAGGACTGACAATCGCCAGTTTTTCGCCGACAAGGGCATTGAGCAATGTAGATTTGCCCGCGTTGGGTCGACCGAGAATGCATACAAATCCGGAATGGAAGGCCATGAATAGTAACGAGTAGAGGCTGCGCTGAAAGCTGTGCGCGCACAAAGACTATATCAGTTTCATCTGCTTGGGCTCGGTCATCTTCGGCTCCATGACCGAAATCCGAACACGCTGCACCTTCCGTTTGGTGGATTCCAGAACTTCGAAGCGAAGTCCGTCGTCTTCGATTACTTCCCCTTTTTGGGGAATTCGTCCCACCAATTCGCTGACCAGACCCGCGATGGTGGCGGATTCCCTGCCCTCGGGACGTAGGCCGAACAATTCATCGAGCCGGTCCACATCCATATTGCCGGGCACCACGTAAGCATGGTCGCTTTCCCGCAAGACTTCGGCTTTCTCGTGCTCATCGCCAATTTCACCGACAATTTCCTCGACCAGATCCTCGATCGTAACCAGCCCAGCGACGCCGCCGTATTCATCTACAACAATCGCCATACGAATGTTGTTTTTCTGCATTTCGCGCAGAAGATCGCTGCCCAGCTTGCTCTCCGGGACAAAATAGACGTCCCGACGCATGAGCGAATCCACGGTACGGATGTGGGCCTCGGTGTCGGGGACCTGCAGCACGTCTTGTGCGTGCACAATCCCCACAATATTGTGGATCGTGCCTTCAAACACCGGTACGCGGGAGAAAGGTTTTGTGCGCAATAGCTCGATGAACTGTTCGACCGTGGTATTGGCGGGCACGGCGACGATCTCTGGACGAGGCTTCATGGCGTCGCGCACCGTCTTTTCTCCGAACTCCACCACCGACTGAATCAGATCGCGATTGCTTTCGTCAAGAATGCCCTCCTCCTGCCCTGCCTCGATCAGCGCATCCACCGCCTCAGCCTGGGTTTCCGGCTGCTGCTCGGAATGCTCCTTCGTAAGCGCCGCAACCGATTGCAGAAAACCCAGCACCAGAGTTACGGGAAGCACGGCATAAATGAGAATTCGTAAGACAAAGGCCCCCCGAACCAGCCACAAACCTTTGGTACGAGAAAAGAACACGAACGGCAAGAAGCGATTGCATAAGATGACTACCAGAACCAGGCTCAAGGTGCTTTGGAGAATTTCCTGCATGCTCCAGGCCCGATCGCGAAACACAACAAACCCAACCAACAAGGCGATAGCCGCCATGGTAAGTTGAGTGAGAACCGCCATGGAGAGAGCGGCTCGCTCGCGACTGACCCCAAGCTTCGGTTCCACGTTCCGCTCGAAAGCGTCGATGTTGTCCTGGAATTCCCGGGACAGGAACCTCCCGATTTCCGTGTAAACGCGGTCTACATAAGAAGCCAGGGTCAGCAACCCAAGCAACAGCACGAAACCGATAGCGATGGCAAGATTCATTTACTTGTTGGTACGAAACGCAGTTCCTTGACGGAGAGTGTAGTGCCAGCTTTTCCTCGCGTCCTTGGCTCCGTCTTTGCGTCCTTTGCGGTTAAAACGCTCTTTCGCTGGTTCCTCTCAATCAATCCCGGTGGCAATCCGAGTGATTTTCGCAAGCGCTGTTCCTTCCGCGCCATTTGTCCACGATCGCCTTCGTGATCGTATCCAGCGAGATGAAGCACGCCGTGCAACGCTAGGATCTTTACTTCCTCGGCTGTCGAATGCCCCAGCAGTCGCGCATTCTTAGCGGCAATCTCTGCCGAAATTGCAATGTCGCCTACACAACCATCCAACATACCGGAAGCCGCCGGGAACGAAAGCACATCCGTTGGCTGGTTCTTGCCGCGAAAGCGGCGGTTCAATTTTCGCAACTCATGGCTGCTGGTCACGAGCACGTTCACCTCACCCTTCAATCGGACCGCTCGTGTCGCTCTCTTGACGAATCGGGACAACGCGACCTCGCCCAATCCCGCAACCGGCTTTCGAAGTATGACCAAGACTACTTTGTGTCTCCACCGCCGGCTGCGGTTGTTGCCCGGCTCAAATGAAATAGGAGGGCCAAATCCCGGCGCCCTCCTGAAGAATTCTATTCCGTCTATTCCGTGGTTTCCACTTCCGTCGATAACCCCGCTGTATTCTCTTGTCCAGTCGTCTCGCGGGCTCGGTGGCCGTTACTTCCAGATCCTGCATCGATGAGAGGCAACTGTTGCTGCTCGATACGGGCTTTACGCTCGTCGTAGGCACGGATAATGCGCTGCACCAGATGGTGCCGCACCACATCGGTATCGTCAAAATAGCAGAAAGTCAGGCCTTCAACACTTTTCAGAATGTCGACAGCTTCCAGCAGACCGCTGCGCTTCGCATTGGGCAGATCGATCTGTGTCACGTCCCCCGTGATCACCGCCTTGGAGTTGAAGCCCAGGCGCGTCACGAACATCTTCATCTGCTCGGACGTCGTATTCTGTGCCTCATCCAGAATCACAAAGGAATCGTTCAACGTGCGACCGCGCATGAATGCAATAGGCGCAATCTCGATGACGTTCTTTTCCAGATAGCGATCAACCTTGTCAGGCTCCAGCATGTCGTAGAGTGCGTCATACAGAGGGCGCAGGTAAGGATCGATCTTGTCCTGCAAAGTTCCCGGAAGAAATCCCAGCCGCTCGCCAGCTTCCACCGCCGGCCGCGCCAGGATAATTCGGTTCACGCGCTTGGACTGCAAGGCCGAAATCGCCATGGCCACAGCTAAATAAGTTTTGCCCGTCCCCGCTGGCCCAATGCCAAACACCATGTCGTGATTTTCGATCGCGTCCAGATAGCGCCGCTGGTTGGCGCTCTTGGGCTGCACCGTCCGGCGTCCAAAGGAGCGCTGCTTCCCCGCTTCCGCCAATCCGCGCAACGTAACTTTGGGATCGGCGATCAGCACCCGCAACATGCTGTTCAGATCACCGTTATTAAAGGCATGTCCCGAACGTTGCAGGTACTCATAATCGGAAAAAATTTGCTCCGCTCGCGCCACGTCTTGCGGCGTCCCCTCGAGCGAAATGGAATTGGCGCGCAGGTCGATGTTGACGTTCAGGCCGTCTTCGAGTAGGCGCACATTTTCGTCCCGTGTGCCGAACAGCGTCTCAATATTAGGGCTAATCTCGATGCTTTTTTTCATGCAGTAATGTGAGCTTCAAAGATGCAATCGCTCGCACAGCGACACTCCCGCCGGCTTCACGCACAAACTTTCTTCTGTCTGGAGATGGAACAGCCGAGATGCGCGCTCCCGAGGAAGCAACTACCATTGCAATAAGGTTAAACCTGTCTAAGGAGGGGAGTCAATGGGAGGAATCTGGCTGGATGTAACACGCGGAATTGATGATTTGATCATAAAGAGCTGCCTCTTTCGCCGACGCCTTGTCATATACCGCTCCTCCCACGGTCGCAATAGCCATATGGCGCCAGTTCCCACCCTCCGAAAGGTGTCCGTAGGAGTCTTCTCCCGCTACACCAACAACGGGCAAAGTCACATATCTTTGTGCGAAATCCACGGAGTCGAGAAATTGTTCGTCGGTGGGTTCCAAAGAAATTGCGTAAGGCCCAAACCACAATGCGAGAAAAGAATTTCCGTCCTTTGGTTTGATAACGTAGCGCACATAGTCAACGTCCCATTTTCCTCCAAGTATTTGGAAACCGCTCTTTGGCACTGCAAAAAGGACCCGCCCACCGATCTGCCTGAATCCTCGACGCGACTTCTGGCAGGTAGAGAGCTTCAGACCATTGCTGGCCTGATCAAGCACGATGTGAATCTCCGTCATCCCGGGCTTCACTATCTGACTTTGTAAGTTAAAGTTTTCTTTCCAGAAGTGAATAACCTGCCCCGGACGCTGAAGCTGAAATTTCCCAAATGAATTCGACTCCGTACTTTCAGAGTCTGAAGGACAGCATTTACCGGGACTTCCTTGTACATGGACTCCCGCTAGAGGCTTGCCTTGGGAATCGGTGACCGTGCCTTGAAGTCCGGTTTCCCGCGCAGAGCTTAAGGAGATGAGTAGTAAGAAACTCGCGGTAGCGCACGTCATGCTCGAATGCATTGACGCCTCCGATTCCACACGCAACAAATTCTACGCCCCTCTGCCGCTTGCATCCGCTACCGATGCTGGCACCGCCCGCTTTCCTGCCCAATCTCTAAGCGCTTCGATCTCTTCCGCGCGTGTAGTTGAAAGCGGCACAGTGGCCTTCAATGCCTGGATTAAAGTCTGTGTGGTCAAAGGCTGCTTGCTGGAGAACGCCGCATACAAAGCTGTCTGCACTGCCGCTTCAATTTCTGCGCCCGAATATCCTCGTGCGGCTGAGGCAAGTTGGTCGAGATCGAACTCTGCTGGATTTCGTTTCCGCTTCGTAAGCTGGATGGCAAATATCTGTTTGCGTTCAGATTGATTCGGTAAATCCACAAAGAACAGCTCGTCGAATCGCCCTTTGCGGATCAACTCCGGCGGCAATGCACTCACGTTGTTACACGTGGCTGCCACGAATACGGGTGTTTTACGTTCCTGCATCCAGGAAAGAAACGACGCCAACAGACGCGACGAAACCCCCGCATCGGACGACGCCGAATCCGGACCACTGCCGGCAAAGACTTTCTCGAGTTCATCAATCCACAACACGCAGGGCGCGAGCCCTTCCGCCACTTGAAAGACTTTCTGAATTCTCTTTTCGGTCTCGCCGATATATTTGTCGAAGATGGCTGCGGTGTCGAACTTGACCAGTGGAATTTTCCATTCCCCGGCGATGGCCTGGGCACACATGCTCTTACCACAGCCCTGCACACCCAAAATGATCACACCCTTGGGAGGCTCCAAACCAAACTCGCGTGCTGCGTCTTCCCATGTGCCTCGTCGCTCAGCGAGCCATGTCTTCAAATTCTCCAGGCCGCCCACGCTGGACAGCGTGTCGGAGACTTCCACAAAGTCGAGCATTTCCGAACGCCGCAACAATTCCTTCTTGGCTTGCAGCACATCGGTCACGATCTCCGGCGTCAATCCGTAGCGGGTGACCAACGCCTGTGATACCGCCCGCTCCGCCTCTTCTTCACTCAGCCCGCGCAGGTTGTTGGCCATGGCGTCGAGACCAGCCGAATCGAGATTGCGCTTGAGTGTCCGGGACCTTCCGACTCGCACAATCATTTCATCGATGATCTGACGCAGGCGTTGCTTGTCGGGGAGCGGCAACTCCAGATATTCCACCAGACTGGCCAATTCCGGCGGGATTACGATGGAAGGAGCCGTGATCACGACGGTACGACGGTTCTGCGAGAACTTCTGCCCCACGTCGCGCAGACGCCGCACGACTACGGGATCGTCCATGTGGCGGTGAAAGTCTTTCAAGATAAAAGCTGCATCGATCGAAATGCCTTCCAGGTTGCCCAGCACCTGCACCGGTTCGCGGCTGTTGTAAATCGCTTTGGCGGCAATATCGGTCGAATCGTGCCCGGTGGCGCCGCCAAAAGTATCGGGAAGCACTTGAGCCGGGCCGTCGTTACCGCAGCGGGCCAGGCCGGACGCGATGCTCCACTCGAACGCCGCCAGATTCAGAGAGCCGCAAGCTGCTCGCACCAGGCGCACGGCATGCATCTCTTCCACGGTTTCGACCACCACAATGGGCGTGGAGGAATCGATCAGGATTTTCAGGCGTGAAAGGGCGTCGACCATATAAGTTTGACCTGTGGCAAGCTGCTCCCGTAAAATAGCCTATTCGGTACCCACCGGAACATCTCTGTAATAGAGAAACCCTGAGAAACGAAGGTAACTGTCCTACATGGCAAATCATTTTTCGGCGATCAAACGCGCCCGTCAGACCGAGAAGCGCACCGCCCGCAACCGCAGCAACACCTCCCAACTGCGAGGTGCATTGCGCGAACTGCGCGAAGGCCTGGCGAAAGGCGACAAGAAGACCGCCGAGCAGGTATTTAGGCAGACCGTGTCGGCACTCGACAAGGCGATTCAGAAGGGCGTGATCCACAAGAACACCGCCTCGCGCTACAAGTCCCGCCTGAGCGCGAGACTGAAGGCGTTGAAGTAGGGCAGGCAGATTCTAGCTTCTAGCTCACGAAAGTACCGGCAAGCCAGAGGGCTTGCCGCTTTTGTTTTTGGGCAAGGTCTTATACCGGCAATTCTTCCTGCATCCATTCGGTTTCAGGTCTTGGTTCGGTCGTCAGATCCAATACCAGCTTTTCCAGCATCATCCGCTTGCTGGGGGGATTCGAGCGCAGGGCGAGATCGGTTTTTGCGACCAGGCGAATGGCCCGAGTGAGTTCGCGTTTGGATTTGTAGCGCCGCGCCTGCTTGATAATGTCATCGGCAGCGAAGGGCGGCACGCGGAAGCCCTGCCACAACGCAGCCCACAACATGCGCTGATCGCGAACATTGCGTTCGAGGATCACCAGCATCTGCCGGAAAGTCTTGGCCAGCATGTAGAGATGTCCAATGGCGGCCTCGTCGCCGTCGCCTACGTTCAGCATAGAGTCGAGCATTTCGAGAGCGCGCACCCGGTCTTTGGATGAGATGGCGTCGGTTAGCTCGTACAAAGATCGCTGCTTGGCGGCGAGCACCATGGTTTCGACGTCACCCAGAGTGATGCGCTTTTTCTCTCCCACGTAGAGCATCAGTTTTTCGAGTTCGTTCGAGATCATCATCATGTCGCCGCCCAGCGCGTCGACCAGCTCGCGGGCGGCGTCGGTGTCAATCTTTACTTCCCGGGTTGCTCCATATTCGCCAATCCAGCGCACCGCTTCGCTTTCCTCAACCCGTGCCAGTTCTACGATGGCGCAATATTGCCCCATGGTTTCGCGGATGCGCTCGTAACGCTCCTTGTCGGTCATGTCCATGCGGCGGATGTCGGCGGGAATACTGATGTGATCGGCAACGAAGATCAGCACCGCGTCAGGATTAGGGTCTTTGCAGTATCGCTCGATAGCAGAAAGCTTTTCGTCGTTCGATCCACGGCCGAAAAGACTCTTCACCCCGCGCACGAAAAATACCTGAAACGGAGCCATGAGCGAAGGCGTGCGGGCGCGGTCGAGAACTTCCGCCAAGTCGGTCTCGGCGAGATCGAAATCGAACATACTGAAATCCCGGAGATCGGCTGGCACCAGGTGCTCGAGGATGGCCTCCCGGCAGCGTTTGCGGAAAAAGACCTCATCTCCAACAAACAGATAAGCGGGACGCAGCTTGCGGGCTTCGACTTCAGAAACAAATCGGTCGGCCTGCGCAAACGCCCGCATTAAAAGCCCTCCAGAATGTTCGACACCAGAGTCTGCGCGAAATCCCGCGACAGGCGCTGATAGGCAGGCGAATCTTCCTCGAAGAACGTCGCGAGATCGCTCGAGACCTCATATTGCTCCCGGAACAAATACGCAGGATTCTGATAGAGAACTTTGCCGTGCTTGTCGGTTAGCGAGACTTTCATGGTCACCACCACCAGCGCGCTGGCGGCGCGTCCGGTCTTCGAATCATAGGTGAGCGGCGAAGCGTAGGTGGAGAGCACGGTCCCATGCAGAGTAGCATCCGCGTCGTCATTTTCCTGGTTGATGATGTGGTACCGGGTACGGGTCACCATTTCGCGAACGACTGCTTTGGTCAGGATCTGCTCAATCTTGAAGGTCTGAGTCTGACTGGAAAAAGCCGGGACGGCAATGGTGCGGACGTTGTCTGGGATTGAAACGGTGTGGCCAGCGGTGTGATAGCCGCACCCTGTCCCCAACAGGCAGCCGATCGCAGCCAGAGCGAGCCCAAGTCTCACTGGATTTTTCCCTTGGGCCGGGTCGCAGCCATCGATTCCGCGCATTCCACCGCGCCCGAGGCTGCAATTCGTAAGTTGTCCGATGCCACCCACAGCCAGAAACCGTTTCCATGGTTTGCGTCCGGGGTAATCGAAACCAGAATATTGGCTTGACCAGCGGCATTCACATTGTTGGGAGCGTCCTCAGCAGCGAGTGTGACGATCACGTGTTCCCCCGCCAGCGTCTGGGACACCTTAGAAATGTCCACGGCCTGCTGCATTTCTACGTGCACCGAAAAAGCGTGCCCGTGGAAAATTGGTGCTTGTACCAGCAACAGCGACGGTATCGGCGCATCCTTGCCAACGATTTGTTGATAATGCTTTAACACACGACGCTCAACTGTTGCCAAAGCCGGCACGGACTGCTCTCCGTAACGGGCGACCATGTTGAAGGCCACCTGCGCATCGAAAATAGCTTTCGGCAACGGCTGGAAGGACAGCAGGTTGACCGTCTGCTCATGCAGTTCGTCCATGCCTTTCTGCCCATGTTCAGAAGCGGGTTCGTACACTGTGGCCACAGCTCGCACCACCGGCCCCAATTTCTGCGCACGAAGCAACAGCAGCGCCAACACCACAGCCGCGGGATGGGCTACGACCGCCGGGCCGGGCTGCAAATCCGGCAGCCGCGGTTGACCCAATTGACGCTCCACCCAGGGTGAGCGGACGGTCGCATTGGGTTCATCTTCCAGACCGTAAGAAAGATCCACGATCGCACTTCCAGCGTCGCGTGCAACCTTCCAATACTTACGGGTGGAATCAGGATCGGACGCAAAGAAAGTGAAATCGATGTTCTTGAACTGTTCGGTGCGGACGCTTTGAATGAAGGTTACTTCGTCCTTGACGGCTTCAAGCTTCCCGAGCGATTCGTCATCGTCGAGCAGCTTGACGTCGAGAGACGGGAAATTGCGATCGTTGAGCACCTCCGCAACTTCTTTCCCCTTAAGCGATCCAGCGCCGACGATGGCCAGGCGGTAAAAGTTGCCTCCGCGTACCGGCTCCGCATGGGAGACGGCTACGGGTTTAAAAGTCGAACTCATGAAATTTGCGATGCCTCCTTGTAGGCCGGAGGCGGGGGATCGGACTTGCGGCGAAACATCCACTGCAAACGCCAGAAGATGCCAGAAAACATGTAGGTCAAGGCGACAACGAACAGTACCCACTGTGAGAAGAACCAGATTCCGCCAATCAACAGAGCAAACAGGACAATGACTCGATAAGGTTGCCTTCGGTTGAAATCAATGTCTTTGAAACTATAAAAGCGCCACGTGCTTACCATCAGGTAGGCTGCCGTCACAACGATGAGCATCCAGGTGATGGCGCTCCCCCACCACACCAGTGGATCGCCCGCGGAAAAGTGCACCACGGCGGCGATCACTCCCGCGCCTGCGGGAATGGGCATGCCAACAAAATATTTCTTACCGGGACGCCCCGGATTCGAAGGCTGTGGGTTGGAAACAATGTTGAAACGCGCCAGACGGCTTGCCCCGGCGACCAAAAATAAGAAGCTGGCAATAGCGCCGAACTGGGCGATCTTGCCAACCATTTCCTGCGAAGACAGCATCCCCGGCGGCAACTGGCGGAATCCCCACATCCAGGCAAGTAAGGCTGGGGCCACCCCAAAGGTGATGACGTCAGCCAGAGAATCGAGTTCGCGGCCAAAATCACTGCTGGTCCCAGTCATGCGCGCAATGCGGCCGTCGAGACCATCGAAAAGGACTGCGAATCCTATGGCCTTGGCAGCATTATCGAAGTGCACGTGATCGATCAGCGTCGCGTGAGTCACCTGCAGGATAGCGTAATATCCCAGCGCAATATTCGCCGTGGTGAACAGCGACGGCAGAATGTACATGCCTTTCCGCAGCCTTCGCGGCGGCTTGTCTTCCTGGCGGCGTTTCGGGACTTCCTCAGCTTCAGGATCCATCACTACCCTCCTAGCCCCGACTGTTCCGCGCCAACCCCTGCGAGTTCCGGCGAAGCGCCATGAACATAGGCCAGTACGCTCGACCCACCTTTCACGTGATCGCCAATTCTTACGTGCAGACTGGCGGAGGCGTCCAGCAGAACATCCACCCGCGATCCAAACTTGATCAAGCCCACTCGCTCGCCGCGCGCCGCGCGGTCGCCGATCTTCTTATTGAATACAATCCTTCTCGCCAGGAGTCCCGCAATCTGCTTAAACACGACCGTCTGGCCTTCGCCTTCCACGGTCACAACATTCTGTTCATTCTGCTCGGCCGAAGCCGCGTTCATGGCGTTCAGGTACTTTCCTTTTTGATAACGAACATCGCGAATCACACCGGAAATGGGAGAGCGGTTCACATGCACATTGAACACGTTGAGGAAAATGCTGATCCGGGTGTGCCGGACGCCGTCCAGAGTCACGGGCGATACGTCGGTGACCTTACCGTCGGCGGGAGAAACCACCGCCCCTGTTCCGTCCGCAATGACGCGCTCCGGATCGCGAAAGAACCAAAGAAAAAATGCCGCCAGCAGGACGGCAGGCAGTGCCCACAGCGGGTCGGTAAGCCATCCCACCACTGCGCCTGCGCCGAGCAAAGGCAGCGCGTAATAGTAGCCGTCAGGAACCATGAGGAGATACGTAAGATTATAGTGCAGGCTGGCAGACAGAACAGATTTTCATGTTAAACACCAATAAAAAAAGGCGCTTACGCGCGCCGTGCTGCAAAATAGAAAACGCCCCTGGCGGTCAACGCCGCGTTAAATTGGACATGAAACCTTAGGCGACCTGGTTATGATGGAGTTGCTGCCGGTACTGCCGGGCGATGCCTTCCATCTGGTCTTTCAGCCGCAGTTTAAGCTTCTTCAGCCGGACTTCTTCTAATTTCTCGTCGTCGGTGAGGAAACGCTTTTGGGTGAGTGAATCGAGACGTAATTCGTATTGCGTGTGCTCGTGGGCCAATTTGCGGAATTCTTCGTGAGTTGCCATAAGTTGGTCGTTAGAAACCTGCATCAAGCAGACCTCCCGGTGCTGGGATTCGACTGCCCTATGAGCCCCTAACCTACCACACAAAAATTTTGGCTTCAATGCCCCGCAAGAAATATAGTGGTTTGCAAAATGAGACGGCGATTTGCAGCGAAAATGGTGCAATCAGCCGGGAAAGAGTCGGTACAAAATTGCATCTTCCACAGGATCCTTGTAATACCGCTGGCGACGGCCATTCTCGGCAAAACCAGAATTTTCGTAGAGTCGTCTGGCGGCCAAATTGGACTCGCGCACCTCGAGGAAAACGGCTCTTGCGCCCTCCCCCTTGGATATCCTAAGAAACTCTTCGAGAAGCTGTTTTCCCAGGCTCTGGCGCCGCCGCGAACCAGCGACGACAATGTTCTCGATCTCCCATTCTCGTTCGACAACCCGCCCTACCAGAAACGCCTGCGCGGCAGATTGTTCTTCCATTATCAACATCACTCTTCGCGGAAGAGAATTCACCAGGATCTGCTCGTATTGTTCGGCGGCCCACTGCGCCGCACTCGATGACGAATCAGCCAGAGCAATGATGGCGGGAATGTCAGCGGGAGTGGCGGGACGGATGAGCAAGCGCCTTCAAGTCTAACTTAAGTGTTGTTCTTGGCCTGAATTTCCCCGTCCATGCGGCGAATGTAGTTGGCGTCCAGCGCCTCGGAAGAGATCGTTTCTCCAGACAGGATTTTTGTCCAGCCGATGCGCGCGATGGCATCACTCCGCGGGCGCTGGATCTCTTTGACAGCCAAGTCTGCAGCGCGCGCGATGTCCGCCAATTTCCTGTCCGGAGTCACCACCATTCGACCTGCTGCGCTCGCAATCCATTCTGCTTGAGTTAGTAGTCTTTCGCTGATGCGCTTGGCGGCCGACTCAATTTCATAATCTCCGGCATAAACTTCGTTGCGTCCTGCATCGAGTGACGCCGTGGCTCGTCCGCGGGTCCTTCCTACGATCGCTACTGCTTCCAGCAGTGAAACGGCTGCGATCGGCTTCTCTAAAGCCTCAGCCAGGGCCTTGATCGCCGCAAGCCCAATGCGAAGCCCAGTAAACGATCCCGGGCCTGAAACTACTGCGAACGCAGCAATGTCCCGTTTACTGAATCCGTGTTTGGTGAGCAGCATGGCGATCTGCGGCACCAGTTGTGCGGAAAAGGTTCCTCCCGCAAGCGGAACAACTTCAAGCACTTCGCAGACTTCGTCCGGCCCGCACTTTGCCAGTGCAATGCTGCCATTCCTGTCCGAAGTGTCCACTGCTAGAAGAAGCATGAGAATGTAAGAGGGTATTTGAGCTATCCGCGCGTATCTGCGAAATCCGTGGCCAGATTTGAACTAATCCACCACTTCCACCAACTCCAATAGCACGCCGCCGGCGCTCGACGGATGCACAAATACATAGCGATGCCCGCCTGCACCCACTTTAATCTCATTGGAAACCAGCCGCACCCCATCTCGTTTAAGTTTTTCCACCACCAACGCCAAGTCCGGCACCCGCAACGACACGTGATGCAATCCTTCGCCTCGTTTGGCCAAGAACTTTGCAATGGGCGAATTTTCCGATGTCGGCTCCAGCAGTTCCAGCCGGCTTTCCCCCACCGGCACCATCACCAGCCGCACCTGTTCGGCTTCGACGGTTTCCTCTGCTGAAATGCTTAAGCCCAATTTCTCGTAGAAACTTTTCGACACGGCAAGAGACTTGACTGCAATTCCGAGATGGTCAATGGAGAACATCAATTACCCTCAGCTCTTTCCCAACCTGCCAACAATTTCTTCTACCAGCGTATACGGATCCCGTTTGTGCTCTGCGATCTCGGCAGCGTAGCGCGACAAATTGCCGTCCCCCACTTGCTCGCGCACCATATCAAGGAGTGAGTCTCGCAACATCTCGATCAGCCGTTCCTGCCAGTTCTGAATATTGTGCTTGAGAACCAGGCCTTCCTTCTCAAGATAAGCCTCATATCCGGAAATCGCGGCGGCAAGTTCGCTGGTCCCAGTTCCTACACTGGCCACAGTCTTCACAATGGGTGGCGTCCAGTTATCACTGCGGATGGCCAGTGATTGCAGCGCCCGAATTTCGCGTTCCACTCGCTCGGCACCTTCATAGTCGCTTTTGTTGATAACAAAAATGTCGGCAATTTCCATGATGCCGGCTTTAATTGTCTGGACATCATCGCCCATCCCGGGCACCAGAATCACCACCGTGATGTCGGCCAGACGGACAATATCAACTTCATCCTGCCCCACTCCAACGGTTTCGATCAGCACCAGATCGCGGCCGGAGGCATCAAGCACGGTTGCTACGTCTGCCGTAGTACGCGCCAATCCGCCCAGCGATCCGCGCGTTGCCATGCTACGAATATAAATTCCGGGATCGGCAAAATGCTCCTGCATACGGATTCGATCGCCCAGAATCGCCCCGCCGGTGTAAGGACTGGTGGGATCGACGGCAATGATGCCCACCGTGCGATTGTCCTTGCGATAATGCCGGGCCAATTGATCCACCAGCGTGCTCTTCCCCGCCCCAGGCGCTCCGGTCAGGCCAATGATGCGGGCATGCCCAGTGTGCGGGAAAGTCGCCTTGAGAAGTTCCGACCATCCGGGAGCCCGGTTCTCAACCGTCGAAATGGCGCGAGCGAGTGCGCGGACGTCGCCAGAGCGCAACTGCTTAATCAACGGTTGGAAGTCGTGATTCAATCTGCCAGTGTAAAGCAGTAGATGGAAATCAAAAGAAAACTTTTCACTCTGTCATCCTGAGCGCAGTGGCCGCCTCGCGAAGCGAAGCGGCTACGGAGTCGAAGGACCCCTACAATCTGATCGAATCCGAAACCCTCAGTCCTTCAACAACTGCCGCGCAATCACCAGTCTCTGGATCTCGCTGGTCCCCTCGCCAATCGTGCACAGCTTCACATCGCGATAAAATTTCTCCGCCGGATAATCCTTGATAAATCCATAGCCTCCGTGGATCTGCACCCCTTCGTTGGCGCACCGGACGGCCACTTCGCTGGCATACAACTTCGCCATGGACGATTCCAGCGTCGTTTTCAAGCCCGCGTCTTTCATCGCTGCTGCTCGCAGAGTCAATAGCTTTGCCGCCTCGATTTCGGTCGCCATGTCAGCCAGCTTCCACTGCACTGCCTGAAAGTCGCTGATGGCTTTGCCAAACTGCTTGCGTTGTTTGGAATATTTCAGTGCGGCTTCGTACGCGCCCTCGGCCATCCCGAGCGACAACGCTGCGATCGAAATCCGGCCGCCATCGAGCACGCGCATGGCGTCGACAAAACCCTGCCCTTCCATTCCCAATAAATTCTCCGCCGGCAAGACACAATCTTCGAAAATCAATTCAGCAGTGTCACTCGCACGCAGCCCTAGCTTGTTTTCTTTTTTCCCGGGACGAAACCCCTTGGCATCTTTATCAACGAGAAACGCCGAAAGGCCATGCGTATGCGCGGCGCGATCAGTCACGGCAATCACCACCAGCACGTCGGCATAATGTCCATTGGTGCAGAAGGTCTTGGTGCCGTTCAGCACCCAGTTGTTTCCCTTGCGAACCGCAGTCATGCGCGCGCTTCCAGCATCCGATCCCGACGATGGCTCGGTCAGGCCCCAGGCGCCGATGAACTCGCCCGCAGCCAGCTTGCTGACATATTTCTTTTTCTGGGTTTCATTCCCGGCGAGGAAAATATGGTTTGAGCACAACGAAGTGTGCGCGGCGACAATGATCCCCACCGAGCCATCCACGCGCGAGAGTTCCTCAATCGCGGTGACATACTCGACGTAGCCCATGCCCGCGCCGCCATACTCAACAGGGAAAATAACGCCCAGCAATCCGAGCTTGCCCAACTCCTTGATCGTGGCCAGCGGGAATTCGCTCGCCTCGTCCCACTTCATGACGTTGGGAGCGATCTCGCGCTCGGCAAACTCGCGCACGCTTTTCTTCAGTTGCAGCTGTTCATCGTTGAGTTGGAAATCCAAGGGCCCTCCGCAGACTCGTGCACCGCATGATCCAGAGGGAGGTCAAGAATTGCGATCAATTTTCGGCGCCGGATCTCCTATTAGATCACAGACACAGGGAAGAAATGCCATGAACGAACCGACCGGTTGGTTTGCGGAATATCTCGTAAGTCGTACGTCTTCCGCAGCTATCCCACGTTCTCTACGCTGGAAATAAATCGTTCGAAGACCTCGTTCGAGAGCAGCCTTCCTCGGGGGGTCAGTCGAATCACGTCGCCCTCACGATCAAGCAATCCGTCCGCAATACATTCCGCAATGGGTTCAGAGGCAGCAGCCAACGCTTTTTCTCCAAACTGATTGGCTACCACAGACAGATCCAAGCCTCGATTCAACCGTAATCCCAGAAAGAACGCCTCTTCCAGAGCAGCTTCGCGAGAAATGTTAGTAATCTTCAGCGGCCCAGCGGCAACGTACTGCTCCAGTGAATCGGGCGTGGAGAAGCGCACGGCTTCCCTGCCGTGCTGCGATGCGAGCAACATCGAGTGGGCATCGACTCCGAATCCCAGGTAAGACTGACGCGTCCAATATTTCAAGTTGTGCCGCGACTCCTGCCCATCGCGTGCAAAATTTGAGATTTCATACTGTCGAATTCCCGCTGCTTCAAATTTCGCGCATGCCCGCTCGTACAGATCTGCGGTTAGTTCTTCATACGGCACGAAGTGGGCATGATATTTTGTGCCCCCGGCAATGAGTTCCCGTCCCAGACGAGAATCTTCGTCCACCTCAAGCATGTAGACGCTGGCGTGCGAAGTTCCTGTAGCGACCAGCTCATTCAATGAAACTTCCCAGCTCTCGGCCGTCTGGTGTGGCAATCCAGCGATCAGGTCAATATTGATGTTCGTAATCCCGGCCGACCGCAGCCGGGCAATGTCATCCAGGACAGTGGTCTTTTTATGCAACCGCCCCACTGATGCAGCCTCATGATCCACAAACGACTGTACGCCCAGGCTCACCCGGTTCACTCCGCATCGTTGAAAAGTATCCAACACCGGCTGAGTCAGCGTACCCGGCGCGCACTCCACGGTGATCTCCGCATCGTCCTGCAAATTAAAATTTTGCCGAATCGTGACAAATAACTGCTCCAGTTGTGTAACATCCAGTATCGTTGGCGTGCCGCCGCCCAGGTACACGGAATCGACGGTACGTTCAAAGCGCCCGCCCATCTGTTCGGCAGTCGCGGCAGCACCAGCAATATCCGAGCAAACCCGTTCCACGTATCGCTGGAAAACGGCGCGGGAGAAGACGTCCGAAGCGAAGTTGCAGTAACTGCACTTGGTTCGGCAGAACGGGACCGAGATGTACAATCCGAAGGGCATGAAAGATGACGCTCTGACAATTCACTACCGAATCAACGATTGCAGGAACAACGATTATCCCATTTTGCTTCGCCGGAAGTGCGGATCCTCAGGATTCGAAGACATTTAACTCAAATATGGTTCCTCGCGTCGTCATTACCGGAATGGGCGTTGTCAGCCCCAATGGCATTGGCAAACCAGCTTTCTGCCGGGCCCTGCTCGCGGGAAAATCCGGGGTAAAGCGCATTGCGCGCTTCGATCCCACGGATCTGCCAGTGCATATCGCCGGTGAAATTCCAGAATTCGACGAACTTGCATGGGTGGATGCTCGCGAGCGCAAACACGTTTCCCGCGTGGTCCCGCTTGCCGTCGCCGCTTCCTACGAGGCCATTCAGGATGCCGGCCTCGACCCCGCCGCAATGTCGATGGAAGAGAAGCGAGAGATCGGCGTGATCCTCGGCACCGGGGGCGGCGCGCAGGAATTTTCCGAGGAACAGTATCGGCTGTGGCATTCCGGACATGTCAAGCAAGTCAGTTTATTCTGCATCCCCAGTGGCACCATGGGCACGATTCCCAGTGAAATCAGCATGCGCTTCGGCTTCCGCGGCTACAGTCACGTGGTCACCGCCGGATGCACTTCATCTACCGATGCCATCGGCTATGCCTATCAGCACATTCAGGCGGGAGTACAACCCATGTTCCTGGTGGGCGGCGTGGATTCGGCGATTACTCCAGGAATCATCAAAGGCTACACTTTGCTGCGCGCGCTTACCCAGTCCTGGAACCACGCGCCCGAACGTGCTTCCCGGCCGTTTTCCGCTGACCGTGACGGGTTTGTGATCGCCGAAGGCTCATGGATGTTCATTCTCGAAGACTTCGATCACGCCAAAGCCCGCGGCGCCCGCATTTATGCTGAAATCACCGGATACGCCTCCACCTGCGAGGCCTTCCACCGGGTACGCATGAGCGACTCTCCGGAAGAGCCGGCTCGCGCCATCACTTTGGCTTTGGAAGAAGCGGGACTTGCCCCGGAAAACATTCAGTACGTAAACCTGCATGGCACTTCCACGGAAATGAACGATCGTGTGGAAACCCGCGCCTTGAAGCTGGCTCTCGGTAAGCACGCAGGTAGAATCCCGATGTCGGGATTGAAATCGCAAATCGGACACGCCCAGGGAGCCTGCGGTTCCGCCAGTCTGGCCGCTACGCTGACTGCGATGGAGCACGGCAAGATCCCGCCCACGATTAATCTCGATGTCGCGGATCCCGAATGCGATCTCGACTACGTTCCCGACATTGGCCGGAAAGCTGAAATCGAGCACGCCATCTGCAACTGCGTGGGCTTCGGATCAAAGAATTCGGCGCTGGTGCTAAAGCATCTATAGCGGGAATCGTGGCGGCGGGAGAAGGCCTGTAATGACTTTGCGCACCGCGATGCGCTTCCTTGGTTGCTCGGTCGGCCTCATCTTCTCGGTTTTCTGTTTGCCCGCTGGCGCACAATACAGTGTTGCGGACCAGATCGCAAACTATCCCTACCTTTTGCGGCTCGAGCAGACGACAAAGAGTGCAAAAGTATGTGTCCTGCTTCGCCGCAGCGGCGAATTCCATCTTGAAAACACTCACGGCGACGAAACCCAGGTATCGGAGGGCCAAATTCCGGACGCTGAACTTGTGAAGCTCAATGAAGAATTAAACAATCAGGAGCTTCAACAAATATCGCAGCAGAAGATTGTTCCTCCGCTTTTGGATTTGACGGTTGATCAAGTGCAGGTCAATGTTGTTCGCACGGATCATTGGCAAAATCTGTATTTCGCGGACTCAACCAGCCAGATCCCTTTCAGCGCGGCGCTCAAACCACTCTTGGCATGGATGAGCACGCTGCACGATGAACCGCACCGGACCCTCACCGAAGATGAGGGCAAAAATAATTGCCTAACCCCGAAGAAACTTCACCTCACGATTCGGACGAAAGATTCTTCCCTTCCGGCCCAAGAAAAAACCGAAGAGAAAACCAACCAGAACGCTGCCGGCAGTTCAACAACCGGCGCAGCCGAGCCTCAATCCAGCCAGCCGAAGTCATTCCTGATGCGATATTCCTCGGACTATTATTCCAGCGGCGTCCTGGAGCGGACATGCGTGATTGTGAGCCTTGCCGGAGATTTCCGAATGGAGAAAGGCAATCAGCAGGTCACATACAAGATGAAATCGTCCGTCTTTGAAGGGTCGATTCCTGAGAATGAACTAAAGCAACTTAATCAATTACTCGACACCTCTGATCTCAGGAATTTGCGACATCAGAACCGGCTGGCAAGCATGCGAATGCCGGAGGTTGTTGTCATCTCTCTCTCCATCCCGCGAGAAAAAGAGGTTCAGCAACTCCTGTTTTCCAGTTATATCCGCGATCCCACCCGCAGAGACGACTCCGGCGATGTAATCGACGACACCAGCCTGATCCAGCCGATTCAGAAATGGCTCAAGGCCTCGATTGACAGCCAAAAACTCAGGCCGGTGAAATCGGCCACGCCTAATAGTTGCGCTCCGTTGCCCTGACTCAACTTTTCCATCCATACCTCATGCCGCGTCATCTACTTAAGGTAACCTTCTAATAGCGCATGGCCCAGGAAGAAGAAGTTTTAGGAAAAGCTTATGACAGCCGCCTGATGAAGCGGCTGCTCACCTATCTGCGTCCTTACAAATGGCAGACCGGGATTGCTCTTGCCTCGATCCTGCTCAAAGTGGGCGCCGATGTTCTGGGCCCTTACCTCACCAAGGTGGCGATCGATCGCTACCTGGCGCCGGTCGCCGGACTGCATACGCCATTCGACCGGTTCCTAAGCAGCCGCCCTTTGATCGGCGTGGCCCAGATCGCTGCCCTCGGAGCCAGCCTGCTGCTGTTCAGCTTCTTGCTGGAATATCTCCAAACCTACTTCATGCAGTGGGTCGGACAGAAAGTCATGTTCGATCTTCGCAAGGAGATCTTCCGCCACTTACAAAACATGCACGTCGGGTTCTACGACAAGAACCCGGTAGGCCGCTTGGTCACCCGGGTTACTAGCGATGTTGACGCGCTTAACGAGATGTTTACCTCTGGCGTGGTCTCGCTCTTCGAAGACGTGTTTGTGCTGGCCGGGATCGTAGCCATCATGCTCCGCATGAACTACCGCCTGGCGCTCATTACTTTTGCGGTCATGCCGCTAATCATCTTCGCTACCAAGATCTTTCGCGACAAGGTACGCGACTCTTATCGCCGCATTCGTACCGCCATCGCCCGCATTAACGCGCACCTGCAGGAGCACATCAGCGGCATGATGGTGTTGCAACTGTTCAATCGCGAGAAGCGTGCTTATGACAAATTTTCGGAAGTCAACGCCCAGCACATGGACGCGTTTAAAGACGCGATCATGGCCCACGCCGTTTATTACCCCGTGGTCGAAGTTCTTTCTTCGGTTGCCATCGCGTCGGTGATCTGGTTCGGGGGCAACGATGTAATCCGTAATATAACCACGATTGGTGTCCTTGCCGCATTCATCCAGTACGCGCAGCGTTTCTTTCGTCCCATCCAGGATTTCAGCGAAAAATACAACATCCTGCAAGCGGCCATGGCGTCGAGCGAGCGCATTTTCAAACTGCTCGACACCGCGCCAGAAATCACTTCGCCCACGGTAACGAAGACTGCCCAAGGCCCCGGCCGCATCCAATTCGACCACGTCTGGTTTGCCTACCGAACCATTCCTGTTCACGAAGGGACGGGTGCCCCCACCGGTCCAGGCCGACTCGAAGAGTCGGCGATCTCATCCACGGAACCCGATTGGGTCCTCCGCGACGTTTCGTTCACCATTGAACCCGGCGAAACCGTCGCCATCGTGGGCCACACCGGCGCCGGGAAGACCACGATCATCTCCCTGCTCATGCGTTTCTATGACGTGCAGAAGGGCGCGATCAGAATTGACGGCGTGGACATCAAAGAAATGAACCTTCCCGATCTCCGCCGCCGCTTCGGTATCGTGCTGCAGGATCCGTTCTTATTTACGGGCACGATCGAAGGCAACATCCGCCTCGGCTCGAAGTGGATCACCGATGAACAAGTAGCGCAAGCTGCCGAAGACGTGAACCTCGCCGACTTCATCCGCACCCTGCCGGGAGGGTTCAAGGAAGAAGTCCGTGAGCGCGGCAGTACGCTTTCTACCGGTCAGAAGCAGCTCATCTCATTCGCCCGCGCGCTGGCCCATAATCCTAAGATCCTGATTCTCGACGAAGCCACTTCCAGTGTCGATACGGAAACAGAATTCAAAGTCCGCGACGCCCTCAGCCGCATGATCGAAGGTCGCACGTCGGTGGTCATCGCCCACCGGCTTTCCACGGTGCAACGCGCCGACCAGATCATCGTCATGCACAAAGGCCAGGTCCGCGAAATGGGATCTCACCAGCAATTGCTTGCCCAGCACGGCATTTACTTCAAGCTTTACGAACTTCAATACAAAGACCAGGAAGCTCTCGTCTCCGCCGGTCCGCAAGTCACGGCCAGCGCAGACGACTAACCCCTCTCGCCATCGTCGGCACGCACCCGGGTTGGCGTTCAGCCGTGCTTGGCTCCAAAAGGTCAGGTCCCTCCAGCCGTCTGACTTTCGTAACTCTTTCCTTCGTTACTCCGCAGGCTAGAATCCGTGGGTGCGGGGAGAATTATTGGACGGCATAGACCAGCAAGCATTCCAAGAAGTAAGCCAGAACAGTCCCGAAGCGATTCCGACCCAGATGCGGAAGATTGAGGGTCGGGAATGGTGGCTGTGGGGATTCGCCATAGCGGTGACCCTGGCTTTGACCCTGGGGATCGTCTCGTTCACTTTCCCTTGGTTTCATCTGGAAAAAGATGTCACTTATTGGTTTGATCTCCGGGAATGGGTGCGTGGTCTGGCGGCACTCGTCCTGCTCTTCGACATGTACACGGTCTACCAGTACATGCAGCTCAACCGCATCCGGCGCCAACTAGCGGAACGGGACCAGCTTTTTCAACTGATCAGCGAAAATGCCGCCGATATGATCGCGCTGGTGGATGGCAATGGCCGCCGTCTGTACAACAGCCCCGCCTATCAAAAAGTCCTGGGATATTCTCCCGAAGATTTGAAAGCCACGTCGTCCATCGAACAAATCCATCCCGACGATCGCCCCCGCGTGTTGCAGGCGGCGGAAAAAGCCCGCCAGAGCGGCCGCGGAGAGCGCGTGGAATACCGCATTCGCCACAAAGACGGCTCCTGGCGTACTCTCGAATCCACCGCCAGCGCTATCCGGGACCGCAAAGGAAAAACCGACAAGCTGGTCATCGTGAACCGAGATATTTCCGAGCGTAAGCGCGCCGAGGAAATGCTGGTCCACAATGCATTCCATGACGGACTCACCGATCTGCCCAACCGCGCGCTCTTTCTCGACCGCCTGCAGCATGCGTTAACCCTCTCCAAGAAGCACGCGAACTACAAATTCGCGATACTGCTGATCGATATCGACGAATTCAAGATCATCAATGACAGCCTGGGACACTCGGCAGGCGATGAGCTACTGATTCAAATCGGACAAAGGTTGAAGATCTCTGTGCGGCGTGCCGATACAGTCTCGCGTCCCCGGGTAAGTGACCTCTCCGACCGGCCGATGAGCGACAACACCTTGGCCCGGCTCGGCGGCGATGAATTCACCATCCTTCTGGACGACATCCGTGATCCCATTGAAGCGGTCCGGGTTGCCGGACGAGTACAAGCCGAGTTGGCGGCTCCCTTTACCGTGAACCAGCAGCAGATGGTCATTTCGGCCAGCATCGGTATCTCGTCCAGTGCCAGCCCCCACACCCAGGCCGAAGACGTGCTGCGCGACGCCGACATCGCCATGTACCGCGCCAAGCGCGCCGGCAAGGCCCGCTGCGAAGTGTTTGACACCGCCATGCACGCCGGCGCAGTCAAGCGTCTGCGCCTCGAAACCGACCTGCGCAAGGCCCTCGAACAGAACGAATTCCGTGTCTATTACCAGCCCATTGTGTCGTTGCAGACCGGCAAGATCACCGGCTTCGAGGCACTTACGCGCTGGGCGCGTCCGGAGGGCGTCCTTTCCCCGCTCGAATTCATTCCCGTGGCCGAGGAAACCGGGCTCATCATCCCCATGAACCGTCTCCTGCTCCGCGAAGCCTGCAAAGATCTTCAAGCCTGGCAAGCTGAGTTCCCTGCCAATCCGCCGCTGACCATAAGCGTGAATGTTACGCCCCGGGAGTTCGCCCAGCCTGATTTGGCTTACGAGATCGGTAAGACACTCGAACAACTCAATTTTGATCCTGACCGCTTGCACCTTGAAATTGTGGAAACCATCGCCATGGGCGACGAGGAAAAATCTGGCCGCGCGCTGGCCCAGTTGAAAGCCATCGGCGTCCACCTGAGCATCGACGATTTCGGCACCGGCTATTCCTCGCTCAGCCGCTTGCGGCGCATCCCCGTGGACACCTTAAAGATCGACCGCGCCTTCATTTCGAACATGGACACCGACCACGACAATGCGGAGATCGTGAAGACCATCATCATGCTCGCCCACAACCTTGGTTTGAAGGTCGTTGCCGAGGGTCCGGAGACGCAGGTGCACGTAGACCAACTCAAGCAATTGAAATGTGAAATGGCCCAGGGCTACTTCTACTCCCGGCCAGCCGACGATCAGACCATGTTGAAGCTGCTGGCAGCCAATCAAACCGCTCGCGCCGCCACCGTCGGCAGCTAGAACCACCACAACCCACGTAGCGACAGCCGCCCATTCGACTTCGCTCAGGGCAGGCTCTCGGCTGTCCGATCCGCTCTCCATTCTCCCAGAAACAAATGGAACCGAATCAGCCATACTCCCGTATCTTCAATGACCCAACGCTGCGAAATTTGCCGAAAGGGACTACAATTTCGCCGACTCCCATGACAATCCAAAACCGAAGTCTCTCGTTCTGCTTATTCTTCTCTAGCGTGCTCTTTCTTACCGTATTCGCGAGCGCCCAAACCAAAAACTCTCCGGACAACGCTCCCAAGTATCGCAACCCGAGCCTGAGCATCGAAGATCGCGTGGCCGATCTGTTGCCCCGCATGACTCTCGAGGAAAAAGTTGCGGAAATCTCCGGCGGCGGCGATGACAAGCTCGAAATCATCGATCCCACCGGAACCTTCACCACCCAGCAGGCGCGGGAAACTCTCGGCAAATGGTATGACCCCGATCTCTCCTTCCCGGCGAAGCGGGCGGCAATCCTGCGCAACGGAGTACAGCGCTATCTTCGCGAGAAAACCCGGCTCGGCATTCCGAGCCTGTTTATGGGAGAAGGTCTCCACGGATTCATGGAAGACACCAGCACCAGCTTCCCGCAGGCCCTCGGTCTGGCGAGCACATGGGACACGACTTTGGTCCACCAGGTCTTCACCGCAGTCGGCGATGAGGCTGGCGCCGCTGGCGTAGGCCAGGTGTTCAGTCCGGTTCTTGATATCGCCCGTGATCCGCGCTGGGGCCGCACCGAAGAAACCTACGGGGAAGACCCATTTCTTGCCTCGCGCATGGGCGTAGCCGCGATTACTGGACTTCAGGGAGATACGTTTAATCTCGATCACCACCACGTCGTCGCCACCGCCAAGCATTTCGCGGTCCATGGACAGCCGGAAGGTGGCACCAATACCGCGCCCGGCAATTATTCCGAACGCATCATTCGCGAGAACTTTCTGGTGCCTTTTCAGGCCGCCATTCAGGAAGCCCGCGCCGGCAGCGTGATGGCCTCCTACAACGAAATTGACGGCATCCCTTCGCACATCAACCACTGGCTGCTCGACAAGGTCTTGCGCCAGGAGTGGGGATTCGGCGGCTACATCACCTCCGACGGCGACGGTCTCCAGATGCTGGTCGAGACCCACCACGTGGCCGCGAACAAGGCCGACGCAGCCCGTCTCGCGCTCGCCGCCGGCGTGGACTACGACCTCTCCGACGGATCGGTCTACCACACGCTCATCGATCAGGTGAAACGAGGCATCGTTCCGGAAAGTGAAGTGGACCGTGCCGCCGGCCGCGTGCTCGCCACCAAGTTCCGTCTCGGCTTGTTCGACAGTCCATACGTCGATCCCGACTACGCCGACCGCACCACCAACAGCCCCGAGCACCGCCAGCTTGCCCTGAAGGCCGCGCAGAAAGTCATTGTGCTGCTCAAGAACGACAAGAATCTGCTGCCGCTCGATCTCAAGAAGCTCAAAACCATTGCCGTCATCGGCCCCAATGCCGACGGCCTTCATCTCGGCGGTTACAGCCGCGGCCCATCGCACGGCGTAAGCATCCTGCAAGGCATTCGCGACCGCGTCGGATCAAGCGCTCAAGTCGTCTATGCCGAAGGTTGCAAGATCACCGACGCCAAGCCGGACTGGCACGGCTGGTTTGCCAACGACGTCAAGCTCATCGATCCGGCAACGCAGACGGATAGCGTTCACGCCGCGGCCGAACTGGCTCGCAAGGCCGATGTCGCCATCGTCGTTGTCGGCGAAAACGAAAGCACCAACCGCGAAGCCTGGTCGGAAAACCATCTCGGCGATCGCGATTCGCTCGACCTCCTCGGCGCGCAGAACGACCTCGTGAAAGCCGTCGTCGAAACCGGAACTCCGACGATCGTGTTCTCTGATCAACGGACGTCCGCTCTCCATCAACTACGCCGCCGACCACGTCCCGGCAATCCTCGAAGGCTGGTATCTCGGACAGGAAGGCGGCACCGCCGCAGCCAACGTGCTGTTCGGCGACGTGAATCCCGGCGGCAAACTGCCCATCACTTTCCCGCACTCGGTCGGCGATCTGCCGGATTTCTACAATCACAAGCCATCCGCCAACCGCACCTACGCCTTCAGCACCCGCAAGCCGCTCTATCCCTTTGGATACGGCCTGAGCTACACAACTTTCAGCTTCGAGAATCTCCGCGTCGAGCCCACGCAAATTGGCTCTCGGCGGCACCGCCAAAGCCATCGTGGACGTCACCAACACCGGCTCTCGCGAAGGCGACGAAGTCCCGCAGCTCTACATTCATCAGAAGATCGCCTCCGTCACCCGTCCGGTCATGCAGCTGAAAGGATTCCAACGCATCACCCTGAAACCCGGCGAGAAGAAAACCGTCGAATTCACCATCACCCCGGACATGCTCTCCATGCTCGACACCGACATGCACAAAGTGGTCGAGCCGGGCATCTTCGAAATCATGGTCGGCCCCAGTTCCGACCAGACCAAAACCGTTCCGCTCGCCGTCACCGGCCCCTACGGCGAAACCGGCATTCCGCCGCTGCCGCCGCCGCCCGCAGGATCGGAATCCGGCGTGGTCAGCACCTTCGACGACGGCAAAGTCTCCGCCAACTACGGCTCCTGGCTTTCCGGTAGCGATTCCATGCATGGGCGGCAAATCCAACGCATCCATGAAAGTGGTGGACGGCGGAGCCAACAACTCCAAGGGCGCGCTGCAAGTGTCCGGCGAGCTCGTCCCCGGCGCGTCGTTCCTCTGGGCAGGAGCTCTGTTCGTGCCGGGAGCGTCGCCGATCGATGCAGTCAATCTGTCCAGCAAGAAAACCATCAGCTTCTGGGCCAAGGGAGACGGCAAGACCTACGTCCTCGCTCTCGGGACTCTAAGCCACCAAAACCAAATGCCCGCCATGCAAATGTTCGTGGCCGGCCCGGAATGGAAGCAATACTCATATCCCGATTGCCAGTTTCCAGACCGACGGATCGGACATCACCAATCTCGCCTTCGCCCACGGCCAGGAACCCGGCAAGTTCGAATTCGAGATTGATCAGTTGGAGATCAAGTGAGGTTTCAGGACGCTGAGAAGTCAGGATTTTCCGATGCTGATAGATAGGGTGCCCATTGCGAGATCTAGCCAATCAAGTGACTATGATTGAAATCCCAAACGGAATCTCCAGTTCGGTGAACATCTCTAGCGAAGTGTGCGGTACTTCGATTCCGGCAGTATCGCAATTCGAGCGATACCCGACGAACACATCCACACTCATGGATTTCTTGAGCTCAAGCAAGTAGTTCTTGTTGGGCTTCAGTTTCAGCCACAGGGCATCGATGTGAGCGTGCAACGGCTCAGATTTCTCAACAGGCGGACTGTACGACCACATGTCCTGACGATACGGTACGGCCTTGGCGCCACGTTTTTCTCCCTTCCGGTGTGAATGCGTGGGTGAAAGACCAAGAGCGGCAGAAATCTCGTCCATATCCGAGATCTCACCCCCGATGCGCAGGGTTGCGGAGTATGCGAAGTAGGCGTTTTCTTCGCGTTCTGCTCCTGCCAGGAACCCGCGCAGAGTTCTGAACGATTTTTCCATACTAACCCTGATGTTAGTTCAGGTTTGGCCGCAATCCAACAGGAACCTCCGGGCTACTTGGCGAAAACAGGCAATTTCACCACCTAATCTTAGGGGCGATACAATGCTCTCTTGCCAATCCTAGCTCCGCTGGCTATACTCATGGGGATGTCACCTGACGCGCCCACAAGCGGATCGCCCTGCTGCCGTCAAGAGGTTCCTCACCAGCCTCTACACTTTTCGGCAGTCGGCATCGGTGTCTACGTTGTCAGCTTTTTCCTGCCCTCAGTGGATCCCTACAGTTTAGGGAGCATCCCGGGATGGATTTGCGCAGTGACGGCTTTTTCCATCCTCGGTCTGTCGTCGCTGGCGTTCTTCGGAGGCCTGATCAACCCGATTGCCATCGCCTACGTTGTCCTCCGGATTCGCAACCGCGCCCCTAAGACCAGGATTGCCTTCGAAAGCACTATTTTGTTATGCATCCCTGTCACTTGGCTCTCTCTGGCCATTATGCATTTCAGGATCGGGGTCGGCCACGTCGCCTGGGTCACGGGGCTCCTTCTGATGGTCTCGTGGAAGGATTTCTCGTTGCGAAACCGACTGGTTGTATAACCGCCCCGACCTATCGCCGATTCTTCCCAGTGCTAGGCACTGAAATAGCGCAAGTTCGGTCGTCCCTCTACAATGCTCTCTTGCGAATCCTGATCTCGGCTGGCGAAGCTTCGGGGGAAATGTACGGCGCGCAGCTCATCGAAGCCCTGCGCCGCCGCGATTCTTCCCTCGAATTCTTCGGTGTCGGCGGAGACCGCATGCGCGCCGCCGGCTGCGACACGGTCGTCGACGCCAAAGACCTCTCCGTCGTCGGCATCACCGAAATCCTCAGCCATCTGCCGAAAATCTGGGGCTTATTCCACAAGCTGATCGCCGCAGCCGACAAACGCAAGCCCGATCTCGCCATCGTCATCGACTCCCCGGCCTTCAACTGGCGCGTCGCCCGCCAGATGAAAAAGCGCGGCATCCCTGTCGTCTATTACGTCTGTCCGCAATTCTGGGCATGGCGTCAGGGACGCGTCCGCCTGCTGCGAAAGTACGTCGACAAAGCGCTGGTGATTTTCCCTTTCGAAGAAAAGTTCTACCGCGACCGTGGCGTGGACGCGACTTTTCGTCGGCCACCCGCTCGCCGATCTTCCCAAACCCACCATCACGCGCGAGGACTACGCCGCCGAATACCAACTCAACCCCGCCAAGCCCTGGATCACGCTCATGCCCGGCAGCCGCGCCAAAGAAGTCCGCATGAACCTGCCAACGATCCTCGAATCCGCCGCGCAACTCGGTTCGCAATACGAATTCCTGCTTCCGGTCGCGCCCACGCTTGACCCCTGCTTTCTTATGTCGCTCGTCGTCCCCCATCCCATCCATCTAGTCCCGGAATCGCTGCCAGCTCTAGCCCATTCCCGTGCAGGAATCATCGCCAGCGGCACGGCCACGGTCGAAGCCGCCATGATGGGCACCCCCTTCGTGATGGTCTACCGGGTCACTCCCTTCACTTACTTCCTTGGACACCGCACCGTCAAAGTCCCGCACTTTGCCATGGTGAATCTGATCGCGGAAAAAGAAATCGTCCCTGAGCTGGTGCAGCACGATTTCACCGCCGAGAACGTGGTAGCCCGGCTCAACGAAATCATCCCCGACGGAACAGCCCGCAGCCGAATGGTCGCAGGTCTGGCAGACGTGAAAACCCGCCTCAGCCATGCCGACGGCAGCAAACTCCATCCCGCTGATCGGGCCAGTGAAGCCATCTTCAAGCTATTAGAAAAATAGCCTTCAATCCCATCATTAAAACCCCTGTCATCCTGAGCGAAGGGACTGCTCCGCGCAGCGGAGCAGTCCCGCAGTCGAAGGACCCCTACCAGCTGCACTCCACCGTTGCCATCCCGAAACCTCCCGATGCTTCATGCGGAACATCCCTCAACCGCCGGAGCGGACAGTCTCTAGGGGTCCTTCGACTCCACGCGAACTGCGCTTCGCGCGGTTCGCATTGCGCTCAGGATGACAAGGCGGTTGGGTCTGAACCGGTCAAATTGTCAACAATTCCCCCTAAGCCTTGTCCTACCAGCATCTTTTGCGTAACAATCTTCATCATACCCATGAGATTCGTAACTCTAGAGACCAGCGGGGCATTTCCCAGGAGACCGTTCTTGATGCTCTTTCAACCTCGGCGCCGGCGTCGAACCCTTACCGCCTGCATCGCGCTTTCACTTTTGTTGTGTTCGTTGCCCGCACAGGCCGCCGACAAAACCCGCCTCCATGTGGACGATTACCAGATCTCGGTCGAGCTCACTCCCCATGCCCACAAGCTTTCCGCGCATGCGACCGTCAAATTCACCGCTCTCGAAGACCTCAACATCGCCACCTTCAATCTGCACAATGACTTGCGCATCACCAAGGTGACGGACGCCACCGGCAAGCTGCTGACCGCCGAGCGCCTTACCCAGGATTCCAGCGTGCGCGTGCCCCTGGCCACCACGCTCGCCAAGAACAGCTCCACCACCCTGACCTTCGACTACGAGGGGATTCTCGATTCCCCTGACGACAGCCCGGTGCAGGGACTCAAGCTGGCCTATGTGGGCGATGACACTTCCTACCTGCTGTATGCCGGAGATTGGTTCCCGGTTAACAACTATGGAATCAATCGTTTCACGGCGACAATGAATGTAACGGTTCCCAGTCACATGATCGTCATCGGCAGCGGAAAAGAGACCGTCGGCTCTCCTACGCCCCCGAAAAAAGTCGCCGACGCCTCGCCCCTGACCACGAAGACTTACACCTTCGTCTGGGACAAACCCAGTTTTCCCGGCACCATCGTTGCCGGATCTTTCCAGGAATTCAAAAGCGACGAAGCCGGGCTCGATCTGCACGTTTTCTTTAAGCCCAATCATCAGAACATGGGTGCGCAGTATGCCGAAACTGCGGTCAAGGAGTTCACTTACTATGTGACGCTCTACGGCACGCCTCCTTCCACCACGTTGCGGGTAGTGGAGTTACCCGATGACACGCTGCCATCCGCCTGGGCGCCGGAAATGGCATGCATTGCCGGCCGGGCCATTACGGAAAAAGTAAATTATCGTCTTCTCGCCAATACCATCGCCCACCAGTGGTGGGGAGTTTCGGTGAGTCCGGCATCGCTTGATGACTGGTGGCTAAGCGACGGATTCGCCCGCTATTCCGAGGCCCGCTATGTCGAACAGGCTGCGGGCACACTGGGTCTCGAAGAAACAGTGAAAGACATGTCGGTGGGCGCGCTCGCGTACGACACCGTGCCGCTGTCGAGCGCGGGCAAGCTCGATTTGTTCTCGCCCGAATTCCAGTCGCTGGTCACCGACAAGGGCGCCATGATCCTGCACATGCTGCGCTGGGTCGAGGGCGACCAGAAGTACGACCAAACCATGCGCACCTTCGCGACCGAATATGCCGGCAAGTCTGCGTCGCTCGAGGATTTCAAGGCCATCGCCGAGAAAAACTATGGCGATCAGCTCACCTGGTTCTTTTCCCAGTGGCTGGATTCCACGGGCGCTCCCGAGTTCAAAGTGAAGTACACCGTCTATCGCCTGGGCAATACCCGCCAGAGCGAAAAAGCGAAGTCCACGGAGGACAAGGCGCCCGGTTTTCGCGTCGTCGGTCAGATCACTCAGGATCTGGACTTGTTCCGCATGCCGGTGGACTTGAGAATCGATACCGATGGCAAAACCGAAGAAAAGCGCCTCGAAGTCGTAGGCACCGATTCTGCGTTCACCGTGGAGACGTTCGGCAAACCGCGCCGCATTTCGATCGATCCCGATAACCGTGTGCTCAAGAACTCCAGCGACATCAAGCTGCGGGCATCGATTCAGCGTGGACAAGCCTTGACCCAGCAGGGAGATCTGGCCGGCGCGCTGCTCGAATTCAACAAAGCCCTCGAGAACAACAAGAACAGTTCGCTGGCGCACTATCGCATTGCCGAAGTGTTTTTTCAGCAGAGAAACTATCAGGCTTCCGCCAACGCCTATCGCGAATGCCTGAATGGCGACGGCGATCCGCGCTGGACCGAAGTCTGGAGCCATGTCCAACTAGGCAAGATTTTCGACGTCACCGGCCAACGCGAACGCGCCAGCAACGAATATCGCCAGGCCTTGCAGACCAACGACAACACCCAGGGCGCCATGGACGAAGCCCGCAAGTATTTACAGTCGCCATTCGAGCTACCTAAGAAAACCGAAGCCGGAAACTAAAGAACCCCATAGTCCTTGTCATTCCGAGGAGCGAAGCGCCGAGAGCCTGCCCTGAGCGGAGCCGAAGGGAATCTGCTGTCTGCCGGCGGTGCATATCACCGTACATTCAGAATACTGCCTGCTGCACCGTGGAAGAGCGGGCCTTCAGGCCCGCGTTAAAAGCAGAGCACGATTTACGCGGCGCTTAAGCGCCTCTCTTCCACGGCGATACAGTAGCATCGGGGGACTGGCCCAACCTTGCGCCATCACAACTAAGGGCTGGTCATCCTTTTCCCCAAAATAGAATGAGTGCTCCCCCGGGTGGGGCAGCCCTCATTCTATTGAGTTATTCTTTCCGCGAAAGGGTGGGCCCGCGCCCAGGTGTCCCATGAATATAAGATGCTGGGCCGTCTTCAGTCTCTTTGTGGGAGCTCTCTCCATGTTCGTGCAGCCTCCACAAACAAAGTTACAGACCGACCTGCAAAGCCACGGCTGGAAAACCGACCAAGGTGTGCTGCATGGGTCATGGCTTCCGCACACGATAGACTTCGCCGATGATGATTCCCTATGGGTGGCCTTTCCTACTGAGACTTCCAAAGGACTTCAATCGGGGGCTGGCCCACCCTGGCGCCACCACAAATGAGAGCTGCCCCACCCTTCGTTTTTTGAAGGGTGGGAGACCACAAATGTATCCCGCTGGGGATTTTGTTTTGTGTGTCCCTAAGCAACGACTAGATTCGAAGAACTAGCTTTTAGGGTCCGTGGCGAAGCGACGAGGAATCCGCTGTTGCCGACGGCGCCTGTCACGGTATATTCAGAATGCTGCGTGCCCCACCGTGGAAGAGCGGGCCTTCCAGGCCCGCGTTACGAATCGTGGCGATTTACGCGGCGCTTAAGCGCCGCTCTTCCACGGGCCTCGCTAGTATGCCCACCTTAGCAACGTAGCCCCCACGGTAAACCCCGCGCCCACGGAGGCCAGCAGCACCAAATCGCCCTTCTTCAATTTTCCTTCTTCGATAGCCGTGTTCATCGCCAAAGGAATGGTCCCGGCCGTGGTGTTGCCGAAGCGGTCAATATTGATGATGACCTTTCCCTCGGGCAGGCCCATGCGCTCGGCGGTGGCGGTGATGATGCGTTTGTTGGCTTGATGGGGGATGAAGGCGTCGAGGTCGCTGGCCTTAAGGCCGTTTCGTTGCAGGAGCTTCTCGCAAACTTCGAGTTGCTTGCGCACGGCAAACTTGAACACCGCGCCGCCGTCCTGGTGGACGAAGTGCATTTTCTTGTCCACGGTTTCATGGCTGGCCGGATGCAGGCTGCCGCCGCCCGGCATGTACAAAGAACATCCGCCCGAGCCGTCCACTTCATGAATGAAATCGATGATACCGACAGAATCGTCTTCGGCAGGCTCCAGAATGACTGCGCCCGCGCCATCTCCGAAAAGTACACAGGTGGCGCGGTCGGTGTAGTCGAGGATGGACGACATCGTATCGGCGCCAATCACCATGACTTTCTTATGCGCGCCGGTCGCAATAAATTGCGTTCCCGCCTGCAAGGCATAGACGAAAGCAGAACACGCCGCCGAAAGATCGAATCCCCACGCTCCCTTGGCGCCCAGCTTGTCCTGCACCAGACATGCGGTCGAGGGGAAAAACATGTCGGGAGTGACCGTGCCAATGATGATGGCTTCGAGGTCAGTGGGAAGGATGCCGCGTTGGGCCAGCGCCTTCTTGGCCGCTTCCACCGCCAGGTCACTGGTAGCAACGCCCTTATCGACGATGTGCCGCTCGCGGATGCCGGTACGGGTCATCAGCCATTCGTCAGAGGTTTCGACCATCTTCTCCATGTCGGCGTTGGTGAGAACACGGGGCGGGACGTAGGTACCGAGGGCGCTGATTTTGGCGCGCACGAGCTGAGTCAATGATTTCTCCTGAATAAAACCACATATTGTGAATGATTGAGAGAAGAAAGTCTAACGTCTGCGGACTAACACCCTGTCGGGCTGAGCCTCAGTTAGCGCTGGAACTACAGTCAATACTGCGAGGACAACGGATAGCGCCCAGAAGCGCGAACCCTTGTAGGTCGCAATAACTCCCAGTACGACGGCCACCAACAATCCCAGAAGCGGAACTCCCCCAATGTAGTCTCTCGCCCAAAAGATGCTCGGCAGTATAAAGCATGCCCAGCTCAGGAATGAGATTACAACGCTCGCGATGCCGCAGATATGGACCACTATCTTCATGCGACTGGCCGAAATCATATTCGCGAAATAAGCCAGGCACCGGCGACCCACTGCACACGCAAGAGCTCGTTACCGTTGCTTCCTTCCGGACCTGGCGGGGTTGGCGAGAGTACGTCGCGCGGGACCGATGCCTGACTCGTTTGATTTTAGCACTGGTCGCTGTTAGCCATTCGCCATTGGCCTTTGGCTGTTAGCCATTCGCCCTCAGGAACAGAAAACGAGCAAGAACTACTCAGAGTCCACTAAAGACTACGTACACGTCGGTACCCTTCCCTTCGTTCGCGGATCTTGGAACAATGGAGTACAAACTAATTAAGCGACCCAGCATCCATGAACAGTTCTCCATCCTCGAAGATTCCGTTGCCGGCCGCGATCCAGCGCTACTTTGAGGTTGCGCTC
Organism: Terriglobales bacterium; assembly: GCA_963802555.1. Taxonomy (GTDB): domain Bacteria; phylum Acidobacteriota; class Terriglobia; order Terriglobales; family Acidobacteriaceae; genus DATBAX01. The sequence goes on along the minus strand of CAWDJD010000002.1, from coordinate 219,070 downwards.
TATCTGCTGGTGTTTACCGGCTTTGGAACGCTGGCGGCCACCGGCGGCCTGGGCACGGTCACGGTTCTGTTAGTCAGCGCCGCGCTTCTGTTTCGGGGATATCTGTTGGCCACTCGCCGCACGTTGCTCATCCCAGAACGCTGGACCACAATTCTCACGGTCACTTACGCGGCCTTCTATCTGGCCGACTATTTTCTGATTTCCGGTGCGTTTCTGGGTGCGACCGTGCATCTGGTGCTTTTCGTGATGGTGGTGCGATTGTTCTCGGCGCAACGCGACCGCGACCATTACTTTCTGTCGATCATTGCATTTCTTATGGTGTTGGCCGCCGCCGTGCTCACCGTGAACAGCATTTTCCTGCTGGCGTTTGCCGGATTCATGTTGATGGCGGTGGCTACGTTCATTCTGATGGAGATGCGGCGCGCGTCGGCGAAAGCCACGATGGCTGCGAAAGATTCGCCCGACAACCGGGCTTATCGCAAGATGGCCGTTTCTCTGGCTGCGGTTGCGCCGGCGATTGTGTTGTTCATCCTGTTGGGGGCGAGTGGGATTTTCTTTCTGTTGCCGCGCGTGTCCGCGGGCTACCTCAACGCCTATGCCCCGGGAGGCGACTTGAGCACCGGCTTCGCCGAACAGGTGGAACTGGGACGCATTGGACAGATCCAGCAGTCGAACTCGTTGGTGATGCACGTGGGGATTGAGGGAGATACGCACGGTGCGTTCGATCTGAAGTGGCGCGGCGTGGCGCTCAGTATATTCGACGGCAAGACCTGGTCGAACCCGCACCAGCTGGTTCCGTCCCACATGCAGGATGGCAGCGTCGTGCTGACGCAGATGCATCCCAAGGGCGAGGTGCTCAAGTCCCCAGCGTCGAGCCGTCTCATTCGCTACAAGGTGTTGACAGAGCCGGTGGGCACGAATGTTTTTTTCCTGGCCGCCACGGCGAATTCTTTGAGCGGCAACTATCGCCTGATCGCGATGGACAACGCCGGAGCGGTGTTCGACCTTGATCCCGAGCATCCGGTGGGCAGCTATGCCGCCACTTCCAACATCGCGCAACCGGGGCCTGGAGAACTGCGCACGGCATATGTGAATTATCCAGCCGATATTCTATTGAACGATTTGCAGGTACCGGTGGCACTCGATCCACGCATTCCGCGGTTGGCAGAACAAGTCGTTGCCCAGGCAGACAACAACTACGACCGGGCGGTGGCGATCGAGAGATATCTGCAAACCCACTACCGCTACACCTTGCAACTCTCCCGCACGGTTCCGCGCGATCCCCTGGCGGAATTTCTTTTCGTGCGCAAGCAGGGACATTGCGAGTACTTTGCGTCTTCGATGGCCATCATACTGCGAACGTTGCACATTCCTTCGCGGGTGGTGAACGGCTTTCGCACGGGAGAGTTCAACGACATCACGTCGCAGTACTTGATTCGAGCCAGCGACGCGCACTCCTGGGTGGAGGCCTATTTCCCGGGATACGGCTGGGTAAGTTTCGATCCCACTCCGGCGGGGCCCGTGGAGGCGTCCACGGGTTGGAGGCGTTTCCGGCTATACACCGACGCGATTGCCTCATTCTGGCGGGAGTGGGTCATCAACTACGACTTGAGCCATCAGCAGCATTTGGCCTTCAACACCACCCACAGCGGGAGGGAGTTACTGCAGAGTCTGCTGAAATGGGCCCAGAGGAAGTATCAGTCGCTGCTGACCTCGGCCCATCGCGCTCAGGATAATTTGGGGCGTTCGCCGCTGCGCTGGAGCTTCGCCGGGATTCTGATGGCGGTGCTTCTGCTCCTGGGGGCGAATGCTACCCGCTTGGGGCGGGCGCTGCAAAAATTCCGCCTGGCGGCGAGTCCCGGGAAGGCCCCGCAATTGGCGGCGACCATTTGGTATGAGCGGATGACCCGCCTGGTGGCACGCAAGGGGTGGCGGAAAACCGCGGTACAAACCCCGGGGGAATTCGTGATTTCGATTGACGACGCCGCGATGCGAAAACAAGTTGAAGAATTTACCCGGAGATATGAAAGTGCTCGCTTCGGGGAATCGGCCGCGGACGCCGAGCAACTGCCGAAACTCTATGAAGAGATTGTGAGTTGTTCCCGCCGGTGACCGGGTACGCGGTCAGAAATGCCAGGTCACGCCACTGCCCACGAAGAAGTTGTGCTGGTGGCTTTTGCCGGTGTCCACGTTGAGCTGGGGCACGCCGCTCCAGAAATCCCGAACTCCAGTGCGTATGCTCAAGGCATGCGTGATTCTTACATCCAGACCAAAACCGGCTTGAATGACCGCGCCGTTGGCCACCCTCTTCCCAGGATTGGGGCCGCCCTCAAATTCCAGGTCGGTGCTGGAGCTGAAGTGACCAAACCCCGCACCGAGACTTCCCCACGGCGAAAGGTAAGTGCGTGGTAACAGGTTAGCGCGCACCGACGGCGTGATGAAGTAGGACTTATAGTCTTCCGGAACCACGTTGACGATGAAGTTCAGATTTTCATCCAGATTGAAAAGCATAGGGACTTCCGCGGTGAGGGAATAAACATCGCTCTCCCGAAGGCGGCGGCCGTAGTTCACTTCGAAGCTGAGCCCACGGCCAAAATGAACATTCGTACCGGTGCTGGCAACGCCCTGATTGCTGATAAAAGTGCGTCCCAGGATTCCGGTGAGCTCGTTCCTGGCCGGGATGGGATTCTCATCCTGGGCGGAGGCGGAGCCGGCCAGCATTACAACCGTGATGAGAACCATAAACCCCAACCGTTGCAACACTTTTTCGCCTCCCACATCGAGTTGCCAGATTGCGTGAACCAAGCCTAGCACGCTGGCATCGAGGGAATGATTGCCTCGGCAGATGCTGGCGCGGCACCCGCCGCGCTTTCCAGGATGCGGAGGTCGCGCTTTCTGGATGCTAAAATAGAGGGATTGCATGTCTGACGAGAACCCAACTGTAGCGGTCCTGGACGCTCCCGAAGCTACGCCGCCGCGACCTCATTCGCCCACCAAAGTAGGATTCGTCAGCCTTGGGTGTCCGAAGAATCTGGTGGATAGCGAAGTCATGATGGGCATGCTGGCGCAGGGCGGAGCCGAACTCACCCGGAGCGTTGAAGATGCCGACGTCATTGTGGTCAACACCTGCTCGTTTATTGCCAGCGCCCAGCAGGAGTCGGTGAATACGATTCTGGAGATGGCGCGGCACAAGACCGATGGCCGTGCCAGGAAGCTCGTGGTGGCCGGTTGCCTGGTGGAACGCTTCCGCGATGAGATCCGCAAGAACATTCCGGAAGTGGACGCGGTGGTAGGCACCGGTGAGTTGGAAAAGATTCTGGCCGCGGCCGGTGTTTCCTCGCGGCCCGCTGAGGATTCTCCGTTTCATATTCTGGGATCGCGCGCGGAAGGCGATGCGCGGGAATCGCAAGGCCGATTTTCCCGCGAAAGTTGGGATGGCGCCATCGCCGACCTGCCCAACTATCTTTACGACGAAACCACGCCGCGAGTTCTGGCGACGGCGTCGCACACCGCTTATATCAAGATAGCCGAGGGCTGCGACCATCCTTGCAGTTTTTGCATTATTCCCCAGCTGCGAGGCAAGTTCCGGTCGAGACGGTTCGAGTCAGTAGTAGCCGAAGCCGAACGGCTGGCGACGAGTGGGGTGCGCGAGATCACTTTGATCGGGCAGGACACCACTTGCTATGGCGAAGACTTTGGGCTGAAGGACGGACTGGCGCTTTTGCTAGAAAAGCTGGCGGGGATTGAAAAGCTCCGCTGGGTGCGCTTTCTGTATGCCTATCCCAACAAGATCACGGGGCGATTGCTCGACACCATTGCGGGCCACGAGAAGATTTGTTCTTACATTGATGTGCCACTGCAACACGCATCGGCGACGACATTGAAACGAATGAAGCGCGGCGGCGGCGCGGACATTTTCCTGCGCTCGATTGAAAAGATGCGGCGGACGATCCCGGGCGTTACTTTGCGGACTTCTTTCATCGTTGGCTTTCCTGGTGAAACCGAAAAAGAGTTCGAAGAACTTTGCGAGTTTGTGCGCGAAGCTCAATTCGATTGGATGGGGACGTTCGGATATTCCGATCAGGAAGGCGCCAAGGCGTTTGCGGACGGCGAAAAGTTGGCCCCGCGGGAAATCGAGCGGCGGCGAAAGCATTTGATGCAGATCCAAAAAAGCATCAGCAAACGCAAGAAGAAGGCGCTCATCGGCCAGGAAGTTGATTTGGTGCTGGAGGGAATGTCCGAAGAAACCGATCTGTTGCTCGAAGGACGCACCGCCATGCACGCTCCAGAAATCGATGGGAAAGTCTTTATAAACGATGTTCCCGAAGGAATCGTCCCGCAGGTTGGCGAGTTCTATCGCTGCGAAATCACGGAGTCGCACGATTACGATCTGGTGGCGAAGATTCTGTAGGAGTTCTACCCAGAAATATGGCCCGCAACAAAGACCTCAAACTCCGGTGCCCGATCTGCAAGAAGGAAGTGAAGAGCTCTGACCCTGAGTTTCCCTTCTGCACCGAGCGTTGCCGGACGATTGATCTGGGAAGGTGGGCCAGCGGCGCCTATGTGATCGCCTCGACGCCGCAAGACACTTCCGACACCACGCCGGACTCGATTCGAGACCCTGACAATGAAGAATGAGTCGGAGAGGGCATCTTCTCCGCGCGCTCCGCTCTGGGCCACGCTGATCGCCACTTTTTTCGGCGCGGGGCGAATGCGGCCGGGACCAGGCACTTGGGGCTCGGCGGCGACGGTTCTTCTCTGGTGGCTGCTGGCCCGGGAAGTACCGCTCGCATGGCAACCGTGGATGGCGCTAGGGCTGGGGTTGCTGGTGGTTGCCATCGGGATTCCGGCAGCGACTCGGGTGGCGCGCGCGGCTGCCCTCAAAGATCCGCAGTTTGTCGTGATTGACGAAGTCGCAGGCCAGCTGATTGCGTTGATCGCGGTCCCCGCCTCGTGGAAATGTTTACTTGCGGGCTTTATACTTTTTCGTGGGTTCGATATCGTGAAGCCACCACCGGTAAGGCAACTGGAGCGCTTGCCGGAAGGCACAGGAATCGTGATTGACGATGTGGGAGCCGGTCTTTACGCCTTGGCTGTAATGCAGTTGCTGCTTCATTTCGGGGTGTTGGCGCGATAGGCTTCGTCGTAGATGATAAGGTCGTAGTCCATGGGAATTTCAGATCGCCTGCTGGGCAAGAAGAGCACAAACGGCAACCCGCTGATCGAGGCGGTGTCTCCTGGAGCGGCTTTGCCCGGGGGCGAGGTGCGCATCACGGGCCGGAGTTTGCGTCCGCAGGAACTGCGGCGTCCGCGAGTGCGTTTTGGCGAGACCGAAGGCGCAATTGTGATCAGCGCGGACGACTTTCTCATCGCGCGGGTGCCGGCGGGCGCTTCATCGGGCGCAATTGTAGTCTCCACCAACGGGCATAGCAGCAATCCCCACCAAATCCAGGTCGCAGCGCCGATTGCGGAGAACCTGCATCCCGTGACCAACCCCGCTCTGGATGCCGACGGCAATATCTATGTCACCTTTTCGGGGGCACGGGGACAAAAGGTTCCCGTGGCCATTTATAAGATTGACACCAGCTACATGGTCAAGCCGTTTCTGGTGGACATGATGAATGCCACGGCGATCGCGTTTGACCGCGCCGGACAGATGTACGTTTCTTCACGCTACGAAGGCGCGGTGTATCGGGTGGCGCCCAATGGGACCATGGCGTCCTATGCCGAGAGCATGGGGGTGGCCACGGGCATTGCCTTTGATCGCGCCGAGAACCTTTATGTCGGCGACCGCAGCGGCACAATTTTTAAGGTCGCTCGCGACGGCCAGATTTTTGTTTTCGCCACGCTCGAACCCAGCGTCTCCGCCTATCATCTGGCGGTCAGCCCCAAGGGAGATCTTTTTGTCGCCGGCCCCACGACGTCGAGCTTCGATTCGGTTTACCAGATCGACCCACATGGCAAAGTAACGACGTTCTACCGTGGATTGGGACGCCCGCAGGGGATGGCCTTCGATGTGGACGGCAATCTCTATGTGGCAGCGTCGCTCGCCGGGCAGCGCGGGATCGTGAGGATCACGCCTGTCGGCAAAGCCTCCATGGCGGTGGCCGGCCCGGGCCTGGTTGGACTGGCATTCGCGCCCGGCCGCTCGGTCATTCTTGCCACCACCAGCGGCGTGCATCACCTTTCGTGGAACGTTCAGGGATTCTCGCCCTGGGCGGATTGATTTTCAGCGATCCTCGGATTCGACTGCTTCTCCCTTGCGCTCTTTGCGTCGACTTTGCGGTCTTCGCGGTTAAAAGCTTTTGACCGCAAAGGTCGCTAAGAATACGCGAAGGACGCTAAGCAAATCTTCCTGCGTGCCAGAGATCTCTCCTGCTTACTCAAACTGCCCTGATGCAGCGCCAATATCATTTAAACTGCTAGCGTGAATGCGGAGATCATCGCCATCGGTTCGGAATTGCTGACGCCTTTCCGGCAGGACACCAATTCCCTTTATCTCACCGAGAAGCTCAACGAACTGGGCGTGGAAGTGATTTTCAAAACGATTGTGGGCGACAATCGCGAGCATCTCACGGCTTGCGCATCTCTTGCCCTGTCACGGGCGGAGATGGTTTTTTTCATCGGCGGACTGGGACCGACCGAAGATGATCTCACCCGAGAATGCGTGGCTGCCGCGCTGGGACTGGACATCCGGCGCGACCCCGAGATCCTTGCGAACCTGGAGCGGCGCTTCGCCGAGCGCGGCTATAAGATGACCGCCAATAATTTCAAGCAAGCGGATGTGATCGCCGGGGCCACCGCCTTGCCCAACCCGATGGGCACCGCTCCTGGGCAGTGGATCAGCGGCAAGTACGAAGGCCGCGAAAGAATCGTCATTCTACTGCCTGGACCGCCGCATGAGATGAAATCTCTCTTCGAGCAGCAATGCCAGGAGCGGCTGCGGGCAAAGGTTCCGCAGCAGTTCATTGCAAGCCGGGTGTTGAAAATCACGGGCATGGGAGAGTCGGCCTGCGATGCCCGCGTGGCTCCGATCTATGGGCGCTATGCAGAGGTACAGACTACGATCCTGGCGGGCGCGGGTGAAATCCAGTTGCACTTGAAGATGCGCGGCTCGTCCGCCGAAGCTGCACAGCAAACGGTGGATGAGTTGGTGGAAAAAATCGAAGAGGAACTGGGCGATTCGGTTTTCTCCGACAATGGAGATTCGCTGGAGCAGATTGTGGGCTACTACCTGCAGATGCGGAATGCGACGCTGGCAGTCGCGGAATCCTGCACTGGTGGTTTGGTGGCCGAGCGCGTCACTTCGGTCAGCGGCAGTTCGCGATATTTTCTGGGCGGCGCGGTGGTCTATTCGAATGAGTTGAAGACCGCCTTCGCCGATGTTCCCGCCGCGTTGATCGACAAACATGGCGCGGTGAGTCGAGAAGTCGCAGCCGCGTTGGCGGAAGGCATTCGTAAACGGTGTGGAGCGACCCTGGGACTCGGAATCACCGGCGTCGCCGGACCTACCGGCGGCACCGCAGAAAAACCGGTGGGCCTGGTTTTTCATGCTCTGTCCAGTGAGCAGAGCTCTGAAGTTATTGAGCGCAAATTTCCCGGCGATCGCAAGCGCGTGCGGGCATTCGCCAGCCAGCAGGCACTGGATATGGTGAGGAGGAAGTTGATGTGAGAGAGCTTCTAGCTTCTAGCTACTGCTCCTTGTTGAATTGATTTGCTAGAAGCTAACTACTTCGTGCCTTATGCGTCTCTTCGTTGCTCTCGACATTGACGATGATATTCGCGAACGTATCACGCGCTTCTTGGATGGGGTGCGTGGATTCGCTCCGGACGTCCGCTGGGTGCGGCCGGAGTCGCTGCATGTCACACTGAAGTTTATTGGTGACAAGCCGGTGGAAGCCGGCGAAGAAATCAAGAGTGCCCTGTTCGAGGTGACGGCTGGCTCTTTCGAAATCAGTTTCCGCGGCTATGGCTTTTTTCCTGGAGAAAAAGCCTCTCGTGTTTTTTGGATTGGAATCGAGTCTGGTCCGCAGCTCACAAACCTCGCACGGGCGGTGGATGAGAGCATGATGAGACTGGGCATTCCCGGAGAGGATCACGCGTTCAGCCCGCATTTGACACTGGCTCGGGGCGGCGGCGGTTCCCGTTCGCCGAAACGTCAAGAAGCTGATCGCCCCAACCAGCGATTCGCAAGACTGCAGGAAAGATTGGGTGCCATGTCTACGCTCGAGTTTGGTACCATGACCGCCCGCGAGTTCTTTCTCTACGAGAGTAAGCTTGCGCGGGGCGGTTCGCTCTACACCAAGATCGCGAAGTTTGGGCTGCAATGACTTGCCAGTAACCATGGCCACTTTCCTACTCGTCGCCGCGTACAGTTACCTGCTGGGATCCATTCCTTTCGGGTACGTTCTAATAAAGCTTTTTCGTGGCCAGGATGTGCGGCAGACCGGCAGTGGCAACATCGGCGCAACCAACGTCGCTCGCTCGTCGCCCGCGCTCGGTATTCTCACACTTGTTCTTGACGCTCTGAAGGGACTGGCTGCGGTTCTCGCCACGCGGTCCCTGTTTCCCGGACAGGAGTTGCTGGCCGGAGTTGCCGCCCTATTCGCCGTGCTCGGCCACATGTTTTCGATCTGGCTCAAGTTTCGTGGAGGCAAGGGAGTCGCGACCGGTTTGGGATCTTTTGTAGTCCTCGCCCCTAAATCGATTCTGGTGATGGTCTGCGTTTTTGTAGTCCTGGTGCTGGCGTTTCGCTATGTTTCCCTGGCCTCCGTGGTGGCCGTTGCCGTGTTACCGATCCTGGCATGGTTCCTCGACGGTTATCGGCACGCGCCTCTGATGCTCACGGTTATGGGAGTTGCCTCGATTCTCATCATCGCCAGGCACCACGAGAACATCGGGCGGCTCCTGGCCGGCACTGAGTCGCGATTTCAATGGAGGCGCAGCTAGAAGATGAGCAAGATCGCGATTATCGGCGCTGGGGCGTGGGGAACCGGACTCGCCATCGCGCTGGGACGCAAGGGCACACACCAAATTCGCCTGTGGGCCCACGAGAAGGAGGTGCGCGATTCCATCTTGGCCCGGCGGGTGAATGAGCTGTTCCTTCCCGAACAATCGATTCCTGACTGTGTAGTCCCGACCAACGATCTAGCGGAAACAATGCAAGGCGCTGAGATCGTGGTAAGTGCGGTACCCTCGCACCACTGCCGGGCCATCTTTGGGAAAACGCATCTTCATCTCCGGCAAGAAATGTTCCTGGTCAGCGCTACCAAAGGATTGGAGAACCAGACCCACATGCGGATGACGGAAGTCATCGAGCAGGTGGTGAAAACGACGAGTGGATTTACACCGCGCATCGGCGCTCTGAGTGGCCCGTCGTTCGCCAAAGAAGTAGCGCGGGGCGATCCGACGGCTGTCACTATCGCTTCTCACGACGGCGAACTGGCGGAAACGGTGCAGCGCGAGTTCAGCGATCCGCGTTTCCGTCTTTACACGAACGATGACGTCATTGGCGTGGAGCTGGGCGGCGCGTTGAAGAACATCATCGCGATTGCGGCCGGGGTCTGCGCCGGGCTGGAGCTGGGACACAACTCCATCGCAGCACTCATTACTCGCGGATTAGCCGAGATGACACGCCTGGTCGTAGCTTGCGGCGGACGGCAGGAAACCATGGCAGGACTAGCCGGGTTGGGCGATCTCGTACTCACCTGCACCGGCGGCCTTTCGCGCAACCGCAGTGTGGGCGTCGAACTGGGACGGGGACGAACGCTTCCGGAAATAACCGACGGCATGCACGGCATGGTGGCGGAAGGTGTTTTTACGACTCACGCAGCCGTCGGTCTTGCCCGGATCCACCAGCTTGAAATGCCCATCACCGAGCAGATGCACGCCATCCTGCACAATGGAAAATCGCCAAGCGACGCCATCCGCGATCTCATGACGCGCAGCGCTAAGAGCGAGCGGCTCTCTTCTACCTTCTAGTCTGAACCCGCTCGCACCAAAGTTGCCAGTTGGCATTCACTTTCCGTCAGTGATTCGCATTGTTGATCAATGGCTTGATATTCCCCCAGATGCTGCGCCCGAAATTTCTCATAGGCTTGCTCGGACGTCCAAAAATCCAGCGTGATATAGCGGCGCGACCCCTCGCACTCCCGGTTGAGCTCGGTGCCCAGATAGTTCTTGTCCTGCCGAAAGAGGCGTGCCCAGTCGCCCGCAGAGCCATAAACCTGCTCGAAGCGGGCCTCCATCCCTGGCTTGACCATGAATTCCCACATCACCAGGTAGCCCCATTGGCTCTGCTCTCCACTAACCACTCGCCTGCCCCCTTCACAATTCTAGCGGAATGATTCCGCAACCTGCAGGAAAGACAGCCGATTGCGTTGCCATGCCACATCGCTCAACAAGTACCCCCACCCAAAGTACTTTCGTAACGGTTGTGGCAATGCAATCACGGCATTTTCGCGCCGCCAACAAAGTAGAATTCTATGAGGAATCAGTCCGCGTTGAGACAGCGCGGCAAGGCCATTTTGTCGCTAAAACTACCCACACCATCGCGCATCCCCATCTTGTACGTCATCCTAGGTGTGCTCGTACTCATCAGCGTGGTGCCGATGTACTTTTACTCGGCCCAGGTGGAATCGATCAACCGCGAACGCCTGATCACCAATGAGCGCTTGCTGCAAAACACCGTTACCCGGTCTCTGGCCGACGATATTTCGGAGCACCAGGAATCGCTGCGCATGATGCTGGCGAACCTGTCGTCCGCCCTGCAGGTGGCGAGCGGCGGCGACCTCACGGGCGAGCATGTGGATGCCCCGGAACTGCGCGCCCTGCTGGAAAATTTTGTTTCGTCCTCGGATGACCTGGCTTATGCCACCGTTTTAAACACCGAAGCCAAGGGAATTTCCGCGGGCCGCATTGCTCCCGACGACTTTTTGCAAAGCGAGCTACAGCGCGCCTACATCGCCGCGCGCGAGGGCCGCGCCTACAACGGACAAGCGCTGGTGGTCGGCAACGGCAAGAGCGCACGCACCGTCATGCTGGTCAGCGCTCCCATCATGTACGGCGGGCGCTTCTTGGGCATGATCGGTTCGGTCGTGGACCTGCAATTTCTGATCCGCCGCTTGCAGGAAGTGAACCGTGGCGGACTCACTCCCTATGTGGTCGACAATCAGGGACGCCTGGTGGCGGGGGCCACGTTCGACTATGCCACCGGTCAGGACATGACCAATCTCGAAATCGTGCGGAACTTTGTGGACCAGGGCAGCAAGGCACAAATGGTGGCCGCGACCCGGGAATTTTCCACCGGCGGAAAACATGCCGTCATGATGCTCGGAACCTATAGTCCGGTGAGTAATCTCGACTGGGCGGTCATTGTGCAGAAACCCCGCGCGGAAGCTTATCGCGGCGTCTATGAAATGCAGCGTGGCGCCCGTATTCTGGCGCTGATGGCGGTGGCCCTAAGTATTGGCATCAGCATCTTCGCGGCTCACCGGATCACGAATCCTCTGGAAATCCTTACCGAATCCAGCCGGGCCATTGCCCGCGGGGACTTCTCGCAACGGGTGAAGCTGAAAAGCCGTACTGAAATCGGCGAGTTGGCGGCGACTTTCAACACCATGTCCGAGGAGCTTGAGCACTTTGTACTCGACCTTAAGCATGCCGCGAATGAAAACCGTGAACTCTTCATGGGCTCGATTCAAATGCTGGCCGGAGCAGTCGACGAAAAGGACCCCTATACTCGTGGACACTCTGACCGTGTGACGCGCTATTCCATGATGATTGCTCGCGAGATGGGGCACCCGGACGAATTTCTTGAGATTGTTCGCATCTCGGCCCAACTTCATGACGTGGGCAAAATCGGCATTGAGGACCGCATTCTGAAAAAACCGGGCGCGCTCACGCCCGCGGAATTCGACATCATGAAGACCCACACCACCAAGGGCGCCAATATCCTGCGAGGGGTGGCGCAGCTCACGGAAATGATTCCAGGGATTGAACTGCACCACGAATCGCTGGACGGGCGCGGCTATCCACATGGTCTGAAAGATGAGGAAATCCCGCTGTTGCCGCGCATCATTGCGGTGGCCGACACCTTTGACGCGTTGACCACCAATCGTCCCTATCAACATGCCTACGAGGTGAACGAGGCGCTGCGCATCATTCATTCGCTTTCCGGCAAGCGGCTCGATCCGAAAGCGGTGTTCGCCCTGGACGCCGTCTATCAGCGCGGTGAAATCCGCATTCAACGCCAGCCTGTGCCTGCGCCGCCTACGCCACCCGTCGAATCCACACCACCTGCGGAAGTTGCCACTGCCCTTCAAAGCACGCGGGCTTAAGGGTAAGAGAAAAGCCCCGCTTTCCGCGATTGTCCGCGCCCCACCGCTATAATTGATAGTTTGCAGCGAAGGCGCATCTATATCTCATGATTCAGACCCTTTTTGGCGGCCCCGAGCAGGATCCCACTCTTTTCGAGCGGATGAAAGAAGCGGTAACCCGCACCCGGGAAAATCTGAGCCAGCGTATCGAGGAAGTGGTTTCCTTTGGCAAGGAGATCGACCGAGCTACGCTGGACGACCTTGAGGCCACACTCCTTGGCGCCGACCTGGGCAGCACCACGACTCACGAAATTCTGCAGAAATTGCGAGATAAAGCCGATCGCAAGCAAATTAAGAATGTTGATGAACTGAAGCGACTGCTGAAGGACGAGATCCTGGCGATTCTCAGTGCCGCTAACGCGCCGCCGGTGGCCCGGGTTGACGGAAGCCCCGAAGTCATCCTGGTAGTCGGCGTAAACGGCACAGGCAAGACGACCACCATCGGAAAGCTGGCCCAGTTCCTGCACTCGGGTGGAAAAACCGTGCTTCTCTGTGCCGCGGATACTTTTCGTGCTGCTGCCATCGATCAACTCGAAGTCTGGGGCCAACGCACGGGGACGGAAGTGATCCACACAAAACCAGGTGGTGATCCTTCCGCCGTGCTCTACGATGCCCTGCAGGCGGCCACCGCTCGACACAGCGATTACGTGATCGTGGACACGGCCGGACGCCTGCACACCAAAACCAATCTGATGGCCGAATTGGAAAAAATGCGGCGCACCGCGCAACGCATCATTCCCGGGGCGCCGCACGAGACTCTGCTGGTGATGGACGCCACCACCGGACAGAATGGCCTGCAACAGGCGCGTCTATTCACCGAAGCCGCGGGCGTGACTGGCATCGTGCTCACGAAACTGGACGGCACAGCCAAGGGCGGGGTGGTGGTCGCCATTTGCCGCGAACTGGGACTACCCGTACGCTACGTGGGAGTCGGGGAAAAAATTGGCGATCTGTTGCGCTTCGATCCTAAGGAGTTTGTGGATTCGCTCTTTAACTAGTCGTCAGATGTTCTCCGTGCCTCTGTGTCTCCGTGGTGAAATAATGCTTCTATCGTGACCACATCCCGCGAAACCGACCAACGTTTTCTCCGTCGCGCGCTTGAGCTGGCACGGGAAGGCATCGGCCTGACTTCGCCAAACCCATGCGTGGGTGCCGTCATTGTGGACGATCAGGGCAACGTACTGGGTACCGGCTCCCACACCTATGATGGCGTGAAACACGCGGAAGTTCTCGCCCTCGAGCAGGCTGGTGAAAAAGCCCGCGGCGCGACTCTATACGTAAATCTTGAGCCCTGTTCCCATCAGGGCCGCACGGGTCCATGCGCTGACGCAGTAATCGCCGCCGGCATACGCCGTGTGGTTGCCTCGATGCTAGACCCGAACCCGCAAGTCGGCGGCAAGGGCTTCGCTCGGCTGCGAGAGGCTGGAATCGCGGTGGCTTCGGGTGTCCTCGAAAATGAGGCGCGACCGCTGAATGAATCTTTCGCCAGATACATTCGCGACCGCGTTCCCCTTGTGACTTTGAAAGCGGCGATGACCCTCGACGGTAAGATCGCGCCTCCTTCCGCTCAAGATTCACGCGCTCCGGGAGCGAGCCGGACCGAAAGTTGGATCACCAGCGAACCGGCACGCGCCCACGTGCAGGAACTGCGACATCAGAGTGACGCCATTCTGGTCGGCGTAGGGACGGTGATTGCCGATGATCCCTTGCTCACCGACCGCAGTGGGCGCTCGCGTCGTCGGCCGCTGTTGCGAGTGGTGCTCGATTCACAGCTCCGCTTGCCGCTGCAATCTCGGCTGGTGCAGACCGCCGGAGACGACGTGCTGGTTCTCTGTTCCTTCGCGGAAGAGAACCGGAAAGAAGAACTGCGGCAGCACGGGATCCGTGTCGAGCAAATCCCAACCGTTACCGCCGATGGCCGCCCGGACATGCGAGGCATTGTTCGTTTTCTGGGTGAGATGGAGATCGCCAGCCTTATGATCGAAGGCGGGGCCATGGTGAACTGGGCCGCGCTGGCCGCGGGTATTGTGGACAAAGTGTTTCTCTACTACGCTCCTAAAATACTAGGGGGATCGGACTCGATACCCTTCGCTGCGGGAGATGGATTTCGCGGAATGAGCGATGCCGCGTATGTAACGTCTTTCCGTTTGCATCGTTTCGGAGAAGATTTCGCGGTCGAAGGATATTTGGGAGATCCCTATGAGCAATGACAATCATGGGACTATACAAGAACCAGCTCCGAAGGAGCGACCCAGCTTAGCCCCGGACGAAAGTCCGGGGTAAAGCGAGACAGACAACGCGCCTGAAGGCGCAACCACTACAAGATCGAACGTTTGTCGTGGCAGTAGGGGTCCTTCGACTCCGCGCTCAGGATGACAAGAACGGGAGAATTCATGTTCACCGGCATTATTGAGGAAGTCGGACGCGTTACCCGCATCGCCAATGAGCGCGGCAATCGCCGCCTGACTGTGTCTTCATCGCGATTGGTGAAGGAACTGAAACAAGGTGACAGCATTGCCGTTAGCGGCGTCTGCCTGACTGCGGTGAACATCACGCCCAAATCTTTCACCGCGGACCTGGCCGAAGAGACCTGGAAGCGCACGTCATTCTCGCGTATCAAAAGGGACGCGCGCGTGAATCTCGAACTTCCGATGCGGGCCGATGGGCGCTTCGGAGGACACATCGTACAGGGGCACGTTGATGGGACCGGGGAATTCCTCACGCTGAAAAAGCTCTCGAACGGTGGCGGCTACGCTCTGCGCATTGAAATTCCGCCGGACCTGGCGCGCTACGTGATCTTTAAGGGATCACTGTGTATCGAAGGCATCAGTCTTACCGTCGCTAAAATCGAAGGGACGGAAGTCACAGTTGCCATCATTCCCCATACCGTAAAGATGACGAATCTCAAATCTTTACGACCGGGTGACCCGGTGAATCTGGAAGTGGACATGATTGCGAAATATGTCGAGAAGATGCTGCGGGGAGGATCGGCAACTGGTTCGATCACGGTGGAGAAATTGTTGCGGGAAGGATTCTGAAACAATCCGGGTCCGTCACGCTTCCAGTTTCAGCTCATCCAGCGTCAAAAATTCCTGCACGATCGGCTCGTCGCATTTCTCCATCTCTGCATAGGTGCCAAAGAACAGCACTTTGGCTTCGTGCAGAAAGACAATCCGCTCCGCCAGTTTTTCGGCTAGACGCATGTCGTGGGTCACAACCACGCTAGTCAAGTGCAGCTGAATTTTCAACCGCTTGATCAGATCGCCCAGCAATTGGGCCATCAGAGGATCCACCATGGTGGTGGGCTCGTCGTAGAGTACGCATTCAGGCTGTGCCGCCAGGGCGCGTGCAATCGCCACCGAACGTTTCATTCCCGTCGACAGGTCGGAGGGCAGGAGATCACGCATCTGGGCGACCCCAACCATCTCCAGCAAACCATTCACGATCTGCAAAATCTGCTCTTCGCTCAGGCCTTTTCGTTCGCGCAAGGGAAAGGCGACGTTTTCGCCGACGGAAAGCGAATCAAATAAGGCGCCATTCTGGAAGACCATGGTGACTTTCTTGCGGATTTGCTCCATCTGCTCCTCGGAATAGTCGGTGATGTCCTGGCGCGCGACAATCACCCGCCCTGAATCCGGCTTGAGAAATCCCATAATATTCTGCAGGGTCACGGACTTGCCCACACCGCTGCGTCCCAGAATGCAGACCGTCTCGCCCGCCATCACGTCGAAGGTGACGTCATCGAGCACTTTCTTATCGCCAAATGACTTGCAGACGTTTTTGAACGCGATGTACGGTTCGGTTTGTTCGCTCTCGCCCATGGCTTAGTTTAGCTTCTTTTTCCGAATTCCAGTCTGGCTTCTTCCCATTCTTCCGGCGTATTCAGATTACGAAATATATGGATCGAAAAACCCGCGTTGGCCAACTGTTTCTCTTCAATCACTTTGGTATTCACTCCCCGAAATAACGGATTGATCTTGTTCTTCCCATCCCGCAATGAACGTTCGGCCACTTAAGCGAATTCTTTACGATACACCGCGCATAGGGGCTGAAAGCCGCCGCCTGTGCGCGCCACCGTTACAACCGCATCCGAATGCAGGGCCTCAGAAAGCAAATATGCCAGAAACTCTGAGCCAATAAAGGGCAAATCAACCGCCAGCATCAGATTGAAATCCGTTGCACTGCTCATCAGCGCGGCGTGGATCCCGCCCAGCGGCCCGCGCTCAGCATAAATATCCTCGACTACGATCCCGTAAGGCGCGAACCTGGTCTTATCCCCAACTACTTTTACCTGCTTTGTCACCGTTCCTGCTAACTCCAGAGCGCGGTCCAGAAGCGTCCGACCCTCAAGTTCGAGAAAGGCCTTGTCGGCGCCCATGCGCGAGCTTTTTCCGCCCGCTAGAATAAAGGCCGTCGCATTTTCCACGCTGCGATCATACACGGCGTACTTTGGTACATGCAGCTCCGGCAAAGGGAGGCTCACAACCCCAAGGTTTTTCATGAGGTTGCCCAATTCACAGCCAAAAATTACACAAAAGTAACCTATCCAATTTCGCCCACCCGTAAGATGATGGCTTGTCCGGTGTTCCCGTCCGGTAAAAACCATGCCCCAGAAGTTAATGGACGTCCTCATGCTTCGCAGTTGTTCCCACGAGTTCTCCTGGCCACGGCGGGCTGCCGACAACCAGTATTACCAGGTTTGTCTGCTTTGCGCGGTTGAGTATAAATACGACTGGAAGACCATGCGCCGCATTGAGCGCGTGGACCGCTCCGCCGAAACGGCCGCCACCCGCAAGGGACGCAGTACCGCCAAGAAGCCTTCATGGGTGCCGCGGGCGCGCCGCCTTAAGCTGCAGGCCCCGGTGCGTTATCGGGTCAAGAACCTGGGGACCTGGTATGAGGGCATCGTCGAGAACCTGAGCCAGTCGGGCGTGCTTCTACATGGGCCGCAGCAGTTTCCCGACAACACACTGGTGGAGATGGTGTTCGAGATGCCGGAAGAGATCTCCGGACAGAAGAACAGCAGCGTCCTGTGCCAGGGCCGCATCATCCGCACCCGGAAAGCGCAGGATTCTCCCCAAGGCGTAGGGTTGGCAGCCTCGATACTAGATTACAAGTTCATTCACTGAACAATCCACACTAAGTCCAACACTCACAGCTATCTACCACAGGCTTCTCATTCCTTTGGCCAGCCGTACAGTACCTTTGGTACCTGGGTTCCAGGGTGGGAATCGCCGTATAATCAGGCGAAACTCACAGTATTTTCTGACGCGTGAGCAAAGGTCACGGTGGACATTGGTTTCGCATTGGCGATTTTCGCTATGGGGCTGGCCTTCGGCAGCTTCCTGAATGTGTGTATCTATCGCTTGCCGCGAGACTTGTCCGTGGTTCACCCCGGCTCAACCTGCCCTACGTGTGAGAAGCCAATCCACTTCTACGACAACGTTCCCATTCTGAGCTGGCTGATTCTGCGGGGACGCTGCCGCAACTGTCAGGCTCCCATCACGCCCCGCTATCTCGTGGTCGAACTGCTTACCGGCGCAATCTTTCTAGCTTGCTATTGGCACTTCGGATTGACCCTGGCCCTGCTGAAATATTGCACCTTCGGATTTCTGCTGCTTGGCCTCATTTTTACCGACGCCGAAACCAAGCTGCTTCCCGACAAAATGACTTTGCCCGGGCTGGCCCTGGGATTGGGGTTCAGTCTGGTGGTGCCCATCAATGATCTGGTCTCGCAATTGTTGCCCGGCATGTTTGTTCTGCACAACGGATCCCATATCTCCTGGCAGTTGGTCTCGCTGTTGGACGCGCTCATGGGCGCCGCTGTGGGATCTTCGTTCATCTACGGCGTAGGCGCGATTTATCTGCGGGCGCGTGGAGTCGAGGGCATGGGTTTTGGCGACGTGAAACTGATGGCCATGGTGGGAGCGTTCCTGGGCATCCGCTTGACCATCTTTACTCTTTTCGCGGCCTCGATCACCGGGTCGTTGTTCGGACTGTGGACCGTTCTTGCCGTCTGGCTGAAGCGCACCCGCCGCCGCATGAAACGGCATCGTGAATCCGCTCAGGAATCGCGCCGTCGAGGATGGGCGTCGGCGACCATCGCGTTCCGCCGTTATCAAATGCCGTTTGGTGTATTTCTGGCAGGCATGGCGATCATCGCGTCGTTCTTCGGCAATGCTTTTCTGCGCTGGTATTGGGGGCTGCTGTGAATCTACTCGGCAATCCCATTGTGCTCCGCATGGCCGCGCTGCTGCTGGTATCCGGTTTTGCTTTTGTGTTCGGGCTGACCGTCATCAAGCGCTTGCGAAAGAACCTGACCGAAGAATCCACCTGGGACGGAGGTTCGAGTTCGGTGGAGAGCCTCCCGCTGCACACTTATCACGCCGTCATCCAGCAACTGAAACAGCAGAAGCACGAATTGCAGAGCCTGCAACTGGTCGAGCGCAAACGCGCCAAGAGCACGGAAAATATCAGCGCGGCGGTGCTTTCCAATCTCTCGAGCGGGGTAATGTTCTTCGCGCCCAACGGCCTGGTTCGCCAGGCGAACTCGGCCGCCAAACACATTCTGGGATTCGCATCGTTGGTGGGAATGAGCCCCGGGGAAATCTTCCGCCAGCCCGCCCAGACCACCCCTTCCAATCCGCCGGGCATCGTGGCCGAGGCCGTGCAAGCCTGCTTGCGGGAGAGCGCAACGTCGGGGCGAATCGAACTTGAATATGTCACCCCCTCCGGCGCGAAGCGATTTCTGGAGATCACTCTCACCGCGGTGAACTCGGCGTCAGACGACGTGCTGGGCGCAGCCTGCCTGATCAATGACAAGACGGAAGTCACCCTGATCCATCAGCAACAAGTGCTGCGCGGGGAAATGTCGGCGGAGATGGCGCTGGCATTGCGTACCTCACTGACCACGATTTCCGGCTACGCACAACAACTGGCCGCCAGCCGCGATCCTGAGCTGGCGCGGCAAATCGCCGCCGATATCGCTTCCGAAGCGGCGCAACTGAATCACACCATCGGCGGTTTCCTCGCAGGCCCAAGGCCAGCGAAGTCCGCCGCGGGAGCTTAGTTTTGGATCTTAATTTCGAAGAGCCGCGGCTTGTGGGATGGGCAGCGGCAGATAGAGCAACCCAAGTAAAAGAAGAATGGAGCAACTATGAAACGCATCGCATACATTAGTTTCGCGGGAATGTTTCTAAGCGCCACGCTGATTTCGATGGCCGGCGCACAGTCGCAACCGGCAGCCTCGCAGCCCGCTCAGTCAACCGTCATCGCAGCTCCGTCGCTGGCCGACTCCGCCCGCGCGGTCCGCAAGGACAAGAAGCCCGCCACTCCCAAGGTGTACGACAACGACAATCTCCCTACAACGGACAAGTTGAGCGTCGTGGGGAATGCGGCCGAAGCCACGGCCGCGGCTCCGTCAGCCGACGCCAACTCCGACCAGGCTCCCGCGGATCCCAGCAAGCCGGCCGCCATCAAGCCGGGAGATTCGCCGGAAGATCGGCAGCGGGTATTCGAGGAGTGGAAAGGCAAGATTGACGAACAGAAAGACGGCCTCGGCCTGGTCTCCCGCGAGCTCGACGTGCTGCAGCGCGAATACCGCCTGCGAGCCGCCGCCTTCTATGCCGACGCCGGCAATCGCATGAGAGACTCGAAGGATTGGGACAAGGAAGACGCGCAGTATAAACAGCAAATCGCCGACAAGCAGAAAGATGTCGACGAGGCCAAGCAAAAGCTCGAAGACTTGCAGGAAGAAGCCCGCAAAGCCGGCGTGCCGACTTCAGCACGCGAATAGGCGCTGATCCAAATAAAACGTGGTGCCCCACCCCATCGCGTACTGTGCGATAGGGTGGGGCACCACTAACGCCAGCAGCTTGTTCTTTTGATTGGACCTATCCCGCACTCCCGGGTTACGCCTGGCTGCGATCAGTCAATTCGCTAGTGTCGCGCCATCGAGTCCCGAGGAAACCAACGAGTGCGCAATGGCATAAGTAGAAAGCGCGATGCGGCTTTGTACACCAGCTTTACGCATCAGCTTTCCAAGGTGGGCTTTCACCGTGCGAACCTCAATGCCTAGCGGCCGCGCAATGTCCTTGTTGGATCTTCCCTCCACCAGCATTTCCAGGACCTCTCTTTCGCGCGGCGTGTAGGTCGCGCGGCCGCTAGGGAGGGGACGTCCGACCAAGCGGGCGGCGCGCTCAACAAACAGGGACATGAGCCGGCGGGAAACCCATACCGAGCCTTCACTCACGACGCGGACGGCGCGAACGAACTCGGCTGCGGAAGCTGCTTCATCCACATAGCCCTTCGCGCCGGATGCCAGCGCCGCAAGGATCGTTTCCTCGCACATCCCTGCACCCACCGCAATAATCTGCATGCGCGGATAAGATGCCTTCAACCTGGCAACATCGTCAAACGAGTTCCCGCCCTGCCGGTTCCCCAGCAGGATGACATCCATGTCGTCAACCCGATCAAGATCAAGAGTCGGGGCGCAGATGAGATCAAAATCCTGCTCTGACTCCAGGAGCGCACGGAAACCGACCAGTCTTAGAGGGTCACGATCAACCACAACAATGCGGATGACTGGTTCTTGGGATTTTTTCCTTGGATTCATAAGAGTCCTTTCGTTGAGGTTTCAGTGGAATGTAAACCCGTTGAACTCAAAGGGCACTAGGAAAATCGCTTGAACTTGCTCTTCTTTGCGACCTTTGCGTCTCCTTCCCGTCCTTTGCGGTTAAATGTCTTGGTCTTCCTTCCAAGGAACCGACCGGACGACGAGGGCAGCTGCCCACAACCTGCTTACTGGCAATTTGTCGTGGGATTGCCCTTATGTAGGAGCATTCGCGATGCCATCACTGGAATGAATCGTTGCTGGTAGTTAGAAGTCTGACAGTCGTCCCGAGAGGGTACTTCTGGGAGGCGTGAAGAAGATTTGACCCACAGGAAACACCGCAATCCTAGCGCGGAAGAGCGATGAGGCGGCGGCAAAGCGATCGAGCAGGATGCGATTTAGCTGCCTTCCCGTGTCCAAGAGTTCATGGTCTTACGTTGGGGCGGCCGACTTTGCGCCACCGTCTGGCGTGCCGACTTCAGCACGCGAATATGCACTGATCCAAAAAATGCCCTTCCGTTCTGAGCTGAGCGGAAGGGCATCAGTGCGGTCGTTAAATGTTCGGAGGGTCCAACTACTGCTTGTCGTACACCGCAGTGTATTTGACCTTCATGCCCTTGGCATTGGTCCCGCTCACAGTGACGGTTCGGCTCTTGCCATCGGCTGCCACCACAATTCGGCCGGAGGAAGTAACCTTGCCATCTTTCTTATTGGTCAACTCGTTGGTGTGATCATTAATCTTCTTGTACGACCGCATGTCGGCGGTCGGATCCCCGGTAAGAGGGTATTCCTTCCCATCGAACATTCCCGTCCACTCGCTGTGCAGCGGTTTGCCGTCGCCCTCGACACCGTCCACTGTGACTTTAATGCTGTCGCCCGCTGCCTCGTAGACAACTGTGTTGTTCTTGGTTGCGCCCGCGGGAATCTTGGACTTGGCCTCGTTCAGTTTCCAGGTACCCATATTCGGATTGGCGGCAAAGCTCATTGCCGCTACAAAGCACAGACCCAGTGTCAGAACTATGGTTCTTGTTTTCATTTCTCCTCCTGATTGAGAAGCTAGTTTCGAATGATTGGAGCGGCAGCCATTCTAGTGCCGCAGACAACATTCAGCAAATCCTGGTTCCCTCGAACGTCGATTCCGTTTCCTGGCAGCTTGAATGGTTCACCCTTTGCGCCGCCACAACTGAGGGTGCCCCATTCTATCGCGCACTTTGCGATAGAGTGGGAACCACAACCGCCGGCAGCGAGTGTTTAATTGGATCCGGGCTGTACCTTCTGGTATTGAACTTTAGCCCTTCCCCCGCAGCCTCATAATCTGCTTCACATGATGCCGCCCATGCACCCAGTGAAACTTGCGCCATTGCCGCGCCGTGAAGGGACCCAGGATCGGATGGTCGAGGAGTTTGATTCCTTTTCCATACCGCCCCTCGCACTTTGTGATGGCTTCATCCATGGCTACGATCTGCGGTCCAATGTCGGCCATGATCTTCTCCGGCCCAATTCCGCGCGGCTCGGTGTTTTTGGGGGCCTTCCGTCCGGTAGGAAACTTTCCGATTTCCACCACATACAAAGCCTTCACCCTCTGGCCCAGGCTGGGAGAAGTGGCCAGCGGCTTTCCAGCCTCCATACAACGCCTGAAACCCTTCACTGTTCCGGTGTAGCTGAGATAAAGATGCTCCAATATTTCAGCCACGCTCCACTTCCCTTCCGGATGCCGGGTAAGGTCTTCCTCACTCATGCCGTGAGTGGCTGAAGCGATTGTTTCCTTTAATCGTGCGAGATGAGCATCCATGAACAACGCTTTCTACTCGTGCCGCAGAATGGACCACTGCTAGAATGAACCCCAACATTGCGGGATGCAAGCCTTGGGCTCAGGATCGTGGCGCTCAGGATCTTGTGCTCAGGATGAAGAGAGGAAGGTGGCTATGAAGCAGTTGCTGATGGCGATGCTGGCGGTGGCACTGATGGCAGGTTGTTCGTCGCAGCCGACCAAACCTGTGGAAAAGCCCGCGCCTAAGCCTCCGGAGTTCCTGACCGGGCACGTGGCCTTTCAAAAACTGTTCATCGCCGCCCATGGTTGGGCCCGCGACGCGCAACCGTTTCACCTGGAATCGCAACCCACGCCGGAATCCAACGGGCACGACGGCAAGTCCGCGGTGTGGCAGGGCGGCTTCGCTTCGGCTCTACAGCACAGCCTGAAACCCTTTGCCTGGTACGGCATTGATTCCCCAGACGGCTCGCGCGGCGTGTCACCGGGCATTGAGGACAGCTACAGTCTCAGCAATTCCTCCACCACGGTGTTCGATATTCAGTTTCTTAAGACCGATTCCGACCAGGCATTCGAAGTCGCACAGAAACATGGCGGCGACAAACTGCTGGAGAAAAACCCCGACATGCCGGTTTTCTATTTGCTCGACTGGAGCCGCCCCAACAGCAACCTGGTCTGGCACGTCATCTACGGCGCCAGCCGCAACGAACCCAAGCTGACGGTCGAGGTGGATGCCACCACCGCCTCCTTCATTCGCGTACAGAAGTAGGAAGCTGGTTCAATTCGCCTTTAAATTCGATTTTGGGTGGCGCAGCGCCTAGCGCTGCGATGCTAGCGCCAGCCTCTCGCACGCGCTTCAGCGCTCGAGGTAACTCACTCCAAGTCCGCGCTTAGGCAGTCACCGATTTCCCACAGTATTTTTCGAATGCGCTCTTCAGTTCAGCAGCGATGTCGGCCGCCTCACGATGCTCGATGTCGCTGCGCTGCACCATGTGCACCAGTTGACCATCGCGCAACAAAGCAATCGACGGCGAGGATGGCGGATATCCCGTGAAATACGACCGTGCCTGCTCGGTGGCTTCCCGGTCCTGCCCGGCAAAGACCGTGAACACCCTCTCGGGACGGACTGCGTTTTGCAAGGCCGCTCGCACCGCGGGACGCATGCGTCCGGCAGCGCACCCGCAAATCGAATTCACCACCACCATGGTTGTGCCCGGCTGATTGGTAAGCGCCTGGTCAACTTCTTCGGCGGTGCGCAACTCTTTTACCCCCACACGGGTCAACTCTTCGCGCATGGGAATCACCATAATCTCTGGAAACATTTGGGCTCCTGAATGATCTGCACGATCATTGTAATACGACCGGCGACATTCGATACGCTGCCGGCAGGAGCGTGGCAAGCCACGTCTCTACAGAAAAGAACGACCGCTCGTAGAGACGTAGCTTGCTACGTCTTCCAGCCAGCGTCACAACCCGTCATATATAGTTGAGTCTAGCCGCTATGTTGATCCAGAAAGACATCCCCCTTGCGCCTATGACGACCCTCAAGGTTGGAGGACTGGCGCAATATTTCGTCGCGGCCAAGACCATTGCGGAGGTGAACCAAGCGCTGGCCTTCTCCCAATCCAAGAACCTGCCGCTGTTTGTCCTCGGCGGCGGCAGCAACCTGGTGATTTCTGACGCAGGCTGGCCGGGCCTGGTGCTCAGGATCGCCATTCCCAGCGTGACCGAGCGAACGCAGAACGGGACCGTTCACTTCGAAGTCGGAGCCGGCGAAGAATGGGACGGCTTCGTGGCCCGCGCCGTGGCCCGCAATTGCGCCGGCATCGAGTGCCTGAGCGGCATTCCCGGCAGCGTCGGCGGTACGCCGGTGCAGAACGTCGGCGCTTACGGGCAGGAGGTCGCCGATACCATCGCGTCCGTTCATGCGCTCGATCTTCGCGACGGGCAGCAACTGGAGCTATCCAAAGAGGATTGCGGATTTAAATACCGCACCAGCATCTTCAACACCAGTGAGCGCGGACGCTACATTATTCTCCGTGTCAGTTACGCGCTGCAGCTTGGCGGCCCCGCCCACATCGCCTATGCCGATCTCAAACAACATTTCCTCGGCTGGACCGTGGCCCCCACCCTGGCCGACACTCGCGAGGCCGTCCGCAGAATCCGCGCCAGCAAAGGCATGCTGATCACCCCCGGCGACGACGATTGCCGCAGCGCCGGTTCTTTCTTCAAGAATCCCGTGCTATCGGCCAGTGAGTATAACGCTCTCAGTAAAAGAGCAGCCGCCAAGAGCCTGCAAGTCCCTAGCTATCCCGCCCTCGACGCCCAGCGCAAAGTTTCCGCCGCCTGGCTGGTGGAGCATTCTGGTTTCAACCGCGGCTATAGCGCCGGGCGCGTCGGCATTTCCCACAAGCACGCCCTGGCCATCGTTAACCGGGACGAGGCGACCGCAGCCGATGTGGTGGCACTAAAGGACCACATTCAACAGCGAGTGCAAGAGATCTGGGGCATCCGCCTGGAGCCAGAACCAGTCTTTGTCGGCTTCTAGAATTCCTGAGATCCTTCCTTTTCAGTCACTTAAAACTGCAAGCCGCACACCCAGCCGCGTTCCCTAAACAATTCCGAACGAATCTTCCCCTTGGGCGGTCTTCATCTTTGAGGGTCAGAAATTGGCAGCCGGAGACATGAGTCTGAGCCAAGTCATGCCGCTGGAAAACACGCAGGATGACCGGCTTGAACTGGCTGTCCGCGATCATGCCCGGCTTGTCTACCGGATTGCATATTCTGTGCTCCGCAACCATCACGATGCAGAGGACGCCACTCAGGAAACCTTTCTCCGGCTTTGGCGTTATGGCAAAAAGATGCCGGAAGTTCGAGAGATGAAGAGTTGGATCGCGCGTATCGCATGGCGGGTCGCGGGGGACAGGAGAAAGAAAGCGCCAGACGTTTCCCTGGATGATGTTGAAGCAGTCGCAAGCCAGTTACGCTCCCTCGCGGCCGGAGCCGAAGCGGTTGTGTTGCAGCAGGAAATGAGTGGGCTCTTGGAAAAGCTGATCGCGACCTTGCCCACGAAATTGCGCGCGCCGCTGCTGCTTTCGACCGTGCAGGAACTTTCGACAGCAGACATTGCGGAGGTTCTGGGAATCAGCGAAGCGGGCGTGCGGTCAAGCCTCTTCCGGACACGCCAAATCTTGCGCGACCGACTTACAACATTATGGGACGGCAAACATGGAACTCGATGACAAAAACCGATTAGCGGACCGGTGGCTGGACGCCGCGATCAAGCAATATAACCCGCCGGAACCAGAGTTCGGCATGGAAGAACGTATCCTGCGGCGTGTACGCGCAGTCCCCGAAAAACCCGCATACAGGGGAATGTGGGCAGCATGGGCGCTTGCAGCTGCTACCGTGCTGGTGATTGCCGGGATGCTCATCCACCGTGGGCATCCCGCTTCTCCCGGAATTGCTGTCAACGCTCCCATTTCCAACATCAACGTTGCCCGCGGGGCTGAAACGCTGGCCACGCCGCCGATCGTCACATCATCGGGCAAACACCCAGGAAAGGCACCTCGCCGCACTCCGGCGGTACCCGTCTGGCCGGCGCAGTTTCCTTTACCTCAGCCCCTGACGGCGCAGGAAGAAATGCTGTCCCGCTATGTGCAGGAACGCCCGCAGGAAGCGAGGCTGATGGCGCGGGCGCGAAGCGAAATCCTGCGCCAGGACGGGATCGAATTCGAGAAGCAAGATCCGGCAACTGGAGACTCACAAATTTTTGAACAATAGACTCTAAAAGGAGATTCAACCATGCACAGAAAAGTTTGGCTTTCCGGATTTATTTTGATATTAGCCCTCTGCGCAATGCAACGGCCCACGACCGCACAGGATGCCAACAGCGCCGCCAAATCCGCGCCCAGTGCCTACCATTTCGATTTTTCCATCAACGAACTGGAAGGCGGAAAGAAACTCAACAGCCGGAAATACTCATTGGACCTTACCGGGGACGAAGGCGGCAGAGACCTCAAGATCGGCACGCGCATCCCCATACAGTCCGAAGACGGCAAGTTTGAGTATCTCGACATCGGCACTTCGATCAATGCGCGACTCTTGACGTACCATACTCCCTCGGTCTTGGTGGTCAACGTCGAAATCAGCAGTTTTGCAACCCCTGACGAGGCCGCAAAGGGCGGTCATCCGCTCCTGCGGCAAATGCGTATTAGCGCGAGCACTCCTGTGATCCCGGGCAAAGCAGTAGTCATTGGCAGTGTGGACGATCCCAACTCGACCCACCAGTTTCAACTGGAAGTGACGGCAACGAAACTCTAATCAGCAGGCGCCCGGGGACCACCAATGTGGCGCGGGCGCCCCGCCCACGAAAAGTTAGCAGCTCAACGGGCTCGGCCTTCCGTACCGGCCAGCCGCGCCGCTTCCACAAATATCCCCAGAAACATCTCCCGCGTCAGCTTCCCCGTCTGCGTGTTCTGGTTCGAGGGATGATAAGACGCCAGCAGAATCTTGCCATCCGCCATCGCATAACGAGCGCCATGCCGAAAGACGTATTCTTTCCGACTCGCAAGCTGGCCTCGCCGCTTCAGGTAGTTGAGATAGGCATCAAACGCGATCTTCCCCAGGGCCACAACCACTCGCAGATTCTTCAGCCCCTCCATCTCCCGATCCAGGTAGGAAGAGCAGTTAGCCAGTTCCTGCGGCAGCGGCTTGTTGTCCGGTGGAGCGCAGCGCGCTGCGGCGGTGATGTAGAGATCTTCCAGCTTCAATCCGTCATCGCGCCGAATGGCCTCCGGCTGATTGGCGAACCCAGCTTCGTACAGGATCGGATACATAAATTTCCCCGAGGCATCGCCAGTAAACGGACGCCCGGTGCGGTTCGATCCGTGCGCCCCGGGAGCCAGGCCAAGCACCAGAACTCGCGCCGCCGCGTCGCCAAAGCCCGGCACCGGCTTGCCCCAGTAGTCCCAATCGAGATACGCACGCCTCTTCTCCCGCGCAATCCTCTCCCGGTACTCCACCAGCCGCGGACAGCGGATGCAGGCGATCACTTCGCGATTGAGGATAGTGAGCCAAAGAGGCAAGTCCTTGGACGGTAATGGTTTTCTTGGGGTCACGAATCAGACGTTACCATAGGCGAAAGCAACAGCAGATGTCCGGCCCACGCCCCACTATCGCGATCCATCCCCCGGCAGCGTTTTGAGCAGCATCTGTTTCGACATCGCCATGGATTGCCGCCGCGCCATTTCGTCTCCACTCATCTGATATTCCTTTTCAAATTCCGCCTGCGCCTCCGGAATATGCCCTTGCCCGTGATACAGAACTCCCAGCGCCCAATGCAGCTCCGGAAAATTTGCGTCTGATTGTTCCACCTGCTCCAGCAAAAGCTGCGCAGCATCCAGGTTCCCCTCGCCGATTTTCACATTGGCCAGCGAGAGCCGGATCGAATTTCGCTGGTCGGCGCTGAAGTCGGTTCTTGTCATCAATGGATTCAGGATGGCTTCCGCTTCGCTATATTTCTGGACGCCAAATAGTCCCCGCGCCAAAAACAGGGTGATCCTAATTTCGTCCGGGGCAATTTCAGAAGCGATGCGATAGTCCTTGAGCGCCATATCCGTATTGCCCTGGTCCATGTAGAAGTTCGCCAGCAAGGCATAGGCAAAGGCGTTATCCGGGTTCACCTCGATCGCTCTTTGCAGGAAGATAATGTCGTCGTTGTAGTAGCGCTGCTGCTTGAAGGTCATCACGGAAAATGCCGCCAGCACGATGGCGAGAACGGCTGCGCCCGCGGCCCGCACGCTCTTGGGCGCGTTCAGCATGTGCTGGGCGATCACTCCGATCAGCAGGCACAGTCCCACCGACGGCAAGTACAAGTAGCGGTCATGCGCCATGTCTCCTTGCGGGTACACGCGGATCGTGGCCAAAGCGGGCAGTATGGGCAACAGGATCAGAGCCGCGGAGAAGCCGACTACCGGCCTGGTGCGAAGCGATAGCCACGTCACCAGGACGGCCAATAAAACGACCACCGCCAACGGCAGCCAGAACGCCATCGTCGCGGACGAGTAAAGGGGATTCACATACGCGCCACTCAAACCCATCGGAATGGTCAGCTTTTGTAGATAAAACAAAATCACCGAGGGGCCGGTGAAGAAAACTTCCCGCCAGCTGTGCTCGCCCTTTTCCACTCCGGTGCCGTGCATCGCCCATAAGCGGATGATCACGTAGGCCCCAGTCGCCGCCACGTAAGGCCCGCCCGCCATCGCCAGGCGTTTGCTCCAGTTGCTTCCTGGATCTTTTTCCTGACCTCCGAGGCGCACCCACACCAGGGCGATCAGCATGACGATCACCGCCGCACCAGTTTCCTTGGCGAACAGACCCGTGAAATATAAGGCTGCGCTGAGCGGAATCCGCCAGCGCTCGTCCCGCTCCGGGGGCGCCAATAGCACCAGCATCGCCGCCAGGGTAAGATTGCTGAACGGATCTCGTTGCTGCGGATGCCGGCACCACGTCCACTAAATGGGATGCACTGCGAACCCTGCGCGGCCACGCCCGCACCTACTTCGCTACCAATCAATCGCTTGCCCAGGCGATAAACCAGGAAGATGCAAAGCACGTGCAGCACCATGTTGGAGAAATGCCAGGACCACGGCGTGAGCCCGCCCATCGTGTCCATGAGCAGCATCCAGAACGAAAACAGTGGACGATAGAAAATCGCCCGATGCCCTGCCATGTGGTTCCACAGGTGCGAGGTCAGGATTTGCGGCAGGTATTGCCACGATTGCACCTGCGGGTTGCGTACAATCTGCGGCAGATCGTCGCGGATGAAGCCGAGGAACAACGAGGGCGCGTAAGCCGCCAGCGCCAGTCCGCACACCCCCAGCGGAACGCGGGACTGGTACACTCGTTCGCGCCAGCTCCGGCGCGGCAAGGTTGCCCTCAGGCGTTCGGCCTTGGTTCGTTTCTTCATCGCCACCTGCAACCGCGATTCTACGACACACATTAAATAGTCACGAAACGTGCCCCGGAGTCTACACTGAATAGGTCCGATGACAGTCGCGCTGACAATTCGCACCGGGATCGCGATCCTTGCCTTGGCGGTGCTTGTCGCCGCTCCGACGCTGGCTCGTGCCAGGCCCCCGTCACCGGCGACCGCGAACGCCACTCTCTCCGCTGACCAGGTGGTGGACAATTTGGTGCGCAGGAATGACGAGCGGGCAACGGCCCTGCTGCATTCCGAGGCCACCCGGATCTACCGCCTCGTCTATCACGGATTTCCCGGCGACCGCGAAGCCGAAATGACGGTCAAGGCCATCTACGACAGACCCGTCACCAAAACCTTCACGATAGTTTCCGAGAGCGGATCGAAGCTGATCCAGGAGCGTGTCTTCAAGCGCCTTCTGGAAAGCGAGAAGGAAGCCGCGGAACCCGTCATGAGCGCACGCACCCAGTTGAATCGCGATAACTACGATTTTGCGCTAGTAGGTTATGAGGGGTCGGGAACGGGCGGACAATATGTGTTTCGAGTCAACCCGAAATTCAAAAGCAAGTATGTCTATAACGGCCGGGTGTGGGTGGACGCAACCGACTTCGCGGTGACCCGCATCGAAGCCGAACCCGCCCAGAACCCTTCGTTCTGGATCAAGAAGACCGAGATCCATCACCAGTATGAGAAAGTCGACGCGTTTTGGCTTCCGGCGCGCAACGAATCGGTCAGCTATATCCGGCTGGGGGGACGCGCCACCCTGACCATCGAGTACAAGGACTATCGCATCACCGCCGCCCCCAGCCCGACCCAGCGCTGACCTCCGATCCTCCTGACAAAATGGAGATATGTTCCCCGGGGAACATTTTGTGACTGCATAAATGTACGTACAGAAATGTATGAAGTGCCGTCGGTTGTTCGAGTTAACAAAAGATTCCCGTGTCGGGAAAAGCGCCATTTCGATGGGGAACGGGATGTAGAGTATAGACCAGTGGAATCCCAACAAATTCTTGGACGTCTTCGGTTTCCCACCTGTCAAAAGCCGAAAAGAATGGCCATACCGCGGCGGACGGACAACCTTACCTGGCGCACGTCATCCAAAGACTCGGCCAGATGACAATGAGCTCATTTGCTCAGATTTTTACATCGTCGAAATGCGATAGTCCCTGGCATGACCGTTTGCAGCGAAACGGAGTCAGTGTGAATCGGCCTTCCATCCCCGAAGCTCGCAGGCGTTGAGCAGCACCGGGAAAACGAGGGATGAGGGCCACAGGAATCACTATGCAAATTCGTTTGATTCGTACGTTGTTGTTCTCACTTGTCCTGCTGTCGATGTCGGCGGCGGCGTTTGCGCAAATTGGCGTGGCCATCAGAATCGGCCCGCCAGCACTGCCGGTTTACGAGCAGCCGCTTTGTCCGGGTGACGGGTATCTCTGGACCCCCGGCTATTGGGCTTACGACTACGACATCAGCGATTATTACTGGGTGCCGGGCACCTGGGTGATGGCGCCAGAAGTCGGCTTTCTCTGGACGCCCGCCTATTGGGGCTGGGGCGGCGATGGATTTGTTTTCTATGACGGCTACTGGGGTCCGCACGTAGGCTTCTACGGCGGAATCAACTACGGCTTCGGCTATTTCGGCAACGGCTTTGAAGGCGGCCGTTGGGACAACGGACACTTTTTCTACAATCGTGCCGTACTCAACATCGACGTCGCCAACATCCATAATGTTTACGACACTCGCGTGACTTACAACAATGTGAGCCGCGTCAGTTACAACGGCGGCAATGGTGGAATCACCGCACGTGCTAACGCCGAAGAAGAAGCGGCGGCTCGCGAGCGACACGTCGGGCCGGTTGCTGCTCAAACTCAACATGCGCAGGCTGCCCGCGCCAACCCGCAGCAACGCGCGTCGGCGAACATGGGCAAGCCCGGCGTCGCCGCGACGCCCAGGCCCGGGGATTTTAACGACCGTGCCGCGGTACCAGCCAAAGAGGCAGGGGGGCCTTACACTCCGGCCAATCAGGGACGTGCAGGGAACAACTCCGCTGGGGCCGGAAACGCCGTCCATCCTCACGACCTTGCACCCCTCGCGCGGAGCGCTCCAAATACGGGCAACGCGAAGAAGGATCAGAAGTACCAGCAACAGCAGGACAAGCAAATCGCCAAGCAGCAACAGGAACGAGACAAACTCCAGCAGAAACAGGACGAGGAGCACGTGAAGCTCGACAAACAGAAGGCCAATGACACGCAAAAGCAGCAGGTAGAACAGAAGCATGCGCAACAAACGCAGCAATTGCAGCAAAGACACACACAGCAGCAACAACAGTTACAGCAGAAACAGCAACCGGCGAACCGGGAGCCGGGCAAGAAGTAGGACCGTCTGTTGTTTTTGCCCCCCGCTTGTGATAAAGCGGAGGGATGATTTTTCGGGGGAAAAGCAACCACAGCTTGAGAACACTAATGCTGATCGCGTTATTGGTGGGCTTGGCCGTCCCGAACGCCAGCGCAGAGGACAACGGTCTCGAGCGCACGCCCGTTCTCGGCTGGAGTACCTGGAGCTTTCTCCGCCAACATCCTACGGCGGCCCAAATGAAAGCTCAGGCGCTCGCCCTGCATGATTCTGGATTGCAAAAAATCGGGTACCAATACGTAAACCTCGACGACTTTTGGTATCAGTGTCCGGGACCGCAGGGTCCGAACGTCGACTCTTATGGCCGCTGGGTGACAGACCCGTCGAGATTCCCCGCCCAGGGAGACGCCGATGGCATCAAGGTAGTCGCTGACTACATCCACAGTCTGGGGATGAAGTTCGGAATCTATGTTACGCCGGGTATTTCCAGGCAGGCCGTCACCCGGAACACGCCTATTAAGGGCACATCCTACACGGCTGCCCAGATTGCGGAACCGTCTGTAAAGGAAAACAACTACAACTGCAAGGGCATGGTCCGCATTAACTATGACAAGCCTGGAGCGCAGGAGTATACGAAGTCATGGGCAGACATGCTCGCGGCGTGGGGTGTCGATTACATCAAAATTGACGGCATGAAAGACAGCAATGCCGCTGACGTGAAGGCCTGGTCGGATGCTATACGGCAAAGCGGGCGGCCTATGGTCCTGGACGTCACGCAGGGGCACCTTACAATCGCGATCGCCCCGACCGTGATGAAATATGCGAATCAGTGGGAATTCGCGCCTGACGTCGAATGCTACGATTGCGAAAAGGGCGGTAGCAGCTACCCACTGACCAGATGGGCCGAGATTGCCAAACGCTTCAACTATGTGGCGGAGTGGCAGCCTTACGCTGGTCCAGGGGCTTTCAATGACTATGACTCCATCGAGGTAGGAAATGGCAGCGACGACGGGCTGACTCCGGTCGAGCGCCAGACTCAGATGAGCCTTTGGGCCCTTGGGGCAGCACCTTTCATCCTCGGCGTGGATCTTACTCACCTCGACCCAACGGATCTGCAGAAATACCTGGAGAACTCCGAGGTCCTGGCTGTCGACCAGGATTCGATCGCCGCGAAGAGAGTGCTCAATACCGGCAACCAGCAGGTGTTCGCCAAGAGGGAACCAAACGGAGACACGATCGTCGGTTTGTTCAATACCGGCGGGAACGCAGAGGAAGTCTCTGTTCCAGCATCCACCGTAGGCCTCCCCGAAAATAAAAGTGGCTATTCCGTACACGATGTGTGGACCGGCGAGACGAAAAAAACAAACAGCACCATCAGTGCTGTTGTTCCATCGCATGGGGTCGTCCTGTATCGCGTCAAGGGACTTTAAAACTACTCGATCTTCGAAGAACAAGCCTTCGATGCTCGGGGTGCCCACCCTTCAAAAAACGAAGGGTGGGGCAGCCCTCATTTTTTCGACTATACTTCCCGCGAAAGGGCGGGCCAGCCCCCATAACACGCTGATGCGCAACGCTGGCGGAGTCCAAAGCCTCAAGATGGGACTGTTTTTCGGACCCGTCAACGCGCTCCAGTGGTACGCAAACAGTTGGAAGTGAGGCGAATCCCTTTCAACCCCTCGTTGATCAGGAGTGTGCATCGTGGCTAAAGCTGTAGCGCTTCTACTTCTAAGCTCTGCTCTCATCGCGAGCGCGCAGTCAGCACTGGAAGACCAGAACGGCGCACAAGAGACTCAGAAGCGCGGTTACTGGACCGATCCATCCCCCGGCCTAATGTGGGCGGAGAGGGACAACGGTAAAGACGTGAGATGGAAAGGTGCGGTGAAGTACTGCCGTGATCTCCGGTTGGCCAGGCATTCGAACTGGAGGCTGGCTACACTTGCTGAGTTGGGGGCGATCTACGACCCCAATGCCAATGTTCCCGGATTGGCTGGTTCGGGCCAAGACAATCTGTTTACTTATCACGTGAAGGGCAATCTGTTCCTTACCGGTGATGAGTGGAGCAGTGAGCGTATAAATGACGATCGCGGACATCCTTCCGGTTACGCGCGGTACTTCGATTTCAACGAAGGAAGGTCGAAAGAGGATCCGATCAGTTTTCCGTACTCCTACTCCTTGATGCGCGCGCTGTGTGTGCGCAGTGTAGGAAAATGATGCTCGCAGGCCCGCCTCTGGGCGGGCTGTAGTGGCCGCTGAGCATGATTTAACTGGGGGTGCCCCGTTCCTTGCGTTTTTTGCAAGGGGCGGGGGCTGCCCCACCCTTGGCTTTTCAAGGGTGGGCACCACGAACGTATCCCTGCGGGGATTTTGTCTCTGGTCGCCGAGACCGTCGGATTACCCCATACATGAGGATTAGATTCGAAGATCAAAGGAACTAGCTTTTGGCATCCACGGCGCGCCCACCCTTCAAAAAACGAAGGGTGGGGCAGCCCTCATTTTTTCGACTATACTTCCCGCGAAAGGGTGGCCAGCCCCCACCGATGAATCACTGACGAGAAGCCGACTTCCCAATACAAATCTGGTGTTGATCAGCGAGACTCTGCGACAGCCATTGTCTTTTCTTTCGGTGGGACGCTTAGCAGCAGCGCTACTCCTATCACTCCGAACAGGATCACATCGTCGTAGCCGCGTGGAACCCTGTGCATGGAAGTTTCGGCTGACTGGATGAGCATGGTCGTAGAATGTGCGATGGCGTGCCACGCCGCGAAAGCAATCACGAGTCGGTATTCTACAGGTTTTCGGACAGCTAACAGCAGAAACACTCCTAGAACGACGAGAAACGTGATGAACATTGGCTCACATTCGTTGTCGTGCATTTCGAGCAGCCACTTGCTGTGCCATAACTCAGTGCACAACGGATAGAGCAGGCAGACATAGAAAAGTCCCACCAATGCAACAACGATTTGTCGAATGCGCTTCATGAGAGACCTCCTCAACGGCGGCCAGGTGTCTCAGTAATGATAAACGCCCTTGTGGGAAGTTTGAGGATGGCTTTCTACAGAACTGATAATTCTGTAAAGGCGAACGCCACTGCATTTCGGCAATGGCGTTCATGGTTGCGGGGGGCGGATTTGAACCGCCGACCTTTGGGTTATGCGATCTGACCCACCTTTCGATGAGAGTCGGACTGTACCTTCATCCACGAGGGATGCTCGCCATCCAGTCTCTACGCCTTCCCCCACCATTCCGGGGGCTTGGTTCGGTATTGCCCTATCGCTCACGCGACGTAGGTTTCACCGACTTTGACGAGTGATCTTCCGGTGCATTGCTGCGCCGGACGCCCAATTGCAAAAGCTCCATAATAAGGATGCCAAGGAAACGCCAAGGAATCCGTGGGAGCATTAGGTTATGAGTGCGGCTAGATGTTTCTAACTTGTTGAATGTGGGGCATGGGCGATGCCTTACGGGTCTTGAAAATCACGCTCGGGAATACTCGGGAACAACGAATCGTGAGCGAACGTGAGCGCGTTTTGACCGGAGCAGAAGCGATATGCTGTGCTATTTGTCCCTCGCAATCGGGGTCGTCTCCACATTAGCCTGCTTGTCCCACCCGTGGAAACGCGAGAAGTCACCTGCGTTCCATGCCTCGCGGAGTCCGGGTTTGCTCAGATCCCAGTCTGGGCGGATTTCGCTCGTCACGGCGCGCAGATCATGCCAAAGATCGACGACCGAGGGGCGCCCCCAGAACCAATAACCGTTATAGATGCTGTGGATCACGAGGCCCGGCTTGAGCACGAGCGTATGCGGGATCATCGGATTATTATCGGGGTCGGTGTACTCCTGGATGTCGAGATCCTTCTGAATCGTTCGCTCGGGGTCCGAAAGGAAGGTCCACACTGCTCCGACTGACGCGCGGAATTCCTGCAGAGTATGGTGATCGTCGGTAGAAATCGTGGCGATCTGCGTGTATGCCACCGCGATCTTCGGGTAGAACGCGGCGAGTTCCAGATGCTGCTGATGCTCCTTTGGGCAGTAGTGGCCGCGTGAGAGCGTGAGGATTAGCGGATCATCACCCTGCAGCTCGCTGAGCTTTCGCAGTTGGCCCGTATGATCGGGCAGTTCGTAGTTGGGAAAAATGGCTCCGGGCACAATATCAGAACGCATGATTGAACTCCTCCCGTTTCTCTCAAAGATCTCCCTTTAAAGATCCAAAGTGACACCCGCGTTTGGCTGAGAACAGCATACGAGCACGTTCCCGGGAGCGGGCCTCTCCAGCGGTTCAGGGTTGTAGGTAATCGATCCGCTAATTAGACCCGTCGTGCAGGTGTGACAGACTCCACTCCGGCACGACCATCTAACCGGAACGTCACACGCTTCCGCCAGTTCAAGCAAGCTCGCGAATTTCGGATCCCAAGCGGCGGTAATCCCGCTACGCGCGAATGAGACCGGGGGGCCAGATCCTGGCGGCCCTGGTGGCGGGTGAGGAGTGTGAACAACCTGCGCCATACCTGGGGTAATAGCATCGAGAGAACCGAAGATCTCCGCGTGCACATTCTCAGCGAGCACACCCCAGTTTCGCAGCCCGTCGCGCATGTTCTGCAAGAATGAAGATGGGCCACACATATAGAAGTCACTACTCTGGGACACGCCAATTTTCTCTAGCAAAGCTGTGTCAATGTGCCCGGGAGCATCGAAGTCTGCCGCGACTTGGTCGGTTGCCGCGGGCCTGCTGTATACGATGTATCCTCGTCCGCGAGAGAGCTGCTTCAGTAATGAACGCGATTCTTCCGCAAATGGATGGTCGATGCGATTGCGTGCTCCATAGATCCACCAGATCTCTTGTTGCGATCTTTCGGCGGCGAGTGCGTGCAGCATCGACATCACCGGCGTTGCGCCCACTCCAGCGCTCAGCAGTACCACAGGATTCTGGCTGGGCCGCAGGGTAAAGCTTCCGCGCGGCGCACTAACATCCAGTACATCACCTGCTCGCGCACGGTTGCATAGAAACGAACTTCCAGTTCCGTTCAATTCGTTTTTGACGCTGATGCGGAAATGGTCGGCTGCCGGGAGATCAGACAACGAATAGCTGCGAAGAACCGGCGGTTTGCCCGGATCGACGAGCAGCCGCAAAACCACAAATTGACCCGCCTGGTAGAGAGGAAGAAGCTGCCCATCGATTGGCGCCAGAACGAAGGAAGTTACGCTATCGCTTTCTTTACGGATCTGCGCAACTCGCATTTGTCTAAATCCGGGCCACGCCGGAGCCTGCTCTTCATTCGCGAGTCCCGGATTCCCTGCCACAGATTTGGAACTCAAGTCTTGTTGCAGCATTGCCTGGAACGAACTCTGCCAACCCTGGCTAAGTGCAGGAATCCGCAGCGCTCGTTGCAGTTGCTCGCTGGATTGTCCCGGCAAATACAGGAGGGCGTCAACGTCAGCCACCGTGATTCGCTCTGAACCGTCAGTAAGACCGTCAGTAATTTTTACAATGTCATCGCCTGCCCCAACTTCACCTTCCTGCAACACGCGAAAGTAAAACCCTGGTCTGTGGTGTGCTACGAGCAGCGCTGGCATCCGAGGCTCGTTCATGCGGATGCCGACGCGGTAGCACGTCACGCGCGGCTGTGTCACTTCAAATTCAGCGCCACCGATGCGGTATCGATCGCCGATGCACACCTCGCTATCAGCAAGTCCCTCAACGGTGAAGTTTTCTCCGAACTGGCCGAAAGTAAAATCGCTGCGACCCAAAAAGCTCTCCCAGTAATGGTAAGAATCCATCTGGTAGACAAATACGGCGCGGTGCTCCCCTCCGTGACCTTCCAGATCGGCTTGCGCATCACCATCAATATTGAGCTTGCGCACCATTCGCCGTCCATCCACTGGAGATTTCCAGACTGACGTTCGGACAGTTTTGCCGTTCCATGTCACGTCGCGCGGAAGGCCGACATTTACTGAAAGCAATTGGGGCATGCGATCACCTCAGTAACTTCCCGGCGAGCCAGTAATCGACACTGAACTTTCCCGGACCAGAGCAGATCAACCAGATAAAGAAGAGCACGTAGAGAACTTCCGGAAAGTAGAGGAAATCGTCGACCCAGTTAAACGGCGAAAGTCCTTTCGGCACGGCAGAAAGTTTGGTCATCAGGGTAGCGACAAGCATATCGATCAATAAAACCACGCAGGCCGGGCTCGAAAGAAACCCCACAGTTATCAACGCTCCGCCAACGAACTCGACACCCGACACGAAATAAGCCGTCAGGTGGGGAAACGGGACTTTACCTTGAACCAGCGTTTCATAAACAGGTTTCGTGCCGCCGGCGACAAACAATTTGTTTGCCCCGGAGATGGCGAAGAACAGCCCGATCGAAACCCGTACCAGCAGGATGGCATATTGTTCCCAATCACTGCTGCCCGCAGTGCAAACTGGACCAACCGTTTCCAATCCATCTCTCCTGCCCCCTCCTGCCGAAGATGTGCTCTCGCCATGCACCGTATCGTGCAAATTCGACTTCTCCGCTAACTGCGGCCGAGCGGTGTTGTATCGTTCGCGCCCATGGGCTGCGATAAATGGGGCTGCGCTAAGCGGACATCCGCAAGCGTTTAAATCCGCATCCCGTCCGGCCAGGGTTAACCGTAGACCTGGTCGGTGCTCTGTCCGACTTCGATGATATAACCGTCAGGATCGCGGATGTAGCAGCGTATCTCGCCGTACTTGGGGATCGGCTCCGTGATGAACTCGGCTCCTCGACTTTTCCATAATTTGTAGCACGCTTGAATATCCGCAACGCGGAAATTCATAAAGCTGTTGATGTGATTCGGGTCGGGGACGCTGAGCGTTACCGTCGGCTTGTCCGGGGTGGGCCCGCCCCCGACGTTCAGAATCATCCAGATATTCGCCAGCTGAAGGTACGGAGGCGCGTTGCCGTCGCCCATGGTCAGAATGCGAGCGCCGAAGACCTTTTCGTAGTAGCGAGCCGATCGCTCGACGTCGGCAACGGTGAGAAAATGCGCGATGCTGATCCCCTCTTTCGGGGGCATCTCATAGCTCTTCTGGTCGATTTGTACGGCGTTCATTGACGTTTCCTTTCGATACCGTGCTCATTACAAATACGTTGTCCCACCCCGCTCGCATTCATACAAAATCGATCGACGCCAGCTAGTTTAGGAGTGATTCCCAGTTGGCTGGCACTCTCCCTGCGGGTCCAGGAGCGGGCTGAGTTTTCGGATGCGAATGCGGCGGAAGCAACTCTGCACCCTTGATCATCTCCTGCTTCTCGTAATCCTGCTTCTCGTAATTGAAGAACCAATCCTCACCGGGCTCGAAGCTGGCAATGATCGGATGCCCAGTCGCTGCCGCATGCTTAGATGCATGCTGGCTCGGAGAACTGTCACAGCAACCTATGTGCCCACACTCCGCACAGCGGCGGAGATGAAGCCACCAACCTTTCGGGGACGCCAGACATTCCACACATCCATCGCCACTCGGTTTCGCAGCGGGGTTAATTCCACGCAGACCCTTTTTCATTTCCGATTTTCCTTCCGTGTCGTCTGCTCACAAATAATATCAAGCCACCAGCAGGATCTTCCCGATGCCACCTTTCTCTGCCGTTGCCTGAGCCTCGGCCGCTTCACTGAGTGGCAGTTTCTGGCTTATCGGGATGACCAGCTTGCCATCTCGCACCGCTTCGGCCATGAACTCAAGCGTTTTCCTGTCGAATTTCGAGAATACGTGCACCACCTTTACTGATGGATACTTCGCGGCGTTCTGCGGCGGCTCGACAACCGATGCATACACTCCTCCCGGCTTGACCTTGGCGATCAGCTTCTCGGCGGTTCTTCCGCCGACCGTATCCGCCACCGCATCGAGCGGCGGAAGATTCGCAATCGCGGCGTCGTCGTCGGTTGCGACCACCTGATCCGCACCAATAGTCTTCGCCTCATCCATCTGCCTCTTCAAAACCCCCGCAATCACAGTCGCCCCGCCTTCTTTCGCAGTGAATACCGCCGAACGCCCGACATTTCCAGCAGCGCCTACGACGAGAACCGTCTGGCCCGCTTTGATGCCGGTCGCTGACATGGAGCTGGTTGCCGGTCGTCGTCACCAGCGGCAGTGCCGCCGCCTGAATCAGATCGAGTCCCGCCGGAACTTTCGCCAGAACCGCCGCTTTCACGACACAAAGTTCGGCGTAAGTATTGTCCGCCATGGCGAACACCTGGTCGCCGACGGAAAAGCCTTCCACTCCCGGCCCAATCTTCACCACAGTCCCTGCAATGTCGACTCCTATCAATCCCGGAAAAGTCATAGGATAGAAGTCTTTCGTCAACCCGGCACGCCGTTTGTAGTCGATCGGATTCACGCTCGTGGCCGCCACCCGCACCAGTACTTCGCCCGGACCCGCCACCGGATCAGGGTATTCCTCGAACTTGAGTACTTCAGGACCGCCATATTGGTGGACAACAATTGCTTTCATATTCATCTCCTTGACCGTGCGCAAACAGTCACTGACAGAACTTAGATGAGCGAAAGCTGGAATTGGTCACCGACTCCGCTTTGATCAAAACGGTGTACGTCCCGTCTGTCCCCACGTCGCCCGGGGGCATCTCATAGCTCTTCTGTTCGATTTGTACGCTCATTGACGGTTTTGCCCACTGGCAGAATAAGCCTTACGTTTTGCAACGCCGCGAGACACCCGATGCTTTCTATCAGCCTTGGCGTGGATTGTAGTGGGTTTGGATGAGCCGACGGCAGCAGCAAACGCAGCCGGGTTCAGGGCGTTGAGCACTGCCGCGGGATTCCTGGCGATCACGGTGAGCAAGGTGCGAGCTGGCGCTTCTGGGGTCCTTCGCCCTCCCTCCCAGTGCTTGATCGCGTCGAGGCTGAATCCGAACGTGTCAGAGAATCTGGCTTGCGTCATGCCAAGCCGATTGCGGATGGCCTTCACGTCCACATCCTTGGGCACATGTGCTTTGAATCCTTCCTGCTCTCCGGCAAGAAAAGCCTCAACGTCGTTAAGCCCATCCATCATCTGCTCGAATTGCGTTTTCATGCTATCCCCCAAACCGCCTGCACAGCTTTGTTTGTACTCCATTGGACACCTAAAGGTCAAGGCAAAGTTATGTGCCATTGGACACCAGTGGATTGCTGCGGAGTGAAGGGTTGGGGCACCCTCATCGTTGCAAATGCGCGGACTGGCGGAACGTTTCCAAATCGTTTGACGAAAGGAAATTTGGTGAACGTCCCGTCTGCCCCCGCACTTGTCCCGAGAGAGTTTATCTAGGAGTGACGCCGAGAGTACAATGGGGGCTGGCCCACAAATTCTAATTTTTAACTCCTAGCACCACCACGGAAATTCGGGGACAGACGGAACGTTCCGCAATTTCGATTCCGACAGCTGAACGGGGCAATCGAGAAAACCTGGGCATCTTCCGACTCTAGGCGGAGTCGATCCCCTATCTCTACCCCGCCCGCTTCTTGCCCTCCATCATCACTCTTCTCAATATCCGATTGATTCGCGTCTGGTAGCCCGGTCCGTAGGACTGGAGCCAGTCCACCACTTCCACATCCACGCGTAAAGAGATCCTGCGTTTGCGGGGACGGTTCCAGCGCGGCTCCGCGCTCGTCTCATCCTCCGCCAACGACAAAAGGTCGTCTTCAACCGATGCGTGCAGCCATGCCATGGTCGCCCGCCCGGATCGGGCCTTTCGCCGTTTTGTTTTCTTGCTCTTACGTGTCATGACAATATCGTACGCCCATT
This sequence comes from Terriglobales bacterium, assembly GCA_963802555.1. GTDB lineage: Bacteria > Acidobacteriota > Terriglobia > Terriglobales > Acidobacteriaceae > DATBAX01. Next base: position 177,225 of record CAWDJD010000002.1, on the reverse strand, counting down.
TACCGTCATGACGTTATGTTCCCCAGGGAACACTTGGACCGATTCACTTGATTCCTCTAAGCGGCCCGCTTCTTCTTCTCTTCGAGTGCCGGTAGAAGAAGTTTCAGAAGCGCTTCATCAGAGAACGGGTTCTGACCTGAGATCAACTCGCGATCCTGAAGGACATAGCTCCCCCAAGGCTCGACCACGCTTACGTCACCGCCCGCCGTACTCAAGGCGAAGTCCGGGTAGAAGAGGACCTTACCCCCAATCTCAAGCGGTTCCCGCTGCTGCTCTTCGGCTGTCGAAAAGATAGTCATCTTATATCCAGCATAGATCCAACCCTTAGCCTTTTCATGGGCTCCAGCGACGTCGCCTGCCGCTAGCGCGGCAACGAACTCCTTCGAATTCGGAAGAGCCGAGAGCAGTGAAATCGGGCCATGGCAGAGCACGGCCGTAGGCTTGGATGTTTCATGAAAGTGTCTCATCACGGTGCCCGCGTCGGGATCATCGAGAAGATCCATCATCGGGCCATGGCCGCCGGGGACGAAAACTGCGTCATATTGATCCAGGCCCGAGGCGATGACATCCGAGATACGAGTTGGATTCTTGAGCCCGGTCAGGGTGTCGCGGAATTTTAGATAGTCCTGAAGCTTAGCCTCGTCCCCACCGAAGAACTGGGCTATCGCTGAATTGACATCCAGTTGCGGCGTGTTGCCTTTGGGATTGGCGAAGGTGATTTCGTAGCCCTCGTTCATCAGAGCGCGGACCGGAACCGTCAGCTCGTTGAGATAGTAGCCAGCGCCCTTGTAACACCCGCCATCTTTCAAAAGCAAGCCATGACCGCTCGATACCAGCACTAAGACTTTTCCTTTAGTTGTCATTTTGTTCTCCTTTTTGAGATTGAATCTGTTGTCCTGAAATATAAGCTAGCTCATCGTCCGCGGCTTCCTCCAAAGTGCGTAAGGACCGGCTACCGCGGTTGATGTCAATTATGCCCCCGGGAATCCGAACATCAGCCACGACTGATTGGCCACCCAATGCGGGTAGAGCTCCGTCATCTGATCGAACAGGTCCTGGTCGGACGTCGCGGTTTTCTGCAGCCGATCGAAGTCCTCGAGGTAACGCTTGGTGTCCTGGATCGTCGAGGGAGAGTCGGGCGCGCCCGGCTTCTTGTGACCGGCGACAACCATCGTCGGATTGAGCGCCGCTAACCGGTCGAGCGCCGCGATCCAATTTTTTCGGCTCTCGGGGGTGGTGTCGCCGACGTACATGCGGCATTGGTTGTACACAACGTCGCCAGCCACGATCAGGCCGATCGATGGAACGTAGAGAGACGTCGAATCAGCACTGTCGGTGCGGCCCTGCTCGATAATGCGCAATTCGTGGCCCTCGAGAGTGAACGTGTCGGGCTCATAGGGCTCGGGTGAAACCAACTTGGTGGGGACCTGCCCAGGAAACATACGGCGGGCCAACCGCTCCACCGTGGGAGTGAAAGACATCTGCATGGCGGCCAGCGTCTTGGGTGTTGCTATCGCCCGAGCGCCGGGGAAACGGTCGAGCAGAATGCTCAGACCATAGAAGTGGTCGAAATGGGCGTGCGTTATATAGATGGTTTCGAGGTTGCGGTTGTGCAGAGCGACCCAGTCGGCGAGAGCCTGGGCCTCGGCGACCGTTCCCATTGCGTCCACCAGCACCGCGTCGTACTCGCCGAAGATTAGAGTCGACGTGATCGGGTCAAAGCCGAGCGCTTCGCCGAAGGGCTTGGGCCGCTCGCCGACCATGGACTTTCCCGGGGCGGTAAAGACGTTGACACTAAGTCTGTTGGAATCAGGCGTGTTCGACGCGACCCGCGCGGTCACGGGCGTGGTCTCTTTTCCATTTGTGCGGTCCATTTGGTTCTCCTTTCGATGTTAGAGCGACTGACCGCTCTAGGATGGATTAGGCCAGAACAAAATGGGCCACGCAATCGGACGTTGGAATTGCTAAGACCTTTGTATCGACTGCAAGTGCCTTCGCGCCTGAGGCATACGGCTTTTCTCCATCCAGTTAGGTTTCATCCCGCCGCGAAGCTCTCGCGTGAAGAACCGAGGAATCCTTGCACCAACGCGGCGATCTCATCAGCAGCCGTATCCAAGGCGAAATGACCGGCGTCGAGAATGTGAACTTCAGCCTTGGGCACATCTTTTCTGTACCGCTCTGGTTCACCTAAATCAAATGAGAGATCATACTTACCCCAAATCACCAGCAGGCGCGGCTGCTTCTCGCGCATCCACGCTTGCCATTTCGGGTAGGCCTCCACGTTGGTTCGATAGTCGTAGAACAAATCGCTTTGAATCTCTGCCTGGCCGGGCTGATTCAGAAAATAGAATTCGTCGGTCCAGAGATCGGGGTCGTAGCGATCTTCATTCGGATCGTTCCCGAGATGACGAGTGCGTGTCGTGGCCAACGAGAGCAAATTTGTGCGCAGCGCACTTTCGTTCGGAGCCCGATCGGCCCAAAAGGCCCGCCGCGTCTTCCAATTCGCTCCCAAGCCCTCGTTGTGCGCCACAGCATCTTGAACGATGAGGGCTTCGATACGCTCCGGATGCGCCAGTGCCATGCGAAATCCCACGGGGCCGCCGTAGTCCTGCATGTAGAGGGTGTAGTGCGACAGTCCTAGCGCTTCGGTGAAGTGATTCATGATCTCAGCGTAATGATCGAACGTATACGCGAATGTCTTCGGGGCCGGCCAGTCGCTGTGTCCGAAGCCCGGATAATCGGGGGCCACGAGGTGATAGCGATCGGAAAGCCGGGCGAAGAGAGGCTCGAACATCCGTGACGAAGAAGGCAGCCCGTGCAGCAGGAGAAGCGTCTGCGCATCTTTCGGGCCCGCCTCTCGACAGAAAATCGACAGCCCATCGACCTGGATGGTGCGGTAAAACGTCGGATGTTTCACGGAGCCTTCCTCTCCTTGGGCTTGAGCCAGTGATGGAAATGATCCAATCGTCACGGAAACTGCTAACGCAATGCAGTAACGTTTCATCGCCAATCCTTCTTACGCTGCCACCTCGAAAATGACTTCCAGTTCGACGGGCGTTCCGAGAGGAAGACTTGCGACGCCATACACCAGCCGGCACGGGTTCTTGTCTTTTCCGAACACGTCTTGCAAAAGCTCCGAAGCAGCATCAGCGACCTTCGGTTGATCGGGGACATCTCCCGAAGTAGCGACAGACACACCGAGCCGTACCACCCGCGTCACTCTATCGAGCGATCCCAAATGTTTTCGCGCGACCGCGAGCACGTTGAGGGCGGCCAAGTACGCCGCTCTTCGCCCCGCTTCCACATCGAGTTCTGCCCCTACGCGCCCAACGACTTTCGCTTTTCGCCCTTCGGAGGGAAGCATACCGCTTAGAAAGAGCAGATTGCCGGTCTGCACTGCTTCTGCATAGAAACCGAATGGCTCAGGCGGAGCCGGCAGCCTGATGCCGAGATCTCTCAGCCGCTGCTCGGCACTCGCCGAACCAGCGCGTTCGTGGTTTGCAGTTCGCGCTCGCGAATTTGTATTCATAGATCTCTCCCCAATCAGAGAAGCGATCGGAACAACGTCCGGAGATCTTCGGTGAACACTTCCTGCTGCACCCACGCCGTTGCTCGAGTTTTCAGCATCAAGGCGCATAATGAGTAAAGAGAAGGTCGGTCGCTTTTGTCTTCTCGTGACAGGGAAAGCAGCTCTTCATGAACGCCACGTCGCCAGGTTTGCCGTCCGCAAAGTGACCGAAGCCCCAGCCGCCGGTTGCAGCGTACTTGGTTGAGTCCTTGACCATAAACTGAATATTCGTGGGGGTCCCGGGAACAAAAGATTGAGCCTGTCCAAAGACTTTGTTGTTTTCTTCCGACGCGACGTGACGGTAGTGCAAAGCAGCAATGATCGTCCCGTCCGGAAACGGAAGCTTCCCTTCCCGATAGGCCTTGATCGCTATATCGTTGCCCAGGACAGCACCTAGACTGTTGAGGTTGCCTGCTTCATGGGCCGACGAAATCCATTGCCAGTCGCGATACCCATCGGGGATTTCGGTAACGAAGGGTGCGGCGGGTTGCCCATCCGCGTGCCCGGGGGAAGGGGCAAGGAGGGTGACAAGGCCGGCCATTGTTGCAACTGCGACCAGGAAGAATGTGAAGCGTTTCATGATGGTTCCTCCATTCCATACTTCGGTAAATTGAAATCAGCGGTCCCAACCAGTTCGCCTTAAACCTGATGTATCGAGATCTACGCACAGGCACGGGCCATCCCCCAGCCACTAGCGCAGCGATCGGAACGACGCCCGAATCTCTTCACTGAACAGCTCCGGCTGCTCCCATGCCGCGAAGTGTCCGCCTTTCGGCAGCCGGTTGTAGTAAATCAGTTTGGGATAGGCTTTCTCGGCCCAGCTCTTCGGGGCTTGATAGATCTCGTCCGGAAAGGCGCTCACGGCAACCGGGATCTTGACGCCTCTGACGTCAAAGAAGCCTCCTCCGGTCGAGATCTGCGTCGTGTCCCAGTAGAGGCGCGCCGAGGAGATCGCGGTGTTTGTAAGCCAGTAGAGCGTGACGTTGTCTAAAATATCGTCTCGGGTAAGGCCTTCGGTCTGTCCGTTGAAGACGCGGGTGATCATCAAGTAACTGCGGATGTCATGATCGAGCATCCACGCGGCGAGCCCGACCGGTGAATCCGCGATGGCGTAGAGCGTTTGCGGGCGGTTCGACATTTCCTGGGCATAGCCTAGGCCGTGCGTGTAGAAATCATCGAGTTGGTCCCACGCATGTTTTTCATCGACCGAGAGGCCGGCGGGCGGCGGGCCGCCAACCGAAAGTGCTTTTGAAACATCCGCTGGCACCGTTGCTGCCATGTTGGTGTGAATTCCGAGCAATCCCGGCGGCTGCTGCAGCGCCATCACCTCCGAGACGGCATTCCCCCAATCGCCGCCTTGCGCCACGTAGCGCGTGTAGCCGAGGCGTTGCATCAGCGTCGCCCACGCACGGGCGATGGTGACGGGGTTCCACCCTGGCGCCGTCGGCTTACCCGAGAAGCCATAACCCGGCAGCGACGGGATGACTACATCAAACGAGTCTTCCACCTTTCCACCGTAGGCAACAGGATCGGTGAGCGGGCCAATGATCTTCAACTGCTCAATGATGGACCCAGGCCAGCCGTGCGTGATGATTATCGGCAGCGCGTTAGGATTTTTCGAGCGGACGTGAATGAAGTGAATGTCGAGCCCATCGATCGTGGTCACAAACATTGGCAGGGCGTTCAGTCTTGCTTCCACCTTCCGCCAGTCGTAATCGGTCGCCCAATAGTGTGCGAGCTTCTGCATGGTCGCGAGTTGGACGCCTTGCGTTGGATCACTGACTGTTTCCTTCTCAGGCCACTTGGCAGCAACGATTCGTCGACGAAGGTCCGAGAGTTGCTCTTCCGTAGCGTTGAAGTGGAACGGGCGGATTTCTGTTGAGGCCGTTTGCGGCATAGCATCGAGCAACGCAGCGTTTGATTGGCTGGCGGTAGTTTGCTTTTGAATTGCGGTTTGTGCGTAGCTGTGCGCAGCCACGAGAAACAGGCCAAATGTAATCGCGATGAGCCTGACGGCACGGAACACGCACCAGTTCGTTAAGTTTCTGAGGGTCATTGTGGATACCTTTCCTTTCGCTGCGCATCTCCGATTGCATCGGCTGCGGTGACGGCATCACATCAGACGCGAGGAGAAGAAACAATTGGACTATGGTATTGGGTACATCTAGGTATCAGTTCACGTAGCTGCCGGCTGTTGCCGAACTGAGCATCGCCAGTCACGAGTTTCCGACCAAGGCGGTCTGCCCACGAGATCTGTCCATGTTTCCCACCTATGCAAATGGATCGAGTCTGGACAAGATGGTCGGCAGATATTCCGAGACCGTCGGATGAATGTGCATTGCGCGCTGGATGACCGTGTACGGCGCCTTCGCATACATGACGTCCAGCAGAACGTGAATCACTTCATCGCCTCCGACTCCAAGAATCGCGGCCCCCAGAATCTGTTTCGTTTCGGCATCGACGCAGATTTTGATGAAACCCTGCGTCTCACCTTTTTCGTAGGCCCGGCTCACCTTACTCATCGGATATTTCACAGCGAGGGCACGCCGTCCGGATTTCCGTATCTCCGCGTCCGTCATGCCGCATCGCCCTAGCGGCGGATCGATATATAGCGCGTAGGCTTGGATCCGGTCGGAAACCCGGCGATGGTCAGCGTTGAAGAGATTGTCCGCAACGATCTCGTAGTCGTTATAGGAAGTATGCGTAAAAGCGCCGCGGCCGTTGCAGTCCCCCAGTGCCCAGATGCCGGGCACGTTCGTTTGCAGTTGATCATCAACGATGATGTAGCCGCGGTGGTCGGTGGCAACCCCGGCCCGGTCCAGTCCCAGGTCGCTTGTGTTGGGAATGCGTCCCACGGCCAGAAGAACGTGAGTGCCCACTACTTCTGGCGGACCTTCTTCGCAGGTGAGGCCGACGGCGACGCCGCCATCGCGTTTCGCCAGCGAGATACATTTCGCATTCAGCCGGATGTTTATGCCCTCAGCCTCCAGGATTTCGCGCACGGCTTGGGAAACGTCTTCGTCCTCCCGTCCAATCAGGCGCGGTCCCATCTCCACAATCGTGACTTCGCTCCCGAAGCGGCGATAGATCTGGGCGAACTCCAGCCCAACATAACTTCCGCCGACGATGACGAGATGCTCGGGCAAGAAATCGATGTCCATGATCGATGAATTGTTGAGAAATGGGACGTCATGAATCCCCGGCATGTCGGGAACCGAGGCCCGCCCGCCTACGTTGATATAGATCTTGTCGGCTTGCAGAACTTCATCGTTGACCACGACAGTGTTCGACGACTGAAAGCGGGCATGGCCCTTGAATGACCGTACAATTTTTCGTTCCTCGCAGCCATTCCTCTACGCCCTTGTTCGATCGCCCGGAGACTGCATCCTTGCGTGCTTTGACCCGTTTTATATCGACGCGCACATCACCGGTGGCGAAACCATATTCCGCCCCTCGGCGGGCAACATGGACCGCATAGGCGCTGGCCACGAGCGTCTTTGTCGGGATGCATCCTGTATTCACGCATGTGCCGCCAAATTTATGGCGTTCGATAATAGCGACGGTTTTGCCGGCGCCCGCAAACCGCGCCGCCAGGGACGGGCCCGCCTGGCCCGTCCCGATGATGATTGCGTCGAAGTGCTTCATTGCGCCGGTCAGCGTCCCCCCTCTATGTGGAGCTTGCCCTCTTTGGCTGCCACTTCGGGGGTCTTGCCGTCCTGGCGCGCGACAATGTAGGCAGCGTACCAGCCCGACCAGTGGTGCTTCGGAGCGGTCGGTTCGTATTCGCCATGGTGCTTCTCAGCCTCTTGCAAGAGCTCGGTCAGCGTCGCGACATCCAGATTGCTCAGTCCTCGGCCAGGCAGCCGGGTTGTGACTTCCTGGAACAGCCATCCATTGCCGTCGGGATCACGAAATGTGGCGAACGAGTTGTAGGTGGCATGTTCCGGTGCTGGCCCGCTGACGCGACCGCTACCGTCGATCTGGAACTGAGCCCCTGGCGTTCCGGGGTGGAACACCTCACTCACCTCAATACCTCGTCCGACGAGATCTTTACGGGCTGCCTCAACATCGGAGACGATCAGGTAGAGGCCTTGGGCTGATCCCGGCGCGGCCGATGTCATCTTCGTGCCAAACTGAACCGAGCACCCTGAGCCCGGAGGCGTGAACTGAACCACCCGGAAACCGTTATCAAAGGCAAAGTCGGCGTCGAGCCGCCACCCGAGTTTGGTGTAGAACTCCTTCGAACGGTCAACGTCTGCGACCGGAATGACGATCGCCTCGAACTTCATATCTACTCTTTCGGCGGTAGCGCCGCCGATCGGTTCACCGCTCGGAAACGCGCGCAGAGTTGCAATATTTTCCTCCATAAGTTCGTTACCAGACCGCAGGTTCCATGTTTACCGCGACTTCCTCGGCTAGGCGGCCACGAACTATCTATTACACCACGCGATTAGGCCTGAGGCGCGGAGAGTAGTCTATTGGACAAACGTATCGGTCAATACCAAAGTATCGGTTGGACAATCTCGCTCAGATTGGTGCATCCTTACTTGAACTGGGCGCGCCATTCAACAGCCTGTGGGGGATACGCTATGAAGAAAACCACTGCTCCCATTCCCTTTGCTGGCTCCCAGCTCGACGAAACGCGCCATGCCTGCGCTTTCTTCAACAGCGACGACGAAGAGTATCGGGTCTTGCTCCCATTCATAAGGGATGGGTTCCAGTGTGGCCATCGGGCGATTCACGTTGTTAATCCGGACCAGCGTCAGGACCATTTCCACCGCTTGGCCGAAGCCGGGATCGATTCGGCATCTGCGCAGCAGAGCGGACAACTGGAGGTTCGCATCAACACAGACGTCTATCTTTCTGATGGCCGCTTTGACCAGGATCGCATGATCGCAGTGTTTGAGCAGTTGGCCAGCAGCAACGCCGGGGGACAATTCCCGCTGAATCGAATTTGTTGCCGCATGGACTGGGCGGTGGAAGGTCGATCGCATATCGACGATGTGATTGAGTTCGAGTCGCGTGTAAACGAGGTGTGGCGTCGCCACGACGACGCGGTCATTTGCACCTACCATCTCGGGCAATTTGGCGGGGACACAGTGATTGATATTATGCGGACGCACCCCATGGTCGTCATCGGCGGCCTTCTCCAGCGCAATCCCTTCTATATTCCGCCGGAGGAATTTCTGCGAGAGTTCCGTCAACGCCGGGCTCGTCCGAGTACTTCGCCCGCGGCGGCTTAGCATGGATCTGCAAGAGAAAGACGCGGCTGAGGACATCAAGCGGCTTCAGAGCTGCGTTAACGATCTGGTCAGCTTGCTCGCTCTGCCTGCCATCTGGAGCGGCAATGAGCCAACGCAGATGGTTCATATGTTACTCGATGCGCTCCTCCGCATGCTTCGCCTTGACTTCGCTTATGCCCGATTGAAAGAGCCAGTCGCCGGCGCGGCCCTGGAGGTCCTCCGCGTGGCTGATTCAGGCAAACCGAAAACGCTATCGCACATTCGTGGGATGCTCGGCAACTGGCTCAAAGACGAAGAGCATGGTTCGCCCCCGCCGATGCGAAACCGATTCGAAGAGGAAGACATCTCAATTTTTCCCGTAACACTCGGCATACATGGCGAGATCGGCATTATCGTAGTGGGTTCTGAACGGGAGGCCTTCCCTAGCCAGACCGAGAGTCTTCTGCTCAGCGTAGCCGCGAATCAGGTGTCAATCGGTCTGCGTGAAGCCGGACTCTTAAGGGAACAGAAACGGATCGCCGATGGCCTCGATCGGCGGGTTGCGGAACGAACCCGGGCACTTGCCCAAGCCAACGAGGAACTGAAGAAGGAAATTGACGGGCGCAAGTTGGCGGAAGAAAGGCTGCTTCAGGAAGAGCGGGAATTGCAGCGCAGTGAAGTACACAAAGCAGCGATCCTGGACTCCTCACTCGACTGTGTCATAGCAATGGATCACAAAGGCCACATTACTGAATTTAACCCGGCAGCAGAGCAGACGCTCGGTTACAGGCGAAATAATGTGGTGGGCAAGCATCTTGCCGATGTCATCATCCCATTATCGCTCCGTGAAAAACACCGTGCGGGATTTGCCCGCTACCTCACTACCGGCGAGTCGCACGTGCTCGGCCGGCGACTTGAGATGACTGCGCTCTGTGCCGATGGAAGAGAAATTCCGGTCGAGCTTACAATCACGCGCATCCCGCAGGACGGTCCACCGGCCTTCACCGGCTATATTCGCGACATCACCGAGCGCAAACGAAGCGAAGACTCTTTGCGCACGGCCCACGCGCAAGTCGTTCGCAGCGAGGAACGGTGGCGGTCTGTGTTTGAAAACTCAGCGGTCGGTGTTGCCCTTACAGACCTGGATGGCCGGTTTATCGCCACCAATCTTGTCTATCAGAAGATGCTGGGTTACGCCGAGGATGAATTGCAGCAACTTAGTTTTCTTGATATCACCCTGGAAGAGAATGTCGAACAAAATCGGACGCTAATCGGCGAACTGCTTGACAGAAAGCGCGAGCAATTTCAGATCGAGAAGCAGTACCGCCGTAAGGACGGGCAACCAGTTTGGGTACGCGATAACGTCTCTGTGGTGCCGGGTAGCGAGCGAGTGCCGCGATTCCTAATGGCGCTCTCTGAAGACGTCACGCAAAGGAAAGTGTGGGAAGAAGCTCTTGCGAAGGCAAGATCGGAGCTCGCCAAGGTGGCAAGAATCACAAGCCTTGGGGTGCTGACCGCGTCAATCGCGCACGAAATCAACCAACCTCTCTCGGGAATCATCACGAATGCCAGCACCTGCTTGCGAATGCTCTCTGCCGATCCCCCCAATGTCTACGGCGCCCAGGAGACTGTCCGGCGCACGATTCGTGATGGCAACCGGGTCTCTGACGTAATCACGCGATTGCGGACACTTTATAGCAAGAAGGAACCGTCGCCTGAATCGATGGACCTGAACGACGCGACTCGCGAGGTGGCGGCGTTATCGTTGAGCGATCTCCAGAGAAGCGGTGTGATGCTGCGTTATGAGCTTGCCGATGACCTGCCGCCGATAGTCGGGGACCGCATTCAGCTTCAGCAGGTCATCCTGAACTTGCTTCGAAACGCTGCAGACGCAATGGGCACAACTAACGATCACCCGAGAGAGTTGCTCATCCGAACGGAACGGGATGAGGGGAATCAGGTGCGGCTAAGCGTGAGAGATTCGGGAGTCGGTTTCCCACCTCAAGCCGCGGACAAGCTCTTCGAAGCATTTTATACGACCAAAACCGACGGCATGGGAATCGGGCTCTCCATCAGCCACTCCATCATTGAAGCTCATCAGGGACGTCTCTGGGCCACGCCGAATGATGGGCCAGGAGCCACATTTTCGTTTGCTATCCCTTGCGCGCTCGAGGGTCTGGCTAACGCGGAAACTGGCATCAATCGGACCAATCCGACAAAGGACGTTGCATGACATCGGTCCGCCCTCGTAATCGAAACCAGACCAATACCAAAGTACAATGGACGCCCCTTACGGAATGCTGCATTGTTTCGTCATGGAGTCCCCTAAGGACAGGGGCGGGAACGAACGCCAACTTCTGTCTGTGGTTGTCGATGACGATGAGTCAGTGCGCGAGTCTCTGCCTGACCTTCTTCGGGAATTCGGTTTTGCGGCTCGAGCTTTTTCGTCAGCGGAAGAGTTTCTTTCATCCGGTTGTCTCGGTGAGACTAGCTGTCTGATCCTCGACATCGCCATGCCGGGCATGAGTGGACCGGAACTTCAACAGGAGCTGAAGCGTCGCGGACAGGAGATCCCGATCATTTTCATCACCGGTCAAAGAGATGACAATATTCGTGCTCGAGTGCTCAAGCAAGGTGCGGCGGGGTTTCTGCTCAAACCGTTCAGTGACACGGCTCTGCTTGCGGCCATTAAGACGGCGCTGCCAACCACTTGAGGGTTTTACCGGTCAGTCTCCAGGGGAATAGAATGAATTCGCCGCGCCCAACTGGTTACGAAATTGGGGCATTTCCTATGTCAGCTGCCATGCCCATCGTGTTCATTGTTGACGACGACATCTCAGTGCGCGAGTCTCTGGAACTCCTCATTCAGACCCAAGGGTGGCAGCCTGAAACCTTCGCGTCCGCAGGGGAATTCCTCGATCGACCACGAGCGCTAGTTCCGAGCTGTCTTGTGCTCGACATTTCTCTCCCCGGCCTCAACGGTCTCGAATTGCAGAAGCGCGTTGCCGTTGAACGGACGAACATGCCGATCATCTTTATCACGGGCTACGGCGATGTACCTAAGACAGTCCAGGCCATGAAGGCGGGGGCCATCGAATTTCTAACCAAGCCCTTTAATGACGAGGTATTGTTGGGTGCCGTCCGGCAAGCCCTTGAACGAAGCCGCGCCACTCTCTCACATGACACCGAGATGCAGGAACTTCGAGGCCGCTACGCCTCGCTTACTCCCCGCGAACGGCAGGTTATGGCGTTGGTCGTCTCTGGCCTCTTGAACAAACAGGTTGGCGGGGAACTCGGCATCAGCGAGATCACGGTAAAGGCGCATCGTGGGCAAGTGATGCAAAAGATGAAAGCCGACTCTCTCGCCGCACTGGTAAAAATGGCGGCCAAGCTTCATATTGCACAGGCATCTGCCGCCTAACCTGCTCCCGCTCGATCGAATACTCACGTTCTATCAGCTTCCCCACAATGGTGCGACTATTTTGTGTCGAGCATCAGAAGTGGGATCGACAAAGCCAAGGTCCACCGTGACGTCGACCCACCCAGCAACCAAGAGCCTCAGTCTTGACAAACTCTCACATTAGACATAATCTAAATTGCTTATGGACGCCGAGACGATTAAACGCTCCTTCGACGGCAGCGGGTTGCGATGCACTCCCCAGCGCTACGCCGTGATGGCATTCCTGTTGGAACACAACCGGCATCCTACGGCGGCGGAAATTTTCGAGGCTGTCAATCGCGCGGATCCGCGCTCTTCCAGGGCCACTACTTACAACAATCTGCGGGATTTGGTCCAGGCTGGCTTGGTGCGTGAGGTAGCCGCCGAAGGCCGCGCTGCGCGATTCGATGCGAAGGGCCTGCGGCATCACCACTTCATCTGCGACCGCTGCGGCAATGTCGAGGACATCGAATGGTGCGACGTTCCCCGGCCCGCTTCAGGCTCCCTAGGTAAGCGGATGTTCCGAGAATGTGAGCTTATTTTCCGGGGGCTTTGCGCGAAGTGCGTTCCACGCCGCGCTTCCCGTTAAGACTGGAGAGGTGTCGTTCCATTGAACGGCCGATCAAGAAAAGCGACCCCAATTGTGCGAACCGATCATCACAGTTTTGAAGTAATTCATTTGAATTAATTGAAAGGAAATGTATATGGAAAATCCGACACACATGGAAAACACGCTAGCCTCTTCCTCGGGGACTGTTTCCCCCGAGGATCAGACCAAAAACACGGCAACCGGATCCAAGTGTCCGTTCAACCACGGAGCCTCCGCTCCCGCCAACCGCGACTGGTGGCCGAACCAGGTAAGCCTGAAGGTCCTGCACCAGCACTCTAGCCTGTCCGATCCGATGGGTGAGGAGTTCGACTACGCCAGGGAATTCAAGAGTCTTGATCTGAATGCCGTGATCAAAGACCTGCACGCGCTCATGACCGATTCGCAGGATTGGTGGCCAGCCGACTTCGGGCACTACGGAGGTCTGTTCATACGCATGGCGTGGCACAGTGCTGGCACATATCGCATCGGCGATGGCCGCGGCGGCGCCGGAGCCGGGCAGCAGCGCTTTGCCCCGCTCAATAGCTGGCCCGACAACGTGAACCTCGACAAGGCTCGCCGGTTGCTTTGGCCGATCAAGCAGAAGTATGGCCGCAAAATCTCGTGGGCTGACTTGATGGTTCTCGCTGGCAACGTCGCTCTCGAATCGATGGGCTTCAAGACCTTTGGTTTCGGCGGCGGCCGCGCGGATGTATGGGAACCCGAAGAGCTTAACTGGGGACCTGAAGGCACCTGGCTGGCGGACGAGCGCTACAGCGGTGATCGTGATCTTCAGAATCCTCTTGCCGCCGTGCAGATGGGCCTGATCTACGTGAACCCGGAAGGGCCCAATGGAAAGCCTGATCCCATTGCGGCGGCCAGGGACATTCGCGAAACCTTCAAGCGCATGGCCATGAACGACGAAGAAACGGTCGCGCTGATTGCCGGCGGCCATTCCTTCGGCAAAACCCACGGCGCTGCCGTTCCTGCTGACTACGTGGGCCCTGAACCAGAAGCTGCGGACATCCAGGATCAAGGGTTCGGCTGGAAGAATAAATTCGGTAAAGGTTTTGGCGGTGACACCATCGGCAGCGGTCTCGAAGTCACTTGGACCACGACGCCGACCAAGTGGAGCAACAACTTCTTTGAGAACCTGTTCAAGTACGATTGGGAACTGACCAAGAGCCCAGCCGGTGCGAATCAATGGACGCCGAAAAATGGGGGAGGCAAAGGAACAGTACCCGACGCGCACGACCCGTCAAAGAAACACGCGCCATCCATGCTGACCACCGACCTGGCGTTGCGGTTTGATCCAGCCTACGAAAAAATCTCCCGGCGCTTCTATGAGCATCCCGACCAGTTCGCTGATGCCTTTGCCCGCGCGTGGTTCAAGCTGACTCACCGCGATATGGGTCCGATCGTGCGTTATCTTGGCCCGCTGGTTCCGAAAGAGACCCTGCCGTGGCAAGACCCAATCCCCGCCGTGAATCACCCGCTGATCAGTGAGCCGGATGTTGCCGCTCTGAAGGCGAAGATTCTCGCCTCCGGCCTGTCCGTTTCCCAGTTGGTCTCGACCGCCTGGGCTTCGGCGTCAACGTTCCGCGGCTCCGACAAGCGTGGCGGAGCCAACGGTGCGCGCGTCCGCCTCTCCCCCCAAAAATCCTGGGAGGTAAACCAGCCAGTTGAACTGGAGAAAGTGCTGGCCAAGCTGGAAGCGATCCAAAAAGACTTCAATGCTTCCGCTTCTGGTGGAAAGAAAGTCTCGCTGGCCGATCTGATCGTTCTCGGCGGTGATGCGGCCATCGAGAAAGCTGCAAAGGACGCCGGACAAGAAGTAAAGGTCTCCTTTACTCCAGGACGCATGGACGCCTCGCAAGAACAAACCGACGTCGAGTCATTTGAACCACTCGAACCGAAAGCGGACGGGTTCCGCAATTATGTTCGCGGCAAGCAGCGCCTGTCCGCTGAGGAGACGCTGGTGGACAAGGCGCAATTGCTGCGCTTGACCGCGCCCGAAATGACAGTTCTCGTCGGCGGCCTGCGCGTTCTGGGTGCAAACTACGGGAAGTCCAAACACGGCGCCTTCACCAACAAGCCCGAGACGCTGACCAACGACTTCTTCGTCAACCTGCTCGACATGGGCACGCAATGGCAGCCGTCCGCTGAATCCAATGGCTCCGGGGCCGTGTACGAAGGACGCGACCGCAAGACGAACCAGGTCAAATGGACCGGCACCCGCGTCGACCTGGTCTTCGGTTCGCACTCGCAACTCCGTGCTCTCGCGGAAGTCTATGCGAGCGCAGACTCGAAGGAGAAGTTCGTAAAAGACTTCGTGGCGGCGTGGACCAAGGTGATGGACGCCGACCGCTTCGAGGTGGCTGCATAGCCCGGCCGAGGTCTCTGTTCAAGGCGATGGCGCCTTAGGCCTCCTCGGGAGCTTATGTAAATTTCATGACCAGAGATGAGGGTGACCCCATAGCTGCGGCTTACGAGCCCAATTATCGTCGTCTGGTAGAAATCAAGAAAGGATTCGATCCGGAGAACGTCTTTCACTGGAATCAGAACATCCGTCCAGATGGAATTAGACCAAACCGGAATGGGCCGAAAACCAGCGCCGACGTTCGGTAGGCCGAAGAGCATCCCGTCGACTTAGCCGCATTTGATGCGTCGCCACTTGTCCGATTGCGTCAGGAGATGACCGCAGCAATGACGTGTGCGGGCAAGGCCACGAAGTTCCTCACCGCGCCTGCGACCAGATCATGCCGCAGAGAATAACGCCACCGAGACGTGCGGGAATTGAGTCTGCCATTCTTGCAAGCAATCAGCTTTCCAGTTCAACTACCTCGATTCAACCCTCTCCGATTTAATACTCTGACTTTCCTCCAGGAACGCTTCGACTTCGGGAGGGGTTGGCATGGAAGGCTGTGCGCCATGGCGAGTGACGGAGATGGCAGCTACGGCGGACGCCCATGAGGCACTGCTGACTGGATCTTTCCCCGCCAGCAACGCCACCGCCAGAGCGCCGTTAAACGCATCGCCCGCGGCGGTCGTATCCAAAGCACGCACGTTGTAGGCGGGCAAGAGCCGGCGGGTTCCGTCCGCGAGTGCAAGGTAACAGCCCCGACTTCCCAGCTTCAGGATCACATTCTTGCAGCCGCAACGCAGTAGGGTATTTGCGACATCCTCGAGTTCGTCTTCAGACAACTCCTGCGCCGGCCGCCCCAGGAGCGAGCAGGTTTCGGTCTCGTTCGGGGTCAACCATTCCACACACTCCAGCAGCGAAGATGGAAGTCCTCGGGCAGGTGCTGGATCCAGCACCAACGGTATTTTTTCCCTGACGGCGATCAATGCCAGATACTCAACCGTTTCAAGTGGAATTTCCAGTTGGGTCAGCAGGATGCCGGCGCTACGAATCAGATCGAGATTCGCGTCCAGATCTCCGCGCGCAAGTTGTGCATTTGCGCCAGCGACGATGGTGATTGCATTATCTCCCGTCGCGTCGGTGGTAATCAGGGCGACGCCGGAAGACCCGGGGACGATCCCGATGGCATCGGTTTTCACTCCAGACTCGCCAAGACTGTCTCTTAACTGTGTTCCAAATGCATCCTGTCCAACTTTCCCAATCAGGCTTACCGCGCCTCCGAGGCGCGCAGCCGCGACCGCCTGATTAGCGCCTTTCCCGCCGGAAAAAGTCCGGAAGCTCGTCCCAGCCACGGTTTCGCCGCGCAACGGGATGCGTTGCGTCGCTGCCACCAGATCGAGATTTATGCTCCCTACTACGACGATTCGCTTTCGCATGCGGGTCCCCACTCAGTGAAGCGAGAATACTGGGGCAACTGCAACCGCTCCCAGACCAAGCAGAAAAAACACAAACATGAGCGGAATCAATCTTCGTGCTGCGGGTGGCGCGGCGGCGAATTCTTTCCAGATGAAGACGCCCCAGATCGCCGAGACCATGGTCGCACCTTGCCCGATGGCCTACGAAATCGCCGGACCAATGATCTGTGCATGAGAGGCGACGAAGTTTAATACGCCGCCGGTGCACCAGATCATTCCGCCCACGATTCCCCACCCGTGCCACGAGCCCCGGCCCTTGAAATAATCGCTCATGCTAACGGAACGGCCTCCGGTCAAAGGCTTGCGCATTAAAAAGTAATTCACCGGAATGGCGCAGAGAGCTGTACCCAGTGCAAAAAAGAAAGCCACCGAATAAGGACCCAGGGAATGTTCCACCAGTCGCTTTCGTAACGAGAGGATAAAAGCTGCCCATCAAGATGCCGCAAGCCAGACTCATCTGGATACCCCGCGCGCTCAACTCTTTTCGCGTCGTCTCACACCGGCGATACGCCATCGCGTCCAGCACAATTGCGATGACCACCAGAATCACTCCGCCAAATAGCAGCTGTGGGCTTCCCTGGGGCGCAATGAAATAATTCAGGAGCACGCCAACGACGAGAGCCAGGCCGATGCCGACGGGAAACGCAACGGCCAGGCCCGCAATCTCAATGGCCGCAACCAGCAGAAGATTGGCAACGTTAAAGACCGCACCCCCGAGGAGCGCGAAGACAATGTGCCTGGCATCCGCGTCGTGGATGTTATTGATGAAGGAAAGCGATCCGCCGCCAGCGCTACCGAGGGTCAGTCCCCAGAAAAGGCTGGCCACAATAATGCCTATCACGTAATCCCAATAAAAGAGTTGGAAAGGCCAACCTGGAGTAAGTTTCATGGTGTTGGCCCACGAACCCCAACACAGCATGCTTCCGATCATGAACATCAGCGCGATGCCGTAGGCTTCAGGTTGGTACATAGTCTCCCATTTACTTGGTCCTCGAAATGCGCTGCTAGCTTACAACATGGCGCAAGCGATTTCACAAGTCGCTTGCGCCACCCCCTCAAATTGACTTCTTAGAACACAAACTTCATCGCAATCTGCATGTGACGGCCAGGGTGCGAGGCGGTGTACTGTCCGAACGTGCTTTGCGAATTTACCTGCCGGTCATCAAGAACGAAGGTGTCGCCAGAAGTGTTGATCGATGACCATTGTGTGTGATTGAAAGTGTTGAAACTTTCCGCACGGAACTGCAACTCGTGGCCTTCCCCCAAACAGAGGGAAAGCCTTGCCGAGTGACATATCCCAATTGTTGATCCCTGGTTGGCGCAGATTGTTACGACGTTCGTCGCCGCGGTGAATCGCGATCCCAGTAACAGGGTCGGGCGCGGGCTCTGTGTAACAAGCTGTATTGAAAGCACGCAGGAAGGTGCGGTCCCCACGGGCCAGGTTTCCGTTGCAGGTCTGGTCTGCAACATCACCCATAGCGTCAAACGAGCTGGTGTACCCGTTAAAAATGGTCGTCGGGCTGCCCGACTCGAAGGTAGTGATCGTACTCAGTTGCCATCCACCGATGGCTTCGCGCACCAGGCGGTTGCCGAAATTCTTTCCGGGCAACTGGTAAATCAAGGCCGCGACGAATCGGTTGGTATGATTGGCATCCGACGGACCATAGGACCATTCCGGGTGCCATTGGCCTCCTATCGCCTGTACCCCGGCCTCGCCACTTTCACCGAAGAACGTGTCCATCTGTTTGGACCAGGTGTAGCCAGTCTGGCTGGACAAACCGTGCCATCCCTGGGTTTTCAACTGTAGGGTCATGGCGTTGTAGTTGTTACTCCGGTTGTGATGGACTGCCCAGATCGACTCCCACCGGCCCGGAGCGACCGTGGTTAACGGACGCGCATCGTAGTAATCATCATTATTGAGATAAACACCCTGCGGTGGCAGATTGAGGTCATACTGCGTGGGCAACTTAGTGCCCTCGGAATCAACATAGCCAATGCTTGCGACTACGTTTTTCCCCAGTTCGCGCTGAACATCTAGGCTCCAGCGTTGAATGTAGGGCGTTACCGCGCTGTCACTGTCAATGGTCTGCGGAGATTGGCGACCGTACAGTTCGCCGATGTCAACAGACCTGCTTGGAGAAACTCTCGTCGGTCCACCTTTCCTCCTGACGGAAAGCTCTTCTATATTCCTGGAATATGCATTGGATGATCCAATGCAGGCCGATTTTATGGGGCGACTTGCTCTCTCGTCAATTAACGTTCCCCGCCTTGACATTGCTTTATCTCTGCTGTTAGCGTGTTCGCGATATTGGATGAACCAATACTTATGTCTTCCGTTTTTAAAAACGACGACCTACCGCACTTTTTTCACCAACATTCTTTAGCCGGGCTTGCCATTCTGCTACTTGCCTGCAGCCTTAGCCAGGGTCAGTCAGCGAGTCAGAGCAAAACCGCCCCGACCTCGTCTCTTGACCCCATAATAATTGACCAGATTTGGCAGAAGGCCAGTCGAAAGTACGATCGACGGCGAGCTGAACTCGTTCGGCAGGTCGACCAACAAGCCAGCGACGGTCCCTTTCGTCCGGATTGGCAGTCACTGGCTGGATATCAGGTTCCCGAGTGGTACAAAGACTCGAAGTTTGGCATATTCATTCACTGGGGTCTTTATTCTGTCCCCGCATTTGGGAATGAATGGTATCCACGCAATATGTATATCGAGGGGTCTGAAGAGAATAAACACCACCTCTCCACCTATGGTCCGCTTACAAAGTTCGGCTATAAGGATTTCATTCCGATGTTCAAAGCTGAACATTACGATCCGCAGAGTTGGGCGCGTCTGTTCAAGCAAGCTGGGGCAAAATATGTGATACCCGTTTTTGAGCATCACGACGGCTTTACGATGTACGACAGCGGGCTTTCCGACTGGACCGCCGCGGCGATGGGGCCGCATCGCGATCTCGCCTTAGACCTCGCCGCAGCCGTCCGTTCCGAGGGGTTGCATCTTGGAGCTGCTACCCACCGCATCGAGCATGACTGGTTCCTGGATGGCGGTCGCAAGATCGAGTCGGACGTCAACGATCCCCTCTTCGCTAGTTTCTACGGGCCGGCGCAGTCCCACTTCGCCGAGCGTCACGCGCCATTGTCCCAGGACTGGACCTATGTCAGCCCCGAATTTGCGAACGACTGGCTTGCTCGGGATGCGGAAATCGTTGAGAAGTATCATCCGAAAATCGTATATTTCGATTTCTGGATCGGCCATCCCGAACTACGTCCTTATCTTGCCCGCTTTGCCGCTTTCTATTACAACGAGTCCTCAAAACAGGGCGCGGTCGGGGTTATCAATTACAAGGCCGATGCGATGCAAAAAGACTCCGCCGTGCTCGATGTCGAGCGGGGCCAACTCGCCGAGATCCGGCCCAAATACTGGCAGACCGATACATCTCTGAGTAATAAATCGTGGGGCTACATTCAGAACGATACTTTCAAAACGCCCGACTTCGTTGTCCACGAGCTTATCGACATTGTCAGCAAGAATGGAAATCTCTTGCTCAACATTGGCCCGCGCTCGGACGGCACGATCCCGGAAGAAGTGCAACAAATTTTGCTCGAGGTTGGAGGATGGCTCAAACTCAACGGTGAAGCGATCTATGGCACCAGGCCTTGGAAGGTCTATGGTGAAGGTCCGACCAAGATTGCGGAAGGCCCCATGCACGATACCGATACTCAGTCCTACACAGCAGAAGACTTTCGCTTCACGACCAAAGGCGGCACGCTCTACGCCATCGAGATGGCGTGGCCGCCCAGTCAGGAAGCAGTGATCCATTCGCTCGGAACTACTGCATCGGGCAGCGTCGAGAAGATTGACTCCGTGAAGCTCTTGGGCTCCGACGCTGAACTTCAGTTTGAACAGCGATCCGACGGTCTACACATTCAACTTCCAGAGCAAGCGCCCGGGAAATACGCGTGCGTCTTCCGGCTGCTTCATCAAGATGTACGCAAGAATTGACATTGAAGCAAGGAAGTATCAGCCTTTTCACGAGGGATATCAAGATGCGCAATGCTTACTTTGTTGTCCTCTGCTTACTCTTCACTTGCAGTATGGCCCAATCCCAGCAGCCGACTGCACCGGCTGAGGGCTTTGCGCTCAAAGATGGCGACAGCGTGGTATTTTACGGCGACAGTATTACGGAGCAGAGGTTGTACACCAGCGACGTAGAGGAATTTATGTTGACTCGTTTTCCAGGCTCGAAGATTACCTTCATTCAAGCAGGCGTGGGAGGAGATAAGGTAAGCGGCGGACGCGCGGGTCCCGTTGATTTGCGTCTTGAACGCGATCTATTCGCTTACCATCCGACCGTGGTCACTATCATGCTGGGCATGAATGACGGTTACACGCGTCCTTATGATCCAGGGATTTTTGAGAGTTACGCCGACGGATCCCGCCACATCGTTGACGCCATCCTGTCCAAGCTACCTGCTACGCGCCTTGTTTTGCTCAAGCCATCACCGTACGACGACGTCGCGCGCGAACCGCAATTCGAAAATGGCTACAATGCAGTGTTGCAGCGTTTTGGTGAATTCCTGGGCCAACTCACAGCCGACAAACACTTGCAAGTAGCTGACCTGAATGCGCCCGTAGTTGCAGCATTGACCAAAGCCAAAACGCTCGACCCGGCGTTCTCAACTACTCTCATTCCCGACCGCGTCCATCCCGGATCCGCCTTGCACTGGCTCATGGCGGAAGCTATTTTGAAAGTTTGGGGGGCGGTTCCGCTGGTTACCTCTGTGACAATCGACGCGTCGAAGCCTACTGCCGCCGAGGTTCTAAATACGCAGATTACGGAACTGCGTAAGGACAACAATTCCCTCACCTGGCTGGAGATCGATCAGGCCTTGCCTCTTCCACTTGCGTCGAAAGAATCGGATCCGTTCATGGATCTTGTGGCTCGCTCCTCCGATTTGATCGAAGCTCTCGATCAGGAGATGCTTAGGATCCACGGGCTCGCCCCCGGACACTACGAGCTGAGAATCGACGGACAAAGCGTCGGCATTTTTGATCATAATCAGTTGGCCTCCGGCATTAATCTCGCGCTACTCGAAACCCCAATGCTGGAACAGTCGCGGATGGTTGCGTTCGATACCGAGCGCAGGAACGAAATCGAAAAAACCCGCGCTGGTTTTGTTCAGCAAGAGATGAACGCGATTGCGCGCACGGCCGCCAGCGAGCTCTCAGCGTTCCAGGACCATGCCGTGGAACAACAGCGGAAAGATGCTCGGCCGATTCCACATCGATACAGTCTTACTCTTCGACCCTAAACGATCGGGATTCGTTGGCAAGCTGCACTGAAACTAAATGGCTAGGACGAAAAATAACGGCGAGACTTACGCATGAAGGCCTGGCTCAAACGTGCATTCTTTTTACTCGCCACAGCGACAATCCTTACGATCTCCGCGTTTTCTGAATCGAGTGACGGCGTCGTCGCGTGGTGGAAGTTTGACGAAGGCAGTGGAAATATCGCCACCGATTCCGTCACCGGACGCAATGACAACATCTTGAATCATCATGCGTGGTCGAAAGGTGTCTCGGGTACAGGGCTGAAATTCGATGGGTTTACAACCTTGATCGACATTGCGCCGAAGGATGTTCCGGAGACAGGCCCCGGATTCAGCATTGAAGCGTGGATCGCCATTCAATCTTATCCGTGGAACTGGGTTGCTCTTGTTGATCATGAGGAAGAAAAGCGAGCCGGTTATTTTTTTGGAGTCGATGCAGAAGGGCGCCTGGGCCTGCAAGTCTCCGTTTGGGGCAATTGGGAAATATGTCAGTCTGACGAAAGGCTGCCCCTGCGGAAGTGGCTCCACGTCGTCGGCACTTATGATTCGGTGGACGGAATCAGACTTTATGTTGATGGCAAGTTAGTTGGCAAACTTCCCGTCACCGGACGTGTGACTCCCACGAAGAACACGGGTTTGCGAGTAGGAAGAAATTTCGTAGATCTTCCTCCTACGGCATTGGTTCGACCTTCTGCGGCGTTCCCCGCTTCCTATTCATTCGACGGCATTTTCGACGAGCTCAAAATATACGACCGCAGCCTTTCATCCGGCGAGGTGGCGCGCGAGTATGGATTGATTAAACCTCCGGAGATGCCGGCCCTGGAGATTCGGCGTTGGCCATCGCTTCCGCAACACGTCAGCCGGTTTGGCGCCGTCTATACGGAACTGAAGCTGTATCCGGAGTGGGATGCACTCTGGCGCACCGGCCCGGACTCGGACGTCGTAGTCAGTTTCGCCGACTCTCCATTTCACTACGTATTCTGGCGCGGCAACAATTATGGAGAGAGCATGGTCACCGAAAATGGCATCTGGGTCGGCGACCAAAGCTTTGAAAGCAGCACGAAAATCGGTACCGCCGAGCACATGAACGACAAACATGACGTGTACTCGCATATCAGCATTGTCGAGAATACGGAAGCCCGAGTCGTTTTGCACTGGCGCTATGCGCTGGCGGACGTGCTGGGAAACCTGGCCGACGTCGATCCTGTCAGCGGATGGGGAGACTGGGGTGATGAGTTGTTCTACATCTATCCCGATGGAACTGCGGTGCGTTGTGGAACAGTTCATGGCACAAAGACAAAATACAGCTTCACTGAGCCGACCCTTCTGCTTGAGCCCGGTCGAAAACCTGAGGATTATATCTCTTTGAATGCGGCTACCATCGCAAATGGCAAGGGCGAAAGCCATACTTATTCGTGGGATCCCGTGTCCCCTCCGTTTCCCTTCCCGGATCCGCCCACCAACGCAAACATCGCGCTGTTAAATGTAAAGTCTACGTATAAGCCTTTTTATATATATCTGCCTGAAACGATTCTGGGGCCCTACGGGTGGCCCCCAGAATTAAGACCGGAGTATTCACACTTTCCAGTGTGGGACCACTGGCCGGTAAATCAAATACCTTCGGATGGCCGATGGGCGTTGTTTCCCGATCACTATGGGAGTGCTGCGATTATGTCTCCCAACCCGAAGAATGCGTTCATAGATGGCCCCGGGCCAACCAAGACCACATATTTCCTGTTTGGCCTTACGACAAAATCAACTGCTGAATTGGCTCTTCTGGACCGATCCTGGCTAAAACCGGCGAAACTGACAATATCGCGCGGAAGTTTCACTCAACAATATGATGCCAGCCAACGCGCGTACATTTTGGGCACAAGCAAGGTTGGAGAACTATCTGGGGAAAGAAAGCTTGAGCTAATGGTGGAAGCCACCGAGGAGTCTCCGATCGTCGATCCCGCGTTTGTTATCCAGGATTGGGGAGACTCGACGGTAAGAGTGTTATGGAATGGGAAAGCGGTTCCACGATCAAATCTCCGAATTGGATTTGTACATCGACTGGATGGCACGGACCTGGTGATCTGGATTCAGCAGGAAGCAACCAGCCCCTTTCGTCTTTCCATATCCAGGATGAAACGGATCCGCCAATCGGCGATAGGCTCATCCAATTACTCGCGCCGCCTTGCCTTGGGAGTGCGGGCTTAATTTGGCCAAAGCATCAGAGCCGCCACAATTTCCAGCGAGCCTAATAACAGCTAAACAACTATAATTATGCAAGAATAGACTTCTTTCGCCAGCAATGATGCTACAGGAAATCGTTTTCCTTGACTCTCTCCATTGGTCCTCCCTATAATGCTGCATCTGGTATATGGCTGAACCAATTTAGTGGCCACCGGATACGAACGGGGTAGGCCAGTTGAGAACGTACCCATGAGACAAATCCTGCTGCAAAGACCAGGAGAATTTATCGAGCGTCAAGTGCCGTCCCCGGAAGCATCCCGGGGAGAAGCGCTCGTCCGGATCCGCGCCGTCGGAGTGTGCGGAAGTGATTTTCATGCCTTTGCCGGCAGGCATCCTGCGTATACTTACCCTCGAGTTTTGGGACACGAACTTTCCGGGATCATTGCCGACATCCCCAGGAACGATAAAGGGATAGAAGTTGGCGATCGCTGCGCGATTGAGCCTTACATCAGTTGTGGCAAATGCCGCGCCTGCAAAGCCGGCCGCACCAACTGCTGCGAACAACTCCGTGTGATTGGGATCCACGTGGATGGGGGCATGCAGCCCTTTTTGTCAGTGCCGTTGGCGCTGCTTCATAAATCCACTAAACTTTCCCTGGACCAGCTCGCGCTCATTGAGACTCTTGGCATCGGTGCACATGCGGTGGTTCGAAGCCAATTGCGTGGCGGTGAAGAGGCTCTGGTCATTGGTGTGGGGCCAATTGGCCTGGCGGCGGCCCAATTCGCCCAAGCTGCCGGCGCCAGTGTTCGTGTGATGGAAAAGAACGAATCGCGTCGCAGCTTTGCGGCGCGGCTGGGTTTCGAAGCCCAGAGCGAACACGACGATCATCTGGCTGATGTTGTTTTTGACGCCACAGGCAACGCTAATTCGATGGGAGCGAGCCTACGCTATGCGGCACCTGCTGGACGCGTGGTCTATGTGGGCCTCACACGCGACAGTATTTCAATCGATAACCCGCTTTTTCACATGCGGGAAATGACGTTATACGCCAGTCGGAATAGTTCCGGACAGTTCCCTCGCATCATTAGAATGATCGAAGAGCACCAGATTGACACATCGCCATGGATCACAAATCGCCTTGTACTATCAGAAGTGCCCACGCGATTCAAAGAGCTTCCGGGCAATGCAAATCTGATCAAAGCAATCGTGGACATTGGAGAAATTGACACGTAAGCATCCGGATCGGTGAGTCCCAAATGGCAACACATCTGCGAATTCCTGTACTAGATCTGGGAATTATCGTTGCTTATATCGTTGTGATTTTGGCGATTGGCATCCTATCCACCCGCAAATCCAAGGTGACGGGACAGGTCTTCTTCCTGGCTGGCCGTTCCCTTCCCTGGGGTGTGGTGGGTGCCGCCTTGTTCGCCTCCAACATCTCCACCATTCATTTGGTCGGTCTCACAGCTTCGGGATATAACGAAGGCCTAGTGTGGGGAAATTTTGAATGGATGGCAGCATTCACCCTCATTCTGCTCTCGTTGGTTTTTGCACCGTTTTACTTTCGCAGCCATATTTCTACGCTGCCCGAGTTTCTTGAAAAGCGTTACAGCTCGGGATCACGTTCCCTGCTAGCGTTCATGGCAATCGTTGCCGCACTGTTCATTCATATTGGAATGAGCATTTACGCCGGGGCGGAAGTCTTTCAGCAATTCTTCGGCATCGATGTGTTCACTTCCATCATGATCGTATCGATCGTCGTGTCCTTATATACGGTGCTCGGTGGACTCAAAGCAGTGGTAGTCACGGAGACCGTCAATACGGCTTTTCTGCTCGTCGGGGCCTGCATCATCACAGCATTTGCGCTGCTGGCCTTACCGGCGCACGGCATTCATACCATTGCGCAGTTCCGGGCGGCGGTAAAACCTGATCAGTTGAAAATGCTGCAAAGCCACAGCTCCGCCGGCTTGAATTGGTGGGCGGTATTTCTGGGATATCCGGTCCTGGGAGTGTGGTACTGGTGTACCGATCAAACCATCGTGCAACGAGTGCTGGGAGCTCGCACCGAGCGCGATGCTCAACTTGGCCCTCTGCTCGCAGGCTTCCTGAAGATCCTGCCGGTTTTTTTCCTAGTCCTTCCTGGTGTGATTGCCTATGTTCTTTTTAGAGATCAGATTGGGTCAGCCAGTAATCAGACTCTCCCCGTCCTTATAAACCAGTTAATCCCGACCGGTCTCAAGGGTTTGATCTCCGCTGCGGTATTGGCCGCGCTCATGAGTGCCGTGTCCGCTGCATTAAATAGTTCGGGGACTTTGGTTGCGGTCGACATCGTAAAGCGGCTTCGTCCTGAAACCACCGACCGGGCGATGGTGCAGATCGGGCGCATCAGTTCCGTCGTAGTCATGTTGCTGGCAATTCTTTGGTCCACCCAAGGCGGAAGATTCACCAGTATTTTCGAAGCCATCAATGTGATTGCGGCAGACCTCGCCCCACCGATCACCACGGTATTTTTATTTGGCGTCTTTTGGCGACGTGGAACCAAGGAGGCGTCGATCGTGACGCTGATCTCAGGCTTCCTGATGGGCGCCGTTTCTTTTGTGCTCGACCTGCCAGTATTCGGCACGGAAAAAATGATCACTCACCGGCTTGGTATCTCGTTCATGATGCAAGCCTGGTGGATGTTCTGCATCTGTAGCGTATTGTTTGTCATTGTGAGTCTGCTCACTCCAGCCCCTCCCCCGGAACAAATTGAAGGCCTGACGTGGAAAAACCCACTGGCAGTAATCCTCGGCGAGAAGGTACAAAGAATATCCGATCCCAGGGTTCTTGCTGGCCTTCTGCTCACAACCATGGCCGTTTTGTATTACGTGTTCCGCTGATCTGGAGTTTTCAAATCAGGAGGTTCTTTCGTGGAGTACCGGGTTCTCGGTAAGACGGGTCTGCGGGTATCGGCTTTGGGTTTTGGAGCCTCCTCTTTAGGCGGCGGCATGTTCGGCCGGCCAGTGGAAGAAGCTGACGCAATCCGCACAGTTCATACCGCTCTGGATCTCGGCATCAACTTCATCGATGTTTCTCCATTTTATGGATACACGAAAGCGGAAACGGTCCTGGGCAAAGCACTGAAGGGCATTCCACGGAGCAGCTATTACCTCGCCACCAAAGTCGGCCGCTATGGCGATGCTGCGTTTGATTTTTCCGCAGCGAGGACCATTGCCAGTGTGGACGAAAGTCTCGCGCGTTTAGGCGTCGACTACGTTGACATTATTCAATCGCACGACAACGAGTACGGCAACCTCGATCAGGTTGTAGGGGAAACCATCCCTGCGCTGAGGAAACTTCAGCAAACCGGGAAAGTACGGTTTGTTGGGATCACTGGATACCCACTGAAGATTTTCAGCTACATCGCCGCCCGCACCCATGTCGATACCATCCTTTCTTATAACCATTACTCTCTCAACGACACGACTCTGAACGAGCTCATACCATTCCTCGAAAGCAAGGGTGTCGGAATCATCAGCGCATCGCCGGTTTCGCAAGGACTGCTCACGAATCAGGGGACGCCAGACTGGCATCCGGCACCGGGAAACGTAAAGAAGATATGTGCCGAGGCGGCTGCCTATTGCCACAGTCAGGGCGCGGACATTGCGAAACTGGCCATGCAGTTTGCTCTAACCAATCCGCGAATCGCGGCGACTGTCGTGGGTACGGCAAATCCGGAAAACATTAAGAAGAACGTCCGATGGATTGCCGAACCAGTCGACAATAAATTACTCGCGAAGGTTCAGGAGATGCTAGCCAGCATCAAGGACCAAACCTGGATCGTCGGCAAGCCCGAGAACAACTAGAATCTCATCATGAAGGTAGATCGCATTGATGCCCACCACCACCTCTGGAAATACTCCCGCGAGCAGTATCCGTGGATGACCGACAACATGGGTATGTTGCGACATGACTTTCTGATTGACGATCTCAATAAGGTTATGCGGGAAGCAGACATCGACGGAGTGGTCACCGTCCAGGCGCGACAGATGCTGGAAGAAACCGAGTGGCTGCTCGGTTTGGCTGAGCGTAATGACTTCATACAAGGCGTGGTTGGATGGGTGCCGCTGGTGGAAGAAGGCGTACGCGATCGACTCGAGAAATTATCGATCCGCACAAAACTGAAGGCAGTCCGCCACGTATTACACGATGAGCCAGATGCCTTTTACATGCTGCGCGAGGATTTCAACCGTGGCGTTGCGCATCTCAAAGACTTCAACTTATGCTATGACATTCTGATCTTCGAACGCCACTTGCATCAGACCATTGAATTTGTCGATCGCCATCCTCAACAAGTATTCATCGTCGATCACATCGCTAAGCCTCGCATAAAGGACGGAACGCTATCGCCATGGCGGGAGAACATCATTGAACTCGCGCGGCGTGAGAACGTTTATTGCAAACTATCGGGCATGGTGACCGAAGCAAAATGGACGGACTGGACAGAAGAAGATCTTCGACCTTACTTCGAAATTGCGATCGAGGCTTTCGGCCCAGCGCGCCTGATGTTTGGTTCTGATTGGCCCGTGGTTCTAGTTGCAAGTTCTTACCAACGTTGGGCAGAGACGGTGCAACGCGCCATTGCGGGTCTGTCCGTGGACGAACAGGCACAGGTTTTCAGTGGCACAGCCAAGGAGGCTTACCAGCTATGAATACCCCGCCTCTCCAAAGAGTTTTCAATCACGCGGCACCTAAACTGGCTGTCTGATTTCTACGCTTTCATAGCACCCCATGCGTCCTGAAACAAATCCCGCTTGCCTGTTGATTGCCGATGATCTCACAGGCGCTTGTGACACAGGGGTGCAGTTTGTGCGGCGAGGATTGTCCTGTGAAGTACAGTTTGAACTCTCGATTAGCCCATCTTCACGAGTCGATGTCGTGGCCTATAACACCAATAGCCGCAATGATGATCTCTGTAATTCACGCCGTAAGATCAAGGCAATCGCGGAACGTCATTCCGGGCGTAAGACCGGAATGCTTTTCAAGAAGATCGACTCCACCATGCGCGGCAATGTGGGAGAGGAAATCGCGGCCGCTCTGGAATACTTCCATTGTGAATGCGCGATCATTGCCCCGGCATATCCGGAAATGCGCAGAACTGTCCATGATGGTGTTTTGGAATCGACCGATTGTTCCGGCGCTGAGCGGATCGACATTCCTCAGTTGCTTGCCCAGCAAGGAATCGCTTCCGAGCAGATCGTGTCGATCAAGCCGGAAGTGCAGAACCCGGCGACGCTTGCATTTACTCTCAATACTGATATTGCGAACGGAGTAAGGTTAGCGGTTGTGGACTCCGTATCCCAGGACGATCTACGGGCCGTGGTCGCGACGGGGACTAAATTGGGGCGGCGAATTCTCTGGGTGGGGTCAGCAGGGCTGGCGATTGCATTGGCCGATCACCTGGGAAAGACCGAAGCAGAACAGGCAACGCTTCAAGCACAAGACGCCTCAGTGGTTTTCTGTATCGGATCAACTCATCCTGCGACGGTACGCCAAAAGGCCATGCTGATGGCCGCCTTGGATGTAGTGGAAATAGAAGCGGAGTCGAAGAACATTAAGGCAGCACGTCAAGCCGTTCGCGACAAACGCCATCTCGCCGTGATCATCGAACGTGCTAAAGCTACTGAATTCTCGGTGCGGGAGTTGTTTTGTTGTCTGGAAGGACTTCAGCTCGCCGGAATTGTCTTTACCGGGGGCGATACCGGAATGTTGGTCTGCAAAGTATTAGGTGCGCAAACCATCCAACTGCGTGACGAAATTGTCCCCGGCCTGCCGTGGGGAATTCTTTGCGGTGGTGCGTTTTCCAGGCTACCCATAGCAAGTAAGTCAGGCGGCTTCGGGAGTGACGACGCTCTATTACGCTCCGCGGAATTTTTTGCCTCTCCGAGAAAGGAGTTGCTATGAGCGTAGATCCGCGCAAGCCAACGATTGCTGTCACCATCGGTGATCCTGCGGGCGTGGGCCCCGAGATTGTACTGAAGGCGCTGTCTGCTCCCGAAGTACAAGACCTAGCAAACTGGATCATCATTAGCGACCAATGTGCGCTGGAAAAATCCGGCGCGACTTGCGGCATCTCTCCCGCCAGTTTGAACGCAAGTATTCGAGACTTGAAGGTCATCACGAACGCCGACCAATTTCAATTTGGCAAGTTGAACGCCGACTGCGGCCGCGCCGCTGTTGCGTATGTCAGGGTAGCCACCGAGATGTGTCTCAGTAGAGAGGCTCATGCAATGGTGACGGCCCCGCTGAACAAAGAAGCAGTAACCATGTCTGGCATGCCGTTCTCGGGACATACAGAATACATTGCGGAGCTTTGTGGAGCAACCGAATCCCGCATGCTGCTCTCCAGCACAAAGCTGAGTGTCATCCACGTCACGACCCACGTTTCACTGCGAAAAGCGATCGAATCATCGACCGAAAGAATCCTGTGCACGATCGAAATCGGAAATGAAGCCATGAAGCTGCTCGGCTTTGAACGCCCACGCCTAGCCATGTGCGGCTTGAATCCCCACGCCGGGGAGCACGGGCTGTTCGGCAGCGAAGACGCTGAAAGAATCATTCCGGCGATCGAAGCGGCTCAACGAAAAGGCATTCTGGTGGATGGGCCCCATGCGCCGGACACGATCTTCCTTCTGGCCTCTCGCGGGGCGTATGACATGGTGGTCGCCATGTATCACGACCAGGGGCACATCGCGATGAAGTTGCTTGATTTTGAGCAGACGGTAAATGTATCGCTCGGAATTCCTATTATTCGAACCTCCGTGGACCATGGCACGGCCTTTGATATTGCCGGTAAGAACCAAGCCGACGCCCGCAACATGATTGCCGCCCTGAAGATGGGCACCTCGATGGCGGAAACAAAACTGAGACGAACCCAGCCTCTCCCAGAGAAGAATTGACTATGCGATTACGCTGGCTTGATGCCCTGGTGGTGACGGTTTATCTGGCCACAATCGTCGCAGTCGGACTGCGCTTTGCCAACCGGCAAACTACCACGGAGATCTATTTCGTTGCCAAACGTGCAATCCCGGCTTGGGCGATGGGCATGTCGATGCTGGCCACCATCATCAGCGCGGTCACGTTCATCGCCTATCCAGGATCGGGGTATGCCGGGAATTGGTCGATGCTGGTCCCGGGAATTATGGTCATCGTTGTTCTGGCCATCGTTGGGAGCATAGTGATTCCGTTTTATCGTCAGGCAGTTGGGATGAGCGCGTATGAATATTTTGGAAATCGATTCGGATATCCCGCGCGTGCGTATTCCTCGCTGGCCTTCGCCATCGGCACCTTTTCCAAGATGGCCTTCATCGTTTACCTGCTGGCACTCACCATCTCCAGCATGACGGGATGGCATGTAGATGCAATCGTAGTCGGCGTCGGCGCAATCACGATCTTCTTCACTCTGCTTGGAGGATTGGAAGCGGTGATCTGGGCCGACGTCGTGCAAGGATTCATCCTATGGTCCGGCATTTTGATTTGTGTTGGATATCTACTCTTCCTCACTCCGGGTGGGCCTTCAGCGTTTTGGACTCTGGCAACAGCAACCCACAAGTTTGACTTGGGAAGCACAGCTCTTGTGTTTTCCAAACCGACAATCATCGTGCTGTCTTTGTACGGATTTTTCTGGTATCTGCAGAAGTACACGGCGGACCAGACCATGGTGCAACGCTATCTTGCCTCCAAGAGTGACAAGGAAGCGATTAAGGGTGTGATTCTCGGCGCAGTGCTCTGCATCCCGGCATGGATGCTGTTCATGTTAATCGGCACGCAGCTCTGGGCGTTTTACCAGCTCACGAGAGAATCGCTACCGGCTTACATCACCAAGGCCGATCAGGTGTTCCCCTACTTCATCAGCACACACATTCCGGCGGGCATCGCCGGATTATTTGTTGCGGCACTCTTCGGTGCTGCCATGGCAACTCTGTCTTCCGATTTAAATTGTCTTTCGCTCGTGGCGGTCGAAGATTTCTACCGCAAGCTTCGGCCACAGGCGACCGATCAGCAACAGCTGCAGGTGGCGAAGCGCGCTGTTGCAGTCTTTGGTTTGGTGACCATCGCATTTGCCATCCGGCTCGCGCACACACATGGAACCGCACTTTCGCTGTGGTACACGATCTCAGCGATTGTAGCTGGCGGGCTGGCTGGATTGTTCCTGCTTGCTTTCCTCAGTGATCGCGCAAATCGCCAGGGAGCCTATGCCGGCATTGTCGCAAGCCTTGCATTCACTCTCTGGGCAACGCTGACCCTCAACGGCGGCAACATTGTCGACCTGGGACGGTACAACTTTCCGTTGCACGATTACATGATTGGCGTGATTGGGCACATCGTTTTGCTGGTAGTGGGATATTTCGCGAGCTTTCTCTTTCAGACTCCTGATACGAGCGCGAAAAAGCTAACACTGTGGGGTTGGCTACAGAGGGATCCTTCATCAGTCTTGCTCAAACCTCTGGCAATTATGAAATGAAATGCACTAAGGAGAAAGAATGACTCGGTTACAACGTCTTGTGCGTGAATCGGCGCCAGGCCCGGTGTTTGGGGCCGCTGCCTACTTTAATGATCCCATCTTCATTGAGATGTGCGCCTATCTCGGCTTCAAAGTCATGTGGCTTGAAATGGAACACTCGCACATGACTTTTGCGGAAATTGCCAACCTCTGTCGGATTTCCCAAGGCTGCGGAATGCTGACCATGATTCGCATCCCCAACTCGACGCGGGAACAAGTACTGAAAGCCGCCGAATGTGGCCCGGACATTATCGATCTCCCCATGGCGGAATCCGCCCAGCAACTCAACGAACTGAAAAAGTATGCACGGTTCGCACCCGAAGGCGAACGCGGATTCTTCAGCGTTTCCCGCGCCGTGCAATACGGACTGGTTCCTAACGTGCCCGCTGAGCAGCAGAAGCTCAACCATGACGTCTCTCTGATGGCGCAGATCGAAACCGCCTATGCCATCGACCATCTGGAAGAGATTTGCGGCGTGCCTGGAGTAGATATCTTCATAGGGCCTGCTGATCTTGCCGCTACGCTTGGCGTGCCCGGACAAACTGGACATTCACGGGTTCAAGATGCAGCAACGCTAGCAATTCAATCTGCGAAGAAGCATGGGAAGCTCGTGGCTGTAGGCGCCGCGCCGGCGGATTTCAAGTTCTGGGTAAAGGCAGGAGTGGATGTTCTGTTCTGCACCAACGACACATCTTGTCTCAGAATCGGTCTGCAGGTTGTGTTGCAGCAAGCCCGTGACGCGGTTGCGCAAGTCGCGGAAGGAGTCTTTACCCCGAAGTAGTCTTATCAAAAGAAACTACTCTCACTTTTGCTTCACCCATCATTACCCAATAACAACGGAGAGCACTCAGAATGGATTATCGAATACTCAAGCACACCAATCTCAAAGTTTCCCGCTTGTGCTTTGGCACCATGACTTTTGGAAAGCCTGCTGACCAGTCGACTGCCACGCGGATGGTGGACCGCTGTATGGATGAGGGCATCAATTTCTTCGACACGGCCAATGTCTATCAGACCGGCATCGCGGAGAGCATGCTGGGAGAGGCCATGCGTGGCAAGCGCGACAAATTAATCGTGGCCACGAAAGTTCGCGGGAAAATGGGCGAAGGCCCGAATGAGAGCGGACTCTCCAAGCGCGCCATCTGCCGCGCGATTGAAGACAGCTTGAAGCGTCTGCAAACTGATTATGTCGATCTTTACTACCTTCATCAACCAGACGCTGCAGTTCCAATTGAAGAAACTCTGGCTGCGATGGACGAGCTTATAAAACAAGGCAAAGTTCGATATCCCGCCACTTCGAACTATGCCGGCTGGCAAGTCTGCGAGATGATTCGGATCGCCGAGAGCGCTGGACACACACCTGCCTACATATCACAACCTATGTACAACATCCTGGCACGAGGAATCGAGCAGGAGTACCTGCCGATGGCAGAACAATACGGCGTGTCTGTCATTGCTTATAACCCTCTCGCAGGCGGAATGCTCACCGGCAAGCACAGTGAGACGGCGATTCCGCCAGGCACTCGTTTCGACAAAAACCCCATGTATCAAGAGCGGTATTGGCATCCTCAAAACTTCGCGGCGGTAGCCAAACTAAAGGCAGCGGCAGATAAAGCCGGGCGTTCGTTGATCAGCGTCGCGTTGAACTGGCTGCTGAACCATACCGTTACGGATTGCGTGATTCTGGGAGCGTCAAAGCTCGAACAACTCGATCAAAATTTGGCGGCATGCAAAGAAGGTCCTTTGCCGCCTGAAGTTCTATCCGTGTGCGACGAGATCTGGGCAGACCTACGTGGCCCGGTTCCTTTTTACAACCGTTAGCGGCGCAGTAATCGAGTTCGGGGGAAGAAATAAATGAATCGTTCGAACAAGCAGGCATTGATCAAAGGGGTTGAGCATATTGCCATCGCCACCACGGACGCGCAGAAGCTGGCTCAATGGTATGTCGATCACCTGAATTTCTCACCGCTCCAGGACACCGGAAGCACGGTGTACATAAAATCCGCGAATTCGGTCGTGCTTGAGTTCGTGAAATCTGAAACCGTGCCAGCTAAACCGCAGATCCGCGATGCCGGCCTTCGTCACATTGCGTTCTCGGTCGATGACCTGGACACGGCGTACAGAGAATTGCAAGCCGCAGGTATTGAGTTTGAACCGGCTCCCGTGCTTCTTCCGGGCATGCGTCTGTTCTTTTTTCGCGATGTGGAAGGCAACTTCCTGCACCTGGTCCAGCGGGAGAAGGCGCTGCTGTAATTGAGTTTCGCCCTTTAAACGACTGTAAACCATTCCTCGGATAGCAGTATTTTTCTGGAGCGGGGGACCTCTAGTCTATTCACTTGCGCTTGACGGTCCTTCGTGCCGTTCTTCCGACCCCAAAGATTAGGATTGATCGTCTCTATGATGCTCGTCTAGGCGTCCGTCAATGGTGTCGCTCCCCCACAAAACGAAAGGCGCCCCAGGATCTTGCGATCCCAGAGCGCCCGACGGGGGTTGGTCAACTAGAAGTAGAATTTCATGGCAAACTGCAGTTGGCGCTCGGTGTTTGCAGTCGCTGAAACCGCGCCAAAATTAGAATCGGTGATGTTGTTATCTGGTGGGGCGAACACCTTGGTATTAGTAACGTTGAACGCTTCCATGCGGAACTCCAGTTTCTTGGTTTCGCCTACGCGAAACGCACGAAACAACGACAGATCCAGGTTCCTGTTCCAGTCAGACCGCAGACTGTTTCGCGCCATGTCGCCAAAGGTAAACTGGTCCGGCAATGCAAAAGCACAAGGATTGACCCAGCTGCCGACTACACCGACTTGATCTGCAGCTTTGCCTCCTTGAGAAATCGTACTAGCGCACCCAGGATCAGGATTTGCCGCTACCGGTCCCGCAACATAGGGATTCGCGATCACGTTGGGCCGTTCGGCGCCGCTAACATTGTTGGTATTCGCGATTTGGTACGGCGCCTGCATGTCATAGGGTTGGCCACTCGAAAGTGTCAGAATCCCATTGATCTGCCAACCACCAACCACAGCATCGCCCAACCCATTTCCTGTGCTCCATCGCTTGCCTTTGCCGAACGGCAGTTCATAGACCACGCTGGCAGAAAATATGTGGGTTTGATCGTAACCGGCTACGCCTTTGTCCTTTTCAAAATGGTAGGGATCCTGAACGTCGCAGAAGCCTGAGTAGGTGTCGCAACCAAAGTTAATCGCTTTCGAGTATGTATAAGAGAGTTTGTGAGTCAGGCCGTGTCCCGATCGTCCTTCCGACGATACCTGCAGGCTGTTGTAGTTGCCCTTTCCAACGCTGCTCACGTACCCGATTTGCGGCTGAATATATGGATAGGGGCTGCGCAGCGACGGATCACCAGGACCCGGCGTCGTCGCCGCATTTCCCGTCATCTGCAGCATCTCGCGATGGTTTTGAGAACCCACGTAATTCACCGTCAAAACCGAATTCGCCCCCCATCCGCGTTGGAAGCCGAAATTGTATTGGTCCGAATATGGATTCTTGAGCTTGGGATCGAGAAAGCCATCGCCCTGACCGAACGGAGTAGGCGCTGGAAGCAGCGGTCCATTGCCCAAGTTTAAGGGATCCTGGGCAAAGCCTGTGAAGTAGGGATTATTCAGGTTGCTGCTGGCGAGGTAAGCAATATTCGGCCAGCTTTCCGTGAAGTTTTCGGCGAATCCAATCACCGCCGCCCAGTTATCGAAGAACCTTCCGTAGCCGGCCCGGAAGACGGTTTTGTCATTGATGCGATAAGCGACACCAATGCGCGGCTGGAAGTTATCATACGTGTTCTGGATGATTCTTCCGTTGGGGGAGACGGTCACATGCGCGGGTAAGGTGCCCCCTGGAACGCAAGGCGCTCCTTGAGTTGATGAGCAAGCGGGCGCTGGATTCTCCAGCACATAGGTCCCATTATTCAAGTCGATGTTGCCAGTGATATTGCTTCCGTTGGAGGGAGTTCCTTCCCTGGGCCAGTCAGTGATGTCATATCGCAACCCCAAATTCAGTGTGAGCCGGTTGTTTACCTTCCACTGGTCTTCGAAATATGTGCCAAAGATCTTGCCTCCGTGAAGATAAGCATTGACCGAATCGACCTCGGCATACGTGGGGTCGCCAAGGAGCATGGATGCCACTCCATCCCCCCCTACCCCGGCGCTGCCGCTCGAAGTCTGGAAAGGATCGAACACATCCACAGCTCCGTAGGTGACGTTGTTGGTGTTGTCCGTCGCCAGGCTTGCGCCGAATCGAAGAAGATGACGCCCAATCATCTTTGACGTGTCGCTTTTGTACTCGAAAATATTGGAGTAACTGCCGCCGCTAATGAAGTTGTCATTGCCCAGGTAGCCATCCACGCCGAAAGTGGGAAATAGTGCCGGCGCGGAGCTTCCGTGATTGGTGAGGTTGGGAGAAAATCCGGCATTTTGCAGAAAATTTGCGGGCACGTTTGAAAAACTCGGTGTGCTGGTGTCGATCCCTTTCACTCGCCCAAAGGTAAACTGCGTCACCGCATCACTTTTGAAGCTATGGGACCAATTCACCGCGATGTTGTAGGCATTGACCTGGGTATTTGCCGTATTTCCCTCGACGCCTCCGGAACTGACGCTCGGCTGCCAGGCGCCGTTGTAACGGAAGAAAATACGGTCGCGGTCCCCGAACTGTTGATCTACTCGGACCTCTGTCTGGTCATTCCTAACCGTGTTTTCCGTACTGGACAGCCCGTTGAATCCAGGTTGGCCGGTATTGATGGGCGCAGGAAATAACGACTTTGCATAATAAAGCGCGCTTGCGTTGAACAAACTGGAAGGAATCTGGTTGCAAGGCGTGCCCGCCGCCTGAAGGCCGTTGCTATCCGTCGGCAGCGCATTGCCGGAACCATCGCACATAAAAGGACTGTTGGTAAACGACCCGTCCGGCGCCACTACCGCGCTGTACGGGTTGTAGATCTGCCCTGAGACTGCACTGAAGTTTCCATTCAGTTGGTCGGACGTGGGCGTCAAGTAAAGTAAAGTATTAGAACTGCGCTTGCGAAACCCCTCATAAGAACCGTAGAAGAACGTCTTGTTGCGGCCGTTATAGTGAGGCAGAATGACCGGGCCGCCCAGCGATCCTCCGAACTGGTTCTGCTTCAAGTCAGTTCGGGGATTAAAGTAATTGTTGGAATCAAGCGCGTCGTTGCGGAAGAATTCCCACAAGCTTCCGTGGAAACTGTTGGTGCCCGACTTGGTGGCGAGGTTTACGATCCCGCCCAATACCTGTCCAAATTGTGCTTCGTCATTGTGCGATTGGACCTTGAACTCTAAGATGTCGTCAATCGTCGGTTGCAGCGCATAGGTTTCGGAACCCGCCCCGAAGTTTGTCACTCCGTCCATCAAAAACATGTTGCTCCGGTTCGACTGGCCGTTCACCGCAGGAATCACGAACGCGCCAATGCTGCCCGGCGCGCCTCTCGAATTTTGCAGGGGATTAACGGCGCTTACTCCGGGAGTCAGGAGAAGCAACTCGCTGAAATTTCGTCCATTCAAGGGCAAATCCAATACTTCCCTGGTTTCAACCACCATTCCGAGTTCCGAGGTGGAAGTTTGCAGTTCGATCGCCTGCGACGACACATTCACCTCGGTTGTGGTGGATCCGACCTGCATGGTGAAGTCGATGGTAGCGGTTTGATTTACTTCGAGTACGAAGTCAGGCTGAAGCTCTGTCCTAAAACCCTGCCCGGAGGCGCTGAGAGTGTAGTGCCCGGGAAGGATGTTCACAAAGCTGTATACCCCCGTGCCGTTGGTCGTCTTGGCTTGCACAGCGCCGGTGTTGATATTCGTCAATCGAATCGTGGTGCTGGAGACCACTGCCCCGGTTGCGTCTTTGACCGTTCCGTTGACGGAGGCTGTATTTTGCGCAACAGCCACGCCTGAAAAACAGAAGCCCAGGGCCGCGGACACGATCAAACCAAAGATCACAAAGTCTGCGAAGGTACGAGTCCGATGATGCATGTTACCCCTTTTCACGTAACCCATGGTTCTATTCACCTCGTCCTCAAAGCAAATCAATAAATTGATCGTTCTTATTGGTTCATCCAATCCGACAGAAAACCTAGCACCGGAGGAATGAGACTGTCAAGATGATTTCGCTGGCAAAGCTTCTTTTTCTTGATTCTTTTGACAAAACATAGGGGGGCACAGGCGACGACGAGATACCCTACATTGGTCTGTACCAACCTAGCCATCTGCGTTTCGGCAGTCCTGGCATCGTTGACAACGTTGAAATTGAGCGGCTAACATGTCAGCCATTGGATCATCCAATGTTCGACGCGGACTATTCTTGGGACACGAAAGCGCCGCCCAGAAATCAATTTACGGGGGAATCATGAAGCCAAGCATTACTCTAACGCTGATTGCGTCGACATTGTTTATTGTACTGAGCGGTTCGCCAACCGTGCAGGCTCAAGCGCAAGAGCCGGTGGCGAAATGGTCTTTCGATGAGACTGATGGCGCAACAGCCCGCGAATCGGTAACGGGAGTCGACGACAAGATCACCGGGATCTTCAAACACGTCCCTGGGGTCTCCGGCGGGGGCTTACGTTTCGATGGCGACACGACCGGAATGGTCCATCCCTCCGCAGCCGCTCCGAAGCTTACAACTGCTTTCTCCATAGAATCCTGGCTAGCAATCAACACCTATCCCTGGAACTGGATCCCCCTCGCGGATCAGCGCAAGGGTGAAGAAGCCGGTTATCTGTTCGGAATCGACTCCTTCGGACATCTCGGATTGCAGTTGGCGGCGAACGGCCATTGGCAGACCCTGGCATCTACTGTCCAGATTCCCCTGAAGAAGTGGACTCACGTGGCCGCAACCTTCGACAGCGCTCGCGGACTCGCTATTTATTTGGATGGCAAGCTGGCCGGAGAGTTGCTGGCCCCAGGAATAATGATTCCCGCCAGCGATCAGGACTTGCTCATCGGCAGAGTGCGGGAAGCGGTCGTGCCCGCGCAATGGATTCATCCCAAGTATCCCGTCTGGTATTCGTTCGATGGCATCATCGACCAACTGGAAATATACAATCGCAGCCTCGCCGCGAGCGAAATCGCAGCCGAATATAGCGCGGCTCACCCCCCGAGTGGCGAGGTCTTGCCGTATCCAGCGTTGCCGTCGGGTCCCTCCGGGCCGGGAGCGTTTGGCGCCTACTACGCAACCCTTAAGTATGACGAACTGTGGGACGCTCCGCGTCGCGTGGGCCCTGATTCAGACGTGGTCGTGCGTTTCGATGAATCCCCCATTCGCCTGGTTTTCTGGCAAGGCACAAACTATATCCCTGCCTGGGTCACCGAAAACGGCAAGTGGTATAGCGACGAGTTCGTGGAAACCTGGGGCGCCGGATGCCCCGACGGGGCCGACTGCGAGCCCATGTCTGACAAGCAGAATCGCTACGCGCACGTGCGCATTATTGAAAGCACCGCCGCTAGAGCGGTCGTCCATTTTCGCTACGGTTTGTGCGAAGTGGAACATTATATTTGCGCAAATATCGATCCCTACACCGGATGGGCCGATTGGGCAGACGAATACTACACCGTGTACCCAGACGGCGTGGCCGTGCGAAAGCAGGTTGCATGGACTTCAAATTTCAGCGATCAGCACGGAAAGCCGGGCCACGAATTTCAGGAAACGATGATCCTCAACCCGCCTGGCACCCGACCGGAAGACAACATTGCTAATGATGCATTGCTGCTGGAAAACATGAAGGGTGAAACTTTCACCTATTCGTGGGTGCCCGAGTCCCCGGCCAAACTTGATCGTCCCCAGGATGCGAACATCCAGGTCGTGAACCTTAAATCATCCTGGAAACCGTTTCAGATCGTCGCGCCGGGAAACGTCCTGCTCAAACCTTATCGGACCAAAGAAAAAACCTACTCAATTTTTGAATGGTGGAACCACTGGCCCGTGGCACAAGTACAATCCAGTGGAATTTCCGCCGTAGCCGCGGACAAGCCTTCGTCTTCCTCGCTCTCCCATATTGAAGGCCAGCCTTATGCCCAGACCAGTGATTCCATTACTAAGCTTTTGCTGGATGGACTGACGACAAGGCCTCCCGCTGATCTGCTGCCTCTGGCCAAGTCCTGGATCGCGCCCCCGGCAGTGAAGCTCGACGGCGGGCCGTTCCAAAGCGTGGGATACGATCCGGCACAACGAGCCTATGTGGTGACTGCAGGAAGCTCTGGCAAGCTCCATGCGTCCTTCGAAGCGTCTACGGATTCTCCGTTAGTGAACCCGGCCATCGTAATTAAGAATTGGGGCGACCAAATTCCACGGCTCAGAGTCAACGGCAAAGCGGTTTCCTGGGGACCGGATTTCCGGGCTGGGCAAGTGCATACACTGGAAGGAACCAATCTTGTAATTTGGATGAAATTGCAATCGACGAGTCCCACAACCGTTGATCTCATTCCAGCAGGCGGGAATTAGCGGGGAGCGGAAACCAGCAAATTCTTCGCATCCGAAATGTGTTCCAGCATGGTGCGCCGGGCTTCTTCTGCGTTTCTGTCCCGGATCGCAGCATAAATCCGTTTATGAAATGTCAGGGGGCGGTCGATCGAAACTCGGCCTGACAATTGCGCCATGCTGGTCAGCACAGTTCGATGGATGACCGCAAATAAAAGATGACAGATCCGGTTGCCGCTGGCCCGGAAGATGCATTCGTGAAATGCCATATCGGCATCGAGCCGCGAGCGATTGGTGCGGCTCCGTTCCATCGCCATAATCGCATGTCGCAGGCCAGCCAGATCTTCGGTAGTAGCGCGCTCAGCCGCGCGGGCAGCCAGCTCTGGCTCCACAATCATGCGGGTTTCAAACAGTTCGTGGTGGGAAAGGTCATCCAGCAGGACTAAAAATTCTAAAGGCTCCTGCAAGATGGTCTCAGCGCTCGCGCTCAGATAGGTGCCATCTCCCACTCTCTGGGTGATGACGCCCATGATCTCTAGTACTTTCAGCGCCTGGCGAAGGGACGCCCGGTTCACGCCAAATTCCTTCGCCAACTCTCTCTCGGGAGGAAATTTTGAGCCGGGAAGAACCGTGCCCTTGGATATCAGTTGCTTGATGTTGTAAATGAGTTTGGCGGTAACCCGCGTATCCACTGGCTGGCGACGTTTTCCGGAGGCTGGAGTCGACATAAATATGTCTACAAGCTATCTCGAGAGAAATAATCGATTCTTACGTAGCAACTGTCCGGTTTAAAATTGGACGCACCTATTATGACATAGGCGCCGGGAAGTACCTTGACCGGTCTCTGTCCCCCACGGAGAGTGCAGGCTTTGAGGCCAAAGCCCTGACAGTGTTTAATCTCCAGTGCTAGCGCACCGATCGCATCGGATGAACCAATAACCTACAGTCCTCTTCTGCCCCGCCCCGTTGCACAGCCTGACCAGCCTCTACCGTGTCGTGACACTCACCGCGTCGCCGCTATACTCTGCCTCTTGATCGAATGCGGAAGACTCGACGGGGCCGGCTCCGTGATTCTCGGCCACGAAAACGATGTGGAAGCTGCGCTTTTTGGCCATGCCAGCGAAGTCCCCAATGCGCGCCCCGATGGTCAACTTACCTTCCGCATCGTTCCAGCGGATTGGAATCACGGAGTGCATCCCCTTTTCGTACGCGTATGTGTCCCCTGCGTCTTCGTAAAGATCAAAACCGCCATCGGCGCCTCGATAAACGCGCAATTCGATAGGAGCATCCGGCTTTTCGCCCGCGTACTCGATTTCCGGGCCGAGCGGCAATATGGAGCCGGCCTTCACATAGAGGGGGATG
Organism: Terriglobales bacterium; assembly: GCA_963802555.1. GTDB lineage: Bacteria > Acidobacteriota > Terriglobia > Terriglobales > Acidobacteriaceae > DATBAX01. Next base: position 134,730 of record CAWDJD010000002.1, on the reverse strand, counting down.
CGGTCGAGCGGCGCACTCGCTTCAATCCTCTGGTCTCCCAGCGTTTTACTGCCGGTCCAGAAATCGTACCAGGCGGTTGCGGGAGGAAGATATAACCAGCGGCTGGTCGCGCCCTCCTCAGTGACGGGATTAACGAGAATGGACGGTCCAAACATGAATTGATCGCCGATGTTCCAGACCTTTTCATCACTTCGCCAATCCATCACTAACGGCCGCATGATGGTGCCGTCGGCATGGGTCACATTCCATGCCAGCGAATAGATGTACGGGAGCAGGCGGTAACGAAGCTTGTCGTAGCTCACCAGAGTCGGGGTTACCGGGCCGTAGCTGAACAGCTCATTCTCGTCATTGGCACGATGTCCGTGGGTACGAAAGATGGGGCAAAACGTTCCAAACTCGAACCAGCGCGCATAAAGCTCTTGATAACTCGGGTCGTGCGTATTCCGCCCAGCCGCGCTCCAGCCATAGCCCGCAATATCTGTTGTCCAGTACGGCATGCCGGACAAGGCAAAATTCAGACCGGCCGGCACCTGGCGGGTGAATGCCTGAAAATTGCTGTAAACATCTCCGGACCAAATGACGGCCGCATTTCTTTGCTCCCCGGCAAAGGCCGAACGCGTCAGCAGGAAAACACGTTTCTCATTCGTTGCCTCACGCCAATGCTGGTAGATATTCCCCGTATGCATCAGCGGGAAGATGTTGGCATAGAGCGCGCCGTTGCCAAGATAAAGCTTGGTGCTGGAAAGCACCGGATCGCCATGGCCTACGTGTGCATCCCCCGCCTCCGGCTCGGAGGCGTCAAGCCAGAAGGCGTCCCAACCCTGCGCGAATTCCTTAGCAACCAGGTGGTCCCAGTAAAAGGCGCCGGCGGCGGGGTTGGTGGCGTCATAGTTCGTGGTGTCGGGAATCGTGAGCCCCCGGGCAAGCATTTCTTTATAGTTCCGCGACTCCGGATCGAAGAGCGGCCACACGCTGACCATCGCGTGCACATGCTTACTATGCAAGGTTTGAAGAGTGCCAGGGAGATCGGGATACGCATCGAGTCTGAACTCAGGGTCGCCCCGATGGACCCACCAGAACCAATCCTGCACAATCACGTCCAGCGGCACGTGTTGGCTGCGATATTCATTGGCGATGTTTAACAATTCTGCGGAGCTCTTATACCGGTCTTTCGACTGAAAAAACCCATAAGCCCATTCGGCAAAGAGTGGAGCATGACCGGTCATGGTCCGGTATTGATGGATGATCTGATCGATCTCCGGTCCATAAATAAAATAGTAGTCGATCGCATGCGAGGCCTCAGCCGACATCCTCAGCTCTGAAGGGAACCGGTTATCGAAGTAGGATTTCGCCGCCGTATTCCAGAATAGGCCATAGCCCTTGGTCGAGACGAACAATGGAATGGCGACGTCGGTATTGACCTGCGCCAACTCGATCCCGGTGCCGCGATAATTGAAGACCCCGTTCTGATGTTGACCCAAGCCGTAGATTCCCTCCTCTGCCGGCAGAGAGAAGAGATCGCTCACGCGATACAGCGCTTCGCCGTTTGCCATTACCGGTTCATAGCGGCGCGGTGAATCGTGGACCTCTTTAAAGATTCGTTGATCATGTTCGTCGTTGAACTGAAGACGGCCGGAGTCGAGTGAGATGAGTATCTTGATGCCGCCCGTGTTGAGAGTCGCTTCGGCCGGTTTCGATGGACCGGCTTCCGGGGGCGCAGTCGGCTGCTCCGTCGGCATAGTCAAGGTGAACTTGTCCGGCGTACAGGAGTCGACCATCCATGGCTGCTGTGGTGTGGCGTCCTGAGCCTTGCCGTCCGGACTGGCGACCACATGCACGACCTCTGGGCTACAAACCGTCAGCCGGAGGGTATCCGTTGCCGTCTTTATGGTCACTCCATTGCTCTCCTGCGTGATGGTCACAGCAGTCTGAGCGAAGACCAATGGCCCGGAGAGCAGCACCGTACCTAAGAAGACCACGCTCACCAGCCAGCAACGGCAATGACCGGCCCGCCCTTTCGTGCAACTATTTCTCAAGAAAGTTCTCCCAAACGGACCCCGCGCATGCCCCGTTCCTTGGCGCTTTTTACAAGGGGCGGCGTGAGCGCCATGCCAGCTTTCCGGTTCGGTGGGCACTACACTCTCCGCATGCTCTCAGGTTTCAAGAGATATTACGACACGGACACTTGCACTTTATCACCTGCAGTTGTTATCTGCGGAGGCCTGGGGCTTGCGTGAGGAGACAAGCTGCGCCCCGAAATATTCGGATGGCCATGGTGACCTGCCGCACGCTTGTTTGGAGTGTCGGTCGCATACTGAAGTATGTATCTGTTCATTTCGCTTGCAATTCCTGAGTAAAGAAACTCTTGCAAGATGGTCACGAAACACGTTGGAATGTGGTGGCCAGGGAGGGAGTTGAACCCCCGACGCCAGCCTTTTCAGGGCTGCGCTCTACCACCTGAGCTACCTGGCCACGTCTTGGATTCACAGCTTGGTTGCCGACGCCGTTCGCGTCGTGTGGGAAACGCGAACACTTGGCGGAATCCCCGGCAAAGACAAGCAGTCAAACGCTGGGAGCGTGTGGAACAGCCAAGATTATAGCAACCATCCGGGATTCACTCAACGCTGAGAGCCGTCGTTGGTCGTTCGTCCCCGGTCGTTGGTCAAAACGCTTTGGAATATTCTGGCGATTGCGATCGCAGCCTTGCGCAATAGACAATCAATTTGCATCTCAGAAGTTCGAAACCACTTGCGCGGTCGAAGCCACGGTTCCATTCAAGACCGCAAACACACATCGGTTGGTTGCAAACCAGTAGGGAATCTCGCGATAGTCCTTGGGCTTCGAAGACTGCCAGGTCCGCGTCCTTCCCTGGCTCGATGGATCCCTTCCGCTCTTGCAATCGCAGCGCCCATGCGCCGTTGATGGTCGCTGCGGCAATCGCTTCCGCGGGGGACATTTTCATGTGGGTGCAGGCCAGCGACATAGCAAAAGGCATGCTTGCCGTCGGCGACGATCCCGGATTGTAGTCGGTGGCCAGTGCCACGGCCACGCCGGCACCGATCAATTTTCGCGCTGGCGGATATTTCTCCATGCCGAGAAAGTAATTTGCTCCTGGCACCAGCGTGGCGACCGTCTCTTGTTTCGCCAATCGCGGGAGATCGTCATCGGATACGTGGTCCATATGATCAAGAGAAGCTGGATGGAAGCGCAGCAGAGACTGCAGCGATGTCTCATTCAACTGGCACACGTGCGCCCGAACCCCCAGAGCATGTTGCCGGGCCGCTTCGAAAATCTTCTCGGTTTCTTCCGCCGAAAATGCATTCCGTTCGGTGAAAACATCCACAAACTGCGCCAGCTTCCGCTTCTCCACTCGCGGAATCATCTCCTTGCAGACCAGCTCAACATACTCTTCCCGGCGCCCCTGAAATTCTTTGGGAACAACATGTGCTCCTAGCAGGGTTGCCACCACCGTCCCGGGCCACTGGCTCGCCGCTTGGCGAATCGCCAGCAGCGATTTCAGTTCTGATTCCAGCGTCAGTCCATACCCTGATTTTGCTTCCACCGTGGTAGTTCCCTGCCCTGCCATTTCGCTGAAGGCATGCAGAACGCTTTCCGCCAGCAGTTTCTTCCCTGCCTCGCGAACTCCAGCCGCACTTGATCGAATGCCGCCGCCCGCTTCGGCAATTTCTTCGTAGCTCGCGCCGGCGATGCGCTTCTCGAAATCAACCAGGCGCGGCGCAACGAATGCAGGATGAGTATGAGAATCAACCAATCCCGGAAGCACAACCTGACCTTCACAGTCGATCTCGATGATTTTCTTGCGGTTCTTCTTGATCCAGGGATCGCGCAAAGCGTCTTTGCTCTTGCCAACGGAAACGATCTTGCCTCCTACACAAAGCACGGCAGCATCTTCGAGGATGCCAAGCTCTTTGAGATCTGAACCCCGACGCGGGCCGGGGGTACCGGAAGGCGAGCGCAGCGTGAGCAGCTGGCCGATGTTGGTCAGTAACAATGAACAGCTCGATTGTGATTTTTTCTTTAGAATGGCACTCACGCAGAGAACAGTTTAGCAGCGACTTCCTGCCGAGCCTTCCTCGGCCTGGACGGGCGAGGGCACCCGTCCCCAGATGGCCGTTGCCAATCCTAGCTCATTGGGATTTTGACGCCCTTCTCCCTGGCAAATTCCTTCGCCTGATCATAGCCCGCATCCACATGCCGAATGATCCCCATCCCCGGATCAGTGGTGAGCACGCGCTCAATCCGTTTCGCCATGGCCTCGGTGCCATCCGCGACTGTGACTTGTCCCGCGTGCAACGAGTAGCCAATGCCCACGCCACCGCCGTTGTGGATCGACACCCAGGACGCGCCCGCAGCCGTATTCAACAAAGCATTCAACAGCGGCCAGTCGGCCACGGCGTCGCTGCCGTCTTTCATGCTTTCGGTTTCGCGGAACGGGGACGCCACCGAGCCGCAGTCCAAATGGTCGCGTCCAATCACGATGGGAGCTTTGATTTTGCCTTTCTTCACCAGATCGTTCATGGCCAGCGCGAACTGCGCCCGCTCGCCGTATCCCAGCCAGCAGATTCTTGCCGGCAGTCCCTGAAACTTAATTCGCTTCTTGGCCAGATCAATCCAGCGCCGCAGAATTTTATTCTCCGGAAATAATTCCAGGATCAAATCGTCGGTGACATGAATATCCGAAGGCTCGCCTGATAGCGCCACCCAGCGGAACGGGCCTCGTCCTTCGCAGAACAATGGACGAATGTACTCAGGAACGAATCCCGGAAAGTCGTAGGCGTTCTTGACGCCGCGCTGAAACGCGAACGTCCGGATATTATTTCCGTAGTCGAACGTAATCGAGCCCATTTTTTGCAGGCGCAACATGCCTTCGACGTGCCGGGCCATAGCGTCGAGCGATTTTTCCTGATAAGTCTTGGGATCGTTTTTACGAAGCTCGACAGCCTCTTGCAAGCTCATGCCGTTGGGCACGTAGCCATTGAGCGGATCGTGGGCCGAGGTCTGATCGGTCAAAATGTCGGGGACCACACCACGCTCCGCCAGTTCGGGAATAATGTCCGCGCAGTTCCCCACCAGTCCCACGGAAACATTCTCTTTCTTGCGGACCGCATTCTTCAGAATGCGCAGCGCTTCATCGAGCGTGGTGACCATGAAGTCGCAATACCCAGTCTTGAGCCGCTTCTTGATGCGCTCGGCGTCCACGTCAATGCCTAGAAACGCCGCGCCCGTCATGGTCGCGGCCAGTGGTTGCGCGCCGCCCATGCCGCCCATGCCGCCGCTCACGATCAACTTGCCGGCAAGATCGCCGCCAAAATGTTTTTCGGCCGCAGCCGCGAACGTTTCGAACGTCCCCTGCACAATTCCCTGCGAGCCGATGTAAATCCACGAGCCTGCGGTCATCTGCCCGTACATCATTAATCCGGCGCGTTCCAGTTCGTTGAACTTTTCCCAGTTCGACCAATGGCCGACTAAATTAGAGTTTGCGATCAGCACCCGCGGCGCGTACTCATGCGTCTTGAAAACTCCCACCGGCTTGCCGGATTGCACCAGCAATGTTTCATCGTTCTCGAGAGCCTTCAGCGAAGCGACAATGGCGTGGTAAGCCTCCCAACTACGCGCCGCCCGGCCGGTGCCGCCATACACCACCAAATCCCTGGGCCGCTCCGCCACCTCTTCGTCGAGGTTGTTCATCAGCATGCGCATGGCGGCTTCCTGCTGCCAGCCTTTGCAGGTGATCTGATTGCCGCGAGGCGCTCGAATGGGTTTGTAAGTGGAGGCTGTGATTTCCGTTTCAACCGGCATGGCTAGATGTTAGTGCTTCAGGCAGGAAGTATTCAAATGGGGGAGACGTTGCAAGCAACGTCTCTACAAAAACGCTTACCAGGTGCTATACGCAGTGCCGTCGCTCGAAATGGCTTCCGAGGCGCTATGCACATCGTCAATCCCGGAATCCTGCTGATCGAGCGACATGATGGTGGAGTCTTCCTGTTCCACCGTCCAATCCGGCTTTGTGGTCATTGGGTCATTGGGAATGATCTTGAGATAGCCCGCCTGGATCAGGTCATCCAGCGCTTGCGGCGGCTTTTGTTTGTCGAGGGTGTATTGCGAGATCAGCGAACGCAGCGTGAAAAGATTTTGCCGCAGCACGGACTCTCTGGCGTGCAGGACAGATGCGCTGTATACCGGCACCGCGACCGAAACCAGAATCAGGATCAAGCTGATAACGATCATCAGCTCAATCAGGGTAAAGCCGCGGCTCTTTTTGTTGCGTGGTCTTGCCATCTACCAGTCCTTGTACTTGGTCCCATCCAGCGCCGTGTCTTCCGATTTCGTGTACACGTCGAAAACATTGTCCCCGTCCCAGGAGGTGGAATCGGGATCGTCCTGCATGGAGCGCATGCCCCATTCATCTTTCCCGGTCATGGGATCAAGAGGGAGCCTGCGCAGAAACCGCAGCTTCTTACCGTTCACATCGACGCCTTTTACCAGCGTGTCCATATCTGGCGGATAACATTCCGATCCCACTTTCTTCTGGATTGCTCCCCGGTCGCAGGCGTCCTTGTAGCGGTCAATAGCGTCGCGCATCTCCCATAAATCGAAACGCAAATCGTGTTCCCGCTGCCGCTTGATGCTCACTCGCGCCATGGGGATGGCCAGACTGGTCAGGATCACCAGGATCGCGGTGGCCACGATCAATTCAATGAGCGTGAACCCGCACATCTTTCTGATGGAACCGCGGCTTGGAACAAACGGCTGCATAGACACCATCGGCAGAAATGTGCGCCTTCTTGAGAAGACGATGGTCACTACTGAATCTGCACTGTGGCCGCCGCTCCCGCCACCGGCAGGGCTTGCATGTTCGGATCGCGAGCGCCGCCTTTCAGGATGGTCAGCAGCGACTGTCCGGCGGCTTTGGCCATAAAGGTCAGCGTCACCACCGTGCCTTGTCCGGAGACTCCTGATGCCCCCGGCGGCCGGGTCGCAGTGATCTGCACCGTTCCCGTCGTGTCGTCCTCACGGTGCACCAGCGCCACCGCTTGGCCGTCTTGCGAAAGGAAGCTGCCATTAGAAACATTGACCACCTGCAGCTGCTTGGGATCGTAACTGACCTGCAGCGGTACCGAATACGCGTTTTGCGCTCCACTGAGCGCTACATTGACCGTGAACGTGGCCCCCACCTTTTGCACAATGCTGGGGGGATCGAATGAAAAAGACGCCGGTGAGGCGGAGGGAGACGGGGTCTGCGCCGGCACAGTGGCCGCCGCAGGACTTGTAACCGGGGCTTCCGCCGGGGCCGTGCCTTCGACTGCCGCCGCCGGCTGGCTCCTGCGCCGCAAGCTGATGGTCGAAGCGGTGCCTACGTCAATGGCTCGATCGTTGATGTCACTGAGATCGCGGCCACGCACAATGTGCGGGATCATCACAAAGACCGTTTCGGTCTCCGAATGGTCGGTTGCGGTCTGGCCGAAAATATATTTCAGGATCGGAATTTGCGACAAACCGGGAATCCCGGTGAGCGACCTGGTGTCCTGGCCTTCCATCATGCCGCCCAGAAGGTTCACTTCACCTTCCTTCAACCGGACTTCATCGCTGATTTTCTTTTGCCCGATAATCGGCTGGGTGATTCCGCCAATACTGGCCGTGCCCGTCTGCGAGGAAATATCCATTTCAATCTTCAGCGTCACTTCGCCATTGGCGTGGACTTTCGGTGTGATGTCAATGTTCACGCCCACATCCTGATACTGAAACTGGGTGTTGACCAGGGGATTAATGCCCACTCCGCCGATACCAGGCTGGAACGATCCGGTGGCGATGGGAATTTTCTCGCCGATTTTTAACGACGCCTTCTGTCCATCCACGGCGCGAATCTGCGGATTCTGGATCAGCCGGGTATGACTGTCGGTAAACAACGCCGTCGCCGTGGCCTGCGAAATTGTCACCTGGAAATCTGTGGCATTCAGGTTGCCCAGCGCATTCAGCGAAATGCCGTTGGTGGTGGTGGAGCTGTTGTTGTTCGCAGCGGTCGGAGAGGTGCTGATGTTGGGTTGCAGGGAGACGGACGCACTGGTGGGGGGATTGATCCCCAGGGTTTTCGCCTTGTCGCGGCTGACCTGCATGATGGCCACGTCCACGATCACTTCCGGCTTGGATTTGTCGATGTCGGACACCAACTTCTCAGCTAGTACGATCTGGTCCGGCGTGCCCCGCACCACGATGGCGCCTTGCGACGGCAAGGCTTGAATGCGGGCAACTTCCAGAATCTGCCGCAGCGTATTCACCACATCCTGCAGTTCGGTGGGTTGCGACAGGTTGGACATGTAGAACGTCTTGATGACGCTCTGCTCCAGGTCCTTGCGTTTGGCGGGATTGTCGGCGGCGATGAAAATGGTGTTGGGAGTCACCGGCCGCCAGAAGGTCTTCGACTCCAGCGCGATGATCTCCAGCGCTTCTTCGAGGGTGACCCCATTCAGCTCAATCTTGATGCGCCGCGAGGTGTAGTCGGGATCGAAAAGTACGTTAATCCCAGCCAATTTGCCCACGGTCTCGTAGATCACTTTGCTGTCGTCGGTGGCTTTGATGGTGATGGGAATGTTCGAGATGGTGGCTAGCTCAACCGGGCCTTGGGCCTCTTCCATGCGTTTCCGCAGCCCCGTGGTGCCTTTGGAAGCCTTGGGCACAGGGGCTTTGCCTGCTTCGATCATCTCCTTGGTGCGCTTCACTTCCTGCAGGGCAATCGAACTGGAAGGATCAATTTCCGCCGCCTTCTGGAACTCCACCAGGGCTCCGTCCAACTGTCCGGCCTCGCGCAACAACTGGCCGCGGTGCACATGCGAGGCGCCCGCGAGGAAACGCAGGCGCTCGTACGAAGAGCGATAATCCAGGGTTTGCGGCTTTAATTCGTAGGCCTGTTTGTAGAAATCATAGGCCTGCTCATAATTCTGCCGGGCTTCGGCGTCTTTCCCTTTTTGATAGAAGGACTTGGCGCTCTCGGCGAAGGCCACGGTCACGGCTGCGGCGAGCACGAGCACAAACGCCGGGCGAAGCAAGCTTCTCATTCCTGATTCCTCGCAAGCAGTCTTCCCCGTAAGGTCAGCCTTGACCCGGGGTAAGGGATTTCGATTTCGGGCCTAGAAGACGTAAACTGCCAGATTATACCATCGGCTCCGAGTCTTCCGAAGTGATTGCTGCAATAGCAGTTAAAGTCGTAAGGATTAGTCCCATTAGAGGACGCTATGCCCCTTCGGCCAAGTCGCAGATAAGGCGCAAGGGCCGGGGGCGCGCAGGAGGATCGGCCTCGCGCCACCCGGCACCTGGCACCGGTCACTGCACCCACCGATGGGACAAGTTGTGAGATAACCTATTTAGACCCATGGCACGCCAAACCTCACATCCAACCAAGTCCAACCCCGAGAAGAATCCCCGGCGCGACCCCACCGCGGCCGGACAGCGGGATGCCGCTGTTAATAGGATCGCTTCCCACAACTACTTCTTGCTGGAAAAATTTGAGACCGGGGTTGCGCTCACGGGAACCGAGGTCAAATCCGTCCGCGCCGGCCTCGCTAACCTGAAAGACGCCTATGGCCTGATCAAAGACGACGAAATCTGGCTGCTCAACTGCCATATTGGCCCCTACGAGCATGGCAACATCTCCAACCACGCCCCGCTCCGTACCCGCAAGTTATTGATGCATAAAGAGGAAATCCGCAAACTGATGGGGAAAACCCATCAGAAGGGACAAACCCTCATCCCTACTCGCATGTACTTCAAAAACGGCAGAGTAAAAGTGGAACTGGCCCTGGCCAAAGGCAAGCAGCTCTGGGACAAGCGCGAAACCGAACGCCGCCGCACCGCCGATCAGGAAGCCCGAGACGCCATTAACAGATCCCGCAAGGGGAAATAGAAAAATTCGCAAAAACGCCGCTATTAAAACCTTTCAGTTACAATAGTCCGCCTTCGTCTTTCGAAAACTAAAAATCCCGGAGTGGGAACTTGAGAAAAATGTGCTCTGTTCTTGCATCGTGCGTCGCAAGCCTTGTTTTATCAATCACTGCTGGAGAGTGCGCAGCTCAGACCATACAGGTGGACATCACTCCCGCGCATTCCACGAACCACTTCATTCCCAACGAGACTCTAGGCGCCGGCGTCGACCGCATTGCCGCGGACGCCATCGACAAAGACTTGGTGCAGCCCAACTTAGACGCTGCAATGGCCTCCGGCTGGCAGCCGGTCACCTATCGTCAGAACACGGAGCTTGCGGTCGAAGCCTGGCACTGGAATCCCCAGGGCGCCTGGAGCGACCCCGCTGGCAAAGGCTACTTTGTCGGCTCGGCAACGCCAACGGAGACGATCCGTTACTCCTACGGTTATGGGCTGCCGCATCGCGGATTCACCCGCAATGACGGGACCGGGAATGCCGGGTTTTCACGGCTAACCGATGGGAACGTGAACACTTATTGGAAGAGCAATCCCTATCTGACGCAGCGCTTTACCGGTGAAAGCGATTCTCTGCATCCGCAATGGGTGGTCCTCGATCTCGCGCAAATCCAGCCAGTGGACACCATCCGAATCAAGTGGGCCGAACCCTATGCGACCCATTATCTGGTTCAGTACTGGGTGGGCGGCGAAGATCCAGTTCACGCTCCAACTCATGGAATCTGGCAGACCTTCCTACAGGGCACTGCGACGAATGGAAGGGGTGGCACGGAAACCATCCGCCTGAACGCTACGCCGTTGCCATTGCGATTTCTGCGCATCTGGATGACCGAGTCATCCAACACCTGCGACTCGCATGGCAGCGCAGATCCCAGAAACTGTGTGGGTTACGCCATCAGCGAAATCTACCTGGGCGCGACCTCGGCCGACGGCGAATTCCACGATATTCTTCGTCACACCCCCGACCAGGAACAAACGACCACTTACTGTTCTTCGGTCGATCCCTGGCATGGGCCTGAAGATCTGGGCACCACGAAACAAGCGCAGGTGGGCTTCGACATTTTCTTCACCAGTGGCGTAACTCGAGGATTGCCCGCGATGATCCCCGTGGCACTGATTTACGAAACTCCAGAGAATGCCGCGGCCGAGATTGCCTATCTGAAAAACCGCAAGTATCCGATTTCCTACGTGGAGATGGGTGAGGAGGCCGACGGGCAATACATGTTGCCGGAAGATTATGCGGCGCTTTATATCCAGTGGGCCAAGGCGTTGCATCAGGTGGATCCCACGCTGAAGCTGGGAGGGCCGTCGTTTCAGGGCGTCAATCAGGACATTGAAACCTGGCCGGACGCGAATGGCAGAGTTTCCTGGACGGCGCGTTTTCTCGACTACCTGAAACAGCATGGCCGCATGCAGGACCTGGCGTTCTTTTCTTTCGAGCATTATCCCTACGACCCTTGCCGAATTCCCTGGGGCAGCCTGTATGACGAGCCAGAGCTAGTCAGCCACATCATGCAGGTCTGGCATGCCGATGGCGTACCCGCGAACCTTCCCATGTTCATTACCGAGGGAAATCTGTCTTCCGGGGCCAGTGAAACTTTCATGGACATTTTTTCGGGAGTCTGGCTGGCCGATTATGTCGGGTCGTTTTTGAACAGTGGTGGAAATGGGCTTTACTTTTTTCATTATCTCCCCTTGCAGATGGAGCACGGCTGCAACGATTCTCCGGGAACTTTCGCCATGCAGACCGTGGATCGCGATTACAAGATCCAGCAGCCTCTGCCCCAGTTCTTTGTGGCCCAGCTCATCAATCTGGAATGGATCCAGCCGGGGGCGGCAGAACACCGGGCATTTCCCGCCAAGAGCGACCTCGACGATGGCGCGGGTCATCCGCTGGTTACGGCTTACGCACTGCAGCGTCCCGACGGGGAATGGGCGCTCTTGCTGGTCAATCGCGATCAGGAGAATGCGCATAGCGTGAAGATCGCGTTTCAAGATGGTGATCAGAAAGCTCACTTTATTGGCTCGGTGGATATTTCGACGTTCGGCAAGGACCAATATCACTGGCACCCGGCGCACACCCGACCTGCAGGACACGCCGAGCAGCCAGGCCAGCCTTTCGTAGTCGAGGACACAAAAGGCATGGCCGATCCCGATGGGCCCATCGTTCACAGCCAGCAAACCGCGGGCAAAGACACGAACTACGAGTTGCCGCCAGCTTCGGTCACGGTGGTGCGGGGAAGGATTGGGGGGAAGTAAGGCAGAGAGGGGAAGCGGATAAATTCCCATATTGGGAAGGGTGAGGGTGGAAAATGTGAAAGTAATCTTGACGGGGTTAGGGCGTTGGCTTAGGGTTGATCTTGTGATGGAACAGATTGAACAGAAAGATCCACGCTTGGAAGCCTTGCGCTCCGCCCCGATGAATACCTGGGTCGCCCTCTCGGAGGACGAGAGCAAGATTGTGGCGGTGGGCTCTACCTTCGCTGAAGCGGTGAGCAATAGCGAACATGCCGGGGTCGCCGATCCTCTAATTGTGAAGACTCCAAGTGCCTGGATACCCCTCTCCGTGTGAGCTTGAAGTTGGCGTACAAGAAATATCCGTTCCACGACGGCGGCTTCGCCTACTCTGCCGTTCTTAACGTAAATCTTGCGCTTCCCGCGCAGAACTCCCCGCGATCAAAACGATTTGAAGCGCTCATTGATTCCGGGGCTTCGCGATGTATTTTCCATACCAGTATTGGCAAGGCGATCGGCCTGGATATTGAAAAAGGCCATCCCGAAACCACTCTGGGAGTGAATGGCATCTCCTGCGTGTACGTTCATAACGTCTCGCTTTACGCGCCCGGCGGCATCGTGGCCATTCGCGCCGGATTCTCCAATGAACTCCCGCTCGCGGGATTGCTTGGAATGAACGGTTTCTTTGAACAATTCCGAATCCTGTTCGATCCCACTTGCGAAGGCTTTGAACTCCATCGCTTGTTCCTGGATTAGACACGATCGTGCCCGGGCTGTAATCATCGAACCTTGCGCTTTCCCCCTCTTCCCGACGATACTGGAAGCACACCATCATGAAAACCAATCTCTCTCTTGCTGCTCCTGCCGAAGTGGAAACCGAATGTCTGGTCGCCGTGGTTCTTGATCGCAACGAAGGCAAAGACAAGAAAGACAAACCTCAGCTCTCGGTGGAAACCGGCGACCCGGCCGTCAAAGAAGCCTGCGCAAATGTGATTGCCAGCGGCGAAGTCACCGGCAAAATGCTGGAAGTCACGCTGCTGCACCAGCCTGCCAAGCTCAAGGCCAAACGCGTGCTGTTGCTGGGTGGCGGCAAGGCCAAGGGTTTTGCGGCGTCCGATTTGCGCAAACTGGCGGGCGTCGCGGTGCGCACATTGAAGGGAAAAGGCCTGCGCAGTTTTGCATTTCTGGCCCCCGAAGGAACCCTCAAGATAGAAGAGTCGCTTCGAGCCATTGTGGAAGGAGCTTTCGTCGGCAACTTCGATGCCAACACTTATCAGAGTGACCGCAAAGACCAGACCATCGATACCCTGACTGTGGTCGCGCGCGGCGCCCAGGCTGTGCTGCAAAATGCTTTGGATGAAGCCGGCATCATCGGCGAATCCCAGAACTTCACCCGCGACCTGGCGAACGAACCCGGCAATCACATGACTCCGACCATTCTGGCTGAGCGGGCCAAGAAAATGGCGCAGGAAGTCGGCCTGAAATTCGAAGTGTTTGGCGGAGACAAGATACAGGAATTGAAGATGGGGGCGTTCTGGGGGGTGGCGCAGGGTTCGGACGAACCTCCCGCGCTAATCATTCTGCGCTACGAACCGGCGGGCGCTCCGGAAAAGCCGGTGCTCGGATTGGTGGGCAAAGCGGTCACGTTTGATAGCGGGGGCATCTCCATCAAGCCCGCCGATGGCATGGAGAAAATGAAGTACGACATGGCGGGCGGAGCCGCCATGCTGGGAGCGATGCGGGCCATCGCTTTGCTGAAGCCGAAAATCAAAATCACGGCGCTGATTTGCGCGACGGAAAATATGCCGTCGGGGAAGGCACAGAAGCCGGGGGACATTCAGACGGCCATGTCGGGCAAAACGATTGAGATCATCAACACCGACGCCGAGGGCAGGCTGGTGCTGGCCGATGGTCTTTGTTACGCACGCCAGTTGGGATGCACGCATTTGATTGACGCCGCGACGCTCACCGGCGCAGTGGTGGTGGCGCTCGGCTACATCAACGCCGGCGTGTTCGCCAACGACGAGAAAATGTACGAGCGTTTCAGCAAAGCCACCGCTCAAGCCGGCGAAAAGTTCTGGCGCTTGCCGCTCGATGAAGATTACAAAGAGAGCATTCGGTCCAATATCGCCGACATTATCAACTCCGGCGGACGCTGGGGCGGCGCCATCACCGCGGCCATGTTCCTTAAAGAATTCGTGGAAGACACGCCCTGGATGCACCTCGATATCGCCGGGACCGCCTGGATGGAAGACGCGAAACCCTGGATCGCGAAGGGCCCGTCGGGAATCGCGGTGCGCAGCCTGGTGGAGTTTGCGAGAGATTTCGCGGGATAGCGGGCGTAGCATTGGTTTAGCACGCGTAAAGACACAGGCAAATCGATAGCCCAGCGCTGGAAGCAGCTGCTCCCCCCCAAAACCCTTCGGCCTGAAGATCGCCACAACCCCTGCGGCCAACCGCGCATCTCAAGCTGGCTAACAAAATCGTTAGGCTCGGATCAGCGAGCATCGCTCGTCACCAAGACTGGGAGGTCGCAGATGAAAGCATTATTTGCTATCGGGCTGGTGGTTATCGTCCTAGGAATTCTTTCGTTCTTCGTTCCGGTGCCGCACTCGGAGCATCATGGGATCAATATCGGGGACGCGCATATGGGCGTCACGACCCACAGCGACGACATGCTGCCGCCAGCGGTTGGCATTGTGATGCTGGTGGCTGGCGCGGGCATGGTGATCGCCGGTCGCAGCAGAAGTTAGCGTTTCACATCACGGCTGGGATGGTAATTCCCATCACGGCGAGTATGCGAATCAGTTCGCGGCGGGCAACGGCTGTGGTGGCCAGCAGGAATTGTTTGCGGCCGTCGTCAGGCTCAATAAGAATAGGATGACGATGATAGAAAGTGTTGAAGAGTTGCGCCAGTTGAAACGCGTGTTTAGCTAAATACGCTGGCTCGGTGGTCGCAATGCATTGGTCGATGAGATAGGAAGTCTTCGACGCCGCCAGCCACAGTTCCCAGATTTCGGTAGCGCCCGCGCCCGTCAAATACTTGGCGAAGTCCAAACTTTGCGGCAAGAAATGGTCGGGATCCAGCCCACCCTTGCGGAAAATATTGGTGGCGCGCACCACGGCATACTGCGCGTAGGGCCCGGTCTCGCCTTCGAAGCTCAATGCCTCTTTGAAATCGAATGCGATTACGGACGGCTTGGTGAACTTCAGCATGAAGTAGCGAAGCGCGCCGACGGCAATCTGCGTCGCAATGGTCAGGCGCTCGGCTTCGGTCAAGTGCGGATGGCGGGCATCGACTTCTTTTTTTGCTGAGGTGATTAGGGTGTCGATCAGGTCGTCGGCCTTCACCCCAAAACCTTTTCGTCCCGAGACTTCGATGTAGGCGCGGCCTTTGTCTTCGTCCGAGAGCTGATAGCCCAGCTCGGCGGCGCACACCGGCGTGAGCGCAACCATCTCATAGGAAAAATGGGTGTAGTGGTCGGCCTGCTGGTTGTAGCCGAGGCCGCGCAAGGCGTCGATTACGGCGGTCTGGGCTTCGGCCTGGCGGGCATCGATCACGTTATAAATTTCTGCGACATCGCCAAAGTGCGGATGGTCCAATGCGCCGACGGTGGTTGAAATCCAGCAGTCGCGATTGTCGGCATAGTGATGAAACTTGCGGTATCCGAAATCGCGGCCCAGCACGCCAAACTTCCACATGTGGTAGGCGATGTCTTTGCCGACATAGCCAACCGTGCCGTTGGAGCGGACGATGACTTTCTGGTCCTCCTGATCGTCTTCACTTTTCTCGGCGCTCTCAGCGACCTCTGCGGTGAGCGGTTTTCTCCGCATCACCCAGCAGCCTTTGTTCTTGCCTTCATTCTCGAAGAAGAGCACGCCGCTGTCTTTGAGCTTGGTGAAGGCCGCGTCCCAGAAATGCAGGTGGAGGATCTCGCTTTCGCGCGGCAGAAAATCGTATTCGATATCGAGTCGGGACATGGTTTCGAGATGGCGGCGAAGGACGGCGACCGAGATTACCTCCGCTAGCGCGGCGGTTTCGTTTCCGCCCTGCTCGATGTCGTGAAGAGTTTTCAACCGGATTTGCATGTTCTGTTTGTCCTCGGCATACCATTGCGAGACACGGGCGTAGAGGTCCCAGCAGTAATAGTCGAAGCGCGGTTGTTGCGTAAGCTGCTCGATTTCGGCGCGGGATTTTTTCTCCAGGTGCAGGAACCCGACCACGACGTCGGCGACTTGTGCGCCAGTGTTGTCGATGTAGTTCTGAACATCGACTTCCCTGCCGGCAAAAAGCAATAGACGGACAAACGTGTCGCCGAGTATGGCATTACGCAGGTGGCCAATGTGCGCGGCTTTGTTGGGATTGATGCTGGAGTGCTCGACCAGAATCTTGCCGGCGGGAACTTCCGCCTTGGGATTCTCATCCGCGGCAAGAGCGCGCGCCATCTCGGCGCGATTGAGACGGGCATTGAGGTATCCCGCGCCGGCCAGTTCCAGCCTTTCAAAACCTTCAATCGGGCCGATTCCGCTTACGATCTCTTCGGCAATCTTGCGCGGCGGCTTACGCAATCTCTTCGCCAGTTCAAAAGCCAGCGGCAAGGCATATTCTCCAAACTCGACCTTGGGCGGTTGCTCAATGACGATTTTGGGCAGGTCAACCTGGTAAGTCCGCTGCAGAAAATCGCGGACGTGCTGGGCTAGCCGGCGTTCCAGGTAACGGTACAAGAGTCCCTCTAAGTGATTAAGAAGAAAGTGATTGTAGCAGAGAGCAGCGCACGGAATGAAAGTTTGACGTCGTTTGCGGGCTTCCCTATGATGAAAAGTAGGAAAGACGAAAAGTAGTGGTGGCCGTTCGCCGATGATTTCTGCTCGGTAACGGCTTCAGCCGTCGGTTTGCCACAGCTCTTGACTATCGACCAACGACAACTTATGCGCATCGCGTATCTCGATTGTTTTTCTGGCATTAGCGGCGATATGTTCCTGGGCGCGCTGGTGGACGCCGGGGTTGCGGTGCGTCTGCTGGAAGATGCGGTCGCGGCATTGCAGATCGGGGCGCGGCTGAAGAGTTCCCAGGTAAACCGCAGCGGGATCACGGCCACCAAGGTGGACGTTTTTGTAACGGATGCTCATGGACACGAGGAAAAAGATTCTCCGCGTGACGCAGAAGAGAAAAAGCATTCCCATCACGATCATGGGCATTCGCATGCACACACCCGTGGATTGAAAGAAATCCGCGAGATCATTCGCCGCTCTGCCATCAGCGAAAGTGCAAAGAAAACTGCGATTGAGATTTTTGAGGCGTTGGGCGCGGCGGAAGCGAAAATTCATAACATGGAACTTGAGAAAGTCCATTTCCATGAAGTCGGCGCCGTCGATGCGCTGGTGGATATTGTTTGCGCGGCGGTCGGTGCTGAGGCACTGGGCGTGGACGAGATCGTTTGTTCGCCGTTGAACGTCGGCGGCGGAACAGTGAAATGCGCTCATGGGACTTTCCCGGTCCCGGCACCCGCGACGGTGGATTTACTGAACGGCGCTTCCGTCTATTCGTCCGGAATTCAAGCCGAGTTGGTGACCCCGACCGGTGCAGCCATTGTGAAGACGCTGGTGAAACGATTCGCACCGTTTCCGGAGATGAGAATCGAAAAGTCCGGCTACGGGGCGGGCACGCACGAATTTCCTGGACATGCGAATGTTTTGCGATTGACGATCGGCGAAGCGCAACCGCAACTGGCCGCGAAAACTTTGCAGGAAACTATTTCCGTTCTGGAAGCCAATCTCGACGATCTGAATCCGCAGGTCTTCGGATACGTCATGGACCGGTTGCTGGAAGAGGGCGCGTTGGATGTGTTTGGCTTGCCGGTGCAGATGAAGAAGAATCGTCCGGGGATGTTGCTCACGGTGTTGTGCCGGCGGGAAGACACTTCCAAGTTGACGGATTTAATCTTCACGGAGACGACGACCCTCGGGGTGCGCGAGCGTGAAGAGAAGCGCCGCATCCTGGCGCGGAAATGGATCACTGTGGGAACGCGTTGGGGCGACGTCCGGTTGAAAGTTGCCAGCATGAATGGGACGGTTACGAATTACGCACCGGAATATGAAGATTGCAGAAAGATCGCGGCCGAACATCATGTGCCGTTGAAGAGCGTGATGCAGGAAGCGGTGCAGGGATATTTAAGCGCTGAGACCAAAAAGCATTAACCACAAAGGACACAAAGGTACACGAAGGACAACTGCGGGATGGTTCCTAGCGGTCCGAGAATCCAAACTCATGGCCAAGAAGTTTTACATCACGACCCCGATTTATTATGTGAACGCGCGGCCGCACATTGGGCACGCGTATACGACGATTGCGTGCGATACCATTGCGCGGCGACAGCGCATGCTCGGCAGCGATACGTATTTTCTAACCGGTACCGACGAGCACGGACAAAAAATCGAACGAGCAGCACAGGCCGCGGGAAAAACTCCGCAGCAACTTACCGACGAAGTTTCCGCCGAGTTCAAGGCGCTGTGGGACCGGATGGGCATAACCTACGACGATTACATCCGCACCACTTCCGATCGACATAAGCGGGGAGTGCAAGAACTGTTCCGGAATCTTCGAGACAAAGGCCACATTTACAAGGGCACTTACAGCGGTCAGTACTGCATTTTCGATGAGCTCTACGTGGATGCGGTTGGGCCCGGCGCGCCTTGTCCGGTATGCGGACGGCCAACCGAGACGGTCAAGGAAGAAAATTACTTTTTTAAGCTTTCGAATTTTGCTGACAAGCTTTTGCAGCACTACTCGGCACATCCGGAATTTATTTATCCTGAAACCCGCCGCAATGAAGTCATGGCGTTTGTGAAATCGGGATTGCGCGATCTTTCCATCAGCCGCAGCACGTTTTCCTGGGGCATTCCGGTACCGGACGATCCCAAGCATGTGATCTACGTGTGGCTGGACGCGCTGGCGAATTACATCACGGCGCTGGGTTACGGATCGGATGATCCCAAGCTGTATGAGAAGTTTTGGCCGGCCGACGTACACATGATCGGCAAGGAGATTGTGCGCTTCCACTGCGTTTACTGGCCCGCATTTCTGATGGCTGCTGGACTGCCTTTGCCCAAGAGCATTGTGGCGCATGGATGGTTGCTGTTTGAAGAAAGCAAGATGTCGAAATCGCGCGGCAACATCGTGCGCACGGAGACGATTCTTGATGTGCTGGGTGCGGATGCGCTGCGCTACTTCCTGCTGCGCGAAGTCGTGTTCGGACAGGACGGCTCGTTTTCGTTTGATGCGCTGGTGCAGCGGTACAACTCCGATCTGGCGAATGGATTGGGGAATCTGGCGAGCCGCACTCTGACCATGATCATGCGATATTTCCGGGGCGAGGTGCCTTATCCGTCCCAAACAGGGCGTACTGCTGGCGATGATGCGATTCGCCAAGCAGCGGAAAAGGCCATCGCGGAATGCGGTCAATTTTTCGCGGACTACAAGTTTTCCGCTGCGCTGGAATCGATCTGGATCGGATTAATTGCCAAGGTCGATAAGTACATTGTCGAGAATGAGCCTTGGACGCTGGGCGAGAAGCAGGACGAAGGAAGCCGGGCCAGATTAGCAACGGTGCTCTACACCAGCGCCGAGGCGTTGCGAATCGCGACGGCGCTGGCGTATCCCGTAATGCCGGAGGCGACCGCCAAAATCTGGGCGCAGCTGGGCCTGGGAGAGATCAAGGATTTTGCGCTTTCCGGCGTGAAGTGGGGACAGCTTAAACTGGGAACAAAACTCGGCGAAGTGCAGCCCGTGTTTCCGCGGGCGGACAAGAGTGCCATTGAAAGGATGCAGAAGATGGAAGAGGAACAACGTGGTGCGGCCGTTGAGGCTGAGGTCAAGCAAGTCGTTGCCGAGCCGGTCGTAGTAGCATCCACAGCGAAGCCTGCTGTCGCGGTGCCCGATGGGAAAATTACTATCGATGACTTCGCCAAAATCGAGTTGCGTGTGGGCCAGGTGAAAGTTGCTGAGCGTGTACCCAAGGCGGACAAGTTGCTGCGACTGGAAGTGGATCTCGGGACTGAGGTTCGTCAGGTTCTCGCTGGTATCGCGGAGTCCTATGAGCCCGAGGCGTTGATTGGAAGGAAAGTTGTGATTGTCACCAATCTTGCGCCCAGAAAAATGAGGGGGTTGGAATCGAATGGAATGATAGTGGCCGCGTCGCCGGAAGGTGGGAAGGCTGTGCTGGCGAGCTTTCTGGAGGATGTGCCGGTGGGGACAAGGCTGAAGTAGAGCAGTTTCGAGTTTCAGGTTTCGAGTTTCAAGTTCCTCAGGCGCTGAAGCGCGTACAGAAAAGCAATGCCTTATCGCAGCGCTAGGAAGCGCTGCGCCACCCAAAACCAGCGTTTTCGCCAGGGTTTCAGCGGTGTGAGACTCCCCGAGCCTGATTTATGTTTGTCGATTCGCATGCACATCTCGAAGGGGAACGGTTCGATGGCGACCGCGAACAGGTGCTGGCGCGGGCGAAAGAAGCTGGGGTTGAGACCATTGTTGCCATTGGCAGCGGAACTGGACCGGGGTCGCTCGATTGCGCCATCCAGCTCGCGAAAAAATATGAACAAATGTATGCGACGATTGGGATTCATCCGCATGAAGCCAAGCTTGCGCATGAGTCTGATTTTCAGGAACTGGAGCAACTGGCAAAACGGCCCAAAGTCATCGCCGTCGGAGAAATCGGGTTGGATTATTATTACGACCACTCGCCGCGAGACGTGCAACAAGAAGTCTTTTTGAAACAGATGGAGTTGGCGCGTGCGGCGAAGCTGCCCATCGTGATTCATTGCCGGCCATCGGAGGGCAGCGAGAACGCGTGGGACGACTGCCTGGGGCTGATCGAGAAGCACTGGGCACCGAGCGGGCTGGGCGGGATCCTGCACTGCTTTACGGGATCGCTAACGCATGCCAGGAGGGCCCTCGAGTTGGGATTTCTGATTTCCTTCGCAGGAAATGTGACCTTCCCTAAAGCGCAAACCATTCGTGATGCAGCAAAAGACGTTCCACTTGACCGGATGTTGATTGAAACGGACTCGCCGTTTCTGGCTCCGGTGCCGAATCGCGGTAAACGCAACGAGCCAGCGTTCGTGAAGGAAACTGCCCGGCAAATCGGAGAGTTGCGAGGGATTTCGACCGAAGAAGTCGGCTCACAAACCAGCCGGAATTTCTATAAATTCTTTTCGCTTCACGAAACGGTCAACTCCATTTAGCTTGTTAGGTGCATCTTCCGCAACTGCGGGAGAATCTATAGGATAGAAGCTGAAACAATGCCTGAAAACACATTTGATGTGGTAAGCAAGCTCGACCTGACGGAAGTCACGAATGCCATTCAGCATGCGTTGAAGGAAATCCACACGCGCTTTGACTTGAAGGACTCCAAGTCGAACATTGAGTTCAATGGCAAAGATGAGATCATGCTCCATTCGCTCGACGACTACCGGCTGAAAGCGGTCAATGACATTCTGCAGGCGAAGCTGGTGAAACGCGGAGTCTCCCTGAAGGGCCTGACGTATGGGCCGATTGAGCCCGCAGCCGGGGCCACCGCGAAACAGAAGATCACCATGCAGCAAGGCATTCCGATTGAGAAAGCCAAGCAGATCGTAAAGCTGATCAAGGAATCGAAGAAAAAAGTGAATGGCTCGATCCAGGGCGATCTGGTGCGGGTGAGCGGGAAAGACCGCGATTCTCTGCAAGAAACGATCGCTTTTCTGCGACAGCAAGATCTGGGTCTCGACTTGCAGTTCATTAATTTTCGGTCGAATTGAAGCTACTCGCAGCCGGCGCGCCAGTTGCGTGAGAACAATATGAAACACAAATTGAGTCTCTCCGCCGCCATGAACGGGAAAGAGTTCTTCGAGATGTTGCGCGAAGACCTGGCCGCGATTGAGCGCGAGTTCGGGCGGGACACGGTTTCCGGCGTGGAAGCGATCACCGACATTGGCGAATACTTGCGCAACGGCGGAGGCAAGCGCATTCGGCCTGCGTTGCTTTTGCTTTCTTCCAAACTTCTGAACTATCAGGGGCGCGGCGCCATCCGGCTGGGAGCGGTGGTGGAAATCATTCATACGGCAACCCTGGTCCACGACGACATCATCGATGAGGCGCAGCTCCGGCGCGGACGTCCGGCGGCGAACACGCAGTGGGGAAATTCCAAGTGTGTACTAGCCGGCGACTGGCTGTACATGCAGGCTTTCAAAGTTGCGGTGCAGGAGCGCAACTTCCGCATTCTCGACACGCTGATCGAACTGACCCAGCAAATGGTCGAAGGCGAATTGCTGCAGATGGAGAAGTTGGGCAAGCTTATTTCTCTCGATGAGCACTTCAATCTCATCTTCCGCAAGACGGCTTGTCTGTTTTCGGTCTGCATGCGCATGGGTGCGATCCTCGCGGGCGCGACCCCGGAACAGGAAGAAAATCTGGCGCAGTACGGACGCGACCTCGGCATGGCATTCCAGATTGTGGACGATGTACTGGATCTGACGGCGTCGGAACACGTACTGGGCAAGCCGGTGGCCAGCGATCTGCGGGAAGGCAAAGTCACGATGGCAGTGATCCACGCGCTTGAACGCTGCACCCGGCAGGAGCGGAAGCTTATCGAAACCGTGGTCCGCGAAAGGGCATTTGATGGCGTGACGCATGGGCAGATTCTGGAAGTGTTGGGCCGCTATGGTTCGCTTGAAGCTGCGAATGCCAGCGCCATGAAATATGCGGAACTGGCGCGCAATGCGATCTGTGGGTTCCCTGACAGCGAGATCAAACGGGCCTTGTTGTGGGCCCCGGAGTTCGTGGTGGCGCGGGAAAAGTAGATGATTGCTTTTAGCTTCTAGCTTTTAGATCGAGACCGGTTAGCTTTCTTATTGCCCTCCTCATTTTTTATTCTCTTGCCCTGGCGACCCCTCAAAGAGTTTTCCACCGGAAAATCCAACTTGGCACTTGCGCCGTGCGATGAGTGGGAGTCTAATTCTGGGTGAGTTTTTCAAACTCAAGGAGATTTGTGTATGAAGAAACTAATGGTTCTTGTAGTCGCGTTATCTTTAGTGATCGGCGTTTCGGCCTTTGCGCAGGACACGATGAAGGCTGCGGACGACAAGATGGCGCCGGCTGCGCCCCTGAAAAGCCTTAAGGGCACGGTAAAGGCGGATGGCGACAAGATCACGTTTGTATTGGACAAAGACGGCAAGTCGTGGGACGTGATGAACCCCGAGACCCTCAAGGACCACGTTGGTCATCACGTACTGCTGAGCGCGCACGTGCATGCGGACACGCACGCGATCCACGTAATGAGCGTGAAGATGCTGCCCGCCAAGGCAGACTCGATGGCCAAGTAGTCAGATTTCCTATTTGTTTGTCCGAAATGACAAATCAGAATTAGCGAAAAAAGGGCGGCGGAGACGCCGCCCTTTTTTACTCCGCATCTATCTCTTATACTTTTTGCCATGGCTGCCCGTAACGAAATCGAGATCAAATTTCATGTCGCCGACATTCGCCTGCTCGGTCGTCTATTGCGGGCGGCGGGATTCCGGCTGCTTACGCGACGTACACACGAAATGAATACGTTTTATGACCTTCGTGGCCAGCCGTTGCGAAAACGGGGTGACTTGCTGCGTCTTCGCAAATATGGGGCCGAGTGGCTACTCACCCACAAAACCAAAGGCACCACGGTGAGTCGCCACAAGTCGCGGGCGGAAACAGAAGCCCAGGTCGCCGATGGCGAACAAATGGAGGCCATTTTGCAGTCACTCGGGTTCAGTCCGACTTTCCGCTATGAGAAATTCCGGGCGGAATGGAGTGATGGTAAAGGCCACGTAGTGGTGGACGAAACTCCCATAGGGAATTTTGGCGAGATCGAAGGACCTGCACGCTGGATTGATCGCACCGCACGGAAGCTGAAGATTGAGCCCGTCGACTACATCACCAGGAGCTACGCGGAATTGTTTCTGGAGTGGAAAAAGAAGAACCGCCGCCGGGTGGATGAAATGACATTTCGCGCCGTCTCAACATTAAAATCTGTCCGCTAGTACCTGTGCAGACAGCACCAAACTAACCAACAAGTCGCCCAGATACAGTCACTTCGCAGCATGGTACTCTCATTTTGCTCTGGGTTTCTGCTCCCACCACAAGTGGCAGTGCAGAAAGACAATTTTCGGCGGCTCCTGCGAACTGTTGAAGCTCTCTCTGACCTTGGCCCGGCAATCACGGCCGAGCGGGAGTTTCCACAGACGGCGCGTGCCATCCTCTCTGCCTTGCTGCAAGCGGGCGGCGCGCGGGAGGCTGTGCTTTTTACCTTCAGCGACAAGCCTTCCCTGCTCAGCTCCATTGCTTCTGACGGCTTTGCTCTCATGCCGGATCCGGCGATCATTCCCCTTCTACCTAAACATGCCTATGCCCTGACCGCCGCGCGCGGGCCAATTGTTTTGAGCCCAGGATCCGCGCATGCGTTTCTGAGCGCGAACGGCAATGTTGCTCCGGAACTGTTCAAGTGTCTGGTTCCCTTGAAAGTCGGCGGCAAGCTGGTCGGGGTGGTGGCGTTGGGACGCCGCGAGGGCGACGCACTGTACGACGGGGATGAACTGGAAGCTCTCGACCTGCTGTGCCACTATGTGGCGCTGGCCATTCAAAATCAGTCACTGACGCAAACTCTGGCGCAGCGGGTCTCGGACAATCTGCGCCTGATGGGGTCGCTCCACGGCTTTTACGACAATGCCCTCGAAGCCTTCGCCAACGCTATTGACGTCAAGCACATCAACATTCACGGACATTCTTTGCGGGTGGGGCGCTACTCCGCGGCCATCGGCGAGGCGATGGGCATGGAGCATGGCGATGTCGCCGCCCTGCGCTCGGCCGGCTATCTGCACGATATCGGGAAGGTCGCGGTCGATAAGCGGCTGTTCGGGAAACCGACGTCGCTGGATGCGGAAGAATTTCGCGAAATGGCCGATCACACTTTGGTGGGACATCAGATCGTCAGTGGGGTGCAGTTCCCCTGGCCAAGCATCCCGGAGAGTGTGCGCTCGCACCACGAGCGGGGTGACGGCTCGGGCTATCCGGATGGCCTGCGGATGGACGAAGTCCCGATGACGGTGCGGATTATCGGGCTGGCGGACACGTTTGACGCGATGAACAGCGAGCGTCCTTACCGGGAACGGCTTTCGTTCGGAGGGGTGCTGGCGGAGATCGTTCGTATGACCCCGCTCAAGTTCGATCCCAATGCGGTGCAGGCGCTGCTCCTGCAGGTTCGACGCGATACCGTCGGCAGCAATCGTACCCCGTTCCTGGAAGGCCGGGTGGCAGGGAGCATTGCGGCTGCCGATATTGACCACATGGCGGCCACCCTGCAGCACAGGATGAGTAGCGGGCGGCTTTATTTGACCCCGGGCGATATCACTGAGTAGCCGGGGCCGTCACGCTGCAACGTCGTAACCCCTTTAACGTCTTCATCAGCAACTTTTGCCGGGCGATGGGTTGATAATTCTTAGTGCATCCTTCGGCCTGATTCGGATATGCCCTTCCAACGCAGACAACTCGCTCTGCTAGCCATCGCGACAGCACTCGGGCTGACGGTGTTTTCGCAGGTCGCCTCCGGACACAAGAAGGACAAACCGCATTCTTCCGCGGGGCAGATGGACGATCACAAACGCGCCGTCCATGCGCTAAACCGGCTCACGTTCGGTCCCCGGCCAGACGACGTCGATCGGGTGATGGCCATGGGCGTGGACAAATGGATCGATGAGCAGCTTCGTCCCGAAAAGATTGACGATTCCGCGCTGGATGCCCGTCTGGCTCCTTTCCTCACCCTACGAATGCATACGGATGCGATCGTGGAGAATTTCCCGCCCCGCCAGCTGATCAAAGCGATTGAGGATGGCAAAGACTCCATGCCATCCGATCCGCTGAAACGGGCCGTGTACGAGACCCAGCTCTTGCGCTATCAGGAAAAGCAGGAGAAAAAAGAGGAGAAGAAGCAATTGGCCGCAAACGTTCCGCCTGCCACCAACACTGGCGAGCAAGCCAGCGACGCGGGCGCAAAGACCACGACGATGGCGGTTGACGACGGGCAAGCCCGGATGCGGGAAGAGCATTTCAACGACAACGCCCTAACCGCGGAACTGATGCATGTGGCGCCCGACCAGCGGTTGAAAGAAATTCTACAGATGTCGGCGCCCAACCGGGTGGCGGTCAGCAATTCGCTCAAGGGCGACAAGCGGGACAAGTTCGTGCAAGGAATGAGTCCAAAAGACCGCGAGACCTTGATCGCATTGGCGAATCCGGGGCAGGTTGTGGATGAAGAGCTCGTCCAGGGCAAGTTGCTGCGTGCGGTTTACAGCGAACGCCAGCTTCAGGAAGTTATGACGGATTTCTGGTTCAACCACTTCAATGTGTTTATCGGCAAGGCTGAGGACCGTCTGCTGATCACCAGTTATGAACGCGACGTCATTCGCCCGCACGTCATGGGCAAATTCGAAGATTTGCTGACCGCGACCGCGCAGAGTCCCGCCATGATGTACTACCTGGACAACTGGCTGAGCGTGGGGCCGAATTCCGACGTGGCCAATGGGATTGGCAAGCATGGAAACAAGGGCGCGGCTAGAAAACGGGCCCGGCAGAACGGCCCAGTAAAACAGGCCAAAGGCAAGCGCAACGGGCTGAATGAAAATTATGGCCGTGAGCTGATGGAACTGCACACTCTCGGAGTGAATGGCGGCTATACACAGAATGATGTCACCGAAGTCGCTCGCGTGCTTACGGGCTGGACGATCAAGCAACCCAAAGATGGCGCTGCCTTCAAATTCGACGAACGCATGCACGAGCCGGGAGAGAAAATTGTTCTCGGCCATCACATCAAAGCCAATGGCCAGAAGGAAGGGTTTGAGGTGCTGCACATTCTGGCGCACCATCCTGCTACGGCCAAATTCGTCTGCACAAAGCTAGCGATGCGCTTTGTATCGGACAATCCTCCCCCGCAGTTGATCGATCGTATGGCGCAGACCTTCTTGAAGAAAGACGGGGACATTCGCGAAGTACTGAGAACCATGTTGCGTTCGCCGGAGTTCTGGTCAACTGACGCCTATCGTGCCAAGGTAAAAACTCCCTTGGAGTTTGTGGTTTCGGCCCTTCGTGCCAGCGGTGCGGACGTGACCGATGCTATGACGCTGGCCCGGCAACTGCAAAATCTGGGCATGCCGCTCTATGGCATGCAGCCGCCAACGGGATATTCCATGAAGGCGGACGCCTGGGTGAATTCGTCCGCGCTCCTGGGACGAATGAATTTCGCGCTGACGCTGACGGCGGGGAAACTCAAAGGGGTACAAGTGAGTCCTAAGCACACCTTCAGTAGTGCCGCCGCTCCCGTTGATCCCATGGAAACTTTGGCGGTTTTGGAAACGAGCCTGCTGGATGGCGATGTGTCAAAGCAAACGCATGACACCATTGCAGCCCGTCTGGAAGACCCTACGATCACGCAACGGAAGTTGGATGATCCGGCGCATCCGCCGAATGTCGGCGCCATTGCGGGATTGATTTTGGGGTCACCGGAGTTTCAGAAAAGATAGCTGTCTGCTCTCAGCTGTCGCTTTCAGCTAGTGCGCAGGTGATCGCTGAAGACCGATTGCTCAAAAAGGAGTTCCTATGTCGATTACACGTCGTGTTTTTCTCCGCAACAGCGCTCTTACCGTTGTGGGCACAGCCGCCGTTCCAGCGTTTTTGACTCGGGCTGCCTATGCCGCCGAGTCGGTGGGTGGGAAGAACAAACGGCTGGTGGTGATTTTCCAGCGCGGGGCGGCAGACGGGCTCAACATTGTGGTACCGCACGGCGAGCCGACGTATTACGCGATGCGTCCGTCCATCAATATTCCCCGCAATGCGGTGCTTGATCTGGATGGATTCTTTGGGCTTCATCCTTCGATGTCCGCTCTGCAGCCGCTTTGGAACCAGCGTCAGCTCGCGATTGTGCACGCCGCCGGTTCGCCTGACCCGACGCGCTCTCACTTCGACGCGCAGGATTTCATGGAGTCCGGCACGCCTGGCGTAAAGGCCACCGACGATGGCTGGCTGAACCGGACTCTCCGTTCGCTGCCGGAAGATAAGTCGGCATTTCGAGCCATCGCGATGGGGCCTTCCATGCCGCGCATTCTTTCCGGCCTCGAGCCCGCCGTGGCCATCAATAACATCAACGACTTCGGCGTCGGGAGCAGCAATCCTAAAAACCAGCCCATCGCCAACACTTTCGAGGCCATGTACGAGCACTCCGTGGACACTGTGCTGCATGGCACGGGGCAGGAGACATTTGACGCCGTGAAAATGCTGAAGGCATCCGATCCTTCGAAGTACAAACCGGCCACCGGGGCCGATTATCCCAATGGCCGGTTCGGCGACAGCCTCAAACAACTGGCCCAGCTCATCAAAGCAAATCTCGGTGTGCAAGTCGCGTTCGCGGACATCGGCGGCTGGGACCATCATGTGAACGAAGGCAGCACCCAGGGACAGATTGCGAATGTGCTGCATGATTTTTCACAATCGCTCGCCGCATTCTGGACAGACCTTGGCGACCTGGGAGAAGATACCGTCGTCGTTACCATGTCTGAGTTTGGACGGACGGTTCGCGAAAACGGCAACCGCGGTACCGACCACGGCCACGCAAACGTGATGTTTGTGATGGGAGGGCCGGTGAAGGGCGGTCGAGTCTACGGACGCTGGCCCGGACTCGATCAATCACAACTCTACGAAGGCCGCGACCTGGCGATTACCACGGACTTCCGCCGCGTGATTGGCGAGGCGGTTTATCAACATCTAGAGAACAAGAATCTGGATCAAGTGTTTCCTGGGTTTGATGACAAGCCAGGCCAGTTCTTGAAGTACCTGGGATAGTTCTCTACCCTCGACTGCTGGAGGCAAATCACTAAGCAGATTCGGGATGTCCTGGAAAGCGTCGCCGAAGAGCGCCAACAAAGGCAGCATCCGCTCTACTCGAAACCATCTCCAGCGGCGAGAATCCCTGACGCCAAGCCAGCCAAAGTGTCGCGAGTAGCAGTGTGGCCGTAATGACTACGTTCGGCCAGGCATTCAGCCCCCATTGCCCTTGCCAGGTCAACTGCAGTGCCGAAGAGAACGGCTTCAAGTACGGAATGGGCCACTGGTAGCCGTCAGGACCGCGAGAGCCAGCCAGGTCTTCGATGAGGTGCAAATGGAAGCTCACCAGAGCCAGAAATCCTACTTTCCATTTTTGTTTGGCGAGAGCAAATGCGATTGCTGCGATTACAAGCGCGAAGGCCAGCGTATGAAGCGAGTGGTGATAGAGCGAGAACCACAGCAACGGATGGGTTGAATTGCGGGTAAGGAGTTCAGGAATAATACCCAAACCATCAACGTCGGGTGCGACCGAGGCCAGCGTAACCAAGGCCCGCTCTCTCCGGTCCAATCGCACGCAGTTCGCGAAAACCCATCCCGTAAGGAAGTGTGTGACCGGGCTCATGGTTTCGATTTTAGGCCACGCAGATTCTATACCTCGATCATCACATCGTTACCTTCCACCTTCAGTGGATACACAGCCACCTTGGCGTTGGGATTATGCGCCGCCTCGCCCGTCTTGGGGTCCCATTGCCAGCCATGCCAGGGGCAGACCACCTTGCTCCCTTCGATTACGCCCTGGCCGAGCGGGCCGCCACGGTGCAGGCAGACGTTTTCCATGGCGCTGATTGAGCCATTCACGTTGGCGACGCAGATGATTTTGTCGCCGCAGGGAAATTCCTTGGCTTCGCCTTCGGCGGGCAGTTCAGATTGAGAAGCAAGTTTCACAAATTCAGGCATAGGCGTGGATTCAAGTGTGAGGCTGGTTTCCGGATTCGTCAACCGTTTGCTCAACCCGGCGGGATCAGCTACAAATGAAGCTCCCGAAATGGCCGATCTCACAAGCGATATGTTCGCGAAACTTCGCAGCCGGTGGACTGAAGTCCGCACTTCTTTTTTCTGGCTGGTCATCGTCGCTTTTTTGTTACGTCTGGCCTTGATCGTGATCGGGCACACCTACGAATTCAAGACCATCGACGACAATTTCAGTTTCGGATATGAGATGGGACGCATTGGCCGTTCGCTTGCGACCGGGCAGGGTTTTGCGAATCCTTTCAACGGGACCACCGGGCCCACGGCATGGGAGCCTCCGATTTATCCAGCACTGATCGCTCTGGTATTTAGATTTTTCGGCGTCTACAGCCGTTGGTCAGCCTTTGTACTGCTCACGATAAATAGTATTTTCTCGGCGCTAACCTGCATTCCGATTTTTTTGATTGCCCGCCGTTGCTTCAGCGAGCTCGTGGGCGTCTGGTCGGGATGGCTTTGGGCGGTACTTCCTTTTGCGATGTACTGGGGAACCCGCTGGGTGTGGGAGACCACTCTTGCCGCCCTGTTATTGAGTGTGATTTTTTGGCTTGCCCTGACCTTGGAAGAAGGCGATGGGTGGAAGCCCTGGCTTTGCTTCGGCTTGCTCTGGGGCGTCAGCGCCCTCACCAACACTTCCCTGCTCGCGTTTCTACCCGCATCCGGGATGTGGCCGTGGTACCGGCGGTCGAAGCTAGGAAAGCGGTCGCTAGGCGGAGTTGCGCTGGCATCGGTTGTCTTCATTGTCTGCATCACACCGTGGCTTGTCCGCAACTACCAGGCCTTCGGACAATTTGTATTTATCCGCTCGAATTTTGGGGCCGAGCTGCGCCTTGGCAACGGGCCGGGAGCCGACGGCACCTGGATGGAATACCTGCATCCCAGCCAAAATGTCTTCGAGATGCGGCGTTATCGTGAATTGGGAGAAGTTGCTTATGTAGCAGAACGCAAGCGGGAGGCGGTTGCCTTCATCCGCGAAGACTACACGCGTTTCGCCGGGCTGAGCGTAAAGCGGTTTGTCTATTACTGGGGAGGGCTGCCGCGTTTATCGGAGATTCCGGCATTGGCTCCATTCAAGGATTCCATCTTTCTGGCTTCGTCCGTGCTTGCCTTCTGGGGCTTGGGGCGCGCGCTGCGCAAGCGCCGGCCTGGGGCCTGGCTATTCTTGTGGCTGATTTTGTCCTATCCCACAGTGTATTACTTCACGTTCCCGCATCCGAGGTATCGTCATCCCATTGAACCGGAGCTGGGGATATTGATCGTCTACGTGATCTCGGAAGCCCAGAAAAAGGGCCGGCATTCCGGAACCTCAACGCCGGAGGGAAACTGAGGCCACCTCTGCCTCGATCAGCGAACTCGATTTTGCACTCACGAATTGTGGACTTCGCCGTCTATCTCTTGTCGCCATGGAGGAACCATGAACGGTCAAAACAAATTCTCGTCCTGGGCCGGGGTAATTCTGGGTACGTTATGTGCTCTGTTACTGATTGCCGCCCGAGCACAAGCTTCCGAACATCAGGGAAAGCTAACCGAGGAGTTCCACCAGACCTATCCATTGGCCACGGGTGGACGGATCGCACTGGACAACATTAACGGCGCGGTACACATCACCGCATGGGACAAGAATGAGGTCAAGGTTGACGCCGTGAAGTCGGCTTACAGCAAAGAAAGGCTCGGCGAGGCCACGATCAAGATCGACGCCAGCAAGGATTCCGTTTCCATCCGCACCGAATACCCCAGCCATGACCAAACCTGGAACAACCATGACCGGGACAATCCAGCCAGCGTCGAGTACACGCTCATGGTTCCGCGCGGCGCAAGATTGGATGAGATCAAACTCGTCAACGGCTCGTTAGACATTCAGGGAGTCGCCGGCGAGGTGCGGGCAGCTTGCATCAACGGACAACTGACCGCCCGCGGCTTGCAAGGTCCTACCAAGCTTTCGACTATTAACGGCGCTACCGAAGCGGAGTTTGATCGCCTTGGGGACTCTATTGAACTTTCGTCGGTGAACGGGAGCGTTGAGCTGACTCTGCCTTCAGACTCTCAGGCGAAGCTTGAGGCTTCCACTGTGCACGGCGGGATTGATAACGATTTCGGCCTGCACGTGAATAATCATCAGTGGGTTGGTCAGAATCTTCGCGGGGAACTTGGCAATGGCAGCACACGGATCAAACTGAGCAATGTGAACGGCGGCATCGAAATACATCATGCGCGCGATGGACGCCCACTCAGCGCGCCCAAAGACTTGAACCACCGCGAGAATGACGACATCTAACCGCGAACTAGGCCGTTACCGGCTGGGCCACTTCCTGTAGAGCATTGGCGAAAGCCTCGATGGCCCGGTCGATTTGTGGCTTGGTGATGATCAACGGCGGTTGGAAGCGGATCACGTTTCCGTAAACGCCGCCCAAGCCAACCAGCACGCTTTGACGAAGTAGCGACTCGCGAATGGCTTCGGCTTCTGCGGCGGCCGGAGTGAGTTTTTCGTCTTTGACCATCTCCACCCCGATCATCAGACCCGCACCACGCACTTCCCCGATGATGGGATTCTGTTTCTGCAATTCTCGGAGCTTAGACATCGCATAGTTTCCGGTTTCAGTTGCGCGGGCTGGAAGGTTTTCCTTCTCCATAAATTCGATATTGGCGAGAGAAGCCGCGCAGCACACTGGATTGCCTCCGAAGGTGGAAAGATGGTCTCCAGGCTTATAGGCAGCGGCAATTTCGGGACGCGTGGTGAATGCGCTTAGCGGAAAGCCATCAGCGATAGCTTTGGCGGTGACCAGAATGTCAGGAACCACGCCGTAATGCTCAATGGCAAACATCTTGCCGGTGCGGGCAAAGCCGGACTGGACTTCGTCTGCGATGAACAGAATTCCGTGTTGATCGAGGACTTTTTTCACTTCTTTGAAGTAATTCGGAGGAGGAACAATGATGCCGCCCTCGCCCATAACTGGTTCGGCGATGAACGCAGCAACATCTCCGGCGGTGGTGAAGCGAATCACATCTTCAATCGCTCTGGCGCACTGCCGTCCGCATTCTTCGGGATCTTTCCACAGGGAACGATAGGTGTAAGGTGCGGGCGCGAAGCTGACGCCGGCAGCATAGGGGCCGCCGCGCTTCTTGCGTCCTACGTTGCCCGTGATGCTCAACGTGCCCCAACTGCGTCCGTGAAAGCTGGCGTGTAAAGATATGAACTCGTGTTTGCCGCTGTAAAGGCGGGCAAGTTTCATGGCGCCTTCAATCGCTTCGGCGCCGCCGTTTCCGAAGAACGTCTTGGTCAGTCCGCGGGGAGCGATGTGAGCAATTTTCTCAGCCAAATCAGCAACCGGTTGCGCGTGATAGATGTAAGACGCGCAATGAACCAGTTTGTCCATTTGCGCTTTGGCGGCGGCAATCACCTGCGGATTGTTGTGTCCAGAGCTGACGACTGAGATGCCGGCAAAGCAGTCGAGATACTCGCGGCCGTTGATGTCGGTCACGGTGCAACCGCTGGCTTTCTCGATAACAATGGGGACGACCGACTTCATGAAGCCGGTCATCACATAGTCTTTGTATTTCTGAATCGTGTCAGACATAGGTCCTCAGAATTTGCGCGAATGTTCTTTTGCCCAGCGTTCTACGACAATCTTTTTATCCGTGTAAAACTCTACGCCGTCGCGGCCCTGGGCATGCAGGTCGCCGAAGAAGCTGTTCTTCCAGCCGCTGAAGGGGAAATAAGCCATGGGCGCGGCCACGCCGATGTTGATGCCAATATTGCCCGCTGGTGCTGCATAACGGAACTGGCGCGCCGCCGATCCGCTGGAAGTAAATAAAGACGCCTGGTTGCCGTAGGCGCTGCGCTCGAGGAACGCCAGGGCTTCGTCCATGTCATTGGCATGTACGAGGCTGAGAACGGGCCCGAAGATCTCCGTGTCCGCCAGTTCGCTGGTGGCTGGAACATTGTCGAGAATGGTCGGCTTAACGAAATTCCCGGATTCCAGTCCAGGAATCTTCGAGTTGCGCCCATCGAGCAGAACTTTGGCGCCTTGCTTTTCGCCGGTGGCAATCAGAGATTCAATTCGTGATTTGCTTTGTGAAGTTATCACCGGGCCCATCTGCACGCCCTGGTCAAGGCCGTTGCCGGTCTTCAACGAAGCAGCAGATTCGGTAATGGAGTCGCGAAAAGTTTTTTGCGCCTCGCCAATGGTCACGGCAACGGAGACTGCCAGGCAACGCTGACCGGCGCATCCAAAAGCACTGTCACCAATGATTTGCGTGGCCATTTTCATGTCGGCGTCGGGCAAAACAATGACATGGTTCTTGGCTCCGCCCTGGCACTGCGCCCGCTTTCCATTGGCTGCGGCACGGGAGTAAACATATTTTGCAATTGGGGTGGAGCCCACAAAACTGATCGCACGAACTTTCGGATGGTCGAGCAGCGCGTCCACGGCGGCTTTGCCACCGTTAACTAAATTCACGACACCCTTGGGGATTCCCGTTTGATCGAGGAGTTCGAAGGCCCGCCGCATGGTGAGCGGCACCCGCTCCGAGGGCTTCAGGATAAAAGTATTTCCGGTGGCAATGGCGTAAGGCAAAAACCAGAACGGAATCATTCCCGGAAAGTTGAATGGAGTAATCGCCGCAACTACACCCAGCGGCTGGCGGATCATAAACTCGTCAATCCCACGGGCGACGTCTTCGAGATTGTAGCCCTGCATCATCATGGGGATGCCGCAGGCCACTTCCACATTCTCAATGGCGCGGCGCAGTTCGGCTTTGCCCTCGGCGAAGGTCTTGCCGTTTTCCCGGGTGATGATGCGGCCCAACTCGTCGATGTGTTCTTCGAGCAACATTTTCAGTTTGAACAGCGGCTGGATGCGATCTTCCGGTGGTGTGCGCCGCCACTCGGGAAATGCACCCGCAGCGGCTTCAATGGCAGCGTTGACCTCCGCAGTATCCGATAGCGGGGATTGGCAGATGACTTCGCCCGTAGCCGGGTTGACGACGTCCATCCATTCCCGAGTCGATGACTCCACCCATTGACCGTTGATGTAATTGGGAACCTTGTTCAGGATCGCGGTTGCGGTAGTCATAATTTCTTTTCTGATCACGTCGGAAAACTAAACTGTTTGCGCGACTGCGCCTCGCTTTTCGTACACCACTTGCAGCGCAGACTCAAGAATGTCCAGGCCTTCGTCCATCACCGCGTCTGACGCCACCAATGGCACCAGCACGCGAATCACATTGCCATAAGAACCAGCGGTAATCGTTATCAAGCCGTGTTCGTAGCAGTACTGTGTGACTTGCTTGGTTTCATCCGAGGCAGGTTCCCGTTTATCGGACGACTTTACCAGCTCAATCGCCTGCATGCCGCCCAGGCCACGAACGTCACCGATGATCGACCAGCGCTTCTGCCACTCGTGGGCACGTTTCTGAAAGCGATTTCCCAACTCATTGGCGCGGGCCAGCAGATTGCCGTGTTCAAACAGATCGAGCACTGCCAGCGCGGCCGCGCAGGAAAGAGGATTACCGGCAAAGGTGCCGCCCAAGCCGCCGGGGCCCGGAGCGTCCATGATCTCGGTGCGTCCGGTGATTGCGCCGAGCGGCAATCCGCCGCCCAGAGACTTGGCCGTCACCAGAATGTCCGGTTCAATTCCGTAATGTTCGCAGGCGAAAAGTTTGCCGGTGCGGCCGAAACCGCTCTGCACTTCATCTGCGATGAAGAGCACTCCATGCTTGTGGCAAATCTCCATCAACACGCGGAAGAAATCTGGTGGAGGCACAACGAATCCGCCTTCCCCCAACACCGGCTCAGCGATCACGGCGGCAACGTCTTCCGAAGCGACCACGCGCTTGAAGGTGTCTTCCAGGTGACGCGCACAAAATAAATCGCACGACGGATATTTCAACGAATAAGAGCAGCGATAACAATACGCATACGGAATGCGATAGACCTCACCCGGGAAAGGCGCGAATCCGGCCTTGTAAGGATGCGTCTTGCTGGTGAGCGCCAAGGTCATCATGGTACGCCCGTGAAAAGCGTCCTCAAAGGCGATGATCCCCGAGCGGCCGGTGTGAGCGCGCGCAATCTTGACCGCGTTTTCCACCGCTTCGGCCCCGCTATTAACGAAGAAGGTCTTCTTGGGAGATTTCCCGGGCGTCCGCTCGTTCATCCGCTCGGCTAAACGAACGTAGCTTTCGTAAGCCGTGACTTGCACACAGGTGTGGAGAAACTTATCAAGCTGATCGCGCACGGCGGAAAGAACAGGTTCCTGGCGATGGCCGACGTTGAGGCAGCCGATGCCGCCCGCGAAATCAATGTAGTGATTCCCATCAACATCTTCGAGCCAGGCATCTTGAGCTTTGGCCACATAAATGGGTGTTGCGTGTGAAAGCCCGCGCGGTACAGCTGCTTCCCTGCGGGCAGCCAGCGCTTTCGACTTGGGCCCCGGAATGCTGGTCTTCAGTTGGATAGTTCCCATCTTACGGCTTTCTCAGTGCCTCACTGTTTCAGTACCAGCCAATCGGCTGTTCGTTGAGATTGATATGCACCTGCTTGGTTTCGAGATATTCCTCGATCCCCCATGGCCCTAGCTCGCGTCCGAAGCCTGACTGTTTGTAACCACCCCACGGCGCTTCGACATAGGTCGGCTGCATGTGGTTGACCCAGACAATGCCGGCGCGAATCGCTTTTACTGCGCGGAAGGCCTTGAAGATATCGCGAGTCCAAATTGCCGCGGCCAAACCGTAAGGCGAGTCATTGGCAATCTTCACCGCGTCTTTTTCGTCGTCAAATGGAATCACGGCCGCGACGGGCCCGAAGATTTCTTCGCGGGCGATGCGGGCGCTATTGTCGAGATCATAAAAAATAGTCGGCTCCACGTAGTAGCCCCTGGTGAATTTCTCCGCGCGTCCGCCGCCGGTGGCCAGCTTGGCTTCCTTCTTGCCAATTTCTTGATACGAGCGCACGCGATCGTATTGGTCTTTGCTGATCAGCGGGCCCATTTTTGTGTCGCGATCAAGCGGAGCGCCCAGCTTGATGTTCTTGGCCTTTTCGACCATCGCATCTACGAATTTCTTGTAGATAGACTTCTGCACCAGGATGCGGCTGCCTGCCGAGCAAACTTCGCCCTGATTGATGAAGACGCCGAAGAGCGCGCCATCGATGGCGGCTTCGAAATCGGCGTCGGCAAAGAAAATGTTGGGAGACTTGCCGCCGAGTTCGAGTGTGACCCGCTTCACCGTATCCGCAGCCTGCTTGACGATGATCTTGCCGACCGATCCGCTGCCAGTGAATGCGATCTTGTTCACATCGGGATGCTGCACCAGCGGCGCGCCGCAAGTTTCGCCAAATCCCGTGATGATGTTCACTACTCCCGGCGGAAGGCCAACATCGGCCAGCCAGTTCGCCATTTCGAGCGCTGTGAGCGGCGTTTGCTCGGCAGGCTTCAGGACGCAAGTGCAACCCGCGGCCAACGCGGGCGCGAGTTTCCAGGCGGCCATCAGCAACGGATAGTTCCAGGGAATAATCTGCCCGGCAACGCCAATGGGTTCTTTCAACGTGAGACTCAGAGCATTATCCGGAACCGGGTTCACATAGCCGAGGACCTTCGTCGCCAAGCCTCCGTAGTATTCAAAACAAGTGGCCACATCCGCGATATCGTATTCCGCTTCGACAATCGGCTTGCCGCAGTTGCGCGCTTCCAGCTCCGCCAGCATGGTGGTGTTCTGGCGAATCTTTTCGGCCAGACGAAACAGAACTCGGCCACGTTCCTGCGGGGTGGTGGTACTCCACGGGCCTTCGTCGAAAGCGGTACGGGCCGCGGCAACTGCACGGTTTACGTCTTCAGCATTCGCATCGGGAACCTGGGCAAACACTTCTTCGGTGGAAGGGTCATAAACCGGGATTGTCTTGTTCGACTTGCTGGCGACCCACTCACCATTAATGAAGAGCTGATAAGTTTTGACGTCCGTCTTCACACCGCCCGGCATTGGAACCCCCTTACTCCTGCCACACGCTAGCCGCCACTGGCTTGGTTAGCTTGTGACGCCCGTACACATAAAAGAAAAACGCAGCCAGGCCGACAAAAAATAGCGTGCCACCGATCATCCATGCTTCATAAAGCCAGATGGAAGTAACCTGCTGCGTAGGAAAGAAAACCAAAATAATTCCCAGACTCGTGGTGACAAATCCGCTCAGGCCGGCAGCGATCAACGTCGTCCGGCTATAACGTCCACGATTGTCGGGGGTCCCCAGGCCAAACTTTAACAATGCCCCGAATACATAAAGGAACGGCACCAACTGCAGCACCACCGCCAGAGCCAGCAGCTTCTGGAAGGCCTCCTGTACGCCGCCGGAAGCCACAAAGTTGATGACCACCAGCACCAACGAAACCAGCCCCTGCACAGTGAGCGCCATGTAAGGAGTTGCGTACTTTGGGTGCACTTTACCCAGCCAGGATGGCATGTACGAATCCAACCCGGCCACAAAAGGAATTCGCGCGGACCCGCCCATCCATGCCGAACCGATGCCAGCGATCGACAAGCTCAACATCACCGCAAAAGGAATAACGATCCAGAACATATCCACGCTGCCGGCCATGTGACTCACAGCCTGCATGATGCCTTGCAATACGCTGATATCGTTCTTATTCACCGCGATGAGCAGGGTCAGCGTCGCTCCAATGTAGAACAGGCCGGAAATTACGCCTCCCCAAGCAACCGCTCCTGGAAGGGTGCGCTTGGGATCGCGTATCTCATCACCCATGACCGATGCCAGTTCGAGTCCCACCAGCCCAAAGCAAATCACGCCAAAAGAATTCAGCACAAAGCGTGGATTGGCAGGAATTCGGAAATCCGCGGCGGTGACCGTCGTACCGTAGCGCAAGAAAATTGTCAGCCCCAGCCCAATCAGGACGCAGGCAGCAATTCCCGTCCCAATCGCGCCCAGGTTGTTGAGCCATTTGCCGACGCCTAATCCAACGATGTTGAGAATGGTGAGCACCGCCAACAAGATGGTAGAGGTCATCAGAGCGAACGCCTTGCTGTCCGCCAATCCTTGATGGCCGGGGCCGAGCACGAATACCGAGACGCCGACAAAGTACAGCATCACCGTCGGCACATACAGCATGTTGTTGGTCCAGTAGCACCAGCCGGAAAGAAAGCCGTGGAAGTCGCCGAAGACTTCCTTGGCCCAAAGATAGACGCCGCCTTCTCCCGGATAACGATGGGCCAGCTCGATGACGGCGATGCCCTGTGGCCAGAAAAAAAGCACCAGCGAGACGAGCCACAACCAAACCGTGACGCCGCCATTCGCGGCGATTGACGGCACCACGTTCAAGTTGAACACCGCGACCACAAACAGCAACACGAGGTCGCGGCGGCCTAGAACCCGCTTCAGGTGGGGCTTGTTGAGACCCGATTGGCTACCCGGCAAATTACCTCTCCCCGGCTTTCTCGAATATCCTAGTGCGCAACTGCGACTGGCTCTGGACTCTCTTGTTGGACCTTGGCCAGCGCCGGCGCCACATCTTCAAAAGCCGCCAAATGCTTGTCGATATCAGCCTCAGTGTGCTGGACGGAGATCGTCCACTGCTCGTCCCACCAATAAGGCTGCGGCATCACTCCACGGTTTACCATGCCAAACCAATAGAGCCTCCATAGATCGATATCGATCTTTTCCCAGTCGCGATAGCTTTGGATTTCTTTAGGATAAAGCATCAGCGCGCCGTTTGCGCCTGCGCTCACCACGTAGGCCTTTAACCCAACTTTCGCCACGGTCTTGCGATAGCCTTCGGTGAGTTTCGAACTCAGTTTGTCGACGTGTGCGTAGTTTTCGCGAGTGAGCACTTCGCGAAACGTCGCTAAACCAGCCGCCATTGAAACCGGATTGGTGTTGTAAGTCCCGCCGTGAAAAACCTTATGGTCGGAGATCAGGCCCATCACCGCTCTGCTGGTGCCGAATGCCGCCAACGGGAATCCGCCGCCGATGGATTTGGCCAGACAAATCATGTCCGGCTTCACGTTGAAGTATTCTGACGCGCCGCCCCAGCCCAATTTCGCGCCCGTCTTTACCTCGTCGAAGATCAGCAACGCGCCGTTTTTCGTGGCGATCTCTCGCAGTCCTTCGAGGAAGCCGGCTTTCGGCATGCAGAGGCCGACGTTCATCAGAATCGGTTCGAGAATGATCGCGGCGATCTGTCCGGGAAACTGCTTGAAGCGATTTTCCACGCTGGCCAGATCGTTGAAGGTGGCGATAGTCACGTTTTCAAGGCTGGCCTTGGGCACACCGAGACCACCCGGAACCGACGTCGGCGCGTTCACATCGCCATAATCCGGCGCGTGAGGTTTGACGCTGACTAGCGCTGCATCATGCAGACCGTGGTAAGCGCCTTCAAATTTGAGGATCTTGTCGCGTCCAGTCGCGGCGCGAGCCAGGCGAACGGAATGCATGGTGGCTTCGGTGCCGCTGTTTCCGAAACGCACCATCTCCACGGGGAAGCGGTCACAAATTTCCTCTGCCAGTTCCCACTCCATGTCATGTGGCATGCCATACATGGTTCCGGTGGACAGACGCTTTTCGACAGCTTTCATGACCGCCGGGTGGCAATGTCCGGCCATCAGCGCGCCGAAGGTCAGGTTGTGGTCGAGATAGTCGTTGCCGTCAAGATCGCGGAAATGGGAGCCACTGGCTTCTTTCACAAAAATCGGCCAGGGATCATAAGCGCGGTAGTTGCTGGCCACTCCCAGCGGAATGCGTTTGAGGTTTTTCTTATGGGCCTCGGCGGATTTCGGCGTGCGACGCTCGTAAGCGTCGAGCTCTTTTTGCAATTCGGGGTACATCTTTGGTCTCCGGGAAATCTCAGGCCGGTTGACGGCCATTAGAGTAGGCTGGGGCGGCCGAAGCCGCCCCAGGCTTGGAACTAAAAGTAGTACTTCAAAGCCATCTGGACTTCGCGAGGATCTTTTGCCCGCTTGATGCGGCCAAAATCAGAGCCATCGGTAATGTTGCCGTCCGGGTTATTGAACTGAGTATGGTTGAACATATTAAAGAATTCGGCGCGAAATTCGAAATGCCGGCTCTCGCCCATCGAAATAACTTTGTGCAGCGCAAAGTCGAAGTTATTGATGGCCGGGCCACAGCAAATGGTTCGTTTAGCATCTCCGATGCGCCCGAAGGTATTGTCTTCAGAGAATGCGCTACTGTTGAAGTAATACCCACCATTGGATTTCGGATTGAGCTTGGTGAACGGCCCCACCTGGTCGGGCTCGCCTGGATATTCAAAAAACGCGCTATACATCAACTCGTTGTCTGATGATGACGTGATGCGGATTGGAAACCCCGTCTGGTAGGAATAGATCCCTGAGATGTCCCAATCGTCCAGCACCTTCCCAGCGAACCCGGAGTATTTGCGAACCGGGAGTTCATAGTAGTAACTGAGAACCAGGCGGTGGCGGGCATCGAATTGCGAAAGTGAGTATGTGCTCCGGAAGTCCAACGGATTCAATTCGCCTTCGAAGCTGGAGGCCAGATCGAATGATTTGCTCCAGGTGTAGGCCAGCTGCGCTTGCAGGCCTTTGGAGAACCGCTTCTCCAGTGAAACCTGAGCCGAGTTGTAGTTGGAACTACCGATTGTGTCTTCGGCAAAGATACTGGAAAACACAGGAGTCCCATCCAGCGGACAATTCACACCAGTAGTGGGCTGGCACAAAGGCGAGGAGTACTTTCTGAGGCCAACGAGCGTAATGTCGGGATTACCGGGGCCTACGTTAGCGACCGAGCCGTAAG
Organism: Terriglobales bacterium; assembly: GCA_963802555.1. Taxonomy (GTDB): domain Bacteria; phylum Acidobacteriota; class Terriglobia; order Terriglobales; family Acidobacteriaceae; genus DATBAX01. The sequence continues at coordinate 92,878 of CAWDJD010000002.1, read as the reverse complement.
GCATGTGCACCGAGTAGCCCGCCGGTATGGTGCCAGCTGGTAGGAAGAATGAGCTGTCCGCGTAAAACTGACCGCAGGTGTAATCCGCGTTCAAATTGGCATCCGGGTGAGACCCGCTGGGATCGTAGTAATCTGCAATGTTCTGCATATCCACGCAGGTTTGCGCGTTGCCGTAATTCAAATCATGCGAGGCAAGCAGACGGTGCGCCTGCGATCCAACATAACCCACCTGCAGGACCAAATCCTTCGTGACCTCGCGTTGAATATTAATGTTGTACTGATCGGAATACTGCGTGCGCAGGTGTGGTTGGAATTGTCCGTACAGGAGAATTGGCCGGAAGAGCGCCCAATCAATATTCTGCCCGGGCGTGGGATTCAGAATGCCGTTAAACGGATTCGGTTTGATGGTGCCATCCTGCTGTTCAAATGGCGTATTAAACAAAGGAGTATTGATAATATTACTGCCGCCAAAGGGTGGTTCCGCGCTGAACTGCTCCAGCACCAGTTGCTCAATCGGGTTGTAGAACATCCCCCAACCTGCACGAATACTGGTTTTTCCTGAACTTCCCGGACTCCAGGCGATGCCGATCCGCGGAGCAAAAGTCTTGTAGTAGGTGCTGGTCAGCCCGGCAGGAACGCCTTTGTCTCCCGGAAATACCAGTCCAACTGGATTGACCCCGGCAGCAGCGCCGGTGGGACTGCAGTCCGTACTGCCGTATTGCGCAACCAATGAGGAATCCAGAGTTGCGTCGAGTTGGCAAGGATACACGGTGGTGATCTGTCCGGGGCGGAATGTCTGCACATGCTGGCTGATGTCCGTAAGCGGGGTGAAGAGTTCCCAGCGAAGCCCGTAATTCAGGGTAATGTTGCTTTTGATCTTCCAACTATCCTGGGCGAATAGGCCGAAAATTGTGCTGCGAACTTCTTCTCGCTGTGCCGATCCTTGGCTGTAGCTGTCGGGCAAACCCAGCAGATACGCAGGATTCAGGTCTTCGATCGTGCTGCCATCTGGCTGCGGGATCTCGAGGTCCGGGTCATTCAAGCCACCGCCATAGTAACTAAACTCCCCATTTACGTTGTAGTAAAGAGTCTGATTGAACTGCATACGCCGGACGTCGGCACCGAACTTCGTGGTATGGGCGCCTTTCACGTAACTCAGGTTGTCCGTCCACTCATAAGTGTTGCCGCGCTGGGGAATCTCACCTTCGAAGTTGTTCCCGAAGGCAGCTCCACCCGATATAGACACAAACGGAACACCCTCCCGGGTCGCTCCAAGATTCGGGTGAATACCAGTCGCATTCCCGGCAGTACCGTCGTTAAAGCACTCGGTCGAGGGCACGAACGTTCCACAGGAGTCCTGGGTGAGGAAGGTATTCTGCGGATGCAGGAACGTACCCTGCGCTTCGCGGAAATAGGTGAAATGGAACTCATTCACCGTGTTAGGGGACAAGGTCCAGTTGTGGGTGACGTTGTACTGCTGGTAACGATCCGCGGTATTCGCACCAAAACCCGGCACGTCGGCTCCGCCAGCCTGAAAGCGCGCATAAGGATCGAAAAGAGTGCTGTCCGTAAAATAGTAGTAGGCAGAGAAATTCTGCTTGTTGTTGATGCGATGGTCGAACTTCGCCGTCAACTGGTCAGTGCGGTCTCTATGAATTTCCGCGGCGGTCTGGAAGGTTCCGTCAGGCCGATTGGATGAGGGTACGTACAGCTTCATGAGGGCCAAAGCAGTGGGATCCATACAGGGGATCGGGATCTGGTTTCCCGGAAAGAGGTCGGCATAGGCGGCTCCCGGAGCAATCGTCGCCCCTGCCGCGGCTGAACAACCTGGTCTGGCGTTTAGAGTGTCGGCAACAGTTTGATCGCTGATGGATCCATTGAAAGTTGCCCCTCCCAAGTTCGAGAAATCCCCATTTCTCTCATCATCGGTCGGCACGGAGACAGAGTCAGAAGAAATTCCTTGCCGTATCCGCCGTCCTTCATACGATAAGAAGAAGAACGTCTTATCTTTCTTAATGGGCCCGCCAAAGGTTCCGCCGAACTGGTTCTGCTGGAACTGGGGCTTTTCGCTGTCAAAATATCCCTTGGAATTCAATACCTTATTGCGGAAGAATTCGTAAACATTCCCGTGAAATGCGTTCGTACCCGACTTTGTAATGACGTTAACCACGGCTCCTGAATTACGCCCGTACTCTGCATCAAACGTGTTGGTCAAAACGCGGAATTCTGAAATCGAGTCTGGTGAAGGCTGCACCACGGGGGCGTTCACGAACTGATCGTTGGCATCGCCGCCGTTCACACTGAAGTTGTTCGATCGGCCGCGGCCTCCGTTTACCGAAACTACGCCGGGCTGGTCGCTGCCATAAAAAAGGTCGGAGCCGGTTTGCGATTGCACGCCGGGCTGAAGTTGCAGGAGTTGGTAGGTATCACGTGAGTTGAGAGGTAGCTGGCTCACCGCGCGCTCATTGACGACTGCACCCATCTGCGTGCTGGTCGTTTCGACCAGTGGCGCTTCAGACGTCACTTCAACTGTCTCTTGTTGCGCGCCGATCGTCAGGATCGAGTTGAGCGTGATCACCTGATTGACGTCGAGGATCACATCTTTCTGCACGTTTTTCTTAAAGCCCGTCAGCTCAAATTCGACCCGATACGTTCCGGGCACGACTTCCACGAAGTTGTAGTCGCCGCTATCGTTCGTCATGGCCGTGCGCACCACTCCGGTCGCCTGGTTCACCAGCGTGATTTTCGCGCCCGCGAGGACCGCTCCCGTAGGATCAGCGACCCTGCCTAGAATTCGCCCGCCCGTGCTCTGCCCGAATACGGAGACCGTCGGGATGGTAAGAAGACCGAGAACAACCAGACAGAAGGCCAAAGGACGACGACTCGTCGCTGAGAACATGGACTACCTCCGGGGGGTGGAAGTTTGAGATGACGGCATCTTGCGCACCGGGGAAACCTTGCTATAATCCCGCAAGGTTATGGGGCAGGTCAACATACTGTCAAGGAAAAAATCCTTTATTCACTCCATAAGAAAATCGCATGGGGCAGCTTTTCTAACATGGAATCGGGAAACACCAAACCTTACTTAAAAATCGGGGATGTGGCCCATATGGTTGGCGTGTCTTCCTCGGTCATTCGCTCCTGGGAAAGCCTCGGCGTCATTCGACCCAAGCGAACGGCCAGCAAATACCGTCTCTACACCAACGAAGATGTGACCCTGCTCAAGCGCGCGCGCTTTCTCCGCAAAGTACGCGGCTTGAACGCCCCCGCGATCGTGCAATTACTGAAGCGCGAAGGCAAGTTGGAAGCCTCCTCAAGCGGGGCCGCGAAGGCGATTGGCGCTCGCTTGCGCCAGTTGCGCGTACGCGGAGGCTTTTCCCTCGCGCAAGTCGCCAAAGCTGTCGGTATCTCGCTGGGATTCCTGAGCGCGCTCGAACGTTCACACATGAGCGCGTCGGTTGGCACCCTGCGCAAGCTGGCGCGATTTTACAAGACCAACATTATCGATTTTTACGATACGGCGGAATCCAACAGCCACTTAGTGCGGCCTGACCGGCGCAAAGTGCTGGAGGCGGGTCCCGGCGTCCGCATGGAACTGCTGGCCTGGGGCAACGCAGTCATGGAGCCTCATCTGTTCCGCGTGGCTCCACAGGCGGGCAGCGGCGAATCATACTCCCACGTGGGCGAAGAGTTCCTATACATCCTGCGCGGTGAATTACTGATTTCTCTGGAGAAGGAGGAATACCGGCTCAAGTCCGGCGACAGCTTCTATTTCGAAAGCGCATTGCCGCACAGCTGGAAAAACCCTGGCCGCACCGAGACCTTGATCCTGTGGGTCAATACCCCGCCGACGTTCTAGCTGCATGCTTTATTCGGCAGGCGCGGAAATGTGCTCGTGTACAATCAGCCATTTCCCATTTTGCTTTTCAAACACGACGGTCCAACGTAGGGTCGCCATGTCTCGCTTTCCATCTTTCATGACAAGATCTTCTTTTACCGTCGCAGTGCCCCAAACATAGTCGCCGGCAGGATGCAGTTGCAGATCGTCGTTTACAGTGAAGGTTCCACTCTTGATGGTGTCTAGAATCTTGGTCACACCGGACTGAAACTCCGCCCAGCTGTTGTATTTTAACGGCGATTCGTCATAGAACACGTTCGGGCCTTGGGCGTGGAATTGGGCTTCCTGTGCGGGATCAAGCGTGGCCCAGGTGTCCCATATTTTTTGCACGTAGGCTTTGTCCGGGATGGCGCCCGTCTTCGTAGAAGATTTTTTGTTCTGTGCCTCGATCAAGAGACTAAGGCTGGCCACGCAAACAACGATCAATAAAATTAAAGTGATAGTGAACCGTTTTTGCATAAGATTGTCCTCTGGGCTTGAAGATTTAGATCGTCACACTCAACTCTTTTCGAACTTTGCGTTTTTCTTAGCGATCTTTGCGGTTAAAGTCTTTTACCGGTTCATTTCTTAAGATGAACCAAATGTGCATCACCCGCTGGGGCTGTCCCATGTTCGTAAGGCTTGGCGGTCGTCATGTAGATAAATCCGCTGACCAGCACGATGATGGTGGTCAAGATCATTCCATAATTCTGATACCAGGGATCGGAAGGGCTGCGAGGCCATACCATATTTACAATCGCCCCGAGTCCGTAGATCAGAGCAGCCACGTTGACCGGCCAGGCCCAGGCGCCCAGACGAAATTCGCCGCTCGGGATCCATCCTCTATATCGTGCGAACAAAGCCCCCAACACAATCATCTGAAACGCGACGTAGATCCCGGCCGAGCCAAACACGATGATGGTGCGTACTGCGTCTTCCAGAAACAATCCCGCAATCGCAATCAATGCCGGCGCGAAACCCGCCAGCAGCAATGCCAGCACCGGCATGTGGGTGCGCGGAGACAGCCGGCTCAAATGAGCGCTGCCAAAAATCATGCCATCTCGCGCATACGCGAACAGTAGACGGCTGGTCGCAGCCTGCAGACTCAGCAGGCAAGAGAAGAATGACACCAGCACCACTGCGATCACAGATCGCAATCCAATCTCGCCCAAGGCACCGCGCAGCGCCGTGACGACAGGGTCAGGATCCTTGCCCGAAATCGCCGCACCCATGTCCGGCACGGCCAGTACCAGAGCCAGGCAGACCAGGATTGCGGCGGCGCCTCCAATGTAAATGGTCATGCGCATCGCTTTGGGGATCGCCGTTCCAGGATTCGGTGTTTCCTCGGCGACATCTCCGCAGGCTTCAAAACCGTAGTAAGCGAACATGGCAGCGACGCTGGATGCGAGAAAAGCGGGAAGATAATGCCCGTTTGATCCAAGGCCGAAACTCTGGAAAAGTACGGCGAAGCTCTGGTGGCGGGCGAACAATAGAAGATAAGAACCAACCAGAACAGCCCCCACAAGTTCACACACGAAACCAAACATCGCGACCCGACCCAGCAGCTTGGTGCCGCTAACGTTAAGCAACGTGGTGGCAACGATCATTCCCACCGCCGTCCAAATTTCTCCGGCATGGGACATGTTCACGCCCACCACCTGAGTTAAATACGGAGCGCCTCCGACGGCAACGGCAGCGATGGTCGTGCACAGCGCCCACAGATAGACCCAGCCTGCCATCCACGCCCAGCGTTTGCCAACCAGGCGACGTGCCCAGGGATAGAGGCCACCAGAAATTGGAAACTGAGAAACGATCTCGCCGAACACGAGACACACCAGCAACTGCCCGAGACCCACGAAAATGTAGCTCCAAAACATGGGCGGACCGCCGGCGGTTATCGCCAAAGCAAAGACGGTATAGACACCCACCACCGGAGACAGATATGTAAAGCCAAGGGAAAAGTTCTGCCACAAGCTCATGGTGCGATCAAACTTCGAGCTGTAACCCAGGGCTTGCAGTTGCTCGGAGTCGGCGTTGGCTGTCTTTGACTGTAGGTCTGTCAATCTAGATCACCCTATTAGCCGTGGTTCTTACGGCTATGTCCCTAAAAGCTTGGCGGATTATAGCAAGGTTGTTCGAGAAAGCAATTTTCGGGATTACGGTCTCCCTTCGCGTTCTTTGCGTCGCTTTCGCGACCTTTGCGGTTAATGCTTTTGAGCCCGGGGGCAGCGGCCACGGTTGAGGACGCCAACTAATCGTCGCTTCTGCAAACTCACTGAAAACCCACGCCTCATAGTAAAGTAGTAGTAGACCCCAGACTGACACCCCGCCCTCGGGCCGGCCCTAGTCAAGGCACCGCAATTTCAGGAAGGAAGTTGATTTGAGTTCAGGCATTCGCAACATCGCTATTATTGCGCACGTAGACCACGGCAAGACCACGCTCGTCGACGCCATGCTGCAACAGAGTGGCACGTTCCGTGCCAACGAGGCCCACGTGGAACGGGTCATGGACTCCAACGATCTCGAGCGCGAACGCGGCATTACCATTCTCGCCAAGAACACCGCGGTTCATTATCACGACATCAAGATCAACATTGTCGACACCCCGGGCCATAGTGATTTTGGCGGAGAAGTCGAACGCGCGCTGAAGATGGTGGATGGCGTCATGTTGCTGGTCGATGCCAGCGAAGGCCCCCTGCCGCAGACGCGTTACGTGCTGAGCAAAGCGCTCGAAGCCCACCTGAAGCCGATCCTCGTTATTAATAAGATCGACCGCTCCGATGCGCGTCCCCAAGAAGTATTGAATGAAGTTTACGACCTCTTCATCGACCTTGACGCGAAAGAAGAGCAGCTCGATTTCCCTGTCCTCTACACCAACGCGAAAATTGGCACCGCTTCCCGCGACATAAAAGGCGGAGGCGAGAACTTGCAGCTGCTGTTCGAGACCATTGTGAAGACGATCCCACCGCCGGGTGGCGATGCTGCCGGCCCGTTACAAATTCTGGTGGCAAATCTCGATTACAGCGACTATCTGGGACGACTCGCCATTGCCCGCGTATTCAACGGAACCATGCGCACCGGCGAAGACGTTGGAATCGCCAAACTCGACGGCACGCTTCAGAAAACGAAGATCACCAAGCTATTTTCTTTCTCCGGCCTGAAACGAACCGACATCACCGAAACGACTCTCGGCGACATTATTGCGGTCGCTGGCGTGGAAGACATCACCATCGGCGAAACCATTACCACGATTGAGAATCCGGCCCCGCTGCCGCCCATCACCATCGACGAACCCACCATCGCCATGCAGTTCACCGTCAACACTTCCCCGTTCGCGGGACGTGAAGGCACATTTGTCACTTCACGAAATTTGCGCGAGCGTTTGCAAAAAGAGCTTCTGACCAACGTCTCGTTGCGCGTCGAAGACACCGGCACCACGGACGCTTTCACAGTGATGGGACGCGGCGAGCTGCAACTTTCCATCCTCATTGAAATGATGCGGCGAGAAGGTTTCGAACTCATGGTCGGTAAACCGGAAATCGTCACTAAGCGAGTCGATGGCAAATTGATGGAACCGGTGGAGAAGCTCACGGTCGACGTTCCGGAAGAATTTGTTGGCGTAGTGATGGAGCAGCTGGGCACCCGCAAGGGCGAAGTCACTAACATGCACAACCATGGCTACGGCCGCGTGCGCATCGAGTTCCGCGTGGGCAGCCGTGGCCTGATCGGCTTGCGCAGCCAGTTACTCACCGACACCCGCGGCACCATCGTCATGAATTCCCTGTTCGATGGATACACGGAATGGCAGGGCGAAATTCCTCATCGCCTGACCGGGGCACTCGTGTCCGATCGCAACGGCGTCACCACTCCGTATGCTCTTTATAATTTGCAGGAACGCGGAGAACTCTTCGTGGGATCGACGATTGACGTCTATGAAGGCATGATCGTCGGCGAAAACGCTAAAGATAATGATCTCGACGTAAACGTAGTCCGCGAAAAGAAGTTGACCAACATGCGATCGTCAACTTCAGACATGGCGATCCGCCTCGTCCCCTACCGCAATCTGAATCTAGAGCAGGCCATAGAATTCATAGCGGACGATGAGTACGTAGAAATCACGCCGAAATCGTTGCGCTTGCGCAAGAAAATCCTGCAAGCCAACATGCGCAAAAAGAAGACAGCAGAAGAATAACCGAGGGTGCCCGTTCAGGCTTTGCTTGAGCGGGGATTTCCAATGCCGAAGAAACCGAACTCCAAGCCCGAACCCAAACTGAAAATGTTCCTGGTCCCGTGCAGTTGCGGCACAACATTCGCCGTGGCCGAGAATTACGATCGTCAGGGCACAGCCTGGGGCAGATATCTAAAATGCCCAGGCTGCGGCAAGCGTCACGATCCCAAAAACCGGCTGCTGCAAATGGGCTATCAACGCGGAAAATACTGGTCCGTGGACGAGTGCTGACCACTCAACACCGCTCCCACGGCGCGATTTGCAGATTCACTTCCCTTAAATCCCAGACCTGCTATACTTCGCCGGCATTTGACTGTTCGCCATCTCCGGCTTCTCAGCACGCCCAACCAGCCTCTGCTCCTCCGCCGAAGTAGACGCTCTCAAATAGCTCATTCCGAGGCTATTCGCGTGAAAAATATTTTCGTGGGCAATCTGGATTTCAATACCGGGGAAGACGAACTGCGCCAGTTGTTCGCGGCGCATGGGCAAGTGGATCGCGTAAGCATCATGACCGACCGGGACACCGGACGTTCACGCGGTTTCGGATTCGTGGAAATGACCAACGCGGAAGAGGGAGACAAAGCAATCGCCGCCCTCAACGGCAGCCAGGTCGGCGGACGCACCCTCAACGTAAACGAGGCCCGTCCCAAAGTAGAGCGTGGCGGCGGTGGCGGCCGAGACAGTGGTGGTGGCAGAGACCGTGGCGGCCACGGTGGTGGCGGTGGAGGCAGAGATCGTGGCGGGCGCGGCGGTGGTGGTGGCGGCAGGTACTAGAAGCCGAAATTCGCGTCACGCTTAGCATAAGTGTCGGAGACAGAAATGTCCGAAGGATTGTTTAGCCCGTTCCACCTTCTGGTGCTGCTATTTTCAGCCGTGTCGGTCTTCGGTGCGCCATTTCTCGCTGGCTTCTTCTTGGGTCGCTATGTGGAACTGAAGAAATCGAAAAGGGAGACTGGCCAACCCAATCCCTAAAGGATGGCCGGGTGGCCCTACTCTTTGAGTGGGTTTTGATCTCGCTGAAATCAGCGGACGGAGGGTGCCCCATGTCTCGCCGTTTTTGCGAGACGTGGGAACCACGGACGTTGGAGGCTTGTTCTTTTGATTCTGTGAAGGCGCTCTTCAAGAGCACAAAAAACAGAGCACAGGTAAGCCGCACGCCAATCTTTACTCCAACCTTATTTGCGCGACGTCAGTAAACGTCGGTGAATCGTCCTTGCCTCATCACGGCCAAGTTCGCTAACATCGCACGGATTCCCTGAGAACACCGCTTTGAGATGCTTGATCGCCTTTGCCTTATTCTCGCGCTCATGAAGCCAAATCTTCGCAAGTGCAAGGTTGGCTTCTTTGTCCCCAGCCTGCACCGAATGCTCGAACCATCGGTAGGCCTCGTCCAGGTCTCCTTGCTTCCGATAATGCATAGCCAAATTGAAAGCAGCGGAGCTGTACCCTTGCTTGTAAGCTTTCTTGTACCAGTAAATAGCACGCGTCCGATCAATCGGAATGCCCTTTCGACCATCTGAAAGATAGTTCCCGAGAAGAATCTGGCAACTGGTGTCGCCGGCCTTTGCGCCTTTCAACAGCAGGGGTAGGGCCTCGGCGTATCGGCCGCGAGTATCTAGCAAGTCTGCCTGCATGTACAACAGATCACCGGCGGATAAAGCCTTTTGCTCTTTGCGTAAACGTTTTGTCTCCAGACGCGCCGGTTCGGTGAATTTGTCCGTTGCAGCAACCGCAAGCTTCAGATAACGGAGACCCTCGGCCCGGTCACCTCCATAGCGAAGGTGGATCTTTGCGATCTCGATCAATCCATCTTCATCGCCAGCGTGCACTGCGCGGTCGAACCACTTCAAAGCCTTTGCCCACTGTTTCGCGTCGCGAAAGAACATTCCAAGATTGAATGCGGCAGCCCAGGAGCCCTGTTTGTAGGCTCGATTCCACCAGCGAAGCGCTTCATCCACGTTTACTTTGCGGGTGATCCCGTAGGCATAGTCGTAACCGACTGACACCTGAGCAACTTCGTCACCAAGCTTCGCGGCACGCAGTAGCGACAGCAATCCCTTGGAGCCATATCCCTTATCTGATTCGCGCTGTCCCCGTCGGCGGAGGCGTTCAGCTTCGCCATTTTGAGCGCTCGATTTTTTCACCGCATCTCCCTGATCCCGGCATATCCTAACGTCTTAAATGCGATCTAATCGTAGCATCCCGAGACACGCGAGCTGAAGGGTGACGTCACAAAGGCAGGTCCCTCCACTCCACAGATCATCGCTTTGCGATGATCTGCTCCGGTCGGGATGACAGAACTGAGGAGATCTGGACATCCCCACTCAAGCCTCAATTGGGCTTGAGTGGGCCACCGTCGTTCTTACCTTCATCCGGTGTACACTGCTCTTCCATAAAACCTAAAAGAAAAGGAGAACTCCACCATGGCATCCGTACTCATCACCGGAACCAGCACAGGCATCGGCCTGGCGACCGCGCTCACTCTCGGCCGCGCGGGACACAAAGTGTACGCCACCATGCGCAATCCTTCGCGAGCGCCAGAGCTCGGCGAGAGAGCTGCGCAGGAGAAGCTTCCCATCAAAATTTCGGTGATGGATGTGGACTCGGACAGCTCGGTGAAAACTGCGATTGCGGATATCCAAAAAGACGCTGGCCACATCGACGTGCTGATCAATAATGCCGGCGTGGAACGTAGCGGATCGATCGAAGAACTTCCTCTGTCCGATTTCCGGGCGGTGATGGAGACCAATTATTTCGGGGTCATCCGCTGCATCCAGGCGCTGGCGCCGCAGATGCGCCAGCGCAAGAGCGGATGCATCATCAACGTGGCCTCGGTCGCCGGACATGTCTCCTGTTCGCCGCTGGCGCCGTACACCGCTTCCAAGTTTGCCCTGGAGGCGCTCAGCGAGGCGCTGGCCCAGGAGATGAAGACGTTCAACGTGAGGGTCGCCGTGGTCGAACCCGGAATTATTGACACTCCCATGGCCCGGCGCATCGAAGATCCGGGAAACAGTTCGCCGTATTTACAGCAACGGCGATTTGCTCACATGTTTGCAGCGTCGCTCAAGAACCCGGCGTCGCCATCGCTGGTGGCAGAAAAAATCCGCGAGATCATCGAGAGCGGCACCTGGCAACTGCGTCATCCGGTGGGGCCCGATGCAGTGCCATTCCTCGAATGGCGTAAATCCATGACCGACGAACAATGGGTGACCCTGAATGCCGCCGACGACGATACCTGGTACAGCCAAATGGAGCGCGACTTCGGTATGGCCATCCGCCCTAAGAAACTGGCATAGCAAATTCTTGCCGCTAACCCAGAATTGATGACGCCAAGCTCTCGATGTACACTGGCGTTACGCGCCCGTAGCTCAGCTGGATAGAGCGCTTCCCTCCGGAGGAAGAGGCCGGGAGTTCGAATCTCTCCGGGCGCACCATTTCCTTACGAGATTTACTCTTCCCTTTAGGCAAAGGTTAGGCGCACACCCGCAGGATCCTGGTCAATATGTGAAGAATTTATGCGTGGAATCAGTCCGCAGCCGCGCCATTCCCCGGCACGGTAGGCACAACTTCCGGCTCAAGCTTCCGGCGGGAAGACCGGTTGGCGGGAAGGCCGGCATCGCGGATCTTGTACAGCAATGCGCGATAGCTGATGCTTAAAGTACGTGCAGCTTGTTTCCGGTTCCAGTGGTGCGCTTGCAGAACTTTCAGAATAATCTTGCGCTCGAGTTCGCGCGTGGCCGCCCGGGTCACCTTCTTCAGGGAGATGGGCCCATCCAGATTGATTTCGGGACTGTAATATTCAGGCTCGCGGGCCACCAGATCACTGGCAATGACGTCCTCGCTGCCCAGAATGACGTAGCGCTTGACCAGGTTCTCCAATTCGCGAATGTTGCCCGGCCAGTGGTACTTCTGCAAAACCGCCATCAAATCCGCGGAGATGGCGCGGGCCCGGCAGTTGTATTTGCGGTTGTAATATTCCAGGAAATAGATAACCAGGTCTTCGATGTCGGCGCGGCGTTCCCGTAACGGAGGCATGCGCAGGTTCACCACGTTGATGCGGTAGTAAAGGTCCTGCCGGAACGCTCCATTCTGGACTTCCGTTTCCAGTACCCGATTGGTCGCGCACACCACCCGGACTTCCACTTTCTTGTCTTCTTGGGCGCCGATACGGCAGAACTGTCCATCCTGCAGCAATTGCAGGAGTTTGGACTGCAGCCCCATATCCAGTTCGGAAATCTCGTCGAGGAAAAGTGTGCCGCGATGGGCCATCTCGACCCGGCCGGGCTTGGTGCCGTAGGCTCCGGTGAAGGCTCCTTTTTCGTATCCGAACAGTTCGCTTTCCAGCAGGGTGCCTGGGATCGCCGGACAGTTCACCTTTACATAAGGTCCGGTCTTCCACGGCGAGTGGCTGTGGATCATGCGGGCGATAATGTCTTTGCCCGTTCCACTTTCCCCCTCAATCAGGACCGGGACGTTGGCGCTCGCGACCTTGTCCATGCGCGCACGCAGTGCCTGCATGACTTCGGATTTCCCGAAAACCACCGTCTCGGGCGGCATCTCGCCCAACGACTGAATGAGGGAACTGACCGGATTTGAGCTTGAAATAGCCATGCTTGCTGCTTGAGGCTCCTTACCCAGTCTACGCTGTGCACCCTGAGAGCCAAACCTTTCTCACCTTGGTACACGCTCTCCAAATTGTCGTTAAGCATCTTTCAATCAGCAACTTACGATAGTTTCCCCAAAGGTAATGGTAACTCGGCGGCAGATTGGACAGCGGTTGCGATTAGGTCTGCAGTGTAGGAAAAACTTTTCACTACGAAGAAGCAACTTTCCGTCCAACGGGGCTTCCTGGGAAAGCGTGGTTTAGGAGAGGATGAGTGAATTTTAGACCGACCAAATGATAACCCTCGGTGTGGGTCACCCATTTCGTCTTGGCGGACAGACGACTGGACGCCTTGGCGCGAGTGGGTGCGGTGGCCGCAGGGGCGCTGGGGATTTCCAGCAAGACCTGCGAGGAAAGCCGCAAGGAGCGCCGAACAGCAATCATCGCCCCCCCCGCCGAAACATTCCAGGCCGTGGCAAACTCCAGGAACTCCTTGCCCTCCTGGTCACGGCTGCGGACAAATACAGGGATGGCGAGAGGTAATCTCATCCATTTACGGCGCTCGGATTCTGGCCTGGCTCGGCTCAAACACACCTCTCAAACCCTATCTACCCGTTTAAGTACAGCATCTTAGGGGCCAAATTACAGTCAAGAACTGGATGATTCCGGCTGAAAAACGGTGTTAAGCCCCACATCCTGGGCAAGGCCCGAGCGACTTCTTTCTTGGCTTCCCATTTTGGGACTCAAACTGCGAGCCCCATCTGGCGACTGTGCCCATTGCCCCGGACCCCGCCAGGTCGAAGTGACGCCCGCCGCGAACCACCCTGGCGTGCCCAACGGTAGGATTCTGACATCTGTGAAGTCGCTGTTTTTATTGGGCTTAGTGGTCATCCTGGGGTATGACAGGCTGATTTTCGAAACAGAAAGGATTTTCCCTTTTGTGACCAGTTTCTTGCGTTTTTCGTTGACAGTGCGAGGACGCTGTCATAGCATTTGTCTACAGCATCGTAGTGCTTTGGCCGATGTTCCCTCCCCGTATTAGCAAGCCACTGGTCATAAAATCATGGGCCTATCACCGGAAAACGCGTGTGTTTCCCCCGCGCCCGAGGCGCAAAAGGGTGCCACTCTGCCTTCCCGCAAGCGCCATGCGGCCGAGCCTTGTGCCGATCCTGCGTGCATACAGCAAGCGCAGGAATATAGCCAACTGCGCGAGCGATTCTTGCGCACCACCAACGCACTGGGTTCAGCCACGCACGATCTTAAAACCCCGCTCGCCATCCTGAATGGATATGTGGAACTTCTGCAGAGCGAAAAACTGGGCGCAGTGAATGAACGCCAGCGCGAAGTCCTGCGCGACATGCAGTCGAATGGTCAACGCTTGCTGCACTACATCCAGGATTTTCTCAGCTTCAGCGTGCTCGAAACCGGCGAGATGAAAATGCGTTACGAGGCAGGCAACATGAACACCTGCCTGTCGGAAGTTTGCCGCCTGTGGTCGCCCCGGTTTCAGGAAAGAGGATTGGCGCTCTACTTCCTGGTCAACGACAAACTCCCGGAATTTTCCTTCGACGCTCCCAAGATCGAGCGCGTGATTTCGAATCTGCTGGAAAATGCCTCCAAGTTCACTCCCTCGGGAGGGACTGTGTGGTTGCACGCTGAGCCTTATATGTGGGAGCGACGCAGCGTGAGTGAACCTGAGGTCGCGACCGATCGCCGGCGCCGGGACAATAGCCAGCCCAACTCGGTCAAGGTGAGCATTTCAGATACCGGCCCGGGCATTTCTCCCGAGTACCACATAGAAGTGTTTGACGACTTTTTTCGCGTGCCTCAGACTGAAAAATCGTCGGATGGAATGGGACTCGGTCTTCCCATTGCCCGGCGTCTGATCAATAACATGGGCGGAAAAATCTGGGTAGAGAGCGAGCCGGGAGCGGGCTGCAAGTTTTCTTTTATCATCCCTCTCACGCCCGCTGCTGCCGCAGCCGCAAAAGGGAAAAGCTAAATGAGTGAGACCGCCAAGATCCTGCTGGTCGACGATGAACCGGGAATGCTGCGCTATATCCGTACCCTGCTGGAAGTGGACGGCCACAAAGTCGAGACCGCCAGCACCGGGGAAGAAGCGGTTGAGCGGGTGCAAAAAGGCCTGCACCCCGATCTGGTTTTGCTCGACCTGCTGATGCCAGGAATCGACGGCCTGCAAACTCTGGAGCAGATCCGGCAAATTCAGTCGGGAATCAAAGTGGTGATGCTCTCCTGCGTCAGCGACACCCGCAAGGTGGTCCAGGCCATTCGTCTCGGCGCCCAGGACTACCTGACCAAGCCCTTCCAGAAGGCCGAACTGGACAAAGTCATTGATCAATGCCTAGGCACCAACCAGCAAAACTACGGCGGCGAAGTGGAAGAGCTCTCCGATGACGTGTTCTTCGTTGCCGCCAGCGCCAACATGCGCAAGCTGCGCTCGCAGGCCGCTTTAGTCGCCAATGTCGACATACCGGTGTTGATGCTGGGGGAGAGTGGGACGGGCAAGGAAGTCATGGCGCGACTCATTCATAAACTTTCTCCGCGCGCGCATCGGACGTTCCTCAAAGTGAATTGTGCCGCAGTCCCGGCCGAACTGCTGGAGAGCGAATTGTTCGGCTACGAGCAGGGAGCTTTTACCGGCGCCAATCATGCCAAACCGGGCAAGTTTGAGATTTGCAACAAGGGCACCATCTTATTGGACGAAATCGGAGAGATGCCGCCCAGCCTGCAAGCCAAGCTGCTGCACGTATTGCAGGACCAGACATTTTCCCGCCTGGGCAGCCGCACCATGTTGAAGGTGGATGTTCGCATATTGGCCGCCACCAACATCAACATTCCGGAAGCGCTGGCCAACAAGCGGTTGCGCGAAGACCTCTACTATCGCCTCAATGCTTTCACTTTGCAGATTCCTCCGCTACGCGAGCGCAAGGAAGAGATTCCCATCCTGCTGAAGCACTTTATGTCGCGCATGTCTGAACAATATGCCCGCGCCCCGTTGCCATTCTCGCCGGAGTTGATGCAGGCCTGCCTGGATTATCCGTGGCCGGGCAATCTGCGTGAGTTGAACAATTTTATTAAGCGTTTTCTGGTTCTGGGCGA
Source organism: Terriglobales bacterium (assembly GCA_963802555.1). Taxonomy (GTDB): domain Bacteria; phylum Acidobacteriota; class Terriglobia; order Terriglobales; family Acidobacteriaceae; genus DATBAX01. The sequence continues at coordinate 77,050 of CAWDJD010000002.1, read as the reverse complement.
TGAAAAGCTGGCGATTAACGAATTGCGTCCCAAGGGGGACACCGCTGGGGCGCACTTCGATCCGGCTTCACGCAGTGCATCCGATTCCAGCGGCGGCCTGAAGTCGGTGGCCCGCAGCGCCAAGGACGAAGCCGAGGCCGAAGCCATCACGCATGCTCTGGAAGCCACCAACTGGAACCGCAAGCAAGCTGCATCGCTGCTGCAGATCAGCTATAAGGCGTTGCTCTACAAAATCCGCCAATACGGCATCGCGCAAGCCAAAAGCCACAAGCTTTCCGCCGGCGCCAGCTAACCGGCTCGTTTGCCCTTCCTACTGAACAATCAGCGTGATCGGTGCGGTGCGCGTGATGCTGCCTGACTTGGCATTCACCGAGACGGTGTAGGTTCCCGCCGGTGTACCCGTGGTCAGAGTGGTGCTGCTAGTGGAACTGCAACCGGCCTGGAACACGATTAAAGCGAAGAAGATCCCCAGGACGGCAGCCAGCAATGCCCGGCGCCGGCGCGACGGCTTGACGCCCACACCCGCACCGACCAGAGCTAATCCACCCACCGGCAACCACAGTGCATAGAACGGGCCGCCATTCCGCCATAAGCGTGTGGTCGTAGTAACGCGCGCGGTGGTAGTGATTTCCAGCGTCCGGCTCTGCGGACCATTGTTGAGATTCGTGATTGTAGGGTTTGTGTAAGTGCAATTGGTTTCGGAAGGCAAAGTGCCGCAGGTCAGGGCCACGCTTTCCGGGATGGCGCCGGTGGGCGTCACCTGGATGGTATAGATCGCCGGTACGCCGGCGGGAACGGTCAGAGATGTGGGGCTGCCCGGCGCGGGACCAACCGAAAAGTCATTTACGGTCACGGAGGCGCTGCTGGTGGGGCCGGTGGTGGGGGCACTTACGTATCCACTGTTGCTGAGCGCGCCGGCCACCGAGGGGGTCAGAGTCACGGTCACGATGGCGGTCTGGCCCACGTCCAGCAGTCCGATGGCGCAGGAGACACTCTGATTGGCAATCGAACCGCAGCTCCCCGGGCTAGCGGTCGCCGATCCAAAGCTGGCGCTGCCAGAACCAACCAGATCAGTGAAGGCCACTCCACTGGTTGGATCCGTGGAATTGTTGATCATGGTGTACTTGAAAGTTACTGCGTTCCCGACTCCCACCGGAGTCGGAGACCCGATCGCCGAGGTAATGACCAATCCGTTTGTAACCGGCTTGAGCTTGGTCACGAAGGCATCGCTCGGACCCTGCAGGCTCGCCTGGAAAGGATTCAGCTTGGGGAAATTGCCCGACGAGGTCTCGCCCGCCACATAGCTATCGCTTTGGAAGTCCAGCGCCACGCCGGTTCCAATATCGGTTCCCGACCCGCCCAGATAACTGCTGAAGCTGGTGGGGGTGGTTTGCGACGTGGAGGTGGTGTCGATCCGGGAATAGAACGCGTCCGTGCCTCCGCCAGATCCAGACTGCAGGGGAGACCCGGCATTGGGGAAATCCGCTGACTTGGTGAATCCAGTAATCCGCGCCCCGCCGATGGTGTCTGCGACGATGGCCAGTCCAGCGTCATCGAGACTTCCGCCCAAGTAGGTAAAGTAAACCAGAGTGACGCTGCCGGGGGTGGTTCCAGAGGCGACGGGCGGCGTAAATTTGGCGACGAAAGCATCCGAAGCCGTCTCCGCCGGGCAGGGTGAAGGAGGTGGATTGGGAGGATTCGGAGGCACGTCGAGACAGGCCTGAAAGGGCGGAATGCTATCGCTCGTGGGGATTGCAATATCTCCAGAGGTAGTCGAACCGACGACGTAAGCGATATGGGCGTTGTCGACCGAAATGCCGTAGGCCACGTCACTACCGCTGCCGCCAAAATAGGTGGCGTAGTTTACGGTGTAATCCGAACCGCAATTGGAGTTCGTCGGGACCACAAATTGTGCCAGCCAGGCATTCGTCCCAGCGGTACTCAACAGGGTCCCCTGATAGGCATTCACCAACGGCTTCATATCGGTGTAGTTCGTGCCGGCGGAAATGTAGGCGTTGCAATTGGTGTCCACTGCGATCCCGCCGCCGATGACAGTTGGCGTTCCTGAGTTCACCAGGGAGCCGCCAAGGTAGCTGGAATACAGCAGGCCGCCCGCGCCAGGCTGGGTAGGATCCAGCTTGGAAAAAAAGAGTTCGATGGTTCCCGGCGGAACAAATCCGGAAAGGGTTGACCAGGAATTCGGGGTGGTGGGAAAGTCGGTTGAAGTGGTCGTACCAGTTACGTAGATCCTGTCCTGAGAATCGACAGCCACTCCAGAGGCGGTGTCCACGCCGCTGCTCGCCAGGTAGGTCGAATAGAGAAGGTTGGCGCCCGCATCGAGCTTGCTCACGAACACATGGTTGGCCGACGTCGGCGTTGCCGCGAGGCCATTCAGGGTGGGGAAATCCGGGGAATTCGTGGTTCCGGAAACGAATACGTTGAAGCCGGCGTCCACAGAAATGCCAGCGGGATAATCCGTATCGCTTCCGCCCAGGTAAGTGGAATACAGCAGCGCGGACGCCTGGGAATTGAATTTGGCAATGAACACGTTGGCGGTGCCGGTGAGGTTCCCGATGTGGCCGGGGGATGGCGGGAAATCCGTGGACTCGGTTGAACCCGCGATGTAGGCGTTCAACCCGGAGTCAACGGCAATCGCAGGGCAGCCGGGAGTGAACGGAAGGCCGGTAATTGCGGAACAACTCTCGGCGCTGCTGCCTCCCAAGTAGGTCGAATAGCTCAGTTGGGGATCAATGACGAGTCTACGGCTGCGGTCATAGTCGCCCAGTTCGAATCCTACCTGATCTTTGGCCCGCAGCACGAACTTTCCCGAAACGGGACGCTGCTCCTGCCCAATTGGCTGATAAACTCGCGGCGCTTTTAGTTCAACATTGCCCGCGTCTGTTCCCAGCACCAGATTTCCGTCAGCGTCGATGCTCAGCTGGTCGGATCCGCGAAACCGCAGGCTGACCTGCTTTGCATCCACGCCGGGAGCTACTTCGAAGTCATATTCCAACTGCCCCTGTCTGCCGTAGTACACCAGGTCGATTCCAGGGTAAACATTCTGATAGCGGACGCGCGCAAACTGGGGAACGTTGCGATGCCACTTCCGAGGGTCGTTCCCGATGAAATAGTTGCTCTTGCCGGGTAACTCGTCGGTCCCTACGACAGTCGCGTTCTGGTTGGCGCCGTCAAGAGCCATGCTCACAGCGTAAGCGTCGCGGCTGGACGCCTGAATCTTCAGCACAGCTTCATTCGCAGTCAGAAACAACCCATACCCGCCACCGTGTGCCAGAAATTTGACTTTGGGGTCGGTCTGTCCCTGGTTGAGCTCGAAAGTGAGTGGCAGATGGCTGAAGGACGCCTGAATCTGCTGGCGCTGGTCCGTGAATGCGGAAGACGGAGTGGAAGGGGAATTCGAACTGGTCGGATGGCTGGCTTGCTGCCTGCTAGTCTGCGCGGTGCGGGCGTCCTGCCTGAGCAGGACACCTCCGGCGACCGCCAGCAGCACAAACCCCAGCAAGCCGCGGCTACGCAAAAACTCCCTACCCGACCCAAGGCAATTCAATCTCACTAGCTCCTCCGAATTACGGATTTCATGGAGAAAAAGAAAAACGGCGCACGAACGGCATTTCCACTCGCGGCCGTCGCAGCGGTGTACGTAACGGTCACCAAAAAAAAGGGCGTAAAAGCAATTAACTACTTAAACATCTGACGGATAGCCTGTCAAGGTGCGTGCCACTCCCTGGCGCCCTGGAATGGTCAGATGCAGGCTTCGGCGACTCGAGATGCCGCTTGGCCAGGCAAAAAGTTTCGCAATCGTCTCGCGGCAGAGCAGGCCGACTGGCAATCTTCAAGAATGTGCGGCGAAAATCACACCTGCGGTTTCCCCTGGGAGTTCTCGAGTTTCAGCATCTTCGAAGCATTGACCGAGTCAACTCCCGGGGATTTTGCCCTTGCAAATGACTGATAATTAAGTTAATTCTTGCTGCAATAGCAATGCTTCCAGAACAACAGAACGGCGTGGAGCCTTCCTCGGAGCGGCGCCTGATGCGACGTTTTGACATGCGCCTTCCGGCGATCGTGAAATTCTCGACCGCTGGGGCGGAGGCAGACAGCGACATGTCCGGGGATGAGATCCTGACGGAAACACAAAACGTCAGTGCCCGCGGCGTTTATTTCTATGTGGATCGGCCGATCACCGAGGGAGTTCGCATTGCGGTGACATTGACGTTTCCACCCCATATCACTTTAACTGACCCAGTGCGGGTTCGCTTCGTGGCTCGGGTGGTCAGGGTTGAGGCGCCTTTGCCGGTATCCCGTATCGGCGTCGCCGCGCTTATCGAAGAATACGAATTCCTGCGCTCCAATCCGGCGATGGATTTCCTGAACATCGGCACCGCAAGCAGTTAGCCAGGCTTCAGCCCCTACTTCTTCTTCAACTGTTGAACCTCCCGCCGCAGACGTGCATACCGGCGCGCCAAAATGCTCAAGTACGCAATGTGGATGATCCAGGTAGCGGCGTAAGCGGCGTAAAGATAGTGAGAGGCATTCATGGGGAACTCCGAGGACCATCGGGGACGTGCGACGACTGCATTTGTTCGACTTCTTGTTGCAGGATTTCCAGACGGTAGCGCTTCCAGAACACCAGCAGCCCAAAGCATAGAAACGCGGCCCAATTGAGCAGCCACACGTGCCACATCCGGGGATCGATTGAGCCGCCGTCGCCGACTACCGGTTGGGGATGCTGGGTACGGAAAAACCAGATGGAAAAGTACACCAGCGGCATATCCAGCGCGCCAAACACTGCCAGGGAGGCGGCCAAGACTGGGGTTTCTCCACCGCTGGAGAAGCGGCGCAGCATCAGATAGCTGACGTAGATGAGCCAGAGCACAAGGGTCGAGGTCAGGCGGGTATCCCAAGTCCACCAGATTCCCCACACCGGACGCGCCCAGATCGGCCCCGTCACCAGCACTATGGTGCAGAAAACTACCCCGATTTCAGCGGCAGACACCGCCACGGCGTCGGCCTTCGGATTGCGACGGACCAGGTACACGACGGAGGCCACAAAATTCGTCAGGAAGAAAATGAACATCGTCCAGGCCGAAGGCACGTGGTAGTAGATGATGCGATAGACGTCGCCCTGCATCTGGTCGGTGGGGGCGACAAACATTGCCTCATAGAACGCATAGCCCAGCAGAATCGTCGTGAGCACCGCGAGGATGGGGAAGGCTCGTTTCATTCTGCCTGCAATACGGTCTCGAAAAGAAAGAGACAAGCGATAGTAAACACCACATCGTAGGTGCCCAGCAACACGATCCAGAACCTGGCGGAATCTTCTCCGGTAAGAATGTTGGTGGTTGCATTCACCATCGCCACCAATGCCGGGATGGAAATCGGGAACAGCAGCAACGGCAGCATGATCTCGCGGCTGCGGGTGCGCAGCGACATAGCCGCGAAAAACGTTCCGTTGACCACCAACGCCCAAGTCCCCAGGATGGCTACGGGAATCAATTCCCAAGCCGGTCCCAGTGCCCGTAGCTTGTAGAACATGATGAACAGCGGCGTCATCAAGGCTTCAATTACGCAAACAAAAATGAAATTTCCGAAGGCTTTCGCCAGAAACAACGAGTTGGCCGGCGCGGGGGAAACCCGGTAGGCATCCAGGACTTGATTGCGGAGCTCACGCGCCCAGGTCTGATTCAAAGCAGTGACCGCCGCGAACAGGAACCCTACCCAAATCAGGCCTCCCGCAATCTTTCGCGATTCTTCCGCCAGGGGATCAAAGGAAAAGCTGAAGATCACCACGATGAGCAAGGCGAAGAACAGCATGGAGTTGATGGCGTCTTTGGAGCGCCACTCCAGCCGGAGATCTTTGGCCAGCGTGGCTCGAGTGATCCCCGAAGGCTGGGTCATCGCGCCTCCTCGGCCTGCAGCTCCGGCGTGCGGCTGATAATCTCGCCACCTTCCATCTTCACGAATTCATCGGCTATGCCGTCCAACAAAGCCGCCTGGTGGGTCACCACAAAAATAGTTTTGCCGGCATCGCGCATCTGGGAAAGCAAATTCACCATTTCCCGGGCCGAACGGACATCGACGTTGGAAAACGGCTCGTCGAGTAGCAGAATCTTCGGATCATTCAACAAGGCCCGTGCCAACGACATTCTTTGCCGCATGCCCTGCGAATACTGTCCCACGGGTCGGTCCAGTGCCGGATCAAGATGAACGGAGGCGATTACGCTGGCGCAACGTTGGTCGTCCTCGATCCCATACAATCGCGCGAAATAGCGGAGGTTCTCCATGCCGCTCATCTCGTCATAGAGCAGCGATGGATGCGCCATGTAGCCAATCTGTCCGCACACACTGCGAATGTTAGTCGATCCCAGGATCGAGATTTTGCCCTGCGTAGGTTGAGTCAGACCGGCAAGCGCACGTAGTAGCGTGGTCTTCCCTGCTCCGTTGTCACCGAGGATCGCATACAGTTTCCCCGAAGCGAAGTCCGCGCTCACTCCGCGCAAGGCGGCAAAGCGTCCGAACTGCTTGATGAGATGGGTGACACTTACGATGGGCTGGCTGGCGCTGGCGGTATTGGTATCGGTCAGGGACAATGGAGAAAGTTACGAATCGCTTTAGGTCGTTATTTTCTGATCTGAGTCTACCGGAGGCCGGGAATCTATGCATGCTCCATTAAGATGGGAGCACCATCTATCAAGATCCTGGCTGGGTTCTTCCTTTGCGTTCTTTGCAGTCTTTCTTTGCGAACTTCGCGGTAAAAGCTTTTAACCGCAAAGTACGCTAAGGATTCGCAAAGGACGCAAAGGAACAAATCTGACAAACTCACAGCTGGCAACCGACTTCCGGCTTATGGGAAACTTGAGGCATGAAGAAACCCTTCCTCCGCGTCACCAAATGGCTCAAGGATATTCCAGTGGAGGGCACATGCACATCCTGCGCGGATTCCCAGTTCAAAGTTACTGCGACCAGCCACCGTCCAAACCGCAAGGAATACCAAAAGCTATTGCAGCGTGAATTTGACCAGCATCTCAAGACCGTTCACGAGCCGCAAAACACACAGGAATGGAAAGCGGATCGTTATGCCGAGCATGCTCATTTTGTCCCCGCGCTGGGACAGGCGGTGCTTGACCTGTTAAATCCACAGTCGGGAGAGCGGATTCTCGACCTCGGCTGTGGCGATGGCGTGCTTTCTGAAAAAATTAAGGCCACGGGAGCGACCGTGGTGGGCGTCGATGCTTCGGCAGACATGATCGCGGCCGCGAAAAGTCGCGGCATTGACGCCCAGGTAATGGACGCTTTCAATCTCACTTTCGAGGCCGAATTCGACGCGGTGTTTTCCAACGCTGCGCTGCACTGGATGAAACGTGATCCCAGCGCGGTTGTTGCCGGCGTGCGGCGAGCGCTCAAACCGGGAGGCCGGTTTGCCGGAGAGATGGGCGGGCATGGCAACGTCGCCGCGATCACCGTCGCATTGCTGGCGGTGCTGGAACGCCGCGGCGTCACCGATGCAGCGGCGAGCAGTCCGTGGTATTTCCCAACCGTAGACGACTATCGCGCGCGGCTTGAGCACGGTGGATTTGTAGCGGAATATATTGAACTGATCCCGCGTCCCACGCCGCTTCCCACCGATATGGCAGGATGGCTTAAGACTTTTGGCATGCCCCTCATTAAAGTATTGCCGGAAGCAGATCAGCCGGCAGCTTTGGAAGAAGCCGTGGAACTTCTGCGTCCTGCATTGTGCGATGAAAAAGGGCGTTGGACTGCGGATTACATCCGGCTGCGTTTTTTGGCTCGGGCGGGAAAGTAAATTGCCAATCTTGACGGCGCGACTGAAGGTCGTGCCTGCCAGTCTAGTTGGACACCGCTGCAGAATTCTTGCTCTGAACTTCCGTCACACTCTTTGGAGGTTCACTCGCAGGCATTCCATTGGCGGGAGTTCCCGGCGCCGGCGCATACTTCGATGCGCACTTCGCTTGCAATGCCTTGGCATGGAAAACGCCATCGCGTCCGTAGTTGCCATCGGCCAGCGCCTGGGCATTGTCTTTGAAAGTATCCGGTGGCGGCTCGCTGCCGCTATAGGCGACGTTCAAAAGCTTGTCGCCTTCTACCAGAACGAAGTCCACCTTGGGCCCATTTCGTTTAATCGATCCGGGCTGAACGTTTCCCGCCACCCGCAGGCGCTTGGCGTAGGCGCTGTCGCCCATCCCCTGCAACTCTTTGATGGTGACGTAGTAACTCTTGCTTTCCTGTACCCCGGTGTAGGCCAAATAGGCGAGCGCGACAACAATCAGAGCCGTGGCGCCACCGAACTTCAGATATTTGCCGGTTTCTCTAGGCATAAGACCCGAATCTTGGTTTCCTAGAGAAACTCTACTCGTCGCGATTCTTGGGGTCAAGTAATCCGTGATTGCCCTGCTGGCAGGTTACCTCCGGATACGTTATCTGCCCGATCATCCGATAGAATGGAGGTAGTTTCATAGACTTGAGGGCTTTCCATCCATGATTCATCCCTGGCATGACGTTACCCCCGGCGATAAATTGCCGCACGAATTTCAAAGCGTGATCGAGATCCCGTTCGGATCGAGCGTGAAATATGAGCTGGATAAAACCAGCGGACTCATCAAGCTCGACCGCGTACTGTACTCGGCCGTCTATTATCCCGCCAATTACGGATTTATTCCGCAAACTCTAGCCGAAGACGATGATCCGCTCGACGTGCTGGTACTGTGCCAGGAAACTGTGGTGCCGCTGACCATCATTCATTCGCGAACCATCGGGGTGATGACCATGATCGACGGCGGCAAGAAAGACCACAAGATCATTGCCATCGCCACCGAAGATCCGGAGTTCAACTCTTACCGCGAGGCGGCGGAGATGCCGACCCATCGCATGGTCATGCTGCGGCGTTTCTTTCAGGACTACAAACAGTTGGAAGGTAAAGCGGTCGAGGTGGACGAAATCCGGCCCGCTGCCGAGGCGTATCCGATTATCATCGACGCCCTGGCCCGGTATAGCGAGCAGCGGCGAAAAGGTTTTATTGCCAAGCCCTGAGCGATAAAAAATCGTTAGAAGTGGTCGTCAATCTCCTGGATCGGATTGATCTTCTGCCCCAACACGGCAAGACCTCGCGCCTGAATGACCCGGTCCCAGGGCCCCGCCTGCCAGTTGTCTCTTTTCTTTTCTGGCAGGACCCACGGCGGCAGGACGATGAACAAATTACGGGCGATGGACTGGGAATAGGGCTCGTATTGCAATCGTAACTGCGCCAGTTTCTGCTCGAATTGCGGCCCTTCCCGCAATTGCACCCCCCGTTCTTTCAGTGTCTGGCGAAGCCGGTCCATTTCTGTGTCCGGCAGGCGATCTGGAAACGTGGGATCATAGCGCGCATTCACTACTTGCGAGAGGTCCACCACGGCATGTCGCGCTACCGCAAAAGTTAACTTGGCCTGGTCACTGCGAAGACCGTCTACTCCCGCAATGACCAGCGCACTGGCATCGAGGACCGTAGTCAACGCGCCCAGCCAGGATTGATTATTGTGTTGAGAACGAAAAAAACTTAGAGCGGGATAGGACAAGTGACTTTCCAAAACTTCAGCAGCCCAGCGCTCCCAATCGCGGAAAATGTTGTCGAGCACATCCTGCTGCGTGGATTTCCCCACGCGGGCCAGCAGCTCGGCCGCAGTGGAGGGCGAGCCGGCGCGTTCATCCAGCATGGAGATTTCGATTTCCCGTCTCGAGAAGGAAGAGTAGATAGTCGGAATATAGCCGATCACCGTGCCCAGGAAACCGAACCCCATGCCTGCTTCCATCACCGCTAAAAACCTCGCCACGCCGGAAGTGGGCACAATGTCGCCGTAGCCGAGGGTGAAGAAGGTTTCTCCGCTGTGGTAAATCAGCGCATAAAACGTCACCGGCTGGCCGTTCAACTGGACGTGATCGCCAGCTCCGAATTGGACTAAGGCAAAACCGAAAATCAAGCCGCAAGCCCACAACGCCAGCAGAAGGATGAGCGACAGCGGCCCGAAGTAGCCCAGGAAGTTTTCCCGGCGGCTGGGCGCCTGGATGTAACCGGCGATTCTTCGCCACGGCAGCCAGGTCCGGCGATAAAACACCCGGCTCAGCCGGAATTCTTTTCGGATTCGACGCGGCAGCACGACGGTCTCGAAAGCATCCAGCAGAACCAAAACGATGACGAATACACCGACGATGGCAGAGAGGATGTGCATGGCCGTGGGCACCGACGAAAATGGGATGGTAGCAGATTTAGAATGCGTTCACGGCGGTTCCACGGGCATCGGCCAGCGGAATGGTCTTTCCGGAAGCCGCGGAGCGCCGGGCGGCATCGAGAATCTCGCTAACGATGACATTGGTTTCGAGAGACGAAGGCGAGTCCGGGGCTGCTCCGTCCAGAACGACCGCCCTCAAGAACGATAAGGAATTGTCGAACGGAGAAGGAATCGGCTTGCCCGTCATCTGCTCTTCTTCTTTATCCTTCAACCGAACCCGCAAATCGTCGTTGCGAACCGTAATTACGTAGCCGGTCTGTCCGTAGACTTCCATGTCTTTACGGCCGAACGGCCAGTTCCACGACGCCTGAATGATCGCCTGCGCTTTGGGATAGGTCAGGATGATCGTAGCCTCGTCATCCACTCGCGGATAAATATCCGGCTTGATTTGTTGAGTGACGGCGGTCACCGTGGTGGGGCGTTGACCATCCATCAGCCAGGTCATCAAGTCGGCGCCATAGCACCCGAAATCGTAAAGTGCGCCGCCACCATCGAGTTTGGGATCGGTGAGCCACGCAAAAAATTCCGGGCCGACACCGATTTCCTGCGGGCCTTGATGACCATCGTGGATGACCACCTTGCGAATGTCAGCGATGACACCCTCATGAACTAGATCGTAGGCCGCGTGGTTGCTGCGGTACCACGTGGTCTCGTAATTCACCAGCACCTGGATCTTTTCCTTGTGCGCGGCATCGGCGATCGCATGCGCATCTTCGGTGCTCACCGCCAGCGGCTTCTCCATCATTACCGGGACGCCGTGCCGGGCGCAGATTTCCACCACTCTACGATGGTCATAGGTGGACGTGTACGCCAAGACGGCTTGTGGATGCGTCTTCTGTAGCATGTCGTCCAAGTCGGTGAAGAGCAAGCTGCGATCGATGCCAAACTGAGTCGCGTAATGTGCAGCGAGTTGTTGGTCCGGCTCGGCAATCCCTACCAGTTGAATGTCGGGGCGGTGCAGCGAGTTCTGGAAAAAGCCAACTACGTGGCCGTGGACCAGTCCCGCGATCGCGACCCGCAGGGGTGGGGTCGCGGGAGTGGTTTGCGCGTGAGAAACGTTTAAAGACATGAGCGAGCAGACGACAATGATGGTCGCAAAAAGACTTTTCATTTGGAGTACCTTTGAGCTGCGGCGGAAATGGTAGCAGATTCAAGGAGAAAGACAGTTAAGGCTTCAAACGCGCGGCTGTCAGCGCCTGTTGTACCGCCTGCAATTCTTTCAATAACCCCCGCAGCTTGGTCGATTCCAGCGCATTGGCACCGTCCGACTTGGCTTCCTTGGGATTGTCGTGGACCTCCAGAAATACGCCATCCACGCCGGCGGCGACGGCAGCTCTGGCCAGCACGGGAATGAACTCTGGTTGTCCGCCGCTGACGGCGTGATCTCCATCAGTCTGAGACGAGGGCAGCTGCACGGAGTGGGTGGCGTCGAAGACCACGGGCGCAAACTTGCGCATGATGGCCAGCGACCGCATGTCTACTACGAGATTGTTGTAGCCGAAACTTGAACCACGTTCCGTGACAAAGACTTTGTCATTGCCAGCGGTCCGGCACTTTTCCACCACATGCTTCATGTCCCATGGCGAAACAAACTGGCCTTTCTTGATGTTGACCACGCGATCGGTCATGGCGGCAGCGACCACAAGATCAGTCTGGCGGCATAGAAATGCCGGGATCTGCAAGATGTCGGCAACTTCGGCGACTCTGGCCACATCATGTACATCGTGCACATCGGTCAGCACCGGCACGTGGATTTCGTCCTTCACCTTTTTCAGGATGCGTAAACCCTCAGCCAATCCGGGCCCGCGGAAACTGCGAATCGACGTGCGGTTGGCCTTATCGTATGAGGCTTTGAAGATGAACGGAACATTCAGCGCCCGGGTAATGCCCTTAATGACTTCGGCCATGAACAGGGCGTGCTTTTCGCTTTCAATCACGCATGGTCCGGCAATCAGAAAAAGATCGCCAGAGCCGACGCGGACATTGTCGATTTGGAAGGAAGTGGTCAGAGTTGGACTCATTAATTACCGCCGAGAACGCCTGGATCGCAGAGAAACATCTTAATGAATTTCTCGGCGACCCTGGCGCTCTCTGCGGTAAATACTATCTTTTCCCCACGTTTTCCGGGCGATGGAACATCTCCACTTCCGCCGTGCCTTTTTCCGCGCGCCGTTTCTCCCCATGCTCAAAGGCCGCGCCGATGAAAGCCTTGAACAGCGGATGCGGCTCGAGCGGTTTCGACTTGAACTCGGGATGGAACTGGCATCCGATGAAATGGGGATGGTCGGGCAATTCGATCATTTCCACATAGGTCCCGTCCGGCGTCGATCCAGAAATACGCAATCCTGCGGCAGTTAGCGTCCCCTCATACTCGCGGTTGAATTCGTAACGATGACGGTGACGTTCGCTGATTTCCGTTTGCCCATAGATCTTGTGGGCCAGGGTTCCGGGCTCGATCTTGCAGGGCCATGCGCCCAGCCGCATGGTGCCGCCGAGTTCTTCGACCCCGCGCAGCTCACGAAGTTTATAAATCACGCGATGCGGAGTGGCGGGATCGAATTCGCTGGAGTTGGCGTCCACCAGCCCACAAACGTTGCGGGCATATTCGATGCAGGCCGTCTGCATGCCTAAACAAATTCCAAAGTACGGCACTTTGTTTTCGCGGGCAAACCGGATAGCACGCAACATACCTTCAATGCCACGTTTCCCAAAGCCCCCCGGAACCAGAAGGCCGTCGTAATTTTGCAACTGCTCTTCGCAGGCACGGTCTCCTGCTTCCAATCCTTCCGCTTCAATCCAATTCACCTGCAACTTCAGATTGTGCGCTAACGCTCCATGCACCAGCGCTTCTTTTAAGGATTTATATGAATCCTCGTATTCGACATATTTGCCGACAATGCCGATGGTGACTTCGGCCTTCGGGTTATAAACCTTGTGCACGATTTCTTCCCAGCTTTTCAAGTCACGCTCTTTGGCTTCCAGGTGCAAATATTTCAAGATCAGCGTATCGACGCCCTCGCGAGAGAACACGACGGGTACCTCGTAAATCGAGGCAACGTCTTTGGCTGTAATGACCGCTTCTTCTTCCACGTTGCAGAAAAGCGCAATCTTTGCCTTTATGTCTTTGGAGAGAAACCGGTCGGTGCGGCACAGCAGGATGTCGGGCTGAATCCCAATGCTTAGCAGTTCCTTCACGGAGTGTTGGGTCGGCTTGGTTTTGAGCTCCTGGGCCGCAGCGATAAAAGGCACCAGAGTGACATGTACGAACATTGTGTGCTCGCGTCCCAGTTGCTGGCGCATCTGACGGATGGCTTCCATAAACGGCAGCGACTCGATGTCGCCCACCGTACCGCCGATTTCGACGATGGCCACGTCCACATCTTGGGCCACCTTTTTCATCGCCGCCTTGATTTCATTGGTGACGTGCGGGATGACCTGCACCGTCTTCCCCAGATAATCGCCGCGGCGCTCTTTGGCGATGATCTGTTCGTAGATGCGGCCCGTGGTCCAGTTGTTATCGCGAGAAAGCTTGGCGTGGGTGAAACGCTCGTAGTGGCCGAGGTCGAGATCGGTTTCGGCGCCGTCATCGGTGACGAAAACTTCGCCGTGCTGGAAGGGCGACATGGTGCCCGGATCCACATTGAGATACGGATCGAACTTCATCAGGTTGACTTTCAGCCCGCGGCTCTCCAGCAGGCAGCCGATTGAGGCCGCCGCCAGTCCCTTACCCAAGGAAGACACAACCCCGCCAGTCACAAAGATGTACTTTGCCGACATTGATTCCTCGCCTTAAATTGTCTTTGGAATTGAGTGCAGGATGGGTGCACGACCAATTATGCCAGAAACGCTTCAGGAAAGGAATGTGGAAAAATAGTTAGAAATCCTGCACTATTGAGCGGGAGATTCAATGAAGCGGGCGAAGAAAAAGAAATATGCGCCTTCCGGCTTTGTCGGGCCTTCGCCGTTTCTCTCACCGGAGATCCAAAAGGTCTGGTGGCAAGCATTCGGATTTCTCACCTTGTTTGACACCATTAAGGGCGGCTTTAGCCCTGGCCCCCTCGATCCGAAAGCTTGGTACGACCGGGCGATTCGGATAGTTGGCGGAATACTTATTCTACTGGTACTCACGGCAGGCATAGTCCTTCTCGTTCGTGAGCGGATCGCGGGAAGCAAGTGAGGTGTCAATATGCGTTCCTTTAGTTGTAGAGTACCGTCTACACTACTGATCGCGATCTGTGCATACGCTTTCCTCTACTTCTCAGTTCAAGCCCAGCAAACGGCCAAGCGTCTCATCCTCAAAGACGGCTCCTATCAGCTGGTCACCAAGTACGAAGTTAAGGGTGACCGCGTCCGTTATCTGAGTGCCGAGCGCAATGAATGGGAGGAAGTTCCCAATTCTCTGGTGGACTGGGACGCTACAAACAAATTCGAGAAAGACCGCGCCGCCGGTGCTCCCGCTCCTGAAGCTATTGAATTAGACAAGGAAACCGCCGCCGACCGCGCCGCCGAGGAGGCCAAATTGCCTCAGGTGGCGCCGGGGTTGCGGGTTCCAGCCGATGGACGAGTATTGTTGCTCGACACTTTCCAGAGCCAGCCCCAACTCGTCGAATTGCAGCAAAACAGTGGCGAGTTGGCAGATCCCACCAAGCGAAGCGTATTTCGCGCCGCCGTCAGCCCGGTGGCCGGCAGCAAGCAGAGCATCGAATTGAAAGGGCTGCATGCGAAAATCCAGGCCCATGCCGCGTTACCCGCGATTTACGTGAATCCCGATCAGGACCAGGACCAAAACCCGCAGGTGGCGGCGGCTCCGGAGTTGGACTGGGACCGCTTCCGCATCGTGCATCTTCAGCCCAAACAGGACAAGCGCATCATCGGTGACGTCAAAGTCGCCGCCTCCGGAAAGGTCAGTCAGGAACAGAATTTTGTCCCCACGACCGCCGAAAAGCTCACCGGTGGATGGGTGAAAGTCACTCCCAAGAGCGATCTCGCTCCCGGAGAATATGCCGTGGTGGAAGTGTTGGGCAAAGAAGGGATGAACATTTACGTTTGGGACTTCGGCGTGGATCCGTCCGCGCCCGAGAACGCCGCAGCGCTAAAACCCGAGCCGCCAGCTCCCAAGCCGTAACCCTTGTCATCCAGCGAGGAGGCCCCCTGCTGCAGGCAGACTTTCTGGTTTTAGGGGTCCTACATGCCATGACCGACGTAACTAACAATATGCGCGATCCACGACTGATCGGCAAGAATTGTGCGAGCCTTAAGGATGGCAGCCCGTCAGTCACTCAGACTGGGCATGCTAAACTTTACTGTTCAACTTTAAGGCAAAGCGCGACTTCTGATCATGGGCATCTCAACCGTTTCCACGTCATTATTTGCCACCCTAAAAAGCAGGATCGAACAGCGCCAGGCGCGAGTGGCGGTGATTGGTCTCGGCTATGTGGGCCTGCCCCTGGCACTCCTATACAGCGAAGAGAAGTTTCCGGTCACCGGGTTCGATATCGATGAACGCAAGGTGTCTACGCTGTCCAAGGGTGGAACTTATATTGTCCGCATTCTGGCCGGCGAAATTCAGCAGGCCCAAGCCCGTGGATTTGAGGCAACTTCGGACTATTCGCGGTTGACTGAAATGGACGCCATCATTATTTGCGTACCCACGCCTCTGAACGACTATCACGAGCCCGACCTGAGCTACATCACTGAGACTGCGAAGTCCATCGCTCCTTATCTGCGTGCCGGGCATCTGGTGATTCTGGAAAGCACCACGTATCCGGGCACCACGGAAGAAGTGCTGGTTCCCATCCTTGAGAAGGGCAATCCGCAGGGACTGAAGGCGGCCCGCTCCCAGGAAGATCAGCAACATTTCTATGTGGCTTTTTCGCCCGAGCGCGAAGATCCCGGCAACACCACCGTCGCCCGGCGCGATATACCCAAAGTTGTGGGCGGGTTGGATACCCAGGCTTCCGAGTTGTCAGCCGTCTTATACGGAGCGATTTTCAACCGGGTTGTGCCAGTTTCCTCTCCCGCGGCAGCGGAAATGACCAAGCTGCTGGAGAACATCTACCGCTGCGTGAACATTGCGCTGGTGAATGAGTTGAAGCTGCTGTCTCTGCGCATGGGCATCGACATTTGGGAAGTGATCGCGGCGGCGTCCACCAAACCTTTCGGATTTCATCCCTTCTATCCCGGTCCGGGATTGGGTGGCCATTGCATTCCGGTCGACCCGTTCTATCTTTCCTGGAAGGCGAAGGAGTGGGATTTTCACACTCGTTTCATCGAGCTGGCCGGCGAGATCAACACCAACATGCCGTATCACGTGCTGGAATCGGTGGTGAAAGCGCTGAACCAGCAGAAGAAAGCGCTGAATGGCGCCAAGGTCTTGATCTTGGGCGTGGCTTACAAGCGGGACATTGACGACCTGCGCGAGTCTCCGGCCTTGACCATTATCGAGTTACTGCAAAAGGACGGCGCCCAGGTCAGCTACAACGATCCCTATTTCCCCACCGTGGGCAAAGGACGAAAATACGATTTGCAAATGAAGTGTGCGCCGCTGGAGAATCTGGGCCAGTACGATTGCGTGCTCATAGTGACCGACCATTCCGACTACGATTACGCCAGGATTGTGAAGGAATCGCAACTGGTCGTCGATACCCGCAACGCCACCAAAGGCATCAAGAGTCCAAAGATCGTCCACTGTTAAGCGCCGCAGCCGCAGGATTTTATGCTTCTGTAGATGCATTCCCACAATGAGCCGGATCGCTGCAATCTCTACCCACTAGGTGCAAATTTTTACCTTTCTCTGCTCCGGGTTTGGTAACATTTCTTCCACTCGATGTAAGTGGCTGTGAACCAACCTCTTACTCCTTTTTTCCCTGGACCAAAGTGGCCTTGCTCGTGCTGCCACGGATTACTAGGATTTGATCGCAACTTCCGGCCTACTCCCAGGGTTAACCTGAACAGGGTTAACCTGAAGACGACCGGAACGGGCCCCCAGGCACTCAGTTTTGACGAATCGCAAGGCTTTCGATAGCTGGCCACGAGACGGTATTTATGTCCCAGGCTTCCGACCATAGTTTGTTTTCCCTGCTTCCTCAGAAGCGGCCGCCCTGGAAAGAGTTTGTTCTGAGCTTCAGTGTGCAGGGGCTTTGCGTTGCCCTTGGTATCTGGTTTCTGCTGTTGCGTTTGCAAGTGCTGGTTCCGACGCGCGACTACCATTTCGTGGAGTTAGTGAGCACACCGCCTCCCGTAAATCAGATGCCGGCGCCGGTCCGGATTGAGGCGCCTCAGATTGTTGCTGATGTGAAGCTGCCGTTGCCGGAAACCTTGCGCGTTACCCCTGCTGTGGTAAAGCCCAAAGTGCCGCAGGAAACCCCGGTGGTCCCACCCAAAATTGAAGTCGCAAATAAGGTTGCGCTCTTGCAACCCGTCACACCAATGATTCCACGGAAACCCGTAGAAACAAATGTCTTCCCGGCCGGGAGTTCGGAGAACCCGACCACCGCGAAAGCGCCTCAACAGGTGCAGACCGGGGGCTTTGGCGATCCCAAAGGCGTACCCGAACGCTCGAATGAGCGGGAGCCAGTAAATATCGCCCGGCTGGGATCTTTCGATGCCCCATCGGGACCCGGAGCGGGAAATGGTACCGCCGGTTCGAAAGGCTCCCGTGGAGTTGTGGCCAGTGCAGGATTTGGCAGCGGCGTGGCCACCGCCGATGACAGTGGTAGCGCTTCCCGTGGAACGGTGCGACAGGCGGGCTTCGGAGATGCCGAGGCCGTGGCGCCCACTCGCGCCAAGCCGGCCGAGACTGTGGCCAAAATGACTCCCGCCGAGATTTTGGCGAAACCCACCCCTGTTTACACCGCCGAGGCCAAGAAATTACGCATCGAAGGTGAGGTGCTTTTGGAAGTGGTGTTTGAAAGCTCGGGCAAGCTGCGTGTGGTTCGGGTGGTTCGGGGCCTGGGTCACGGATTGGACGAGGCGGCAATCCACGCGGCGGAGCAAATCCGATTTAAACCGGCAGTGCGGGATGGTCAGCCCGCTGACTCAAATGGAGTACTGCACGTGGTATTTCAACTGGCCTGAAGCCACAAGCTTCGCGAAGGAACTTATGCGTAATGTCGGCATCCCTTTTCTGTTTTTCTCACTGATAGTGGGTTCTTCCCTATTGTCCCTCGGCCAGGACGCGAACATCGGGCCGGCCCCACAGCCGAATCCCGCGCTCGAACCGGCTCCATCCACTCCGCCGCCAGCCAGCGCGCCCTCGTTCAACGAAGTCATCGACCGGGTCGCGGAGCGCGAGCATTTCTTCATGGCGCAAATGCGCCATCTTCATCCCCTAGTCGAGACCTACATCCAGAACCTCAAGCCCGAGGACGGCAAAGTGGTTCCGGCCAGCGATCAATATTTCCTGGGCCGCATTGACATGTCCAACGGCGCCGAAGACCGGGTATTCAAGAGCCAGTCCGGATTCGGACGCCGCTTTGTCTCCAAACTCACCAGCATTTATGGCATGAAGTTTCTGCCTCTGGGATTTGCTCAAATGGTGGTATTGGATGAAGACTTCCAGCGCAAGGACTACGACTTTGCTTTCGTTCGCCGCGAGTTCCTGGGAGAAGTTCGCTGCCTGGTGATTGACGTTCAGCCTAAGGGGAAAGGCGGGCGGATCCAGTTTGTGGGCCGGATCTGGGTGGAAGATCAGGACTATAACATCGTGCGCTTCAACGGTACCTACGGCCCCGACCAGCGCAACAGCAATTATCTGCACTTCGACACGTGGCGACTGAACTTGCGTCCCGGCCTGTGGCTCCCGGCCTACATCTACAGCGAAGAATCGGACAAGGTCTCTCGGTCCGGACAGAAATTTCACTTCAAGGCGCAGACCCGGTTGTGGGGCTACGATCTGCAAGCCCTTTCGCACAATTCGGAATTCACCGAGATTTCCGTGGATTCGCCGCAGAGTGTGCACGATCAGAGTGACGCCGCCCAGGACGCTTCGCCCGTGGAAAGCCAGCGACGCTGGCAACGCGAAGCCGAAGACAACGCCGTCGAACGTTTGCAGAAAATCGGTCTGATCGCCCCTGAAGGCGACGTCGACAAAATCTTGCTGACCGTGGTCAACAATCTGATCGTGACCAACAATCTGAACATCGACCCGCCGGTGCGGGCGCGCGTGCTCCTGACCTCTCCGTTGGAGTCATTCACCATCGGCCACACCATTGTGGTCAGTCGCGGTTTATTGGATGTGTTGCCGGACGAAGCTTCGCTGGCTATGGTATTGGCCCACGAACTCAGTCACATTGTGTTGGGGCATCGGCTGGATACCAAGTTCGCGTTTAACGATCGCATGTTCTTTCCCGACGAAGACACGTTTGAGCGTCTGGATTTCGGACGCAATTCCGGCGACGAGGACGCAGCCGATAAGAAAGCTGTGGAGTTGCTGGCCAACTCGCCTTACAAAGACAAGCTCGCGACTGCCGGGTTATTTTTGAAGGCCCTGCAACTGCACGCTCCCGAGCTTAAAAGTTTGATCCGCCCCCACATGGGCAACGGGCTGGCGAGCGGGAATTCGTTGCGGATGTCGGCGTTGCTCAGTTCCGCCCCTAATTTGGACGGGAAGCAGACCGATCAGATTGCCGCCTTGCCACTGGGAGGACGAATCAAGCTGGATCCGTGGAGCAATCGGGTGGAGTTGGTGAAGACCAAGCCCGTGGCCCTCACTTCGGCGGACGAGAAAATGCCCTTCGAGGTGACGCCATTCTTCCCGTTCCTGACCCGGTTTCCCAACCCAGGCGCGGAGAAGGTGGCACTCACTGCTCCGGTGAACTAGATTGAGGGAAAAAATCCGCAGGAATTCACGAGCGGGGATCAAGCAGAAAAATAAGGGGAGTGGTGCAGATGCATGCCAGCCACGAAGTCATCGCGCGCAGAAGCTGCCAGGCTCTTGCTAGTTCGAGATCGAGCTTGACACCGCCGAGAACACGTTATTCGCGTTGCTGCCAATCAAGCGGACGGTACCTACAACGATCACCAAAATAACCGCCAACATCACTGCGTACTCGGCGATATCCTGGCCCTGCTCATCCGACCAAAGTTGCTTTAGAAAACTTGCCACGAACGTTCCTCCTTGAGAGGCTTTTGACCTCTCCACTCTATGAGAACAAACTCGTTCCTCCGAAACAAATTATCGAAGGCTTTCCTCGAGTTATTAACTTTGAGTGTACATCGTAATTGTCCGCTGGCAAGCGGAACAATAGCCCAATTGGGTCTTCCTTATGGCACGAAAGTGCTATGTCGTTCAGACAATCGCCTTTAATGGCAACGACTGATTCACCGCAAAAAGGGCCAATTCCAGGCGAGTGGACACTCCAAGTTTATCAAAAATATTGCTCAAATGATGCTTGACCGTGTCCTCGCTGATCTTGAAGTACTCGGCAATTTCCTTGTTGGAGTAGCCCGCCACCACGGCTGCGACGATTTCGAGTTCGCGCGGAGTAAGACCGAATTTCCGCTGGCGCGCCTCTTCTCCCGACGACTGCACCAGGTTCCTCAGATACTGCACCAGATTGGAAACGCTTTCCCGGCCCACCCAGTATTCTCCTGCCATCACGGCATGGATGGCCTTCAACAAAAGCTGGGTAGCGGAATCTTTAAGCACCACTCCCCGCGCCCCCAACTGCAAGGCCTCGACAATCTGGTTTTTCTCGGCGGCGGCGGTAAGTAAAATCACCCGCACCGAAGTGGGCCCCTGGCCGGAACTCATCTCGCGCAGGGCTTCCAAGCCGGGGTGCTTCGGCATGGCCAAATCCAGGAGAAGAATTTCAGGCTTCAACTGACCGGCAAGTTTCACCGCTTCTGCGCCGTCACTGGCTTCACCGATTACCTTCAGGTCCGGTTCGGATTCCAAGAGCCGCCGCAGGCCGTCCCGGAAAATGGGATGGTCATCGGCAATCACGATGCGTACCGGTTGTGATCTCTTACTGTCCATAGACTACTTCCTGCTGCTGCGGAATGCTGATCTCCAAACGTGACCCTTGGCCGGGACTCGATTCTATCGTGAGTTCGCCTTCAATCAAACGAACTCTCTCTCCAATGACCACCGGCCCCTTGCCGAGTATATCCAGTTCGGGGTGGGAGAGACGGCCAGAAAATGGGAAGCCGGAACCGTTATCTTCGATGGTGAGGTTCCAGCGGCCGTTGCTTGCATTCAAACGTACCAGCACCTGCTTCGCATGGCTGTGTTTGCGAACGTTCACCAACGCCTCCTGAATAATGCGCGCCAGTTCGCGGCACACCGGCCGCGGCATATTCAGTTCCGCCAGCCCGGAAAAGAAGCGCGCCGAAATGCCCGTCTCCCGCTGAAATCTTTCCACGGTGTCACTGATGAAGCCCAGCAGCTTGCGCGAGTCCACGTCCAGGGATTTCATCTGCTGCATCAATTCCCGCAGTTTCAGGACTTCCTCACGAAGCAGTCCCTGGATGCGGCCCAGTTCGTCGGTGACCGACCCGGTATCGCGGGCCGATTGCCGGCGCAGCACATCCACCTGCATCTCCACAGCAATCAGCGACTGCACCGCGCCGTCGTGCAATTCGCGGGCGAAGCGGGCACGTTCCATGGCTTCCGCCCGCCTCCGCAAACGGCTCAACAAATACACGTTGTAAACCGCGGGGCCGACCTGCCGCACTAACTCCTGGAAGAAACGGAGTTCCTCTTCCCGATCGCCCGCCAACGCCGGATCAAGAAGAAAAATGCGCCCCGACCACTCCCGGCCAAACAAAAAGGAGACCGCCATCACCCGTCGAAATTCGTAGCGCTGAGCCAGCCGCCCGAGGAACGCGGGATCCATGCTGCGAATCCTGATACCTTCTTCATCCAGCCCCAAAACAGAAAATTTCCCAGGCGTCCCGCCCTCGCTTCGCCAGGCATAACAGGTCGTCGCCGGACAATCGTACATGAAGGTCTCGCGATCGGTGGGAGTGGAATCCAGCCAGCGGAAGAGGGCGGGATCTTCGTCACCGACATCCCGCGCTTCTCCTACAAAAACATGGTGGCTATTCGCCTCGAGAGATGCAATCAACGCTAACTTGGCGCCGTAAGTGGAAAGCAATTCGCTGGCGATCTCTTGCAGAGTGCCCGCCAGCCCCGCTTCCACGCGGGCTTTGCTTACGATCCGCGCCACGACGGCTTTTTCGGCCCGCAGTTGCTTCTGCTGCTCGGCCAGATATCCCAGCAGCAAACCCATCACCAGAAGGTAAATCGAGCGCATGAAAAGATGTTTGGGCTCGAGGTCGGTAACATTTTTGTTTAGCAGTGGCAGGTGGAGAGTCTGGAACCATTGGTCCATCCAGACCAGCAGTCCCTGGCGGACGGCCAGACTCTCGATCCAAAGCAGCACGACCGATGCGGCCGCCGTTCCCACCGTCTCCCATAGGCCCCAACGGTAGGCGGCCGCGGCCAGCACGAAAACAAAGAAGAGAAAAAACGCGTTGCCCTGCCCGGTAGTGAAAATCAGAATCAGCGTCGGCCAAATCACGTCCGCGCTATGGACCAGTAACCGAAACGATTCGGTGGATTGCTGCCGCCACCGCAGGAAAAAAATGATAATGACGCCTTGCGCGATGTAAAAAGCCAAGAATGCAAAAGCCCAAAGCGAGTAACGGATTTCCCCGGGATCCATCCAGATCGCGACCAGCGCGGAAATGGCGAGAAAAACCCGGGCCGTCGCCAGCCAACGCTCAATACGGCGGATTTCCCCCGGACCCAGGGGGGCCCGGAGTCTCCAAAGAAACCGATGTCGAAGGGCTCGGAATTTCAATCGAATTCGACCACAATGCGCCGGTTATCTCCCCGATAGTATTGTCACCAGGAAATAAGAGCAAGGGGGACTTCCCCTTCCACTGGAGCGAGACATACAGAAACACATCAATTGTCCCGTATTTGCAGCACGCTCTACCGATATTACTCAAGTAACGTTCCTGGCAGATGTCTAATGTCTAGAATGAGTCACATCGGTTATGACAAAGCGCTCAAAGTTGTGGGTGGGGGCGGCGATCGGGTTGGTCTTCGCCCAGGCGACGGCCTCGGTGTTCCTGCGTCAGGACTTCAAGCTCCTGGTGTTCAGCGATGTCATCCAGTGCATTCTGCTCCTGTCGGGGGCCCTTTCTTTTCTGCCCAACGTAATCGCAACCCGGGGAAGAGCCCGGCTGTTCTGGATTTTGATGATGATCGGGCTCACCTTCTGGCTCTCCTACCAATTACTGTGGACGTTCATCGAAGTGATCCAGCGGCAGGACGTGCCCGAGGTGTTTACCGGGGACATCGTTCTGGTTCTTCACCTCGTCCCCATGATGGCGGCGCTGGCGCTGCAGCCTCATCGGGCGCAGGATGACCGGACCACCCGCCTGGGATCGCTCGACTTCGCCTTGCTCATGGTGTGGTGGTTTTATCTCTATCTCTATTCCGTGATTCCCTGGCAGTATGTGCAGACCGACCGGGTCTTCTACGGCCAAAACCTTAACGCCATGTATCTCGCGGAAAAGATCGCATTTCTTTCCGGGCTGGTATTGGTTTGGTTTCGAAGCACGGGAGCGTGGCGGACAATTTATACCCATATATTCGGCGCCAGCTTGATGTATGCCTCGAGTTCGTACGTTGCCAATTGGGCGATCGGGCTAAACAAATATTATTCCGGCAGCCTCTATGACTTTCCGCTGGCAGCCTCCATGGCATGGTTCACCGTGCTCGGCGTGCTGGCGTATAAGCTTGCCCCAAAAGAGCAGCCGGCTCCCAAAAACAGTAGCCATGGCGTCTGGGTAGCCCGTTTGGGCATGATCGCGATCTTTTCCCTTCCGCTGTTCGCCGCATGGTCGGTTTTCGATACGTCGACTCCAGCGAGAGTCCGCACGTTCCGCCTGGTGGTTACGCTCGCTTGCATGCTGATCATAGGGGTCATGGTCTTCCGCAAGCAGCATATGCTCGATGGGGAACTGATCGGGCTTCTGCGAGCATCCGAAGAGTCCTTCGAGAACCTGCGCCGGCTGCAGGTCCAGCTGGTCCAATCCGAGAAATTGGCTTCTCTCGGACAGTTGGTGGGAGGTGCCGCCCACGAACTGAATAATCCTTTGACCGCCATGCTCGGCTATTCCGAAATCCTCGCGGAAACGCCTCTCAATGCTGAACAGCGAGCTTTGGCGGCGAAGATCGGACAGCAAGTGCGCAGGACCAAGGCCCTGGTTTCCAGCCTCCTCAGTTTTGCCAAGCAACTTCCCGCGGAAAAAAGTCTGCTGGACCTGAACGCGCTGACCACCACCGCGGTCAAACTGTCTCAGCCGCAGTTGCGCGCCGCGAACGTGCAGGTACGAACCGATTTGGCGCCGAATCTCCCGCCAGTGCTTGGCGACTCCAACCAGTTGCTGCAGGTTTGCCTGCACATTACCAACAACGCGCTTTACGCCATGTCAGTGACGGGCGGGGTTCTCACCGTGTCCACGCGCGAGGATGGAGGCCAGGTCTGGCTCGAATTTTCCGATAATGGTCCAGGAATGCAGGAGCCCGAGCGAGTCTTCGACCCTTTCTACACCACCAAACCGGCGGGGCAGGGGACAGGCCTGGGTTTAAGCGCGTGTTACGGAATCATTCAGGAACATGGCGGCAAGCTGATGTGTGAAAATCGGCCCGGGGGCGGAGCCACTTTCCGGATCAATCTGCCGGTATCCCATCAGCGCGCCGTCCATCAGCTCCTGATTGCGAATCCAGGCATACTCGCTTCGGCGGCTAAGGAGTAGCCGACAGCTCCACGGTTCGTTTGAGCTGTCCACAAGCAGCGTAAATATCCCGCCCTCGCGGGCGGCGAATAAACGTGGCGATGCCCGCCTTTATCAATATGCTCTGAAACTTCAGGACGCGTTCTTCGGCGGGCGTTCGAAAAATCACCCCGGGCCCCGGATTCAGCGCGATCAAATTGACCTTGGCGTTAAGACCCCGAATCAGTTCGACCACTTCACGCGCGTTCTGCGCCGAATCATTCTCCTGGTCGAGCAAGACATATTCGAAGGTCAGCTTCTCGCGGCTGCGTAACGGAAATTCACGGGCCGCGGCAATCAATTTTTCCAGATTCCATTTGCGGTTGATGGGCATGAGCTGCGTGCGCAGTTCGTCGTTGCTTGCATTCAGCGAAATCGCTAATTTCGGCCGCACGGATTCAGCGCCGAGATCATAGATACGGGGGACTATACCCGCCGTGGACACGGTCATACGTGACTGGGGAATACCTACACCCTCCACCAGCAAACGGACAGCTTTGATGAAATTGTCATAGTTGAGAAACGGCTCGCCCATTCCCATGAACACCAGGTTCACCCGCTCCTGCCGATACAAAACTTGCTGGTCTTTCAATACGGCACAAACTTGCCCCAGGATTTCGCCGACGGTGAGATTTCGTTTCAGGCCAAGTCTGGCGGTCAGGCAGAACTGGCAATCCACAGCGCAGCCGACCTGGCTGGAAACACAGATTGTGCCTCGCCTCCAACCACGCTCCAGAGGGATTTCGTTTGAGTCACCTGCGTCGCTGCCATCTCCCTTTTCCCCGCCGTCGCCTTCCGGCATCCAGACGGTTTCCACACTCTGCCCATCGGCAAACGACATCAGGTACCGGATGGTTCCATCTTTCGAAAGAAATCTCTGCTCGATCTTCGCTGCGCCGACAGAAAAGCCGTTATCGATTAGGTGTGTGCGAAAATCTTGCGGAAGGGTTGAAATCTGATTGATCGAATCGATCCGCTGGATATAAAGCGCTTCAAAACATTGCTTCGCTCGATAGGAAGGCTGCTCCAATTCGAGCATAAGATCCGTAAGCTCTTGAAGAGTAAGGCCTAGCAACGTCTTTGGTGGGACTACATTCATATTGCCAGTTGAGGAAAAATCCTTGTTCCCTCATTGTAGAGAAGAAAATGAATTTCGGTAGGCGGAGATTTCGCCATTGGCTGAAAGAACCGGCTCTGGTTGTTCACGTCATTGCGCGATGGCAGCTTTGCGTTGTTTGGGACGCAGCTGATTCACACAGGCTCAGTCAGTCCGAAGATTGTTGTCATACATTATCGCGATTTCGCCGGATTTTATTGCCTCGAAGTTCACGTCTTGTGGCTTACAAGACGGACAACTCAGAGCAAGATGATGGGTATCGATCCACTTCATTTCAACTGATTGATCTCCAACCACCCCAAGCACAATAAGTCCATGCGTATCGTTGTCCGGAACACTGCTCAATCGTATGCTCACTAGAGTTGACCCTCTGCTAGGGGCGCCGCTGTTCCTTTTCGAAAGAGTTGCAGTGTACTCCGAGTTTGAAACTCGACTTACAACGATGGCGCTTCTCGACGGGGAGCATCCTTCAATGCCCGCCATAAGAGCGATGAACATGATTGTTGCAAGTGACGTTCTTTTCACTAAGTGATACCCCACCTTCTACGTTGCTGCCAAGCTAGAACGATAACCTACAAAATCGACCGACTTTACGGAAATCTATTTGATCCCACTACCATCACCCATGAAGATCGCCCACGCGAATCGAACCCTAAGTATTTGATTACAAATGCATTACCGCGAGTTCGCGCTCGTCGACGCAGTGTGTAACAATACTTGTAGCTCCTTCCTGCAAGATCGTTGGTGAATTCAACATGGCTGAAGAAGTTCGTAATATCCGACGCGAAGTGTTGCCCAACGGGCTCACCATTATCACCGAGCAGATGGAGCACATACGTTCGGTTTCGATCGGAATCTGGATCAAGACCGGTTCGCGTGACGAAGATCAGCCCACCAACGGGATCTCCCATTTTGTGGAACACATGGTGTTTAAGGGGACGAAGCACCGTTCGGCCGAAGAAATTGCTCGGCAGGTGGACTCCATCGGCGGTGGCATGGACGCGTTCACCGCCAAAGAGTGCATTTGCTTCAACGTAAAGGTTCTTGATGACCACCTTCCCATCGCTCTGGATGTTCTCAGCGATCTGGTATTGCATCCGACCTTCACTGCCGAGGACATCGCCCGCGAACGTGGTGTGATTCTCGAAGAAATCAAAATGGACGAAGACAGTCCGGATTATCTTGTCCATGAAATCTTCACTCAGAATTTTTGGAAAGACCACCCTCTTGGCCGGCCGATCCTGGGCACCAAAGATACGGTGAAAAAGTTCGAGCGCGATCCGGTGCTGGATTTTTACAAGCAGCGCTTCGCTCCCGGCAATCTGATCATTTGCGCGGCCGGACATCTCAAGCACGAACAGTTTGTGGATCTGGTCACCAAGCATTTCCACCACATGAAGCCGGTCAAGAATGGCTTTCAAAGTCAGCGGCCTGCGATTGTGCCGCGCATCATCATGCGTAACAAGAAATCTCTGGAGCAGGTGCAGATTTGCATTGGCGTGCCTTCGCATCCCATTACTCATGAACGGCGCCACGCTTCTTATATTTTGAACACCTTGCTTGGCGGCGGGATGAGTTCGCGTCTGTTCCAGAACATTCGCGAGCGTCAGGGACTCGCCTACGCGATTTACAGTGATTTGAATCCATATCGCGACACTGGGTGCCTTTCCGTGTACGCCGGCACTTCGCGCGCATCCGCGGCCAAGGTTGTGCAGTCGGTAGTCTCCGAATTCGCCAAGCTTAAGAAAGAAGAAGTCCCGGCCGAAGAGCTGCGCCGTTCGAAGGACCAATTGAAGGGCAGTCTGATGCTGTCTCTGGAGTCTTCAACCGCGAGGATGTCGAATCTAGCGCGCCAGGAAATGTACTTCGACCGCTTTTACGGACTGGACGAACTGATCGAGAAAATCGAAGCCGTGAGGGCCGAAGAACTGCGGGAGTTGGCCAACGAGTTCTTCCGGACGGAGTCCGTCGCCGTGACGGTGCTGGGTAACCTGAACGGATTAAAGCTCACCCGCGAACAACTCGCCTGCTAAAGATCCGACCAATAAGCCACCAAGGGCACGAAGTAACACAAAGGCGGAACGCATCAGAACGTGTAACCTTTGTGATACTTCGTGCCTTTTGTGGTTTATTGATTTTTCTCCTCTTGTAACCTTTTCTTTTCCCACACATCCCACTTGCGCGCAGAGTTGCGCGTAGGGCCCAATTAAACTAAAAACTCATTGTCAGGAGAATCTATGAAAAAACTGGTTAGCAAGCTGATGGCCATGTGTTTCCTTGCGATCTCAATGACCGCCTTCGCCCAGGACACCATGAAGCCGGACGACTCCAAGCAGGACACCATGAAACAGGACACCATGAAGAAAGACGACATGGCGAAGGACAAGAAAGCCGCCAAGACCAAGAAGACCAAGAAGAAAAAAGATGACATGAAGAAAGACGATATGAAGAAGGACGATATGAAGAAAGATGACATGAAGAAGGACGACATGTCCAAAGACAAAATGAAGCAGAACTAGCCCGCCCGTCTTCAATTCTTCACTCCGGGTGGCGCTGAACACTTCAGCAGGGTGCTGCCCGGAGATTTCTCACGAGTCGATCTACTGGCCAAGTCAAAACTAGCTCACCGATTTTTTCTCGAATTGCCTCAGCCCGACCACCAGTAGCAGAACATCGAAGAAAAGCAGCATACTGAGTACCGCGATCATGGATAGATGGGGAAACTGCGGAACCAGAGTCGCGCGCATGCCTTCACTGGCGTACACCAGCGGATTGATGAGCACGAGTTTTTGTAGGATCGGAAAAGTCTTCAGGGCGCTCCATGGATAGTACGTGCACCCAAAGAAGATCATCGGCGTAATCACCATCCCGAACATCAATCCAATATGCTGCTGATTGATGCTGCACCCTAATGCCAGCCCTCCGCAGGCAGAGAAGATCGCAACCAGCACGATGACCACGGCGAAGGTCCATGGGGCGTGAATGCTGATGTCAACCCCAGGGCGCAGCACCAGCCATGCCAGCGGGATCACAATCAGGCCGGCGACTAGAGCCTGCAGCATTCCGGCGATGACTTTTTCGATCGCGATCCAGGCCACGTCAATGGGAGCTAACAGGCGGTCTTCGATTTCGCGGGTCCACTGAAATTCCGCGATGAGCGGCATGGCCACCGCCCAGATCCCGGTGAAAACCATGCTGATCGCAATGATGCCGGGGAGCAGCAGGCTTTTGTAAGCCGCCGGCAAATAGCCGCTGCCGACCATCACCTTGCCGAAAATGAAAACAAAAAGCAGCGGCTGCAGGAAGGTCTGCAGGAAGAGTTGGATCGCGTTCCGCCGCGCCACGTGAGCGTCGCGCGCGAGCATGGCGAAAAAAGTTTTCCAGTTCAATCGCGCAGACTCCTTCCCGTATGGTGCAGAAAAAGGTTTTCCAGGCTCGGCTCGGAAATATGCACGTCCGACAACTCCGCACCGGCATTCGCGGCGAGGTTCGCGATTTCGGGAATGAGAGAACCGCCGCGGTCGGCATAGACGTCGGCGCCGGTGTTGTCCGCCACGCGCACCTCGCGGACCCCCGCCAGGGACCGCAAACGATCCAGCAGGTCCGCAGTCTGGTTTCCGAAACGAAGACGCAGTAGGAATCCTCCGGGGATCGAAGCCTTCAACTGCTGCGGTGTGCCCACGGCAATCACATGGCCGTGGTCAATGATGGCCAGGCGCTGGCACAGTCCGTCGGCTTCTTCCATGTTATGCGTGGTCAGCAGGACAGTTCTTCCCTCGCGGTGGTATTCACGGATGATGTCCCACAATAGAATCCGGGTTTGCGGATCGAGACCCGCGCTGGGCTCGTCGAGAAACAGGACTTGCGGATCGTGCATCATGGCACGGGCAATGGAAAGGCGCTGCATCATGCCGCCGGAAAAGCCCCGCACCATTTGATTCGCGCGCTCGGCGAGCTTGAACTTCTCCAGTAGGCCGTCGGCGCGTTCCGTTCTTTGCTTTGACCCGATGCCAAAGTAGGCCCCGTGAAAGATGAGAATTTCGCGGGCCGTCAATGAGAAATCCAGGTTGGGACGCTGCGGGACCACCCCGATCAGGTGCTTGACGCGTGCCTGTTCCTTCCACACATCGTGCTCGCCAATCCAAGCTTGGCCGGAGGTTGGCCGCACTCGCGTGGTCAGAACTCCAACCGTGGTGGATTTTCCCGCGCCGTTGGGGCCGAGCAGGCCGAATATCTCTCCAGGAAGGATCTCGAGTGAAAGTCCGTCAAGCGCGGGAATCTGGGCCTTGGCCTGTTTCGCCCCCTTGGCGTCGGAGCGCGCGATAAAGCCGCCCGCCGCGCCTAACGGCGGAGCAGAGCTATAGACTTTGCGCAGGTCCAGAGTGCGAACGCCAACCGTCATTCAGAAGGGGCCTCAATCGCAAGTTGCGGAAGATTTTGAAAGTATATCGCAGGAAGGGATTTTTCAGGCCCGCGCGCCTAACCGTAAATGCTTCCTGGCAAAATCCGCGGCCACACTGCTCAGGTATTTCCCCAGGCAGTAGATGCATGGCACATAGCCTTCGTGCTCTGCTGCTTCCGCGCTGAGGGAGCGGATCTTGCCATCGTTGGTACGGAGATATTTGCAACCGGCCACATGGAAGATTTTCGAATGCTCCGATACCAACACCGGCAGGCTTGCCGGAACATGATTGCCTGATTTAGCAAGGGGAGACATCTGGGCGGCTTGACTGGGAGCCTTCACTCTCGCCAGAGTAATGCCTCCTCCTATCAGAGCCAGGGCGGCCGCTGCGACCACCCATCCGTAAATCGTTCCGCGACGCTGGGGCGTGGCCTGGGCAATTTTCTTTTGCAATCGTCCGCTAAACCCCAGTGGAACCTGGAACAGGCGTTCGTCTCCGTAGAGCTGAACAATATTGCGGGTGCCGGCCAGGACAGAGGCACAACGCGGACAGGTATGAAAATGTTCGTGCAGGGCAGTGCGCAGGTCTGGCTCGACGTCATTCTCAAGATAGTTAGAGACCTCCAGCCAGACCTGCTCGCAAGTGACTACCATGGCTTGTTTCCCTTCTGAAAAGATTCGCGGCTGAACCACCCGCTCCCCATCTTGGGAGCAAGCAGGTCTCGCAACATCAGCCGCGCGCGCAGCAGCCGGGTCTTGACCGACGCCCGTGAGATTCCCAGGGTCTCCGCAACCTCTTCGATGCTCAAGTGATGCACGTCCCGCAACACGAAGATCTCGCGATATTTATCGCCCAGTGAGGCCAGCGCCTCCAACAGAAGCTCGCGGACTTCCGCGCGTTCCAGCGATTCAGACGGAATCTCGCGCCAGTCTGGAAACTCCCGCGGCGTGTAGGTCCCTTCCTCGTCCTGATGTTCTCCCAGAGGCTGCATGATCTCCGCGTGGTCCCTCCTTCGGCGCATGCGGGCTTCGTTGATGGCAATCTGAATCAGCCAGGTGCTGAAGCGCGACTCAGCCCGAAACTGGCGGATATGAGCGAAAGCCTTCAGGATCGCTTCCTGCGCGGCATCCTCAGCGTCGGCCGGATTCCGCAGAATCGCGAATGCCGCCGCGTAGACCCTACGTTCGTAGGGCCGGACCAATTCGTAAAAAGCCTCCTGCTCTCCATTCTGGATGCGACGAATCAGTTCCTGTTCGTGCGTGTCCTGTTGAGGAGGCAACTTGACCGAAATGGCTCCGTCCACGATTAGCATTTTCCTGAGCTGCTTCTTTCCACGTAGACCTAGCGCGGTCCATATTCGGGATTCTTTTTCCACCCGGTCAGCATGGAAACAAAATTGTTCCAGCCATGCAGCACCACCATCACCAGATGGCCAAAGACAAAAAAGATCATGGCCCACATGATCAGGAAATGCCAAATGCGAGCGTAATGGAAGCCGCCAATCATCCAGGCCAGCCAGGAAAACTGCACCGGCTTCCAGATCGCAAGGCCGGTGAGCACGGAAAGAACACCCAGAACAATCGCCGCCGTGTACGCCTGTTTCTGCAGGGGATTGTAGGCTTCAGTCACCGGAGGTTTCGGCCCGAAGAAAAAGTAATATCGCACCATGGGCCACAACCCGCGAATATCTCGCGGAACAAACAGCACCTGGCGATAGTGGCCGCTGAACAACTGGTATCCGACATAGACGAGACCGGTGGCAAGGTAGATCCACATGAAGGTCAAATGCCATTGCAGAGCACCGCCCAGCCAGCCACCGATCGCCAGTGACTTGGGCCAGTTGAGAAGATTCTGCTGGGGAATTTTGGGACCGAAACTGGGGAAGGCGCGAAAAATCTGGAGCCCGCTGCCAGCCAATACGAACAACGAGATCGCGTTCAGCCAATGGCAGAGTCGCACCGGCAAGGGATGCTCGTACACCGCAGTGGTGACAACGTCACCCTTTTCGGACATGATCTCCAGCACTGCTTCGCTCACTGGCTCTCCGATTCGTTACAGCTAATCATGCATGGATCCTTCGCGGCGCAAAAAACGCTGGCTCAGGATGACAACGATTTATAAACCGTAGAACTCCGAGTAGCCCTGGTCTTCCCAGTAGCCCACTCGTTCCAAAATATTTGTGACTTTCAGGTCGGTCAGATACTTGGCCTGCTTGTAGCCAATCTTTGTGGGAATCTGCAGCCGCAACGGAGCACCATGTTTGCGGGTAAGGGGCTCGTCATACATTTCGTAGCAGAGCAAGGTTTGCGGATGCAGAGCCGTCGCCATGTCGAGTGATTCGTAATAATCGTCGGCACATTCAACGGTCACAAAGCGCGCAGTGAGATCGGCGCCGATCATGTTTAGATAATCGGAAAGGCGTGCGCCGCCAAAACGGCCGACGACGTCCCAACCCTCCACGCAAACATGGCGCGTATTCTGCCGGAATTTGGGGAGGGTCTGGATCTGCGCGAGAGTGTAATCGCCGGGCTTTTGAACGGCGCCGCCGACGGTCAATGTCCACTTGTCAAAATCAACTTCGGGATCGTCCACGTCATAGTCATTAACGGGAAATTTGGGGAAGGGGGTAAGCTCCGAATCTGTGAAGGTGGGCGCCAAATGCCCTCTGCGGAACAGCTTTGCCGAGGCCCAGTCACTGAACGCCAGGCCGGTCTTCAGCAGAGGTCCCTGGAATTTGGGGATAGCGAACGCACCCAGGGCCACGACCGGAGCCAGTTTCAGCAACTCCCGTCGATTCATACGTTTAAACTTGCGTTCGTAAGACCGCATCACGGTGACAGCTCCCCGAGACAGCATATTACTCTAGTGCTGCATTGTTAGGATGTGCGAAAAAGCGAAAGGTTACCGCTTCTTATGCTGGATTCCGGGGCCATTTCGAGGCATAATAATGCGTCAAAGCCCGCCCCCACGGGCGGGAGAATTCCGAATGCCCATCGTGGAAGAACGCAGTGATTTGCAGGTAAGTAGTGTGCCTCCGCAGTTTTCCGAACAAAAACAACGCCGCCGGATGCTGGTTGCCTTAGTGCTCCTGGTCTGCGCGCTGATACTGGTGTTATACCGGGATCGAGATCTTTTATTCCCTTCCACTCCCGACGCCGATTCCGAGGAGCAAAGCCAAAGCTCGCCGCAAACCACCGCGGAAGTCGAGCCCGGAACAATAATTACTCGACAGCCGGTTTCCCCGCACTCTAAGTCCAAGCCTCAAACCGCCAAGCCTGCGAATGATGAGACCGCTGCCAGCGGCGGCCCGGTGGTCACCACCAGCCGGGCTGTACTACCTCCGCTCGAAATTGAAGTGGTTGCGGGAGACCAGCGTCAAACCATCCAGGCCACCAACCCGTCCATCAAAGTTGATTTGCAGCCGCGTAATCCGGGCCAGAACAATGCGCCACCGCGGAGTGCTCCCGCGCCGGAAATCGCGAGTCGCGGCGCGGTCAACGCCTCTGCACAGGTTCGCCTTTCGCCCGGCACCGCGCAAGTGGTCTCGCGTCCGGTGCAGCCCGACTACCCGCTATTGGCGCGCCAGATGAAGGTGCAAGGCTCGGTGATATTGCAGGCGCTGATCGGCAAGGAAGGAAGTATTCAAGAGCTGCAGGTACTCAGCGGGCCAGCGATTCTCTCCGCCGCCGCTCGCGAGGCGGTAAAGCAGTGGCACTTCAAGCCTTATCTGCAAGCTGGCGAGCCGGTGGAAACGGAAGCGCGAATCACGGTGAACTTCACCATATCAACCAACTAATTCCGCCCTGTGATTTGGGCGTGCCGGTCTTAGGGATCCTCACCCTGATCTTCGGCGCGGTGCGGGGATCCCTATTTCAGCAGTTAACTGCTCATCTAGTGTCAATAATAGAGATGTTGTCAGGTGGCGGAGCGAGGACGTTCGATTCGGGGGAATAAGCGAGGCAAAAATTTAACGGGCGTCCCGACTCTTTCGAGTCCGCGGACGCCCGGGCAGCCCTCCCCCAGAACTGCTCACTTGTGAAAATAATAGAGTCCCTGGA
Organism: Terriglobales bacterium; assembly: GCA_963802555.1. Taxonomy (GTDB): domain Bacteria; phylum Acidobacteriota; class Terriglobia; order Terriglobales; family Acidobacteriaceae; genus DATBAX01. Next base: position 42,381 of record CAWDJD010000002.1, on the reverse strand, counting down.
TTCTTGGGAATGGCACTTACGTGCCAGGACGGCCCACCAAGGTGCCATCTACATGGCTACACATCTAAATACCCTTCTCCCCATTCGCATTCCCCAGGCTCGGATTGCCTTGGAAACCGCCATTCAGCGCCCGTTTTCGCCAACCTCGACCACATGAGGAGCGCCGGCTACCCGATTTCGCCCCTGGGCTTTCGCGACATAAAGAGCAGTATCGGCGCTTCGAAGCAGCGTCTGGCAGCTTGACTGTTCCTGACTATCGGGTCCCTCCGACGCCACCCCAAGACTGAGGGTCACGACTAGGGGACCCGCACTGGTATCGAAAGGCTGCTCCGCGACGGATCGTCGGAACCGCTCCGCTGTGACGATCAGGTCTGAGACGCTACATCCGGGAAGCACGATCAGGAATTCTTCCCCGCCGTAACGGCCAACCATGTCGTAGCCTCGTACTCCGGAAGCCAAACGACGGGCCGCTTCTTGCAAGACCGCATCCCCCACCAGGTGCCCGTGCGAATCGTTGATACTCTTGAAGTGGTCTAAGTCCGCCATAATGACGCCCAGCGGGTCTTGGGTGCGACGACGCCGTTGCACCTCTTTTTCCAGGAGATCCATAATTGCTCCGCGGTTCCAGAGGCTGGTCAGGCGATCGTGCGACGCTTCGAATTGCAGAGCATCCTTGGCGTGGAGCAAAGCCGCTTGAAGTTCGAGAATCCTCTTGCCAGACCGAACCCGGCCGCGTAATTCATCCACGTTAAATGGTTTCGTCAAATAATCGTCGGCTCCCGCTTCCAGACCAGCCACCACATCCTGTTTGTCATCCTTGGCGGTGAGCAACAAGACATACTTATAAGGACCGCGCTGGAGGCTGCGGATCTTGCGGCAGACCTCGATGCCGTCCATGGCCGGCATCATCCAATCCAGGATCGCCATGGGTGGAGAGCCCTCCATTCGCAGCACATTCCACGCATCCAGGCCGTTGTCTAGCGCAATCACACGATAATTCCATCGTTGCAACCAGCTCTGGAGAACATGCCGGAATATTGGATCGTCCTCGGCGATTAGCACTGAATCGAGCGTGGAGGCTTCCACAATGACGGGCTTGGCGTCGATGGCGGGAACCCTCATTGGTCCACCCCCGCCATGACTTCTAAAGCCGACCGCATGCCAACTAATTCACTTTCCAAAACAGCAAACACCACGGCAGCTTGCGACAAGTCCTGGTCGCGTCCCATGTTCTCCAGCTGCCGCGCGGCTTGCGAGGCTTTTTCAGCACCCAGGTATCCCACCTCACCTTTAATGCTGTGAGCTGCCCGCCTCACTGCCTCAGCGTCGCCATCAACCACCCCTTGGCGCAATTTCTCCAGGAGCTTGGGCGATTCCTCGAGGTAAATATGGCAAAGTTCGCGCAGCAGGTCCTCATCCCCTCCCAGTCGATCCAAGGCTTGGGTCTTACTCCAGGAAGAGGGGGTGGGAATGCTCTGGGTCGCAACCAGCGGCGGGTGTTCCAGTCTTGCCAATGCTTTTTCAATATCGCCAAAACGCAGGGGCTTGGAAACATAGCCATCCATGCCTGCCTCCAGACAACGTTCGCGATCCCCTTTCATAGCGTGGGCGGTCATGGCGACGACGGGTAGATGGGTTCCGGTGGCCTTTTCGGCCTCGCGGATTGCGGCCGTTGCTGCCAGACCGTCCATCTCTGGCATTTGGACGTCCATGAAAACGACGTCAAATTTCTCGCTCGTGGCCCGTGCCAGCGCCTCTTTTCCGTTCTGAGCGAGTACTGCGGTGTGCCCCATTTTAACGAGTACGCGCATGATCACAGCTTGATTTATCGCGTTGTCCTCCGCCACCAGGATGTGAAATTTGCGCGTGGACTCCCGCAAACTGTGGCGGGTGACGAGCGGCGCGGATGCAACAGTTTTTTCGCGCCGTTGACCTAGTACGGCCAGGATGGCCGCGAGCAGATCCGCTTTGAGCACCGGTTTGAGCAGGTAGGCGGCGATGCCCAGCTCGCGGCAGCGGACCGCTTCCCCCGACGTGCCTGCGGAGGTGAGCATCAGGATCGAGACGTTATCCAGTCGGACATCCTTGCCGACTTCGTCCACAAATTCGAAGCCGTCCATGCCAGGCATGCACATATCGACCAGCAGGATACGGAAGGGGTCTCTGATAATGTGCGCTTCCACCATCGCGGCCAGCCCGGCCACTCCACTGATGGCCACGGACGGCCGCATTCCCCAGCCTTTTGCCATGCCATTCAGGATCTGGCGGTTGGTTTCGTTGTCGTCCACAATCAGTACACGAACTCCCTGCAACTCCGATTGCAGAACGGCAGAGGGACGATCGGACTTCGAGACCACCGGCATGAACAGCGCCGTGAAATGAAAAGTGCTGCCCTTGCCCGCTTCACTCTCCACCCACATCTTACCGCCCATCAAGCCGACCAGCCGGGCCGAGATAGCGAGGCCAAGCCCGGTGCCCCCATACTTGCGCGTGGTACTGCTGTCGGCCTGGCTGAAGGGACGAAAAAGGAGATCGTGCTTCTCAGGGGGAATCCCGATTCCAGTGTCTTTCACTTTGAAGTGCAGCTCCACGCGCCCATCGGGGAGTGAATGATTGTCGATTTCGACGAGCACTTCGCCGTGCTCAGTAAACTTGATGGCATTCCCCACCAGGTTGACCAGGATCTGGCGCAGCCGTCCCGGATCGCCGACCAGGTTGGAGGGTACTTCCGAGTCGATATCGTAGGCAAGTTCCAGTCCTTTCTGGTGGGCGCGCAAAGCCAGGGACTTCATGGTCTCGCCAATCGAACTCGCCAAGTTGAACTCGATCTCTTCCAGGTCGAGCTTGCCAGATTCCACTTTGGAGAAGTCCAGGATGTCGTTGATTACGCTCAACAGGGACTCGCCCGAGGACTTCACCATCAGCAGGTAATCGCGTTGTTCCTGGTTGAGTTCGGTGTCCAGGGCCAATTCCGTCATACCCATGATGCCGTTGATAGGTGTGCGAATCTCGTGGCTCATGTTGGCCAGGAACTCGCCTTTGGCCCGGCTACCAGCCTCCGCCGCTTCTTTGGCGGAGGTGAGCTGCACGTTCAAGCTCAGCAGCTCGGAAGTTCGCCGGGCCACTTTATCCTCAAGATTTTCGCGGTGACGCTGCAGTTCCTCGTCTCTTTGCTCAATTTGGGCCAGCATCTCGTTGAAGCCCTGGACCAGCATCCCAATCTCATCGCGACTGCTTACGGGCAGGCGCAGAGTATAGTTTTGGTCGCCCGAAACCACTTTGGCGGCCTGCAACAGTTCAAGGATCGGCCGGGAGACCAGGCGTTGCAGTCGAGCCGCCAGCGCCACGGCCACGGCGGTGGAAACGAGCAGAACCAGGCCCATCAGCAGCTCATAACCACGTATTCGACTGCGCATTTCATCCAAGTCGGATTCCAGATAGACGACGCCGATTACCTCTCCGGTCAGCGAGATTGGACGGAACTCAGTCATGCGGTCGGGCCCAAAATGGGTACCATAGGTTCCAGTGAACGCGGGCAATGAAGCCCCGCCTTGCGGATCGCGCCGGTACGTGGCGAAGGGCTTGCCGTCCAGGCCATAAATGCAAGCGACAGTTACGTGATGTTCGGCGCGCAAGGCCGACAAAACATCTTGCGCGGCGTGGGCGTCCTGAAAGGTCAAGGCTGCCGTGCTGTTCCTGGCGATCACATCGGCCAGCGTGGCCATATCGCCGGCCATGGTTTGGCGAAAAAGATGGATGTCATAAGTCACGATCACCGCGCAGACCAGCGACAGCTTCAAGACGCTGGTGCCCAGGATGATGATGGAGATCTTGCGACTGATGGACATGTCGCGGAGCAGCGGCATCTAGTTTTCCCCTCCCTGGTCCGCCGGCAACACCACCTTGGCCACGGTCAACAGCCGCGCGCTGATTTTCAGCTGCGCCGCCGCGGCCGCCTTCAGATTGATTTCGAAGCGCACCCGATTCTCATCGAGCACGAAGTTGACGATTCCCCCCATCTGCGCGAAACCAGGGGTGTCGCCAACGGTCAGAACGCTACCTCCCTTGAGGGCCCGTAGGATTTGCCCAATTTGTTGCTTGTCCACGGAGGCGATGAAAAGGATATGACAAGCTCGGGCCTGAGGCAGGCCATCGGGATGAACGACCTCAATCCTGTGGCCGTTCACCGTCTTTTCCACAATCAATTGCTCGAAATCACGATCGAATGGGTCCGGCCCCAGCACACAAATCTGCAGCGACGAATCCGCATTCGGAAACGCTTCGGCGGGCCAATCCACGAATTTGGCGAAGTTGTACAGAAAAGCCGCCTTGACCTGGTATTCGGTGGCCTGCTGTGCCTGCGCGCCGGCCCCTAGAGAGCACAGGAGCACGCCGATCAGAAGCACCTCCCGGCAGACTCCCCTGCGCCGGAGGTTAGCAGCGCCTTCCGCGAAATCCTGCCGGACTAGGTTCACTCGCTCCAATTTGTTCTTCCCGTTCTTCAGAATTGCCAGGTGAACTTCACGTATGCAGTGCGCTTGACGAGGGTAGATCTGACCGTTTCGCTATCGTCCAGAAATTCCTGACGCCGATCTTTCACGAGATTCTGCCCCACCAGGCTCACGGCTAGTCCCTCTGTCCAGCGCCAGGTCAGCCCGGTATCCAGCCTGGTGTAAGCCGGGATGGCCCCGCTTTTGAGCCGGTCCACAAAATATGCGGAAGTGTCCCACCCAATTCCATGTCTGAGGTCGAGGTGCGATCGAAGTTCGGCACTGTGAACCGGGCTGCTACCTTCCGCGTAGAGCAGGGACTGAGTATCCTGGCTCGGCGAATCCAGGTGCATGTGAATTTGCTCGAAGGCGTATCCCGGACTAAGCGTCCAGCGGTCGGTCACCTTCCAGTTGACCGCCATCTCCAGCCCATGCGCCTCCCCGTACCTCGAGTTCTGAATTGTCAATGGCTCGACCAGATGCGGAGGAGAGGGAGTGGCCTCGAAGAAAGGTGACGCCGGCGCACTCGTCTCTTGGTGGTCGTAGTCACTATAGTAGGTCGCCAAATCCAACGATAGACGTGGGGAAAGCTCGACCCGATAGCCAAGTTCGTACGAAATCAATCCTTCATCCTTAAAATGAGGATTGCCCACGATGGCCACCAAAACCGGAACGCCTCCCGGCCCGGGAAAGCCCTGGAGATTGTCCCGCACCGCAGTATCGCTTTCGTTGGGCGTGCGTTCCGCCTTGGATACGGCCACCCAAAACATGTGTCGCGTGCTTGGCGTCCACGACGCGCGAACGTTCGGCATCAGGGTGAAGCCGGTGAAAACGTTGTGTTCCAGCTTGGTGCCTAGCGTGAGGTACAGTTTGTTCTGCACCAGGGCAATCTCGTCCTGGAAGAAAGTGCTGAACAACTGCATATTCTGGTCGGCCGGATGAAGAGAGAATGTGAAGTTTCCCCTGGTGTCGGAACGGGTATAGGTGTAACCGCCTCCCCAAACCACGTCTTGACGGCTGCCCCACGCGAAGTGATGCTGGAAGTCAAGGGCCAGGGTACTTCGCTGTTCCGCGATCGCATCATCGCGCTTGTAGCGATCGAACGAAACCTGCAAAAGCGTCTCCGAGTGGGCGGAATAAACGTGTTTCCAGTCCGATTGCAGCGATCCGCCCGAAAGGTCTACTGTCTTCTCGATGTCTTGATGTCCGGGCGATAGGACTGATGGAAGGTACAGCGTGGGGGAACTCTCCTTCCCGGTGTACAGGTCGCCCTGCACCGTCACTTTGTCTTTGGCGGAGAGGCTGCTATCGGTCCGAAACCCTCCGCGTAGCAGGTGCCAGCCATCGCCTCCTGCCGCCCCGCCGATGCCGGGCATGTGATCCAGATTAAGGTACTTGGTAAAAACCCGGTAGTCCGTGCTCTTGCCCAGTCCGCCTCCGTACTGCGCTGTGCCGAATCCCTGGTCAAGATTGCCCCCGCCCGCCACCACCATGCTGCCTTTGGTCTGCGAGGCTTTCTTGGTAATAATATTGATGACTCCGTTGACCGCGTTCGCTCCCCAAATGGTTCCGCCCGGCCCGCGAATCACTTCAATGCGTTCAATGTCTTCGAGCGGGAGGTCCAGCACATCCCAGTACACGCCGCCAAAAGTCAGGGTGTAGACGTTTCGACCGTCGAGCAAAACGAGGAGTTCATTGCTGTAGAGGCTATTCAACCCGCGGGCGCTAACGGCCCACTTGTTGGCGTCGATCTGTGCGACTTGTACTCCGGGAACCATGCGGAGCAGGTCCGGAATATTGGTGGCGCCGGAGCGGTGGATGTCTTCCGAGGTGATGACAAAAATTGCCGACGCGGTCCGCGAAAGCTTCTGCTCCTTCTTCGAAACCGAAGTCACCTCGATATTCATCAGGTCTTCCAGACTTTTGTCGGTGAGGTCGGCAGCAACCGGTTGCGGCCAGACCGGCAGTGCCAAAAGAAACACGATTGCCATGAGCCTGAGTACGGCTGCCGGGGGGGGGAGACGATGAAGTTCGAAGCGTTTGATATCGTTTCTCATTTCTTGTTCCGATCCTCCTGTGGAGGGTCAAAGCCGGAATCAGATATTGTCCTGAAATGGAACGCTTCTGAACGACTGAACCCGGTGTGATCTTGCTGCGAAAATCGGGAATATCCTGCCGAAATCGGTAAGGATCCTACGTTTTCAGTGGTGGTTAGAATCAAGCCGTCGGAGTCAGAGCACTGGCCGAGGAGATTGAAGACGATCAGAGCGGGACCAGGCATTCGAAAGCATGGGTCTTTCGAGTGGCCTGCCGGATCCTGTGGCCCAAATACTTCAAGAATAGTCCTGTGTTTACGAATTGCGAGATTGGATCGATTGTCGTCTGGTGAACCGTCCGCGGGTAAGATAACGAAGGTTGCGCATCTAACATCGCTCCGGGTCCTGGAGCGACATCTGCTCGACAACCTGGTGAGACACCGCACGCCAGGTGGAAGGCCGCTAACAGATCGCAGGCAACTGTGCCAGCGCTTAGTTGCGCCGAATCTGCCAATACTTGAGTGAGCCATTGCCGTCGCATTGGTGGTGTCTTTCGCCCTCGATCAGAACGAGCCCAGACCCACACCGAGTTCTTCGGCCAGTTCCGGTTCTTCTTTACTTGGCAGGACCTCGAGACAGGTGGGGAGCTAAAGACTGGTTGGGTCCCCGCCGATGACTATCTATGAATGCGTGAGCCGCGCTTTGTCGTCTCGGGCTTCCGCTTTCTGGTAAAGGCCTCCCCCGGAAAGAAGCACGCCCGAATGAGTGAACGTTCCAGCCCTCGGCTGGTTAAGCGGCCAAGTGGATGCGCCATGCCCACGGGCCTGTTCTCTACAGGAGGGTGGCCGCGGCAGAACCAGATGCCCGTTTGTGTCAGCCTCGTCCGTGGAAATACAGGAGATGCGATTCTTGGAATTCTTTAAGCATCTGTTCTCTTCCGACTTCATGCCTCACGGATACTGCTATCTCTGGGACCCGGGAATCGTGTGGCTGCACGTCATTTCCGACGGATTGATCACCCTCTCGTATTACTGCATTCCCGTCGTGCTTATCTATTTCATTCGCAAGAATCGGGACATTCCCTTCAACCGGATCTTCTGGATGTTCGGGACCTTCATCATGACTTGTGGCACGACCCACCTGATGGAAATCTGGAACGTCTGGCACGGAAGTTACCTGCTGGCGGGCGTCATTAAGGCAGTCACGGCGACAGTGTCCATCATCACGGCGGCCATGCTGATACCGTTGGTGCCGAAGGTCATTTCGCTGCCCGGGCAAGTTCAATCGCAGCAACAGGAGATCGCGCTGCGCGCAAAAATGGCGGAGGCGCTGAAAGAAAGCCTCAGCGCCAGCGAGGCAGCGCTCAAGGAACTGGCCGAGCAAAAATTCGCTCTTGATCAGCATGCCATCGTCGCCGTGACTGACGTGCAGGGCACCATCACCTACGTCAACGACAAGTTTTGTGCCATCAGCAAGTATTCGCGCGACGAACTCATCGGCAACAACCATCGCATTCTTAACTCCGGTTACCATTCGAAGGAATTTTTCCAAGGTATGTACCGCACTATCGCCGGCGGCGAAGTCTGGCACGGCGAGATCAAGAATCGCGCCAAGGACGGCTCGGCCTACTGGGCTGATACCACGGTCGTGCCTTTCATGGGGGACGACGGGAAACCTCGCCAGTACATTGACATCCGCGCCGACATCACCGAGCGCAAGCGGGCCGAGGAGATATGGGGACGGTTCGAGGCGGTGGTGGAGTCCTCCGACGACGCCATCATCAGCAAGGACCTTGATGGGATCATCACCACATGGAATCGCGCGGCGGAGAGGATCTTCGGCTACCCGGCAGCGGAAGCCGTGGGCAAGCCGATGACGATGTTAATGCTACTGGAAGATCGGGAAGAGGAGTCCGGCATTCTGGCGCGCATAGCGCGCGGCGAGAGCGTGGAGCACTACGATACCGTCCGAATAAGAAAGGATGGGACACAGATTCATGTTTCGGTGACGATTTCACCCATCAAAAACAGGGATGGCAAGGTGATCGGCGCTTCGAAGGTGGCGCGCAATATCACCTGGCGCAAACGGGCAGAAGCGGCGTTGCGCGAAAGAGAGCAAATGCTCTCTGAGTCACAGCGCATCGCCCATGTTGGCAGTTGGAGCTTTGATCTTAACGATCCGGGCGGCCGGATCGTCTGGTCGGAGGAGCTCTACCGCATCTACGGGGTCTCGCCCCAAACTTTTATTCCAACGGTGGAGTCGCTGCTCAGCCTGGTGGTTCCGGAAGACCGGGCCACGATGCAGCAATGGATAGCGGCTTGCGGGGCGGGAGAGCAACCGGGCGAATTCGAGTTCCGCGTGCGCCTCCCGGATGGCAGCATCCGCTTTATCAACGCCCGCGGCGAACGGCAGCTGGACGAGAATCGCAAGCCAGTGAGGATGGCGGGCTCCGCGCAGGACATCACCGAGCGCAAACTGGTGGAGGGCGCGCTGGGCGCTCAGGCGGTCGAACTGGCCCGCTCGCGAGAGGACATGCAGTCGCAGACCGTGATGCTTAAGCTGGTGCTGGACAACATGGGCGAGGGGCTGGTGGCGGCCGACTGCGAAGGCCGTTTTCTTATCTGGAATAATGCTGCAGAACACCTGATGGGACGCGGGGCCTCCGACGTTCCTACTGAGCAGTGGACGCCACATTACCAGGTTTTCTTGCCCGACGGAATCACGCCTTATCCTGCCGACCAGCTCCCCCTGGTGCGGGCTTTGCGCGGGGAATCGGTGTCGGTGGAACTGATTGTACAGCCGCCAAACACCCCAGTTGGCAGGGTTCTGGAAGTTGTTGCGCGCCCGTTGAAGGACGCGCAGGGCACCCAGTGCGGAGGAGTAGCTGTGCTGCGCGATATCACGCAGAGAAAGGCCGACGAGCGGGAAATCCGGGAACTGAACGACGCGCTCGAACTGCGAGTGATTGAGCGCACCGCGCAGTTGGAAGCGGCCAATGACGACCTCGAATCCTTCACCTACAGCGTCGCCCATGACCTGCGAGCGCCTTTGCGCCACATTGCTGGCTTCTCGGGAATTCTGCTGGAAGAGTTAAGTGCCTCGCTGGATGCCCAAGCCCGGGGTTACTTGCAACGGATTCATGATGGCACACGCAAGATGGGCCAGTTAGTGGATGAGCTGTTGAATCTGGCCCGGGTAGGGCGTCAGGCGCCCCGCCTGCAACAAGCGGACCTGAATTCCGTCGTCAAGGAAGTGATCGGCATCCTACAGCCAGAAATGGTGGGGCGACATATCGAATGGAGAATCGCCGGCCTGCCCTTCGTCGAGTGCGATCCCACACTAGTCAAACAAGTTTTTCAAAATCTCATTTCCAACGCCCTCAAATACTCGCGCCCGCGCCCGCAAGCCGTCATTGAAATCGGACATACCCAGGAGAATGGCCACCCGGTCATTTTCGTCCGCGACAACGGGGTTGGCTTCAGCATGAAATATGCCGACAAGCTCTTTGGCGTGTTTCAGCGCCTCCACCGCTCCGAAGAATTTGAAGGAACCGGAGTGGGCCTGGCAACCGTTCAGCGAATTATTAAGAAGCACAAGGGCAAAGTCTGGGCGGAAGCGGAACTGGACAAGGGCGCAACTTTCTATTTCACCATTGGCTTGATGACATCCGCGGAAGCAACCAGCAAAACCATAGGAGTGGGAGCGTGAAGCGATGAACACGACGGGGATCGACATTCTGCTGGTGGAAGACAGTCTGGAGGATGCTGAACTCGCAATCCATGCCCTGCGGCGCGAGCACCTGGCAAACAATATCTTTGTGGCCCGGGACGGAGAGGAAGCCCTGGACTTCCTTTTCTGTCGCGGGGCGTTTACTGAACGCTCTTTCGATCACCCTCCCAAACTGGTCTTGCTCGATCTAAAGCTGCCGAAAGTGGACGGTATCGAGGTCCTGGCGCAACTCAAGAACGACCCGCGAACCAAGGTCATTCCCGTGGTGATCCTGACTTCCTCCAAAGAGGAGCAGGATCTGATTCGTAGCTACGACCTGGGGGCCAACAGCTATATCCAGAAGCCCGTGGATTTCGACCAGTTTCGGCAGACAGTAAAGACATTGGGGCTGTACTGGATGGTCATCAACCTACGCCCAGCTTCGAATGGGCTAAAGAAATCCACGGGGAAAGGTGCGTCTTGAATAAAACCGCTACCAAAATGGGCCGCGAGAGCGAGACCTCCAGCGCCAGCAAACTCCGACTCAACGTCTTGTTGGTGGAAGACGATGCCGCCGACCGGGACCTGATTTTGCGCGAGTTGAGCAAGGGGGAATTCGAGATCGTTTGCGAAGTCGTCCAGACAGCCGAAGAGTTCCGGCAACGGGTCAGAACAAATTGCCCGGACGTGGTGCTGTCCGACTACAACCTGGGACAGTGGAGGGGCACGGAAGCACTCGAGATCTTGCGCGAAGAGGGTCTGGACATCCCTTTGATCCTGGTGTCGGGAGCGCTTGGCGATGTGACGGCCGTCGAATGCATCAAGCAGGGCGTCACCGATTATGTACTCAAAGATTCTCTGGCCCGGTTGTCAGTTGCATTGCGCGGCGCGTTGAAGGACAAGAAAGCGCGCGAATACCGCCAGCGTGCCCAAGAGGCGCTGGCCCAGAAGGTGGAGGAGTTGGCCAGTTCCAATCGCGACCTGGAACAGTTCGCCTACGTGGCCTCCCACGACTTGCAGGAACCACTGCGCATGGTCGCGGCCTACACCCAGTTGCTGGCGGAACGCTATCGCGGCAAACTCGACGACCAGGCCGATAAGTACATCAACTACGCGGTGGACGGCGCGGCGCGCATGCAGAGTTTGATCCACGACTTGCTGGCTCTTTCCCGCGTAGGGCGTCAGGAGACCGAACTGAAGAACACCGACTGCAACGAAGTCGTTGCCCAGGCGGTGAAGGACCTGCAAGCCTCGATCCTGGAAAGTGGCGTTGTGATCAACGTCGGCTCTTTACCCTGGCTGAAGGCCAACGAGACCCAACTGAAGCAGGTGTTCCAGAACCTGATTGGGAACGCAATCAAGTTTCGCGGCTCCCGCACTCCCGTCATCGACATCTCGGCGCAGAGGCTGGGGGCCAACTGGATATTTTCGATTGCCGACAACGGCATCGGCATTTCGCCCGAACATGCCGAGAACGTTTTCATCATTTTCAACCGTCTCCACACCCGTACTGAGTATCCCGGCAACGGCATCGGGCTGGCCATCTGCAAAAAGATCGTGGAGCGTCAGGGCGGGAAAATCGAAGCCCTGCCCCGCAATGGCGGGGGCACCGTCTTCAGACTGACCTTGCCTGCGGGAAGATCGGCCGAAGCACAGGAGTCGAAATGATTGCAATTACGCCTGAAATCTTGCTCGTAGATGACAACCCTGCGGACCTGGACTTGACCATCGATGCCCTGGCACAGAGCAAGTGGCCGAGCAATGTCAGCACGGTTTCCGATGGTGCGGAGGCCCTCGCCTTTCTTCGCCGCGAAGGAAAGTACGCTCACGCAGCCCGTCCCAACCTGGTCCTGCTGGACCTTAATTTACCCCGGAAGGACGGACGCTCGGTCCTGGCAGAGGCCAAGTCGGACCCCACCCTGCGCCGGATACCGGTCGTGATCTTCAGCACTTCCCAGGCGCCGCTCGACATCGAGCGCTGCTACGACTTGAACGCAAACAGTTACGTCAGCAAGCCATCCACCCTGCGGGATTGGATGGCGGCGGTGATTCTACTGAAAGAGTTTTGGATTGGTTGCGCCTGCCTGCCGCGCGCGGAGAACTAATAATGAAGAATGGATCGAAACACGTCTTGTTGATCGAGGACAACCAGGGAGATGCGGACCTGGTTCGGTTGCGCCTCGTGGAAGCGCAGTCGGACATCGAAGTGTCCTGTGCCGACCGCCTGTCCACCGGATTGGAGTCCCTCACCGAGAATCCTCCTACCGTGGTCTTGCTGGATCTAAACCTTCCCGATAGCCGGGGAGCCGAAACCTTCCGTAGTGTGCTGCGGAGGGCGCCTGGGGTGCCCGTTCTCGTCCTTTCCGGTCTGGATGACGAGGCGCTGGCGATCAAAGCCGTCCACCAGGGAGTGCAGGACTACCTGGTGAAAGGGTGTTTTGACAGCAAACAGCTGGCACGGGCCATGCGGTATGCGATTGAGCGACAGGCTATGTTGACTTCCCTGGACATGAGCCGCAAGCAGCAACTCCAGTTTAAGGATGAGTTCCTCTCCCACGTTTCGCACGAGCTGCGGACGCCGCTGACTTGTATCCATCAATTCGTGACCATCCTGCTGGATGGTCTGGCCGGCGCTGTAGTGCCCGAGCAGCGCGAGCACCTGGGGACCATTTTGCGGAGTGCCAACCAACTCCACACTATGATCGGCGACTTGCTGGAGGCCACCCGCGCTGAATCCGGAAAGTTACGAAATGAACCACGGTGCATTGCCATTGGCGACGTCATTCATCAGGCGGTCGCCATGCTCCAGGCCACTGCGCTGGAAAGGCGCGTTGGCCTGGAGATGGGCCTCGACACCAGGATTCCGCTGGTTCTCGCCGATCCCGACCGCATTATTCAGATACTCACGAATTTGATCGATAACGCCATCAAATTCACTCCCGCCGATGGATCGGTCATGGTCAAGGCCTGTCTGGTAGAGCATGATCCGGAATTCCTCTACGTCTCCGTCACCGACACCGGCCGTGGCATCAGCCCAGAATCGAGGGCGCTGATCTTTGAACGTCTGTATCAGGACCCCAACGCCATCGACAGCAGCCGCAAAGGCCTGGGCCTGGGACTCTACATCGTGCAGGAGTTGGTCAAGCTCAATGGCGGCCGCATCTGGGTGGAAAGTCAGCTGGCACACGGCAGCATTTTTTCCTTTACCCTGCCGTTGTTCTCTCTGGCCAAACTTCTCACCCCTGCAATCACCCTGGAAGGTCGTCTGCGAGATTCGCTGGTTCTGGTCGCTGTGGAGCGAATGCCGCTCGGCAATATCGGGTTGGGGAACTGGCCAGAAACCAGGCAGCGATGTCTGGAAATCCTTCGCACCTGCATCTTCGTGGACAAGGACGTCGTGCTGCCCGCCCTGGGAAGTGCCGGTCCCCATGAGACTTTCGTGATCGTCGCCTCAACGGACGAGAAGCGCGCAGACATCCTCCGGAAACGCATAACGGGACAACTCGAACGCTGCCACGAACTGCGAGCCAACAGCATCTTCAAACTCTCCATAATCCCCGTCGAACTTCCATCGCGGGAATTAGAAGAACCGGTGGAGGAGCTGGTGCAGAGAGTTGCCGATGGTATCAATGAAATGATCATGACGATCTTTCGGCGTCATAGTTCCGAAGGGTAATCCGGCACTAGAACAATAGAAGAGAGGAACCATGGGAAACCCAAAAATCCTGATTGTAGACGACGACAGCGACCTGCGACGCGGCCTGAACCTGCGTTTGCGGGCCAACCACTATGACACCGCTTATGCTTGCGACGGCTTTTCGGCGGTTGCCATGGCGTTGAAGGAAAAACCCGACATGATCATCCTCGACATCGGCTTGCCCGCGGGAGACGGTTTCGTGGTGTTGGAGCGCTTGCAACAGAGCGCGTCCTTGTCCACCATCCCGGTCATCGTTTTGACCGCGCGAGACCCGCAATATAATCGCGAACGTGTTTTGAAGGCGGGAGCCACGGCCTTCTTCCAAAAGCCGGCGGACAATGCCGAATTGCTGGGCACCATCCGCGCCGTGCTCAACCCGGCTTGGCCGGGAACCGCGCCGCCGGTTCCCTCGTGACCTCGCGCCCAGCCCGGAGCTAAAGAATGGACAAGCGACTCTCGCTGCGGGCCGTCGCCCGAAGCGTAAGCGGAGGACCGTTCCGGGCGGGCACTGCGACGATTAGAGTTCCACAGTCGATTTGCCGATGAAGATTGCGATCGCCTCCCATGCTCCTTTATGCCGGAACTACAGGATCCCGAAATCTTCCGAACGATCCTCGACAGTCTTCAAGTCGGGGTCTGCTTCGCGGATCGCGAGCAGAAAATACTGTTCTGGAACGACGGCGCCGAAAAAATCACCGGCTACCAGCGCCATGAGGTGCTCGGGCGCTTCTGCCGCGAGAACATTCTGCTGCATTGTGATGACCAGGCTTGCCGGCTCTGTGGTGCGGCCTGCCCCTTCACCCAAACCATGCACGACGGCAAGACCAGAGAGGCCCGGATCCAGTTGCGCCACAAACAAGGACATCAGGTTCCGGTACGAATGTGCATCTCTGCGATTCGTGACCGACGTGGCTCCCTGGTCGGTGTGGCGAAGAGCTTCGATGAACAAAAGTTCTCTTCCGAGCGCAACAGCAATCATCGCAATCTTGCCGTTTATGGATGCCTCAACCAAACCACCGGGATGCCTGACCGGGAGTTCACCCAGTCTCATTTACGGGAAACTCTTGCCGGCTTTGCCGCGTATCACGTCCCTTTTGGCATCATGGGCCTGCAGGTGGACCAACTGGCACGCTTCCGTGCGGCCTACGGGGGAGAAGCTGAGACTGCGATTCTGCGCATCGTCGGCGAAACGATTCGAAAGAGCTTCCGCCCCAGTGACTTTATTGGCCACTGGACGGAAGACCAATTCCTGGCAATTCTGACGGGTTGCAATATGGCCGAATTGAGCATGGTCTATGAGCGCACCCGAAAAGTTGTGAGGAACGCGGGACTGCAGTGGTGGGGCGATGAATTGTCCGTCACCATTTCCGGCGGGCTGGCCGGCGCACAGATGGGGGATACGGTCGATTCCCTGGCGGAGCGGGCACAGCTATCGCCTGATCACGCGTCCGCCAAAAGTGTTGCGGCCGCTGCAACATCCTCCGGAGGAAGTCCCCAACGTCCCGGGAGTTGATCCCCTATGTTTGTGATCATTGGAATTATCGTGGTGTTCGGCGCCGTGGCTGCTGGCTATTTAATGGAGCACGGCAGCTTGAAAGTACTCATGCAGCCCGCCGAACTCATCATTATCGGCGGGGCAGCTGCCGGAACAGTTTTGATCGCCAATCCCCTCCACATCCTTAAACAAATCGTGGCCGGCATGATTGGAGTGTTGGGGGGATCGAAGTTCACCCGGCAACGCTATCTGGATTCTCTCAAGACCATGTATGACCTTCTGAACAAGGCCCGCCGTGAGGGGTTGGTAGCGCTGGAAAATGATGTGGAAGATCCGGACAAGAGCCCCATCCTGTCAAAAAATCCAGCCTTCCTCAAAGACCACCATATCCGCGATTACTTTTGCGACACCATGCGCATGGCCATTAGCGGGGTGGAAGCGTTCGATCTCGATCAACTTCTGGAACTTGATATGGAAGTCCACCACCACGGAGCGAGCGCACCCATTGCCGCCCTTAGCAGTGTGGCGGACTCGCTGCCGGGATTGGGAATCGTTGCCGCCGTTCTCGGCGTCGTCATTACCATGGGGGCCATCGGGGGACCACCGGAGGAAATCGGGAAAAAAGTTGCCGCAGCGCTGGTCGGCACCTTTCTCGGCATTCTTCTCTGTTACGGGTTGGTAGGGCCGCTGGCCGCCAATATGTCCAAGAGCGCCGACGACGAAGGCGCCTATCTCCACGTTCTCCGGGTCTTGATGATTGCATTCTTGAAAGGCACCGCTCCCATCATGGCCGTGGAGGTGGCGCGGCGCGCTATCCCCGGGCACGTCCGTCCCTCGTTCGGGGAAGTTGAAAAAGCTTGTCGAGATGCCTCGGGAGGCGAGGCCGCAAGCGAACCTGCAGCCGAGGCCCCAGTCGAAGCGCCCGCCTAGACCACGGAGAATTCTCATGAACAGTGGACGCCCCATCATCATCATCAAGAAAAAAGTTGCGCATGCCGGACATCATGGGGGCGCATGGAAAGTCGCCTATGCCGACTTCGTCACCGCCATGATGGCGCTCTTCATCGTGCTCTGGCTGGTGAACACCAGCAAACCCGTGAAAGAAGCCATTGCCGGCTATTTCAACGATCCATCGGGCACTGCCAGCAAGATCGGCATGACAGAGAAGGGTGCGATCAACAGCACCACCGTGACCGAGGATGACATGCCCAAGCTTAAGGAGCAGTTAGAGAAGGCCATCCAGAGCGTGAAAGATTTCGATAAGTTCAAAGACCAGATCAAGATCACCATCACGCCTGAGGGCTTGCGCATTGAACTGCTCGAATCTGCGGCGGGAACGTTTTTCGACGTCGGCAACCCCAAGCCAAATGAGAATGGCAGGAAACTCCTGACCCTTCTCGCCCACGAGCTGGGAAAGCTTCCTAACAAGATTTTTATCGAGGGACACACCGATTCCAAGCCCTACACCGGTGCCAGAGATTATGGGAATTGGGAACTCTCGACCGATCGCGCCAACGCCGCCCGAAGATTAATGCAGCAAGACGGCCTGGGTTTGAAGCAGGTATCGCAAGTACGAGGTTACGGCGATCAATTGTTGCGTAAGCCCGACCAGCCGCTGGACGCGTCTAACCGGAGGATCTCACTGATCGTGCAGTACACAGAAAAAGCAGTTCCGGGAGCTACAAGCGATGGCAGCATCACGGATCTGCCGTTGTCCGGAGCTGGCCCGCAAAAGAAATAAGCACAACGCCACGATTACCCTGAACTTACTTGCAGCCGCTATTTTGAACTCATCTCGAATTCTCCGTGTACTCCTTCCACCGCGTTGGGCGCGATCCAGACGTCGTAGGCGCCAGCCGGGACAACCCAAGTCATGCCCGGATCGTAGGAACCTAGGACGCTGGCATTGACCGAGAATTCCACCGTCTTATGCTCACCGGGCGCTAAGGCGACCCGAGAGAATCCCTTCAGTTCCCGCACTGGGCGCGAGGTTGGCGCTACTCGGTCGCGCACGTAAAACTGTACGACCTCCGTGGCAGCGCGCTGGCCGGTATTTTGCACCTCGGCGGTTACACGCAGCGTTCCTGTGGACGTGATCGCGGGAGTCTCCACTCGCAGATTGCCATACTGAAAAGTCGTATACGTGAGGCCGTAGCCGAAAGGAAACAGCGGCTCCTTGCTCGCATCCAGATATCCCGTGTGCCAACGATCCGGCGCAGTCGGGCGTCCCGTATTCTTGTGGTTGTAGTAGACCGGGATCTGGCCCACCGACCGCGGCCAGCTGATCGGCATGCGCGCGCTGGGCGAAACATCTCCAAACAATAAGTCGGCGATGGCATTCCCCGCCTGCACCCCTGGATACCAGGCCTGCAAAATCGCAGCCACATGATCGTTGGCCCAGCGGATGTCCAGAGGACGACCGCTTTCCAAAACGAGCACCACGGGCTTGCCAGTAGCCACGACAGCTTCCAGCAATTGCCCTTGCTTGCCGGGCAAGTCCAGGCTGGCGCGCGAACTGGCTTCACCCGTCATGCCCGCCAGTTCTCCCAGAAACAGGACGACGACATCCGCCTTTTGGGCCGCTTGCACGGCATCATCAATACTCGGGGCTCCGGTCGTCCCGCCAATATTCAGCACACCGGTCGCGGTAGATGGTGCTGGCGCGGCCACCGGCGCACCAATGCCTCCGCCAGACCGTTCAAAAGAATCCAGGTCAACACCTTTTGCATACAATACTCTTGCGTCTGGCACTTTGCCCTTGATTCCCTCCAACGGCGAGACGGCGTCCGTTGCCCTGCCCTGCGCCACCCACGAACCCAGTTGATCGGCTTTAGAATCCGCCAGAGGGCCGATCACGGCGATCGTCTTCGCGCTCTTATTCAGCGGCAGCACGTTGTTTTGGTTCTTGACCAGTACCATGGACTCCTGCGCCAGTTTGCGGGCAATCTGCACACTCTCCGGCATCAAAATGTCGATTTTTTCACGTTGCGGATCGGTGTAGGGCCTTTCGAAAAGACCCGCGCTAAACTTAACTCGCAACACGCGCCGCACTGCTTCATCAAGCACGCTAATCGGCAACTTGCCCGACTCTACTAAGGTTGTTAGCTGCTGATAAGCCCCATCAGCCATGTCCATATCCACGCCCGCAGTGAGGGCCTTCAACGCTGCTTCGGCATCATCGCTGGCTACGCCGTGGGCAATCAGTTCATGAACCGAACTGTAATCGCTGACCACAAACCCGTGGAATCCCCATTCCCCTCGGAGAATATCGGTCAGCGTATGGTGGTTTGCCGTGGCCGGCACGCCATTCAGGTCTTCGAAAGCGGACATCAAGGTTGCGGAGCCAGCCTTTACCGCAGCATGGAACGGCGGCAGATAGACCTCCCGCAGCAGTTGCTCCGAAATATCCACAGTGTTGTAATCTCGCCCGCCCTCCACCGCGCCGTAAGCGACATAATGTTTGGTACAAGCCGCCAAACTTTGGGGATCGGCGAGGTCCTGGCCTTGAAATCCGCGCACCCGCGCGGCCGCCACGACAGAGCCCAGATATGGATCTTCACCTGCTCCTTCGACCATGCGGCCCCAGCGTGGGTCGCGCGCGATATCTACCATGGGCGCAAAAGTCCATTTGATGCCGGCGGCGGTTGCTTCCTTCGCGGCCACTCTCTCCGCTTGCTCAATCAGTTCGGGATCAAAGCTGCCTGCGCTCGCAATCGGCACAGGAAACACTGTGCGATACCCGTGGATCACATCCAAGCCAAAAATAAGCGGGATCTTTAACCGGGATTTTTCGATCGCAATTTTCTGGGCGGCGTTGACCCGATCCGCTCCCAGCACATTGAACAACGAACCCGCTTTGCCCTCCTCGACCAGTCTGAGATTCTGGGGACGATCGGTGTCTAGCTGGACCAGTTGTCCAACCTTCTCTGCGACCGTCATCTGCTGGAGGAGCGCGTCGATACGCCGTTCGATCACATCCGAGACTGGCTGCTGAGAAAATGCCTTCGCGACAGCAACTAGCATTAGAATCACGATGAGAACTGTTGGCCGAACACGAAACATTGGGGCCTCCCGCTTGCTTTGCCGTAGGCAGGATATCACCGGACACCAGAAGCCGGCCGAACTGGCGAAACGTCCTTCTGGCAATCCTGGTAAGAATCCCAATCATGGCTCTCCGGCCATCCGATGGAATCTCGTTCGAAATTTGTTATGCCGCTCGCAGCTACTGCTGTATACTTACGAATTATTACGTTTCGTTTCGTTATCATTCGCCTGGTTCGATCTCGGAGGCTCCTTTGACAAGCAAATGGTCTGCCCTTCCGCTGCTCATTCTCCTAACCAGCTGCGCTGCCTTGCTCGGCCAAGCTCCCCAAGACCAATCGTCGCAGCAAACCAGTCCCGGCCCGATCGGCTACCAGTCAGCCCCTGACGCAGATCAGAAGAAGACCCTGCTCCTGAAGGATTTCGATCCGACCTCGATGCTCCATGCCCCTGTACACCAGGTGCCGAAGGCGAAGTTCTACGTCATCGACGTGCACAACCATGTGAACGACGCCGCGAGAATTGACGAGCATATGCCGCCCGAGCGGGTGGTCGAAGTCATGAACAACACCAATGTGAAGACGATCGTCATCCTGACCGGACTCTGGGGAGACAAGTTGCAGCACGTGATTGATGAGATGGTCAAACCCTACCCCGGCCGCTTCATTGTCTTTTCCCAGATCGATTGGAGCAAGATTGACGATCCGAATTTCAGCCAGGAAATGGTGTCCCAACTTGACGACGCGGTGTCCCGCGGCGCGCGCGGACTCAAAATCCTGAAGGACTTCGGACTGGGCGTGCGGGACAAAACCGGCGCGTTGATCAAGGTGGACGATCCACGCCTTGATCCGGTATGGGAGGAGTGCGGCCGCCTCGGCATTCCGGTCTCAATTCACGTCACCGACCCGGAAGCATTCTTCCATCCCACCGACAACAAGAATGAGCGCTATGAAGAATTGACCGAGCATCCGGACTGGAGTTTTTACGGCTCCCAGTTCCCCAGCAAGGAATCCATCCTTGCTGCGCGTGATCGCGTGTTTGCGCGGCATCCCCACACTACTTTCGTCGCCTTGCATGTGGCCAACTGGCCGGAGAACCTTGACTATGTGTCCAGCGTGCTCGATAAATATCCCAATGTGATGACTGAGTTCGGGGCCCGCGAGGCAGAACTGGGACGCCAGCCCCGTCGGGCCCGCGAATTCTTTCTCAAATATCAGGACCGCATCATGTTCGGTACCGACAACGAAGTCACCGAAGAAATGTATCGCAACCACTTTCGCTGGCTGGAAACGGGAGACGAGTATTTCGACTATTGGGGATATCCCGGCCAGGGGCGTTGGAAAATCTACGGAATGGAATTACCCGACTCGGTGTTAGAGAAGATCTATCATTTGAATGCGGAGCGCTTATTCGGTCGGTTCAAAGGAACGATGACCGCCAAGGAGACTAAATGAATCGCCGAAATTGGAAACTGGTTTTCCGTAGGTCCACTCTCTTCACGATGGCGACGCTCTTGGTTGGGTTCCTTTTGATCAGTACGAGCTGCAACCGGGCCCCCACGACAACTCCAACGGAACCGGTCTCGCAGCCCTCGAGCATTAAAGTGGATGTACAGCATGGTGGCCCCGTCGTGCTTACTACCACCACCGCCGAGTTCCAGATTCTGCCTTCCGGCTACGTGCAGGCTTTTCTGCTGAAGGATGGCAACAAGTTGAGCCTCGATGAACCGCGTTTGGGCACGCCCACCGACAGCAACTACCTTGTGCGCGACAAAAAAGACATTCACTTTGTTTTGGATTTCGACCAGGCAACCGTCTCGGAGGCAACCGGAAAATTGGGCCGAGGCAAGCACATCGAGATTCCTGCGCACCCTCTTGGACCTTCGGGAACCGGCATTCAGCAGACGCTGCTGATCGAGGCCTACGATGATTTCCCCGGCGTGTTGTTGACCAGTGTTCAGTACAAGAATACCGACCCGTCAGAACTCCGCATTGATAACGCCATCGAACAACAGCATCGCTTCAACTCCCACGAAGTCAAGGAAGCGCCCTACGACATGTGGTCCTACCAGGGATCGAGCTACGATTGGGGAGAAGATGACGTTCTAAAACTGACCCGTACATTCTCCCGGCCCAATCGTATGGGTGAGGCCGTGAAAGGCGGCTACGGAGGCGGCATTCCCGTGGTCGCTTTCTGGACGGCTTCTGTCGGCGAGGCCATTGGACACGTCGAGACACTGCCACTCACTCTGGGCATTCCGGCGAAAGTCGAGGCCGATGGAAGGGTCAGCGCGGCGATTGACATTCCCGCCAATCTAACGCTGAAGCCGGGCGAACTTTACTCGACGCCGCGTAGTTTCGTGGCCGTTTATTCCGGCGATTTCTACGAACCGTTGCGGATGTGGTCAAGCGTCCTGCAAAAAGAAGGATGGGAAATCACGAAGCCTTCGAGTGAGGCTTACAACGTGAGCTGGTGTGGGTGGGGCTATGAGTTCAACGTAACCCCGGCGCAAATGGTAGGGACAATCCCAAAATTAAAAGAGTTGGGAATCAAGTGGGCCACGCTCGACGACCGCTGGTTCGATACTTACGGCGATTGGAATCCGCGCAAGGAAACCTTCCCTGGCGACTCTATAAAGAAGATGACCGACGACTTTCACAAAGAAGGAATGCTGGCACAACTGTGGTGGCTGCCACTCGGCGTGGAAGATGGCCAGGGAAGGTGGGAATCCCACAAGTATATCGTTTCGAAAGTGGTGCAGGAGCATCCCGAGTGGTTGATCCTCGACAAGAATGGCAAGCACGCTCGCATCACGCGCGATTTGGCCGCACTTTGTCCTGCCGTGCCCGAGGTGCAGGCATACTACAAGCGGCTTACCGAGAAGTTTATCGGCGACTGGGGATTCGACGGGTCCAAGCTCGACAATATTTATAGTGTTCCGGCTTGTTACAACCCGGCACACCATCACAAGTCCCCTCAGGATTCCGTCAACGCCATGGCGGATGTTTATAAAACAATCTTTCAGACCACGCGCGCGCTAAAGCCGCAAAGCGTGACCCAGAGCTGCCCGTGCGGCACGCCTCCGTCGCTGGCCTGGCTGCCATATCTCGACCAGGCAGTCACTGCTGATCCGGTGGGCGCAATCCAGGTACGGCGCCGCATCAAAGTGTACAAGGCGCTGCTGGGTCCCGAATCCGCAGTTTATGGAGACCACGTGGAGCTCTCGGCCATGAGTCGCGTCGGCAAAGACTGGAGCGAACACGGCAACGATTTCGCTTCAACGATCGGTGCCGGCGGTGTAGTGGGGACTAAGTTTGTCTGGCCTGATCCCGGACCGAAATATAAACCGGTCTTTCTGACCCAGGAAAAAGAAGCGCATTGGAAGAAATGGATTGGCATTTATAACGACAAAATGCTTTCCAAAGGCACGTTCCTCGATCTTTACACCTATGGTTACGATTCGCCGGAGGCCTACGCCATCGCAAGGGACGGCAAGATGTACTATGCGTTCTTTGCCCCAACCGACAACCTTCCCTGGAAGGGAGAAGTTGAATTACGCGGTCTCAAGCCGGGGACCTACCATGTGACGGATTACGCGGATGGAAAAGACCTGGGCTCTGTCGATGCGACGCTAGACCATGCTCCCAAACTAAAAACGGAGTTCAAACAACATTTGCTATTGGAAGTAGGTCCGCAGTAATCGCCATCTAAGTGGACGTTGCATGCTCGCGAAAAAACTTTTCTCGATGTTCACGGTCGCGGAAAGCTTCTGTACCTCCGGACATCGTAGCTGAGAGCGCACCTGACAAGTTGCCGTAAGCCAGACAGATCGGGATATCGGCGCCGCGAACATATTGATGCAGAAAACCGGCGTCAAAGCTGTCCCCCGCTCCCACGGGATCGATGCTGTTTACTTTCGCGGCCGGACTGACAAAGCTCTTCGACCCTTGCCGCGCCATCGCGCCCTGGGAGCCCATTTTCACAACCACGAGCGGAACCACCTTCGACAGTTCTTCTACTGCGGCGTGCAGATCATCGCTCCCAACGATCCGGCGAGCCTCGCTGGCATTGGGTAGAAAAACATCGACCTGACGCAGCACATCTTTAAGGCCACCTTCCCAGAGATTCTCGGGATCGTCGTTAGTGTCGAGCGAGATCGTCAGTCCAGCTGCTTTCAGCCGCTCGAACAACTCAGGAATGTCCGGACGCAAACGCGTCTGCAGATAAAATGACGAAAGATGAAAATGGCGAGAGTCAGCGAGATAGCCGAAATCAAGATCATTCAATCTAAGTTCCGCGATGGTCCCTGGGTAAGTGAGAATGTTTCTCCAGTCAGAGTGCTGGAGGATCACCGTCATCCCACTCTTGATTGGGCCGGAAACTTGTTGCACGGCTGACACGTCCACACCGCTCTCAGCCAGCAGCTGCAGAGCTGTCCGTCCTAACTGATCGTCGCCAATCACCGACTGAAAGCCCACGCGGCTCCCCAGTGCGGCCAGGTTGTGGGCCACGATCGACGACGAGCCTCCCAGAGTTAGCATCATTCGATCGGCAAGCAATTCACGATCGGGGAGAAGCGCCCCGGGCAGTCCGTAAAGGATGAGATCGAGATTTAGTTCGCCGGCGATGGTTACGTCAAAGCGTGGCATGTTCGGGTCTCTTGCGGGGGTTTTCGTCGTCGAGAACTACCACCCGGCTCAAATTGCGCGGCGAGTCGGGATCCAGCTCTTTCTTCAGTCCTGTGAAAAGGCCCAACAACTGCGGCGCGAATAGATACGCGACTATTCTGGCCAGCTCGGGCACATCAAGCTTTAATTCAACCAGCAGGTCCGCGGCTGCTCGTACACGAACGTCGGCCTTGTTAGCGATCACCAGCGTCGTTGCTCCCAGAGCCTTCATCTCCTCCAACACTTCCCCCTCTTCGTCGTATCCCGCTTCCGAGAGCAGAAAGACGAGCAGGGTTTCAGGACTCACCATAGATTTTGGCCCGTGGCGAAACTCGAGGGTGTGAAAAGCTTGCGCATACGAAACGGACATTTCCGTTACCTTCAATGCGCCTTCACAGGCCAAACCATAGAGCGGTCCCTGCGCCAGATAGACATAGTCAGTGAATTGATGGCTGTTGACGAACCTGCGAAGACTCTCCGGAATCGGCTGCAGAGCTGCGGCTGCGGACGCAGGCAGTTTATGTAGAGACTCGGAGAACTCAGTATTCCCGGCAACCGTCGCCGCTAGGTTCTGCAGAGTCAGCAGCATGGAACTGAACGAGCGCGTCATCACCGTGCTCTTTTCGTCCGCCGCCGGCAATACTATGGTCGTGGCCGCCAGTAGTTCGAGAGGCGTGCCCGTCGCGCAAGTGATTGCTAACGTAGAAACGCCCCGCGCTTTCAGCAATTTCGCGGCTCTTAACACCTCTGAAGTGCGCCCCGAGCGTGAAATCAGGACCGCCACATAGTTCTTGAAGGACGCCAGAACGAGTTCCGGATAAAGCAGGATTTCTGAAGCCGGGACCGCTTGCGCTCGCTGACCAGTAAGCGTGGTCATGGTGGCGGCTGCGCTCAGTGCCACGTAGTAGCTCGAACCACAACCCACAAACAGCCACTCGGTCACTCGGGAAAAACGTTGGCGAACGTCCTCTAGCTGTCCGCTCTGACGGAGATTTCCCAGACACCCGCTCCAGCATTCGGGCTGCGAAAGGATCTCCGCCAGGCTATGGGCGCCAGCGCTCTTTTGTTCTACGTTCTCGCTATCGTGAAATGAATTAGACAAGCGTAACCTCGACTCCAGCTTTCCTAAGTGCTCGCAGATCAAACTTTGGAATGCCCCGATCGGTAACGACTTCGTGCATGGACGAAGTGGGCACAATCATCGACAAACTCCGGCGTCCAAACTTGCTGGAATCGCACACGGCGACCGTGCGTTTCGCGATTTCCACCATAACGCGGTTGACCTTCGACTCCAGCAGGTTCGGCGTGCTCAAACCATATTGAACGTCAAACCCATCTACTCCAAGAAACAGGAGGTCGGCGCTCAAATGGCGCAGCGTTTCCTCTGCGATGGGGCCGACCAGGGAGAACGAATTCCTGCGCAACGTGCCTCCGGTCAAAATAACATCGATCGTGGTGCCCGCCAGTTCCGCGGCGATGTTCAACGCGTTGGTGATAATCGTAAGGTTGCGAAAGCCCCTTAAGGCGCGTGCAATAGCGGTGGTGGTGGTGCCGGAATCGAGAATCACCACCTGCCCTTCCCTCACCATGCGGGCCGCGGCCCCCGCGATACGAAGCTTGTCCTTGCGATGCAGTTGCTCTTTTTCGCGCAAGGTTGGATCTTCCAACGCCCCGTCGCGCGCCGGCAGCGCCCCGCCGTGAGTTCGATGCAGATGGCGCTGCTCGTGCAGCACCTCGAGGTCTTTGCGGATGGTAACCTGCGAGGTATCGAACTGCTTGGCGAGTTCCGTGACCAGGACCCTTCCCTGACTGTTCAGGACTTCGAGAATGGCCCGGCGGCGTTCTTCATTTAACACGATGATCGACTCTCTTTACGCAGTTATCGGCGCGATGGAAGCAACGCCAGCCCTTTTGTTAGCGCTTTCTTTTTATATCGTTGTCTTTCGTTTGTCCATGGCCAAGGCAAACGATCGCTCTAATGTGCGTCCTCGCAGGCCACGCCGCCTTTTTCTATCGCCGGCAACACGAAACTCGAATTGCCTGTATGCGGCTCGCCATGAATCTCCTGCCAGTTACCGAGGAATGGCAGGAAGTTCAAAGTAAGTTTCGGCTCTCCCGAAAAACTGATCCGAACGTCGACGGGACGCTGCACCGGATTCTCATGGCCGCGCAACCCTTGGAAATTGGCAATGAATACGCATGTTTTCCCCTCCACTTCGGCGATATTCGTGACCACCCCGAATGGGGCTTCCACAGCAATCTTCGAGGGACTCTTCAATACCGCGAGAAACTTGCTTTGTAGCTCGGGCGCAGCATGTTCGAAGTCGTGATCCAGTGAGGCCATGTACGACTTGCCCGGATCATCGTTGAAGCGAACTACATTCGCCGAATTTGCCAGACCGCTGGCATCGACACCGTTTACAACCAGCGTATACCCCGCCGCCACGTAAGTGCGCAATGCCGATCTCTCTGCATCGTCTAGGATCCGAACGTCAGGCAGAATCAAAGTCTTTCCGCGAAAGTTCTGCAGAGTTCGCGGCGTGACGACCTGATATTCCAGGTGCTTCTGCATCAGCAGGAGCATGACGCCCCGATACGACGGAATGAAATCTTTTGCGAAATAGTTCCGTGTGGCCGGCGAAAAGTAAACACCAATCGGATGCAATGGATGCCGCGGTTTGTAAAAAACATCTCGATGTTCGGCAATCCATCGGAAAATGCGCTGCCTTGTCGCGGGATCGTTGGAGCCCGACATCACATGGCCTCGCGCATCCCAAAAGTTTGCTCCGGCCATCAATTGCGACATCGCCAGGTTCTCCATCGACTGGCTGGCATCAACTTGTTTGTCGCCATCCCACGAGTAATTGAGAATCCACGTCGGCTTTCCTTGAGCGAAGGCGCGAAACGAAGCCATGCCCACCTGATATTCGAACCAATCAAGCGGATTTCGCGAAGAGGCCATGTGGTCGCCCTCGCCGAACTCGTACTCGTGGGCGACCGCATCCAATACGCCGTACATCTGATAAACATCCGCACCCACGCGAACCGCTTCCTCTTCGATCCCGGGATAAATCTCGGCAACGGTGACAATCTTCGGATTTACTGACTTCGCGTTGCGATCAATCTCCTGCATGAAGTCGGTAAGACTCTGAATGCGAAAATCAACCCATTTGCGAAAATTCGCGTCGGAGAAATCGCCAACCTTGAGGTCCTTGCGAGCGTCTAACCCCGTTTGTGCGCGAAACGCAGCGACCGTGTAGTCGTCGAAGCTGGCCCAGGTGCCTTCCCAGCCATCGAAGTGGGTCATCCAGTAGGGAATGTCAACGTAAATTCCGTCAATTCCTGTAGCGGCGATCTGGCGAACCCGCTCCATGTAGGTCTTTCGCCACTCCGGCGCAAATGGACTCACCCATACGTCCTCGTCCCCTGCTGCAATCCAAAAAGCGTTGCCACTGCCGAAGACGGCTGGCTCGCCAGTGATCTTGCGCTGCAACCAGTCGGGATGGTCCTTAGCCAACGTGTGCTGGCTGTGTTCGGCTTTCGCCGTGATGCACTCCAGTCCAGCAATATAGACGAATGCGTGATTGCCCACCTGATGCGCCGCTGCCGCTACCTTATGAATTGCGGCGAGTTTCTCTTGGGGATCGAGAAAGCTTTCATATCGTCCTGGAATATCGTTGTCCACTTCAATGCCGGAAACGCCGTCCTTCGTGGCGCTGTCCACAATCTTCTGCGCATTTTCGGAAGTCAGACCGTAGGCCCCGATACGAACGTAATTTGTCCAGTCCTGTTCCCGAGCAGCGTCCTGCCCTTGCAAGAACGCGCTCAGGGCAACAATGATTACCCCCAGAATTCCGGCTCCATACTTTCTCATAGTTGATTTCCGATTACTGGGGATGATTCATGATGTCAAACACCAGCCCGGTATTGTTCAAGCTAAGCGGCAGCACATAGCTGTCATAGGCCGGATGGCCGCCCGCATCCAGGGCGCGAACCTGAAATTTCAGGGTCTTTGTGACGCCAAGCGCCGCAGTGTCGAAGCGTGCAGCCTGAACATTGGGATCGAGAGCTTCGAGCGCGGCATTGGCGCCAACTTCCGCCCAATTCCAATCTGTGCCTGTACCTGCGTAACGGAGCAAATGAGCCGTGCCACCTTCCGCGACCAACAAGTATTCCGCCCCAACTGCAATGCCGCCGCCAGTGTAGCCGGTCTTCGAATTCTGATCGGTGTCGAGAAATATCTGCCAACTTCCCGCAGTTGCACCGCTCCAACGAATCGAGGTGCGCCCTTGTGTCCGGACGCCCTGATCATCGAATGAGTCCGGCCATGCGCTGGCAAATGGAGCCTGTACTGCTTGCTGTTCCACTGCCTCCGCTTCGGCCGCCCAGTATTTTGGCGGCCTTGCGTAAGGGTTGCCGGCCTCATCGGTCAAGTAGACCCAACCTGCATTCCGCTGCTTGGCCAGCGCCAGAGCCTTCTGAAGTTGGTTCGCCCCCATGCCATAAACGATGTGCCAGAAACGGTCCGGCGGATACTTGTGCGTCCATGCATAGTCCACGTAGTTGTCTCGATAATTCGGAAAGTCCTTGCCCTCCCAGTTCACCAGGATGTTGGTGATGCCCATCCAACAATCACTCGCACTGTAGGTGCCCGGATTGAGGACGGTAATCCGCGCGCCCGCCTTTTGGTGTACGTAGTTGGTCAGTGCCTCGTAATAGGAAAACTGGGTAGGAAAAAATGGATCGCTGGCATTGCAATCGGTTGGCACTTCATCGAAGAAGATGCCGTCCACCAGATAGTTCTGGTAGACTGCATCAATTTTTCGCCGCACGATCTTCGGATCGCGGGTGCCGTAGCCCGTATATGTATACCCGATTACAAAGATGCCTTGCTTACGGCTGGCGCGGATTGCCTCGTCTACGCTCGAGTAGTAGGCCTCGTCGTCTCCATTGTCGAGATTGACGATCATGATGCCGATGGCTTTCGCCCTCGGCACCGCCCACGCGTTCCATTGCGCCGATCCGGGGTCTTGATAAGCGGGCACAGCAAGCCGGGTCTGGCCGGTAGCCATCACCGCCGAAAATAAAACCAGGAGCCATCCGCTAACTTTCACTCCGCGCTCCGCATTTGTCATGGCTGGGACCTGTCAGTCGGGAAATCAACCCGCTTCAGAATTCGAACCGGGCTCCGAATTGCATGCGGCGCGGGGTGGAAGCGGTTGAAGTGATCAGCCCGAAGGTTGGGTCTCCCTGGGCATAGGCGGTATTGGGCGATGCGAAACGAGGCGTGTTGGTGAAGTTGAAGAACTCGGCGCGCACTTCCAGCTTGGTGCCCTCTTTGGGGACAAATTCCTTATACAGACTGACATCCAGATTGTGGATGCCATCGGTCCGCAGGTTCGAGAAATAGCGCGGCGCGTTGCCGGGGATCTGATCGCCAGGATCCGCAAAGCAGTTTGCATCCAAATATGGTTGCTGGGTGACGGCCGCTTTGTTCGAATTGATCCCCGTCTTGCCACCGCAAAGAACGTCCGGCCTCTGGTTCCCGTCCATCAGGCGAGGGTCTGCCATAAACACCGCGAGCGGTTGCCCAGTCTGTTCGGTGATCAACGTGGATACAGCCCAGCCACCTACGACTGCATCGGCTAAGCGGTTCATGTCGCCGCCGATCCATCGCTCCCGCCCTACTGGCAAGTCAACTATGACCGCGGCAGCCAGGCGGTGCGTCGCATCGTTGGCGCTGATGCCGTGTTCCGCTCTTAGATTGTCCAATTGCTGCGGATTCCCATTATTTAGGGTACCCACAAACGCATTCGCTCCCGCCGACGAATCGTCGGTGGACTTTGACAGCGTGTAATTGCCTTCG
This sequence comes from Terriglobales bacterium, assembly GCA_963802555.1. GTDB lineage: Bacteria > Acidobacteriota > Terriglobia > Terriglobales > Acidobacteriaceae > DATBAX01. The sequence continues at coordinate 12,381 of CAWDJD010000002.1, read as the reverse complement.
AAGCTGATGTAGTGGCTGGTACGTTTCTGGAAGCGTATCTGCAGCGAGTTGTACCAGGACTGCGCCTCGAGCAAGGGTAGCCCTTCGAAGTTTCCGTCGAATTGGGGATAGGGGCGCAACAGGTTTCCTTGCGGAATCTGCGCGTTTCCATACTGCGAATTCGGCTCATTAAAGATTGCCGCGCCGGCATTTATGGCGCAGCCCGTCCCGCCAAACAATGTGCAGAACGGGTTGTCCACGGGATTCGCCAAAAAGTTGCTGACACAGCTGTCATCGTCGCAAGTCGGATCCATCCCATGCTGCTGGGCCGAAACCTGAGAAAGCACGCTCGAGGCGATAAAGTTACGGTTGCGCGTGCTGGAGTATCCGCCATAAGGCAGGTGATTGCTGCGGTTGGCCGAGTAATCAACGCCGATCACAAGTTGCCCCGGTAGTAAACGCTGTACACCGAGATTCCACTGGAAGATATCGGCATTCTGGGCTGCAGTCGTGCCCAAGTCGTTCTGGTTGATGTAACCCCAGTTCGCCAGCTTCCCATACTTGTTACCTTGCGGCCCTTCCAGTCCGCCGGGGAAGGGGTCAGCCAGACTTGCATCCCGCGTTAGGAAATTGTCCGTGGTAAAAAACATGGTCGAAGTTTGCCGAAACGCGGTGCCAGGATACTGAAAATTCGTCGCCACACTCAGCCCGTAGTAAACCCCGGCCCCGCCTCGGATTACTGTGTTGTTGTCGATCTGATAGGCGAATCCCAGTCTCGGCCCCAGGTTGTTCCGGTCCACCGGGACATTTCTTTTGCCGCCCGAAGCGAAAAGAGTGGCGCCCGGCAGGGCACCCGTGATCGGAAGACCGGGAACGGTGATGCCGCTGCTCCCCGTGAAGTCGCTGAACTGTAATAGATTGTCCCGCTCCGTATAAGGCGTGCTCCATTCGTAGCGCATTCCAAGATTCAGGGTCAAACGGGGCGTAACTTTCCAATCGTCCTGAAAGTAAAAGCCGGTTTCTTTCGATTTATTCTCTACTGGCGGAAAAATATTGATCTGACTGCCATTGTCGGGAAATCCGAACAAAAGACTGGCGAAGGGATTGCCTTCGGTGCCGTCATTGGCGCCGCTGTTTGGAATCCGCGAGGTCACATCATCGGTGAAGTTGAACAGACCGGTAGGATTCGGCGGCTGCCAGAAGTCGTTGAAGAACTGTCTTTGCTCCCCACCGAATTTGAAAAGATGCCTTCCCCTCACGATTTCAAAAGACGAAGAATAGCTGTAAAGGGTGTGGGCGAAATTTGTGTTCACACAACATTGGTCGAAAAGGCTCGTCCAGGGCGACGCTCCTGACATTTGGATCGTCGGCATGCGGTCCACCCCATTGGCTTCCAGGATCGTCGGCAAGCCCACCGCGGTCAGACTGGGGATACTGGTTTGCTCATCCTGCTTGGCCCGGTCCAGGCCGAAACGAAGCGTCGCAAGAATCTTCGGCGTCACCGTCCAGTTGTACTCTAGAGAAACATTCTGCGCGCTGAGCGGAGCATTCGAAATCCCGTCGTTGGGGTCTCCATCACCTAGCACTTCTGGCGTGGTGAAGTTGTTATGCAATCTGCTGTAGCGGCCAGAAAAGCGTTGTTTGTCGTTGATCTGATGATCCAGCTTGATATCGAATTGATACTGTGGCCCGTGGGAAAGTGAGTTGAGCCGGAAATTATTGAACTCCCCGGGCAAATTGGGAAGCGGATAAAGATTAATGATCTGTTGTCCTATCGTGTCAATTTCCCCAGTAGGAATCATGCTGTTGGCGAGCAGGCGCCGCGTGCACGGCGGAGGGTTCGGTACGTTCGCAGTACACGCCGCGAGATTGGTAAAGTGAAAGGGATCGTAAATAGGATTTGCCGCTGCCGAGAAATCGCCGGCACGCTCGTTCGAGGTCCCGGGGAACGTACCATCCATCGGCACTGTTGCCAGGAACTTGATCGGCTCATTGTCGCGCACCTTCTCGAAGTCAAAGAAAAAGAAAGTGCGGCTTTTCTTGATCGGTCCCCCCAATGCAAATCCGTACTGATCGCGCGCATGGTCCGGTTTGTCCCCCGGTGCAGGATTAAAGAAATCCCGCGCATCCGTGCCTGACCGCTGCAGGAACCACCAACCGCTGCCATGGAAGGCGTTGGTTCCGCTCTTGAGGACCATGTTCACCACCGTGCCGCCATTGTTGCCGAATTCCGCCGAGAAGCTGTTGTTCTGTACTTTGAACTCCTGGATAATCTCGACCGAAGGCTCGTAATAGACGTTTGTGGTCGCGCCTTCACCTTGCTCCGGCGCGCTGATCAAGGCCCCGTCGATCCGCACCTCCGCGGTCGCGTTGCGCTGCCCGTTGGAAACGAAATTCGTTCCTTCGGGATACGAATCAGAAACACCAGACCCGGCCGCTTCGGTAACTCCACCAGAAAGAAATGCAAGCCCAAAGAAACTGCGGTTATATAACGGGATGTCTTTCACGTATTCGTTGGTGACGTCAGTTCCGATGGTTGCGCTTTCCGTGTCCAGCAACGGCGCTGCTTCCGTCACCAAAACTTCAGTGTTCGTTCCGGCGGGATGCAATGTGAAATTCAAGCTCGTTTCCTGGTCCACCGCCAGGACCACATCCTTCCGCTCCACCGGCTGAAATCCCGGCGCTTCCGTCTTGACGGTGTAAGTCGAAGGCCGTAGTGCGCGCAACAGGTATTCGCCCGCGCTGTCCGTCTGCGAAGTGTGTGCGATGTTCGTGCCCACATCGGTGATGGTCACGGTCACGTTGGGCACGACCGCGCCGGTGGCATCGGTGATCACGCCGCGAATTTGGGCTTGATAGCCGCCTTGGGCGATGGCCAATCCACTTATGCCAACCACCGAACACATCAGCAAGATCCACCGGGAAACACCACAGAAGCGGGGCATGGGGTCCTCCTCATTTCATATGGGACTCGCACCCGGAGCCCGGTTGCGAACCGTTACGAAGAGATTGTGAGAGCTTACGAATACTTACGATTCATAACTTTTAGTTTCTTTTTACCGTACTGTCAAGGGAAATCTCCCGTCGCCAAACCACCACATGGAACCCGCTTAGCTCTGCGACGACGGCTCGGAGACGAGAGAATACAGGAAGAGAAGGACGCCCGCCGCGACCAGCGGGCAGGCGATCAGAGCGAAGGCCATAAATGCCAGAGGATGAATCCAGAAGAAGGTCATGAGTTGCACCAGAAGGCCAACCGCAATGAGCAAGCCCGCCCAGCGCAGGCGGCTCTCGATCCGCGGAGATTGCGACTGGTCGGACACTATTGGCCTCCTTTCCACAAGGTGACGCTGGGGAGGGTTCCTACCTCGTGAACGGTGTCGTGGCAATGGGCCGCGTTGCATGACATCTGGTTGGAGGTGATCTGGCCCATCAGCTCAGGAGTCTTGCTGTGCTTCGGTTCCTCTTCAAACGCCCGCATCCCGGCATGGCAGTGGAGGCACTCGCGGTTGTTGAACTTGGTATAGAGCTTGATGTCGGCCGGCTGGGGAACCTTGCCGAGGTACTGTACATAGATGTGTCGCAACCCGCGGAATTTAGCGTGGACGGTTCCGAACATGGTGTAGTCGGTGTGGCATGTGTAACAGGCCCGGTCGGTGGGCACCAGATGATTTTGGAAGTGGCGGGCCGCAAGGTAACTGGGATCATCCACGTAGAGGCTCTGGCCGAAATCGTGCATCACGTGGCAGGAAAGACAAAACTGGGTGCTCTCGGCGCGATCCATGTGCTCCGAGTAACCGAGCCCCACGGCTAGAACTGGCAGAATAAACAGTGTCAGAAAGGCCAGGATCTTGCCGCCCCGGGCACGCGTAAGTTCGGCCCGCGCGGCCAACAAGATCGCCAGCGCCACCGCGATAAGGACGAACAACACTTCGATGAGCATCGGAACTGTCATTCCGGCGCGGCTTCGCAAATCACGGAAGCCTCTCGCGCCTACTTCTGACCCAGGCTGCGGTAATAGTCCACCAGGGCCTTGATCTGGTCGGCCGTGAACTCACTCTTATAGGAGTCCATGTCGTCGCCCTTGCCGTCGGTTACGACCTTGATCATGTCGGCCGCCGAGTCCTTCATATTCGCGTGCACGTCTTTGACGTGTACCTTCTTACCCTTGGCGGTGTTGCCGGACCCATCTTTCCCGTGGCAAACGGCGCATTTGTGGCCGTAAATGTCCTCCGCGCTCTGTTGGGCTCCGAGCTTAGGTGAACTCACCAGGAACCAGACCAGGACCGCCAACGCTGTCCACATCCCCGCCGAACCGAATTTCCCCAATCTTTTCGAGAACCCGCCCATGAATCCATCCTTATTTCCACCAAAATTTGAACCCAAGTCAGTTTCCATCGCAGACGAGTGCTTCAGAAGTCTCGCGTCCAGCTGATGGTCAGCAAATTCGCCTGGAAATTGTTGCCCGGGACGATTTGCTCAATATAGTAGGTGCGCTGCAAATCAATCGCAAGCCGGCCGGCTTTCGGAAAAGCATAGTAAATCGTACCGGTCACGAGAGGCCAAGTCAGTGGACCGTACGCGGGAGGTTCTCCGCTAATCTGGCCCAATCCAGTGGAACGGTCGAAGTTCCCGCTCAAACGCAGGCCGAGTCGTTTTGTAGGCTTGGCGTCCACACCCCCCTGCCACACTCGATTGACCTCCTGGTCGCGCAGGGTGTCACTCAATGGTGGTGTACCACGGGCATACACGATGTCACCTTGAGCGAAATAGCTGAGGTAGCTGAATCCCCCGAATATCGAAAAACGGCCGTTTAGCGCGTAGGACACTGTGGCGGCATTCGAGTGGACGTTGCTCTGGAAGTTAGTGTCGATGAACTTGCTGTTGGTCAGGTTCATTTCGTCTTCGAACGAGAGCTTGGGCGTAAACTGCACGCGCGTTACCAGATGCCCGCCCACCTGGGTGTGCGGCGTAATCGCCGTGTATGACGCACCATTGTCGGAACTGTGCAGGTCGCCGCGGATGCTGAATATTTTAGAGGGCTGATAGCCAAAACTAATCTCCGGGGTCGCGGTTTTTGTCTGCAAACTGAGCGCTGGATCGGCCGCTCCCCCCTCCGCCGTCACCACGTCGGCTTTCATGAAGTGAATGCCGGGACGAATCACCAGGGTGCGGATGGGGGTGAAATCAAAGTTGATGTCGAGGTCGCTCAGGCCATCCCGCCAGATGATATCGTCGGTCCCGCTCGACCCGACTGGCACTGTCGTGTCCTGGGAAAAGAGGCTGGTGAAATTGCCGACGCCTTCGCTGCTCATGCGCGAATAGCGGTAGTCGGCGTTCACACTCCACCACTCATTGATTTGATACGTCAGCCCGAAGTTGACGATATTGTCCGGTTCGCTCACGGTGGCGCGCCCGCTCTGACTGAAGGTGTAAGGCGTGTTCACTGCAGTCGCATTCGGGGCGATACCGCTCACCGACTGGTCAAAGTTGGCCGGCCCGCGATAGCGGTAAAAGAGGTAACCGCCGCGCAGCTCCAATTTCGCCAGTGGCTTCCCCACAAAAGAAAATTCACTGATCGGGGTCGTCAGCTTTCGGTACTGCGACCAGGAGACGGAGCTGAGCGGCTCCAGCAGCGAACTGGCGATGGGGTTGATGCTCAGCTCCGATGGACTGACATTGTTGAGGCTGATGTTCTCGGTGAAAGTCTGGTATCCAAGAGCGTAGTGGAAGCTCCACAGTTTATACGCGTAGTCGAAGCCACCGGTGAAACGGTTGGTGTCGTCACTGAGCGGGGCATAGAGCGAGTAGGGGTTGGCGCGCGCGAACCCGCCCCAATAGCTAGGCGAGTCCAGGAAATCCATGGAGCGCGTCGTAAAAGTCGGCCCATTGTTCGTGGTGTGATAATAATCGAAATTGAAGCGCAGGCGATTGGTGGCGTGCAGAGTGAAGTCCGCCGAGCCGAACTTTCGCACCGTGGCCCAGTCGTGATTGTCGGTAAGACCTTTGCCCAATCCCGTTCCCACCGCGGCAATCGGCAACACCACATTGTCGTTCTGGTTCCAGTTGTAGTAGCTCTGTCGCCAGTTGGCGCGAAAGTCATAGAGCTTGGCCTTGGTCACGGATAATTGCGCCGTCGGGAATGGATCGCCGCCCAGGCCGCTCATCGAAAGCGAGTAGCTGTCGGCAAAAGGGTTCGCCTTTTCCACCGCCTCGCCGAATAAGTTGAAGTCCATCAGGCGCGGGCCCGGCCGCAGATCAAGCAGTTCCAGGTACATCGGTTGATAACCCTTGACGTCCGCAAAGCGAGTGCCAACCGTGACCGACCCCTGGGTATTGAATCCTCCCCAAGTAATGGGAGGAGCTTCGTAGCCATCGCCGTCCTGTGCCAGCGTCGTGACCGGGAGGGTAGCTGTAAGAAGAAGGGCCCAGGCCGCCAGCCGGATGAAGCGCGGTGTCGATTTCATGGTGACTCCCTTCATCGCAGCAACGTTGGGTCCGAGTTCGACCCGTGGACAGCCACGTGGCAGCGGGTACACTCGCCGCTGGCCTGGAAGCCGAGGCGCGAGTGAGGAACGCCGGCTTGGGTGTGGAACCCGGTGTGGCATTGCAGGCACAGCTGGCGCCCCTCGCGCCGTACCAGCAACATGCGATTGGTGCTGCCGTGCGGATTGTGGCAGGAAGTGCAACCCTCCACCTTGGCTGCCGGATGCTCGTATACAAACGGCCCGCGCTTCTCCGCGTGGCATTTGACGCAGGTCTCAAAGTTCGGCTTGTTGAGGCTGGCCAGGTTCTGGCTGCCGTGCGGATTGTGACAATCGGTGCACTTCATCAGGTTTTCCGGCACCCGATGATGGACTGGCAAGGCGAACTCGGCTTGCACCGTTCCGTGGCAGGAAAAACAAAGCGCCGGCTCGGACTGCTTCAGCAAGCTGTTATGTTGCCAACGGACTTCGTCCGGCAGCTGCGGCACCTGGAAAAAATGACCTTGGGGATAACTGAGATCTCCCTTGCTGTGGTCCTTGACCTCTTCCACCAGATGGGCGGTGTGGCACTGGTCGCATGACAGACCGTGCGAGACGTGTGCCGAATGCTCGAAAAATTCCTGTTGCTTGCTGCTGACGTGGCACAGCAGGCAATGGGAGGCGTTTTCTTTAGCATCGGAACGAAAGTGAAAAATAGGAAACTGCTTCAGAGCGGCGGAAATTTTTTCGTTGACGCTAAAGGAGAAGATGGGATGCTCCTGCAGCGCGGTCGCGGTCTTACCCTCGTCGCCTTCCGCTGCTTCAATCGCATCCGCGTGCGCTTTTCCCGGACCATGACACACCTCGCAGCCAGAGATGTAGCCCTTGCCCGGGACGCTCAAAGCCGCGTGTGCCGTTTTCTCGTATTGCCGGTATTCCGGCTTATGGCAAGACCGGCATTCTTCTATGCCGGCATAATCTTTGGGGTCGCCTTCCAGGAACTTCGCGGAAACTGAGGCGCCCTGCGCCGACTCGGGCATCTTTTGCGCCGGGGCCATACCGCTGAGGAGGGTCAACCAAACCGCCAAGGTCAAAATCTGGAGCGCGCTTCTTCTCCGGCATAGCATCCGGCGCGAAGTCTCCATCGTCGACCTCCCCACGCAGGATGTTCAAACAGCGAGCTTCCTGTGGGTCGCAATTCCCGCGGCGGCCCGTAAGAGCAACGGGTGTGGCTAAGAGAATCGTGTGTGAGCGCTAAGCTATCAGAAAGTCACGGTTCATGACAGCAAAATCTTTTGCTGGCGACGATTCTTATTGTTCGGTCTTCCCGAAACGGTAATGTCCAGGTTTTTGGAATCCCACTAACGGACGCTTTGTGATCGATCGGAACCTGATCAAGGACCTGTGCCATGGGAACCTCAAGAATGGTATCCATCAGCGAAAGCATGCCCATCAGGAACAGATCGGAGTCCCCGTGTTGAATGCGGGGGGGAGAGCAGTTCGCAGAAATGGGCACGCACCAGTGCCGCTAGCACCAGATCGCTGGTTCTTGCCTGGCCCGCGCGGCCACAACCAGGTCGTCCGCGGGAACGGTTTCCAGGATCTCGACGCCCGTCCGTTCCGAGGGCAGTAAAGTGATGTAGTCCTTAATCAGAAACTCGCGGGTGCAATTGATGAACGCTCGACGCCCGTCGCAGAGGACATCCAGTCCCAGCAACATGGCAGCATTCAAGGTGCTATGCGATGCCGCGTCCGGATCCGCACTCCGGAAGTAGTCCTCAACGCCATCGCGAAACAGTAGTTCGTCCGCGGTGAGAATGGGTTGGCGCGCTACGAATTGGGTTCCGGGTTTGGCGGACGGTTTTTCGTCGCCAGGGCTCAATGCTGAATACGGGGTGGTCACCCTCGTTTTATCGGCTAAACCGCGCCGCCGCTTGACCGTCTCTGGCCAGCGAATCCCGGCCTGGGTCTTAGCTATGTATCCGAAGAGAGATGAAGAGAAATAACGATGGGAATGCTTTCAAACAGCAGGTTGAGTTCAAGGGCAGGCGAATTCACCGGGGTATAGGTGTGATAATCGTTGCCCACGATTACTGTCGGTGGGGAAAGCATGCAACCGTCACTCAGGCCGGGAATCTTGTTCTTGAAGTTGCCGGCCACCATGTTGCAGATTTCTCCCACCGCATCCACCGTCTCCGCGCCCACCTTGTCCTCCGGGATGCCCAGCATCTTGGAGGCCATGAGGACACTCGCCCTGGTGTCGCAACGGACGCTGAACACGCCGCACAATTTCCCCGCCAGCCCCACCATGGAAGTGATGTTCAACTGTGCCTCCGCCGGCCCTTCCGCCTCGGTCAGCTTGCAGCCCAGCATGAGTTCGACGACCTCTCGCGCCGCCAGCTCCATAAGCTGGAGCCATTCCTGGTGGCGGCCGTTGACGGCCGGCGTCGGCGTCACGGAGGTCACGCTTTCCCGGAGAGCGCCGGGATGACATGCTCTTTGACCTGCTCCGGGGTGAACGGTTTGCGAATGTAGCCACGGGCCCCGCAAGACAGAGCCTGGACCACGTGGGACTCGCTGCCTTCGGTCGTGATCATGACTACAGGGACGCCTTTCGCGTTCGGGACTCCAGCCAGTTTCTTGACGAACTCCAGCCCGTCCATGACTGGCATGTTGATGTCGCAGAGAATGAGGTCGACCACGTTATCCTGCAGGACGGCCAGGGCCTCGGCTCCGTTCCCTGCTTCCAGCACCTGCTTAAGTTCAATGCCTGCCTGACGCAGGGAGCGCTCCACGATCTTCCGCATCACCGAGGAGTCGTCCACAATGAGGGCTCGTATGCTTTCCATCAGACGTTTCCCATCCTCGACCAGGCCGGAATGCCCGGTAATTGTTCGTTGTTATTCGATTGTTGGTATATCGGCCAGGAGGGGAGATGACTTTAGGAAGCGGATCTAAAGGCGGAAAGTGGGAATGTCCTTCTCTCCCTCTCACAATTCGAGTATCAAACTCCGCGTCAGGGAGGACTGCCGGGACATGCCGCGCGTATGGTGGTGGTCAATGAGCGAGATCGCCGGAAATCTTCAGCTTGATGCGGTACACACTCGTGCTCGCTGTGATGTAAAGGGTCTTGCCGTTCTTATCACCCCAAGCCACATTACTGACGACCTCCGGAACTTTGATGGTTCCGATGTGCTTGCCTTCCGGCGATATGATCCAGACGCCGCCCGGCCCGGCCCCGTATATATTCCCGTTTTTGTCGAGCCTTAGACCGTCCGGCCCACCTTTGGCTGGATCGGCAGAGCAATCAAGAAACACCCGTCCGTCCGTAACCGACCCATCGGGCTGCACTTGATAACGCATCCATAATTTCTTGCCGGAGTCCGCGACATACAAGAATTTCTCGTCCGGCGAAAAAGCCAAGCCATTGGGTCGGGGCAGGTCCTTGATCACGAGTTGCAGCTTGTCCCGGTCAGGCGCCGAGCCCGGTTTTTGCCGGCGTGCTGCTGGTATGCGATACACGCCGTTCACTTCCAACTCTTTCAGCGGATCGGTATCGCTCTGCGTGGGCAGGCCGTACGGAGGATCGGTAAAGTACAGCGAGCCATCGGATTTGTACACTAGGTCGTTCGGACTATTGAGCTTCTTCCCCTGATAGGAATCCGCGAGGATCGTGATTTGCGCGTGCGGATCTACAGACTCCAGTCGCCAGACGTTGCGCCTCGCATGTCCAGCAACGCTGATTCGGCCGTCGGCATCGCGAGTCATCCCATTGGATCCGGGTTCCGGCCCTTTGTACGGTTCAGACCCTTCATATCCGCTGGGATGCATGAAGACGCTCGCCGTCTTCCCCGGAATCCATTGCACGATATTGTTCGCCGGAATTTCGGCAAACAAGAGCGTGCCTTCGAGAGTCCAGACCGGCCCCTCGGTCCACTTATCGAAACCGGTTGCCACTTTCTCCAGCATAACTTTGCGAGGCACAAGCTGATCGATAGTTGGATCGAGTCGCTGAATCTCTTGCGAGAACGCCGCAACTGTAAGTATCAGAACCATGAGAGGGATGCATCGTCGAGTCGACATGCGGGGGATTGTACCCGCTCACCTGACCGAGATTTCCACCATGATCTCGTGATGTGATGACGATCCCGGACGGTGTTACTCAGCTCCAACCGCTTTGAGTGCGGGCAAAAGTACGCGGTCCAATTCCTCATCCGTCAGTGCCGAGGGCTTCACGTCGCGGAAGAGTCCCCAATGTTCGACCAGTTCGACGGTTTTCCCGGGATTCACTTTGGTCATAGGCCCCAACGTTTCAACTTCGAGAAACTCGTTGTTGGTGAAGGTCTCAAACGAACAGCCAAAATCGGCGTATGTCTTCGAAGGATCGGGCTTGGTCCGCTTGATGAAGGCTTCGCCATTGAGCAGATAAGCGGCCCAGGTGTCGGAATTGAACATACCCAGCTTCTGCGCCTCATTGTTATTGGGGTCCTGCCGCAGCGTGAGATATTTCCGGGTGAACTTCCAGCGCGCATCGGCCAGGTCAGTGTAAGCCCACATCACCAGCGGATTGGTGGCTTCGAGATTCGCGGGATGATGGCCGCGCGGCGGAAATCCCGACACCGCGACGCCGCCTTGCGCCATCTGCGTAAGCGCCCAGGGAGCGAATTCGAGCGGAAACAAGGTGCGATTGGTGATGCGGTGTGACACCGTCACGCCGCTGCCAGACGGCGCCATGCTCACTTCGATTTCCTTCTGCAGATGGGTAAGCGGCTCGACCGGCTCCCGCGCGATCAGCCCGGTGGGCGTCACCTGAATTTCGACGGGAACGTTGTCCGGCGCCCAGGTCGCGACGGGATCTTCTGGGGCCTTCCACACCCGGTCGCCGCCGCGCGCCTGAAACTTTTCTTCCCCACTCTTGCCCAGCTGTTCGTCATATTCTTTGAACAGGTTCTGCCCGCCGACGAAGCCGTAACGAATGACCCGCGGTCCCACGTCCGCAGTCACAATCAACTCCACTTCCCCATTGCTGACTCGGTAGCAATTCTTCCAACCTTTGTATTCCGTCTTCTCAACTTTCACCGCAGCGTTCGCCGTCAAAGCGAGGACCAGCATTACAGATAGCAGAGACACGGTTCGAAGCATTTCAATCCCCCAGTGTGCCAGCCATTCTCCCATATTCTGTCGGTTTCGCACCGCGGAAGGCAGGGGTTCCGTGTCTCTCCCCTCGTCTTTAGGGAACACTTGTCCATTTTGCAAGCCGGAGTGATGACTCTTGAGAGTGCGGATTCCTCGTAGTTCCCACCTTAGAAGAAACGTAAAGGTGGGCCAGCCGCCAACCTTGAAAGCCAGTTCTTTGAATTTAATCGTTGCTTAGGCACACAAAACAAAATCCCCTGCGGGATACATTTGTGCTCTCCCACCCTTCAAAAACCGAAGGGTGGGGCAGCCCTCGGTTTATTTAGAGGGAAAGGTGGGCCAGCCCCCAAGAAAAAAGGCATAGCCCGGTCGGCTCTATCAACCATGAGAACATCACAAAAACATCATATTGTCCGGCGCACCCTAAAGAAACGGCTCATGCCTAGGATTGGCTCGTATCAAGCGATCCGTGCGACGGTTCGCCTTCGTTTGCAGCTAAGAACTCTTCTTCTCGACGACATTCTCGATCAGCCTGATGATTCCATACACAATGACAAAATCCAGAAGACATGCCGGCAAGAGAGCGACATATGAGAGCTGCCTGAATTTCCATGGGATGAGCAGGATGAGGGGAACGTGAAGAAACACGATAATCGTTATCACTACCCAGAACCACACGCGGTTTCTTAAATCCCATACTAATCTGGCGGCAAGTGCAATCGCTCCAGCGCTAACCGCTGCTGCTTGTCCCCTCCCGGGGTCACCGCGTTCGTCAAAAACCACGTAGATCGCAAACATGCAT